>CAVQAM010000004.1:0-643330 GCA_963710585.1 uncultured Acidobacteriaceae bacterium | reverse complement strand
CACCATCAACCGCCTGGGAATTCCGCCGTCGTTGCATCGCTGCCTGGCCACGACGAACTTGATCGAAAGCCCGCAATCGGGTGTGCGCATGCGGACGCGTCGTGTGTGTCGCTGGCGAGACACGGCCATGGTAGAGCGCTGGGCCGCGGCGTCATTCCTGGCGACGGAGAAGAACTTCCGCCGCATCATGGGCTGGAAGGATCTCTGGCAACTGGAAGCGATCTTAGGAAGAAAAGCGATGGAAACTGCTGCAGTCCGGCAGGAGGTCGCGTAACATGATCCCGAGCGCCGCTCCTTCAACCTCTAACTACGCGCGGGACACCATCGGCGGAACGCGGGGACGTGTCAAGGCAGCCGCGAACCGTGTTGCGATATATATGGCGAGATGTTGTTTTTTTAGCTTTTGTTGGACGAGCAGCCAGGCGCCATGAAATAGGAGCCGTAGCGGTTCCCCATCTTGCAGAGCACCCTTACCAGGAAGCGGAAGGGCGTAGCAATCTGGTCGCGGAATTCCACCTCCACGATTTCTCCAACATACAAACCGTCCGATGTCTGGAAACTGATGCCGGCTTCGCTGATGTCGGTGCAAACCGCGTTCGCCGAAACCCCGTGCAGTAAACCCTGGTAAATGATCCGCGCGGGTATGTTGACCCGTATCCGGTTCTCCCTGCGCCGCCCGCCGGGAAGAGGTTCGGCCGCCGGCGCGGCGGCGCTTTGCGCAATGGCGTTCGTCATGCCGGACTTATCGGCAACAACGCCGACAGCTTTAATTTTGCACGGAATATTCACTTGACACCTCGTCACAATACTTTTCCTGATTTTCTGCTGCCGATCCTGGACGGCGTATTCCACGCTCCCATGAGAAACACCTAACCTGGTTCCCAAGAGCCTAGCGAGGGGCCGCTTCCCCTGCCAGACGAAGTGGCTTACCTTACTAGCCAGACCGACAAGTATCTGGATGGCTCTCGGGAACAAAATGGTAATGCATGTGAATGTCCACCAGACACCAGGAGGGGGCAAGTGAGATGCCTTGTTATCAGGAGGTTAGATCACACGGTCGGAATCGGAGACAGATCCCGATGAGGAAAGATGTTCCCTTCCGCGATACTGTGCGGGATTGGGACACAGGTTTCTTTCCAAGCGGCGGGCGCTCGAAAATTCAAGATTGCAGGTATTACTTGGGCGAGATGGAGATTTCTCGTAAGAGTAGCTGTTGTAATCAGGCGATTACACTCATTTGATCTTTTGGTGGTCCCCACGGGTCGGCCTTTTGGGGGTCAATGGGTGCAATCAGGCCTCTTCACACCTTATCCGTTCCGCACAAAATGATCAGCGAATCCCCCGCTTGTCTTAATTGTCCAAACGGGGTTCGGGGAAGCTTCGCCGGGCCGCTCGTGAACTCCGCTTACGTCAACTTGACGGGAAATGCCCTACGCGTGGATGTGGCAGTTGGGTTCCGAGCGGATCGTCGGCAATCCGCACGTAAGTGTGCTCGTAATTAACGTAATATCCCCTTATCAAGTGATCAGCAAGGGCGTTCCGGATGAAAGAACAGAGTGGGTATTCGGGGGCAGAGGTTGATCTGCAGGCGCCGTAGTGCCAGCCAAGCTCTGCTAAGAAGGAATTCCGGGTGGGCCGAGTATTTCCAGCCCGAAGTCGGCCGCGGCTGCCATGATCTTGTCGCGGCCCGGCAGCGGAACGCTCGCCGGCGGAATCGTGCGTGCCGCCGCCGGCTCCCCCAGAGCGCGCATGAACTTCTCGAACCCGGCGGGCTCGGTGACCACAATGCTGCGCGCTTGTGAAGACGTGACGGTGAAGGTGTGGGGAATGTCTCGCGGACCGTATACGAATGACCCCTCCGGTGCCTTGATGATCTTGCCCCCAACCCAGAAGGTCAGTTCGCCCTCGATGCCGCGTCGCAGAATGAATTCGAGCGCGCCTATAACTTGGCTACGAAAGCCCGCCCACTTTCCGACGCCCTGATCCAAAAATAATGACAGGCCAACATGACGCGCCTGTTTTTATTCTGTTTGGGCGCCCGAGTGGTAACAAGCCCTGCCTGCCAACGCCGCTGGCTCGGCATAACCACGAGCCACAAGACAACCAGCAGGCACCAAGTGCATACGTCGCAGAGTGCGTCAGATGTCAAAGGTGTAAGAAATGTTCTGTTTTTTTGCCTTGGTTGTGGGTACAATTGTGGGTACGCGGGAATGTGGAATTTAGCTGGGACGAACCAAAACGCAACTGGGTGCTGGCGGAACGCGGGATAGATTTTCTCCGCGTGGCCTTCGCGCTATTTGATGGCCGTCCCCTTCTCACCGTGCCGACGCCACGGGACGACGAGGAACGATTTCTAAGCGTTGGTCCGATTGAGGGGAGATTCTTCGCGGTCGTATGGACGTGGCGCGACGGAGCAGTGCGAATTATCACGGCAAGGAGGGCGAGAGATGCGGAAGAAAAGCGATACCGTGCGCTATACGGCTAAACAAATCAAAGCCAGGATTGCGCGGGGCGCGGACCGGACAAATTGGGACAAGATTGACGCGGTGACCGGCGCCCAGCTGGAAGCGTCGATCCGTGCCGACGTGGATGACGTTCGGGGTGAACCCGACTGGACGCAGGCCATCGTCGGCATTCCGGCTCCCAAAGACCATATCAATATCCGCATTGATCACGATGTTTTGCAATGGTTCAGGTCAAACGGCAAGGGCTACCAGACCCTCATGAATAACGTCCTCCGTGCCTTCGTCCAGACGCGACAACAGCGTCAGAACACCAAATCAAAATAGTAGTGGCCGGCCTGCTTGGGCCCAAGAACGTTAAGCCTCGGGGGCGCTTGATCGGGAACACCTGACGGTGCGTGCTGCGCACAGCCGCACGGGTATTGCGGCGGCCGACTTCTCGCGTATTCGCAATGCGGATCTGGGGCGGTTCACGGTCGATCGTCTCATGTCGATCATCAACCGGCTCGGCTCTCGCGTCGAGGTAAGGTCCGGGTGCATCGCGCCGAAACAGTCGCGCAAGAGGCGGGTCCGTGAAGGGCAGCGGGGTGCCGAGTAGGTTCCGGCGTGGAAGCCAACGTCTCGTCGCTTGGGACAGGGTGGTATGCGTGGCATTCAACGCATAACGTGATTAGTTCTGTTCCTTGTCGCCACCTGGCTGCGGAATTTGAGATGGTTTACCTGCAGGTTTTGCATGGTACCGCAGACCTGGCAGCGCCAGCCGTCGCGCTCGAGCACCTGGCGGTACAGTTCGCGATAGTTCGTCGAATCGAGTCTGAGGCGCGGATTCTTGGATGGCATCGTGCTCTTCATGAAGCCTTCCGGGCGACCTCCGATGGACTGCAGCAGGAGCTCCGGCTTGGTACCGTCTATCGACGCCCCCGCCAGGCGGGACGGCGGCACAGAAAAAGTTTGACTGGGCCCTGCAGAAGCTCCTCGAATCTCAGCAGAGGCGACGGAAGGCCCAGGCGCCGGTGAGCGCTCAGGTTTCAAGCGACCAGTAGAGCTACAAACCGCGGCCGCGGTGTAGGTGCACTCGGCAAGTGCAATATCGGATGCTGAGCGCCCATCGCGGCCCGCTCCGCGCTGCGGGTGTTGAGGGTTCTATTCGCTCAATTTTTCATGGTCCGGATGGTCCCCAGACCCAGCAAGAGGTCGTCGCTGGTGACCAGCGTCAGATCCATGACCTGAGCCGTAGCCGCCAGAAACCGGTCAGCCGGGTCGCGGTGCGGTAGGGGCAATTGCTGGGCGGCCAGCACGATCTCGTGGGTGAAAGGCGCTTCCCGCAGAGGTGCAGTGGCCTGCGCCAGCCACTCTGCCAGATTGAGGGGGAGGCGAATTCTGCCCCTGGCATTGAGCAGCAGCGCCTCCCAGGTCGAAATGGGAGATAACCACAGTTCGTTGGCGGGGTTCCTCAGCTCGGCTCGGACGCGAGGATTGAGCTGGGACGGTGCCTGCAAGGCCCAAAGCCAGACGTGGGTGTCGAGAAGAAGTCTCACTCGTGCAGTGCCTCAATATCGGTTTCGTCGATCACCGGAGCCACAATGTCGCCCAAGATCTGCATGGTGTCCTTCATGGAGCCGATCCAGCCGCCATGACTGGCATCGGGCGAAGCCGGTACAACCTCGGCGACGGGCTTACCGAAGCGCGTGATCCGGATGGGCTTCTTGGTTTGCCGCACGCGTTCCAGCAGGGCAAGACACTTAGCCTTGAACTCAGAAATGGCAACTTCTTCCATGGTGATCCTTTTGACTATGTCATTATATCATGGTCAGAATTAATGGTCATAATAGCCAGGGCGTGGGGACGGGTCCGTTAAAGTGGGACCTCCGCTACGAAACCACGACCGAGCGCCACATGAGGTGAATTTCGTGCTGATACCGCACCGGGGAAAGCCCCTGGCCATAGAGTGTAAGCGGTCGGCACGCGATTTCGATGCTGCCAACCTGCAGGCTTCCGCAAACAGTACTATTTGCCGCTCTCAGCTTCCTTCAGGAACTCGATCATGGCGGCGGGAGTAATAATTCTGGTGGAGGCGTGCTGTTTCAGGGAGAGGAGTTCCTTGTCGCCGGTCACTAGGAACTCGGCCTGGCTGGCTTCAGCCAGCGCGAGCAGATAACTGTCCTTGGGATCCGGCGCGACGCAGCCGGAGGGTAGGTCCCGGCAAAAGAAAGAGAAGTCCCGAAGGCCGGCGGCCAGCAGCTCAGCCGCGCTGGCGCGAAGCCTCGCCCGGAAGAACGGCCGGGCGGCAACATCGCGGAGCTCTGCTATGAGCGCGTCACAGGCGACGAGCGTGACCGTCTTGCGTTCCCAAGCGTCGAGAAGCTTAGCTGGTGCGCCTACAGGAGACAGGAGCGCGGAGAGCAGGATGTTGGTGTCGAGGATGAGGCGCATCACGACCGTTTGGCGCGCTCCCGGTAGTGTTTCGCGCGGACGTGTTCGACGGACTCGTCAATCATCTTCTGGAGCTCGTCCGGGGAAACGTCGGCGAAAGCTTTGCGGGCTTCGCGTACGGTCTGATGGAAGATGCGCCAGCGGACAGCCTCCTCGATGAATTTCGAGAGGTCCCCCTTCTTCATGCCCTGGGAGCCCAGAAAGGTTCGCAAAGCATGATCGGCCTCCCTGGACCAGGTAATGGTCAAACGGGTGGTTTCTGGTGCGGACACGTTGTTTCTCGTCATATAAACATATATCCGTCTATTAGTATAGATGATTAATCGGTTTTTGAACAGTGTGTTTCCGGAGAGTCCAGGAACATGACCTTTCATCCCGCCACCTCCTGGCTTGGAGGCGCGTAGCTGTTGAGCTGACAGAGCAAGCCGTCACGGTCCTTCTTGGCCGCCTCGGCCAGCTGCTGCACGAAGCTTTCGACCTGCTCACGAGTAGCGTCTTTGAGTGCCTCGGTGCCGCAGAAGTCCACGGCATAGGCTTTCACCAGCTCGGGATCGAGTTTGTGCTGGGCGAATGATCTGGCAGAGTCGGTCGCGGACTTGTGACCAGCACCACCATTGCCGTTCCCGTCTCCGTTGGTATTCTGGGGCGGGAAACTTACCTTGATCGGAAGCCCCCGCCATCGGAGCGAGATGCGATCCGATCTCCTCGACCGAGCAGATTCCGATGCCATACGCCTTACGCAGAGCGCGATTCACGGCCCGCGTCTCTGCGATGCGCAGGACCGCCCTGTCTCTTACTCCCAGCGGTAACGATCATGGATTGTCGCCGGCATCTTTAAGTGTCAGCAAGTTTCAAGCATGAGCGCCCGCACAGTTCTGATCGCGCGCGAGTACCTGGTCTTGCTCTCCGCCCGAAAATCGTGGACCCCGCCTGACGAAGTGACGAAGGGCCTGTCACGGGTCGCCCGTCGCGCTTTGCCGCAAGGATGGTGGTCGGCAGGTCGACCCAACCTGAGCCAGTTCGTGCATTCTGCGCGAAGCGAACATAAGACGAGACTACCCAATATCGCGACTAAGCAGTTGAATATAGGGCAGTTATTCAACAATTCTGATTTTCCGAAAGTCGCCGTATTAGTACATAGGTCGATTGAGATCGATTCAGCTGGCTAACCAGCCAAAAGGACAATAACCATGAATATAGATGTGTGTGATGAATTGAACGAAGTGTCTTCTTTCACGCCGGAAGCGATTGCCGGTCTGGGAGAAGGTGAAACGACAAACCACCAGTTCGGCGATCACGCCGACGATCCAGACGACACGACGCTGGTAGTGCCGGACGACGACACGAAGAAGCTGCTCGCGAAGTGCGCAGACCACGGCGTGCGGTTCCGGTCAATCTCGAAAGAGATTGATGCGATGCGTCCCGACATCCTCGCGCTCAAACAGAAGTTCGGCGTGAAGCAGGGATACATTGGCAAGCGGCTCGTGATCGACGGACGCAACGGGATGGTCTGGAACGAGTACTGCCTTTACATTTTTGGGGTGACGGCAGGACAGATGAACAGACTCGTCAACGCGTCGGACGACAAGGCGGACAATGTTGTGCCGCCCGATCCCCGGCAATCCAGGAATTACAAGCGTGGCTTGCAGGACGCGCAAGAGGCGCACGCGGTCTGGAAGCGGAAGCAGCTTGCAGCCGGGACGATTTTCAAGTCGGACTGCGCGTTGCCAGCCTCTGTTCCAGAGACGAATCCCGCGTTTGACAAGCCCGATCGGTACGTGTACTGGGAACAGTTCCGCGAGGAACCGGAGACCCTAAGCAGCGAACTGGTCGCGATGCTGGTCGAGCTTGGGCTGGACTACCAGCAGATGCTCAGGGTTGCTGAGTTAATGAAGAAGCAAGCCAAGGCGCAGGTCGGACAGGCGCAAAACACCAAGAAGACCAAGGCAGCCAAGGCAGCCTAAACCAAAACGTGTAGGGCGGGATTGAGTGAACCCGCAAGGTGAGAGACCCACCGCCCGAAGTTCCCCGGTTGTAAGAAGCCGGCTTGGGTTCCAACCCGAGATTGTTAATGAATAACATTTTTCGACTTCAGAAATAGGGGTAGGACTTAAAAACGACAGTATTAAAACAGTAAGGAGACAATTAAAATGAACAACCCTATACATTCATTACTGTCCAAGTTAGCCGGGGATGGAGCATTTGGATAGGCTAACTCACTGATTCTATTGAGTCGACCTTGACGGAGGAAAGGAGGTTGTCGTTTGGCTCCAGATGCTGTCCAAATTGCTGCCAACGGCACCTTAACGATCGCCCGGTGCCAAATCGGGCCGGAGGTGGCGATTTTGCGATGGTTTCAGAGGGTTATGGCGGCGTGGACGGCCCGTAGCACCTGTCCAATGCTGTCCAAGTTAACGAACGCCAAAACTTAATTTGGACAAGAGTGCTATACATTCTAAACACACAGCTAAACGATTTCTGCTTATGCTAGCTCCTCTGCGTAGTCGCAGGTGGTGCGGACTACGTGGACTTCAACGTATATTTCAACGTATATCCGACTACAGGCTTAACGCCAAGATCAGACGCCTTGTCAGATACTCTTATGACAGGGCTAACGAATATCGTCTGCTATGGCTGGACCTGCGCCGCGAGTACATTCTTCTGTTTCATCTGTATGAACTAACTCTAGCATGGGAGCGCGCAGTACTTCTCTATTACCAGAACCCTGCAATGTGCACGGTTATTATAAATACGCCGATCGAGGGATATCCCCCTGACATTAAAGCGCTGGAAAAAAAGATGCGGAACTTAAAGCTACCACGATCCATGAGGGGATACACTATCCTCGATGATGACGATTGGCTAAGAACAAAAGACATCAGAGACTTACGAAGGGCGTTTAATGACAAGTTGTGCTAGTTGCTGTCCCGCAAGTTCGTGCCATACGCTTGCGCCCATATTTTGCTCGGCCGCAGCTTGAAAACACGGCACTTCGGTTAGCTTGCCACAATACTTATTCCGCGAACTTGCGGGACGGCATACTAGGACATATAGTAAATGATCCTAACTGTATTTCGTACGCGTCTCTGAGCAGCACACGCGGGCAATGGCATCCAGGACGGAGTACTTCGAGCTGACTGTATGTCAACAATTAGCCGGCCAGTCGGAGCGGGAGCTCTGGCGCTGGATGGTAAAGCCCGGGCATTGTTATAGCAACCGGCAGGACTTTTAATATTGATTTGCCAAAAACAAACTATCAGATTGTTGGGCAGAGAGACAGCTGGAAGCCCTAAGATAACTAACTCCCTCCGGGAGGTTCTAGATGCGTAATCAAAACGATAGTAATAATGAAGATAGTGATATAGCACAGGCCAGTATCACAACCGGTATGGCACTGCCCGACGGCGCGATGGTCGAGCAACTATCAGGCAGGAATCTCTTGCTTTACGCTAAGGGCGAGGAGAGGATCGGCGCAACCATTGAGTACGGCGACAGGAATTATCGGCCGGTGCCGTTCGACAGCCAGCTGGAGGATGCGCTACACCTGCCTGAGGCAACCGCTGAGTATGAGTGTGTGGGGTCCTTGCTGAAGAAAATCGCCAAGGCGATTGAGTGCCATGCCCGCCTTGACGCCCCAGCCAATGTGCTCGTCGCCGGCTTTATGTTGGCCTCCTGGGTGCCCGAATTCCTGCCGATGACGCCAGTGCTCAACGTCTGCGGTGCTCCCGGCACTGAGACTGTCCTGTGGGCTATGCTCACCCATCTGTGCCGCCGCCCGCTCCGGCTTGTCGATCCGTCGCTGCGGCAGTTGTGGCAACTACCCACAGGGCTGGCGCCTACAATTTTCCTGCGCCACCCTGGTGACGCGGCTCTTCACCGACTTGTCAATGCCTTCGGCGACGAAGATATGCTCTGCGGCAGCCACCTATCGCGGATTTGCAGCCCTACAGTGGTGTTTACGGCCCGGCCGATCTCTGTGCCGGCTCTCCGTCTGAAACTGCCCACCTGCGGCACGCCGTTTCGCCGGATCACACCATCGGAAATCCAGGCGCTGCACCAGGTCCAGGGTCAGCTGTTGAAGTACCGTCTCACACGCCATCAACAGGTTGCTGGCTCTAGCTTCGATGCGCCCAACTTCGGCCCAGACACTCGCGTGATTGCCCGGATCCTGGGTGCGTGTCTTGAAGGCGACGAAATTGTGCAAGAGGAGATCATGGCGGCGCTCAAGGGGCACGATGAGGCGGCGAAGGTGGTCGCCTCTCAAAGCCCGGAAGCTGTTGTCCTGGAAGCACTGCTGGTTTCCATCCATGAAAAACGCAGCAGCGTACGTGTGAAAGAAATCACGATCTTAACGAACGCGATTTTTTCTCAACGGCGGGAGACCATGGCCTTAAGCTGCAAGGCGGTTGGCGCAATAATCAATGACCTATTCGAGCGTCGTACTGACCGCAAGAGTAAGGGCTACGAGATGTCTTTAGATTCCACGCTGTGCGCTGCAATTCATCGCGAGGCGTATTCGCGTGGCGTTGTGTCGTTGCTTGAGCCGCGGCCAGATTGTCGCTTTTGTGATGAGGTTGTTCGTGCCGCCGGTCGGTCCATCGCCGACGCATCAAGTACATCAAGTGCATTAAGTGCATCAAGTACGCCTCCAGTAAGTACACCTAGTACGTCAAACACATAAAGTACACCCCGTCACAATTGTGAAACAGCAGCCGAGACGAATCTAGCAGCAGAGGAGATCAAACATGAAAACTGAAAAAATGCCCACCACGCCACACCAATGGCACTTGTTCCGAAGGCTGGAAGCTGCGGGCTGTCCCATCGATTGGGACGGACTCGCAGAGCCTTGCTCCCCTCTGCGCGTTATTCATGAGCCCGCCGCGCTTGGCACTGAGATCTTCCCCCTAGGGGACCGCACCGCCTTGGTCTTCCGGGTGCGCATCATCGCTGCCGTCCCGTTTACCATCAGCTGGATCGGCTTGAGTACCGATTGGCCACGGGAATCGTTAAGCTTGCTTGGCACGCAGGATAATGCTGGCTGCTTTCGCACTTGCTGTGGTGGTGAGGTGCGCCTTGCTGCGCGAGGTTTATTGAATAGCAGGATTCGGCACAGGGTGCTGAGACGTGGGGAATGGATCAGCGGATATATTGCCTTGCTCTCAGGCGCAGCGGCTCCGCCGTGTAGCAAGAAGCGGCAAGCAACCCTATCGATTCTTGATCCGTTCGACCGCTCGTACCCATACGACTTGGTATTGGATAATAGTCAGCAGATCGCTGGCGATGGTGACAACGAATGCCGCTTCTTGACCGCAGACCAGCTTGCACAGGAAAGGGCCGCATACCTGGAGGCGGAAGCCGCAAAAGTGCAACAGGATGCCGAGCTGAAGAGCCGACCAAAGAAAAGTGCCCTCATCGAGGTCATCGACCGAATGATCCTTGACACAGAGCGCGAAAATGAGGCGGCAGCCAAGAAGGACAGCAAGGAACGTGAGTGCACTCCTGCTGCAGATGCTGGTCACCGACCGCTCAAGGAGGGAATCTGTGACAAAGCAAGCTAAGGCAAGCCAGGATCACGATCAGGCATCCCCTGTTGCTAGAGAATGCAGCGTCTTAACCGGCCCCGAGCTCCTTTACGGAGTGGCACCTGCGACGCTGGCCGACGCCGACGCGTGCTTGGCATATAGTTTTCCTGTGCGCAGCAGATTAAGCCTAGCCTACATGCATCTTCGCGCATAGCAGGTTGTTAGGAGCGGCGGCTATTCCCGTCCATGCGGTTTCAGTCTTGGTATCAAGGGCAGTTAACCGACTCGTTGCCAATCGTCCTGGGTTATCACCGCACCACAGGAAAGGTAGGGTGTGCCTTCATAGCAGACGGCGAAATCGTTCAGCTCGTCAGCAGAGAATTGCACCTGGGGCGTGCATGATTGACGGCAGTTCTATAGTTCCGGCCAGCGCAACCCGGGCTCAATGCCGGGTCCGAATGGACGCTGGCACCAACTGACTATTATGACTATTATGACCTTTATGACTATAATTTACGTGGGGGGAGGAGGACGCATCTTGTGAGTAGCTATACATGGACGGTTGCGGAAGCGAAGGCGAAATTCAGTGAACTGATCGACAAAGCAAAGTCGCAGGGGCCGCAGAAAATCACCAGACACGGCCGCACGGCGGCAGTTGTCGTTGCAGCCGAGCAGTGGGAAAGGAAACCCGAGCGCAAGGGAAACCTGGCGGAGTTTCTGGCAGCATCCCCGCTGCGCGGCTCCGGGCTCAAGCTGAGGCGCCTCCCGGTGCGTCTGCGCGGAGCCGAGCTATGAATTTTCTCTTGGATACGAACGTCATCTCCGAGCCGATGAAACAGCGGCCCAACGAAGGCGTGCTTATTTGGTTGGCTGGGGTGAATGAGGACAGGGTTTTCCTTAGTGTGGTGACGATCACTCAATTGCGCTATGGAATCGAACGCCTTGCGGCTGGAAGGCGTCGCGGACGGCTAGATGGATGGCTGCGAAAGGAGTTGACCGCACGCTTTGAGGGAAGAATTCTCCCCGTCGACCTCGAGGTGGCAGATGCGTGCGGAAGGCTTGTGGCGCGCCGTGAATCCCTGGGCCGACCCATGGAACCGCGGGATGCGTTCATTGCTGCCACCGCAGAAGTCCACGGGCTGGCTTTAGTCACGCGCAATGCTTCTGACTTCGAGGCGACGGTGAAGGATATCGTGACTCCATGGACTTAACCGCATCCTGGTAATTGTGCCAGCTGTAGAGCGGTTTGGACGGCAGGTAGAAAAATCAAGGCCTCGAGGGGCAGGACACTGAAATCGGTGACACGGTACGCCAACGTTGTCGCCCGCCGATTCATTGTCCATGTGGTTCCTTGACAACTAAATCACGCAAGGGCAGCCGTCAGGGCGGCTGCCCTCCGGGGCATTCGGCAAACCGATGTCTGAGAGCGCCGGAGCAACACTAGGCCACATCACGCCGGGGCAGCGGCGTGGTGCGGCGTAGGTCAAATTCTGTTCCACGTTGCTAGGGGTCTCGATTCAGTCCCAGAGTGTGGTCCAGCCGGAGATCTCTGCAGACTCGGCATACACATCAAGGTGACTGGCGAACTCTAGAACCTTGGGGGGTTCGGATGGCGTGCACTGACGCGGCCAAATTGTTGAGCAGTTTGCTCAGCAGAACTGATTGTTCTTCGAATCAAGGACTCACTTTGAAGGGGTTGAACACTTGGACGTTTAGCTGCTTGAAATCCTCCTCGTTTCTTGTAGCTACGATCAGATCGTGCTTACGAGCCGTAGCGGCAATCATTCCATCCTCTACAAGGTCGTCTGATTTCCCGTGCATCAGTCGGCCCCATTCACGAAACGATGCTGTATCCATAGGAAGAATCTGGTACGAGGCTTCCAGTTGATCAACCCATCGTTCGATCTCCGTGGCCTTTTCTGGATCCTGGCGGCGTGTGAGCTCAATCCCTGCCTGCAATTCGCCCATAGTGACCGCTGAAAGAAACACTTGCTCATCTCGCAAATCCGTAAGCCAGGCGACAACAGCGCCGTGAGGCTTCTGCTTGCGCATTTGCGAAACCACATTGGTGTCCAACAGGTACTTTTTCACTTGAAGTTCACAAGCTTCCGCCGCCGAAGCTTATGCCTGTCAGGAACTAGGTTTTCAAAGCGTGGGCCCGAACCAAGAAGCAATGTCCTGAGACTTGGCCGTGCGGATTTCTGCAGCCGATGCCATTCCTCGATCGGGACGAGCACAGCAGCCTCAACTCCGCGACGCGTAACGACTTGGGGACCCTTTTTGAGGGTGATTTCGAGCATCTCGCTAAACCGAGCTTTTGCGTCTTGCACCTGCCATGTAGCCAAATTGCACCTCCACTCGTTGTTACTTCAGCATATGACTAGTCAGAACACTAGTCAAGGTCTCTATCGCCCCTCGAGATGGGCCCTGCAGAAACTCCTTGAATCTCAGCACAGGCGACGGAAGGCCCAGGCGCCAGCGAGCATTCAGGTCTCAGCCGACCAGTGGAGCCTTGTACCGAGAGGTTCGACTCGCCGCAGCATTGTGGACGTTGAGGCCACGAGGTCAATCTGTTCTAATTCCAGGTACAAGATCAAGGCCCGCAGCATCACCGAACGCTCGAAAGTCGCGATCTCGCGTGAGCAGGGAGATATTTCCGTCGCTACAAGTCTGGGCGATCAACGCATCGCCGAGACGCGCTTTGCGCCCCTTTGCGATCGCCTTTGCGCGCAGTACTCCAGCCCGTTGCCAATAGCCCGGTTTAATCTCGATCATAGGCACTTGTGAGAGTGTTTCGGCAACTTCGGAAGGAAGCTTCGGGTCGCTCAAGAGTTCGGTGAGCACAACCGGCACCATCAGCACCTGTCGGTCCTCCAGCGCCCGGTCAAGTAACTGCGCATCTTCACCTTTGCTGCCTTCTAAAAAAGCAATCCAGGTGCTCGTATCGGCTGCAATCATCGGTCGGCTTTCAGTTCTGCCAAGGTGCGCGTGAACCGGACCTTGCCGCGAAGCCGGCGAAGGCGATCGTAGGTTCGCGACGCCGCCAGCAACTGCAGTCCGGCACGGACCGTCTGGGTGATGCCTGTGCCGCTGGCCCGTTGCGCCTTTTCCAGCAGCTCGCTGGATATCTCTACCGTGATCTTGCGCGCTGTTTCCATAGCGACTTTCATTATACCATATTCAATACCAGTGTCGAATATGGTAGTGCTCAAGCCCCCTATAAAACGACTAGCGCCGCCGCCCTGAATCCAGAAATCAAATCAGCAGACCCCATCATGCCGCAGCAGCGGCGTGGTGCGGCGTAGGAAAAGCAGACTGCCGGATCTTGGTTTCACAAAGTGGTTGTCGTAAGTAGCTGCTTTGTGGAACACCGGAGGGATGTACCAGGTGGAGATCTATGGGCGTATACGGCGTGCGAAGTTGTTTGCTCCCGAAGCGGGACGGCCGGATTCCTCTCTGGCGCTTATTTTGGGCCGTCGCCGATGCTCGCAGCCCCCGCACTGATCTGCTGTCTCCTGCCGCTGTGCTGCCACTTCCAGGCTGAACCAACAATCTCCTCCAGGGATCTAGTTGCAGTCCAGCGGAGGAGTTGCCGAGCTCGCGTAGGATCGGCAACCAAGCTCGGGGGGTCTCCGGGACGCCGTTCCGTTATGCGAAGTGGGACGGAACGCCCGGTGACTTTCTCAACGATAGTCACAACCTGCTGGACCGAGTGACCGCCGCCGGTGCCGAGGTTGAGCGCAGTGAAGGCGCCGCCGGTCTGGCGTTGCAGGAATTCAGCCGCCAGCGCGTGCGCTTCGGCGAGATCGCTGACGTGGATGTAATCTCGAATGCAGGTGCCGTCGAAGGTGGGATAGTCGTTGCCGAACAGTTCAAGGTGTGGCCGCAATCCAGCAGCGGTTTCCAGCGCCAGAGGTATCAAATGGGTCTCGGGATGGTGTAGTTCACCGATTTCACCGCTTTCGTCGGCTCCTGCTGCGTTGAAGTAGCGGAGCGCAAACGCTCGCAATCCATAGGCACGGCTGTAGGCGTCGAGGATGCGTTCAAAGAATAGCTTGGTCTCACCATACGGGTTAACCGGCTGGCAGCGAGTGCCTTCGGTAATGGGTACTTTGTCTGGCGTGCCGTATACCGCACACGACGAAGAGAAGATGAAATAGCGGACCCCTGTGTCGACCGCCGCGTTCACCAGTGCCAAGCCATTCTGTATGTTGTTGTGAAAGTATTTTCGGGGAAATTGGACCGATTCCCCAACATAGGCATTTCCCGCAAAGTGCATGACTAGCTCTACACCAGAGAGAGCGCGGCAAAGCCGGGGCGCGTCGTCGAGATCGGCCACAATCAGTTCGAAGCCAGCGGCAAGAAACCTGTGGCCAGTGGACAGATTGTCGTACACGGTGACCCGGTGCCCATGCCTCGCCAATGAGCGAACAGCGTGACTACCGACGTAACCGGCGCCGCCAGTAACCAGAATTTTCATGAGTGCCTTTATCTTTAAATCTTCAATCTTGCACCACGGATTCATGATCGAGAGTTCCATCGGCAAAGTGGATTCGATCAGAAATCCACTTATGAAGAAGAAATTCTCACCGCACGAAAGCACTTTTCGCCTCAGGACTTCGAAGCAGTTCTAGCTGACCCGCCAGCAGGAGCGGACGTCAAAGATCCCTAGCTGCCAATAGCCCCACACTATATACGCCAAAAGGGAGTGGAGCTCACTATTTCTTCTCTGGTTGGACCCACGGCTCGCCGTCTTTGCCGGCCCGCTCCCTTTCCACCTCCCGCTGGAACTCCGCCTCGGGCATTTGTCGCGCACGGCACACCTGCCTGCAACGGCTGCCTTCTCACTTGGAAGATTTCAGCACCGCCAACAGGATCGGTTTCGTCCATTCGGGAGCTGTCGTGCTTGCGAAGCAACCTGGCTTCGGTCGGCGCTCTCGAGGCGATGTTGGCCGAAAGCATGGCGGTTGCTGCTGGAGAACCACAAGCGGACAGATAGGACTCCGTAAGCCCTTCCTGCCACCGAAGGCTCACCACATGAATGGCAGACCGTCGGGAGTGCGCCCGATGAAAAATTGTTTCACGATGTCGCGAACGGGCGAGACGGGTGTACGATGATGGCCGTTTTCGAGATCAAAAAGGGGGTTTCGATTAACGTCGTCTTCCGGGAGGAATCTAGTCATGCAAACCAAGGTGGATGCATTGATGCAAGCGGGCTGGACAGCCCTGATCGCGCTGGGCATACGAGTGCTGGAAGCCCTGGCGCTGTGGATTGTCGGTCGCTGGCTGATCGGTTTCGCCATCAGCCTCATCGGCCGTGGTATGACCCGCCAGAAAATCGATCCCACGCTGATTCGCTATATCCAGAATGCGGTGGCTGCCACCCTCAATATCGTACTGGTGATCGCCATCCTGGGCTTCTTCGGCGTCCAGACGACGAGCCTAGCAGCCCTGATCGCCGCCGCCGGCGTAGCCATCGGCCTGGCATGGAGCGGATTGCTGTCCAACTTTGCCGCGGGAGTATTTATGGTCATCCTACAGCCGTTCAAGGTTGGCGATTTCGTGACCGCGGGCGGAATCATGGGCACCGTGCATGAGATCGGGCTGTTCGTGACCTCTATCGACGCGCTGGACAACGTGCGGCATATCGTTGGCAACAGCGGGATCTTCGGCGACGTCATCCAGAACTATTCCACCAACGCCTATCGAAGGGTGGACTTGACGGCGCAACTGGCGCATTGGGGTCGATGTACACGCGGCGATGGCGCTGCTCAAGGCGGCATTAGCCGGCCTACCGAATGTGCTGGCCACCCCTGCACCTGACGTCGAGATACTGACCTTCAATCTTGCGGGGCCGGTGCTCGCCGTTCGTCCGTACTGCAACAACAAGCACTACTGGCAGGTGTACTTCGACACTAACCGGCTGATCAAGGAGACGTTTACTACGGCTGGCTTCGCAGTGCCGGAGCAGCACTACATGGTGCGCACGACTGCCGCTGGAGCTGCGGCGGCGCATTCGGCTTGATGGCGAGGCTGTCTGGATCAGCTTCTGCGGTCTGAGACAGCGAAATCTGGGTGCTCCATGACTTCCCGCAGGGCATCAAGACGCCGCAACGCGATATCAACCTGATAAAGGACCGTTTGAAGAGATTGAAGGAGATGTTGCGATGAAAAGCGAAAAGCTGGCAGTGGTGCGGGGAAGCGGTAATGTGTTCCGCGATCTGGGGCATGAGAACTCTCGGTGCGGCAGTGCATCTGCTGGGCGGCCAGCACGATCTCGTGGGTCTCGACCGCGGGTTATCCGAGCAAATCGCCTGCTTCTGGGATCACATCTGCTTGGCGTCGAAGCCGCTGGACCGAGCCGCTTCCCTCAGCCGTTGATCGGCAGTCAGAAAAACGCGGCCTTGTGGCGAGTCTTCGCACCACTCCAAGGCCGCCGCCAGCTGAAATGAGTCAGCCGCCCGCAAATCGTAGCGATCCACAAATTGTGCCGCCTTCGCGCGCAAAGCATCCGAGGGCTGAATCACCGACCATGAATCGGCCAACCTTTGGGCCAGCTTGCGAGCCCTGGTCCAGTCGCTGGGGTCGAGTTGCTTCATCCGCACCAGTCGGGCCAGGGCGCTCGCAATCTCCACCGGCGTGGCCCACCAGACCACAGGGTCGTGCAGCTTATACAGGGCAATAGCCCGAGGCGTAATGCCCTGCCGAACGCAGAGAGGAACCAGAGCACTGGTATCCCAAAAGGCCGGGACTCGCATTAACGGCCTTCCCGTTCTTCCTGCCGTACCTGCTCCATAACTTCATCGGAAACATTTCCCGGTGGCTCCGGCCATGAGACCGACGCAGGCCGTTTCGTCAAGGGTAGGGTAAGAACGCCGCGAGCAACCAGTCGCTGCTGCTGCTCGGAATGATCCGTTAAACGGCAGGGCACAATCCGAGCCACCGGCGTGTTACGGTCGCAAACCAGAACCTCCTCGCCGTCCCTTACCAGTTGGATGTGAGCGCTGAGCCGCGCCTTTAGATCGCTGATATTCACCTTTCTCATATTCTAATTATAGCTAATATGACCATGTTGGTCATCCCGTGTGGCCGTACCAGCGAAGCGCGTCGCCCGTTCCGTGTCGACATTTTCCACAGGTGCGGGCCGGGCTGAATAAATGTGGCGTCAAACGCCACATTACCGCTACTGAAGAATCGCCCCTCTCGTAGAGCGACCGCACTGTCCCGTATGATTGCCCGATATGGAGAATGCCATCAGTTGCCGGGGCCTGAGGAAGACCTACGACGGGAAGGTCGAAGCTGTTCGGGGCCTCGACTTGGCAATTCAAGCCGGCGAATGTTTCGGCCTGTTGGGCCCGAATGGAGCCGGCAAGACCACCACCATCGAAATTCTGGAAGGGGTGCTGACACCCACCTCAGGCGAGGTAGAGATACTGGGGATGACATGGCAGGAGCACGAACAGGAGTTGCGCGAATGGCTTGGCATCTCTCTCCAGGAAACCCGCCTGTCTGAGAAGTTAACCGTTCGCGAAACGCTCGAACTGTTTGCCAGCTTCTATCACCGACCAAACTCGGTTCCGGCGATCCTCGAGGAGCTGTCTCTGGGCGAGAAGGCCGACGCGTTCGTGGGCAAGCTCTCGGGCGGGCAGAAGCAGCGACTGGCGGTTGCGACCGCTCTGGTGGGCAATCCGAAAATCCTTTTCCTCGATGAGCCGACCACGGGATTGGACCCGCAAAGCCGCCGTCAACTTTGGGACGTCATTCGTCAGTTTCAGCAGCGCAGAGGGACTGTGCTGCTGACGACGCACTATATGGATGAGGCGGAGCGGCTATGCGACCGGCTGGCCATCATCGATCACGGACAGATCATTGCCGCAGGCACTCCATCCGAATTGATTGCGGGCTTGAGCGGGCACCATGTAGTTGAATTTGCGCTCAGCGACGCAGTAAATGACGATGGCGTGTGGAGTCGTCTTCCCGGCGTGCAAGCGGTACGGAATGAAGACGGACATTTCTCATTGCAAGTCGGAGAACCTCACGAGACGATACCTGCTCTGCTTTCCGTAGTACAGCAGAAGGGGGCGCGCTTGGTTCACCTCACAACCCGCCGGGCGAGTCTTGAGGACGTGTTCGTACAGCTCGCCGGCCGTCATCTGCGGGAGGAATGATGGCTCATCTTGAACCGCAACCGGCGCCAGTACTTGCAGCGCTAGAGACCGGAACGAACGGACGCTGGGCGGGCTACCGGCATCTGCTCGGAGCGCGCATGAAAGAATTGTGGCGGGAGCCGGAAGTCATTTTCTGGGTGTTCGTTTTCCCCTTGCTTCTGGCCTTGGGACTCGGTATCGCATTTCGTAATAAACCTGCCGACATAACCACGATCGCTGTCGCAGCCAATTCTCAAGCGCAACAGGTGATCGATCTGTTGCAACGTTCCCCGGCAAAGACCGCCATCCATGCCGACGTGCTGGACGCGACGGTTGCCTTCGATCGCTTCCGTCTGGGCACGTATGCACTGGTCGTAACCTGGGACGACAGCGGACTGCATTATCGCTATGACCCGGCCCGGCCCGAGAGTGTCTTGGCGCGCACGCAAGTGGATGATGCGCTACAAACCGCGTCGGGCCGCAACAGCCCGCTAAAGACCGAGGCCACGCCATCGAGCGAACCGGGCGCACGCTACATTGACTTCCTGGTTCCTGGGTTGCTCGGCATGAACCTGATGAACTCAGGCATGTGGGGCATCGGGTTTGCCATAGTGGAGATGCGCCAGCGCAAATTGTTGAAGCGATTTGTTGCGTCGCCCATGCGCCGTACCGATTTTCTTCTGGCGATGGGCGCCAGCCGTCTGCTGCTCATGCTGATCGAGGTCGCATTGCTGCTGGGCTTCGGAGTGCTTGTTTTTCACATGCGAGTCGAAGGCTCGCTACTGGCGATTCTGCTCGTCGCAGCCCTCGGTGCGGTTTCGTTCGGTGGCATCGGCCTGCTGACTGCGAGCCGGGCGCAAAAGATCGAGAGCGTGAACGGACTTATCAATTTGGTGATGATGCCGATGTGGATCTTCTCCGGAGTGTTCTTCTCCTACGAGCGCTTTCCGCAGATCGTGCAGCCGGCGATCAAAGCGTTACCACTAACGGCACTCAACGATGCCCTGCGCGCCATCATTCTGCAAGGCGCGACGTTTAGCTCGCAAGCTAGCAGAATCATCATCCTGGCGATCTGGGGCAGTATATGTTTCTTACTCGCACTTCGTTGGTTCCGCTGGACCTAAAGCGGTTTCGGAATCCGAATCCGGCGCAATTTCCCAAGCAGTCGCCGCAAGGGTCTGGGCTGCCCAAAAGGCTTGTGTTCCGAAAACACATGGTTTCGGAACAGCATAAAGCACCCCAATTGCAGGTGCAGAATGAACCAGGCGTGACCGGTACTCCGCCGATATGAAACTGCTGAGCTGACTGAAATCCCCACTTCAATTTCGGGATTCCGGGATGAGGAGGATCTTGCCCACGGTTTCGCGAGTTTCCATACGCCGATGGGCTTCGGTCGCCTGGGCCAGAGGCAGCCTGAGGCCGATGTGGAGGCGTAACTGACCGCCGGCGATCCAAGACAGTACCTGCTCCACGCCGGCGCGCGCTACTTCCGGCACCCGCGTGGCAGTGAACAGCCAGAACGCGCTTACCTTTAGGGATTTCTCGTAGAGTGGGAGAATCTCAACAGGATCGGGAACTCCGCTCGCGATTCCGTAGCTCACCAGGTGGCCGAAAGGCGCCAGCGATTTCATGCTGCCCTGCTGGGTGGCTTTGCCCACCGAATCCAGAACGAGGTCCACGCCGCGACCAGCCGTCATGCGACGAACCTCTTCGGCGAAATCGGTTTGGTTGTAGAGGATTACCTCGTCCGCTCCCATTTGCTTAGCCAGCCGGGCCTTGTCTTGGCTTGAGGTCGTCCCAAAGACGCGCGCCCCAGCGAGCTTCGCCATTTGGATTGCTACCAGTCCTACGCCACCTGCGGCAGCGTGGATCAGCACAGTCTTGCTCGGACCCACCTTGTCCACGGTGAACAGCATGTGGTAGGCGGTCAGCGCCTGAACCGGGAACGCAGCGCCTGCCTCGAAGGAAACCGCGTCCGGCAATGACACGAGAGTTTCGGCGGGGGCCACCACGTATTCGGCGTAGCAGTGCTCGGCGAGCGCCACCACTCGCTGTCCGACGAGTCTGGGCTCCACTCCGTGGCCCACTTCTTCCACGATACCCGCCGCCTCGTAGCCCGGAGTCTCCGGCAGATTGGGTTGACTGATGTAGGTACCGCGCCTTAAAAGGGTGTCCGCGAAATTCACTCCCACAACGTGGACCTTAACCAGCACCTGCCCTGGTCCAGGGCTAGGTTTGTCCACGTCATCAACGCGCAGGACTTCTGGACTACCGATCGCGTGAAACCGGACGGCTTTCATACAGTCTCTCCTGGATCCCAGATTTCCACCGTCAGTACGATACACCAGGCGTCCTATGCAAGCAGTGTCCTCTGCCGCCAAGATGGCTATCGCGGATCGCCTGCTGCCGCCGTTATTTCGGCGTTCCTGTCTTTTTATCCTCGCCTTCCCCTTGAGTGGTGATGATTGTCTTGATCCTTCGCGCGGTGAACTCTGTTCGGTGCGGTCACCGGGCAGAACCGAGTGGGCGCGCGCGAATGAGGAGAGTCTTTTGTTATGAACAACAGTTTCCTCTGGTGCGGGAGTGAAATGAATCTAACAGGTTGCTCGCTGAAGCGCGTGATCCGGAGGGGCTTCTTGGTTTGCCGCACGCGTTCCAGCCGGGCAAGACACTTAGCCTTGAACGCACCAATGCCGCAAGACCCTGCCCCGATTCGGAGACGGAAGTTAGTCGCCGAATGGAAGTCAAGAGAAATCCCCGGACGGCGAAAGAAAAAATTCACGTGGG
This sequence comes from uncultured Acidobacteriaceae bacterium, assembly GCA_963710585.1. Taxonomy (GTDB): domain Bacteria; phylum Acidobacteriota; class Terriglobia; order Terriglobales; family Acidobacteriaceae; genus Bog-257. Next base: position 621,979 of record CAVQAM010000004.1, on the reverse strand, counting down.
ACGATGCGATTTCGAATGTCAAGAGCTGGATTCAAGAGGTACGCTTTTCACTTCAGGTGTAGTCGAGCAGAGCCGAAAAAGAGAAAGGGAGAAGAATGGCCGCTTGCAACACCTGAATTAAGTTCGCTATGGACTCCTTCCCGATAAGTCCTGCCGATCTTCCGGGGTGGGGGTGGCTGCTTTGCGCCGCCGGATGCTGGACTCTAGCCGTAGTAGCAAGGTTCATCCTGCGCGACTATTTAGGAGATCTGGCGGAGGTTTTAGGTTTTCTCGGCACAGCCGCCGGAGTCTTTTGTGCCCTGATCGGAATCGCCCGACTCGTCAACTGGATTTGAGTCGCATGACCGAGTACCAGCAACCCACAATTATTTGAGTGCTGCACAAGTTCTGTACGGTTTTCGCGATCTCGGAGTTGCCATCACGATCGGCCGGGACCGGGGTCCCCGACGAACGCCCTGCCGCGGCGGGCTTGTTGGGGTGAGGTTTAGGCCGTAAGGGATCTGCTGTTTTTCCCATCGATCGTTCCAGGTGCAGACAACAGCAGATTCCTGGCTTCGCTCCGTCGAAAAACGTGCCGGACGGGAGTGGGTGGGCAGCATAGCGGTCCTTCTACACCTCGTCGCTCAGGATGATAGCCGAGAGAGGTTTTTCATCGATATGGGTGGGCCGAGACCCATATGACACTCGTAATGACAATTTCAGAAACGTCCATTCCAAACGACCCACGTGGGGCATTACGGGCAGCGATCTTTAGCCCACCACTGGGGCGTCGAGTGCATCCCAGGGATCCTCACCGTCGAGGCTCGGGTTGTTTTGGGGCGGGCCAGGCATTTTGCGAAACCAGGCCAACAAATCGCTTGTTACCAATACGAACGTCGCTCTAGACGGTGTAACCCCATTTCATAGCGAGAGGGTCTGAGCAACCGCTGATTGGACTTTCGTCACCATGACAAATCGGCATAATCGGTAGCGGACGCGTCCGTGGGTGGTATATTGGAAGTTCCATAGCAGCACTGCTTTGCAGCGGGAGTCAGCCATGAATCCTTCTTCTGCGGTCAAAACTAAATTTGATATCATGCCACCGCCATCTCCCGAATCGGTCGCGGAAGTTGGCGTGCGCCAAGCCTTCCTGGAAGAGTTGGCGCTCAAAGTCCTCTATGTAGCGGGTCCTTTGTCGCTGCGGGAATTGGCGTCGCAGACCCGGCTCACCTTCGGAGTGGTGAAGGAGCTGCTACACCGGCTGCGGGCCGAACACCTTTGCGAAGTTACGGGGATAACCGGGAATATTCCGGAGATCGCCATCACTTCTCCCGGCCGAACCCGGGCCTTGGAATTGTTGTCGTCGAACCAGTACGCGGGCCCCGCCCCGGTTTCTTTAACGAGTTATGTGCAACAGATCCGGCAACAGAGCGTCCGCAATGTGGAAATACATCCGCCCGACGTCAGCCGCGCCTTTGCCCATCTGGTGCTCGACCCCAAGACCCTCACCAAGCTTGGGACCGCGCTGAATTCGGGCACTTCCATCTTCTTATATGGACCCACCGGCACGGGAAAATCCACGATTGCGACGGCGCTTTCGAACGCGTTTACCTTCGACCGGGTATGGGTACCGCATGCGGTGGAAGTCGATGGCCAGGTAATCTCCGTCTTCGACCCGAATGTGCACAAACAAGTCAGCAGCGCGATGTCGCACAATAGCGATGCGCGTTGGGTGCTCTGCCATCGTCCGACCGTCCTGGTCGGCGGGGAGCTGACCATTGAAATGCTGGAGCTGCAACTGAATCCGATTACGAAATACTATACGGCCCCGGCGCAGATGAAGGCCAACAATGGCGTCCTAATCATCGACGACTTCGGACGCCAGCGGCTGCGCCCGGAAGAACTGCTGAATCGCTGGGTGGTTCCCCTCGATCGTGGAATTGACTTCCTCTCCTTGGCGGGAGGAAAAAAGGTCGAGATTCCGTTCGAGCTGTTCGTGGTATTTGCCACCAACCTGGATCCAGCAACCCTGGTGGACGCCGCGTTCTTGCGAAGAATTCAAACCAAGATCAAGGTGGATGCGGTTTCGCGGCCGCAATTCCACGAGATCTTCCGCGCCGTTTGCAGCGAAGGCCGCCTTCGTTATGAACCTGCCGTTGTCGATGCCTTGATGGACCTGATCCAAAACCAACTGAAGGAGCCCCTGCGGGCCTGTTATCCCCGCGACATTGTGAATCAAATTCGCTGGGCGGCGCGTTACATGCAGAGGGAACCATGCCTGGATCAGGAGGCGGTGCTGACGGCCGTGGAGGCGTATTTCGCCGCCGGGACCGGAGCGGCAGACATGGAATGACGGTCCGCGGTGAGCGCTGGAACGGATGACGCCGCCTGGCGTTCATGCATAGTGTTTGGGGGCCGCGATTGAGAACTGGCAACCGGTTGCCGACAACTGGCCATTGGCTGCCATTGGCTACTGACAACCGTTCTTACGGCGTAGCCTCACAACCCAGCCGCCTGCCGTGCATCCTTCCATTCCGTCGGCAGCCCCAACTCGACGATCCATTTTTCCAGATACGCATGATCGAGTGAGTCCCAGCGCATTCTGAGAATTCCGGCAACGTCCTCGATGTGCCTACGCGACTGTGCCTGCTTTGCCCACTCGAGCTTCGCAAGCACGACATCCTCGGCGCTCGCGGCAAAAATGGAGAAGCCCTGCACAACAACCTGTTGGCGACGGCCGAACTCCTCTTGGCTGAAGGGGCGGGACTTGCGGAAGATCAAATCGATCTTCCAGCCGGTTAACAAGTCAATCACATTAAACAAAGATTGCCGTTTCCGGGCTTCCAATGCCATCTCCAAGTCCGCGTAGTATTCCCCGCTGGGCAGGAGTTGGAGGAACGTCTGCAATTGCGCCGAAGTTGCTTCAATGATCAGGTCAATGTCTTGGCTGCTGCGTGGGACACCGTAGTAGGCGCTGGCAAAGGATCCGGTAAGCATGTACGGAATGCCGGCTTGGCCCAGCGCCGTGGTGATGCGGCGAAAGACTTCAGCGGCGTTCATCGCAGCCGCGCTGGTACCGGCCCCGGCCGGAATGCCAATCGCAGGAGTTCGCGCGCGACCTCGCTGTCCGGCCATGCGGGGTGCTCTTGCCGAATTCGCGCTGTTTGCAATTCCCTGGCGAACATACTCATTTCCAGGGCCATCAGCAGGCGCTGTTCTCCCGTCATTGCCCGTTGGACCTGCCAATGTACAGCTTGCGCGGACGGGGTGGTGTCGGTGACGGTCACGTCAAAATAGTAGCATGGCCGCTTGGAGCTTAGATTCCTGTCGGCCACCCGCTGGGAAATGTGTTTGCGCCCGCGAATTTCGGCATCTAAAGGTCTAATATGACAAGAGCTGGCGAAATCCCCGGCTCCCGGGTTTGCGACAAAGAGTTTAGCGACAACAAGCTGTCGCAGAAAGAGAACTCTATGACAAAGAAAGTTGCGAAGTTAGGCTGGTGGAGCGCAGTGCTTGCCCTAGCGCTCTCGACCGCAGTCTTCCCCATGCGAGCTACCGCTCAAGACCAAGGTCAACAGGATGATCCCCCCACTCGTGTCGCTCGACTCGGTTACATGGAGGGTTCGGTTTCCTTCCAACCAGCCGGCGAGAACGATTGGGTCCAAGCCGTTGCCAATCGCCCCATGACGACCGGCGACAGGCTCTGGGCCGACCAAGGCTCGCGCGCCGAAGTGCAGCTCGGATCGGCCGTGATTCGCCTGAGCCAGAACACCGGCGTCTCCTTCCTGAACCTGGATGACCATACCGCGCAGATCGAACTTTCGTCGGGTACGATCAACCTTCGTGTGCGTCGCCTCGATCCGGGCGATGACTTCGAGGTCGATACACCTAACCTGGCATTCACGGTTTCCCAGCCCGGAAACTACCGGCTGGACGCTAGTGAAGACGGCAGCTATACCGTCGTCAGCCTGCGCGACGGCGGAGGCCAGGCCACCGGCAACGGCCAGACCTACACCCTGCACGCCGGAGAAAGAGCCACCTTCAGCGGCGGAACCGATTCGCTCAACGCCGACGTAGAAGACCTCGGTGGCCCCGACCAATTCGACAACTGGGCCGCCAGCCGCGATCATCGCTACGACGATTCGCGCTCGGCGGAATATGTGTCCCGCGATGTCGTCGGCTACGAAGACCTGGATGACAATGGAAGCTGGCGCGATGATCGGGACTATGGTCATGTCTGGTACCCAAACAATGTAGGCCCAGGCTGGGCGCCGTATCGCGAGGGCCACTGGGACTGGATTTCTCCCTGGGGATACACGTGGGTCGATGACGCCCCATGGGGCTATGCGCCCTACCACTATGGACGCTGGGTGGTCGTCGGCGGCCGGTGGGGCTGGATAGCCGGACCGGTGAATGTGCGGCCGGTGTATGCACCCGCTCTGGTGGTCTTCATCGGTGGAGGCGGCGTTGGCGTCGGCATCGGCGGCAACGTGGGATGGTTCCCGCTGGGTCCGCGTGAAGTTTACGTGCCACCGTACCGTGTGAGCCGCGGCTATATGAACCAGGTGAATGTCAGCAACACCACGGTCAACACCACCACCATCACCAATGTTTACAACACCACGATCATCAATAATCGAAGCACGACCATCACCAACGTGAACTACGTGAACCGGAATGTTCGGGGTGCGGTGACGGTGGTTCCGCAACGTACTTTTGCCAGCGCGCAGCCGGTCGCCCGTGCGGCGGTTGCCGTAACCCCACAACAGCTTGCCAGGGCGCCGGTAAGCGCCAGGGTCGCCGTGGTTCCCACACGGCAAAGTGTGCTGGGAGCGAAAGCTGCGACGGCGAATCACGTGACCGCGCCGCCGGCAGCCGTGGTCAATCGGCAGGTGATCGCGAAGCGGCCACCGCCTCCGCCACCAGTGCCATTTGCCAAACAGCAGCAGGCCTTGGCAGCCCATCCCGGACAGCCTTTGGCGAAGCATGAGATTCAGAGCTTGCGTCCAGCCGCCGCCGCCGCGGCGCATCCCATGGTCAAGGTGGCGCCTCCCGGCAAACCGGCGACGCCGACCACCGGCCATCCCGCCAACGCGCCCAATGCTGGCCGCCCGGGACAGCCCGCTCCGCCGCCTGCCAAGCAACCGGCGAACCGCCCGCCTGCAGCGCAGCCCAATCGTCCTGAGGCGAAGCGTCCGCCATCAGCCCAACCGCCGAATCGCCCAGTGCCGCCCGCCGAGGCGAATCGTCCGCCGTCAGCACAACCGCCGAATCGCCCAGCGCCGCCCACTGAGACGAAGCGTCCGCCATCAGCCCAACCGCCGAATCGCCCCGAGACGAAGCCGAACCAGCCGCCACAGCGGCCGCAAACGGCTCCGCCTGCAGCGGCGAAGCCGACGCCTCCGGCAGAGGCGAATCGTCCACCCGCAGTGCAACCGCAGAATCGCCCAGCGCCGCCCACTGAGACGAAGCGTCCGCCATCAGCCCAACCGCCGAATCGCCCCGAGACGAAGCCGAACCAGCCGCCACAGCGGCCGCAAACGGCTCCGCCTGCAGCGGCGAAGCCGACGCCTCCGGCAGAGGCGAATCGTCCACCCGCAGCGCAGCCGAATCGCCCCGCGCCGCCCGCAGCACAACCACAGAATCGTCTGCCGGCAGCACAACCGCAGAATCGCCCAGCGCCGCCTCAGCCGAATCGTCCGCCGACAGCACAACCACAGAATCGTCCTCCAGTGGCGAAACCGCCGAATCGTCCTGAGACGAAGCCGAACCAGCCGCCTCCGCGGCCGCAAACGCCTCCACCTGCAGCTGCGAAGCCGACGCCGCCTCCGCATCAGCAACCGAACCTGACGCCGGAGCAGAAGAAGAAGCAGGAAGAAGAACAGAAGAAGCAGCAAAAGCCGCCGGGCGCGTAGCGGCGAGCCTGCAACAGACGAGCATATGAGAGGTCAGAAATTTAACGGGCATCCCGGGCATTGTCGGGATGCCTTTTTTGCAGCACTTCTAGCTGACCTGTCTGGCAGGGGGCCGTTCACATCCCCTGCGGGAGCTGCTGGAACAGAGTGCACAACCGGCGCTCCGTTTCGCCTCTTCCCCAGCGCACCATCCCGGCGTAGCCGACCCTACTTCGGTGCGAAATTATCCGTTCAGCATCCCGGCACTAACACGCCATCGTCAAGCGGCTGCAATGATTCAAAAGTGTAGGCCATAAGCTACTACCTCTGTGGTCTGGACAATACCCTTCGGTGTACGTAGGCTCTTTGTTGGCGCACTTCGTGGAATCGGAACGGGGGTCATCTCATGAACTCGTTTAGCGCCGACGCTGCGTTCGTTCTGCTATGCCTAGCCGTGATGGTTGCAATCTGGGCCATCATGGCCCTCCTGTCTTTTGCACGGAGAGAGTGGCCGACTGCAAAAGAAAAAGAAGAAGAAGTAGACAAAGTTCAAAACGACAGACTTCACCAAAGGCTGGAACAAATCACAAACCAAACGGTGCAGCCCAAAGGAGCAGCCTAGCCGCGGTCCTTACGGCACCACCCCGCGGTAACGCTGCGGCCGTTGCATTGCCGGAGATGTGTGTTTATTGCAATGTAATGTGGCTTGGATAACGGGGCCCTGGCGATAGACGCAGCTCAATTTCGCGCGTCTGCTTTGCCCCCAGAGTAAGCTGCTGTTTTCCAAACTCCATCCGCGGACCTTCCATTTCAACTTGGTAGGTGCCGGGAGCCAAAGACAGCAGCAGCGGTGTCTTCCCCACCGGCTTGCCATCAATGCGCACCACGGCGTTCGCCGGCACAGACTTGACACTGAGCTTGGCTGCCTCCTGTCCTGCACGCTGCTCGAGCGCGCGCCGGTTCGCACCTTCAGCCTCCTGGGGATTGTACTCGGGACTGTTGTCGGTGCGGGTCGCGCCTGCCGCTCGCTTGTGGGAAGCCGGTACCGAAGCGGACTTCTCGCCTGGGGACAACGAAGAATTTATCTTCTTGCCAAGTTCGTTTAAGCCGGCGCTGCTGCCCGTGGCGACGTGACCGTATTCAATCGTCGCCTGAGCGGCGGCGGGGCGTGCACTCAAAAAGACCAGAAGCGCGATGGCCGTTGCCGTGACTACGACCATGCGGCCCTGCACAATCGAAACCGTATAAGCGGGGAAAAACAATCGTTGACTGCGCAACATTGAAGTGCACCTCTGAACCGCTAATTTAGCACAAATGTAGCACGCGGGAATGTAGCACAAACGTAGCACATACGGTCCGCTCAGACGCGCTGCTCAGGGGGTGCCGGCGGAAAACTGTGCTGCCGTTCGGATCTGGCGCTACTTTTGCATTCTGTATAAGCGCGTGCGCAACATGCGCGCCTGGGACTCCATGGCTCGAATGCGTTTTCGGCTTAGAATCCAGCTAATCCCCATGGCGACGCCTACCAACAAGATCAGGCCCGCAGCAGCGCGGTCCTGCACCGTGTGACCTGGTCCCTGGGCGGAAATGCCGAACAGTACACCGCTGCCGATCACCAGCAGAGCGACATAGCCCATAATCGAAGTAAAGATTCCAGACTTCATGACGCAACTCCTCGCGAGACTAGCCGAGCGCCGTGATCGCGGAGAATCCGCGCGGCTACTCGGCACAAGAAAATAAATTGACGCCATTTTAGCAGCCTCATCGCCGCAACCGGTCCAAGCCGCAGCGCCGTCCTAAAAAAATTTGACTCTGCCTGATGTGAAGGTTGGGCCGACGTATGCCCTGGATTGGACGAGCGGAGCTAGGGACGTGAATGGGCTTACTCACAGCCCAGGGCGAAGCCCAGTGCGGCGCAGATCTCCCTTAAGCGCTCAGGGCTCAGCATCGCTACCCGGCGCCCCAGACGGGCCTTGGAGACGGTGACGACGTTGTGGAGATTGATGGCGCACATGTTCTTCATTCCGTCCCGCTCAGTCAGCAGCACTTCGGAGGGTACACCGCGGATGGTGGAAGTGATGGGCGCCACCGTGACGGCGGATAAATAGCCGATGGCGCTGTCCCTGGTGAGCACGACGACAGGCCTTTGCTTGTCGGGACGAGGGAACCGGTACAAGCGCACTTCGCCGCGCTCTATCGCTCCGGCCACGATGCCACCTGTTCCCATGCCGTAGCATCGCCCGCCTCATCCGGACGCCGTTGATAACCCCGCCGATCGCGGGCCTCGATCTCGCACGCACGAAGGCGTTTTAAGTGTTCGCGAAGCGCCTCCCGAATCAGAGAGGAACGGTTTACTCGCGTTTGTTTGGCGGCTGCATTCGCGGCCCGAAGCAACTCCGAATCCAACACGACCTGGATGGTTTCCATATTGTGGAATATATTCCACAGTCGGACCCACAGTCAACGGCTGCGAGCGGGCAGGCTCAATGCAACGATTTCACATAGCAGATCACCTGCCAAATCTGAGGATCGCCCAGCTTCACCCAGGATGGCATACCTTGGCTGCGGTTCCCGTTCACCAGCAGCCAATGAAGCTCTCCGTCGGTGGCCTGTTGCTGCACGCGGGCGCTCTTCAGGGAAGGCCGCTTCTTGGTCCCCTCCGCGTCCTTGCCATGGCAGGGGGCACAGTGATCGAGGAAGATTCGGCGGCCGGCAGCCGCCGCGTCCGGCTGGTCCCGATAGGGATTGACCCGCTCGCGCTCGTGTTGCGGAACGTTCGTCAGCCATGCGCCATTGGAGGTTGCGAATGCCGCCATCGCGCACGACAGAATGAGAAACGCTGCGATGATGAAGAGAGCCGGCCTGCTGGTCATTGCCCAGTCCGGCGGAAGTGGCTGAAGAACTGTTGGAATTCGTACGACACCGAGAAGCGATACAACACCGGAATGCTGTAGCCGTTCAGCCCAAACTGCGGCGAGAAGGCCACGGTCATGCCTTTCGGGGCACTCCAGTTAACGGTGGGGCCCAGGTATTGCGAGGTCAGGTGCAGCCCGAAGCCGTTGGCGTCGCCCAAGCCGCCGTACATTTCGACGCCCGCTTGAAGGTTTTCCGCGCAAAACGCGCACTCGTGCGCGCTGGCCGCCAGTCGCAGAGGACGGCTGGCCCCGAAGGCATAGCCGAACTCCCACGGATCGCCCGCGAAATTCTTTTCGCCGATGAAGTTTTCGCTGATGTTCCACCCACGAAGGTTGCTGCCCAGAATCAGTTTGAGTTCAAGCTCACGCTCTTTGTCCATGTGCGCCAGCCCGTTGGGCGCCAGGAAGTCATACCTGCCGTCGTGACCGACCACCTCTCGTATGCTTTTGTCGGCGCTGATGTCTTCGAATTCGGCATAGAGCACAGGATTGATCCAGTGCTCGCGGGAAAGCGGGCGGAAGCGGTTCTCCCAGCGGAATCCGGTAAAGATGGTGCTGTCGTTCTGGGTGGCTTGTCCGTCGAGATAAAACTCTGTCGTCCACCAAGCCTTCAGGCCATACTCAAACTCGATATCCGAGCCAATAAAACTGTTGCCACCCGGAGGGTTGCCGACCGCGCTGAACCATTCGATGTCGAGGTTCCCCGGCTCCTCCATTTCCTGCGAGTAGGTGACGAAGTAGGGATATTCCTGAGCGTGACATTGCAGGCAGGAGGGCAGCAGCATTCCCACAAGCAGCAGCGCGGCGCAGCCGATTCGTGCAAGCGCCGCCCGCACCAACGACACCAGAACTGTTGGAGCCGCCGACCCGGGCTGCTTCTCCAGCCGCGGCGCCGGGCCTGCGGCAGGCCGGTTTCTTCTGCTTTGCACTTTCGCGTCTCCAAGGTAGTCTGGCTGCCCATCTGGGGTTGCTTCATCGCGTGGCCGTGTTTCTAGTTGCGACTTGGTCGCATCTGGTGTTAATCTCTCTATGCTGGCGGGAAACACGGATAGCTGTCAAGAAATGACTGAAGATTTCGTCGCAGCCCTCTTGCGACCAGTTGCAACACCGGAGGAACCGGCCGTATGCCTTTGCCGGAAACCCAGATTCCAGGCCGTCTGCAGGCCTACTTCAGCGAGCGCGGCATTCGCATCACGCAGCAGCGGCGCGCCGTTCTGCGTGTCATCGAAACCGCCACCAAGCATCTCGATGCCAGCCAGATCCTGCGCAAGGTGCAGCGAGTGGACGCTTCCGTGGACCGCAGCACGGTGTATCGGACCTTGCAACTGCTCAAACGGCATGGGCTGATCGACGAACTCGACTTAATGCACATTCGCGGGGAAGGCCATTACTACGAGCGGAAGATGAACCGCGAGCACATCCACATCGCCTGCCTGCGCTGCGGCAAAATCACGGAGTTCGTCACCAGCACCTACGACAAACTGAAGCAGCAAGTTGAAAAAGACTGCCACTTCAAGATTCTCGTCTCCCGCTTAGAGGTTGGCGGCTACTGTTCGGCTTGCCGTCAATAAGAGCGGAACCCGCCGCGCGGAATCCCGACCTATAACAAGCGATGGCATTCGGCACAGCAGCGAGGCCAGCGTATCGATCATCCGGCAAGGCGCCAAGGGAACGAATTCTACTGGCTCGGATTTTTCTTTTTTCCTATACATCAAGCGGACACGAGCAACCATCTATCACCAAATCTCGTGACCCCAGTCACCGACTTTCTTGGCCAGCTAATGAAAAAATAACTTTGCAGGCGTTCTTTCCGGTTTCATGGAGGTGCGCTTTGGCTACCCAAGTTAAACTCTCCCGCATCGCAATAAGCAGAATCTTGCTGGCAACCGACTTTTCTCCCCAGTCGCAGAACGCCCTCAAGTGCGCCATTTCCCTGGCTAAGCGTTACGAGTCGAACCTTTTCCTCGCCCACGCGATCTCAGAGAAAGCATTGCTTACGGCTGAAGAGGTGTGGCCCGCGTTGCCCGACACCGAGCAAAGCAACGCGGAAAAGAACATGGCCCACCTGGAGCAAGACAAAGATTTGCAATCTCTTCCTCACGAAGTCGTGATGCAGGCCGGTGAGACCTGGGACGTGCTTTCGCGGCTGGTGTCCGACCAGAACATCGATCTCATTGTCATGGGTACCCATGGAAGCGGGGGGATTGACAAGCTGATGTTGGGGTCGACGGCGGAGAAGGTTGTGCGGCACGCCACCTGTCCCGTGCTCACCGTGGGACCCCGTGTCCGATTGCTGTCCCTGGAACGCTTCAGCAACATTCTTTATGCCACCGATTTTTCCGGCGGGTCTCTGCGGGCCCTGAACTATGCGCTGTCGCTGGCCAAAGAAGATCGCGCCGAATTGGCCATGCTGCATATCATCGAAAGCAGACCCGTGTCCGACGGAGAATTGGTCGAGTGGAAGCGCCGGGATCGCGAGCGATTGCGGCAACTGCTCCCGCCCGACATCGATCTCCCGTTCCAGCCCGAGATGGAAGTGGAAGTTGGGGACCCGGCGACGGAAATTGTACGGCTGGCGGACACTCGCAACGCCGAGCTTATCGTCATGGGTTCGCACCCCAGTGGCGCGGTGTCAACCCACTTACCGTGGACGACGCTGCATCACGTGTTGCAGCACGCGCATTGTCCGGTGCTGACGGTGCGCGCCGCCTAGATTGACGAGCGGACTTTGCCAACGAGCTACCGCAGGAGCGAAAGGTCGCTCATCGTGATCATTGGTTTGGGAGTCGATCTTGTCGAAAACCGCCGCGTCACGCAGGAACTCGCGCGGGGCGATTGGCGGCCGGAAAACGGAGTTTTCACCAGTGCAGAAATCAAGCGCTGTAGCACCGGCAAGGACCCGGCGCTGCGCTATGCGGCCTGCTTCGCCGCTAAAGAAGCAACCCTGAAAGCGCTGGGGGTCGGAGTCAGCGATTGGGCAATGTTTCGCGAAGTGGAGATAGGCCTGGATAACAACGGCGAGTATGCAGTGGTTCTGCATGATCGCTTGAAGTCGGAATCGGAACAGTTAGGCGTGCGGCACATCAGCGTTTCAATTGCCACCGCTGCCAAGCAAACTGGCGCAATGGTCGTTCTGGAGTCTTGAGCAGCCATAGTCGCGATGATCGGAGATGCCTATGAGCAACACGGCGGTCTGCGAGGAACTGACCGCGAAATCGTATGCGGAACTTACCGCCAACTTCGACTGGTCCATCGCGGAGCATGAGTTAGGCTACAGGCCCGGCGAGGCGATCAACATTGGCTGGATGTGCAGCGACCGTATCTGCCACCTGAGAATGGCAGACAAGGTGGCACTGTACTGGGAAGATTTCCAGGGCAACCATCAGCAGTTCACGTTCGATGACCTGCGGCTTTTGTCGAACACCGTGGCACAGTTTGTCTGCGATCTGGGCATCCAGCCCGGCGAACGCGTCTGCCTGTTCATGGACCGCGTGCCCGAGCTGTACCTCGGATTTCTCGGCATCCTGAAAACGGGCGCAGTTGCACAGCCGCTGTTCTCGGCTTTCGGAGATGAATCGCTGCTCGTCCGGCTGCAAAACGCCAGCACCTCAGCCATCGTTACGCAGAAGAAACACCTCCACAAGGTGCGCAAGATCCGCGAGCAGCTTCCGAACCTGCGCCACATCATCGTTGTGGATGCCAGCGACTCTGCGTTGCAGGAGCGCGAAGTGTCGTTCGACATGAAGCGGGCGCCAAGGGTCGAGGACTTCGCGGTTTATCCGACGGTGGCCGAGTCGCCATCGGTCCTGCATTACACCTCCGGCACGACCGGCCAGCCCAAAGGCGCGCAGCATGTGCACTACTCCGTCATTTCGCAGTACCTCACGGCGAAATGGGTGCTGGATCTGCAGCCCGAAGACATCTACTGGTGCAACGCCGATCCGGGATGGGTCACCGGCACGTCGTATGGCATCATCGGCCCCTGGTCGAACGGCACGACGCAGGTGGTGCTCGATTCCGGTTTCAACGCGGAACGATGGTACGAGTTCATCGAGAGGCACCGGGTAACGGTTTGGTATTCGGCGCCTACGGCGATCCGGTTGCTGATGAAGGAAGGCCCCGAGGTCGTGCGCCGGCATGACCACTCCAGCCTGCGGTATCTGGCGAGTGTGGGCGAGCCGCTCAATGCCGAAGCCGTGATCTGGTCGCAGGAGGCTTTCGGCAAGCCGTTCCACGACACTTTCTGGCAGACCGAAACCGGCTGCATCGTGATCACCAATTTTCCCGGGATGCCGATCAAACCCGGCTCCATGGGGAAACCATTTCCGGGGATCACCGCGGCGGTGCTGAATACCAAGACGTACGAACCCATCACCGAGCCGGGGATTGCGGGATTGATCGCGCTACGTCCCGGCTGGCCGTCGCAGGTCCGGAGCTATTGGAACAACGAGGCGGGCTTCAAGGCCAAATTCAAAAATGGCTGGTATCTGTGCGGGGACCGCGCCTCCATCGACGCCGATGGCTACTACTGGTTCATGGGGCGCGACGATGATGTGATCAACACCGGCGGGCACCTCGTTGGACCCTTCGAGATCGAGTCGGCTCTGCTGGAGCACCCTGCGGTGTATGAGTCCGCCGCCGTCGCCAAGCCCGACCCGGTCAATATGGAAGTGGTGAAAGCATTCGTAACTCTGAAACGGGGCTATGAACCGAGCGACGATCTGGAACTGGAAATCATGAACCACATTCGCAAGCGCCTGTCGCCGCTGGCTATGCCGCAGGCGATTGAGTTTGTTGACTCTCTGCCGAAAACGCGCAGCGGCAAAATCGTGCGGCGCGTTCTGCGCTGCAAGGAGTTCAACGAACCGGTGGGGGACCTCTCCACCATCATGGATGACTAGGCCAACAACCAAGGAAGCAGGACACAACGACCATGGATGAAATCACTAAATTAGTTCGCGATTATGTGATCCGAGAGTATCTGGAAGAAGGCGACGAGCGCGAAATCACCGAGACCACTCCGCTGATTTCAGGCGGGATTGTGGATTCGTTCTCGATGGTCTCGCTCAAGCGCTTCCTGGAAAAGAAGTGCAACATCCAGATTCCCGACGCCAGTGCTACACCTGACGCCTTCGATACCGTGCAGAGCATTGTTGCGCTGGTACACAAGTTTCAGAAAGCACAAACCGTCGCTGTGTGAAGACGTGATTGCACCGGACAAACATGTCCGCAACTGACGTTGCTTGCGTCTGCGGCGCTGGACGGGGCGCCCTGGCCGCCGGCACCGCACTCATACCGTAGTTATCGAGGAACATCATGGCTTTCATTGACGCATTTCGTAATCGTTACCAGACCGAGATCGACGGGATCAAGGCCGCTGGCCTCTTCAAGGAAGAGCGCTACATCCATTCACCGCAGTCGTCGGAGATTGAGGTCGAGTTTCCGATCGGCTCGAAAATCAAAAAGTGCATAAACATTTGCGCCAACAACTATCTGGGACTGTCCAGCCATCCCGAGGTGATCGCGGCGGCGCACGCCGGATTGGACAGCCGCGGCTATGGCATGTCATCGGTGCGCTTTATTTGTGGCACCCAGGACATCCATCGCGAACTCGAGAACCGGCTCACGGAATTTCTCGGTACCGAAGACACGCTTCTCTTCCCTTCCTGCATGGACGCGAACGGCGGCTTCTTCGAGGCATGCCTGAACGAACAGGACGTCATGATCGCTGACCGTCTGGTGCACGCCTCCATCGTGGACGGGATGCGCCTCTGCAAGGCCATGCAGGACACCTTCAAGCATTCCGACATGGGGCATCTGGAGGAGAAGCTGCAAGAGCACATGGATAAGCGCTCGCGCATGATTATCACCGATGGCGTCTTCTCCATGGACGGCGACATGGCCAAGCTCGATGAGATCGTTGAGCTCGCCGAAAAGTACGACGCCATGGTGTTTCTCGACGACTCGCACGCCAGCGGCTTCATCGGCCGCACCGGCCGCGGGACGCATGAGCATTGCGGCGTCTTGGGAAAGATTGACGTGATCACGACCACGCTGGGCAAGGCGCTGGGCGGCGCTTCCGGCGGCTGCGTCAGCGGGCGGCGCGAACTGGTGGAGATGTGCCGCCAGCGGGCCCGTCCATTTCTCTTCTCCAACTCAGTGGCGCCGGTCATTGTCGCTGGCGCGCTGAAGGTGCTGGAGCTGATCACCGCCACTACGGAGCGCCGCGACAAGCTGGAATGGAATGCCAAGTATTGGCGCGGCCTGCTGAAGGATGCCGGGTTCGACATCAAGGAAGGCGAAAGCCCGATCGTGCCAGTGATGCTCTACGACGCCAAGCTGGCGCAGGACTTCGCGCGCGACCTGTTCGACCAAGGCGTGTATGCGATCGGCTTCTTCTTTCCGGTCGTGCCCAAGGGACAGGCCCGCATTCGCACCCAGTTGTCGGCCGCGCACGAGAAACATCACCTGGATTTTGCCATCGCGGCCTTCAAGAAGGTCGGCGAGAAGCACGGAGTGTTGGGTCTCGGAAAGAAGGAATTGCTCGCCCGGGCCGGCGCATGATGCCGGTCTAGTGCGGGTCGAGGATTCGGGGACTGTTAACTGTAAGGCGGCGCTCGGCGGTCAGTCGGCCGTCGAGCAACCGCCAATTCACCCAGGAAGCGCTTCCGTGACGCAACGGCGCTCATGATAGGGAGGTCGCCATGCTTTGCGAAGAACTGGAACTGCTTGAGGGACAATTCGACGAGATTGTGACCGCGCTGGAGGACCCAACCTTAACGGACGACCAGCGAAGGGCCCTGGAAAAGACCTATGCGGAGTTGAGCCACATCATTAAGGACCATCAGAAGTCCGGTCACCGGGGCAGTCCCTGTTTTGAAGAATAATTAGGGGACAGGCTGGCCCACGGGCGGTCTGATCACGTAATCAATCGCCTTGGGGAACGAAACTGCGCCGGCGCGGGTCAGGATCGCGCGCCACTTCCACATCCTTACCCGATTTCCTCAAGCATCTTGTCCGAGGAGGAAGGCAGCGAGTTACACCACTACACTGTATTTGTGCGCGATGTGGTTGGCTCGCCCGCAGTTCCGATCGGCGAAGGATACGGCCTGGCGCTGTCCCGCGACAAACGTTGGGCCCTGGCGGAAAAGCTGACCGAACCGACGCGCGAAATCTGGCTGCTGCCGGTAGGTCCGGGCGAGGCGCGCCGCATCAGTCCCGCGAATCTTGCGCCGCTTGTCGCTGCCAGCTTCCTCTCCGATGGCACGCGGGTTGTGTACATGGCAATGGAGCCGGGTCATCCTCCGCGGACTTGGCTGCAGAATGTGAGCAGCAGCGTGGCGCGCCCCATCACTCCTGAGGGCACGGCCGGTTGGAAGGTTTCGCCCGATGATAAGTGGCTGCTGGCGGGCCGCAGGGTAGGAGTGGCCGAGTTTCGGGATCTCGTCCTGGTGTCCGTCGAGAGCGGGAACGAGGAGGAGGTTCGGGGCCTGAAACCGAATCAACGGGTCCTGGGTTGGACCAGCGATGATCAGCTCTACGTCGCGTCGCCGTCCAATGAAACGCGCACGACATATCGTGTCGAAAGACTGAACCCGCATACCGGGGCGCGGACCGCGTGGCGCGACCTCACCGTGCCACCCATTGGAGGCGTTTTCCCCGATCCTCCGATCATTACGCCCGATGGTGAGGCCTATGCCTTCGACTACCGTCTGCGGCTCTCGGACACCTATACCGTGAACGGCGCGCGCTGAGGTCTGTGCTTTCGAGTAAAAGCGATTCCAGAAGGGCCGCACTATCCAAGATACGGCTACTCTGGAATTGCTCTAGTATGGGACAAGGAGGGCATGGTCCCGTATGTTTTCCTCGCAGCCGATTGGATTTGTGAGTAGTCCGTACAAGAACGCAAACGAGATTCCCAAGGGTCTTGGCGCCAAACACGAGGCCGATGGTGTGCTCAAGGTCCTGCCCGAGTTTGGGCCGGGGCTCACCGACATCGAGGGCTTCTCGCATCTCATCGTCCTCTGGGAGTTCGATCGCTCCCAGGGGTTCGAATTGCTGGGTGCACCGCCCTCCGACAATCGGCCGCATGGTGTGTTTGCGACCCGATCGCCGCGACGTCCGAACCCGATTGGGCTGACCATCGTCGAACTGTGTCGCCGCGAAGGCTGCGAGCTGCAGGTTCGCGGCGTCGATATGCTGGATGGGACACCTATTCTCGATATCAAACCCTACCTGTCCAGCATCCCATCCGAAAGCCTGCGCCGCGGGTGGCTGGCCGAAGCTGAGGCGCGACAGAAGTGATGCTGCTTGAGTAGATCGCCGAATTTGCTTCATCTGACGGTCGCTGACGCCGATAATCTCCGCCGCCTGCCACCAGGTGATCTTCTTCGCCAGCGCCCGCAAAATCACTTCCTGTATTTTCATTGCCCGCTCCATCGCGGCCTTCGAATAGAAATCCATGCTTGGCATGGTCTCCTACTCTCGCCGCCCGCAAAGCGGACAGATCACGTGCTATCTCAACCGGACATATCATGTGCTCCTGACACTTCGGCCAAGCCGTCTTGAAGCCGCTCCCTCTGCAATGCTAGTATCCATGCACATCGGAGGGATGCCCATGCCCAAATTCGTCATCGAACGCGAAATCCCGGGAGCCGGAAATCTATCCGACGCCCAACTGCGGGAAGTTTCCCAAAAGTCGGTCAGCGTTCTGAAGGGAATGGGTCCCGAGATCCAGTGGCTCCATAGCTACGTAACCGGCGACAAGGTGTACTGCGTCTACCTCGCCCCGGACGAGGCAACCATTCAAGAACACGCCAGGCGGGTAGGCCTTCCTGCCAATCGCGTCTCTGCGGTGCGCCGACTGATCGACCCGGCAAGCGCGGAGTAAGCGCTGGCTGAACCTTCCGCAGGCATCCGGACTGCCTTCGCCATAAGCGTCCGGCCATCCGGGCTCCACAGTGTGCTAACACGAGGGCGATGCAGCTTCGGGCAGCAGCACTTCCTCAATCGCTTTCTCGACCGGCATGGCCCAACCTTCTAACCAGGCGGTCGCGCTTGCCGTGTTGGTCAATGCCTGCCGCGGCGGATCCAGAGCGGCTTCCAGTTTGGCCTGCTCCGCTGGCGTGAGCGGGGCGCCAATAATTTGGCGCAGCGCAGCCGCTGCGCCGGCCAGCCGCAGGGAACGCTCTGCTTCGAGTTGAACGGCCGCTGCGCACGCGAAACACTCCAGCAGGCGGGCAATTCCGCGTTTATGGTCCAGCTCCTGGAAATTTCTTATGCTTTCCCGGTACAGAGAGCGCGCTGTGGGATAATCCCGCTGTTCCATTGCCAAGCTTCCCAGATCAGCCAGCGTGCCAGCAATGCCCCAGCGGTCACTGAGTTTCCGAAAAATTTCCAGGCCCTGTTCGTACAGGGTCCGCGCGGCGGCGGAGTCACCCTGATCGCGAGCCACGTCCCCCTGGTAGTTCATCGACCAGGCGACGCCGGTCCGATCTCCCAGTCCTTGGAAGATTGCGAGACACTCCGCGTACAGGGAGCGCGCGCGGGCATTGTCACCTTGCAATTTGACGATATTCGCCAGGTTGCTGAGAGAACGAGCGACCGCCTTCTGGTCGCCCAATTCTCGCCACAGCGCCAGGCTTTCTTCGAACAGAGAGCGCGCCACTGGGACGTCACCCCGGCCCCGAGCAATGACCGCCAGCGCGTTTAGAGAGACAGCGGCGCCCTGCTGGTCACACAACTGACGCGCGATGTCCAGACTTTCCCCGATGAGCGCATCCGCCGAGGCGTAATCTCCTTGCTCGCCGGCGAGCACGCCTGCGGCAAAAAGCGCGCGCCCGCGCGCCTTCGTGGGAGCGGCCGCTCCCGCGAGCTTCAGCAGTTTGCCCAGCCGGCCCCTGCCTTCGGCGAGATACTCGCGCATCTCCCAAAAGCGAAACAGGGCTGCGCCGAGACGCAGGCCCCACTCCGCATCTCCGGTTTCTGTCAGCCATTCAAGGCCCGCCCGAAAATTGTCATGTTCGCACGCGAAGCGTCCCAGCCATTCCGTCCCTTCCGCGCCGCTCTGCTCCGTAGCCTCTTCGGCCAGGACCAGGCAGTAGGCGGCATGCGCGCGCTTGGTCAAGGCCTCCTCCCCGCTTGCCTCCAGTTTTTCCAGAGCGTACTCGCGAATCGTTTCCAGCATCACGAACCGCGATTCACCCTTAGCTGGCTGGACTTGCTGCGCCAGGCTTTTGTCTACCATGGATGCCATACCATCGAGCAGGTCTAAATCGAGATCGCCTTTGGTGTCGCACACCGCTTCCGCGCCTTCCAGATTGCATCCGCCCGCGAACACCGATAATCTTCGGAAAAGCTTCTGCTCGGCAGCGCTCAGCAGATCGTAGCCCCAATCCATGGCAGCGCGAAGCGTCTGCTGCCGCTGTGGCAGGTCCCGCGCACCGCCGGTTAATAGCTGCAACCGGCTCGCCAGGCGTGTCAGCATGGAAGAGGGCGAAAGAACTTTGATCCGGGCGGCTGCGAGCTCGATCGCGAGAGGCAGACCATCCAACCGCGCGCAAATCTCGATGACGGCAGGCGCGTTTTCTCGATTAAGTTCAAAATCTGGCTTGGCAGCGACGGCGCGTTGCACGAACAGCGCGACCGCAGGGTACTGTGACAAAGCCTCAACCGGAGGCATGGCCCGCGGATCGGGCAGCGCCAGCGGTGGCACCGGAAATTCATGTTCTCCGTACACGTGCAGCGCGGCGCGACTGGTTACCAGGATTTTAAGATTGGGGCCCATGACCAGGAGCTCGGCCACGATAGGTGCCGCCTGAACCAGGTGCTCAAAATTGTCCAGCAGGAGCAGCATTAGTGCGCGCGATGGATCCTGTAGATTCTCCTTTAGTATTTCGAGCGGCGATTGGCCTCCCGCCCCCCGTATCCCCAACGTCTGAACGATTACGGAAGCGATCAAGCCCGGATCGTTCAACGGGGAAAGCGGAACAAAATGAATGCCACCTGGAAAGCGCTCGACCAGGCCACTGGCCACCTGCACGGCGAGGCGGGTTTTGCCCATACCGCCTGGACCGGTGACCGTGACCAGGCGCACATCCTGACGCAGCAGGAGTTCTTTGGCGGCATCCACTTCCTTCTCCCGCCCCACAAACCCGGTCCGCTGTACCGGAAGATTCGTCGGGCGGATCTCCATCTGCTTAACTGGCTTCTCCGAGAAGCGGTCGCGTATGGCTGCAAGTTCCCGGGCGAGTTCTCGGGTGGAGACGTAACGCTTATCGGGCTCTTTCGCCAGGCACCTCTCGATCGCCCAACACAGCGGAGCGAGAGCGTCGCGGTGCTGCATTCCGATCGGTTCGGGCTGTTCCCGGAGAATGGCCACCAGTGTCTCCGCTGCTGTGCTTCTCTGAAAAGCGCGTTTCCCGGTCACCATCTCGTAGAGCACCACGCCGAACGAGAACTGGTCTGACCGGAAATCCAGCCCATCGCCGCTGGCCTGCTCCGGGGACATGTATCCCACCGTTCCTAGAACCAGACCCGGTGGAGTCTGCCCGGTCGTGCACATATCCGACCCCTTTTCGCTGGGCAAGGCGACCTTCGCCAGACCAAAGTCGAGGATTTTAACGAATCCATCGTGAGAGACCATCAAGTTCTCGGGCTTTAAGTCCCCGTGGGCAATGCCCGCTTCATGCGCCTTGGCCAAACCCTCCGCAACCTGCACCGCGATTTCAATTGCTTTTCGCATGGGCAGCAAGCCGGAGACGAGTAGCTCACGTAGCGTCTTCCCCTCGACCAGTTCCATTGCAATGTAGTGAGTGGAACCATCCTGTCCGAGCTCGTGGATGGTAATAATATTCGGATGGTTAAGGGCAGATGCGGAGCGCGCTTCCTCCTCGAAGCGGTGCAACCGGTCACTGTCTGCGGAGAATGCAGCGGGCAGAACCTTGATCGCAACAATGCGATCCAGGCGCGTATCCCGCGCTCGGTACACTTCGCCCATGCCGCCCGCGCCGAGCAGCGATTGGATCTCGTATGGCCCCAGTTTCGTGCCCGAGGTCAATGACATGCGCGCATTATAGTCTGGACCGCTGAGATCACCCTGAAATTCCGCCCTGCTGCAGGGATGGGCGCATCACCGCACTCGATTCCGGTCGGATGACACGTAAAACCGGAAGCAACCGGCCATGGAAACAGGACATGATTGTCAGCCCCAGGTTCGCGTCCCTGGTTTGGACGCTAACCTGGGCAGGGCAAGCGCCGCGCCTTGTGGCCGCCGCGGACCATCCACGTCCGGACCGGCACCGCCGTCTGCTGAATTACAGTTGTCGATTGCAGCCGGCCAGGCGCACCGGACGCGAATCAGAATTCCACGCCTCTGCCGATGCTTTGTCCGTGACCTTGGTCACCCTAGCGAGTGAGAGCGCCAGGACCTCAGCTTGGAAATTTCTTGTGCCGATAAAGTCGATGGAAAACCGCAAACATCAACCCGATCACCGCAAATACCATCCAGCTCGCCTCCGGCCCTAGGAAGCCGCCGGTGAGCCATTGCGGCCCTTGCCAGCGGGTTTCAAGAAGATGGCCGACCGCATACTCGCCCGCGTTTTGCCCTGACCACACAAAAAGGTCGGCGAAATCAAAGGCAGCGTGGAAGCCGATGGCGAAGGCCAGTGAGCCGGTGCGGCGCAGCGTCAGGCACATGAATAACCCGAGCAGACCGGTGGAGGCAAAGTCTTCCCAGCGCTCGTGCGGTTTCAGGAAATAGTGCAGCGCGCCGAAGCCGACAGAAAGCAGGATGGCCGCCGCCCAGAAGCCAATACCATCCGCCAGCGTGGCCAGCAAATAGCCGCGGAACTGGATCTCCTCCGCAAAGCCGATGAGCAGATTGGCGACGATCCACAGCACGAGAAAGTACCCGAGCGCGCCGCCCTGGATGGCCAGCCCGAGGACACGATAGCCGCCAAAAGCTGCAATCAAGCCGATGAGCAAAGAAGTGGAGGCCATCCCCCAGCCAAGTCCAACCCAATAGTCGCGTCCGAAGGCGTTGCGCACCGGAATGCCGTAGTCAGCGAAACGGCGGCGCTCGATGCGGGCCATAATCCAGGTGGCGACCAGTGCCAGGATAAGTCCCTGCAGTTCATTCGAGATGAAGCCTACAGGATCAAGGAACGACCGCTGCTTGAGATGGACGATCTTTGGCAGGATCCAGTCCGTCAGAAATCCGAGGCCGACGAAGATGCCGACGAAAATCAGCAGGCGCCAGCCCGCGCGCAATCCCCGGGCGTTGAAGAAAACTTTCCGCACGTTGATAGGGTACGCTTGCGCAAGAGATTTCGTTCCCCGGCTTGATCCGACTGCACCTCGCTGTCGATACCGCAATATAGCAAGCCTGCTCTACACTGCTTTGCATTGGCCTGCGGGACTGTCTTACGCTCGTCGGCTGCCGACTGGGAAAGTGCACCGCTCTCCGGTCGGGACTCTGGCTGGCTATACTCTTACCGTTATGATCACGCGTGTCCTTTCAGCACTTCTTTTTCTCTTAGTATCGCCCTCCCTCCCAGCGCAAACCAGACCCTCGCGAGCTCAATCGGAGGTTCGAAATGCCCTCGCGAATTTTGTTCATGCATTCGACGATCTAGACTGGGAAACTTTCCGCTTGGCTTTCTCCGATGATGCCACCGTGTTCTTTCCCCGTGGGTTCCCCGAGCGCGCAAACGGGCGGGCTGAGTTCGAAAAGACATTCAAAGTCGTATTCGAACAGATTCGCGGCAGCCAAACTACGCCTCCATACATGCATATTCAGCCTCGGGACATGCAGATTCAGGTGTTTGGCAATGTCGCGATTGTGACGTTTCATCTGGATGACCGGGCTGGATTTATCAACCGACGAACCATCGTGCTCCATCAAGCGAAAGCGGGCTGGAAAATAGTGCACCTTCACGCTTCCGAGGTATCGCAAACGCGTGCAAATCCGTAAGTGAATGGCGGCTGTGTCCGACCTCAGGAGTGTAGTCATAAAGTGCAGATCTGTTCCGACTCCTTAATTCGCACGAAAAGCCTACTGCTCGTGGGTCGCGCCGTGTTCAAATGTGGGTAGTTGATCCGCACATTTCGGTGACGTAACGTTGATTGTGTAAAAAGCGAGAGGGTGTAAGTTGGCTTTGGCCTAGCAAGCTAAAGCCACCCTAGAAAAGGAGACTTACACCCATGGCGAAGGTAACACCGATCAGCGAGCACTTCCAACACTTCCTGGCGGAGATGAAGGAGACATTCTGGGGCGATCTGTATGGCCAGACCAAGCTGGCGTGGCAGCGCTTCTTCGAGCTGCAGTCGGAGCGGCAGCGGGACCGCTTTTCCGGCGCGCAGTGGTACGAACGGCGGCCGGGCCAGCGCCGGGTCTATCGCAATGGCTACTACGAGCGGGATTTCGTGACCCGCTTGGGGACCCTTCGGCTGCGCATCGCGCGCACCCGGGAGAAGAGTTTTCTGCCCGCGGGCTTGGAGCGGTTTCAGCGGCGGGCCGAAGAAGTCTCGATGCTGATCCGCGAAGCCTTTCTGCGCGGCATCTCGACCCGGCAGGTGGGACGGGTAGTGGCCACCCTGACCGGCGAAGTGGTGAGCGCGCAGACGGTGTCGAAGCTGACCCGCGATCTGGACGAGGCGGTGCGCCAGTTTCACCAGGCCAGGCTGAGCGACGAGTACGTGTATTTGTTTCTGGACGGGGTGAGCTTGCGGGTGCGGCGTCCGGGGGGACGCAAACGGGTACAGATGTTGGTGGCCTATGGGGTGCGGCGTGACGGCACTCGTCATTTGCTGGCCTTTCTGCGCAGTCAGGGAGAAAGTCAGGCGGACTGGGAGGGGCTGCTGCAGGATCTGTACCGCCGCGGGCTGGAAGGCAAACACTTGGCCCTGATCATCACCGATGGTTGTGCCGGTTTGGCGGCGGCGATTCCGACGGTATATCCCCGAGCACGGCATCAGCGTTGCTGGGTGCACAAGATGCGCAATATTCTGCAGAAAGTACGCAAGGCAGACTACGAGGAAGTGAAGGCCGGGGCGCAGGCCATTTACCTGGCCCCCGGCCGGGGGCAAGCCGAAGCCGCCTTGCGTCGCTTCCGCGCCCGCTGGCGGCGAGACTACCCCAGCATGGTGCGGCGCCTGGAACGCGATCTGCCCGAGTTGCTGGCCTTCTTCGCCTTTCCCCGCCACCTGTGGCGCAAGCTGAGGACAACCAATGTGATCGAGCGCTGCTTCGTAGAAGTCCGGCGGCGCACCCGGCCGATGGTGTGCTTTGTGAATGTCGAGAGCGTGGACCGCATCATCTACTCCATCTTCCAGAGATTCAACCTGGAATGGAAAACCCGCACCCTCTCCGTATTTACACAAGCAGCTTGACATCACCCACATTTCGCTCGGATTGGAACTTCTGCCTATGCGCGTGGCCCTTCTCACTAACTTCGCCGCCGGCCGGAAAGAGCCACTCGCCGCCATGCTGGCTCGGCTCGTGGGGCCATAGTCTGATCGCCATCTTTCGGGTTTTGGGATTGGGATTCAAGGCCACACTTCTTGTCCCGCCGGCTGCGAGAGCTGTGGTGGGGGCGCAATACACGGTTGGCGATGACGACCGGTGGCAGAAGATCGCGGAAAACCTGGGCGCGCTGGTGGCAGAGTTGGACCGCAGCTTCGTTCCTGACATCGAAGCCGCCGCCGGCCCTTCCCCGGAGTGGTATCAGCCGGAGAAGAGATCGGGTGTCCCCCTGACCAGAATTGCGTAGCATTTTTTCCTACATCCGGTGCCGCGGTGTCTCCTTTTGTTTCGAACGGAATTGTGGAAAGCACCGTAACCTTTCAGGCTTGTAGCAGGTTTAGGTAAATAAGAAGGGCGTCCTCCGGAGAACACGTTTGAGAGCTGCCGAGAATGTGATAGATGAGCGGCTTCTGATCGAAGCGGCGCAGCGAGATCCCAGCCGCTTTGCCGAGCTCTATGAGAACAACTTCGAACGCGTGTACGCCTTCATTGCGTATCGGGTTCGAGACCGCGCGGAAGCCGAGGACCTAACGTCCGAAGTCTTTCACGACGCGCTTGCCGGAATCAGTCAGTACGAATGGCGCGGATTGCCGTTTGCCGCATGGCTGTTTCGAATTGCCGCAAACGCGATCGCTGATCGTTGGCAGCGCAATGCCAAGCGGCGCGAGGTCCCGGCCGACGACTTGGAAGAAGCGGGCGCGGACGATGGGACCGAACGCCGGGCCATGTTGTCACAGCTCGTCGAGGGGTTACCACGCGATCAGCGTCTGGTGATTCTGCGACGGTTTGTTGACCAGCGGAGTATCGCTGAGATCGCAACGGAACTGGGCCGGACCGAGGGAGCCATCAAGCAGCTACAGTTTCGAGCGCTACACAGCCTTCGAATGCGAATGAGGAGCACCTATGAGTAGCCTTTCCATTTACGACGAACTTGATGAAGCTGTTGAGGCGATCATTACGCAACCAGATCTTGTGCCCGAGGAAATCAACCCCGAGCTCAGTGATCTGCTGGGGGTCGCGGTTGATCTATTTACCGTGCCGAGTGCGGACTTTCGTCTGCGTCTTAAGGCTGACCTTCAGCATCAGGCTGCGGCGCCGCGTGGGGTCAAGGTAAAGACATT
The DNA here is from genome assembly GCA_963710585.1 of uncultured Acidobacteriaceae bacterium. Classification (GTDB taxonomy): domain Bacteria; phylum Acidobacteriota; class Terriglobia; order Terriglobales; family Acidobacteriaceae; genus Bog-257. The sequence continues at coordinate 596,547 of CAVQAM010000004.1, read as the reverse complement.
CCCAGTGATCCGTGGTCCTCGTGTGGTTCCCGCACGGAGAGCGGCTGGATTTGAAACCGATATTCTCCCTACCTTATTCGGGGAAGGTTATGGCAACTATCCGATTCATCGTACGAATTTCCTGGTTTCGGCCTTGCTGCATGTTGCGGTCGTAATCGCACTCGTTACCGGAAGCTTATGGATGGTCCGGCATCGCGAACAATTCCAGCAGCAGGTAGTTGCATTGCTGACTGAGCCCGGCGCATATCCCCTGCCGATTGCAAAGCAAAAGGCGGGTGGAGGCGGGGGCGGCGGAGACCAAGACAAGCTGTCCGCGTCGCACGGGAAGGTCCCCAGGTCTGCGCGCGAACAGATCACACCGCCGGCAGTCGTAATACGAAATGACAATCCCAGGCTTACTGCTGAAGCTACCGTCGTAGCTCCGCCAACTCTGACGTTCCCGCAGGACCGAGTGTCCGGAAATCCGCTGGCTGCCATTCTGAATCCGCCATCCAACGGTATCGGTAGCGGCGGAGGCATCGGCAGCGGAGCGGGCGGCGGTATCGGCTCAGGAACCGGACCTGGTGTGGGGCCAGGTCACGGAGGAGGCATCGGCGGGGGGATTTATCGCGTGGGAGGAGGGGTCAGTGCACCACGCGCCATCTACGATCCTGATCCCGAATACTCGGAGGAAGCCCGCAAGGCGAAGCATCAAGGGACCGTTCTCCTGTGGATCGTCGTCGGTCCAGATGGCCGTCCGCGTGATATCCGCGTGCAGCGCGCTCTGGGAATGGGACTCGACGAGAAAGCCGTGGAAGCGGTGCGCAAGTGGCGCTTCGCCCCTGCGATGAGAGACGGACATCCAGTAGCCGTGGAGGTCAACATCGAAGTGAATTTCCGTTTGTATTAGGCGCGCCCGGTGTCCGCTCACGTTCCCTGCTTGCCTTCCAGGAACATTCGACGTGTGCGCGGTTTCTATTGAGATATGCTGTCATCGCCGTACGGACGACATGGGATGCTGTCCCCGAAGGGCCCTGGAGGCTCGAATGTTAAAAAGCTCTATCGTGCTTTGTGCGCTCCTGAGCGCGGTTGCCTGGTCGCAGCAGAAGCCGGCCACTCCACCCTCGCTCACGATTTACAACCAGAACTTCGCCGTGGTACGGGAAATCGTTCCGCTGGACCTCAAGCCGGGCGCCAATCCGGTCAGCTTCGACAACATTACATCGTATGTCGAGCCCAGCTCGGTGATGCTGCGCGATCCGGCTGAGCGTGTACATCTAAGCATCCTCGAACAGAACTATCGCTCGGACGCGGTCTCGCAATATATCTTGTTGCATTCCTTCGAAGGGAAAACCATCGCCTTCGCAGTGCGGCGTGGCGACCATGAAGAGACGGTGAACGGAAAGGTTATCCGCGCCGGTACATTCTGCACGCCCGGCACAACTGACGCGAATGGCGCCTATTGCTACGGTAATAATGGCGCACAGTTCGAGCAGACGCCCATCATCGAGGTGGATGGCACGCTCCGTTTCGGACTCCCGGGAACGCCCTTGTTCCCCTCGCTGGGCGAGGGCGCTCTTCTGAAGCCTACGCTGAACTGGCTTCTGCAATCCGATAAGGCGGCGCAATTCAATGCCGAATTAAGTTATGTCACAGGCGGACTCACTTGGGAGGCGACCTACAACATCATCATCCCAGAAAAGGGGGATGCGCTCGACTTGATCGGCTGGGTCACACTGCAGAACCGCAGCGGCCGGACCTTTGAAAATGCCCACCTGCAATTAATGGCAGGGGATGTGAACAAAATCGTCGCACCGGGGCCACCGCTTGCAGGCCCCGTTGGAGGAGGGTTTGGGGGTGGTATTGATCGCGCGGGCCTACAACGTCCACCAGTAACCGAAGCGGGACTGGACGAGTACCACCTCTACACTCTGCAACGCCCCTCGACCCTGCTGAATGGAGAAGCCAAGCAAGTCGAATTTCTGCGCGCGTCGGGCATTCCTTCCAAACGCGTTTACGTTTACGAAGGCTACACGCTCGATGTTGCAAGATATCCGGGAGGCAATTGGGAGTACCTGTCTCAACAAAGGGAGATTGGCCTTACGACCAATAAACGGGTTTACGTGATGCGTGAATTTCGCAACTCGCAGGCCGATCATCTTGGCATGCCGCTGCCCAAGGGGCGAATGCGTTTTTACCGGCGCGATGATGGGGGGCGTTTGCAATTTATCGGTGAGAACAAAATCGAGCACACGCCAAAAGACGAAACCCTGCGCGTATATACGGGAGATGCCTTCGACATCATAGCCGAGCGCCGCCGTACGGAATTCAAAACGGATGGCATGCGGCAGTGGATGGACGAAAGCTACGAGATTAAGCTGCGCAACCACAAGAAGGAGCCTGTGGAAGTGCAGGTTGTCGAGCACATGTACCGCGGGGAGAATTGGGTCATCAGCGCCAGCTCCGCCGACTACACCAAGAAGGACAGCCACACGGCCGAGTTCACGGCGAAACTTCCGCCGGATGGCGAGCAGACGATTACCTACAGCGTCCACTACACCTGGTGACGCTCGGCGGCTTCCCCGGAGTGGTATCAGCCGGAGAGTTGATCGGAAATTCATTCACCACGGAGAATACGGAGGGCACGGAGGTTTGTTTTCTATCGAATCTTCTCCGTGATCTCTGTGCCTCCGTGGTTAATTGTTATTTCTAGGGGTGAGTGGTAAGCCAATGTGGCACAAAAAAGAACTGCCCAAGCAAAACCAACTTGGACGGGGCGGAGCCACGCTGTCCCCCGTATCCGACACAGCGCGCCAGATAGGTGTATAGTTACACGCGCAAAAAGTTGAAGAAAGATTCAGCCGGGGGAATTCGAATCATGAGACGTGTTTTCAGTTGGGTAAATGTCGGTACGCTCCTTGTTTTCGCCATCTCCGCACTGCTTCCTGCGCTCGCGGTATCGCAAACCTCGGGGCCGTTTTCCACCCAGGTACTGATGGGCAAGCTCAAATGGCGTTCGGTTGGCCCCTACATCGGCGGGCGCGTGGTCACCGTGACCGGCGTTGCGGGAAACGCCAACCTCTTTTACGCGGGAGCGGTGGGCGGCGGGGTTTGGAGGAGCACGGACGAAGGGGTCGAGTGGAAAAACATTTCTGATGGCAAGCTGCCGGGTCCGAGTTCCAGCATCGGCGCGATAGCCGTGGCGCCGTCCGATCCCAAGATTCTTTACGCCGGCACCGGCGAAGCCGACATTCGCAGCGACGTAATCCCCGGCGACGGCGTTTACAAATCCACCGACGCCGGCCAAACCTGGCAGTATGCTGGCCTCCGCGACACTCACTCGATCAGCGCAATTCTCGTGGATCCCAAGGATGCCAACGTCGTCTATGCCGCTTCCATGGGGCATGTATTCAAGTCCAACCCCGATCGTGGCGTTTTCAAGTCCAGCGATGGCGGCAAATCCTGGCAGAAGGTCCTGTTTGTGGATGACAACACCGGAGCAATATGTCTGGTGATGGATCCCAATCATCCAGAGGTGATGTACGCGACCATGTGGCAAGCGGTGCGCATGCCTTGGGGACTTTCGAGCGGCGGTCCAGGCAGCGGCATTTACAAAACCACCGACGGCGGCGCGCACTGGAGCAACATCACGCGCAATCCTGGCTTGCCGCAGACGGTCCTGGGACGCATCGGCGTGTCCATCGCCGCCAGCAAACCGGACATTGTGTATGCCATCATCCAGGCCAAAGACGGCGGCGTGTTCCGCTCCGATGACGCGGGCGCGACATGGAAGCGCGTCAACGACGAAATGAAGCTGCGGCAACGCGCCTTTTATTACATGACCATTTACGCGGACCCCAAGGACCCCAACACGGTTTACGCGCCCGAGGTGGACGCGCTGTTTGTTTCGCATGACGGTGGCAAAACGTTCAAGAAGCTGCGCACCCCGCACGGTGATAATCACGTGGTCTGGATCAACCCCGACGACACCCGCATTTTGCTGGAGGGCAACGACGGCGGCGCCACCGTTTCCACCGATGGCGGCAACACCTGGAGCACGGTGCACAATCAGCCCACCGGCCAGTTCTATCACGTCAATCTCGACGACCAGTTTCCCTATCACATCTACGGCGCGCAGCAGGACGAAGGCGCCTTTGAAGGACCGAGCGCCAGTAACGGGGGAGTAATTCCGCTGGCCGACTGGCGCCGCGTTGCCTATGGCGAAAGCACCTACTCGGTGCCCCAGCCGGGAGATCCCAGCATTACCTATGGCAGCGGCTACTACAGCATCTTCGTGAAACATGATCGCCGCACCGACGAACTCCGTAGCGTCAGCCCGTGGCCGCATTATCAGGAAGGCGCATCGTCAGGCGAACTCAAGTACCGGTTTGGGTGGACGCATCCCATCCTGTTTTCGCCGGTGGACTCCAAGGAACTGCTCATTGCCGCGCAGTATGTGTTCAAGAGCGACGACTACGGCGAGACCTGGAGTCAAATCTCCCCCGATCTCACGCGCAACGAACCCAGCACGCAAGCACCCAGCGGCGGTCCCGTCGATCTGGATCAGTCGGGAGCGGAAGTCTATCCCTTAGTTTCAGCGCTGGCGGTTTCGCCTCTCGATGGCAATGTCATTTGGGCCGGCTCCGATGATGGTCTGGCCCACGTAACCACCGACGGCGGGAAAAATTGGCAGAAGGTGACCCCACCCGGGCTGCCCGAGTCTTGGATCAGTTGTATTGAGCCCTCGCACACCGACAAACAAACTGCCTATCTGACGGCGCGGGGCTACATGTGGGACGATTTCCGGCCGTACGTTTTCCAGACCACAGATTTGGGCCGGCATTGGACCGCAATTACGACCGGCTTGCCGGAAGACGAATTTGTCTTCGACATTCGCCAGGACCCCAATGATCCCAAACTGCTGTTCCTCGGCACTCGCAGCACCGTGTATTTCAGCCTGGACGCTGGCGCGCACTGGCAGCCGCTCACCCTCAACCTGCCGGTCGCTCAGGTGCGCGACATCGCCATCAACCCACGCCAAGGCAACGTGGTTGCTGCCACGCACGGCCGCGCGTTTTGGGTGCTCGATAATCTGACGGTCCTCGAGCAGTTGACCAAGGACCCCAGCGTGCAATCCAATGCCAGTTTCTTGTTCGCTCCTCAGCAGGCCTGGCTGACCCATGCTTACGGCGTTCCCAGCCCCGAACGAAAACGTCCACCCGACGCCGGCTATAACCCGCCATTCGGTGCGACAGTCTTCTTCCACATCCCCCAGAACTATGATGGCAAGACTTTGGCGACGCTCCAGTTCACCGATTCACAAGGGAAAGTGATTCGCGCCCTCACCCTGCACCTCGCAACCGAACAGGAGAAAAAGGCAAAGCAGAAAGAAGAAGGGAAAGAACCGGAGAGCGCAGAGAACCCTGCCGCTGAAGTGGACCACAGTGATGAGAGCACCGATCAGCAGATTCGGGAAAAGGAAGCGAGGCTCTCCGCGATCGAGCCGGGGATGAATCGGCTGCAATGGGACCTGCGCTATCCTTATGCTGCGGAGATAACCGGCTACCATGCTCCCATCGCGGCGGGCGGCCTGAATGATTCGGTCGAAGGTCCTGTCGTCGTGCCCGGCGCCTATTGGGTTGTGCTCGATTATGGCGGGCAGAAAACGCAACAGAGCTTTGTGGTCGCTCTCGATCCGCGGCTCCATGCCACGCAAGAGGACCTGGCAGCGCGCTTAGCGTTAGATCTGCAGATTCATGCTGACCTCGACGCCCTGAATAAAAACATTAACCAGGCGCTAGCGGCGCGCGACAAGCTGCAAAAGGCCGTCTCCGCCCACCGTGCGACCGGCGCGCAGGCCGCCGACGCCCTGGCCGCTCTCAACCACGACATCGACAGCGTGGCCCAGATGGCCATGAAATCCAGCGAAGGCAGCCTGCTCTTTGAGACCAAGCTGCGCGATCATCTGGCGTACCTGATGGCGGACATTGACTTGTCCTATGCTCGGCCAACGGCGGCACACTACGCCGTCTTCCGCGAACTCGATCAGCAAGCCAAAGCGGGCCAGCAGAAGCTTGAGGCCGACGTCGCCGAAGCTAACCGCGTGGCCGGCAGCGGCGCAGCAAGCGAAACGCAACGATCGAAGCCGTAAACAAGCTTGGTGGCGATTCAGTCCGCTGTGTCCCTCCGCGGAGGTTGTTACTCTTCGCGCAGGGCCGTGACCGGATCGAGCGCCGCAGCGCGCAGAGCGGGCACCCACGATGCAACCGCCGCGATCAGCAGGAACGCAATGGCCACGACGCCGAACGTGATGGGATCCGTCGCCTTCACGCCGACTAACATGGCACGCATGAGTCGCGTCAGCAGAAAAGCGGCAAGCAGACCAGCGGCAATGCCGATTGCGCTGAGCCGAAATCCTTGTCCCACGACGAGCCGGAAGATTTTGGATGGTTCGGCGCCCAAGGCCATACGCACGCCGATCTCGGCGGTACGCTGCCGTACCGCCGTCGCCAGCACTGCGTAAAGTCCCACCCCTGCGAGCACCCCGGCAATCACCGCGAAGACGCCGATCAGCAGCAAGGAGAAGCGTGTGCCGGCTTGCGCCTTATCGATCAGCGCATCAACCGGCTGCATTTCCGTGACCAGCAGGTGTGGATCGACATCTTTGATCGCGGCGCGGACCGCACTGGTGTACTGTTCCGGATCGCTGCCCGTCCGGATCGCCCAGGAGTTGACTGCGCCGGAGCCCAGGAAGGCATCGGCAAAGTAAACCTGCTCGCGTCCGGGCACGGCCAGCGAGCTCTCATGCTGGTGCTTCACCACGCCAATCACCTCGACCCATTCCGGCTCGGGCGTGCGAACGCGGATAAGAATGCGCTTGCCCACGGCGGATTGGCCGGGATAAGCCTTCTTTGCCAGGAACTCGTCAACCACCACGACGTTGCGTTTGGGCAAGTTGTCATCGTCGGTGAAGGTGCGGCCCGCCAGCAAAGGTACGTGCATAGCTTCAAAGTAGCCGGGCAGCACAATTTGATCATCGGTCGCTTGAAACTTGCCGGCGTCCGACAGAGCTTCCTCGGTACCCCAGCGTATTGGACTGTAGCCTCCCGCCAGCGGAAAGGGGGCCGAGGCGGCCACCTTCTCAACTCCGGGAATGGCGCTCAAACGATCGCGGATTTGGCGGGTGAGGACAGCACGCTGCTCGGGCTTCTCTCCCGGCGCCCCAGGACCGCCCGCGACTTGAAAAGTTAACAGCCGATGGGGATCGAAGCCGGGATCAATGCTTTGCAGTTCGCGGAAACTGCGGAACATCAATCCCGATCCGACGAGCAGAACAAAGGAGAGCGCGACTTCAACCATCACCACCGCATTGCGCAATGAGCTACCGCCGAAGAGCGCGGCATTTCGACTGCTGCCCCGCAACAGAGTCGTCACTCCCGGCTTCGAAGCCCGCCAAGCCGGCAGCAAGCCGAAAATCGCGGTCACCGCCAGACACGCAACCGCCGTGAACAAGAGCACGAAGGCATCGATGCGGATGGTCTCCAGGCGAGGCAGGTTTGCCGGGGCCAGGACACGCAGCTCGCGAAGTCCCATCCACGCCAGAGCGAGACCCACGAGCGCGCCTGTAGTCGCGATCAAGAATGCTTCCGTCAGCAGCGGACGTAGCAGCCGCCAGCGGCTGGCGCCCAGCGCCGAGCGCACTGCCAGTTCCCGTTCCCGCAAGGAAGCGCGCACCAACAGAAGATTGGCTACATTGGCGCTGGCAATCAGCAGCAGAAAAATGGTCGAGCCCATCAGCGCCAGAATCGCGGGCCGGGCTTCGGCCACCAGGTGTTCCCGCATGGGTTCAAGGTTGATGTAATATCCCGCAGTTCGGTCGATGGGGAAATTCTTGCGCCCCTCGGCGGCCACATTATCGGCAGCGGATTGCGCTTGTTGCAGCGAGACGCCGGGTTTCAGCCTGCCCACGGGGCGGATGGAGAAGCCATTGCGATTGGCAGCATCGTAGGCCAAGCGATTGGCTATCCAGATATCCGGGGCAGCTTGCTCGTCAGCGTCGGGCGGGAAGTACAGGCGCACCCCCGGAGCCAGCACTCCGACAACCATCAGGCTGGGCTGGCCAGGGCCGGTAGGCATGATATGGCCGAGCACGGCGGTGTTGCCACCATAGCGCCGGTGGAAGTACTCGTAGCTGAAAATCGCGACGAACGGCAGACGCGGAGGCGCCTGGGGCGCCTGCTGGGCTCCTCCAGCCGGTGCGGTAGGGTCAGGCATTCCGTCATCGTCATAGAAGTCGCGGCCCACGGCGATCGTGGCGCCCAGCACCCGAAACAAATTGGTGGTGGCGACTGCCATGCGAACCTGCTCCGGCGCGCCGTCCTCCTGTTGAATCACATTGCGAAACGTGAAAACCCCGGCCATGTCCTCGAAGGCGCTCTTGGTGCCATCGCGCAAATCGATAAAGTCGGCATTGGAAAATTGCAGGTCACGAACATGGCGCTGCCGCAGCTCCATTCCGGCGATCACCAGACGATCAGGGTCCTTGTACGGCAAAGGCCGCAACAGCACGTCGTGGGTGACACTGAAGATGGCGGTGCTGGCGCCCAGTCCCAACGCGATCGTTATCACCGCCGTGAGTGTGAACAGCGGGCTTTTGCTCAGTACGCGGAATGCAATCGCCAGATCTCGTAGCACCATGGCTTGGATCTCCTGCGTAGGTATTGCTTCAATAACGAAGGCGGGCGCAGAGATTATATGTTAGCGCAGGTCCGGCGAAACTGGAGCGCCTTGACCCGAATGTTACTATGCTGCGGGGAGAGTCCATGTACTTCGAGCAGTTCTACCTGGGATGTCTGGCCCACGCCTCCTACCTGCTGGCATCGGAAGGCGAGGCCATCGTCGTCGATCCGCAGCGTGATGTCGAGATTTACCTGCAGGCCGCAAAGCAACACGGCGTCAGCATCCGCCACATCTTCGAGACCCACCTGCACGCCGATTTCGTCTCCGGCCACAAAGAGCTGGCCGCCCGGACCGGCGCCACCATCTACATCGGCGGCAGCGCCGGAGCCACGTTTCCGCACGTCCCGGTGAAAGATGGCTTCGCGTTGCGGGTGGGACAGATGCGCTTCGACGGGCTCGAGACCCCGGGCCACACTCCAGAAAGCATTTGCCTGGTCATCACCGACGAGGAGAAATCGCAGCGGCCCTGGGCGGTGCTCACCGGCGACACTCTGTTCATCGGAGACGTGGGGCGTCCCGATCTGTCGAAGACGCACACGCCCCCGGAACTCGCCGGGCTGATGTACGACTCCTTGCACGGCAAGCTGCTGACGTTGCCCGATGACGTGCTGGTCTATCCCGCGCACGGGGCCGGCTCGCTATGCGGGCGGAATATGCGCGCCGAACGTTTCTCCACCATCGGGGCCGAACGGCTCACCAACTATGCGCTGCAGATCAAGCGCCGCGAAGATTTTGTCGAGCAGATGACCAGCAATCTGCCGGCGCGGCCCGATTACTTCCTGGAGGACGCCGCGATTAACCGCGCCGGGGCCACGCCGCTGACGGAGTTGCCCGAGTTGCAGCCGATTTCAGCAGCCGAGTTGAGTCTCATGCTGGAGCGCGGCGCAATTGCGCTTGATGTTCGCCCTAACGATCAGTTTGCCGCAGGCCACGTGCCGGGCTCGATCAACGTCGCGCTCTCCGGCCAGTTTGCTTCGTGGGCAGGGGCGGTGCTGGGGTTGTCGGCCAATCCGGTACTGATCGCCGAAACTACCGAGCAACAGAACGAGGCCCGGCTTCGCCTGGCGCGAGTCGGAATCGAAAATCTGGCTGGCTATCTCGAGGGCGGGCCCGCCGCTTGGGAACGAGCGGGACTTGCTTTGCAGCAGTTGCCCCAGATCACAGTGCAAGAACTCAACTCTCGGCTGCAAGCGAACGCTCTCCAGGTGCTCGATGTCCGCCGCGAGAGCGAACGAGCGAGTGGGTACATCAACGGCGCCGATTGGTATCCGCTGGATCGCTTCAAGGCCGCGCTGCCACCGATCGAGCCGAAGCACCCTCTCGCCGTCCACTGCCAGGGCGGTTATCGCAGCGCAATCGCATGTAGCCTGCTGCAACGCGCGGGCTACAACAACGTCATCAACGTGGTCGGGGGTTTTGACGCCTGGCTGCAGGCGCAACCGCCACGAGAGAGCGGCACCGTAGTCAGTGCTTGATGGCAGAAGCAGCGACCCAGGTTCGCCCCGCTGTTGGGCTAACCTGGGACGCCAGCTAGGCCGGCCGCTGATCAAGGCAACGCCGCTCTATTGCCCGCAGTTGGGTGGACCGCCGAGCGGGTTGTAGTCAAACATATTGTGCGGCTCCATATCGAAGCCAGCCCAGTGAACCAGGGTAATACCCGTGCGGTTTCCGGAACCAATTTGATTGTCGGAGTCGGTGGGCTCGTGGTGCACCGAGGAGAGGTACCACAGCACGATTCCGTCGCCGGTCCCGCCTATCGGTTGGCCGTTGAGGTAGTTCAGCAGATAATTGTCAGGCGAATACCAAGTGTAGCGCCAGTTGTTGGTGCCCGAGCCGCTGCCGTCTTCGCCCGGGTTATCGTTGGTCAGATACTCGTCGTGCTGTGTCCACATCTCCTGGTCCTGAGTACGCTGCGAAAACCTGCCGGTCCCGGTGCGATCGCCGGGCAGGAACTCATAGCCCATCAGGTGGCCATAGTCGTTGGTCTGGGTTGCGCTCTGGATCATCAGGCTGCTGAACTTCAGCGGCTCCCAGTCCACGCTGGTCTCAGTGGGAATCGGCAGCTCGGAATCGGTAGCGATATAACCTTGCGAATCCTCGACGTGAACGAACTCCAACGCCTGGTTATCGGTCCGATTAAAAAGCTTGGTACTCACCCTCCAGAATGGGTTGTGAACGTGAGGCTTGGATTGACCGCCGGGAAGGTTGAAGCCGGTGGCGCCGTCACGGAAGCTGATGCCGCCGTCCTCGTGGAAGGTGTATTGGATGATGTAGTCGTAGTTGAAGGCGTCGAAGACGCCCCAGACCACAACCTCGTGGATGCGCCGGCGCACGTGGTGACCGGGCTCCTTGCACAACCATCCCAGGCCCACTTCCCGGCATTCCACCGCGACTTTGGGTACAGTATCGCGCACGTAATGGCCACTCATCAGTGAGCGCAGAAAGACCAGCGCGGCATTCTGCGCCGGCAGATCGGCGGCATCGATTTGGTCCATCCGGTTATTGCCGAACGACATGTCGTAGTAGGTATGGCTGCGATCGTCGTAGGGAACAAACATGTCCGCCAGCCCGGCGTGCTTGATGATGTACTGCTTGCTGGTGAACTGGGCCGCCTGCAACCCAACATCGACCAGGCTGAGGCCCTTCATACCCTGGTTGCGCAGCCCGAACCGCCAATGGGAATCGGGGAAGTCGATGCGCAGATACAGATCGTTGTGCAGAAAAATGCCGACGGCATCCTCCTCGGTCACCTGGCAACCAGGGCTGTTGATGATCATCACGTCGGTTGCCTGCGCGGCCGGGAGCGCCAGAAAACAGACCACTAACGCTACACTGCCGGCCACAACCAGAGGCGCGTGCCGTTTCCACAGCGGTTGAACGGCCAGCCACATCGCGGTCAGCGCCAGCCCGGAAATCGTCAAGAAGAAGAGGGTGGACAGCATGGGAGCTAGGGAGACAGATGCAAGGCTCATGTTTTTGTCCCTCGTAGGGTTGTTGGAAGTGAAGGCAAGCGGCGGACCCTGAGGTGCGCCGAGTCAGACCGGACCCCAAATTCCGGTGAAGGGATAGTAATACGGTTTTGCAATTTGGCAAGCGAATTCGTGCGGAGAGCGAAGGGTTTCAGCCGGTTGGGGAAAGGGGCGCGCCGGGCCCCCTGGTTGTCCCAGGTTCGCGGTGCATCCCTGAGACGGATGCGAGCACGCATGGTGCGCCGTTTTCTTATCTGGTACTCTGCAACATTGGAAATTCTCACTTTCGAATGGAGCGCTTCGCCCGATGCCATATCGATCCTTCCGTGCCTGCCTCTCTCTCCTGATCAGTTTTGCTCTTACTCTCTCCGCCGCCGCAGCCAACAAAGCCAAAAAAACGGCGGCCGATGCGAACCAGCCGTCCTATGCCCTGCCGCAACCGCAGCGTGAGACGCTCGATTACGGCATGTATCAGCGCATTCGCGACGAAGGCCTCGGCCACTCCCATGTGATGGAGTATGCCTCGGCGCTGGACGACGATATCGGGCCGCGCTTGACCGGCTCGGCCAACCTGAAACACGCCAACGAGTGGACCCGCGATCAGTTCACCGCGATGGGCTGCAGCAATGCCCACCTGGAGGATTGGGGCGAATTCGGCATGGGTTGGCAGCAACTCAACACCTGGGTCCGTATGACGGCGCCCGACACCGCGATATTCATCGCCCAGTCCGCCCCGTGGTCTCCCGCGACGAATGGCGCGATCAATGCGCCGGCGATCTGGATCGACGTGAAAGACGCCAAAGACCTCGACCAGTACAAGGGCAAGCTGGCCGGAAAGATCGTGCTGTATGGCCCCATGCGAGATGTGCCTCCGGTCGATAAGCCGCTCTTCGCGCGCCTGGATGACGCCGAACTGAAGAAGCTGACCGAGTATCCGCTCAAGCCGCGCAGCCGGGACTTCATCGAGCAGTACATGAAGCGCCTGGAGCTGCGCCAGAAGGTTGGACAGTTTCTGGCGGATGAGCACGCGCTGGCGGTCATTACCCCAAGCCGCGACGGCCGCGATGGCGGAGGCTCGGGCGGCACCATCTTCGACGACAGTGGCGCCGGCTTTGGCTGGGAGGCGTACAAGCGGGAGCACGCCGATCCGCTTCCGGTTGCGGTGATGGCCATTGAGAATTATGGCCGCGTATATCGGCTGCTGAAGGCGCGCGTCCCGGTCACCATCGAAATGAACGTGGACACCAAATTTACCGGCGATCACGAGCACGGGTACGACACCGTCGCCGAAATCCCCGGCGTCGATCCCAAGCTGAAAGACGAAGTGGTGATGGTGGGTGGGCATCTGGATTCGTGGGCTTCTGGCACCGGCGCAACCGACAATGGCGCAGGCACGGTCGTCGCCATGGAGGTGATGCGCATCCTGAACGCGCTGCAGGTGAAGCCGCGTCGCACCATCCGCGTGGCGCTGTGGACGGGCGAGGAACAAGGGGAGTTCGGTTCCTACGGTTACGTCAAACAGCATTTCGGCAATGTGCCGCTGTCCACCGCTCCCGACCAGCTCAAGCTGCCGGAGTGGATACGCAAACCTGCCGGTCCGGTACAGCTCAAAGCCGATCAGCAGAAGATCTCCGGCTATTTCAACGTGGACAATGGCACCGGAAAGATTCGCGGCGTTTACTTGCAGGAGAATGCGGCCATCGCGCCGATGTTCGCGCAGTGGATTGAGCCGCTCAAAGACCTTGGCGTCACCACGCTGACCATGCGCAACACTGGAGGCACCGATCACGAAGCATTCGACGCGGTCGGCATTCCGGGATTCCAGTTCATTCAAGACCCGCTGGATTATGGTTCACGCACCCACCACTCGAACATGGACACCTACGAACGCCTGCAACCGCAGGACCTGGCACAGGCGGCGGTGGTGGAAGCCGTTTTTGTGTACAACACCGCCATGCGTGACCAGATGCTGCCGCGCAAGCCCTTGCCGCATCCGGAGCTGGAAGAGCAGCGTAGGGCGCCGCTGGCCAACATCATGCCCGGCGCCGAAGCCGCGGAGAAGGACGCAAAGGAAAAGGCGGCGCAAACTCCGCCCGAAGAGTAGCAATTCTGGGCTGACGATAGTTCGTGTGCCTTTAACGAGTTCTCGCGCGTGCCCCGGGTTTGCAGAGGCGTCGCGCCAATGTGACAATACCTGCATGAAGAAATCATGTACCACCGCGATCACTATCTTGGCCGCCGCGATGCTGCTGCTTGCCACTACATGGGGGCAGCAATCTGCGCCCACGAATCCCCAACCGACTGCCACAACCAAGACCCAACACACTTCTGCGGCGAAGACCCATCCAGCATCTGCGGCAACGAGTCCCAAGGTGCTTGTCCTCAAGACGCAGAAAGACAAAGTCAGCTATGCGATCGGGATGAATGTAGGCACCAACCTGCACAAGGAGTCGGTGGAGGTTGACCCGGCGGTCCTGCTGCAAGGCTTAAAGGACGGGATTGCCGGCAGCAAGCCGCTCCTGACCGAAGAGGAAGCTCGGGCCTTGCTTATGCAATTACAGGAGGAGACGCGCAAGAAGGAGGCGGCGAAGGCGCAGCAAATGGGCGGGGCCAACAAGACGGAAGGGGAAGCATTTCTGGCCGCCAACAAAACCAAGGAAGGCGTCATTACGCTGCCCAGCGGTCTGCAATACAAAATCTTGAAAGCAGGTACAGGGCCCAAGCCCTCGGCCAGTGATTCGGTGGTTTGCAACTATCGCGGCACGCTCATCAACGGCGCCGAATTTGACAGCTCCTACAAACGCGGCCAACCGGCGACGTTTCCCGTCAGTGGAGTCATCAAAGGCTGGACCGAGGCCCTGCAGTTGATGCCCGTGGGATCGAAGTGGCAGCTATTTATTCCACCCCAACTTGCCTATGGCGAACGCGGCGCGGGCGCCGACATCGGCCCCAACGCCACCCTAATTTTTGAGGTCGAACTGATTTCCATCCAGGGCCAGGGCCAGTGACGCAAACTTAAGTTCTGCGCCCCAGGGCGCGATCGAAGCGTACGCTTAAACGGAGACGCAACTCTTTATGCCCGGCAGTGATGATCTCTACCTCGACGAAGTTTTCCGCAGCCTGCGCGGCCACAAGCGTCTGGCTGATGGCGCCATCGCCCAGCTCACGGATGAGGATTTTTTTGCCGCGCCCGACGCCGAATCCAACAGCGTCGCCGTCATCGTGAAGCACATGGCGGGCAACATGCGCTCGCGCTTTGCCGGCTTCCTCACCAGCGATGGCGAAAAGTCCGACCGCAACCGTGACCGAGAATTTGTTGTACACGCCGACGCCAAACGCGAAGAAGTGCTCAGCTCGTGGGAGCAGAATTGGCAACTGGTTTTCGAGACCATCAACTCGCTTCAGCCTGACGACCTGGGCCGCACCGTCACCATTCGCGGCGAACCGCATTCCGTGCTGCAAGCCATCAACCGCCAGGTCGTGCACTACGCCTATCACGTGGGACAAATCGTGTACCTGGCGAAACATTGGAAGGGCGCGGAGTGGAAATCGCTCAGCGTCCCCAAAGGCCAGAGTGAGCAGTACAACGCGGAGTGGTTGCGCAAACGCGAGAAGTGACTGAATCGGGGTGCCCCACCCTTTCGCCCGCATTTGGCGAAGGGTGGGATTCGGCGAGCCTTCAAGCCGGCTGCTGGTAAAGCCCGATCACGTTGCCGTCAGGATCGCGGAAGCGGGCGGTGATCTCGGGCGCATCGGCGCCGATCGGCTGTGCGATCTCGCCTCCGTTGGCGACGACGGCCTGCAGCGTCGCCGCCACGCTGTCCACCATGATGTACACCAGAAGGCCGGGCTGTGATGACGGCGGTCGCCCCAACCTCCAGCTGCCGCTGACTTCGCCGACCGAGTCGTCGAAGGCGGTGCTGCCATCGCCGCGTTGCCTGACATTCCAACCGAACACCTTTCGATAGAAGTCGGCCGAGCGCGCAATGTCGGCCGTGGGAATCTCGAGGTAGCAAATCTTGCCGTTCGTAAGTGTGGGAGGCATCTATATTCCTTCGAGCGGCGTCATTCTAGCAAACTTCAAAGCAGTGCGGTTCCCACCTTTCGCTGGGTGCCCCATTCTTTCGCCCGCCTTTGGCGAAAGGGTGGGAGACTGCCCCCCTGCCGCGCTGATGGCCCTTCCTGCGGCGTGTTAAACTTGCCAGTTTGCCCACCGCTTCTTAATTCATACTGGGCGGACGTAGCACGGGTGCCCCGCCCTTGTCCGCTGCAGTTGCAGGCAGGGTGGGAATCGAGTCCAAGAGCCATCCTCATGTCGAATACCATGCTTGCCGTCGTTAAGCCCGCGTCCGCGCCGGGCATAGAAATCCGCGAAGTTCCCAAGCCGCAATTTGGCCTGACCGAGGTCCTGGTCAAGGTCAAGATGGCATCCATCTGCGGCACCGACCTGCACATTTACCAATGGGACCAGTGGGCGCAGCGCCGCATTCATCCCCCGCTGATTCCCGGCCACGAGTTCTGCGGCACGGTCGAGGCCGTGGGCGACGAAGTCACCAGCGTCAAGCCCGGCGACTTCGTCTCCGCCGAAATGCACGTGGCCTGCGGTAAGTGCCTGCAATGCCGCACCGGCGAGGCGCACATCTGCCAGCACGTGAAGATCATCGGCGTGGACACCAACGGCGCCTTCGCCGAGTACGTCGTCATACCCGAGTCGAATATCTGGAAGCTCGATCCTTCCATCCTGCCGGAGTACGCCTCCATTCTCGATCCGCTGGGCAACGCGGTGCACACCGTGCTGGCGGGCGACATCGCCGCCAAAAGCGTGGCCATCACCGGTTGCGGCCCCATCGGGCTGTTCTCCATCGCGGTGGCGCGCGCCTGCGGAGCCACCCAGATTTTCGCCCTGGAAGTGAACGAACATCGCCGCAAGATCGCCCGGCAGATGAAGCCCGACTTCGTCCTCGATCCCGCCAAGGACGACGTGTACCAGATCGTGATGGACAACACCGGCGGCACCGGGGTTGACGTCGTGCTGGAGATGGCCGGGCGCACCGAAGCCATCCGAACAGGATTCAAAATCCTGCGTCTCGGTGGCCGCATGTCCCTCCTCGGCATCCCTTCCAAGCCAGTCGAACTCAACCTCGCCGAAGAAGTCATCTTCAAAGGCGCGACCGTGCAAGGCATCAACGGACGCCGCATGTATCAGACGTGGTATCAGATGACGGCGCTGCTGAAGGCCGGCAAACTCGACCTGCATCCCGTCATCACCGACCGCATCGCGATGAAAGATTTCGCGTCAGGCATGGAGCGTCTGAAAACCGGCGAGGCCAGCAAGATCCTGGTGTATCCCAACGGGACGCGATAGCGTCACTTTAGCTTGCTGTCATCCTGAGCGGAGGCGCGCTGCCTTTGCGCGCCGGAGTCGAAGGACCCCTATAGTAGTTAATCTTGTTGTCCTTCCCAGTCAGTTTTGTGGAACTTCCTTCGCCGCAACGGTGCCTAAAGGAACATGGCTGGTCGGTTATGGAAGGTCGCCGGCGTCACGCTGCGAATCGCTCTACTGACGCCGGTTGCTATTTACCTGGCGCTGCTCGCCATGGAAGCCTATTCAGCGCATCAGGCCTCGATTGCGTTAACCCGACTGGAAAACCTCAAGCTCGGCGATCCTGTCTCCGCGTATGAGCGAGCCGTTTCCGGTTTCGTGCAGAGCGAAGATACGCAACTTCTGATCTCAGGTGCGTATCGGCTAGGCGAACCTGTTTTAGTGCGGATTTGGTTGTCCAACGAAGCGCTAGGGAATGAGCTACGTTATCAACTTAATCGAGCAGGGTTGCGCTTTTGGCAGTTGCGGACGAGCTCATCGTCGCAGGATGGGAAACTCACGAAAGTTTCTGTACGACTCATGGTCGCGGGCCGGAATGAAATGCTTGGATCCGGATGGAGACTGGTTCCGAAAATCACAGACTTTCACGGTTGGTCTCCGCGGAGCGACTTGGATGAAAGAGTCGTTGTGAGCTGGTTCCACATCACCAGCAATCCTCCCGGAGAGGGATATTATTTCGAGATCTCGAGCGAGGCGACTCCACAAGAGCTCCAGGCGCGACAACTAAATCGAAAGTGTCTGCTTTCTTTCCGCGGTTGCGAAAACGTCTGTGAGCTAATGCCCAACCTGCTCACAATCCTGCGGCAACGCAATAGCCTTTGGCAGGCGGTCACGGATGTCCCGTCCTTACCGTGCGGGGCAAAGTAAATGCTGGTTTTGACCCTGCACCATGTAGCAGGACATCCCCTTTACATCGCCGGGTGCCCTGTTCTAGCCGCCTCTGGCTAGAGCGCTTGACCTGCATCCTGTCATCACCGACCGCATCGCGATGAAAGATTTCGCATCAGGCATGGAGCGTCTGAGGACCGGCGAGGCCAGCAAGATCCTGGTGTATCCCAAAGGGACAAAATAGAAAATCAAGGATCTTCTTCGGGCTACCGCGCTCTAGTCACCCTGCGTGGCGCCGCAGGTGGGGCGGTTGAGAGCATCATCCGCCCGCGATTCGTGAAAAAGCGCGACACATCCCTTCTCTGCTATGCAGGCGTGCGATGCTTTCCGCGGATGCCGGTTTCGTTTGTCTATGAGTGTTCTCATAAGATCACCGCCGCCCTAAAACGCGCCGCCACCGCCGCCGCCGAAGCCGCCGCCGCTGAAGCCTCCGCCACCGCCGCCGCCCCATCCCGAGCCTGTGCTGCTGGCGCGCGGCGCGGCCACGAACGCCTGGTGCGCATCCATCGCCATGGCGTGCATGGAGGCGGCGAAGAAGATGGGATTGAAGCCCACATACGGCGTCGGTCCCACATACCAAGTGGGCTCGTTCTGCGTGATCCCCTGGAAGGCCTTCGCCCAGCGGTTCTCGATGCCCAGCGCCATGGCGTACGGCAGAAACTTCTCGAAAGTGTCCGGCGGCATGCGCTTCAAGCGGTCGGCATCCACGCGGTTGATGAACTCCTGGAAGCCCAGGATCTCGACCTTGGTGCGCACGCCCTTCAGCGATTTCGCGGTCATGATGCGAGCGAACAGGAAGATGATGATCACCGCGAGTATTCCCGCGCCAATCAGCAACCCCAGCGAATCCAGCATGGGGCCCCAGCCCAAGACCTGCGCCAGCACGAAGGGCGCTGCGGTAAACAAGATTCCGGCCAGCACGTAGGCGTGGGCCGAGTCAGGATCGACCGAGTACAGGCCTTTGCTCCTCAGCTCGGCGAGGATGTCCTCCTTGATGGCGGGGATGGCGACGTAGAACTGGTTCTTCAGGTCTGACAGGCGCACCTGGGTGGCCCCGCCAGCGAACATGTGGTTCAGCATCACCCGCTCGTGGGCGGCGAGCGAACTCCAACTGCCAGGCGGCTTCAGCGAATGGAAGGTGTAATCGCGATGGCTGAACAGCAGCACCTTCGACTCCGTCTCCTCGATCTTGACATAGCCTTTCACCGCCAGGTCCACCATGGTGCAGGTGATGTCGCGGGGATGGACCGCGTCATCGATCAGGCTGCCGACTTCGGCGGGCGTCATGTCTTTGGGCGGCTCGTACATGGGCGCCACCGAGATGTCGGGCTTGGGATCGCGGCCCTTTGTCCACCAGAAGACGAACATCACCATGAACGCCCACAGCGGCAGCAGCACGACCGGATTGCTGCGCAAGAACCACATCGCCTCGGTCCACTTGCTGGGTTGCGTCAGCACGCCTTTGCTGATGTAAACGTCGGCGGTAAGCCCGTCGCGCATGGACAGCGGATTGTTGGTCTCAATCACCACCGTGTTGTTGCGGACTTCGGCGGTGGCGTCCTGCTCCTGCGATCCGTATTCGCCGGTGAAGGCTTGCGCGCGCAAGTTGCCGGCGGCATTCGATGGGAAGGTGATGACCGCCGCGGCGCTGTCAATGGGCACGGGCCAGTCGTTGCCAGTCACGTTCCAGTACAGCTCGTCGTGACCGTCGAACCAGCGCACCGCATTGGTCACCTTGTAGCTGATGATCACGCTGCGCGTGGTGTCCACCGCGTCGGGAATGTAGATCTTGAGATGGCGGTTGCCGTTCTGGGTGCTGGATTCGTACTTCAGCGGGTGGCCGCTGCCATCGAGCACACTGATGACTTTGAGGAACAATGTGTAGTTGGCGCCGTGCGGCCCCGGGTATTCGATAGGAATGTCGCGGTAGATGCCGTGATATTCGCCGCTGAAAACCAGGTCAATGTGCTCGTTGACGGTGGTCACACCGTCGGAAGCAACGTAGATGTGGCTTTCGAAGCGCGCAACGTGCCAGTCGCGCGCGGAGGCGGGAATCGCCAGCACGAGGCAGACCAGCAGAGCGAGGACGAAGCGAAGGCCCACTCTGTCCGCAACGGCGGCCGGTGGGGCACCCGGGCGAAGAGCGACGGGCGAACAGCGAAGAGCGGTCTTCAAAACTTCACCGCGACCGGCTCGCGCTGCGCCGGTTCGGTGATGTCGAAGAACTGCTTCTGCTGGAAGCTGAACATTCCCGCAACAATATTGCTGGGAAAGCTCTGGATCTTGGTGTTGAAGTCGCGCACCACCGCGTTGTAATAACGGCGGGCATTCTGAATGGCATCTTCCAGTCCGCTCAGCGAGCCTTGCAGCGACATGAACTCCTGATTTGCCTGCAACTGCGGATACGCCTCGGCCACCGCCAGCAGTCCGCGCAAGGCGTAGGTGAGCTGGCCCTCGGCCTCGCTCTTCTCCGCCGGAGTGCTGGCAGCCATGGCCACGCTGCGAAACTTGGCAACGTTCTCGAAGGTGCCCTTTTCGTGCGCGGCATAGCCCTTCACGGTTTCCACCAGGTTGGGGATAAGGTCGTAGCGGCGCTTCAGTTGCACGTCAATATCGGCCCAGGCGTTGTCGGCGCGGACCCGTAACTGCACCAGGCTGTTGTAAATGCCGATCAGCGTGAACGCGATGACGGCCAGTAGGGCAATAACAATGATGATGGGGATCATGCCGTTTTCCTCCCGGCGGGCGTTCCAGCAAGCGTTGTTCTTGCGCTTGCGGGGGTGAAAGTTCGACAGCAGGGGACGAGCGGAAGTTATCACATGGCGCAAGGCGGAGGCAATTCGCAGGAGTGTCTCGCACATGTTTCCTGGAACTTCCTCCGACCAAGCGGTGCCTAAAGGAACATGGCTGATTGGCCACGATCTCGCGCCCGGAAGATCGCTGCCATCACGGTGGCAATCGTTCTGCTGGCGCCCATCGCGATTTACGTGGTGCTGCTTGCCACGGAAGCCTATTCAGCGCATCGGACCTCGATCGCTTTAACCCGACTGGAAAATCTCAAGCTCGGCGACCCTGTTTCTTCGTATGAGCAAGCGGTTTCTGGCTTCGCGCAGAGCGATGGTTCGCAACTACTTATCGGGGAACCGTATCGGCTGGCCGGAGCTATTTTGGGCCGTATTTGGATGTCCAACGAAGCTCTAGGAAACGAGCTGTTTTATCTATTCAATCGAGCAGGGTTGCGCTTTTGGCAGCTGCGGACGAGTTCATCGTCGCAAGATGGGAAACTCACTCAACTTTCTGTAGGACTCATGGTCGTGGGCCGGAATGAAATGCTGGGATCCGGGTGGAGACTGGTCCCGAGAATCACAAATTTTCATGGTTGGACTCCGCGGAGCGACTTGGATCGGAGAGTTGTAGTGAACTGGTCCCACATCACTAGCAATCCCTCCGGGGAGGGCTATTATTTCGAGATCTCGAGCGAGGCGACCCCACAAGAGCTAGAGGCGCGACAGCTCAATCGGAAGTGTCTGCTTTCTTTGCACGGTTGCGAAAACGTCTGTGAGTTGATGCCCAACTTGCTCACAATATTGCGACAACGCAACCGCCTTTGGCAGGGGGCTACGGATATTCCGTCGTTGCCATGCGGTGCGAAGTGAATGCTGCTATTTCTTATCACGCAGCAGCGAATTTGGGCTGATGCTTCCTCCCGCATCCTCGTGTCCGCGTTAAAATATCCAGTCGCATCTGGAGAGATTCCTTCATGGCTACTGTTCCCACTCGCACCGATCCTCTTTCCTTCCTCACCGACCAACTAAACGAACTGAAGCAGAAGGGCACCTACTTCAAGCTGCGGGTGCTCGACGACGAACAGGCGCCGGTGTGCACCTTCGACGGCAAGCAGGTCATCAACCTCGCGTCCAACAACTATCTCGGCCTGACGACCCACCCCAAGCTGCGCGAAGCCGCGCTCGAAGCCACCAAGAAGTACGGCGTCGGTTCGGGCGCGGTGCGCACCATCGCCGGCACCATGAAAATCCACATGGAGCTGGAAGAGAAGATTGCGCGCTTCAAAAATGTGGAAGCCTGCGTGGTCTTTCAGTCGGGCTTTACCGCGAATGCGGGCACGGTTTCGGCGCTGCTGGGCAAAGAAGATTTCATCGTCTCCGACGAGCTGAACCACGCCAGCATCATCGACGGCGCGCGTCTCTCCCGCGCCAAGATCAAGGTCTTCCGCCACAAGGATGCCGCCCACGCCGAAGAGCTGCTGCACGAGATCAAGAACGAGCCTGGCCGCAAGCTGGTCATCACCGACGGCGTCTTCTCCATGGACGGCGACATTGGCGCGCTGCCGCAGCTTGTCGAGCTGGCCGAAAAATACGGTGCCATCATGATGGTGGACGACGCCCACGCTTCCGGCGTGCTGGGCCGCAACGGGCGCGGCACCGTCGATCACTTCAAACTGCACGGCCGGGTGGACGTGCAGGTGGGCACGCTGTCGAAAGCCATCGGCGCTCTGGGCGGCTACGTTTG
This sequence comes from uncultured Acidobacteriaceae bacterium, assembly GCA_963710585.1. Classification (GTDB taxonomy): domain Bacteria; phylum Acidobacteriota; class Terriglobia; order Terriglobales; family Acidobacteriaceae; genus Bog-257. Next base: position 574,059 of record CAVQAM010000004.1, on the reverse strand, counting down.
CGGCACGCGCGATCTCATCGAGTTCCTCTACCATCGCGGGCGGCCGTTCCTGTTCTCCACCTCGCATCCGCCAGCGGTGGCGGCCACGTGTATCGCCGCTTTTGACGTGCTGGAGCAGGAGCCCGAGCGCATCGAGCAGCTCTGGGAGAACACGCGCTACTGGAAGAAAGAGCTGGGCGCGCTGGGCTTCAACATCGGCGGGGTGAACACGCCGGCCAGCGAGACGCCGATCACGCCCATCATCGTCGGCGACGGCCGTCTCACCATGGACTTCTCGCGCGAGCTGTTCAAAGAGGGCGTCATGGGCACGGGCATTGCGTTTCCCACGGTGCCCGAGGGCAAGGCGCGCATCCGCACCATCATGACCGCGACCCACACGCGCGACGAACTCGACCAAGCGCTGGACATCCTGAAGCGCGTCGGCAAGCGCATGGGAATACTTGGGTGATGCTGTGGATGGTTGTTGGTTCTTGAATTGTGATCTGTTTGTTCGCGAGCGTAGGATTCAGTCGCTGTCGAGAAATTTGCTTGAAACTCCGCTTTGAAGGGGCGCACCTTTAGGTGCGCCATAAACGTTCATTATGAATTCGGCTTTAGCCGCTGAGGGAATCCGCCGTTTAGACCACGCCTCGCCGGGGCTAAAGCCCGGTTCTTCTCCATCTCCTAACGGCGCAGCTAAAGCTGCGCCCCTTCGAAGCCCGACACTCGGCGGTGCCGCTTTCCGCTGGACTTGGTGGACCCTGGTTCCGCTGGCATTCGTTGCCGCCGTCATGGCTGCTCCCTATTTCTTGACCCACGGGTTCCTGGCGATTGGGCTAACGCTGGAACGCGGCTTTGCGATCGTCTGCCACCAGCGGCCGGAGCGTTCCTTCTGGATTTTCGGCGCCGAGGTGGCTGTGTGCGCGCGCTGTCTGGGAATCTATCTGGGAGCGGCCCTGGGCCTGCTGTTTCGCACCTCGCGCAGGATCGCGTTGCGCCTGCTCATCGCCGCGGCTGCGCTCAACCTTTTCGACGCGATGACGGAATTGACTGGCCTGCACGGCAACTGGCTGGCAATCCGATTTGCGTTCGGATTGCTCCTGGGCGCCACCGCCGCGCTGCTGATCTCATCTGCCGCCGCACACCCAAAGGAAGCAGAAGTGCGGCTGCCGTAGGTCGCGCGAAACGTCGCCGACAGGCTCAACCTTATGGCACCGTTACGCCGCTGCCTCCAGCGTGTCCGCCCTCCTGGGCAGCGAACAGTTGCAGATTCTCCTTCTTCCAGGTCATCGCGTCATGGATCCGGTTATACCCGCTGGGGTGGTCGAAGAAGATGTACTCTTCCAGCGGACCGGGATGCATCTTGCGATACTCGCCCAAGTGAATCGCGGCCTGCGCGAAACCGTCGGGCTGGCGGCTGGCATTCAGACCGAACATGTCGGCTTCGTGCTCCGCAGTGCGCGTGTGAGTGTTGAGCAGCGGCGTAGCGACGAATCCTATGATGGAGACCAGCAGAATCACCAGCGGCAGCACGGCCGTGTCGCCGATGCCGCGGATTTGCCACCGCTCTCCCCAGCGCTGCAGGCACCACTCCAGCGACCAACGCAACAGCGCGAAGCTGACCACAATCAGCACCGAGAAAAATAGCAGGTCTTTAGGAATATGGTTGAGGACGTAGTGCCCCATCTCGTGGCCCATCACCGCCTGGATTTCTTCCGGCGAACCACGGCGCAGCAGGTTGTCATTCAAGGTGACCCGCATGGTCTGGCCGAAGCCGCTCACGTTGGCGCTCATGCGGGTGGTCTGCTTCGAGGCGTCGATCTCCCACACGTCCTTCGCGGGAATTCCATTCGCCCGCGCCATGCTTAGGATGGGCGCCGTCACCTTGGGATCGTCCAGGCGCGTGACTTTGTTGAAGATGGGCATGATGAAGACCGGGACGATCATCGCAAAGAAGACCAGGAACAACGAGGTCACGATCGCTCCCCAAATCCACCAGGTGCGCGTCAGGCGGCGCACAATGCCGAACAACAACATGACCAGGATTCCGCCCAGCACAATGCCGATCATCAGGCCCTTGGTCTGGTCCCACGCCCACGGACCGAAGGTCTGCGTGGCCAGCCCGTATTGCCGCTCGCGAGTGTAGCCTTCATAAATTGTCAGGGGCACGCCCAGGACAAAGGTGAGCACCGCATACTCAAACCAGTAGATAAAGGTCTGCAGCGGCTTGAAACGGGTGATACGCTCCGCCAGATTGCGCATGGCCGCCGACCAGCGAAGGTTCAGCAGCAGCAGCGCGATCGCCCCGCCATATAAGAAGTCCCACAAAATGAGCCAATAGCCGCCCTCGAAGTAGGCATCGCTGCGAGTGCGCGCGCTGGCCGGGATGCGCGCCATGTAGGCGTCGGTAGCGGCTTCCACGCTGAAGTTGGGCGAAGGCTGGGCTTCGGGAGGCACCGTCGTCACCGAAGGCATTTCGTTGGCCGCGTTGCTGTCGGCCGCCGGCGCCGATTGCGCCGCGGCCATGCCTAAACCCAGGCAGAAGACAAGACCGAAGACAAGGAGGAACAAGGCGCAGGTCGCCCGCGTGCCGGAGATCATAGGAAACATTACCTCGTTATGAGTCGATAGGAGTATATACGGGCGTGCGCAATGGATAGTTTCAAGGGAATGGCGAGTGGTCCGTCGGCAGAAACGCGTTGGTAAGTGACTGACGCAAAAGGATGAAGCGAACACCGCGCGGCCAACATCTAATCTTCAGGAAGTGTGAGAGATAGCCGAATTGTGGCCCGATCCAGTTCGGCGATTACCGGGGTTTTGCGGTTCGCGAAATAAGTCTTGGTTGGCGGTCCGGTTTATGATAAAATTCACCGGTTTGTACCCGTGTCTGTACCGCAGTACCGTTCCCGCCGTTGTGTGCATCGAAGAAGAGCGCCCCTCAACTGGCGCCATTTAGAGGACATTCCGCTTTGGCTCTTGAAGATAAGTTCGACGACATCAAGAAACTGATCGATGCGGGAAAAGAAAAAGGTTACCTCACGTACAACGAGGTCAACGACCTTATCCCGCACGACCTGCATTCGCCCGACGACCTTGAGGACCTGCTGACCACCATCGGCACGCAAGGAATTGATGTCCTCGAAAGCCCGAAGATCCCCGGCTCTCTCGACAAGAAATTCGATGCCGAACTGGAAGCGGGCGAGGACGTGGAACTCGACCTGACCCCGGGCGCGCTGGAAAAAACCAACGATCCGGTGCGCATGTACCTGCGCGAGATGGGCACGGTTCCACTGCTCACCCGCGAGGGCGAAGTGGAGATCGCCAAGCGCATCGAGCGCGGCCAGTTGCGGGTGCTGAAAGCGCTGTCGCGCTCTGCCATCGTAATTCGCGAAATCGTTGCCATCGGCGAAGACTTGAAGCGCGGCGTGCGCTCGGTCAAGGAAATCGTGCTCTTCGACGAAGAGGAGATCACTGAGGAAGTGGTCCAAAATCGCCTGAAGGACATCACCGGCCGGATCGACGATCTCGCCAAGCACTACAAGAAGTCGATGCAGCTGATCGAACGGCTGAACGGCATCCCCCAGAAGAAGCGGCCAAAGGAGCATCGCCGCTACCGTTGGGCGCTGGGACGCGAGCAGGTTGCGCTGTCGCAAGTCATTCGCCGGCTGGGCTTCACCAACAACGAGCGTAAGCGCCTGATCGACCGCGTCAACAAGACCGTTGACAGCATGCGCGGTCTCGACAAGCAGGCGGTGAACTTCGAGAAGCGCGCCGAGCAGACGCGCGCCGAGGAAGCCCGCAAAGAACTGCGCCGCCAGGTGCGGCAGATTCGCGCCGACCTGGAGCGCATGGAGCACGATGCCGGCGCCAACTTCGCCGAACTGAAGCGCACCCAGCGCGAAATCGTGCAGGGCGACGTGGATGCCGAGTACGCTAAGCGCGAACTGATTGAAGCCAACCTGCGACTGGTGGTCTCCATCGCCAAGAAGTACACCAATCGCGGCTTGCAATTCCTCGACCTGATTCAGGAGGGCAACATCGGCCTCATGAAAGCCGTGGACAAGTTCGAGTACCGCCGCGGCTACAAGTTCTCCACCTATGCGACTTGGTGGATCCGCCAGGCCATCACCCGCGCCATCGCCGACCAGGCGCGTACCATCCGCATTCCGGTGCACATGATCGAGACCATCAACAAGCTGATCCGCACCTCAAGGCAGTTGGTGCAGGAACTCGGGCGCGAGCCGACCTCGGAAGAGATCGCCAAGCGCATGGACATTCCGGTGGCCAAGGTGCGCAAGGTGCTCAAGATCGCGCAGGAACCGATTTCACTGGAGACGCCCATTGGCGAAGAGGAAGATTCGCACCTCGGCGACTTCATCGAAGATCGTGCCGTGGTTTCGCCGGCGGAAGCGGTGATCAACGTCAACCTCAAGGAGCAGACGGCGCAGGTGTTGCGCACGCTTACGCCCCGCGAGGAGAAGGTGATCAAGATGCGCTTCGGCCTGGAGGACGGCTCCGAGCACACGCTGGAAGAGGTGGGCCAGTCGTTCGCGGTCACGCGCGAACGCATTCGCCAAATTGAGGCCAAGGCGTTGCGCAAGCTGCGTCATCCCTCGCGCTCACGCAAGCTGCGGGCATTTATGGACGGAGTACACGACTGAACAGGGATTAGGGGCCAGAGAACAGGGCGCGATGAGCGCCCCATTTTATTGCGCTGCTGGGGGAAGCTGCGGGTCCCGAGTTATTTCAACGACTGCAAATAGGCCACTACGGCCTCGGCGTCGGCACGGTTCATCTTGTACATCGGCATGGGCGGACGCACCGGCTGCCCGTTGGGCGCCAGCCCGGTCATAAAGAACTGGACTGCTTTCTCATGGTTCCAGCCTGGCAGCCCGGCAATGTTGGCCGAGGTGTCGGCCCAGACCGGCATCGGCACGGTCGGCGCGAAATCCAGCTTCTTGCCATGCAGCCACTTGCCGGGAATGAACTCGCCCTTCTCGTTCATCGGAGTATGGCAATCGCCGCACTGGCCGATGGCCTTTACCAGATACTCACCGTGCGCGATCTGTTGTTGCTTGGAGCCAGTCTTACCCGAAGCAGCAGAGCAGTGGTTCGCGACCGTCATGGCCAACAGTGCCGCCGCCATCGCCAGAATCATTCGAGCTTTCATTCGCCCTCCGTGATTGTTTTGCGCAAAATCTTGCTCCGGCTGCCATCGCTACGACGTCCTTCTGCGCCGTCGTAAACATGATGGTTCCGTCAATTGAAAATTGCTGCACTGCTCAGACAGCTGCGCCATGGGGAACACCAACTGGATACCATCAGTCGGGGTCTGCAAGCCCGCTGTGGCGAACTCGCGCTGGGAAACTTTTCGAGACCTGCTTCCGTTTTAGATTGAGTCACCGCAATCCGGGGGGAACTTTCCTTTCGCTGACGAAAAAGGGTGCGATCGCCGCACCCTTACTCTCGGGTTAGCCGCCGAAAATTCGCCGACCTCAGCGGCTTTAGCGGGCCACGCCCATGCGGATGCTACTGCGTTAGCCGCAAAAGAACCTTGGCCGCAATGGTTTGGAAGGCTGTGTTGAGTTGAGCTTTGCAGTTCGCGAGAGCGCCACCCGAACAGCTTGGTATATAAAAAAATAACCCTGATGGCTGGCCTTTAATGTAAGTTGCAGGATAGTTAGGATCATTTGCAAGTTGCGCCAGGAAAGCTTGCGTGCTTGCGGTTACGCCGGTGCCCATCCCGATAGTAAAGATATAGGTGGGGACGGGGCTTTCGGTGCGCATAGCAATAGCCGTTTGAGTGGCACGGTACTGGGCTTCTTTGGTGACATTGTCCATTGTAAGATACTCCGAGCCATATTGCTCAGAGACAAATTTCCTTACCAGGCTGCCGTTTATATCGTAGCACTTGGCGTGGCTGGAGTTGTACTGTAAGCCGGCTGAGCAGTTGTCGCCCGTGCTGCTATTGCAATTGCCCCAGTCATTTGTGGAGATGCCAGGATCGCCGGCAGGATTTAAGAAGTGGACCTGCGGCGCACACGACCCGACGGCGTCGCACCCTCCATAGTTGACAAGCGTCAAAGTATTATTGGTTTTACCCCCGCAATGAAAATTGTCTTGAACGGCGTTCATCAATCCGTCCGTGAAATACACTACAACTTTGACTACGTTCCGCCCCGGTAGTATGGGAACGCTGTCGTTTTGGTTTTGGGCGAGCGACAGTGGTGGCCCTATAGTTGTACTTAGGAGTGATCCGGTACCTGCGCCGGTGCCGAACGTGCCGCCCACGGGGTTCATGGCTGCGATCTTATTATCAATCGGCGTGATGAAGTTGTAATCGATTGCATAGTCCACCGTCGCATTGGAAGAGAAGCTAACCATCGCAACTTCATCGGTGTTATTATCGAAGTTATTGATGAAGAGTGGAACGGCATATTTTAGTGCCGTTTCTCCACCATTGTTCGCCATTGAGCCCGATCGGTCTAACACGATGGACATGACCAGCTTGCCGCGTGTTGCCACCGCGGTGGCGCTCACCGGTACGCTGGCCCATTGCGAGAGATACCGCATGAAAAGAGTGTGCACGTAAGCGGTGGCCGTTACCTTGACCTGCTGGTTGCCAGAGGTATCTGTGGGAAACGTGACGCCTGGCGTGGGCGGATTAGGTCCGAAATTGGCCTGAAACATATCGGTGGCCACTTGCCCGGCAGTCGTCTGTCCTAGCGCCAAGCTCTTCATGCCCGTGAGGCAGGCGGCATCCACAGACGTCGACAGCTTGGCCTTGGTGACATAAAGAATTCCCGCGTCAATGGCCAACCCTGCGAACAGTATAAGGATGGGCAGAACCAAAGCGAAAACAACAATGGTTTGTCCTCGGTCGCTCTTTCCAATGTTGGCATTGCACATATGCGTACCCTTCCTTAGTAATAAGCCACGCTGTATAACTGAGATGGCATGCTCTGTCCTAACAGCGCCGCTATGGGCGTGACGGTGTTGTACGTGTAGAAGATTTCGGTCACGTAAAGGGAAGACCCCGTGGGTTCCGTTAGCAGGGCCGTAACTGCCGCTAGGGGCAAAACGGCACTCGAGCTTCCACAGCCTCCTACTCCCTTCAGGCAGCCGACTTTGCTGCTGCACGAGGTCCCGGTGCCCACAGTAGCTTGGTCTGTGATCTGGTAAACACCGTTTCCCTCTTTGGTGACCGCGGTGACAATCGCGCATCCCTGGGTGTTTAGATTGATGTCCGACCCCGCGTAGGTAACCACGCTTTGCGCGGTTGTCGCAGCACTGGTTCCGCGCGAAGCCATGCTGGAACCCTCTCCAGCGAGGTTCTTCATTACCTCAACGTCATAGATGGCTCGGCCGAAGTCAATGATTCCAGAGACGAAGACACACAGAAGGACGAACGCGAGCGCTAATTCCACTAACGCCTGACCCGACTCTTCGGCATTGATCCTTGCCTTCATACGCCCCCCTAACTTTGGCTGGGTGGAAACACTTCATTGGTAAAAGCTGAACTTACCTTTATCGTGTACGACTTGCCCGGAAAGAACACCCCGATCGGCCCGGTCATAAAATGATATGGGTAGGTTACGGTGATGGTTATGACGTCACTCGGTCCACCAGCGCTGTTGGGGCAGCCTCCGCCGTTATTCGTACAGGTTATGCTGATCTCGGAGCTGTCAAGCATGCCAAGTGCGGCATTTTCGACGGTTTGGACGATTGAGTTGTACCTCGATTGGGAGCACGTGCCGTCGCTGCCGGTTATGCATTGCCCGGTGATGGCGTACCGCCCCCCTTGCCGCACTGCATTCTGGAGAGTCAGCTTCGTAGAGAACAGATGTCCAAAGTCTATAGTTGCCAGTACGAGGAGCAAGAAAATCGACAATGAGATTGCAACCTCTACCAGCGCTTGACCGGAATCATTTGCTTTTGTCATTTTGTCAGGACCCTCCTTGATCGGCTTGAATCCCTTTGTTGCGGCATAAAACCCGGCCCTTGACTGCCTTCCGCATCATTTCTCCAGGTCCCCCGTGCGGCGATTTGCTTTGCCTTCTACCAGGGAGAATTGGTCGAGTAAATCGTCGACATGGGCCTAAGATGGTGCGTCACATGTCACTATAGGCTAGTAAATGGCAATTAAGATATGGCCTAAAAATGGGTATGCTAAACGAAAGTAACATTAGCCTTGTTACTAACAATTTCGCGATGCTGCGTTTTGGGAACGCCAACTGTCAGGACACCTCCGCAGGATTGCGGTGGCTCTATCTCAAACGAAGCAGGTCCCGAAGAATTCCCCCGCCGCGAGTTGATCACAGCAGGCTTGCGGAATCTGACTGACGGGCGCAGACGACAAAAGGGTGCGCTCGCCGCACCCTTTTTTGCGCCGGAAATTTCCGGATCGTTACTTCTGGCTTTTCTGGAAGCGCTGGTTGACTTCGGCCCAGTTCACCACGTTCCACCATTCCTTCAGGTAGTCGCCGCGACGGTTCTGGTACTTCAGGTAATAGGCGTGCTCCCAGACGTCGTTGCCCATGATGGGATAGAAGTCCTGGCTGAGCGGGCTATCCTGATTGGGCGTGGCCATAACCAGCAGCTTGCCGCCCCGGTCGCGCACCAGCCAGGTCCAGCCGCTGCCGAACTGCTTGAGGCCGGCAGCGTTGAACTTTTCCTTGAAGCTGTTGAAATCGCCGAAGGCGTTCTTGATGGCATCGGCGATAGCGCCGCTGGGCTCGCCTCCGGCGTTGGGGGCCATGATGTTCCAAAACATGGTGTGGTTTACGTGCCCGCCGGCATTGTTGCGCACCGCGGCGCGAATCGCTTCCGGCACGTTCTCCAGGCCCTTGACCAGTTCTTCCACGCTCAACTTTTGCAGCTCCGGGGCCTTCTCCAGCGCAGCATTCAGGTTGGTGACGTAGGCAACATGGTGCTTGTCGTGATGCAGGTGCATGGTTTGCGTGTCAATGTAGGGTTCTAGGGCAGAGTAGTCGTAGGGCAGCGCAGGAACTTCATGTGCCATGCTGATTCTTTCCTCCAGTTGGCTTGATGCAAGGGAATGGACCGGGGTTTCAAAACTACGAGCGAAGCGCGACGCCTCACCCGCGAGATCATTATAGTTGTTCGCGCGCTCTTCGCTAATCGCTGCTCGCTAACTCCTAATTCCTAGCCCCTGACCCCCCAGCGGCCTACCGGTACTTCTGCGCCAGGGTGCGCTCTTCCGGCGTCATCTGCTGCCAGAGCTGGTCACGGCGTTGCTGCGCCCATTCGCTGTCGGGATTGGCCGCCAAGGCCGAACTCGCCCAGCGATAGGCTTCCACGCGGTTGCGGGGCACGCAAACTCCCGAGCCATACATGGAAGCCAGTTGGTTGCGGGCCACGGCGTTTTCTTTTTCGGCCGCGGTCTTCAACAGGACCATGGCCTGTTCGCAACTGCGCGGCACGCCTTCGCCTTTGACGTACATGGTGGCCAGCCGCACCGGCGCCGTAGGATTGCCTTTGGCGGTCGCCTTCCACAGCCAGGCCGCTTCCGCGGCCGCATCGCTGGCATTGTTGGCCTTGGCCAGTTCGTCAGCGCCGGGAATTATTTCTCTAACGACTACTTCCTCGCCATCGTCTGCGGCTGGTGGCGACGGCTTCGCCTTGCCAGCCGAGGTTGTGGCCGCCGCGCCCGTTGTGGTGGTGGTCTTCGCTGCTGCCGCCGGGTTGGGCCCACCCGAAGTTTCGCCTGCTTTTACCGCTGGATGCTGCGCGGGCGCGGCCGCTGACTGTCCGGCCCCTCGCTGATTTCCAGCGGGCCCGGTCGCAACCGGTGCGGAACTCGCCGGCGGCGTGGTTGCAGGATTGGTGTTGTGAGCCGTGGCAGCATCATTTGCTTGCGCTTGGGGAGAGGTCGCGGCGTTCGCAACGGGATTTTGGTTCGGCGGCTTGGGCGCCGGCTCGACCTTCATCTCCGGCTGGGCAGCGGAATCCGAAGAGGTACCAGGCGACGACGGCTCGGGGCTCGCGATCTCCGCCGCCACCCCGTGAACCAGGCTCCACATCTTCGTCTTGATCATCCCGAGGGAACCGTTGGGCACCATGCCACGCATCTTCATCTTGATGACTTCGACGGGACCGTTGTTCGTCTGGCCAATTTGCGCTCGCCACTCCAGCACTCCTAACCAGCCAAACGCCACGACCACGGCGAGAGCCAACCCTATCCGCCCAATCCGCCATATCCCGCGCGCCAGCCCTTCGACCTCAAGCTCGTCTTCGGTTGCGGCCTCCGCTTGCGGCGCATCGTTCAATCCCAGGAACGATGGACCGGTGATCGAACGCCCAGAGGCCGCCGGTTTCATTGGCGGGGACGGTTCGTTGAAATCCAGAAAGCGCGGCCGGTCGCTTCGCTCCTCCGGCGTGCTATCGGCTTCCAATCCCAGCCGCTCGCGCACGTCTTCCGTAGAGGGAAGAGACGCCTTTTCGGTTGTGGCGGTCGCCGTCTCTATGGGCGCGGCGGAAATGGCATCCGACGGGGCGGGAGGCTCGGGCCGCACTAGCTCGGGCCGTAATACTTTGGGACGTAATTCTTCGGGCCGTAATACGGAAGTTTCGCCGCGCATGGTGATTTCTTCCGGTTCGCTGGGCGGTACGTAGCGGAAGTTCTGAACATACTCGTCCAACGGAATTTCCGGCGCCAATTCGAAATGCGGGGACGCCACCTCCGAAGCTGACGGGTCGCGATCCAGATCTTGATCTTGGGAAGACTGCGCCAGATTGCCGGACGGTGTCGGCTCGCTGGCAACGCCAGCGCGGGCCTGCGGCGCCGAGGCGCGAGGCTCGACAGGCCCGGCGTTTTCCGCCAGTGGGCGGGTGAAGCTGGCCGTGCTCTGCGCACCGGGAGCGGTCAGCGGCCGGTGAGGCAGCGGAATGCCGCACATCCCGCAGTAGCGATTGCCCGCCTGGTTCTCATATCCACACGCGCTACAGACCACGACGCCTCCTGCCAGCCGACAACATCCTAAATGATAAGGCCTTTCCAGGTCAGATGAGAACATGGGGCCGGGAGTGGCATCGCAATCTGGTCGGCGGGAGGGGCCACCGCTGAGCGCGGACCGGGCTGCTAGCCAAGAGCACGTCGCCAGCACAGAAAGCAATCGGCGATTTGCCCGGTTCCCGCTCTGCTATTGGCGTTCCCGCTACTCGGGTATCGCGCGGGTCAACATCGAGTCTATGGTGAAACCGCTTTGCGGCCCCTACAATAACTTGCATTACGGAGCTGTTGCCATTATGCTGCAAAGCGAAGAATTGGCGAAAGTAAGAGCGGTGCGATGCAAGCGTTAGATGCCCCAGGAGGACCTGCCATCAGCAGCCACGCCAAAGCGGAGCGGACGAAGCCAACCTTATCGCCGAGGCCGCACTCGCAGCCCATCCCAGCCACCGCCCAGAGAGGACCTATGTTAGCCGACGCGCGCGAAGTGATGAACATCCGGCAGGCATCGCACTACTTGGGAGTTTCCCCCGACACGCTCTACAAGTACGTCTCCGAGGAGATGATTCCGGCGTTCAAGCTGGGCAACCGCTGGAAGTTCAAAAAGAGCGTCCTCGACAACTGGATGGAGAACCAGAGCTTCCACAGCGAGGCCTTCCGGCCGCGCAAACTGGGCAAGCCTGCCCGGGCCATGGTGGCCGCCGACTAAATTCGGAATAGTCAAGGACAGGTGATGGTTGATGGGCTTCGTCAATTGCTATCAAAGCGCCACCCGCGCGGAGGCCTACTCGAAACTCGAATTCTCCAATACCTACCATCTCGCCTTCCGCGACTTGCCGGAGATCTTTCGGGCTCACGTGAAGGGGACCGCGGCACTCGATTTCGGGTGTGGGACGGGCCGCTCGACCCGCTTCCTCCGTGGGCTCGGGTTTGAGACGGTTGGCGTGGACATCTCGCCCGAGATGGTTGCGAAGGCCTACGAGATCGATCCGCAGGGCGACTACCGCGTTATCCCGGGCGATGACATGAGTGGTTTGCCGCGCGAAAGTTTTTCTCTCATTCAATCGGCATTCACCTTCGACAACATTCCCGGCATGGACGCCAAGGCGCGTCTGTTTCGCGACCTGCGCGCCCTGCTCAAGCCGGACGGTATCATCGTGAACATCGTTTCCGCGCCGGAGATTTACTGCAACGAGTGGGCCTCGTTCTCCACCAAAGACTTCCCCGAAAACCGCAACGCCGACCCCGGCGATCCCGTGAAAATCATTACCACGGATTTCGAGGACCGCTCGCCTGCCCTCGACATTCTCTGGCCCCACCGGTCTTACCTCGAAGTCTATGGCCGCGCCGGGCTGGAGATAGTGGAAATGCGCAAGCCCTTGGCGAACGGTGACGAGCCCTACCGCTGGGTGAGCGAGACACGCATCGCGCCTTGGGTCATTTACGCTTTGCGGCGTTCCAATTGAAGGAACCGCCCGAATCCGCTTGGCCGGGCGGGCGCGTGGCCCAGCCTTTCGAGATAATTCTCAGTTGCTGTGCCCCATCCTTCTCGCCTGCTTGTGGCGAGAGGGTGGGATAAAGGCCGGTTCCACAGGTCGGGTCTGCATTGATAAGGCGAGAAGGGCGAAGGTGCGCTTCATGTGGAGTGGATTATGTCAAGGGGCGCAAATCCGGGATAGTCAATTGCCGCTTCGTTGGACTACTCTTCTCGCATGCCCGAGAGCTTGATCGAAAGCCAGAGCGAGAGTCCAGAGAGTCCCAAGCGGCGCGCCCTGCACTTGCTGCTTAAGGGCTTGGCGTTTGTTCCGAACTTGGTATTTGCGGCCCTCGCGGGCTCGCTCTTGGCGGCTCCGATCAGTCTTCTGCTCTTCCACATCTTTCCCTCTGCCGTTGCCGCCTGCATCCAGGATCTGACCACTCTGGCGCCGGCATTCGCCTTGGGATACCTGGTGGCACGCAAGTTCCATCATTCCGTCGCCCGCTGGATTTGGATTCCGGCGATTGCCCTGTGGCTGCTGGTCGTTCTGCCCGACGTGGCCAGCTATGCCGGCCAGACCTGCGATCTGTCGCGATCGCAGTACTTCCTACGCAAATTCGTTTTTGACATCCGCAGCAGTTGCAATGAAGGAGTGGCTTGGCCTTTGTACACCCTGCCGGCGCTGTGTTGCATCGGCTATTCGCTGGGCGCAAAGTGGGCGGCGCACTGCCACCCGCCCAACTCCGAATAGCACTAATGCGCCCCCATCACGATTCGGTGACAGTAGGCTGTTTCCCAAAATAGCGCAAGAATCTGCAACTTTAGGTTTACTGCCTCCGCTAACTCCAAGAATCTATTACACAAGGAATGGTATTCAAATTGCCACGAATAAGGTTGAAGTTCGTTTCGCAGTGGGATTCCCTAGACTCAACCCCCGGAGGAAACATGCGACAAAAAGCCCTGCTGGTCGTGGCCGCTCTCGTAGCAGTTCTGCTCGTGGCAGCGCCGACGGCCTTTGCTACCAACCTTGTCAACAACGGCAGCTTTGAAACCGGCGATTTAAGTGGCTGGACTGTAAACGCCGGTCTCATTGACGTTGTGAGTGGCCCCTTTTATGTCTATTCTGCCGCGGAAGACGGCACTTTCTACACCATCATGGGTGACGTCGGCATCGATGGAACACTCAGCCAGACCTTCAGCGACAACCCTGGCCAGCATTACACCTTCAGCTTCTGGTTCGCCTCAGTGGGAGACAGTCCCAGCGATTTCAGTGCTTCCTGGGATGGGACCGCATTGCTCAGCCTGACCAACCCCAATACCGGAGTTAATTGGACCCAGTTCTCGTACGACGTGGTCGGTACCGGGTCAGACACCATTTCGTTTGCCGAGCGAGATGACCCGGCGTACATGGCACTCGACAACGTTTCCGTTTCGCCGGTCACGCCTACAACCCCCGAGCCGAGCAGTCTGTTGCTGATGGGCAGCGGTTTGCTGGCCGTGGGCGGAGTGATTCGCCGGAAGTTCCAGGCGAATCGTTAGACCCAGACACAGAGGACGGACCGCGCCAGACTTCGGCCCGGAACCATCCTGCTGCGATTGGCATCTGAGGCATCCGGTCACGGGTGCCTCAACTTTTTCGCGGGGGCCCACGCCGGCGCCAGATGGCCGTCACCGGCCCGGGTCGGGAGCGCGTCTTGGGCCAGGCAACCTTCTTCGGAATCCCGGCGCGCGCGGCCGGAGCGCCCCGCAACTCGCGGCGCCAATTCCACGCTACAATGAGTTATGCATAACTATCGTCTGGTTCGAGATCGCTCGGCGGTACAGGTCTTTGTGGATGGAAAACCCAAAGTGACGGTTGACGCCAATCAAAGAAATGAATTGCGCAACTACATGCTTGCAGCCGGCCTCACACCCGACGAGGTCAATCGCAGGGTCCACGAACTCTACATCACCAACGCCACGGAATTCACCACCGGGCGTTGATGTTTGTCCAGCCGGCGCGCCGCCTTCCGGGCAGAATGGGAAGCCACGGCAGCCGTGTCGCGCGGGACAGATTGTAACAGCGCTTTCACGCGTATCACAACTGAGTTAACGGTTACGCAGCAGCCTTCCGCGATCCTGCGATTAGCAACCCCACTCCGGCCGCGCAAAGCACGCCTCCCACTACCGGCGACAGCTTCTCGTCATGGCGGGTGGTGATGCCCACGGAAGCATCCCCGATCTTGACGTCATGGGAATGGCTGGTGGGAATCGGCACGACAAACGACAGAATTCCCAATACCAGTACGACAATTCCGATCCAAGCTAAAGGACGCATTGATCCTCCGTCGGTCCTGATGGGATGAGTTTACTCCTGCTCCGTATGGCGGGACGGATGGGGCGGCGCCTTCTCTTTCGAACCGACCTCCAGCAGCCGCTTGGTCATCAGCACCAGCCCCAGGATCTGCGTCCATTCCGAAACAATGTTGCCCACGACTTGTCCCCAGCGGCTGTTGGGGCGCATGGCCCGGAACGCGATCACCCAGCCGATGCCCGTCACCAGCAAAAATAACGTCAGCGAATGCTCGCGCAGGAATTCCTTTAGCGCTGATGGCAACTTGCCTTTGGGTTGCTTGCTCTCAGCGGAGCCCTTTTCGTACAGGTACTTGGTCAAAATGACGGTCACCACCACGCCCGTCCAGTCCGCGATGGCGTTGCCGAAAAACGAGCCTAAATGGGTTTCTGGGTTCGACAGGCAATAGAGGACGATCAGCAAAATCACGACTCCCAGCGCGGCCAGGCTCAGGGAGTGCTTTTGCAGAAATTGTTTCGGGGTGCGGGCTCGTTTCATGCAACTACTGTACTAAAGCTCGCTTCACAAATTTCCCTTCCTCGCGAACGCTCTCAACCTCTATCATCCAGCGTATCCTTCGGAGATGGATGTTTTCGCCCTTACTCGCAAGCTGATTGATATTGAGTCCACCACCGGCCAGGAAGCCGCGCTGGCCGAGGTATTGGCCCGCGAGCTAACGCAGCTTGGCTACGACGTTGAGCGCATGAGGGTCGAAGACGATCGCTGCAACCTTTGGGCGACCCATCCCAGTCATCCCCGGCCGGAGCTGGTGCTTTCCACCCACATGGACACGGTGCCGCCCTTCGTGCCGTCGTCGGAGACCGCCGACCGCATTTATGGACGCGGTTCCTGCGACGCCAAGGGCATCATGGTGGCGCAGATCGCAGCCGCCGAGAAGCTGAAGCGCGAATCCCTTCACGTGGGCCTGCTCTTTCTGGTCGGCGAGGAGCGCGACAGCCAGGGCGCGCAGGCCGCCAACCAGCAGCCGCGCGGAGCGAAGTTCCTCATCAACGGCGAGCCTACCGAGAACAAGCTGGCAGTGGCCTCCAAGGGCACGCTGCGTGTCGAACTAGTGGCGCGCGGCAAAATGGCGCATTCCGCCTATCCCGAGCTGGGCGAGTCGGCGATCGAAAAGCTGCTCGATGCCCTCGCCAACCTGCGCAAGCTCGATCTGCCCAGCAATCCCAAGGCCGGCCCGTGCACCATGAACATCGGCCTGATCGAAGGCGGCCGCGCGCCCAACGTCATTCCCGACCACGCGCGCGCGCATCTGCTGTTTCGCCTCGTCGGTCCGGCGCAACAGTTGCGCCAACAAATCACCAGCGCGGTTGCCGGCAAAGCCGAGGCCGAATTTAAGCTCGAGATCCCCTACATGGAGTTCGCCACCGTCCCCGGAATCGGGACCATGGTCGCCGCCTTCACCACCGACATTCCCGCGCTGACGAACTGGGGCCAGCCGCTGCTGATTGGCCCCGGCTCCATTCACGTGGCCCATACCGAAGGCGAGTACATCGAAAAGCGGCAGTTGCTGGAGGCCGTTGATCGGTACGCGCGCATCGCCCGCCAGCTGCTTTCACGCAACTGAACTAGGAAGAAACGAAATGACGATCTACACCGTCGACGAGTCACAACGCAAAGCTGCAAGGGTCGTGGGATTTACTTACCTATTCACGTTCGCGACTGTGGTCTCCGTCAATTTTGGTATCCACGCCCGTCTGATTGTCGGGAACAATGCCGCGGAAACCGCCCGGAATATTCTGGCGCACGAACGGCTCTTTCGTATCGGCATCGCCGGCGATCTCATTTACTGCGCAGGCGTTGTCGTGCTTCTCACAGCGCTTTACGTCATTCTCAGGCCGGTCAGTAGGGGGCTTGCCTTGCTGGCGGCATTCTGGAGGCTCGTATGGGTTTTGATGTGGCTTGTTATGACACTCAATCTCTTTGACGCTCTGCGGCTCCTCAGTGGCGCTGATTACATGCGGGCATTTGAAGCGGGGCGATTGCAGGCCTTAGCCCGGCTCTATCTCAGCACGAGTTTTGACTACTATTACGTTGGCTTGCTATTTGGTGCATTGGCATCCACGGTCTGCGGCTACCTGTGGTTCAAGTCCCGTTATATCCCTCGAGCACTGGCTGCCTTCGGCGTGATCTCGTCCGCATTTTGCGTGGCATGTACCCTCGTTTTCTACATTTTCCCCAACTTCGACAAGATCGTGAACCTGTGGTGGTTCGATACGCCGATGGCTATTTTCGATATAGCAACGAGTTTTTGGCTGCTGTTTATGGGATTAAGGCCATCTGGCGTAGTCGTGCCCTGATACAACCCAGAACGATTTATGGGATGGGGTGCAAGTATTTCGCGTGAATTCGGGCGGGAGCCGGCATCTATGCAGCGCCGGCCAGGGCGTCGCAATCTATCGGTAGTGGTAGTGCTCAAGGTAAAACAGGGCCGCAAACGCAACCACCAAAGCGGCGACGGGAAATGCCAAGGGCCGCGCGCTTCGCGAAGGCCGCCTCCAATCTGCCGTGGCCAGGAGAAGTAAGATCATCGGTACCACCGCCGCCATGGCGAGCTGAAAGATATGCGCCGCCGTGCCTTCGTCCGGTTGAGGCGGCTGAAAGTATCCGCTCAGCACCGCAAGCAACGCCGTAAAAGACAGGACGATTATGACTTTGCCGCTGACGCGGTTGATTTGCTGCCCGGTCATGGCGTCACTTCCTTTCCGGCTGGTATGGGCGTTGTCAAGTAAGAATCGCGGAGTCTCGATTTTGGTTGGACATCTTAACATGCTTTAGCGGAGAAGCCCCCCTGCCTTTAGCGGAGAAGCCTCCCTGCCGCTTTCCCTTGCTGTTCCGCCCGCTTTCTGCTATCCATCCTCTTGGCCCGTCCTGGGTCGCCACGCATGACGCCTGAATCGCTTACTCGAAGCCAGCCGCGGAAATCTACCACCACTTCGGTCGCCGACTACCGCGTTAGGCGTGGAGTTCCGCTTCCCTTCGGCGCGACCTTGCGGCGCAACGACGTCAACTTTGCCATCTTCTCCAAATACGCGACGTCTTGCAGGCTGGTTCTCTTCGAGCCGGGCGCCGAGGATCCTTTTGTCGAGTTTCCCCTCGATCCCCACTCCAACCGCACCGGGCAGGTGTGGCACGCCTGCGTGGAAGGGCTCGACGCTGGTATGCAATACGGTTTCCGCTTCGACATGCAGCCCAATCCCAATCCCAGCGTGCATCGCTTTGACCCGTCGCTCGTGCTGCTCGATCCTTACGCGCGGGTGCTCTCCCACGGCGGGGCATGGGGACAGTATCCGCCGGGACAGCGGCCCTATCGCAACAGCGTGGTGGTCGATCACGATTTCGACTGGGGAGACGATCAGCCGCTCAATCTCCCGCTGGTGGACAGCATCATCTACGAAGCCCACGTCCGCAGTTTTACGGTGCACTCTTCTTCCGGGGTGGCGCATCCCGGAACTTATGCCGGGTTCATCGAGAAGATTCCCTATCTCAAGCAACTGGGAGTGACCGCGGTCGAGTTGCTCCCGGTCAACGAGTTTGAGGAAGGCGACACCGACCGCGTCAACCCGTTCACCGGCGAGCGCCTGCTGAATCTCTGGGGTTATCAGCCTACGGCATTTTTCGCGCCCAACACCGCCTACTCCTCGAAGCGCGCCGATGGCGAGCAGGTCCGCGAGTTCAAGCAACTGGTGCGCGCCCTGCATCAGGCGGGCATCGAGGTCATTCTCGACATGGTGTTCAACCACACCGCCGAAGGCGACGAGAACGGCCCGACGTGGTCGTTCCGCGGCATCGATAATTCCACCTACTACATCCTCGATCCCGACACCGGCAAGTATGTGAACTTCAGCGGCTGCGGCAACACCGTGAATTGCAACAACCCGGTGGTGCGCCGTTACATCATCCATTGCCTGCGCTACTGGGTGCTGGAAATGCACGTGGACGGCTTCCGCTTCGATCTGGCTTCCATTCTCGGCCGCGGCATGGACGGCCGGGTGCTCAAGAATCCCCCGCTGTTGGAGAGCCTGGCTTATGATCCCGTGCTGGCCAACTCCAAACTGATCGCCGAAGCGTGGGATGCCGCCGGGCTGTATCAGGTGGGCACGCTGCCATCCTGGGGACGGTGGGCGGAGTGGAATGGCGACTATCGCGACGATGTGCGCAAGTTCGTGAAGGGCGATGCCGGCATGACCTCGGCGCTCGCCACCCGTCTGCTGGGAAGTCCCGACCTCTACGAGACCAGCGCCCGCGAACCTTACCACAGCATCAACTTCGTGACCTGCCACGATGGCTTCACCCTCAACGATCTGGTTTCTTATAACGAGAAGCACAATCTCGCCAACGGCGAGAACAATACCGACGGCATCGACACCAACTACAGTTGGAATTGTGGCGTGGAAGGCCCCACCGACGATCCCGCCATTAACCAACTGCGCGCGCGGCAGCGCAAAAACTTTGCCGCCATTCTGCTGCTCTCGCACGGCGTTCCCATGTTTCGCGAGGGCGACGAAATTGCCCGCACCCAGCAGGGCAACAACAACCCCTACTGCCAGGACAACGAAGTGAGCTGGCTGGACTGGCGCATGATGGCGAGCCACGCTGACCTGCTGCGCTTCTTCCAACTGATGATCGCCTTCCGCAAGCGCTGTCCGTTATTGCGGCGCGACAGCTTTCAGTTCCATGGCGAAGGTGGCTTCCACATCACCTGGCATGGCGTGAAACGTTCGCAGCCCGATTGGGGATACGAATCGCGCACGGTGGCGATGCAGTTGACGCAATTGCGCGATGACGGCCCGCGTGACGATTTGCATTTCATCGCCAACGCATACTCCGGCGACCTCCAGTTCGAACTGCCGCACATCGGCGAGCGCGAATGGTTCCGGCTGGCCGATACGGCGCTGGCCTCGCCGCAGGACATCGCCGAGGAAGGCTTGGAGTTCCCCCTCTTGTCGCAGGAGAGCTACCTGGTGCGCGCCCGCAGCGTGGCCATCTTCCTTGCCAAGTGAGAGCTGATACAACCACGCTAACGACGCTCGCCTCCGCGTTTCCCTCATCCCTGCTAGACTCAAGATTCGTGCCTGAAGCGGTCAACTCATTGTCGCAAGCCTCGTCCGCGTACCTGCGCTCGGCGATGCATCAGCCCATCCAATGGCACGAGTGGGGGGAAGAGGCGTTCGCCACGGCGCAGCGCGAGAACAAGCCCATCCTGCTCGACATTGGCGCGGTGTGGTGTCACTGGTGTCACGTGATGGACCGCGAATCCTACGAGAACGCCGACACCGCCGAAATCATCAACCTGCAATTTGTCGCGGTCAAGGTCGATCGCGACGAGCGGCCCGATGTGGACAGCCGTTATCAGCTCGCGGTGTCGGCCATCTCAGGCACCGGCGGCTGGCCGCTGACCGTTTTTCTCACGCCCAACGGCCACCCTTTCTACGGCGGCACGTATTTCCCTCCCGATGACCGTTGGGGCCGCCCCAGTTTCAAGAAGATCCTGCTGGCGATTGCGGACGCTTACCGCGAGCGCCGCGACGAGGTCTTGAAGTCGGCCGGCGACGCCATGGACATGCTGGCCGCCGCCGAAGGTTATGCCGGGCGGCAGACCGAGCTTTCGCCGCGACTGGTCGGCATCATGGTGCAATCGGCGCTGCCCATCTTCGACGAGAAGAACGGCGGCTTCGGCGGCGCCCCGAAATTTCCTCATCCCGCCTCGCTCGATCTGCTGATGGATTGGTACGTGCGCACGCGCGAGGAGCGTGTCGCCACCGTCGTCACTACCACGCTCACGAAGATGGCACAAGGCGGAGTTTACGACCAGCTCGCGGGAGGCTTTCATCGCTACTCGGTGGACGAGCGCTGGATCGTTCCGCACTTCGAGAAAATGGCGTACGACAATTCCGAGCTGCTGAAAAATTACGTGCACGCCTACCAGGTCTTCGGCCATGAGTTCTACGCGCATGTGGCCCGCGACATTGTCCGCTGGATGGACGAATGGCTCAGCGACCGCGAGCGCGGTGGCTTCTACGCCTCGCAGGACGCCGACATCAATCTCGATGACGACGGCGACTACTTCACCTGGACCGTCGCAGAAGCAAAGGCGGCTTTGAGCGATGAAGAATTCCAGGCAGCCGCGCTGCATTTCGACATCGAGGAAACTGGCGAGATGCAACACAATGCGGCCAAGAACGTGTTGTGGATACGCGCGCTGCCGGAGGAAGTTGCCTCGCGCATGGGCATCGACAGCGCCAAGGCGCTCGACCTGCTGGCCTCGGCGAAGACCAAGCTTTATGCCGCGCGCCGGCAGCGGCCCACGCCCTTCGTGGACAAGACCGTGTATGTCAACTGGAACGCGATGTGCGTTTCGGCGTACCTGCAGGCCGCCCAGGTCCTCGGCCTCGACGGCGCTCGCCAGTTTGCGTTGCGCTCGCTCGACCGTATTTTGTCGGAGGCTTGGGACGCGCAACGCGGTCTGGCGCACGTCATCGCCTATGGCGATGCCAAGGCTGCGCCGCGCTTGGTGCGCGGCCTGCTCGACGATTATGCCTTCACCGCGCTGGCCTGCCTCGATGCTTATGAGGTCACCGGCGACATGAGCTATTTCAAATTCGCGCAGCAGATTGCCGATGAAATGGTCCGCCGTTTTGGCGACGCCACCTCCGGCGGCTTCTTCGACAGCGAAGCTACGCTGGAAGACAAGCTGAAGCTGGGAGCGCTGTCGGCGCGGCGCAAGCCCTTTCAGGATGCGCCCACTCCAGCCGGCAATCCCAGCGCGGCGATTGCGTTGTTGCGCTTGCACGCTTACACCAACCATGCGAAGTATCGCGACAAAGCCGAAGACACGCTCCAGGTCTTTGCCGGAATGGCCGAGCAGTTCGGCATTTACGCCGGGACTTACGGAATCGCGGCGACCCGGATGTCGCGGCCGCACACCCAGGCGGTCGTTGTCGGCGAAGACCAGAAGGCCGCAGAGCTTCTGCAGGCCGCCGCCGCGCCGTTCGCGCTCAACAAGTCGGTGGTCCACTTGACCGACAGCGAAGCGGTTGCCCAAAATTTGCCGCCCGTTCTGGCGGAGACCATCCCCAATCTTCCCGCGTTACAGGCCAAACAGTCGGTGGCGATTGTGTGCACCAATTTTGCCTGCCGCCCGCCGGTGGACAGCGCGGAGGAACTGGCGGCGATGTTACGGGAGGCAATCGCTGGCACATAAAGGTTGTGGGAAATTTGCCGATAAAGAAACTGCGGTGAAAGTCAGCCGGGGGCGCGACGGCGCACGGCTGAGTCAGTTGGGGGCGCGACGGCGCACGGCTGATCTACGCCAGCGGGCGGCGCCAAACGGTGTCGCCCGCCAATTGCCATGAGCATCTACATAGCGTTCATCATTTCAACCTCAGGACAACCATCTTGCCTCGCAAAATAAAAAACAAGACTCCCGCCAAAGCCATTAGCGCGGTTAAGAAATTGCGCAACTCTTTAACCGCTCACCGCGCTGCCAAGAAAAGCTCCGCCACAACGCCGAAGAAGAAGGCTACTTCGTCGAAAACCAGCGGCCGAAAGAAAACCAGCGGCTTTCACGGCGGCAGCTACGTCACGCCCAAAGGCAACGTGACCATCGGAATTCCCGCCTTCTGGACGCTGTGCCAAACCAATGACGACCTGGAGGTGGAAAGTCCGTCGCGCAAGACCTCGGTCGTCGTGACCGCGTTCCAGCGGGAGAACGGCGTGGCCAAACTCGATGCCCGCGAATACCTGGAGCACTTCCTGCAGAGTGCGTCCATGAAGGGGCGGGCCGATGCCGGGAAGAGCGGCCCCGCGCACGCCCAATCGCGCTTCCGCGATCTCGAAGGCGATCACTGGCAGATCGAGGTCCTCACCAACGGAGACACCTTACTGCTGGCCACCTTGAACAGCAGCCTGCCGCCGCGCTCGCAAGAGCCGCGGGTGGGCGCTGAAATTCTGCGCACCATTACGGTCAATGGGAACTAGCTGCGGTCCTGCGAGTTTCACCTTTCCTGCATAGGGTGGGCGGAGCGCGCCTTTCCAGGCTCGCCTAACTGCCCTCGGGTCCGGGAGCGCGCCCGCCAGTTCCATCCGCCGGGGCCCGTCATGAACTGAGGGGCGCTGATCTCCCTGACCCAGCTTGACACCAGCAGAACGAGGTATTACATTTTGGAAAATGTAATGGGTGGAAACATGGAATCGGCAATCACCATCAAGGGGCAAATCACAATTCCCAAAGCGATCCGCGAACATCTCAACGTTAAGCCAGGAGACCGGGTTAAGTTCTTTGTGCATCCTGACGGCACCGTGGTTCTACTGCCGAAGCTTCCTGCCTCGGCGCTGCGGGGCATCGTCAAAACTGCCAGGCACGCAACCCTTGAGGACATGCGAGAGGCCGTTGCTGCGGGGGCCACCGATGGTTATCGACGCGGCAGACGTGGATGATCGGACTCGATACCAACATCCTGGTTCGGCACCTTGTGCAAGATGATCCCGTGCAATCGCCTAAGGCGACGGAATTCATCGAACAGCGTCTGACGGAGCGCGATCCGGGCTTCATCAGCACAGTTGTCATGGCGGAAACCGCATGGGTGCTGGAGCGCGTCTATGCTCTCGCGGATGATGAAGTCGCCGCCACTATTGAGCGGATTCTCCAGATTGAAGTCTTGGTTGTGGAGAATGAATCCGACGTCTTTACTGCCATGATGGCGGTCAGAGAAGGGCGCGGGTCGTTTGCGGATGCTCTTATCGGCGCGATCGACGCCCAAGCCGGCTGTTCACGAACTCTCACCTTCGATCGCAAAGCGCTGCGGCTTCCAGGGTTCGAGCTTCTGTAAAGCTCCAGCTAATGCGTGAACCGCACCGTAATTTTTTGTCCCGAAGGCAGGCGGCTGCCGGGCGCGGGCCACTGCTGGCGCGCGACCCCGCTGCCAATCGCATTGATCTCCAATCCGGATTGCTCGGCACTTTCCACCGCCGACCGCAGCGGCTTGCCCAGGAAAGACGGCACGATCACTCCGCTGTCCACGTCGAGGACCACGGTTCCTTGTGGGGCGGCCTGTTCGGCGGGGCTCGGCTGCTGCGAGGGAGGCGAAGCCTGCGCTATCTCCGTTCCAGACGAATATTGAGTTTGCTGCTTACCTGAAGCTGGCGAAGCGACGCCCGCACTGGCTCCGCCCGACGCCTTCACGCCTACCACCTTTGCCGGCGAACTTGTCTGGGGACTTGCGCTGGTGCTTGCATCCGCGTCAGCCATCTGCAGCGGCGGACTAAGCCGGTCCGACGATCCATCGGCCAAGTCGTCATCTTTTGCTGACGCCCGCAGGTTCTCGCGGCGCGGGTCCTTGATATCGACATCGTGCGGCACGTGCATGTATTCCAGCACCTGCTCGGCGATGCGCTTAAACACCGGGGCGCAAACCTGGCCGCCCTGATGCAGTCCCACCGGCGAATCGAGAATTACCGCAATGCTTAGCGCCGGACTGTTCACCGGAGCAAATCCAATAAATGACGCGACGTATTTCGTCTTGGAGTATGCTCCTGTCGCCGGATCAACCTTCTGTGCCGTGCCGGTTTTGCCGGCATCGGTATAGCCATTAAGAACCGCTCTCCGGGCCGTTCCGAACAGCACCACGCCTTCCAACATCTTCTTCATCTGGGCCGCGGTCATGGCCGAAACCACGCGGTGTTGTTGCCCGGGATGGAAGACCACCGGCTGGGGCGTTCCGTCGGGAGGCAGCTCGCCAGCCACGATGCGCGGTGGCGTATAGACTCCGTCATTCGCGATGGTGGAGAGCAGTGAAATGGTTTGCAGCGGTGTCACCCCGATTTCCTGCCCCATCGAGATGGCCCCAATGGAGACCTTCGACCAGCGGCTCACCGGCCGGGCCAGTCCGCGGGTCTCGCCGGGAAGTTCGATGCCGGTCTGCTGACCAAAACCGTAGTCG
Source organism: uncultured Acidobacteriaceae bacterium (assembly GCA_963710585.1). Classification (GTDB taxonomy): domain Bacteria; phylum Acidobacteriota; class Terriglobia; order Terriglobales; family Acidobacteriaceae; genus Bog-257. The sequence goes on along the minus strand of CAVQAM010000004.1, from coordinate 549,343 downwards.
TGAATGTAGTGGTACAGCCGCTCGTCGCCCAGCTTCATGCCGACCTTGATGGCGGCCACGTCGCTGGAATGCGCCAGCGCTTCGGCGATCGTTACCACGCCCAGGCTCTCGGCGTCGTGCATCCTCATGCCGAAGACGTCAATCGAACCATGCTGGCAGTCGATCTTATCCTCCGGCGTCACCACATGCTGGTCGAGCGCGGCGGAATAGGTGACCACCTTGAACACCGAGCCTGGCTCATAGATATCGCTGACAGCGCGGTTCTTCAGCGACTCAGCGGGAACGCTGTTAAACACGTTGGGATTGAAGGTCGGCCAATTGGCCAAGGCGAGAATCTCGCCGGTTCGAGGATTCTCCACCACTACCGTTCCAGCGATCGCCTTGGTATCTTCGATCCCCTGCTGAAGTTCACGCTCGGCGATGTACTGGATGGTCTGGTCGATGGTCAAAACCAGGTTCTGTCCGGGATCGGGCGGCTTCTCCACCCGGCTGAACCACTTGCCGCGAGCGTCCACCGAGACCAACTCCCTGCCCGGTATGCCTTCCAGGTCATCGTCGAACTCTTGCTCCAGGCCGCCCAGCCCATTGCCATCCATGCCGACATAGCCCACCACTTGCGCGGCCAGGTCACGCTTGGGATAGAAGCGCTTGGGTTCTTTGCGAAAGCCAATTCCGCGCAGGTTGAGCTGGCGAATGCGGGTGCTGGTTTCGGCGTCAATGCGGCGCGCGATGAAGACGAACGGACGCGCCATCTTCAGCCGCACCAGGATGTCCTGGGCATCGAGGCCCAACACCTTGCCCAGCATCGCCGCCGTGGTTTCCTTGTCGTGGACTTCGCTCGGCACGGCAAACACCGAATCGACGTCAATGGACATGGCCAGGGGATGGCCGTTGCGGTCGTAGATGTTGCCGCGGCGCGGTTCCACGGGAAGGGTGCGGGTGCGTTGCCGCTCGGCCAGGTCTTCGAAGAAGCCGAACTTCACCACCTGCAAGCGCACCAGGCGAAAGCAGATGGCAAAAATCCAAAGGAAAAGCAGCGCGGCAAAGATGTACAGCCTTCGGCTGGGCGTCCTGGGAGCGCTGGCCCGCATTCCCTGTTTACTCCGTTCCGCTGTGCTCCGCTCCGGCGTCGCCGAAGCTCAAAGATCGTGTCTGCTGCGTGGCGCTTACATGCAGAAGGCGGTCCGTACTGGCGGACCGCCCCTGTGCTTCCACCTCGCCTGGTTCAGCCGGTTTCGCGTGGTGTCTTGAGCCGGCCTCATTTTAGGGTTGCGCCGAAATCACTGTAATTCCGTTGGCCTGCGCCATCACTGGGGTGGAGGGATCGGCGATGGCCGTATCCATGGGCTGCAATTGCCCGCCCGCCGGCCGCTGCATGCCTATCTGTTTGGCCAGCCGGTCGATGCGCGCCGGGTCCTTCAGCGAGGCCTCTTCCAGGCTCAACTCACGGTTCGATTCGGTGATGGCGTTACGCTGCGACGCCAATTGCTCAATGCGATAGCCATACTCGATCGCACTGAAGTGTTGCCACAGATAGACCATCACGAAGAGGAATAGCACGCTCAAGGTGACGCCGAACCAAATCATCTCGCGACGGCGCTTGGGATCGGTCACCTTGGCCACCCGCGAATTGTCGATGCGCTTGGCGAAATAGATTTCCGGGGTGCCAATGAACATGCCGCGCGGTCGCTCCGCCGGCGGCCCATTCCAATCGCCAACTTGCCCCATGGTCGGGTAAAGAACTCCGGCTGCCATCACTCTCTCCTGCCGAACCGCCTTATGTCACCGGCTTCTGTTCGGCCTGCATTTTCTAGACACTCACAGAATTTCAGGGCCCGAAGCTATTTACATTCTGCACAGCTTTTTCCGCAGCAATCTTGCATTACGCGGCGGACATTGTTCAATAGTTTCGCAACCGTCTAACTACAATCGGGCACCAGCCTCAAATCCTCTCCGCTGCCCGCAGTTTCGCGCTGCGCGACCGCGGATTGCGATCGACTTCCTCCTCATCAGCCGTCATCGGCTTCTTGGTCAGCACGCGCCAAACCCCGGCGCGCGCCCCGTCTCGCAGCGCATCTTTCACGATGCGATCTTCCAGCGAGTGGAAGCTGATGACGACCAACCTGCCGCCCGGCCTGAGCACCTGCGGCGCTGCGCCCGTACTCAGCAGCGTCCGCAGGTCGTCGAGTTCACGGTTCACCAGAATTCGGAGTGCCTGGAAAGTTCGTGTCGCCGGATGAATGCGCCGCTCGGCCTGGTTCATTGGCCGGGCCGCGGCCGAAATCACTTCCGCCAATTCTGCGGTAGTGTGAATCGGCCGCGCCCGAACAATGGCTCTGGCGATTCTCCGCGACCTCCTTTCCTCACCGAATTCGTAAATCGCGTCGGCCAGCTCGCGCTCGTCGCAGCGATTTACCACTTGTTCGGCAGTCAGCCCGGAATGCGGGTCCATCCGCATGTCCAACGGACCGTCTGCCTGAAAACTGAATCCACGCGCGGCGTCCTCCAATTGCATGGAACTGACGCCCAGGTCGGCCAGCAGTCCATCCACGCTTGCCGGCGGCACCTGCTGCGCCACCACCGCAAACGAGGCATGCACCAACTCAACCTTCGGCCACTCAGAGGCCATTTCCTGCGGCGGGTTGGTCAACCGCTCGCGTGCCCGCTCCAACGCTGACGGGTCTTTATCGACGCCAATCAAATGACCCTTTGGGCCCAGGAGTTTTGCGATTTCCCAACTGTGCCCGCCTAAGCCGAGGGTTGCATCGATATAAGTCCCGCCGCGCCGTACGGCCAGGAATTCGATCGCTAGTTTTAAAAGAACCGGTACATGGCCAAACGCCTTGCTCTCGCCATGTCCGCGCCCAGGGGCGCTGTTCGCGTCTGAAAAACCGTTGTCCATTCACTCCCATTCCGAGATCGCGAATGGAACCCAAACTCTGTGTCGCTCTAAATACCCAAGCTGCTGAGGCTCGCGTCATCTTCCTCGGTAAACGGCTCGGCCGCGATTTCCTTGCGAAGCTCCTCGGCGTTGCGCACCAACAGGTGCTTGAGGCTCCCCATCACCGCCACCTCGCCTTTGAGCTTGGCCGTATCGCGCAATGCGGCGGGAAGCAGCAAACGGCCTTGCCCGTCCATCTCCACCACCTGGCCGTAAAAGTTGGTGACCTTCAGGAACTTCTTCTTGACCGGATGCGAGTCCGGTGCGGCCGCCAGCTTGCGCTCGATCTCCTCCCATTCCTGCATGGGATAAACTTCGGCAACAGTGCCGGTGCGGCTGGTGATGTAGAATTGGACGCCATAGTTTTCGTCGATCTGGCGCTTGAAGTCCGCCGGCACCTTGAGGCGCCCTTTTTCGTCCAGTCGAGTTGTGTGCGTGCCGCGAAACATAACGTTCGGCCCCAAGTTGCGGGGCTTTCACCACGGAGGTGAACATTAACGGCCCCAATGGGCAGCTACGATCCGGTTGCATGGCGTTTTGGGCGATGAAACCATTACGCGCAACTTGCTCCCACTGGAGCTAACCTCCGTACCACTGCATCCCACTTCATACCACTTTGGACGTATCCTACTCCTAAACTGTTGCGTGTCAAGAGGAATTTGAGTTTTTTTGCGACCCAACTGATTCCCAACGACCCAATACAATTCCTAGTAGGCGCCGAATTCTCCAGCCCCAACAATTTGGGTTTACTCTGAAGGTTCCGCTGCGGCGATTTCAGGGAAAAACCGGTAAGCAAGCATGAGCCAGCGGTTGGAAGCCGAACCCTGGAGGCGGATTGCTGGGATGGCCGATTCTTCTGGAGTTGTCATTACGAGTGTCACATCGGCCTGCGGCCCACCCAACGGGATGAAAATTCACCCCGGAGGCACGCAGATCACCGAGAACAACTTAGAGCAGTTCCGCAATGGATGTGTCCGGTTTGCACCGGTAGTGCGGGCCTTCAGACCCGCCTATAGGGCAAAAAGAAAAAGTGCATAAGCCGCTGAGGTCTTCGAGCTCAGCGGCTTATGCGAGGGGTTTGGGCGCGGCGAACGCGGCGCTGAAGCGCCGCACTACCGGTCCGGGCGGATACACTAATCCCGGAACCGTCCTAGAACAAACCCCGTGTGCTCCGTGTCCTCCGTGGTGAATTGATTTTCTGGAGGATGACTCTACCCCTACAAATGGGATACACCAACACAGAATCTGCTCCAGGCAGAATCTAGCGGGAAGAACAGAGCGCGTCTTCATGGTTCAAAGGCGCTGATGTTGTGGCCGACAAAAATTTCGGCGCTAAGCGTGGTAAATCTGGTTGCCGCGATGAGGTCCATACCTTCTCGGCGAAAGCGTCGGCCTCCAAGGGCTTGCTAAAGTAGAACCCCTGAATTTCATCGCAACCGTGGGCCCGCAGGAACGACATCTGTTCCTCGGTCTCCACGCCCTCGGCCAGCACTTTCAGGTTGAGGCTGTGTCCCATGCTGATCACCGCGGCGGTAATGGCGGCGTCGCGCGGGTTGACCGACATGGCCTGCATGAACGAACGATCGATTTTCAATTTGCAGACGGGAAGATATTGCAAATAACTAAGGCTGGAATATCCTGCGCCAAAGTCGTCGATCGACAACTGCAACCCCATGCGGGCCAGCTCTTGCATGAGGGAAAGCATTTTTCCGGAATTGGAGAGCAGCACCCGTTCGGTGAGCTCCAGTTCGAGGTACTGCGGGGCGAGACCAGTTTCGTCCAGCACCCGCCGGACAAGCGGGAGAAAGCGCTCCTCGTGGAGCTGGATCGCGGACACGTTGACGGCCATGGGCAGAGCGGTAAGGCCCTGTTCCTGCCAGCGACGAGCCTGCGCGCAGGCCGTCTTGAGCACCCATTCCCCTATGGGAACGATCAGGCCGCTATTCTCCGCAATCGGTATGAACCGGTCGGGCGCCACCAGTCCCAACTCAGGGTGGCGCCAACGCAGCAGCGCTTCCCCTCCCGTAACCGTTCCGCTGGCGATCTCCAGTTGCGGCTGATACACCAGAAAGAGTTCTCTCCTCTCCAGGGCCCCTCGCAAGCTGTTTTCCAGAGTCAGGCGTTCCACTGCTCGGGCGTTCAGTTCAGGGGTGAAGAATTGATGGTTATTGCGCCCGTTTTCCTTGGCGCAGTACATGGCCAGGTCGGCATTCTTGAGCAGGATCTCGCTGTCGGTGCCATGGTCGGGGAACAGGCTGATACCGATGCTGCAGGTAAGACTGAGCACATGGCCCTGGACCTCGTACTCCCCGCTCGCCGCTCGCCGGATGCGCTCCACCGCGGCCGCCGCGCGCGCGACGGGACCGGGGTTAATCAACGCGAATATAAACTCGTCGCCTCCCACCTTCGCCACCGTGTCCTGCGCCCGGGTGTGCCGGTGCAAACGTTCTCCCACTTGCTTCAGCAGCAGGTCGCCCATCGAGTGTCCCAGCGAGTCATTGATAGTTTTGAAGTTGTCCAGATCGAGCCACAGGACGGCCACCCGTTCTTCGCGCCGCTGAGCATTGGCCAGCGCCTTGGCCAGCCGGTCTTCGAAGAGCACCCGATTGGGCAAACCGGTCAGGGCATCGTGATAGGCCAGGAACTGCACCCGCGCTTCGGCCGCCTTGCGTTCGCTAATGTCTTGCACCGTGCCTTCGAGACAGAAACTTGTCCCCTCGCCGCCCGCCACGGCCCGCACATTGACGGAAGTGGTCCGCGTTCCCCCGTCCTTGGTCTTGAACTCCACCTCGAAATCGTGCACCACCTTTTGCGTCCGGATCAGCTCCCGCAGTTCGTCCCGGCGTTTTAAGTCCACGTAGATCTCGCCTGCGGAATGGACGCTGGCAAGAAAATCTTCGGGGGAGTCATAACCCGCCAAGCGGGCCAGCGCCGGATTCACGCTGAGGAACTCTCCCTCCAGATTGGCTTGAAAGATGCCCAGCACCGCGTTCTCGAAAATGCCGCGGTACTTGTGTTCTGCCTTCTGCAGGGCCTGCTCCGCCAGTTTTCGCGGAGTAATGTCCTGTATGGTCCCGTCGAGATAGAAATTGGTTCCCTGGTGTCCGGCCACGGCGCGCACATTCATCGAAACCGTTCGCTTGCTTCCGTCCTTGGACCTTAACTCCGCCTCGAAATCGCGTACCACCTTTTGCGCCACGATCAGCTTGCGCAGTTCGGCAGGACGCTGAGAGTCAACATAGACCTCGCTTACGTTAGGGACGCTGTTCAGGAAATCCTGCGGGGAGTCGTAACCCGCCGCCAGGGCTAGCGCCGAATTCACGCTGAGGAACCTTCCCTCCAGCGTGCTTTGAAAGATGCCCAGCACCGCGTTCTCGAAAATGCTGCGGTACTTCTGCTCGGCGTCCTGCAACGCCTGTTCGGCCAGTTTGCGCTGGGTAATGTCCTGCTTGATGGCGACGTAGTGGCTGATGGCGCCTGCCTCGGAGCGGACCGGCGCGACCGTCATTTCCTCGGTGTAGAGACTGCCATCTTTCTTGCGATTGATGATTTCTCCCCGCCAGACGTTTCCTGCCGCGATGGTGTTCCACAAAGCCTCATAAAACGCGGCATCCTGCTTGTCGGAACGCCAAAGGCTGGGGTCTTTTCCAATCGCCTCCTCTGCCGTGTACCCGGTCATTTGGGTGAAAGCGGGGTTCACCCACAAGATGGCGCCTTGGTGGTCGGTAAGCACGATCGCGTTAGGCGCTTTTTCCAGGGCGGCCGCCAGCAGGCGAAGCCGCTCCTCCGCCCGCTTGCGCTCGTCGATGTCCATCGTGATTCCCGAGACCTTCAGCAGCCGGCCCTGCTGGTCAAAGAAGCCCCGTCCCTTCACCCAAATCCAGTGCATCGTGCCATCGCGCCAGCAGGAGCGATGCTCATGAATGAAGTCCGGTTTCTGCGCGGTCACATTGGCTATGGCCCTGCTCAAAGACTCGCGATCTTCAGCATGCACCGCCTGCATCAGCACCGTGAAGTCAGCCGGGGACTCGGGATCCAACCCTAATAACTGTTTTGCGGTTTTAGACCACACCTGCTCATCATGGCTGGTGTCCCAGTCAAAAAAACCAATCCTGGCCGCCTCCACCGCCATCCCCATGCGGTCTTCGCTGCGCCGCAGCTCGGCTTCGGCCCGCTGGCGCTCCCTGGACTCGGCGTGCAATTCTCGCCGCGAGTTTTCTTCTCGTTGCTGGAGAACGAAACGGAGGGCAACGGCAAGCGCCGTCGTGAACCCGATGGTGACGAAGTGTGAGATCCAGATGGTGATCGAAGGGTGCAGCGCCTGCTTGGTCGCTTCATAGGCGAGCATCAGGCAGGCAGTGCTCACCCCGGTCACCAATAAGCTTGCTCTTCGACCATGGAATAGCCGGCGATTTAGCATGCGCGACGTTCCCCCAGCAAACTGGCGCTGGCGCCATCGGTATCAGGCGTCCGCTGCCGCCAGCAGGGTTGACCCGGCTAATCCGCGAAACTCTCGACCGGCTTCGTTTGTGGCAGGGCTTTGCGCAGCGCCGCCAGCAACTCCACGGTCTTCACCGGCTTTTGCAGGAACGCCACCACCCCTCGCTCCAGTGCCAACGCCCGGTTCGTCTCTGCCGGACGCGCGGTCACCACCACCACGGGCAAGGCCACCGTGTCAGCCAACGAGCGCAGCCGTTGCAGCACCACAAATCCGTCGCCTCCGGGCAGACCCAGATCCAGAATGGTGGCATCGGGTTTTTCCCGTTGAATTACGGTCATGGCCGTCGCCCCGTCGCCGGCGGAGACAATCTCAAAGCCGTGCGCTCGCAACCTGATCGCCAGCGCCATCAAGTGTTCCGGGTTGTCCTCGATCACGATGATTTTGTTCCGCTTCTCGCTCATGGGCCTCTCCCGTCTTGCCTGTAAGTCCAATCCAACGGCCTAGTTCATCGGCCAGCCGTGCGCCGGTCTGTTCTGCGTCTTCCAGCTCCCACGAGGAAAAGTCCACCAGCTGGCTGGAAACCTCGAACTGTCCTTCCAAGGGCAGCAGCTCGATGGAGCTGCCCAGATGTTCTTGAAACCGGGTCATCATGGCGCTGGCGCCTTCGGCTTCGACAAAAGCCACCACGTGAAATTTGCCTTCCAGCCCGGGAATATTGAGGTGCGGCAGGATGAGGTCGTCGCTGGCGTGGATGCAGCCTTGCAAAACTTCGCGGACCGACCTCAGGTAGCGTCCCATGTCCACCGCGGAGCAATTGGGCATGGCCGGCAGGGCAATGGTGATCAGAGTAAGCTTGCCAAGGGCCAGGTTCTTCCCCGAAAGTACCGGCGTGAGGATGCCTCGCAGGCTGAAGATAGGCAGGGTGAAGTGGAAGGTGGTCCGCTCGCCCAGGCTGCTGTCCACGCGCAGTTCGCCGCCATGCGCCCGCACCAGCTCACGGGTGATGTGCAATCCCAGGCCCAGCCCCCCAGGGTTGGTATCCGGGCCATCGGAAACCCGGTAAAAGCGCTCAAAGATGCGCTGCACGTGCGGCCCCGGGATGCCCGGTCCGTCATCCTGCACGGCCACCCGCAGGAAGTCGGGCTCGTCGTCGTTGTAGTGGGCTGTCACTTCCACCGCGCCTCCGCTGCGGCCGTACTTGATCGCGTTATCGATGAGATTGGTCAGGATCTGGGTGATGCGGGCCGGATCGGCGAGCGCGGGCGGTAATTTGGCGGGCACGTGACACTGCAAACTGATCCATTTGGTGGCGGCCGCCGGCCGGAAGGAAGCACACACCCGCCCGATGAGATCTTTCAGAATGACACATTCCGGGGTGACGGGAAACTGGTGCCATTCCGAGCGGGAGAGGTCCAGCAGGCTGTTCACCATTTCGGCGAGCTGGTTGGCTGCCTGAAGCACAATACTCAGATAGGTCCGTTGGTCCGCCGACACCGTTCCCGCCATTCCTTCCGACATCAGCGAGGCAAAATCCACGATGGAGGTCAGCGGAGTGCGCAGTTCGTGCGAGATGTGCGACAGAAAGCGGTCCTGCATTCGCGCCCGTTCCTGCCGGCTCTCTTCCCGTTCCTGGGCCGCCCGCTTGCGCTCGGTTATGTCGCGGGTGATGACGGCAAAACCCTGCAGTCCGGGCCGGCCCTCGTAAACCGTGGTGAACAGCACGGTGCCGCAAAACGAGCTGCCATCCTTGCGGATCAGCCCCAGGTCTTCTTCCGCGTGGCCGCAGCGTTGCGCTGTATGCACCAGCCGGGCATAGATTTCCTTGCCGCTGCCGTCGTGGGAGAAGACCGGCAGGATCGAGCTCCCCAGCACTTCCTCTTCGGAATAACCAAAAATCCGTTTTGCCCCCAGGTTCCAGCTAAGGACGATGCCGCTGCCATCCACCATGTAGATGGCATATTCCCGGATGCCCTCGATCAACAGCCGAAAGCGGTGTTCGGTGCTGTTCAGTTGTTCCTCCACCTGCTGAAAGCGGCGCTTCGCATCCGCCTCCGCCAGCGCCCGCCTCACCGCCGGAACCAGCCGCTCTATCCTCTGCTTGACCACGTAATCGGTGGCGCCGCGCTTCACGGTGTCCACCGCGACTTCCTCGCCCAGGACAGCGCTCAGGAATAGGAAGGGCACCTGCGGCTTCATTTTCCGGGCAATGTCCAACGCGGCACAGCCCTCAAAGGCGGGCAAGGCATAACTGGCCAGGATGACGTCCCAAGTTTCGGCGGAGAGCGCGTCCATAAACTCTGCACACGTCTGGGCATAGCCGAAGCGGCAACCCAAGCCTGCCTCGGTCAGCAAGGTCCGCACCAGCTCGCGATCGCGAGGGTCGTCTTCGAGATGAAGGATTTGGATTCTTCTGGCTGCGGCTGCAGCTGTCTCGCTTTCGCCGCTGCACGCCGGGGCCGGACAGTCCAAGGTCATTTTAGCTACCTTAGCTGACATATCGGCCATAGTCTGACTGGGTTTAACGCAACACGGTCCGGGCTTTCCAAATGCGAGCTTGGAACGAAGCAGGCGCGCATAAAACTTAAGTGCTATCCCTCGAAAATCATTTACCACGGAGGCACGGAGATCACGGAGGAAGCTCCATTGAAATTAAAACTCCGTGTCCTCCGTGCCGCAGCCTGCCCTAAGCGAAGCCGAAGGGTGGTTAATTTTCCTTTATGCTGCCTCGACGCTCGTTCCTAAAATTCGCGCAACTTCGGGCCGCCGGCTTCATCTACCAACCAAAGTCAGCAATCCACGCTGCGGGGTGAACCGATGCGCAACCTGTCGAGATTGACCTTGTCCCTCCTGCTTCTCTCCGGTCTGCTCGTTCTGGGCTTGGGCGCCATAACCGCTTCCTCTCTGGGTTGGTCGTCGCCTCATGCCGCCGCCGCATCAGTGCCGTCCCCGCCGAAAGATCCAGGACGCTTAACTCTGACACGCCCCACGGATGTACTTACTTATCACTATGATAATTCCCGTCAAGGCATGACCTCCCAGGAAACGACGCTAACACCCTCCAATGTTAATTCCGCCTCCTTCGGAAAGGTTGGCTTCTTCTCCGTTGATGGCAAAGTGGACGCACAGCCTCTGTACCTGAACCCCCAAACCGACACCATCAGCGGTGTTCGTGACAGCACAGTGTTCGTGGCCACGGAGAATGACAGCGTGTACGCGTTCGGCGCCAACAGCGGCGTGCAATTTTGGAGAGTTTCAGCGCTCGGCCAGGGTGAGACCACCAGCGACAATCACGGTTGCGGCCAGATTTCACCAGAAATTGGCATCACCGACACGCCGGTGATCGACCGCCAGCGAGGACAGTTCGGCGCCATTTATTTCGTCGCCATGTCCAAAGACTCTGCGGGCCACTACCATCAGCGTCTTCACGCCCTCGACCTCAGGACCGGGGCCGAGCTGTTCGGTGGTCCGAAGGAGATTGCGGCGACCTATCCCGGCACCGGCGACGGCAGCCAGGGCGGCCAGGTCATCTTCGCTCCCGGACAGTTTGCCGAACGCGCCGGCTTGCTGGAGCTGGGCGGGACCATTTACCTGGCTTTCACCTCGCATTGCGACCAGCGGCCCTACACCGGATGGGTGATGGGCTACAATTCCCAGACTTTGGCGCAAACGTCGGTGATTGACCTGACTCCCAACGGTAACGAAGGCGCAATTTGGATGTCCGGCGCCGGTCTGGCCGGCGACAACCAGGCCCTCTATTTTCTCGACGGCAACGGCACCTTCGATACCACGCTCAACAGCCAGGGATTTCCGATCAATGGCGACTATGGCAACGCGTTTATGAAGATCTCTGTCACGGGTCAGCTCGCGGTCGCCGACTACTTCAACATGTACAACACGGTGCAGGAGTCAGCCAGCGATCTAGACCTCGGCTCGGGCGGCGCCATGATCTTGCCCGATCTCACCGACGACCAAGGTCAGGTGCATCACCTGGCGGTGGGAGCCGGGAAGGACGCCAACATTTACGTGGTGGATCGCGACAACATGGGGAAGTTCAATCCCAATAACAATAACGCCCTTTATCAGGAGATTGATGGAGTGCTGCCCGGAGGCGTGTGGGCCATGCCCGCTTACTTCAACCACACCGTTTATTACGGTCCGGTGAGTCATCCCCTGAAAGCGTTCAGCATTTCGAATGCGAAGCTTTCCACCTCGCCGACCAGCCAGACGGCAACCTCGTTCACCTATCCGGGGACCACGCCCAGCGTGTCCGCCAACGGGACCTCCAATGGGATCGTTTGGGCCATCGAGAACACCAACCCGGCGGTGCTGCACGCTTACGACGCCACCAATCTTTCCCACGAGTTGTACAACAGCAACCAGGCGGGATCGCGCGACCAGTTTGGCCCGGGCAACAAATTCATCACTCCCCTGATCGTGAACGGCAAAGTTTTCGTGGGCACGCAGACGGGAGTGGCCGTGTTCGGACTGCTGCACTAGCGCGGGGGCCTGCTAATCCCAGGCCATTGCGTGCTGGACACAGCTTATGTCCGCTGATGACGGCCTGGTTCGCTCTACTTCGCCGCTACCTTAGCTGCGATCGTCAGTGGAACGTCCAGCGTTCCGATCCGTCCGGAGAGTCGGTCCATCACCCCCAGCCTGAGCTGATAGGAACCCGGCTTGAGCAACAACTCGCGATACAACTGCACACCACTGCGCAGCAGCGCCTCCATCTGCACGGGTGCAAGCGTAGGATGGAACCCCAGCGAGAAGCTGGCCGACTGTTTGCCACTGCCATCGTAGGCAACAGCGACAAACTGCACCAGCGGCGTCCTCTGCTTCTCCGGGCCCTCGGTGAACGCCAGATCGTGTACGTCGATGAGCATGTCGATGGCCGTGGCCTGCCCCGCTTCCTGCGGCGGCGCCACGCGCGCTTTCATGATGAGCTGCGTGGAAACCGGCGCATTGGGTTGCATGGCGAGAGCGATCATGCGGTCGGGGTCCTGCTGCGAGCTGAGAGGATCGAGCATGGCATAGTAGCCGGAGCGATTAAGCAGCTTCAGGCTTGCCTGCTTGGCTTTCACCGTAATCTTGCGAAACTTGCCGTCCCAGTTCTGGTTCACCGGATGATACGCCAGGCTGTAATAGTTGGCCCCCGTCCGCATCCCGTCGGCAATCGCCGCTTCCAGATCATTGCGGTTGAAGTAGGCGCGACCGCCCGTGAGCTCGGCCATGTCTTTCAAGGTCGCCACGATGCTGATGTTCTCCTCATACTGCCCGGACAGCGTTTCATAGGATTGCGTCTGCACCGGCGCGAAGATCTCGGAGTCACGGGTGGCACCGTTGGCCGCCATCATCACAATGCCGCGGGCGTCAACCGGATACACGGCGATGCGGGTGGCCGCCAGCAGCGCGGCCACCTTTCGCAACTGGGGCGCGTTGCTTTTGCTGTCGAAGGAAAAGGCTCGGGTGTCAAAGGGAAAGCCTCCCGAAATCCAGATCAGGTTCTTGCGCCCCGGCAGCCCCGCCAGGGCGCGCGCCACTTCCGCCAGGGCATCCAGGGTGTCCTGCGCACGCGAGCCCAGCTTGCCTTCATAGTCCTCGTTCAGGAATTGCACCAGATCTTGATAAGCTCTCGGGGTCGCGGTCAGACCCGATTCCCTCAACTCGCCTATGGTTCCCGACAGTTCCTGGCGATTGGTGTACGCCGGATTAGGTTTTAGGGAGATCTGCTGCGCCGCCGCAATCAATTGACCGGAGTCTTCGGTGAAGCCCTGCACCATCTTCAGTTCCGACCCCAGCGTGTACAAGGCGACCTTTTTGCCGGGAGGAAGCTTCTTGAGGAAGCTCAGCATTTCATTTCTCGCGTACACCAGGTGCTCACGGTCGGTATTCAGCAGGTCGAAGAGCAGGACCGTCAGTGCGCCCGGCTCGCCACGGGTCGCGTAATTGGTGTAAACGTCCTTCGGCAGATGCGGCGCCGCTGGCGCGGCCCTTGCCTCGGCGTCGGGACGCTGCTCATCGAAGGCGACGATGGTTTGCGGCTTGCCGTCCTCCAACACGGTAAAGTCCCGCGCCTTCAGATTGTGAATCGGGCTACCGTTGCCGTCGCTGACCACAACGTCAACGATTACGAGGCGGCTGCTGGACTTGAAAGTTGCGGCCGGCTGCACTGAGCTGCCCTTCGGCACTGACGGCGCTTGCGAATACAGCATCGCTGTTCCCAGCAGCACCATCAGCAAGACGCGAGTTGGTTGGCGGCACACCATGGTTGCGGCACCCTGGCAATGTTAACCCGGCAATACCTGCATTGTCTCCGGCTTGGGAAAAATCGCCTGGTGCCGCCGGGCCGGGCGCCCGTTCAGGAGCGCACCTGCGCCAGGATCGAGTGCACCACATTGAGGGTGTGCTGCGCCGCGAAGATTTCCTTCAGCTTCTCTTTGAACTCGTCCTCGGATTTGAGCTGGCTGGCATTATTCAGGGACGTCAGCGTCATAGGATAAAAGTTGACCAGGTGAGAGACGTTGAACAACTCGAACCTGTAGCTGAGCGTGGGAGCAGCAATATAGAAGCGGTGGATGAACAGATTGCCGGTGGTTTGGGTGACGACTTCGCCCTTCACCAACTGGCGGGTCTTTTCGCCCAGCAGCGCGGCTTGCTCTTTCAAGATCGTGATCGGCGTGACCAGGTTGGAGTCGGCAATGTTTGCCGGCCAAAAATCATTGCTGTCAGGCATGGGCCTCCTTCAGAAATTCAATTCCAGCGTCACCGGCAGATGGTCCGACACCGTCTCTTTGTCGGGCCGCCCATCCTCCTGCAACAGCGAATAACCGTGGATCGACGTGGGGATGCGCACGTTCTCCGGCGCAAAGCCATCCAGCAGATCGGGCCGCAGCAACACCTGGTCGAAGACGTTCCAGTAATAGCAAAGGTGCTCGCCCGCCTCGAAGTAGAACGTGCCGCACGTCTCGCCATTGTCGCCGAGGTAGTTCCACATAGGGTTGTAGAAGAACTTATATTTCTGCCGCTGCACGGTGCGCGTCTGGCGGGCCGCTACGCGCCGGCTCATCACGGCGTGCAGCCCGCCGGCTATGACCATGCCCGTCTCGAACGGGTTCATGTTGAGGTCGCCCAGCACAATGGTGCGCTGATGACCTTCGCTGGTCTCGACCTCGTCGATGGTTTGCGCCAGGTGTACGGTCTCAATCATCTGGCTCGGCTCGGAGAAAGTTACCTTGGCGGCAAGATGGGCGGCGGCGACCAGGATGCTCTGGCACCCGGGCAGCGCCAGGCGGCGAATCGAGACGCGATGGCTCTCAAACAGCGGCGTCAGCAAACTCGACTCGAAGCGGGTGAAGAAAAGCAGATGCCCGCAGTTGCCGGGAGCGTACTGGTAGTCGGGCGCCTCGGCGTTGAGTTCCTCCAGCATCCGCGCCGGCGGCGTGCCACACTCGGCCAGGATGACGACGTCGGCATTCTCCTGTCGCGCCAGGTTGCTGACAAACCCGTGCACCTCCTGCCGATTCAGATTCCAGAACAGGAACCTCGTCATAGCCCGAGCCTAGCAGAAGCGGAGTCACGCTTCGAGTTACGAAAGGACAGTAGGCATGACGGCCGGTGCAAAAGGCGCCCGTATGTCACAGCCATGCCACACAAGCTATGTGAGCAACGGAGAGTGTTACTTGGGCGTCTGTCCAATTAGGAATAAATCGAAGCTAGGAGTGCACACCCACCTTGTCAAACCCAGGGGAGTCCCGCGTTGATGGGAAAAACACCAGAATCAAAGAGGAGGAGATTTCCATGAGACGAATCGCTTTGCGCCTTCAGTCATCAGTCGCAATCGTCAGCCTGATGTTGCTGGCAACAAGCCCAGCGCCAGCCCAGATGGGAGGCCAGGGTCAGATGGGCCAAGGTCCAATGCAACAACAATCGATGTCCATGCACCAGAACATGCAGGACATGATGCAACAAATGAACGGAATGATGACGCGAATGCAGGGGATGATTCACGGCAATCAGGGCATGATGGGAATGAATTCCCCGGGCTCGTCCGCAGACAACTGGCCGGGCATGATGCAGTCGATGAATTCCATGGGTGAGGGCATGCAACAGATGATGACGCGGATGAACGGCTTCATGTCCGACCCGAGCATGATGGCGAACTCACGGGTCAATTCCAACATGGAAGCCATGCAGAAGCACATGAGAAGCATGATGGGGTCGATGCAGGGGATGCTCCACAATATGCAACAGATCCAGAAAACTCAGGAGGGGGCAAAGAGGTAGGAAGCCCTGCGGGACCGTGAAGGCGGGGGCCGAGTGGACGGACCGCTAGCCCTTACTCCGCCCTCTCCAGTGTACTGAACGCCTGCGTCATCTTCTGCGGAACTTCTTCACCTTCCATGTCCTCAATCTCCAGCAGCACCGGAGGCACGTGCGGCGCGGTGCGCAACAGCTCCATCGTCTGCTTCCAATCGATGCTGCCGTCGCCGGGCCAGAGGTGCGAATCGTGATCTTTGTCATTGTCGTGAACGTGGGTGGAGCGCACGCGGTCCTTCAAGACTTCGAAGGCTTGCGGCACACTCGACATGAGGTGCGCATGGCCGACGTCAAAACACACCCCGACATCGTCGAAGCGCCCGGCGTGCAGTAGTTCCATCAGCTTCTCCGGCGTGGAAAGCTCGTTGGTAATGTTCTCGACCAGCAGTTGCACGCCCAGGGGTTTGGCGAAGGCGTGCAAGTGTTCGAGCGAGCTCATCGCGGCGTCGAGTTTGTGCTCGTCAGCCTCTTCGTGACCAATGCCAACGTGCTGCACCAGAAATTGAAATGGCGCCTGTTCGGCGACCTCGATGGCGCGCTTAATTTCATCTGTAGCTGCGACACGCTGAAGTTTCTCAACCGCCGCAATGTTGATGTGGGTCGCGCCGCTGCGTGCCCAGTCTTCGTCGTGATGCATGGGCGAGTGCATGGAGTGGAAGGTCACTCCGGTACTGCGAAACCAGTTGGCGATCTGCCGGATGTGCTGCCGGTCGGTGTAATTGAAGTGCCCGCGCGCGGCGAAAATCTCGATGGCTTCCGCGCCGCCCGAGACCATCTGATCGAGCAGGCCGGGATGCAGCCGTTCCCGCCTGGCATAGATCAGCGTGGACATGGCGCGGCGCATCAGAATCCCACTGCCTTTCCGTTATGGCGCCCGTCACTGGCGCCCAGGCGCTCGCCGGTTTGGGGATCAATTTCGATGCACTGAGAGTCGCCCCAGTATTCCGCCTTCGAACGAGGCTGCTGTCCCGGCACGGAATCCAAGTTGGCGTCGGCGGAGACCTTGTGTCCCATGTGCTCGAGGATGCGAACGGTGTCGGGCGAGAAGCCAACCTTCTCCAGTTTGATCTCGTCGGGAAGCCACTGATCGTGGAAACGGGGCGCGTTCACCGCCTGCTGAATGTTCAATCCGTAGTCCACCACGCCCATCAGCACATCGGCAACCGTGGTGATGATGGTGGGGCCGCCCTCAGCGCCAAGAACCAGGAAAAGCTTGCCGCCCTTGAGCACGATGGTCGGCGCCATGGCGGACAGCGGGCGCTTGCCGGGGCCAATGGCATTTGCGGGGCCCTGGATCAATCCGAAGATGTTAGGCACACCAGGCTTGGATGAGAAATCGTCCATCTCGTCGTTAAGCAGGAAACCCAAACCGCCCGCGGTGACGTGCGAGCCAAAGCTCTCGTTCAGCGTGGTCGTGACCGACACCGCATTGCCTTCAGGATCGACTACTGAGTAGTGGGTGGTGTGGACCGGCTCTACCACTGCCTTGGGCCGCGGATGGGAACTGGCGTACCTGTCCAGTTGCGAGAAAACCGAAGGGCGGCGTAGCTGATTGCTCGGGCTGGCGCGGCGCAGCGGAATGGTTTCGCGCCAGGCATTGGCATAGCGCTTGTCCAGCAGTTGCGCAACCGGGATCTTCGAAAAATCCGGGTCTCCAAGGAACTCGGCGCGATCGAAAAATGCCCGCTGGTAAGCTTCGGCGGTGAGATGAATGCTCTGGGCCGAACCTTCACCCTGCTTAGCCAGATCGTATCCCTCGAGGATATTAAGGATCTCGACCAGGGTGACGCCGCCGGACGACGGCGGTGGAGCGCTGATGATCTCGTAGCCGCGATAAGTGCCGCGAATCGGCTGCCGCTCCTTCACTTCGTACTGGGCAAGGTCCTCGGCGGTGACCAGGCCGCCGCCCTTCTCGATTGCCGCAGCCAGCTCACGCGCCATCGCGCCGTGGTAGAAGTCGTCAGGATTTTCGGCGATACGCTCAAGGGTCTGGGCCAACTCGGGCTGCCGGAACACGTCGCCCTGCCGGTAGAAGTCGGCATCGCGCTGAAAGATGCGATGCGATCCCGGAAACTTCGCTAGGTCGGGATCGTGGAATGACCGCGCAGCGTCGTAATCGAGGACGTAGCCATCGCGCGCCAGCCGAATCGCGGGCTCCATCACCTGCTTCAGCGTCAGCTTGCCCCAATGTTTCTGCGCGTACACCAAGCCCGCCACGGAGCCGGGAACGCCGATTGATTTGTAGCCGAGAATGCTCATGCCCGGGACCACATTGCCCTGGGCATCCAGGTACATGTTGGCGGTGGCTTTGGCCGGGGCTTTCTCACGGAAGTCGAGGAAGTGGACCTCGCCGTCGGCCCGGCGGAAGAGCAGGAAGCCGCCTCCGCCGATGTTGCCTGCCTGGGGAAGCACCACGGCGAGGGCGAAGCCGACCGCGACCGCGGAGTCCACCGCGTTGCCGCCCTGCTTCATGATGGCGACCCCCACGTCGGAGGCTTCGGGTTGCATCGTGGCGACCATGCCTTTGGGCGCGTGCATCGGATGCATCCCATTGCCGGCGAAAGCCTGGGCGCAAAGCGCCAGCGCGAGTATCACGGGCGAGAGTTTGCGAAGCAATTTCATAAGATGATGGCAGGATGGCCGGAAGCGTGGCTGCTCAAATCCGTTCGGCGCATGAAGTCACAGCCATGCGGGTACAAACATTGAGGCTAGTCCTCGGCGTTTCGGAGAGTCAAATCTGTACGGATTGCAAACGGATACAATGAATGCACTTCCTCGAGAGCTTTCCCGAAGCCGCCTGCTCTCACTGCACGCTGTATCGTTTCGGCAAATTGCCTCATCGAATAAATTCGGGTCGAATCTCCAGCTACTCAATCCCTATTCAACGGCGAACAGGAGAATTATGAAAGCAGCCGTCGTTAAAGAACCCAAAGCGCCTATCGTCCTCGAAGATCGTCCCGTGCCGGAACCTAAGGCCGGCGAAGTGTTGATCCGCGTCCATGCCTGCGGGGTATGCCACAGCGACCTCATGGTGCAGCAAGGCCTCTTTCCGTTTGCGAAGTATCCCAGGGTGCCCGGACATGAAGTGGCGGGCGTGGTGGAGAAAGTTGGGCCGGGCGTGACCTGGCCCAAAGTGGGCGACCGCGCCGGAATGCCCTGGCTGTTTTCATCTTGCGGCCACTGCAAGATGTGCGTACAGGGCGACGAGGTACTGTGTCTTAACTCCCATGACGTCACCGGCGTCAACCAGGACGGCGGCTATCAGGAGTACATGATCGCACCCGCTGCCTACGTTGCACCGATTCCTGATGCACTGGATTTTGCCGAGGCCGCTCCGCTGATGTGCGCCGGACTGACCGTGTTCAACGGATTGCGCAACGCCCGATTTCAGCCCGGACAAAAGGTGGCGGTCATCGGACTCGGCGGCCTTGGACATCTTGGCGTGCTTTACGCCAAGGCGATGGGCGGACGGGTTGCGGTCATCTCCAGTTCGCCCGACAAGGAAGCCGAGGCGCGCGGACTTGGCGCCGAGCATTTCATTAACACGAAATCCAAAAAAGCGGGCGATGCGCTGAAGGAGTGGGACGGCGGCGCCGACATTGTTCTGGCCACTGCGCCCAGCTCGGAAGCCGCAACCGACGCCTTCCCCGGCCTCGCTCCCGATGGCACCCTGGTCGTGCTCGGGGTCGGGCCGGGCAACATCACGGCGTCCCCGATGGATTTGGTTGGCGGCCGCCGCCACCTAATGGGTTCGCCCTCGGGAAGTCGCAAAGATATTCGCGCTACGCTCGATTTCTCGGCGCACCATCGCGTGCTGCCGCATATCACCAAATTCTCGCTGGAAGAAGCGGGCAAGGCGCTTGAGCTGATGCATGCAGGCAAGCTAAGCGGACGTGCCGTGCTGATGTTGCGCTAGGCGGCGGAACCCCACTTTTAGGCGATATAATGTTCGTTTGCTGCAAGCTCGCAGTTCCAGCTATGTATCCCGCGGAAGGACAACATGCCTACAGACGTGATCATGCCCCAGATGGGAGAGTCGATTTTTGAAGGAACCATCACCAAATGGTTGAAACAGCCGGGCGAGAAAGTTCAACGCGACGAGCCTCTGTTTGAAATTTCGACCGACAAGGTTGACGCGGAGATTCCCGCGCCCGCTTCCGGCACGTTACAAGACATCAAAGTTCAAGCCGGCGCCACGGTCCAGGTGAACACCGTAGTGGGTACCATCGCCGGCGAAGGCGAAGCTGCTGGAGCCGCGCCATCCGCTCCGGCTGCCACCACTGCGCCACCGGCCCCTGCCGGAGGAGACGGCAGCCGCTCGACCCAGACGGAAGTGGCGCAGCCTCCCAGTGGCGAGGAGCCCAAGCAGCCTCCCGCGCCCCAAGCCGCCAAGGAGGCCGCCCAACTCTCTGCGGACGAGAAGATTGGCTTGGAGCGAGAGCAACCGGGCACCGTGCTTGAGTATCCCGAAGCGGGCGAGCAGGAGCGCCTGCGCTCCAGCCCGTTAGTGCGCCGCATCGCCAAGGAAAACAAGGTTGACCTGGCACAGGTCCCGGGAACGGGCCTTGGTGGCCGCATCACCAAGGATGACATTGAGTCGTTCATCGCCAAACACGGGGCTGGCGGAGCCCAGCCCGCTGCTCCCGCGAAACCGGCCGCGGTTTCCGTGCCTCTCGCCCCTGCGCCTTCGATGCCTGCGACCGTCACGCCTCTGCAACCGGTCGGCGGGGTTACCCCCGGCGAGGTTGTGCCCATGTCGGTCATGCGCAAGAAAATCGCCGAGCGCATGGTGATATCGAAGCGCACCAGCGCGCACGTGCATGGCGTCTTTGAAGTGGACATGACCCGCATCGTGAAATTGCGCGAGAACATGAAGGCGAAGTTCGAGCAGGCCACCGGCAACAAGCTCACTTTCACGCCCTTCTTTGCGCGCGCCGTGGTGCACGGCATTCGCAAGTGGCCCATCATCAATTCGTCGGTGGAAGGCGAGAACATCCACTATCACGCTTCCATCAATCTTGGTATCGCGGTCGCGCTGGACTGGGGCCTCATCGTGCCTGTGGTGAAAAACGCCGAGGAGCGCAGCTTCGTGGGCCTGCAGCGGGCGATTACCGACCTCGGCGAGCGCGCCCGCAGCAAGAAGTTGAAGCCCGACGAGGTACAGGGCGGAACGTTCACCATCACCAACCCCGGCATCTTTGGCGCTAAATTCGGGATGCCCATCATTAACCAGCCGCAGGTTGCCATCCTGGGCGTGGGTGGCATTATGAAAAAGCCGGTCGTGGTTACCGACCGGGATGGCAACGACTCCATCGCCATCCGTTCGATGATGCACCTCAGCATTGGCTATGACCACCGCATCGTTGACGGAGCTGTGGCCGATCAGTTCATGGCCGAGGTGAAGCAGTTCCTGGAGAACTGGAACGAGGAGCTGCTGTAGGTCAGTAGTCAGTTGTCAGTAGTCAGTTGTCAGTTGTCAGTTGTCAGTTGTCAGTAGCCAGCCGTCAGGTGTCAGCGAAAAAGCGGCAGGATCAGGAGTCCTGCCGTTTCCCTTGGGCGGCGTGATTCAGAATTCGCGTCGGCAGGCGAGCACGGCATGCGAACCGCAGGAAACAGTCCCGCCTTGCGGGACGTAATAAGATAGCCCACCGCTTCAGCGGTGGGTAGGCTTCGGCAGAGATCTGAGTGCCTCGGGCACGACACGCGGTCGCGGGACGGCGGCCACGGCGGCCTATGCCGTGAACCACCTGCCGAACCGCACATCGGCTTTACGCAGCCTATCTAAGTCCGCCGTTTTCGCGCTCACTGATAGAATCTTCTATGCGGGTTGCACGTCACAAACATTAGGAACCGGCGGGGTTGGGCATCTTACCAGGAACGAATCGTGGCAGAGGCGACATCATTCGGAGGGCAAACGCTGGATCGGGCGAGAATCATGAGCGCTTTTGCGCCAGAGCCGCCACAGGATGGTAATGGGCTGGAGTCTCACGGTCCCGTGCTGCTGATGCCACCGCCGCAATCTCCCAAGAAGCCGCATCTCTGGCTGCAGCGGATTTGGCTGGTGGTATTCGTGTTGTTCTGCCTGGAAGTGGGCATAATCCTCACCGTGCTGCCTTGGACCCGCATTTGGACGCAGAACTCGCTGCTGCTGGGATACCCGCAAGTCCGGGAATTCCTCATGCAAAATTTTGTGCGCGGCTTGGTCAGCGGGCTCGGCGTGGTGGACATTTGGATGGGAGTGGCCGAGGCGGTGCGCTATCGCGAAGGCCCCTGACGTGCATCTCTTCTCCACTGGCCTCGCGTTTTTTGCATCCAACACCCATCCCCAGGAAATTCCCGATGGACTGAGACCCCAATTCCATGGCCGACAAGACAGAAGAACATCTGCGTCACAATCGCGCGCCGCTGGCCTACGAGAACAAGAAATTTCTCAACAGCCCCGACGGCCGCATTCTCCGCATCCTGGCTGAATACCAGGAGCCGCTGTCGCGCTTTCGCCGCGAACGCATCCAGGACACGATCGTGTTCTTTGGCTCGGCGCGCTTTCATAGCCGCTCGCAAGCCGAGGAGGCCCTGCAACTGCTGGACAAGCCCGGCTCGACTACTCTTGCTCCCGAAGAGGAGCAGGAGCGCATTCGCCGCGCGCGGGCCGACGTCGAGATGGCGCGCTACTACGAAGACGCCCGCAGGCTGGCCTTCCTCGTAACTCAGTGGACGAAGACGATCAATCAGCCTCGGCATCGTTTCGTGATTACCACCGGCGGCGGACCGGGAATCATGGAAGCTGCCAACCTCGGCGCTGCCGAAGCGGGAGGCAAGACCATCGGGCTCAACATTAATCTGCCTTTCGAGCAGATGCCCAACCCGTACATCTCGCCAGAGTTGAACTTTGAGTTCCACTACTTCTTCATGCGTAAGCTGTGGTTCGCCTACCTATCGAAGGCCCTGGTCGTGTTTCCGGGAGGGTTCGGCACCTTCGACGAACTGTTCGAGTTGTTGACCCTGACCCAGACCGAGAAGCTGGCCAAGCGCATCTGCATTGTGGTGTACGGCAAGGACTATTGGGACCGCGTGATCAACTTCCAGGCGCTGGTGGACGCGGGCACCATCTCGGCCAAAGATTTGCAATTGTTTCACTGGGCCAATACGCCCGAAGAAGCGTTTGAGTATTTGCGCGCAGACCTGACCACGTATCACATGGAGCAATGGGGCCCGCGCGACCAGGAACCGGAGATCGCCAAGACCAGACCGTGAGGCAGTTGTCAGTAGCCAGTAGCCAGTTGTCAGTAGCCAGTTACTAGCTTCAGATTCAACAAAGTCATTGTGGCGAACTTCTGGCCGGCGACTGATCTCAGTCTACCGACCGCTGACTTCTGGCAACTGGCTATTGACTGCTGGCTACTGGCTGCTAGCCCCTTTGTGCCAACCGAATCTACCTATGCGTCTTGGCACTTTCGGTGCTCGCACGATTTGGCGGGACGGGGTAAACTGTTGCCCGAATGTCATTAACATTAGAGGTTGCTGGCCGCAGCGACGTAGGGCGGGTGCGCCCGTCGAACGAAGATAACTTCGGATACGACCAGCGGTTGGGCATTTTTGTGGTGTGCGACGGCATGGGCGGCCATGCCGCCGGCGAAGTTGCCAGCCAAATTGCGGTAGATACCATCCTGGCGTACTTTCGCGAGCGCGCGCCCACCGTCGAGGATAACGCCTTGCTCGATGATGCGCCGGTCGGCGCACGTTTGCTGGCCGAAGCCGTCAAGAAGGCCAACGATGCCATCCTGGATTATGCGGAAGCGCATAAGAACATGAGCGGAATGGGTACCACGCTGGTAGCGGCGCGCTTCTTCGATGGGGTTTGCAGTATTGCCAACGTGGGCGACAGCCGCATCTACCTGTTTCGCGAAGGGCAATTACTGCAGTTGACCGAAGACCACTCCCTGGTGATGGAGCAGGTACGCCGCGGCATGCTCACCCTGGAAGAGGCCAAACAATCGTCAGTGCAGAACATCATTACCCGCGCCCTGGGCACGGAAGAGGGTACGCTTCCGGACCTGGGCGAGTTTCCGGCGCAAGATGGGGACATCGTACTGCTGACCACCGACGGCGTACTGCGCCACGTCGCCGACCCGGAAATGAGCGCCATTCTGCTGCAACTGCCATCGCTGGAAGCTGCCTGCCAAACCCTCATCGACGCCGCCAATGAAGGTGGCGGAGAAGACAACGCCACTTGCGTTCTTGTCCGCGTGCGAAAAAGCAAAACGGGCGAGGAGCCCAAGAGTGAAAGCTGACCTTTTCATCGGCTGAACTCGTCATCGTTCTGCTCTGCTACACTCAGATGTTTTGCATAGCCCAGTCCAGACTGCAAGCCGTCTTCAGCGTAGCTCGGCATCGTGCACCAGCTTTGTGGTGTACGCAATCGCCATCCTGCTCGGCCTGTTCGCCGGATGGGTCAATCAGAAAGTCAACGACGCACTGCTCACCGCGCTGTGCGTGCTCGCCTTCACCATGATGCTGGGGGTGTGGAAGTCGCAGCGGCCGTGGCGCTGGGGGCTGCTGGTGTGGATGGGCGTCCCCATCGTGCTTGCCTATTACCAGTTCATCGTGAAATGGCCGCACAATCGCGGTCAAGTGTATGGGGCGTTTGTGCAATTGCTGGCAGCCAGTGCCGGCAGCTTCGGCGGCCACTTTATGCGCCAGATGATTGACAATGTGTTTTTGAAACGGGAAGACTGACGTTCTCGCGGCTTGCCTGTTGATCTAAACCTAGTCGTCCAGCTCACCCGCACCCGCCAAGCCAGGCAAGCTCTCTCCGTCCACAATGGCCGCAGGATTTCCCACCAACAGCGCATCGGCGACTTCGGCCCCCGCCAGTTCCGTCACTACTTTACGAGCTTCCGATAGCACCGGCGGGCGGTGCGCAGGATCGTGCGCGTCGCTGGCAATTACGTGGATGGCCTGGCGCTGGAGCAGCCATTCGGCCATTTTTTGGGGGCGGCTCCCCCAGTATCCCGTGAAGGAACTGGCCGTGACCTGCACCAGGCAGCCTTGCTCCACCAATTCCAGAACCATCTCAGGGTTGTTCAGCAGCGGCCGGCTGCGTTCCGGATGAGTAACGATGGGAACCATGCCGCTACTGGAGATGAGCAGCAGGTCCTGCTTTACCTCGGGGGGGATGCCGAAGTCGCTGAACTCCACCAACAGATACTGCGATTCGCCGATGGTGTAACGCCGCGGATGGGCGAGGGCGTCTTGAATGTTGTCGTAGGAAAAATGAAAGTCACAGCCCAGGCTGAAGGTCAGTTTGCCCTCGGCGGAGTCGCTAAGCTCACC
Organism: uncultured Acidobacteriaceae bacterium; assembly: GCA_963710585.1. GTDB lineage: Bacteria > Acidobacteriota > Terriglobia > Terriglobales > Acidobacteriaceae > Bog-257. The sequence continues at coordinate 524,312 of CAVQAM010000004.1, read as the reverse complement.
CAGCATCCCGGTATAGCGATCGCGGTGGTAAGCGAACTCGTGGTTGCAATGCGGTGTCGCCACGATGTGGGTGACGCCGTCGAGGACGGCGATGCGACACATCTCAGCCGTCAGTTCCCAGGACTGCGGACCATCGTCGATGCCGGGAAGGATATGGCAGTGGATGTCAACCATGTGAATGTATGAGGCCAACCCGCCTTGAAGGGGCCGGGCTTCAGCCAGGCCGTTCGTCGCTCAAAAGTATCTCGGCTTTAGCCGCTGAGGTTACGCTTTCGTCCGTGCTTTGCGGTTGTCAAGGGCCCGTTAAGTTACCCCCTCGGAAGGAGGCTGCGGAACAAATATCTAATGCCTCAGGGGCTAAAGCCCGCCGCTTCTCCACATCTTCCGGCACAGCTAAAGCTGTGCCCCTTCAAATCTTGTTACGGCTCAAATCGGCGATTCAACTTCTACGCGTAGCGCTCGCGCATAAACTCGGCCATCGCTTCGTACGCTGCGCTCAGCACGGGCTCCTGCGGCAGGAACACGATGCGAATGTGCCGCGTTCCAGCCTTTTCACCGAAGCCGGAGCCGTGCACCACCAGCACGTGCTTCTGCTTTAGCAAGTCGGTTACGAATGCAAGGTCATCCTCGGGAATGTCGAGCGACGGATGCGCGTAGAACGCGCCTTTAGGCGCGACCAGTTTCACCCGCGGCGTCTGTTTCGCCCACTCGACGGTGAGGTTGGCGCGCCGCCGCAGTTTGTCGCGGACCGCAACCAGGTGCTCCTGCGGGCCTTCCAGGGCCGGCTGGATGGCGTGCTGGAACGGATGCGGAGCCGATAGCCGCGCGCGCAGCAAGCGGTGCACGGCTTCCATGTAAGGATGCAACACATCGCGCGGTCCGGTCGCAATTGCCCATCCGATTCGCCAGCCCGGAACCAGGTACGCCTTGGAAAGTCCGTTGAAGGTCACCACCGGAACATCCTGCGCCAGGTTCGCGATCGAGACGTGCCTGGCGCCGGGATCGAAGATCAGCTTGTCGTAAATTTCGTCGGCGAAAATGATCAACCCATGTTGCCGGGCGAGTTCCAGAACCTTTTCCAGCGTTCGCTGGGAGTACACCGCGCCCGTCGGATTATTGGGATTGATCAGCAGGAGGGCCTTGGTGCGCGAGTTGATCTTGCGCTCCAGGTCGGCCACGTCGGGCTGCCAGCCGTTGTCTTCGTCCAGATCGTAAGCGTTGACGGGGCAGTCCAGCTTGGCCATGATGGCGCCGTACAGCGGATATTCCGGACTGGGCGTCAGCACGTTGTCGCCCGGATTCAACAGCGCGGTCAGGCAAGTGTCAATCACCTCGCCGCTGCCGATACCGATGAAGATGCTCTGGATCTCGCGAAAGCCGTTGCGCTCGGCCTGGCGGTGGACGGCTTCGATCGCCGGCTTGATGCCCAACGAATCGGCATAGCCGTTGTACCCGTCGCGCATGGCCTTCAGCACTGCCTCGATCATGTGCGGCGGGGTAGCAAAGTCGTATTTACAGGGATCGCCGATGTTGAGGTAAAGGAGCTTGTGACCCTCGCGGGCCACCTCGTCGGCGACGACGGCCAGATCGCGAATCGCGTACCGCACGTTGGCCATGCGCCGTGCGGCCACAACTTTGGAGATTTCTTGCGTAGCCATGATAGGCTCCTAGCTTGAAAGGGCCGCTATTCCGGCCGGTCGATCTGCGCCCTTTGCAACTTGTCTGAGTAATCCACGTACACCGACTTCCACTCGGTGTAGAAATCGATGGCGCCGATACCGCCCTCGCGATGGCCGTTGCCCGTGGCCTTCACGCCGCCGAACGGCAGATGCACCTCGGCGCCAATCGTGGGCGCGTTGATGTAGGTGATGCCGGCGTACAGGTCGCGCATCGCGGTGAACGCCTTGTTCACGTCCTTAGTGTAGATCGACGACGACAATCCGTACTCGATGTCGTTGGCAATCTCAATCGCGTTCTCCAACCCATCGCACGGGATGATCGAAACCACCGGCCCGAAGATCTCTTCCTGCGCGATGCGCATCTTGGGATCGACATCCGCAAACACCGTGGGCGCGACAAACCAGCCATGGTCGTACGCCTCGCCTTCCAGGCGATGTCCGCCGCACAGCATCTTGGCGCCTTCGTCCTTGCCGATCTTAATGTACTTCAGGTCGGTCTCCATCTGGCTGGAGTTGATCGCCGGGCCCATGTCCACGCTTTCGTCGAGACCGGTGCCCACCTTCAGCTTTTTCGCGCGCGCCACCAACTCATCCACGAATTTCCTGTACACGCCCTTCTGAAGGATGATACGGCTGGTCGCAGTGCAGCGCTGCCCGGTGGTGCCAAACGCGCCCCACAGCGCGCCTTCCAGCGCCAGCTCGAGGTTGGCATCGTCGAGCACAATCATCGGGTTCTTGCCGCCCAATTCCAGCGAGCAATGCTTGAAGGTCTTCGCCGCCTCCTGCCCCACGATGCGTCCCACCGCCGTCGATCCGGTAAGGGAAACGGCGCGCACTGCCGGATGCTCGACCATCGGCGTGCCGATGTCGCTGCCGAATCCGGTGACGATGTTGACCACGCCTGCTGGAATACCGGCGTCATGCAGCGTCTGCACGAAGTTCAAGGTGGAAAGCGGTGTGTCCTGCGCGGGCTTGATCACGGCGGTATTGCCGGCGACCAGCGCGGGAAACAGTTTCCACGATGGGATCGCCATGGGGAAGTTCCACGGCGTGATCATGGCGCAGACGCCCAGCGGCTGGCGGATGGCCATGGCGAACTTGTTGGGCAGCTCCGACGGCACGGTCGGCCCGAACAGACGGCGGCCTTCGCCGGCAGTGTAATAGCCGCAGTCGATGGCCTCCTGCACGTCGCCGCGTGTCTCCTTGATGACCTTGCCCATCTCGCGGGTCATGTCGCGCGCGTAGTCTTCCTTGCGGGCGATCAGCAGTTCGGAAGCCTTGTACAGCAGCTCGGCGCGGCGCGGCGCCGGCACCAGACGCCACTTCTTGAACGCCTGCTTGGCGGTCTCGATGGCATGATCGACGTCTTCCTTGCCCGATTTCTGGAAGATGCCGACCACTTCGCGCGTGTCGGCGGGATTGAGGTTCTCAAAGGTGCGTCCGGTGCGGCTGTCCACCCACTCGCCGCCAATAAAGTTCTTGAAGACCTTGGTTTTAGCGCCGGCGTGAACGCCTGCCGGCTTCTGTTCCATAGTAGCCATAAGATTGCCCTCCGCAGCGAACTGCAAACCTTTAATGCTATCGGTTCGCATCAACACCGCGCAACCCGAGGAGTTCACGCACCGTAAGGGGAAGATCTGGACAATGGCCTCTGAGACCTTCACCGAAAAGCGCCATTGCTGGACGATGGACCCTGCTGTTTTCTATTGTGTCGGCGGCACAAACATTCCATACTGGCGACATCTCCTTCGCTCTCTGTGATGTAGTCCAAGGCTTTCCATCGGGGGTGTGCGTATGGCCTCTTCTTTTCCATATCTCGATCTCGCAATTGCCATCATCTTTGTCTACCTGCTGATGGCGCTGGTCTGCTCCACCGTGAATGAGATCATCGCCGGCGTCGTCAATTCTCGCGGCAAGACCCTGGAGAAGGGCATATTGTCCATGCTGCACGACCCGAATCTTAAGGCGGAGTTTTATGCCCATCCGCTGATCCAGGGCATAACCCAGGATGAGAACGACCGGCTGCCGTCTTACATTGCCTCCAACAAGTTCGCATTGGCGATGATGGATATCCTGACTGGACCCCACGCGGCGGCGAATGATTCCAACGCGCTGTGTGAAGGCGTAAAAAACCTGCCGGGCGGACCCGCGAGAACCGCCCTCATGGCGGTCTTGCAAAATCCCCAGTTCAAGACGGACCAGCAGCGGCTTGAGGCCTGGTACGAACAAAGCATGGACCGCGTTTCGGGCTGGTATAAGCGCACCAGCCAGATCCGGATATACGTGCTGGCGGCGGCGGTCACGCTCTTTATGAACGCGGACACTTTGAAGATCCTGAAAACGCTTTGGAACAACCCCACCATGAGCGCGGTGCTGGTGGAGAACGCCAAGGGGCGCCTGGAGAAGGGACGGCCGGACGCCGAAGCGCAGCCGATGGTGACCTACGACAATCCTAACGACCCAACGGCCAGTACCCCCACAACAATCCCGGAGAGGGACGTCATCACGGCACAAGAACAGCAGCTCTTAGGCCAAGTCACGGGCTGGCAGGGAGACTGGATCACGGACTGGCCCGACCATAAGACCGGGGGATTCGGGTCCTGGATAGCCTATCTGCTGAAAGACCGCTTGGGAGGATGGTTGATCACCATTTTGGCGGTATCGCTGGGTGCGCCGTTCTGGTTCGATACCCTTAGCCGTTTCATGAACGTTCGTAACGCCGGACAGAAGCCGCCCGAGAAGAGCACGGAACCCGAGAAGAGCACGGGAAACGCCACCGCCTGAACGTTTTTTGGGTGACCGCAATATGAAATGCCGGAACAAGTTCGGTCTCATCGGTCTGCTGCTGCTCGCGCTTCCACTGGCTGCGCAAAACAACACGGTCGTGTTGAAGCGCGCTTTTGTGGAGCAATACAAGGACCGCGCCACCATCGACGTGAACTTCTTCGTTGACCATGCCCACAAACATCCCAATGCGCCGGCGAACGATGGCGACATGCACGTCGCCGGACGCGCGCAGAAAGAGGTTGGCTTGCCGATGGTGGCGGAAGTGATGAATGCAGCGCAGCCGGGAGAGGCCGCTGCGGTGACCGAAATCCACAGCGTTGAAGGAAACAATTCACAACTTCCTGTCACTGGCGTTTGGAGGTTCTGGTTTGAACATCCAGCCAAGCAGCAGATTCAGTTTGCCGACGTGCCGGTTCCGGCAAACACCAATCCTGACCATTCCTTTGAGATCCATCCCATCACCAAATTCGACAAGAATGACGTGACCGGCGCGTTTCAGCCGGTAATCGGCTTTCAACCCTACGATGCTGCGACGGCATTCGGGGGCTATGAAAAGCTGAAAATCACCGTGGCGGCCACGGATTCGGCAGTATCGATCTCCGCCAGCAAGGCGGCCTACAACTATGCCGAGTTCGTGATGACGCTGGCGGGTAGCCCGAAAATGCTCGCCGATGGCGGCTATGCGGTGCTGGCCAACGTGAACGGCAAGGCCGACGAATCGATTGCGTCAAATGTGCGCATGATCTTTGTGCCTGGGACCCCGCCGCTGCAGCAGCTCCTAAGCGAAAAACTGGGCGACGGCGACACCCTGCATGTGATCGGAATTCCGCGCATCAACCTGAACGCCATCAGCGCCTTTATCAGTGCGAGTGGAGGCCAGACGCTCACCCGCAAACTGCCTTACGAGATGATCATCGTGGCGGTTGTGAAATAGGCCAGCGATCGATCTTGCCTGCCTAGTAACGCAAAAGTAACATTCGCCTGTGCCGCCTTCTGGTGGTACTCTAACTGGCAAACAGCGCAAAGCAGCGCCAACGCTTTCGCTTCGCCAAAAGCGGAGCGACCAACGACATTCCATCTGGCGGTTTGCCTCGGAACACAGACCTCGTCATCTGCCGGAGTCGTGCATTTTGGTTTCCTGCGCGCGTGTGCCGCTTCTGTCATAAACTATAGGCAACACCGTTTGTCCTGAGAAAGAAATAGCTCGTAATGTCATCCAACGGCTTTCATAGTAGCGCCTCGCGATTCAGTAACTTGCGCTCGTTGTTCAGCATGTTCTCCAGCGATCTGGCGATCGACTTGGGGACGGCGAACACGCTGGTGTACGCGCGCGGCAAAGGCATCGTGGTCAACGAGCCTTCCATCGTCGCCATCAACAAAAATACCGGTGAAGTCGAAGCGGTGGGCAAAGAGGCCAAGGAGATGCTTGGCCGCACTCCCGGCAACATCGTTGCTATCAAGCCGATGAAAGACGGCGTCATCGCCGACTTCAAAGTCACCGAGAAGATGCTCAACTACTTCATCCAGAAGGCCCACAATCGCAAGATGCTGGTGCATCCGCGCATTGTCATCGGTGTGCCTTCGGAGATCACGCAGGTGGAAAAGCGCGCGGTCATGGACTCGGCGTATCGCGCCAAGGCCAGCGAAGTGCATCTGGTGGAACAGGCCATGGTGGCCGCCATCGGCGCGGGCCTGCCCATCACCGAGCCCAGCGGCAACATGGTGGTCGATATCGGCGGGGGCACCACCGACATTGCTGTCATCTCGCTCAGTGGCATCGTGTATTCGCGTTCGGTGCGCATGGCGGGCAACCAGATGGACGAGTCCATCATGAATTATCTGAAGCGCAAGTACAATCTGCTGATCGGCGAGCGCACCGCCGAACAGATCAAGATTGAGATCGGCTCCGCCTATCCGCTGGACAAGCCGCTCACCATGGAAATCAAGGGCCGCAACCTGATCGAGGGCGTGCCCAAGACAATCACCATCGACGACAGCGAAATTCGCGAGTCGCTCAGCGAGTGCGTCTCCACCATCATGAACGCGATTCGGGTCGCGCTGGAGCGCACGCCTCCAGAATTATCGGCCGACATCAGCGACCGCGGCATCGTGCTGACCGGCGGCGGCGCGCTGGTAAAGAACCTCGACAAACGCATCCGCGAAGAAACCGGGCTGCCGGTCTCCATTGCCGACGACCCGTTGTGCAGCGTGGTCCTGGGCACGGGAAAAATGTTGAGCGACTTCAAGCTGCTGCGAAAGATATCGATTGACTAGCGCGCGGCGGAAGAAGCGGTACTTTGAATGCCGCGTTTAGGCGCCAACAACCAGGCGGCCCTTATCCCAGCGTCACGAGTTCTTTTTGAATTGTCATCACGAGCGCAGCGAGGGATCTGCTCTTCCTCCGAACTGCGCAAAGCTACAGGAGCACTCGTGAATCGGTTGCACCACTCAGGGTCCTGGCGAAGGACAAGGAAAGCAGATGCCTCGTTGCGCTCGTCATCACAATTCTAGTACTTGCGTTTCCCGAAGCAGCGTAGTGTATGGACACATTCCTCGGCCGCTATAAGAACCTGATTGTGCTGGCGGCCATTCTGTTCGCCCAGATTATCGCTCTGGCCGTGCAGGTGCATCGCCCCACCCAGGGCGGCGACACCCGCCTCCTCCGCCTGTGGGCGATCTCCGCCGTGACTCCTGTGGAAACAGCCGTGGTGCACACCCAGAAATGGGTGAACGACATCGGGAAAAACTACGCTTATCTGCGCGGGGTCCGCAGAGAAAATCGGGAGCTGCGCGCCGAGATCGACCGCATGAAGATTGAAGACGCCCGCCTCGACGAGGATGCCCGCATGGCGCGCCGCATCCAGGTCCTGCTCGCCTTCAAGGAGCAGTACGTTGATACCACGGTCGCGGCCCAGGTCATTGGCACCAGCGGCAGCGAGCAATCGCGCATTTTGTACTTGGATAAAGGATCGAAGGATGGCATTAAGCCGGACATGGCTGTCATCACGCCAACGGGTATCGTGGGCAAGATCGTGCAAGTCTTTCCCGACTCCTCGCAGGTATTGCCGATTAACGATCAATTTAGTGGAGTGGGCGCTACGCTGAAATCCTCCCGCCTTCAGGGCATCTTGAGGGGAGCGTCGAATGGCGTGATAACCCTGCAATACGTCATGAGCGACGAGAAGGTGGAACCGGGCGAAGAGGTGATCACCAGCGGGGGAGACCGAATCTTTCCCAAAGGTCTGCCGATCGGCAAAGTCGTCTCAGTTGAGCCCGGCAAGGACCTGTTCCTGAACATTCGCGTGGTTCCGTCGGCCCGACTCGATCAGGTAGAGGAAGTGCTGATCGTCACGAAAATTACGGAGAGGATGCCGGACAGCAAGGATTTGGGGCCGCTTCGTGCATCGGATATTTTGGCCGAACGCCTGCCAACCGTTCCCCCGAAGCCCGAGGCTGACGCCTCTGGCAAGGCGAAACCTGGCGCTGCGAGTGGGACAGCGTCCGGAGCAACTCCGGCGACGGGAACAGCCGCCGCTCGTTCCGGTGCGGCGGCAACTTCAGCCGCGAACAGGCCAGCGACCGGCACTTCGGCTGCGGCTGCTCCTAAGCCCAACGGAGCGGCTACGACTACGCACGGCACTCCCTCAGGTACAACGGCGGGAAGCGCGGGATCGCCGAAGGCGCCGAAACCTGCGGCGGCCGGTGGGACGCGTCCCGCTGGGACAGTTGCGAAACCGTTAAACGGCGCTGGAACGGTAACTGCGCCACATGCGAGCACCACCGCACCTGCGCCTAGTCCATCGCCGGCGAAACGCCCCGCGAATGGAAACCAGACGACGCCTCCGGTGAAGCGATCCAAGCCGGCCCCGGAGCAGACGCCAAATACGAATCCACAGCAGCCTTCGCCGCCGCCTAACGGAGAGCAACCGCCGCAGTGACCAGCCGAGTCATGCCATTCCGGGGAAGCCTCACCTCGCGCGACCAGGTCGCGGTCCACGAATTCAGTTGGCCCGCGGTCATTTTCATTCCGCTGGTTGCGGTGCTGATCCAGATCTTCATTCTGGGGAAGATTCCATTCTTAGCGGCGATCAATTTGCCGTTCATGGTCACCATCTTTTTCGCGGTGGCCCGGCGCAATCCCATCAGTGGATGCCTCACCGGCTGCGCGATTGGCCTGATGCAAGACCTCTTCGCCGGCCCCAGCCATCCGTTGGGCATGTACGGCATTGCCTTGACGATCATCGGGTACTCGGCGTCGTCGCTAGGCCTGAAAATTGACGTGGAGAACCCCGGCTCGCGCTTCATCCTCACCTACATTTTTTTTGTGGCCCACCAGGGGATCTATTACGGCGTGGCGCACGGTTTGCTTGGCCAGGCGCAGCAATGGAGTTGGAGCCACGTGGCCGTTTCCGCGCTGGCCAACGCCGTGATCGGCATATTTGTCTTCAAGTTTCTGGACCGGTTCAAACAGCGGTAGGGGCGCTTCACGCGCTTTTTTCCCCCCTGACGCCCCGCCCTGATTCGGGCTACAATGAACCCCAGAGTTCATCGCCACTTACCCGATGCAAGCGTGGCTGATTATCGCCCGAGGAGTGTCCCGTCAGAATCGGGCAACTGGCCGTTGCCAATTGTGTGCGGATTCGTAAGTTTCGAAACTTTGCAACCATACGATCCCTGCGAAAGTTGTAGTTCTTGATGTTCGGTCGCGACGAAAAGGTCTCTCAGCTCCGGCTTACCGCAGTGCAATACGTCTTGCTGGGGGTCTTTCTGGTCCTTGCCTTCGGGCTGTGGCGCCTGCAGGTGGCGCACAGCGATTACTACAGCTCGCTGGCCGAGCAGAACCGCATCAAGCAGGTGCCCATCCTGGCGCCGCGCGGCAAGATCCTGGACCGCGAAGGCCGCATCATCGTTGACAACTATCCTTCGTTCTCGGTGCTGCTGCTGCGCGATCAGAACCGCGATCTGCAGGCCGATGCCGACAAGATTGCGGCTGGGCTGCACATCCCGCCCGACGAGCTGCGCGCCCGCCTGAAGCGCATGGCTGCCGTTCCGGGATATCAGCCGCTGTTCCTCAAGGACGACATTACTCCCGACGAGCTGGCCTTCATCGAATCGCACAAAGAGGAATTGCCCGAGCTCGACACCATCACCGTTCACCGCCGCCTCTATCCCAAGAATGGATTCATGGCGCACGTCATCGGCTATGTCGGCCAGGTGAGCGAAGACATGCTGACCCAGCCGCAGTGGGAGCTGTACAACCCCGGCGACATCGTCGGCATGTCTGGGGTTGAGCAGTACTACAACGATATTCTGATGGGCAAGAACGGCTCGCGCCAAGTGCTGGTCAACAGTCGAGGCAAGGAAGTGGGCACCCTCAGCGACGTGCCCGCGGTCCCCGGCAAACAGCTCAAGCTCACCATTGATCTCGATATCCAGATAGCGGCCGAGGAGGCGCTGGACGGCAGGCCCGGCGCTATCGTCGCCATGGATCCGCGCAATGGCGAAATTCTGGCGATGGTCAGCCGCCCGGCGTTCGATCCCAACGAATTCGCGGTGCGCATCACCCGGGACGAATGGAATCAGTTGGTCACCGATCCCGGCAAGCCGCTACTCAACAAAGCCATCCAGGCGCAGCTGGCTCCGGGTTCGGTGTTCAAGGTCATCATGGCCACCGCCGGTCTGCAGGAAGGTATTGCACAGAAACTCGTCATTACCTGCGGAGGTGGCAAGACCTTTTACGGCCGCTTCTTCAAATGCTGGATCGCCGGACACGGCAGTCACGGAACGGTGGGCATCAGCAAAGCGATTTACCAGTCCTGCGATTCGTACTTCTACACGCTGGCCGAGAAGCTGGGCATCAGCCGCATCGCGAAGTACGCCACCATGCTCGGGCTCGGACAAAAGACGGGGATCGATCTGCCACAGGAAGTCTCCGGCGTCATGCCTTCGGAAGAGTGGAAGATCAAGAACTTCAAGCAGAAGTGGTATGCCGGCGAAACCATCTCCGTCGGTATCGGGCAAGGCGCGGTGGCGACTACGCCGATTCAAATAGCACGGGCAGTCGGCGCGGTCACCAGCGACGGGGTCTTGGTCCGTCCGCATGTGGCCTTTCCGGACCAGTTTCCGCCGGGATTTAAGCAGGTGGCAAGCTACAACGACCAGGTGAAGATTCCCCTCGACCAGGAGAACTGGATGACGATCACGGATGCACTGGCGGCGGTGGTGTCGCCGATTGGCACCGCGCCCAGCGCCCGCTTGCCGGGGATCGACTTCGCTGGAAAAACCGGCAGCGCACAGACCATCTCCAACCAGCTAAAAGCAAAGATGGGCAGCAGCGAAAAGAGCAAGTTCAAGGACAATGGCTGGTTCGTTGGCGTCACGCCGCGCCGGAATCCTGAAATTGTAGTGACGGTGCTCCTCGAGGAGGGCGAACACGGATACTATGCCGCTCGTGCCGCTGCGCAGGTGATCAAGGCCTACGTTGAGAAACAGCGTACTCGCCAGACGCAGGTGGCCAAGGCAGGCGGAGAGGCTTCCGGATCCAAGCAGGCGGAAGTTGCCGCGGTGTGGCACGAGACCGACGCCAAGGCCCCCGACAAGATGCAAGGCGGGCGTTTCACGGTTTCAGCCGACGGCAAGACCAAGCCGGTCACGGCGGCGCCAGGAGTGGGCGAAACGGACAAGCCGATTCGTCCTGGCGATCTGGAAACCACCGAGTCGCACGCGGAAATGGCCCACCCCGAAGCTGAACCTCCCGCGGCAAGTCAACCGACGCTCCCAGCGACAAGTCCTGAGCTGCAAGCGCCACCTGCTGCGAAGAAGCCTGGCAAGCCCACGATCGCGCCTGCGGCCGCAATGGTTCCCCGGAGGCAGCCCTGAGCCGCTACATCTCCTTCCGCGATTTCGACTGGGTCCTGTTGGTGCTGGTGCTGCTAATTTGCGCTCTGGGCGTGCTCGAGATCTATAGCGCAACCCTCAGCACCAAATTCATGGGCGTACATCTCAAGCAGGTGTATTGGATCCTGGGCGGCGTGGGCCTGATGTTCCTGGTGAGCTTCCTCAACTATCAGGCCCTGCTGGAACATGTGCCGCTGCTGTACTTGATTTCCATTGCATCGCTGGTTGCGGTGGAAGTATTCGGCAAAAAGTATCTGGGCGCCCGCCGCTGGGTGCAGCTAGGCTCGTTTCACTTCCAGCCGTCGGAATGGGTGAAACTGGTACTCATTCTCGCCATGGCTAAATACTTTGCTGACGCCAAGTCCGAATGTACGGCCCAGGACATCGTCAAAGCCGGGGCGCTGGTCGGCGTTCCCATGCTGATGGTGCTGGCGCAGCCGGACCTGGGAACGGCACTCACCTACATCCCGATCGCCGTCATGGGTTTGTTCCTGGGTGGAATGAAGGCCCGGCATGCGGTGATTATCCTGGTATTGGGGGCGTTGCTGGCTCCCGTGGGGTGGCATGTTCTGAAGCCTTACCAGCGCGACCGGCTGACCAGCTTCATGGAGCCGGAGGCGGATTCGCAGGGGCGCGGCTATCAGGTTCTGCAATCTCTGGTGGCCGTGGGCTCAGGCGGGCTTTTTGGCAAGGGAACGGCACACGGCAGCCAGACCCAGGGACAATTTCTGCCGGTGCCGCATACCGATTTCATCTTTGCCGCCTTTGCCGAGGAGCACGGATTCCTAGGCGCTATGGGCGTGCTGCTGCTATACTTCATACTACTGATGCGTCTGATCCAGAACGCTCAGACGGCCCCCGACCGGGCTGGCGCTTTCGTGGTGATGGGAGTGGTTGCGGTGCTCGCGTTCCACATCCTGGTTAACGTCGGTATGGTGGTCGGGTTCATGCCGGTCACGGGCATCCCCTTGCCGTTAATGAGTTACGGGGGATCCTCAGTATTGTTCATGTTCCTGGCGCTGGGAATCGTGATGAACATTCGCATGCGCCGGTTTGTGAACTGAGCTTAATGGGAGAAATGCCGGAGGGAGTAACGAACGCTACGGCCGAAGAAGTTGACACTGCAGACAGCGCGCTCTACTGAACTGAATCGCATCATTGGTGTGAACACGCGCGTGGAGCCGGGGCGGTACTTGGAAGGCTGTGTGAGTTCAGCCGAGGTGCGGCGGCAAAAGGAAGTGGACGCAAACGTTTGGGGCGTCTTATGTTTATAGTGATTATTTCTTTCCCACCCATTAAAGATGGCAAGGATGCTGAATTTCAAGAATGGTTTGCCTCGTCAAACCGAGTGTTCTCTAATTCTAAGGGCTTCATACGCAGAAAGCTTCTGAAGCCTCTAGAAGGCGGAAACTACGCGGCTGTAGTTGAATTTGAAAATCAAGCGGCCTTCCAGGCGATGCATAGTAGTTCTATCCACGATAGAGCAGGGGAGCAGGTGAGACCACTGTTTGATGGCAAACCTACGCCCAAGTTCTACGAAGTAATCGAGGGATAGGACAATTATGAAGGCTGAATTGCAAACTTTTGGTATTGGACTTTCTTAGCGTCCCTTAGGACGCGCTTCAGAACTGCCGGCTTCATTCGCCGGGGAAGCCATTACAGACTGGACGTCGGGCTTCCGAAGGATGACAACAAGATTACGACCGCCCCCACGTACGAGGGCATGCCGGCCGCTCAGGAGAATAGGCCGGACAGGATTGCAAAGCACATTGATCGAGGCGGGAAACGGCCCCTTGGCTGATGCTGAGAGTGAGGCCACAACCTTCGAAACGCGTGCTCTATACGGTGCTAAAGATTCCACAAATTGTTGCTTCACGAATCAGGTCTGGTTTGCATCCCGGCATATGTTCCGGTCTGCCCTCGCCTAATCACCTGTAGAGTTTTTCCTGTCCTTCCGAATCGATCGGGCCGGCTGAACCGGAGCATTTCCATGAACAAGGAACTTTATGTTTCCTCCACGCCACACGAAACCAAGGTGGCGCTGGTGGAAGACGACCAACTCGCCGAAGTTTTTTTCGAGCGGGAAAACGAATACACCCTCGCAGGATCAATCTACAAGGGCCGGGTCACGCGCGTGCTACCCGGCATGCAGTCGGCTTTTGTAGACATCGGCTTGGAACGCGATGCCTTCCTCTATGTTTCTGATTTTCTCGAAATCACCGGCGAGGAGGAGGACGAAGAAGAATTCGGCAGTATTCCTGTGCCGCGTAACGCCATCGACGTAAGCAAAGCGTATGCTGCGCAGGAGGCGCAACTCAAAGCCGAGTCTGCCGTTGCAGAACCCGAGATCGCCGAGGAGTTCGAAGCCGCAGAAGAAGATTTCTCTGCTCCTGCCGAGGAGCAATCGGCAGGCGAGGGGACCGAAGCTTCCCCCACCGAGGACCGGGATTCGGCGGAAGGAACACGGCCCTGGCGTGGACGCCGTCGCCGCCGTGGCGGACGTCGCGGGCAGGGAGACGAGCGCAACGACCGGCCAGAGCCAAAGGTCGAGACCGCGAAGCCGATAGAAGAGGCGCCTATTTATCATGCCGAGCCGCGTCCGGCCACGCGTCCGCGCACGGATTATGGTCCGCCCGCAGGCTATACGCCGATCGTTCTGCCTGGCGAATCGATTTCGAAGTATCGCAACCTATCGCAGCAGCCCGCGCCCGTGCCGACGGACGAAGAAACTACAGAGCAGGTTTCTTTCGCCCCGGCTGAAGATTTCGATCAATCTGGCGAAACGAACTCGAACCCCAACGCGGCAGTTGAAGAAGCCAAATCACCCAGCCATTTCGGACCCGGAAACGCCGCGTCCGAACCACGTGAGACCGCACAGGTAACCACGGCGCCAGTTGAGAGCGCCCTCGTCATCGAGCATGAGGAAACGGAACAAGCCGCAGCCGCACGCCAGGATGATGGGCTGGCACAGCAGGAGCGCCTGAGCGCCGTGGCATCCGAATCCCAGGCTGCAGGGCCCGAAGCGAGAGTGACGTCACCGGCGACTGCCACCGAGGTCCTGAGCGCGACAGCGGAGAACCCAACTCTAATCGAAGACCTGCCCGCCCAAGCGCGGAGCACCGACTTCCCGTCGTCCGGCGAAAATCGGGAACAAGATCACCGCCAAGGCGCAACCCAGGAACCGCCGGGCTCCCCATCGCTTGCCGCTCCTTCGGTCGCTCCCGAGGGACGTACGCTGGAGCATGAAGTCCTGGAAGACGAGGAGATGGAATTCCATCCCGTCCCCGACGATCTGAATGCGATAAGCGAGGCGGAAGCCGACGAGGAAGTCGTTCTTGAGGAGGAGACCCTCGATGCCGACAATGGCGATTCAGACCGTTGGATCCCCAAGATTGCCGACGTAGATGAGGACGAAGTGGTGGCAGCCGAGGAGCGTGGCGAACAAATCTACGGCCCCGATACCGACGACGAAGAGGAAGAAGAGCCGGGCGAGGGAGAAGAAACCAACGGCCGCGCCGAGGTGCGGGCTGCGTCACCCACCGCAGGCTATCAGCAGCGTCAGACGGAGCGTCCCGGCTACGGTCGGCGCGACTTTCGCGATCGCAGTCGCCGTGGTGGTCCGCGCCGCAACTTCCGCGCGCGTCCCAACACCAATCGCAATCAACCGCTCATTACCGACCTGCTGAAGGAAGGTCAGGAGGTGCTGATCCAGATTGCCAAGGAACCCATCGGCAAGAAGGGCGCGCGCATCACCAGCCACATTGCGTTGCCCGGCCGCTTCCTGGTGTACATGCCCACGGTCAATCACGTCGGGGTTTCGCGCAAGATCGCTTCTGACGAAGAACGCCAGCGGCTGAAGCGCATCGTGACCAGCGAACGGGAAAACGGATTAGGCGGCTTCATCGTCCGTACCGCTGCCGCCAACATCAAGGAAGAAGATCTGCGCGCCGACATTCGCTTCCTCAAACACTTGTGGGCCGAGATCAAGAACCGCGCCGAGAACAGCAAATCGCCGGCGCTCATTTATCACGACCTGAACCTGGTGGAACGGGTGTTGCGCGACCAGGTGAATGCCGACTTCTCGCAGATTTGGGTGGACACCGAAGACGAGTACGAGCGCGTGGTGCGCTTTGCCAGCCGCTTCCAGCCCTCGCTGGTCCGGCGCATCAAGCTGTACACCAAAGACACGCCCTTGTTCGAGCAGTTCGGCATTCAGGACGAGATCAATCGCTCGCTGAAGTCGAAGGTGTGGCTGAAGAGCGGCGGACATATCGTCATCAACCAGACCGAAGCGCTGGTGGCCATCGACATCAACACCGGCAAGTATGTTGGCAAGACGCAGCGCCTGGAAGACACCATCGCCAAGACCAACGTGGATGCGGTCAAGGAAATCGTGCGGCAGATCCGGCTGCGCGACCTGGGCGGCATCATCGTCATTGACTTCATCGACATGGACGAGCGCAAGAACCGCCAGAAGGTGATGCAGGCCCTCGAAGAAGCTCTACGTTATGATCGCGCCCCGTCCAAGGTGCTGCAGTTCAACGATTTTGGATTGGTGGCGATTACCCGCAAGCGGGTGAAGCAATCGCTGGAGCGCACCCTGGGTGAGACTTGCCCCTACTGCGTGGGCGCGGGCTTTGTGAAGTCGGTGCCGACCGTGTGCAACGAGCTTTACATCGAGATGCGCAAGATGGCGAAGGTGCACGACAAGACCGACATCACGGTGCGCGTGCATCCCGAGGTAGCCAAGGCCCTGAAGGCCGGCAATGGCAAACTGATCTCCGAGATGGAAGACTTGACCGGCAAAACCGTGCTGGTGAAGAGCGATCCATTGCTGCACCAGGAAAACTTCGATATCCACTAGTGGCTGGTGGTCATGCTTGCCTGACCGTGGAAACCGCGCTAGCCTTGCAGCAGGTGTGCTCCTCTAGGCGCCGTGGGCGCAGGTCTGTTCAAAGCTGATAGCTGATGGCCGAGGTTTATAATCAAACGTTTCTGACTTCATTCTGAGGCTAACGAACATGGCCCAAGTTTCGATGGCGGCAATTCCCGCGTTGAAGGACAGCTTTGCCCAGCTTAAGGCGCGCATGGACAAGGCGGTGGAAGACTTCCGCAAGGAGATGGCTTCCACCCGCACCGGCCGCGCCTCGGTCCACATGCTGGATGGCGTCACCGTGGATGCCTACGGATCGCAGATGCCGCTCAACCAGCTCGCCAATGTCAGCGCGCCGGAGCCGCAACTGATCACCGTGCAGTCCTGGGACGTCAGCCTGATTGGCGCCATCGAGAAGGCCATTCGCAGCGCCGACCTGGGATTGAACCCGATGAATGACGGCAAGCTGATCCGGGTGCCGGTACCGGCGCTCACCGAAGATCGCCGCAAAGAGATGGTGAAGCACCTGCACAAAGTGCTGGAAGAGCACCGCACCGCGGTCCGCAACATCCGTCGCGATGGCAACGACCTGATCAAGAAGGCGATGAAGGACAAGAAGATCACCGAGGACGAAGAGCGCGGCGCGTTGGAACAGATGCAGAAGCTGACCGACGACGAGATCAAGAAGATGGAAGAACTGTCCCAGGGCAAAGAGAAGGAAGTGATGTCGCTCTAGTCGCTCCGAGCGGGGGGCGATATTCCGATGCTGCTCGACCTTGGCGATCTCCGCATTCGTCCCTGGCGCAAGGACGACCTCGACGCGCTGCTGCGCTACGCCAACAATCCCAAGATTGCATCCAATCTGCGCGATCAGTTCCCTCACCCTTACACCCGGCGCGATGCCATTGACTACCTGGACTTCGTGCGGGCGATGGATGTCCCCACTTCGTTCGCCGTAGAACACGCGGGCGAGGCGGTCGGCGGCATTGGATTCAGGCTGGGCACCGACATTGCGCGGCTCAGCGCGGAGATGGGCTACTGGCTGGGCGAGCCCTTCTGGGGACGCGGCTGGACGACCCGCGCCGTGCAGGCGGCCTCGGAGTGGGCCTTGAATGAATACAAGCTAACGCGGATCTTTGCCATGACCTTCTCCCACAATGTGGGATCGATGCGCGTGCTGGAAAAAGCGGGCTTTGAACGCGAGGGCATCATGCGGCGCAGCGCCATCAAGAACGGGGTGATCCTTGATCAGCTGCTGTACGCCAAGGTGCGGTAAGGCAGTTTCAAGTTTCAAGTTTCAAGTTTCAAGTTTCGAGACCAAGCGGAACGGACCAAAAAGCTGTGGTCGTTTGGAATTGACGGTTCCATTCTGAAATTGTCATTACGAGCGAAGCGAGGAATCTGCTGTTGTCTGCATCTGGAACGACGCTAGGGAAAACAGCAGATCCCTCACGGCCTAAAGGCCGTTCGTGATGACAACTCAGAAACAGCGAAAAACGATTCACGAGATGACTTGTAGTCGGCGCGGGTCTTTGCGCAAACAGCCGGAGTCGTAATCTTGAAACTTGAAACTCGAAACTGGAAACTCTTCTTACTTTCTGCCCGCCGCTTCCACCGAAGTGGTTGGATCGGCGCCGTCCCAGGTCTGGTCCGAGGTTGGTCCGTACACCGAAGGCACTGGTTTGTTCAGCAGGCGCAGATACACCGTCAGTTGCGTGCGGTGATGGGCGCTGTGGAGCACGCGGCGCCAGAACACCCAGATGCGCTGGCGGGTGAGTCCGAAGAAAGGCACGTCTTGCATCCACCAGTCAGCAGTTTGCCCGGCGAAGAATGCGAGTCGCGGCCGCGCCAACTGCTCCTTGCGCTGAATGTATAAGCTGAGCTCTTTTATCTTCGGGAGTACCTCGGCGGCGGGTGGTTCGGGCGTGCCCACAAATTCGCCGAAGAACCGGCGCTCGGAGAGCAGTTCGTGGTTCAGGATGTCGGCCACGGTGGACGACTTGGGATGGGGACGAAAATTCAGGTCGTCTTGCGCGAAGCAGCGCCAAACCGAGATGACCTTGTCGGTCTCGCTGGCGTAGGTGTCCAGCAGATGCTGGAAGAGTGGGTTGCCGGCACGCGGAACATCCTGCGAAGGAATGGCAACGAAATCGTAGTGCATGATGGAGCTTCACCTCCAGGATTGAAGAGAACTGTGCCGTCCCCGGGGGACTCGGGTTGATTGGTCACCGTGACCCACCGCAGAAGCGGTGGGCTATCTTGGTTCCGTCCCGCAGAGCGGGACTGGAGTCTTCGCTGCGCAGGCATCAGAGCGAAGAGCGGTGCTTCACTGGCCTGAGCAACGCACAAAGGTTGCGCGCGACGCGTTTCTGAAGGCCGTGGCGTTTATCAGCAGCCTCTGCGGGCCACCCCAGAAACGACGAAGGGCGCGACTGGCGCGCCCTTGGAACCAGCAGAAGCTGACCTCCTAATTGTCCTTGCACTTCTTCTTCCGCACGTACTGCTGCAGCTTGCCTTGTTTTTCCAACGCGCTCAGATTGTCGAGCAACGGATACTTCGCCGTGGGATCGAAGCGCTGGATGGCACGGTACGCCCGTAAGGTCCCAGCCAGCCCAGCCGCCTGGATGGTGGCCGCGTTCTTTATCTCCGGATGCTGCAACAGGAATGCAGCCTGCGAATAAATGACTTGCATCCGTAACTGGTTGGAATACGTGTTGTTCACTTTGTCGAGCGACTGCAATTCTTTGCAGCAGGCATTGACGGTGAAGTCCGGGACCTCCACGATCCACTCGGTCAGCCACATTCGTTTTTCGAGGCTGTCTTTGGCCAGCGGATTGTCTTCCAGACTGCGCACATACTCGATGGCGCGCGCCCGTTCTTCCGGCGTGGAGGGGCCCCGCATTTTGGCGGCGGAAGGAAGCGTTGCCGCGGTGGTGAGGACGATCAGGACTGCCAAAATCTTGCTTACCATAACGCCTTCTCCCTGGAAATGCTCGGGTGGGCCAGATGGGTGTTGAAATCATACTCCGATTGGGGGTGACGAAGGCAAGCGGGAACTGAAATCGTCAACCAGCCATGCTGCAATTCGTCCCGCTGAACCAGCGTTTTGTCACAGCGGCGCTCGGGGGTATTAGCGCAGCTCCAAGTGGCTGAGCGGATACCCCAATCCTGGAACTGCTCTACAGGCCGCGAAAAAACTTTGTGCCAAACCCGTCGATTGTATTTCTTGGTGGAAGCCCCCGCATTTATGCGGGGGAGGAGCGCTTCAGCGCTCCGGAAAAAGCTCCATCTTGATCATGCGCTTTAGCGCTGGGAATCGAAAACCCGGGGCTAAAACCCATTTCAAAATCGACTCCTTTTCCGCTGGATTAAAGTCCAGCCCCCCCTGCTAAAGCAGGGGGCTTCCACCAAAAGGCTCCCACAGAGTTTTTCAGCAGCCTGTTTAGTCGAGCCACGCTTGTTCCGCCGCTTCGTGGCATAATCGCTCAATCGGTCTGCCGTATGAAACGAGTGGTCCACGCCGCCTGTCCGCACGATTGTCCCGACGCTTGCGCCGTGCTCATCACGGTGCAGGACGGACGCGCCAGCAAGATCCAGGGCGATCCCGAGCATCCCATCACCCGCGGTTTTTTGTGCGCCAAAGTTGCGAAATATCTTGACCGTGTTTATTCGCCGGACCGGGTCCTCTATCCCCTGCGGAGGGCGGCCCCGAAAGGCACACACGGCGATGGCGTTTTCCGGCGCATTGGCTGGGACGACGCCTTCGACGAGATAGCGGCCCGCCTGGGCCGCATCAGCGCAGAACACGGGCCGGAGGCAATCCTGCCCTATTCCTACGGCGGCAACATCGGCGTGCTTAGCAATGCCTCCATGGATCGGCGGTTCTTTCATCGCCTGGGGGCGTCGCAACTGCACCGCAGCATCTGCTCGCAGACCGGCGGCGACGCCATTGTCTCGATCTACGGCCGCAAGATCGGGACCGAACCGGAGCAATTCCGTCACGCGAAGTACATCATCGCCTGGGCCGCCAACATTCACGGCAACAACGTTCATCTCTGGCCGTTCATCGAGGAGGCGCGGCGCCAGGGGGCCAAGCTGGTGGTGATCGATCCCTATCGCACCCGCACCGCCGGGCTTGCCGATTGGCACATCGCAATTAATCCCGGCACCGATGTTGCGCTTGCCCTAGGGCTGATGCACGTCATGGTTCGCGATGGCCTGCATGACCGGGATTACATCGCGCGCTACGCCGAAGGTTTCGACGAGTTGGAGAAGCGGCTCCCAGAGTACACACCCGAACGCGTGGCGCAATGGACGGGCGTTTCCCGCGATGACATTGAGCGCCTGGCGCGCGAGTACGCCACTATCCGCCCGGCGGCGATCCGCCTGAACTACGGCATCCAGCGTTCGCAGAATGGAGGCGCTGCGGTCCGAGCGGTGTGCATGCTGCCGGTAATCACGGGATCGTGGAAGGAAGTCGGGGGCGGGCTGCAACTGTCCACCAGCGGCGGCTTTCAGCTTGACCGGGCCGCGATGGAGCGGCAGGACCTGATGCGGAAGAGTCCGCTCGGTCGCCCGGCCCGCACGGTAAACATGGTGCAACTCGGCAAGGCGTTGACCGAACTCGCCGGTCCCCCGATCAAGGCCTTGATGGTTTACAACTCCAACCCCGCAGCGGTTTGCCCCGATCAAAACCTGGTCCGCCGCGGGCTGAAGCGCGAGGACCTGTTTACGGTGGTCCACGAGCAGTTCCTCACCGACACGACCGACTTCGCCGATCTGGTTTTGCCGGCCACGACGTTCTTTGAGCACAAGGACCTGGTCCAGGCTTACGGCCACTATTACCTGCAAGTCTCGCAACCGGCAATCGAACCGCGGGGCGAGTGCAAATCCAATGTGGAGTTCTTTCGCGAGCTGGCTGTGCGCATGGGATTCGACGACGAGTGTTTCCGCGAACCGGTTGACGCCATGATCGACGCGGCTTTGCAATCGGGCGTGCCGCAACTGAAGGGGATCGACCGGCAGCGCCTGGAGAGCGACCCGTACGTGCGTTTGAACCTGCACGGAGACAACAGCGACCGTCCGTGGCTGCCCTTCGCAAACGGCTTCGACACGCCCAACCGAAAGGCGCGACTCTTTGACCCGTCGTTGATCTCGCATGGCATGGACCCGGTGGCTTCGTTTGTCCCGCCGGAGGAATCGCGTCACCGGCAAGGGGCGCAAAAATTCCCGCTGGAGTTGCTGGCCCGCAAGGCCGACAATTTTCTGAACTCTACGTTCGTCAACCTGCCCAGCCTGCAGAAGATGGAGCGGCAGCATGAGCTGGAAATTAGCGGTGCCGACGCGGAGCGCCGCGGCATAGCCGATGGCGACCGTGTCCGTGTGTACAACCAACGAGGCGAGATTTTCTTGCGGGCACGGGTTGACGGCACGGTGGCAGCCGGTGTCGTCGGGGCGCAATTGGGTTGGGCGAAGTTGTCCGAAGCCGGTCTCAACATCAATGTGTTGACGTCGGACAGGCTCAGCGATCTTGGTGGCGGTGCTACGTTCTATTCCACCTTGGTCGAGGTGGAGCGCGTTCCCGAAACTTCGCGCCCCAGCAAGGGTTAGGGTTGCCGTCCGCCGTGGACCAAGGGAGACCAAGGGAGCGGTTGGTTTCCAAACCAGAACACCCGTACCGTATAATTGCGCTTTCATTAAACCTGTACCGAGGTTTCGTCATTTCTTGCCATCTTCAGGTAAGACCCGCAGTCCTGTTCGCTCGCGGGACGCGCTACTGGGTCACGGCGATCGGCCTTTTTTTCGCTTTCATCCTTCTTGCAGCGACGTGCGCGGCGCAACAGGGCGTGATCGAGCAGATTGAGATCCACGGCAATCGCCGGATTCCGGCGGAAACCATCCGCGCACGGATGTTCACCAAGGCGGGTGACGTTTACGACCAGGCGGCCTTGGAGCGCGACTTTAATTCCCTCTGGAACACCGGCTACTTCGACGATTTGCGCATCGAGCGGGAGGCTTCCGCCAAAGGCTGGATCATCCACGTTTACGTCAAGGAAAAGCCCACCATCCGCGAGATCAAGTACGTGGGCTTGAGTTCGGTCTCGCAGAGTGACGTCCTCGACAAATTCAAGGAGCGCAAGGTCGGACTTACCCAGGAGAGCCAATACGATCCCACCAAAGTAAAGCGTGCCGAAGTGGTCATTAAGGAATTGCTGGCCGCACACGGCCATCAGTTCGCAACCGTCCGCTCGGAGGTGCGCCCCATTCCTCCCGCAGCCGTCGCCCTTACCTTCGTGGTGAAGGAAGGTCCCAAGGTGAAGGTGGGAAAAATCATCTTTGAAGGCAACAAGGCCCTCAAAGCGCGCGAGCTGCGCAGCGCGATGAAGAACTTGAAGCCCATCGGCATTCCTCACTCCATCTTCCTGGAGAACCTCTTTGCCCGCACCTACGATTCCACCAAGCTGAACGAGGACGCCGAACGGGTCCGCTACTACTATCAGACCAAGGGCTACTTCAAGGCGCTGGTGGCCGATCCCAAGACGCAGCTTCACGATACCAGCGGCGTCCGTTGGTATTGGCCGTTTAAGTCGTCCCCCGGCAAAGCCGTCGATATCACTCTGCCGGTCGAAGAAGGCCAGCGCTACCGTTTGAAGGAGATCACCTTCAGCGGCAACAAGGCAGTGACCAATACGGCGGGATTGCGCTCCCTGTTCAAGATCAAGGACGGCGACATTTTCGACACCGAGGCCGTCCGCAAGGGTTTGGAGGGCCTGCGCAAGGCCTACGCTGCCCTCGGCTACATCAATTTCACGCCAGTCCCCAATACCGAAGCGGACGATGATAAGAAACTCATCAGCCTGCGCATTGATGTGGACGAAGGCAAGCAATTCTTTGTCCGGCGGATCGAATTCCAGGGGAACACGACCACGCGCGACAAGGTCATTCGCCGCGAACTGGCGCTGGAGGAGGGCCAGGTTTACAACGGCAACTTGTGGGAGCTGAGTTTGCTGCGCCTCAACCAGTTACAGTATTTCGAACAGCTCAAGGTCGACCAGGATTCCGAGATCAAGCAGAATGTGCAGGATTCTACGGTTGACATCACCTTGAAGGTCAGGGAAAAGGGCAAGAACAGCATCGGCCTCACCGGCGGCGTCAGTGGCCTTTCGGGTGGGTTCATCGGCCTCAACTACACCACCAACAACCTGTTTGGGAAGGGCGAGAGTTTGTCGCTCCAGTTCCAGATCGGCCAGTACCAGCGCAACGAGACCGTCGCCTTCACCCAGCCTTACCTATTTGACCGGCCACTGCAATTTGGCTGGTCGGTGTACCACAGCAGCTACAACTACAATCAGGCGGCCCTCACTTCGATCCAGCTTAACCAGAGCGTCTCCCTGCCCGCCAGTTATCAGGCCCTGCTCCAGAATTTCACCCAGACAAGCACGGGTGCAACCCTTTCCTTGAGCTATCCCATCAAGCGCTCGTTCAAGCGGGTAGGCATCACCTATTCGTTCGACGACTCCTCGGTCCAGACGTTCAGCACCGCGTCCTCCGATTATTTTCAGGCCCTGGCGTTCCGCGGCATCTCCGGGCCGAACGCGCTGAACGGCATTATCACCAGCAAGGTTGTGCCGAATTTCTCCTACAACCGAATCGATAATCCGCAGCGTCCGCACTCCGGGCAGAGCTTGTATTTTGCCACCGAATTTGCCGGCCTCGGCGGCAATGTGAAGTACATCAAGCCGGTTGCCGAGTACAAAAAATTTATCCCCGTCAACAAGGGCCGCAATACCTTTGGCTTCCGGGTTTTGGGCTCGTGGATCTCGGGATACGGAGGCCAGGTGGCTCCGCCCTTCGATCGCTTCTATATGGGCGGCGATACCGACGTTCGCGGCTTCGACATTCGGGCCATCTCTCCCGTTGCCTTCTTCCCCAGCGCCGTGACCATTCCCCTGCAGAATCCCGACGGAACCACCGTGCCCCTGGATCCGTCGAATCCGCGGCGTGGCGCTTACGGTATCACCATCCCCGTGGAACAGATCATCTTTCCCGGCGGCGACACCAACCTAGTCAATAACCTGGAGTACCGCATTCCCATCGTTGGACCCGTGACCATTGCCGCCTTTGTGGACACCGGATTCGACTTGATCTCTAATCAATCGCAACTGCGGGTTGCCGGGACCCAGTTCACTGACCTGCAAAACACGGTTTTCGGCTGCCCGTCCTTGACTTCCACCTTCACCTGCGCCGGTGGAACCAAGCTCCCGTTCACGGCCGACCTCAAGCCGGTTTCTGGCACCAATTACCAGCCGCGAATGTCAACCGGACTGGAGCTGCAGGTGATCATGCCGGTGGTGAATGCGCCCTTCCGCGTCTATTACGCCTACAATCCCCTGCGCATTGACGAAACCATTGCCTCACCGTCACCCATCACCCGCAGCATGTTCCCCGCGGGGGCCGCCGGCGATTACACCTATGCGCAAGCGATTTCGACCTATCAGCCGGGCTATCTGTTGCGCGAGCCACGCAAGACGTTTCGCTTCACGGTCGCCACCACGTTCTAGCCAGACTCCGGACCGCGCGGTTATCGCGGTCTTCGAACACGCTTTGTGAAAAAACATTCATCACGCAAACACCGGGCGCACTGAGGTTGGTTTCCATTGGGTTCCTCCCTGCTCTCGGTCCTCCGTGGTTATTTTTCATTCTTCCAGCAGTCCCTCCCGCCCCGGTTTGACGCTGACAAGCAGGCTTCCCTATAATCCAAGGTATCCGCACCGCCGAATCTTCCGGTCGGGGCATGGGCGAGACTGCGTTCGAGCAGCCAGCTTGTCTCCGGCTGTCCAGAGCAGTTCGCAGCAGGATCGCGTTCGCCGCTGGTACATCTGAGGAATTCCCGGAGCAGTTCAAGGAGTTACATCAACCTAATGAAGCGCACGCTCGCAGGCACCGCCGTGCTTGCTGTTGTTCTGACCATATCGGCACTGGCCCAAACCAGGTCGGCTGCACCGGGTGGTGCCGCCACCACTCCCGCCGCTCCCACTCCGGTTGCAACCACCGCCCCTTCGGGCACTGTGAAAATCGGCATTATTGATGTTCAGCAGGCCATTGTAGCCACCAATGAAGGAGCGCGCGATTTCGAAGCTCTGCAGAAGAAGTTCGAACCGCGCCGTAGCGAGCTGCAGAACCTCAATACCGAAGTGGAGAACCTGAAAAAGCAGCTCAACACCCAGGGCGACAAGATGAACGAGGAAGCCCGCGCCACCCTGGTGAAGTCCATCGAGACCAAGCAGAAGAGTCTGCAGCGCTCGGCGGAGGACGCCCAAAATGACTTTCAGACGCAGCAGAACGAGATTGCGCAGCGCATCCTGCAAAAGATGGCGCCCGTGATCGACAAGTATGCCAAGTCCAACGGCTATGGTCTTCTGCTCGATTCCTCGAACCCCTGGCCGCAGGGCCCGCTCCTCTGGGCGACGGCGTCGGTGGATTTGACCAAGACCATCGTGGACGCCTACAACGCTCAATCGGGAGTTGCTCCTCCGCCGGCTACTGCAAAGCCAGCAGGGACGGCTGCGACCAGACCGGCCGGAACGCCAGCCGCGAGCAAGCCGACCGCGTCGGGCACCAAGCCTCATTAGATTCTCTGGCCCCTCGTGGCCAAGGCCGCTCCGGATAGGGAGCGGCCTCTGCTGGTTGGCTTGAATGGGCTGGCGTGCCTGCGCGTTCGCGTGGCGTAACAGCCCGCGAATTCCTCAGATCTGTGGAAAACTTTGTGGAAGACGGGCCACTACTTGCTAGAGGCCGTGTTCTTTCAGCTACTTACCTGCTCTGCCCAGCTTCTGATGCACATTCAAGCAGCAGAAAAATCAAGCAGTTAGCACATGTGTAAACATTCCGTGAATAAATTCCGGCGAACTGGCCGACTGGCCGACGTATCAGAGGTTTTGCACAATTTTGCAGATTTCTAGCAGGGGGTAATCGGGCCGGAATTACCATTTTGGGAAGATCGCAACCCCCGTTGTTTGCCCCGCCTTAGTCTTCCCCAACCCTGAGTACGGCCAGAAAAGCCTCCTGCGGAATGTCCACGCGGCCGATCCGTTTCATGCGCTTCTTGCCTTCTTTCTGCTTTTCCAGCAGCTTGCGCTTTCGGCTGATATCGCCGCCATAGCATTTGGCGATCACGTTCTTGCGCAGGGCGGCAACCGTTTCGCGTGCGATCACCTTGGCTCCGATAGCCGCCTGGATCGCCACCTCAAACATCTGCCGCGGAATCAACTCCCTCATCTTGGAAACCAGCGCTCGGCCGCGATCATAGGCAAAGTCGCGATGCACGATGATGGAAAGAGCGTCCACAGGATCGCCCGAAACCAGAATGTCGAGCTTCACCATCGGCGACTCCCAGCTTCCGGTGAGGTGATAATCGAGCGAAGCATAGCCGCGCGAAATGGTCTTCAGCCGGTCGTAGAAGTCGAGCACGATCTCGTTCAGCGGCAATTCGTAGCTCAACATCACGCGCGTGGAGCTGACGTATTCGAAGCCTTTCTGTTTGCCGCGCTTGTCTTCCACCAGCTTCAAGATTCCTCCGACGTATTCCTCGTTGGTCAAGATGGTGGCCAGGATCACGGGCTCTTCGATCCTGGCGATTTCGCTGGGATCGGGCCACCGCGACGGATTGTCCACCTCGATTACTCTGCCATCCGTGAGCGTGATCTTGTAGCGCACGCCGGGAGCGGTGGTGATCAGGTCGAGATTGTATTCGCGCTCCAACCTTTCCTGGATGATCTCCATGTGCAGCAGGCCCAGGAATCCGCAGCGAAAGCCAAAGCCCAGCGCGACCGAGCTTTCCGGCTCGAAGAAGAAGGACGAATCGTTGAGCCGTAATTTTTCCAGGGCTTCCCGCAGCAGTGTGTGTTCGTGCGCATCCACGGTGTACAGGCCGGCGAACACCATGGGCTTCAATTCCTCGAAACCCGGCAGCGGCTCGATCGCGGGATGATGATCGTCAGTGATGGTGTCGCCGATCTTGCAATCGGCAACGGTCTTGATGGTGGCGGTCAGAAAGCCCACTTCGCCGGCGCTTAGTTGCTCCACTTCGACCGGCTTGGGGGTAAGAACGCCAAGCGTCTCCACGTCGAAGGTGCGGCCATTCGACATCAAGCGAATGCGCTGGCCCTTGTACAGCGTGCCTTGGATGACGCGCGCCAGCACCACCACGCCGCGATAGGAGTCGAACCAGGAATCGAAAATGAGCGCCTGCAATTGATTGCTGGCCCGTCCCTTGGGTGGAGGAATGTGCTGCACCACCGCCTCCAGCACAGCGGGCACCCCCACACCCGTCTTGGCGCTGATGGCCAGCGCGTGCGAAGCATCCAGGCCGACCGCGCTCTCGATCATCTCCTTGGTGCGCTCGATGTCGGCGCTGGGCAAGTCAATCTTGTTGATGACGGGAATGATCTCCAGCCCGTTATTGATGGCGATGTAGGCGTTCGCCAGGGTTTGCGCTTCCACACCCTGCGAGGCATCCACCACCAGCAGAGCGCCTTCACAGGAGGCCAGCGAGCGCGATACTTCGTAGCTGAAGTCCACGTGGCCCGGAGTGTCGATCAAATTGAGCTGATAGATTTTCCCATCCGCCGCCGGATACATCATGCGCACCGAGTGTGCCTTGATGGTGATGCCACGCTCCCGCTCCAGGTCCATGGCGTCCAGCACCTGCGCCTGCATCTCCCGCGCCGTCAGCGAGCCGGTAAGCTCGAGCAGGCGATCGGCCAGGGTGCTCTTCCCATGGTCGATATGGGCGATGATCGCGAAATTTCGGATGAGGGATGGATCCATGCGAGATAGCTGAGCGCTACTTCGATTCTACAGGAGAGAACAATGCCCCACGGCGCGGGCGGAGTACGATGTTTTGTCATGCGCACCGTTGCCAGCGCGATCGCTACAGCACTGTTCACGCTGTTCGTGCCTGCCATCGTTGCAGTTGGAGTTCCGCAGACGTGGATCAGGGCGGCTGGCGTCGTCGTTGCCCCGGGGATTGCCAGCCGCACCGTCGGCAGTGCGCTGGTCGCGTTGGGAACCATCGGTTACTTCTGGTGCGCCACGCTGTTCGTCAAGGCCCAAGGGACACCCGCGCCGGTTTTCCCAACCCAAAGGACCGTGGTCGGCGGTCTATACCGCATCAACCGTAATCCCATGTACACATCTGTGCTGGCGGTGGTCTTCGGCCAGGCGGTGCTCTATCGCTATGGGACTCTGGCAATTTATGGCGCGGTACTGGCACTGTGCTTTCACCTGTTCATCATCTTGTATGAGGAACCTGCGCTGCGCGCGCGCTTCGACGGCGAATATGAAGAGTTCTGCCGCCACGTGCCGCGCTGGATACCGCGACTGCGGTCATGATGGAAATTATTGAACGTGACGGGATGCTTTCAATCGCCTTCGCTGGATAGAATCAGGATGCATGTCTCTGGTTCTCGCTTCCGCTTCCCCACGCCGCGCCGAGCTATTGCGCAACGCTGCGATCTCTTTCACGGTTTCGCCAGCCCACGTCGCCGAGCAGCCCGCCGCCCACGAGGGGCCCGTGGACTATGCGCAACGGCTGGCCCGCGACAAGGCCCGCGCGGTGTCCGCTCGCCATCCCCAAAGCGCGGTGCTGGGCGCCGACACCGTCGTAGTCGTGGATCAGCATCTGCTGGAGAAACCCACCAACACGGCCGATGCAGCGCGCATGTTGCGTCTGCTCTCGGGACGAACTCATCAGGTGATCACGGGAGTGTGCCTGGTAGCGCCCGACTTCGAGCAGACCGAAGCCGAGGTCACACAGGTGGTCTTCAGCCCGCTTTCGGAGCGCGAGATCGCCGCCTATGTTGACAGCGGCGAGCCCATGGACAAAGCCGGAGCGTATGCCATCCAGGGCATGGCCTCGCGCTGGGTGGAACGCATCGAGGGTTGCTACTTCAACGTGGTGGGACTTCCGGTGCCGAGGGTTTATCGCATGTTGCGCGCAGCCGAAGCCGCTACCGGCCGGGCGTTACTCTGACGCATTTGCAGGGGAAAAACGGAAGGCGCGATAGGCCCGATCTGGAAATCAGAGTTCCGCGCACATCGCGAGGAACCCTGGCACAATTTCGTAACTACGACTTCTTGTCTTCAGTCGGGGTCGGGGGCGGGGTTGTCGTTGTCGAGTTATGCTCGTTCATCGACGACCTGAAGTTGCGAATGCCTTCGCCCAAGCCTTTGCCCAGTTCCCCCAGTTTTTTCGGACCGAAGATGAGCAGGGCAATGGCTACGATAACCAGCAGCTCGGGCAAGCCAAGCTTTCCACCAAACATAAGTCCTCCGGTCAAACAGCCCTTTTTGCGACTAGGCAAATCGATAACGGGCTTCTGCCCAGATTCTAGGCTTTCGCCTGGGGCGCGTCAAAGCATCCCAGTTCTGGGTAGTGGGCTACTTTGAATCAAGGGCGAAACCTAGCCGGTCCGACCCGCTTACTCAGAGTTAGATGTTCAGCTTACGACGCAATATGCCAGCGACTCCGAGGATGCCAGAACCGAACAGCACGATGCTGCTGGGCTCAGGAGTCGTCGGGCTGTTGCCTTCCAGCGTGAAGGCTTCCGAAGGAATCGAGCCTAGAACCAGTCTCATAAATAGCTCAACGGCGTTTTGGTGGCATTCTGGAGATGCTCTGGGGATCTCCGAAAGCGCCAATGCGTGGCCACTGGGAACTGACCGACGAACAATGGGAAGTCGTGGAACCGGTGCTACGGCCGCAGCGCCGGGCCGATAAGCGTGGCCGTCCGTGGCACGACACCCGCGCCGTGCTGCATGGCGTACTGTGGGTGTTAGGCACCGGAGCACAGTGGCGGGAGCTGCCGGAAAAGTATCCACCCTTCCAGACCTGCCATCGTAGATTCCAGCAATGGGTGCAGAACGGGAAGCTGGAAGAGTGCCTGCGGCGGCTGGCCAGGCACTTGCATGAGCGCGGCCAGTTGAACTTAGAAGAGGCGTTCGTGGATGCGACGTTCGCGAGCGCTAAAAAGGGGGCTTCGGCATCGGCCCCACCCGCCGCGGCAAGGGCACAAAGATCGTCGCTATCGCCGCACGTAACAGTCTTCCTCTCGCCGTATCTGTGCAAAGCGCTTCGCCAGCCGAGTGCCAGCTTGTGGAAGAGGTTCTTGCCGGAAGTTTCCTCGACGAACTGCCCGCCCGGCTCATCGGCGACAAAGCCTACGACTCCGATGGGCTCGACAAAAAGCTCGCCCAGGAATATGCCATCGAACTGATCGCACCCAACCGACAGCGCCGAAGCAAGAGCCAGGATGGACGGAAACTGCGCCGTTACCGCCGTCGCTGGAAAGTGGAACGACTGTTTGCCTGGATGCATAACTTCCGACGCCTCGTTACCCGTTGGGAGTACCACATCGAGAACTTCCTCGGCTTCGTCCACCTTGCCTGCCTCCACCTGATGCTCAGGCATTTATGAGACTGCTTCTAGGGTGTTCTCATAGGCAGTAGACGGTCCGCTGTTCTCATCCCAGTAGATCGGGTTGGTGGAGCAGCCGGACGTGGTGCAGGCATTGCTCAGGGTTACATAAGCCTCGGCCGACCCTGTCGCACTCCCGCGAGTTTGGATCACAAACAAGTTATAACCATACTGGTTAGTACCCAGGAAAGTGTTGGTACCGCCGGACAACGTCCCGGAGAAAATATCGTTGCCAAACGGTGTTGAGCCGATTGACATTTCCACGGTCGTCAAAAGATCAGTGCTCGAGGCATCCCAGTAAACGAAGTCAAAGCCTGTGATAGTGGAGTTAATTGGCATGGTGAACGAGTCGCTAACGGAAAAGCCAAAGTTAATGGTCCAGGCATCGGTGGTGCCATTGTAGGGGCCGTTGGAATACAGGGTATCTGCCATAGCCGTAGCAACAGCCAGCATCAAGCACAGAATTGTGAGCGAAGCGATGCGCAGTTTCATTGGGAAAGGCCCCTTCCCGAGCCTATCTGGCATTGCACTCCCGAGAAAACCCCATGTCAATGCTATCTCTTATGCCGCTCTTTCCGCCCTCCGCTCGTATGCTTAACTATTCAATGGCCTCAATCAACCCGGCCAGCAAGGCTGCCCGGCGCGGCAGTTCGGCAGCAACAATCGATTCGTGCGTGGCGTGGGCGCCTTCGCCAACCGCTCCCAATCCGTCGAGCGTCGGAATCCCGATTCCCCCGGTGAAGTTGCCATCCGAGCCGCCGCCCACCGCGATCTCCGCCAAAGGAAAGCCCAACCCGCGGGCAATCTTCCGCGCCAGCTCGTACAGCGCGACCACCTGCTTCGTCCGCTCCATGGGCGGGCGGTTGATGCCGCCGTCGATCTCGATCCGGCATTTCGGATTGACCGGCCGCAGCGCGCGTATCTTGCGTTCCATCACGGCGCCATCCGTTTTCTTGGCGATGCGAAGGTCCACCTCGGCCACAGCTTCCGCAGCGATGACGTTGGTGCGCGTGCCTCCGCGAACCACGCCAACATTGAGCGTGACGCCGCGCCTGAGATCGGTCAGGCGCGAGACGGCCTGAATCTGATGCGCCAGCTCAAGAATGGCACTCTGGCCCTTTTCAAAGTCCAGCCCCGCGTGCGCCGCCTGTCCCGTGATCTTCATGAGGAACGACCCCACGCCTTTGCGTGCCGTCTTCAGCGCGCCCCCAGGGCCAGCCGGCTCGCAAACCAGGACCGCGGCACATTGGCGCGCAATCTTTTCGGTAAGCGCACGCGAGCTTTCGCTGCCGCCTTCTTCGTCGGAGACCAGCAGCACCGTCACCGGGCGAGGCAAGCCGCCGCGTACTTCGCGCGCCGCCCAGAGGGCAAACATCATCTGCGCAATGCCGCTCTTCATGTCGAAAACACCGGGGCCGTAAAGCCGGCCTTTCTCCTCGCGCCACGGCATCGTCTGCAGTGTCCCCACGTCGTACACGGTATCGAAATGGCCAAGCAGCAGCACCGGCTCGCGGCCCTTGGCCCCGGTGAAAATCACTTGCAGGTGGTCCCCGGCTGAGCGTTGCCGATGAATTTTGACGCGACCGCCCAGGCACTGGAACTCGGCTGCCAGGTAGGAGCACAGCGCGTCGCAAGCCTGCTTGTTCTGCGTAGGCGACTCGCGCAGCACCATCTCGCGCACACTGGCCACCATTTCGCTTTGCCGCGCCGTCAACCACCGCAGTACTTCACGGGCGTTCGGCTGCCGGCCTGTCGATTTCGCCATGTTCTTCGGTCGCTCCTATGCGCTGCAATCCGCCCGCTGCTCGGGAATGTATAATCGTGACTTTCACGGAACTAATAATGAGTGAACCGGTGAACCCCACGCCCGAGGGCGATGACAATCACACGCTCGACATCCAGGACATACTGCGTATCCTGCCGCACCGCTTTCCGTTTCTGCTGGTTGACCGCATCGCCCATATCACCCGCACCAAACGGATCGTGGCCATCAAGAACGTTACCATCAACGAACCGTTCTTTGCAGGACACTTTCCCGGTAATCCCATCATGCCCGGCGTGCTGGTGGTGGAGGCCATGGCGCAGGCCGGCGGGGTGCTGCTGTTGACCGAATTCCCCGATCGCGCCGAGAAGCTGCTGTTGTTCACCGGCATCGAGCGCGCGCGTTTCCGGCGGCCCGTGATACCCGGAGACCAGCTTCGCATCGAGGTGGACGTGTTGGCGTGGCGCGGCACCGCAGGCCGCATGCAAGGCAAAGCTTACGTCGGCGACAAGCTGGCCTGCGAAGCCATAGTCACCTGCCGCCTGTTGAACCGTCCGAAACCAGCGGAAGCTGCCCCGGAGCTGGCTCCCGCAATCGAGCAGTCGTAACTTTCCAGATGAACATTCATCCGACGGCCATCGTCGATCCCTCCGCGAAAATCCCTGCATCCTGCAGCATCGGGCCCTATTGCACCGTGGCTGCGGGCGTGGAGATGGGCGAGAACTGCCAACTGGTTTCGCATGTCGCGTTGGGCGGGCCCAGCCGCTTCGGCAGCGACAACAAAATTTATCCTTTCGCCGCGCTGGGGATGGACCCGCAGGACATTACCTACATGGGAGAACCGACCCGGCTGGAAGTTGGCGATCATAACGTCATCCGCGAATATGTCACCCTCACCCGCGGCACGGTGAAAGGCGGCGGCGTGACCCGCATTGGCAGCCATGTGTGGATCATGGCCTACGCCCATGTCGGGCACGACTGTTTCATCGGCGACCATGCCATGCTGGTGAACGCGGCTACGCTGGCGGGCCACGTCACGGTCGAAGAGTGGGCGGTGGTGGGCGCGCTGTGCCCGGTGCACCAGTATGTTCGTGTCGGCGCACACGCCTACGTCGGCGGTGGGACCACCCTCACGCAAGACGTGCTGCCGTACTCCATGACCAGCGCCGAGCGCGACACTCACGCGTACATGCTGAATAAGGTGGGCCTGCAGCGCCGCGGGTTTTCGCGCGAACGGATTGCCCGGCTGCATCACGCATTCAAAGTGCTGCTGTCTTCCCGGCTGAATACGTCGCAGGCGCTGGAGAAGCTGCGGTCGGAAGGCGCGCAGGGCGACGATGTGGAGGCGCTGCTGCGCTTCGTGGAATCGTCGCAGCGTGGGATCATTAAGTAGGCAGTAGCCAGTTGTCAGGCGCTAGTTGATGTTTGCCATTGGAATTGTCATTACGAGCGAAGCGAGGAATCTGCTGTTGTTTGCGCCGCCGCGACCTTTGGAAACAGCAGATCCCTCACGGTCTAAAGACCGTTCGTGACGACAACTCAGACATCGAACGGTGAAGCAGGAAACTTTCAGCCGACGTCCGGCCACTGACTACTGGCTACCGGCAACTTCTACCCTATGTCAAAACCATCGCGAGAACGAATCGGACTCATCGCGGGCAACGGTAAGTTTCCGCTGCTGGTGCTGGAGGCTGCTCGCTCCCAAGGCATGGAAGTCGTCGTCGCCGCCATCAAGGAAGAGGCCCCGCCGGAAATCGGGCAGCGCGGCGCCACCGCCGTTTACTGGCTGTCCTTAGGCGAGCTATCGCGGCTGATCGACACCTTCAAACAGGAAGGCGTTACCCGGGCGATCATGGCTGGGCAGGTCAAGCATAAGCAGATCTTCAGCAACATCAAGCCGGATTGGAAACTGGCCAAGCTTCTGCTTTCGCTGACCACCCGCAACACCGATTCGCTGATCGGGGCGATCAGCAAAGTTCTCGCGGAAGAAGGCATTACGCTGATGAATTCCACCGCACTGCTGGAACCCATGCTGGCCAGCGAAGGAGTCCTGACGCGCCGTGGGCCGACCGATTCCGAGCAGACCGACATTACTTATGGACGGGCGGTCGCGCATCATCTCTCGCGCTTCGACATTGGCCAGACGGTGGTGATCGCCGAAGCCGCGTGCGTTGCCGTAGAAGCCATGGAGGGCACCGACGCAACCATCCTCCGGGCGGGCGAAATCATGCAGTCGCCTTCACTGGGCAAAGAGCCCTCGACGTTGAGCCGCGCCCTGACCGTGGTGAAGGTTGCCAAGCCGAACCAGGACATGCGCTTCGATGTGCCGGTCGTCGGCCTGAAAACGATCGTGACCATGAAGCAGGCGGGCGCAACCTGTCTTGCGCTCGATGCTGGACGATGCTTATTGTTGGATCGAGAAGCCCTGCTGTCGGCGGCGAATGACGCAGGGATTTGTGTGGTCGCCGAGACGCCGGTCAGCCACATCCCTCACCACAGCGTGTAGCGACTTTCGCTGGCAGGCGGCGGAGAGAGTTCGGTTCTTGAGCGCTCTAAACGACGAGGAGACGTCGCTATGCCCTCCAAGATACGCAAGCCCAAACCCTTCCGCGCCGCATCGGCGGTGAAGGCCGCGGCCCGTCATGCGATTGGAACTCCTCCGCCCACGCGCGCCGAGCCGGCCAGCAAGAAGCGGAAGCTCAAACAGGACAAACACAAGCCAACCCTGAACAAGCTTCTCGACGAAGCTGGGGAATAGTCCTCCTCTACAATGTTTATCTGCGATTGCGGCTGAAGGAAAACCGCTAAAGGCAGCCGCGGATTTCGCGGATGCACAGGGATATCGAGAGCGAAGAGCTAAGAGCGAACAGCGGAATTCTCCAGCGGCACCTCCACCACCATGCGCGTACCTTGCCCAGGCCCGCTTTGGGGAGTAATGGTCCCGCCGTAGGCTTCGATCAGCGCTTTGGAGATGGCCAGACCCAAGCCGTATCCGCCGGTGTTGCGCGCGCGCGAGCTGTCGCCGCGATGAAAGCGTTCGAACAGGTGGGCCAGCTCCGACTGCGGAATTCCCGGACCGTTATCCTCGACCTCGACATAACCGCGCGGGCCATCGGAGCGCGCGCGAAGCTGCACGTTCCCGCCGGCAGGACTGAAGCGAATGGCATTCTCCAGCAGGTTGGACCAAACCAGTTCGAGATCGTCGGCATCGGCGCGCATGGGCATGGGACCGTTGCTAACGAAATGGATGGTAATGCCGCGCTCGCGTGCCACGGGCACAAGACGCTCCACTGCGCTCTCGCAAGTAGCGGCCACTTCCACCGCCTCCAGATCGCGGCGCGCGCTGCCCGCCGCCCACTGTTCGGCGCGCGCCAGGCGGAGCATGGAGTGCATCAGTTGTTCCAGGCGCGCCATGTCGTCGAGCGCTTGCTCCAGTCCGGCGCGGTACTCTTCGGTCGCGCGAGGACGTTGCAACAGCGATTGCAGCGTGGACTTCAGGACCGCAACCGGCGTCTTCAGCTCGTGAGCGGCGTTGGCCAGAAATTCGCGCTGCTGAGTGAACGCGCGATGCAGTCCCTCGAGCATGGCGGTCATGGCGTGGGTGAGGGGCGCGAGTTCTGTCGTGCTCAAGGCTGCTTGGCTGGGATTCAATTTCCAGTTTGAAGCGTTGACCAAGGCCGCGCTGGCGGCCAGTTCAGCGAGTGGGCGCAATCCTCGCCGCAAGCCCAAAAGCGCAATGCCTACGGTGACCAGCAACAGCAGCCCGCTGCCGGCCGCAATGTAGATGCCAGCGCGTGCGACCGCTCGCGTCATCTGGTCGGTAGGCGCCGCATAGGTCACGGTCAGCACAGCGGTGGAAGGCGCATCGCCTTCGCGATCGAGCACGGGAACGTTCTCCAGTCGCACCGCACGATAACGGATGCCATCCACCGTAAGGTTGGCGTGTTGCCGGTCCTTCTTCGGAATCGCCTGCAGCTCCTGGGGCCAATTGGGCGACCGGGCAAGCAAGTGTCCGTCGCCGGTGGTCACCTGGTAAAGATCGGGATGCTGCTTCTCCAGCGGAGGCGGAACCACGTCATCCTCGAAGATCAACACAGGATGCTCATCTTCAGAGTAGCGCACCAGCGCGGCGACGCTCATGGCCCGGCCATGCAGGCCGGCGTCGAATGCGTTGCGTAATTGGCGCCGGGTGAAATACACCGCCACCGAAACGATGCCGATGGCCAACAGCAACTGCGAGATCACTACCGCTGCGATTAACCGGCGCTGAATGGAGGTTTGCCGCATGTTATCCGCGAAGCATGTATCCCTGTCCGCGCAGAGTGTGAATCAGTTTGCGGTCGCCGCTGTCCTCAAGTTTACGACGCAAACCGGAGACGTAAACTTCGATGACATTACTGAACCGTTCCCAGTTGAAGTCGTACAGATGTTCGAGCAACTCGGTCTTGGGCACCACCGCGCCCGGCCGGTGCGCCAGATATTCCAGAACGCGATATTCCATCGCCGTGAGGGTGATGAGTTTTCCTTTGCGGCGCACCGAAAGATCGGCCGTGTTGATCTCCAGATCGCTGACCTTCAAGACCGCCGCGCTTTGTCCCTTGCCGCGCCGGATCAGGGCCTTGGCGCGCGCCAGAAGCTCTCCCAGATCGAACGGCTTGGCAACGTAGTCGTCGGCGCCGGCGTTCAACAGCGCCACGATCGATTCCTTCTCGTCGCGCGCGGTCAGCACCAGCACCGGGACTGCCGAACCCCCGCTTCGCATGCGTTGCAGCACAGAAAGGCCGTCGAGCTTCGGCAGCATCAAGTCGAGAATCACCAGGTCGTACGGGTTCGACTCCGCCATGAACGCGCCTTCTTCGCCGTCGAGCGCAACATCCACCGCATAGGCGGCGCTCTCGCGCAGACTGCGAGCGATGTTTTCCGCCAGCCGGGCCTCGTCTTCGATGATCAATACCCGCATGGTGTTTCTATCCTATGCCAACGCTAAAGCAGGCAAGCTGAAGGCAGCCTTAAGAGGCCCCTGTCACTTCTTCAGCTTGCGTTAAGGTACGTTCCCGCATCTTAAGTTGAGTCCGCTGTGAGGGAGCGGTGTACATGAGCCAGAAGATTATCGCGCATATCGCGTGCCTCTTGCTTGCCGCGGTCGCATCGCGCGCGCAAGCGGTTCCACCCGCGCAAACCCCATCTCCGAACACGATCGATGCACAAGAAGCGTCGGCCTCCATGGTTTCGCTGACGTTGGCCGACGCCCTGGCGCGGGCCAAGGCCAACAGTCCGCAGTTTCAGGCGGCACTCACTCAACTGGGA
Organism: uncultured Acidobacteriaceae bacterium; assembly: GCA_963710585.1. GTDB lineage: Bacteria > Acidobacteriota > Terriglobia > Terriglobales > Acidobacteriaceae > Bog-257. The sequence continues at coordinate 486,531 of CAVQAM010000004.1, read as the reverse complement.
ATCGCTCGCGAAGATCGCGTGCAGGCGCGAGCGGCGCTGCTGCCAGGCGTGGACTATGACAACGGCTTCATTTACACCGAGGGCAACGGCACACCCTCAGGACGGTTCATCGCCAACAACGGTCCGCACGAGTACATCAGCCAGGGGGCGGTGCAGCAGGTGTTTGGGTTGGGACAAGTCGCCGACTACCGGCGCGCTGCGGCAGCGCAAGCGTTGGCCCGAGCCAAAGCCGAGATCGCCGCCCGCGGCTTGATCGTCACCGTGGTGCGGGCTTTCTACGGACTCCTGGCCGCGCAGGGCAAGACGCAGAGCACGCAGGCGGCAGCCGACGAAGCCCTGCGCTTTCTCGACAACAGTCGCAAACTGGAGCAGGGCGGTGAGGTCGCGCACTCCGACGCGATCAAAGCGCAGATCCAGGCCAACGATCAGCAGCGCGCCTTCCAGGATGCGAAGCTTAGCGAAGAGAATGCGCGGCTGAGTCTGGCGGTCTTGTTGTTCCCGAATTTCTTTCAGGACTTCTCGCTGGTGGACGATCTTGCGGCTGCGCCCGTGTTGCCCCCGCTAGCCGAGGTGCAACAGATGGCGCAGAAGAACAATCCCGAGCTGAGCGCCGCCTTCGCTGCTCTGGAAGCCGCCAACCACGAAGTCACGGTCGCGCGTGCGGGACATCTGCCCACGCTGGTGCTCGACTACTTCTACGGCATCGATGCGAACCACTTTGCTGTCAGCACAGACGGTATCCGCAACCTCGGCTACTCGGCCACTGCCACCCTCAACATTCCGGTGTGGCACTGGGGCGCGATTGAGAGCAGGGTGAAACAAGCCGAGCTACAGCGCCACCAGGCACAAGTCGAACTGAGCGCGGCGCAGCGTCAGGCGATCGCCGATTTGCAGTCGTTCTACGCCGAAGCCGAAACCGCGCGTGAGCAACTGGACACACTGCGCAACTCCGCCGAGCTGGCGGCCGACAGCCTGCGGCTAACCAATCTGCGTTACCAGTCGGGCGAGGCCATCGCACTGGAAGTGGTGGACGCGCAGAACACCCTGACGCAGGCGCGCAACAATTATCGCGATGGCGAGACCCGTTACCATGTGGCCATCGCCAACCTGCAGACCCTGACGGGGGCGTTCTGATCATGAAAGCTCAACGCATTCTTAACGGCCTGGCCTCCTTACTGCCTCTCGCCCTTGTCTCGGCAATGCTGGTTTCCTGCTCCAAGAAGCCCGAGAAAACCGAGCCCGTGGTCACGGTGCAGACCGCGGTCGCGCAGCGCGGCACAATCCAGCAGATCATCAGCGCGGAAGCCGTTCTGTTTCCGCGCGACCAGGCGGCCATCACCCCGAAAGTGGTCGCGCCGGTTAAGACGTTTTACGTGAATCGCGGCAGCCGCGTGCATCGCGGTGAATTGCTCGCGGTGCTGGAGAACCGCGATCTCGCCGCTGCCGAGACCGAGAACAAGGGAACGTACGAACAGGCACAGGCGGCCTACGGGCTTGCAACCTCGTCCGCTTTGCCGGAAGAGTGGCAAAAGGCTGAACTCGATCTGAAGACGGCAAAGGAAACCTACGACGCACAGCAGAAGGTTTACGACAGCCGCAGCGTTCTCTTCCAGCAAGGGGCCCTCCCGCGCAAGCAGCTCGACGAATCGGCGGTTGCGCTGATCCAGGCCAAGGCGCAATACGAAATGGCCGAGAAGCATCTTTCGGCCCTGCAATCGGTTGGAAAGCAGGAACAGATGAAGGCGGCGCGGGGACAGCTTGCGTCGGCCAAAGGCAAGTACGAAGGCGCCGCCACGCAGCTCGCTTACACAGAAATTCGCAGCCCCATCGACGGTGTGGTCACCGATCGTCCCAGCTATCCCGGCGAGACGCCTCCGCCCGGCACTCCGCTGCTGACCCTCATGGACACTTCGTCGGTGATCGCGCACGCGCATATTCCGCAGAGCGAGGCCGCCGCGCTGAAGCCGGGTGACACCGCGATAATTGCTGCGCCCGGAGAGGTCCGCGTACCGGCGACAGTCACGCTGGTAAGCCCGGCGCTCGATTCCAACAGCACGACCGTCGAAGCGTGGATCGAGGCCGCAAATCGCGACGGGCAGCTGCGTCCGGGCACGACCGTTAACGTTCAAATGGTTGCGCAAACCTTGAACGACGCGATTGTGGCGCCGGTGTCCGCGCTGCTAAAGACTCCCGAGGGACAAACCACGGTGATGATCGTTAAGGACAATCGCGCTCATCAGGTACCGGTAGAGACGGGCGTTCGCCAGGGCGATCGCGTGCAGATCACCAAAGGCCTGAGCGGTGGAGAGACGGTCATTGTGAGTGGCGCTTACGGTCTGCCCGACAACACGAAAGTGAAGATTGCGGGACCTGCGCAGCCGGCAAACTCCAGCAACTCCGACTCCACGAACGGCAACGCCAAGGACTGATGCGCGCATGAATTGGAAATCCATGCTCCAGCGTTTGCGCACCAGCGGCCCGACGGACCAGCGCTACTGGTTCACCCGCTACGCGAAATCGCTGATCTTTCTCCTCCTGGTTCTGGTGATGGCCGGCGCCTATCTCGCCTTCACCATTCCAATCTCGGTTTTTCCCACCACCGATTTTCCGCGTGTCGTCATCGGCGTGGACAACGGGGTGATGCCGATCGACCAAATGATGGTCACCATCACGCGTCCCATCGAACAGTCGGTGAACAGCGTGCCCGGATTACAGCAGGTCCGCTCCATCACCAGTCGTGGCCAGGCCGAAGTGGACCTGTTCTTCGACTGGCACATGAACATGGTTACCACGCTGCAGTTGGTGGACGCGGCCCTGGGGAGCATTCGCGCCCAGTTGCCAGCGACGGCGGTCATCCAATCGCATCGCCTGAACTTCGCCAGCTTCCCCATCATTGGATACAGCCTTACGTCCGGCACGGTGCCGCAAGCGCAGCTCTGGACGATGGCCACCTATGATCTGAAGCCGCGCCTCAATCGCCTCGATGGCGTGGCCACGGTGGTGGTGCAAGGCGGACAGGAACCGGAGTTCTACATCACTCCCGATCCCGCCAAGTTGCTGGCGGCCAGGGTAACCGTCACCGACATTCTCGACGCGGTGCGGCGGACCAACCTCATTGACTCGCCTGGCCTGATGCAGGAGAACCACCAGCTTTATCTCGCGCTGGTGGATGGCCAGGTGAAAGATCCGGCGCAACTTTCGCAAATCGTAATCAAGTCCACGCCAGCTGGAATTCCCGTGCGGGTGGGCGATGTGGCCGCGGTTGCCCCCGGCGTGAAGCCCGTGTACACCATCGTGACCGCCAACGGAAAGCCGGCGGTGCTGCTTAACATCAACCGCCAGCCCGACAGCAACACGGTCGCGGTCGCCGACGAGGTCCACGCCGAGATTGACCGCATTCGGCAATCGCTGCCGCCGGGCATCAAGATCCAACCGTTCTACGATCAGTCGCAAATCGTAACCGCATCCATCAAGAGCGTGCGCGAGGCCATCCTGATCGGCCTGGTGCTGGCCTCGATCATCATGGTCCTGTTCTTGCGCGACTGGGGGGCCTCGGCGGTGGCGGCGGTGGTGATCCCGGTCACGGTGCTGGTCACCTTCATCGCTCTCAAACTACTGGGCCAGAGTTTCAACCTGATGACTCTGGGCGGACTGGCGGCGGCGGTAGGGCTGGTGATTGATGACGCCATCGTCGTGGTCGAAAACATCACGCTGCACCGCGCCGCCGGGCAGGGACGGGTTGAAGCGATCGACAGCGCGCTAAGCGAGATCACCGCGCCACTCATTGGTTCCACGATTACCCCCATAGTGGTTTTTCTGCCGCTGATCGCGATCGCCGGCGTGACCGGCGTGTTCTTTCGCGCCCTGGCCATCACCGTGGCCGTGTCGTTGCTGACGTCTCTGGGACTGGCGCTGACGTTGACGCCCACCCTTAGCCAGTTTTTCATTCGCCGGAGACGCCTGGACAGCCTTCCCCGGGAGGATTTCGGCGAGTGGGAAAAGGTGCTCGCCGCGGAAGAGACCGCTTTGAGTGGACGCTTCCGCCGCGTCATCGAGTTCTACGAACGCTGGCTGCGCTTTGCGCTGGATCGCCCGAGGTGGATCGCCATCTTCTCCGCGGTGCTGGTGATTGCGTCCTTCTTTTGCTATAAGGCGCTCGGCTCGGACTTGTTGCCGGCCATGGACGAGGGCGGCTTCGTGCTCGACTATCTCACTCCCGCGGGCACATCGCTGGAGGAGAGCAATCGCCTGCTCAGCCACATCGAGCGCATGCTTCGCCAGGTCCCCGAGATCGAGAGCTTCTCGCGGCGCACCGGTCTGGAGCTGGGTCTGGCTGCGGTCACCGAAGCGAACCGGGGCGACTTTGCAGTAAAGCTGAAAAACAAGCGCAGCCGCAGCGTGGACGAGATCACCGAAGGACTGCGGGCCGAGATCAACCAAAAAGAACCCGCTGTCGAGGTCGAGTTCGTGCAAGTGTTGCAGGACATGATCGGCGACCTGTCGAATGCACCTGAGCCGATCCAGATCAAGCTGTTCTCGCCTGACGCCGCGCTCTTGAGTCAGTGGGCGCCGCGGATCGGCGATGCCATCGAAAAAGTGCGGGGGGTAGTGGACCTTCGCAACGGAATCGAGAACACCATCAGCGGACCGGCGACCGTTTTCCAGGTGAATCCTACAATCGCAGCGCGCGCTGGCTTCACTCCGGAAGAAGTGGCGACCGATGCCTCCGCCATTCTCGAGGGCGAGCCCGCGGCCACGCCCGTCATCGCGCAGGACATCGCCTACACCATTCGCGTTCGCTATCCCGAGGACAACCGTAGTTCATTGGCTGCCATGAGTAACACGCTGCTCAACAGCGCGAGTGGGCACACTGCGACCTTAGGCACGCTGGCCAACATCACCCGACTGCCGGGGCAAACGGAGATTCGCCGCGAGAACCTGCAGCGCGAGGTGGCCGTCACCGCGCGCCTGGAAGGACGCGATCTGGGCAGCGGTGTGGCCGCCGTGCAGAAGGTGGTGAACGGCCTGCATGTGCCGCCGTCCATCCGCATCATCTACGGCGGGACCTACGAGGAGCAGCAGAAATCTTTCCATGACCTGGTACTGGTGCTAGTGCTGGCCATCCTGCTCGTATTTCTGGTGCTGCTCTTCGAATTTCGGACTCTGGCAGCGCCGCTGGCAATTCTGGCATCGGCACTGCTTTCCACCTCAGGTGTCTTCCTTGCGCTACTCATAACCGGCATCACCTTCAACATCGCGTCGTTCATGGGGCTTATCATGGTGATCGGCATTGTGGCCAAGAATGGCATTCTGCTGCTCGACGCCGACCAGCGATTTCGCGCTGCCGGATACTCCGCGCACGACGCCATGCTGCAGGCAGGCCGCCGCCGTTTGCGCCCCATCGTGATGACGGCCATGGCTGCGGTCGCCGGCATGATGCCTTTGGCGCTGGCGCTGGGCGCCGGCTCCCAGATGCTGCAGCCGCTGGCCATCGCGGTAATCGGAGGCATCACCATTTCGATGGTGCTCTCGCTGATCATCACTCCCGCGGTCCACTTTTACTTGAGTCACGAAACCAGCCCTACAGAAGCCAATTGAAAGAGGAGAAACCATGAAACGGATTTTCGCAGTGCTCCTGGCAGCCACCTTTCTGGCCGCCATTCCCGCGTTCGCCCAGAAACAATACAAAGTAGTCAATACGGTCAAGTTAGGCGGCGAAGGCTTTTGGGATTACCTCCATTACGACAAGGACGGGCAGCGCCTGTTCATCACGCGGGGAAGCCACGTGATGGTGGTCGATGCCAAAACCTTGAAAGTTAGCGGCGATATTCCCGATCTCTCGGGCATTCACGGGGTCGCGCTGGCGCCGGAGCTGGGCCGCGGCTTCGTCAGCAACGGCGGAGATAACACGGTCACCATTTTCGATCTGAAGACGCTCAAGAAGCTGGAGAGCGTGAAGGTCGGCGAGCGGCCGGACGCGATACTCTACGATCCGTTCACCAAGCATGTCTTCACCTTCAACGCGCGCAGCAAGGATTCCAGCGTGGTAGACGCTGCCAGCGGCAAGGTGGTGGGCACCGTTGCACTCGGCGGCAAGCCGGAGTTTCCCGTCACCGACGGCAAGGGCAAGGTGTACGCCAACATCGAAGACAAGAGCGAGATCGCCGCGATCGATGCCACCAAGCTCGCGGTGCTGAATCGCTGGTCAGTGAGTCCGTGCCAGGAGCCCAGCGCGCTGGCGTTCGACGTAGCGCATCATCGCCTCTTCGCCGGATGCGACAACAAGATGATGGCCGTCATTGACTCCGATACCGGCAAGGTCGTTACCACCGTGCCGATAGGCGCGGGCGTTGATGCCGGCCGGTTCAATCCCAAGACGCAGGAAGTATTCATGTCCTGCGGGGAAGGTGTCCTGACTGTCATTCACGAAGACAGTCCCGACAAGTACACGGTCACGCAGAATTTGGCCACCGCCAAGGGCGCGCGCACCATGGCCATGGACTACGCCAGCCACACCGCTTACCTGGTGACCGCGCAGCGCGAAGCCACACCGCCTGCTCCGGGACAGAGACCGGCCATGGTGCCAGGCAGCTTCGAGCTAATTGTGGTGAAAGCGGAGTAAGTATCGGCCATCAGGGTCCCACTGCGTGGGACACGGCTATTGTAGAGCCGGCCTTCAGGCCGGCGTCGAGCAGGGCCTACTAAGATTCCGCCGCTCTACGTTTGCTCGCAAGATAAAGGAACGTCGGCCCGTCTAGTGGCTTTCCTTCTTGGCGCTGGGGGGCAGCAGATTGTTCAGCCGCAAATACATCGCGGCGGCGCTGTAATGGTCGGCCCAATCCGCGGCCAGGTAGATGAGCGCTACAGCGCGAGGGCCGGTGCGTCCGCCGTAGAGTTTCACCGGCTGGTCCAGCGTCGAATCATCCGCCTTGGCCAAGACCCGCTCGCAGTAGGCAAACGAATCCTTCAGCGCCTTGGTCAGCATCTCTTTGGAATCGCTGGCACTCAGCTTTAACTCGCGCGGCTGCTCACCCGCCACCCGCGCACAAAGAAAATTGTTGGACTCGGCGATGTGCGTGACCAAGTGCGCAAAGGTCATCTGGGGCGGCGTTGGGCGGTAGCTGTACTTATCAGCGGGCATTTCTTCGGCGGCGCCGATCAGGTTCTTCGACTGGCGCTCTTCCAGTTGCCGTACTGTGCTGACCACCGGATTGCTGGTGACCTGGGCCGGCGCCTTGGACTGCGCGATCACGGCGGGCGCGAGCGCCATTATCAGCGATGCGATGATTACGAGTCTTTTCATGTCTCCCCCGACTCACAAAGATAGGGAAAAGCATACCGCATTTGGGACTCGGTGTTGGGAAATGTTGCGATCGGAAGAGGTCAGTCGACCGGGCGGTGCTGCATCAATCGCAGCAACTCCAGCCCCGCCTCCTCGGCGTCGCCATGTTTGAAATCCTTCTGCAACAGGACGGTAGATGCCTTGGGCGCCAGCGATTTTAGCGAAGCTGCCGCGCTGTCCGCGGGTCGGGAAGAGCTGTCGGGACCGAGGACGATGTAGTCAACCTTCGCTGCGCTCAACAGGGTCTTGGCGTCATGCATCCTGCAAGTGGACAAAACTTCATATCCATGGTGCTGCAGCAGAGTTCTTACAAACGCACACAGGTCGGGCGATTGGTCCACGAAGAGGACCACGGGACCGGCCTTGACGCCGCTGGGGTGGGCGGGAGCAGGCTCTTTGAGAAAGGAGACGATGGCTTCCTCTTCCGAATCGTAGATGCGGAAGATCGTGGCGAGTTTGGTCATTCGCAGCAGGTTGGTGAGGAACGGCGGAGGAGCGGCCAGACGCAAGTCGCCGCCGCGGTTTCGGGCATGCGACAGGAACCGCACCAGCAAGCCCATGCCAGTGCTGTCCACGCGGGTCACCTCGCCGGCCTGCATTACGATACGCGAGGACTCGAGCAGGCCCCGGGTGACGCACGCTTCGAGGATGGTAATTTCTTCGCCGGTGACGATTCTTCCGGCGCACTTGATCACAAACACCCGACCGCAGTGGCGTGAATCCAGAGACAGTGACATGCGTAATTCCCTCAGGCTGAACTGTTCGTGTAGAGACCTCTCACTTTTCGAGCACTAAAAAGTCTGAGGCCAACACTCTATCACCCCGTCAAAGGGCTCCCGGCGATTTGCCGGTTTGCACATCACCGCCAGGAAGATTCGGTTCAGGAAGAAGGAGGGGTTTGTGGTCGCGATTCGGCGCTGGCCGGCTGATTGGTGGCTGCGAGCTGGTACGACTTGGCGGGCGCCTGTTTTTCCTCCAGCTCGATTTTTAGCATCTCGCTTTCGAGTTGGCGCTTGAAATCGTTACTCATCTGCCGGAACTGCGCCATGTATTTGGCGATCTGCCGGGCGATCTCCGGCAGTTTCTTGGGGCCGAAAATCACCAGCGCCAGCAATAGAATGAACAGGACATCAGGCATGAGAAAAAAGCTTAGTCGCGCATCGCAAGAACGAAATTCCCGCTAAGGCTTTTTTTCTTCCACCTTGCCGGCGGCCTCGTCTTTCGGGTTCATGGAGTCTCTGAAACTCCTGATTCCCTCACCCAAACCTTTGCCGAGTTCCGGCAGCTTCTTTGGTCCAAACACCAGCAAGGCGATGAAGAGAATCACCAGCAGGTGCATGGGCTGAAACAAATTATCGAGCATGGACAACTCCTTCCGCAACAATACCGTAATCCTGGAATTTCTGCTGCCCTAGGTATCGCGTCACCCCGGCGCGTGAGCTCCGTCGTTCGCGGTTGGCCGGCCGTCTTGCTTGTCGCCCGGGTACAGGAGTACGCAGAATTTTGAGGGCCGTGCGGCGGATACCGGTTCTGGTGGCCGGCTGCGTGCTAACGCTTAGCCGCCAGCGATGCCCGAAGATCGATGGATTGCGCGCCATCGAGAGTGATGCCGGTGGTGGGCATCGCGTTCAAGTCAGCCGAGTTCGGGGCCGTGAAGGACCAAACGAACAGCACCTTGTGGTGAAGGGTGGCGTAAATGACTTGTGACCAGCGCTGGGACAACTCGTCGTTGGACGCATGTGAAGCAACGGTCCCATGGAACACCATGAATAGACGATCGGAGATGGAGACCAATTCATCCGAGCTGATCTCGCCAAATTCGGAGAGCACTTCCAGGCTGGCGGAGATGTTGTCCACGGCATCTCTGTCGGTGAGGGAAGACGGAATCCGCATCACCAGGCAAAAGGGGTCGAGCGCCCGCAAAGCGATGGTGGGCCTGGCCGCCTGGTGGGCGGCGCCGCTGGGGCCATGTCGCGCGATCCGCAGCAGGGTCTTGGAGCAGGCGTGCAGAAATTCATGTTCGCGCAAGGCGACGGCGTCGCGGGGCGGATCGTCGTTGGCTTCGGCTGGGACAACGTCCCAACCCTTGGGAAATACGTACTGCAAGCCCAGGTCGGGATTGCGGTACACTGCGCCGCTGACGCCGCCCAGCGGAATGCCCTCCAGCGCTGGCTTAGCTTTGACGGCCGCACGGGCGAGCGATGTCGGGACCGTGGGCCCCATGTAGGGGTCGCCGTCCGGCTTTACCGGTTTGCCGTCGGCCGTAGTAAGCGTGCCGTCGTCCTGGATGCAATAGAAATGCGCCGCGTTTATGGCGCGTTTGGACCTTCGCAGAAAGTCCTGATCGTTGGAAGCCACTAAGATTTTAAGGTTGTAGTTCTTGATCCGCGTCCAATAGAGCGCGGCGTAATTTGGGCCCTTATGACGCACCGACGAATAGAAACGGCCGGTGGTGCGCACCATGTAGTCCGGAATGGGGTAACGAAGTACCCTTCCCGGCTGGCTCCCGGAAGACGCCCAGTCGTCGAATTGCTGCTGTTGCTGCTCCGGGGTCAACGCCTCCAGCCCTGGGCGCGGCTCCATGGCCGTGATGGTGATGGTTCCGGCATGGCTGGCGTTCTCGAACTGAAGGGCCAGCAGAGCGTGCTGTCGCTCCGGCATGAGCGGCAGCATGATGAGGTGGCCGCGCGCGACAATGGGAAGATCGAAAGCGAAGCCGAAGTAGTCGCTGGTGTAAGTCGTATTGGAAAGGTGACCGTTTTCCGGCAGCAGCGCCTCGTCGGCTGCATGAGGGCTGGGAGGTTTGGGGGGAGCGTCGGGATCCGGCAGGGGACATTGCGCCTGCAACGTGGCCGCGAAACCAAGCAGCAAGGCAATGGCGAACACGAACGGGTTGAGTCCGCGGCTTGTGCCAAACGCTACTGGGATACGGATGGACATTCCGGCGACCCTCCGCCCACGGAAGACTCCACGGGCGGGAATTGGGTCATCATGGCAGCATTCTCGCGGCTGTGCAAGTCAGAATCAGCCGTAGGGTCCGTGGTCGCCCGCGCTTTGCACGGGTGTGCCCGCAGACTGGCACAGCGTCACTTGGGCGGGCACAAGAAAAGCGTGGAGCATGGCGTTTTCGCTTCTTCCCCACGCTGGGTAGATGATTTCCGGCCCGCGCCGCGGTTACTGGGTGCAGCTGGTGCTGACCATCTTCAACTGCGCCACTTTTAGATCGGCGTACTTGTTCCCGCCAGACTCCGACTTCTCGCTCTCCGCGATCTTCGCTTCCTCCGCTTGCGACCGCGGCATTTCGTGTCCCGAAACGCTGACGGTGTGGTTCACATGCCCGGAAAGATCGACAGTCTTACTGCTGAGTTCCCACATGGTGCCGTCTTTGCCGGTGAGGTAGTACCCACCTCCCTCGCTGCCCTTTTTCAGGCAACCGGTAACGGTGATCATGTGGTGAGCGCTCATGGTGTTCTTGCCCATTCCGGACTGGTTGTTCTGCATGGTGTCTTGCCCGTACAGCAGGAGCGGACAAAGGCAGAGAAACGCAACCGCAGCCAACCCGGAAAAGGATTGTGGAAAGCGTGTCATAGTCAGTTTCTCCTTTCGCTTCATCATAGATCCGAAACAACGGCGTGGGGTGTACTAAACTTTTTCGCAAGTCGCAGTACATGGCCGTATTCTGGCGCGAATGCCCAGACTAAGTTTATGATGCCTTCGCAGACCGGGATTCACCATGAAATTTCTGATCGTCGCCGCTGTCCTCATCCTCATCTGCGGGCTGCTGTTTTTTCAGCCGGGCGGCTACTTGCTTGTAAATGACCCGGAAAAGTCCGACGCCATCGTCATGCTTGCGGGGGACCAGGTTGACCAGCGCTACTGGCGCGCTCTGGATCTGCTTCGCGGCGGCTACGGGCATCATCTTCTGGTGGATGCGGGCACCGGCCAGGTTTACGGCCAGTCCTATCTGGACCTGGCAGCCAATTTCATAGCCCGGACGGCAGGAGAAAACGCCTCCCAAGTCAGCATTTGTATGATCAAAGGTGACTCGACCAAGGAGGAGGCCCCGCAAGTGGGAGAATGCCTGGCGAAGTTGCAGCCGCCGCCGCATTCGGTCGTGTTAGTGACCGACGACTACCACACCCGGCGCGCGCTCTCCATCTTCCGCCAGCGTTTACCACAAATTCACTGGACGGCAGGGGCGGTTCGCAATGACTTTCTGTTTGGCCAGCCGTGGTGGAAAAATCGCGAATGGGCCAAAACTTATCTGACCGAATGCGAGAAGCTGCTGTGGTGGGAGCTGTGGGACCGATGGCGGGCCTGAGGCGCCGCCGCCAATTACGGTTGCGATCAAAGGACGAAGCCAGCAAGGGCGGGCACCCAGGAATCTCTTATCCAACCTGCCGCGGACGGATATCGTATTGCCGGATCTTGTAGAGCAGCGCCTTGTAGCTGATGTTCAACTGGGTGGCCGCCCGTTTGCGGTTCCAGGCGGTTTCTTCCAGCACTTGGGCGATGACTTCCATCTCGGCGCCATTCTTCAGATTGCGCACCATTTCTTTGAGGTCGGGCGACGGTTGCGGCGGCTTTTCTTCCATGCGCACCACAACTCCGGTTTGGGGATCGCGCGAAGTTCCCTGCTGCAACTCGGCGATGGCAGCCGACTCATCTCCCAACACCAGGTAGCGCTTGACGAAATTTTCCAGCTCGCGGATGTTGCCGGGCCAGGGATAGTTTTCGCAAGACTCCACCAGTTGCGAAGACAGGTTCAAGGGCGCGCAGGCATAGCGCTCCGCGATGCGGATCATGAAGTGGCGCAGCATCATGGGGATTTCTTCGCGCCGCTCGCGTAACGAAGGCATGCGCAGCACGAAGCTGTTCAAGCGGTAATAAAGATCTTCGCGGAAGGCTTTTTGCGCGATCGCCTGCGGCATGTTGATGTTGGTAGCCGCCAACACCCGCACGTCCACCTTGACGGTATTACGCCCGCCCAACCGCGAAAACTGGCCATCCTGTAAAACCTGCAGCAGCTTGGCCTGCAGCGCCGAAGACATCTCTCCGATTTCATCCAGCAGCAGGGTGCCCTTGTTGCAGAGCTCGAATTTGCCGGGCTTGGACTTCACCGCGCCGGTAAAGGCCCCCGGCTCATAACCGAATAATTCGCTCTCCAGCAGTTCGCTGGGCATGGCGGCGCAGTTCACCTTCAAAAAAGTGCGGTGCGAACGATCGGAATACTTGTGAATCAGGTGGGCCAATACTTCCTTGCCGGTGCCGCTTTCGCCCAGCAACAACACCGGGAAATCGAAGCGCGCCACCTGCATGGCCTGGGCGCGAAGCTGGCGCATTTGCGGGGTGGCGGAGAAAAAGAAGACCCCTTCGCTGACTTCAATGGCTTCACCCGCGCCGGGGCCGCCCGGCTCCATATTTTCCAGGCAGAAGCGCAGCACCTCGCTCATCTCTTCCTTCTGCACCGGTTTGGACAGGTAATCCTGGGCGCCCAGTCGCATGGCCTGCGCCACCTTGCGGGTATCGCGAACGCAGGACAGCATGACAACCTTGGTGGCAGGACGGACTTCCCGGATGCGCTGCAAGGTCTCTAACCCATCGGCTCCGGGCATGACCATATCGAGCAGCACCAGGTCGGGATTGGCCCGTTGCACCTTTTCGAGGGCTTCGGCGCCGTTGCACGCGGTTGTGACCCGATAAGAGTCCAGTTCCAGCACCGTCTGCAGATACCGCAGCATGCTCGGCTCGTCGTCCACCACCAGGATGTGGCCTGCGCTCATCGATCCTCCGCAACGTGTTTAGCTGAGGGATTCAGCAAAAGCAGAAAGGAAAACTTGCTGCCATTACCGGGCTCGCTCTCCACCCAAATCTTCCCGCGCGCCGCCTGTACCAGGCGGCGCGCGATGGCCAACCCCAGCCCATGTCCTTCCGCGCGCACTCCTTTGCGCCGCAGGCGGAAGTACTCATCAAAGACTTCCTGCTGGAATTCCGGGGCGATGCCGGGTCCGGTGTCGGACACCGAAATGCGGCAGCAATTGGGCTCATGGATCGTCTGCCGGCGCCGCTCTACATCAGGCTGGCGCTCCATCGTGCGTCGCTCCCAGAAGTAGGGTTCCAGGTGCAACCACACCGTCCCTGACGAAAGCGTGTACTTTAGAGCGTTGTCCAGCAGGTTCGAAACCACGTGCTGCACTTTGTAGTAGTCGAAGGCGAAGCTGCGCAGCCGGTCGTCAGGCAAGAAATAGAAGGCGATCGCTTTGTTCTGGAAGCGCTGGGCCCAAACCTCGGCGATCTCGCGGACACAGGCGTTGATGTCGCCCGCCTCGAGCTGCATCTCGAAACGATCGACTTTGAGGGAAGTGTAGGTGAGCAAGTTCTGAATGAAATTGGACAGACGCGCACCATTGGCCTGCATCTCGGTGAGCACTTCAACCTGCCGTGGATTCAACGGTCCGAGCTTCTGCGCCAGCAGCAACTGCAGGTAGCCCCCCATGATGGCGAGCGGCGTTTTCAGCTCGTGAGCGGCCGACGCCAGCGCGTCATGTTCGTCGCCGAACAGCTCATTCCTGTGCCTTATCGGCGACATTCTGGCCGATGGCATCGGAATGGCATCCTTCGCTTCCCTAGGCAGCGACAACGGTTTCCCCATTTCCTCTGTCAGATCCCCCGAAGTCAGTTCCATCACGTATTCTCGACAAAAATGGCCACAGAGTTTAGCGTTTACCAGTCCTCGGGGAATAGAGTAGAAGCACTCTACAAGGGGGAGACCTGATCTTACCGCAATCGGCCCAGATGTCAATGAAATTTCCCATGAAATTTGCGCAAGAGCGCAAGATAGTTACCTTTTTGGGAAGCGATTTGCAGCTTAAGGAGGCTCTTCCGCACTTTTGGTGAAGGGTCTTGGCGCGCGAGTATGAGGAGGCACCAGCGGAGTTAGCAGTCAAGTTGTCGGAAACATGACAGGGATTGCGTAAGCTGAAAGGCTGAGGCGATTCTCCGGCGCTGGTGCATGAGACGATCGCTGTCGCCGTGCCCTGCTGAAACCAGGTGGAGCGGCTGATTGCAAAAGCCGAGCCCATCACCCTGGTTGTGCGTGCGGTTCGTCTGGTGGTTGCTTGTCCCAGCTGCGCGCAGCCATCCAGCCGCATCCATAGTTACTACGATCGGCGATTGGCCGACCTGCCTTGGAATGGGGTGGCGGTGGAGATTCGCCTACGGACGCGCCGCTTTTTCTGCGATGCCGAAGATTGCTCTCGCCACATTTTCACGGAGCGGCTGCCGGAGACGACGGCCACCTACGCTCGCCGCACGCTCCGTATGGAACAGGCTCTGCGCTGGTTGGCACTGGCACTGGGTGGGGAGGCCGGGGCCCGGACCGCACAACGATTGGGTCTTGGGATCAGCGGCGACACGCTCCTGCGCCATCTACGACGCATGTCGCTGACCCAGAAGTCAACTTCCGCTACGACTCGTGTGTTGGGAATTGACGATTGGGCGTGGCGCAAAGGACAGCGCTATGGGACGATTCTTTGTGATCTGGAGCGGCGTTGTGTAGTGGATCTTTTGCCGGATCGCCAGGCCAACACTGTCGCCGAGTGGCTGCGTGATCATGCCCCGCCGGAAGTGATTAGCCGCGACCGTGCGGGTGCTTACGCCGAAGCTGCCCGCCTGGGCGCACCCCATGCGGTGCAGGTCGCAGACCGTTTCCATCTGTTGCGCAATCTGCGCGAAGCGTTGGAGCACGTCTTGGCACGGTATACCCCGGTGATCGAACAAGCTTCCCGGCAACCCCCTCCTGGTCCAGTTACTCATCCTTTACCAGCACTGCCGGGTCCACCTCCGACACGTCCTCAACAAATCAGCCGCGAGCGGCGACAGAGACGCTTCGAACGCTACCAGCAAGTGATCGCGTTATATCAGCGTGGTTACTCAGGGCAGGCCATCGCATTCGAGGTAGGGTTGAACCGGAAAACCATACGCTATTGGCTGCGCGCCGGGCAATTTCCTGAGCGTCAAGTCACACACAGGCACTCCTCGGTGGAGCCTTGGTTTTCGTACCTAGAGAAGCGGTGGGCCGAAGGTTGCCACAATCGCAGCCAACTGTGGCGCGAACTGCAAGCCCAAGGAGCTGACTTTGCCGCCGTCACGCTACGCCGCTGGTTCCGCGTCCGACTGGGAGTGCGAGGGCGTCCTCAGCAGAGTTCGTTCTCCCCGCCCCGGAAGCCCCCCAGTCCGCGGCAAACTAGTGCGCTGTTGCTCGGCCTCGTCCACAATCCGTCTCCCTCCCAACAAAGCTTTGCGCAGAGCCTCTGCGCTCTTTCGCCTGATATCGCCATCGCCGTGGAATTAGCCAAGAAGTTCTATCGCATGGTGCGGGAACACGATACCTCAGCGTGGTTGCCATGGCGGACGGCTGCCAGCAAATCCCCTCTTCATCGCTTTGTGACTCGATTGCAACACGACGAGGCAGCGGTGCGGGCCGCGCTCACACTGCCCTGGAGTACGGGACCGGTGGAAGGCCACATTCATCGATTGAAGCTTATCAAGCGTCAAATGTACGGGCGGGCCAAATTCGATTTGTTACGCATCCGCGTGCTGCAGGCAGCTTGAATCGGCCATGCTGCTCGCGGCGGCTAAAGATAGGACTGGATACCCTTCACCAAAAGTGCGGAAGAGCCCTTAAGGAGGCATTCTTCTTCTCTCGAACCGCAATAGATTGCAATCATGACCTGTTCGGTCGGCCTATTCACTTCTCGGCATGTCTAAGAAAAAGAAAGGATTACAGCCTTATTTCATGGGTGCGAAGTTTGGCCGTTCAGGTGCGTACTACTCTACCATTACAGGAGATAGAAGTGCGTCGAACCGCATCCGTCGCCGAGCGCCGCGACTGGGACCGGCTGCCTATCTCAATCCCATTTTTTGTTCGCGGAAGCAACGCCGACGGCGAAGAATTCCTGGAGTTTGCTACCGCCCTGAACCTGTCTGCTGGCGGCCTGCTACTGGCAGCCCGGCGTTACCTTGAGCCCGGCACCCACATCTCGCTGGAAATTCCTGTCACTCTGCTGAACAAGGCTAACCTCCCACGCTCGGTGTCCCTGCTACACGCCACCGTGCTACGCTGCACCCCCGACCGCCAATACTTCCTGCTCGGCCTGCAATTCGAAGAACCTCTGCTGAACCAGCAGCCCGGCGTGGAGGCAGCCAGGTCCCGCTCCGCAGGGAAAGAGAGTTCCTCCAAGTGAAAATGTTTTCACACTCGCAAGCGCAAGATATTTCTTTTTAGCCCCTTCTGAATTATTTTCAAGACAACTCTTGCATATATAAGTTACAGTAAATAAACCATATTAAAAACAAAGTGCGCACTCTTTTGCGATGTACACGCACTTGGCGCAAGAAATGCAATTCATTGGTACGCCGATATCTACCTCTTATGGCGCGAGGACACGTGATGCCATTGCTGGCAGGCTTGAACAACGAAGGCGCGCTCACGGTCCAACAGCTTCCGCCCGAACCGGTGATCTTCGGCCAGACGCCCGCCATGCGCGATGTCCGGCAAAAGCTGGAGCGAGTCGCTGGGGCAAATCTTTCCGTGCTGATCTCGGGCGAAAGCGGTACCGGAAAAGACATCATCGCCAGGCTATTGCATCTGTATTCGCCGTGGGCGAATGGTCCCTTTGTCAAGGTGAATTGTCCGGCAATTCCGGGGACCTTGCTGGAAAGCGAACTGTTCGGTTACGAAAAAGGCGCCTTCACCGGGGCCTACAATCCCAAGCCTGGGCGGGTGGAAATGGCGCACCGGGGTACGCTGTTTCTGGACGAAATTGCGGAATTGGATGCGGCGTTGCAAGCCAAGCTTCTGCAACTTCTGCAAGATGGCCAATTCAGCCGGATTGGCGCGCAGGAGGACAAGAAGGTCGAGGTGCGGATAGTGTGCGCTACTAACCGCGAATTGCACGAGGAGATCGAGCACGGAAACTTCCGGCCCGACCTGTTTTACCGCATTGCCACCATGACGATTCATTTGCCGCCGCTGCGCGAGCGGGCCGTCGATCTGCCGGTCATCAGCGATTACCTGCTGCAGTACTACAACGAGAAGCTCAATGGCCGGGTGATGATGATGCGCCCCGCCCTGATGGCCAAGATGCAGCGCTATTCGTGGCCGGGCAACATCCGCCAACTGGAGAACCTGATCAAGCGCTACGTGGTCATGGGCACGGAAGATGTTATCTTAAGCGAATTGCTCCAGCCCAATGAGCGCGATGCGGTTACCACACTGATGCTAGATGGGCCGGTTTCCCTGAAGAAGTTGACCCGGCAGACCGTCCGCAAATTGGAAGCACGTATTATTCTTAATGCACTTCATGCTAATAACTGGAACCGAAAGAAGGCGGCGCGCTCGCTTGATATCAGCTATCGCGCCTTGCTCTACAAGCTCAAGGAAGTAGGGGTCCCGCAACGGCGCTCCAGCTCCGCGAGCAAACACGAAGAGGATGATAAGGCCGAGTAATCCGGACCGAGGGGGAGTCATGTATTGGCAAATACGGGCATTTGCAAGTCGCGCAACTTTAACCCTAGTCTTGCTGGTCCTGCTGGGCGCCTGGGCGCACACCGCGTCAGGGCAGAATGCCAGCGGTCCCCCAAGCCCAGAGAAACCGGCGGTTCCGGCCAGCACCGCGGAGCCTCCCAAGGACGTGGCCAACGCCGCACAACCGGCGTCCGCCGACACGCTTCCCCCCAGGGTTGCACAAGTCCGGCCGGACACCTACATTATCGGCTCCGATGACATGCTGGCCATCAATGTGTGGAAAGAGCCCGAGATGTCGAAGACGGTACCGGTTCGACCCGACGGGATGATCTCGCTGCCGTTGTTGGGGGAAATCAAGGCGAGGGGCCTGACCCCGGTACAACTAGAGGACCAGATCACTGATTCGCTGAAGAAGATTATGGCCGATCCGCAGGTCACCGTGATTGTCACGTCAGTGAATAGCATGACTTTTAACATCATGGGCCAGGTTAACCGGCCGGGATACTTCCCGATCACCCGCCCCCTCACCGTGCTGGATGCCCTAGCGCTCTGCGGCGGCTTTCGGGATTTCGCGAAGGTGAAGAAAATCTATGTGCTTCGTGCGGGCCCCGATGGGAAGCAGGAACAGCTGAAGTTCAACTACAAAGAAGTCATTAAAGGCAAGAATATGGCGCAGAACATCGAGCTTCACCCGCACGACACCCTAGTCGTCCCGTGAGAACGCAAAACGCGAAAAAGAGGAGGGGGCCATGAAACGTCAACTCGGCTTGTCTTTGGTGGTTTTGGCAGTCCTGGCAGTGCCGCCTGCCTGGTCGCAAACGGGTAGCGACCAGTCGCAGAGCGGCTCTACGGACCAGTCGCAGAACGGTTATGGCAACCAGCCGCAGAACGGTTCTACCGACCAGTCGCAGTCGTCATCCACGGGCCCCCAGGTGGCTTACACGCATCCCGAAGAGTTGCCTCCATTGACGTTGCTTAACGAAGTCACGGCGAACACCGGTCTCAGGCTCAGCCTGTTGACTGGACTGTTAACCAATTACAGCTCGTATGGCACCTCGTCCAGCAGCAGCTACTGGCAGACCCTGGGCACCCTTGCAGGCGGCCTCCACATAACCCAGATTCGCCCCACCTTGTTTTGGGACGTCCGCTACAACGGCGGAGTTTCGTTAAGCACCCTGACGTTACCGGGTGCTCCGACTTACTCCGCCCTGAATCAGGACGGGGGCGCCAAAATCCGCTGGCAATTTACCAAGCGCTGGCAGTTGACGGTGGACGATCGCTACATGTACACGGACGACCCGTTCGCGCCGTACTTGACCGTTGAAGGTGTGCCCACTTTTAACAACCCCAATCCCGTCATCTACATACCACATGCCATCACCGAGGCGAACGTAGGTTCGGTTTCTCTGACCTATCAGATGGGCCCGCACGATGCGCTTAATTTTACAGGCGGGGAAAGCTTTCAACGCTATATCAACACTCCCTTGTCCGCCGACAACTCCTATGCATACTCGGCAGGGACCAACTATCAACATGACTTCTCAGCCCGGTTCAGCGCCGGCGGCGGCTACAACTTCACCGCCTTGGATTACGGACATGGTGTATCGCGCTCCGGAATTCAGGGGATAACCGGGTTTGCCAGCTATCAGTTGAGCCCCACCATGTCCGTAACCGGGTTTGCCGGCCCGGAGTACACGGCGAGCAAGGACATTGTTCCAACTTTCTGTTTCCCGGGTTATGGCTGTTTTGGTTATCACGCCGTGTACGAAACCCAATGGAGCGCAGCCGAAGGAGCGACCTTCGGCTGGACGCGGACGCGCAACGCGTTGCGCGTAGGATTCAGGCACCAAAATTCAGACGGGGGTGGTC
Source organism: uncultured Acidobacteriaceae bacterium (assembly GCA_963710585.1). Taxonomy (GTDB): domain Bacteria; phylum Acidobacteriota; class Terriglobia; order Terriglobales; family Acidobacteriaceae; genus Bog-257. The sequence continues at coordinate 466,792 of CAVQAM010000004.1, read as the reverse complement.
TCCTGGGTACGGTACGGCTCTACCAGGGTACCGCCGCCTACCGGCGGGCGCTGAGCCAGCGCTGGAATTTTTCTGCCGGCATTTCGTACAACAACAGCCTCTCGATATCGCAATACCATGCCAACGAGTTTCTTAAAGTACTGCAAGGCACCGTAAGTTTTGAGCGGGAAATCTCTCAGTCGTGGAATGCAACGATCTATTACGGTTTGATTCACGAGAGTCAGAATTACTACACACCCCTGCCGTCAACTCTGGGCACGAACGGCGTCGGAATTTCGCTCCGGTACTCCTGGGGCCACTCACTGGGAAGGTGATTCAAATGATGGAAGAACTTGATGATCAGAAGTCAATGCAGGGTGTCGAGGAATACTGGGCGATGGTTCTCCGCCGCAAGTGGTGGATTCTGGGACCGTGTTTCTTCGGATGGCTCCTTGTCTTTGCCTCAACCTGGGTCATTCCCGCCAAGTATGCCTCGGAAAGCGTGGTGCTGATTGAGCCCCCCAAAGTCCCGAGTGACCTGGTGGCGCCAAACGTTCAGGTCGACTTAGCGGACCGGGTGCAAAGTGAGGAGGCGCAGGTGCTGAGCCGCACCCGCCTGCTCGACCTCATCACGAAACTTAACCTCTACCCCAGCTATGCCAATTCGCCTGATGACCAGGTGGAAAAGATGCGCGACGATGTTAAGTTCGAGTTGATCCAGGCTCCGGCGACCACCGGAAATAAGGAACTGGTGGCCTTCAAGCTGGCCTATAAGGGCTCCGACCCGGCGAGTGCTCAAAAGGTGAACGCTGCCCTGACCTCGTTCTTCGTTGACGAGAACGTGCGGGCCAGCCAGGAGCAGTCGGAAGCGACCACCCATTTCCTGGATTCTCAAGTGCGGGCCGTCGGGCAGACGCTGGCCGACGACGAGGCCAAGGTGCGCGCCTACGAGTCTCAGCACGATGGATCGTTGCCGCAGCAATTGCAGAGCAATATCCAGATCCTCAATGGCATTCAATCGCAGTTACGGGCCGCGCAAACCGCTCACGAGAGGGCCTTGCAGCAGCAGACTTACCTGAACTCGCTGCAGAAGCAATACGAAACTATGGGCGATTCGGCAGACGTGCCCACCAGCCTCGAAAACCAACTGGAAGGCGCGCGCGCCCAATTGGCCGACCTGCGGGCCCGCTACACCGACGACCATCCCGATATCAAGAAACTGAAGGAGACCATCGCGGGTCTGGAGAAACTGAAGAAGGACTTGGCCGCCGAGGCCAAGGAAAAAATCGAGACGAATACCGCGAGTGCGGCGCAAGTGCAGGCCATGACGCCGCGGGTGCAACTGCAGAGCCAAATCAAGATCAACAAGATGGAGATCCAAACTTCGGCGGAGCAAATCCAACGTCTCGAACAGGCTGGTCAGATGTATCAGGCCCGCCTGAATGCGACCCCGGCAGTGGAAGCTGACATGGCGGACATGATGCGCGATTTCGGCAACTTGAGAAAGCAATATCTCGAACTGCTGGCCAAAAAGCAGACCTCTGCGCTGGCCACCAGTCTGGAAAGGCAGCAACAGGGCGCACAGTTCCGCGTCATCGATCCGCCCAGTCTTCCGGACAAGGCTGTGTTCCCCGATCGCTTCAAGTTTTCGCTGGCGGCAGTCGGCGTCGGATTGGTCCTGGCCGTGTTGTTTGGGTTCGGCTCGGAGGTCCTCGATGATCGTATCCGCAACGAACAGGCGCTCAACGAGGCCGTCAGTCTGCCGATCCTGGTCGACATCCCGGACCTGCCGACCCCGGCGGAAATTCGCGCCGCTCGCTGGAGGCCGTGGTTGGCGGTGGCGGCCACCGTATTGGTGGTCATCCTCCTTCCCGCAGGCGTGGCTTACGCCTATTTTTGGTGATGGTGCATGTATAAACAATTCTTCGGGTTGACGCGCAATCCCTTTGAGATTAGCCCCGACCCGTTCTTTTACCATCCGACACCACGTCACAATGAAGCCCTGGCCAACCTGCATTATGGGGTCGGCCGCAGAAAGGGCTTCATCGTGATCACCGGTGAGGTGGGCACGGGCAAGACCTTGCTGGTCCGTTGCCTGCTGACGGAGCTGCGCAAGAACAACATCGCTTTTGGCTACGTTTTCAATCCCTTGCTGCCGGTGGTGGAGTTCTTCCAGTACATCATGGCCGACCTGGGACTGCCCTACGCCGGGCGCACCAAGACGGAGATGCTGCTGGACCTGAACCGCTACCTCATCCAACGCCACGCCCGCGGCCTGATCACCGCCCTGGTGGTCGATGAGGCGCAGGCTTTGCGGCACGAACTGCTGGAAGAGATCCGGCTGTTGACCAATCTGGAGACTTCGCAGCAGAAGTTGCTGCAGATTGTTCTCCTGGGCCAGCCGGAGCTGGAGACGATGCTGGACTCTCCCGAGTTGCGGCAACTGAAGCAGCGGGTCTCGCTGCGCTGCCAACTGCAGCCGCTGGACCAAGCCCAGACCCGCGCGTATGTGCTGTCCCGCCTGGAGCGTGCCGGCGCCCATGCAGAGCCGCCGATTTTCGCCGACCAAGCCCTGAGCAAGCTCTATGAGTATTCCGGCGGCATTCCGCGCATCATCAACAATCTTTGCGAGAACTCCATGGTCAACGCCTTTGCTCGTGAACAGCGGCCGGTAACTCCCGAGATGATCACGGAAGTGGCCACCGATTTCCGCTTGACGGGCCCGTCCCTGCCAGAAGAGGTCCCGCTGCCCGTGGCCGCGTCCGAAGCAAACGGCGAAAGCTTGTTGCGCTCATTGTTCCGTCTCCTGCGCACCATGGACCACCAGACTTTAGAAACCGAAAAAGCCATACCCACCACTGTCGGGAGGAGAATCTAGCCATGAGTCGAGTGTACGAAGCGTTACAGAAGTCCCAGGGTGAAAAGCCGAGTGCCTCGCCCCTGGTTTCAGGCGGGCCCGAAACTGCGCCTGGCGAAGCGACTGCCGTTGCCGTGGCGGCTGGCGTCCCCGTCGGCGCCCCTATGGATGCGACCTGGTTGAAGGTCCCGGCCGACCGCGTCCTGCGCCCTACGCCCACTCCCGAGCAGCGCCTGGTGGCGCTGGCTGAGCCCAACAGTCAGGGCGCGGAAATGTTCCGGGTGCTGGCGACCCGCCTGGCGCACATGCAGAACAAGCGGCGGCTGCAGAAGCTGCTCATCACCAGTTCCGTGGGCGACGAGGGCAAGTCGGTGGTGACTGTCAACTTGGCTCTGACCTTGGCGCGGCGTCACAATGCTCGTACCCTGCTGATCGAAGCCGACCTCCGCCGGCCCAGCGCCAGTAATTTGCTGACCAGCTCGTCTTTGCGCGGCATTGCGGAGTGGGATGCGGGTAAACTCGCGCTCGAAGATTCGCTGTACCAGGTCAACGACCTGCCGCTGTGGTTTCTCTCCGCCGGCCGCGGCATAGAGGAACCGCTACCCCTTCTGGAATCGGACCGTTTCGCCAAGATGTTGGACACCATCTCGTCGACCTTCGACTGGGTGTTGCTCGATGCCACGCCGATGTTGCCCATGGCCGACGCTATTTCGCTGTCGCGCCTCTGCGATGGTGTTCTGGTGGTGGTGCGCGAGGGGTTTACCCGGCGTAAGGTCCTGGACAAGGCGCTGGAATCGATCGAGAAGTCCAAACTCCTGGGCGTGGTCTTCAACCAGGCCTCCATGTTGAACATCGATTACGACCGCTACTACGGCGGCAACCACTCATCCGGAAAATCGAAGAAGGAAGCTAAAAAACAGCCCGATAAGGACCCGGACAAGGTAACAGCGGCGACGGCATGATTCGTTTGTTCAATGCCTATTTTCCCACCCGCACATTGCTGCTCACGGTGACCGAGGTCATCCTGGTTACTTTGGGCTTCGTGCTGGCGGTGGAATTTTGGGCAGGGACGGCTTCTGACGCCAGCATTTACCTGCTGTACGAAAACGGCTTGGGGCGGATCGGCCTGGTGGTCGCCGTCTTCCTCATCCTGATGTACTACTTCGATCTCTACGATTCGTTTGTGCTCGCCAACCGGCGCGAGGTGATCACCCGCCTGGTGGGCGTCCTGGGCTGCGCTTTCGTCGCCTTGGCGGTGCTCTACTACGTGTTTCCCGAGGTCAGCCTGGGTGGCAGCACCTTGTGGATCGGGGTGGGTATTGTCGGCGTCGCGGTGCCCGCCTGGCGCCGGCTGTTCTTTGTGCTCAATCGCTCCGCCCGCTTTTCGGAGAGGGCCATCGTTTACGGGGACGGGCCCCTGGCGGGGCCGCTGATGACGGAGATCGCCCATCGCGCCGAACTGGGCATTCGGGTCGTGGGTTTCGTCGGACAGAACGCGCCCACGGTCCCCGGCATTCCCCTGTGTGATGGCGACATTGAGGAGTTGGTACTGGAGCGGAACGTGCAGCGTGTCTTGGTGACCATGGGGGACCGCCGCGGCAAACTGCAAGTGGAAGCGTTGCTCAAGCTGAAGGCCCAGGGTGTGCACATCCAGGATGGACCCGAGTACTACGAGAGCGTTACCGGCAAGATTCCGTTAGAGTCCCTGCGTCTGAGTTGGCTGCTGTTTTCGCCCGGCTTTCACGTGCGCACCGCCCTGCGGATCTACAAACGCTTGTTCTCAATCATTCTCGGCTCGCTGGCCATCCTGCTGACCTTGCCGCTGATGCTGCTGGCCGCCATCGCGATTCGTCTTGATTCGCCGGGCCTGGCGATTTTTCGCCAGAAGCGGGTGGGCGAACACGGACGCCTGTTCACGGTGTACAAATTCCGATCCATGTACGAGGGGTCGGACAAGAAGCAGTTGAAGCCGGCCGAGCATGGGGATGCGCGCGTTACCCCGGTGGGTAAGTGGCTGCGCCGCACCCGCATCGACGAATTGCCGCAGTTGTTCAACATCGTCAAAGGCGACATGGCGTTCGTTGGACCGCGGCCTTTCGTTCCCGAGCAGGAAGAGGAGTGCGTGCAAAAGATCCCGTTCTATAAAGAGCGTTGGCTGGTGAAGCCGGGCGCTACGGGATGGGCGCAGGTCAACCGCGGCTATAACGTGACCCTGGAAGACAATCGTGAGAAACTGGCCTACGATTTGTTTTACATCAAGAATGTTTCCTTTGGACTCGACCTCTATATCATGTTTGCGACCGTCAAGATCCTGCTGCTGGGGAGGGGAGGGCGGTAGTTTCCTCCCCACGCCAGGCTCCCTGCGCGGGTGCGATATCCTTGAGCAACGGCCAAGCGTACCGGCTAAGAACGACCAGCGGACACGCCACCATCGCGGAGGTGTACTGCTCAATCCGGGCTGCGGTGCGCGAACTTAGGAGAGTTGTTTTATGAAGAAGGCCTTAATCACAGGCATTTCCGGCCAGGACGGCAGCTACCTTGCCGAATACCTGCTGGAACTCGGATACAGCGTTTATGGCATGGTGCGCCGGGAGACGGCAACCATGCGCTGGCTCATCCCCATCCAGGACAAGATTGAGGTCCTCTATGGCGACATGCGCGACACTGCCTCCCTGGAAGTCGCTTTGGCCAAGGCCTCGCCCGACGAAGTTTATAACCTCGCGGGCCAGGTTTTCGTCCCTACCAGCTGGCAGATTCCTGCCGAGACCTTCGACACCAATGTAGGCGGCCTGGCGCGCTTGCTGAACATCATCGAACGCCAGAAGCCGGATACGCGCATCTATCAGGCTTCCAGCTCGGAGATGTATGGCAATCAGAACGGCTTGCGCGATGAACAAACTGGGCTGGCTCCCACCTCGCCTTATGGAGTTTCCAAGACCGCGGCTCACCGTTTGTGTGGGGTTTACCGCGAGCGCGGAATTTTCGCGGTCGGCGGCATTCTGTTTAATCATGAGTCCCCGCGCCGCGGCCCGGAGATGGTGACCCGTAAGATCACGCTGGCGGCGGCCGATTGGGCGCAGGGCAAGAAGAGCAAGCTGAAACTGGGCAACATGCAGGCCCGTCGCGACTGGGGATTTGCCGGGGATTACGTCCGCGCCATGCACGCCATGTTGCAGCAGGAGAAGCCCAACGATTACGTCATCGCCACCGGCGAATCGCACAGCGTTTACGAATTTGTGATGGAAGTGCTGCAATGCCTGGATTTGCTGCCTTCCGGCTGCAACCTTGCCGAAGTGGTGAATGAATTCGTCGAGGTGGATCCCAAGCTGTTTCGCACCGGCGAGATTCATGATCTGCGGGGCGACTCCAGCCTGGCTCGGCGCTCCTTGAACTGGAATCCCGACGTGGATTTCAAGGGCCTGGTACGCATGATGGTCGAGTCCGATGCCTTGGGACGAGAGGAAGCTCGCTACGCAAAAGCGCAGTTGGCTCGCAACTGAGAAGTGCATGCGTTTAATCTCGGTGAGCGATGCCTTGCGGAGCAAAACCGTGCCCAGCATCCTAAGCTAGGTATGACATGTTTAAGCGGCGGTCGCAAAAACAGGAAATAGCCCGAAGAAGTTGGCTCCGTTCATTATTCAGCTGGGCATGGAAATGCGCCGCGACCCTACTACTGCTGCTGTCGCTAGCCATTCTCAACAACAACTACTCACTGCGCCGGGTACCTCGCGCCGATTGTTGGGCACGACTGGACCGCGCCGTGGAAGCCTCTACGAATTGGATGTATGGACACCCCGAAATCCTCGGAAATCCTTCTTTGATGTTCATGGTCGCAGACATGGAGAAGATGTCGGGCGATCCCCGCCTGCGCCAGATGTTGGACCAATACCGCCACAGCAAATACGTAACTGACCCTCTCAGACCGTTTGGCGTGTTTGGCCCCGTTTGGGCGCGCATGGTTGATCCACGGGCGCCGGTTCCAATGATAGACATGACCCAGGCCCCGGACCGGGATATCTTTGAACTGCTCTGGGACGCCTACGCCATCGCCCCTGACCGGGTAATGATCAGTTATTCTCAACGCGCAAACATGTTTTCTCCCACGAAATATTACTGGGGAAGGAGACATCATCAACTTCTCGCGTTAGTTATGTACCACTACTACAACGGGGGTTCCGCGGAACTGAATAGCACGATCAATCACTTGGCTGAGAAGGTCGCAAGAGATGCGCATTTTGATTTCCGGGTAAGCGACTCCTATGTGCAGAGAGGCGCGTTTATTCTTGGGGCGGACCGGCCTGACCTCATCCGGTCGCGCTGGATAGAACGTGTCTTAGCCTACCAGCACCCGGACGGCTCGTGGGGGTATTGCTGGTACGGCTGGTGTCGCGGAGTTTTCGAGTTCAGATTCGGGGATATTAGCCCAGATCACTCTACTGTGCAGGCAGCCTGGGCTCTGTACATGCTGAAGTATCGATACCCACAATGGATCGAGCAGCACTACCGGTAATTAATAACGCGTAACCAGAGAAGAAATAGCGCGCTGGAATTCGCAATGGATATATAGTGTTGGCCTTATTGTGCAACTAAAACGGAAACTCCCGGATACATAGACTATTGAAAAGTGCGTTGCGGAACTATGCGTTCAATGACAACACTTAAAATCATTCACTCCACGGTCTGCATGGTGCTGTTCGGATTAGTGGTGCGGGTTCTATATATCATTGTCGCGCACTCGTACCGCTTCAGCGTTTACCCCTGGTCTCTCTTCGAGATGGCCAACCTCGCTCGTTCGCTGGCCACGGGCCACGGCTTTAGCGCTCCCTACGGCGTCGATAATGGCCCTTCCGCCTTGACCCCTCCGATCTATCCATGGGTGGTTTCACTGGCGTTTCGCGCCTTCGGCGTCTTCTCGAATGCCGCCGGGTTCGCCATGTTGGTGTTCAACAGCGTCTTCTCCGCGCTCACCAGTTGGACCATCTATCGCATCGCCCGCCGCGTCTTCAACGAAACCGTTGCCGTCTGGTCGGGATGGGTTTGGGCGTTGTTGCCGTACGCCATCTATTATTCGGTGAACTGGATTTGGGAGACGACCCTGTCCGCATTTCTGCTGAGCCTGCTGTTCATGCTCACCCTGGAGATGGAAGGCGACAGCCGCCTCTCTTCGTGGTTCAGCTATGCACTGGTGTGGGGGATCGCGGGGCTGACGAATACCGCCGAGCTGGCATGGCTCCCCTTCTCCGGGTGCTGGCTCGCCTACCAATTGCATCGCCGCGGAAAACGCTTCCTAGTGCCCGTAGTGTTTAGCGCGGCAGTCTTCTGGATGACGTTGATGCCGTGGCTAGTACGCAATTACTCCGTGTTCGGCGAGCTGGTCTTCGTCCGTGATAACTTCGGCAGCGAATTCCGCTCCGGCAACAATCCGCAGGCGGAGGGCTGGAAGGTCGGAAACTACGACGCCGCTCGCAGCCCCCTTCTTTCGAGCGAAAGCGAAGCGGCGATCAGCAGCCAAAGGGCTGATGAGGCGAAAGCATGGATTGCCCAGCATCCGAAGAGGTTCCTGGTGCTATGCTTCCGTAGGTTCATCTTCTTTTGGGGTGGTCTTCCCCGGACCTGGGCTGGTCTTCCCGTGACAGGGCGGAAGCAGGTGAGAAAGCTGCTCTTCCTGGCTTCATCGCTACTGTCCATCGGCGGGCTGTTGCTGGCCTTTAAGAGGCATGTGCACGGCGTTTTTCTGTTCGCCACACTATTGTTGTTCTATCCGTTGGTTTACTACATTTCTGTCCCAGAGCCTCGGTACCGCCATGCCATCGAGCCGGAACTGGTGATCCTTGCGATATTCTTGATTTTGTCACTTCCGTCTCTCTTGCGGCGGGAGATCAACCGGACGCACTAATCCCCTGCGTCCAGTCAAAGAAAGAATAGTGCTTTCGACTCCCCCGCAGAGTATATAGTGTGGGGTATTGGGAGCTAGAACGGAAATCGGATTAGAGCGTCTCGGTCGGACTCGCGCTGTGCATTCGACCCTAGACGGTGAAAGCCTGCTGCTGGACAGACGGGAGCGGTAAGCGAGTCTGCAAGGAAGCTGTGATCTGAGCGCGCGTTTTCATGGTTCTCCCCGGCCGACGGAGAGTCAGTAAAATTCCGCTGACTCGTCGCAGTCCTTGCTCATCCATTTCTGACTGCACCGCAATGGAGTCCAAATTTGATATCCGTACTCATACTTGCGTTGACTGCGACGATTGGCCTCTACATCATCGCCGTGTACCCGATCCTGCTCAGATGCTGGCGGCGTGCGGCTCCGCCGGTGAAACAAGATCGGGAATTCCGTCCCACCGTTTCGGTCCTACTGACAGTCTATAATGGCGAAGATTTCATCCAAAAAAAACTGGAATCGCTGTTCGCACTGAAATATCCGGCGCATTTGCTGGACGTCGTGTTGGTCTCAGACGGATCAACCGACGCCACCGACGAAATCGTGGCAGGGTTTGCCGATCGCCGGGTTCGCCTGGTAAAGGTTCCACACGGTGGCAAAGCGGCGGCCCTCAACGCCGGAATGATCCACGCCGCGGGCGAGATCGTCTTTTTTACGGATGTCCGCCAGGCGCTGGATCCCGATGCACTTTCTAATCTGGTGGCCAATTTCGCGGACCCGTCCGTTGGAGCCGTTACTGGTGCGCCACGTTTTCTCCATGCCAATCGCGTGGGTGAACAGGCGGACATGGATTTGTACTGGCGTTACGAACTGTGGACCAGACAGCGTCATTCCCAAATCGATTCCGCTCTGGTCACCACAGGATGGATCTATGCCCTTCGCCGCGGCTTGGCCGAGTCTATTCCTCCGGATACGCTTACCGATGACGCAATCATTCCGTTGCGGGTCCTCTTGCGGGGCTACCGAGTGATCTTCGAGCCGGCGGCTCTGGCTTTTGATTATGCGGACATCCAGGGCGGAGAATTCCGGCGCAAGCTAAGGACGCTGGCTGGTCTTTGGCAGGTATGCGTTCGGGTGCCCAGGCTATTCACCCGTGCTAACCGAATGCGATTTCACTTCGTGTCCAATAAGGTTGCGCGCCTGGTGCTCCCCTGGGCAATCCTGTGCTTTTGTGCGGCTACCTTGGCGCTCCCGGCAGGCCCGTTCCGTCTGGCTCTTCTGATTGCCGAGCTGGCCGTGCTCGCTTTGGCCCTGCTCGACGGCTTTCTACCCCGGCACTCTCCCCTCCGCCGCATATCCTCTCCGGCGCGAAGTTTTTTCATTGTGAATGCAGCATCGCTCTTGTCTGTAATGGTATTTTTTGTTCGGCCAGAGACGCTGTGGCGGCCGACGCGTGTAAAAGTCAGCACTTCCCAACGGCTCCTCAACAAGCAGGCTGAACGCGGGTCATAAGCCCTGGGTGCCGCGCAAGCGTGGTCTGTTTAGACGGAGACCGTGGCTCGAGTGGGAGAACCTGCGTCCGCTGCAGCAACTCGATTGTCCTCCGAATGTCAGCTAACCAGCATCCTATCGCGATCATGCCGGACATTTTCGCCGATAACCATATGCTGTCCTGACTCAGCCACACCTCCGCTCCCCGCTGCCGCCTCGGCACTCAGGGCTGAGCTTTGGGTTTGCGGATCCGCACTATGCCGCCCTCGACCGTGCCCAACCAGCGGAAGAGCTCCAAAGTTTCATCGTCATACCATTGCCGAGGACCATAGCGATCGGGATTGGCGTTCAGTTCCAAGTGCAGGGTCCCGCCATCCCGCAGATGGGACAAAGCGTCGTGCACGAAAAACTGCCACTCGGCTACGCCCCACTCGTCCGGTTGACAATGGCGGTTGAAGCAAATCCAAAATGCAGTAATGAGATCGAGGTCGCGCAATGGAAGATTCATCGCAACGTAGCGCTCAATGAGTAACGGTGAAACCTGAGCATCACAACCGAGCGCGCCAAGCAATTCGCTGTAAACCCGCTTCTCCACATCGCTGAGGACACTGGGAGGAGCATCAATTCCGTAACACTCATGGCCGCACGCCCTGGCAGCAGCAAGAAAATATCCTGGACCGCAGCCAATATCCAGCATTCGCAAAGGGGGGGGCTTGTGAAGGGACAGCCCTCCGATGCGCGCGATATTGAAAGGTATCCAGAAAGTATAATCGGTATATTTGGCCGCGCAGGTGGGGTCGCGCTCCAGTACACCCGCCATTTCGCGTCCCAGCCTGTGGATACGCTTCAAGTCGGTGTTGGCACGGACCCGTGCGGCCAAACCGCCCAACTTGAGCGAGCGATACTGGCAAACGCGGGCCCACATTCGGGCAATCTTAAGAGGGCGGTTGAGAGATGGCGACGATGTCATAGGGCTTCGGAAGTCTAGGGGCGAACGCACGCGTCACGACTTCCAAGCTTAATCCAAGCCTAACCAGTATCATATCAACTCCGCATATGCAGGAGATTCAGGAGAAGAAACCAAGTCTGCCGATGACTCTCAAACGCCTGCCGATGGTCCTCAAACGCCTGGTTGTACTGACAATCATTGTCGTAACTGGCGTTCTGCTGCTGTCCCATGCCTCGTCGTTCCTGGTGCTGAATGACCCGCAGCCCGCGGACGTCATACTGGTTCTAGCCGGCGGCACCGATTCCCGTTACGGACATGCGGTTGCGTTACAGAAAGAGGGAGTTGCGGAAAGAATCATCGTGGATGCGGATGCTAGTCGAGACCGGTTTGGGAAGTCTGACGCGGATCTGGCGGCCGACTTTCTGCGCAACAACGGGCCGCTGGGTTCGGAGGTCTGCCCGATTCGCGAAGATTCAACGTTTGGCGAGGCCGTCGATGTTAAAAGGTGCCTGGAGCGCCAAAAGGTGAATTCGGTGTTAATTGTTACCTCCGACTATCACACGCGCCGAGCGCTCTCGATTTTTCGCAAGAGACTACCGCAATACGCATGGTCTGTGGCCGCCGAGTCGGCCCCGTATCATGCCGCCGATCGATGGTGGAGACACCGCCGTTGGGCCAAAGCTGCCTTCGACGAATGGGAAAAGTATCTTTGGTGGAAGCTCGTGGATCAGTGGAGATCGAACGTTGTGTTGAGTTGAGCCAAAGCCACCACAGCATCGGGCTGCACCGCATCGGTTGCCCAATCCAGCGACGCCGGAGACCCTCAATTGCCAGGGTGGCGCGGCCCGAGTGTCTCCGCGCGTGAGCGCCTTCGCGCAGTCCGTTTTGCAGTCCGGATCACGGGGGGCTTCCCTTCTCTCTCGGCAAGGCGCGGGAAATGTCTTCCCAAGTTCCCGCCCCTGTTGTTTCCCCCTCTTTAGGATTAACGCAAAGTAATCATTAAAAGACACTTATTGGTCCGCTCTGGCTGCCCCAAGCACTCACTGTTCTTGGTTATTCGCCGATGTGATATCTAGACTGGCCGCGGGACGAGCCGGAGCCGAGGCGCCGACCTGCAGCTGCCGTGAATTGGGGTAATTAACTTTTTGAGGAGTTTAAGATGCGACGTCGTCTAGAAAACCTTTTCATGTCCGTGCTGTATTCATTTCTTGTCATCTTGACCGGTTCGGGCAGTATGCCCGCCTCCACCGGCTATCCGAATGAAATTTCTCGCCTGCATCTTGAAAACATCACACAAACCTCGGGCGACGTCGTCTGGGACACCGTGCATCCGTCAACGAGTCAGGTATTGCTGTGTCGGGACGCGAACAACCAGCCGGAGATGCGCATTCCATGGACGGTAACTATACCCCCGCCTCCACCCCCACCTGGACCTCCGCCAACATCTAGAGGCCCAACAAAAGCAGGTGTGAATGCTTCCATTGTTTCCCTTCCTCCGTCTTGGCGAAATGATCTGGTTACGCACCACGTGGTGCATGTTACCAGTCTTCGTCCTTACAACTTGTTCTATCGCCTCGGAACTTACTATTACTACGTCGTGTCGGTGGATACGAGGGGCGTGATGTCAACGGCTCCCGGCCCAATCGATTATCTCACCAGGACACTTCCGGCCTTCCAAACCCTACCTACCAACACCAGCGCTCCGCAGTCGTTCCTGATCTACACGTACGGCCCGACCAACGTATTTGCTGGTTCGGCGTCGTACTTCGCGGCGGAACTGCATCAGTTGGGTGGCAGCACATTCGGAAGGTTTACCGATGTAGTCAACGAGACTGGCGGGAACAACGGCAGTGACGGCATCGTGACCGGCCTGACCCCAGCTACGCAGCAGTCGGCGGGCACCATTAGCGTGCATTTGGCGTGTGTGGAGAACAGCGCCACGGACGCGGGAGACCAGTCCAAGGACCCTTGGAACCCCGCCCTTTACGGCTGCTATACAAGCCACAATGTGATGCCGTATACAAACTTCCGGCTACGCACGTCGGCCGGCACGGTTCCCGGCCCCTACCAAGTGGCGTTCACCTACATCAACGGAGGTGTGTATACGACCGGGAGGTACCGGTTCAATGTCGTCGCGGCGCCCACATTCACAGCGACCCCTCCCACGGTATTCCCCGCGATTCCCGGCAAATCTAACTGGGAGACGCAGATGGTCACACTCGGCCACAGATGGTGTGACGACCATAATGGCATATCGCGAGACTCCCGCAATTCCGCCGGCGCCTTTCTGACCGGATGGGGTTGGCAAGAAGAGACTTGGTTCTATGACGGAGGGCGCGTCTATCAACAGGTCGATGACTACACGGCGAACCAACTAGGAGAGCCGAACCACGCGCTGTGGCAACACTGTGCCTTGACCGATCTTGATCCATACGGCCAGTATGCTCTTCACAACAATGGAGCGTTTGCACTCTACAGCGAGTTTGCGTATGGCATGGCGATGAACTGCTTCAGGACCGGCAACGCGGACATGAAAAACGCCGTGCTTCTGATGGCAAACAGCGGCTCCGGTTCCAATTATGGCGGTTATGTTGATTGGTATCTGGTGCGAGAAAGCTCCTACGTAAACAACAACCGAATCGCATCGGAGATGTTGGGAAAACCCCACAGCCCTCTTACGGACATCGGAATTAACAAGCTACTGGGAGACCTTGACCAGATAGCGAACGGCGGCAAGGTGAATACGGTACACCCGTTCATGGTTGGAATCGCCATGCAGACACTGATTAACGATTACGAGTGGAACGCTTCACGCGGTGTGGTGGACAACCGGATTCCAGTAGCAGTAAAACGGGCGCTCGACGCGTTGTGGACGGTGTGGAACCCAAGCCATTTCGCGTTTGCCTACGACAACACCACCTTGCCGTCTGACGACTCTTACTATGAAGGCTACGATACGATTGATTGGACTGATTTGAATGGTCTGGTAGCAACCGCCTATGCCTGGTACTGGAGCAAGACGGGCGACGCCAACGCTATGAGCCGGGGAGATATGGTTTTCCAACACATGCTTGATCCCAAGGATGACCCCAGTTGGAGTGGCAAGATGTACAGCCAGATGTACCAGTGGACCTTCGATTATGTGCGGCTGCGCAGCCGGCCGAACGCGGTTCTGACCATCATGCCGAGCCAAAACCCATACACTGGGCCTTATGCGGACACAGAGCCGCCCGTCATGGGAGGCGCTGGCTACACCCAGGTCGTGGTTACTCCGACTGAGACCGGCGCGACGATCACCTGGAAAACCTATGAGCCAGCGACGACCCAGGTGAAGTATGGCGTCACCTCGGGTTACGGTTCGGCCTCGTTACCGAATCCATCGCTGGTGACAAGTCACAGTGTTACCTTGACCGGGCTGTTACCCGCAACTCTGTACCACTATCAAGTGATCTCGGCAGACGCAGTAGGAAATATAGCGGCGCTGGCGGATCGGACCTTCACGACTTCACCGTAGAGCACAAAGGAGGCCAGGCCCGGCTACGAGTAGCCGGGCAAACGGGCGCCGTTCTGGAAAGACGATTCGAGATCGTCGTCAACTTCCAACTGTGCCCGTAAATTGAAAGACAAGTTGGGTAACCATCTCATGAGCGGATTCGCAAAGAAAAAGTGCCGTCGGTGTCCTCAAGGACAAAACATTTTTTCAACCCACGAACCAGTCACTCTGGCCTGCGCCGCTCGTTGCTACTCCAGCCACCAATCGGCTTAGGCGTCACAGGAACTGCTCCTATGTCTGTGCCGTCGGACGCTGCTCTGTACAAGGCTAAGTTGGTTGGGGCCGCTCCTCGCCGAAGGAAGTCAACCAGAGTGGAAGGGTTGTAGCGGGTGTCATAGGTGCCTCCGAACCCGCTGCGTTTGGCGAGCTGTTGTACCAAGTGAACCACCGTGCCCGGGCCGCCTAGAGAGCGATCGAAGCTTTCCGGCGTGAGCTGGGCGCCAAAGAACTTTGGGTTGACCGTCAAGTCGCCATATAGTTGGTTCGGATGATGTACCGTTCCATTGTCAAAACCTTGGCTGCCGCCAAAGTTGCGCACATACGGGGTGGAGACGTTATAGGTAACGTTGTGGTGAGCACTCGCGCCATTATAGCTGTTGACGGCCGACCATTGATTATTGGGGTTCCCGTCGATAATGCCCCATGCCCCGCCGGCTACGATGCTGTTCATGATATATCCGTCGTGAATCGCCAGGGCAGTGGTTGTCCCCTCACCTAGAAAAGCGCCCCGGCTATTGCCCAATCCGATAAATGTGTCGTGATTGTAGTGTGCGCACGTTGGGTAAAGACCCTCGCCGATGACCAACGACATTATGTTGGTATTGTCGCTCTCCAAAACATGTACGTTGTAAACGTCAGATGGGCAATTGGCATATCCATAGATTATCAAGTCCCCTTGACCCGAAGCTGCCGATGCACGTTCCGACATCCAGCCGTAGCTAACCGTGGGACTGCCTCCAACGATGGCGATAGGCTGCCATGCCCCTCGCGCCACAAAATGACTGATCGTTGTAGCCGTGTCACCGGGAGCGCTCTGGAACTTTACGCATTGGTCTTGTGCGGTAAGAGGAATATTCGGATTGTCGCAATACCAATTCGTCAGCTGATAGGCCAATCCGGGACCGCCGCTAAACAGCAACCCGCGCTGGACATTCGTCGAGTACCCTTCAACCGCCGCCCCATCAATCGTTAAGTTCGTTGCACCATTAGGAAACGAGGCGAATTTCCCAGCCACCCGTGGGCTAAGCTCCGTGACGTTCTGAAATCTCCAGCCATTTGGCGCCGTACCCGTCGAAACATAAAGCGTGTACTGGAATCTGGCATCCACACTTGTGAAATTTCTGACGTAGTAAGTTCCGGTTGAGCCAACCGCGCGGTGGATGATTTGTCCCATATGATCGGCCTGAACATTGTTGATTGAGAACGTATTGGGCATCGTAGTTCCACTGCGCATGTCCCAACTGATTCCC
Organism: uncultured Acidobacteriaceae bacterium; assembly: GCA_963710585.1. Lineage (GTDB taxonomy): Bacteria > Acidobacteriota > Terriglobia > Terriglobales > Acidobacteriaceae > Bog-257. Next base: position 450,619 of record CAVQAM010000004.1, on the reverse strand, counting down.
TCGAAGTGCGCGACGTTTACACCAAGATTGCCAGTAAATTCAACCATGCCTAGATTCAGTTGAGCGCCCAGCACAGCCGAGTGCCCATTGCATCGGTTGTTCGTGATCGTAGTACAACCAATGTAGTCCAGGGCATCATGCTGAATATACAAGTCGCCGATGGCCGTCAAAGGATATGGGCTACTCAGGTTCAAGGTGCCACCTGCTACGAAGAAGCCGTGCAGGGTCGCGTCAAAGCCTGGGTTGTTCCATGCACCCGATCCAATTGGGTCACTACCGCCAGCACCAAACGTAAGCGTCATGGGCCCGTTCTGTGCGAGATTGAGCGATCCACCTTCGATGCGCCAGGTCTTCATGCCGCCGCAACCCGCTCCGGGATCCACGTCAAGTGTCATGTTGTTAGTTAGAACTGCAAACTGGCAATAGGGGACGCTTCCTCCCCACCAATTCGATGGCGTGCTGACATTTCCGTCGTGGATTGTATGGGGGACGATTTGCTGTGCCCAAGCGAAAAAGCTAAACAGGAGTAACAGGGAGAAGATACCGACGAAGCGTCCGTATTTCATGGCATTGAGTCCCTTCTCATCATTGAAATTGTTGGAATTCAAACCTCTCCGCGCACCACCAAGAAGCTGAACCCGAGCTTGCAGCGGGCTGGGCATCTGCCAGGGAGAGAGCGAGTAGACGCTAACAACGTAGGCACGATGGCGACATCGCCATCAGTAGCGTGGTATCCGCTAAAATGACATCCAAGCAGGACTCTAACTGGCCCCTTGAACTCGAGTCAGTGATTTCAATCACTTTTCGCTATGACAGCAATGCCTAAATGGTAAATAGTCGCGCAGCTTTGGTTGGCTGGGAGTAGTCTCAGAGGCATTTTCTGCGAGAAACCGGATAGTTGCGGTTATTGCAGGAATATAGGAGAGGAAAAGTGGTCTGCCAGCCATCAAATCCGCAGACCTACATTCGGGCGACGCTCAGCCCCAAAAAGCACTGGCATTCGGTCTGGCGCTGCGAATCCGCTTTCAGGAAAGAGCGCCGCCCGCTAAAGTTGTGACGCTAAGTCCCCACGGCCTGACCGCTGAGGTATTCGACTTTGTGGCGGGTCCCGTCCCACCGAATCTTGGGGATCAAAACTTCCTTTTTCCCCTCGATCCGGTCCCGATACTTCATTAGATCGGTAAGCATGATCTTCATCTCAGCTTCGACATCGTGAGTCGGCTTGTAACCCAAGTTCTTCAGATTCTGGTGGTCGGGCTTGTAGTAATGCTCTTCCATTTCCTGACGCGGGTTCTCCAGGTTGTGAATCTCGACCTGCAATCCGATCTGTGCAGCAACGCGCCGGACCTTTTCCGCCAGTTCGGTAAGGTCGTAAACCTCTTCGAACTGGTTCAAGACGCGGTATTCGCCAGGGTGGGGAGGATTTTCCAGCGCCAGGGTCAGGCACTGCATGGAGTCACGCAACGGCAAAAAGCCGCGTTTTTGATGTCCCCGGCCGAAGGGAGTCAGAGGATGCCCAATCACTGCCTGACAACAGAAACGGTTAATGGCAGTGCCAAACGACTCGTCAAAGTCCAGCCGGGTCAGTAGGCGTTCGTCGTTGCCCATCTCGTCGATGCGAGTGCCAAAGACAACCCCCTGCATCACATCGGTGGCGCGCATTTTCCAGACCTTGCAGGCGAACATGATGTTATTGGATCCGTGCACCTTGGAAAGGTGATAGAAGCTGCCGGGCTGCCGCGGAAACGGCATCCGGTCGCGGCGTCCGCGGTACTCAATCTCGAAGAAACCCTCCGGAATGTCGACATTAGGCGTTCCGTATTCCCCCATAGTGCCCAGCTTGAGCAAGTGGGCCTCAGGCCGGAGGTCGCGAATGGCGAACATCAGGTTGAAAGTGGAAACTACGTTGTTGACCTGCACGAAAGTAGCGTGATGCACATCTACCATGGAGTAAGGAGCTGAAGGGCATTCTCCGAGATGCACCACCGCGTCCGGGTGGAACTCCTTAAAGATGCGTTCCACCGCCGAATAATCTCGAAGGTCGGCTTCCCAGAACTTCGGCTCGAACCCACGCGACTCCTTCAGCGCGGCCAGCCGCTCCTTCATGGGCACAATCGGTGTTGCGCTGCACGATCCCATCTCTTCGACCCATTGCCGTCGCAGAAACAAATCCGCGCCCGCCACTTGATGTCCCCGGGCCGCAAGACATTGCGCCAGCGACCAACCGAGGTAGCCATCCATCCCTGCGATAAAAACACGCATATCGTTTTCTCCAGCTCCTTGAAAAGATTCACTGAAATCCGATAACGCACTTTCGTCCCCGTGCGGTGGACCAGTCTCCGGCTGAGAGAGACCGAATCCAAGGCGGCGACTTCGCTATTGGACCGCCCTCCACCCTTTGCGATCCAATACCGAGTGCGGCTACAGACCCACTAAAATGGGGTTTGAATTGCCAGACCGGAGTGTTCGCTACACGAAAGGAGTCCTGTAACTATACCAATCTCCAAAGATCGGTGTCCACGAGATAATGCCCAACTTTGCAGCTATTTGCAATCAAGAAGCCAAAATGGAACAACGTTTGCTTTTGAAATTGGGCCAACGGGTGCGAAACGGTTTCAAGCGTTCGGGCTGCTGGTTCGTCCCAAGGCCGACCTTATCAAGCCGAATATCCGCTCCTTCGAAAGCACTTCCCATCCCGGCAAGCGGAACAGGTACATCCCAGGAAGATAGATCGCCGCAACCAACCCGCTCACAGCAGCGATGCGCGGAACCAGCCAATGAGGATTGATCAGGTTGCGAACCGCATATGCCGCGAGGCCCGCGACGACGGTTAATGCGGTCACCTTTGCCAGGTCCTTGTACAGGGGCAAATCTTTGGCGGTCATCTCTACGGTTCGGGCCACTTTCCAACCCATCACAATGCGCTCGACAAACTGAGCGGCGACGGCGGCCACTGCAGCTCCGAGCATTCCGAAATGTTGAATGACCGGTGTTAACGCGAAAAAGAGACTCACCAGGATTGCGATTCTCGTTATCAAGATGAACTGCCGCAGTCCGATATAGGCTCGGATGATGGGATCGATCAGGAACGCATTCAGCGCAAGCAAGAGGATGGCCACGCAGAAGATGGGGGCGCTACGTTCATAAGCCTTGGTGTAAAACAGGACGATAAGATCGTGCCCTGCTACCAGTAGCAGCGCACAGGTCGGGAATTGGAGTGCGGCCAAACGGTTCACCGCGCTCGCGCTCAACCTTCGAATCTCCTCTTTGCGGTCCTGGTGCTGGAGCGCGCTGACACGCACCACCATCACCGCCGCGATGGACTCCAGGACCAGCGAAAACAATGCAAAATCCACCCAGCCGACGGAATAGATTGCGAAGTCAGAAGGACCGAAGTAGTGTCCAACAAAGTAGTTGTCCATGTATCTCTGAACGACCCAAAGCGATCCGTAAGCGCCAATCGGGATGGCATACGCAAGCTGCTCCCGGAAAAAGTCCCAGTCGAAATGGCCCCAGAAATGCCCGAAATGTCTGTAGAGATACCAGAAGAGGGCAAGCGTCGAGAGCACCTGGGTGATGACGGCGGCCACAAGCAGCGCCTCGACGGAGCGATACAACAAGGCCGCGCCACCAGATATGATGACTTTTACCACTTGGGTCCCGATCACGAAAATTGTCGAATACTTAACGTCCTGCAGCGCGGTCGGTATCAGTGTCAGCAGGCTCGAGGTTAGCGTAATCAGGCTAAGAATGCCGAGCAGCATGGCAAACGATTGCAGCTCACGAGATTTGAAGATATCGAGTATCTGGGGATAAAACACGGCTATCAGGAGAGGAATTAGCCCGGCGAAAAAATTGTAGATGAGGATATTCAGGGCAATCTGTCCGCCCTTTTCGGGATGCCGCGGCAAGTAGTAAAAAGCGCTGAGCCCCACCCCGAGGTTCGCAATACTCTGCGCCGTTCCCACCACCAGGAAGGCCTGTTTGTAAAGGCCGTACTGGGACTGGGACAGGATGCGAACCAGCAGGATCGGCAGCCCGACGTTGAGAACAACCCCGATGAATTTCGACGCCGTCAGCCAGAATGCCTGGATCGCGAGGCGGGGCGGTTTGATCGCCGGAGGTTCCGTACTGGTTGCCACCTTAGGTGTTCATCTCCGCCTGCATAACGGGCACACTTGAAAGCGCAGCAGATTTACGAGCGATGATCAGAATGGAAGAAGCCAGAAGCCCGTAACACGGGATGTGGAAAATATTTAAAAGACGGCGAAGCTTGCGGCTACGGGTGAAGTAGTAGCAGGATTCGATCTCCAGATTGCTTCTGCGCAGCAGGTTCTCCAGGGTGAACGGACAGTACCAGGAAACGTGCTCAGGATTCCAGCGTCGCTCGCCGGACGAGAAAATCGATTCCAGAAAGTGCAGAACGAAGAAGGCGTGAGGGGTGGTGATGACCAAGCGGCCCTCATCATTCAGGTGACGCGCCATGTTAGATACGAACGCCGCGGGATTGTCCAGGTGCTCGATGATCTCGCCCGCGACCACGACATCGAAGGTCCGGTCTAAAGATACGCAGCAGGCATCGCCGCTTCGAATGTCGTATCCCCTCTTCCGTAATTTTGCCGCTTCGGGTTCGAGGAGATCCAGCCCGACCACGCTGCTGGCGCTGCGAACGATATGTTTGTGCAGCCAGGTATCCGTGGCCTCGAGCGTCGCCGTGTGGTCCACACAGCCGACGTCAAGCACCTCTTTTCCTCGCACGAAGTCTGACAAGAAATCCTGGATTGCAGCCGATAGCCGTTGCACCATACACATCGCGTTCGACCTCTGAGTGCGCTCCGGACACCCAAACGGTGACAGAGGTCTGGTTTGGTTAGCTTAGCTGCACAACCGATTTCCAGCAAGACGTGACTGCCAGATTCAGCGTGACCTCTAATCGTCTGCGCCCTCGCTCGTCAGATATTCGCTTCGGCTTAACGCGGGTACGGGCGACGGCGGATCGGGTAAACTGTCTCCCAGCGATGCGAGCGCTCTATCTCTCAACCCGATTCTGCTGGCCCATCACCTCGGGCGCGCACTTGCGCGATTTCTACCTAGCGAGACAACTTGCCGCCAAGTCCACGCTCACTTACCTGGGCTTAGACCGCGAAATGGACGGGCCGGTGGGGAATTCCCGACGAGAGCGCCTGGAAGCGTTGCCCGATTCCGCAATGGTGCGCGTTCGGCGCCACCCCGGTTATCGGCGTATTGACCTGGTGCGCGGCCTTCTTGGCCCTACGCCGGTCAGCATTCTGAATTTCACCGCTCCGCAGATCATGAACAAAATCGAATGTGTCCTAAGAGAAAATCGCTTCGACATCATTCAATTTGAGGGCGTGCATTTACTGGTTTACGCAAGGCGCATCCGGCAGATCACGCCGAACACCCCACTCATTTGTGACTGGCACAACATTGAGTCGGAAATTCAGCGCCGTTATGCTCAGAGCAGCGAGAGCCCGGCGCGGCGGCTCTATGCTCGCCGAACGGCGCAGCTGTTGAAAAGGGCTGAACGGGAGGTGCTGCGACTGGCGAATGCGCACACCGTTTGCAGCGAGCGCGAGCGTCAGATGCTTCTGCAGGAGGTCCCCGAGGCAAACATCACGGAAATTCCCAACGGAGTTGATACTGCGTTCTTTGCAGCCGGCGCCACCGGCGATGGGCTACGACAGAACGTGGCCTTCGTCGGCTCCATGGATTATCACGCCAACATTGACGCGGCCCTGTTCTTTGCCAAAGCAATCTGGCCCGGGTTGCAGCAGCGCAGGCCGGATCTGCGGTTCGTTATTGTAGGCTCCAGGCCGGCACCTGAAGTTGTGGAGCTTGCGAACCAGCCCGGCATCACGGTTACCGGGACCGTGGAGGATCTGCGGCCGCACTATCGCAATGCTGTTATGGTGGTAGTCCCGGTGCGCGTCGCCAGTGGCACTCGCCTGAAAGTGCTGGAAGCAATGGCTGCGGGAGTGCCGGTGATTTCTACCTCCTTAGGCGCCGAAGGCCTTGCCGTCACCCCCGGCAAGGACATCCTCATCGCCGACACTCCGGCGGAGATCATCAATACCGCAGCTGCGCTTCACCAGGACACCACGACATGGCGCGAGTTGACGGCCAATGCTCTGCGCTTGGTGCAGGTGGAGTATGACTGGTCAGTCATCGGAGAGAGGCTTGAAAGGGTTTATACGGAGCTGCTCGCCAGACGCCCGGACGCGAATGTCGTCGGAGCCGACCGTTAGAGTGATACGCGTCGATCAGCAGGTGGGTTCGGTTCCGGCATAGGAGATTACGGTGACGCGACAGACGATCCGGGTTCTCACACTGATTGAAAGTCCGACCGTAACCGGACCCGCACGCAACATCATTGAGTTCGGCAAGCTGGGAGTAGTTGCTGAGCCCGATCTGCCAGCCGTAGAAACGAAGGTGGTGACGTACTGGCGGGGCGCCGGCGAGAGCCCTGTGGCAGCGGCGGCCAGGACCGCCGGCCTGCCGGTGGCAACCATCTCTGAACGCCGCCGCTGGGACACCCAGGCCATACCGCAGTTGCGCCGAATTGTCGCTGAGTACCGGCCCGACATTCTCGAATCCCGGAACATCAAGTCGCATTTCCTGGTGCGAGCGCTCGGCTTGCATAGACAGTATCCATGGGTTGCTTGGAACCACGGCTACACCGCGCGCGACTGGCTAGACCGCGCCTACAGCCAGTTAGATCGCTGGTCTCTGCAAGCAGCCTTTCGAGTTGTAACCGTCTGTGGTCCCTTCGCAGAAGCCTTGGAAGATCGCCGAGTCGACCGGAGCAAGATCACCATCTTACACAATTTCGTGAAGCCCTTCGTACCTGCGCCTCCGGAGGACGTTGAACGGCTACGACGCAGCCTCGGCGTACAGAACCAAGCTGTGATCCTGGCCGTAGGACGCCTTTCGTCTGAAAAGGGCCACGCCGTCCTTCTCCAGGCTGCCGCACGACTGGAGAAGATGAAGGAAGCCCCCGATTTCCGGGTCGTGGTCATAGGCGACGGGCCCGAGAAGGAGAACCTCCTCCGCCTGACCGCCCGCTTGGGGATCGGGCAGCGGACCGTGATGGCAGGCTTCCAAACAGACGTAAGACCCTATTACTGCTTGAGCACGCTGCTTGCGTTGCCTTCCTACTCCGAAGGCTCGCCCAACGTGGTACTGGAGGCAATGGCTGCCGGCCTTCCCATCGCGGCCACGGAGGTGGGAGGCGTTCCCGAGATCCTGGAAGATGGTGTGACTGGTCTCCTGGTGCAACCCGGCGATCCTGAGGCCATGGCAGAGACCATCCTGCGCATCCTCCGAGATAAGGACTTGGCGATTGGGTTGGGAGCGGCGGCCCGCTCATGCGCGGAGTCGAAGTACGCGCCTCGTGCCTACCGAAGATCGCTGACCGGATTTTATCTGGCTACGCTGGAAGCGGCTTCGAAATCCTCACCAGTCTAGGACGTAACCCTCGCACTCTGCTCTTTCTCCGCCTCGGTGACCCGGCCAAGAACGGTCAACTCGATGAGCTCTTTCACTTTCCGGCCCCATTCTGCCTCATTGTATTGAGCTCTTGCGATGCGGCATCCGTTCTGGCCCATGCGCGCTTGCATTTCGGGAGAATTCAGCAGTAGCCGGAGTTTTTCCGCCAGTTCGTCAGCATTTTCGCTTTCGAAAATTAGCCCAGTTTCCCCTTCCCGGATGTAATGAGGGACCCCGCCAACCCCCGACCCAATGACCGGCTTGCCGGCAGCCATGGCTTCCAATACCACGCGCGGAGCGGCATCGGTTCGCGAGCAAAGGGCGTAAATGGAACAATCGGTCACAACTTGCAACGCCTGCAAGTTAGGCCTGGCCGTCAGGATCTCGATTTGCTTGCTGTCGCCGATCATTTCCCTAATCAGATATTCGTCTGGAAAATAACCCAGGAGGCGCACTCTTACATCAGGAAACTCGGATTCGATCTTCCGAAACGCTCGGATGAGAATGTCCGCCCCCTTCAAAAACCAGGGAGTGCCCATAAGCAGCACAGAACCGTCATTTTTCCCGGTATACGGAATCCGGGACATGGCCGTGAAGCTGTGAATGACGGAGGCCGGAACCTTTTGCAGCCTGGGGTACTTTTGCAGCTGGTTGGGATACATCAGATGAAGTCGGTCACAGCGTAACACTAGGAACCGCAACAATAGGTCCGATACCACTCTGGCTATGCGCGTCTTAATGCTTACCCTCACGGTGTAGTGATAAGCGTTTCCTCCGAACGCGTTGAACCGGTAAGCATTCTCGGGCACGTTGGGCAGTCTGAGGATGAACTTGGCGCGCAATAGGACCGAGAGGATCCAGGCAGCCACTCCAGCCAGGCCAGTGCTGTAGCCCATGACGCAATCCACGCGTTTCTCGCGGCCGACTCGGAGACCCTGGCCTACGTGAAACCGGAGAATGGCCGCCTTCTGGCGAAACGAGAGCAGTTTGTATCTCCCGGCCAGGAAGAGATGATAGGTCAGCTTCTCATTCACCTTATATGTGGGAAAGCAGTTCTCGCCGAGGCTGGCACGAAGCGAATCCGGTTTCTTTTCCCAGGTGGGAAGCAGGACGTCCACCGTTATATCGCCCCCCACGTGATACATTTCGGCGTTCGATGGGTCCTGGGGTGGCGGCACCAGGCCAGGAAAGACGTACAAGAATTTCAGCGGCATATCGAGTCGGATATTCTGGATTGAGCAGTCCGGGAATTCACTGCCTGGATTTCCAATCTACGCGCCATTCATAGGTCCGTCGCAAGCCGTCTTCCAGAGAAACCTGCGGTTTCCAGCCGAGCACCGTCCTAGCCTTGGCGATGAGGGAGTAATTTCGCCGCACGTCTCCGGCACGGGCCTCGCTGTGCGTGCTGTTGACCTTCTGGCCGACGACGGCCTCAATAAGTTCACTCAGCGTTTGAATAGAAGTCTCGATACCAGCCGAGATCTGAAAGACTTCGCCCTTGACCGGACTCTCGAGTGCCGCCAACAAAGCGCGGGCAAGATCTTCGACGTAAATGAAATCTCTCGTCTGAAGTCCGTCCCCGTCAATCACGATCGAGCCGGTGGTTTCAATATCATCTAAAAATTTCGCGACGACGCTCGTCTTATGGGCGGAAAACGGTCCATAGACGTTCCCAAATCGTAGAGCTACCGTGCCCAAACCCCAAGACCCGTGATAGGCCAGGCAGTATGCTTCGCCGGCCAGCTTGCTGGCCCCGTAAGGTGAGACTGGCAGGGGAGCTTTGTCTTCGGTGGCGGGGGGCGCTTGTCGTCCCAGCGGCGCATTGGACGATGCGAACACGAATCGCAGCCTCTCGGCTCCATCCGCCGCGGCGCGACAGGCTTCGAGCATATTCAACGTTCCCAGGACATTGAGCCGGCAATCTCCGCGCGGATTGGCAAGCGATTTCGGTACGCCAGTCTGTGCCGCGAGGTGAACGATGGCATCATGGGTACCTACCTCTTTCCGCACCAAATCTTCGTCTAAAATGCTGCCTTCGACGAACCGTAGGGGCAGATTTTCGAGGTAGCGCCGATCGCCGACACTGAGATCGTCGAGGACGCTGACATCATGCCCAGAAGCGAGAGCCAGCCGTACAAAGTTGGAACCGATAAATCCGGCGCCGCCGGTGACAAGGATTTTCAATCGTTTTCTCCAATTCGTAATGCAACCACGCTGGTTGGGTTTGAGGGCCCGGTCAGGATGCGGGTACCGATCCAAGCGATCGTGTCCGTCTAATCCCAAACGCTGCAAAAGGATAGGCCGGAAACAAACCGGACGGAGATTTGCTTCGCAAGCCGAGTCTAACACGACCTTAAAGCAGTTTCACACTTGGTGTATAGGGTGCAGCACCGCTTCAGCGGTGCAGTTAAGGTTCGGTAGCCGGGCTTGGCCCTACGTGCCCGCAACTCGGGCGGGCCTAGCTAGCATGGGCCGTACTTCTCGCTCAAATCGCCGAAATTTTCCCTTTGAAAGAGAAAGCCGTTCACTACCTCATGCACGTGTTGAGGAACGCCGCCCAACCGCGAGCCGATAAGGGGAGACTCTTTTCGCCTGTAGCTTCGAACAGTCTCGCTAATTCCCAAGCACTTGCGGGGTGGGCGTTGGCGAGGAGTCAAGAATGGGAATTTGTACCGGAAAGTAGCTAGAGATGTGTCTTTGCGCAAACAGGGAAGTCTTAGATCTTGAATAATTTTGGATCTTTCATCGGAAAACGCGCTATCGTCGCGTGATCTGGCCAGTGTAAACTTAATCTTCGACGTCCATTACCATGCCAGTAGTTTTGTAAAATACCAATTCCAGATTAGGTGCCTCGTGCCGGTTACAGGACGAGCTTTCACGGATTGCCAATTCCCCGTATCTACCATGACCAACTGCACGCGAATTGAACATGAGATCGGAACCGTATCCGTTTACCAAGACGTCGCTGCGGAACGGCTTATCGGGTCATCCGAGCTCCAATCTCAGTGGCGGAACTTGTTCGAGAAGTGCCCTTGGGGGACGTGCTTCCAAGCCTCGGCATTCGTTTGTACTTGGTACCGTTGTTACCGAGAAGTCTACCAGCCTCTTCTCCTTCTGCGCTTCGCTCCTGATGGCCAGCTTGATGGGCTTCTGACCCTCGCTGTCGAGAGAACAACCGGAGAAGTGACGTTTGCCGGGGCGCATCACGCTGAATATCGTGTTTGGCTGGCGTTGCCGGGCGAACAGACATTCATTGTCGATGCTTTGGAACAACTGCGTCGGCTTGGCTTTGTACGCCTGTGTTTTAACTATCTCCCTGCGCGCAGCCCCACGGAGTGGTTGCAGGGCGAATGGGCCCAAAGAGCTATTGTTCTGGCGGAGCGCAAGCCCTTCATGGAGATCAGTAAGGCTGTTGAATTTCAGGACTCACTCGGAAAGAAAAGCAGAAAACGCATGAATCGGCTGCAGGGTGCCGGGGGATTTGAGTTCGTCCAAGTGACGTCGCCTGAACAACTCGATAGGCACTACGACGAGATCATCGCATTCACTGATTTCCGCCATGGGGCGCTCCACAACAGCTTTCCGTTCGCCCGTGACCCTCGTAAACGGTTGTTCTTTAGTGAACTTATGCGTTCATCTGGCCTGATGCACGTCACCGTAATGAGAGTCGGGGGCCGTCTCGCCTCAGTTCACCTTGGCTTCAAGAACCGCGATGAAGTAATTTTGGGCCTGCTCTGCCACTCGCCATTTCTTTCCGAGCATTCGCCGGGAAAGCTTCACATGTTGCAGTTGGCACTGTTACTCCATCAGCAGGGGATCCCAAGCCTGGATTTGACTCCGGGGGGCGATTCCTACAAGGACCGCTTCGCGACCGGCCACGGAGAGGTTGGTTCCATGACGGTCTTCTTCGACCCAAAGGCATTGGCTGGTCAGCGAATTCGAATGAAGTCCCGGAGTTACGCAAGAAGAGTCGCACTTGCTCTGGGACTTGACCGTGAAAAGACCTCTCGTTATCAGGCCCTCCTTCGTAAAGCGGCGTCGAATCCTGTCCGTACGGCTCGTTCTGTGGTGCGCATATTGAAGCGGCGCATGTGGGGCGTAACCGAGATGCGATTCTATCGGCTGCCCGCCAGCGAGATAACTCAGCGAGATGGCGATCCCGCGATCGTTCGAGACTCCTTAAGTGACCTGCTCTGTTACGAACCGGCAGAGCCGAGTCAGGCCTCCAAACAGCAGTTTCTGCTCGCAGCGATGAAGAGGATTGAGGCAGGTGTACATGTGTACACCCATGTGCAAGACGGGCGGCTGGTGCACTACGGATGGCTTACTCCCCGCGAAAGTAAGTCTTTCATCACCGAAGTTGGCTGCGGGTACGAATATCCCCCTAACACATCTGTAATGTGGGATTTTTACACGCTGCCGGCCTGTCGCGGGCAGGGATTGTATTCACGGTCTCTGCGGCGGATTCTCAGCGATGTTGCGGCGATTGCGGGAACGGAGTTCGTCTATATAGCCGTTCTGGCGGACAACTGGCCATCGCGGCGGGCGATAGAGAAAGCCGGATTCAAATACCATGGCAGTATCGTCCGCAAGACGCGTTTCGGCTCCGATACCTACGCGGTCGGTTGAGGCTACTCAAACTTTGGTTCATCCTGATGAACGCTCTACGAACCCTTAAGCAATCGTTGCTAGCCACAAAGGGCATGGGCCTTTTCCCGCTGGTCGCAAACAGCCCTTGGCGACAGCAACGTCTGCTAATCCTTTGCTACCACGGCATCTCGACGGGTGATGAGCACGCATTCCACCCCGAGATGTTCTTGCCCCCGAAGACTTTTGCACGCCGGATGGAGATTCTCAAACAGCTCAATTGCAACGTGCTTGCGCTGGCAGAAGGCCTGCGGCTGCTGGAGGCTGGGAGGCTCCCGCCTCGCAGCGTGAGTATCACCTTCGACGATGGCTGGGCAGACTTCGTTAACGCCTACTCGATTCTTGGTAAATATGGATTTCCGGCGACGGTGTATTTGACGACGTATTACTGTTTATTCAATCGCCCGATATTTCGATTCGCGCTGGGCTATATGATGTGGAAGCGCCGGGAGCAGGTCATCGACGCGTCCGCGGTTTCCTGGTTGCCGCCGCAGCTCGATCTGCGACCGCCGGCCGCGCGGACGGCACTGGTGCGGCATATTGACGAACATGCCAGAAAACACAACCTGACGGGAAAGCAAAAGGACGATTTAGCGGGTGAATTCGCGGCAGTGATCGGGTTCGATTATGGTGTGTTTGCGCGAGAACGATTGCTTCACTTAATGACCGCTGCCGAAGTTTCCGCGATGTCAGCTGGCGGAATTGACTTTCAACTGCACACTCATCGCCATCGCACACCGCTGGACCGCGAGAGATTCATTGCTGAGATCGAGGAAAATCGGCGCTTGATCCAGGAAATGACGAACGGAACGGAAGGGCGCGTCCACTTTTGTTACCCGAGTGGAGCCAACCGGCCTGACTTTCTCGCTTGGCTACCGGAGGCGGGCGTGCGCTCTGCAACAACCTGCATCCATGGTTTTTCGGGCCGGAACACCAATCCCCTGCTCTTGCCGCGCCTGTTGGACCAGTGTTCGCTGTCGGACGATGAATTTGAAGCTTGGGTGACTGGTTTCGCGGCTTGGATGCCGAAAAGGAGGATGATCTCTCCGGATGTTGCTCCTGAGTAGGCGAAAAAGGGAGGACTACAACAATATCGTCTCCTTCACTGATTTCTGCCAGGGGCGCTCCACAACGGGTGGTGATGGCAGAAACCACTTCAGACGTTCCCTAGGGGAACTCCCCATAGAACGAAACGGCGTCCCTGAAGGCAAAGAAATTGCGCCGACTCGCAGGAAGAGGCTGCTTGGTTTTTGCGCCAAGTATTTTCTCCACACAGGGCAAGATTTCTCAGCGTTTTTTCTCGGTCTCCCGAGGCACTATTGATATGATAGTGCGCATGTCCCGTTTCCTGGATATGACCTCGGCCCCGGCGGAGTACGCAAACGACACGGACTTCGCGCCTTCGGAAACACTTGTCCCCGCACCTTCGCTAGCAACACTGCCGCGATCAGGTACGCATTCTGCGCCTCGAGACCGTTTCCGGTTCTTTCAGTATGTGCTGCTGGTGTATCTGTTCTTCTATTGCAGCCGGGTCAGCGAACTGGTATCCGGGATGCGCTTTGCGATTGTTCTTCTGCCCATTCTGCTGATTGGATTATTTCTCAGCGGGCGAAGCAAGGCCATACTCGGCATACGTTCCGGGAAGGCCTTGATTGCCTTTACCATCTGGGTAGCGGCGTGCGTCCCCACCAGTTTGTGGCATTTGGACAGCGTGCGGGTACTGAGAGGCAATGTTATAGCGCTGTTGATTGTGGTCGTGATGGCTGCGTTCATTCGGACGATCCACGACTGCTCCCGTCTCATGTATACCATCGGTCTCTCGATGGGGCTGGTCGCTGTCATGGGACTGTTTTTGGGGCGCGGCGATCAGTCGCGTCTGGGATTGGGGGAGACGGCGACGCTGAAGGACCCCAACTTTTTCTGTCTGTATGTTCTGGTGGGAATTTGTTTCTTGTCGTTAAGCGTTTCCGTGCATAAGGGCTTTAAGCGACTACTTTCAATGGGACTGATCGTCGTTTGCCTGGGCGCGGCGGCTCGAACCGGGTCGCGAATGGGGCTGGCCGCTTTCGCAATAACAGTCCTGATGTTCTTTATCTTCGGCAATGCACGGCAAAGGGTTTTTTTGATGATTGGTTGTCTCTTGTTGGCTGCTGTGGTCCCTCCGATGTTGCCACAGAGTGTGAAGGACCGTTTTACGGTTCTCTTTCATCCCAGCCAGGGCGGCACACGGATGGATATCTCAGCCGCGGAATCGGCAATGGTGCGCCGCACACTGTTCTTCGACAGCTTGCAATACACCTTCGAGAATCCGTTGTTTGGAGTCGGCCCTGGTCAGTTCATGCAAGCCGAAGTTCAACATGCGCAGGCGGAAAACAGGAAAGCTCTGTGGATGTATTCTCACAACGCTTATACAGAAACGTCAAGCGAGACCGGTATCGTAGGGCTTGTCTTGTTCCTGGTGGCGTTCCTTGGCGCTCAGGTAGGCCTACGGCGAATACGGAAATATGGCCCGGATTTTCTCACCCGCCGGATGGCGCTGTTTACGCATCTGGCGCTCATTGTCGCCGCCCTCTGTGCCTTCTTTTTGACCCTGGGCTACTCTGGGATAATCTGGGTATTAATTGGTACGTCGGGCACTTTCCAGCTAGCCGTAGCTCGGCAGGCCAAGCTTGCCCAGGCGCAGCAACGTGACCAGGTTCGATGACTGCCGTTCCGTTAAATTTGCCAAAGCCACTCCCTCTCCGGCGTCATCAGTCGCTGCGTGGTGGCATCACCACCAGAGAGAGCTCGGCCCGCGATCAAGAGCGACATGAGGAGACGCAAAGCGGGGCTCGATCGAAATGAAGTCGGGGAAAATTGGGGTCTCTTTGCTGGTCGATACTGTCGGTATCGACGCGGGCACGGAACGGCTGGTCGCGGAGATCGCGAAGCGCATCAATTCGAATCGCTTCGACGTACATCTTTGCTGCCTTTTCGACAGTGAACGGTTCCGGCAAATGAGCCATTACTGCCATACCAAGCTTTTCCCGACCCAAAGCTTCCATACGCCTTCCGGAATTCGGCAGATTGCCGCCATGCGACGCTATCTGAGAGCGGAACAAATTGATGTCGCTCATTCTTTCATGGTGAGGACCGCAATATTGGGTGTTGCGGCGGGTCATCGCTCCGGCACAGCGACGGTCACAACCCGGATGAGCATGGACTGGTACACACCTTATAAGACCGGGCTCTTCAGGTACTACTTAAATCCTCGAACCACCCGCGTGATGGCAAACTCTGAAGCCATTAAACAGGTTGCCTCACGGATGGAAGCCCTCGACCCGGCGCGGATTGACGTGATGTACCAGGGAGTGGACACCAACCGATTCACTCCCTATGGCGAGAATCCTTCGGTCCATAGCTCGGCCGCCAGTCTGGGCATTCCTGAAGGCGCTCCTGTGGTCGGCATAGTCGCCAATTATCGGCCCGTCAAAGACCTGGCGCTGTTTCTTCGCGGCGCTAAAATTGTTGCGGACAATATTCCTCGCGTGGCCTTTCTCCTCGTGGGTAAAGGCGAATCGCGGGCGGAACTCACCAACCTGGCGCGCCAGTTGAATATTGCCGATTCCGTGTTCTTCACGGACGGCGAAGGAGAGGTGCGGGACCATCTCGCAAGCCTGTCCATTGCTTGTCTGTCGTCCCTCAGCGAAGGATTTTCCAATGCGATTCTGGAATACATGGCCTGCGGTCTGCCCGTGATCGCCACGGCAGTTGGTGGCAATGGCGAGGCGGTCCTGGACGGGGAAACCGGCTACCTCGTCCGAGAACGTACGCCGGAGGCTTTTGCCGCTCCGATTGTCCGCCTTTTGCAGAACGAGGACCTCCGGCGCAAGATGGGGTCGAATTCTCTGCTGCGGGCCAGGGGGCTGTTTTCTATGGATGGCTTTGTTGCCCGGCTGGAGCAATACTACGAGCAGCTGGTCAATCGAAGTGAGGCTGCGACTTACAATCGCGGCACGCCGACAACGGTAAACTGCTAGGTTCAGAGTTTACTCCACGGAAACTGCCGAGGCGGCCTTAATGACGCGCGCCGGATTACCCACCGCAACCACGCCGCTCTCGACAGGATGGACCACAACCGCACCCGCGCCTATCGTGGTACGCGCCCCGACCGCAGCCATGACGACCGCAGATGCGCCAATCCAGCAGTCCGACCCGATATCAATCATTTGAAAATCGCCTTCTGAAGCCGCGCCAATTTGACCAGAGGCATCTCTTGGGTGCTGGCGTCGTCCGCTGAGGACCTGGACGTGCGATGCGACTTGCGTGCGATCACCAATTCGGCAGCTACCCAGGACACAATAAGACCCGATGTAGACGGCCTGCCCAAGCACCGCGCTGCGATGCGCAAAAAAAGAGCCGAACGAAATTCGGCTCTCTAGCGAACATTGCTCCAGGGTCAATTTGTAGAACGCAATCCGCAAGTAATCGCCCGGAAGCCCGGGCACTATAGCAAACGCCTGTGCGGCGAGTGAGAACATCTCACTAAAGCGGCCAAACCCCGCGATCAGGGCCCACGGGAACGCAAGAACTATGGCCACTCCAACGACGAACAACTTGAGATATCGCTTGATCATGGCTGCTGCGATGCCTGGCAATCACCCATGAGCCCACAGACTCCGCCCCGCGCCAAGTACGTGTCTCTACGACTCTAACATGCCAGAGACTGGGTTGATCGCAATAAGGTGGATTTCTTACTGGGATCCAGTGGTGAATGTCCAGTCGCGCGCGGTGCCACCCGGACGGTTCGTCTGGGCGACATTGCCGGCATCGTCAACGCCCTTGGTGGCGAAATAGTAGATAGTGTTGGGCCGCAGGCCGGTCAAGACAACTGTATTGGTGTAAGAAAGCCTGCAAAAGGCAGGGTTGACCGTAGTCGCGCATCTCATGTTGCAGGCTGAAACACTGCTGCACGATTTACTGATGCCCTTGGCAATCGATCCGTACGAGCGGGAAAGCCCGTAGAGGGCCTCTGCGGAGGACAACTGCTCGTAGGTGCTCCAGGTAATGGTAACCGACGTCCCCCTAACAGTCACAGGCGTCACGCCGGTTAAGGGATCGACGGTCGTGCTGTTTCCCGCCTGCGGTCGTGGGACCGGCGGCACGGTGTCAGGAAAAGGCGCCTTGGCTCCAGATGGCTTGTTCTTCTCCGGAAAAGTGTTGGGGATGTAGCCCGCCTGAGTGCGCCAACCGATGTAGTCAAAGGTCCATTTGAAGATCTGGCCGAAGTCCTTTCCCGTGAAATATACGCTTGCGCGAGGAGAAACTCCCGCGTCGAAGCACGCGTCTCCGTCTTTGAGATAGGTGTTTTCGCCGGAGATACTCCAATACCATGCGTAGGCGCCACAAACCAAATTATTCAACTCGGCAAAGCCATCATTAGCGTTGGCGCTGGTGTGTGGGACATCCACGCCGTTGTAGTAGAACGCTTCGTAGCCAGAACTCTTCGCCGCCCACAGCTTGGCCCACATGAAATCGAGAGTGGACCTTACGGCAATCGGAATCCGCTGGTCCTGTGGCTCCCCTTTTGCGCCTTGCCAATCGTAGTATTCGATCAAAGCTTCCATGTCGAGCCCGAGCATGAAACTGCGCCAGATCGGTCCTACGGGATAGGTTTGGGGATGCATCGCCGTGCCGTACTCCCGCCCCGTAGGATCGTAATTGACATTCTGATCCAGAATTCCCAACAGGGAGTCGACATAGCGCCTGGTCTGGAGCGAATCCTGTGGCGTTTGGCTGCCCGCCACCTGCCACTTCGCGACCGCGGCATCCAGCATGTAAGCCATCACACGGGCCCCGCCACAGGCGTCGATCGAGTAGTACTGGTACAGGGTGTTTCCAGCTTTTCCGCCTCCGGGAGGTTCATAACTTCCAAAATTGATCGCGGCCTGCCGTGCGACTTCATCCCCGGTGCGGAAGTAATACATTGCTGCCCCGTTAGGAAAGAGGTTCCATTCCCGCAGCAGTCCCCCCGGCCAAAGAGTACCTGCAGCGCCGACACCCGCGAAAAAGTTCCAGTAGGACTGCTGACACAAAATCGCGCAGTGTTGGTAGTAAGCTTGTGCGCTGGAGTATCGCTGGCCGTTCGGTTGGGTACTTGCACCTGAGGGTGTTGACCAGCCTTTTAGACCGGCATAGTCGGACAAAGTGAGAAAGTTTCTGCCATTATCATAGTTGTAGCAATTCGAGTTTGCACTAGCAGCCCCATAAACAGCATTCTCGAAATAACCTGCGCTGTTGAGATACTCTCCACCGAGCCGGGAAGAAAAGGTCTGCGATCCACCCGTACAGGCGATCGGCCCCCAATATTGAATTCGCTTCTCCCATGTATAGTCTTTTCCGGAAGGGCACGTCTTGCTGCTGGCGAGATAGCATGGAATCATGGGGCAGTTTCCCGAAGCTAAACAGGATGGGGGACTCGCCACGAACCTGGCACTCGGTCTTACCGTGAAAATGTAAGTGACGGTGAAAGGCTGACCAATGTTCTCCCCGGAGTTCTGGCCGTCTAGAGCTTGGAAGCTTGCCGACACCTGGTACTGGCCGGCCGGGGTGGCATTGCGACCGCAGCCCTGCGGTCCGTGACCGTTGCAGTTCGTCCTGACGCGAATCGCGAAAGAGTCCGGGTTACTCCAGTAATTTCCGCCATAGCACCAATCACGCCCACGCCAGTTATCAACTTTATAGTTTGCGTACTGGGTGGCAGGACTGTCGACGTATTGCAGGCTACACAGAAATGTTACGTCCAGGTTGAACAGCGTTCCATCCTGTGCGTCCGTGCAGCTGGATTTGCATGGATTACCACCCGCGTCTTTCAACTTCACGAACCGGACGCTCGACCAAGGCATGTACATAGACCTGGACAAGGGGCCACTGGTAAGCACCGCTTGCAGACCAACCAGCAAATCATGCCCCTGGTAGATATTTTGCGGTCCGTACGTCCAAATGGCCCAGTTGGGATGGCCCGAGAGGTTAGGCACGGGAGAGCTGAATACAAAAGGCTTGCAGGTTCCCTGGCAGGCCCCGCTGGCGATAGCCGGACCACCGGTCGTGGACCACTTGCCTGAGGTCTTGTCCTGTGAAGCCACGTAGAAGAAATGGGAGCCCCGGCTGCCAAATTCGCGTCCGGCGGCTGGTGTGCCCTGATAGCTTGGCGAAAGATGGTCAACATGGACCACGTGTTTTTTGGCGAAGCCCCCACCGCAGCCGTCGTTCCCTGCAACATCGCCATAGACTTGACGCTCGGGAGTCAGGTTTCCGTCCCGCATCAAGACCACGACCGAAGAACTGCAGTGCTCAGTGGTCCACCTGACATCAACGTACGCTCCGGCAGTTCCTGAGGTGTCCAGCCCGCCAGCCGTTACCGCCGGAGTAGTGCCCATGATGGGACACGGGTTCTGCCAGACGCCGCCTGCGACATCACCACACTGGACATTCTTTGGCTGATCGGGACCGATCGAGCCGAACGCCACCGGACCCACCAGCAGAAACAGGATTGACACCCAAGGTCGCAGAAACATCTGAAATGGCCGCCTTTTCGGAGGGCCAGTTAGTATCTGGCGCCGATTTTCCATGAAAGTAATAATACTCACTTCATCACCGAAACGGCACTCGGCGCCTCCACTTCACTGGGGAAAGGCCCCGTTTTCGGTATACCCCTCGAGGAGCTGAGCACACTGTTCCTTCTTTGGGCTGGGCCCAGGGCTCGGCACGGGATCCTGTGGTTGAACTCCCTCCGTTGAGGCAATCCGCGATTGGCCACGTGCGATTGAATGAATTTCCCAACTCAAACAGCCGCCTTCCCTTGAAGGTGATCCACCGATGCTGAAGCGGTGGAAAACCGTGCTCTTGCCACTAAATACCTAATGGCATAGCCCATTAGAAATCAGCCCTAGATTATCAAGTACCACGTTAGTAACATACTATATAGTTACTATAGTGCCCAGTCAGAGCGCATTATCCTTTCCGTCGCCACGCCAAACGAAGTATTTCTTTAATTGTACCAAGGAACGCGGTGCCCTTATACGCCCGAGGGGATCGCGCTCCATCGAGCGCAGAGGACGGATCTGGCTAAGCAGGGTCGATCAAGGCGCCACGCGAAGGTTCTCCCTGAAGATTGAATGAAGATTGTCCCGTACTGCTGCTTTCTCTTGCGGCCGGCCCTCGGTTTTCATGGCAATTACATTCTTAAGGTTCTTGACCTTCCTCGCTACCGCCAGCCACCGCACCCGATATCCGGACCAGATCACAACATCCACACCAGAACAGCAACCCAGACACGTGGATGTCATTTGGAAGAACCCCGGGTACAAGGACGGCTCAGACGGGACCATTACAGCAGAAAGGAATGGCGGTAAATACCAATGAAGGGAAAACTTCGTCCAATGAATCGACTAGCGTTCTTCATAGCGTGTACGGTAATCAGTTCAGTTGCATTTGCACAGCAGAACCCAGATCTGAATGTCGGGGCCAATATGTACAACCTGGGCTTCGGCAGCGCTCCGCAGACCTGCTACGACGGCACCCATGACACCGAGAACAACTGCGTTAAGAAGTGGCTGGCCGGTAACATCAAAGTGATCAATGGAGCCACGACGAGTCTTGACTGCACCACGCTTTACCCTGCCAGCGAATGCATTATGTACTACTCCTCCGTGCCATACTTCATGAACCTGTACTGGATGCGGGACGGCACGCCAGAGGGGCGATACGAGGACGCTATTTTACACTACACGCAAGACACCGGCTCTCGACTGGCACAGAGCATTATTGGGTTAGATCACTTCGACTATTTCGAGAGGCCGCATGGCCTGACCGAAGGCACGTCGTACTATGCGCCTTGGGGAGCGGTGAACGGCGCGTTTCTCTCCAGCGGCGGCGACGTGACGGCCCAGCTCTACGGGGTGCAGGTCACACAGGTCACGTATAGTAGTGGGGTCTTCACGATCACGGCGTACAACAATTTGAGAGCTGGCAATACCGTCCTGATTGAAGACCTGACCAGCGCAACGTTTCTCAACGGCAAGACCGTAACCGTAACTGGGGCCTCTAGCAACCAGTTTTCGTTCAATCTGTCTTGCTCGGCGAACTGCACGGGTACTGCTGAGAACGGCACGGCAGCACTGAAACAGCCGATACCGAACGGCAACACTCTCTACATCGGCTACATGGAACCGTTCGACCTGCTAAACGTACGCGTGGCGACGCCCCGCAGCGGCGGCAGTGTGACCTACCAGTATTCCAAGGGCGGCGGCATGTGGGGCAATTTAACCACGGCGCCCCACTGGCACGACGGCACCGGCGGACTGACTTCGGGGATAGGGGCCGCGCAGATTGGTTTTTACCCTCCCGTCAATTGGGCGCCTGATGTAGTGCAGGGCTCCCGGTCTAAGTACTGGGTGAGCATCTCCGTTTCTGGAGCCACCACTGCCCCCGTTATCTATGACGTGCGGAGCGATAATCTGCTCTCGACTTACCGCAACACTATCCAGTGCGGCGCTATCACGAACTGCTTCGCCCGCGGCTGGGACGAGGCAGCCTATGAAGCTAGCAGAGCTTGCGGAGGGGGTTCACTGTTCGGAGGTTCACCGTGCGTGGTCGCTGGGGGCTACAAGTACAACCCCAATCCTCCCGCCAATGCCTCAGCGCGTTTCCGCTATCAGGCTCGGGCAACGGGATATGGTGGATACCCAAATGCTGTCTGGCTCAACCCTTCCAGCGTGGATTCTACTGGCAAAACCTTGGTTGGCTCCCTGCTCCCGTACATGTGGACTGCAGTCCAGGCGGCAAGCGGAATTCCCGCCAATGGCGTTATGTACGACAACGGCGCCGCCAACATCAGCCTGATGTATCCCTCCTGGCAGCCGAACACGACCGATCTGGCCTGTGCCCCGAATTGTGTTGAGCAGAATGGCAATTCCAGTTTTGACAATTATTGGGCCACCGCCTTCGCTGATACGACGAGTACCCTGCACACGCAATACGGTAGCCAGTTCTATGTCACCACCAATGCCAGTAGCAACTGGCAGAGCACAGTACCGTTGTTGGCCGGGTCCGTCGATCAGTCTTGGATGGAGTATGTGATGAACACCTACTCTCCAGGGCCAGGTGGATTTACCAATCCGACTGGTGACGCACAACACTCCTATGACATCGGTCTGGCCGGGAACAAGGTGGCCATCGCCCAAACCGACAGCTACAAGTACAGTTACTGCGACACGAATTATAGCCCATGTCAGCTGCACATATGGAACCGTGGGGCCCGTGGCTCGATGGTGGCACTTGCCTCACATTATCTCTTTGCGAACCAGAATGATCTGTTGGTTTATTCGATCACGGGTATGGGCCTGTACGACATGGCCGATCAGTATTGGTATTTTACCGACGCGACTACGTTGACTGCCCCGATCACAGCCGGGTTGTACAACAGCTATAGCTTCCGGGTTGCCAATGCAAGCGGTCTCGTGCCGACGTGGAACGCACCCTGCACCCCTCCCGGTTGCGGCGGCACTGACAACCCTTATGCGGGGAACGCTGTCGTACGTATCTGTCCGGCGTCGGGTAATTGCGAAGATGGTGACGTCTTCCTGGTAAGCACGTCCAAGATCGGTATGGGTACGGTTACGATCAGTCCACAACAGGGCAGCAGTACCAGCCTGTTCAATGGGCGCTACCCCTACGTGGCCATCGGCAACTCCTATGTCGGGAATGAACGAGTACAGGCCATGAAGTACGGGCATCAGGCGCTGACCCTGCCGCAAAATATGCCCTCGTGGAAGAGCGTTTACGCTTACGCCAGTGCCTTTCCCGGCATGCGTGTGGACATCGGTGTCCCCGATACGGTGGACGGTTGGCAGCCTCCAAGCGGCAATTGCGGTTATCCCAGTTGCAACAAGGGTGACCGGGATTACTACTTCGGAACGAACTGCACCACCCTATACTGCTCAGCGCAACAGTGGTCGGGTCTGGCGTGCGTCAACGGCAAGTACAACAGTCCTCGCGGCGGAGGAACTCGGGATTGTTCGCCGCTGGCGAGGCGTGATTACACGCAGGCGATTGTGCTGCTGCGGACGGCGCGCACCGGCGGGACCCTGCCCTCGGCCCCCGAAGAGTGGGAGACCTACAGCCAACCGATTGATCTATCCAGCTTCGAGTCGAGATGCGCACCGTCTTGCACGTATTACCGGCTGCGATCGGACGGTACGACCGACGCCGGAACCAGCAGCGTGAACTTGCGCGGCGCCGAGGCTGCGGTCCTGATGAAAACGCCAGTCACACATTGAACTGGGTATCTTGGAGGGACAACGTACGAGGCTGAACCCGATCAGGTGCTTGATCACCACCGGGTTCAGCCTCGCTGGCATTCCGCATAGCGGAGATCAGCGGGAGGACCGCCCCTCCGCAAAGTCAGCGAATGGTGTGGCACTTGGGTGAAGATTTGGATTCTCTATCGGAAACGCGCAAGCGTCCCGTTATCTGGCCGGTGTAAACTCCCCGGACGTTGCTCCTGAGTAGGAACCAGGCAGCTGCCGTTTGGTCGGATATAATCCTCCAAACCAGGGAGCATGAGTGACTTCTGTTGTTTCGACACCGGCGGCGGAGGCCCAGTCCCGGCCCGGCCCGGGTTGGCTCGATTGGATCGAGACGCGGACCTGGGTCCTGAGCCTTCTGCTGGCGGCCGCGACCCTCGCGCTTTACTATCCGGTGCACCATCATCCGTTCGTCAACTACGACGACTCCACTTACGTCACTGAAAACCCGCACGTGCAGTCCGGTTTGGACTGGGACACGGTCAAGTGGGCGTTCACCACCTACTATGGGGCGAATTGGCATCCTCTGACCTGGCTCTCCCACTGCTTGGATTACGAGCTTTTTGAACTGAATCCCGCAGGGCACCACGACGTGAATCTACTCTTGCATGTGCTGAATGTCCTGCTGCTGTTCTGGGTGCTCCAAAAAGCGACAGGATTTACCGGCCGCAGCCTCATGGTGGCCGCATTGTTTGCCCTGCATCCCATCAATATCCAGACCGTGGCTTGGGTGGCCGAACGCAAGAACCTCCTCAGCACGCTGTTTTTTCTGCTCGCGCTGGGCGCTTACCAATGGTATGCGCGCAGGCCTCGAGTCGGGCGCTATGCCGTGGTGGCCTTGCTGTTTGCGCTCGGGTTAATGGCCAAGCCGCAGGTAATCACCTTGCCTTGCGTTCTGCTGCTGTGGGATTACTGGCCCTTGCGACGCATGTCTCTGCCCGCGCTGGAGCGTTCGTCCGGCGAAGGTCCGCCGATGGTTCCGGCCAAAAGCTTCTACTCTCTGTTGGAGGAAAAGTTTCCCTTGCTGGCCATTGCCGGCGTCAGCGCTTTCATCACCATGCAAGCGCAGCGCTTGGGCGGCGCTAGAAATTATTTCCCCCGCCTTATCCGGCTGGGCAACGCGATTGTCTGCTACGCACGATACGTGGGAAAGGCGGTTTGGCCGTCGCGTCTGGCGGTTTTTTATCCCCATCCCGGCACCTCCCTCAAAATGTCACATGTCGTCGCGGCGCTGGTTTTCTTGCTGGCGGTCACCGCGCTGGTCGTCGTCCGGTGGCGCCGCCGTTATCTCGCGGTGGGGTGGTTTTGGTTTCTAGGGACCTTGGTCCCCATGATTGGGTTGATCCAGGTAGGGGTGCAGGCCATGGCCGACCGCTACGCCTATCTAACCTTCATCGGCTTGTTCATCATGATTTGCTGGGGCGTGGCGGACTGGTCGGAGCAACGGCACATTCCTCGCGCCTGGCTGGCTACGGTCAGCGTCGCGGTGCTGATAGCGTTAGCGGTGACGGCGCGCGTGCAGCTCGACCACTGGGCCGACAATGTCGCTCTGTGGTCCCACACGGTGCAGGTCACCGGACCTAATTTCATAGCCGAGAACAGTCTCGGGATTGCTCTGAACCGCGCGGGCAAACCGGAGGAAGCCATTACCCACATCCGGAAGGCCGTGGCAATTAACCCCGACGATGCCGCCAGCAACCTGAACCTGGCTGAGTACGACCGGCGGCACGGCAACTTGATTGCCTGCATCGAGCGCTGCAAGAGAGTGCCAGCCATGACTCAGTTGGCGGTGGAAAAAGCCGCAGCCTATGCCAAGATGGCCCTGGCCTATCGCGCACTCGGAGATAGAGCACGGGAGCGGGAATGCCTAGAAGAGGTGCAAAAAATCCAGCGCGGACAATAGGGCCACTCTGGCCGAGAATTGTCGGGATTATAATCCGCGAAAACAAGGAGAAGTAGTGGGTTCCGTTGGCTTGACACCGAAGATGGCAGCGCAGGCCCATCCCGCCGCAACTCCGGCGCATGGGATGGAGAAGTACACGTGGGCGCTGGGGCTTCTGCTGGTGATTGCAACGGTTGCGTTGTACTACCCGGTCAGCGGCCACCCCTTCGTCAATTACGATGACAACGTTTATGTAACCGACAATGCACAGGTCAAGTCCGGTTTGAACTGGGACACGGTGCAGTGGGCGTTCACTACCACCGCGGCGGGCAACTGGCATCCACTCACCTGGCTATCGCACGCCCTGGACTATCAGCTTTTTCAGGCGGATCCCGCCGGCCACCACAATACCAATCTGCTGCTGCATGTGCTGAACGCGCTGCTGCTGTTCTGGCTGTTGCGGCAGGCGACTGGCTTCACCGGCCGCAGTTGGATGGTAGCTGCGCTGTTTGCCTTGCATCCCGTCAACGTCGAATCGGTAGCGTGGATCTCCGAGCGCAAGAACCTGCTGAGTATGCTGTTCTTTCTGCTCGCCCTGGGTGCTTATCGCTGGTACATGCGCGAGCCTCGAACCAGCCGCTACGCCGTTGTTGCTGCGTTCTTTGCCCTCGGACTGATGGCCAAACCACAGGTCATTACCCTTCCGTTCGTGCTGCTGCTGTGGGATTACTGGCCGTTGCGGCGGATGACGATTGCCGGCGATCAGGCTGGGTTCGAAACAGCAGGTGACCGTCCCGCCCTGGCCAAAAACGCTGGGGAACGGGGCATTCTCCCACAGCGAAGTTTTTCCTGGCTAATAGGGGAGAAGCTCCCCTTGCTCGCCTTGTGCGCAGCCAGCGCTTTCGTCACCATGCGGGCGCAGCAGGCGGCCGGCGCGATGCACACCGTGAAGAACACGTTTCCGCTTTCCATCCGCCTGGGCAACGCGATTGTCTGTTATGCCCGCTATATCGGAAAGGCGTTCTGGCCGTCGCATCTGGCGCTGGTCTATCCGCATCCGGGC
This sequence comes from uncultured Acidobacteriaceae bacterium, assembly GCA_963710585.1. Classification (GTDB taxonomy): domain Bacteria; phylum Acidobacteriota; class Terriglobia; order Terriglobales; family Acidobacteriaceae; genus Bog-257. The sequence continues at coordinate 424,176 of CAVQAM010000004.1, read as the reverse complement.
ACATCTCTAAGAGCCTGGGAGGTATTCGCGGCATTACTTCTCTTGCTGGCCGTAACCGCCGTGGTGATCAGAGGGCGGCGCCGCCGCTATCTGCGGGTGGGGTGGTTCTGGTTTCTGGGAACCATGGTGCCCATGATCGGCCTGGTGCAAGTCGGTGAACAGGCCATGGCCGATCGCTATGCGTATCTGCCTTTCATTGGCTTATTCATCATGGTCTGCTGGGGACTGGCGGACTGGGCCCAGCAGAGAAAGGTTTCTGCCGCGGTGCTGGCCGGCGCCAGCGTAGTGGTCCTGACGGCGCTCAGCGTGGCGGCTTATCGTCAGCTTGGCTACTGGAGCGACAATGTCGCCTTATGGACGCACATCATCGAGGTCACCCCTCCCAACTACATCGCTCAGGATGACTTGGGCGGAGCGTTGCTGAACTCAGGACAACTGGAGGAAGCTATGAAGCATTTCCGCGCGGCGGCGGAGATCTATCCTCTTGACCCGTTTAGCAACCTGAACCTCGCCATTTACGCGCAACAACATGACGATCCGCAGCAAGCGATCGCGCGGTCAAACATCGTTCTCAGCCGCACACCAAGCCCCAGGCTTCGCTCCAAGGCGTATACCACTATGGGGCTTGCCTATCGCGAGCTCGGGAAGCAGGAAGAATCGCAGAAATGCTTCGAGGCGGCGCAACGGGAGGTCCCGTAATTGACGCGTACGATGCCTTGTCCGAGGTTTGGTTTCGGCAAGAAGCTTGGCCTCAGAGTTCGCCAAACACTTCGGCGGTGAAGGCCTGCAGTTGAGCGCCCAGCTGCCATGCGTCCGGCGACAGTCCGGCCTTCAGGCAGGTCTGTGCCAGAAAGGTTTCATGGTCCCATTTCCACTCGATGGGAACCTGCGGCAGCAGCAATCCACGGCGGTTGCCCTGGGTGACGACAAGTCCGTGTTGGCCGACGATGACCTCTTCGGGCCGAATCGGCTGCAAAGGCGACAGCACGCTGATCTCAATCTTCAGGTGTGGCGCCTCCGCCGCTGTCACTGGCGGGAAACGCGGGTCATCCAAGGCGGCAGCCCTGGCTGACTCGGCAACCGTCGCATAGAGAGACTGGGTGGGCAGCACATACCCAATACATCCGCGCAGTTCACCCTCCAGGTGCAAAGTGGTGAAGGCCCCGCGTGGCTCGGCCAGGTGGGCCATTGGCGAGGTCAGGTCGACAGCACGTCCTTCCAGCGCTAACTCAATCGAGCGATGAGCAAGCCGCAGCAGCAGTGCTCGTTCTTCCTGCGAGTACTCGCACGGCTGCACTGCGGTCGCGATGTGCGGTCCTTCAGAGTACGGGGACATCATTGCGCTTCCTGCGCCGGCTTAGCACAAACGAGCGCCGACGGCGGCGCTTTTCGGCATGGCGGTCAATCTTCTTCCAGAATCCCACGAAGTAGTCAATGGCAGACAGCAGCGACAACGCCACCATCAGCCAGATCGACAGCAGTGCAATGGGATGCACCGGCAAACTCAGGAAGTACCAGGGAAGATGCGCCCAATGGTGATCGATAATCGCCGCCACCACCGAGACGATCTGCACCAGCATCTTGGTTTTGCCCAGGTCGCTGGCCTGGATGGTGAAGCCCTCCGAAGCCGCAATGGACCGTAAGCCGCTCACCAGGAACTCGCGCCCAATGATGATGACGGCCATCCAGGCGGGCACGGTGCGGGGATTGAATTGCACCAGGGTGATGAAGGCAGCAGCAATCAGCAGCTTGTCGGCCACCGGGTCGAGCAGCATGCCCATGGTGGTTACCTGGGCGCGCTTGCGGGCGAGATAGCCGTCAATGGCGTCCGTCAAGGAAGCCGCAATGAAGACGAATGAGGCCAGCAGTTCACGCTCGCCGTTGGTAGAGCTGAAGCGGCTGCTGGACAAGATCCAAATCAGGACCGGGATGCTGAAGATCCGGGTGAGCGTGATGTAGTTCGGGAGGTTCACAAAAGAGAGTGCCACACCACGGCGCTGGCTGCCGTCGCAACAGCCGATTATCCTCCACTGATTAGATTGAATGCAATTAGAGAAATGTGGCCAGATGTTCTGCCGGATGCGTTAATTCTGAGATCGTTCTAGCGCATCGCGTCTTCCACTTCGCTCAACCAGTCGGGACGCTTCAACACCTCGCGGGGCTTGGGGCCATCGGCCGCGCCCACGATTCCGTCCCGCTCCATCAGGTCAATCAGATGAGCGGCGCGTCCGTAGCCGATGCGCAGCCGGCGCTGCAGCAGCGAAGTGGACGCCTTGCCGTATTCCAGCACGATGCGCACCGCGTCCTGGTAAAGCTCGTCGTTATCGTCCTCGGCGCTGCCGTCGCTGCTGGGCGCGGCCGCGCTTTCGCCGTCCTCGCGCGGAGCTTGCAGGAAGTGCTCCTGGTACTGGGCTTCGCCCTGGGCGCGCCAGAACTCCACCACCGCGGCAATTTCCTTCTCCGTGACTAAGGGCGCGTGCAAGCGATGCACCCGGGCCGACCCGTTCGGCAGGTAAAGCATGTCGCCACGCCCCAGCAGGGCTTCGGCGCCATTGGCGTCGAGAATGGTGCGCGAGTCAATTTTGGTGGCCACCCGGAACGACATGCGGGCGGGGAAATTGGCTTTGATCAAACCGGTGATGACGTCCACCGAAGGCCGTTGTGTGGCCAGGATCAGGTGGATGCCAACCGCGCGCGCCATCTGCGCCAGACGTGTGATGGACGCTTCCACGTTCTGCCCATCGAGCATCATCAGGTCGGCCAGCTCATCGATGATGATGACGATGTAAGGCAGCGGACGTGCCTCGCTGCCATCTTCAAACAGGTTGGGAGTGCTGTTGTCGAAGAGCCGGTTGTACTGGTCGATGTTGCGCACGCCCTTCTCGGCAAGCACCTTCAGCCGCCGCTCCATTTCGCGGACGGCGTTGCGCAGGGCGTTCGACGCCAGCTTGGGCTCGGTGATGATGGGCGTGTACAGGTGCGGCACGCCCTCATAGTTGCCCAGCTCCAGCCGCTTCGGGTCCACCAGAATCAGGCGCACCTGCTCGGGGGTGGACTTGTAGAGGATGGACATGATGAACGCATTGATCGCCACGCTCTTGCCCGAGCCCGTCGAACCAGCGATGAGCAAGTGTGGCATGGTGTTCAACTCGGCGGTCACGATGCGGCCATTGATGTCCTTGCCCATCGCCAACGTGATCTTCGACTTCGACCCCAGAAACTCCTGTGCTTCGACCACCTCGCGCAGCCAGATGGTTTCGCGCTCGTGGTTCGGTACCTGGATGCCCACCGTCGATTTTCCCGACATGCGTTCGATCAGGATGCTCTCGGCGCGCAGCGCCAGGCAGAGGTCATCGCAAAGGCTGGTGATGCGGCTGTACTTGATGCCGGCTTCGGGCTTGAACTCGAAGGTCGTGACCACGGGACCGGGGTTGATCTGCACCACCTGCCCGCGGACATCGAACTCGGCGCATTTTTCCGCCAGCACCTGCGCCAGGTTCTTCAACTCAAGTTCGTTGATGTCGCTGTGCTCGTCTGGGCGGTGCAGCAGAGCGGTCGATGGGAGTTTGTAGCTGCCGGCCAGGCGCGGCATGGTGGTCTTTCCGTGCTGCGTGCTATCGGCGCGTGAGGCGACGGCAATGTCTTCCGCGACGGCCCCGGAAGCTTCTTGGCCGTCGGCGTCTTGTTGGACAGCGTCGCCGCCGAATGTGCGCTCAATGCCGCTCCTTACTCCGTTTGCGGGACGCACGGTTTGCGGCAGCGGAGGAACCATTCCCGCCGGAGTTGACGCCGCTGGGGCCTCGGCATCCGGCGCAGCGAACCGCTTGGGAACCAGTTGGGCGGTCACTACCGGCTTGGCATTCGCAGCGGCAGCACGCTTCTTTTCCAGCTCCTTGGCGGCCTTCTTGCGGGCGCGTTCGAGTCGCCAGTCGGCAAACCGGTCGAGTGCCGCATAGGCGAATGCGAACCGCGTCTGTGACCATACCCGCATGGCTCCAATGGAAAACGCCGTCGAAAGATACAGGGCCACCGCAATCACAGCCAGGCAAACCAGATAGGCGCCCACCAGGTTGAAGTAGTGAATGAGCGCGTCCGCGACGATCCGCCCCAGAAGCCCTTCGGAAGGGACAACTCCCTTCCAGCGAATGCTCCAGGGCAAGAGACCGATGAACCCGGAGAGAAAGGTTACCAACCCAGCCGCACCCACCACCTTGGCGTAAGGGGCAGTGATGGGCCGCGAGCGGAACCAGCGCAGCGAGTACAGCACCAGGAAAACCGGGATCAGAAATACCGCGACCCCAAAGATTTGCAGTCCAAGATCGCTGACCATGGCCCCGACCACTCCAATCCAGTTGTGCGCCGGCCTGGAAGCGGGAGGAGTTGACGCCGTGTTTAGCGAAGGATCCAGCGGCGAATACGATACCAGCGCGAGGACAAGGAGGACCGCGAAGACCAACATCAGGAAGCCGATCAGCTCATTGAGCCGCCGGTTGGCCGTCGGAGTAAAAGCGCGCGAGGCGATGGTCATGTGAACGTTCGGGCGCGCCACGGAACCACGCCGTTTGCCAGGACTCATGCTGCCTGCTCCGTCCAGCGCGGGCACACATTGACGTCTAATCCGCCGCAAACGAAAAAGCGCGATGCCGGGAATCGACCGATGCGGGCTCCCCAATGAGCTTCCTTCAGCCGATCGGGGTGCAGATACGCCAGAGCCAAGTAATTATCCCAAAAAGGTGAGCTACTGCGGCGAAAAATAACGCGCGAAAGGTTGCCGAACTAGCCTCTCCCCCGGTTAACGGACGATGTGCCCTACCCACCACAGCACAGCCACGCCCAATGCGATGCGGTATATGGCGAACACCGTGAAACCGCGGGTGCGGACCCAATTCATGAACCACGCCACCACGCCGTAGGCGACGATAAACGAGACCACAAACCCGATGGCAAGCAACACCCAGGAATGCGCGTCACTGGGCATGGAGCCAATGGCGCTGGGCTGGCCGTGATGAGGCCGCAGCGACTTGAACAGGTCGTAGCAAGTGGCGACCACCATGGTCGGAATGGAAAGAAAGAACGAAAATTCCAGCGCCGAAGGGCGGCTCATGCCGGCGAGTTCCCCTGCCGTAATGGTGGACATGGAGCGCGAGGTCCCGGGGAAAACCGCCGAGAAGATCTGGCAGAAGCCGATCCAGACGGCTTGCCCCACCGACATCTGCTCCATGTCCTCGGTGAGTTTCCCGCGCGCGAAGGTGCGATGTTTCGAGCGCTCGTAAACTGCGTCCACGACCCACATGATGACGCCACCGATGATCAGGGCCCATGCCATAATGGGCAGGCTCTCCAGGTGTTTGCCGATGATCTTGGTCAGCAGAAAAGCCGGAATCGCGGTCACCACAAAGGCAATCAGGGTCAGCGTCAGCGGGTGATTGACAACCGTGCGGTCGCCATTTTTCCCCTGCGGGAAGTCGTGAGCGAATTCGACAATGCGGTTCCAGAAATACAACGGCAGGCACAGGATCGCACCCAGCTGGATGACGATGGAGAACATCTTCCAGTAACCATTGCCGAGGTCAACGCCCAGAAATGCCTCTGCGATGCGCAGATGGGCCGTCGAGCTGACAGGAAGAAATTCGGTTAGGCCTTCAATAACGCCCAGGAGAACAGACAACAGGTAGTCGTTCAAATTGCCTCCGCCACGGCCACCCCGGTAGGTGCAAAACCGGCACTTCCCGGGGACCGCATTCTTAACGCAGCCTTGCCGCCACTACTCAATATTGTTCCCAAATGTGGGGATTTTGTTCTGCACCATGTATATCAGACGCTCGGCGCGGCTGGTCCAATCTTCGTCATTGGGGTATTGCGATATAAGTTTCTTGGCGACGCTGACGGCGCGCGCGCCGGAATCGTCGGCCTTCTTCGCCTGATTGTCGGTGGTGTAGATCACGATCAGCGCCGCGTAACGCCACGCCGCTTTGTAGAGGGCCTCAGAGGCCTTGGGTGACTGGGGATGTTCGTCGCCGTACTTCAGATAGATCTCGGCTTCCTTCTCGGGACACTTGGCCTGCGCCTCCCATTCGCCGCAGAGTTTGTTGTCGATCAGGTGATAGGCAGCCAGGTCGGCCCACTTGGTGCGCGGAAACTTCTTGATGACCTGCTTCATGTGCGCTTCGTCAATGGGGATGTGCAGTGCAGGATCGCGCATTTTTGAAGAGGGACGGGTAGCTCGGTCCGCCGAGTCGATCTGCCAGCGGATGTCGGCGCTGCGATAAAGCGATTCGCCAGCCAGCGGGGAATTTGGGAAATATTCGGCGATGCGGGCGTAGATTCGCATGGCGTCCTGCGCCGCTCCGCGCCGGCCGCCGCGCCGGCTGGCCTCCATCTCGGAATCGAAAGCCTCGCCGAATAGAATCTTGTCGCCATCAGGAGTAGCGGTGGTGATCACTCCCTTGTCCACAATCCAGCCGGTAACATTGCGGTCGCTCTGCTCTTCATCGAACTCGACGCTGGTGCTCACGTCCACCGTGCCCACGGCGTGCACCCAGCCCGGTGTGCGCTCGATGACCGTAACCTCACGGCCACGGCCGATGTTCGACAACTTCGCCGAGGAGGTGTCCGGAGAAATGTAGATGACGCCTTCGCGCGCCATGACGCCGCGTTCGGCGGCGAACAGCGACGGGAAGAAAAACACCAGGGAGCCTAGAACGAAATACCAACACTGTAAACGTTTGTGAGGCACTTTATTACTCCTGCCATGCCTATCTTCTCGCTAGCTGCTATCGGCCCTCTTCCATCAGCACCTGGGCCAGCAATTGCGGCTCGACGTTGCCACCGCTGACAACGGCGACCGCTTGCTTCGACTCGGGCAGCTCGTCGCCGTGAAAAAGCCAGGCCGCAAACGTGACCGCGCCGCTGGGCTCGGCCACGATGCGCCCGTTCAGGATGATCCGCCGCATCGCGCTGCGGATTTCATCTTCGGTCACGCTGATTATGTCATCGACGAATTGCCGCATGTGCTCGAAGTTGAGCCGCCCGACCGATTGCGTACGCAGTCCGTCAGCCAGCGTGCTGGAAACGCGCTCGGCCGGTAACTCCACGATCTCGCCCTTGCGGAAGCTTTGCTGCGCGTCATTGGCGAGCCCGGGCTCAACGCCAATGACCTTCGCTTTAGAGCCGCTCAGCTTCACGGCGGCAGAAACCCCGCTGATCAGGCCACCGCCGCCGACCGGCGCCAGCACGAGGTCAACGTCGGGACAGTCTTCCAGGATCTCGATTCCCACCGTACCCTGTCCGGCGATGATCTGCTCATCGTTGTACGGAGGCACGATCATGTAGCCATGCTGCCGCGCCAGTTCCTCGGCCTTCTGCAAACGCTCGGCGCTGGCCGGACCGACGGTGACAATCTCCGCTCCCAGAGCGGCGGTGCTCTCCATCTTGATTTTGGGCGCATTGCGCGGCATCACAATGACGGCTTTCACGCCCAAGGCGCGCGCCGCATAGGCCACTCCCTGCGCGTGATTGCCGCTGGAATACGAGATAACCCCGCGCTGCCGTTCTTGTTCCGTGAACGATGCGATCTTGTTGAAGGCCCCGCGCAGCTTAAACGAGCCGATAGGCTGAAGATTTTCGGCCTTAAACCACAAGTGCCCGCGCATCGATTCGTTGGCGGATTTCGCATCGGCAGGCGCGCTTTGCTTGCGGGCAGGGGGAAAGTAGCGAATGAGCGGCGTGCGGGCGGCTATGCCGCGCAGCCTCGTCTGCGCAAGTTGGATCTGTTCGAGATTCACCATGGCTGGGTCAGTGCACCATCGTCGCCACAAACGCAAGCCACAGCCCGGCGGGCAGGTGCATTGGCCCCTGGCCGTCGCCGGCGGTCCGCGCCTCGTGGATCATCAATACCATCCAGTGTACAAGTGCCAGCCGATCGCGCAACGTGACTTTGGCGTCGAAGTTAACGTGACCAATCGCGGGGCTGATCAGCGCGTCCAGCAAATACTTCTTCGGGATGTCACGTTGCAGCCACAATATTTCCGTCGGCGGGATGATCACGTCGTCGGAGCCGTGCAACAACAACACCGGAACATGCAGGGACTGGAGGTGGCCAGCCGGAGAGGCGGCAGCCAACTCCTCCCCTCGCTTGTCGATTTCGGCAAGAATCGCAGGCGCGAAGCTGGCACGCTGCTTGTGATAAATGCGCTGCATGATCTCCTGATCGTCAGGGGTCATGGCCTTGGTCAGCGCTTCGGAAGCTTTTCCCTGTTCGGCGAGCAGCAGTTTGAGCGCCTCGCGTGCCACTTGGACGTCCTGCGGAGCGAAGAAGTCCTGCGGTTCGTCATAGACCACGATCAGCGGACCGTACTCATGCGGCCGCATATGCTCGATTGATCCATCGGGACGGACCGCTTCGCCGGTGGCAAAGAAGCGAAGAACATGGGCGAGATCGTAGTATCCGCCCACCGAAGCCACCCAGGCGATCGACCCCGAATAGTGCGGATCGCTGGCGGCCAACAACGACAGGCCTCCGGCAAAACTGATGGCCAGTATGCCGACCTTCGGGAGTTTGAGCTCTTGCGCGAAACTGCGTACGGCCACGCCAATAAGTTCGGCCGACTCGCCCTCCACGCGATAGTCGGCGATGCCGGACACCTGGGGCGTCATCACGAAGAAGCCGCTCGACGCCACCGCGCGCGCCGAGCTCACCAGCCGGGGGTCGTCGATCCCCAGCCGGTGCATACCGTGAATAATGACAATGCCGGGCGCGAAGCTTACTCCGCGAGGCATGTACACGTGCGCCGGCACCGGCACGCCTCGGAAGGTGAAAGTGGTATCGCGCACGTCAACCGGATGCACGTCATAGTTGGCCAGCCAGCCCGTGGCCTTTGGATCGGAAAGACGCTGCAGCAGAGAAGCCGCCCGCAGATAGTCGTTGGCGAGCGGATAAAGCAGAATGACGGCAATGGCAGGCAACAGCAGAAGCCAGGTGAGGAGGCGCGCCTTGTGCGATGGATTGCGGCCTTGCCAGGGAACGATGGTCATGGGTAGAGCGCGGGGGTGGGGGCGTTCGAAGCCATTTTGAGCCGGTGCTGTGCCGCACGTCTGAGCCAGGGTCTTTGCACCATCGAATACGACTAGCTCGCGCGCAGTTCTTCGACGCGTTGGCGGCGCACCCTGATTTTGTTCTCGTGCTTACGCGCCGCCGCAAGATCATATGCAGTTTGAATTCCCAGCCAGGTTTCCGGCGTACTGCCAAATGCCTTGGTCAGCCGAATCGCCATCTCTGGGCTGATTCCGGACTTGCCGTTGACAATGTTGTTGAGCGCCTGCCGCGTAACCCCGAGCACCCTTGCCCCTTCCGTCACTGACAGTCCCAAAGGTTCAAGGCAATCATGCCGGACGATACGGCCGGGATGAACGGGATTCTTCATGGGCATGGCACTCCTGTCCTTTCCTAATGGTAATCGATTAGTTGAACATCAAAGGCGTCGTTTCCCTCAAAACGAAAAACGATGCACCAGTTCGCCCGCACCGTTACAGACCACGATCCTTTTAAATCGCCCTTAAGAGGGTGCAAATGGTATCGGGGGAGATCCAAAGCTTGCGGTGCACCAGCGGCGTCGAGCACCGTCAGAATTCGTTCAACGGTGGCCAACAGGCCGGAACGGATCCCGCTACGATCACCCTGCTCAAAGAGCCGCTTCAGGCCGCAATGCTTGAAGCTTCTAATCACTGGAACCTAACGTAAAGTGCCAAGCGTCAGTTGTCAACATAAGTTGTTAACGGTGGTTGGAAATTTGTAACGGGGCACTTCGAACCTTTATCGTGATCACAAATTCTGGATCAAATTTCCAAGATCACCGGCATGATCAAGGGCCGCCGCGAGGTGTTTTTCACGATGAAGCGCTTCAGGTCCTGGCGAATTTTTTCCTTGATCATGCCGTAGTCGCCCTTCTCTTCATCGCTGGACGACTCCAGGGTGTTCATCACCGATTGCCGCGCCTGATCGAGGAAACCATCCTCGTTGGTGTTCCCGGAGAAGCCGCGCATCACGATTTCGGGCGGGGTCTCGACCTTGCCCGTCAGCTTGTTGATGGCAATGATGGGCAACACAATGCCGTCTTCGCTGAGGTGACGGCGATCGCGAATGACCAGGTCTTCCACCACATCGCCCATGGAATTGGAATCGATGCAGACGCGGCCCACTGCAACGCGGCCCGCCTTGCGCGCTCCCATCTCGTCGAATTCCAGAATGTCGCCGCTCTCGATCATCATCACCTTGCCGACCGAGTTGTGCATGGCGCCGGCCATTTCGGCGTGCAACTTGAGCTGGCGATACTCGCCATGGATCGGAATAAAGTATTGCGGCTTGACCAGATTGATGATGAGCTTCAGCTCTTCCTGGCTGGCGTGCCCGCTGACATGCACCGGCGGCGACGAACCGTCGTCGTAGATGACGTGGGCATCGCGGCGGAATAGATGGTCCACCACACGGAAGATCGCTTTCTCATTGCCGGGAATGATGCGCGACGAGAGCACTACCGTGTCGCCCGGCTGAATGCGCGCGTGCTTGTGATTGTCAACCGCCGCCCGCGACAGGGCCGACATGGGCTCGCCCTGCGTGCCACTGATGAGCACGCAAACTTTCTCCGGCGGAAAATCGCGAATCTGGGCGGGATGAATCAGCAACCCCTCGGGGGCTTCGATGTAGCCGAGGTCCTGCGCGATCTCCGCCGACTCCATCATGGAGCGGCCCACCAGCGCAAGCTTGCGCCCATTTTCGAAGGCCTGCTCCATGGTCAGCTTGATGCGGTGGATGGACGAGGAGAAACAGGTGATGAACAGGCGCCGCTCGGCGCGCGAGAAGATCTCCTGGAACCGCGCCCGCACGGCGCGTTCGCTGGGCGTGTAACCGCGGCGCTCCACGTTGGTGGAGTCCTGGAAGAGCGCCAGCACTCCTTCCTTGCCGTACTCCGCGAAGGAATGCAAATCGAACAGGCGATTGTCCGTCGGTGTGGGATCGACTTTGAAGTCGCCGGTGTGGATCAGGGTGCCGAGCGGCGTATGAATGGCCAGCGCGACGCAATCCACCAGGCTGTGCGTGACTTGGATGGGATTGATCGTGAACGGCCCGACCTTAAAACGCTCGCCCGCCCTGATCTCGTTGAGCACGGCGTCATCCAATTGACCATGCTCTTCCAGCTTGCCTTCCACATAGGCCAAAGTGAATTCGGTGCCATAAACCGGAACGTTCAATTCCGACAGAATCCAGGGCAGCGCGCCAATATGATCTTCGTGGCCGTGGGTAAGCACAATGGCGCGCACATGAGCGCGGTTCTCGATCAGGTAGGTAATATCCGGGACAACGATGTCCACGCCCAGCAACTCGGCTTCCGGGAACATGAGTCCGGCGTCGACGACGATGATGTCGTCGCCCCAGCGAATGGCCATGCAATTCATGCCGAATTCGCCGAGCCCGCCGAGGGGTACAACCTGGAGTTTTCCTATTGGCATCTGCAACTTTCGATGCTAGCACAGGAGTGCCGGGAAAGTTTCACCGCGCAAGAGCTGCGAAGTGGGCAGGGGCGCTTATACTTGACTACGAGAGCATGACCGACCGTATAAGAAAATCGTGGATGAGGCGCGGCGCAGAAGCTGCCGTGCGTAGCGCTTTCGTAAAGGCCTACTCAAAGTTCAAAGTCAATCCTGAGAAGTATCTCGAACATCTGCGCACGGCTTACAACCTGCCTGCGGCGACGTATCAGGGTATGTATTCGGTCGATCCCGCCATGCTGGACCACATTGCGGAACAGACGGTCCGTGCTCACACGCGCCTGGCCACCGTCGAAGGCGCCGGTCTCGGTATGGGAGGCGTGTTCACCGTGCTGCCCGATCTCGGCATCCTGGCGGCAATCACTTTGCGCATGATCCAGAAGCTCAGCCTGATTTACGGCTTCCCCTACAACACCGAGGAAGAAGAGGCGGAACTGTGGGTGGCCGCGGCCAGCGCGGCGGGCGTGGACATCAGCCGCGAAATACTGGAGAAGCAGCTCGTGGCGAAGTTCGTGCCGCGGGTCATTCAGCGCATCGCGGTAAGCGCCAGCGCGGAGATCGTGGAGAAGTGGACAGCGCGCCTGATTCCACTGGCCAGCTCCGCCATCGGGGCGGGTCTGAACCATTACTTTGTGAAGGTCTGGGGCGAGCGCGCCGTCGGACACTTCCGCGAGAAGCATCTGCAAATGCGGGCGCAGCAGATCAGCCGCAGAGTCGGGCCCCCGGCGCTTCCTGCGAGGTAGGGTTAGCCGGTTCGCCACACCACGCCTCACTGCAACACCGCTTCCTTGACTGCTGGAGACGGCGCCTCTTTGCCGAATTCGCCTTCCCACTTTGCCATCACCACCGACGCCAGGCAGTTGCCCAGCACGTTGACGGCGGTGCGCCCCATGTCGAGCAACTGATCGACACCGAGCAGCAGAAACACCGGCTCGGTCGGCAGTCCGGTGGAGCTGGCGGTCGCCAGCAGGATCACGAGCGCCGCTCGCGAGACCCCCGCGACGCCTTTGCTGGTGACCATCAGAGTCAACATGATCAGCAGTTGCTGTCCCAGGGAAAGATGCATGCCCGAGACCTGTGCGACGAAGATTGCGGCGACGCTGAGATAGAGCGAGCTGCCATCCAGATTGAAGCTGTAGCCGGTGGGGATGACGAACGCGACAATCTGCCGCGGAACGCCGATGGCTTCCATTGCCTCCATGGCCCGTGGTAGCGCGGCCTCGGAACTGGAGGTGCCGAACGCGATGGTCACGGGCTCGGCCACTGCCTCGAGGAAGCGGCGCAACGGGACCCGAAAGATCAGCGCAATGGGCAAGAGTACGCCCAACACAAAAACGGCAAGCGCGGCGTACAGCGTAAGAAGTAACTTCAGCAGGCTAGCCAGAACGCCGAATCCGGTGTGTCCCACAGTGTAGGCCACTGCCCCGCCGACACCGAGCGGCGCCATGTACATCACGAGGTTGGTGAACTTAAACATCACCTCGCTCAGGCTCTCGCAGAACGCCAGCATGGGACGGCGCTTTGGTTCGCCGATCATGGCCAGGGCAACAGCGAAGAGCAGGCTGAAGACGACGACCTCAAGCACCGCGCCATCAGCGACCGACTTCGCAATATTTTCGGGAAAGATGTGCAGGATGGTGTCTTGCGCGCTCAGTTTTGTAACCGGCGCCGACTCGGCTCCCGTGGACGGTGGCAACTGCACGCCGGCTCCAGCCTTGCTGATGTTGATGGCTGCCAGCCCGAGGAAGATAGCAATCGTAGTGACGATCTCGAAATAAATGATGGAGCGAAGGCCGAGCCGGCCGACTTGCCGCAGGTTGGAGTGGCCCGCGATGCCCACCACCAGCGTGCCGAAAATCAGAGGCGCGATGATGGTTTTGATCAACCGAAGAAAAATCAGCGCCAGCACTTGCAGGTGGGTGGCGGCGTTGGGGAAATCGTGTCCGATGGCCGCACCCAGCAGCATGGCGATGAAGATCCACGCGGTCAGGGTGCGGCGCAGGCAGCCATAGACCACGAGAGCCGCAAGCGCGGCCCAGCGCAGTACGGCGATCAGCGTCGCGTCTATGGCGAAGCGCCAGCACAACAGGGCGGCGAGCGCTACGATGGCGGCGATCAGGAGCGCGATGTTCTCTCGTGGTTTGCTGGATTGAACCATAGAGTCGCAATGCAGTTTGAATTGTCATCACGAACGGCCTTGGCCGTGAGGGATTTGCTGTTTTCACCGTCCGTCGCTCCAGTCGTAAAGGACAGCAGATTCCTCGCTTCGCTCGTAATGACAATTCCATACGCGGACGTGAGAGTCCACTCTATCTACCGCAATATATCTTCCAGTTCTACACCCCGGTCGGTGCGTTCATCGCGATACTTCACAATCACCGGCGTGTAGAGCGACAGTCCCCACTCCGCAGCTTTGCCCTTGGTGATGGCGCGCGCGCCAGGCACGACCACAGCGCCCTCCGGCACGCGCAACGGTTCCGTCGCTGTCGCGCGGTAGATTTCGCCGTGCACGGTGTCGAACAAGGGCGTGGACCGTGTCAGGATCACGCCCGCTCCCAGCACGGCGCGCACCCCGACTTGCGTGCCTTCATAGACGCCGCAGTTTCCGCCCATCAGTACGTCGTCTTCGATGATCACCGGCGACGCGTTGATCGGCTCCAGCACGCCGCCGACCTGTGCCGCCGCGCTGATGTGGACACGTTTACCCACCTGGGCGCAGGAGCCGACCAGCGCGTGCGAATCGATCATTGCGCCTTCGTCAACATAAGCGCCGACATTGATGAACATCGGCGGCATGCAAATGACCGAGGGGGCTACGTAAGCTCCAGCGCGCACCGACGAGCCTCCGGGAACCACGCGCACCAGGTCGCTGGCAGCGAAGTGGCGAACCGGATAGGTATCCTTGTCCACAAACGAGAGCACGCGCCGGTCTCCGCTCTCCGCCAGCTTGCCGATACGAAAGCCCAGCAGGATCCCTTGCTTCACCCATTCGTTGGTGTGCCAGCGGCCATCGGTCTTTTCGGCGGCGCGAATTGTGCCCGCCGTCAGGGCATCGCGGAATCGCGAAAAGGCTTCGCCGGCCTCGGGAAATCCGATTGCCTCCGCTCCCATCGCATAGTAAGACTCGATTTGACGCTGCAGTTCGCGCATGGCGGGCAGTATAACCGTTCGCTGCCGCCCGCTCCAGTCCGCATCAACACCAAATGCAAAACGCCATCCCGTGGGATGGCGTTTGCGGTTAACGAAGTTGAAATCAGGCTGCGGTCTTGACAATCCGCATGCCATAGAACGACCTGTACACGAACACAAACGAGATGGCGAAGAAGATGACCGCCAGCACGTGGCTGAATGCAGTCCCTTTGTTGGCGGTCAAGCTCACCGCCAGTTCGACGGCGAGTAATCCGAACAAGGTGGTGAATTTGATAATCGGGTTCATGGCCACCGAGGAAGTGTCCTTGAAGGGATCGCCCACGGTGTCACCGATCACGGTGGCATCGTGCAGCGCGGTGCCTTTCTGCTTCAACTCGACTTCCACGATCTTCTTGGCGTTGTCCCAGGCGGCCCCGGCGTTGGCCATGAACATGGCCTGATAGAGGCCGAACGCTGCGATCGAGATCAGATAGCCGATGAAGAAAAATGGCTCCACGAAGGCGAAGGCCAGGGTCACGAAGAAGACGGCGATGAAGATGTTAAACATGCCTTTCTGCGCATACTTGGTGCAGATCTCGACCACCTTCTTGCTGTCGCTGATCGAGGCCTTCTCCACTCCTTCCAGCTTGATGTTTCTCTTGATGAACTCCACGGCGCGATAAGCGCCGGTGGTCACCGCCTGGGTGGAAGCCCCGGTGAACCAGTAGATGATGGCCCCGCCGCTGATCAAGCCCAGCACAAAGGGGGCGTGCAGCAGCGACAGGTTTTCCTGTCCGTGGGTCAAGCCGCCGGTCAGCGCCATGATGATGGAGAAGATCATGGTGGTTGCGCCTACGACCGCGGTGCCGATGAGCACCGGTTTGGCGGTCGCCTTGAAGGTGTTGCCGGCGCCATCGTTGGCTTCCAGCAGGTACTTGGCGCGCTCGAAGTTCACGTCGATGTTGTAGTCCCTCTTCAGTTCGCTTTCAATGTTCGGTAACTGCTCAATCAGAGAGAGCTCGTACACCGATTGCCCGTTGTCGGTCACCGGGCCGTAGGAGTCCACGGCGATGGTCACCGGACCCATGCCCAGGAACCCGAAGGCCACCAGGCCGAAGGCGAACACCGCCGGGGCCAACATCATCGCTCCCAGGCCAAAGGTGCTCACGTAGTAGCCAATCGCCATCAGGGAGACGATGGTGAAGCCGAGGTAGTAGCAGGAGAAGTTGCCGGCCACGAAGCCCGACAGGATGCCGAGCGACGCGCCCCCTTCGTCAGCCGAGATCACCACTTCTCTCACGTGTCGCGATTCCGTCGAGGTAAATACCTTTACCAGTTCGGGGATCACGGCGCCGGCCAGCGTTCCGCAGGAGATGATGGTCGCCAGCTTCCACCACTGGGTCGGATCGCCGCCCAGGACGGGCACGATCTTGTAGGACACCATATAAGTCAGGGCGATGGAGATGATGGAAGTGAGCCACACCAGCGAGGTGAGCGGCGCTTCGAAGTTCATGTCCTTGGCGTTGCCGTAGCGGGCCTTGGCAATCGCTTCATTCAGGAAATACGCCACCGTGCTGGAGACCAGCATCATGATGCGCATGATAAAGATCCACACCAGCAGTTGCACCTGGGTGGTAGGGTTACGCACCCCCAGCAAGATGAAGGTGATCAGGGCCACGCCGGTGACGCCGTAGGTTTCAAAACCATCGGCCGTGGGACCCACCGAGTCTCCCGCGTTATCGCCCGTACAGTCGGCGATGACGCCGGGGTTACGGGCATCATCCTCTTTGATCTTGAAGACGATCTTCATCAGGTCGGAGCCGATGTCGGCCGTCTTGGTGAAAATCCCGCCGGCGATACGCAGGGCGGCCGCGCCCAACGACTCGCCGATGGCGAATCCGATAAAGCACTGGCCGGCGTAATCGGCCGGGATAAACAGCAGAATGCAAAGCATGATGAGCAACTCGACGCTGATCAGCATCATGCCGATGCTCATGCCCGCCCGCAGCGGGATGGAGTAGAGCGGGTAAGGCTTGCCAGCCAGCCCCGCGAAGGCAATGCGCGAGTTGGCATAAGTGTTCACCCGGATACCGAACCACGCCACTCCATAGCTGCCGCAGATTCCGATCACGCTGAACAGCAGGATGATGGGCAGGGTGACGCCCACCGGCTTGCCGGGAACAGGAGCAAGCCATCCGAAATAGGCAACAATAACGACCGCAATGAAAGCCCATAAGAGAACAAGGAACTTCCCTTGGGTAATCAGGTAGGTCTTGCAGGTTTCCCAGATCAGCTCGGAGATCTCGCGCATCGCGCGGTGAACTGGCAAGTTCTTGAGCTGCATGGAAATCACCAGCCCGAAGAGCAGTCCGAAGCAGCAGAAAAGGATGCCAATCAACAGGATGTTATGGCCGGTCATACCCAGGAAGTTGACCGACGAGAGGTCCGGCAGCCGCAGATTGGCTTCGCCAGCCGGCTCACTGGGTTGGGCAAAAGCGGTGGCGGCATTCAGCAGGAACAATGTAAGCGCGGCGGTCAGCAATTTGGCCGAGCTTCTTAGGGATGACAGCCGCCGCAGGACGGCGAGCCAGGTGTGCATATGATTCCTCCGATGGGCCACGCCCGTTTCGTCGGGACGCACCCGTAAAATGGCGTTATGTTTGTTGCGCTCTCCCGCGATAAATCGCGGGCAGCGTTTCCATGAGATCGATGACCGCCCAGCAGATCAGGCGCACAGGGTCCTGGCTCGCGTCTTCGCAGATCGCCAGAAAGAAACGTGCGTAGGCCTGCTGGAATCCCGGAAACACGCTTCCACTTCAAGACGGAAGTGATGAGGTTTGGCCGCGTCGGGAACACTTGCACCCATTCATGTGCATTTACAAGCACACAACGGGCGCAGCACAAAAGGCGAGTCTTTATAGCATGTTGGATAAAGCGGGGTCAATGACACATAGGTCAAAGGGCGAGGTTCGGCGCGTTTATTTCACGGACAAGTCGCTGCGCCGTCAAGTCTTAAGGAGGACCGGCTCCTCCGCCGGGGCATGCGAGTGCCGCTTCGGTGGGGTGCGTAATTGCTCTCGGGTGAAGGTCCCACCGCAGGTCCCGCAATGCCAGTGCACTCGCACGACGGGTTGCGAGCTGACTGCCTGTTGAGGCTGCCAGACCTTCGACAATTCGCCGCCACAGCTAGGGCACATCATGATGGCGACGCTTCGTTGCTGCTGACGGGGAGGATGGTGATCTTCGATGCCAAGATGCCTTCCTCGGTTAGGCCAAGGACTCTTCGTGCGTGTTGCTTCGCTTTTTCTTCGGTGCGAAACCGCTTAGGGTGATGGGGCTTGGAGGTCCCGGCCGGAAACTCAACTCGATAGTAAGTCATGTCTTATTGTCTCACTTAACCAGGTCGAATGCCCATAAATCGGCGCCTACAGAGCTACTTATAACGAGCGCGTGCGCGTGGTCCGGGCGGCCATTGCGCTACTGTGGGGCGGCTACGGCGCGGCGATAGGCGACCACATTACGCGCATGTTCTTCCATGGTGCGGGCGAAGCGATGGTGGCCGTTGTTGTCGCTGACGAAGTAGAGGAAGTCGCTGTGCGCGGGATGCATCGCAGCTTGCAACGAAGCGACTCCCGGATTGGCAATCGGACCGGGAGGCAGTCCGGGATACCGGTAGGTGTTATAGCGCGAGTCGAATTGCAAGTCAGACTGATAAATGGCGCCGCGATAACGTCCGGCCAACAAGGCCGCATAGACCACGCTGGGATCGGCCCCCAGCGCCATGTTCCGGGCCAGCCGGTTGTAGTACACGCTGGCTACCATAGGCCGCTCTTCCGGTACCGCGGTTTCCTTCTCGACGATGGAGGCCATGGTCACGATGCGGTGCGGGTCAGCGTTACCCAGCAGCCCGATTTTCTGCGCTTCCCGCCGAAACCGATGCACCATCGCCGCCACCATGTCATGAGCGGTATCCGTGCGCGTGAACTGATAGGTGTCGGGAAAGAGATATCCCTCCAGCGACTGCGCGTTGGCATCGATCTCGCGTAGGAGAACTACATCTCCCTTGGCCGCGACGAGAAAATCGGCCGCCGTACCCAGACCCGCCTGCTCCACCGCTACCGCGATGTCGAACATGGTATAGCCCTCGGGGATGACGAGGGTGCGCGCATAGACATCGCCGCGCACCAGGCGGCGCCACACCTGCATCGCGCTGGCCGGTTGGTCGAACTTGTACTCGCCGGCCTTGAGGGTCTTCCGTCCTTCGGCGTAGTGCAGCATGAGAAATGCCGCCGAGCTGCGAATGACGCCTTCGCGCTGTAGATCTTGCGCGATGCGGCGCGTGCTCCAGCCCGGACGCAGCAACACGAACTTGGTCTCCGAAGGCCGCAAGGGCAGCAGGGCCGCCCAGGCAAACCAGAGAGCAAACGCCAGTATGACCGCCACGACGAGTTTGAAGAAGGTTCGCACGGAATACAGCAGTTTAGATGATGCGCGGCCGATGCGCGCTGCACCATAAACAAGTTCCCAGCGGCGATCCGGTATACTAGGACGAGAACTGGTGTGGGCTGCACTTCGCCCGGTTGCCCATCCCAGGCCACCATATCATTTGAACCTATTCCCCCGGAATCGTTCACGCTCTTTGGCAATCCCAGCGGCACCACCCCTGAACCCAGCAGCATCATATTGTTTGGTTCTGGCATGCTCGGCCTTGCCGGGGTTTTGCGTCGCCGATGGACCTCAGTGGCAGGACCTAAAGGAGGGTTCAATCCGTGAAAACGCATATCGCTCTGTTCTCACTGCTTACGGTTGTTTGTCTGATGATGACTGCGGCCCCTGCCATGGCGGGCGTCGTCTATGACAACGGTCCAATCAATGGAGTCGTTAATTCTTGGGTCATCAACTTCGGCTTCTTCGTTAGCGACAGCGTCACGGTGTCCGGCGGTGACAGCAGCATCCATGGTCTTGCTTTCGGTGCATGGCTGATTCCCGGCGACACTCTTACGTCGGCCGAAGTCTCTTCGACTTCCCAGCCAGGCGGGGGCGCCATCTACTTCGACCAGGTGGTCAACTTTACCCAATCGGGCTGCGCGGTAAACCAGTATGCATTCGATATCTGCACCGAGACGGGAGGTTCCCAGGGCCCGGATTTAGCTAATGGCACATACTGGCTGACCCCGCAGAATGCGGTCGTTGACACGGGTGATCCAATTTACTGGGACGAAAACTCCGGTGTCGGCTGCACTTCGCCCGGTTGCCTGTTCCAGGCCGAGGGCAGCGGCGTTGGCTCAATTCCGTCGGAGTCCTCCACGCTTTATGGCAGCCCAACCACAATCCCTGAACCCAGCAGCATCGTGCTGTTTGGTTCTGCCATATTTGGCCTGGCTGGCTTTTTGCGGCGCAAAGGTAACGTCTAAGAATGCGCGTTCCTTCGCGCTGGTCCCGGACTACCGGTCCCTGTTCCTCCGGAATTCCAGGAACGATTGCAGGATCAGCACCGCCGCCAGTTGGTCCACCACTCCCGCGCGGCGGTGAGTGCTCATGTCGGTTTCACGCAACACGCGATTGGCTTCGACCGAGGTCAAGCGTTCGTCGAACAGGTGGACGGGCAGCTTGAACTTGCGGCGCAATTCTTCGGCGAAGACCTGCACTTTCTCCGACTGGATGCCTTCGCTCCCGCTCATGCGCAGGGGCAGGCCCATCACCAGCTCAGCAATGTGGAATTGCTTGATCACGCGCCGCAAGTGGTCCAGATCGTTGCGCTTGTTGCTGCGGCGTAAAGTGGGCAGGCCCTGGGCCGTGACCCCCAGTTCGTCGCTCACCGCCAGGCCGATGTTGCGCGCGCCGAAATCCAGCGCCAGGATGCGGCGAGGTTGCTCGACTGGCTGCGCTGTCGTAAAAGTATTTCCCATCTTTGATCTTTATACCCAGGACCCAGCAAAAATATCATGTTCGGAATCGGAGGGTTGTGCGAGTACCATAGGCGAAATGCCAGACAAGCTGCTGGACAATGCGGAGCCACAGCGGGCGCAGGACCCCGGTCCCGATGTGGATGCAACTGCGGCAAGCGGCCCCGCCCCTATTCCGCAGGTGTCGATCAATCGCTCCACCGTCGCCGAGCTGGAGCGCCGCCGCATTCTGCGCCTCCAGGCATCGGCGTTGCTCATCCTGGCGATCGCCGCCGTCCTGACCCTGCTCTATGTCGCCAAGCTCATCCTGGTTGTAGTTCTGATCTCGATCCTGATTGCATTTGTCCTGGCGCCGCTGGTTGACCTGCTCACCAGGTTTGACATGCCGAATGCCCTGGCATCGCTGATCGCCGTGTTGCTGCTGGTCATCGCCGGGGGCGCAGCCACCTATTTCTCGTACAGCCGCGCCATGGGCTTCATGCAGGAGTTGCCGCAATACAAGGCCGAGATCCAGCAGATGATGGGGCGGGTGCGCGCCGAAGCTGAACAGATTGAGCAGACCCGCGAGACCATGTTGCCGTCCTCGGAAGCGGACAAGAAAACCATAACCGTGCGCCAGTCGAGCGACTGGACCGACTTCCTCAGCAGGAATGCCAGCTCGGTAACGGAGATGGTGCTGACCATAACCTTCGTACCCTTCCTGGTTTTCTTCATGCTGAGCTGGCAAGACCACGTGCGCTCCGCCTCGGTGATGCTGTTCAGCATGGAAAACCGGAACACCGCTTACGTCACGCTGGGTCTGATTGCGCGCATGATCCGGTCGTTCATTGTGGGCAACTTCATCATTGGGATTTTCCTGAGCGTGTGCAGCATTGCGGTGTTCGGAATGATGGGCCTGCCCTACTTCTACTTCCTTGGGGCCATCAGCGGATTCCTCAGTCTGATTCCCTATCTCGGCGTTGTGCTCGCCATCATTCCGCCGCTCATCGCCGACCTGGGGCACCTGACCACGGCCACAGTCCTCATCGTGGTCGCCGTTGTCCTGGGGCTGCACCTGATCGCCATGAACGTGCTCTATCCCAAGATCCTGGGCAAGCGCCTGCAATTGAATCCGCTGGCGGTCACCATCTCGCTGCTGTTCTGGGGCTGGCTGTGGGGCGCGATGGGACTGATCCTGGCGGTGCCGCTCATGGGCGCTTGCAAGATCATCTGTGACCACATCGAGCACCTGCGTCCCTACGGCGCTTGGCTGGGGGAATAGGCATAGCGGTTGGTGGTGATGTGGGCTGTTCTCGCCAACAATCTCCTAGCAAACAGTGTAACCCTACTACTACTCGCCCCATTACCCCGTAATCTGAAATTAAGTTGACAGCCCGCCGCACTTGCACAATAGTATTGCGGCGCCGCGAGTATTTCGGCGCCGCGCACAGAATAATCGTTTGCCAGCTTTCGCGGGAATGAGGAGGATCGCAATGGCAGGTTTCGGTCAACGTGTAGCAGCTTCGATTTTCCACATTAAGCTAAGTACCAGAATAGTTGCGCAAACAAGCGCGCTCGTGCTCGCGGCCATCATCGTCATCGCGGCTTCGGCGGCGCACGCGCAGACTCTTAACATCCTGCACAGCTTCACCGGTCTGGGAGATGGAGGTGAACCGATCGCCGGCTTGACCCTCGACCAAGCGGGAAACTTCTATGGCACAACCTCGCACGGCGGAGCCGGATTTGGAACGGTGTTTAAGCTGACGCATTCGGGATCGAACTGGATTTTAAGCACCCTCTATATGTTTCAGAGCGGCGCCGACGGAGGTTCCCCCACTGCCAGAGTGGTATTCGGGCCGGACGGCGCTCTGTACGGAACAACCACCGAGGGCGGTGGAACCGTGTTCAGCCTTCGCCCCCCGCGCCGCGCCTGCCGATCCGTCAACTGCCCCTGGACCGAAACCGTGCTTTACCGATTCACTGGTTTGGATGATGGCGGACTTCCCGGCTATGGCGATCTTGCCTTCGATGCGGCAGGCAATATCTACGGCACGACCATGTCTGGAGGAGCAAACTGCTCCCCGTATTACAACTGTGGCGTGGTTTTCAAGCTCACGCGATCGGGCGAAAGCTGGACGGAAAGTGTGCTCTACAGCTTCAGCCAGTCGGGAGATGGTGGAGACATTCCTTACGCTGGTGTGATTCTGGACAGCGCCGGCAATCTTTATGGCACAACTTCTCTGGGAGGGACCGACGGCGGAGGCATCGTCTTCCAGTTAACCCAATCCGGTTCCGGCTGGACGGAAACCGTGCTGCACAGCTTTGGAGGGTTGAACGATGGGGATGGTCCAATCGGCGGCCTGATCATGGATCGGCAGGGAAACCTGTACGGCACCACAGCATCCGGGCCTGGCTATCCGATTAATTTCGGCACGGTTTACGAGCTGCGGGCCTCCGGCGGTAGCTGGACCTACAACATCCTGCCCACCTCTCTTTCCGGGTTCGGGGGGCCGGAAGACGCCCCCACCATGGATGGCGCGGGCAATCTGTACGCGACGAGCTACGGCGGAGGCATCGGATACGGTAACGTGTTCAAGCTGACGCCTTCGGGCGGTAGTTGGACCTACACCGACCTTCACGACTTTAACGGCCACGATGGAGCCGACCCCTACGGCAGCGTGGTAGTGGACGCGCACGGCAATGTGTATGGCACAACTTCGGCGTTTGGCCACGGCGAAATTTGGGAGATCACGCCGTAGTACCGTAGGACAAGGCATCCCGGATTGTTCGCGACCTTCGTGGTGCGGGACCTGTCCTTAGCCGCCGGCGATGGCGCCGATGATGAGAAACGGTTCGGCGCCCGACACAACTGCATCGGGCAGCGGCGCGTCCGGCGGCTCATGCGACAGGTCCTCCTCGCAGGCGAAGAAGCGCAAGAACGGCCGGCGCTGCTGGGTGACGTGGTCGCGGATGGTGCCGCGCAGCATCGGGTAGCGGGCTTCGAGCGCGTCGAGGACCGAGCGCTGCGTGACTCGACCCTCGACCTCAAGCTCTACCTCGCTGCCGACTTTCGCCAGCGTCCGCAAATGTTGTGGGATCACGACGCGGATCATGGCAGCGTCTGCACCTCGATCGAAAGCACCGCCGGAAGATCGCGGACAATGGGGGCCCAGTTGTCTCCGGCGTCCGCCGACGCGTACACCTGTCCGCCCGTGGTGCCGAAATACACGCCGCAGGAATCGAGCGAGTCCACCGCCATGGCGTCGCGCAACACGTTCACGTAGCAGTCGCTCTGCGGCAGGCCTTTGGTGAGCGCCTCCCACTCGTTTCCGCCGGTGCGGCTGCGATACACGCGCAACTTGCCTTCGGGCGGAAAGTGCTCCCCGTCGCTCTTGATGGGGACAACGTAGATGGTCTCCGGCTCGTGCGCGTGCACGTCGATCACGAAGCCGAAGTCGGTGGGCAGGTTGCCGCTGACCTCGTGCCACGAGTCGCCGGCGTTGTCGCTGCGCATCACGTCCCAGTGCTTTTGCATGAACAGCACGCCCGGGCGCGACGGGTGCATGGCAACGTGGTGAACGCAGTGCCCGATCTCCGCCGTGGGATCGGGGATGTATTGCGAACGCAGTCCCTGGTTGATCGGCTTCCAGGTCTTGCCGCCGTCGTCGGTGCGGAAGGCGCCCGCAGCCGAGATAGCAATGTAAATCCGGCCGGGATTGCTGGGATCGAGAATGATGGTGTGCAGGCACATTCCACCCGCGCCGGGCTGCCACTTCGGTCCTGTGCCATGGCCGCGCAGTCCGGGAAGTTCGTGCCAGCTCGTTCCTCCATCGGTCGAGCGGAACAGGGCGGCGTCTTCAACTCCTGCGTAAACTGTGTCCCGATCGGTCAGCGACGGTTCGAGATGCCAAACTCGCTTGAACTCCCACGGTTTCTGCGTACCGTCATACCATTGGTGGGTGGTGAGGGGTTTGCCGGTTTCCGCAGAACTGTCGTAAACGAATTTGTTGCTTGCGGGCGGCGGCATCGCGCCAAGCTCGGGCGTTTTTTCGCCTCCGGGTGCCTCCCAGGTTTTGCCGCCATCGTTGGAGCGCTGAATGACCTGCCCGAACCAGCCGCTGGTCTGCGAGGCATACAGCCGGTTCGGGTCAACCGGCGACCCCTTGATGTGGTACAGCTCCCAGCCCGCGAAATGCGGGCCGCTGACCTCCCATCGTTCGCGCTTGCCGTCCGACTCCAGAATAAATGCGCCCTTGCGTGTGCCAACCAAGACTCTTACCTTGCTCATCCTCATCCTTTCTGCCCCGCGCCGCGGGTGGTGCCATTGTATCGATGATTGAACCGGCAAAAAGATCGACATGCCCGGGGAAAAATTATCGCGCTACAATGTTGGCGATGAAGATTGCCCTGGGATCGGACCACGCCGGATTCGAGCTGAAAGAGAGGATCAAGCAGAAGCTCGCCGCGCAGGGCGTCGCAGTTGACGACCGCGGCACCTGCTCGACCGTCTCGTGCGACTATCCCGACTTCGCGCGCGCGGTAGCCGAAGAGGTGGCCACGCGCGGGGCCGATCTCGGTATTCTGGTGTGCGGCACCGGGATTGGCATGGCGATTGCCGCCAACAAGGTCCCCGGTATCCGCGCGGCCAAAGTTGACAATGAGTTCGAAGCCGAGCGCTCGCGCGAACACAATGATGCCAACGTGCTGACGCTGGGCGCCTCCATCATCGACGAAGGCGCGGCTTTCAAGATCGTGGACAAGTGGCTGGCCACGCCCTTTGCGGGTGGGCGGCACGAACGGCGCGTGCAAAAGATCGCGGCCATCGAGCGCGAAGACGGGGGCCGGGCGGCGAAGGCGTGATGCGCCCTCCGTTATCTCGGCATTGGTTCTAACGGATTTTGAAAGCGTGCGGCTGAAGAGGCTGCGATAAAAGTGTTTTGTGTCACCCTGAGCGAGCGGGTGCTTTTGCCGCGAGTCGAAGGGCCCCTATCATGGCCCTAAGCTTTAGGGATGCGATAGGGATGCTTCGACTCGCGCGGCCAACTGCCGCCGCGCTCGCTCGGCATCACAGAGTGTTTGGAGAGGGAAGGACGCAATCATGAAAGCAGATCCAATGGAACGCCCGCTGGCCGAAGTTGATCCGGAGATCGCGCAGGCGATTGAGAATGAAGAGCGCCGTCAGCATGAAGGCCTGGAACTGATCGCCTCGGAGAACTTTGTCAGCGAGGCCGTGCTGGAAGCGGCCGGCTCGGTCTTCACCAATAAGTATGCCGAAGGCTATCCCGGCAAGCGCTATTACGGTGGATGCGAATTCACCGATGTGGTGGAGAACCTGGCGCGTGACCGCGCCAAGCAGTTGTTTGGCGCCGAGCACGCCAACGTGCAGCCGCACTCGGGATCGACTGCCAACATGGCCGCTTACGCCGCGGTGATCAAGCCGGGGGACACCGTTCTCGGATTGAACCTGGCGCATGGCGGGCATCTCTCGCACGGGCATCCACTGAACTTTTCCGGCAAGACGTACAAGATCGTTCCTTACGGCGTGAGCAAGGAGACCGAGGTCATCGATTACGACGATCTGGAGAAGATCGCGGAGCGCGAGCAGCCCAAGCTGATCATCGGCGGGGGCAGCGCCTATCCGCGGTTCATCGATTTTGTGCGCATGCGCCAGATTGCCGACAAAGTGGGCGCCATCTACCTGGTGGACATGGCGCACTTCGCGGGACTGGTTGCCGGAGGGGCGCATCCCTCGCCGGTGCCGCACGCCCAGATTGTCACCAGCACCACCCACAAGACGCTGCGCGGTCCGCGCGCCGGATTAATTCTGTCGAAGGCGGAATACGCCGCGCCCATCGACAAGGTTGTGTTCCCCGGAGTGCAAGGCGGCCCGCTGGTGCACATCATCGCCGCCAAAGCCGTGTGCTTTCATGAGGCCTTGCAGCCCAGCTTCAAAGACTACGCGCGGCAGATTGTGGCCAATGCGAAGGTGCTGGCGCAAACCCTGGCCGACGCGGGCTTCCACATTATTTCCGGCGGCACCGATACGCACCTCATGCTGGTGGATGTCTTTGCCAAAGGCATGTTGGGCAGCGAAGCCGAGAACGCGCTGCACGAGGCCGGCATCACGGTCAACAAGAACGCCATCCCGTTCGACACCAATCCGCCGATGAAGCCGAGCGGCATCCGCATCGGGAGTCCGGCGCTCACCACCCGCGGCATGAAGGAACCCGAGATGCAGCAAGTCGGCAAGTGGATCTCCGAGGCGCTGCACAACCGCACCGACAAGAATGTGCTGTCGCGCATTCGGCGTGAGGTGCTGGAACTGGCGGAGGCATTTCCGCTGTACGCCTCTCGCCGGGCAAAACATGCGGAGGAAGTGAAGGCGTAGGGACGGCGCTCAGGATCGCATTCGCCAAAGCGGTGCTCTCCGAGCGAAGCAATCGCGCCGCCGTTCTAGGGAGTTTTCACCCGTTCGGCAATCCCCGGGCCGAGCCGCCTGAAGTCTCTCAAGTTCCACGTGTAAAGACTTTCGGCCTCCGCCTTAAGCGCGCAATATCCGAGGATGGCGTCATAGATTCCGCCGCCTGTAATCCCACACGCCGAAGAGACTTCAACGGCCTTGAAGTACTCATTGCTATTTAGCGCGATAAGGGTCAACCGCTCGCGTATGTTGCCTAGGAACAAGAGCGCCTCGTCACCGCTTACGCGATGTGTGCCGGGCATCCCTGTGAGCGTGGAATAGACTTCCGCCAAACTGTGGGCCGCGCAACAAACTTCTGTCTTGTCAAAGCGCAAAAATAGATTTTTGCTGGGCTCGTGATACTGGTGGTCTCCGTAGAAGGTGGAGACCAGGACCGAGGTATCCAGGAAAGCCCTCACAGACCATCTCCGCGATTGCGGCGGTCGCGCTGCTGGCGAATGTCGCGCAGCGCTTTGTCGGTGTCGGCGGCCGACAGCTTTTTCCCGGAGCGAAACACCCATACGCCGCGTTCCTTTCTCAGCGGGGATGTGGTTCGCGTCGGGTGCAGCAGCATCTTTTCGCCTTGGGACTCCAACTCAAGCGTGTCGCCGGGCTCCAGGTGCAGCTCGTCGCGCAAGGTTTTCGGAATTACGACGCGCCCAGCCTTGTCGAGTGTCACGGTGATATTCATATTGGTAGCTTAAAATGGGTTGACCCATATGTCAAATGGCATTGCATAATCCTACTCAGGAGTGGGAGAGACCGCGGGTTGTAACGCAGAGCGCTCGGGGACCGGGGAAATGCAAATGCACCTCCGCGCCGCGGTTTACACTTGAGTTAGTGCGAATCGCCATCGACATCCGCCGCATTAACGAGTTCGGTGTGGGGACCTACACCCGCAACGCCATCCGCACGCTCGCCCGTCTGGACCACGAGAACGAATATTTCCTCATCGGCATTCCCGGAAAGCTTCCCGGGACGGAGGGATTGCCGGCGAATTTCAAAACGTTGCCGGCGCAACCCAACGAGTTCTCGCTCTCCAGCTACTTCGAACTGCATCGGCTGCTGAAGCGCTTCCACTGCAATCTGCTCCATGTGCCGCACCTGTTCTGGAAGCCGCAGGGCATTCCGTGTCCCTACGTGGTCACGGTGCATGATCTGTTGGATCACCTCTACCGCGTGAATAGCCATTCCACGCTGAAACGAGATCTGCATTTCAGGTTCACCAAGCGGGTGCTGCAGCGCGCGGCGCGCATCTTCGCCGTCTCCAATTTCTCCAAGAAAGACACCGAGCGCCTGTTTCGGGTCCCGGCGGACAAGATTGAGGTCATCTACAACGCCATCGACGAGCGATTCCGCCTGGGGCATACCAGCGCGGCCGAGCGCGAGTTCATCGCCGAGCGTTACCAGGTGAACTATCCTTTTCTGCTCTACGCCGGCCGCATCAGTCCGCACAAGAACGTGGTGCGCATTATTGAAGCTTTTTCCGCGCTCAAGACCGAGTTGGCCAAGGAGAAACAGTTTGAGGACCTGAAGCTGATCATCATTGGCGATGAAGTTTCCAAACATCCCGACCTGCGCCGCGCGGTGGTGAAGGGGCGGGTGCAGAACGATGTGCGCTTCCTCGGCTTTGTGCCCATCGACGTGCTGCGTATCTTCTATGATCAAGCCGAGATTTTCGTGTTCCCGTCGCTGTATGAGGGATTCGGGTTGCCGCCCCTGGAAGCCATGGCGCACGGCACCCCGGTAGTCACCAGCAACACTTCCTCCATTCCCGAAGTTGTGGGCAACGCCGCCGTCATGGTGAATCCGGAAAACGTGTTCGAAATCATGAAAGCGCTGCACCGCGTGCTGCTTGACCAGAGCGTCCGCGACAAGCTGAAGGCGCGCGGAATGCTGCAGTGCGAAAAGTTTTCCTGGGACGCCAGCGTGCGCCGCATGCTGCAGGTTTATAGCGAAGTGGCACGACCCGCCTAGCCGCTTCTCCCCGTCACTTTTCTTCCCATACTGCTTCTGAGTACTTCGAC
This sequence comes from uncultured Acidobacteriaceae bacterium, assembly GCA_963710585.1. Lineage (GTDB taxonomy): Bacteria > Acidobacteriota > Terriglobia > Terriglobales > Acidobacteriaceae > Bog-257. Next base: position 395,131 of record CAVQAM010000004.1, on the reverse strand, counting down.
GCCCCACAGGAGTGCCGAAGTGCCACCTGCGAAACCCCGGCGAAAACCGGCCTGCTCTGCGAAAATAATGCTCTCCGCTGGTTCCTTTTGAAAGACGCGTCACGCCTAGACGCAGCCTGCGGTCGCGCAAGTCGTTGAGACGGCAGGTGTGCACATCCCCGAATCTGACGGGCATCAGGTGGAAGCCGAGTTGCTTCTAACTTGGGTAACCGGGAAGTTACTGGAGTGGGGCTACCTGGCGATGCTGCGGTCACTCACAACTCGGGCTCTTCTTCTTGTTCTTGTAGCATTTTGTGCCGCGATGTCGGCGGCCTCGTGGGGCCAATCCCGCAATCCTTCCGTGGACGACATCGTCGGCAAAATGGCACAGGCGCGTGCCGAGACGCGGGACCACTCCGTTCCCTACACGGTGTCCCGCGACTATCAGCTCTCCAGCGACAAAACCCCGAAGGCCAGCTCCGAAGTGCTGGCGCAGATCAACTTCATTCCCCCGTCGCAAAAGGGCTACACGGTCCGCAAGATCGAGGGCAGCGATCGGGGCATGGACATCGTACGCCGAGTGCTTGCGCACGAGTCGCAGATGGCCAGCCACGCAGAATCGCACGAAATCACCACCCGCAACTACCAGTTCGCGCTTCTGCGACGGGAGCCCGTCGATGGACACGATTGTTACGTGTTGCAACTAACGCCGAAGCGCAACGAATCTGACCTGGTGAACGGCCAAGCTTGGGTGGACATGACCAGCTTCCAGATACGTCGGATTGACGGCACCCCCGCCAAGAGCCCGTCCTGGTGGATCCATAACCTCCACGTCACCATCAACTACGGCTTGGTGCAGGGCGTCTGGACGCAGCTGACCACCAAGGCCGTGGCCGACGTTCGCCTGATGGGAAAGCATGTCCTCACTTCGCGAGAGGTGGATTTGCAGACCACGACAGTGGATGCAAGAAACCGGCTCCCAAACCGAATCGGGGAACACCGCAGCCATGGCCGCGCTCCCCGCCAAGCTATGGCTGACAGCGCTGTGTGGGTACCGCGCTAGCGCTCCCCTTGCTGCCGGTGGGCCTTCCCGTACAATGTCTTGTTGCCACAGCGAGACGGTAGGTGCGCGCAGCAACTTTTTCTGCCTCGCCGATAGGAGCCACGCCATGAGCTACATTCAAAGCCAAAGCAACGGCGCCGTGCGGCGCATCACCATTAACCGCCCGGAAAAGAAGAACGCGCTGACCGCCGAGATGTACGAGGCGCTTGCCGACGAGTTGGACAAGGCGGAGGCTGCTCCCGAGGTCTGCGTCATGCTTTTGCACGGCGCCGGCGAGGCGTTCACCGCGGGCAACGACCTGGTCGACTTCCTGCAAAGGCCGTGGAAGGGGCAAGACCTGCCACCCGCGGTCCGCTTTATCCGCGCGGTGGTGAACGCAAGAAAGCCGATTGTCGCTGCCGTGCACGGGGCGACGGTGGGAATCGGCACCACCATCCTGCTGCACTGCGACCTGGTTTATGCCGCCGACAACACCATGTTTCTGATGCCCTTCCTCAACCTCGGCATCGTTCCCGAAGCAGGTTCTACCGTGCTTTTGCCGCTGCTGGTCGGGCACCAGCGCGCCGCCGAATTGCTGATGCTGGCGGCGCCGTTCACCGCACAGCGCGCTTATGAACTAGGCTTGGTGAACGCTGTCGTCCCGTTTGTGGAGCTGCTCACCACCGCGGCGAATGCGGCGCAAAAGCTGGCGGAAAAACCTCCGGCGGCGCTACGCGCCTGCAAGGAACTGCTGAGGCGTACCTACAAAGCGGAGGTCGATCGCGCTATTCAGGAAGAGGTGGCCGTCATCTCGGGGCGGCTGGATTCGCCAGAAAGCCGCGAAGCCCTCAACGCGTTTGCGGAAAAGCGGCAGCCTGACTTCAGCAAGTTCTGGTGACACCAGCGAGGTTGTTTTCCCACAAGTCTTCTATGAAAATCAATATCCTCGCGCTCAGATAATTCAGAATCTTGTAACTCTACCGCCTGCGCACTAAGCGAATCTGCAATATTTTAAATAACTTAGCTTGGTCATCGCTATTTGGCCAGCTGAATGCTCCTATCGTGCCAATTCATATCGCGCTCCGGCTTGGATTTGGGTTATTTGTCGGAGCATTTTTAACCAGGTTTCTGTCGCTCGCGCTCGGAGCGTGGCGGGCCGCGCTGTATCCCGGCGAGGCAAGCGAAGTTTTGTCGTTAGGATTCTCTTTCATGCGGCTTTTTCAAGCTTAGAAATTCCGCGCAGTCAGATGTCAGACGCAAGTCAACTTCTGGAGGGAGAAAGATGACACGACTTGGACGCCGTTCCTCTTTGTTATTTTCAACCTTAGTTCTGATGGTCACAGTCCTGTTACTGGCGAGTGCGGTGCCTGCAGTGGCACAGGTCACGTCAGCCGGGCAAGTTAATGGGGTGGTGACAGACAAGACCGGTGCGGTGGTGCCAGGTGCGGCAGTTACATTGACTGACACGGCCACGCAGCAGCAGCGAACCACCACGTCTAACGCCGCTGGCCAATATGTCTTCGTCAGTTTGCCACCAGGGACGTACAACATCACGGTTGTTAAAACCGGGTTCAGTAAGTCTGTGATCACCGCCCAGCAGGTGAAGGTCGGCACACCGAGTACGGTCAATGTCGCTCTGGAGGTGGGCGCGGCGTCGCAGACCGTGGAAGTGGCGGCGACCGGGGTCGAGTTGCAGACCACGAATGCCACCATCGGCAACACCGTCACCGGTGTGGCGTTGTCGTCGCTCCCCAGCTTGGGGCGGGACGTTAGCACCTTCGTTACCCTCCAGCCGGGCATCAGCCCAGATGGCAGTGTGGCTGGCACCGTTGTGGACCAGAGCAGCTTCATGCTCGACGGCGGCAACAACACCAACGACATGGACGGTAGCATGAGCGTGTACACGACCAGCTTTGCCGGTGACCCAACGGGCGGTATTTCCAACCAGAGTAACGGTGTGGCTGCGGGACCTACGGGTGTGATGCCGACTCCGGCCGATAGCGTGGAGGAGTTCAAGGTCAGTGCAGCCTTGCAGGGCGCCGACTTCAACAGCTCCTCGGGTGCGCAAGTGCAAGTCGTCACCAAGCGCGGCGGCAGTAGCTGGCACGGAACGGTTTACGAGTACTATCTGGACAACAACTTCAATGCCAATACCTGGCAGAATAACCTCAATGGAGTGCCGGCCCCCAACTATCATTACAACCGCTTTGGCGCGGCGGCTGGCGGCCCCATCCTGCCCAGGATGCTGGGCGGTAAAACTTACTTCTTTGCCAACTATCAAGGCTTCCGCTGGCCCAACTCCGGCACCGTGGAGAGGGCAGTTCCGTCGGCGGACATGCGCAACGGGTTCCTCACCTTCGGAGGGGTGCGGTACAACGTTCTGAACTACGATCCGCTGGGCATAGGAATCAATCCCCTCATGCAGCAGCTGTGGAACAAATACTTGCCGCCGTCGAATGAAGCGAGCTGCGGTCTTAGCCGCTGCGATGGTACCAACATTCAGGGATTTAGAGCGAATGTGGCCATTCCCCAGAACGACAACTTTGGAGTGGTTCGCGTTGACCACGACTTTGGCGACAAGTGGCACTTCATGTCGAGCTATCGCTATTACAACCTTGTCAAAAACGATACGACCCAGGTTGACATCGGCGGCTTCTTCCCCGGCGATACGCTGGGTACACCGAAGTCCCTGTCCACCAAGCCGCAAGTGCCGTGGTACCTGGTGGCGGGGATGACCACCAACATCAGTTCTAACACCACCAACGATTTCCATTACAGCTTCCTGCGCAACTTCTGGTCGTGGAGCACGGCAGGAGACCCGGTACAGGTTGCCGGGTTGGGAGGGGCCTTGGAGCCATTCGGCGAGACGGCTACACAAGCGCTCATCCCCTATAATGTGAACACGCAGCAGACGCGTACCCGCTTCTGGGATGGGCACGACAATATGTTCAAGGATGACGTGACCATGCTGAAGGGCAAACACATGTTCCAGTTCGGCGGCCAGTATCAGCACAACTGGAACTACCACCAGCGCACCGATAATGGTGGTGGTATCAACTACTATCCCGTGTACCAACTCGGTACCACATCGGGTGCGGGAATCGACATGGCAGGTTATGTCCCGAACGGCGTTTCCTCGACAAATTGGGGCCGTGACTATGCCGCCATGCTGGGTATCGTGTCCATCTCGCAGATTGCCTACACCCGCTCAGGAACCAACCTGACCTTGAACCCGGCGCTCACGCCCGCTTATGACAAGAGCACCATTCCCTATTACAACATGTACTTCAGCGACACCTGGCGCATTAAGCCGAGGTTTACCCTGACCTACGGTCTGGGGTGGACACTGGAGATGCCGCCGACGGAGGCAAACGGGAAACAGATCGCGTTGGTGGACGCTTCCAATAAGCCGATTGTTTTGTCTGACTACATGCACAACCGGGAGACCGCGGCACTGGCGGGAAACGTGTACAACCCCGAAGTCGGTTTTTCCCTGATTGGCAACGTGGCTGGCCATCCCAGGATCTACAATCCTTACTACAAGGAGTTTAGCCCCAGGGTGGCGGCCGCTTTTGACATCTTCGGCAACGGCAACGATGTCGTCCGCGCTGGTTATAGCCGCATCTACGGGCGGCTGAACGGAGTTGACCTGGTGCTGGTGCCCCTGCTCGGCACCGGCCTTATTCAGGCGGTACAGTGCGTTGGCGCTCTAGCCCCGGCCTACCAGACGGCGCAGAATTTTGGGTGTGGCGGCGCCAATCCCCTGAATGCTTTTCGTGTGGGCGTAAATGGTCTGGTAGCGCCGCTTGGACAGGCGCCCAGTCAGACCCTGCCGCAGCCTCTGTTCCCCGGTATTAACGGAGCCGAAGCGGGAGCGGGCGAGGCCTTGGATCCCAACTTCCGGCCCAATGTCGTGGACTCGGTTGACCTCACCTACCAGCACCAAATTTCGCGCAAGGTAAGCATGGAGATGGGCTACATTGGGCGCTGGATCAAGAATGAGTACATGCCGATCAACATCAATGCCGTGCCTTATATGATGACGCTGGGCGGCCAGCGCTTCGACAAGGCTTACGCCAATGTGGTGCTGCAATACTGCGGCGGGATCAATGGGCTTCGCGGCGGCGGTTGCGTAGGCAATGCAGCCGCGGTAACGCCGCAGCCGTTCTTTGAGACGGCCCTAGCGGGCACCGGTTACTGCAACGGCTTCGCCAACTGCACGCAGGCCTTGGTGGCCAACGAAGGTCTTAACGGCACCGGCAACCTTACCTTCGCTAACGTCTGGAGCTTGTGGAGCGATCTGGACAACGGCGGTACCGCTCCCGGGTTCAACTTCGGGCATACGATGCTGAACACGGCCGGGCAGCTCAGTAGCGGCATCGGGGTCAATGCCAGCATCGGCTACGGCAACTACAACGCTGGTTTCTTCAGCGTTAAGATGTCGGACTGGAAGGGCCTGACCATGCAGACGAACCTCACCTGGTCCAGGGCGCTGGGCACGGGAGCCGAAGTTCAGGCAACCAGTGCTTCTACCGCACCCGATCCCTTCAACCTGCGCACCGGCTATGGCTTGCAGGCGTTCGACCGCCCGCTAGTCTTTAACACCTTCTTCGTGTATCAGCCGCCATTCTATAAGGGGCAGCACGGCTTGGCCGGGCATCTCCTGGGCGGCTGGACCTTCGCGCCGGTATTCACTGCCGGCAGCGGCCTGCCCATCACTCTGGGCACCATCAATGGCGGCGGCCAGGCGTTCGGCGAAGGCGACTCCGTCAACTTCTTTGGCTATGGGGTCTCGGAAAACGCCATCCCGATTGGACAGCTTCCCCCTGTCGGAGTGCATTACACGTCTGGGCAGCTACCCAACCTGTTCGCCGACCCGGCAGCTGCCTACAACGACGTCCGGCAGCCAATTCTGGGTCTGGATACCCATGATGGCGGCTTCGGCGTTGTGCGCGGGCTCCCGTACTGGAACATGGACTTCAGCCTGAAGAAGCAGTTCATGATTACGGAGCGGGTCAACTTCGAGGCGCAGGTCGTCTTCACCAACGTTCTGAACCATGTCGTGTTCGAGGATCCCGGCCCGGGTTCTTACCTCGACACCAGCAGTCCGGGGTCTTGGGGCGTACTGCCAGGGCAGTTCAATACCGCTTCTCCCCGGCAGATGGAGTTCGGGTTCCGCCTCAACTTCTAACCCCGGCGTTTGAGGCGTGCGAGCGCTTCGAATCAACCGGCAGCATCGATTTACTTTGGCCGCATCTTTCCGGTGCGGCCTTTTTTTCGGAAAGTCGCCATGTCATGATAAGAATCCGGGAACCGTCGCGACGATTGGCCCGTAAAATACAGTGTGGGTCTGTGTTCTGATTTCGACCGGATTCGTCTGGAACGCCTGCGTATCGCCCAGACGGGGAGTTGAACTCATGCTTCATCGCGCGCATTGGCTGCTGGCAGCCGCTTTACTGCTTCTCATGGTTACCCCTCAAACGCTTCACGCTCGGGATGGAGACCAGGTCCATATTGGCCAAAGCATTACGGTAGGCCAGAACGAAAATGTAGGGGACCTGGTTTGCATCGGCTGCTCGATTCGAATGGAAGGCACCTGCGGGGATGTGGTCGCCATTGGTGGAAGCATCATGGTGGATGGCACGGTGAAGGGGAGTGTGGTAGCCATCGGCGGAGGCGTCCTATTGGGCGAGAACGCGTCGGTCTCCGAGGATGTGGTCACGCTCGGAGGACGTTTATCGCGTCATGCCGGCGCAGTGGTGAAGGGCGACATCAGTGAGCAGTCTGGCGCATTCATTTTGGTGGCAATATTCCTTGTTCCCCTGCTGCCGTTGGTCGTGATCATCGCGCTGGTGGTCTGGCTGGTAAGGCGCAACCACAGGCCGATGCCGGCGCCGGCCGGCCAGCAGCCCTGATCTCGACGCGCCCCAAAGCGGCCCGCGGATATAATGAAGCCACCTGCCGGGACCTGGAATCGGCTCGCGCAATCTTGCATTCGCGATTCGAAAGCGGCAGGCTGGGCTGTTCATGTTGCCGTTTACGCCTCCAACTCGTCCACAGCAAAAACGAAACCGTACGCCCGCCCTGGTCGTGCTCTCCATTTGTACCTTCTTCCTTTTTGCAGTTATTTTCGCGCAGGCCACCTTTAAGCTGACCTTCCTGCAGCCCGATACCAGCGAAGAGACGCTCATCTTTGCCGCGGTTTCGGCGCTGATTTTTCTGTTATTCGTGGCGCTTACGTTCGTCCTGCTGCGCACCCTCCTGCGCCTGTACGCCGAGCGCAAGACCGGTGTCCTGGGCTCCAAGTTTCGCAGCCGGATGGTGATGGGAGCGTTACTGCTTTCGCTGGGGCCGGTGATCTTTCTGTTTCTGTTCTCCTACGGTCTAATCAATCGCTCCATCGAAAAATGGTTCTCCCGGCCGGTGGAGGAGGTGCAATACCGCACCAACGCCATCATTTCCCTGCTGACGGCATACGCCGCCACCAATGCCAGAGTTGAGGCGCAGCGTATCGCCTCGACTCCCGACACCCAGAAGTCGTTCCAGAGCGGAGACTTCACCTCAGTGATGGATGAATTCCGGCGCAGTGAAATCACTCTGCAAGGCGCCTTCGCCTTTGCGGTCGTGGATGATCGTGCCGAAGCCAGCTTTCATGCTCCCGAAGCCTGGCCCCTGCTGCGCCACAACCTGCCCCTGAAGACGGCCTCGCTGGGTCAGGCAAAATCGTTCGACGTTCTCGGCGAAACTTATGTCCTGGGCCAGGCTCGAGTGGGTCCGAATGGACAAATCCTGGTGGCCATGCCCTTGCCGGCAAATTATTCGGCCACGCTGCGCGATGTGGAACGCAGCCAGCAGCAATACAGTGAGCTGCGCGTGCAGCGGCGGCGTCTGCGTCGCACTTACATGGGCTTTTTGCTGCTGCTGACGGTCGCTGTGCTCTTCGCCTCAACCTGGCTGGCTTTGTATCTGTCGAAGATGGTGACCCGGCCATTGGTCGCTCTGGCCGAAGCCACGCACGAAATTTCCCGCGGTCGCCTCGACTACCGGGTGGACGTGCAGGCGGGCAACGAAATCGGACAACTGGTGGAATCGTTCAACCGTATGGCGGCCGACCTGGAGGCCAGCCGGGGAAACATTGAGGCCTCCCGGCGCGACCTGGCCGATGTGAACGTGCAGCTGGAGCAGCGCACCCGCCATATCGAGACCATCCTGGAGAGCGTTCCTTCCGCGGTATTTTCGCTGGACGCCTCGCGCCACATTCTGCATTCCAACCGGGCAGCGCGGCGTTTGCTCCGGCTCGACGAGGACTTGCCTGATTCCAGGCAAACCCTGCACGACCTGTTTCCGGCGGAAGCCGTATCCGATCTCGAGCACCTGCTGCGCAAAGCTGACCGCATGGGAACCACCACCAGCCAGATGGAGATTCTCACCGCGCGTGTAAGCCTGAACGTGGCGGTGACGGTGGCATCGCTGGACCCGCCGTCGTCGCCCTCGGGCGATGGCCACCGCCAGCGGATGGGATACGTGGCGGTGTTTGAGGACCTGACCGATTTACTACGCGCGCAGAAGCAGACTGCCTGGCGTGAGGTGGCGCGCCGCATTGCGCACGAAATCAAGAACCCGCTCACTCCGATTGCCTTGTCGGCCGAGCGCATTCGCCGCCACCTCGAACGTGGAACCCCACCGGACGCGGCCTCACTCAAGGTGATCCGGCAATGCTCGGAAACCATCGGCTCCTCGGTGGAAACCGTTCGTACCCTGGTGGATGAGTTCTCGGTCCTGGCCCGCTTTCCGGCGTCGCAGCCGCAACCCTCCCACATCAACAGCATCGTCAATCAGGCGCTGGCCATGTTCGATGGCCGACTCGATGGGATTCGAGTAGAGAGGTTCCTCGCGCCCGACTTGCCGCCGGTGCAGGCCGATCCTGACGCCATGAAGCGCGCCATCGCCAACCTGGTGGACAACGCCGCGGAAGCCATGCAGGACTCGTTGCTCAAGGAAATCCACATCTCCACGGCGCTCGTGGGGGAGCGGGACTCGGTCGAAATCTCCGTCGCCGACACCGGACATGGGGTCACTTCCGAGGTGAAGGAGAAACTGTTTCTACCGTATTTCTCCACCAAGCGGCGTGGGACGGGGCTCGGTCTCGCCATTGTCAGCCGCATTGTGGAAGATCATCGCGGGTCGATTCGCGTGGAAGAAAATTCTCCGCTCGGAACCAGATTCATCGTAGAGTTGCCCTTGGCCCAGGACATGGCCGCGGCGGCTGGCCAGCAAAATGCAAACCATTCTGATCGTGGATGACGAGTCCCAAATCCGCAGCTCGCTGCAAGGCGTGCTGGAGGATGAGGGTTTCAAAACGCTACTCGCGGGCAGCGGCGAGGAGTGCATGGACACCCTTCGCCACAAGTCGGTGGATGTGGTGCTGCTCGACATCTGGCTGCCCGGCGTTGACGGCCTGGAAACGCTGGAGAAGCTGGTCGAGCCCGAGGACCATCCCGAAATCATCATGATCTCGGGCCATGGCAACATTGAGACCGCGGTGCGGGCCACCAAGCTGGGCGCCTTCGATTTTCTCGAGAAGCCGCTCTCGATCGAGCGCACGTTGATCGTTCTGAAGAACGCCATCGAAGCCAAACGCTTGCGCAGCGAGAACCTGGAATACAAGAAACAGTTCCAGGTGCGCAGCGTCATTGTCGGCGACAGCATCCCCATGAAAGCGCTGCGCCAGCAGATCGCGCTGATGGCCCCGACCAACGGGCGCGTGCTGATCTACGGCGAATCGGGCACCGGCAAGGAATTGGCGGCCCGCGCCATCCACGCCCAGAGCCTCCGCAAAGAGGCCATGTTCGTCGAGCTCAACTGCGCGGCGATTCCTGAAGATCTCATCGAGAGCGAGCTGTTCGGACATCGCAAGGGCGCATTCTCCGGCGCTGCCGCTGACAAAGAAGGCAAATTCCAGAAGGCCGACGGGGGAACGCTGTTCCTCGACGAAGTCGGCGATATGAGCCTGAAAACGCAGTCCAAGGTGCTGCGCACACTCGATGAAGGGCGTTTCGCGCCGGTCGGCGAGGAAGAACCGATCACGGTGGATGCCCGCGTCATCGCGGCCACCAACAAGGACCTGGAAGAGGAAATCTCCAAAGGAAACTTTCGCGAAGATCTTTTCTACCGGCTGAACGTGATCCCCTTCTATGTGCCGCCGCTGCGCGAACGCAAAGAAGACATTCCGCTGATCGCCCGCTATTTCCTGAAGGAGTTTTCCCAGACCTACAACCGCCGTCCGAAGGAGATCGCCGACGATGCCCTCGATGCCCTCATGCGCTATTCCTGGCCGGGCAACGTTCGTGAGCTGCGCAACCTGATTGAGCGCATCGTGATCATGAATCCAACCGTGATCAAGCTGGAGCGCAAGCATCTGCCCACCCTGGTTTACCGCGAGAGCGGCCGCCGCACCATGGGCGATTTTTCCAGCCTGCACCAGGCGCGCGCCGCCTACGAACGCGACTACATCCTGAAAAAGCTGGATGAGAACCATGGCAGCGTCAGCCGTACCGCCGAAGTGCTGGGACTGGAACGCAGCCACATGTATCGCAAGATGAAAGCGCTGGGGATTGCGGTGAAGGAGTAAGGGTCAGTTATCAGTTGCCAGTTGCCAGTTGTCAGTAGCAGTGGTTATGGTTAGATCTTCCGCGTAGCTGAGACTCGTTTGGGTTGGCATGGTGGAAAGATTACGCAAAACCCAGCCCGAAGGGCGAAAGAGCTTAGCCCAGCGCGCACCGGGGTCCCCAAGCCGCGCCGCTTTTGCGTGGATTGGGGCGGTTAAGCGCTGGGTGAAGTAGAAAATAAGACTGAGTCCCGTAGGGACGGCACGGTTCTCACTTGTCATCGTGGATGGCGCGGGCAGTTGAACGCTCGCTGCCGAAAACTGCATGAGATGCCAATGCTAATTACTCTTGAAAATACCCTCGTAACTTTGGCCGGTGTTCGTTCCCGGCGCGGACGCGTGCGCCTCACTCTCGCCTGCATCGTCGCCTTCGCAATCGGCGCTTCCACGCTGGCCTTCGCGCAAAACACATCCGCCGCTCGGGAAATACAAGCCGGCATCCTCGCCTACCAATTCTCCAACTACCAGGGCGCGGCGGAGCACTTTCAGGCTGCGCTCAAGCTCGATCCGACCTCTACCCAGGCGCGGGTGCTGCTGGCGAATTCCTACGCCCAGCAGTACATTCCCGGCGATGAAACGGCAGCCAATGTCGAGGTGGCAACGCAGGCGATCGCAGAGTTCAAGACCGCTCTCCAGGATGACCCAGCCGACCAACAGCGCTACCGAAGCACGGTCTCCATCGCTTCCTTGAGCCTCAACCTGAAGCGCTGGGATGACGCTCGCGAGTACTACATGAAGGCCATCGAGCTTAATCCAGACGACGCGCACAATTATTTTTCCATGGGCGTCATCGACTGGACCCTGGCCTATCCGCCGCGCGTCAAGATGCGGGACGAGATGCACTTGAGCGATAGCGAAATGATTAGCGACCCGGCGGCCTGTGCTTCCTTGCGGACCCAGAGCCAGCATTACGTGGACGATGGAATTCAATCGCTGGAGAAAGCGCTTCAGCTTCAGCCCGACGACGCTGATGCCATGGCCTACATGAATCTGCTGTACCGCGAACGCGCCGAATATGAGTGCGACCAGCCTGACGCCCACAAGGCTGACCTGAAAGCCGCCGACGAGTGGGTGGATAAAGCCATCGCCCCCAAGAAAGCTAAAACCGAGAAGACGACCGCTCCTCCGCCTTGATAATCTCTTGCGTTGGTGCCCAGGCGCTCCGGAGGTCTTGGGGATAATTCACTACCGAGCATCCGTGCCGCACAGTGATGGCGCGGGTTTTGTGGTTTTGCTGTCCTGATGAAAAGAACTATGAAGAAGGAAGGTATGGTAAGAGGGGGAATAGGGTTTTCGGGATCAGCTTTCCCCTGGCGAGCGGCTCGACTGCGCTGCTTTTGGACGGACGAAAGAACGGTACTCGGAGAGCAGTTCTTGCCATTCGTCGTCTAGCAGCCCATCGTGCTCGGCTGCTTCTAAGGAGCGTATAAAATCCTGCGACATTTCCGAGAGGCGCTGCCCGAATTCCATGCCTGCATAATCGTTGATGATAGGATTTGGCGCAGCACAGACTCTGGGCAAAGCGTTCCATTCCGTGCCTAGGAAGGAAAAATGTTGCAACAAGTCCTGATTCGGCCGGTTTTCACCCTCGCCCAGCAAGCGGTGCAAGCCAAGCAAATGCAGCATTGCTGCGTTCTCCCACCAAACGTGATTTAGGTACTGCGTGCATTCCCATATCTGGGACAGGAATGTTTCCGACCACGGGCAATTGCGCATCAGCAGTACGCCGCAATTAGGCACTCGATCGGCTCCGTAACGCTCGGGTAGAGCGTGCCTGACCATATAGATGTCTCGGTCCGGAAGAATCAAACTACGAATATCCGTGTCAAAACGCAGGAAGAGGGCGTCAGCATCAATCCACAATACGAATTCGAACCCTTCTTGAAACAATTGGCGTATAAGCTCCAGTTTGTGCCACGAGGCAGGACGCTTCACTTCACAAGCGTCGGGGATGATGACGCGAAAGGATGCGGCATGGCGCTTAGCGTAAAGGCTCAGAGTCGCCGCACACAGATCGCCCAGCCGCGAAAAGTTGCTGGTGTACATCGTTGCGGGGCACAGGCTACTCATCGACTTGACCTTAGAGCAAATACCGTGGGATATCCGGATGATTATAACGGCGTGGTCCGTAGCGAGGCGAGGGCGAGGTCACTGAGGTCCTCCCCGTTACCCACTAGGGAGCCTATGATTAAGTTTGGCTTTTGGAAGGGGATGGCCTTCAGGCCGTCCGTAAATGCCCAATATGAGGCCGGGGCCTTAGCCCCTGAGGGATGTGCAACGGACTTAGTCAGACCTTTCTTAATCTCGAGGGTGCCCCGTCCAAGCCGGTTTTGCTTGGGCGGGGATTTTCTCTCGACCAGCCAAAACACCCAACCAACCAAAGAAAGGTTGGGTGCGGCACCGGAGCTACCGCGTGCAACTGGGGCTCAGCACCTCCAACTCGGTGACGTCCAGAGTGAAGGTTTGTTCACCCTCTGGCTTCTGGCCCGGCTCGCTCTTCCCTTCTCGCATCTTCGACCCGGTTGACGGATGCCCGGAGACGCTCACCGTGTGAAACATTTGCTTTGCCAGGTCCACCTTCTTGCTGGTGAGCTCCCACGTCCGGCCATCCTGGTCGGCGACGTAATAGCCTCCCGACGTGCCGCTCTTCTTCAGGCAGCCGGTCACGTTCACCAGCAGAGGCGTGGTGGCCGTTCTCTGCTGATTGGTTTGACTGTGCTGCGGGTTGTCCTGCGCGAACAGCAGCACCCCGCACAAACTCAGCAACCCTAGGCTCGCCCTAGCTGACTCATATCGGATTCGATGTGACCACATGACTGCTACTCCTTCGAATCAATGATAGAGCAAGCTCGGTGCCCCAGGTTCGCCCCTCTGTTGGGCTAGCCCGGGTCACTGTGCTCGACAAGCTAAAAGGTATAGGTTAGAGATCGAATCGGAGTGGACGGCCACAGATCGTGCGTTGAAAATGTTCGGCAGGCCGATCCGGACCTTCCTCCGCCCAGGTTAGCGTCCAAAAGACGGACGCGAACCTGGGGCACCAGGCCGCTTGTTTAGGACACTATCGTCTCGGTTTGTAGACCGCCTAAAACGAGATGCTAACTGCAACCCCCGGGCTGTCAGGATACATGCGGTTGTACAGGTAATACCCGTCATCAGAGTATGCGACGTAAACATCATCGGTTTGGTACCACGTGTCTCCCCAGTTTTCCGGATACGGATCAATCATACTGAACCAATGGCCTCCGTACTGGAAGCTCGGATACCCGCCCTCCACCCTGAAGGGGAGGCTGGAGACGCGGAAATAGTGATCCGGACCATAGTAGCTGCCGTAAGAGTCGTCAGGAACGCGATAGCCGTTGTAGCCGCCGCGCTGCTGCCAATTGCGGTGCTCAGACTGCCAGTTCTGAGCGCGATACCGCTGCCAGTCACCTTGCTGTTGCGGAATGGGCCCTAGCTGTGCCTGCTGATTGTTCTGGCTTTCAAACGGGATGCTAATTGCAATCCCCGAGCGGTTGGCATACCTGCGGTTGTACAGGTAATACCCATCACCGGAGTATGCGACGTAAACATCGTCGGTCTGGTACCAGTTCCTACCCCAGTATTCCGGATACGGATCAATCATACTGAACCAATAGCCTCCGTACTGGAAGCGGGGATACCCGCCCACCACCATGAAGGGTTGGTTGTAGACGCGGAATGAATGACCTTGGCCATAGTAGCTGCCGTAATAGTTGTTAGGAATGCGGTAGCCGTTGTAACCGCCGCGCTGCTGCCAACTGCGGTGCTCAGACTGCCAGTTCTGAGCGCGATGCTGCTGCCAGGTAGTCTGCTGTTGCTGCTGATAGGCATGCTGCTGTTGCTGCGTGGGCCGTAGCTGTGCAGGTCTAATGGCCTGCTGCTTGTTCTGGCTCTGCTGCCGCTGCGCCTGCTGCTTGTTCTGGCTCTGCTGCTGCTGGGCATGCTGTTGTTGCTGGGCATGCTGTTGTTGCTGAGCCTGCTGCTTGTTCTGGCTCTGCTGCCGCTGCGCCTGCTGCTTGTTCTGGCTCTGCTGCCGCTGCGCCTGCTGCTTGTTCTGGCTCTGCTGCTGGGCATGCTGCTGTTGCTGAGCCTGTTGTTGCTGGGCGTGCTGCTTGTTCTGGTTCTGCTGCTGCTGCTGGGCATGCTGCTGTTGCTGAGCCCGTTGTTGCTGGGCGTGCTGTTGCTGAGCCTGCTGCTTGTTCTGGTTCTGTTGCTGCTGCTGGGCATGCTGCTGTTGCTGAGCCTGCTGCTTGTTTTGGCTCTGCTGCTGCGCCTGCTGCTTGTTCTGGTTCTGTTGCTGCTGCTGGGCATGCTGCTGTTGCTGAGCCTGTTGTTGCTGGGCGTGCTGTTGCTGAGCCTGCTGCTTGTTCTGGCTCTGCTGCTGTTGCTGGGCGTGCTGTTGCTGAGCCTGCTGCTTGTTCTGGCTCTGCTGCTGCTGCTGGGCATGCTGCTGTTGCTGAGCCTGTTGCTTGTTCTGGCTCTGCTGCTGCTGCTGGGCATGCTGCTGCTGCTGAGCCTGCTGCTTGTTCTGGCTCTGCTGCTGTTGCTGAGCCTGCTGCTTGTTCTGGCTCTGCTGCCGCTGCGCCTGCTGCTTGTTCTGGTTCTGTTGCTGCTGCTGGGCATGCTGCTGTTGCTGAGCCTGCTGTTTGTTCTGGCTCTGCTGTTGCTGAGCCTGCTGCTTCTTCTGGTTCTGCTGTGCCTGCTGTTCGGGCTTGGCTTGCCGTTCCTGCTGCGCGTAGGCAAAAGCAATGCCCCCGAGAAGCACGAACAACAGAAATGCTGTGCTGACAACTGCCAATCGTTTCATAAGCGTGCCTCACATTTCAGCTTAAGCTTAGCCACATTGATCGACTGTCTCGTTTTGACCAGTTCAGGAAAGGATGATCATTCGGAGGGCGGGTGGCCCGGCCAAGCACATTCAGGTTGCGAGATAGCTTTCAACATGGGGTACCCCGTTCTAGCCCGCTTTTGGCTAGGGCGGGGCAGTTACCAAGACAGAATCCTGTGCCGTCCCCGGGGGACTCGAATTCCTTCCTCTCGCTACCCACCGTTCAACCACCCCAACCAGCGCAACAGCGGCGCCGGTTGGGGACCCCGGTGAAACGGTGTGCTATCCTCCTTCGCGCCCGAGGCGCTGGGGTTGTGCCGGTTTCGCCCAGCGTGCCAAGTCCCACATTGTGGGATGAAAGGCGCTTAAGTCAAGCGCGGCAAGAAGATTTGCGCCGGCACCCCATTTGATGTCGCGTTCAAGCTGGAATCGCTAGCACGCCGGTCCCGCCACGCGGGACGGAATAAGAAAGCCCACCGGCTTCAGCGGTGGGTGATGTAGTTAGACGATGCGAGTGCCCCGGGCACGGCACATCATGGTGCGGCGCCAATCGCCTCATTGCTCAGGATGACAGCCTTGACCCACAAGGGCTGAATGCTGACGGCTGAGAGCTGACAGCCTCCCCAATTCCTCATTCCCGTTCCGGGAACGGGAGCAAAATGGAAGCGGCAAACCCTACTTTCGTAACTTGACCGCGTTGCTCAACATGTCCATACTTTGACTGCAGGGCAGGATCCGCCGCGCCTGGCGCTCCTGCCCTTTCGTGTCTGCGGTAGGTTTGGTGCAGGTAGTGAAGACCTTCGAACTGCCAAACCGCGTTTCCCGAGGGATCCCCCACTCCTCTCTGGTATCCCCTAAACCTTTTCGGCTCAATATTTTGCCTGTAAACGTCCTGAATGCAATATTTTGCCGGGAATTTCGGTACTGTCCTGTTTTAGTGTTGCTGCTCCAGAATAACTACTTATTGCCGTTTCAGGCTCTCCAATTCCAGCTTCTTAACCGTCGCTTCGCTGGCCGCTTTGTTGTATTTTTCTACCGTTTCCCAAAGCTCAGAAACAGCCTTTTCGACTCTTTCCCTCTCAACGCTCAGAGTATGCGGCCACTGCTGGAGCCTCGCTCCAAGGTCCGAAAATAGCACCCCGATTGCCTTCAGGTTAGAGGCCAACGATCCAACCTGTTGCTCAAGTTCTCGATGCTCACGAGAGACGCGACCAAATATCTGGTCTTGTTCGTCTTGGCTCATATATCTTTCCTTCCACGATATACACGCTGTTGTTGACACAGGCACACTCCCGTATTACTCTGAGTTTGCCTGCATCAGAGTTTCTAGAGGCTCCGGCTTCCATCCGGAGCTTTTCCTTTATTGTCCTACCACCGCTGTCTGCTCTTTCTCCTTACTCTTCCCAAACCACCAGAAGCCGATCCCACTGAACAGAAGCCCCGGAAGTGAGTACACCAGCACCGTAAACAACATATTCACAGGGTGCTTCGACAGATCGGAATCCTTTACCGCCACCAGCGCCGCTCCTGTAATCCAAATCGCGCCGCACACCATAAACACCAACTGCTTGCCCTTGTAGGACACAGGCCACGCCCGTTTGAGCGCCCTCGCCAACCAAAACGCGCAGAAGATTCCAACTCCTATACCGACCGCAGCCGTTGCCAAATCAACCTCAATACGCCTGTGCTCTAGGCTCTCGTTAGACGTTCGCAGCTCGGCATTCTCCGCTTCAAACTTCGTCGCATCTTCCATTGCGGCCTTGCACTTCGGCACGTTCTCATTCGACCACTGCTCCCACGAATGCACGCGAGCCTGACATTCAAGAAACGTCTTACAACTCGGCTCCTGCGAGCAAATGTAAACCGAGAACAGCGACAGCACGAAGCAAATAGCCAGCGCACGAAACATTTGACCAACCTCCGCGCCTTAGCTTACCGCCCTGTGCGTCGGCCTGTCCGCTTCTTTTTCGGCTTCTCCGAATAGCGTCCGCTTGGAGTTAGAGGCAAGAACCGCGTTGCACCTAACTGCCGCGCCGTGCGCTCGTCGCCGTATCGCTCTGCTAGGTCGATTCCAGATGCTCGCCCTGGGGTCCGCTCCCCTTTCCATCGAGCCTTGTATGCCGGCAAATCTTCTGCCACTTTTCCGTTAGCCATTAGCTTGCCTCTTTCTGTCTAATTCTTGGACTCCAGGCCACAACTCGCCGCTTGCTCGCTTCTGCTCCAGTACGCGAATTACCGATTTCATCTTGGCAATGTACGCCCGCCCAAGTGCCAACTTCTTGTGCGCTTCTGCGATACTCTCTTCCCACATATTTCTTCGTGTGTTACACTTTTTCCTTGACATGGTACTCTCCAAAAAGATATAAGTTATTGCATGAACGATGAGGACTTCAGAAAGGCTTTGGACGCGGCCAATCAGGAATTGGCTGCTTTGACTCAGAAGAGAACTGCAATCGACCAGCGCATGACGCAGCTCATGGCTACCGTAGAAACGCTGACCGCGCTGCTGCAGGAACCGCCCAATTACACGCCCAAAGCCGAATGGGAAGCGGCAGGAGAAATATTGAATGAGGCCGGGATTACCGAAGCCATCAGGCATGTACTTCGCACATCGAAAACGCCCATGGCTCCGCCGCAAATCAGGAACGCGCTCGCTGCCGCTGGTGTTGAGTTGAACTACGCCAATCCTATGAGCGTTATTCACAACACGCTCAAGCGGCTGGAGAAACAGGGTGAATTGTTGACAGTGAAAAGCCATACCGGACAGACGGTGGCTTATACCACGCGCTGGGTAGCTGAGTCGCTTGATCCTGTCCCCGAACCACCGACGGGGTTCGGCAAGAAATGACTTTGGAAGCAAATACGAACCGCCCCAACGTGAACAAGACGCTGGAGCGGTAAGAGAAAGGAATGAGCAATGACCGTAACAATTCAGATCGTGTTCACTGCTCGCGGCCCCATGGTGGATGTTTCCGTTCGCCCACCATAGTCCATAACCCGTAACACTCAGCGCCCCGCTTCCCGCGTCAACGGGTTGCGGGGCTAATCCAAAGCGCGGAGTGGACCACGCCTCAGACCATGAGCCTTTATTGTGGCTGGTTTCTCCGCTTAACGCAAGTGGAGAAATCACATGACCTGCAAACGCTGTAACCACACGGCCCGCAAGTTCGGGCGCTACGGAAAGCGCCACGTTCAGCGGTATCGTTGCTCTACCTGCAAAATTACGTTTTCCCAGTACGAACCCAAGCTCGGAACCCACTACACCCCGCCTGAAACCGCCGCAAAGGTTCTTACCCTGATGTTGGAAGGAATGAGCGTTCGCGCAATCGAACGGTTCACCGAAATGCACCGCGACACGATTCTGTCTCTGATGAACACGGCAGCGGATAAGGCCCGCCGGGTGCTTGACTCCAGAGTGCAACACATCAGCCCCAGGTACGTGCAAGTAGATGAAATGTGGGGCTATGTCCACACGCGGGAGCCCCATCTGCATAAAGGGGATTCCCCTGATTGGGGCAGTACGATGGTTTGGCTTGCGCTCGACAGCGAAAGCAAGCTCATCATTACGCACCTCATTGGCCGGCGCACCGGCATCAATGCCCATGCGTTTGCGTCCGATCTCCGCGACCGTACCGATGGCCGCTACCAAGTCACAAGCGACCAGTACAACGCCTATGTGGGCGCCATGCGAGAGCACTTTGGGCAAAACGTCGATTTCGCGCAGCTTAGGAAAATCTATTCCAGCGGCACTGGCGATGGGTGGTACGGCAGCGGTGATGTTGTGGCGGCAATCCCACACATCAAAATCGGCAGACCGGATTTCAGCCGCATCTCTACCTCTCACGTCGAGCGCGCCAACCTTAACGTGAGAATGCACCTTCGCCGCTTCACGCGCCTGACGAACGCATATAGCAAGACGCTGGCGAACATGTCCGATGCCGTTGTGCTTTACGTCGCGTTCTATAATTTCTGTCGCGTTCATGGCAGCCTCAACAAGCAGACTCCTGCGATGCGGGCGGGGTTGACTGACCACGTTTGGAATCTTGAGGAATTGCTGAGTTGTTCAGCGTAAACTTACGACGAGATTTTCCCGATGGTGCGTGTTCTGACAAAAGCAATTCTCTGTTCCCACTGCGATAAACCCACTCAGCGCCCAACCGCCACGCTAGAGCAAATATTCGGATATCTTCGAGGGTCAACCAGGAACGACGATCAAATAGCCTTTGCATGTCCGCATTGCAAGCATCTTGGGCTTGCCTTCGTTGCTCAGGAGTCGCAGTGGTTTGAAATAGCGGATCTAGAGTCACACCCCGACGGTATGACCGACTACGCAGTATTTCTTTTATGCGACCAACCAGACTGCCAATTTCCCGTTTTACTGCTCGCGCCAATGACCCCCGGTAAAGATGATCACCAAGTTCGTTTGGAACTTCGTAAACGGACAGACGACGGCCTGAAATGTCCTCAGGAATACCAACTGCGTAAGCCCCTCGAATTAGCCGTACCGTCCCGCGAATATATTTAACCCATTCGCCAAATCGCACTGACCGCCTACAAGCTTAAGCGCCTGTTAGGAATGGCCAGTTTGTGGCACAACACACAAACCGGACATTACCGGAATTTCTTGAGCCAACTCATTGTTTTCAATATTTTGCGGGGAACGGGGGGGAGGGGGGTGGAGCGGCGGCCAGGGTCAGGCCCAGTTGGCGCGTGCCCCAGGCAACCATCTTGAGCATGCCTCACCCAAGCGTCCTTTGCTTGTGTGGGAATTTTTCGCAATCGAACACAACACCCACCCGCCCAAAGGAAGGTTGGTGGGGCACCTGTGGGGTCCCGGATGAAAATGCTTTAGCTCTCCGGATCAGGCTCATCCTTCTGCTCGGCCCTGGACATGTTCTGCAACTGGGTCCGCCAGTCGGTCTCCTGCACAAAGTCGCGCGAATCGCGCCAGCCGGCGCGCACCTTCACGAAGAGTTCCAGAAACACTTTGGTGTTGAGCAGGCCCTGGATTTGCAGGCGCGCTGCGGTCCCGATTTTCTTCAACGTCGAGCCTTGCTTGCCGATCAGGATCGCCTTCTGCCCTTCGCGCTCGCAGTAAATGGTGGCCGCGATGCGCGTCAGTCTAGCGCCCTCTTCGTACTGGTCAATCAGCACCGTCGTCGCGTAGGGCACTTCCTGCTCGGTGGCCAACAGCACCTGCTCGCGAATCAACTCCGCCACCAGAAATCGTTCGGGCTGATCGGTGATCTGGTCTTTGGGGAAATATCGCGGTCCTTCGGGAAGCGCCTTCATCACCGCAGCCAGCAAAGCGTCGAGGCCTTCGCGCTTCATCGCAGAAATCGGTATTACTTCGGCGAATTCGTGCCGCTCTTTATACTCCGCAATGAGCGGCAGCAGCCGCTGTTTGTCGAGCGCGTCGATCTTGTTCAGCAGCAGGAAGCAGGGCTGGCCGCTCTTCTTCACGATGTCGAGCACGAATCTGTCGCCGGCGCCGAACCTGGCGGTCGCGTCCGCGATCAGCAGCAGCAGGTCGCAGCCTTCCAGCGCGTCGTACACTTCCTTCATCATGCGCCGGTTCAGCGAATTGATCGGCTTGTGAACCCCGGGAGTATCAACCAGAACGATTTGTCCCGCCGGGCGTGGGTGCCCCGCCCCAGCTTCTTTCGCTTGATTGGGTTTCTTGCCCTTGCGCTCGACGTTGATGATTCCCTGAATGCGATTGCGGGTGGTTTGCGGCTTGCGAGTGACGATGGCGAGTTTTTCGCCGACCAGCGCATTCAGCAGGGTGGACTTTCCCGCGTTGGGGCGTCCGATGATGGAGACGAAGCCGGATCGAAATGCCATCAGCTTCGAACCTGGGTGGAGGCAGAACTCGTCTGCAGACTAACCCGCACGCGATCGATGCGGCGTTCGGTGGATTCCAACACTTCGAAGCGCAATCCGTTCTCCTCGAAGACTTCACCCGCCTTGGGGATGTGTCCGGCAAGTTCGCTTACCAGCCCGGCAATGGTGGTCGCCTCTTTTTCGTCGGGCCGCACACCCAGCAATTTTTCCAGAAGGTCCACATCGGTGTTGCCGTTGAAGATGTACGAGGACTCGCTCTCTTTCACGATCTCAGCCTTCTCGTGCTCGTCGCGGATCTCGCCAACGATCTCTTCCACCAGGTCCTCGATGGTGACCAGCCCGGCGACTCCGCCGTACTCGTCGATGACAATGGCCATGCGAATGTTGTCGCGCTGCATCTCGCGCAGCAGCTCGCTACCCAGCTTGGTTTCGGGGACAAAATACACATCGGGCTTCATCAAGTCGCGCACGGTTTTGGTGCGTGCGTCCGTGTCCAGGACCTGCAAGAGGTCCTTCGCATACACGATACCTTTGATATGGTCGATCTCGCCTTCGTACACCGGTATGCGTGAATAGGGATACTTCTTTACCAGATCGGTGAACTCCTCGATGGTGGTGTTGATGGGGACCGCAACGATCTCGGGCCGGGGCCGCATCACCTCGCGCACCGTCTTGTCGCCGAATTCCACGACCGATTGGATAAGGTCGCGATCGCCCTCCTCCAGAATGCCTTCTTCCTGGCCGGCTTCGATCAACGCATCCACGGCCTCCGACGGGTGCTCAGGCTGCGGTCCCGGATGCTCCTTGGAGAGCGATGCAACTGACAGAGCGAAGCTGAGGATCAGGGTCACCGGCACGGCAAGATAAATGAGCGTCCGTAAAACCGGGACCCATCGCACCAGCCACTCCCCGTTGGTGCGCACGAAAAATAGATACGGTAGCAAACGGTTGAAGATGACGATGATGAAGATGAGACTCACCGCCGCTTGCACCAAATCGAGCACGACCCAGCGCTTTTCCATGAACAGCACGTAGCCGATGAGCACGCCGATGCTGGCCATGCACATCTGGGTCAGCACAGCCATAGAGAGCGCGGCCCGCTCGCGGCTCACGTGCAGTTTGGGCTCGACGTGATGCTCGTAGGCGTCTATGTTCTCCTGGAACTCCCGCCCCAAAAACTTTCCCATCTCCGCGTGCAGCCGGTCCACGTAAGACACCAGGGCCAGCAGCGCCATCAAGACCACCAGAAGGATGGATAACGGCAGGCTCATCGCCGGGCGCCTCCGCGACTGCTGGAGCCGGCAGTCTTGCGGGATGGCTTTGGGCCACCGCGGCCCTCCTGGAGACTGGCGTGAGTGCGCTCGATCAGTCCAACCGGCAAGCCGAGTTTACGGCGCAGGGTGGTTTCGCGCGTTCGCATTTCGCCATCATCGGTTTCGTGGTCGTAACCGGCGAGATGCAGTAATCCGTGCAGGATAAGGACCTTCACTTCTGCTTCGGTGGAGTGGCCGAGTTCAGCGGCATTGGCCGCGGCAACATCGCCTGAGATGGCAATGTCTCCGGCAAGCTTGGGCGTTTCCGACGGGAAAGACAGAACATCGGTGGGCCGGTTCTTCTTACGAAAGCGGCGGTTCAATTCCTGCAGCTCACGGCTTGAGGCGATGCGAATGTTGACGTCACCGCGCAGTCCGACGACGCGTTGCGCTTTTCCTGCAAACAGCGCCAGCGCGCGCTCGCGAACATCGGGGAGTTGGTGTACCAGGAGAAGCATTTTCTGCTCAAGTACAAATGGGAGGGCACGTTCAGCCCTCCCATATCATGGTAGCAAGAATTTACTCGGAAACGCGATTTTGTGCAGGGGAAGGCGCTTCGGCCGAAGGTACTTCCGCCAGCGATGTTTCCCGCTCGACGCTAGTCGTAGGCGCCCGCCCATCGCTGCTGCGCGCGGTCGCGAAACCGTTGCCGTTCTTGATTTCCAGCGACAGCGACAACTGTTCGTTGCGCCCTTTATAGTCGTCATACGCCCGGATGATTCGCTGCACCAGGTGATGGCGCACCACATCCCCCTCGTCGAAGTAGCAGAAGCGGATGCCTTCCACGTTGCGTAGGATTTCGATCGCCTCCACCATGCCGCTGCGGTTGGCGTTGGGCAGATCGATCTGGGTGATGTCGCCGGTGATGACCGCCTTGGAGTTGAAGCCGAGGCGGGTGACGAACATCTTCATCTGCTCCGACGTGGTATTCTGCGCTTCATCCAGAATGACAAATGCGTCGTTGAGCGTACGCCCGCGCATGAACGCAATGGGAGCAATCTCAATGATGTTCTTCTCCAGATAGCGATCCACCTTGTCGGGTTCGAGCATGTCGTACAAAGCGTCATACAAAGGACGCAGGTAGGGATCGACTTTTTCCTGCAAGGTCCCCGGCAGGAAGCCCAGGCGCTCGCCGGCTTCGACAGCAGGCCGCGCCAGCACGATGCGATTCACGCGCTTCGACAGCAGCGCCGCGATCCCCATCGCCACTGCGAGATAAGTCTTCCCTGTTCCCGCGGGCCCGACGCCGAACACCATGTCGCTGTTCTCGATGGCCTCGAGGTAGCGCCGTTGGTTAATGCTCTTGGGCTGCACGCTGCGCTTGCCAAACGACCGCTGTTTGCCGGCTTCCGCGAGTCCACGCAAGGTGGCTGTTGGGTCCGAGGTCAAGACGCGAATCATGGCGCCGAGATCGCCGTTCACGAAAGTAAAACCATTGCGTAGCAGGTGCTGGTAGTCGCTAAATACCTGCTGCGCCCGGCCCACGTCGCTGGCCGCTCCCTCAATCTCGATGGAATCGGGCCGCATGGCGATGGCGACATTCAAGCCATCTTCCAGCAGGCGCAGGTTTTCGTCTCGGGTACCAAATAGGGTTTCGATGTTCGGGCTTATTTCGATGTTCTTTTTCATCTAGAGTCGGAAGTCAGCCTCCGTTTGTATCAGGACCGCAACTCCCGCCGTGGCGGGCGGATTGGAGCCTTGGGTTCCGAAAGCGGGATGGACCGGCGACAGACCAACCGCTTCGGTCTGACATTGGGATGCATGGCAATGCTGTGCAGTGGTCGGGATTGAGCCCGGAAGGTTGCCCAAGCGAAAAACAACTCTCATTGGCCGCTAGCGTATCCCTGAATCGAGACAGAGTCAAATCAATAAAATCCAACTGGATGACGATCCGAATTCCCTCCTCTTAACCCTGCCAGGTATCCTGTTATTTAGATGGCGCCGGCAAGAAAAGGGAGCGCCGTGCTGTAACTTGTATTATGTGGTGGTTCAGAATGATTCGTGGCACTTTGATAGGGAGCTAAGCCGGTCGATGGCTAGACAACGGTTCCTATACCGGTTAGTGATTTGGGGTGCGCTTTTTTGCCTCGTGACCACTGTTTTCGCTGCTGCCGCCGTTCTGACAGCCCAGGTCGAGCGAATCGGCGCCTTGAGCGCGCCCGCAGCTTCTGACGCGCTAAAGCAAGCGGTCGAAGAAAAGGGATACCGCATAACCCTTGACGGCGCTTGGACCGCGGAGTTCTGGTTGGCAAAACAGCTTAAGACTGCGGCGAAGGATGTTCCTGGCGCGCTCTATCCGGAGTTGGCAAACGCCGAGTTTGTTGGTGTGGTCAACCTGCCCAAGGGCATGACCGATTTTCGCGGACAGACAATTCCTGCCGGCGTGTACAGCTTGCGTTATCATCTGCTGCCACAGGACGGCAATCACTTGGGCGTCGCGCCTAATCCTGATTTCCTGTTGGCCATTCCAGTCGCCAGCGATCCGAATCCCGAGCAAGGCTACCTTTACAAGAAGCTGGTTGCGCTGAGTGCCAAAGCGACTGGTACGAACCATCCAGCGGTAATTGCGCTGGATGCGCCAGGCGAGCCGGGTAGTGCCGTCGCAGACAAGCAAGGAACGGTGGTGTTCACGGTGGCGGCTCCATCCTCGGGTCTAGGCCCGACCGAGAAGCTGGGGATCGTGGTGAAGGGAACCGCAGGTCAATAGCGCCGGAGAATCAGCCTGCAGCTGGAGAGCGGATTACCGTGGATCCAACCGCCGGCGGTAGTACAGCCAGTCCTCCGCAGACCGTACTACCATTCGCTCCTTACCAAAAAAGACGAGAATGTATTGTGGATACGCTGCGCCCGGGGAAGATCGGGTGTACCGGCCCGGTGCGAGCTGCGCTCCGTAGATCAAGCCACTGGGAGGGGGCGATAGAAAGATCATCTGGGCGTCATCGGGATTGAAGCCCGATCGGAAATTCTGGTCCATCGCGCCGTACATGGTTCCGTAGATTCGGTACTGATGGATCACTGGCTTGGTGTGCCAGGCGACAACAATTCCCGCGCACAGCAAGAGTGGCGCAACACTAAGAACAGTACGATGGCGCAGGCGTTGGGCAGCCGAACTCAAGCCAACGATGGCGATGCCAGCCAGGCCCATTAGTATCCAGCATCGCCGAATGACTTCGTGCCGCTGACAGCATACCGCGCCAAAATGCAACTCGGCGGCAGCGATCGTCAGCCATGAAGCCAGCAGAAACGCTGCCGAGACGGAAATGGTTTGCCAAGCGATTGCTCTTGCGAGTCTGCCGAATCGCGACCAGCAAAAGGCCACACCGATCGCCAGGAGTATTTCCGAAGCGAATCTGCCGCTGACCGCCAACCCATGGGCGTTTACCTTTACCCCAAATACCTCCAGCGCTAACTCCCGCAGCCCGGCGGTAAGACTGGCCAGAGGATGCCCGAAGGTGCCAGAGACATAGAGCGTCGGGAGTTCCACGGCATGAAACCGATTCCTATGCAGCACGGCAAGCAGCAGAAGGGCCGTTAGCCCGGGAATGGTCCACCACAGAAAGTGATTCCGGGGAGCGTCATCCCTCTGGTTCTGAACTGCGCCGGTCGCCCAGAGCAGGGCGTGAACGCCGGCATAGCACAGAACAAATGTCGCTCCCACTTCGCTGCTACACGTCGCCACCAGAAGACATGCCCCGCACACACGGCGTCCTCCTGGAGTAGCCAGCCGTCCCCGCGCTGCCTGGAGAAACAGCAGCAGGGTCGCCGACAGAGTCGGTAGATAAGCAACCGCTCCCGCCGGCCAGTAGAACACCTCCATTACTTCGCCGCCCGCCAGAAATGAAGCCATCAGCGCCAGCCCGGCCAGAAGGTCGGGCGCAATCGTGGAATTGTCCTGTCGATCTGGATAGCGGCGAGTCTGCCAATATGTCAGCAGGCCTGCGCCGAGAAATCCCGCCCACAGCAGAGCCAGAAAGGGAATAATCAGGGGACGGTGCGAATGATTGACCAGCCAGCCATATCCGTAGAAGATCAGCTCGGAAAGCGGGCGCGGGCTCCACTGCAGCCGTTGCGCAACGGCGTGCCATCCCTGTCGCGCCAACCGGCCAAAGTCGTCATACTCGTCCGGTAGCCACTGGCCGAGGCTGATCAACCCCAGGTAGACCAGGACGACTGCCACCAGAAAGGAGGCGGCTATGCGTGGAATGGTCCGATTTACCCGCAAGGTGGAGGAGGCCAAGAGGTGCCTTCTGTTCCTATGCCTCTCGAGAAGCCCAGCTAAGAAATTGCTTTGCTGACGCGAGAGCGCCGGAAGCGACAGACTACAGAAAAACGAGTCATGGAACTAGTGTTTGCTTCGTTTCGGCCCGAGAATGCGCCTTGTGCGCAAAAATAATCTTCTCGAGATTGCTGATTTCATGGTCCAGCCTGCGGCGTTTTGTAGCGATTCACCTCAGTGCCGATGCAAATCGCAACTCCACGGCTCGCCGAGCGTATCTCATTCATTCTGTAATGTCAGCTTGCATGGGCGCCGCGGTTTGTAGCGATTCGCCGCCTTGACTGTTGCCGAATACAACAGCCTACCTACCCATGCGACGTGACCCAATTCGCGCGTAATTTTACAACACCGCCAAGCAACCCACGCGCCTGTTGATACTTACAAGCCTTTGTCAACCTCAAAGCTACTCGATCGTGGTTTGGCATGCCGAATGCTCTATGAAAAGTGTCAAGCGTGAAGCAAGCAAGCGCTGGCAGAGCGAGAAGCCCTCGGATGCGAGGCAGGAGGCGGTTATGACAGTTCTTCTGGTTCTCATGATGTTCGCAATCTTCCTAACCATCGATTTCTTCTACTCGAAGGCGAAACACCCCGCGCTGCAGGTGGCCCCGGCAAGGCGTAAACAAGACGCGGCAGCAGCGCGGTTGGAGCCCAGCCTGGCGGGCGGCTTCTTAGTCCCCAACAATCTTCGTTATCACCCCGGACACACCTGGGCGCTGAGCGAGAGCCCCAACCTGGTGCGAATCGGCATCGACGACTTTGCCTCCAAGCTGACCGGCAAAGTCGAGCACATCGTGCTTCCGCAGCGTGGCCAGTGGATCCGCCAGGGACAAAAGGTATGGAGCATGGTGCGCAACGGCGTCAAGGTTGACATGGTCTCGCCCATCGAAGGCACCGTGGCCGACATCAACGAAGCCGTGGTCAACGATCCGGCGCTGGCGACGAAAGACCCCTACGGCGAGGGCTGGCTGGTAACCGTGCAGTCCCCCGATGCCAAGACCAACTTCCGCAACCTGCTGGGCGGCGCACTTGCCCGGTGGTGGACGGAAGAGTCCTCGATGCGGTTGCAGCGCGTGGTGCCCAGCGCACTGGGCGCCCTGGCCCAGGACGGCGGAGTGGCCATCGGCGATCTCGCCAGCACCCTGCCGGATGAGCAATGGACCAAGATCACCCGCGAATTCTTCCTGACGTGACTGCAGTCAGAGAAGTACGCCCCGGAGGCACCTCCTGCTCCGGGGCGTTTTTCGTGGGCTTGGGTTGACTGCAAGTTGTCCCGCCGGCTTCTACAACCAGCCTTTCGCGCGGGCGATGCGCGCGGCCTCGACGCGGTTGGCGGCCCCGAGTTTACTGATCGCTTCCGACAAGTAGTTGCGCACCGTGCCTTCCGACAAATTCAATTCCGTGGCGATGTCGGAGCTGGCTTTGCCTTCTCCGGCGAGACGCAGCACCTGGCGCTCGCGCTCGGTGAGCGGATCGAGCTCGTCGGTCCAAGCTTCGGCGGCAAGTTGTGGATCGATGACGCGCAGTCCGCGATGCACCCGCCGCACCGCATCGGCAAGTTGCTCTGCGGGCATGTCTTTGAGGAGATAGCCCGAGGCTCCGGCGTCGAGGGCACGGCGCAGGTATCCGGCGCGCGCGAACGTGGTGAGAATGATGACGCGCACCGGCACGCCGCGGCGCTTCAGTTCGGCGGCGACGTCCAACCCCGTCAGCGTGGGCATTTCGATATCGGTGATGAACACGTCGGGGCGGGTTTGCTGCACCGTGCGCAGGGCTTCATCGCCCGAGCTTGCGCGGGCGATGACCTCGATATCGTCTTCCATTTCGAGCAGCGCGGCCAGCGCGCCCAGGACCATGGCTTGGTCTTCGGCGAGGACGACCCTGATTTTGTCGCGTTTGGCGGCGGGCATGGCTCTCAGTTTCGCAGAACCGAGGCCATGGGCGCGAGAGGCAAATGAATCACCAGGCGGGTGCCGGCGGCGGTCTGGCGCTGCAGCGAGCCGCCGATCGCCTCCAGCCGTTCGCGCATGCCGCGCAGACCGTTGCCTTCCGGACCATCGGCGCCGCATCCGTTGTCGGCAATCTCCAGGGTGCAAAGCTGTTCCTCGCGCCCCAGGCGGACGCTGCACGCTTGCGCCTGGGCGTGGCGCACCACGTTGGTCACGGCCTCACGAAGCGCCAGAGCAAGCACGGTTTCCTGGGCCGGGCTCAGCGGAACCTCCGAGGCTTCACAGTCCACGGCGATGCCCGCGGTTTCGAGCGTCTGGCGGGCGCGCAGGAGTTCGGCGGCGAGCCCCTGGCCGCGATATCCGCTGATGGCTTCGCGCACGTCGGCCAGCGCGGCGCGCGAAGTGTGCTCTACGTCCTGCATTTCCTGCTTGGCGCGCTGCGGATCGCGGTCCACCAGCTTGCGCGCCAGCTCTGCCTTCAGGGTGATGAGCGACAGCGTGTGTCCCAGCAGGTCGTGCAGGTCGCGCGCGATGCGTTCCCGCTCGGCAACCTTGGCGAGATGTTCGATCTCGTCCTGCGCGAGTTGCAACTTCTCCGACGTGCAATGCGCGACTGCGCTGAAGTGGTTTCCCATTCCCACCAGCACGATCAGCAGCAGTATCGAGCCCCAAAATTCCACCGGCAAATGCAGCTTGTGTACGTACACGCCGAGGAGGGCAAGATCCAGCGCAACCAGGCAAAGCACCCGGCGAAGACTGGTAGTGAAGCCACCCGCCGCGATTGCATAAACCAGCAGGCAACTGACCGCGCCATGGTGGAAGGGGATTAGCGCCGCCGCCATCACGAACAGCGCAGCGATGGCAAAAAGCTTGCGCGGCTCGGGGCGGGAAAACGCATAGAGGTAGAGCCAAATGAAAAAGATGCCGTACAGAGTGTTGCCAATCCATAGCAGCGGCCCGGCATGTCTCCATGCCGGGTCGACGAAGAACCAGACCATGAAGGGCAGCCAGATCAGCGGCATCCAGTGATGGCGCTCCTCGTTGGGATAAATCTTCCACCAGAATGCGCGAAGGGTCATCATCGTCTGCTCCCTATTGTTGTCTGGAATGGGCCTTAGGCACAACCGCGTACCAAATCACGGCCACTACGGTGATAGCCAAACCCAGCCAATTCCCGTGACCGCTAAGAGTAATCACGGTGAGGATAGCCATGGCTACGGCCCAGAGGGTCCATTGTGCGCTCTTGCTTTTCATAACCACGTCCCATTCGCCTTTAGCGTCAAATTCGATGACCGCCTACATCAACTGACCACTGGAAACTGGCAACTGACTACTGACAACTGCATCTTCACCCATACAGCTTGCCTTCATCGCGCCAGTAGCCCCAGGCGGCCAATCCCAGGCAAACCAGGCTGAACGACAGCAGTCCCTCGACGTGTTGCCAAGTGGAAGCCGGTACCATCCCCAAGCCGACCACGTTCAATGCAAGCTGGCTCATGTGGTAGGGAGGCAGAAAGTTGGCGAACATCCGCAATCCGTGGGGCAGCAGGAAGAGCGGGATCCACAGCCCGGAGCAGAACGCCATCGGCAAATAAATTAGATTGACCACCGCCGGAGCGGAATTCGGCTTCGCGAAATATCCGATCGCCAGTCCCATCGAGCTGAAGGGAATCGAACCGGCAACCAGAATGCCGACCAGGCGAGCGGCCGTCGCCAGCGGCAGGCGCACGCCACCGAACGCAGTCCCGACCGCGAGCAGCAGAAGCATGATCACCGTGCTGAACACGACGGCCGAGAACAGCTTGGCGAAGAAATAGGCGGCAACCGGCATGGGCGAAGCGCGCTTCACTTGCAGCCACCCCTGGCCGCGCTCGATCGCCAGGCTCACCCCGAAACCGAACAGCGAGACCGCCATCACGCCGAAGCATCCCATGGTGGCCAGCATATAGACCGCGCCTTCATTCCGGTTTGCCGGATTGCCCGATCCCAGTACGATGCCAAAGAGTACATAAAACATGAGCGGAAATGCTACCGTCGAAACTGCGTACACCGGAATCCGCACATTCTTCAGCAGCTCGTACTTCGCTTCCTTGTAGAAGAGCGTGATAGTCCTCGCCGGCGAGCGGCGGCTCACAGCGAGCGTCGCGGGAAACGTGGTGGCAGCCATGTTAGTTCCTTCCCTTCGAGGCATCGGTATTATGGTTTTGCGTCAGCGCGAGGAATGCCTCCTCCAAGCCCGCATTGGTGACTTCCAAATCGCCCAGCCAGGAATCGCGCTGCAAAAGCTCGCGCACCACTGGTTCGGCGGCATTCACTTGCAGCTCAAACGCGTTGCGGTCAGCCTTGGCGCTGAGCACGCCGGGAATCTGACGGACTTCTTCGAGCGATAACCTGCTGGTGCAGCGAATCTGTTTACCCATGGCGCGCGCCTTGATTTCGGCAGGCGTCCCTTCGGCCACAATCGCCCCCTTGTCAAGCACAAGAATGCGATCGGCCAGGGCGTCGGCTTCGTTGAGGTAATGCGTGGTGAGGAGCACCGTCTTGCCGCGGCCGATGAGGGTGCGAATCTGCGCCCACATCAGGCGGCGTGCTTCCACATCCAGGCCAACCGTGGGCTCATCCAGAAAAAGCAGGTCGGGATTGCCGCAGAGGGCGATGCCAAACAGCACGCGCTGCTTCTGGCCGCCGGAAAGCTCGCCGTAGGGGCGCTCCTTGATGTCTTCGATCCCTGCGATCTTCAGCGTCTCTGCGATGGGCAGAGGCGCGGGATAGTAGGACGAAAACAGGTCAATGTGTTCGCGCACTTTGAGCGTCTCGGGCACGCGTCCAACCTGAAGCATGGCGCCGAGGCGAGTTTGCACGTGCCCCAGATGAGGATCGGATCCCAGCACCGACACAGTACCCGAGTCGGGACGCGCCAGCCCCAGCAGCATTCTCACCAGCGTGGTCTTACCTGCGCCGTTGGGGCCGAGCAGGGCCAGCAGTTCGCCGGCGTGAATCTCGAGATTTAGGTCGCGTAGCGCGACAACCTCTCCGTAGCTCTTCTTCAGATTACGGCTCCTGGCCACACTGGCCGGCCGGAAGGTTGTGGTGCTGCGTGGCATTTCGGCTAAAGCGGTTGACATGGTTCGCTCCCGTGGCGCCCGGTTTCTTCAGGCCACGCTTGCGATCATCTGCCATGGAAAGCTGGGGCGGTAGTGTGGATTGTCAACGACCGAGGGTGACAAATGTCATGGAGGCCGCTGTTCGCTTTTCGCTACTCGCTATTTCAGCGGGCGGCCATTGGCTATCGGCCATCAGCTCTCAGCTTAAGGGGAAGGCGGAGATAAAACCCGAGCGTTTAGGTTATGCTAAGATCAATCCATTGTGCCGACCGTTTTAAGGTGGCTCGGTTTCAGGGTCGTGATTTACCCGAACGATCATCGCCCGGCCCACATTCACGTCATAGGATCGGGTTGTGAGGCCGTGTTCCAACTGAATTGTCCAGAAGGGCCGCTGACGTTGCGAGAGAATTACGGGTTCTCGCGGCGGGACATCGCCCGCATCAAAGCGCTGTTGGCAATTGAAGTCTCGGAGTTGTGCAGAGATTGGGAGAGAATCCATGGTCAGGCGTGATGAATTCGAAATAGCGACTGAACGCGCCAAGAGACGGCGCAAGCGCATCCCTTCGGCCATTACGGCCCACTACGACCCCAATCGTGGACGCGTCGTGGTTGGCCTCAGCACGGACTTGGACGTGACGTTTTCTCCTCATTCGGTGCAGGGGCTGGAGAACGCCACGGCCTCGCAACTCGAACCTATCGAAATTACGCCGTCTGGCTTTGGCCTTCATTTTCCCAAGCTGGATGCGGACGTTTACCTACCGGCGTTGCTCGAAGGTGTCTTCGGTTCCAAGCGCTGGATCGCTGCTCAACTCGGCACACTAGGAGGAAGCTCCAAGAGCGCGGCTAAAGCCGCGGCTTCCCGGAACAATGGCCGACTGGGAGGCAGGCCGAAGAAGAGCGTTGTCAGCCGCAAGACGCGAGTCTAGCCACGCCAACGTCTTTCTTTTCAGTTAAATTGCTCGTTGCCCGATCAGGGCGCGATTCGCCGCCGCATCCCAAATCGTTCCTCCGGGTGACCTTTGTCACATCTGCACGTGATTGCAATCACGGCTCGCTGGGCACGCCAGAGGCGACACTTGGATGTAAGAGTGAGGGGCCGGAGCCGGAACGTCGCACCCTGCCTTATGCGACCGTCGGCCGAGGGGACGGAGGTCTGCCATGTTGCTTGCATACCGCCTAGTAAAGCTGATCGAGAGCCATTCCGATGGCTTGGCCCGCAGCCTGCAGGAGCGTTATCGCCGGTGCAGGAGGTGCACAGCCTATGCCGACGTGCCCGAAAGTGACCTGACCGAAAAAGTGTATGAAGTGTATCGCCACCTGGGCGAGTGGCTGCTGGGCAAGACCGAGGCCGACATCGAACGCCGTTATCTCGAGGTCGGCGCGCAGCGCGCGGCGCAAGGTGTGCCCATTAGCCAAGTGGTATGGATGATTTGCCTGGTCCGCGAGAACCTTTGGGACTACATGCAAAAACATGCCGAACTGGAGCACCCGGCAGAAATCTTCGGCGAGATGGAACTGCTGGACATGCTGGAAAAGTTTTTTAGCCTCGCCATTTACTACGCCGCGCTGGGGCACGAGCGTGCCACCGCCGGCTACTCCGTGAAATCGGAAACGGTTTCGGCTTAGAAGAGGACCCGTGCCTATGTCCTGGATTGAGCAATATCGCAGCAAGCTGGTTACGGCGCGCGAGGCGGTAGCGTGCGTGGAGTCGGGCATGCGAGTGTATATCCACCCCGGCTGCGCGGAACCGGAAGCGCTGGTGGAAGCCCTGATCGGACGCGCCGCCTTCGTAAACGACGTAGAGGTCATGCACCTGCTCACCATGGGTGCGTCACCGTACTGCGTGCCCGAAATGGCGGCCCACTTTCGCCACAACGCACTGTTCGTTGGAGGCAATGTGCGGGAGGCGGTGAACGATGGCCGGGCTGACTACACGCCCATCTTCCTGGGCGAGGTGGAAGCCCTGTTTGAAAGCGGCGAGAT
This sequence comes from uncultured Acidobacteriaceae bacterium, assembly GCA_963710585.1. Taxonomy (GTDB): domain Bacteria; phylum Acidobacteriota; class Terriglobia; order Terriglobales; family Acidobacteriaceae; genus Bog-257. Next base: position 361,131 of record CAVQAM010000004.1, on the reverse strand, counting down.
GCCGATTGATGTCGCCTTCATTCAGGTGTCGCTGCCCGATTCCCACGGCTACTGCAGCTTTGGCGTGGGCGTGGATTGCACCCTGACCGCGGCCAAGTGCGCCCGGCGTGTGGTTGCCCAGGTTAACGCTCAAATGCCTCGCACCTACGGCGACAGCTTCATCCACGTCAGCAAGATTGACGCCATCGTGGAGCTCTCGCGCCCGCTGTGTGAAATGAAGGTGCAACCCGGTTCGGAGCTGTTTCGGACCATTGGCACGCGGGTGGCATCCTTGATCGAAGATGGTGCTGTCCTACAATGTGGGATTGGCGGCATCCCCGACGCCGTCTGGCCCAACCTGATGGACCGTAAGGACCTCGGCATCCACACCGAGCTGCTTTCCGACAACATTATTCCGCTGATCGAGGCGGATGTCGTCAATGGGCAGCGCAAGAACGTGAAACCGCGCAAGGTCATTGTCGGCTTTGTGCTGGGTACCAAGAAGCTGTTCGACTTCATCGACGAGAATCCCATCTTCGAGTTTCATCCTTCGGCCTACACCAACGATCCCTTCCGCATCGCGCAGAATGACCGCATGGTGGCCATCAACTCGGCCATCGAAGTGGATTTGACGGGGCAGGTGTGCGCCGAGTCGATCGGGTCGCAATTCTACAGCGGCTTTGGCGGGCAGCTGGATTTCATCCGCGGAGCGGCACGCTCGAAATACGGCAAGCCGATTATCGCGCTGCCGGCGACGGCCAAGAATGACACCGTATCGCGAATCGTACCACGGTTGGCCAACGGTGCGGGCGTTCTGACTACGCGCGCCGACGTGCACTACGTGGTCACGGAATATGGCATCGCCTATCTACATGGACGGACCATCCGCCAACGGGCTGAGTCGCTGATTCAGATTGCACATCCCAAGTTTCATGACGAGCTTTACGACTATTGCGAGCGCCAGCGCTGGTTCCAGCGCAACGCGTACGCAGCGGAAGTGAGAGGGTAAGGAGCGCAAATATGTCATCGCAACCGCGCGGCTATGTGATCATCGATCCGGAAGAATGCAAAGGGTGTGGCCTGTGCGTGGACTCGTGCCCGCCCGAGTGCCTGGTGCTGGCGCCGGGACTAAGCAAGTATGGCGTGCACCCGGCGCAATACACCGGCGAGGATTGCACGGGCTGCGGAGCTTGTTTCTACTGCTGCCCTGAGCCGGGAGCCATCACGGTGGAGCGGTTGATTCCGGCCAAAGCCGCAACCGCGGCCATCCCGAAAACCCAGGAGGTGACCCGTGAGGCAACTCTGTAAGGGCAATGTCGCCATCGTCAAAGGCGCGGTGCTGGCGGGCTGCCGGGCTTTTTATGGCTATCCCATCACTCCCGCCAGCGAAATCGCGGAATACGCCGCCCTCCTGATACCGGAAGTCGGTGGCACCTTCTTGCAGGCGGAGAGCGAAGTCTCGGCCATCAACATGGTGTATGGTGCATCGTCGGCGGGCATGCGGGTGATGAGCGCCTCGTCAGGCCCCGGACTGAGCCTGATGCAGGAAGGCATTTCCTACATCGCCGGCTCCGAGTTGCCATGCGTCCTGGTTGACGTGGTGCGCGGTGGACCGGGACTGGGTAACATTGCGCCCGAGCAGAGCGACTACTTCAGCATGGTGAAGGGAGGCGGCCACGGTTGCTATCGCAACCTGGTGCTGGCGCCGGCGTCGGTGCAGGAGATGTTCGACCTCACCGTGCTGGCCTTCGATCTCGCCGATCGCTACCGCAATCCAGTCGTCATCATGACCGACGGATTCGTAGGCCAAATGATGGAGCCGCTGGATATCCAATTACGCGAGATCGAGCAGCCCGCAAAAGACTGGGCGGTTAAAGGCACCGCCGAGACCAGGAAGAACCTGATCACCTCGATCTTCCTCGAAACGGATGTGCTGGAGGCGCATGTCAACAAGCTCGAAGCGAAATACCAGTTGGCTCAGGAGCTGGAGACCCGCTGCGACGAATATCTGACGGAAGATGCCGACGTGTTGCTGGTCGGCTTCGGCATCGTGTCGCGCGTGCTGCGCTCCACCGTGGACCAGTTGCGGGCCCAGGGACTGAAAGCCGGTCTGTTCCGTCCCATAACGCTGTGGCCCTTCCCGTCACGCGAGCTCTGCAAAACGGCCCAGCACGCGAAGTCGGTGATGGTGGTGGAGCTGAACACCGGAATGATGGTGCAAGACGTGAAGCTGGCACTCAACGGTACGGTGCCAGTGGAGTTCTATGGACGTACCGGCGGCAATGTTCCCGCGGCGGAAGAAGTTACTGCGCAGGTGTTTGCGCGCATGTCGGCCCTGGTTTAGGGTGTGCCCACGCTTGTCCGTCGCAGCGGACAGCTAGCTTGATGAGGAGGATTTGTGAACGGCTACGAAGTCATCCATGAGAAGTCGCCAGCGTTTTACGATCGCTTCGAACGCAAAGCGGAACTTCAGCAGCAGACACATTACTGTCCCGGCTGCGGGCACGGCATCGTGCATAAGCTGATCGCCGAAGCGCTCACCGACCTTGGCCTGCAGGACCGCACCATCCTGGTAAGTCCGGTGGGCTGCTCGGTCTTCGCCTACTACTACTTTGACGTGGGCAATGTGCAGGTGGCCCACGGACGCGCGCCCGCGGCGGCGACCGCGCTGAAGCGTTCGTGTCCCGAGTCCATCGTGATTTCCTACCAGGGCGACGGCGACCTCGCGGCCATTGGCACCGCCGAAATTGTGCACGCTGCCAATCGTGGCGAAAACATTTGCGTATTCTTTGTCAACAATTCGGTCTATGGCATGACCGGGGGGCAGATGGCGCCGACATCGCTGATCGGCGAGGTGACCACGACTACGCCCTGGGGACGCCGTGCCAGCAACGAAGGGTTGCCGCTGCACGTGTGCGAACTGCTGGCTGCGCTGGAGACGCCGACTTACATTGAACGGGTCGCGCTGAACGACATGAAGAACATCATGAAGGCCAAGCGCGCGGTGAAGAAGGCCCTGCAGATCCAGAAGGATGGCGGCGGCTTCTCGCTGGTGGAAATCCTCTCGCCCTGCCCCACCATCATGAAGATGGATCCCGTGGTGGCGCGCAAATGGGTCGGCGAGACCCTGGTGAAAGCGTTCCCCCTTGGAGTATTCCGCGACCGCAAGCCGGAGTTGCCGCCCGGTCCAAAAATCCCGGTGAAGACCGTCGCCGAAGCGCTGGAGGTGGACAACGCTCCGGAAATCGCATCCCCACACCGCCATCACACCCGCGACCTGACCCTGAAGATTGCCGGCTTCGGCGGGCAGGGCATCCTGCTGATGGGACAGTTGCTGGCGGAAATGGCCCTGCGCGAGCACATGGAAGTAAGCTGGCTGCCCTCGTACGGTCCGGAGATGCGCAGCGGCAGCGCGCACTGCCACGTTTCGCTGTCGCACGAGCGCATTGGCTCGCCGCTTATCACGCAACCTGAAGTGCTGATTGCGATGAACGAACTCTCGCTGCATAAGTTTGCCGCCAGCGTAGTTTCCGGCGGACTGATCCTTTACAACCACACCGAGCTGCCCGCGGGCTTCAGTGCGCCACAGGCGCGAGTGGTGTGCGTGCCGGCCTCGGAGATTGCCGACCGTTTGGGCTCGGCCAAGGTGGCCAATGTGGTGATGCTGGCGGCGCTGCTGGAGGAGACCGAGTGTTTGCCCGCCGAGTCAGCCATTTCCGTGCTGGAGACGGTGGTGAAGAATCCCCGGCTGCTTGAACTCAACCGCCAAGCCATGAAAGCCGGACGCGATTACGTGGACACGGAAATTGAAGTGGGCGCGGTCGCCCAGCCCGACGGCTACTCGTACTGAAAAAGTAGAGCAGCTCCAGATTGATTGTAGCTTGGGTAGTGCCAGCCTTGGCGGGTGTGTGAGAACTGTGCGGTCCTGGTTCCCCCTCACGACCGCTGGCCAGAACTTGAACCTGAGCGGGCTCAAGGTCCAGGTCAGCCAAGTTGTTCAGCATGACAGCAAACTCATCGATTTGACGTTTCGGTTTACACCCAAGTAGTGGATTGGCGCGGATTTTCAGCCGCGGGAGGGTTGGTATGCGGTACGCCGGAATACTACTGGTATTGGCATGCGTGGTGACGCCATTGCTGGCGCAGGAGAAAGTTCGGCTTAGTCAGCCAATAACGGAAACGGCTCCGCCCAAAATGCCTTCCTATCGCGATGACGAGATCACAGTCGAGTCAAGACAGGATGACAACCACATCGTGCTGTCGATCACGAGCGATCACGGCCAGAAGGATGTGACGCTGCCGTGCTGTATCTTTCAAATTCAGGAGATTCGCAGGTCCGCGGACCGTCTTATCGTTGTTGGCGACATCGCAGCTGCAGCATCGCAGGTTGTGATTATCAACCTGAACAATAGCACAATTAGCGACAGTTTCCTGGCTTTTTACCCTGTTATTTCCCCGGACGGGCGATTCATTGCTTTCGTCAAATGGTTCCTGCCGCATTTTAATCCTGGGCCTGACGTGCCTGAGGATCACGAGATGTTGTATGACATGACGAAGAGCGCGTTGCAGAACCGCCCCGCCGGCGTCGCACCGGATGACGACATCAACGTCGGCTTCAACGTTTACCCGGGAAACGGCAACAAGGACGGCGATAACTACGTCCCCGAGCGGCTCGCACACAGCTCCCCTGGTGGGACCTTTTGGAGCCCCGACTCAATCAAGCTGGTTTTCGCCGATCAGGCACAATCGTCTCTGAAGCTGGTGCTCGTGAAAGTTCCCGGTCCAAATGCCGGGGCCTCTCCCAGCACCTCAATCCTGCCACTCGACAAAGCTGGGCTCTGCCCGGCGGCGCCCTGGCCCAATAATTACTGCGATGCAAATCTATATCAAGTGAAGTTCCTGGAGAACGGGCTGGATACGTTCTTTAGAAAAGAGGGATCAGTCCATCGTGAACTCCGAGTCAAGTACGCGGACTTCGTGGCTTCACGGTAGCCATCGGCAGGTGCCCCTCGATAAGGACGAAGGCTTTGTCAAGGGATAAGTATCCTGGGCGGCGCGCGAGCGCCGCTGTTTTGTGCATTCGCAGTGGATGCGATTCCGCATACCTTCACCATTGACACGGACGGCGTGCTGCAGGATGAGCACATAGGCGACGCAGCCATCGAGGGCAAACTGAAGAAGCTGGTGGGCCGGGCACGCGAACTGCAAGTAGCGGAGAAGCAGGGGCAGTGAGCCGGACAGAGGTTTTTACCGTTTCCTCCCCCTTAAGTCCGGCCGAAGCAGAACGGTGTCAGGCAGGACTACATCTCGTTTGTCCACGCCAAACCTCAACGCACCAATCCGACCAGGAAAGCAGCCAGAAGGACCAGCACCAGGACGGCCCGCCAGCGTCTGCCTTCGGGCAGCGGACCTCCGCCGGAGACACGAGGCGGGACCCAGAAAAGGGCCACCACCGCCAGAACCAGCGCGGGGACGAACAGGAAAGCCAGTAAAGCGTATTGCGCCTTGCTCTGCGAAAACAGCCCGCCTTGGCGCAAAGGGGATGCCAAGGTACTGCCCAGGAACCAACACAATATCGCGCTGCCCAGTTCTGCGACTGCGCCAAGAATGCGTAATATCAGAGGCGTCATCGTAATCGATAGCAGTGTAACAGTTCGACTGCAGCCAGCCGAACCCTACTCGGGAGCAGAACTCCAGGTCCGGTGGATAGTCGGCTGATGCCTAGCGCGCCGCAGGTGTACTCGGCGCCGCGACCCTCGTCAGCTTCCACGGTTTCAGCTTGGGCATCCCGGGAGGCATGGACATGGCGCTCATTTTGAGTTCGGCCGTGGTTTCGCTCCTCAGCCGCATGGTGAAGCGGTCCGTCTCGTTGGTTTCCGGATTCTTCGCCGTCAACAACAAGCCGTCGCCGTTGAGGGCCGCCTCTTGGATGATCTCGGTGACCTCGGTGTCACCCACGCTCTTGATTTCGCCCGCATCGTTGAACTTCAGGTCATGCGCGCGGCGTAAGGAACCCGAAAGCTGTTGGCCTTGCAATGCCAGTTGCACTGTCAGCCAGGGGCGCTCCTCAAACGTTCCAATCCAGGTGCCGGTGTAACCGGCCAATGGTGACTTTTTGGCGGGCTGGCTCGGTGTCGTCGGCCGCGACGAGGTCTGCGACCAGCCGGCACTACTGAGCGCAAGCACTATCATGATTGCAATCGCAAGGCGTTTCATCGGGATTATCCCCAGGCCCGCTACGGATTGTACTCTCACCTCACATCCGGCGATGGCGCTGTGAACGGCCCACCGGCATTGACGTTATCGCAATGCTGGTAATTGGGCAGGCGAGCGATTGGCGTCGTAGCAGCAGCGCTAAGTGGTATTGAAAAAGGGGAACGGGGAGCACGTTCCCCTCTACTGACGAGTGGCGTCGCGGTCAGGAACCAACCCCGCCGCATCTACAACCAAATCTCAACCTTCTTCCCCGACTGCGGGACTCAAACTGTGACGATCGCCTTTGAAGAGCCGAACCGGAGCGGCTTGCCGGGCGCGTTCTTCCTGATGGCAGTTCCAGCACAGCGGCCGCATGTGTTGCAGCGTTGACTGTAGTTCGTCGAGATGCATGTGGCGCAACTCGAACAGTTTGTGCTGCTCATTGAGCAGCGCCAGCCGGCTCCGTCTCCAATCCGACGGAGACAGGCTGCGCTCGCAGATGGCGCAACTCTTGCCTTCGTACCATTTGCTCAGAAGGCGATTCACGTTCTCCGGAGAAGGATTGATTTGCGCCAGGCATTCCTGTCCGCAATCGCCTTTTTCCGGCCAGCGCGAGCACGACTTCAGCCGCGAATGCTCCACCCCGCGGAGGGCGCTCCAGAACGCGTATTCATGGTCCACTTCGATGTCAACGGGCTGCCCTGAGTCCGGGCAAAGGGCCGACTGCCGCCCGCGGTTCTGGTAATAATTTTGAAGACTTAACGCCACCGGCAGACCGGTAACAAGAACTGCGCCAATAAAGAACAGAACGATGAAAAATAAAGCGAAAGTCAACATTACCCACCTGCAGCAAGGAACCGGTTCAACAAGATATTTGTAAGCCGCCTTATCACCAGGAATCAGTGACGCGGCGCACACGGGCATGTGACGGACCGAAAATTGGGCGCGGTCCACGGCACATTCCGGTCCTCCTCGCAGGTTAATCCGCTTGCCGAAAGAGTTGGTATCTGATTCGAGGTAAGGAGAACTGAGAACTGACAACTGGTAACCGACAACTGCAATGCGAAAGGCCGGCTCGCGGCCGGCCTTCGCTGCGGAAAACAGGAAGCTACTTCTTGGGGGCGATTGCGTCCTTCGCGGCCTTGGCCACGCGGAACTTCACCACGACTTTGGCAGGAATCTTGATCGCTTCGCCGGTTTGCGGATTGCGGCCCATGCGCGCCTTGCGATTCGACTTCACTAAACGGCCCAGACCCGGTACCACGAATACGCCGTTCTTCTTGGTCTCTTTGATTGCCACTTCCGCGAGCGACTCGAGAAATGCGGCAGCCTGTTTGTTGTTCATCTCGTGCTTTTCGGCCATGTGACGGACCAGTTGGGTCTTGGTCATGCCTGTTGCCATTAGTAATCCTCCTTGAAAATTTGAGCAGTAAAAATGCTCAAGTTGAGCGTATTTTACACCAACCTCATTCGCGTGGGAAACATTTTCGCCATATTTTATGCGGTTTTTCCACAGGTCGTGCTCGTAAAGCCACTGCCCATGCGGGTCCGGCGGAACCCTCGTTGGGTGAAGGTGCCATAATGGGAGATTGGGGCCGATACTATCGGTTTTCTTTGCGTATGCACATCGCTCACGGGACCATTCTATTTTTCGCGGCCCTCCTCGCCGGAGCCATCAATTCGGTGGCCGGCGGCGGCAGCTTCGTTTCCTTTCCCACGCTGTTATTTGTCGGCATCCCGCCCATAAACGCCAACGCCACCAACACGGTCGCGCTTTGGCCGGGGCAACCGGCCAGCGTCTGGGCCTATCGCACCGAGTTTCGCAGCCTGCCGCGGCGCGTCCTGGTGCCGCTTACGGTGACCGGCATTCTCGGAGGGTTTCTGGGCGCTTATGTTCTGCTCATTACCCCGCCGGCCACCTTCATGAGGCTGGTACCGTGGCTGCTTTTGATCGCCACCCTGATTTTCATGATGAGCGGACGGATTACGCGCTGGGTGCGACAGCGGGCCGAGCACGGGGAACATCACGAATTCGCCACCGGCCGGGGAATTTTCCTGCAGCTGTTGATCGCGTTTTACCTCGGCTATTTCGGCGCCGGCGCCGGCATCCTCATCCTCGCCATGCTGGCCCTGCTGGGCATGGACCACATCCACACCATGAATGCGCTCAAGGCCTGGCTGACCACCGTGTCCAACGGCGTGGCCACGGTCCTGTTCGTGGTGACGCCGCACGTCGTGTATTGGCCGCAAGCGATCCTGATGATTATTGGCGCCATAACCGGCGGCTACTTCGGCGCTTTCTTCGCGCGCAAGACCAAACCGGAGTACGTGCGCGCCATCGTCATCGTGATCGGGTTCACCTTGACCATCTACTTCTTCGCCAAGCAGATCAGGGGATAGGGCGAGCACTCAGCATTTGGCACTTAGCATTTGGCACTTAGCATTAAGCCGTCAGCACTCAGCCGTCGGCCTTCAGTCAGAGGAGGCGACTTCCTTCTTGCATTGTCATCCCGACCGAGCGGAGGGACCTGCTTTTGGTTGTGTCGGCTCAGAACTTTCTTGCCGCGCGAGTTGCAACTGACTGCTGCGCTGGGCTGCTCTAAGACTGGCCGGTCTCGGCGCCCTTAACGCTCTCCCGATATCGCAGCTTCATCACCAGCAAGGGCGCGCTGAGGAAGAACGTCACAGCATTCGGCAGGATGATGGGCAGCGAGTGGATCATGAAGCCGTAGCCGACCCACAGCAACAGGCCCAGGTTGAGGCTGATCAGCATGAGCAGCGAGAGATCGCGGACGGACTTGCTGCGGAAGGAATGCAAGGCCTGAGGAAGATACGCCAGCGTGCACAGCGTGCCCGCGGCAAAGCCGGTTAGCGACGTGAGGAACATGTCCCAGCGTACCATCGGCGACGCGACGCTGGAGGATGCGGAGTCGAGGCGGGAACTGCCGCGCCCTAGCCAAAGGAAGGCTAGAACGGGGCACCCCCTTGTGAATGTGTGAAAGCTTACCCGATCTTCAGCACGATCTTGCCGTAATTGGCGCGCCCGAGCATGAGGCGGTGGGCCTCGCCGGCTTGCTCCATCGGCAGGATGTGTCCGATCTCGGGATGCAGTTTGCCCTGTTCGATCCAGGGCTGCATGGCTTTCAGACTGCGGCCGATCAGCTCGTGGTCCTTGGCCAGTACGCTGAGCCACAGGCCGTGGGCGCTAAGACTTTTGGCCATCATGACACCGGCGTCGAACTGCTGCCGCTGTCCGGTCGCGGTGCCATAGATGATGACCCGCCCAAAGGGCCGGCAGCAGCGCAGGCTTTTGGCGGTGTGTTCGCCGCCCAGCATCTCGAAGACGGCGTCCACACCCTCGCCATTGGTTAGCTCCTGAATTCGCTGCTCGTAATCCGTCTCGCGGTAGTTGATGCCGTGGTGCAGCCCGAGCTTTTTCACCCGCTCCAGTTTTTCTTGCGACGACGACGTTCCATAAGTTTCGATAGTCAGCAACTGTCCGATCTGGATGGCGGCCGTGCCCACTCCCCCGGCGGCGGCATGGATGAGCACCCGACGCCGCTGCAGATCGGTGCGCAGGACCGGCTCGAAGGCATCGGGCGTGAGTCCGGCCTTCCAATAGGCCAGATAAGCGGTCAGGAAGTTCACCGGGAAGGCAGCCGACTGCTCCGAACTCCAGCCCTTGGGTTGGGGCCAAAGCAGCTTGGGTTTCATGGCGACCTTCTCGGCCGCCGCGCCATATTGGGTGTAGCCCATTACGCGGTCGCCGGTATCTTCGACCACTCCGGCGAACTCGCGGCCGGAAATAAACGGCGGAGGCAGAGTACCGCTGTAGGTTCCGCGGGTCGAGAGCGTGTCGGCAAAGTTGATGCCCACCGCTTCTACGTGCACGATTACTTCGCCCACTTTGGGCTGCGGATCAGGCATGTCGCGTACTTCGAGAACTTCGGGACCACCGGAACGAGCGACGACGACGGCTTTCATAGGTTTGATTCTACGGTGCAGGCGGCACTCTTGGCGGTAAACAATGGGTGTTACCACGTGCGTGGCTGGCATTTGGCCGGGAGACCGTGATAACGATGAAGCCGGACGTCTAGCGCTTCGGCTCGGCGTGCAGGTGGGCAGCCCCGACTTGGACCGCATACTTCTCAATCCAACGTCGCTGTTCCGGGGTTTCAGGAATATCGATACCGCGGACAGCGCTCAGCAATTCAATGGCTGCTTGGGGTTCCCAGCCTTTGTTGATCAGCAGAGACGCAGCGATCAATCCGGTTCGGCCGATCCCTTGGCGGCAATGCACAACAACATTCTTGCCGGAAGAAAGGGCTTCGTCCATTAGCTGCACCGTCGAACTTAGACTTGGCTCCGAATCCGGCGCGTGGCGGTCGCGGATGGGTAGCGATAGAAATGTCAGGCCCTCAGCTTTGGCATCGCGAGCCTCGTCCTGAAGTTGCAACTCGCGCTCTTCGTCGGGGGTGAGAAGCGAAACAACAATATCCACCCCAGCTCGCTTCCAACCCTCAAGCTCGTCTTTGAGCCAGTCACCACCGCGCGGACGTGCGGCAAGGGCCAGCTTACCGTGCCACGGCCCTTTCACCCAATGCAGTTCATTTCTCATGGTTCGTCGTCAGTTGCCTTTTCTACGATCTCTCTGGGCAGTGTATCAACTTCTATGCCCTTTTTTCGGAGCACATGTATTCGATGATGTCCGTCCAATATGGTTCCATCCGGCCTGGCTTTCAAACAGTCTCGACGTCCTGGAGCAACCGAAGCGATCAGTACCTCAGTCGCAGCCTTTTCCATAACAGACAGCTTCGCCTGGCTGAGGAAACTCTCCGGGTGGAGGAACTTCAAGGGAGGATATCGTTGTGTCATTGTCGAGTCCCAGCGGATAGTGTGCTGTCCACGATGTAGGGATACTCACACCTACTGCGCGGGCGTCTGCATAAACTCCAGTGCGCGCGCGATGTAGTTCTTCATTTCGCGGCGATGCACCACGGCATCGAGCATGCCGTGTTGCAGCAGGAATTCGCTGCGCTGGAAACCTTCGGGCAGCTTCTGGCGGATGGTCTGCTCAATGACGCGCGGCCCGGCGAAACCGATCAGGGCGCCTGGTTCGGCGATGTTCAGGTCGCCCAGCATGGCAAAGGAAGCGGTCACGCCTCCGGTGGTGGGGTCGGTCATCACGGAAATGTAAGGCACCCTGGCGTCGTCCATGCGGGCCAGCGCGGCGGAGATTTTGGCCATCTGCATGAGACTCACGACGCCCTCCATCATGCGCGCGCCGCCGGAGGCGGAAACCACGATCAGTGGCACCTTCTCCGCGGTGGCTCTCTCGATGGCGCGAGTAATCATCTCGCCCACGACCGCCCCCATGGAGCCGCCGACAAAGGTATATTCCATGGCGCTTACGATGACCGGCTTGCCGTGGAGCGTGCCGCGCGCGTTGATGACGGCATCGTTGAGCCCGGTATCGATTTGCGATTTCTTCAGGCGGTCGGAGTAGGGCTTGAGGTCGGTGAATTTCAGCGGATCGGTAGAGACGATGTTGCCGTCTTCCGTCTGAAATTTGCCGTCGTCCAGCAGGTAGGCGAGCCGGGTGCGCGCATCGATGCGAAAATGGCGCTGGCATTTCGGGCAGACATGAAGATTCTGATCGAGGTCTTTTTTCCAGATGATCTGGCGGCACTGGTCGCACTTGACCCAGAGGCCCTCGGTCTTTACCCGCTTCTCGCCCGAAGTGTCGAGCTCTACGGGTTCTCGCTTAAACCATGCCATAGGTAATCTCTGTATTCTATGATTTCGCTTGGTCGCCGTCTGGCAGCACCGCCTTGACTTGTTCAACAGTCAATTGAGGATCGGCGACTTCCACGATCAGCTCATCGTAGCGTTCGTCCCGCAACTCAATGACGACCGTGTTCTCGGGGTTGTGCACATCCCAAAACACCCGCTTGCCGTGTTGATAAAAGGTGCCGGCGGTCAGCACTCCGGGGATGTTGGTTCCCGGCAGCCTAATGCCGTGCCACCATCCATGAGCGACCGACGGGTCGGCCCGAATCCCGGCAATGTGTCGCAGCGGGATTTCCAGCGAACTCTTCAGCGCCCAGAGCTGGTCGGCTCCGCGAACGTGCAATTCGAGATTGCCACTCGCAATGGATAGATCAACCATTCCGGTAAGGATTCAGTGTAGCCGACGGGGAGATGGATTGTCGCGCCAGCAAACTCTGGACAGACCGGCGTACGGTCGCGACACAGCCGCCGATAGCCTGCTCTGCCCGCACAAGCTGGATAGACCAGCCGGATACACCAGCCCTACGCGACTACTCGTTGCGCAGGGTCACCATGGGATCCACCTGGGTTGCTCTGCGCGCAGGCACATACGACGCGGTAATGGCGATGGCCGCCAGGAAGGCGGCGACTCCGGCGAAGACGATCCAATCGCCATAGTTCATGCCGTAGAGCAGGCTCGCCATCACTCGCGTCGATGCCAGCCCCGCGACCAGACCGGCGCCCACCCCAATACCGGTGGTGATCACTCCTTGACGAAGAATGAGCCGCAGAATGTCTTCACGTTGTGCCCCCAGCGCCAAGCGAATACCGATCTCGCGCGTGCGTCCCACGACCGAGTACGAAATCAAGCCGTACAACCCGATCATGGCAAGGACCAGGGCCAGTGTGGCGAAACTGCCGATCAGATAAAACGGATAGCGTCGCAGGAACACGGCTGGAGACTGATTGATGATCTGCTCCATCGACTGCGGTTCCACGATGGCGAGCTGCGGGTCCAGTCCGCGCAGTACGGCCCGTACTGAGCTGACCAAGGCCGCGGGGTCCTGCCTGCTGCGAATGACGTAGCCGAGGAAGATTGCCCACCCGGAATCCTGGTCCAGCGGGAGGTACATGGCGGGCGACGGCGCAAGGGCCACGCTATCTTCAGCCACATCGCCAATGACTCCGACGATCTCGCGGAACGGTTCCTTGGGCGAAAAGGTGAGCCGCAGGCGCTGCCCAATCGGGTCCTGCCCGCCAGCGTAACGCTTCACCCACGCCCGGTTGACGATGACGACGGGGGGCGCGTCTATCCCGTCCGACACGGTGAATACCCGGCCGGCGATGAGGGGGATTTTCATTACCGCGAAGTAGTCCGTTCCCACTCGTCGGCTGATGCAAGCATCTTCTTGGCCTTCCCGGGTGGGCCGGCCTTCGATCACAAACCGGCTCCGGCTGAGGTTCTGGTTGGCAGGCAATCCACTTACCGCTGACACCCCTTGTACGCCCGGCACATTGCGCAGCCGTTCGACAAACTCATGCGCGAAGCGGAGACCACTGGGATTGGCAAACGGCCACACCTTTGCCCGCGGGTAGGACACACCCGGGAGGTTGACCCCGAACGTCAAGACGCGTTGTGCACTGAACCCAGGGTCTTGCTTTAACAGTTTGCGGAGACTTTGCAGCATCAAGCCGCCGCCGATCAGCAGCACCATGGAAATGGCGATTTCGCCAATCACCACCCCATTGCGAAGTCGCGCATGAGCGCCGCTGGTGCCGCCCCGCGATTCGTCTTTTAATACCTCGCTCAGCGGAGTTTGCGAAACCGCAAGACCCGGACCCACTCCAAACAGAATGGCCGTAAGAACGGTCATGCCGCAGACGAAAGCCAGCACGGGGAAATCAATACCGGCGTCAGCCAGGAATGGCATCGCTTGCAGCTGGGCCTCGGGGATTGCGCCCACTAGCAACCGCACACCCACAATCGCTCCCAGCACGCCGAGGATTGCGCCCAGCGCCGCAAGCAGCAGGCTCTCCGTGAGCAGTTGGGCCAGCAAATGGAGGCGGCTGGCGCCCAACGCGGCCCGCACCGCAAATTCCCTGCGCCGATCGATAGCCCGAGTCATCAACAGGTTGGCAACGTTGGCGCAGGCGATCAGCAGCACAAAGCTCACCGCGCCAAACAAGATCAACAGCAAGGGCCGAATGTTGCCCACGATCTCGTCCCGCAAGCTTCCCACGGTAACGAAGACCGAAGCGTCGTCTTGGGAATATTCCTGCGCCAGTCGCGCCGCGATGCCTTTCATCTCGGCACGCGTCTGTTCCAGGCTGACCCCAGGCGCAAGGCGTCCGACCACGTTGAGCCAGCGCAGGCTTCGAGCGTTGGCAGTATATGGATTGGGGTACAGCGGGACCCAAAGTCGCGCCGAACCCTCCGGCGCAAATTCGAAGTCGCGTGGCAGAACGCCGACCACTGTGACCGGCTTGTTGTCCAGATGGATGGTGCGCCCGACGACATGCGGGTCGCCGGCAAAATCGCTTCGCCAAAAGTCGTAACTTAGGATCGCAACCGGAGGGCCACCTTCATGCATGTCTTCACCCGCAACAAAATCGCGCCCCAGCAGAGGTTTCACGCCCAGCGTCGAGAAGAAGTTGGGCGTTACCATGGCGCTATAGATGGTTTTGGGGTCGCCATTTCCGGTGAGGACAAAACTATCGTCGGCAAATCCGGCCAGCGACGCGAAGCTTTTCGCGGTGTGTTTCCAGTCCAGATAATCGGGGTACGAGGAAACGTAGCTGCAGCAGGGCACCTGCGGGCGGTTCTCGCCCAGGGTCACCAGCCTGTCGGGTTGCCGGTACGGCAAAGGGCGCAACAGCGCCGGATACAGGGCGGAAAAGATCGCCGTATTGGCGCCGATCGCCAGGGCCAGTGTGATCACCGCGACGGCGGTGAAGCCCCGGTTCTTACGCAGCATACGTAGCCCATAACGAAAATCCTGCTTCAGCGTTCCCATGGTTTACAAGCTCGGACTGCTTGGCCTTCCGGTCACGCAGAATCGCCCTTATGTACTTCACGTTTTTGCTATTGCCGGTTCCGCTTCAATCTTGGGGCGCATTCAAATCCTAGCAGAATTGGCAGATCGTTCCTCGGGGCCGATGCAGCCCTCACGCCCTCTTTGCACCCGAATTGGTATTGGCGTGCGCCTTTCTATAGAATTTGCGGTTCCCACTCATTGGAGGAAAACCGATGTCCTGGATGAGAAACGCAATCATAGCTCTTCTACTCACGTTGACCACGTTTAGTGCCGCGCAAGCCATTCCGGAAGGCCGGCTGATGCGTTTTCCTGATGTTTACAAGGACAAAATCGCCTTTAGCTATGGAGGCGATATATGGCTGGTTGCCAAAGACGGCGGAGTTGCGCGCCGAGTCACCAGCCATCCCGGGCAGGAACTTTTTGCCAAGTTCTCACCCGATGGCAAGTGGATCGCTTTTACCGCTCAGTACGACGGCAATTACAACGTCTATGTTATGCCCTCGGAAGGCGGCGAGCCCAAGCAATTGACCTTTAATCCCGGAGGCGGTCATCTCAACGAACGCATGGGCTTTCATAACCAGGTCATTACCTGGACGCCGGACAGCAAGCGCATCGTCTTTCTCACCCGTCGCGACACCTTCAACGACTGGTTCGGCCGGCTCTATAGTGTCAGCATCGATGGCGGACTTCCCGAGCCGTTGCCGCTCGACAAAGGCGGCCTGACTTCGTACGCGCCTGACGGTAACCGCATCGCCTACAACCGCATCTTCCGGAACTTCCGCACCTGGAAGCGTTACCAGGGAGGCATGGCCCAGGACATCACCATTTATGACCTCAAGAGCCGCGCTATCGACGTTGTGCCGCACGAGGATTGGACCGACACCTTTCCCATGTGGCACGGCGACACCATCTACTTCGATTCCGATCGTGGGCCCGAACATCGCCTGAACTTGTACAGCTATAACCTCAACACGCGCGAGATCAAACAACTCACGCATTTCACGGAATTCGATGTGAACTGGCCCAGCCTTGGGCCTGACGAGATCGTGTTCGAGAACGGCGGGTTCCTGTACCTGTTCGACCTCAACACCCAACAGGCCCGCAAGCTGACAGTCTATCTGCCGGGAGACCGCGAACAGGCCCGGCCCCATTGGGCGAACGTCAGCAAGCTGATCAGCGCTTTCGACATCTCACCTGACGGCAAGCGAGCGGTGTTCACCGCGCGGGGGGACGTCTTCACGGTCCCGGCCAAGGAAGGCAGCATCCGCAACCTGACGCGGACGCCGGGAATTCGCGAGAAGTATGCGGTCTGGTCACCGGACGGACGTTGGGTGGCATACATCTCGGACCGGACTGGCGAAGACGAGCTGTACATCACGCCACAGGACGGTCTGGGTCAGGAAGTCAGGATCACGCTTGACGGCAAAATGTTTCGCCTGCCGCCGGTCTGGGCGCCCGACAGCCGGAAGCTGGTGTTTGCCGACAAGGAGGCGCGCCTCTTCTATGTTGACGTTCAGGAGAAGAAGCCGGTCCTTATTGACAAGGGGTTATACGACGACATCAACGATTACGGATGGTCTCCTGACAGCCGTTGGATCGCGTACGCCAAGACCTCGGACAACCGCAATCATGTGATCTACCTCTACAGCGCCGATGCGCGGAAGAGCACGCCGGTGACGACCAGCGCCAGTGACAGCACGGCGCCTTATTTCGATCCCGAAGGCAAATATCTCTACTTCCTATCGAACCGCGACTTCAACGAAGTACTGGGCGTGTACGATATGGAGTTTGCCAACCCCAAAGCGGGACGGGTTTATATCGTCACCTTGCGCGCGGATGAGCCTTCACCGCTTCCGGTGTTGAGCGACGAAGTTACAAGCGCGCAGGCGCCGGATGTTCTGTTGACGCCGATCCCCGGTAACCAGAAGCCAACGGGACAACCGCCGCAAACACCCAGGCCGAAGACGAAGCCTCCGGCAGCTCCGCAGCCCCAGACTGAGACCAGCGAAGAGAAGACAAAAGCCGATATTGCCGCAGCGGAGCAGAAACCTGGAACGCGCGCCCCGCTGAAGAACTTCCGCGTGGATCTGGAGGGCATTCAGAATCGCATCGTGGCGCTGCCGATTCCGCCGGGGAATGTGCAGAACCTCGCTGCGGCCAAGGGCCTGGTCTTCTACGTCGTGTCTCCCATCCAGGGGCTTTCGGGCCCCTTGCCGGGAGAACCACCCGCCCTCCACGCCTTCGACTTGAAGGAACGCAAAGACCATGTGCTGCTGGAGGGCGCCGATCAGTACGTGTTGTCCTTTGACGGAAAGAAGATTCTCTATTCCGCTCCCAAGTCGGGGCCGCAAGAAGCGCCGTCGGAAGAAGGCGGCGGCGGTCCGCACATGTACGGCATCATCGATGCCAAGGTACCTTCAGGTGGAGGGGACGATCACGCCGGCGCCGACGCGAAGTCGCTGGGGAAGGTTGGCGATGGCGCCCTCAAACTCGACAACCTGAGCATGGCGGTGGATCCGCCCGCCGAATGGAAGCAGATCTTCAACGAAGTGTGGCGCCAGCAACGCGACTATTTCTTCGAGGCCTCAATGAATGGCGTCAACTGGGAGCAGCAGCGCGACAAATATGCGCCGCTTCTGCCCTATGTGGCGGATCGTCTGAGCCTGACTTACATCCTTGGCGAAATGATTGGAGAGCTTTCCAACTCCCATACGTACGTTGGCGGAGGCGACTATCCAGACCTCGACGGCGTCAATGTGGGATTGCTGGGCGCCGACTTTGCCCCCGACACAACTAGTGGAATGTACCGCATCGCCAAGATCTATCCGGGCGAGAACTGGAATGGAAATCTGCGCTCGCCACTGACCGAGCCTGGGGTGTTGGTCAAAGAAGGCGACTACCTGCTGGCTGTCAACGGCCGGCAACTGCGGGTCCCTCAGAACCCTGACCAGCTGTTCATCAACACCGTTAATCAAGCGGTGACGCTCACGCTCAACAGCAAACCCGCGGTCGAGGGCTCCCACAATGTGGTAGTGAGGCCGATTCCCAACGAGATCGGCCTGCGCGAACTGAACTGGATTGAGACCAACCGGCGCAAGGTGGAACAAGCCAGCGGCGGCCGCATCGGATACGTTTACCTGCCCGACATGGGTGCGGCCGGGCTGAACGCCTTCGTCAAGCAATATTTCCCGCAGATTCGCAAAGAGGGAATGATCTTCGACGTGCGCTACAACGGTGGCGGCTTTGTCGATCAGATTATCTTCGAGCGGCTCCGCCGCGTGCTCTCCGGCATGGATTCAGCCCGCAACTGGCAAGGCGACACCATTCCGCCCAACGTCTTTTATGGGCACATGGCTTGCATCACCAACCATTACGCGGCGTCCGACGGCGATTTCTTCAGCTACTACTTCAAGGCTTACAAGCTGGGTCCACTAATCGGCGAGCGCACCTGGGGCGGGGTGCGCGGAATTCGCGGCGAGATCGACCTGATTGACGGGGGATATATCACCCGTCCGGAGTTTTCGCTATATGGGCTCGATAGCAAATGGCTCATTGAGAACCGCGGCGTGGAACCGGACATTGTGATTGACAATCGTCCCGACCTGGTCATGGCCGGTCATGATCCCCAATTGGAAAAGGCAATCGAGGTGGTGATGCAGGAGATCAATGCCCATCCGATGAAGTTGCCGCCGCGGCCACCGGACCTGCCCGCCTATCCGACGGGGCCGGGACTGTAGAGCAGTTTCGGAATCGATCTGAGGTCGTCTCACGGCAAGCGGCACAAGTCTGCCTGCGTGACTCTTCTTATCACTACGACGCACCACGAGTGAGCAACCTCACGCCCGTATGTGACCTGGAACACAGCCGCTTGGGACTCTTCTCATCTCATATATCTATTCAGGAGTCTGAGGAAGCCGCCCAGCCCAGGGACACTTATGGAGAAGGCAGAAATGCATCGCGTTAGCAACACAATCAGCCACGATTGCCGGAATGGGTGGTCGCGAATCCGGCCATGAAAGCGTTCAAGGATGCAGGTCACCTCTTCCGTTTGGCATCGGTCTTCCTGGTGGGCGGCGTTTTGTTCCTGGCGTTGCGCGGCTTTCTTGTCCCGCGCAGTTTTGGGCAGTACGGACACTATCGGGGCAATGCAATCAAGGAGACCGCAGCGCTGCCGATTTCGTATGCCGGCCATCAAGTCTGCGAGGGCTGCCATACTGACGTCCTCGAAGTGAAGAGCAAGGGCGTACATAAGGGAGTTGCCTGCGAGGCCTGCCATGGGCCGCTTGCCAAGCACGCCGACGACCCTGCCTCGGTGCAGCCGGTCAAGCTAGACACTGCCGTGCTGTGTGTCCGTTGTCACGAAGCAAACCTGGCCAAGCCCAAGAACTTTCCCCAGGTCGTTTCCGCCGAGCACTCGGGCGGCGCTGCTTGCAACACCTGCCATCAGCCGCACAGTCCGGCCATCGCTGCGGTTGCGGGAGGCAGCCAATGAACATGACGCGCCGTCAACTGCTGATCTTGTTGCCTGCTGCCGCGGTTGCCTGGAAGAGCATCCTGGCGGGAACACCCGAGGCTTCACCCAACTACAACCTGACGGAACACTGGTGGGGCATGTTGGTGGACATCACCAAGTGCATCGGCTGCGGCAGTTGCGTCCGGGCTTGCCAGATGGAGAACCAAGTTCCTGACGGCTATTTCCGCACCTGGGTCGAACGCTATCACGTCTCCGACTATGACATTGAAAATCCCAAGGTGGATTCGCCCGACGGCGGCAAGCACGGCTTTCCGCCGTCCACCTTCAGCGGCGGCAAGAACTTCTTTGTTCCCAAGATGTGCAATCACTGCGCCGACTCGCCCTGCACGCAGGTGTGTCCGGTGGGCGCAACCTTTGTCAGTCCTGATGGCGTGGTGCTGGTGGACCAAAAATACTGCCTGGGCTGCCGCTATTGCGTGCAGGCTTGTCCGTACGGCTGCCGTTTCGTCGATCCGGAGAAGAAGACCGCCCAGAAATGTACGCTCTGCTATCACCGCATCACCAAAGGACTCACCACCGCCTGCTGTGAAAACTGTCCGACGGGCGCTCGCCAGCTTGCTGATTTGAAGAATCCCAACGATCCGATTCATGAGTTTTTGAAGACTCACGCGGTGCAAGTTTTAAAGCCTTACATGGCCACCCGCCCGAAGCTGTTTTACAACGGCTTGGATGGCTCGGTGCGATAAGGAGCTCCTGTTGCAAATCCCCGTTGAAGGCTTCATGTATCCGAACGAAGTGGAGCTCCAGTGGAGCATCCTGGTCGTGCTTTATCCGTACATCACGGGGCTGGTGGCCGGCGCGTTCATCCTGGCCTCGCTGGAGCGCGTGTTCAGGGTGAAAGCGGTAAAGCCCACCTATCGGCTGGCCCTGCTGACGGCGCTTGCCTTCCTGATCGTTGCTCCCCTGCCCTTGCAGTTGCATTTAGGACATCCGGAGCGTTCCTTCGAGATGTACATGACGCCGCACCGATCTTCCGCCATGGCGATGTTTGGCTTCGTGTACCTGTGGTACCTGCTGGCGGTGCTGGTAGTGGAAATCTGGCTCGACTATCGCCGCGACATCGTGGTGATGTCGCAAAGCACAACCGGTTGGAAGCGACTGGTGTATCGGGTGCTGACGCTGGGCTCCACCAACATCAACGAGCGCGCGCTGCAGATTGACGAGCGCGTGGGTTGGCTGGTCACGGTGATCGGCATTCCCTCCGCGTTTCTGCTGCATGGCTATGTCGGCTTTATTTTTGGTTCGGTGAAGGCGAACCCGTGGTGGTCTTCGCCGCTGATGCCGGTGGTGTTCCTTTTCTCCGCCATGGTCTCGGGCATTGCCATCGTGATGTTGCTTTATATGCTTATGTGCCGGGTCCGCCGCGAGCCGATTGATATGGCCTGCGTGGACACGGTGGCAAAATACCTGTTCTACACCTTCATCATCGATTTCAGTCTGGAGATGCTGGACCTGATCCACCGCATCTACGAAGCCGACGAATCCTTCCGCAGCCTCGATTTCATGGTCCACACGCGTTTGTACCTGTCGCAGGTGTGGATTCAAATCCTGTTGGGTACGGTGCTTCCGATTTTGCTGATTGGCCTGACCCAGGTGGTGAAGCTGGCGGACAAGCCGCGCAAACGGATTTACACAGTTGCCGGATGTTTGACCATGATCGGCATTTTCGCCATGCGCTGGAATGTCGTCATCGGCGGCCAGTTATTCTCCAAGAGCTTTCTCGGCTATACCACCTACAAGATGGGTTTTGCGACTCGCGAAGGATTGTTGCCAGCCATCGTGCTGACCATCCTGCCGTTTGTCATCCTGTGGGTTTTGGTGAAACTCCTGCCGCCCTGGCCAGAGAAAAAGTCGGCGCTATCGTCGGCCGTGGTTCCGGCCTACGGAGCCGACTAGAGCAGTTCCATAGTTACTGTACCCCGTAGCCACAATGGCGAAACCAAGCGGCGGCGTTGTCTGCGGTGATGGCGGCGATGGCCGCAGCGGCGGCCTGTTCCAGGGCTTCTACCAGTCGGGCCTTGGCCGCACGCAGTAGCTGTTTGATCTTCGACCAAGCTTGTTCGATGGGATTGAAGTCCGGCGAGTAGGGTGGCAGATAGAGCAGTTGCGCGCCGCGAGCCTCGATCAACTGTCGCACTCCTGCCACCTTGTGCGCCGCCAGGTTGTCCATTACCACGACTTGTCCGGGCTGCAGCCGGGGACCCAAGACCTGCTCCAGGTAGGCCAAAAAAACCTCGCCGTCAGTAGGCGACTCGATGGTCATGCTGGCCAGCATGCCTTCGACCGTCAGGGCTCCCAGCACGGTCAAGGTTCGCCAGTGTCCCGCCGGGGTGGCTTCGGCCACACGCTGGCCGCGTGGGGCGCGGCCATAACGCCGCGTCATTTCCGTGGTCACGCCGCTCTCGTCCAGAAACACCAGCCGCTGGGGATCGATCCCACTTATCTGCTCACACCACGCTTGCCGTCGCCGCTGCCCGGCTTCGGTGTCTTGCTCTTGGGCGTGGAGCGACTTTTTTTCAGCTGCAATCCCATCTGCTGCAAGCTCAACCACAGCCGCGACTTGCTGAGCTGTACCCGGGTGGCTTTCTGCAGCCGCTGCCCTAACTCCCACAAGGTCAGGTCGGGCTGGGCCCGCAGTTCGACCCGCAACTGTTGTTTGACTTCCGCCGTAACCCGGCTGATCGGACCATGGCGCGTCTGCGGCACCCGCTCCATTTGCCCGTAGCGCAACTGATGTTTGCGGATCTTCTTCACGTAGTCGCGGCTCACCCCAAACCGCCGCGCCAACTCTGCCAGACTCAGCTCGCCGCCCTCATAGGCCTGCAGAATTCGACAGCGCAAATCGTCGGAAAACGCTCGTGCCATCCCCTATTTGCCGCAGAGAATCTCGCCATTTCGAGTTTACTCCGCATTCCTCTGCTTAGGGTATATCTACTTGGGAACCGCTCTAAGCGGCCTTCAGAACAGCACGGGAATTACGCCAGATCGAACAGCAGGAATTCTGCCTCGCCGTTGCTGTCGGCGCTTGTCAGTTGCAGCCTGGTTTCGCCGCTGATCGCCGCGCCATCGCCTTTGGTCAGCCTGGCGCCGTTCACGTCAAGCTCTCCCTTGACCAACTGTACCCAGGCGTGCCGGCCGGGCCCTAGATCGAACTCAACTTTCTTGCCTTCTTCGAGCAGCGAAGCGTACACGCTGGTGTCCTGGTTGATGGTGGTCGAAGCGTCGCGCCCGTCGTGCGACGCAATCAGCCGTAACCGGTTCCGCTTTTCTTCGACGGGGAAGGTGCGGTCCTCGTAGCTGGGCCTCAAACCTTCCGCCTCAGGCAAAATCCATATCTGCAGCAGGTGGACAGGCTTCTTCGACTGATTGACCTCGCTGTGCATGACACCCGTGCCGGCCGACATGCGCTGCACGTCGTTCTGCTTGATGACAGCTCCGCGTCCGGTGCTGTCGCGATGGCTCAGCTCGCCCTCGATGATGTAGGTGATGATTTCCATGTCGCGGTGCGGATGCATTCCGAAACCCTTACCCGCGCTGATCCGGTCCTCGTTAATGACGCGCAAGTCGCGAAAACCCATGTGCTTGGGATCGAAGTAATCGGCAAATGAGAAGGTGAAATGCGTGTCCAACCAGCCGTGGTTGTTATGTCCGCGCTCTTCCGATGGCCTGATGGTGATCATGATGTTCCTCCTGAATCCGGTATCAATAAGATGCTTTAACGTTAAAGAAAGATTCAGGGGCACCCGGATACGTCAAACGGAGAACCTCGGCTGTTTCCCCAGCTTCCGGCAGAGATCGCCCAGCCGCTCCTGCTGTTCTGGGCTAAGCGCATGGAGGAATTCAACAACAGCGGCGGCATGGCGGGGAAAGATGTCCCGCAGAAGGGTCTTGCCCTTTGCCGTCAGCACCACGATCAACACGCGCTTGTCTTCTGGACAGCTTTGCCGGCACGCCAGGCCCCGCTTCTCGAGATTGCCCACGACCATCGTCAGGTTTCCGCCCGTGGTAAGGACTTTCCGGGCGATGTCCGACAACGACATCGGCCCCAAATGATAAAGCGCTTCCAAGACCGCGAATTGGGTCAGGGTCAAGTTGGCGCCGCTGAGGCTCCGGGAAGCGTAGCTGCGGGCCGCGTTGGCGGCGCGCATCAACTTGACATAGGTGCCCAGCGCCAGACGTTCCTGCGCGCGATTGGAGTGGGATCGGGTCACGGTTGCCTCTAATTACAATACTACAACGTCAAAGCAATTTGCCTGCCGGACCATCAGCGTAGTCACTTCAGCCCGGCATTTTCCGCCGCCAGTTTTGCCGTCGAACTCCAGTCCATGTCCTCCATGCCGTGGCCAATGGCGGTCAGCATGTGATCGCGCACTACGCTGGCGAAGGGCAGAGGCGCATCTACAGCTTCCGCCGCGGCCAGGGCGAGCCGGACATCTTTCAGCCCCAGTCGCAGTTTGAAGCCTGCAGGCTGATATTTTTCCTCGGCAATAATGCCGCCATACGTCTTATATACCGGGGCGGCGAACAGGGAATTAGTCAGAAACTCCACATAGTCATGCGGATCGATGCCGTACTTGCGGGTGAGCGCAATCGCTTCTCCCAACGACTCGATCACTGAGGCAATGAGGAAGTTGCCGCTCAGCTTTACCACGTTGGCCATTTCCGGCTTGTCGCCGAGAACGAACACACGTTGCCCCAACGCCTCCAGCAGAGGCTTGCAGCGTTCTACCGCCGATTTGTCGCCGGCCGCCACCACAAACAGCTTTCCTGCCTCCGCCGCTTCGGGGCGGCCAAACACCGGGGCAGCAATGTATTGCTGCCCCTGCTTGCCATGCGCTTCGGCCAGCTTCTGAGACAGTGCGACGCTAATGGTGCTCATCGAGATGTGCACCGCGCCGCTGGGCAGATGGTCCAGCACTCCTCCCGAATGCAATACCGCCGATTCAACCGCGTGATCGTCGGCCAGCATGGTGATGACGGCCTCGGCGTCTTTCACGGTCTCGCCGGTCGATTTGCCGACCTTGGCGCCTTGGGCGCGTAGTCCGTCCGCTTTCGATGGAGTTCGGTTCCACACCGTCACGTCGTGTCCGGCGCGAAGCAGGTGACGAGCCATGTGGCTTCCCATATTGCCTAATCCCAAAAATGCGATCTTCATTGCGAACCTCTTTCGTATTGACGTGCAGGTTGCACAGATGCAGTGAAGGTACCTATGGCTGCGGCGAAAAGTCACAGCCGCCAACTTGATGGGTTGCTTTTTGGTAGCGCTGCGGGTTGCGCGCAGCTATATCGGCTTCGCTAACTACCGAGAATTTCATCGCTCCGCGGACGATAGCCATTGATGAAATCGTGGGCGCTCATTCGCTTCTTGCCTTCGACCTGCAGTTCCCGGACCTCGAGGGCCGTATCGTGCGCGAAGCCCATCAGCAAACGATCGCTATCGATGGCGAAGTGACCCGTCGGAACTATGTCAACTGCGGAAACCGGTATGGCTGCATGAACGTGCAGCATCTTGCTCCGAAAGCTGGTAAAGGCTCCAGGCCACGGTTGAAATCCGCGCAGGCGGTTCCAGGCATCCAGCGCGCTGCGCGAGAAATCGATGAGTCCGTCTTCTCGCTTGAGAATGGGAGCGAGCGTGGCCTTGGCATTGTCCTGGGAATGCGGCGTTATGGTCCCGTTCTTCAGGCCCGCAAGAGTTGTGATCATGAGCTCGGCGCCCGTCTGTGCCAGCCGCGGAGCCAGTGTGAGCGCAGTATCTTCCGGCGAGATTCGTTCTTCGGACTGCAGCAGAATGTCGCCAGTGTCGAGGCCGGCGTCGATGCGCATGGTGGTCACGCCGGTGACACTTTCTCCCGTCGCAATCGCCCATTGAATCGGCGCGGCCCCACGATATTTGGGCAGCAGGGACGCATGAAGATTGATGTTGCCGAGCTTTGGCAGATCGATCATCCACTGCGGGATGATGCGGCCATAGCCGACCACGATGATCGCTTCCGGCGCAAGGCTTTCCAACTGCGCGCGGAATTCATCGTTGTTCTTGATCTTCTCCGGTTGGACGACGGGGAGGCCGAGCGCCAGCGCGGTCCGTTTCACCGGCGAGGCCGCCATCTGCATGCCGCGTCCGCTGGGACGATCAGGTTGCGTCGCGACCAGCTTCACGCGGAAGCCGGCGGCCACCAGCTTCTCCAGCGTGGGCGCCGCGAAGAACGGCGTTCCGCAAAAAACCAGGTCCATCTCCATCATGGGCGCGCTACCATTCGCCCTGCTTGACCAGTTTGCGGATCTTGCGTTTCATCATGTCTCGCTTCAGGGCGCTGATGTGGCTGATATAGAGCTTGCCGTTGAGGTGGTCGGTTTCGTGCACCAGCGCGCGCGCCAGCAATTCTTCTCCGCTTACCTCGATGGTTTTACCTTCCACATTTTGCGCGCGCGCGGTAACCGAGCGTGGCCGCGTCACCTTCTCGCGGAATTCGGGCAGGCTCAGGCAGCCCTCGTTGGAAGTGAGACGCCCTTCGGTGTGGATGATCTCGGGGTTGATCAACACGATCTTGGCGTTGGGATCTTCCTTGAAGCTGACATCAATCACGGCGATGCGCTTGCTGATGCCGATCTGCGGCGCCGCCAGACCAACGCCGTGGGCCGCGTACATGCTCTCGAACATGTCTTCGACCAGCTTGCGTAACTCGTCGTCGAACACGGTGATAGGGGCTGCCGGTTTCTCCAACACCGGGTCCCCGAATTTCACGATTGGGTAGAGCATTTAAAAGTTTCGCAACTGTTGGCAGTAGCCTTCGAAATTCCGTTGTACTTCCAGCAGCGAATCGCCGCCGAACTTTTCGAGCGCGCACCTCGCCAGGGTCAGCGCAACCATCGCTTCCCCCGCGACTCCGGCCGCGGGAACGACACAAACGTCCGACCGCTCATAAGCCGCCTTCACCGGTTCGCGAGTGGCGAAATCCACCGAGCCCAAGGGACGCCGCAACGTCGAAATCGGCTTGAGGTAACCGCGCACGCGAATCTCTTCGCCGTTGGAAACCCCACCCTCCAAGCCGCCTGCGTGATTCGACCGCCGCGTGAAGCCGGTGAACGGGCCCTTCGGCTCGCGCTCGTAGCCTATTTCATCATGCACCGTCGAACCCAGGGAAGCCGCGCCGCGCACCGCATCGCCAATCTCCACCGCCTTTACGGCCTGCAGCGACATCAGTGCGGCCGCGAGTTGCGCGTCCAGACGCTCGTCCCAATTGGCATAGGTGCCAAGTCCCGGCGGCACGTTGTGGGCCACCACTTCAAAGATCCCGCCGACAGAATCTCCCGTGCGCAGCGCAACGTCCACCTGCTCTTTCATGAGCGTTTCGATTACAGGGTCCGCACAACTGAGCAGTATCTCTTCTTTCGCTGCCAGAGCGCGGATCGCTTCCCAATCGACAGGCGCTTCCAGCCGGGCGCCGCCAACGGCGATCACGTGACTCAGCACCTCGATGCCCAGCTCGCGCAGTAGTAGTTTAGCGATGGCTCCGGCAGCCACTCGCGCCGCGGACTCGCGGGCGGAGGCCCGTTCCAATACATAGCGCGCTTCGGAGAAGTTGTACTTTACCGCCCCGGCAAGATCGGCGTGCCCCGGCCGAGGCGAAGCCACACGCTTGTGCTTGGCCGGATCGCCCTCTTCCACCGGCAGCGCCTCCGTCCAGTTCTGCCAGTCTTTATTGGCCAGCAGCATGGCAATCGGCGAGCCAATCGTCTTGCCGTGACGCACTCCACTCAGTATGTGCGCCTGATCGCGCTCGATGCGCATGCGTCCGCCGCGCCCATAGCCCTGCTGCCGCCTCCACAGTTCGCGGTCCACGAATTCCAGATCGACGGCCACTCCGGCGGGCATGCCCGAGAGCAGCGCCACTAGGGCTTCTCCATGCGACTCACCGGCTGTCGAAAAGCGCAACATGGCAATAGGAAAGGCTGATTGTAGCTGATGGCGTCGGGATTTAGCAGTGGGCCGTTCGATGCGAATTGGCAGCCAACCCGAAGCTGACAGATTTGTCCGAAAATGTCAGGCTTTTACCGCTTCGTCAGATTCAAGGATGACTTGGGCCATGGCCTGCCGCTCAGTATGCGTGATCGAAAGATGGGCGCGGACCGCCCCGAGTTTCTCGAAGAACTCCGCCGCCCTGCCGTGAAAGACGATGGTGGGCCGGCCTCCTGGGAAGCGCTTGACTTCGACATCGTGCCAGGTGACGCCGTGGCTCCAACCGGTTCCGATGGCCTTCATGGCAGCTTCCTTGGCGGCGAATCGTCCGGCGTAGCGCTCTGCCTTATTGGCCTTCGATTCGCAGTAGTGAATTTCGTCGGGGGTAAATACCCGCTCCAGAAAGCGCCGGCCAAAGCGCTCCATGGTCGCCTTGATGCGATCCACCTCCGCGATGTCAATACCGGTTCCTACGATCATTCCGCCACTATCTCAACCCGCCAACGGATCAATTCCAACAAGGTAACATATTGAGAATAATGGTTGTTGTCATCTTCCTCGACGGCTGAATCGGCGCCAGCGCGCAGGAATTGCTTGGGCTTTGCGGCATAGGCTGATATGATGGAGGGGCTCGATTGATCGACGTTTGTACGCAGCAGTTCCTGCTTTACCGCACTCCCTGCCGCTTCACATCCCGATCGAATTGCGCTATATCAACATCGAAGGAACTTGTATCACTATGGAACAAGGAACGGTTAAGTGGTTCAATGACGCGAAGGGCTACGGCTTTATCAGCCGTCAGAATGGAGAGGACGTATTCGTCCACTATTCTGCGATTCAGACTGAAGGCTTCCGCAGCTTGCAGGAAGGCCAGGCTGTCTCGTTCAACGTAGTCAAAGGGCCCAAGGGTTGGCAGGCTGAGAACGTACAGGTTCTCTAAGGTCCCGAGCTGAGACTCCACAAGAGGGCGGCCAAATGGTCGCCTTTTTTGTGCTCTGCTCTTCTCGCCGCGCAGGATGTCTCGACTCTAATTGGCCTCTGAGGTACATTGCTCATTTAGACTTACCACCTGCTGTTGGAGGCTGCCCGATGCGGAGTGCACTGCTATTCGCCGCGATTGCCGCTTTGCTAGGTTCGGCGATCGCGCAGAACCAGACAGTTCCACCGCGCGGGACGGCGGGAGCACAAGCAGCCTCCACGGCCAAGATCGGTTCGTCCGCTGTCTGGCATCCAGGCCCAACCTTCCTCGCAGATGCCCACAAAGCCTGTGACAACGCTGCTCAACCACCCAGCTTTGCTGAGTGCTTTATCGCCCAGATGTCGAAGGCGGGAGCGCCTGCCGCCGCAGTGGCATTTACCAAGATGCTCTACCAGAAGAGCGAGGGTGACGTAGGAATTCTGAGCGGATTCCATCCCGTCGGCCCGGTGGATGTCGCCTGGATTTTCTATCCCTTGCGCGCGAACACCAACAACGGTCTGCTGCTGGTGAACGGCTCACCCACCATCGTGAATGCCGAAGATCTGAAGCTGCTCGACCAGAAGGGAATGGAGCAGAGCTTTCAATTCCAGGACCTGCAAAACCAGTTCCCCAAAGTCGGCGTCTGGCCCGGCGACCGCGATGGAACCACTTGGCCCAACACGCAACAGGGTCCTAACAGCGGATTGCAATTCATTCTGGGGTATCTGCTGATTAATGGCTGCCACGCCTGCGCTCACGCCGGAACGGCGCTCTTCACCTGGAACTTTGACGCTCAGGGAAAGTTTCTGGGGACGACGTTCATGGGGCTTACTCCGGCTCCGTTGCCAGGCGCGAATACTCCGCCGGCAAGTTCCGGACCCAGCCAACCCTAAGCTAGCCGCAGCTTCTGTTCTTTCGCTGATGGCACCAGATCTGACAACTGACAACTGCCCTTCACACACCTGCGGCGGCGATGCCCTCGTAGTGCCTCTGCGTGCGCGGCAGCTTCGCCGCACAGCCCAAGACCAGGAAAAGAGCTGTCGAGAGTAAGCAGATTGCCAACCGAAGGCGGGCCAGCGGAAGCGGCGCCAAGTCCATGAACTTGCCAAAGCGCCAGGCGCCCCAATTGACGACCTGGGTCGGCACCACGGTCCAGATGGCCACGTAAAACCATGCCCGCTCGGCGCCCTCGCCCACGGTGTCGCGTTTGGCGCGCGGCGTCCAGTCGAAGAGCGTCGCCACAACCACCGCCAGCGCCAATGGATAGTAGCCGTAGCGGTAAAGATCGTGCAGCAGCCAGCGGCCGTTGATAGAAGCCACGATCAACCCAATGAGGTTCAGCGTGTAGGGCACGATGATGTCGATCCACGCCGCCGTGTAGCACACCACGCGATACGGCAAGTTAGGCTGATACACGCCATAGTGCGTAATGTACGGCGCCGGCTCACAACCGGGGATGCGCCCTTGGAAGCCGCGCCACGCCACAGCCGCAACTACGATGGCCAGCCAAGTCCAATGGCGGCGGTCCGGCCCGTGAGCGTACAGGTCGTAGGTGAGCGGATATCCCGGGAGGACCCAGAAGACCCAAATCCAAATGGGGGTGTGGAGGACGCGATAGTACCGCTTGTTGCGTTCCCGGAAGACGGCCTGTTTCATCGGTACTTGATGGTAGCGCAGGAAAGGAGAGATTCGCTATTCGGCAGTTGGCAGTTAGCATTTAGCACTTGGCACTTAGCACTTAGCAGCCGGGACTTGACAGTTCATTCAGCCCTTCACAATTGTCATCCCGACCGAGGACTTTAGTCCGAGCGGAGGGACCTGCTTTCGCGTTGGTTCAGCAGCGCACTGAGTGCCGACCGCTAAAACAACTCCTGCGCGTTGTACAGCAACTGCCCATCCACCACCCGCGCTTCGGCCATCAGCTTGTGCTCGCGCAACGGACGCTTATCGTCGTCAAGGTGCAAGACAGTGTGGCCATGCGCCGTGAGATAGTCGCTAACCAGCATGCGATGGCACTGGAAGTACACGCGCTCGGCGCACATGATGGCGGTATTGCCTCCGGCGGCGATCTCTAACAACCGCTCGACCCCCTGCACGAATTCCTCCGTCAGCATGTAATCGGCGTAGTTGCGGAATGAGTCGTTACGCAGGCCGGTGTTGGGCGAGTCATTGCGGATCTTCTTGCGCCGTCCGCCAAGTTCTTTCATCCAGACGTAGGCAATGCCCAGCTTCGGCAACTCCAATTCCAGCGATTCGCGGTCGAAGTGCGGCATCCGGCGCGACATGGGAAAGGAGCGGATGTCCACGAGTGTTCGAATGTTGTGCGCCTTTAGGGCCGCCACAAGTTCGTTGAGCGTGCGCGTAGAGTGCCCGATGGTGTAAACCGTCGCCATTCACTTCGAGATGCTTTGCAAAGCCGCGACGATGGCGTCTTCCTGTGCAGGCTCGACGGTGCGCAGGTCGAGCAGCACGCGTCCCTCTTCCACGCGGGCGATGATTGGCGTTTCCCGCTGGCGGAGCCGCGCGCACAGTTCATCGGCATTGTGGCCTTCGCTGTTCACGGCAAGCACGTGCGTCGGCAGCGTCGATCCGGGTGCGGCGCCACCGCCCAGAACCGACCGCGACTCAATAACGTCAACTTCGATCTGCAACGTCGGGCAGCTCGCGCGCAATCGGTCGGCTATCTGCTTTGCGCGTCGCTCGATTCCGTCTTCGGAGAGGCGCATCATGCGCAACGCTGGAATCGAATCATAATCCTCGCGAAGATACGCGAGCAGTGTCGCTTCCAGCGCGGCATAGAACATCTTGTCCACTCGCAGGGCGCGGAACATCGGATTGGCGCGGACCTTGGCCACCAGTTCGCGATCGCCGCTGATCATGCCCGCCTGCGGGCCTCCCAGCAGCTTGTCTCCGCTATAGGTGACGACATCCACGCCAGCGCGCAGGCTGTCGGCGATCATGGGCTCGCCGCGCACGCCAACGGTGCGCAGGTCGAAGATCTCTCCGCTACCCAGATCTTCCATCACCGGAATGTTGTGCTGGCGTCCGAGCGCGACCAATTCTTCCAGCGAGGGCTGCTCCGTGAAACCGACGATCTGGAAGTTGGAGCGATGAACGCGCAGCAGTAATTTCGTGCGATCGGTTATCGCGCCCTCGTAGTCGGCGATTCGCGTGCGGTTGGTGGTCCCCACTTCGTGCAGGAGCGCCCCCGACTTCGCCATGACGTCGGGAATGCGGAACGAGCCGCCAATCTCGACCAGCTCGCCGCGCGAGGCCAGCACCTCTCCGCCTTCGGCCAGCGAGTTCAGCGCCAGCAGCACCGCGGCGGCGTTGTTATTGACGACGATGGTCGCAACTTCGCGCTCCGCGGTGTTCAGCAGTTTCGCAAACAGGCGATCCACGTGAACGTCGCGCTGGCCGCGCTCGCCGGTACCGAGGTTGAATTCGAGGTTCGAATATCCTTGCGAAACCTCGACTATGTGTTCCAGCGCGGCTCGGCTGAGCGGCGCCCGTCCGAGGTTGGTATGCAGGATGACGCCGGTCGCGTTGATGACCGGGCGCAGCGAGTAGGCCAGCGACTGCCGCAACCTTTGCTCCACCGTCCGCGGCAAGTCATCGAGCCGGGACCTGGTCTGTGCCTCGTCGAGCTTGCCCGCGGTGATGTCGGTGCGCAATTGCTCCAGTGCCGCGCGGACCGCTGCGATGGTCGCGCTTCGGCCTCCGCGTTGAACGAGGGCCTCGATCACAGGATGGCGCAGCAGTTCGTCGAGCGACGGCAGCAGCCGAAACGGGGCGGATTGGCTCATAGCTTTCACGGCCGAGAGTTTTCGCTTGCACTTCACCCTGACAACTGACGACTGGCTATTGTTTCGGTGGGACGTACTCCTTGGGCTTCTCCGCGCCTTCGCCGAAGAAGTAGGCATCCATCTGCTGCACGATGAATTCCTGGTGCTCCTTCTTCCAGGGTTGCAGGCGATATTCGTTGAGCAGCATCTTCATGTGTTCCTGCCACTGCTCCCAAGCCAGCTTGGAAACGTTGTCGTAGATGCGCTGTCCGAATTCGCCATCGAACGGCGGTTCGTCCAGACCCTCCATCTCGCGCCCCATCTTTACGCACTTCACCATGTGTGCCATCGAGAACTCCTCTTTCCCGCCAACGGCGGCATAAATGCCAACGTTTGATTCTAACGGCGGCGGCCACAGAACCCAAGTGCTCCACCCCCCGGCGCACCCTACCCGGCAAACGCCTTGGCCAGGAAGCGCGAGATGTGCCACGCGTCCATGTACTTGTAGGGACTCTCGCCGAGGGAGTAGTGCCCGCAGGGCAGCGCCTTGATGGTGGTATCGAGCCCGCGGCGCAGGAATTCGCCCGCCGCCTGGGTGGAGAATTCCGGCAGGAACGTGAGGTCGTAGCGGCCATAGATCATGAGCGACTTCTTCGGCCAGCGCTCAAACTTGTCGAAGTACACGATCGGACTGATCGACAGCCAGACCTGGCGCAACTCGTCCTGGGTCAGCACGCTTTCGATTCCCTGGCGGATGTGGCGGGTCGATTGTCCCGTCCAGGTCACGTCGCCAAACGATGTTGAAGCATGGTTGAAGACATTGACGCTGATGCGCGCGTCGTGGGCCGCCGCGATAAACGCGTAACAGGAGCCGAGGCTGGTTCCCACCAGGCCGAGTCGGGTGTAGCCGCGCTGCTGCAGCCAATCGAGGCAGCAACGAATATCAATGATGCCTTGCCGGGTGGCGTCGATGGTGCGCCCGATGTTGGCGGAAACCGCGTAGTCGGCGCGCGTGAGTCCCGCGGGGCGGCGGATGTCGTGGTACGGCATGCTCATGCGCAACGCCGAGATGCCCAGCAAGTTGAAGACGCGGCACAGCGCGTTCTGGCTCACTCCGTCGGCGTTCCACTGCGGAATGAGGATTACGGCGCGCCGTCCCCGCGCCGGAAACCAGCGCGCGTTCATGCCATTGTTCTCGGCATAGGGCGACTCCACCACCGACGTGAAGCGCAGGAAGGTGCCCAGTTCGTCTTTCGGCTGCTTCTTGGGAGCGGCGCTGCCGGTGTGGAAGAGTTCGACCTTGCGCTTTTCCAGCCGGAAATCTGATGGGACCTTGTAAGCGTAGAACTGGTCGCTGTTGGCGACGATGTGATCGTTGGCTGCCGACCAGTAGGCCAGCATCGCGGCTTTGTCACTCTCCTCCTGCGGCGGAGGGAAGTTCTCCAGCGTGGGCCAGCAGCCCGCCCATTCCGAACCCCATTCGAAGGGACGCACCACGCGATTGTTGTCGCGCGAAGTCATGCGCGCTTCCCAATCGTGCATCCAGCGGCGGTAACGTTCTCGCATCTGTGAAAACTATACAGAAGCGAACAGGCCTGGTCGTGTGTTACCCAACGAACCTGTGGCAGTGCGCGCCGAATGGTGTTCAGGTGAGGTTGAGCGGGAAGGCGCTCTTCACCTTCGCAGCCCGAATGGTACCCCCCTCCCCCCATACCCTCGCAAAATATTGAAAGCAAAGGAACTGGAAAACTTTTCCTTGCAAACGGAATTATCCCTTTCGCAAACCGACACTAAGGTGACGGGGAGCGACCAGGGGAAAGGTTTGCTGAGGGATGACACGCAAAGAGCTTACCAGACTGTGGGTTAGAATACAGGGGATACTCCTCATGCCATTTCACTTATTCAGCGGCTTGCTTCGTCAGGCTACCGCTCAGGGTTCGCGTTCTACGGTGCTACGCCCCCTTCAGTGGTTTGTTGGGATATGCATAGTGGGGCTGCTGGGATGCTTGAAATACGGAGCACCATTAGGAGTGCTAATTCTCTTCGTTGTGATGGTGGCACTCATCTTCCTGCTCTTCATGGGGGCATACATTTACTGTCTATGTACCGACAAAGACGCTCTTCGCAGTGAGACTTACTCCATTCAGAAGCTTGCGATTGAACGGGGACTTGTTGGGGACAGCACCGTCGGAATCTTTGAAATAGAGGAAACATTGGGGGGACATCTCATAAAACAACCATCGACCATAACCGCTCTTGGAGAAA
The DNA here is from genome assembly GCA_963710585.1 of uncultured Acidobacteriaceae bacterium. Lineage (GTDB taxonomy): Bacteria > Acidobacteriota > Terriglobia > Terriglobales > Acidobacteriaceae > Bog-257. The sequence goes on along the minus strand of CAVQAM010000004.1, from coordinate 326,654 downwards.
AGAAATGAAAAAGCGGTTTGTGGTTTCGATAAGCTCGTCAACTCCTGTGGAGGAAAGAGCTTTTATCGATTGGCTCACGGGCAAATACGGTTGGTGGCATTGGGTAAGCAACTTTTGGTTGATCTCAGATTCCCTGGGGTCATTAACGGCCGAGTCTGTCCGCGACAAGTTGAGGGAGTGTTTCCCGGGAGCACTAAACTTTGTGATTGAATTGCGGGAAGACGGAGAGACTTGGGCTGGAGCGGTTGCAAGTGGAGAGGTAGAGAACGCTAAGAAGTGGCTGAATGAGTGGTGGAACAAGTAGCCACTGCACTTCTTACTTGCTGCTTTGATACGCCTTTCGCAGATCGTGCCCCGGCAAGAATCGAGACGTGGATTTCTTGGGGTATTCGCCACACCCACATTCACACGGTTTTCTTTTCTTCTCCGGCGGGGTCTCCAGCGCCGCTGCTATCGTCTGCTCGAAGCTGAGCGGGATCGCCAACTTCTCGGGTTTATTCGTCTTCGGCATTCTCACCCTCTCCGGTACTGGTGGCTTCACCAGACTCATCGAACATCTTTGTTTGTTTGGCTGCGGGCAGCGTCAGATCCCATGTGGATACAACTTCCAGGCCAAACTTGGGGGCGAATTTTATAATGCCTTCATCGTCAGAATAAATTAGCTTCGCGCCGTTGGTCTTACAGATAGCTAGAATCTGGCGATCAAAACGCACCTTCGCCCATGTATTGGCGGAGCCTCCACGTTTATCACCCTTCTTGCGATCCTCTATTTCCACGGCTGCTAATTCGATGGCGGCTTTTGTGTCAAATGGCCTTACCTCGATGAATCGCATCTCCGCAAGTCTATCCAAATATGCCGGAGCGTCTTGTCCGGCCAATATCAGGAACTCACTGAGGGCTGGGGTTGGCAGAATTAGTTTCTCTGCCTCACTGCTCAAATTCTCAATCAGCTTTTCGATCCTATCTTCCAGTCGTTCAATTGGTTTCTTGGTGGCAGGATCGCGCGGCGGCTTCGCCGTGGGATGAAGCAGCAGAGAAAAAACGGTTTCATCAATTCCGGCCATATCTATTGCGGCTTAACACCCTGCTTGATTTCTCGCAAAACCGCCAACGGGTCATCCAATTTTTTCCAATCCCCTGGTATTCCTCTGAGGTCATCAACGTTTTTCTTTAGGTCGGCATCCTCAACGATCTTGTAAGAGGAAGCGTGGAACGCAAGCATCTCCCATTCCCCGTCCCTATGCCTTATCCAACGCGCCGTTCCCTCGACACGAATGACCGTTGTAAATAGGTATTGCGCCATTTCCTTTGCCAATGGCCGTTTTGCAAGAACGATATATTTCTCTTTCCCGTCCTCCAAGTGAACTTGCACTGTATCAAGCTCACCGCCAACTCTGATCGGGATACCTTGCAGCATCCCTTGTTGATTCACTGGTCCGAACTCCAGCCTCGTCGCGCCTTCTCGTCCGGGAAAGTGATAAACCTTACTCCCAACGGGATCGACCAGATTGCCGATTGCATTGTCTTGTGCAAGACGCTGATCTATCTTTCGCGCTGCCTGCATTGCCTCTTCCGGGGCCTCTTTACGCTTAACTAAGCGTATCCTGTCACGCAGTTTGGGTTCTGCCTCCCATTCAACTAAAAGCACGGGCACAGTGCTGCCCTTTTCCACTTTCATCAAATGGACGCTCTTGTCTTGGCCGAGCATGATGGATAGGTCAGCGAGGTACTCCGCGAGGCGAGACATCGGCATGGTCTCAGGCGTAAAGGCATCTATCTGAAACCTGTACTCTCGGTGTTTGCGAATTTTACGTGGCATGGGGCGGTTTCCCATGATACACTCCTCCCGTACCGCCTCATAGACCGCCGCCAATCGCCAAGATTCAAGCCCGCCTGCCAGCGGGCTTTTAACCTTTTTGGCGCATCTTCCGCCACATCCACCGAGACAATGGCTTGGGCGGTTGAAACAGTTCTAGCTGGCGCTGTCCATAACGCCAGTACGGGACTCGGACGATTCCCGTAGTTGCAGCCTCTTTCCTTCTGCTTGGCTGATCGCCAGCAACGTGCGGTCGGTGTCGCTAATTTTCCGCGCGTTGTAACGGAAGTCGAATTCGGATAAGTAACGATGCAGGTGATGCTCTCCCACTTGGTGGTACACGCCCGTCAAGCCCCTTTTCAGGATGGAGAACACGCCCTCTGCGGTGTTCGTGTGAATTGTCGGCAAGCCCGGTTCCTTTCGGGAGTATTCGCCAGTACTGTGATTGATAACGCGATGCGTCTTGAATCGCGCACCAACTCCATCGTAAGAAGAGAAGCCATCCGTCATCACAATCGTGTTCTGATGAATGTTCTTCCGCATCACGCTCATCAAGTTCTCAGCAGTTACGCGCTGGACGTGAAAAGAACGCACGTCGCCATTGCGCTGTACGACAGAGAACACAGCCTGTTTGTGGCTGTATTCGTCCGGGCGGCCAACACCGCCTTGCCGCTTGCGCTTCCCGCCCACATACGTTTCGTCAGCCTCTACCGTGCCACGCAGCTTGGATTTGTATGATGGCTGGCTCATCATGTAGCGAATACGATGAGCCATAAACCACGCAGACTTGTACGTCACACCCAACATGCGATGCAGTTGGTGGGCGCTCATCCCCTTCTTGGACGCACAGAGAAGATGAATAGCCAGCAACCATTTGTTTAGGGGGATGTGGCTATCCTCGAAAATCGTGTTCACTGTGACCGTGAATTGCTGCTCGCAAGCCTTGCACTTGTACACGCCAGCGCGAACGTGCTTGTCCTTCTTGCTCGCCTTCGGGGTGAGCTTGTACGCCTCTTTGCAATCGCAGTGAGGACACACAGGGCCGTTCGGCCAACGCTGTTTTTCTAGGAACTCGCGGGCCTTTTCGGAGTCTTGGAATTCGGGAGTGTCAGCAATGTTGAGCATGGCGAACCTCGATTACAGGTTCAACCTTACGCTTTTTCTTCCGGTTTGTCAAGTATATAATTGCGCTTGCAAAATATTCCATCGAAAGGAGTTAGAAGTCAAGATATTCCATTCAAAGGACTTACGCGAGAAAATCCTTCCCGTTTTGGCACTCTCCCCGTTTCGCACTCCAAAGAGGCAAGCTAACCAACTAGCAATCCGGCCTGCCCGGTTTTGACGCTGGTAGCCGACCACCGAATTCTCAAAGAACAGTTCACCACGTCGTATGACGGGTGTGGACACCCGCCGCGGCGGGCCCGACTCAAGCGTAAGCCCTGGGCGCGGTTTGTCAAGATTACGAAGGTACAGGGTAGGCAACTTTACCTTAGTAACCAGGGGGCCCACCCAAGCAAAAGAAGCTGGGGCGCGGCGCCCGGCAGTGTGCGTGGGCCGAGAGGAAGCGGTTGTACTTAGCGGTACTCTTTTTCGATTTGCACGGTTGCGGCTTTAGTGTATGCTTCCGGCGCAATCCCAATTGAAGACTCGCGACCGCGAGTGATCTGGCCTAACAAAGGAGAAAACATGATCTCAGGAATTGCGTCGCTTTTACTGCAGCAGGATGCCAACCGCGTTATGGCCGCTCTCTTGGGAAGCACCATGCTGATGGTTTTTCTGGCCATGCTGGTGGTGGTCATCGTCGGTATGTGGAAGGTTTTTGCGAAGGCGGGGCAGCCGGGATGGGCAATCCTGATTCCCTTCTACAATCTCTACGTCCTCTTGCAGATTGCCGGGCGGCCGGGATGGTGGCTGCTGCTGTATTTCATTCCCCTGGTCAACATCGCAATCGCTGTTATTGTGGCCATGGACATCGCGAAAGCGTTTGGCCAGAGCGCGGTGTTCGGCATTATTTTGCTGTTTCTTCTGAGCGGTATCGGCTATCTCATCCTCGGCTTCGGAAGCGCCCGCTACATTGGTCCACAGACAAATCTCCAGGCGCGATCGGCAACCGCACAACCTTGATGGCCGATACATCATAGGTCGCGCGAAGTCATTCGCGGGTGAACTGCCTACCCAAGCAAAAGAACCTGGGGTTGGGCGCCCGGCTACTTCGGGCGGGAGAGTTGCGTAGCCCGAGCCGCCCCCTGTACGGCCCCGCGCCGTCCCGGAGCATTCGCGAGCGCTATCTCAAATTCCTTCAGCGCCAGAACCGGATTATTCTGTTCCAGCAGCAAGGAGCCGAGCTGTTCGCGGGCCGGAACAACCGGCCCCGGCGTCACCGGAAGCTTCTCGATTGCGTCCTCCTCATCGGCGGAGGCCCGCATCAAAACTTCGGCTTCATGCGGCTTGTTGTCCGCCTGAGCGCACCAGGCCATGACTTCGCGCTTCAGGATTCCCACCTGGGTGGCCCAATAGTCGTTGCCTGAGGCGCGAAGCTGCTCTTCGATCTGCCGCAGTCTGTCAATTTCAGAGCGCGCCTCGGGGGTGTGTCCGTTCCGCGCCTGTCCCAGGCCGCGAGCCCAAACCGCGATTGCGACGACCTGAGGCGGGGCCGTTGTCGGAGGCACAATAGCAGCGGCGTCAACCCATTGACCACGCTCCACCACATACCGAACGGGCATCGCTGTAGAGGCGTATCCGATCTTGAAGTTTGCAGCGTTCAGCCCCGGCATGTTCTTAAGTTGCTGAATGACCTGAGCTGCTTCCTTGTCGCGTCCACTCTGCAGATAGGCATACACCAGATAATCCATGGCGTGCAGCTCTTCTCCGGTGTCGCCCTGCTGGTGTGCCGCTTCCCGTGCCGCCAGATTGGAAGCGATGGAGTCGTCCCACAGCCCGAGTCGGGTGAATATATGCGATGGCATGTGCAAAGCGTGCGGCGCTGAAGGTGCAATCTGCGAATAAGCTCTTGCCGCCGAGAGACCCTTGGGCGCGAGTTCGGCGTTGTCGTAGGCATGGATAAGGTAGTGGGGGATTCCCGGGTGCTGCGGGTAGATGCGATCAAGCGGCTCCAGCAAACTGGCCGCCTGTTTCTGCTTGGCATGCGTCTTGTCGGCTGGAGAGGCATTCGCCAGGAGTGCGAGCGCGTAAAACACCTGTGCTTCGACATCTTTCCGGTTCTTGGCAGCAAGATCTTCCATCGCGTGCTCATACTTCAACGCCCGGGTGCGGTACGGGACCGTGGCAGCGTCCTGATAGATCGGGGCTAGCGCATCGATGAATTGGCGCTCGCGTTCGGTGCCCGCCGCGAGCTGCTGCGCCCGCTGGATTTCTTTTTGCCCAATCGAAATTGTCGCGGGCGCAATGGGCGGCTCCCAAAGCTGGTGAAAGTACGACATCGCCATTCCCCAATGTGCGATCGCACACCGTGGGTCCCGTTCGGCCACCCCCTGAAACGCATTTTCGGCAGCGGTGTAAGCGAAGGAGTGAAGCAGGGCCACGCCTCGATCGAATTGCTCCTGAACGACCGGGGCGCAGGAAATCGGAAACGATACTCTTCCCAGTTTCTCAGGCGCGCTGTGGTTGTGTGCTTCCTGCGCCGACAAGAAGGGAAGCATGAGCAGCAGGGTGAGCAATGTTCGCCATAGATCGAGCATTCGCTATCTCCATAGGCGCGTGGCGCTCTTGTGACATCCGAATTCTACATGGAAGCCGGAGGCAAGTTCTCCAGAGTGGGCAACGGCTCGCCCATGCCAAGCCCCATTCGAAGGACGCACCACGCGATGGTTGTCGTGGGGGGATGGCCCAACCTACATCCTGAGGGCGCCAAGCGACTTCACTATTACAAATAAGCTCCGCCCTCAACATTGAGGCCTACTGACTAAACTCGCTCTCTTTCGCCAGGTTCTCAAACCGCGTGTAGCGCTTGACGAAGGCCATCTTGATCATGTCGGTGGGACCGTTGCGTTGTTTAGCGACGATGAGTTCGGCCATGCCCTCGAGGTCGGGATCGTCTTTCTTGTACACCTCTTCGCGGAAGATGAAGGCCACCACGTCGGCGTCCTGCTCGATGGAGCCCGATTCGCGCAAATCGGAAAGCTGCGGCCGATGATCGCCGCCCCGGCTCTCGGGGGCGCGGCTCAACTGCGACAACGCGAGCACCGGGACTTTCAATTCCTTGGCCAGCGCCTTCAGCCCGCGCGAGATGGCCGAAACCTCCTGCGTCCGGTTCTCGAAGCGCTTGCCGCCGATGGGCACCGCCGACATGAGCTGCAGGTAATCCACGATCAGCAGATCGAGACCTTCGGTCTGCCGCAAACGCCGCGCCTTGGCGCGCATCTCGCTCACAGAGAGTCCTGGCGAATCGTCAATCCACAGCTTGGAATGTGAGAGCTGCTCGGTGGCGCGCGTCAGCTTGCGCATGTCTTCCTTAGTGAGAAAGCCCTGCCGCAAATCTTTGGAGTCCACCTGCGCGTGCGACGCCAGCATGCGCATCAGCAACGCCTCGCGCGACATTTCCAGCGAGAACACGCCCACCACTTTGCCGTCGAGCACGGCCGCGTTCTCGGCGATGTTCATGGCCAGCGCGGTCTTGCCCATCGAAGGACGCGCCGCAATGATGATCAAGTCGGAAGGCTGCAGCCCGCTGGTCAGCTTGTCGAGCAGCGTGTAGTGCGTCGCCAGGCCGGTAATTTCCTGGCCGCGGGCGTACAACTCCTCCAGCGAACCGAACGAACCTTTGATGATGGACGGGATGTTCATGAATCCCTGTCCAATGCGGTTCTCCGAGAGCTGGAAGATGGCCTGCTCGGCCCGGCCCAGCACCTCCTCGGCTTCGTCGGAGTGCTCGATGGCCTCGGCGATGGCGTTCTGCGACAGGTTGATGAGGCCGCGCAGCAGCGCCTTGTTGCGCACGATGCGCACGTAGTGCTCGATCGAAGGCCGGTCGGGCACGCCATCGATCAGCGACGACAGGTACGCCACCCCGCCGATGGCTTCCACTTCTTTGCGGCGGTCGAGTTCCTCGACCAGCGTGATCATGTCCACCGGACGGCCCGACTCCTGCAAGTCGCGCATGCGGGAGTAAACGCGGCGGTGCGCGTCCAGAGAAAAGTCGTCGGGCGTGAGATTTTCGGCGGCTTGATCGTAGAGCGAGTTGTCGAGCAGGATCGCGCCCAGGATTGAGCGCTCGGCCTCCATACTGACGGGCAGGCCGCGTTCCAGGCTGTAGTCGGTGGTTGCCATTGGGGGATGCAATCAGAGTAGACAACAGAAGAACAAATGCACGCAACGGCTCAGTTCACAAAAAACTGGTGCACAGGAAGATTCCTGAGCAAATTCCTGTACAAAAAATGTGGCCGCTGTGGAATTCGAGGAGGAATCTCAGACGGGATGATTTCACGAGCCGCGAACAGTCAGGTCCCTCCGCTCGGACTAAAGTCAGTTGTCAGTTGTCAGTTGCCAGAAGCAGTGGCCGGCATTCGGCGTCAGTCACTCCATTTGGTGTCATCCCGACCAAGGAAACTGGCAACTGACTACTGGCTACTGGCAACTGCCCCGTTAATCACTTTGTTACTACCGCGAACTCCTGCTTCAAGTTATGCTCGCGGCATGGCTGTGTCGATCACGGTGCTGGCGAGCGGAAGCGCAGGCAACTGCACGGTCGTCTCCAGCTCGCGCACACGGCTGCTGGTGGACGCCGGCCTCTCCTGCCACGAACTTTTGCGGCGCATGATCTTGTGCGGAGAAGACCCGCACACGATCGACGCCATCCTGGTCACGCACGAGCACAGCGACCACGTCGGCGGCCTGCGCGTGCTGGCCAAGCGGCTGAAGGTGCCCATCTACATCACCGGCGAGACCTATCAGGCGTACCAGAAATTTGCCCGCGATGGCAGCGGAAAACGTGTCACCCTCGAACGCCGGGAGCTATTCCGCTCCGGCCACGGCTTCGAGATTGGCGACATCACGGTGAAGCCGTTCACCATCCCGCACGATGCCGTGGACCCGGTGGGGTTCACCTTCCGCAGCGGCGGCATCAAAATCGGCGTGTGCACGGACCTGGGCTATATGCCCGCCAGCGTTCGCGATAACCTGCGCGGTTGTCACGTGCTGATGATCGAGTCGAACCATGATCTCGAGATGCTGCGCGGCGGCCCCTATCCCTGGAGCGTCAAGCAGCGGGTGATGAGCCAAGTCGGCCATCTCTCCAACGGTGCGCTCGCGGAATTCCTTACCGGCGACTATGATGGAAGTGCCGAGTTCCTCATTCTGGCGCACCTTTCGGAGAAGAACAATCATCCGGAGATCGCCCGGATGACAGCCGAGCGTGCTTTGGGCAAGCAGCGTAGTTTGTTGCACAATCGGTTGCTGCTCGCGGCACAGCATGAGCCGCTGCCTGCGGTCCGACTGTAGTTTCCGCCCTGCGTGCCCGCTGCGGCGGGGCAGGGTTCGGCGGGATTGATGACACCATGTACTCACCGCGTCATCGGCAAAATCCTTGCCGGCTGGCGCTACGACATTTCTGGTCTCGCTCCCGAAATGCGCGGCGACTACGAGGCGCACCTGGCGGAGTGTGAGTTCTGCCACTCGCGGCAGCGCCTGCATCGCGGCATCGATATCGGGCTCATGGCGCTGGCCTCGATATCCATGTTCGTTTTCCTCCTCGCCTATGGGGTGATTCGTTACTTCAAACCCAGCCACGCGTTTCTGCTGGAAATCGGCGCGTTGGGCGGGTTTTTGCTCTCCATGCTGCTGTGGCTGCTGGTCGCCGTCGCAACCCCGGCTCCGCTGGTGGTGAAAGATGTTGCCCTGATCGGCGCCCGCCTCGGACTGGAAAAGCTTCCCGAAGAGATTCGCGACCGCATTCCCGAAGAGTTGAAGCTGAAGATTTCGGGGCAGAACTAAGACAGCAATTAGCAACTAACAACTGTACAGCGACTCAGAGACTGCTCATCGCGGGTCCGCCCTGTTCTCTGCCGCCGACAACTTGTAGTCCTGATAGCGGATGGTGAGTACGGCCTTGCCCCCTAGCCGGACGTCGGTGACCGTGCGGTTCAGCGCCGGCAAGTAGAAGCCGCCAACTTTTTGGTACTCGTGATTAATCACGGTGCGCTTGATCCAGAAGGACGGATTTTTCGCCGGTTGCGCCTCAATTCGGGTCACCGCAAAGTCGGTCGCATCAATCCACACCGTCCCGCGGTACAGATACTTATTGCTGCGCAGGGGCGCGACCTGCATCACGTACAGGGGTGGCCCGTCGCCCGGCGCACAACCCAACAACGAGAAACGGTAGTTGGCGCTGGTAAGCGCTACCGCCGTACGGTTGGCTTCGTCAGACCCGGATTCCCTTTCCGATTCCAGCAGCCTGTGGAGGACATGGTTGAGGAGCAGCTTGGAGCCGGACTCCGATTCAATCGTGAACTGCTTGGTGCCCGGCGCGGTGTAGGAAACCTTCACCTGCATCTCGGCGGCGAGCGACGTAGGAAAGCCGGTGTAGTGCAATTGGTAGTCGCGTGTTGCCTGGAAACCGAGCAAGTCCCGGGCGCGGTCGGCGTTGCGGCCCATCAGGCGTGCGACCACATCGGCGCCGGCCAGGTTGTTCGCGGCTGGGCAGGGTACGGGAGCGACATCGGTCTCGGCGGCTGCAGCAATGACCGACAGGAACAGAACTCCAAACCACAGCGACCGACGGATTAAGTTTTGAATCGGACCCGTCCTTCAACAAGATTCACTGACCCCTAGCCCCTAGCCCCTATTCCTACATCTCCCATAAGCAGCGGCCTTCGCGATACATGGAGACCAGGCCGTCCTCGCTGATTTTCAGCACCGTGCCATAGCGCGAAGCGGCGATGGCGGCGGTGGTGCGTCCGCCTTCCACCGGACGATTGATGACTTCTTCGCTGGACTGATGGTGAAGAATGGCGCCAAAGGCCAGCAGGTTGGCTTGCGAAGTGAGCACCACGGCGCCGTCGATGCGGGCAATGTTCTCCAGCACCGTGGGAGGGAAGTCAAAGATGCTTTTGTCGCGCAGCAGATAATGCAACTGGTCCTTGCTGGAAATTCCCTCCGCCACCGGCTGGTGATTCAAGTGCTCCAGCAGGTCCGGTTGCGATACCAGCGCGCGGGCCGAGTCAGGATCGTCGAGCACCACAAACAGCGCGCCCCGGCGGCTCTCAGTAAGGTTCAGGGCCACGGCAAACAGGCGTTCCGCCAGCTCGGTGTGACCGATCGCGTTCTTCCACATTTCGTAACGATAGCGTGCATCCACCAACCGCCATTTGCCGTCGAGAAAGCGGAAGACGGGCACGCCATCGGAGAAAATTTTGACCTCGCCGTTGGGCGACAGGATGAGGCAGATATGTCCGCCGCACAAAGTGGCGCGGCAGTGGTCGCCGTAGCGTGCCGAGGTCGGGATGGGCAACGGCATGTCGCGATAGGGCTCGGCCCACTCGTGCACGTCGATCAACTCGGCCAGCAGTCCGTCGCGGTCAACCAGGGCGAGGGTCTGCAAGCCATCGCACAAGCGATGGAAGCTGCGGATGCTGGTCAGCTCGTGCGAATAGCGCATGGCCCAGTCCGGCGTTTGCGGCGGCTCATGACAGGGCTCCGGCATGGAGCCGAACAGCAACACGCCGGTGGCAATGCGGCGGTTCTCGTAGGTGCTCATGCTGCTGGTGCGCAACACCTCGATAGCGTCGGCAATGCGATCGGGCACGCCGGCAACGGCTTCGCCACTGGTGTGCGGCGAAGGATCAAGGAAGGCCGAGACGAAGCGGTCCTCGGGCAGTCCGCGGAAGAGCTGAAAACTTTGCGCCGCCAGCGCCTGGTTGGTGATCAGCTGATAGCGCGCGGAAAGCACCATGCCCATGCTGCGCAGCAGCCGCCGTTCGTGGTCCGACAGCTTCGAGCTGGCGCTCAGCGAGTAGCCCTCGCCCATCCATTCGAACTCGACCTGACCACCGCTGGGCACCGCGCCCAGCAGGCCCGGCATCCGCTCCGGGCCGCTCGCCAAGCGTTCCAGCGTCGCTCCGGGGAAAAAATAGCGAATGCCATTCTCCATCAGGTCGCCGTACAGTCCACTAATAAACTGCGTACGATTTTCAGGCGAGCGAAACGGAATGGGTGAGGATTTCATCGCTGGCTAAAGCTTACATCAAATTAGCGGCTGATTTCGGCCTCTGGGCACGTCTGGCGGGGGTAGTTCGGGGGATTGGTGTACGCGTGGTACGGATTGTCAAGTACAGATAGCTGCCGGGCCTGTAAGCCGAATTCTGTGTGCCGCTCCTTCTCTCCGCCGGCCTCATGGGCTGAAGCTGCGAAGACAAAGAGCGGCACGACGGTCATTCCTCTGGGCCGCGCATTACTGCGCGGCTCTAGCGACCTACCCGGAAGTTGTGACGCGCCGAGCCGGCACGTGCCTCCGCCGAGGCGGACGCTCCTCCCCTATTTGGTCTTGCTCCGTGTGGGGTTTTCCCTGCCACCGTCATTACTGACGGCGCGGTGCGCTCTTACCGCACCTTTTCACCCTTACCTGCCGTGAGGCGAGGCGGTATGTTTTCTGTGGCACTTTCCGTCAACGACCCTTGAAAGTCGCCGCCCGGACGTTATCCGGCACATCGCTCTGTGGAGTTCGGACTTTCCTCTGTCTGCCCGCGCAACCAGCTCTCCCGCCGAGGCGGGCCGCCGAAACGGACGACCAGTGTTCGCGGGCCGGCAGCGACCGTCCGGCCCAGCAGCTAACACTCTAATTATAGACGTTCAAACTGCAGGTATGATTCTGCGATTGATGTGGAACTCCCCGAAGTGTAACTTTGTGTTTCCCGCGCAGGTGATTAACCAAATGCAGCAGCTCTCATCCGATATCCGTTCACTTCAAGCGGCAGCTGATGCAGCCTTTATTGACAGCAATACACGCCGCAGAGCAAGCGGGCAGTTAGTGGTGGCCATGATCCTGCTAGGACAGGGCCTGCTGGAGTACCCGGCGCGCGCCGCATTGTTTTCGTTTGGGGCGGGCATAGTGCTGGGATGCGAAGCGCTGTGGCTCTTTCGTATACGTCGCCCTGCGCCACTTCTCGGTGCCGCCGTGCTTCTCTGGGCCTGCGCCGTGTGGAATCTGTACATTGAGTTCGCGGGGCATCGCGGTTTCTGGATGTGGGCGATGGCGTACCTCCTTTTAGGCGGACGGGAGTTTGGGTTGTATCGCAAATTCCGAAGAGCACTTGCAGACCGAACGCCCGAATCGCAAGCCGAATTTAAAGCGATTGCCGGATTTCTTTCTGATGGCACGGCCGATGTTATTCATCCCCATGTTGATGGAGATCGGTGGGCCCTGCGCCTGTTTGGTAACGGCATCGTCTTTCGGGATTCGAAAGGCCATTTGCTATTCGGCTCGCGTGAGAAGACTCGTGTGGAAGAGAAAGGCGCGACTGTCATCGGCGGCTTTCGCAAGGTCTCGATCAAGTTGAACGGACGCAACCTCTCCTGTTCGTGTGCCGGCGATGAAGCAGCGCTACTGCTCGATTGGGACGCGAACTCAGAACGGCTGACCGCGGCGTTAACCACCCACTGAACCATGTTCAGATCAATGTTCGAGGACAGATCTTTCCTTCCGCGAATTGATTACTGGTACTCTGGCGGGTAACGGAATAGGATTTACGTCACAGCATTGCTAGGCCCTATTGGAGTCTGTTGTGCTCTCTTGGCCCTTATTCCCCGTCACCAGGAAAGTTTGCCCTTACAAGTGCCGGGCCGCCGTAGTCGTGGTGCTGACGCTGGTGCTGTCCGCGGCGGGGATGGCGGCGCAACAAGCCGCGACTCCTGCGCCGGCTGCCCAGCCGGGCCCAGCGACCAGCAGCTCTACATCAACACCACAAGCTTCGCCGCCGGGCCCGCCAGCCACGTCACAAACGACCAACGCGAATACGCCTGAAATGTCCTCGCGGGAAGAGACCTCGACCATCTTCAAGGTGAAGGTCCAACTGGTCGAGGTGCGGGCGGTGGTCCGCGATGCCCAGGGAAATGCCGTGGGCAACCTGCGGCAAGAGGACTTCCAGCTCACCGACAATGGCAAGCCCCAGGTCATCACGAAATTCTCCATGGAGCAGTCAGGCGCCAAGCCGACCCCAAAGCCGGCGAGTTCCGGGACACCCCTCGAGGACGCTGGTCCCAAGATGCCAGAACGTTACGTCGCTTTCCTCTTCGACGACATTCATCTGAAATTTGGCGACTTGGCGCGGGCGAGAGATGCGGTTAGCCACAATCTGCGGACCTTCCAGTCCACTGACCGGGTTGCCATCTTTACTACGTCCGGCCAGACCGAACTCGACTTCACCGACGACCGCGACAAGCTGCAAGATACCCTGAACCGCCTGCGGCCCCACCCTACCACTGGCTCTGCGGGGCAGGAATGTCCGGACCTGTCGTACTACATGGCGGACCAGATACAGAACAAGTCTGACGGCCAGGCCCTGCAAGTCGCCATTCGCGACGCTATCGCTTGCTTAGGGATCCAAACGGGAACAGACCTCGCCGACCAGGGCGCCATTGCTGCAGCGCGCATCGTGGTAATGTCGGCCGCCACGCGGGTCCTCGACGCAGGGGACCATGAAACCCAGGTTTCCCTGGCCACCTTGAAGAGCGCCGTGCAAAGGATGGCCGCCATGCCCGGCCAGCGCAGCATTATTCTGGTCTCACCTGGTTTTTATAATCCTGACCAACTGCAGGCGCAGATGGAAATCACCGACCGGGCACTGCACTCGGGTGTCCTCATCAGCGCGTTGGATGCCCGGGGGCTGTACACGGTAATGCCCGACATCAGCAGTCGAGCATCGATCTCTGACAATACGGCGCCCATGCTGCAATACATGCATCTGGAGGCGTCGGCAAACGCAGACGTGATGTCCGAGCTTGCGAATGCCACCGGCGGCACCTTCATCCAGAACAGCAACGACTTTGAAGGCGGTCTCCGGCGATTGTCTAGGCCACCGGAATCCTCTTATCTGCTGGCCTTCTCCCCGCAGGGTCTGAAATTCGACGGCCGCTTTCATAGTCTGAAGGTCACGGTCAAAGGCCAAAAGCTTACTATCCAGGCCCGCAAGGGCTACTATGCCCCCAGGCAGGCGGCCAACGCGGCTGAGCAGGCCAAACAGCAGATACGGGACGAGGTTTTTTCCCAGGAAGAGTTGCACGATCTTCCCGTCGAGTTGCACACCCAGTTCTTTAAGACCAGCGAAGACGATGCCAAGCTGTCGGTCCTGGTCAGGCTGGATGTCCGGCGCCTGCACTATCGCAAAGCGGATGGCCGCAACAACAACAGTGTGACCGTAACCGCGGTATTGTTCGACCGCAACGGCAACTATGTCACCGGCAATCAGAAGACGCTGGAGATGCGTTGGAAAGATGAGACCTTGGACAGCAAGCTGGCTTCGGGAGTGACTCTGAAAAGCAGCTTCGACGTAAAGCCCGGCCGCTACATGGTGCGGCTGGTGGTGCGTGATGAGGAAGGGCAGTTAACGGCGCAAAACGGCGCCATCGAAATTCCATAAGGGTTCGAACCTACCGAGGTGTTATATGAAAACGCGTCGCCTGTGGTTAGCCGGGTTGATAGTGGCCATCGCCTGCATGAGCTTGACCTTCGTGGACGTCTCGATCTTGGCGCATGCCCAGCAGGCACAGCCCCAGGCCCAACCCGAGCAGGGGCAGAACCAGGCTTCGCCTCCCGCCGGCGGTTCTATCCCGGTCTTCAAGGCGGAAACGCGGCTGGTCCTGGTGGACATCGTCGTCACCGATAAGAAGGGTAACTACATCAGCGGCCTGGCCGCCAAGGATTTCAAGGTTTGGGAAGACGACAAGGAGCAGCCGATCAAGAGTTTCTCGGCCGAATCCAGCTCCGCGGCTCCCTCGGAGAATCATCGGCACTATCTGGTGCTGCTGTTTGACAACTCCACTATGAGCTTCGTCGATCAGGCCAGGGCGCGCGAGGCGGCGGCGAAGTTTGTGGAAGCCAACGCCGGGCCCGACCGCTATATGGCAATCATGAATTTCGGCGGCGCCTTGAACGTTGCGCTGAACTTCACCGCCGACGCCGAGCGGCTAAAGCAAGTGGTGCGCAACGTGAAGTTTTCCAGCGTGTCGCCCAACGCACCCGTGGAAGTTGCGTCGCTGGGCGCGCCGCAACTGGCAAATGCCGAAGCCAATTTTGGAGCGCGCACCCTGCTTCTGGCATTGCGCAGTGTCGCCAAGAACCTAGCTTCGGTGCCCGGACGAAAGAGCCTGGTCCTGCTGACCGCGGGCTTGACCCTCACGCCCGGCGATCCCGATTACTTTGAACAGCAGTCCGAACTGACGGCGGTAATTGACACCTGCAACAAGGCCAATGTCGCCGTGTACCCCATTGATGTCCGGGGCTTGACCAGTGGGATCTCGGCGGCGCCTGGGTCGGCGCGCTTGCAGACAATTCCCGACGAGTTGCCGGCGCGGCTGGTGACTGCAACCCTTGACTACTCAGCCGAGGACCAGTCCGCCCATCTGGTGTACGTGCAACGCGGCGGTGGCGGTGGCGGTGGCGGAAGAGGCGGTGGTGGAGGGCACGGGGGTGGAACGGGCGGAGGAGGAACCGGCGGGGGTGGCAAAGGCGGCGGCACGGGAACGGGCGGGGGCGGCAAGGGCGGTGGTGGCACCACGGGAACGGGCGGCACTCGCACCGGCGGCGCTTCCGTGAATCCTCCCATGATGTATGGCAACCCCTACAATCGGGCCCAACGACTCATTCCCACTATCCCGGATGTGGTTGAGAACCAGCAAGTCCTCTATCAACTGGCCGAGGGGACGGGCGGGTTTGTCATCGTCAATTCCAACGATCTGCTCGGCGGCATGCAGAAAATCGCCAAGGAGCAAACCGAGTATTACGTGCTGGGATACGCGCCGCCTCCGTCGGAGGAAGGCGCCTGCCACACCTTGAAGGTCAAGGTCGAGCGCGGCGGAACGGTCTCCCGCTGGCGCAGTGGATACTGCAATGTGCGGCCCACGGACTTGCTCGCCGGCAAGCCGGAAGAGAAGCAGTTGCAGGACCGCATTACCGGTTCGCAGCCGGGGACCATTGCGGCTTCCATGCTGGCGCCTTTCTTCTACACGTCGGTGAACACCGCCCGGGTGAACCTGGCCATCGAGATCCCGCCGAACACCGTCAAGTTCGAAAAGCAGAACGGCAAGCTGCACGGCGCGGTCAATGTGGTCGGCATTGCCTACACGCTGGATGGAACGGTAGCGGCGCGCTTCAGCGACACCCTCAGCCTCACCTTCGAGGACAAGAAGGAAGTGGCGGAATTCAACTCCAAGCCAGCCCATTACGAAACCCAGTTCGATGTGGCCTCGGGCCATTACAACCTGAAGGTGGTGTTCAACCCCCACGGCGGCGACAGCTTCGCGAAACTGGAGATGCCGCTGGTGATCGACCCCTATGACGGCAAGCAATTCACCCTGAGTGCGGTGGCGCTGAGCAAGGAGATCCACCCGATTTCGCAGATGGGAGCGCGTCTGGATGCCGCGCTGCTGGAGGACCGCACCCCGTTAGTGACCCAGGGATTGCAGCTAGTGCCTTCCGGAAGCGACCAGTTCAAGAAGAGCGATCATGCTGGATTTTATGTAGAAATCTACGACGCCGCCCTTCTGGCCAGTGCGAACCCTCCCAAAGTCGACGTCAATCTAAGCATCATCGACCGGAAGTCCGGTGCAACGAAGATAACGACTAAGGCTGCAGCCAGCGACGCGAAACCTGGGAATGCGCTGGTCCCGCTGGGGCTGAAGCTGCCGGTGGATATGCTTCCGCCGGGATCGTATCGGCTGGAGCTAAAGGCGGTGGACTCCGCCGGCAACACCTCGCAGCCGCGCACTGCGGACTTTGAGGTGCAGTAGCGAGCCAAGTGTAGGGATAGCTCGAATCCTGAGGGTGCCCCATCCAAGCCGGTTTTGCTTGGATGGGGATTTTTCGTTTACGTCACACCGTCTAGACTTTGCCACCCAACCCACTAGCGGTACATTACCGGATACGCTTTCGGCCGCTCGTTGCCGCTGTACACCATCTTGGCAAGGTGGACAGTGTATTCCGGCTTCGACACCAGCGAGGTCAAGCTGAAAACCCGATAGCCATCTCCGCTGATTTCAGTGCGGCGGAACAGCCCCGGCTCCGTCTCCGTGACCTCACGGTTTCCGTGGAGCTGGTCGAGAAACAACTGCGCCGACTTCTGATCGGCCTGCCCACCTTCGCTGGCGGTGGTCAGCGAATCGGCCGCATACGAGCGGATGAGCTTCTGCCAATATTTTTCCAGCAGCTCGGTGCTGGCGAAGACGTCGGCCCACAGGATGCGGCCATTGATGGCGACCACCACGCCTTTGGCGCCTTCCCTCTTCAACTCGCGCAGCATCCCGTCGTAATCGGCAGCGACGGATTCAACCCTTTTCTGCACCTCGGGATTCTCCATTGCCTTGGCATACGAGGTGGACGCGCGCATGGAAGGGCTGGCTTGTGGGACCGCTCGGGCCATGCCTGCCACCGCCGAGCCGACCTCTGCCCATACCTTCTGCTGATTGCGGTCGGCCATCGCCGGGATGCGCACGCTGGGCTGCGCCATCTGCGATTTCATGGAGCCGAAGTGCTCCGACGAGGCCACCCAGCGTCCCGGCTCAACGCAGAACACCGACAGATCGATGGGGCCCGATTTCGGCGGAACGATTCGGTCCACGCCGATCACCCGGTCTTGTTTGCCGCCGGTCACCACCTCGCCGGCGAGCAGAAGCAGAGGATGGTCGGAGTTGTTGATCAGGACCAGGCGGTTCACCTCGGCCCCGGATTGCCGCGGCGGTGGCGAGCCTGGCCGCACCAATCCCCGAAGCGAACCCGCCTCGGTTACCACAACCGCGCCGGAGCGCAGTCCTTCATCGAGCGTCAGCAGGCGGCCCGTGTCGTTCTGCGCGCCTCCGACAACTGGGAAGATAGTCAGGTTTCCTCGGGTAACGGGTGACAGGACATGCAGCTCGGAATGACCTGGGTTTCCGGCGGCAGCGAATGTTGCCGCCAGCATGGCCGAAGCAAACGACGCCAGGATTCTGAAATTCATGGTTGACCTCCGGAGGCGCTGGAGCGTCTCTTCTAACCAGAGAACGCTGGGCAGTGTTCTTCTTGCAGCCGAATTGATACGATTCGCCTGATGGCCTCCGCTCCGGTTTCCGCTCCGCTCAATCCGCAGGTGGTAGCGATGATCAGGGAGTTCTCTGCCCACCACTGCGAGGAGAGTGGCGCGCCGCAGTTTGGTATGTCGCCGGCCGACCTGGCGGAGATTCTCGCGGAAGTCGTGTGTCAGTGGAATGGGAATGGGAATAACGCCGCAGCGGAGATCGCGGTGCGCGATTTTCTAGCGGCCTTGCGGCTGGAGGAGTTGGTGCTGGCGCGCGCCTGCGCCGCCGGAGACAATCACGCCTGGGAAGTGTTCCTCAATCGCTATCGAGCGACGTTGTACGAGTCGGCCTACAAGATTGCAAAGGAAGAAAGTGCTGCCCGCGCTTTGGCGGACTCTTTGTATGCGGCGCTCTATGGGGTGGACGCCAAGGGACAGCAGCGGACTTCCAAACTCCGCTCTTATCAGGGACGAGGTTCGCTGCAAGGGTGGCTGCGGACCGTCGTCGCGCAGGAGTATGTCAACCTGTACCGGGCCACCCGGCGCGAAACCAGTCTGGAGGCGGCGTTGGACGAGGGTGTCCAATTCGCAGCCGGAGAGCCGGATGTCAGTGTCGCCGATCCCCGCGCCGAGACCGCCGCGGCCGAGGAACTGGCGGTGCTGGCTGCGGAAGAGCGGTTCCTGCTGGCCGCCTACTATCTTGACCGCCGTACTCTGGCGGAAATTGCCAAACTGCAAGGCGTGCACGAGTCCACCATCAGCCGCAAGCTGGAGCGCGTGACCTTGGAATTGCGCAAGCGGATTCGCAAACGGATGATTGCGGCGGGCATGTCTCCGCGACAGGCGGACGAAGCCATGCAGGACGTGGATGTGCGCGACCTGCGCGTGCCCGTGCGCGAAACTTTAAGGCAAGGAACGGAAGATTTATCGTTCTATAAAGAGAAGAGCGGGAACCAAGGATGAACCAGGAAATTCCCAAGCCGCTGCGCAACGCGCTGGCCCGGCAAGCCATTGGCGACGTTCATCCTTCGCCTGACGTGCTCACGTCGTTCGTGGAGCGCACGTTGGCCTCGCCGGAGAACGAAGTGGTAACGCACCATCTGGCGCAGTGCGCGGAATGCCGGGAGATCGTGTTCCTGGCAAGCAATGCAGCCGAAGATGAGGTGCGTGACGGAAGGGAGATGGTCGCCGCTGCTGCCGCGGGTCGAGCGGCCGCCATGCCGGTTTACGCCGTGAGCTCACGCCCAGCGGCGGCCCGCGCTCGATGGATAGTTCGGACCCGGTGGGCCGTGTCGATTGCGGCCGCTGCGCTGCTCATCTCGACCGGGCTGGTTTTGCAGTTCCGGCGCGCCACCAGCGGAGACCAGGCCGCGACGGTCAAGGTTGCCAGCAATCGCCCGGCGCCTGCGAGCCCTGAGGCGCAGCAATCGGCGACCGCTGCAAGTCCGCGGGATGCTTCCGCGAAACCTTCCGTTGCCGAGTCGCTCGCCAAAGCTGCGCCGCACCCCACGCCGGCTGCGCAAGCTAAAAAGCTTCCTGAAACAACCATGATCGCTCGTAACGCCAGCGACGCATTCCCGTCCGCTCCAGCGGCAGAACGTGCTCCGCGAGCGACGACTTCACAAGCCACTGCCGGCGCCGCGGTGGGTGGCACAAGCAATGCTGTCGTGCCCGAGGTCCGTCCGCAGAGTTCATTTGCGGAAAGTGAATCTGCGCAGAAAAGTGAAACCGCGCAGTCGCTGCAACTACAGCAGCGCGCTCCGCTGACGTTCGGCAAATCAGGGATGGGAATGAAAGCGGTGAGCGCAGTACGCCCGCAATGGCGCATCGGCCCGGACGGCCACCTCGAGCGCTCGATGGCTGCCAACCAATGGACTCGCGCGCTCGACGATCAACCTGTTATCTTTCATGCGGTGGCGGTCATAGGGAACGACGTGTGGGCTGGCGGCAATGGCGGTGCGCTCTTCCACTCATCCGATCGCGGCGAACATTGGAGCAAAGTTTCACTCGCTTCGAATTCCAACGTTGAAACCGGCGCCATCGTTTCCATTCGCTTCGACGATTCGCAACACGGAATTGTGGCTTCCGACAGCGGAACTCGCTGGGCGACAACGGATGGTGGAGTCACTTGGACAACGCAGTGATTGCGCCGGAACGGCCCGCCGGATTGAGTTCGATCGAGACACCCGTGAAGACACTGGTGGCGATGGCTGCTGCTGCGTATCTAGTCCAGGCAAGCGTTGCGATTGCGACTGGCCGCCACCTGTTCGGCGACGGCTCGTGGCTGCTGCTTAGACTGCTCGCCGAAAACCACATCACCCACTTAAACAACAATGCCTGGAACGATTTTTTCGTCGGGCGGCTCGGGGCCTTCACCTACCAGCAACTTCCCACCCTGCTGGCAGCGCGCCTGGGCGTTCATAGCTTGGGGGGCCTGTCCGTTGTCTTCGGCGTGACGCTGTTTTCATTCAAGCCGCTGAGCCTTCTGCTCTGCTACCGGTTTGCCCGCGACAAACGCTATGTGCTTTTCCCGCTGCTCTCGCTCTTCGCCGGGACGATGAACAGCGAAGGCTATCTGATTTCCGAAACCCACTTGATGAGCGCCCTGTTCTGGGCGGCGCTGTTTGGGCTGCTATGTCCGCGCGAATTCGGATGGTTCGATCTTGCCGCAATGACAGTTGTTTCGGCCCCGCTGATTCTTTGCTACGAAACCATGGCGATGTTCGGACTGGTGCTGGTCGGGGCCTGCATTTACCGGTGGGTTGCGATCGCGAAAAGCCCGCGGGAGAAATGGCTCACCGTTGTCTTCGGCGCCTGGTACAGCCTGGGAGTCATCTTCGCCATGCTGGCGATCATCTTTCCCCGCGATCCCACGCAGCGCGCGGATTTTTTCAAGGGGATGCTGTTCATTTTTCACTATCGCCACGTTGGCGCGCGAATCTCATGGCTCGTCCTCATCCTGTGCGCGCTCGTCGTGCTGGTCCCCGCGATTTATAAGAAGACGCTCAATCTGGTGGTTGGACTTGCCGTAGTTTGCTCGTTAGCGATTCCAGCTTTCATCCTGATCCACCCGCAATTGACCAGCCTCGACGAACACATTGTTGCCAGGACGATGAACGCCAGTGTTCCGCTGGCGCTGGCCGCCGCTTTTCTGGGTGTGTACTTCAATCTTCTGCAACTGGACACGGGAAAATACAAGCGACTGTTTGTCATCGCTGCGGTATTAGGGATCTGCCAATCGGCTTGGAGCGTGGTCGCCAGCTCGCAGTGGTCGCTCATGCTAAACGTCCTGCGCTCTGAACTGCGAACCCAAACCGGGCTGGTACCCTTCGGAGACAGTCTGCTGTCGCGTCGGACGCTGGGCGGACAGCCGATGCGCGCGATGCATGCCGAGTGGCCGCTGATGTCGTTGAGCATTGTGCATGCAGATGATGGCAAGGTGCAGGCTATCTTGCTTCCGCCGAGCACTTCGTTCTACCCATTCGACCCTCGTATTCCTGCGGCATTGCCGCGCCTGCAACGCTTCCACATCGACTACAGCCCGTATTTGGCGGCCCTGCCCAAGACCAGCCCTTACGAACTTGGTCAATGGATCGACTTCAGCGATGGCGGCAATGCGATCCCTTACGAAACCGGTGGCTGGTGGAAGCCGGAGCCCTGGGGGACATGGACAGCAGAACAAGCTGGCCTCACGCTCGACTTTGGCGGAGCAGTGAAGTCGGACCTGGTGATGGAAACCGTCGCTGCAGCGTTCGTGAACGAAAAGAATCCGGCAGTTGATGTGGAAGTGCTGGTCAACGACATGCCCGCCGGCGAGTGGAGCTTTCGATTCAAAAGCGGCGCGCCGGAGTACCAGACGTACCGGATGGTGCTGAGCCAGAAGGCGCTGAACAAGGCGCTTCCCGTGGTCGTTCGATTTCGCGTGAGCGGAGCGGGTTCGCCCGCAGCCGCCGGTTCGAGCGCCGATGCGCGCATGCTGGGCCTGGCAGTGCGCCGCTTGCGCTTGTTGCCGCAGTGAGCGGTGGCAATGCGAGACGCCGTCTCGACGTCCTCGATATAATTCGACGCCATGGACTTGGGGCCTGGGTCTTTCATCCGCCGGTGGTTCGATCCCGAGGGTGGCGCGGCGGACCGCCCGCTTCCCCGCTGGATCTTTCTGCGGGCGCTCGGCCTGATTTATTTTTCTGCTTTCTTCTCGCTGGTATTTCAGATTCGCGGTCTCATTGGCGCCGAAGGAATTCTTCCATCCAACGAATATCTGGAAGCAGTGGCGCGCCAGTTCGGAGTGGCCCGCTTCTGGTTTGCGCCGACGCTGCTGTGGTTGTCGACCGGCCCGCACATGCTCAGCGCAATCTGTTGGGTCGGAATGATCGCTTCGCTGCTGGTCATCTTCAACGTCTGGCCGCGCGCCACGCTGTTCATCTGCCTGGTGTGCTTTCTTTCCTTCGTCAGCGCCGCGCAGGATTTTTCCGGCTATCAATCCGACGGCATGTTGCTGGAGGCGGGATTCATTTCCCTGTTTTTCGCGCCGCCCGGATTTCTTCCCGGGCTGGGCAGAGCGCATCCGCCTTCGCGCGCCAGCCTGTTTCTGCTGCAATGGGAGTGGTTCCGCATCTACTTCGAGTCGGGTATGGTGAAGCTCGCCAGCGGCGATTCCGAGTGGCGCAATTTCACCGCCATGGACGAGTACTACCAGAACGGCCCGCTGCCCACCTGGATTGGCTGGTATGTGCAACACCTTCCGCACTGGTTCCACGCCTTCGCCACCGCCGCCACGCTGGTGCTCGAACTGGGCCTGGTTTTCATGCTGTTCTTGCCGCGGCGCTGGCGGATCGGGTGCTTCTTCATCGTTACCGCATGGCAGATTCCCGTGATCCTGACCGCGAACTACACCTTCCTGAATTATCTGGTGCTCGTGCTGGGATTTCTCCTGCTGGACAACCGATTCCTGCTGCGGATCATGCCGGAGCGGTGGCGAGCCTACATCACTCCCACTCCCATTCCCATTCCACCGATCGGCGTTCCGCCAGAAAAAAATGTGGAATCGCAGGATTCCGACTCTTCGCTTCCCGAGCAAAAGTCGTTGCGTCCTTTGCAGGCGCTGCGGCTGTCCCTGGTCAGCGTAATGTTGATTTGGATCTTCTACGCCACCACGGTGCAGATGATCTGGATTGTTTTCCCCCGTCTGCCGCTGCCCACGTCGCCAGTTGCTGCGCTCGAGCCTTTTCGTATCGCCAATCGCTACGGGCTGTTTGCGGTGATGACGCGTGGCCGTTGGGAGATCGAGTTCCAAGGCTCGAATGACCTGCAAACTTGGGTGGCCTATCCCTTTCGCTATAAGCCGCAGGACCCCAGCCAGCGGCCGGGAATCTACGCGCCTTACCAGCCCCGCTTCGATTGGAACCTGTGGTTTGCGTCGCTGGGCTCCTGGCGCGAGAACTTGATCGTGCCCAGCACCGAGGAGCGTTTGCTAGCTGGCTCTCCGGATGTGCTGACGCTGTTTGCAGGAAATCCGTTTCCTCGGGCCCCGCCGCAGCAGGTTCGGGCCGTGCTTTGGCAATACTGGTTCACCACTCTAGAGGAGAAACGCGCCACGGGAATGTGGTGGAAGCGGAAGCCAATCGGGCTGTACGCTCCGGTTCTGGAGCGGCTTCCTGACGGCAAACTTGGAGTTGTGCAATACCCGGAGCCACTGTCGCCGCGGCAGTAACGCTTCTTTTGCCGGAGCGCATCCGCTCTGGCGTGTGCGGCTGGCCCCCACGTGCTTCCGCCGCCGCGTATTGGATTGGCGGAAGCCGCAAGCTAAACTATTCCCTATGCCTGCGACGACACGACGAGCCGCTGTGATCGGCGCAGGCCCCAACGGTCTGGCGGCGGCCATCGTTCTCGCCCAGGCTGGCTTGCAAGTGGATGTATTCGAGGCCGAGTCGCAGCCCGGCGGCGCCGCGCGCACCATGCCGCTTACCCTGCCCGGCTTCCTCCACGACTTCGGTTCCGCAGTGCACCCCATGGCCGCGGGATCGCCATTCTTCTCTTCACTGCCCTTGCGCGACCACGGCCTGGAATGGATCCATCCGCCCGCGCCGTTGGCGCATCCGCTCGACGACGGCACAGCGGTCATGTTGGAGCGCGATCTTGACGCCTCCGAAGTTGCGCTTGGCGAAGATGGCAAACCGTGGCGCAGGCTGATGGGTCGGTTTGCCGAGCACTGGGCTGAACTCGCTCCCGAGGTGCTGCGGCCGATCCATTTGTTTACTCGGCATCCCTTGCTGCTCGCGCATTTGGGACTGGTCGGATTCCCGTCCGCCATCGCGATTGCCGAACATTGGTTTCGCAGCGCCAGGACCAAGGCGCTCTTCGCTGGCATCGCGGCGCATTCCGTTCTTGCCCTCGACGAACCGCTGAGCGCCTCCTTTGGCGTGATGCTCGGCGCGGCAGCGCATGCCGTGGGATGGCCCATCCCGCGCGGGGGCGCGCAATCTATCACCAACGCGCTGTGCGGATACTTGGCCAGCCTGGGAGGCACGCTTCACCCCTGCACCCGCATTGAGGGCCTCGCCGTGATGGGTGAGTATGATGTCACCCTCTGCGACGTGACTCCGCGCCAGTTGCTGCGGATGGCCGGCGCGCGCTTGTCTCCCGCGTATCGGCGTGAGCTGGAGAAGTACAGTTACGGCCCTGGCGTCTTCAAAGTTGACTACGCCTTGTCGGGCCCGATTCCGTGGAAAGCACCCGAATGCTTGCGCGCCGCAACCGTGCATCTGGGGGGCACGCTGGCAGAGATTGCTGCGTCGGAGGAAGCCATGCGGCATGGGCATCATGCCGAGCGCCCATTTGTTTTGCTGGCGCAGCCGAGTTTGTTCGACCCAACGCGCGCCCCGCAAGGGAAACACGTCGGGTGGGCTTATTGCCACGTGCCTAACGGTTCGCGGTTTGACATGCTGGACCGCCTGGAGGCGCAGATCGAGCGTTTCGCGCCGGGATTCCGGGACTGCATTCTGGCGCGGCGGGTGCTCACTCCGGCCTCGCTGGAAAGCATGGACGCTAATCTGGTGGGCGGAGACATCGGCGGCGGAGCGATGAATCTGCGGCAATTCCTGTTTCGCCCGACACGGCGGCAATATGCAACTTCGGCCCGCGATATTTATCTCTGCTCGTCTTCGACGCCGCCGGGCGGCGGAGTGCATGGCATGTGCGGCTACAACGCCGCCCGATTGGCGCTGTCGCGACTGTGAGCAATGCATGGGTAACTCGGCGCCGCGAGATTGCGGCCGCGCTTTCGCTCACGGCCATTGGGGCTGCTGAAAAAGTCGCAACCGCAGATCCCTCGCGGGCTAGACTAGCGCTACAACTCAAGGGGTAAATTTCACTGCTCCTGCGGTGCCGCGGAGTTTCCTGTGGCACAGGAGGAGCGATGACTCTGTAATCCGGCTAGCGGAGCGAGCGCAAAGAATTGAACTGGCAGTCAAGAGTTGAGTCTATTGTTTGCGCTTGGCAGACAACAACGCATTCTTGATTGCCGTGGTCGTATTCCCCTCACCCATGAAGTCATAATTCCCTTGCGTGGTCCCCAAGTGGAGCAGGCCTTCGGAGTTAACTTTGACACTGTTGATAGCGCTCGTGGTTAGCGCGATATCCGGATCACAAACCTTGGGGCTGGGGGCCGAGATACAGTGATAGGCGACGGAGCCTGAGGGGGACACAGTCAAAGTGCCATTGGAGTACCATTCCGAGCCAAACCCAAGTTTGTTTACATGGCGATGCCGCACACTGAAACTCCGAGCAGAAGTTTGTGCCGGAGGAGTCGGCGATGACGCTGGTTTCTGCTGATTTTCCGCAACCTTCTTTTGGCTTAGCTGGGCCGCTTGCAGCTCGCTTTTCCAGGACCCAAACTGTCCCGGATAAAACCGGTCCATGGCCGCAAGCAGAGACGTCGCCTGGGAGTAGTTTCGCGTCTGTAGCGCCGCCTCGAACTGGGTGTGCACCTGGTTTTGTATAAGCCGCTCCATCTCCGGTCCCCCGCTGTTTCCATGGGCGGTCGCCTGCCGGGCCCAATAGATCGCGCAGTCTTTGGGAGGCTGGAGCAGCCTCTGGGCTACATACATGGTTCGGGCCTTGTCCAAGGCAACGGCGCCCAAGTCCTTGGATGGCTGCTTCTTCTGTTGCTGCTGGACCGTCTCCTGAGTTGGTTTGGGCGGTGTCACATCGGGCGTGGCTGGCGCGGTTGGCGACGCGAGAGTTGTCTGCGGTTGGTTGCCAGAGGCCTGCTGGGTTGGGGATTGAGCCGTCGGTGCGCTGGAGCCTCCCGAAAGACTGCCCGCTGGACCCTGCGTACCTTGATTCGTCTCGCGCGAGCCAGACTTTTTCCAAATCACAACTCCGATTGCCATGAGGAGAACCAGAAAGGCCGCGCCCGCGATGATGAGGTTCTTGGGCGTCAAAAATCCCGGACCCAATTGAGCGACCGGGGGAATGTCAGTTCCCTCGGCGGTTGCCACTCTTCCCGGGGTCTGTCCCGGCTGGGGCGTCAAAGCAGGAGAGACGTTCTGCACCGCGACGCCCAGGGTTGGTTCGTTTCCTCTTACCGGGACTTCCCGCGCTGCGGGTCCCGCACCCGGCGTTGGCAAGACGGCATCGGGACGCTCCAGGGCAGCGCTAAACTCCTCCACCGTCCGGAAGCGCGCAGCCGGGTCTTTCTGCATGGCCTTCAGTACCGCCGCCTCTATTCCTGGAGGCAGGTATGGGTAATAAAGACTGAGCGGAGGTGGCGGGGTATTGACATGATCGTACTGCACCTGGAAGTCACTTTCGTTCTCGAAAGGAACGTGTGCGGTAAGCATCTGATACAGAGTTACGCCCAGGGAGTAGATGTCAGAACGAATATCGACGCCTTGGTTTCGAATCTGCTCAGGAGACATATAGGAAACCGTACCGACGGCCACTCCGGTGCGAGTCAATCGCCTGCCGCTGAGGACCTTGGCAATTCCGAAATCCATCACCTTCACGATGCCGTGCCGGCTAATCATGATGTTGGCGGGTTTTATGTCGCGATGGATAATCCCGAAGCGATGAGCAAAACCGATGCCCAGCAAGGCCTGCTGGAAGAGCGGGACGGCGTCCTGATACTGCATCACGCCGTTACGCGAAATGGTTTGCTCCAGATTCATGCCATCGACATACTCCATGACGATGAGCCAATTGCCATCCACATTGATAAAGTTGTAGAGAGTCGCAATATTGGTGTGGTTGAGATTGGCCTGGGCCTTGGCTTCGGTCTGAAAACGCTCGATCAATTCCGGCTCGCGACTTAGCTCGCTGGAGAGAAACTTTATGGCTACTGTCCGGTCAAGGTTGACATCGACGGCTTTGTACACTACCCCCATGCCGCCTTCGCCCAGTTTTCCCTCGATGCGATAGTTTGCAATCTGTGTGCCAATCATGAAGGTCCACCCCAACTCACCTTACAATCCACTGTCCCGCTGTTCCTTCCGTTGCCATTTATCTTCGAAACTTGCAGTGTAATCTTATACCTCAAGGGCTTTGCGCTTTTGAAAACAATTCACTGGCCGGAAGCGAAATCTCTCGATGAGCGAACCGACCGATCAGGGCGGCGAGGCGGTGTTCTCCGGCCATCGGCCGCGTCGTCGCCGATGCAAATGGTTGGTTACCATGATGTTACCCAGCCGGTTGCGCACCAGATATTGACCGGCTGGCCGATTCGATATCACTGCCCGCCTGCTCCGCCTCTGCTACACTCGAATGTTTTGCAACGCGTCTGAACGCGCTAAATAACTTTAATTTGAGGCAATCATGGACATCAAAACAGTCGGAGTTATCGGGGCGGGCACGATGGGCAATGGCATCGCTCACGTTTTCGCTAAGAGTGGATATAACGTAGTGCTGGTCGAGGTGGAGCAGCGCTTCCTCGACCGCGGCCTGCAAATCATCAACAAGAACCTGGAACGCGAAGTTGCCAAAAACAAGTTGACAGCCGAGCAACGCGACCTGGCCCTGGGCCGCATCGCGGGCACCACCGATCGCCAGCGGCTGGCCGACTGCGATTTCATCGTGGAAGCCGCAAGCGAGCGTCTGGAGATCAAGATCGAGCTGTTCCGCGATCTCGATGCCATGTGCCGTCCCGAGGTCCTTCTCGCGTCAAACACCTCGTCTATTTCGATAACGAAGCTGGCAGCGATGACCAAGCGGCCCGACAAGGTCATCGGGATGCACTTTTTTAATCCTGTGCCGGTGATGAAGCTGATCGAGTTGATCCGCGGATTGGCCACCTCGAACGAGACCTTCGCGACAGTCAAAGCACTCGCCGAGAAATTGGAGAAGACTCCCGTCGAGGTGAATGACGCGCCGGGCTTTGTGGCCAACCGCGTCCTGATGCCGCTGCTGAATGAAGCCATGTACGCGGTGATGGAAGGCGTGGCCACAACCGAAGCCGTGGACGAAGTCTTCAAGCTGGGTATGGCGCACCCCATGGGTCCGCTGACGCTCGCCGATTTCATCGGACTCGACGTCTGCCTCGACATCATGCGCGTGATGCAGGCCGGCCTCGGCGACCCCAAATACCGGCCGTGCCCGCTGCTGATCAAGATGGTCGATGCCGGATGGCTGGGCCGCAAATCCGGGCGCGGGTTTTATCGGTACTAGCCCAGGAAAGGCGGGTCAGCGCTCCGGTTACGCAATCTGGCGAGGCCGCCAAGTTTTATTGACATGCGGCGGCCCCGCACGATAAAGTTTGTTCGCCACGACCGGTGGTTCTGCCCGTCCTCCTGTCCGGTGCAAACAACGTTCCTGATGCCTACGCGACACACTAATCTGAATTAACCACAAAGAAGGAAGAGAGCTCTAATGAAACCTGTGTATCCGCGTTCCTCGCCTGGCATCCGCCGGGCAGTGTTTATCTCTGCTCTGGGACTGGCCATCAGCTTTGCCGGTGCCCTGCCGGCTTCCGCTCAGGGCGTTTTTCGACAGCTCAGCCAAGACAGCTTTACCGATCCGAGCGCTCAGCACATGACCGAAGTGGAACCGGGCGCTTTTTCTTACGGACCGGTGATTGTCACCGCATTTCAGGTGGCCCGCATCTCCAGCGGCGGCGGCGACGATATCGGTTGGGCGACCACGCTGAATGGGGGGATCACCTGGACCAACGGGGTCTTGCCCGGCCTTACCGTTTACGGCGGCGGCGGCGGAACCAATAGCGCGGCCAGTGACGCGTCGGTCGCTTACGATAAGAAACATGGCGTCTGGCTAATCTGCACCCTGCCCATCGGAAGTGGTGGCGATAACGTCGCGGTGAGCCGCTCGACCGACGGCATCCATTGGGGTAACCCGATCTATATTTCACGCGACGGCGGCGACGACAAGAACTGGATCATGTGCGATAACACATCCACCAGCCCCTATTACGGAAATTGCTACGCGGGATGGGACACCCCCCTGATCCAGATGAGCACCTCCAGCGACGGCGGCCAGACTTGGGGAGCAGCAAAAGCCACGGCAGCCTTCGACTACGGTATCGGAGTGAATCCCGTGGTACAGGCCAATGGCACGGTCATCGTGGGGTTTGGTGACTACAACGGCGGCATGTCGGCTTTCACCTCGACCAACGGTGGGCAGAACTGGACCGCAGCCGTAAGCATCGCCAACGCTCCCAGCCACGGTGAAGATGGCGGCCTGCGCAGCGCCGGCCTTCCTTCTACGGCCATTGACGGAGCTGGTAGGGTCTATGTCTCATGGCCGGACTGCCGCTACGAAAGCGGTTGCTCCGCCAACGACATTGTGTACAGCAGTTCGACCGACGGGATCCACTGGAGCTCGGTTGTCCGGGTCCCCATCGATCCCATCAATAGCGGCGTGGACCACTTCATTCATGGCATGGGGATTGACATCAGGACCTCGGGAACGTCGGCCCATATGGCGATCACCTACTACTACTATCCGGTTTCGGCTTGTGGGAGCAACTGTCGGCTGTATGCAGGCTTCACTTTGTCGAATGATGGAGGACAGACGTGGACCGCCGGCCGGCCGCTTTCGGGCCCCATGCAGCTAAGCTGGCTGCCGGACACCTTCTCCGGCAGAATGGTGGCCGATTACGTGGCGACGGTGTATCCGGCGGGCGGCAGGGCTTTCCCGATCTACGTCCTTGCCCGCCAGCCGGCGGGTGGCCTCTTCCAACAGGCGGTCTATACCGAAGGTTACGGCTTCACCTCGGATGAGATGACAGAGCCGCGCATGAGTTCGCAAAACGACAAGCCCATACCGGGCGCCAAGTCGGACCATCCGGCGCGGAGACCCGAGGACCGTGACAACGAAATTCCGACGCGGCCCGGCACAACACCTCCTACGAAGTAATGGCTACCTTGACTTAGCTCCATGGCCGCTAGCGCACCTGGGCTGGCGGCCTTTTTCGTTTCTATGGCGGCGCCGACGTGAAGAGATCCCCTGATTTGCGCCAACCCCCACCTACCCTGCCGGTCATGACTGGATTGCAAGGGGATGTTCCACTCCTTAGCTTTTTGTCCCTTCGGCGGTTGACATTCGTGACAGGAATCAGTCCATGTAAGTCGGGCTGGCCCGCCGGTTGCGTCTTCCTGTCGAAACGGGCAGCCTAGATCGTCTCAACATGAACCTTTGGGCACTTTGGTGCGTATTACATAGAGGCCACAGCAATTCATAACCGCGGGAAACACAAACCGGCGCCAATGCCGGTTTCGGGAGACGAGGAAATGTTTGTTGCCAAATTGGTTGAGGGCGCAGTCCGAAAGACGGTCGCGCTGGGGATCGTGGGTCTGCTTGTAACAGCGAGTTATGCCCAAAATGCAACTCCACAAAGCACCCATGCGAGCATGCCACCACTGACGCCGCTGACGCAGGCTCCGGCGCCGCAGCATAATGCTCATTTGTATTCTGACCAGGACTACTCGAAGCCAAAATCTCCATTCCCCGATGTGCTCGCACCCTACACATCGCGCAGCGTGCCGGCGGCGAACCTGAGCAACTCGGCGCGGACCGATCAACTGTTCCGCGACGGCAAGATGTACTTGTCCATCAACGATGCGGTGGCCATGGCGCTGGAAAATAACCTCGATATCGTCCTGCAGCGTTATAACCTCTCCATTGCAGATACCGACCTGCTACGCACAAAATCCGGCGCCGTCGCGCTGGGCGTCAATGCCAACGTGGTGCAAGGCACACCGGGGGGTGCGATCGGCACCACCTCCGCGGGTGGAACCGGCAGTTCCGCAACTGGGGCAACGGGCACCGGCGCGGGCGGTACGCAACTCGGGGCTGGCGGGGCCGGGGCTGGCGCTCTGGGCATCGTGACCTCTACCCTCGGGGCGGGCCCGCCAATTGACAGCTTTGACCCGAGCCTCACCGGTAACATTCAGGGCGAGCGCGCCACCACCCCGCAGTCCAACATCATCTTTACCGGAACGCCCACCCTGGTGCAAAACACCAGCCTCTACGACTTCGGTTACACGCAGGGGTTCTCCACCGGTACCTTGATGACGGTGGGGTTCAACAACAATCGCATTACCACGAACTCCCTCTTCACCCTGGTTTCGCCGGCGTTGAGTTCAAGCTTCCATGTCCAACTGCGGCAGCATCTGCTGCAAGGCTTCGGGTTCGATCCCAACTTGCGTTATATCCGCATTGCCCGCAACAATCGCGAGATCGAGGATGTGGTATTTCGCCAGCAGATCATTCAGACGGTTTCGCAGGTTGAAAATATCTACTGGGACCTGGTGACCGCCTATGAAGCCGTGAAGGTGAACGAGCGTGCGCTGCAACTGGCCCAGAAGACCCTCTCCGACGATCAGGAGCAGATCAGGATCGGCACCTTGGCTCCCATTACCTTGCTGCAGGCCAAGAGCGGGGTTGCCACGGCGAAGCAAAACCTGATCGGTTCGCAATCCAATCTGCAGCTCGAGCAGTTACTCATGAAGAACGCCATCACCAAGAACATGGGAGATCCCATGCTGGCAGTGGCGCCCGTCATTCCCACCGACACGTTGCAATTCAACGAACACTTCGAGGTCCGCCCGGTGGAAGACCTGATTCAGGAGGCCCTGCGGGCGCGCCCTGAAATCGCGGTGGCGCGCATCAACCTGACCAATCTTGAGATCTCGCGTAAGTCGATCAAAAACTCGCTGCGGCCGACGCTGGATGTGTATGCGTTTTATGGAGCTTCGGGCCTTGCGGGTGACCAGAATCCTGCTTTCCCAGACTGCAGTTCGGGTGGAATTCCAGGACAAAACTGCCTGCCTCCCGGGACCATTCCCAGAAGCGGCTACCCCAACGCTTTTCACGATCTGTTTAACAGCTCAGCGCCCGACAAGGGAATCGGCGTGAACCTCAACATTCCTCTGCGCAACCGTGCCGCGCAATCCGAACAGGTGCGGTCGCAGTTGGAATACCGTCAGTCGCAGGTTGCCCTGCAGCAAACCGAGAACCAGATATCGTTGCAGGTGCGCAATGCGCAATTCACCATGCAGCAGAACTACGCCGCCCTGCAGGCGGCGATCGCAGCCCGCGATTATGCCAAGGAGAGCCTGGCAGCGGAGCAGAAGAAGTTTGGCTATGGGGCTTCCACCCCTACTCTGGTATTGCAGGCGTCCAGCAGCCTGACCCAGTCCGAATCCAACGTTCTTAACGCGGCGGCCAATTACGAGAAGTCTAAAGTGCAGTTGGATCTGTACACCTCGGAAACCCTGTCCAAGCTGGGTATTGATATCTCGGACGCCGAAGCGGGACAGGTGAAGCATGCGCCGGCGGTGAAAGGTGTTGTTCCGGCCAATGTGCAAGAGTTGACTTCACCGATGCCGCCTTACGTGCCGCCGCCGGGAACGGGCGCGGCCCCGGCTCCGCCTGGCGCGCAGCCGCAGGGGACCACGCCACCTCCGCCCGGCCCGGGGGAGGCCGAGCCTCATCGTTAATCTCCGCGGTGGGAGCCCCCTGCTTCACAGCAGGGGGAGCTGGACTTCAGTCCAGCGGAGAAGAAGCGATTTTTGCAGTGGGCTTTTAGCGCTGGAATGACCCCTGAGGAAACAGCGGGTCGCTCACGGCCTGAACTTTACCCCAACAAGCCCGCCACGGCGGGGCGCTCGTTGGGGACCCCGGTTCGCCCGCTCGTGATGACAACTCAAAATTAGCGAAGCTGGCATTGCTTATGCAGCAGTCAATAGCCCACGAGGGACCTGCTGTCCTGACCTTGTAGCAGCGGCCCGAACAGCGCGACGAATCGCAACTACTTCATCGTGGCCGCCTTCTTCAGAATCTCATCGGCAAAGTAGTTGTCCACCGAGGCCTTGTCGCGGATGGATTCGTAGTACGCCGCCTTCAGCAACTGTTCGCGGCGGTCGCGCAGCTGCTCGCGTATCGCTTGTTGCACGCGCGGATCCTTGAGTTCGCGCTGGCCGGCAGCTTCCTTGCTGATGAGCTTGACGATGCGGTATCCGTAAATCTGATGGCTGTTGGGATCGGCCACCGGCAGCACGGCGGTGTATTGTCCGGGCTTCAGCTTGTTAATTGCATCGTAGGCAATCTTGTCGCTCTTCAGCGACGATTCCGGAACGAAACCCAGGTCGCCGCCGTTCTGCGAGGTCTCGGGCTGCTCCGAATAGTTCATGGCCACAGTGGCGAAGTCCTCGCCGCTATCCAGGCGATTGGCGATCATCTGGATCTTCTTGCGCGCGTCGCCCTCGTTCTGCGCCTTCATGGCTTTCACTTGCGGGTTGGGTTGCGTGGTCACCAGGACCTGCGCCAGGTGGTACTGCGGCTCGATCAGGTTGAACTCGGCCTTGTGCTGGGTGTAGTAGCTGGTAATGTCGTCGTCGGTAATGTTGATCTTCGAAGTGACTTCCTTGTTGAGCACCTTGTCCACGGTGATGGAGCGGCGCAGGTCGCGCTTGAAATCGTCGAGCGTAAGATTACGCTCCTTCAGCCGCTTGTCGAATTCCTCCTGGGTGTAGGGCGCTTTGATTTCCGCCAGCTTGCTGTTGACTTCCTCATCGGTCGCCAGCAGACCCAGCTTTTCCGCGCGCTGCATTAGGATTTCGTTGTCGATGAGCTCGCGCAGAATGCTCAGCCGCAAACTGTCCGCCTGTTCCTGGCTGGGCTTTTCCGGCGAATCGGCGGTCTGGTTGTTGAAATATTTCTCCACTTCGGTGCGGGTAATCTTGTGGCCGTTCACCCGCGCCATTTCGTCTTCGCCTGCCTGTTTTCCGGAACAGCCCACGCTCGACAGCAGCGCAAGAACAGCCATCGACAGAGTGGCTACCATCGCCACACTCTTGGGTTTCAATTTCAAACTCCGCTCCTTCTGACCACCCCAGCAAGCGCGAAAGCGGCGCTTGTCGGGGACCCCGGCTACGGGACTCGACTCAGCCTGCCAGCCGCATATTCTGTGCCTGGCTCGCATCCTATTTGCTGGTGGCCGGCGGCGATGCTGGGGCCGGCGCCGGGGCCGGTGGCTTTACTCCCGCCGCCAGCAACTGCTGATCCAAGGCCGCTCTCACCTGATCAGTGTCCAATGCCCCTTCCAGCCGTTCTCCGTTGACAAACATGGTTGGGGTCGCATTCACGCCCACGGAGTCACCCTCGGCCATCGAGGACTTCACCGCGCCGTCGGCTTGGGCCTTCACGCACGCCTGCAGCCGGTTCGCATCGGCGCCATTCTTCTTGCCGATATCCAACGTGATGCGGTCCAATTCACCGAAAGCCTTTTGCACGTCCCTCTGCGGACCGCTGATCGCCTGCTGATTGGCGTGCACGTAATCGGCGAACTCCCAGTAGCTCTTGCCGCTCTCTTTGGCCAGGCAGTTGGCGTCGTTGGCGGCGTGCACCGCCCAGGGATGCATGGACAGCGGATAGTCCTTGTAGATGATCCTTATCTTGTCGCCATATTGCGGCAGGATCTCGCTCATCAGTGTGCTGTGCATGCGAGAGCAGAACGGACACTCGAAGTCGTCATAGTTCACGATGGTGACCTTGGCGTCCGGATTTCCCCGCACCGGACGACCGGCCAAGTCGATTTTCCTCATGGTCTCGGCGTAAGGGTCCTTGGTCAGGTCCATCTTGGTTATGCGAATCAAGCTCTTGCCGTCTTTGGAAAGAATGAAAGCGACATCTTGCGACTTTCCTCCATGACTCAAGGTGACGGTGAGATTGTCATAGTTGGGAAACTCGCTTGGCGTCAGCGGTCCCAGCTTGACGTCCACGTCGGGAGGAACATTGAAGTAGGACCGGACCTGGCGCTGTACCTTTTGCGCCATGTCCGCAGGAACGGGGGATTTCGACTGCGCCGAACACCCGGCGCAGAACAATAGCAGCAAGACAGCCAATCGTCGCAAGGGCAAAATAAAAACCACCTTCGAGGGCAAAACCTAAGGTTGATTATCTCACGGCGAGTCCATTCGCAGCACCTGCGGCGAGGCGTTGGAGCTATCTAGGATCACGATCAGCATGTTTGGATGTGGCAGGAACTCGAGTCATGACTGCGTGGGAGAAGCCGCCAAGACCTGCGAAACTGCAGCCTTGGGGGCGAAGCGAAGCACCCCAGGGACCGGGTTCAATCCTTCCCCGCGATTTTCAGCAGCGTGCCCGCCGGCAGCAATGCATTCATCGAGCCCGAGCGAAAGCCTTCGAGATCGAGCGTCACGTAGGTAAACCCCAGCGCCTTGAAGATGCGCGTGAACTCGGCAGCCATTTCCATGGTCATGGCCCGGGGCAACTCTTCCCGCGCGATCTCGATCCGCGCGATCTCGCCGTGATGACGCACGCGCATCTGGCGGAAACCAAGTTCTCGCAGCGCATTTTCGCCCTGCTCGACCGCCGACAGCGCCTCTCGCGTGACCGCGCGCCCGTATTCGATCCGGGAAGACAGGCAAGCCGATGCAGGTTTGTCCCAGATACGCAATGCCGCTTGCGAGGCCAGTTGCCGGATGTCGGCCTTGGTCAATCCGGCGGCAAGCAAAGGCGCGGCCACATGATGCTGGCGGGCTGCCTGCTGGCCGGGCCGGAAGTCGCCCTGATCGTCGAGGTTGACGCCGTAGGCAATGGCGTCGAACCCCAGGCGTTGCCGGTGTTCTTCCATGACTGTGAACAGTTCATCTTTGCAGTGATAGCAACGCGCGGCGTCATTGCGCAGATACGCGGGGCGCTCCATCTCTTCGGTGGCAACCACGCGCAGCGGTATGTTGTGTTCGTCGGCGAAGGCGACGGCATCGCGCATTTGCCAGCGCGCCAGGCTGGGCGAGTCGGCCAGCATCGCCAGCATGTCGCCGCCCAGTTCGCGGTGCGCCGCCCACGCCAGGAACCCGGAATCCACTCCGCCGGAATAGGCCACCAGCAGCCGGCCGAGGGAACGCAAGTGCTCCGCCAGAACTCGTGACTTGGCCGCAAGATCTCCGGCCTCGACTGGAAGATTGGAATTCACCACCGACATCGCTCAATTGTAAGACACTGGCCGGGGAACAGAAGGTCGCGGGCTAATACAGCCTTTGCAGCCGCCGGATGGTGCCGAAGGTCCCAATGTTGGAAAGGCTGAACGAGAAGCGATAACTGTTTTCCCGGCTGATGGTGGGGGCATAGGCCGAGCGCGAGTATTCGAAGGCCACGCCACAGCAGTCCCAGTTGTAGTTGGTCTGTACGGTTGCCGCTTGCACGTAGCTGAGACGGTCATCCACGGCCATGCCTACGGCGCCACTCAACCCCCTCATGGCGACGTTCCCGTACTGTGCCATGATGCGGTACTGGTTGTAGATGCTGAGACCGAGCGTCGGTTGACCGACAATGGGGGTCGTTTCCGCGGGCTCGCGCATATAGGTTTGTCCACCCGCAACGTACCACTTGCCACTCTCGCCAATCCTTTGGCCCAAGAAAAGCGTGCTGGCATTCAGCTGATGCAGTATCGGGTCATAATCCACGGCCCAGGAAACGTCGGTCCTTGCATCTTGCACCCGGAGACGGGAGATGACGGGCGAGAAGCGGCGCGGTCCGGTAAGAAACGCAATACCGGTCAAATCTACGGTGCTGTCGAACACATTACGCTGACCGGGTACTAACGCTCCGCCAAAAGTCGGATCGAAGAAATACCTCTGCGCGAGTTCCCAGGTGATGACTTCACGCGCCGGACCTTGCTTGTCATCGCAGGTACCGGGCCCCGTTTCGGTCGTCTTGGTGGCCGCAATTTCTCCCTGCTCGGAGAGCAGCGCGTATTGCGGATGGTGAAAACATTCGGCTGCCGACTTGGTTTTCTTGGCGAAGAGCCGGTTGACCACGCCGTATTCCACTTCATTCCTATCGGCCAGAATATCGCGCTGGTCGAAACGGAGGATCTGGCCGAAGTTGTCGATGCCCCCCTGGTAGCGATAGACGACCTGCGGTTCGATCGTATGCTTAATCACGTAGCCAAAAAGTTTGCGATCGAAGATCTTCGATAGCGTCGGAGGTCTGATCTCCATCGCCGCGGCGAGAACATTGCGGTTGATCGGATCGCTGATCGCCGTCCCCACCGCGACCTCGCCTCCGCTCCGCAGCCGCTGCGTGTAATAGGTCTCGCGCACCCCGGCCTCCGGTCGAAAAGTCCAGCCGTGAAAAAACGTAGGCAGGGAAACGTAGGGATGGGCGTCGAGGCGGCCAACCACCGGCGCGGTTTCAAATCCCACCTCGGACCGGGAAATGCCATCCGTAGCTATATCGTAGGCATATACCAGATTGGAGCGGCGGAAAGGGCGTTCCACCGAAGAAAACTCGAGCGTGGGAGTGTGGGCGATATCGATCACCTCTCCCGGATTCGTGCTCTGGTAGGACTGATACAGTCCGACCTGGAAGTCCAGCGCGTATCCGTTCCAATTCTTGCTGAGAAATCCGTAGGAGCGGACCTCCGAGTCGATGGATTGCAGGGCAAAACCCTCGGCGAACGCCGCGCGAAACAAATACGAGCTGAGATAGTCAACCGAGAGCACTCCGCGAAATCCCGCGGGCAGTTGGATCGAGCCGTTCGCTCTCAGTTCCTGGCCACCCTGGTTCTGCCCCGGGTTCGGTTGCCCCTTGGGAGCGCCTTGATTGTCAATGACTCCGAAATATTCGGCCCTAAACTGGTATTTATAGCCGACCGAGCGAAAGACGCCGTGTTGCGCCCATCCCCGCGCGGAGTAAAGGGAGGCCCCAATGGTGGCGTCATTGCTCCGATTGATGGCCCAGTAGAAAGCGTCTCCCAGGATGGTGCCCCGGGTGGTTGACTGCCCAAAAAGCGGCATAAGAAAGCCACTCTGGCGCCCCAGGTTATCGACTGGGTGTTCCACCCACGGAAAATAGAAGACGGGAATACCATGGATGCGCAAGGTGGCGTGATGCAGGGTGGCTTCGGCGCCCACTTCCACGAATGCGGTCTGGGAGTTGAACTGCCACTTGGGTTTCGGCAACTGGCAGGAAGTGACGTAGCCGTGGTTGACCCGGTAATGGTCGGGGCCGAGCTTGTCCACGACCTTTCCCGTGAAGAAGAAAGGAGTCGAGGAAGTAAGGAACATGTCTTTGGTCTTGACCTTGACCCCAGTCGATCCGACTACGTCGTAAAACGTTCCTGTGTCGCGGCTGACGTCGTAGGTGGCGCGGGTGCCCACCAGGTGTTCGTTGTGGGCGCCCCCATCGAAGACCACGTGTCCGTTGGCCGTGACCTGCCCGGTGGTGGAATCGTAAGTGACCTGGTCGGCGTGCAGGGTGTAGCTGCGAAACCGCATCACGACGTGGCCGGTCGCCTTATAGATGTCCTGGTTCTTTTCCTGTTGGTCGCCGCGAATCAGCACTTCATTCGGTCCCAAGGCCACGTTCATGGATGGACGCGGAGGCCCCAACTCCTGCTCGTTGCTGCCCGCCTGAATTTCTTGCTGAATGATCTCTTCGGTTTGCTTGTCTTCCTGGCCGGTATCGGTTTTCAGCGTAACCCCGGACTTGGCGAGCGGAAGTTGCTGCGCGGGCCCAGCCTCCGAGGTCGAGCCGTTCGGCAATTGCGGTCCCGCGGGAGTTTCAGGGGCCGAAGCCGTATCGGATGAATCTGACTGTGGCGCAGCTTGCGCCGGATTATTGGCCTGCTCCGGCGGACGCAACTGGCTGGTTAACACGCCGGGCTGCAGAAACAGATGACATGCCACCAGCGCCGTGATAATCATTCGAGTGCGGGCAATCATCGAGAAGCGGGCGTCCCCTCACCGGGTTGGGTTGCATTGAGCAGAACCTTGCAACTTAGCACGTTGCCTACGGAGAGGTAAAACGTTATCTGCTTGCGCTGGTTGCACGCTGCTCTGGATTTTCTCCTAAACCCGCTCGATGTCCACTGGTTGCGCGATTCTGGCGATCCGGCGCCCAGCTTGCCACGTCTCATGGACGCGAGCCGACGCCCTCTTTTTCTCATTTCCATGCATGATTCATCCGCGCTCTTGAGGGCAAAGCACCTCGCGTGCTTTGCCTGGGAAGCGGGTAGAAGGAATAGTCGCGCCACGACATGACTGACCAGCAAGCCTTGCAATCCGAAGCGTCTGGAAATTTATCCTACCCCGACATCTGGAGGAAGGAAATTCACGCCCGCGTAGCCGGCTATCGCACCCGCCGCGGACGCCGCATCGAGGGAGCATTTAGCATGCGCTTCCCCTTCCCTCCGCTTGAGCACGACGTGCCTGGTTCAGTAACCGGCGCGCCAGCGGACTCGGGGCAGGTGGAACAGTTCGTTGCAGCCGGCATTGCGGGCCCCGAGCAAACCAGCGCAACCGAAGTTGCCAGTTTCGAGACCTGCGATCTCGCACCGGACGCCGCCGCCGCGGAGCCAAAAGCCTCGCCCACCGAATCTCCAGGGCTTCCAGAATTGCCGGCAGAGAATCAAGCGCCAACTCTTCCGGAGCCGCTGGTTGACGTTGATCGCGAACCGCCTCCGCCTCGTCTGGCGCGGCCCAGGGCCCAGCGCAAAGTCATCGCCTTCCCCCGCCAGGCGGCGGGAGCCCCGGAAGTGCACCGTCTGGCCGATCCGGTCCTGCCGGAACAGCCGCGCATCCTGGATGTGCCTGAGGAACTGGAGGCGTTCCCCACCACGCCTTTCCTCGACGGATTGCAATTCGGGCCGGCTACGCAGCCCGTCATCGCGGTCCATGCGGACAACGTAGAGCTTCCTTTTCGGGCTGCCGGTAGGGCGCACCGCCTGTACGCGGCCTTGCTGGATTGTCTGCTCGTCGCTGCAGGCACGGCCGTCTTCGCGGCGGTGGGCTACAAGATGCTGCCCAAACTAGCCTTCAGCAAGCCCGTGCTGCTGACGGCGGCCACGCTGCCGCTGCTGCTATGGGCCGTCTATCAATACGTGCTGCTGGTTTATGGCGGAGCCACTGCGGGCATGCGAATCGCCAAAATTCGCCTCAGCACCTTTAACGGCAAATCGCCGTGCCGGAGGAAGCGCCGCCAGCGCGTGATGGCCCTCTATTTCTCCACGGCTTCGTTCGTTATGGGCTTGCTTTGGGCCTTCGTAGATGTAGATTCCCTCTGCTGGCACGATCGCATCAGTCGAACCTACTTGACCGATCGAGAGTAGCGGGGGGCGAGTCTTCACGCCTTCGGTTTCGCCATCTCGCTCACGGTCAACACACGGGCCAGCTCGGCCGGCGTATCCACCAGCACGTCGGGAGGGACCTGCTGCAAGGTCTGCGGCGCGAATCCGTAGTTCACGCCCACGCTCCACAACCCTGCATTACGGGCGGTAAGCACGTCCACTCCGGAGTCGCCGACCATCACGGTTTCGCCGGGGGCCGCGCCCGCTTCGCGCATCAGGGTGTTGGCGCCGAGGGGATCGGGCTTCTTGGTCTCGAAACTGTTGCCGCCGTAAACTTGGGTGAAAAAATCGGCCAGTCCCAGCCCGGCCAGAATGTCGCGCGACACTCGCACCGGCTTATTCGTAAGCACCGCCAACTTGCGCGGTACGCCGCCGCCCCGGCTGGCCTGCTGGAGCATCTTGTTGATGCCGTCGTAGGAGCGTGTGTTGTCGAGCTTGTGCTCGCGGTAGTAGAGCAGAAAATAATTCAGCGCTTCCTGCAGAAATTCGCTATGGGCAGGATCGCCGAGCGCGCGACGGATCAGCATGGGTGCGCCATCGCCGATGTAGGTGCCAATGACCTCGAGGGGCAATTCCTTGCGGCCGTAGTGGCGAAGCATGGCATTGACCGCGGCCACCAGGTCGAGTTCAGAATCGATCAGGGTGCCATCCAGATCAAAGAGGATGAGCTTGATATTCTTGACCGGAAGCGGGCGACGCGTGCGTATCATTGCCTTCCAGTATAGCCATGCAACTGGCGTAAGCAGAGACTACCCATCGGTTTGGATTTGTCGTAGCTGAAAGACAGGAATCTTTGAAAGGGCACGGCTTTAAGCCGTGCCCCTTCAAAGCGTGAGATGCTTATGAATAATCCCTGACAATTCAAGAAATCCCGCAGAACATTTACAATGATGGGACGTTCGTCGCCGGGGTTTGCATCTTACACCTGAGGTAAGGGATGGCCACCACAAAAACAGAGCCTAAAGCTGCGGTAGCGCAGGCTTTTCCCAGCAACAAGTATGAAGGGCTCAGCAACCAGCAGATGATCGACATCTACCGGTTGATGTACCTGTCGCGCCGGATCGACGATCGCGAGATCCTGCTCAAGCGCCAGCAGAAGATCTTCTTCCAGATCTCCTGCGCGGGACACGAAGCCCTGCTGGTGGCCGCCGGAATGGTGCTGCGTCCGGGCTACGACTGGTTCTATCCCTACTATCGCGACCGCGCGCTTTGCCTCACCCTGGGCATGACGCCTTACGAGCAGTTGCTGGAAGCGGTGGGCGCGGCCGACGATCCCAATTCCGGCGGGCGGCAGATGCCCTCGCACTGGGGGCACAAGAAGCTGAACATCGTGACCCAGTCTTCGCCGACGGGAACGCAGTTTCTGCAAGCTGTGGGCTGCGCCGAAGCGGGACGGTATTTCAACCGCTATCCCCAAGCTGCCGAAAAAGCCGGCGGCGATTATCGCCAGTTCAAGGACGTGCAGTTCCACGGTGACGAAGTGGTTTACGTCTCCGGGGGCGATGGCACCACCAGCGAAGGCGAGTTCTGGGAGTCGCTGAACACCGCGTCGAACCTGAAGCTGCCGATGTTGTATCTGATCGAGGACAACGAGTATGCCATCTCGGTGCCGGTGGAGGTGGGCACGGCCGGCGGCAATATCAGCAAGCTGGTCAAGGGATTTCCCAACTTCCACTTTGCGGAATTCGACGGCACCGATCCGCTGGTCAGCTATGCCGCGCTCAAGACCGCGGTCGATTACATTCGCGCCGGCCACGGCCCGGCGTTCGTGCATGGCCACGTGATTCGTCCCTACTCGCATTCGCTGTCCGATGACGAAAAACTCTACCGGCCGGAATCGGAGCGCAAGCAGGAAGTGGAGCGCGATCCCATCACGCGCTTCCAACTTTTCCTGATACGCGAAGGCATTCTCGACGAGCAGGGCATCGACAATCTCGAGAAGGACACGGACGCAGAGATCCAGGACGCAGCGGACCGGGCCGTCGCCGCGGCCCTGCCTGCCCCCGACTCGTACAAACAGTTCGTGTACTCACCCGACCTCGATCCCACCGCGGCGGCGTTTCAGACCGAGGCGGTCCATCCCCGGCCCGCCGAAAAGGGCGCGCTCGCGGCGCCCGAAAAGACGATGGCCGATCTCATCAATGCCTGTCTTCGCGACGAGATGAAGCGCGACCCGCGCATCGTGATGTTTGGCGAGGATGTGGCCGACTGCAGCCGCGAGGAATATCTCAAAGACAAGCGGGTGAAAGGCAAGGGCGGCGTCTTCAAGCTGACTGGCGGACTGCAGAGCGAATTCGGCAGCGACCGGGTCTTCAACTCGCCGCTGGCGGAGGCCAACATCGTGGGCCGCGCCGTGGGCATGGCGACCCGCGGCCTGAAGCCGGTGGTGGAGATCCAGTTCTTCGACTACATCTGGCCCGCTATGCATCAGCTTCGCAATGAGCTGCCACTGATCCGTTGGCGCTCGAACAACGCCTTCTCGTCGCCCGCCGTGGTGCGGGTCGCAATCGGTGGCTATCTTACCGGCGGGTCCATCTATCACTCGCAATCTGGCGAAAGCATTTTCACCCACACGCCGGGCATGCGCGTGGTCTTCCCGTCGAATGCACTCGACGCCAACGGATTGCTGCGCACCGCCATTCGTTGTGACGACCCGGTGCTGTTCCTGGAGCACAAACGGTTGTATCGCGAAACCTTTGGCCGCGCCCCGTATCCGGGGCCGGACTACATGGTTCCGTTCGGCAAGGCAAAGATCGTTCGTCCCGGGCACGACCTCACGGTGGTGACCTACGGGGCCGTGGTCCCGCGCGCGCTGCAAGCGGCGCAACGCGTCGAACGCGAGCATGGCGTCAGCGTGGAACTGATTGACCTGCGCACCCTCAGTCCCTTCGACTGGGAGACGATTGCTGCATCCGTCGCCAAGACCAGCCGCGTGCTGGTCGCGCACGAGGACATGCTGAGCTGGGGCTACGGCGCTGAAATCGCCGCCCGCATCGCCGACGAACTCTTCGACAAGCTCGATGCTCCGGTGAAACGAGTGGCGGCGAAGGACACGTTCGTCGCGTACCAGCCAATTCTGGAGGATGAGATTCTGCCGCAGGCCGAAGATGTGTATCAGGCGATGGTGGAGCTGGCGGGGTATTGACGCAAGGGCTAGGGGGCAGCAGAGTTTGAGAAGGCTCTTGGTGGGAGCCCCCTGCTTCAGCAGGGGGAGCTGGACTTCAGTCCAGCGGAAAAACATTCGATTTTGAAATTGGGCTTTAGCCCTGGGTTTTCGATTCCCGGCGCTAAAGCGCATGATCAATAACACCTCTTACCCGAGCGCTGAAGCGCTCCTCCCCCCGCATAAATGCGGGGGCTTCCACCACTTTCACCGCCCGCCTTTACTCCCCCACAGCCAATCGATCGCAATGGGGCCGGCGCCGCTCCAGATCAGGGAAAACGCCGCCACAGCGCACATCATGGGAAATTCGAAGCCGTTGTTCTTGGAAAACAATCCGTGATGCAAATGCACCTTGGAGATAGCGACGGCCATGTCGATGAAAATGGCGATGGCCGCTATTCGCGTCAGAAATCCGGCCACCAGCAAGATGCCGCCGCCAAACTCGGCCGCAGCCGTCAGGTAGCCCATCCACGGCGGGATCCCCATGTGCGACAGCATCTGCATGAACTGAGGCATGCCCCCAAACACCTTCTGATAGCCGTGCGCGATCATGACCGTGCCCAGCGCCAGGCGCAGGACCAGCAGCCCCAAAGGTTGCAAGCGATTTGCGAAGTTCAATCAGTTCTCCTGTGCCGCGGCCAGAACTTCCTCGCGAAGCTCCGGCACGGACTCGATACGGTAGCTGATCACCACGCCGCGTAAAGCCATCTCTCTCAGGAAGAGCTGCGCCGGAATGTCGATCTCCTGGCGCACCACTCCACGCTTGGAAATCTCGCCGCCAATCAGCATTTGCAGCACA
Source organism: uncultured Acidobacteriaceae bacterium (assembly GCA_963710585.1). Lineage (GTDB taxonomy): Bacteria > Acidobacteriota > Terriglobia > Terriglobales > Acidobacteriaceae > Bog-257. Next base: position 282,059 of record CAVQAM010000004.1, on the reverse strand, counting down.
ATCGACGCCGGCCACGCCGTGGTCCGCATCATTGAAGTAATGCCGGTCACCGGGTCGGTGTAATCCACCATGCTGAAAGCGGCGACAACGCTATCGTGGTGCGCTTCGACGCGCAGCAGGGTGACCTCGGGCTCTGCGCTGGCAAATTTCTCCTCGAACAAGCGCGACATCATTTGGCGGGGCGCCACCTGGGTCCCGTTCACCACGCGTTTCACGCTGGAGAACAAGCCCAGATCGTAGAGCGAACGCAGCATGCGAACGTGTCCCGGATAACGCAGTGTCTTCTCGAAGCATTCGCCAACCCGGCCCTGGAACGTTTCGGGCAATGTAGATGTGCCACCCGAGGTGTGGAACGCCTCCAGCTCAGGGAAGCCATTCATGCGGAAGGATTCCACTTCGGTCAGCGGCTCGACCGTGAGCAGCTTGCCGTCGCGCAAGATCTTGGCTGGCTCGCTGTACTCGTTGATCAGGCCTTCGACGGAGAAGACAAGCTGGTAATTGAATGGCGGGCGCGGTGTCTGCGGCAGACCGCCAACATAAATCTTCAGCGCATCGGCCTTGCCGCCGATGCGGCGCAGCAGCTCGCCTCCCAGGATGGACGCCATGCCCGGCGACAGACCGCAGTCCGGAGCAATCGCCACGCCCGCGGCCTGCGCTTGGTCGTGCAGCGCAAATTCCTGCTTGACCACCGTATTGTTGCCGCCGAGATCGGCGAAGTGGCACCCCGCTTCAATCGCGGCCTTGGCCAGTTCCAGGTTGAAGAAGTACGGAACCGCGGAGAGCACGCCATCGTGACCGCGCATGAGCGGCAGCACCGCCGCGGTGTCAGCGGCGTCCACCTGCATGGACGTGACCTTGCGATTGCCGGTGAGTTTATTGATCCGGGCGACAGCGTCATCCAAACGCTGCAAGTTGGAATCTGCGAGCGTGACGGCCTCGACCCGTGAGCTGCGGGCCATGTCAAACGCCGCCGCCCAACCCATCATGCCTGCACCCATTACCAGAATTTTCATGAAGCCCTTCTATGAAACAGAATATGAGTATCTTGCAGAAACGCGAGCACTTGCTTTATGAATTTCGGCCAGTACCAACAGGATAAATCACTAAGCGGGTTTGAGAAAGCTCGACGGCACAATAGCGGCGGCCCCTTGTCAACGGCCGCCCGGCGTTTGTTTTGCCCCATCGTATAATCAAGAGATACCCACTCGACGAAATTGGCTTCTGTGCAGCCACAGAAGCAATCCGCTTGGGGATCGGGCACAGGCATGGAATTCAGGTTAGTCAGTTCGTACCAGCCGCAAGGCGACCAGGGGAAGGCGATCGAGTCGCTGACGCGCGGCATCTTGGATGGCGACAAGCACCAGGTGCTGCTGGGAGTCACCGGCTCGGGCAAGACCTTCACCATGGCCAAGATCATCGCCGAGCTGAATCGCCCCGCGTTGATCATGGCGCACAACAAGACCCTGGCGGCGCAGCTCTACCACGAGTTCAAGTCGTTCTTCCCGCACAATGCGGTCGAGTACTTTGTCTCGTATTACGACTATTACCAGCCGGAAGCCTACATTCCCGCCGGCGACATTTACATCGAGAAGGAAGCCACCGTCAATGACGAACTCGACAAGCTGCGGCTGGCGGCCACCAAGTCGCTGTTCGAGCGGCGCGACTGCATCATCGTCGCGTCGGTGAGCTGCATCTACGGCCTGGGATCGCCCGAAGCTTATTACGGCATGCTGCTGTTCCTGGAAAAGGGGCAGAAGATCAAGCGCGACGACATTGTCCGCAAGCTGGTGGAAATTCTGTACGAGCGCACCGAGGGCGATTTCCGCCGCGGGACCTTCCGGGTGCGCGGCGACATCATCGAAATTTTCCCTACCTACGAGGACAACGCCTATCGCATCGAGTTGTGGGGCGATGAAGTCGAATCGCTGGCGCAGATCGATCCCCTGTTCGGAACGGTGAAGCAAAAATATGGGCGCCTGCCCGTGTATCCCAAGAGTCATTACGTGATGAAGCCGGAGCGCAAGCAGGCGGCAGTGCAAACCATCCTGGAAGAACTGGCGTGGTGGGAAGCGGAGTTGGAGAAGCAGGGACGGATAGTCGAGGCGCAACGCATTCATCAGCGCACCCGCTTCGATCTGGAGATGATCAAGGAAATGGGCTACTGCCACGGCATCGAGAACTATTCGCGCCACTTCACCGGGCGCTTGCCGGGCGAGCCGCCGCCGACCCTGCTGGATTATGTGCCGCGCGACTACATGCTGTTCGTTGACGAATCGCACCAGACGATACCGCAGGTGCATGGCATGTGGCACGGCGATCGCTCGCGCAAACAGAACCTGATCGAGTACGGATTCCGCCTGCCCAGCGCGCTCGACAATCGGCCGCTTACGTTTGAGGAATTCGAGCACCGCGTGAATCAGGCGGTGTACGTTTCTGCGACGCCCGGCCCTTACGAGCTGACGAAGTCGGCGGGCGTGGTGGTGGAGCAGATCATCCGCCCGACCGGCCTTGTCGATCCCGAGGTGGAGGTCCGTCCGGTGAAGGGACAGATTGACGATTTGCTGCACGAGATTCGCCGTCGCGCGGAGATTAACGAACGTGTGCTGGTCACCACGCTGACCAAGCGCATGGCCGAGGACCTGGCCGAGTACTACAGCGAGGTTGGCGTGCGCTGCCGTTACATGCACTCGGAGATCGAGACGCTGGAGCGCATCAAAATTCTGCGCGATCTGCGCAAGGGCGAGTTCGATGTGCTCATCGGCATCAACCTGCTGCGCGAAGGCCTCGATTTGCCGGAGGTCTCGCTGGTGGCGATCCTCGACGCCGACAAGGAAGGCTTCCTGCGTTCGGCGGGATCGTTGATCCAGACCATCGGCCGTTGCGCGCGCCACCTGAGCGGCCGCGCCATTCTTTATGCCGACAAGATGACCGATTCCATGCAGAAAGCGCTGGACGAAACCAACCGCCGGCGCGCCATTCAACGCGCCTACAACGAGGAGCACGGCATTACGCCGGAGAGCATCGTGCGGCCGCTCGACATGACGCTGGTGGCCGTCGCCGACGCGGACTACGTTGATCTGACCAATGAGGCGGAAGGTCTGCCGGAGTTCCGTTCCCAGGAAGAATTAGATTCTTACATTGCCAAACTGGAGAGTGACATGCGCGAAGCGGCCAAGCGCTTCGAGTTCGAGCAAGCCGCCCGGCTGCGCGATACCATTCGCGACTTGCGCACCAAGGAGTTCATGTTTACGTAGTGAAGGCATTACTGCGTCACCACCATCATCGGCTGCTGCAGCGCGCAGGAAGCGGTACAAGCAGGGTCCTGGGCAGGCGCGGCAATCGTCGCCGACACGGTGTCATTCGCGGTCTGGATGATGCTGGTAGAGAAGCTGCCCGGGTTGGTCACGTAAACCTTGGTCGATCCGGGATCGGCAGCGACGAAGCTAGGACCAACTCCCACGGCAACGGTCTTCAGCACGGCAAAGCTGGTGGCGCTTACGACCGACACATCATTGGAGCCGGAATTGGCCACGTAGAAGCGCGTCCCGTCCCGCAGCGCGACAATTCCCGCGGGTGCCGTACCCACGGCCACCGGCGGAGACAGCGACGGGATGGGCGGCATATTGGCAACATTGACATTCGAGGCATCAAAGACGCTGACTGTGTTGTCGCCCGCGTTGGTGACGTAGAGCCGGTTGAGATGCGGGTCGAGATAGGAATACGTCGGCCTCACGCCCAGCGGGACCGATGCGGCCACCGCAGGGGCGGGCCCCGGCGTAAGGATGTCGAGCGTACCAGGATTCACTCCGTCGCCCTGGGTCACAACGAAGATGTAACTGCCATCGACACTGGAAGTCGCATAGACAGGATTCAGGCCCAGCCCGTCCCCCGGGTTTAAGGTCTTCACCAAATCCAGCGTCCCCGCATTCAAAACCGTGACCGAGCCCTGGCCCATGTTGTCGCCCTGGTTCAGGACGAAAATTTGGCCGCCGCTGGCCGCCTGGACCATATTGATCGGGTCCAGTCCCACGCACGCGGTATTCGTCACCGATCCCGTGACGGTCGAGATGTTGCTGACCGATCCGGTGGTCGGACAAGCCGAATTGAAGCCCGAATTGAGTACGTACACGGCGCCATTCTTGGTGGACGTCAGGAAGATGGGATGCGATCCCGGCAGCAGCCCGACGGTCGTAACCGCGCCACTGCTGTAAGCGGCGAAGGCACTCACCGTGTCATTGCCGCTGTTGGCGACGAAAAGGCCGTTCAAGGAGAGCAGGTCCTCATAGATGGAACCGACGCCCATGGGTTGCAGCCAACTGACGGAGTCGCCGGAAACATCGATGGTAGTGGTTGAGCCGTTGCCGTTGGGGTTGTAATTCATTACGTAGGCGAAGTGCAAGTTTTGCGGCTGGCCGCCGGGGCCTACGATGGGATTGGCGACCGGGCGGTATTGATCACCACAGCCCAGCTCTGCCAACAGTATGAGAGCAGCCAACAGCAAAAAAATGGTTTTGCGGAAACCCTTCATCCACACTCCTGACGGTGAACTGCCACTGATACCCGAATGGCAACCGGAAAAATACATTGTATAGGGGCGCGCCTGCGAGGTATAGAGCACGGCTGCCCGCAATCTGAAACCCGAGCGGGTTACAAGGGTTGCGGTTAGGCATTTCTTCGCCGCAAAGCGTAAACGACCGTTCGCGGGGGTCAGAAGTCGCCGCGCAAAAGCAAAGCCCTGTCGCTGCGGACAGGGCTGTTGAGATGCGCCGCGCAATTAGACGCTGAAGGAAGATCCGCAGCCGCAGGTGCTCTTGACGTTGGGATTGTCGAACTTGAAACCGGCCCCTTCGAGGGTCTCGATGTAATCGACGTTAACGCCCTTCAGGTACATCAGCGAGGTCGCGTCAACGTAAACCTTCAGGCCTTCGAAGTCGAAGGTCTTGTCCATCATGCCGGCGCCGTTCTCGAATGACATCGAGTACGAGAAGCCGGAGCATCCCCCTCCGACCACTCCCACGCGCAGTCCCGCCGGAACTGGGTTCTGTTGCGCCATGATCTCTTTCACCTTGGCAATCGCCGTCGGGGTAAGATTGAGCGGCTTGGTTGCAATGGTGGGTGCGGTGGTGCTCGGTGTGGTGGTTGTGGTAGCCATTATCTCTCCTCTGAAACTAGCCGGATTATAGCAAACTGCTGCCGATTTGTGGCCAGCGGCCCGCAGGCCGGGCGCTGCCGCAAGATGCCAGTATTTTGGATGCAGCGGAACTGCGCCCCGTCGCAAGAGTTATGCAGGCCGTCCCCTGCTGCGCGCTTTGAGGGGGCGGAATGAAAAGGGCTAGCAGCCCAAGTGCCGTCAAGGCCCGGTTACGGAATTGCAAATAATTGCGCTTGTCCGTCCCAGGCCGGAGATATAATGTAGCCGAGTGAGGGCCCCGGTCCGGTCGGGCGTCACAACCGTCCTGGGACGCGGGAGCGGTACATTGTGAGCCGAGGTGGCTGATGTCAACGATAATGATGTTGCTGATCGCGTGGGGTGTTCTGACGGGGGTGCTGGTTCTGCTCCTGATCTACCGTAGCACCCTGACCCTGCACGAGGACGATCAACTCTTCTTGGACGATGCCAGCGCCAACCTCCGGAGAGAACAGGAGGAGCTGCAGCTTCGGATGAAGAGAGTGACCCCGTACGTGCGCATACTGGGGGCGGCGTCGGGACTGTTGATCTTGTTCATCGCCGGCATGGCCGTATGGCAGCAGATGAACAGGGTGTACTGAGTCCTTCGTGCTGAACGCCGTCTCACCCGGCGAAATTGACTGGCAATTCGTCCCACGAGTAAAGTTCCGGGGACGAGAATATGCTTGGGCCTGAAAAATACGAATCCAACCACGCGCAGCGTCTCAGTTGCGCGTTTGTCGTTGTGGCCGTAAGTAACGTCGAGGGACGATGTACGCGCGGGTGCTTCCGCCTGCATGGGTGTGGTTCCCTTGCCAACTCTGGAGCGAGAATCCCCGAGGCAACCGACACCCTCGGTCTGCTAAAATTGGCCATCGTTCCTTGGGGTGGCATCGAACTGGAAAAGCGCTTCTGACAGCGTTTCCCGGCGCACTCCACAGCTTGGACCGGGCCGATCAGGCCTGCAACGCCGCCAGCCAGCACCCCGGGGACCCACGCGGTTGGGCTGAACGCCCTCAGAACTCGGCCAGCCTCAACGTTCTGAAAGAAGAAGCGATTCGTCATGGCGCGCATCTTTAAGATAGCCGGAGAAAAATAGTCGGAGATTGAGTCTTCGCAACATCGGGTTGGAACGGCTTCGCCCCGGAGGCGCGGCCATCAGCTCGCAGATCGCAGAGGTCAACGTGGCAACGCAGGAAGTCAACAATCGAATATTGGAGTTTCCGTTGCAGCCGGAGGCGGATACGGAAGAGGAAGTTGCGGAATGGTTGGAAGCCTTCGATCAGGTGGTCGAAAACGAAGGCACAACCCGCGGATGCGAACTTCTGCAAGCGCTGATTGAGCGGGCGCACGAGTCGGGGGTCGAGGTTCCCGTGCAGTTAAACACCCCCTACGTCAACACCATTCCGGTGAGCGAGGAAGTTCCCTACCCCGGCGATCGCATGCTGGAGCGGCGGCTGAAGAGCTTGACTCGCTGGAACGCGATGGCGATGGTGCATCGGCAAAACAAGCAGGACCCGGGCATCGGCGGCCATATCTCGACCTACTCTTCTTTGGCGACGTTGCTCGAAGTTGGTTTCAATCACTTCTTTCACGCCCGCTACGGAGATCAACCGGGCGACTTCCTTTATTTCCAGGGTCACGCCTCGCCGGGAGTGTACGCGCGCGCCTACCTGCTGGGACGGATCAGCGAGGAGCACGTGCAGAATTTTCGCCATGAGTTGCGTGGGCTTCCGGCGCTGTCGTCGTACCCGCATCCCTGGCTGATGCCCAACTTCTGGAGGTTCCCCACGGTTTCGATGGGGCTGGGGCCGCTCAACTCCATTTACCAGGCGCGCTTCATGCGTTACCTGGAACACCGCAACCTGATCCCCAAGACCCCGCGCAAGGTATGGGCGTTCGTGGGCGATGGCGAGACCGATGAGCCGGAGTCGATGGGCTCGCTGACTTTGGCTTCGCGCGAAAAGCTCGACAACTTGATCTTCGTCATCAACTGCAACCTGCAACGTCTGGACGGGCCGGTGCGGGGCAACGGCAAAATCATCCAGGAGTTGGAAGCGGCCTTCCGCGGCGCAGGCTGGAACGTGATCAAGGTGGTCTGGGGCTGCGATTGGGACCGCCTGTTCGCGCGCGACAAGTCCGGGCTGCTGGTAAAACGCCTGGGCGAAGTGGTGGATGGCGAATACCAGACCTACAAGGTGAAAGGCGGCGAGTACATTCGGCGCGAATTCTTCGGCAAATATCCCGAGCTGCGGGCGATGGTCTCGGACATGAGCGACGAGGAGTTGCACCGCCTTACCCGCGGCGGCCACGATCCCCAGAAGGTTTACAACGCTTACAAGCGCGCGGTGGAACATGAGGGCGCGCCCACCGTGATTCTGGCGCACACCGTGAAAGGCTATGGCCTCGGCTCGGCCGAGGCGCGCAACGCCACGCACCAAGAGAAGAAACTGGCCGACAAGGCCTTGACCGCCTTCCGCTCACGCTTTGATATTCCGATCCCTGAGGAGGCGGCAAGAGAAGGACGCTTGTATCGCCCGCCCGATGACAGTCCGGAGATCGTGTACGCGCTCCAGCGCCGCGAGGAACTCGGTGGATTCGTGCTGACCCGTGAGGTCCCGCCCCCCAGCCTCCAGCCTCCGCCGCTTACGGAATTCGCCGACGCGCTGGCAGGGTCGAAGGGACGCGCTGTCTCCACCACCATGGGCTTCGTCAGCATGTTGCGGCAACTCATGAAAGACAAGGAAATCGGCAAGCTGATTGTCCCCATCATTCCCGACGAGGGGCGCACCTTCGGCATGGAATCCATCATTCGCCAGGTGGGTATCTACGCCAGCCAGGGACAGCTTTATAAGCCGCACGATCAGGACATGCTGCTCTATTACCGGGAAAACAGGGACGGGCAAATCCTGGAAGAGGGAATCACCGAGGCCGGCTCCATGGCGTCGTTCACCGCCGCCGGCACGGCCTACGCGAACTACAAAGTGCCGACCATTCCGTTCTTCACCTATTACTCCATGTTCGGGTTTCAGCGCATCGGCGACCTGGTGTGGGCATTTGCCGATTCCCGCGGCAAGGGATTCATGATGGGCGGCACGGCGGGAAGGACCACGCTTGCCGGTGAAGGCTTGCAGCATCAGGACGGCCACAGCCTGGTGCTCTCCAGTACCGTCCCCACCTGCCACAGCTATGATCCCGCTTACGTGTACGAGATTGCCGTGATCATTCAGGACGGCATACGGCGCATGTACCAAGAGCTGGAGGACCGCTTTTACTACATCACCTTGTACAACGAAGATTATCCCATGCCGGAAATGCCGCAGGGTTGCGAGGAAGGAATTCTGCGCGGCATCTACAAATACAGATCGGCGGCGGGCGGCAAAGCGGCAATGCAATTGTTTGGCAGCGGGTCCATCCTAAATGAGGCCCTGCGCGCGCAAAATATTCTGGCGGAAAAGTATGGTGTGCCGGCCGACGTCTGGAGCGTAACCAGTTACAACGAACTGCGGCGCGACGCGTTGGCCATCGAGCGCTGGAACCGGCTGCATCCCGCCGAGCCGGAGAAACGGCCGCACATCTCGACGGCACTTGACGGAGCTGAAGGGCCCATCGTCGCCGCCACCGACTTCATGAAGGTGGTGCCCGACCAGTTGTCGCCGTGGCTGGGCCGGCGACTGGTCACGCTGGGCACCGATGGCTTCGGACGCAGCGATAACCGCGAGCACTTGCGGCGGCACTTCGAAGTGAATGCCGAGTCAATTGTGGCCGCGGCGCTTTCGCGGCTGGCGCGCGAGGGAAACTTCGATGCGCAGCGCGCCCAAAAAGCATTTGCGGAACTCGGCGTGGATAACGAGAAGATCGACCCGGCGATTGCATGAAGTTCCTCGGTGGCAAGACTTTGCAGCTTCAGATCGCGGCTCTATGAACTACATTCCGACAAGTCCCCTCGATCTTCTGTGGTGGCAATGGCTGCTTTGTGCCGCGGGATGCTGGGGTGTGGCCGCGGCCGCAAAATTCGTCCTGCACGATTTTTTGGGAGACCTGGCCGGCCTTTTGTCTTTTATAAGCATAGCAGCAGGAGTTTTTTGTGCCCTGATCGGAATTGCCCGGTTAATCCAATTGGCTTAGGTCGGATAACCTACGCCTTTGGTTATTGAGGCTCGCAGAATGTAGTGACATTGGATTGGTCATCACGAGCGCAGCGAGGGGCCGGCGTGCGCGTCGGTTAGGAAAAAAGCAGATTCCTCGCGCCAACCCCAGGCGCTCGTAATGACAATTCCTAAAGGACGTTGCTGCATTCTTGCCCGCCGATGAGTCACTATAATTCGCGACCCTCGTTAGTCCCACCAAGCCTTAAACTTTCCGCTCGCGCACATAGGCCTTGCGGAGTTACCATGGGCCACAACTTTTTTCACTGAAGCGTCGTTGGCCGGAGCGCGCAATACCAGGTCCACAAGGAGATCCGATGGCGTCAGGTAAGGCATTTGCAGCACTAGAGTAGTTCCAAGATAGCTATACCCGAAATGCTGGTTTGTGGGTAAGCTGCGACTGGCGGCGTTCTCGGCGACAGAGCGAATGGGACAAGCATTTTCCGATGATCTACGGCGGCGGATTCTGCAGACTTATGCCCGGGAAAACATGAGCCAGGCTGCGCTGGCTCAGCGCTTCGGGGTGAGCTACGACTACGTCAAGAAAATCCGTAAGCAGCAACTGCGGAGCGGGCAGATGGAGCGTACCCCGCAGGCCCGTCACGGCTGTGTGAGCCGGGTGACGGAGGCGGTGCAACAGCAAATCCGGGCGGCCGTGCGCCAGCAAGCCGATGTAACGCTGTGGGAGCTGCAAGAGCGCATGCAGAAGGCCAGCGGCGTGGGGCTGAGCCAATCGTTACTCTGGCTGTGGCTGCAAAAGTTGGGACTGGGGCGTAAAAAAAATCGCTCCATGCCCAAGAGCGGGACACGGAAGCGAACCGGCAGCGGCGTGCGGAGTTCGCAGAAAAGCTCGGCTCGATAGCGCCGGAGAGGCTGTTCTTTCTGGACGAGAGCGGGGTGACCACGCAGATGACGCGGCAGTGGGGACGGGCCCCGCGCGGCGAACGGATCGCCGAAGCCACACCCCAGGGACGCTGGAAAGTATTGACCACGCTGGGCGCCATGAGTCTGCGCGGCATGGAGGCGGTGATGACCGTCGAGTCGGCCACCGACGGGGATGTCTTTCTCACTTATCTGGAGCATGTGTTGTGCTCCAAGCTCAAGGCTGGCGACGTGGTGGTGATGGACAATTTGTCCGCCCACAAGGTCAAAGGCGTACGCGAGCTGATCGCCGCCAGCGGGGCCGAACTACTCTACCTGCCGCCCTACTCCCCGGATTTCAATCCCATCGAGCAGGCTTGGTCAAAACTCAAGCAGCTGCTGCGTGCTGCGAAAGCGCGCACTGCGGAAGCGCTCGATCAGGCCATCACCGAAGCCCTCAAGGCGATCACGGCGGACAACGCTGCCGCCTGGTTCCGGCACTGCGGATATCGGGTACAGCAATGATGAAATTGCTCTAGGGTTGGCACTTATTCTTTGCGTGTTCCTGGCGGCGTGCGGTGGCGGCTCCAAGCCCAAGCCCGCGAACTCGCCGGTGATATTTGAATCGAGTTTGCCTTCTGGCGCGGTCAATGTTCCCTACAGCGCCGCCGTGCATGTGACCCAGGGAACCGGCACGCCACCTTTCACCTGGAGCATCACGTCCGGGAGTTTGCCCGCCGGATTGAGCTTGAACAGCGGCACCGGCGCGATCACTGGCACCCCGACCACGATTGTGAATGCCGGCTTCACCATACAGGTAACGGACGCCAAGTCCCTCAGCGGGAGCAAGGCCCTCAGCATCAACATCCGCGGTGGGGTATCGATCACGCCCCCCATGCTGCCGGGAGGCCAGGTCACTTTCCCTTACAGCGCTACCTTGTCGGCGACCGGCGGCGTATTGCCTTATACGTGGAGCGTCAGCAGCGGTACGCTGCCCGATGGACTCACGCTCACCGGGAATTCCGATAACACGGCCACGATTTCCGGTACACCTACTCTCCTGGGGACCTCAATGTTCACCATCCAAGTGGCTGATGCGGAGAGCCCCCCTGCCACCGGGACCTCGGGTTCGTTGAGTATCTACATCGAAGGGTTTATCACCATCACCAACACTTCCCTGCCGGACGGCAATGTGGCCATCTTCTACGACCAGCAACTGCTGGCCACGGGCGGATTAGCACCCTACACCTGGAGCCTGACCTCTGGTACCTTGCCGCCTGGATTGTCTCTGACTACTACCACCGGAGTTATTTCGGGAACGCCTACGTCAACAGGCAGCTATCCCATCACGGTGCAAGTGACCGACTCGGAAAGCACTCCCGCAACGGCGACCGGGATGTTCACCATCACCATCAACCCGACGCCGCCGCTGTTAGTCACAACCAGTTCGTTGCCGGCCGGTACGCAAGGCGTCCGCTACTCAAATTCGTTGGCCGCCGCGGGCGGAGTTCCGCCCTACTCATGGAGTCTTACCTCGGGACCGTTGCCTCAGGGCTTGACGTTAAGTGGCACCGGCATAATTTCGGGAACGCCCACCGGAAACAGCGGTACCTTCCCCATCACAGCGCAGGTGACCGACACCCTGGGGAACACGGCCTCTTCTTCCGGCTTGACGCTCGCCATCGATTCCGGCCCCTTGGTGATTACGACTGTATCGTTGCCCGCGGGCATACAGTCGGTGCCCTACAGCGTCACCATGACTGCTGCCGGCGGAACTCCACCCTACACTTGGTCGCTGCGGTTCGGGACCTTGCCCAGCGGTTTGACCCTCAACCCCAGCACAAGTGTGATCTCGGGAACGCCGACTACCAGCGGCAGTTCTTCCGTCCAAGTGCAGGCGCAGGATTCGGCTTCACCCCCAGCCGTGTTCGTCTCGCCGCCTTTTGCACTCAACATCAACCCTGCCCTGACCAATGCGGTCCTGACCGGCGACTACGTCTTCTCGTTCAGCGGCTACCAAAATGGAGTTCCGACCTTTCTTGCCGGCAGGTTTACCGCCGACGGAAGCGGGATGATCAGTAATGGCTTGCTCGACGGGGATAGAGCCGGCGCTCCTCCGGTGACCAACTTGGCCTTCACTGGGACCTATTCGATCACGGCTGACGGGCTGGGCACCATGACCTTCAACCCGACCCAGGGTTTGACTCTGGTCTTCGCGGTGGCTGTCTCCAGCAACGGCGACGGCCGGCTGATTCAGAGCGATCCGTCCAATCCGCAGGACTACGGTTCCGGTGCGATTAAGCCACAAACAATTGTTTCGCTGACTGGCGGTAATTTTGCCTTCGGCTCCAGCGGAGTTGACGTCGGGGGCAATCGGTTCGCCAGCGCTGGAACGTTTCAGATCAAGGCCTCTGGGACTTTGACGAAGGGTACAATCGACACCAATGACGCGGGCACAGTAATTCCCGCCGCCATCTTGGGCGGCTCGTACTCGGCGGCTGATCCCAGCACTGGCCGGGGTACGGCCAGCCTGAGCATTAACAGCGGCCAAGCCCAAAACTTCAGCTACTACATAGTGTCGTCCAGGGAGCTGATCCAGGTCAGCATCGACCAGATATCGGATTCCTCTCCTCTGACGCTGACATCGGTACTCAGAGGGACTTTGCAAGGCGCGGGCTTTACCAACGTGGCCTTGAGGGGAGTAAGCCTTGTCGAAACCAACGCGGTCAATCCCAATGGGGGCAGCCCGCAAGCGATTGGCGCTGCCGGGTTGTTCACCGGCGATGGCACTACCGACGGAAATGGCTTCGGTAACGCCACCCTATTGTTTGACCAGAATACCGGCGGGACGCTGGCCCAGCAGCAGATTGCCGGCGGCCAATACAAAGTTAACCCGCTGACTGGACGAGTAATCTTGACCGGCTTCGGCGGTACCCCGCCGGTCTTATACCTGGTGGCCTCGAACCAGGCGTTCCTGCTGGGCACCGATGGGAATGTCACTTCCGGAGTGCTGGCGCCGCAAGCGGCAGGTACGACGGGCGTACCCCTCAACAATGCCTCGGTCCTCGGCGCTTATGTGGGAGGCTCGATGCTGCCAGCCCTGCCAGCGCTGACCAATCAGGTTGACTGGCTATTCTCCGATGGGAATGGCAACATCAACATTTCGCAAGACAGCAGTGGCCCGGGTGGTCCGCAGACCAATCAGTTTGCGGTCACCTACCAGATTGATGCTGCTGGCCGGGCCCTTGTCGAATCGAATCCGGGCGGCACGCTGCAGGGGATACTGTTTGTGGTTTCGCCGACCCAGATCGTCATTCTCTCGACCGACCCGAACCCGGTGTTGTCAACTTTCGCGATAGGAAAATCGACGAATTAGTTGTTCCTGTCGCGAGCGACAAACCATCACCAGTGTGCCAGCCGGGAACTGAAGCGCTTCGGTTCCTGCTGACATGCCCTTGGTGCGCCGCCGCTGCTCTATCTGCCCGTCGCGGCTGACAGACGGGAATCCCGCCAACCTCAGCGCGCGCCGCGCTTCGCGGTTCTTCATGAAGTGCTCCCAGATGGACCTCGTGCGGTAGTTTTCCGCCATCAGCCATGGGGATGCCCAGATCGATGCCTTGGAAGTGGGAAGTAATCCGGCACTCTGGTGCAACCTGTTGCACCTGCCACTGGCCAATCTCTTATTTTTTCAATAGTTTACAACGGAAGCAAAATTGCAGCACTCCAAGTGGCTGAGTTTGTCCATCCGGCTAACGCCCGTGAACAGACACACCTTTGCAAAGGTGGCTGCGTCTTTCCCTGCTTTAGGCGCGTCCACGGGGCCCGTAAGTTAAAGCTTCAACCTCGCGAGTCATGACTCTCAACCATGGAGGTACACAAACTTGACCAAGAAACTTGGATGGGCACTATGCTTGTTGACTCTCGCCCTCTGTGTGAGCAGTCTTCCAGCCATGGCGGATACCCTCTTCAGCGATCTCGGGCCTCCCGGGAACGTCTACCAAGGCGGTACTGGGTGGACAATCTCCGGAACCGGATCGGTTGGCACTAGCTTTACCGGTGCGAACCTGTTTACGGTCGGTGGCAGTGGCAACTTCAGCGTCACCTCGTTTGACCTCGGCGTAGGATACGTGGAGGGCGACAACGCGTTCTTCGCCAGCATTTGGACCGACAATGCCGGCCTTCCGGGAACCGAGGTGGCTGGCGCTTATTGGGGTGGCCTGTCGAGCAGCCAAGCTTTCGGGGGCTGCTGCGGCTTGGTTACCGTCACCGGCATTAGTGGAGTCACTCTGACCGGCGGACAGTCGTATTTCATGCTCCTCGGTCCGATGACTACCTCCAGTACCACGTGGGAAGCGTGGAACTGGAACAGCCAGGGTGTAAACGGTCTGGATCTGTATGCCACTGACGGATGCCAAGACGGTGGTGGGACCGGTTGCATCTGGAACAGCAATGGCACGGGGAACCCGCTTGGGGCGTTCGATATCCAAGGCTCCCCGAGCACCACCACGCCGGAGCCCGGCTCCCTGTTGCTGCTTGGCACTGGGTTAGTTGGAGCGTTCGGAGCGATTCGCCGCAAACTGCATCAGTAATCCTCCTTGCAGTTCACTTCGTAAGCCGGAGCCAACCAGCTCCGGCTTTCGGCTTTCTGGAGCAGTGGCGGACGCCCCCGCATTTATGCGGGGGAAGGAGCGCTTCAGCGCTCCGGTAACCAGTGGTCTTTGATCTAGCGCTTTAGCGCGGGAGATCAAAAGAAACCAGGGCTCTAACAAAAGCAGATTCCTCGCTTCGCTCGTAATGACAATTTCCAGAGACCCATCGTAGGGAACCATCCTTTTTAGCAAGCCTCTGAAGGCGACTCCAACTGACTCCTGTTGCGCTATTCAATAATGGCCAGCGTGTCTCCGGCATTCACGATTGAGCCTTCGGCGGTCAGGATCTTCTGCACTCGGCCATCCTTGGGCGATTTCATCTCGTTCTGCATCTTCATGGCTTCCATCACGACGATGCCCTGGCCGGCTTTCACTTCCTCTTTCTCGTTGACTATGATGCGGACGATCTTACCCGGCATGGGCGCCTTGAGCTTCTGCGGCCCGGCCTCGGCGCCGCCGACGACGCGGCGGGTCCGCAAAGAGCGCGGGTCCTGGACATCCACGGCATAGCGGGCGCTGCCGATCACCATGTGCAGCTCACCCTGCAGCGAGCGCTCGCGTTTGATCTCGTAGGCTTTGTCGCCCACCAGCAGCGAGAGCACGTCGCGCGCGGTGAGCGCGGCGTCCACTTCAATCTCCTGGCCGTCCATCTTGCACAGCCAGGTCTTGTCGCCACGTGTCAGCTCTACCGGGTGCGTTTTGCCGTCTACCACAATGTCGTAGGTCATATTAGCAACCAGCAACTAGCACTGCGCTACCCTTACCGCTCGCGTACAGCTTCGGCGCGGGCGGCGCGCCGCCAATTCGAGGCGGGTGGCGGAGCGGCGTTGCCGTTCACCTGAGCGGCGCCGTTGGCTCCCGGCAATGTCGCCTTGGGTTCCAGGCTCGCAAAAATCGCCGCGCCAATGGCCGCCACCATCGGACGCCGCGGGTCCGTCTCATTGCTGGGTTTGGCCAGCAGCCGGTCCAAGAAGCCCGTGTCCAAGTTACCGGCGCGGAAATCCGGGTCCTTGAGGATGCGGCGAAACAGCGAGAGGTTGGTCTTGATGCCGCCCACGAAATATTCGTACAGAGCGCGCAGCAGGCGGTTGATCGCCTGCTCGCGGTCCTCGCCATAACCGACCAGCTTGGCCAGCAGCGGATCGTATTCGATGGGCACATTCCAGCCTTCATACATGCCGCTGTCGCGGCGGATGCCGGGTCCCGAAGGCGAAATCAACCGCGTGATCTGCCCCGGTGAGGGAAAAAAATTGTTGTCGGGATCTTCGGCGTAAACGCGGCACTCGATGGCATGTCCCCGCAGCCGGATGTCTTCCTGCTTGAACGGCAGCTTCTCGCCCGCGGCAACCCGCATCTGCAGGTGTACCAGATCGAGGCCGGTCACGAACTCGGTGACGGGATGCTCCACCTGCAAGCGGGTGTTCATCTCGAGGAAGTAGAAGTTGCGCTGCGTATCCACCAGGAACTCGATGGTGCCGGCGTTGTGATAGTTGGCGGCCTTGGCCACGCGCACGGCGATCTCGCCCATGCGGCGCCGCATGTCTTCATCCACGATGGGACAGGGCGATTCCTCCATCACCTTCTGGTGGCGGCGCTGCACCGAACACTCGCGCTCGCCCAGGTAAACCACGTTGCCATGCTCGTCGCCGAAGATCTGCATCTCGACGTGCCGCGGATTGATGATGTATTTCTCCAGGTACACCTCGTTGTCGCCGAAGGAGCGCTGGGCCTCGCTGCGCGCGTTTTCGTAGGCGGAGTGCAGTTCCCCGGCCGACTGCACCAGGCGCATACCTTTGCCGCCGCCTCCGGCCGCCGCCTTCAGCATGACGGGATAGCCGATCTGCTCCGCCAGCCGTTCGGCGGCGTCGATGTCCAACCCGTGCTCCGAACCGGGAACGAAGGGCACGCCGGCGCGCTTCATCTGCTGGCGAGCGCGCGTCTTTGAGCCCATCATCTCCATCGACTCGGGGCTGGGCCCGATGAACTTGAAACCATGGTCGGCGCAGGCCTTGGCGAAGCGGGCATTCTCGGAGAGGAAGCCGTAGCCGGGATGGATGGCTTCCGCCTGGCTGCGGCGCGCCACGTCGAGGATCTTGTCCACGTTGAGATAAGACTCGCTGGCCGTGGCGGGGCCGATGTGGTAGGCGTAATCGGCTTTGCGGACGTGCAGGGCCTTGCGGTCCACGTCGGAGAAGACGACGACCGACTCGATGCCCATCTCGCGGCAGGCGCGAATAATGCGCACCGCAATTTCACCGCGATTGGCGATCAGGATTCGTTTGAACATGACTGGCGCTGAGGCGCAACTTCAGGGAATATTGCCGGGACCGAGGCGTAAAACGAGCAGCCCACCCGCACACTCCACAGAAGAATGGATTGTACTGCATGGGCGGGCGGCGGGGAGGAGCGGCGTCACAGGGGTATGTGACAAAGGACGCTTATGCCAGCAGTTCCCGTTGCCAGTGCAAGCAAAACGCCCCTCCGTGCGGAGGGGCGATCAAGTTGCGGTTGCAACTGCGACATCCTACTGCGGGGTTTCGGTAGTAACGATACCCGACGGCCCGGCTTTCTCGGCCTTGGCCTTCTTGGTGGCCATGGTCTTATCAACCCATTCGTCAGCCGTTTTCAGATCGGCCTGACGGGCCTCGGGGTTGTCGCACTCGTACTCGGCGCGCTGGCGATACAGCAGGTTCAGATAGGCCATGGCATCGTCGTAGTCGGGACGAAGCTGCAGCGCCTTCTGCAGGTTCTGCATGCCGTCTTCCACCCTCTGTTCGTTCTTCTCCTTGAGCTCGGCGCAGGCTTTCTTGTCCTTAAGTTCGTCCGTCGGCTTCATGCCGAGGCTGGCGCGGATGGTCTGGTCGGGCTGGTAGGCCTGCATCCAGTCGATGACCGCCAGCGAATAGTAGCTTTCGGGATCGTTGGGATCCAGGTCCGCGCCCTTCTGGTAGTACTCCCTGGCCTGATCGAATTTCTTCATGCCGAAGTACAGGGAGGCGATGCCTTTCAGGCTATTGACCTGTTGTTCTTTGGGCGGATTCTGCGCCAGGACCTGCTTAAAGACGTCGATGGCCTGCTCGGCGAAGCGATTGTTGTCGGGGGAGTCGGCGCCGGGAATGTATTGCTGGGCGTAGGCGGTGGCTAAATAAAGACGGGCCGTCACCAGGTTGGAATCCAGGTCCACCGCGTTCTTGAAATGTTCGATCGCCGCTTCATATTTCGCATTCTTGTACGACTGAACGCCTTTGTTGAGCTGATCGCGCGCTCTCAGCTTGCTGCAGCCAATGGTCGAGAACAACGCAAGCAGAACCACAAGTAGCGCCAGTACCCGTCCTCTTTTGTTCATGTTTGGTATCACTCTCCGTTGCCGTAGTTCGGGTTTCGAGGATGCACGGGGCTGTCGCTCAACGACGCCCCGCTTCTCGAGAAGGAAGATGGCAGCCCGAATCACGTTCCTAGTTCTTTACCCCCAGGGCGACCGCGGTGGCGGGGCGCGCAAAGGGGTCGCCGGTCTCCCCCCTCGGTGACGCGCAACCTCAGCGCGCCCGGAGGGCCCCGGCTCGCAAGTGGCTAACCGCCGGCTTCGATCTTGGCCGTGATCAGCCCAACTTTATCGACACCCGCTGCGTGGGCGATGTCGATGACTTGGGCCACATCGTTGAAGGTCAGCTCCGGATCGGCCTTAACGAACATGACTTTTTCCGCGCGGGTCTTGAAGATGTCGTTGAGACGGCCCCCCAGATTCTCCCACGTCACGTCGTCCTGGTTGATCTTCAGCGCCGGCTTATCGCCGCCGCCTCTCAGTACCTGCACCACAATGGTGCGGTCGTTGCTGGGCGGCTGCTTCTGCTGGTCCTTGGGCGGCTGGGGAACCAGCGCGTCCAGACCTTTCGGAGTCAGCGGCGTGATCACCATGAAGATGATGAGCAGCACCAGCAAGACGTCAATCATTGGCGTTACGTTGATGTCGGCTCTGGGACCCTCGCCGGGCCCCCCCATTGCCATACTCATAAGGAACTCCCGTTACTGGGCGCCAGCGCCCGTGCTGGTACCGGTTGTGGGCGGCTTCTTCCCGGCGGCGCCAGTTTGTCTTTGTTCGGTCAACAGACCGACATCATCCACGCCCGCGGAACGCACGTTATCCACCACGTCCACCACGGCGCCGTATTTGGCGCGAGCGTCAGCTTTGATAAAGACCCGCTTGTCCACCTTATTGGCCAGCCGGTCCTTCACTTTGGCGGTGAGCTGGTCGGCGGAAATCTTATCGGTGCCAAAGAAAATCTGCCCGTCGCGCATGATGGCCACCAGCAAGGCATCTTCCTTGTCCGCGTCCGGCATGGGCACCGGGCTATTGACCCTGGCCATGTCCACGCTCACGCCCTTCTGCAACATGGGCGTGATGACCATGAAAATGATGAGCAACACCAGCATCACGTCCACCATGGGGGTGACGTTGATGTTGGAGTTGACCTTCTTGCCTTCTTCGCGTACTGAGATTCCCATAATCTTCAACCTCCTTCAGACCGGCCTCAGCGCCAACCGACGACGCTGAGTTCCAGTTACCGGCGGACCGTGCGACGCTTGAGGAAATAGTCGATCAGCTCGCTGGAGCTGTTGTCCATTTCCACGTCGAAGGCTTCCACCTTGTTGGTGAAGTAGTTGAACATCATGACGGCCGGAATCGCGACGAACAGCCCGATAGCGGTGGTCACCAGCGCTTCCGAGATGCCGCCGGCGACGGCGCCCAGGCCGGTCGCTTTCTGGGTGGAAATCTCTTTGAAGGCGTTGAGAATGCCCACCACCGTGCCCAGCAAGCCAATGAAGGGAGCGGTGGAACCGATGGTGGCAAGGCCACCCAGACCGCGCTTCAACTCGGCATGCACGATGGCTTCGGCACGCTCCAGAGCGCGCTGGGAAGCTTCGATCTGCTCGCCCGGGATGTCGTTGGAATCGCCGTGGGCCTTGAACTCCTGCAGGCCGGCGACGACCACCTTCGCCAGATGGCTCTTCTTGTTGCGTTCGGCGACCCGGATGGCTTCTTCGATTTTGCCCTCCCGCAAGGCGCCGGCCACGGCGGGAGCAAAGGCGCGCGACTGTTTGCGGGCCGCGCTGTATGCCATGGCGCGGTCGATCATAACCCCAATCGACCAGCCCGACATAACGAACAGAATGAAGACAACGATCTTGGCCAAAATTCCCATCTGCCTCCAGAGGGAAATTGGATCCCAGCCCACGGTGGCTTCCTGGAAAATCCAGGCGGCAGCCGTCGGTACGTGGCTGAGAGCATAGGTGGCAAGGTTAGCTAGGAACATGGGTGGACTTTTCCTCCTCAGAACTCTGGTTATAGCCGACCAACCTGCTTGCTATTGGTCGTGCAAGTGATTCGAATCTCCGGAGCCGACTACTTTCCAAAACGACTTACGAGCTTTTGACCCGCTCACAATCTACAAAACCAAAAAACCATGCCTGGACCGCATTCCGACAGTGCCCGGGCCGGCAATTGAGTTAGATGCGCGCAACGCTCATCTGCGCATCAACCACCACCCGACAGCGAGAAGATTACGTTGACCGTGGTGTCGACTTCCACGGGTTCGCCGTTGAGGTAGTAAGGCTTGTACCTCCATTGCTTTACGGCATCCAGCGCCGCGCCCGTGAGCAGGGGGTGGCCACTGACTACGTGCAGGTTCTGAATGGCGCCATCCCTGCCGATCAGGGCCTGGAGCACCACCGTCCCTTGAATACGGGCCTGGCGGGCAAGCGCCGGATACATCGGCGTCACTTTGTGGATCAACAATCCCTGCGAGACGCCCTGGGACACACGTACCCGCTGCGGGGCGGCCTTGGGAATGGCCACGGGCGTGGAGCTGAGCATTCCGCCCAGAACACCGCCCATGCTACCCCCGGGTACGCCGCCCGGTACTCCGCCCACTACGCCAGCGACTCCCGTGGTCGGCGGGGGCTCGTCCTCTTTTATCATCTGGATCTTTTTCGGAATGGCAGTGGGTGTCCGCAACTGCCCGTTGTCCAGCTCGCTTTGGATTTTCTTCACGATATGTACTTCAGCGGCCGGCGGAGGCGGCGGTGGGGGTGGAGGCGGAGGCGCAACCAGGAAGGTCATCAGTTGCTGCCGGGGCAAGGCCTCGGTAAAAATTAAGGGCAACAACACCAGAACGCCAATCAGCAGGATTTGGAGCACAAACGAGATGAAGGTAGTTGTTCCGCGCTTGCTCCTGAACCTGCCGCCCGATTCCATTAGGCTGTCTTCAAACATAGACCGCTCTCCGTCCAACGCTTCGATTACTTAGACACCGGGGGCCCGCTTTTTGCTCCCAAGTGGACCGCCAGTCGTTCCTGCCTTCATGGCCGACGCAGCTTTGCCGTGTGGCCTTGGGCCGGCTGCTGTCGACCCGCCTGCCTCAGAAGGGCGAACCGCAGTATACACCCGCCCTAGGCTTTGACCTTCACCTTTTCCCGCGACTTGTCGCGGGCCGAGGACAAGCGCTGCGCGGCCGACTGGCCGGCCCGCTTGGCGCGCCAGTCCTGATAGGCGACCAGCATCGGCGCCGCCACCGCGATCGACGAGTAGGTCCCGATCAGGATTCCAATCACCAGGGCCAGAGAAAATCCCCGCAGCACTTCCCCGCCGAAAATGTACAGCGAAAGCACGGTCAGAAAAGTCAGGCCGGAGGTAAGAATGGTCCGGCTCAGGGTCTGGTTGATGCTCTTGTTGACGATGTCGGCCAGGGGCTCGCGACGCAGCAACTTGATGTTTTCACGGATACGGTCGAAGACGACGATGGTGTCGTTCATCGAATAGCCGATCAGCGTGAGGATGGCGGCAATCACCGTCAGGCTGATTTCCTTGTCCAGCAGCGAGAAGAAGCCCACGGTGATAATGGTGTCGTGGAGGCAGGCCACCACCGCGCCCACGCCATAAATCATCTCGAAGCGGAACCACAGGTAAACCAGCATGCCAGCCAGCGAGTAAAGCGTGGCCATGATGGCCTGGCGGCGAAGCTGCGAGCCCACCTGCGGACCGACAATCTCCACGTTGCGCACCACGAAGTTGGAGGTGTAGAAATCCTGCTGCAGCGCGCTGACCACCTCGGCGGGAACGATTCCGCGCAGCTCATCGACGGAGGTCAGAATTCCACCCCGCTCCTTGTTGCGGAAGTCCTCAATCTGTTGGGCGATGGCCTCGTACTTGGGACTGGCGTCCAAGCCCAAGTGTAGCGGATCTTTTTGCATCAAGTCCTGCTGCAAGCTGGCGGAGCCGGTGTTATTCAGGTCCTGCTTGCCTGCGGCGACCGGATTACGCGCCTGCAAGGCATGGATGATGGTGTTCTTGCCCTGGTCGAGCGCGGCTTCGCTGGTTTCCTGGATGCCCAGGTCCACCAGCACTTCGTTGTCGGAGGTGGGACCGAAGCGCTGGATGCGGGGATCGTGCAGACCGGCGCGGTTCATGTCGTTACGAATCTGGTCGAGATTGGGCGTTTCTGCGAACTTGACATAGACTAGCGTGCCGCCGCGGAACTCCACCCCCAGCGGGATGTGGTGCCAGAACAACATGGAACTGATTCCGGCGACGCTGAACACCAGCGAGAAGGCAAGGAAATACCACTTCTTGCCGAGGAAGTCGATATTGGTATTGCGAAATAACTCCACCGCTAGCCCCTTAAATGCTCAATGGCTCGCCGCGTTGATGGCGACTGAGAATGAATTCGAAAATCACGCGCGATACGAACACCGCGGTGAACAGGTTGGCCGCCAGACCGAAGCTGAGGGTCACCGCAAATCCCTTCACCGGACCGGTCCCAAACAGGAACAGGATGACGGCCGACACAATGGTCGTCACGTGGGTATCGATAATGGTCGTCCAGGCGTGAGCGAAACCCTGTTCCACCGCCGAGGAAGGCGTCTTGCCATGCCGCAACTCCTCGCGAATACGCTCGAAGATCAGGACGTTGGAGTCTACGCCCATGCCGACAGTCAGGATCACACCCGCAATTCCCGGCAAGGTCAAGGTGGCTCCGCTGTAGCCGAGGAATCCCAACAGGATCACCAGGTTCAGGGTCAAGCCCAGGTCGGCGTTGATGCCGGCTGCGTGGTAGTAGAAAAGCATAAAGATCAGCACCGCAACCATGCCGATGACGGCCGCCCGCACACCCTCGCGGATGGAATCGGCGCCCAGCGATGGCCCTACCGTGACCTCTTGCAGGTACTTGATCCCCGCCGGCAGCGCGCCGGAGCGCAGCGTCAGTGCCAGGTCCTGGGTCTCCTCCGGACTGAAGGAGCCGGTAATGCGGCCCTGATCGTGGATTTGCTCCTGGATGGTGGCCACCGATTTCACTTTGTTATCGAGCACCACCGCCAGTTTGTCGCCTACGTGGGCCCCGGTGAAGGCAGCGAAGCGCCGCCCGCCGTCCCCGGTCAGGGTGAAATTGACATCGGGACGGCCATTCTCGTCGCGGCCGGCATCGGCGGAGCGCAGATCGGCGCCGCTTACCGCCGAGGAACGGCTGATGAGCCAGTACACCTCGCTAGCTTCCTCGGGATTTTGCACGTGTGGAGTGGTGCCTTTCATCAGGACGGTGTCGGGCGGAAGCACGCCGCCGTTGTCTTGCATGGCCGCCTGCTCGCTGGGATAGGGCCCCTTGACCGCCTGCCGGATCTCCAGCATGGCGGTGGACTGCATGATCTCTTTCACGCGGGCCGGATCGTCCACCCCCGGCAACTGCACCAGGATCTGATAGTCGCCCAGTCCGTGCTCCTGGATCACCGGCTCGGAAACGCCGAGCTGGTCGATCCGGTTGCGGATGGTCTCGATGGCCTGCTGTACCGCCTTCTTCCGGGTGTCGTTGGCCACCGAGTTCTTCATGGTCAGGGTGTAGGTGTTCTCCGCGCCCGACGCGAGATCGTAGTCACCCAGCCGGTCGCTGACGATGCGCCGCAGCTCCGAGGACGACTCCGGCGGCACGCCCTTGATCTGGATCAGCTCGGGATGGTTCTGCGGATCGGGTTTGGAGATTTCCCCGAAGGCGATGTTGGCGCTCTTGAGGGCGTCCTTCAGGCGCTCGACCGCGCGGTCGCTGTCGGCGTTGATGGCGTCGTTCACCTGCACCTGCAGAATCAGGTGGGTGCCACCCTTCAGGTCAAGGCCCAGGTGGATGCGCTTCTGCACTGCGGTCCGCAGGCCCTCAGCCGTGAAGCCGCCGGGAATGCCGACGATGCCGATAAGAAAGAAGATCAGCACCGCAACGATCAAAACTGTTTTGACGAGGAGGTTCTTATTCATGAGAGACTGCAACCCTTAGGACTTGGCATGGTCCTCCGCGGTCGTCAACGTGACGATGGAGGAGCGGGCAACTTCAATCTTAATGTTGTCCGGGGGGACCCGGAGGACGACCGCATCATCCTTTACGGACATGATAACGCCAGTGAGGCCGCCGCTGGTGATCACCCGGTCGCCCGGCTTGATTTGCTGCAGCATCGCCTGCCATTTCTTCTGCTTGCGCTGCTGCGGCAGGATCAAAAGAACATAGAAGATGGCGAAAACTGCAACCATCATCAGGATCGGGGCCGAGCCGCCGATGCCCTGCGCGAACATACCTGCCAGTGTGGCCATTGTGCTTTCGACTTTCTAAACCTTAGGGGGCTTAAACCCCGGAATATTGTGGGGCCGGTTGGACACGGGCCTGGAGGCCCGCACTACCCGAACCGTCGCTTTTCAGCAACCTGCTTAGCCAGCCAGGGAAACAAACCTGACCTTAATAGATGGTATCGCGCTTTTGCCGGGGACCTGAACAGCGAAGGCTGCTAAGGAACACTCAAATGCGGTGGCCGAACGCCAGAGAGAAAACTCGCGAATTCTCCAAGTAATATAGCTTGCCGCACCTTACGCATGGTGTCAAGGTAATATGCCAGATTGTGGACGGTGTTCAGCACCTGCGCGAGCAATTCATTCGAGGCATACAGGTGCCGCAGATAAGCCCGTGAGTAGCGCGCGCAGACCTGGCATGCGCAGTTGGGGTCGAGCGGACCGTCGTCCGTGGCGTAGCGCGCGTTCTTGATGGCGAGCCGCCCTTCCGAGGTGAAGAGCAGCCCGTGACGCGCCGCCCGCGTGGGCAGCACGCAGTCCATCATGTCCACGCCCATGCCGACGTAATGCACAATCTCTTCCGGAGTGCCCACCCCCATCAGGTAACGCGGCTTGTCTTGCGGCAGGAACCGCATGGCTGTGTCCACCATTTCGTAGGTCATGGAGCGCGGTTCGCCCACGCTCAAGCCGCCAATCGCGTAGCCGGGGAAGTCAAGCTCCACGGTGCGCTGTGCCGATTCGCGGCGCAGATCGGGAAACATTCCGCCCTGCACGATTCCGAATAATGTCTGGGTCTCACCTTCTCGCTCCGTAAGCCACGGGACCTCACTCTTGTGATCTTCGAAATACTCCTTGCTGCGCGCCGCCCAGCGCAGTGTCAACTCCATGGACGCCTGAGTGCGCGCGTACTCCGCCGGGTGCTCGGTGCACTCGTCGAACGCCATGACGATGTCGGCGCCCAGCCCGATCTGGGCGGCGATGGCGCTCTCCGGACTGAAGAAATGCGAGGAGCCGTCGAGGTGCGAGCGGAAGGCGACGCCGTCTTCGGTGACCTTGCGCAGATCGCTGAGGCTGAACACCTGAAAACCGCCGGAGTCGGTGAGGATGGGATGGTCCCACGCCATGAACTTCTGCACCCCGCCGAGTTGGCGCACCGTCTCCACGCCGGGCCGCAGATAAAGATGGTAGGTGTTGTTCAGCAGGATCTGGACGCCGAGCTCTTCCAACGTGTCCTGAGGTACGCCCTTGACCGTCGCCAGCGTTCCCACCGGCATAAAGACTGGGGTCTGGACTTCACCGTGCGGCGTGAAGAAGCGCCCGGCGCGGGCGGCGCCCTCGCGGGCTTCGACCTGGAAGCGGAAAGCCATCGCAGACGATTGTAATCGGATCACCCTAGAGGCACAGAGACACAGGGAAATCGGGAACGATTCTTAGGCTTGCGGGAAAGAGTTCGGCCTTCGGATTATTTCTGACCATCTCCGTGCGCTCCGTGCCTCTGTGGTGAAAACCTGGGTAGTTAGTGGCGATCGCGTCAGGCGGCGCGAGTCTTAGTGGCCTCATACTGCCCAGGCTTATAGTGACCCGGTTCGGAGCGGAAGGAGATCGCAAAGCGGTTCCACGCGTTGATGGTGACCACCGCGAGCGTCAGCTTGGCGAGATCTTCCTCCGAGAAATGCTGGCTCACCCGCACGAAAACATCATCGGGCACGTGGGTTTCACGCACATTGGTCACTGACTCGGCCCAGGCGAAGGCGGCGCGCTCGCGGTCGCTGTAGCCGGGCGATTCGGCCCACACACTGACCAGATCGATGCGCAGATCAGTTTCGCCCATGGCCCGCAGGTCTTTGCTGTGCATGTCAATGCAGTAGGCGCATCCGTTGATGCGCGAAACCAGCAGATAAATCAGGTTCAGCAGGTTGGGTTCGAGGCCGCTGTTGCTGACGTGCGCCGACAAGTCGGTCATGGCTTTGGTTACGTCTTTGGGAGCGTTCAAGTAGTTCATTCTGGCTGTCACGAATTCACCTCGCAATTGAGTTAGGGATTTTTCTCTCCTCCTTACTGACTGCGTTGGCGAGGCAAAAGTATGGCGAAAAGCTGCGTTTTTCGATCGTGGTAAAAGGTGCCCGTGGAAAATTTCGCCTGGCCGCGGATCCGCTTTCACAGCGCGATGCCGTGCGGCATAATTGCAATGACATCTTTCGCATGGACACACAGAAGATATTTGACGGCGTTACGCTGCACGGCATGCCGGTGCACATCGAACTGCAATGGCCGTTTCATTCCTCTGGCGGAGGCAGCGACTGGTACGTGCTGCATGGCACGCTGCGCCTGGCCGACGGCAGTCCGCTGTACGCCGACATCGCGCTCAATCTGGCGCAGACCATTCACGAGGTGCTGCCCGCTCTCGACAGCGACCTGGCGTTCTGGCTGGCCATCAACACCGCGCGCAAGGCGCTCGACGATAAGCAATTGGAGTTGCTGAAGTCGAGCAAGCGGCAACCAGTGCCGGTGTCGAGCCGCTGCTACAGCCTTCGCGAGAAGCACTTTCGCTTCTGGCACGCCACGCTGCAACAGGTGGAAGAGTTTGTGGCGCGCAAAGTTTTCTGGCTGAGCGGCAACCAGCGCGGGCCGGTGATGATCGCCGATCCATGCGACGCGCAGTATCTGGGCGCCGCCGATCCCAACATGGTGGACAAACTGCTGGCCGCGGCCAACGATCTGGCGGTGCGCGGTATGGTGGAGCTGGCTGGCGACTACGCTCGTGCGACCGATGGATTGCTGGCGCAAGCGCAGGCGTTTCATGCCGCCAAAGATCGCGCCCTGGAAGAGCTGCACGCCAAACACGCCTTTGAGCGGGCGTGAGAAGGCAACCATAGATTGTGCGGATGGCCCGCACTCAAGGCTTCGGCAGGTTTCATGTTCCTCCTCTTCTAAAGGCGCGCCTCCGCTAAAATAGATCTATACGGCCGCGTCGGCGGCCAGGTGGGGTAGTTTGCTTTTGCAGCCGTCATTGTCATTCACCGAAACTTACGACGTGGTTGTGGTGGGCGCCGGCCATGCCGGTTGCGAAGCCGCCATGGCCGCGGCGCGCATGGGCCTGAAGACCGCGCTCTACACCCTGAATCTCGACCTGATCGCGCAGATGTCGTGCAATCCCGCTGTGGGCGGCATCGCCAAGGGACATCTGGTGCGCGAGGTGGACGCCCTGGGCGGCATCATGGGCGAGGTGACGGACGCGGTCGGCATCCAGTTCCGGCTGTTGAACACGTCACGCGGCCCGGCGGTGTGGTCTCCGCGGGCGCAGTGCGATAAGCAGCAGTACCGGCTGAAAATGCGCGAGCTGCTGGAGGCGGAGCCCAACCTCCACATCAAGCAGGCGGAGGTGGCCGAGCTGATCGTGGAGGAAGTTTCAAGTTTCAAGTTTCAAGTTTCAAGTGAACATGGACAGCAAGTAGCAACGGGCGGCGAACAGCTCGAAACTGGAAACTCGAAACTCGAAACTTCTCGCACCGTTCGTGGCGTAAAGCTGCGCGACGGGCGCACCGTCTCCGCGCAAGCCGTCATCATCACCACCGGAACATTTTTGAATGGGCTGATCCACTGCGGCGAGCAGCAATATCCCGCGGGCCGCAGCGGCGAGCCCAATGCGGTATTGCTGGGCGAATCGCTGAAGGCGCTCGGCCTGCGCGGCTGCCGCTTGAAGACCGGCACGCCGCCGCGTCTCGACGGACGCAGCATCGACTGGTCAAAATTCAAAGTGCAGCCCGGCGACGACGACCCCACGCCCTTCAGCTTCCGCACCCGGAGGGTGGCGCACCATGACAAGCAGGTGCCGTGCTACGTCGCCTTCACCACCCCGGAGACGCATCGCATCATCCGCGAGAACGTGCACCGCTCACCCATGTACAGCGGGCAGATCCAAAGTATCGGACCGCGATATTGTCCGTCGATCGAGGACAAGATCGTCAAGTTTCCCGACAAGGAAACCCACCAGCTCTTCCTCGAGCCCGAGGGCCTGAACACCCACGAGACTTACGTCAACGGCATGAGCACCTCGCTGCCCATTGACGTGCAGCTTGCCATCATCAAGTCCATCCCCGGTCTGGAGAACGCCGAGATGCTGCGCCCGGGTTATGCCATCGAGTATGACTCCATCGACCCAACCGAGCTGCAGCGCACGCTGGAGACCAAGAAGATCGCGCGCCTGTTTCTGGCCGGCCAGATCAACGGCACCAGCGGCTACGAAGAAGCGGCGTGCCAGGGCATCATGGCGGGCATCAATGCGGCGCTGAAGGTGAAGGGCGAGTCGCCACTCATTCTCGACCGCACCGAGGCCTACACCGCCATCCTCATCGACGACCTCATCAGCAAGGGGACGAACGAGCCTTACCGCATGTTCACCTCGCGGGCGGAGTTTCGCCTGCACCTGCGTATTGACAATGCCGACCGCAGGCTTACTCCGCATGGACGCCGTGTGGGCCTGATTAACGATGCTGCCTGGGCCAATCATCTGGCCAAGCAGGAGCGCATGCGGGCCATGCGCGATCTGCTGGAGAGCACCCGAGTGAATGGTGAAATGCTGAACGTGCTGAGGAAAGCGGGTTCAGGTTTCGAGTTTCAAGTTCCAAGTGAAGAGACTTCAAAACCTGAGGCTGGCGCCTCGAAGTTAGAACCGGATTCTTTCCTGGGCCTGACGCTGGCCCAACTGCTCAAGCGCCCCGAGTTCCGGATCGAGGCGCTCGCGCCACTGCTGGCGCGGCTTATGCCTGACTTCTTTTGTCGTGGCGGGGAGGCGGAGGTTTCAAGTCTCGAGTTTCCAGTTTCAAAAAATTGCTACGCGGTCGTGCCGCAATCCCTCCGACCCGCAGGCGCCTCAAACTCTAGTAATGGAGCTGATATTGCAGAACCGGTACTCGAAACTCGAAACTCGAAACTTGAAACTGATTTCCACCTGCCGGCGGAAATCCGCAACGAGCTGAAGTCCGTCGAGACTGAGATCAAGTACTCCGGCTATCTCGACCAGCAGAGCAAGGCCATCGAACGCTTGAAGCAGTCGGAGCAGCGCCTCATTCCCGACTGGTTTGACTACGCCAGAGTGAGCGGCCTGTCGCGCGAGATGAATGAAAAACTGACGCGCGTCCGCCCCCGCACCCTGGGCCAGGCCAGCCGCATCCCCGGCGTCACGCCCGCCGCCGTCTCGCTGATCAACGTGTACATCGAGATCCAGGCGCGCCAGCAGGCGGCCGCATCGTCCCTCAGCTGATGGCAGCCGTGGACGTCGACCGCCATGAACGTGGGTGAAGGCAGCAACCTGACCCTTCCCTGACCGAAGGAGCCATTGCGCCAGCCTGGGGACGGCTGGGTCACGGAACGGAGCACCTAGTCCAGCACACAAGTGCAAGTCTTTGCAGCCTCGACAGTTTCGGCTCCATATTTTCCAACGAGTTACAACGGAGACATAATTGCAGTGGTCATCTTAGGGTCTGTCTCGGAGTGCCGTAGGTTCTGTGTTGGATGGCAGGTTCGAGAGGGCCCGGCAACGAGCGTCTGTAGGTTCGAACCCGCTCGTTGAGGGTTCCCTGCCCCGTAAGCACCGCAAGGTGTTCGAGTAAAGCTTCAATCTCGCGAATCAAGATTCTCAACCGCGGAGGATACAAACTTGAACAGGAAATTTGCATTGATGTTGTGTTTACTGGCCCTCGCTGTCTGCGCCAGTTTGCCGGCAATGGCCGACATCGCCTACACCAATATTCAGGATGGCAGCTATAACTGCTGCTCTGGCTGGACCATTGGCGGTTCGGGCTCTCCTGTCGGACTGATCGAAGACGCCCAACTGTTCACCTCGCTGGTGAGCGGCAACGCTAATTCGATTACCGTAGCCTTGGGCTTTGTGACGGGCGATAACGGCGCCACCATAAGTCTGTGGACCGACGCCGGTGGCGCTCCGGGTACAAATTTGTCCGGGTTTATCAGTGCGCCACCCGCCCCTGTCTTCGGAACCTGTTGTCAGTTCACGACAGTGACGTTTGCAGGAGTTCCGATTACCGCCGGCCAACAGTATTTTGTCGTAATCGAGGCCGACAATGTCACTTGGGACGCCTGGAATTTGAACGACACGGGCGCCATTGGACAGCTTGATCAAAACTCAGGCAGCGGCTGGAGCCAGTTTCCAGGCAACACCCTGGGCGGCATGGAGATAGACACCGGTGGCCCCAGCACCCCGGAGCCTAGCTCCCTGTTGTTGCTCGGCACCGGATTGGTGGGAGCATTCGGGGTTATTCGTCGCAAGTTGAATCGCTAACCCTTGGGTAGTTCACGTTGACAGCCGTAGCCAACCAGCTCCGGCTGTTTTTCTTTTTGCACCGGTCCCAGGAATTGACGGTGCCTGAAAAGTTCGCGCTACGGTGTTACAGGCTGCGGAAAAAGTCATCCTCAATCGGTGTTTTGAAGGGGCGCACCTTTAGGTGCGCCGCTAAGCTCTTTGTTTTTGTCATCCCGAGTGGGCTTCAGCCCGCGAGGGATCTGCGGTTCGGACTTTTTCCGCAGCCTGGTTAGCCAAGCAGCGCACCGGGGTCCTTGCGGACGATGTGCAGCAACTTGAGCGTGGCCTGCCGCGGCTGCCGGATACCCTGCTCCCAGCTTTCCACCGCATTGGAGCTGACGTTCAGCAGACGCGCGAACAGCGCCTGGCTGGCATTCAGGGCCGCGCGCATAGCCCGGATCTCGCCCGCCTTTAGCGGCCGGGGACGAGGCGGGATCTCCACCGTGCGCAGATCCAGGCTGGCCGAGGTTTTCCCGGAGGATGCCGCGTTCTTACGCTTGTTCTTCTTCTCTTTCTTCTTGCTCTTCTTGCTCATTGCTTCCCCCTAAAGTACGACAATGTGATACATCAGACAATGTAGGATATTAGGGGATGCGTTGTAAAGACTAGCCGAGCGTTGTCTTCTCCCCCACCGGCTTGGCTACCGGACGTCCCCGGTCACCGATTTCGAGGTAGGCCCACGGCGTCTCGTGGTCGTGGGTGAAAACCACCAGCCACTGCTCGGGAATGGCCACTTCATAGAATCGATGCTTGTTGGCGATACTGGCCAGCGGATAAAGGTCGTAACCCAGCGTCCAAACCGGGTCGAGGTGCTTCGCGTCCGGCACCAGGTCGCTGGGATAGCAAGCCACCCGGCCGCCGCTGCGCACCACCACCGCCTGCAAGTCGCGGGTGTGGCCGGAATAAACCTTCACCGCGATGCCGGGGGCAATGTCGGCGTCGCCGTTGAGCAACTGCATCTGTCCGCTGGCGACCAGGGGATCGTAGTTGTCGGTCATGTAGCTGACGCGGTCGCGCTCGTGCTGTTCGCGGGCGTGCCGCCACTCGCCCTCCTGCACGTAATACCTGGCCCGCGGGAACGTGGGCACGGGCTTGCCGTCTTTGTAATAAGTGTTCCAGCCGCAGTGGTCGAAGTGCAGGTGGGTGTTGATGACTACGTCAATCTCGTCGGGAGAAACCCCGGCCTCCTCAAAAGTCTTCAGCAGACGCGCCTGGTTCTGGTAGATGGACTGGCTTTTTTCGCTGAGTTTGTTGCCGATGCCGGTCTCGATGAGGATGTTCTGCTCGCCGGTGCGCACCAGCAGCGAATTGAGCGCCAGAGGAATGGTGTTGCGCTCGTCCGGCTGGATGCGTTTTTCCCACATGATCTTGGGAATGATGCCAAACATGGCGCCGCCGTCGATGCGATAGTTGCCGTCGGAAAGGATGGTGAGTTCAAAGTCGCCCAGGGTGAGTCGGTGCACCGGCTTGTCTCCACGAGAAAGTTGGTTTTCCGATCATACTGAATGAGCGCGGCAGGCGACAAAGCGAGCGACAGAGTTCACCGCAACCTGAAACTCACCACCACTTGAATGTCCGAGACAATAGGCTCTGCTCCGCACATGGCTGGCTTGAATTTCCAACCCCTAAGAGTTTGTAGTGTAGCGTCGTCCATGGAATGAGTAGCACTGCCAGCCAATTGAATATCGCTAACGGAACCGTCGGCCAACACGGTCATGAAGACAATGGTGTCGCCCATCAAGTGATTCTCGCTGGCGGACTTGGGATACATCGGGTCAGGCGTTTTCACGGGCACTGCATGTTTCATCTCGGTGCATTGACGCCGCTCGATTGCACCTCTCGGCGCGACTAGCAATGTCGGGTCAAGGCTAGCCGTTGTCAGACTATCCACGTGCGCGGTGATCACGCTGATTCCGTTCACGAACAGTTGAAGTTTCCGAGGATAACGGTGCGCTCGAAAGTCGAAATACTCTGCATACCGTTCGCTGCGCCGCTCATCGGGTGGTTCGTTCCACGCATCCGACAAAATCTCGTGCGAGGCGAAATTCATGCAAACCTCGTGCGGTTCACCGCGAGCGTTCCCCGCCTCCACCTTTAGACAAGTCATCTCAACGCCACCTTCAAACCGTTGCTTCTGTTTCTTCGCTTGCAACCCTTCAGAATGCTCCGCGAACTGGAGCAGACCGATGAGTTCTCTAATTCGTACAGGCGCAAAGGGGGCATTGCGACTGGTGTAAAGCTTGTCGCCAATTCGGATATCGGTTTGCTCGAAATCGCCCATGACTATCCTGCGCCACCAGCGGTCGTCGGCTTCCCATTTGAGAGTCAAATGTCCCTGGGTGGGAACACGCATTTGCACAAGGAAATCGACGTCAAGCTGAAGAGGACTGGCATCGCGCTGAAAAAGACTTGCCTGCTGCTTGGCGGTGATAAGTAACTGCTGCGCAGTGGGATTCGTACCACCCAGAAGCAGGCGGCACATCCAAAAGACAAGGAGACACGTTACGAGTAGTTTTTTCATGAGTGGGCCGGATGCCATAATCGTACGGCAAATCGCAAGTTGAGAGCCAATTGTTTCCGCCGAGACGCGTCATCGGGATAGCGCAAATCGCGGCCGCTAGCTGCCGAGTCGCTCACAGACTGGACCCAAACAGCAAAGCCCCTCGCTTGCGCGAGGGGCTTCTGCGGTTGCGCCTGCTGCTACTACTGCTGCGAAGGGTTAGTGCTTGCCGGAGCCGAATTCATGTTGTTCGATTGCGGTTGCGCCGGTGTGGACTGGTAACTGGACGGGGTTGAGTAATTGCTGCGGGGTTCCTGCATATTCGGGTCCATCTCGCCAATGGGCTGGTTCGCCGATGCCAGCTGATCGACACTGTTCCTCAGCAGGCTGATCTCGACGCGATTGCCGTGAGCCGGCTTGGCACCGGCTTCCTCAGACGCGGCGATGCGCGCATTGCCCATCCCCATGACGAAGACGCGGTACACGGGAATCTCATTCTTTTCCACCAGGTAGCGCACCACGGAGTTCGCCAGGGCCTGTGAGCTCTGGATCCCGGCTTGTCCGCCGCTGGTGGAGAAACCCTGGACCTCGATGATGTAACCCTTCTGGTCCTTAAGGTTGGTGGTCATGCCGTCGAGGGCCTCCTTCGCCTTCGCGCTCAGCACAGTGTGGCCTGGCCGGAAGCGGATCTCCGTCTGCGAAGTGGGCTGGTACTGATCGATGTTGCCCACCACCTGCTCCACGGTACTCAGGCGGTTGCTGGCCTGCAGTGCGGTTTGGTTGGCCTGTTGGGCACGGTTACCGGCTTCGGTTGCATGCTGGTCGGCTTCGTTGGCTTTGGCGGAAGCCTGGCGGATGCCTTCCTGCGCCCGGGCATCCACGTCTTTGATGTTCCTGGCGTTGGCGGCGGTGAGGTCGTCGAGCTCATTCACCCGGTTACGAACCGGGCTAAGCTGGCGCTGCACGTATTTCTTGCGCGCGAAGGGATTGATCTTGCCCCAGAATCCCTGGCGCAGTTCGGGTTGCAGCGGCTGATGCGCGGTCATGTTTTGATCCGAGCTGGCACTCTGGCTCGAATAGGTTGTTGAAGAAGATGACGAGGACTGCGAGCTGCTCTGCGACGTGGCAGCGGGCTGTTGATTGTCGGCAGGCGCTTGCTGGGCCATTGCCGGCAACATCAGGCTGGCCGCCAACGGCAAGGTAAACAGAATGCTAGATTTCATTAGAGAGTTCCTCCGGAATCCTTGGCACAAAGTGCCAGACATGCTGGCCGCGGTAATTTCTGTCGTCCTGCGGCGGTTCGCCCAAACACAATAGAGCCGCGCGCCAACACTGTTTCTGTTACAGGTTGGTTGCCAAACTAAGGGTTGGAGGCTAGGCGGTAAGCCTTTTGTTTTCAGCATGCTAACTTGTCGGCCATCTTCTATTTCGGCGCCGCTTGAGTAGGAAGGGGAGGTGATAGGTAATTGTTACCGCCAACCAGAATAGCGCTGGAGCGGTGCGACCCTACCACGATGGGCAGCAGTCGCTCATAATTTGGCCTCCCGCAAAACCATGGGCCCATTCGCGGCAGGCGCAAAGAATTCGAGGGTCCCTCGCGCCAAGCTGGATTCCTCCAGAGGGAAGGGCGGCGCAGTTCGTCGCGTCCAGTTGACGGCAGCCGAGAATTTCTGGAAGGTGCGGGTCCTGGAGGTGGTTCCCGCGTTTTAACCTTTCGGTTTGCGCGACGTCCAATCCACCGAGTATCTGAATTTGCTTTTGAATAGTCTGCTGCAAGACCCGGGAAAACAGCGGCCCTTCAAAATAACGGAGCTTCGACGGCCTGTATGACGAATTGTAGAAGCTGGGAAACTATTATTAAGAAAGTCCTTCCTGCCTTTCGCGTTCCCGGCTGTTAGCAGCTAAAATATAAGAAGACTTCGGTGTGAGCCGCGGCATCCAATCGCTGTTGAGTGGCTGGTTTACTTAATGACCCTGAATCGTGTTCTTGTTTGTCTCGCGACACTTCTGCTCGCCGCCTCGGTGAGCGGTATCGCCCAAAATACCACCATTATTTTGACCCCATCGGCCCCCCAGCAGAGCTTGCCGGCGGCAGGCCAGGCACAACCAAATTCTGCTGCGCCCACGCAGGTTGAGCAGCTCCCGGCTACAAGCCAGGACCAGCCCAGCTCGGCGACGCCAGCCGAATCGGCTCCCCCCAAGCCGCCCGACAAGGCGGCGGCGTATTACCACTTCACCATGGCGCACATGTACGAGGAAATGGTCTCCATGTACGGGCGCGCCGACTACGCCAGCAAGGCGATTGAAGAGTATCGGCTGGCCATCGACAACGATCCCACTTCCGATTACCTGAACGCCGGACTCGCCGAACTGTACGCCAAGACCGGCCGCATTCGCGATGCTGTCCTCGAAGCCCAGGACATCTTGAAGCGCGACGGCAGCAATCTGGAGGCGCGCCGTCTGCTGGGCCGCATCTACCTGCGTTCGCTCGGCGACATGCAGGCCGGTACCCAGTCGCAGGCCATCCTGAAGCTGGCGATCGAGCAGTATGAGCAGATTGTGAAACTCGATCCCAAGAGCGTGGACGACCACCTGCTGTTGGGCCGCTTGTACCGCCTCAACAACGAGCTTTTGAAGTCGGAAGGCGAGTTCAAGACGGCGGTAAGAATACAGCCCGATTCGGAAGAAGCGGTCACCACGCTGGCTTATCTTTACAACGAAGAAGGTGACTCAGCCCACGCTCTCCAGGTGTTGAGCGCAATACCGGAGAGCGCACGCACCGCCAAGTTGTATTCCGCCCTGGGGTTCACCTACGAACAGGGGAAGGACTACAAGAAGGCGATCGACGCCTATCGCCGCTCCACCGAACTGGACCACGATAATCTGGATTCGGTCCGCGGCCTGGCCCAGAACCTGATGAACGATGGCCAGACCGACGCCGCGCTGGAACAGTACAAAGTCATCGCCGATGCCGACCCCTCGGATGCGCAGACTTACATGCGCATTGCCGAGATCGATCGCCGCGACGGGAAATTCGATCAGGCCCTGGAAGCCTTGAAGAAAGCCACCGCGGTCGTGCCCGATTCCCTGGAGGTGCAGTACAACATTGCGGTCATTGACGAGGCCCAGGGAAAATACGACGACGCCATCCAGATTCTCAACCAGTTGCTGCAAAAGACGGAACATGCCGACGGCGAATACAGCGTGCCCGAC
The DNA here is from genome assembly GCA_963710585.1 of uncultured Acidobacteriaceae bacterium. Classification (GTDB taxonomy): domain Bacteria; phylum Acidobacteriota; class Terriglobia; order Terriglobales; family Acidobacteriaceae; genus Bog-257. The sequence continues at coordinate 245,601 of CAVQAM010000004.1, read as the reverse complement.
AAGAACAACCGGGCGGTTTTTATGGAACGCCTGGGCACCGTGTACCGCGAGGCCAACAAGCACCAGCAGGCGGTCGACACCTTCCGCAAAATGCTTGACCTTGGCGATGAAAACGCCATTCGCGGCTATCAGCAAATTGTTGAAACTTACCGCGACAATAAGCAGTGGCAAATGGCAACCGAGGCCGCCGCCGAGGCTGCCAAGAAATATCCCAATGACCGCGGCTTGCAGATGGTTGCGGCCTCGCAACAAGCCGACATGGGCAAGCCCGATGTGGCGATCGAGCATGTGAAATCGTTGCTCAAGGGCAACGCCGACGATCGCGAGGTTTACATTGCGCTGGCCCAGATGTACAGCCGGGTGAAGCAGTGGCCGGCCGCAGAACAGAACATCAGCAAGGCCGTCGCTCTCTCCAGCAAGCTGGAAGACAAGGATTACGCAATCTTCGTGCAAGGCTCCATCTATGAGCGCCAGAAGAAATATGATTTGGCAGAAGAGGCGTTCCACAAGGTGCTGGCTGACGATCCCAAGAATGCGATGGCGCTGAATTATCTGGGATACATGCTGGCCGACCGCGACACCCGAGTGGAGGAAGCCCTGGGGTACATTCGCCGCGCGGTGGCGCTCGATCCGCAGAATGGCGCCTATCTGGACTCGCTGGGCTGGGCCTATTACAAGCTGGGCAAATACGACTTGGCGGAAGAGAACCTGCGGCGCGCTTCCGAGCGCATCAATACCGACCCCACGGTGCATCAGCACCTGGGCGAGCTTTACCAGAGGACGGGACGGCTGAAGCTGGCTGCCAGCAACTATGAGCGCTCTCTGGAAGAATGGAACAAGACCATTCCCGCCGAGGTGGACCAGGACCAAGTCGCTAAGTTGACTAAGGAACTGGAGACCACCCGCGTCAAGCTGGCCAGACAAAGCGCGGCGACCAAACAATAGCCCCCATCGGGAACCAAGGCGCTGCCCGGCGGCGCCTTTCTTATGCGGTGCGTCAATTTTCGGGAATGAACCGGCTTTAGCGGGTGCAGGAAACTCTGGGTAAGACTTTTTGGTGGAAGCCCCCGCATTTATGTGGGGGAACAGTTTCGCCTTTGATGACGCGCTTTAGCGCCGGTTCGGGAAAACTCGCGGCTCAGAAAAGCGTCGACTAGAAGGGCGTGTGAGAGTCGTGCCGTCCCTAAAGGGACTCATTAACTTATTACGACTCTACCCAGGGCTTACGCCCTGGGCTATAAACGGTTCCGCCCCTGCGGGGCTGGATTCTGAGCAATCGTTCTACCGCGCCAACTCAAAACAAGTTCCTACTCACGCAGCCCATGGAAGGGCGTGCTCGGCCCGTCCCTATACATCACAAGTGAAACTGCTCTAAACTCCTCCTATGCTCGCCAGCTACGCCGTTCGCGTGGACGATTCCCGCGGACGCCGCTATCCCGAGCCGCCGCATTCCTATCGCAATCCTTTTCAGCGGGACCGCGATCGCGTGATCCATGCCCGCTCCTTCCGCCGGCTGGAAAACAAGACGCAGGTCTTCACCCGCCGCTACTCCGACCACTTCCGTACTCGCCTGACCCACACCATGGAGGTAGCGCAAATCTCGCGCACCATTGCCGCGGCGCTCAACTTGAATGTCGATCTGGTCGAGGCGCTGGCTTTGGTCCACGACATCGGACATCCTCCGTTTGGACATGCCGGCGAGCGCACGCTGGACCTCTTGATGCGCCGCCACGGGGATTTCTTCGATCACAACTTACAGGCACTGCGCACCGTGGAAGATTTGGAGATGAGGTATGCCGATTTCCCTGGGTTGAACCTGACCTTCGAAGTTCGCGAAGGCATCATCAAGCACTCGCACGACTACAGCGAAGCCGAGCATCCCGAACTGGCAGAGTATTTGCTGCACGAACGCCCGCCGCTGGAAGCGCAACTGATCGACCTGACCGACGAAATTGCCTACAGCACCGCCGACCTCGACGATGGCTACGAGGCCAGGCTGCTGCGCCTGCCGCAGATCTGTCAACGTGTCCCGGTCTTCGAGCGCTATTACGCTGAGGCGGAAGCCAGGTATCCAAATGCCGCCGAGAAGTTGAAATTCAATGAGGCCCTGAAGCGCGTGCTCAATCGCTTTGTGACCGACTTGATCGACAACACGCGGCAGCGTGTGCAGCAGGCCGGGATCGCCAGCCTGGACGAGCTGCGGCGATTTCCCCAGCGCCTGGCGTCATTCAGCCCGGAAGTGGAAGAGGAGCGTCGCCAGGCCAAGAGCTTCCTGTACGAGGCGCTCTACAACTCCAAGCCGCTGGAGCCGGAAAAGCGGCAGGCCGAGAAGGTGGTCAGCGAGGTGTTCGACTACCTGGTCGCCCATCCCGAAGCCCTACCCGGCAGCTATCGCGAGCGGTGCGAAAGCGAAAAGGCAGTCAGGGTGGTGTGCGACTACATCGCGGGTATGACCGACCACTACGTGCAGGACCTGCGGAAGAAGCTGATGGCGGGAAAGAAATCAGAGTCGTTGGGCGTTGAGAAAGATTAACGGGCCCACCGGCGGCCGAACGCATTGACCGGCTTCGCCTCGGGAGGCTCTTCCAGAGCGACTGCGGAGCTGCGGCCGCCAGGTCCGCGACGAACAGGCACTGGTACACGGGCATACGGATCCTGTGGTTCAGCCGCCGGACCGCGCCGCAACAGACGACGCATCAGTTGGCGCAATGCTTGCAGCAGTCTCATCGGACCTGCCCTCCGGATAGCCGGGTGAAGTATGAACACTCAGTCGCTCGCAGCCATTGCGGGCGCAATGTCTTCGACCCCCACAATGTTGGTGGGATACTTGCCGGTGTAGCAGGCGGTACAGAAGACATGCTCGTCGCCGTTGTCGCCAGCCGCCTTGCGCAGGCCCTCCAGCGAAAGATATGCCAGCGAGTCGGCGCCGATGTATTCGCGGATTTCCTCCACCGTCTTGTTGGCCGCGATCAACTGGTTCTTGGAAGGGGTGTCCACTCCGTAGTAACACGGCGAGATGGTCGGCGGGCAGGAGACGCGCATGTGTACTTCCTTCGCGCCCGACTCGCGCATCAGGCGAACGATCTTGCGACTGGTAGTGCCGCGCACGATGGAATCGTCGATCAGCACCACCCGTTTGCCCTTGAGCACATGGCGTACCGGATTCAGTTTCAGCTTCACGCCGAAGTCGCGGACGCGCTGCTCCGGCTCGATGAAAGTACGGCCGACGTAATGGTTGCGGATCAACCCAAACTGGATCGGGATGCCGCTCTGGTAGGAGAAGCCGAGGGCGGCAGTGACGCCGGAGTCAGGGACTGGAACCACAATATCGGCATCCACCGGCGATTCCAGCGCGAGCTGGCGGCCCATGGCATCGCGCGTCTGCTGCACCGACTTGCCGAATACGATGCTGTCTGGCCGCGAAAAATAAACATGCTCAAAAATGCAACTGGATTGCGACTGCTGCGCCGCATAGAAGCGCGAATGGACCCCTTCCGGACCAACGATCACTAATTCGCCGGGCTTGACTTCGCGCTCGTAGGTGGCCCCGATCAAGTCGAAGGCGCAGGTCTCGGATGCGAAGACAATGGTATCGGCCTGGTGTGCCGCCTCTCCTCCAGGGTCCCCGTCGCGCGCCGCTGTTGCGCGTGATGGGGTGGTCGGAATGCGGCCCATCACCAGCGGGCGAAATCCACGGGGATCGCGGGCGGCAAAGATGCGGTCCGGGGTCAGCATGACCAGGGAAAATGCGCCTTCGACGCGACGCAGCGAATCCGCCATGGCGTCCACCAGGGTCTGCTCGCGCGAACGCGCAATAAGGTGCACTAAAACCTCGGTGTCGCTGCTGGTCTGAAAGATGGAGCCCTGTTGCTCCAGTTGGGCGTGCACCTCCGCCGCGTTGGTGAGGTTGCCGTTGTGGGCCAGCGCAATTTTGCCCTTATTGCACTCCACCATGATGGGCTGGGCATTGAGCAAGGCGGAATCGCCCGTGGTGGAGTAGCGGGTGTGACCGATGGCCAGCGAGCCGGGGATGCGGGCCAGGGCGTCAGCGGTGAAGATGTCCGATACCAACCCCATGGCTTTGTGCAGTTGAAGCTGCTCGCCGTTGGAGGCCGCGATGCCCGCCGATTCCTGACCGCGATGTTGCAGCGCGTACAGGCTGAGGTAGGCGAGCTTGGAGGCCTCGGGATGGGCGTAGATGGCCACCACGCCACATTCTTCGCGTAGCTTATCGGAAGGAATCAGCATCGCTCACCTGATCGACAATTTCGAAATTTCGTAACCAAGTAATTTCTAGCTCTTCTGCAAAGTGGAAGGAACCAGCTGTTCCTCGGTTTCCACGTGCAGGGCACGTTCCAAGGCGCCGGCCCATGCATCCTTCAACTCGGAGACGCTGGCTTTGACGGCGGCTTTTCCGTCGACCTGGATTTCCAATTGATTAGGCCCCGTATTTCCTATTGGTTCTACTGAGAGCCCACATTGTACCGCTATTTGTTTGATTCCTCCGAGGTTTTGCGGGTCGCAGGAAATGAGCACACGGCTGGCATCTTCGCCGAAGAGGACGTACTCCGGCACTAACCCATCGGAACTAAGGTTGACCTCAGCGCCGATGCCGTTGGCAAAGCCGCACTCCGCCAGAGTGACCGCCAGCCCGCCTTCCGAGCAGTCTTTGGCTGATTCCAGCAGACCAGCGCCGATCATCTCCACGAGAGCTTTCTGCAGCGCCGCTTCCTTTTCCAATTCCAGCGACGGCGGAAACCCCCAAATCTCGCCCAACAGCTCCTTTGCATACTCCGAGGAGCCGAATTCGGCCTCGACGTCCGACGCGTCCCCCGGCTCCGACCCTCGGATAACGAGCAGCGCACGCCCCGGCCCGCGAAAATCTGGGCCTACCGCCTTGTGCACGTCGTCCATAATTCCGACGACACCGATCACGGGCGTTGGATAGATACCTTCGCCCAGGGTCTCGTTGTAGAAGCTGACATTGCCGCCGGTGATCGGGGTTTCCAGCTCTTCGCAGGCTTTGGAGATGCCATCGACGGTTTGCGAGAACTGCCACATGATATGCGGTTTTTCAGGATTGCCGAAGTTCAGGCAATTGGTGGCCGCTACCGGGGTTGCGCCGGCGCAGGCAACGTTGCGGGCCGACTCGGCCACCGCGTGCATGGCGCCCAGCTTGGGATCGAGGTAGCACCAGCGGCTATTGCCGTCGAGCGCCATCGCCAAGCCACGCTGGGTCCCCTTGATGCGAATCACGCCGCCCTCGCCGCCCGGGCCCTCCACCGTGTTGGTTTGCACCATGGAGTCGTACTGCTGGAACACCCAGCGCTTGCAGCAGATGTTGGGGCTGGCAAGCAATCGCTTCAGATCGTCGGTGAATTCCGTCTTCCGGCCCAACTCAAGGTTCGCCGGAACGTCGCGTGGCACGGGCGGCTCCCAGCGTTCCAGCGGCCTGTGGTAGAGTGGCGCCTCGTCGGTCAGCGCCGCATTAGGAATCTCCGCAACTACCTTGCCGTGCTCCAACACTCGCATGGCGGGCTGAGCGATCACGCGCCCGATGGTGACGGCGTCGAGTCCCCACTTCTGGAAGACGCGGAAGACTTCGTCCTCGCGGCCTCTTTCGGCCACCAGCAACATGCGCTCCTGCGATTCGCTCAGCATGATTTCGTATGGCGTCATACCGGTCTCGCGTTGGGGCACAAGATCGAGCTCAATTTCCAGTCCCACCCCGCCCCGCCCACCCATCTCGCAGGTCGAGCAGGTGAGACCCGCCGCTCCCATGTCCTGGATGCCGACAATCGCGCCAGTCTGCATGGCCTCCAGACAGGCTTCGAGCAACAATTTTTCCAGGAAGGGGTCGCCGACCTGCACGTTAGGACGCTTGGCCTCCGACTCTTCGCTGAACTCTTCGCTCGCCATGGTGGCGCCGTGGATGCCGTCCCGGCCCGTCTTGGAGCCGACGTAAATCACCGGATTGCCTTCACCGGCGGCCTTGGCGTAGAAAATCTGGTCGCGGCGCACCAGGCCCAGCGCAAACGCATTGACCAGCGGATTTCCCGAGTAGCAGCTTTCGAACTTCACCTCGCCGCCGACATTCGGCACGCCGAAGCAGTTTCCGTACGATGCGATGCCGCTCACCACGCCTTCCAGCACGGAGTGGTTCTTGTGCAGCGTGACCCGATCGAGACCGGGCTGCGGCGTGATCGGGCCGAAGCGCAGCGAATCCATGATGGCGACGGGGCGCGCGCCCATGGTGAAGATGTCGCGCAAGATGCCGCCAACCCCGGTGGCAGCGCCCTGAAAGGGCTCGATGAACGACGGATGATTGTGCGACTCGATTTTGAAGGCGCAGGCCCAGCCATCGCCGATGTCAATGATGCCGGCGTTCTCCCCGGGCCCTTGCACCACGCGACGGCTGTGCGTGGGTAGCCGCTTCAAGTGCACGCGCGAAGATTTGTAGGAGCAGTGCTCGCTCCACATCACGCTGAAGATGCCCAGTTCGGTGAAGCTAGGCTCGCGGCCCAGCGACTTCAGGATGCGGTCGTACTCCTCGGGCGAAATTCCGTGGTCGCGAAGCACTTCTGGAGTGATGGCTGGTTCTTTGGCGAGGCTGGTGGCGCTATCAATTGGGTGCATGGCGAGGAAGGAAGTTCTATTGTCGCACGCGCCATCGGCTTAGGGAAGGACTTCAGCAGCCCGCTACTCCTCCGCTTCGCGCCACTGGTAGCCGCAGGCCAGGCACTTCCAGCGATGGGTTTCCGGTGCTGGAGGGTCGGGGAAGGGCATGGCTGCCGACCAGAGCGCGATCTGGCGCGGATTCGCGCTGGCTACTTCGCGAATCTCCAGCGATTCGCATTCCGGGCAGCAGGCGACCTCTTCCATTTCTTCGTCATCGCCGCCTTCCGTCTCTCCCACAGTGGGTTCTTCCGGCTCGAAATCGTCGAGGACTTCCAGAGCGCGCACCACCTGACTGTCGGGCACTTGCAGGCGGATGCCGCCCAAGGCCATGCCGATATGCCAATTCATGGCATGCATGTTTTCGTCGCACACGAAGGCTGAAATCCCGGCAGAGATCAGCTTGCCCTGTGCCAGTTTGGCTTCGCCAAGGGTCAGGAACTTCGCAATGGTAACCGGTTCATCCGACATCGGGGTTTCGAGAAGCGTAGGCTAGTCGTGCGTGCGAGTCAACTCCGCCAAATGCACGCGCGGCTGTGTTCCGCAATGGCCTCGACCACCTGCATGGCCAGGGCGAGGACCCGGCGGCCATCTTCCAACGTTACCTCGGGCCGGGAGCGCTCTCGCACCGCGCGCAGGAAGCTGTCCAACTCCGCGCGCAGCGGTTCCTGGTGCGCAACCGCCGGCCTGAACGGTGTGATGCCAGGAAGGGCGCTGGCGGCAATGCTTGCCGGATTAAAAGGATCCATGCCGGCCGGATCGGGCGATAGGTCGTCCACCGTCAGCACCAGCACATCCTGCCGCGAATAGTCGAGCGAGACGTATTGCCGTGGCTGGAAGAAGCGCAGCTTGCGGACCCGCTCGGTGCTGACGCGGCTGGCGGTGAAGTTGGCCACGCAGCCGGACTCGAATTCCATACGCACGTTGGCGATGTCAACTTTCTGCGAGAGAATCGGCAAGCCCACCGCGCGGACGTCCTTGACCGGCGATTGCACGAACGCCAGCACAATGTCGAGATCGTGGATCATCAGGTCGAGGACCACGTCCACGTCGAGCGAGCGCGGGCTGAAAACGCTGAGGCGGTGCACCTCAAAAAACATGGGCTGGGTGAGCAATGGGAAGGTGGCGCGCACCGCGGGATTGAAGCGCTCGAGATGTCCGGCTTGGGCAACCCGCCCATGCCGCTCCGCGATGGCAATCAACTCATCCGCTTCGGCCACGGTAGCCGCCAGCGGCTTTTCAATCAGGACATCAACGCCGTTCTGCATCAAGTGCCGCGCAACTTCGAGGTGAGCAGCGGTGGGCACCGCAACCGAACACGCCTGCACTCCAGCGGCAATCAATTCGTCGATTGATCGAAACGCGGAAGTGCCGAATTCGCTGGCTACCGCTTGTGCGCGTGGCAAGTCGGTGTCCACGATCCCGACGAATTCGACATTCTGCGACGGATCGGCTTGAAGGTCGCGATAGACGCGCGCGTGATTGCGGCCGAAGGCCCCGGCGCCGACGACTCCGGCGCGCAGGACGTGTTTGCTGCTCTGCATAGTAGGATTCTCGCGTATCGGCCTGTCATCACGCAAAGTTGATATCCCTTGTATCTTATCTGGGACTGCGCGGCGCTCCATCCCCAAGCGTGAAACTAGAGGCTATCTCATAAGTCGCTTTTGAAAGGGCACGGCTTCAGTGACTGCGTGAGAACGGTGCCGAGCACTCGCGCGCATTCTCATGACTCTGTGGACCTGATGCGGAGTCCCATTCCGCCGCGGCTTATCCGCGGCCCCGGTGGTACAACCGCGTCAGGTTGTAGGCCAGAGCCGCCAGCGTGAACTCCACCGCTACCTTTTGCAGACCGCGCGTCCGGAACTGCCGCATTCCTCGTTGTTGTTTCAGCGCCCCAAACACCGGTTCCACCACCGCCTTGCGCCGCGCATACTGGGCGCGGCCGGCCGGACTGCGCAGTTTTTGTCGCATCCGTTTCTGCACCGCGTGCCGCGGGCGGTTGTGCGCCGGACAGCGCTGCCCGATATTTAACTCGCGCGCCAGATTCGAATCCGGCACCCACGCTTCCATCCCCCTGCGCTCCAACTCCGTCACATTGGCCAGCGAGAAAAAGCCGCTGTCGGCCAGCACCTGTTGCGGGCTGCCGTGACACTGCTGCTCCACCGCTTCGACCATCGGCAGCAGACTGTGCACATCGTGCGTCTGCTGCGTTACCCGTTGGGCCACGATGAGATGGTCATCGCTGACCGCAATCTCGCCGGTGTAACCCAGCACAAACCCGCCACGCTCCCGCAAAAAGCGCGCATCCTCGTCGGTGCGCGACAGCTTCTTCAGGCCGCTCTTGCGCAGCTTCTCCAGCCGGCGGGGCATCTCCGCCAACCGCTCTTCCGCCTGCGCCACGGCTAGCTGCAATCCCCCCGTTTCCTGGTCGTCCGCCTCACAGGCCTTCTGCCAGCGCCGCACCTGACGCCGCAACTTCACCCGCTCGTTGCGCAGCTTCTGTTCTGTATCCACCCGGTCCCGGCACGCGTTCGCCTTCAGCCGCGTCGAATCGATGGCTACCCGTCCCCACTTCCCCAGCCCCAGATCGCGCGCCAACTCCAGGATCTGCGTGAACACGTCGTTGAGCGCGCGCCCATGCCGCCGACGAAACGCGCTCAGCGCCCAGTTGTCCACCCGCTCGCCCCCCGCCAAATAGCGGAAGGCCAGGTCTTCCACCAGCCGCTGCTCCAGCCGCCGCGCACTGGTTATGCCCAGCGCATAGGCGTACAACCACACACTCAACATCAGTTCCGGAGCGTACAGCGCCCCGCCTTCTTCACTGTAAGCCTGCTCGAAGCCGCTCATATCCAGCCGCGCTACCACCTTGCGGATGAAGAAACAGAGATGGTCATCGCCCAATTCGTCCTGCACGCTGGGGGGCAGTAAGTACGCCTGCTCGGGGTTGTACGTCAGAAATCGTGACATACCCCTTTGTGCATCATTTATCCTTGCAACGCAAGTGAGTTCTCACGCACTCACTTCAGCCGTGCCGCAAACGGCCCGTTACGGACTGGGCTTTAGCCCCTGAGGTACTTATATTTGGGCCGCTCCGCTATTTATGAGATGGCTTCTAGCTTAATGAGGAACTCTGCCAAAATCCCCAGCGCAGGCGGGGGAATTACTTGGCGGCAGGCGACGCTTCAATCCAGTTTGGCACGACGCTGCTCGCCTCTTGCGACTCGACCTTGAAGTTCTGCACCACACCACGATAGAGCAGCACGGCACAAATCGCCGAACCAGCCAGCAGGAGAATTCCCGTCGCAGGCTGATGCAGCAGTATCTTCCCCGTTCCGAAAAGACACATATAAACCATAGCGCAGCCGAGCGCCCAAGCCCCTAGGTTACTGCCGAGGTCCCGGTGTCCCACAATGTCGGATGCCTGCGCGGCGATGCGCTTCCAACCGCGGACATCGGGCCGCACGTGACGATAGAAGCGCACAAGGACCTGGTCCGGTTCAGGCCTTGTCAGTAGGGTCACCGTGAGCCACACGATGGTCGTCACGATGGTGGTCGCCAATGCGCCCTTCGCAAAAACCAGCGAGCTGTTGCCGCTGAACGGCTGCCAGCGGTCCAGAATGACGGTGATCAGCAGGGAGCAAGCCATGGCAGAAATCTCACTCCAGGCATTGATCCGCCACCAATACCAGCGCAGGATGTACACCGCGCCGGTGCCGGCGCCAATCTGCAGCACCACCTGCCATCCGGACGCGATGGAGCCAAGCTGCACTGACACCCAGGCCGACACGATGACCAGCAACACGGTGCACAACCGCGAGACCAGGACGTAGTGGCCCTCCGAGGCGCTTTGCTTCACGAATCTGCGATAGAAGTCTGAGACCAGGTAGGACGCGCCCCAGTTCAGTTGGGTCGCAATGGTGGACATGAACGCGGCCAGAAATCCCGCAATCGCAATGCCGCGATACCGATGCGGGAGATGCGAGTTCAGCACCAGCATGTAACCGCTCTCCGGATGTTGCAGCCCGGGGTACAGGACGACGACAGCGAGTCCGGTAATGATCCACGGCCACGGACGAACGGCATAATGCGCGATGTTGAACCACAACACCGAGAGCAGCCCCTGCTTCTCATCGCGCGCGCTGAAGATGCGCTGTGCGATGTAACCGCCGCCGCCCGGCTCCGCGCCCGGATACCAGAACGCCCACCACTGCAGCCCGATGAACACCAGGAAGCTGGCCACCGGAACCATCCACAGCGGCTGGGCGGTGAGGCCGCGCGAAAATTCGGGGAAGAAGCCGAGGGGATTAGCGGCATTTGCGCCAGCGACGGCCTGCATCTTGCGCAGGCTGTCGAGCATGGCCGTCATGCCGCCGCAGGCAACGACTGCGAAATACGCGACCGCGATAACGATCGCCATCTTCAGCACGAACTGGAACAGGTCCGTCCATAGCACTCCCCAGAGCCCGCCGATCGCGACGTATAACCCAGTGAAGGGAATCAGCAGGAAGACGCAGATGGCAAGCGCCGCGCCGTCGTTGCCATTCCACACCTGGCCGAAATGCGCGCTCATGAGGCGGCTGATGTTGGCCAGCATCGGGGTATTCGCCAGGGTGGTGCCGACGATGCTGGTCATTGCCTTCGTCACCCATCCCAGGATGACGCAGTTCATCAGCAAGCCAAGGTAGATGGCGCGAAATCCGCGGAGGAATGCGGCCGGCTTGCCGGAGTAGCGGATCTCGGCAAACTGCACATCGGTCAGCAGGCCCGAGCGGCGCCACAGCCGGGCGAACAGGAAGACCGTCATCATGCCCGACAACAGGAAGCCCCACCACAGCCAGTTCCCGGAAATTCCCTGGGTGTAAACCAGCCCGGTGACCACCAGCGGAGTGTCGGCGGCGAACGTGGTGGCCACCATGGAGGTCCCGGCCAGCCACCAGTTCACCTTGCGGCCGGAGACGAAGTAGTCGTCAACGCTGCGCCCGGAGCGGCGACGAAACCACAGCCCCATGATGAGCGTGATCGCGAGATAGCCGACGATGGCGGTCCAATCGAGGAGGGTGAAGCTCATGCCAGGTTGCCGCGCCTCACGAACTTTACCATGTATGGATTGCAAAGCTGGTAGGCGTGATCGCCGGCAAGCCAATTCCCAAGGCCGACTTGCGGGCATTGAAAAAAGTTGGGCGGGAGGTCACACTGGTTTGAAACAAGGACAGATCGGAGTTTCTACGAGACCGTCCTAGACGTGGCGCCGCTCCAATCCCTGTGGACAGTCACGCGAGGCAAACTTGCAAGTCCGCTGGAACTATTGGCGGAAGCGTGTGCGAGTCGAACGCACCATTGACACCGCAAGGCGCCAATCGCCGGTTTTGAAGACCGGGAGAGTCACCGGACCCCCTTCGCTTCCGCATTTGGACTGCCTACTCGCCGCCCCGGCGCACAAAGCCGACGCTACGTCAGCAACAATACCACTGGCAGAGAAATATTTTCAGCACCTCCGCCCTCGCGGCGCATCTTGATACATTTGTGATGGAGCCTTCCAATGCCCAAGCGTACATTCTCGTTTGTCCAGCTTGACGTGTTTACCAGCCGCCCGCTCGAAGGTAATCAACTTGCGGTCTTCACTGACGCCCGTGGTCTGAGCGACGACGAAATGCAGAAGCTCGCGCGCGAGACCAATTTGTCGGAGACCACCTACATCCTGCCGCGCGATGCAGACGTCGAGCGACGGGAAGGCCACAAGGTCCGCATCTTTACAGTGAACGAAGAGCTGCCTTTCGCCGGACACCCCACCCTCGGCACCGCCTGGTACCTGCGCCAGCACTCCAATTCGGATGAAATCGTGCTCGATTTGAAGGTGGGCAAAATTCCGGTGCGCTTCGAACCGCGCAATGGCCTGCTGTTCGGCGAGATGCGCCAGGCCGAACCGCAATTCGGTCAAGTGCACGAGCATGCCGCGGTCGCCAAGGTCCTCGGCCTTCCCGTGGCGGAACTCGACGAGAGCCTGCCCATCCAGACCGTCTCTACCGGCATGCCTTTCACCATGGTCCCCTTCCGCTCGCTGGCCACGTTGCAGAAGCTGAACGTCAGTTGGTACCAGATGGCGCCGTATCTGGCGGGCATCGGCAGTCCCGCCTTTTTCTATTTCGTGTGCCGCGAAACCGTGGATCCCAACGCCACGTTGCACGCGCGCATGATCTTCTACAATGGCGAAGATCCGGCCACCGGATCGGCCGCGGGATGCTGCGCTGCCTGGGCGGTGCGGCATGCTGTGCTGGCCCCGGAGGCGCAAGGACTGATCGAGCAGGGAATGGAAACGCGGCGTCCGAGTTTTATCTACATCCGTGCCGGAAAGTCTGGCGACGCTGTCACCAATGTACGGGTTGGAGGCAACGTGGTGCAGTTGGTTGACGGCGAAGTAACCATGTGAATTTTCTGCGGATATCCTGTGCAGGCCGATTGCCCGCTCCAGCCAAGGGTTTTAAGCCGGTCGCCCGAAATGCGAATCACCTTGCGTGGTGCTGTTTGGCTTTTTCCTGCGGCCTGAAAATTCTTTACAGAATTGACCTTCGCAACACTTGTGCAGCATCGTCAACGGTCGTACTATCCGGACACGCTAACTGCTCTGGCGAAAAAAATATAAGAAGCCACTTCATGATTGCCTCGCGCCGGCTCTCGGGTTTGCTCGAACACCAACGCGCAGGCACTCCCCAGACGGCCCAACGAGGATTATGAAACCCAAGCGCACCATTCTTTGCGTTGACGACGACGAACGTGCCCTCTCCATTCGAAAAGTTTTGCTCGAAACCCGCGGCTATCATGTGGTCACTTGTACCGACCCTGAACATGCCCTGGAAAGGATGCGGGGTGGCGGAATCGATCTGGTACTGGCCGACCTCATGATGCCAAAACTCAGCGGCGCAAGACTGATTGACCAGATCAAGGCGATTTCGCCGCATACTCCCGCCCTGCTGGTCTCCGGCTCGGTCAATTGTTGCGGGGAAGACACCCTGGCCGATGGCTGGCTGCCGAAGGGCGAGTTCGCTCCTATGGAGTTGCTGGAGCGCATCCGCGTGCTGCTGGTGCGCAAGCGCGGTCCCAAGCGGTACGCCCCTCCGCACCAACTGGCATCCTGCTCCCCAACCTTGGCAACTGGCGCGCAGGATAATTCCGCGGCGTAATGCTGGCTAAAAGCATCCGGCCGTGCACCGGCAAGAATGTGCGCCGGTTTACTTTGGAGAGATTTTTCATCGATGCGGGGTGGGCCGCAGACCCATGGGATACTGGTAATGACAACTCTAGAGACGCAGGGAACATTACTTCACACCGATCTATAGCCCACAATCCAACTGTTTACGACGGGAAAAACTATTCACCGCATCAATAGAAATGCCACTCAGCAACGAGTGGCATTTCTGTAACAAGACATATTCGGTGGTCGTGGTTATCAGCGTTCGTACTACCGCGCCTTCTTCTTACGCTCTGCCCAGCGTTGTTTCATCATTTCGGAAATGCGTTTGCGCGAGGCAGCGCTCATGTGGCGGCGTTTGCGTTTGGGAGTAGCTGCGGCCTGATGGCTGCCTGCCGGTCTTCCCCGACGGCGTGTCCGAGTACCGAGCCCTTCCAATGCACCAATAGCTCTGTCGAGCTGTTCACGTTCCCTTTTAAGGTCCGCCAATATGTTTTGGATGTCCATGCTTCTCCTTTCGAACTTTTACAGCCGGAGATAGTGTAGCAGCGATACTGGCGGTTTACACTATAGATTAGCAACCATAAATCGCAACCCAGAATGGTAGTCTGCGGCTTTACGTGGTCAGAAGGGCGCGATTGCCAGAGCAGCTACGGAGTGGCTGTAGCTTGGGTAGAGTGGCCCTCAAGCGAGCAGATCGACCCGAATGGCACGACTAGGCCGCCGGAAGCTCAGTAATTCGTGCCTTTCTGCATACTAGCAGGCTAGATTAGGACGCCCAGCCACGGAGGTCATTATGCCGCCAGAGAAGAACTACCACATGACGCCGGAGCAGTTTCGCCAGCAGGGACGGGCCGTGGTGGATTGGATTGCCGACTATTATGAGCGCATTGAGACCCTACCCGTGCTTTCCCAGGTAGGGCCGGGCCAAATCCGGCAAGCACTCCCCGCTGAAGCTCCCGCCGCAGGCGAAAGCTTCGCCGCGATTCTGCAAGATATGAACAAGGTAATTCTGCCCGGAATTACCCATTGGCAGTCGCCAAATTTCTTTGCCTATTTTCCCGCTAATGCTTCCGGGCCGTCGATCCTGGGCGACCTGCTCTCCTCCGCTCTGGGGGTGCAAGGAATGTTATGGGCCACCAGTCCGGCGTGCACGGAATTAGAATCGCACGTTCTGGATTGGCTGGTAACCATGCTGGGATTGCCGCAAAAATTCCTGTCCACCAGCAGCGGCGGCGGTGTGCTCCAGGATACCGCCTCGAGCGCGTCCTTGTGCGCGATGCTGGCAGCTCGCGAACGTGCTACTAACTATCGCAGCAATCGCCATGGCTGCGACGGCAAACTTGTCGCCTATACCTCCGACCAGGCCCACTCGTCCATCGAGAAGGCAGCCATGGTTGCAGGGATTGGCATGGACAACCTGCGCCTAATTGAGGTCGATGAGCGCTTTGCTATGCGGCCCGAAGCTCTGGTTCGCCAGATTCAGCAGGACCGGCAATCGGGTCTGGTACCCTTCTTTGTTTCTGCCACGGTGGGTACTACCTCGTCTAACGCACTCGATCCCTTGCCGGCCATCGGCGCAATCTGCCGCGAGAACGGCCTATGGTTCCACGTGGACGCCGCTATGTCGGGCACGGCCGCACTGTGTCCGGAGTTCCGCTACATCCAGGATGGGATCGAACTTGCCGACAGCTATACCTTCAATCCCCACAAGTGGATGTTCACCAACTTCGATTGCAACTGTTTCTATGTGGCCGACCGCAAGGCCCTCATTGACACGCTGAGTATCCTCCCCGAATACCTTCGCAACCAGGCAACCGAATCGGGCGCAGTCTTCGACTATCGTGACTGGCACATTCCTCTGGGCCGCCGCTTTCGTTCGCTCAAGCTATGGTTCGTGATCCGGCACTACGGAGTGGAGGGGTTGCAGTACCACGTGCGCCGGCACATAGAAATAGCGCAGCAATTTGCCGAATGGGTAAAGCAGGACGAGCGCTTCGAGATGGTCGCGCCGGCGCCGCTGAACCTGGTGTGCTTCCGGCATCGCGGCGGCGATGAGAGTAATCAGCTCCTGATGGACCGTCTCAACCACAGTGGCGACTTATATCTCACCCATACCCGGCTCAACGGTCGCTTCATTTTGCGCTTCTGCGTCGGCCAGACACACACCACCTTGCGTCACGTGGAGAATGCCTGGAGGCGCATTCAGGACGAAGCCGGCGAACTCTGACGAAGCCGCGAGGTGTTTTGCGACACCAGGGCTAAAAGCCCTTTACTGGGAGTCGTGATTTTCGCGGGCCTAAAGGCCCGCGCTTCCACCCAGAACGCTTCCACTCAGAACGCTGCAGGACATTTTTAAAACAAGCTCTAGCTACTTCTTCTCCTGCGCCTCCACGCTGGCGATGGTGTTTTCCCAATCCAGCTTCAACACGGCCGAGTTGGCGCTGGTCTTGTCGAGCGAGATGGTGAAGGTCTCCATCCCCGCGTTCTTCTGGCTCACCTTCATGTCCACCCGCGCCAAGTCCTGGCCCTGGCTGTATTCCGTGCCCCATTGGCCGGTCTGCTTGTTGATGATCAGCTTCCAGCTATTCATGCCGGGCAAGGTATAAAGCGTGTAGCTGCCCGCCGGGACATGGGCGCCGCCGATGGTCAGGTCAGCGTCGGTCTTGAGGCTGGTTGCGGAGTTTGCGCCGGTGCGCCAGACCTGATCGTAAGGCACCAGTCCGCCAAAGATCTTCCGGCTGCGCATGGAAGGGCGGCTGTACTGAATGGTGACCGTTTTTCCGTCGTCGAACTTGACCGAGGCTTCGCCCGGCGGACTCAGCAGTTTCTTCTCCTGCGCCACGCCGACAGCGCATACCGCGATGGCAAGCATGACGAACATCCCTAGACGGCTTTTACGCATTGCACTCTCCTCTTGATGTCAGTTGTCACTTCCTGTTGCCGCTCTATTATTCACAACGGGGCGGAACGATACAATTCAACCCATGGGCATTCTGGACGAAAAGCGTGAAGAGTTGGAGCAATACGAGTTCATGATGGGTGTGCCGCGGGGACGTCTGGCGGTGGCACTCGATGTCTTGACGGACGCGCTGACCATGGTGGGCCAGCACGGCGTTTATTGCCAGAGCGCCCGCCAACCGGGCATGCCGGCCATGGACATCCAGATCGTGATGAAGGGCATTGCCGACGCGAAAGAGTTGATCTCGTCGGTGATGGAGGAGATCAGGAAAACGAAAGAGGCGCCGTGAACGCACGAAATGCGACTAAACAAGGTCCCGATTGCTTGTGATATGGGGATTTATCATCATCCATCGCCTTAGCCCCCATTAAGCAGTTGCTGTCGTCCCGGGTGACGTAACGTTGATTGTGTAAAAAGCGAGAGGGTGTAAGTTGGCTTTGGCCTAGCAAGCTAAAGCCACCCTAGAAAAGGAGACTTACACCCATGGCGAAGGTAACACCGATCAGCGAGCACTTCCAACACTTCCTGGCGGAGATGAAGGAGACATTCTGGGGCGATCTGTATGGCCAGACCAAGCTGGCGTGGCAGCGCTTCTTCGAGCTGCAGTCGGAGCGGCAGCGGGACCGCTTTTCCGGCGCGCAGTGGTACGAACGGCGGCCGGGCCAGCGCCGGGTCTATCGCAATGGCTACTACGAGCGGGATTTCGTGACCCGCTTGGGGACCCTTCGGCTGCGCATCGCGCGCACCCGGGAGAAGAGTTTTCTGCCCGCGGGCTTGGAGCGGTTTCAGCGGCGGGCCGAAGAAGTCTCGATGCTGATCCGCGAAGCCTTTCTGCGCGGCATCTCGACCCGGCAGGTGGGACGGGTAGTGGCCACCCTGACCGGCGAAGTGGTGAGCGCGCAGACGGTGTCGAAGCTGACCCGCGATCTGGACGAGGCGGTGCGCCAGTTTCACCAGGCCAGGCTGAGCGACGAGTACGTGTATTTGTTTCTGGACGGGGTGAGCTTGCGGGTGCGGCGTCCGGGGGGACGCAAACGGGTACAGATGTTGGTGGCCTATGGGGTGCGGCGTGACGGCACTCGTCATTTGCTGGCCTTTCTGCGCAGTCAGGGAGAAAGTCAGGCGGACTGGGAGGGGCTGCTGCAGGATCTGTACCGCCGCGGGCTGGAAGGCAAACACTTGGCCCTGATCATCACCGATGGTTGTGCCGGTTTGGCGGCGGCGATTCCGACGGTATATCCCCGAGCACGGCATCAGCGTTGCTGGGTGCACAAGATGCGCAATATTCTGCAGAAAGTACGCAAGGCAGACTACGAGGAAGTGAAGGCCGGGGCGCAGGCCATTTACCTGGCCCCCGGCCGGGGGCAAGCCGAAGCCGCCTTGCGTCGCTTCCGCGCCCGCTGGCGGCGAGACTACCCCAGCATGGTGCGGCGCCTGGAACGCGATCTGCCCGAGTTGCTGGCCTTCTTCGCCTTTCCCCGCCACCTGTGGCGCAAGCTGAGGACAACCAATGTGATCGAGCGCTGCTTCGTAGAAGTCCGGCGGCGCACCCGGCCGATGGTGTGCTTTGTGAATGTCGAGAGCGTGGACCGCATCATCTACTCCATCTTCCAGAGATTCAACCTGGAATGGAAAACCCGCACCCTCTCCGTATTTACACAAGCAGCTTGACATCACCGTCGTCCCGTGCTGCTTCCAAATGTTCGAGGAGAAGTGGTAGATTGGTACCCTTGCCGAATCGGGCGCGGCGGCTGTGGAGGGGAAGGTGCCGACTCAAACACTTGACCCAATTTCCCAAGAATTGCTGCGAGGACGCTACATCGCTGCACTCGGGACCGAGAACGCGGACGGGACCATCCACCTGACTGCGGTCTGGTATCTCTTCGAGGACGGCTATTTATTCATCGCGACCTCTTCCAAAAGTCGGAAGGCTCGCAATATCGCGGCGCGGGCAAGGGCCTCACTGATGGTGGACGTACGAAAACCGGGAGCGGAGCGAGGCGTCAACGGGGCCGGGAAAGCTGAACTGATTTCAGGCGAACAGTCCGAAGAGATAAACCGGCGCATACACAGCCGATATATGAGTGCAGCAGCGATGGCCGATCCCCACGTCGGGCCTGTGTTTGCATCCTTTGATGATGTCACCATAAGAATCACGCCCGGTTCGTGGACCGCGTGGGACATGGCGGTGCTGGACGCCCAAGCCTTTGGAGGACGATTGGGCGGAACTCCCGGATACCTTCTATCGCTGGATTGAGAGTGGGTGACGGTCAATGAGTGCAATGGGGATGTAACGCCAACTGAGAATTAGTGCCAGTCACGACCTACGTTCGGCCCGGAACTAAGACTCACTTGCCCGTGGGAGTGGCGGCGGGCACGATCGTCGCCTGCTCGAAGCGTACCACCCACAGATTTTTCGCTCGCGTCCAAAGCCACGTGACACGGAACAGGCGAGGGAGTGGATTTCCTTTGAAACTGGCGTCTACCTCCATTGCGCAACTCATGTAAGCTGTGTCGGACGCGACCCGTTTCGTTACACAATCTGACAGCTTGTAATCCCGCAACTCCATGCCCGCGAAACTGGCTTCGATGTCTTTCCAGTAGTACACGCGTCCGTCGCCTGCCACCTCTGCGAAGTCATCGGAGAGATACGAACGAATGAAGTTGAGGTCGTGCTTCATCTCTGCCGCGTACATCTGTCGCAGCGTCGTCAGAAGCTGTGTCTCGAGCTCGGCGTCGCTCTGCGCTACCGAGACAGCGAACAGGGCGCAAATGACCGCAACCACTTGTATGAAAATGCGCATGTTCACCTCGTGGAACGTGGGTCGTTGCCCCAAGGAACAATCATAGCTGTCGTAATCAGGCGATTACACCAGCAACCGTGCTACAGTTGCTCGCTTTAACACATCGAGCACGGAGACACGGGGTTACGGAGAAGTCATTGTGAACCCCCGTGTTTCCCGTGCCCCGGCGGTGAGTTGCCTACGCCGTCACGTACTTCCCGGTCTCCAGCACGCGGCT
This sequence comes from uncultured Acidobacteriaceae bacterium, assembly GCA_963710585.1. GTDB lineage: Bacteria > Acidobacteriota > Terriglobia > Terriglobales > Acidobacteriaceae > Bog-257. Next base: position 225,757 of record CAVQAM010000004.1, on the reverse strand, counting down.
GGCGATGCTCTCCTGTAGCGCGATCACGTTGACTGGGTCGTGCTTTGCCAGGCGGCGCACAATCGCCATCTGGGTGCGCAGCATGTCGCCTTCCGCCACGGTAGCGATCACTTTCTTGGCCGCAGCTTCCAACTTGGCAAATGCGCCTTCCAGATAGACCTCGGTCATGGCGATAACCAGCGCGCCTTTGGCTTCGCCATTGACCTCGACGTATTTGCGGGCACGCAGCAGGCTGGAATCCATGGCAAAGGTTTCGATCACCATGTCGGCGATGGCGCCCATGACCTCCTGATGATCGACCAGCTTCTGCATGTACTTCTGCGAAGCCGCGCCCGCCACCAGCATGGCCAGCTTCTTGCCGTTGTCCACCAGCTTGCGCTCGGCGGCCAGCGTGCCTTCCAACTCCTCGTGAGATGGACCCGACATCACCTCGTCCATGGTCTTCTTGATGGCCGGCAGCAGCGCGAGTTGTCCGCTCATGGCCCGCTTCAGCAACCAACCCGTAATGATGAGCCGGTTGATTTCGTTGGTGCCCTCGAAGATGCGGTTTACGCGCGAGTCGCGATACGCCTGCTCGGCGGGATATTCCTCGACAAAGCCGTATCCGCCGTAAACCTGCACGGTCTCGTCAACCACAAAGTCGAGCATCTCGGAAGCCGACACTTTGATGATGGAACATTCCACCGCATACTCTTCAATCGCTCTGCGCACGGTCTCGGGACTGTGCTCGATCGCCGACAGCGCCGTGTCCATCATGCCGACGGTGCGATACACCATCGATTCGCACGCGTACAGCCCGGCGGCCATCTGCGCCAGCTTCTCGCGAATCAAGCCGAACTCCGCAATGCTCTTGCCGAAGGCCTTGCGCTCTTTGGCATAGGCGATGGCATGTTGCAACGATGTGCGCGCGCCGCCGACGCAGCTTGCGCCCAGCTTGAAGCGGCCGACATTCAGAATGTTGAAGGCGATGATGTGCCCTTTGCCAATCTCACCAAGCACGTTCTCCACCGGCACCTTGCACTCGTTCAGGATGAGCGGCGCCGTGGACGAGCCGCGGATGCCCATCTTCTTTTCTTCGTTGCCGACGGAGAAGCCGGGAAAATCCTTCTCAACCAGGAACGCCGTGAACTTTTCGCCATCGATTTTGGCAAAGATGGTGAACAGGTCGGCAAAGTGGGCGTTGGTGATCCACATCTTCTCGCCGGTCAGAAGGTAGTGCTTGCCGTCGGGTGACAGCACGGCGCGGGTACGGCTGTTCATCGCGTCCGATCCGCTGGTGCTTTCCGACAACGCATACGCGCCAATGATTTCGGCCGTCGCCAGCCGCGGCAGATATTTCTTCTTTTGCGCTTCGGTGCCGAAGAACACGATGGGCAGCGTGCCGATGCCGCTGTGCGCGCCCATGCTCACCATGAAGCTGCCGGACTTGGCCATGAAGTCGGCGATGATCGCCGACGAGGTCTTGTCCATCTCCGATCCGCCGTACTCGGCCGGGACGTCGGCGTTGGTCAGGCCCATTTCGGCGGCCTTTTGGAGCAATTGGCGCGCCACCGACCAGTCTTTGTGCTCCATCTTCTCGGCATTGGGCAGGACTTCGTTGATGGCAAACTCCTCCGCCAGCTTGACCACCATCTGCTGATCTTCGTTAAAGTCTTCCGGAGTAAAGACGTTTGCCAGGTTGTGATCTTCGAGCAAAAAACTTCCGCCCGTGGTTTTGATCTTGGGAACTGCCGATACCGTGGTAGCCATAGGGTCCTTCCTTATCGCGAATCTTTTTCACCACAGAGACACAGAGGCACAGAGAATCTTGTTTCTCGAAAATCTAGTAGAGAACTTGATGTCCAATCCTTGAACACTCTACACAGCTGCTTGCGCACATTCTCTTTCCCGCCTGCGTCCTCTTTTTTTCTGTTTTTCTCCGTGCCTCTGTGTCTCTGTGGTTGATTGTTTACTGCAAATTCTCGAAGATGCCCGCCGCGCCCATGCCGCCGCCGACGCACATGGTCACCATGCCGTAGCGTCCATTGCGGCGCTTGAGTTCGCGGATGATGCTCGCGGTCAACTTGGCGCCGGTGCATCCCAACGGATGCCCCAGTGCGATGGCTCCGCCGTTGACGTTGATGCGCTCCGGATCCAGCTTTCCCTCCTGGATGACGGCCAGCGACTGTACTGCAAACGCCTCGTTCAACTCGATGACGTCAATGTCGCTCAGCTTCAGGCCAGCCAGTTTCAGCGCTTTCGGGATGGCGAACACCGGCCCGACGCCCATTTCTTCCGGCTTGTAACCCGCCGTTGCAAATGCCACGTAGCGCACCAGCGGCTTCAATCCCAGCGCCTTGGCGCGTTCGGCGGACATTACCACCGCGACTGCTGCGCCGTCGGACATCTGCGACGAGTTGCCGGCCGTGACCGTGCCCTTCAGGTGGAACGCCGGCTTGAGCGCAAGCAGCGCTTCCAGCGAGGTGTCGGCACGCGGGCCTTCGTCCATCTTGAACACGATGTCGGTGCGCTTTGGCTTATTGCCGTTCGGGGTGGTGAGACTGACCGGCACGGGAACGATCTCTTCGTCGAACTTGCCCGCCTGGATCGCTGCGATGGCCTTCTTGTGGCTATCGACGGAGAACTGGTCCGACTGCTCGCGCGTGATGTGGTAGCGCTGGGCCATCCTTTCAGCGGTGAGGCCCATCGAGAGATAAGCGTCGGGGTAATTCGACACCAGCCACGGGTTGGCCGACACTTTGTGACCGCCCATGGGAATCATGGTCATGGACTCGACGCCCCCGGCGACCACAATCTCCGCCCCGCCGGCCATGATGCGTTCGGCCGCCATGGCAATCGCCTGCAGGCCCGACGAGCAGAAGCGGTTGATGGTCATGGCCGAAACCTCAACTGGCAATCCGGCACGCAGCGACGCGATGCGCGCCACGTTCATGCCTTGCTCAGCCTCGGGCATGGCGCAGCCGAAGATGACATCCTCGATCTCTTTGGGATCGACCTGCGGCACGCGTTCGAGCGCGCCCTTGATGGCCACAGCGGCCAGGTCATCGGGACGCGTCGCCCGCAATGTTCCTTTGTAAGCCTTGCCCACCGGCGTGCGCACGGCACTAACGATTACGACTTCACGCATTCGAAGCTCCTAGCAATTAGCTCGTAGCAATTAGCTGTCGGCTATCAGCCGTCAGCCCTCAGCCAAACCGAACTCGGTTTACGGGCTAAACTATGTCGCCCTCCGGGCTCATGGTTGTGACTGACCACCGGCAACTGGCCACTGACAACTGTTTTTCAGTTCCTCAGCGGCTTCCCCGTCTTCAGCGTGTACTGGATGCGCTCTTGCGTCTTCTTCTCGCCGCACAGCGACTTGAACGCCTCGCGCTCCAAGTCGAGCAGATACTGCTCGCTCACCAGGGTACCCGGATTCAGCGCGCCACCGCACAGCACCTCCGCCACCTTGTTGGCGATTTTGACTTCGTGATCGGTAATGAATTGCCCCTCGTGCATGATGTGCACGCCCAGCTTCAGCGTCGCCAGAATGCTCTCGCCGGGCGCAGGGATGTCCATCCGCGGCGCGGGGGCCCGATAACCTTCACTCGCCAACTCCAGCGCCCGCTCCTTGGCGTCGGTGAGCACCCGCTCCCGATTCATAGTGATGTCGTCGCCGCTGGAAAGGAATCCAAGATTCCGCGCCTCGAAAGCCGACGTTGAAACTTTTGCCAGGGCGACGATCTCGAATGCCTGCTTCATAGCTTCCATCAGCTCGACGCTCTCGCCGCGGCCGGCAGGACGAATGTGATAGGCCTTATCGAGCGCGCGCAGCGTCATCTCTTTGCAGCCGCCGCCGCCGGGCAGCAAGCCCACGCCGACTTCGACCAAGCCGGCGTAGAGCTCCGCGTGCGGCTGACGCGCCGCGGCATGAAGCGTGATTTCTGCGCCCCCGCCGAGCGTCATGCCGAACGGCGCGACTACCACCGGCTTGGACGAAAATTTGATCGCCTGGGTCATGTTCTGGAATTGGCGGACGGCCAGGTCAACCTCGTCCCACTCTTCTTCCTGCACCGCCATCAGCAGCAGCATGATGTTGGCGCCCACGGAGAAGTTGGCCGCATCGTTGGTGATGACGAAGGCGTCGAAATTTTCGCCCGCGCCGCCGGACTTCAGCGTCTGGGTGATCATCTGCACGATGTCGCCGCCCAGCGCGTTCGCCTTGGAGTGGAATTCAATGCAGCCAACGCCGTCGCCGAGATCGATCAGAGACGCGCCCGCATTCTTCTTCACCACGAAGTTCGACTTCTTGGCAACCGTGACCGACCACACTCCCGGTGGCACTACTTCCGGGCGATAGTTGTCGCTGCGCAGGTCAAAGTAAACCCGTCCGCTGGCGGCCTTGGGATCGTCGGCGTACCAGCTTTCATGGCCCGAGGCGAGCAGCTTCTCGACGTTGGGCGAAACCGGCCTGCCGTCCACTTTCATCCGCTTTACCGTCTTGGCAACGCCGGCGGCATCCCACAGCTCGAACGGTCCCAGCTCCCAGTTGAAACCCATCTTCATGGCGCGATCGATCTCCACCACCGAGTCGGCGATCTCGCCGATGCGATTCGCGGCATACGTCCACAGGTCCGCCAATGCCGACCAGAGAAAGATGCCCGCCTTGTCCTTCGACGGCGTAAGCAGCATATGGAGCCGCTCGGGCAGGCTCTCCACGGTCTTTGCCATTTCCAGCGAGGCAAACTTGGGCCTCTGCTGCGGACGATATTCCAGCGTCTTCCAGTCGAGCGCCAGCCGCTGCTCACCATCGGCGCTCTTCTGCTTCTTGTAGAAGCCGCCCCTGGTCTTGTCGCCCAGCCACTTGCGCTCCAGCATGGCCACGAAGAAGTCGGGCAGCTTCAAATCGCTGCGCTCATCGTGGATATTGGCACTGGCGTTGCGTACTACGTGGCCGAGAACATCCAGCCCAACCATGTCGGTAAGGCGGAAGGTCGCCATCTTGGGCCAGCCGACGGCCTGTCCGGTGAGGGCATCCACTTCCTCGATGCTGAGGTCCATCTCCTGCATCAGGCGCATGACATTGAGCGCGGAAAACGTCCCGATGCGGTTGGCGATGAAATTCGGCGTGTCCTTGGCGTGCACCACGCCCTTGCCGAGATGCAGATCGCAGAAATGCGCGATGAGGTCCATCGCGGCGGGATCGGCGTCGGGAGTGGGAATCAGTTCCAGCAGCCGCATGTAACGCGGCGGATTGAAGAAATGCGTGCCAAACCAGTGACGGCGAAATTCGTCGGGAAAACCTTCGACGATCTTCGCCACCGGCAACCCGCTGGTATTGGTGGTGACAATCGTTCCGGGCTTGCGGACCGCGTCCACCTTGCGCAGCAGGCTGCGCTTGATCTCGAGATCTTCAACTACCGCTTCGATGATCCAGTCCACCTCAGCCAGCTTCTTCAGATCGTCTTCGAAATTGCCGATGGTCACCAACTTGGCCAGCGAAGGCTCGAAGAACGCCGCGGGCTTCGATTTCACCGCAGCTTCCAATCCAGCGGCAGCGAAGCGGTTGCGCGCGGGACCGTCGGCATCGGGCGGAACAATGTCGAGCAGATACGAAGGCACACCGGCGTTGGCCAGGTGCGCCGAGATGCGAGCGCCCATGGTGCCGGCGCCCAGAACAGCGACCTTCTCAATCCGTTTCGTCATGGGATGATGATGACTCCAGCGCTAAAACTATTATTGGTTGAGAACTTGCGCGCGCAAAGCTGCGTCTTACGCGGACGCGATCCGGCGATTACGAACTTCGATTGTGGTTAATGGAGAACGGCTGCTGAATGAGCTGGCTTAAATGAGACGTAGAAGTGGACAGCATTGTCCCGGTAACTCTCCTCAAAGGCAAAACGGCAACGCACATAGAACGGCCCAAAATGCAAGCAGCGCGCGCCGTAAGATGTGGGGTGAGGATGGCAACGGCGCGCGCCTATTAAGTTGGACTGATCGTACTGAATGAATCCTCATTCAGTCAAGAGAAATCCGCATAAATTCCTTTCCCATATTGGGTTAAGAAATCAGCTTGGCCAGCAGAAAGGCTGCCCCAGCCGCAAGTCCTCCAATCACAATAGTTTGGAAGGCGGAACGGCCGGGCCGCGATCCCGTGAAGCGCCCCTTGATGTAGCCGAAAACTCCCAGCGCGACCAACGTGACCACCACGGACCAGACGAGAGCCATGCGCGCACTGTGCAACGTCATGTAGGGCGCCAGCGGAATGATGCCTCCGCAAATGTACGAGGCAGCGATGGTGAAGGCGCTCTGCATGGCCCGCTTGGGATCGGGAGCTTCTAGGCCCAACTCGAAGCGCATCATGAAGTCCACCCACTGCTTCGGTTTTCGCGTCAACGCCTGCACCACGGGAACGCTCTCGTCGTGCGACAGACCGTAATCGGCAAAGACCTTCTGCACTTCGAGCGCTTCCTCGTCGGGGATCTCCTGCACCTCGCGCTCTTCGCGCAGCCGTTCGCTTTCGTAGTGTTCGGCATCGCTCCTGGCGGCCAGGTAGCCGCCCAGTCCCATGGCGATGGAGCCGGCGGCGATCTCGGCCAGTCCGGCGACGACCACAATGTGGCTGTTATCGACTGCACCGGAAAGACCGGCGGCCAGCGCGAAGGGTACGGTCAGGCCGTCGGACATGCCGATGACAACGTCGCGGACAACTGCGCCCGCAGTGAAGTGACGCTCAATGTGTGGTGTCTGTGGCATGATCTCCCAGTTCCGGATGGGTTTTCAGATATTGCAGCGCGCTCTGGGCCACGGTACGCTCGCCGGCATAGCTTAAGGTGTTGGAGGCATCCTCCAGCGGAAGCCAGTAGGCGTTCTGCACTTCGATTCGCATGTCAGGCGAGATGTCTCCCAGTCGCCCCGAGCGGTAGAGCAAAAGATAGAAGCTGACAATCTTGAACACCCGCGCGCCGTCGCCCCAGTTGCGCACGTAGTAATACTTAATGTCGGCCAGCTTGGTCACCAGGTTCGCCTCGACCCCGTTTTCTTCGCCGACCTCGCGAAGGGCCGTCTGCTCCGGCTTCTCGCCTTTGTCGATGGCGCCCTTGGGCAGGGCCACCAGCGCAGCGGTCGCCTTTCGCGGACGATCCGAACGCTTAGGCGATTTCTTGGGCCGGGTCATGTGCGGCTCGATGACCGCCAGAAACCAGCGGCCGCGCATCTTCCGCAACACCACACCACCCGCCGAGAATTCGCGCACCAGCATGAGCGTCCGTCACAGAACCGGATAGTTTCGCAGAGTCCGGGGAAGCTGACAATCAAAAGCGATGTTAGCTGCGCCGCGTTGAAGCTGCCGATCACGCCAGCGCCCAGTATCAGGACTCTCATCGGGACCTCCTTGCGATTTCAGGCTCAGCCAGCACCCGGCGATCCTCGGCTTCACACGGCGCCGAGGCTGCTGAAGATCGGTAAGATAATCAACAAATCCGCGCCGGCATGAAACAAGGCCGATCCCCACAAGCTCTCGCTCTTCTGCATCAGCCACCCCCAAGCGATCGAGAACCCGAAGGTAACGAGCAGAAAGGCCCATAAGTTCGGCGCGTAGGTGACCTGCATGTGTGCCAAGGTGAAGGCCAGGGCTGTCGAAAGAACGGCCAGCCATTTTCCCATCAGTGGCTCGTATCGTCCAAGAAACAATCCGCGGAAGAGAAGTTCCTCCATGAAGGCGTTGGATACAACGAAGAGTAGTATCCATGGGGCCAACGACATGAGCTTGGCCGTGCCGAGCGCCCTAACCGCCGGTTGCAGCAGGCTCAGAACCAAGAGTGCGGCAGCGGTGATCAAGCCCACACTCAGGCCGAGTATCAAACGGCCTTTCCGGATGTAGAGTGACGCGAGATCTTCACCGCAGAGCCTCGCCACGGTGAGAATTCCGATCACGATCAGCGACGCTTGCAAAAACTTCGCCATAGCGATTCCGACCGGGGTTTGCGCCGTCAGGCCAAACAGCTCAAGCCCCCTGTCTGCGAAGAAAAATCCGAGCGAAAGGCCAAGGACCGCCGTGAAGTAGGCAAAGAAAACTGGCCGAAAGCGGCTCAGTGGGTGCCCATCGCGTGCGACCCGCCACAGAGCGCCGAAGATGACGAGGAATCCAGCTCTGGCGGCGTAGTTTGCCCACATCGGCATAAGAGGCACAAATGTCATGGTGAGGGCGAAGATGAGGAAACCGCAGATGGTCAGGAGTGCGAACAGTCTGAGTCTCATGGGCGGCATTCTACTCGTCGAATTCTGAATTCCCGCCTTTCACTTCTTCGCCTCGCCTACCTGGAAGGCCTTGATCACGATGTCATTGGGCTGATTGCCCACGGGAATCAGCGTGACCAGCGCACGGTCGGCGCTGAGTTTGGAATTGTTGCGCGTCTTCACCGTGCGCACCACGGCGACATCTCCGGAGCGGGAATCCACCACCAGCAGATGCCCTTCATCAGGGCTTAACGCCAGCCCATCGGGATGACTGCCGACCGCGACCGTGCCAATTACGCGGCCTTCGTCGATGGTATAGACGCTGACCGTGTCCGATCCGAAACTACTGACATAGAGCAGGCTGTTATCGGAGGTGACGATTCCGCGCACCGGCTCGTCCCCGATCAGGTAGCTGCCGCCCACCTCGTTGTTGGCGGTCTCGACGATGGAAAAATTGTTGCTGCCGAAATTGCTGACGAACAGCTCACCGCCATCAGGCTTCAGCGCAAGCTGTATAGGTGTCTTGCCCACGTCGAGCAGGGTCAGCACCCGGCCCGATGCCAGATCGACGGAGGCGAGTTGGTTCGAGCCAGGGCACGCCACGAACGCCTTGCTGGAATCGGGCAGGATGACCAGGTCCTGCGGCTGCTGGCAGACTGGCACGGTGCTGCGCACCGCCAGCTTCTGCGTATCGATGATGGAAACGGTGTTGTCGGCGCGATTGCTGACCACCGCCAGCTTTCCATCGGGCGAAACCCTGGCCAGACCCGGTGCCCCGCCCACTCGTATGGTCGCGATCACCGCCCGCTTATCCAGGTCAATCACCGAAACATTGGCCGAGCCGGAATTGGCCACGTAAGCGCGCTTGCCGTCGGGGGAAACCGCGACGAAGTAAGGCGCGCGATGAACCCCAATGGTCGCTTCGACTACGTTGCGCTCCACATTAATGACGCTGATGTTGTTGGAGTCGGCATTGGCAACGTAAATTTCGTTGCGCGTGGGACTGGCGGCGACGCCGGTTGGACCTGCGCCCACCAGGATGGTCTTGACGTTGCGAAGCTGAAGCAGATCGAGAACGCTGACCGAGTTGCTCTTGCCGTTGCTGACGTAGGCGTATTCGTGATAGCCGGGCTCGACGGTCGGGCGTCGATGGCAGCCAGTTGCGCCCAGTGTGAAGGCCGCCACGCACAGCGCCCAGCGCCATTGCCGCGCCGAACGTTGCCGCGGCCACAGCCACATCCACATCGATGTTGTGCGCATTCAGCGAGCAGCGACCGAACTGGCGGTTGCGTTGCCACAGCGAGCGACTGGGCCGGCAACCGGCTCGGCGACGGAACGGCCCAGCACGTTGGCGATCTGGCGGACCTCAACCATGAGGTCGGCAAACTGCTGGGGAAAGAGCGATTGATTGCCATCGCTGAGGGCGCGGTCAGGGTCGGAGTGGACTTCGATGATCAGGCCGTCGGCGCCCACGGCCACCGCGGCGCGCGATAGCGGCGTCACCTTGTTGCGCTTGCCGGTCCCGTGGCTGGGATCGACGATGATCGGCAGGTGGCTCAAACGCTGCACCGCCGGCACGATGCTGAGGTCGAGCGTGTTGCGGGTGTGGTCGGCAAAGGTGCGCACGCCGCGCTCGCACAAAATCACGTTGTAGTTGCCCTCGCTCATGATGTACTCGGCGGCCATCAGCAATTCTTCCAGCGTGGCCGACATGCCGCGCTTCAGCAGCACCGGCTTGTGCGCCCTCCCCGCCCGCTTCAGCAGCGAATAGTTCTGCATGTTGCGCGCGCCAATCTGGATAACGTCAGCGTACTTTTCCACCAGTTCGAGCGATTCGTTGTCGATGGCCTCGGTGACGATCAGCAGGCCGAAGCGGTCGCGGATTTCCGCCAGAATTTTCAGGCCCTCCTCGGCCAGGCCTTGAAACGTGTAGGGAGAGGTGCGCGGCTTGTAAGCGCCTCCGCGGAAGAAGCGGGCGCCGGCGCGGGCCACGCACTCGGCCGTAGCGAATGCCTGCTCGCGGGATTCGATGGCGCACGGCCCGGCGATGACCGCCACCTCATCGCCTCCGAAAGTCGCGTCAGAACCGGGGAAACGCACCACCGTGTCTTCTTCCTTCAGATCGCGGCTGACCAGCTTGTAAGGCTTGCTGACGCGGATGACCTCCTGCACCCCTTCCATCTCGTCGAAAGTGCCGGTCTCCACCTCCGTCTGGTTGCCGGTGACGCCGATGGCGGTGCGCTGCGCTCCAGGCAGGGCATGCGCGCGAAAGCCCAGCGATTCTATCTTGTCGCATACGCGCTCCACTTGCTCTTCGGAGGCGTGCGCCTTCATGACGATAAGCATCAGGGACCCCTTGTTTCGTTGCCAGATAGTGTATCGCGGAAGGCGCGCCGCTGGGAACGAAAAGGCGGGGTGAACATCGCGAACGTGAATGCGTTGAAAGCGCTGGTCGCTGGCGCGAAGGCGTTGCCCAGCGGCAAACGCAAGCCGCGCACCCGCACATTGTAAAATCAACGTTTACCCCAAGCGCATCAAAAACACCTATGGCCGACTCCAAATCCAAAGAGCCGAACACGGAACCGCAATCGAGCGCCCAAACTGAAGTCGCCAATGGTGGCGTCGCCAGCCGTGCTGACCGCTATGACCCACAGGCGATCGAGCAGAAGTGGTCCGAGCGCTGGGCGCAGAATCCCGATCTCTATCGCGCCGAGCCACCCACCAGCGCGCGCAAAAAGTATTACGTGCTGGAGATGTTGCCCTATCCCTCCGGCGCGCTGCACATGGGACACGTGCGCAACTACGCCATCGGCGATGCCCTGGCGCGCTACATGTGGATGCAGGGCCACAACGTCCTTCATCCCATGGGTTGGGACGCGTTCGGGCTGCCCGCCGAGAATGCCGCTATCCAGAACCAGACTCCGCCGCGCCAATGGACGCTGCACAACATTGCCAGCATGAAGGCGCAGATGAAGCGCCTGGGCTTTGCCTACGACTGGTCGAAGGAAATCGCCACTTGCCTGCCCGAGTACTACCGCTGGAACCAGTGGTTCTTCCTCAAGTTCTTCGAGCAAGGACTGGTGTATCGCAAGAAGAGCAAAGTCAACTGGTGCCCCGAATGCGCGACGGTGCTGGCCAATGAGCAGGTGCTGCCCAACGGTTGCTGCTGGCGGCATGAGAACACAGCGGTCGAGCAGCGCGAGCTGGAGCAATGGTTCCTGCGCACCACGAAATACGCCGACGAACTGTTGCAGGGTTTAGATACTCTGCAAGGATGGCCGGAGAAGGTGCGCACCATGCAGCGCAACTGGATCGGGCGCAGCGAGGGCGCGCTGGTTGACTTCAAGCTCGACGGCCTCGCCGGACCGGCTGGCGACAAGATCTCCGTCTTCACCACGCGCGTGGATACGATTTATGGCGCGACCTCGTTGCAGCTTGCGCCCGAGCATCCCCTGGTGGCCGACTTGATCGCCAACGATCCCAACCTGCTCGCCAAGGTGGAAGACCTGATGGCCGAGCAGCGCAAGGCGAAGGAGGTTGGCGACATTGGCGCCATCGAAAAGCATGGCGTCTCCACTGAGCGCTTTGCGCTGAATCCGTTTAATGGCGAACAGGTGCCCATCTGGGTGGCTAACTACGTTCTGCTCGACTACGGCACGGGCGCCATCATGTCGGTCCCGGCGCACGACGAGCGCGATTACGAGTTTGCTAAGAAGTACGGGCTCGACATTCGCGTGGTGATCTTGCCGCGCCGCGAGGGCGACGCGCCCGACGGCGAACCCAACGAGCCGGTCCTGCCATTCACGGAGATGAACAGCCTGGTGATCAACTCCGGCGAGTACACCGGAATGCCTTGCCAGGAAGCCATTGTGAAGATATCGAAGTTTGCCGAAGAGCATGGCTTCGGCAAGGCAACGGTGACCTACCGCCTCAAGGACTGGGGCATCAGCCGGCAACGCTATTGGGGCACGCCGATCCCCATGATCTACTGCGCCGGCTGCGGCATCGTGCCGGTGGCCGAGAAGGACTTGCCGGTGCTATTGCCGGAGAAGGTTCAGTTCATGCCGCTGGTCATTGCCGGCGTGGTGGCCGGCGGCTCGCCGCTCAGTCGCGTGCCGGAGTTCGTCAACGTGAGCTGTCCCAAGTGCGGCGGCCCGGCGCGCCGCGAGACCGACACCATGGACACCTTCGTCGACTCGTCCTGGTACTTTTATCGCTACACCGATCCGTCCCTCGACACCAAGCCTCTCGACTCTGACACTGTGGGATATTGGTTTCCCATCGATCAATACATCGGCGGAGTCGAACACGCCATCCTGCACCTCATCTATTCGCGCTTCTGGACCAAGGTGATGCGCGACATGGGGCTGGTGAAGAATTCCGAGCCGGCAGAGCGCCTGTTCACCCAGGGCATGGTCATCAAGGGCGGGGCCAAGATGTCGAAGAGCCTGGGCAACGTGGTGTCGCCCGACGACATGGTCGCGCGCTACGGCGCGGACTCGACGCGCATGTACACGCTGTTCGCCTCGCCACCCGACCGCGATCTCGACTGGCAGGATGCAGGGGTGGAAGGCATCAGCCGGTTCCTGTCGCGGGTGTATCGCTTCGTCGCGCGCAATGCGAAGCCAAACGGCACGGCGTCGGGCAGTCGCGACGGTGGACAATTGTCGCCCGCAGCGCGGCAGATGCAGCGCAAGTTGCACCAGACCATCCGGCGGGTGACGGACGATTTCGGCGGACGCTGGCACTTCAACACCTCGATCGCAGCGATCATGGAATTGCTGAACGAGATGTACTCCTACGAAGACAGTGTTCAGCGCGGGCAGGATGAGGCCCCCCCGGCGCTGGTCGCCGATGCGCAGCGCAGGCTGGTGCTGATGCTGGCGCCGTTCGCGCCGTATCTCGCGCATGAGTTGTGGGAGATGCTGGGCGACACTTCCGACCTGTTGCGCGCGCCCTGGCCGCAATACGATGCTGCACTGGCGAAGGAAGAAGAAGTCGAAATCGCCATCCAGGTGAATGGCAAGATTCGTAGCCGCATCGTCGTCCCTGCCGACGCCGAAGAGGCGCAGGTGCGCGAACTCGCCCTCGCCGACGAGAAGGTCAAAGCCGCCCTCGCCGGCAAAGAAGTCGTGAAGGTGCTGGTGGTCAAGGGCAGGCTGGTAAATATCGCGGTGAAGTGACGCTAACCGGAATAATGTCCTCGACTCCCTCCCGCGGTATATAGTGTGGGGCGGTTGGGAGACCAAACGCAATTCCGGCCAGGAATCTCCTGCTCCCACCTGGAAAACACATGTCAGCCACCGGGAAATTCATCGCTGCTCGTCAGTTTCTGCTCGACCACCGGACCGACTACGAAAAGGCCTACCGGGAATTTCGCTGGCCCGATCTGTCGGACTTCAATTGGGCCCGCGACTGGTTCGACGTCTATGCCCAGGGCAATACCAAGACAGCCTTGTGGCTTCGGCGTGAGAGCAGGGACGAAGTCAAGTTCAGTTACCAGGAATTGGCTGAGCGCTCCGATCGCGTGGCCCACTTTTTGCAACGCCAAGGGGTCGGGCCTGGCGACCGGATCGTTCTGTGCCTTCCTAACGTCGCCGCCATTTGGGAGCTGATGCTGGCGGCCATAAAGATCGGCGCGGTCGTAGTCCCGACCACAACCCTGGCCACGGAAAGCGAAATTCGCGATCGCCTGGCGCGCAGCGGGGCGCGCATTGTGGTGACGGATGAAAGCGCAATGGATCGCATTCCCTCCGACGCCGACATCAAGCGCATTCTGGTGGGCGGCCAGACCGCTGGTTGGATGCCTTACACCGCCGCCCTGGAAGAGACTCGAGACTACCGCACCATTCCCACTCGGGCAGACCATCCCTTCCTGCTGTATTTCACCTCCGGGACTACGGCCAAAGCCAAACTCGTGCTCCACACTCACCAGAGTTATCCGGTGGGCCACCTCTCCACCATGTACTGGATCGGCATTCAGGAAAGCGACATTCACCAGAACATCAGCTCGCCCGGCTGGGCCAAGCATGCCTGGAGCAGCTTCTTCGCTCCCTGGAACGCCGGGGCAACGAACTTCGTTTACGATGCTCCGCGATTTCGCGCCGCCAATGTGCTGCGCTCGCTCGACGACGCCGGAATCACCACGCTGTGCGCGCCTCCCACGGTCTGGCGCATGATCATTCTCGAGGACCTGGGTCAGAAGCCGCGCGCCTTGCGCGAGTTGGCCAGCGCGGGCGAGCCGCTGAATCCCGAGGTGATCGAGCAAGTCCAGAAGGCTTGGGACCTGGTCATCCGTGATGGCTATGGCCAGACCGAGACCACGGCACTCATCGGCAATTCGCCGGGGCAGCCGGTGAAACCGGGCAGCATGGGCCGCCCGCTTCCCGGCTTCCGCATCGGCGTGGTCGATCTGCAGGACAAGGAATGCCAGGAAGGCGAGGTCGCGGTGAAACTCGCTCCCCGGCCTACCGGCCTGATGACCGGCTATATGGACGACCCCGAGCTCACGCGGGTCGCGATGCAAAACGCTCTGTACCACACCGGAGATCAGGCCTCTCTCGACGAGGAGGGCTACTTCTTCTTCGTGGGCCGGGCGGACGACGTGTTCAAGAGTTCCGACTATCGCATCAGCCCGTTTGAGTTGGAGAGCGTTCTGATGGAGCATCCTCTGGTGGCCGAGGTCGCGATCGTTCCCAGTCCAGACCCCGTGCGCACCAATGTGCCCAAGGCCTTCATAGCCATCGTGGCCGACGCCCGTCCAACCGAGGAGATTGCCCGTGAGGTCTTGCTTTTCGCGAAAGAGAAGCTGGCTGCTTATAAGCGGGTGCGCAAGCTCGAATTCCATGAACTGCCCAAGACCATCTCAGGCAAGATACGCCGCGCCGAGCTGCGCAAGATGGAGGCCCAACGCGTGAAGGACGAGCAACGCGGTCCGCTGGAGTTTTGGCTCAAGGATTTCGAATGAGCAGTGTCGCCAGCTCGCCTTATCGTAGAATTATGTTGCCTCTGGTAACGATCGTGTATGCGTGCACAAATTAGGCTGATGTACTCCATTTGCAGGTTTCCCGAGAACTCAGTGCTGCCCAGCGGCCGCGCCAATAACTATGTCCACACCAGCTGAGAACCTGCAGCGGCCCGCCGTCAAAGTCTTCGTCGCCACCTCGGTGATGCTGACTTTCATTTCCTTCTGGCGGGCCGCGGCCATTGTTCTCTCTGACCTCGGGTCATCGGCCTACTACGTTGGCGGCGATGCCGAGAAGGTCATCGGCAAGAGCGCTCCCTGGTTCGTGCTCGCCGTCATGCTCTTCAGCTACGCCGTGCGGGCCCTCTACATCGAGTCCAGTTCCATGTTCGTCCGCGGTGGCGTTTACCGCGTGGTCAAGCAGGCCATGGGCGGCACCCTGGCCAAACTTTCGGTTTCGGCGCTGCTGTTCGATTACATCCTCACCGGCCCCATCAGTTCCGTCGCCGCGGGACAATACGCGGCCGGGCTGCTGACCGATACCTTCCATCATCTCGGCTACAACGTCCACGTTCCGGAGAATTCCTTCGCCGCCGGCTTTGCCGTGCTGGTGACCCTCTATTTCTGGTGGCAGAACATCCTCGGCATTCACGAATCCAGCGAACGCGCCATGCAAATCATGAAGATCACCACGGTGATGGTGGTCATTCTGATTGTTTGGTGCCTCATCACCCTGGCCAAGCACGGCGGTCACCTGCCGCCTTTGCCATCGCCCACGCTCATGCACCATAACAAGGACTCGTTGGGCTGGCTGCTGGGCACTTGGGCCGAGCGGATTTCCATCATCATGCTGCTGGTCGGCTTCGGCCATTCGGTGCTGGCCATGAGCGGCGAGGAATCGCTGGCCCAGATCAACCGCGAGATCGAACATCCCAAGCTCAAGAACCTGGAACGGACCGGGCTGGTGATCTTCATTTACAGCCTGTTGTTCACCTCGCTGGTGTCGTTCTTCGCGGTGATGATCATCCCGGATCGGGTGCGGCCCGAATACTTCGCCAACCTGATCAGCGGCCTGGCCATGAATGTCGTGGGCCCCTACACCTTGCGGCTCTTCTTCCAGGCATTCGTGGTGCTGGTGGGCGCCCTTATGCTGTCTGGCGCGGTCAATACCGCCATCGTAGGCGCCAATGGCGTGCTCAATCGGCTGGTGGAGGACGGTGTCCTCACCACCTGGTTCAAAAGACCGCAGAAGCGCTTTGGCACCAGTTACCGAGTCATTAACTTGATCGTCGGCTTGCAGATATTCACCATCCTTGCCAGCCGCGGCAATGTGTACCTGCTCGCCTCTCTCTATGCCTTCGGCGTGATCTGGAGCTTCTCCTTCATGTCGCTGGCGGTCATGGTGCTGCGCTACAAAAGCCCGGAGGACCGGCAGTGGAAAGTGCCGGGCAATATCCACATCCGCGGGGTTGAGATACCCATCGGCGTGGTCTTGATCTCGATCATCCTGTTTTCCACCGCCATCGTGAACTTGCTGACCAAGCAACTGGCGACCATTGCGGGCGTCACCTTCAGCGCAGTGTTTTTCATCGTCTTCACTATCTCGGAGCGCAAGACCGCTCGCGAACACGCTGCCGGCGAATCAGGGCTGGAGCAGTTCAACATCGCCAGCGATCGAGAACTGAGCGCGGAGACCATGCAGGTGCGGCCGGGCAACATCCTGGTCGCTGTCCGCGACCCCCGCAACCTGTACTATTTGCGGCAAGTGCTGGCCAAGACCGACACCACCAAGACCGACGTGGTGGTGATGACCGCGCGGGTGTACCACCGTGAATACTCCTTCAGCGGCAGGGAGGAGGTGGACACCTCGGAGGTGTTCCGGAAGTACGAGCAGGAACTGTTCACCTCCGTGGTAACGGCCGCCGAGAAGGAAGGCAAACACGTTTCCCTGGTGGTGGTGCCCACCAACGATGTTTTCGAAAGCATTGTGGCCACGGCGCAACGATTGTATTCGTCGGTCGCCGTCTGCGGCTTGTCCAACAAGCTCACGGCAGACGAACAGGGCAAACTCACCGGCGATGCCTGGGAGCGGCTGCCCGAGCCGCGTCCCCGGCTGCGGCTGGTGGTGGTTGAGCCCAGTGGCACCAAGCACGAATACTTGCTGGGTCCGCACACCCCGCGCATGCGCCAGGAAGATGTGGACCTGCTGCATGGCCTGTGGAAGGAAGTCACCAGCGATCCGCGCTATCGCGAGCTCCACCACTACCACGTGCTGAATGTGGCACTGCAGGAAATGACCGAACGCATGCACAACGGCGCGTACCGCGATGAGGTCATGAAGGAAATTCTCGACGAGATGCGCCGCCGTAGCGGGCAACCAGTTGCCGACGACGATGTTCCGCCTCCGCCGCCGACGTAGAGATCAAAGCGGTTTTCTTCCTCCGCTCTTGCTAACATCAATGTGTGAGCACCGCTTCCCAGGTCCGCGTCCGCTTTGCTCCTTCTCCTACGGGACACCTGCATGTCGGCAACGCCCGCACTGCGCTCTTCAACTGGCTCTTTGCCCGGCAAGCCGGCGGCGTCATGGTGTTGCGCATCGAGGACACCGATGTCGCCCGCAGTGAGGCGCGCTTCGAGGACCAGCTTCTCGACGACCTGAAGTGGCTCGGCATCGATTGGGACGAGGGCCCGGATGTCGGCGGACCGCACGCACCCTATCGCCAGAGCGATCGTCTGGAGTTGTATCGCAAACATGCCGAGCGGCTGGTGAAGGAAGGCAAAGCCTACCTCTGCTTCTGCTCGCCGGAGGAATTGGAACGCGACCGCGAGCGTGCTCTGCAACATCAGCAGCCGCCGATCTATTCCAGAAAATGCCGCGCCCTCGATCCCGAGGAGAGCCAGCGCCGCCGCGCCAGCGGCGAAGCCGCAGCAATTCGCCTGCGCATTCCCGAGCACCCCATTCGCTTTCACGACATCGTGCACGGGCCAGTTGAGTTTTCCAACGAAGTGGTCAGCGATCCCATCATCCTGCGCTCCACCGGCATTCCGGTTTACAACTATGTCGTGGTCGTGGATGACGCGCTGATGGACATCACTCACGTCATTCGCGGAGACGATCACCTGTCCAACACGCCCAAGCAGGTGGCGCTCTACGAGGCGCTGGGATGGCCGGTGCCGGAGTTCGCACACCTGTCCACCATTCTGGGCAGCGATCGCGAGCGCTTGTCCAAACGGCACGGGGCAACCTCCATCGCCAATTTCCGCGAGATGGGAGTGCTGCCCGAAGCCCTGGTGAATTACCTAGCACTGCTAGGTTGGGCACCGACCGGCGGTACCCGCGAAATCTTTTCACCCGAGGATCTGATCAAGGAATTTTCGCTGCAACGAGTAACCCCATCGCCTGCGGTTTTCGACATGGAGAAGCTGTATTGGTTGAACCGGCATTACGTCAAGCAGGGTCCGCCTGAGCGCATCGAGAAGCTCGCCAAGCCGTTCTTTGTGCGCGCCGGATTATTGCCGGAGAACCCCGATGAGCGCACGCGAGCCTGGTTTAGCAAAGTGGCCGCTCTGCTACAGCCGTCGGTGGACAAACTGGACCAGCTTCCCGAGCGCGCCGCGCTGATCTTCCGCTACGATGCCGAAGCTGCGGTGAATTCTCCCGATAATGCCGAGGTGCTCGCCTCGCGCAAGACTTCCGACGTCCTGTCGGCATTTGCGGTACACGTGGAGGAAGACCCAGCGCCGATGACGCCAGAAGCCTTCAAGGCCATCATGAACGAGGTGAAAGCGAAGACCGGCGCCAAGGGCAAAGAGCTATTTCATCCGGTGCGGATCGCGTTGACCGGCTCGCACTCCGGCCCCGAGTTCGACAAGCTGATTCCGATTCTCGAGGAAGGTTCGCAACTCAACCTGCCACAGCACGTGGTGAATGTTCGCGAACGCCTGGCCGCTTTCCGCGCGGCACGCGGAAAGTGACAAAATCCGCGAACAGCGGTTTCACCTGGATTATTCATGAGCGCAAGTAGTTTTTGGATTGTCATCCTGAGCGACGAGCGCAGCGCGGAGTCGAAGGAACCCTATGGTCACGAGCAATCCCAGACTTGCCGCTGTGCCAAGCAGATACACGGCGATTTCTCGCAGCTATAGGGGTCCTTCGACTCCGCGCTCGCCCGACCCGCAAAATCAGCGGGTCGGAAATTCCTTGCGGCGCGCCGCTCAGGATGACATCTCGCTTTGATAAAATAATCCAGGTTCAAAATCTGGCCAGGTACTCTCGCTTCTTCTCTTCCGGCAAAAACGACGCGCGAAAAGAATTCTTTGCCAGCTCACGAAGCTCGGCCTCGCTGAAGCGGAAAACCTGCTGCGCAATCCGATATTCACGCGACAGGTTGGTGTGGAACATGTCCGGATCGTCCGTATTCAGCGTGACCTGCACGCCAGCGTCAAACAATTCCCGGACCGGGTGTTCCTCTACTGAGGTACAGCACCCGGTCATCACATTGCTCGTGATGCACATCTCGACCGGAATCTGCTTTTCCGCCAGATAGCGCACCAGTTTCGGGTCGTCGCCGGCGCGCAGTCCATGGCCGATGCGGTCCGCCTTGAGATCCCGTAGCGCACTCCAGATGGATTCGGCGCCCACCGTTTCCCCCGCGTGCACGGTCAACCGCAACCCGTGTCGCGCCGCGTGCTCATACACGTCGCGGAACAGCTCGGGTCCGGCGCGGCGCTCATCCCCGCCAATTCCGATGCCCGCGACGTTTCGCTCCTTGAAGCGAATTGCCTCGTCAACCACCCGGCGCGCTTCGTCCACGCCGAAGTGCCGGACCGCGTCGAAGATCCAGTACAGTGACATGCCAAAGTCGCGCTCGCCGCGCTGTCGCCCACGTTCCGCCCCTTCAAACAGCGGAGCAAATTCCTGCCCGCGCCACTGCACCACTCCGGCCGAGATGTACACCTCGGCGTGCAGAACACTCTGCGCGCGCAGCTTCTGCATCAAGCGATAGGTAACCAGCTCGTAATCCTCGGCGGTGCGCAGCCGCTCGGTGACCGCCTTGAACGCCACCAGGAAGCCGGTGAAGTTTTTGTATTCGTACAGCGCGCGCGCTTCTTCCTCGCTGAAGACGCGTCCGCTGTCCTCAATGTCTTTATAGCGATTGTTGGTGCTGGGAAGCGGTGTGGGATGGCGGCGGCTCAGCTCCGCCAGCGTCGCGGGATCGACCGTGCCCTCGAGGTGCAGATGCAGTTCGGCCTTGGGCAGTTTCAGGATGAAGTCGTTGGGGGACATGCTTACCGCTTGCTCGTCGCATTCAGCGTGGGCTCGGCATTGCGCGGGCTGAACTCGCTGCGATGCCGGCTGTAGAGCACGTACACCGTCAGCCCGATAATCAGCCACACGAAAAAGCGCAGCCAGGTCAAGATCGGCAGGCCGGCCATCAGCAGCACACAAAACACTACGCTGAGGATGGGCGCCGCCAGCCCGCCCGGAGCGCGGAATCCGCGGCGGCGCTCCGGTTGCTTGTAGCGCAGGATGATGACTCCGATCGACACCAGGACGAACGCGAACAGCGTACCGATATTCGACAAGTCCGAGAGCGTGCCAATGTCGAGAATGCCGCCGGGAATGCCCACCAGAAATCCGGCAATCCAAGTTGCGGTGGCCGGCGTGCGAAATCGCGGATGCACCCGGCTGAACAATTTGGGCAGCAGGCCATCGCGCGACATCGAGAACCACACGCGCGCCTGTCCCAACTGGAACACCAGCAACGACGAGATCATGCCCATCATCGCACCGAAGAGGACCGCCAACTCCGTCCAGTGCAGCAGCGCCGACTTCGTGGTCCCCGCCAGCTTGCTCATGCTGTTGACCACCGGCGCGGCGTCGTCAATCAAAGTCTGCCAGGGAACGATGCCGGTCAGCACCACGGCAACCGCAATGTAGAGCACGGTACAAACGATGAGCGTGGCGATAATTCCGATCGGCAAATCGCGCTGCGGATTGCGCGCCTCCTCGGCCGCGGTGGAGACCGAATCGAATCCGATATAGGTGAAGAAGATGATCGAGCCGCCGGTCAGCACGCCCGGCCAGCCCTCGGGCGCGAAGGGGTGATAGTTGGCGGGATGAATGAATCGCATCCCCACGAACACGAAGGTCAGGATGGCGGCGATCTTCAGGATCACCATCACGTTGTTGGTCTCGGCCGATTCGCGGATGCCGCGCACCAGCACCACCGTCAGCAACATGACGATCAGAAACGCCGGAAGATTGAAGCCAAAGTGCCAGCCCGGAGCGTAGAGCACGTTGTTCTGCAAGTCGGTGAGGCCGCCGGGCAAGTACGCGGGCGTGATCCAGCGCAGCGCGGGATGCCAGCCGAACCAGCTGAACGTGGCCACCATGTGCGCGGCGAAGCCCACGCTCACGGCCATGTTGCTGACCGCGTACTCCAGGATGAGGTCCCAGCCGATGATCCAGGCGATCAACTCGCCCATGGTGGCGTAGGTATAGGTGTAAGCGCTGCCGGCAATGGGAATCATGGACGCCAGCTCGGCATAGCAAAGCCCGGTAAAGGCGCAGACGATGGCCACCAGCACGAGAGAGATCGCCAATGCCGGACCCGCTCCGGGACGGCCCAGCGTGGCCGCATGATGCACCAGGTACTCGGCCAGGGGCGCGTTCAGGATGGACGAGGTGTTGAACTTCTGTCCGGCAATCGCCGTTCCCACCACGGTGAAGATGCCGGAGCCGATCACGGCGCCGATGCCGAGCCCGGTCAGCGACCACGGCCCCAGCGTCTTCTTAAGCCGATGTTCCGGCTCCTCGGAATCGGAGATCAGCTTGTCGATGGACTTGCGCGCGAAGACTTGGTTCGCCAGGGTAACGCTCCCGGAGGTGCTGGAATCAGTGCCTTCGAATTCAAACAGAAAGGAGCGGGTGAGAGCAAGCGGCACGAAAATCTTTCACCACAGAGGCACAGAGACACAGAGAAATATTTTTTAATTTCATTATGCAAAGTGCAGTTATTCCCACTGTGGATTGCTACTCTCGGAAGGCAAGAGCAATTTCTTTTTTCTCTGTGCCTCTGTGTCTCTGTGGTGAATGCCTACTTCACCGGCGCGAGTATTTCCAGGAAGTGGTCCTCGATCGCATGAAACAGATGCGTACGGGCTTGGTATCCGGCGATGCCATGGGTCTTGCTGGGATACATCATCAGCTCGAACTGCTTGCCTGAGTTGATGAAGGCGTTGACCATCTGAATAGTGTTCTGCATGTGGACATTGTCGTCGCTGGTGCCGTGCACCTCCAGCAGCTTGCCGTGCAGGTTCGCCGCAAAGTTCACCGCCGAACTTTTCCTGTAGCCCTCTGGGTTCTCGTTCGGCAGGCCCATATAGCGCTCGGTATAGATCGAATCGTAATTGCGCCAGTCGGTCACCGGCGCCACCGAGACTCCACCCTTGAACATGTCGGTGTGCTCCAGCGTGTAGAGCGTGAAATATCCGCCGTAGCTCCAGCCCCAGAATCCGAGCCGGCTCCCATCCAGTTGCGGAAACTGTTGCAGCGCCTGCTTCACGGCGGCCATCTGGTCGCTGAGCTCGGTCTCGCCGAAGTTGTGTTTGATGGCCATGGCGAAGGCCTTGCCACGTCCGGCCATGCCGCGGTTGTCAACTTTCAGAATCGCGAACCCCTGCCGTGCCAGGACCTGGTCGAACAGGTCGATGGCGCCCCAGGCATCGCGCACCGTCTGCGCTGCCGGCCCGCCATAGGGATTGACGATGAGCGGCGCTTTGCCGTTCGCCATCATCGGCCCGTTCTCCGGCAGCAGGACCACGCCTTGCAACGTGGTGGCGCCATCGGCGGCCTTGAAGTCCACGAACTTCGGGGTCAGCAGATGGTAGGCCTCGACGCTGTGCGGCTTCCAAAACGCGTTGCAGGCGCCGTTGACGGCGCACAGCGAAACCGTTGGCGGCGTGGTCAGCGACGAGTAGCGGTCCACATAATACTTGCAGTTGGCGGGATCGAAGTCCGTCGAGTGCGATCCATTTTCCTTCGATACGCGATGGAAGTTCTTCTCGTCCAGTCCCACAGCGTACAGGTTGGTCTGCCGCCAATCGCCCTCGTTAGCCGAGAAATAGACCACTCCCTGCTTTTCGTCAACGCCGTTGATACTCTCGACTTCCCAGTCGCCATGCGTGAGTTGGGCCACCATTTTTGCCGCGCTGCTCAACGGCTTCTGCTTGTCGAATTGGTACAGGTAAATATGGTTGTGCCCGTTGCGCCAGCTCGTCCACAAGTAGCGATCGCCGGAGCTTAAAATCTGGAGATCCACCTCGGGATGCATGTCGATCCAGGCGTCGGTGGTTTCGGTCATCATCAGCGTCCACTTGCCGTTCCGGACATCCACAAAATACAAGTCCAGCCGATCTTGCAGGCGGTTAAGAGCGATCGCCCACAGCACGCCGTCGCGCACCCATCCGAAGCGGGGAAGCAGAGCATCGGGACTGTCTGACAGTTGCACGTCGCTGCCCGTTCCCGCGCTGATCCATTTGATCTTGCCTCCATCCGCTCCCACCACGCCCAAGCGCACTTTGGGGTTCGGATCGCCGGGCTGAGGATACTTCTCCTGGTCCACCGTGGCATGGGTGGGCATCCAGTCGGTGATGGGATAGGTGGGCACTTCTTTCTCGTTCATCTGCAGAAACGCAATCTGCCTGCCGTCCGGAGACCAGAAGTAATTGCTGCGGCTGAACAGCTCTTCCTCGTAAAGCCAGTCAACTTCGCCGTTCAGCAGGTTGTCGTCGCCATCTTTGGTTAGAGCTCGTTCGCTCTCCCCATCCAACGGCTGCGTATAGAGGTTGTGCTTGCGCACATACGAGATGCGGCTTCCATCCGGCGAGAACTTGGGATCGACGGCGCCGTTGGGGCTGCTCGTGATCTGCACGGCGGTGCCGCTCTCCAGCGTGTAAAGCCAAAGTTGCCCCATGGAATCGAACAGCAACTTCCTGGAATCGGGCGACCAGTGATAGGCGGCAAGGGAATAACGCTGCGCCGCTTCCTTCTGGCGCTCGTCCCTGATGGCGCTGATGGGCGGAGCCAGCGCGGCCAGCTTCTCGCTCGCCACCAGCACCGCCGGTTTTCCTGTGGTCACATCCACGTAATACAAAGCTCCGTGTTCGCCGCTGTCGTCGCGTTGTACGAAGGAAACCTTGGAGCCATCGGGACTCCACTTCACATCCTCCGGACCGCGGCCGAGTATGCCGCCAGGCTTGAACATCTCTTCAATCGTCAGCTCTTTTTTTGTTTGCGACTCCTGTGAGGTGGGCGATGAGATAGATTGCGCAACCAGGAATGAAGCGAACAACACACAGCAGACCAATGCAGCAGACCGTGATTTCACGTTAGCTCCGGCGAAGAAAATCTGTAGCCGGGAAGTTTATATCAGGACAGCGGGTCCATGCGGCGACTGCGGCTGGCTCGGGGCCCGGTTTCTGCGTGCTAGAATCCCAGCAGGTTCCCTTGGGGTCCCGATGAATTCCGATTTGCAAAAGCTGATCGACTTGCAAGAGGTCGATGCCCGGATTGCCGCGCTGAAGGCCGAGGTTGCCGCCCTGCCCCAGCAGGTGGCGCAGATCGAGGCCAAACTCGCCGGTTCCAAGGCCCAACTCGACGCCGCCCAGGCCGGATTGAAGGCCGACGAGATCGCCCGCCGCAAGCACGAATCCGAAATCAAGGACCAGCAGGAGAAGATCAGCCGGTACCGCGACCAATCGCTCAAGGTCAAGACCAACGACGAATACCGGGCGCTGAATCACGAGATCCAGTTTGCCGAGGCGGAGATCCGCAAGCTGGAAGACAAGGTACTGGAAATCATGGTCGCGGCCGACACGCGCAAAGAAGCGATCAAGCAGGCCGAGGCCGCGTTGAAGGCTGATACCGCCAACAATGAAAAAGAGAAAGAGCACGCGCGAGCGCAGACTGCCGAAGATGAAAAGCAGCTCGCCGAGTTGAGCGCAAAGCGCAAGGAGTTGCGTTCCGGCGTCGCCGAGGAGGCCCTCACCCATTACGACCGCGTACTCAAGCTGCGCGGCTCGGTCATGGCGGCGGTTTATGAGGATGAAAGTTGCTCGGCCTGCCGGGTGCGGCTGCGACCGCAGGTGTTCCAGGAAGTCACCAGCAACGAGCAGATCGTCACCTGCTTTTACTGCAACCGGATTTTGTACTACGTTCCCCCGCCGCCCCAGCCGGAAGAAGAGGCAGCGAAGAGCGCCAAAGCTAAAGCCGCCAAGGAAGAGCCCGTCGCGGCAGACGAGGCTGCGGCACAGTAGCAGTCCCCCTACGCTCAACATTCATGCAGCATGCAAATATTAAGGTGTCATGCTGAGCGAGCGTTCGCCGGGTTTAGCGAACGCGAGTCGAAGCACCCCTATAGTCGCACCGAGTTTCCTGGTGCTATAGAGGTCCTTCGACTCGTCGGTCGCCGCGGCGACCTCCTCGCTCAGGACGACAAAGCTGAAGAAAAGCCGTCATTGACCTACCCGCGTAAGATAGGCTAGCGAGGACGCCCTGGCCAATTCCGTTCCAGTCATAATCGTGAACCAGCGCGGCGCGGCGCGCCTGCGCGGCGGACACTTGTGGGTCTATCGCTCCGACCTGGTGCCGCCTGCCGAGGCTCCCGCCGGCTCGCTGGTGCAGGTCCGCGATGATCGTGGCCGCCATCTGGGTTCTGCGCTCTACAGCAGTGCATCGCAGATTGCGGTCCGCCTGCTGACCGGCGACGATATCGGCGAAGCGCAGCTCGCGTCGCTCTTGCGGGAACGCATTGCTGCCGCCGTTCGCTTTCGCGCGCAAGTGGCGCGCGACACCGATTCCTGCCGCGTGATCTTCAGCGAGGCTGACCTGCTGCCCGGCCTCATCCTCGACAAGTACAACGATGTGCTTTCCATGCAGGCGCTGACGCAGGCTTTTGATCGCCAGGGGCTGCGGCAGACGGTCCTTGACGCCATCGCCGAACACTTTCCCCAGGCCAGCGTCGTCGAGCGCGTCGATCCCCACATTCGCGAACTGGAGCAATTGCCGCCGCGCCAGTCGCAACTGGTGCGCGGCGAGCGGTCCAGCACCATCTTCACCATGAACGGGGTCCGCTTCCACTTCGATGGACTCGGCGGGCAGAAGACTGGCGCCTTCCTCGATCAGCGCGAGAACTATGCTGCCGCCACACGCTACGCTCACGGCGACGCCCTCGACTGTTTTACCTATCAGGGAGGATTTGCGCTGCACCTGGCGCGAGTGTGCACCACCGTCGCCGCGGTGGACTCGTCGCGCCCGGCGCTCGAAGTGGCCGAACGGAACGAGCAGCTCAATCGCGCCGCTCACCGCTGCGGCGAGATCGGATGGACCGAGGCCAACGCTTTCGACCTGCTCAAGGACTACGCGACCGCGGGCCGGCAGTACGACACCATCGTTCTTGACCCGCCGGCGTTCGCCAAGACCAAGCGCACGGTGCCCACCGCCCTCCGCGGCTACAAGGAGCTGAACCTGCGCGCGCTGAAGATGCTTCGTCCCGGCGGCATTCTGGTCACCTGCTCCTGTTCGTTCCACGTCAGCGAGGGCGAGTTCCTGGCAATGCTCGGCTCGGCCGCTGCCGATGCAGGCCGCCGAGTGCGCATCCTGGAAGTGCGCGGCCAGTCGCTCGACCATCCTGTCCTGTTGAACGTGCCGGAAACCGCCTATCTGAAATGCGTTATCGGCCAGGTGCTGTCGTAAGAATTTCGCCAGATGGCATACCAGTGGACCTCGAAGCTTGCCGCGTTTGTCACCTGTGGATTTTCTGTGCCGTTCAGAGATCACGTCGCAGATA
Source organism: uncultured Acidobacteriaceae bacterium (assembly GCA_963710585.1). Taxonomy (GTDB): domain Bacteria; phylum Acidobacteriota; class Terriglobia; order Terriglobales; family Acidobacteriaceae; genus Bog-257. Next base: position 198,724 of record CAVQAM010000004.1, on the reverse strand, counting down.
AACATATACACATCTATAACTTAACTAGATTTTTGATTATCGGCAACCCCTTCTCCAAATGCAATCTCCTAGCAAAGAAGCGATCGCCCCCCTTTTTGCCCCGATGAACGAGGCGTCGACGAAGCTTTCTTCCAGCCCGAGTTCTCCGCGGGCCAGCAGGTCTTCGCAGAGCGCCCATAAAATGCCCTCCAGCACCCCCGACTGCACCCATTGCTGGAAACGCCGATGGCAGGTCGAGTACGGCCCGTACCGCGGCGGCAGATCCTGCCACGGAGCCCCGGTACGCAAGATCCACAGCACCCCATTGAGAACCCGGCGGGCCCCGCTCCAGCGGCCACCGCGTCCATCCAGCCGCTGTCTCTGCGCTTGCTCCCACTTCACGAGGGGCTTGACATATTCCCACTGCGCATCGCTAAGATCAGCCATACCCTTCATTTGCCCCAACTTCGCTCCGAAAGCGACTGTTTATTCAAGAGCTACGTTGGTGAGATAGGTTCTAGTCGAATTAAAGTTTGTGGTCGAAGGCTTGCGCGTCATGAGCGGGCCATGCGCTTAGGGACTAGCAGGCGCCAAAACAGTTTTGATGCGTGTCGCTTGCCATTTGGAGCATCGTTCTGCCGCAATTACAATCGCAGCGTGTATTCCCTGTACAGCATTCTCCTGCTCCTGGCACTGGTGGTGAGCGTGCCCTGGTGGCTGCTGGAGATGCTGCGCCACGGCAAATACCGCGCCGGCCTGGGCGAGCGGCTGGGCAAGGTCCCCGGCCGGCTGCGCCATCCGGCCGCGGCTAACACGATTTGGATCCACGCCGTCTCCGTAGGCGAGGTGCTGGCGATAGCGCGGGTCATCGACGAGTTGAAGTCGCAGTTACAGGGCTGGCGTGTCGTGGTCTCAACCACAACCGACACCGGACAGAAGCTGGCGCGCGAGCGCTTCGGCGAAAACAACGTTTTTTATTTCCCCGTCGATTTGCCTTTTGCGGTGCGCGCGTACTTGCAGGCGCTCGGTCCCAAGCTGCTGGTGCTGGCGGAAAGTGAATTCTGGCCCAACCTGCTGCATGGGGCGCGGCTCTCGGACGCGGCGGTGGCCGTGGTGAATGCTCGCGTTTCTGACCGCTCTCTGCCGAGGTATCTACGATTCCAAAAGTTGCTACGGCCAGTCATGCAAAACGTGCAACTCTTCCTGGCGCAAAGCGAGGAAGACGCACGCCGGCTGGTCCGCATGGGAGCGCCCGCCGAGCGGGTACAGGTCAGCGGAAATCTGAAGTTCGAAGTGAAGCCGCCGGTCCGGCCGCCGATTGCAGCGGCATTCGCCGCCATAAAGAGCAATGACAACGGTCCGTTGCTGGTGGCGGGCAGCACTTTGGGTGGCGAAGAGGCCATGCTGCTCGAGACGTTCCGGCAGGTGTTGTCGCGCCATCCCAAGGCGGTGTTGGTGATGGCGCCCCGGCATCCTGAGCGGTTCGATGTGGTTGCGTCGCAGCTGGAATTGTCCGGCCTGCGTTACCAGAGGCGCTCGCAATGGAAGGAAGGGAGGCCAATCGCGGGAGGCGTTTTCCTGCTCGACAGCATTGGCGAGCTGGCCAGCCTGTATGAGTTTGCCGATGTGGCGTTTGTTGGCGGCAGCCTTGCGCCGCGGGGTGGACACAATGTGCTGGAAGCGGCGCAGTTCGGAGCGCCGATTCTGGTTGGACCGTACACCGAAAACTTCCGCGACATCGTCGATGTCTTCCGCGAGGCCGATGCTTTGCGCGTGGTCACTCCACAGTCGTTGACCGCGACCGTGCTGCAATTGCTGGAGGACCACGACGAACGCGCTGCCCTGGGGCGCCGGGCTTTCCAGGTGATGCGCTCGCAACGCGGCGCCACCGGGCGGACGGTAAGCGCGCTGCTGGAGTTGCTAGCGGAGCAGGGCGCTCTGGGCCAGGCAGAAATCATCTGGGAGCGGCGGGTGTGAACCCGCTCGCCGCACTCTACGGCGCGGTCGTGCACGCGCGCAATGAACTCTACGACCGCGGCACGCTGAGTCTCAGCCACCTGCAAGGACCGGTGGTCAGTATCGGCAACATCACGGTTGGCGGTTCGGGCAAGACGCCGTTCCTGATCTTGCTGGGCGGGCTGCTGAAACAGTACGGCATTCCTTGCGATGTGCTCTCCCGTGGCTACCGGCGCCTGCCCACGGGAATAACGCTGGTCGATCCCGCGGGGTCCCCGCGCCAATATGGCGACGAGCCGCTGCTGATCGCGCACAAGTTGGGAGTGCCCGTCATCGTCGGCGAGGACCGCTACGCCGCCGGGCGATTGGCCGAGGAGAAGTTTGGCCACCGGTTGCACTTGCTGGACGATGGCTTCCAGCATCGCCGGCTGGCGCGCGACTTCGACATCGTGCTGGTCTCTCCCGGCGACGCGCGGGATTCGTTGCTGCCCGCTGGCAGGCTGCGCGAGCCGCTTTCTTCGTTGGCGCGCGCGGATGCGATCGTGCTCACCAACGACACCGCGGGAGACGGTCTGCGGCTGGGGCGGCAGCAGGTGTGGCGGGCGACCCGCGACATCGTCGCACCCCAAACCGAGGAACCCTGCCTGGCGTTCTGCGGCATCGCCCGTCCGCAGAACTTTGTGGCCCAACTGCGAGCGGCGGGAGTTATGCTGGCCGGCGCCTGCAGCTATCGCGATCATCATCGCTATTCGGCTGAGGATGTCCGCCACTTGTTGCAACTGCGCAAGCAGCAGGGCGCGAGGGCATTTGTCACCACCGAGAAAGACGCGGTCAACCTGGGCGGGTACTTGGAAGCGCTGCATCCCATTCACGTGGTTCCGGTGAGAATGCGGCTGCACAATGCGGTCGCCGTCCTGGAGTTCATACTGGCCACGGTTAGCGAGCGAAAGCGGCGGCCCGCGTGAGACAATCAAACGGTTGCTCCAGGCCCGGTGGCTCGAATTAAGCGCCGGGCGTTCATTTGATTTCATGACCAGACACCTCAAAGACGCGGAACGGTGGAAGAAAATCGTCCAGTCGTTCGGCGACGTTTCGGTCACCGTGCTCGCCGATTTGGTGGCCGACGAGTTCATCTTTGGCGAGATCGCGCGGGTGTCGCGCGAAGCGCCGGTGCTGATCCTGAAACATCGCGAGCGCACTGTGGTTCCCGGCGGCGGCGGCAACGCGGTGATGAACCTGGCTTCCCTGGGCGTCAATGTGCTGCCCGTCGGAGTGGTCGGCGATGACGAGGCTGGCAGCCTGCTGCTGGAACGATTGCACGAGAAGAAGATTCCCACCAGCGGCATCGAGCGGGTGAAGCACCATACCACCACCACTAAGAGTCGCATCCTCGCGGGCATGTCGCACACCAGCCGGCAGCAGGTGGTGCGCGTGGACCGCGAACCGGAACCGCTGGACGAATTGCATCCCGTGCTTTTGAACCTGGTGAACGCGGCGCGGGAATATGCGACCGCGTCGGACGCCTTTCTGATTTCCGACTACGGATACGGTGCGGCCACGCCCCGGCTGCTCAACTTCATCAAGTCGAACCACTGCCTGGCCGACAAGCCGGTCACGCTCGATTCGCGCTATCGCATGCTCGACTACGAGGGGGTTACGGCGGCCACGCCCAATGAACCGGAGGTGGAAGAGGCGTTGGGCATCAAGATTGGCCATGACGACCAGAAACTGTTCTGCGCCGGCGAGCGCCTGATGAAGGAGATGGCGCTGGAGTCGCTGGTGATCACGCGCGGCCGCCATGGCATGGTTGGCTTCGAGAAGGATGCGCCGCCGCTGGTCCTGCCCATATATGGCTCCGACCAGGTGGTGGATGTGACCGGGGCCGGAGACACCGTGATCGCAACCTTCACCGCGGCGCTAGCCGCCGGGGCCGATACGGCTTCGGCGACCCGGCTGGCCAACTTCGCGGGCGGCATCGTGGTGATGAAGCGCGGCACGGCCACGGTGTCGTACCAGGAATTGCTGGCTGCCATCGGCCAGTATTCCGCAACTACATCTTCGTGAACGACTGCACACAAAAAATCCTTTCGCGCGATGCCTTGCGTGACCGCGTGGCCGAGTGGCGGCATAGCGGCCAGCCGATTGTGCTGGCCAATGGCTGCTTTGACCTGTTGCACGTTGGGCACATCCGCTATCTGCGCGGCGCGAAGGCCCTGGGCGGAAAGCTGGTGGTGGCCATGAATTCGGACCAAAGCGTCTCCCGGCTCAAAGGAGCGGGCCGCCCGCTAATGCCGGCCGCGGAGCGTGCGGAGATCGTCGCCGCACTGGCTGACGTGGATGCGGTAGTGCTGTTTGACGGACCGGACGTGCGCACCCTGATTCGCGAGATCCGCCCTGACGTGCAGGCCAAGGGCACTGACTACACGCGAGAGAATGTCCCTGAGCGCGACGAGGTCTTGGCCTATGGCGGACGGATCGAAATTGTTGGCGACCCCAAAGATCACTCCACTTCTGACTTCCTGGCGCGACTGCAATCCTGGAGTCGAGGACGTGGCCAACGGTGAGCACTCCCGTAGCGCCGCCGGAGCAGACTTCCATGCCCACCGAGCACCATTCCGCCATCGCCTCCGCGGACCGGCTCCTGGTGGTGCGACTCAGCGCTATGGGCGACATCATTCATGCCATGCCCGCGATTGCCGCCTTGCGCCGCGCCAAACCCGACCTGCAAGTCGGTTGGCTGGTGGAAGAGCGCTGGGCGGAGTTGCTGTGCGCGCGTAATGCGGAGCGATTGGCTGCGCCCTCGGAACGCAAGCCGCTCGCCGACTGGGTGCATGTGGCCAGGTTCTCCAGTTGGCGCAAGGCGCTGTTGTCCCGTGAAACATGGCGCGAGATCCAGACGTGCCGGTGCGAAGTGCGCGCAAGGAAATACCAGGTCGCGCTCGACCTCCAGGGTGCGGTACGCTCTGCGCTGGCAGCGCGTTCTGCGGGCGCCGCGGTCCGCATCGGGTCGTCGCAGCCGCGCGAGGCGCCGGCGCGCATGTTCTACACCCACGCCATCGACGTGCGCGGGGCCCACGTGATCGAGCATGCGTTGTCGCTGGCTTCGGAGCTTGCAGGCCAACCGCTGGAGTATGTTCAGCCCCCGTTTCCCGTTGGTCCCGCCAGCGAGACGTGGGCCGATCGTCAATCTGAAATGTTTGGCGGCAAGCCGCTGGCAATCGTAAATCCCGGTGCGGGTTGGGGAGCAAAATGCTGGCCGCCGGACTGCTTCGGCGCGGTGGCGCGCGCGTTGGTGGAACGAGGCATGGCGGTGCTGGTCAATCATGGCCCGGGAGAAGAAGCCCTGGCCGCAGCGGTCCGTAACTCTAGCGGCGGAGTGGCCGTCCCGTTGCAGTGCTCGGTCGGAGAATTGATTGCCCTGACGCGGCGCGCCCGCCTCTTCATCGGCGGAGATACGGGCCCCATGCAACTGGCGGCGGCGTTACGGGTTCCCGTGGTCGCGTTGTTCGGGCCGACGCGGCCGGAGCGTAATGGTCCCTTCGGCACGCCCAACGTGGTGCTGCGCAGTCCGCAGAGCGTGTATAACACGACGCACACCGACCGTCGCGATGAGGGCCTGGTTTCGATCGAGCCGCAAGCCGTGATACAGGCGGCTGAGCGGTTGCTCGGGGAACCGCATGGCTGAGCCGCAAGCCGCCAAGTCGCATATCGCGTGGAGCCGCGTGGCCCGCCGCATTCGGGTGCCGATGGGATTTGCATTTGCGATTTTTTACTTGTGGCGCGCAAAACCAACCTGGAGGTTTCTCGTCGTTGGCGCTCTCATCGCTGCGATCGGCATTGTGCTTCGCACCCTCGCCTCGGGGCAGGTCAAGAAGAACCAGGAGCTGACCACGACTGGGCCTTACGCCTATGTGCGCAATCCTCTTTACCTGGGATCGATCATCATCGCGATTGGGTTCGTCGTCGCCGCTCGTGACCTCTGGGTGGCGATTGCGGTGCTGGCAATGTTCGCGCTGGTTTACGTGCCGGTCATTCGTGGCGAGGAGGCCTTCTTGCGAAAACAATTTCCGGCGTATGACGGCTACGCGCGCCGTGTGCCCAGCCTGCTTCCCCGCACGCTGCTGTTCCGTCAAATGAGGGACGGCTTTTCGCGCGAGCTATATTGGCAGCATCACGAGTACAATGCCTTGCTGGGCGCCGCGGCCATGTTGGCGGCACTGGTGGCAAAGATCCTGTGGTGGCACGGGTGAAGGGGAATCTGATTACGCGTAGCAGTGCCGCACTCGCAATCCTGTTGGCCGTTGCAGCGTCGCTGGGACTCAGCGCGCCGGCCGTTCCCGGGGCGCCAGCGCCGCATGCCGGGGCGCCAGCGCCGCCAGAAGCGAAGATTGGCGCCTCCGCGCACATCGAGCCCTTGCGTCCCGGCTACGAGTTTCCGCATGGCCAGACGCTGCATTACGAAGGCGAATGGCGCTTCTTGCCGGCGGGCGTGGCGACCCTGCGCATCGAGCGTGCAGGACCGCAGGAGCACGTAACTGCAACCGCCGACTCCACCGGCGTGGTGGCGCTCCTCTATCGCGTGCAGGACCAATTCAACTCCTACTTCGACGCCAAGAGCCTGTGCTCGTACAAGCTGTTGAAGCACGCCGAAGAGGGCTTGCACCGGCGCGACACCGCAATCTCGTACGACTACGCGCGCGGCAAGGCCATCCTGGAAGAACGCAACCTGAAAGACAATCAGCAGAAGAAAACCGAGAACGATATACCCAGCTGCGTGACCGACGTGCTGTCGGGAATTTTCTATGTCGGAAGCCTGCCGCTGCAGCCAGGGGCCAACTATAGGTTCCCGCTCAACAACGGAGGCAAGACAGTAACCGTGCAGGCGCACGTCGAAGGCAAGGAGCAGATAAAGACCCCGGCCGGGACGTTTCAAACCATTCGTGTGGGACCGGAAGGTGACTCGGGAATTCTCAGCGGGCGGATCTGGATTTGGTACACCGACGACGCTCGACATCTGCCGGTGCAGATGCGCGCCAAACTATTCTGGGGGATGCTCACAATTTACCTGACCAGCATCGGCAAATAAGGCGAAGAAATGCAGTGCCGGGTCAAAAATTAACAATGTCATCGACGCGTGGGACGCAAATCCGCCACTGGAACATCCGTCGTTTTGACTTCCGCTACAATAGCGAGGTAGGCCAGGAGCGCAGTTAGGTCTTGTGATGATGGCTGCAAACCCAAGAACGCTAGGGCGTAAGGAGGACGAGATGAAGAGTGCTTTGCTTGACGACCATCTTGAACTTCCTATGTACGGCTTGTCGGAAGCCGCTCTCTATCTGCGTATCCCAATCAAGACGCTAGAATACTGGGTATTTGGAAGAGGGCGCATCCCGCCGATGATCAAGGCAGCATCACGACTTCCTCGTTCGCTGTCCTTCCTGAACCTGCTTGAGTGCCATATGCTGGCGGCAATGCGCTCCTTGTACGATCTACGTCTGCCTAAGATTCGGCGCGGAGTGGCACATCTAAATAAGACATCTCGCTTTAGGCACCCCCTAATCGAACAAGCGCTTCTCACCGACAGAGTGGACTTGCTGATTAGAGAGCTCGATAAGATTGTGAATGTTTCGCGTGGCGGGCAGCTCGCCATTCCAGAGATCGTCAACGTTCATCTGGAGCGCATTGAGTACGACAAGGGTAGATTTCGATTCTATCCGTTTGTTCGCCAAAGGCGATTGGATGAGCCGAAACTGATCGTAATCAACCCCTCGGTGGGATTTGGCAAGCCGGTCATTACCGGTACGGGCATTTCGACTGCGGTCATAGCGTCACGATTCAATGCCCGCGAATCAATGCCCGATTTAGCCAGGGAGTATGGCCTCGAAGAGAGACAAATCGAAGAGGCTATCCGCTGGGAAACCAGAGCAGTTGCGGCTTGATGACTTCATTATCTTTCTCGATGAGAACCTTCATCGGTGCAAGCCGATCATGGAAACCCTGGCGGAAGCCGGAGTCGCATTTGAACGCCACGAAACGCACTTCAGGGCTGGCGAGGATGACGAGGTGTGGCTCCAATCGGTCTCAGAACGCGGTTGGATCGTTCTGACCAAAGACAAGCACAACCGCTATAACGACCTCGAACGATCAGCAGTGAGGCGCTTCAAAGCCCGCGAGTTCTACTTCGGTGGTGGAAACCTAAATGCGAATGACATGGCAGCGGCACTTGTCATGGCCCTGCCAGAAATGTGTCGAATTGTTCGCAGATACGATCCGCCAGTGGTGGGAAGCATCGCTCGGTCAGGATCGATAACAATCGTTTTCGATGAACACGGCTCGACACATCTACGAAGAAGAATAGCGAAAACACTAAGTGGGCAATGTAAATGACAATGGCGCCTGACCCGAAGGTCCCACTGTCACAAGAGCGAAGAACATTCACGGCTCTATGAGAGACGATTCTTGCTCATTGCATGCGAAAGCGTTCCGCCATCAGCCGCTGCAGCCGGGGCTTGTAGAGGATGTCGTAGGCGAACTCCTTGCCGGGAAACATGGCCAGCGCGGCGCGCTTGGTGTTGGCCACCAGTTCGGCGGCCTCTTCCACGGTAAGCTCCTGGTCCTGGCTGATCACCGACATCACCATGTTCAGCATCACCTGCAAGCGGCGCAGCTTGCGGCGTTCTTCTTCCAGTTCCTGCCGCTCGCTGCTGATTTGCGGTCGAACCTCTTCCCTGTGTTCCGATGGCCCCATAGATTCCTCGAAAGACAACCGCCATCCGCGGCCGCCTGAAATCGTGCTGGCTCACTTTCCGCTACAATTTGGATGTCCGTCCTGACCCCGCCGTTGCGCTCGAACGTGGTGGGCGGCATCATACACCGAAACGTCGGGATTGCAGTCGGAAAACAGGACCATTACGAACGGCTACCATTTACATCGATCCATAGGAGGCAGTATGGCAGAGGCAGCAGACGAGCACGAAGAGCTGGTAAAGGTTTTCGATACCGACGAGGAGTCCGAGGGGATGGTAGTGCGTGGTTTGCTGGAGTCGGCAGGTATTGACGCTATGATCCAAAACCGGGAAGCTCCCCAGGACATCCTGCCCGGCGTGGGCGGCGTTTGGATAATGGTGCGGCCCGATCAAGCTGTCGAAGCCCTGCAGACCATTGACGAGTATCGCCGGAATCCCACGACCGACGCGGACGAGGCCGTCAGTGAAGGACCGGCCGAGCCGTGATATTCGTGCCGTCAAGATAGAAGGAGACGGCGCCCGACAGGTCGGTGCGGTAGGTGGGGATGTGCGCGCCGGCGTAACGCTCCATCACATCCTCCCGGGGCAGTTTGAACGAGTTGTAGAAGCCTACCGAAACCACGGCGTAGCGCGGCTTCACCGCTGCGAGGAATGCGGGCGAGCTGGAAGTGGCGCTGCCGTGATGTCCCACCTTGAGCAGATCGGATTGCGGAGCTTCGTCCACCAGAAACTTCTCGATCCGCTTATGCGCGTCGCCCAGCAGCAGCACTGAACTCTGGCCATACTGCAGACGCAGGACCAGCGACTCGTCATCTTGCGGCGGATCGTGGGGCGGCCATCCCGGCTGAGGATTCAGCACCCGCACGTGGACCTTTCCGAACTCAAACGATTCACCGGCGACGTACGGCTTCAGGTCCATGTGATTGGAGCGCGCCGCCCGTTCGACGGCGATGAAGCCGCGGCTCGGGGATTCCACCCCATACCAGAGTTCACGCGGTTGAAAGTTCGAAATCACGCTGCGCATCCCACCCAGATGGTCGGTGTGGGCGTGCGAGATCGCCACCGCGTCGAGCCGGCGAATGCCGCGTGACCAGAGATATGGCGACACCACCTCCTCGCCAACATCGAAATCGGAGCGTGCATTGCCGGGTATGCCGCCGGCATCCATGAGCAGAGTCTTGCCCTCGGGAGTGATCAGCAGCAGCGAATCGCCCTGGCCCACATCAATGGCCGTGACCTCCAGCACTCCGGGATGCCACCGCGGCCTTGGAGGAAAGAGCACAATCCAAACCGCAGCCACCAGCAGTCCGGCAAGCCCAATGCTAGCCAGGACCGTCCGCCGGCGCGCCAGCAGCAGCGCCAACCCGAAGGCGCCCGCAGCCGCACAGCAGACCAACAGCGCCGGCGTGAGCACGCGGACCTCGGAGACGCGCAGATGGCCAATCGCATGAATCGTGCCCGTCAATGCGTCGAGGGCGTACCGAGTGATAAGCGCCGGCAGCCACGCCAGCCACTGAGCGACGTAGGACGCCCCAACTGCGACCACGGCAGCGGGCAACAGGATCCCAGCGATCGGGATCACCAGCGCATTGGCAGGCAAAGCCATGGTGGTGGCGCGGTGGAAGTACCATGCCATGGGCAGCGCCAGCGCGATCTGGATAACGGTAGAAGTGAAAAGCAGCTCGGCCGCGCCGATAACGAATCGAGTGAGGGCGACTACGAGAAAGTTCGCGACACGCCGATTGGAGATGTTCTCAATCTGGTCGCGAGCCAACCGCACGTCGAAACGAAATTGCGCCGCTCGCGTCGGAGGCGCGAAATCGAAGGCGGGCGAGTCAAGATTGCTGAGCGCCGTGCGAAATGGGTACACCGTGCGCCGCAGTACCGGCACCGCGATGCCGGCCACCGCGATCACGGAAAGAAAGGTGAGCTGGAAGCTGGCTTCGAACAGCGTCCGCGGGTTCACCAGCAAGATGCCCAGAGCAGCAACGCCAAGTCCGTTGAGCGCGGCCCGTTCGCGAAACAGCAGACGCGTGAGCAGATAAATCCCCAGCGTGATGGTGGCGCGCACAATGGGCGAACCGAGATCGGCGAGGAAGGCGTATCCCCACGAGAGCAGGATGGTAAGGATGGTGGCCCAGGTCTCGCCCAAGGGCAGCTGGCGCAAGGCCCAGAAAACCGCGAAGGCGAGAATGCCGACGTTGATGCCCGACACCACCAGGATGTGATAGGTGCCGGTACGCTGGAACTCCGTCTTGATGTCGCGCCCGAAGAAGGCCCGCCCTCCGATGAGCATGGCCTGCATCAGCGCGCCACGTTCGCCGGGCCAGAGTTGCATGATGTGCGCTAGTACGCTGCGCCGCGCGGCGCTTCTCCACAATCCAACGCGGCTGCCCACGAAGCCCGGCAGGACCTCTACGCTGCTGGCCCGGGAGGAACCGGTCAGGCGAATGCCTTGCGAGGCCAGATAGCCGGTCATGTCCATCGCGCCGGGATTGCGATAATTGCGCGGCAGGCGCAGCTTCGCGATGAAATGCAGACGCTCACCGTAGGTGTACACGTGAAGTGGTGAATCGGTTCCTTCTTCGCGAGCTTCGTCTTCCTCCGTCTGCTTGCTGTAGATGGTAAGGCGAATGCCGGCGGCTGCGTTGAGCACGCGGTCGCCAAGCTGAAGCCGCTCGGCGGTGACATCCACCGACTCCTGCTTACCGCCATAGGGGCCGTCGCGCACCAAGCCCTCGCGGATGACATACGCCGTCACATCAACCGGGTCGTCGCCATTGGCAAAGGGCTGCAGGTTCTCGGCGATGGTCGGCGCGGCAGCATCCCGGGCTTGAAGATAAAATCCGCCGAGCGGAATCAACGCCACAAGCGCCAACCCGAACGCGACCTGCGGCGAGCGGCGATAGAAGAATGCCACGCCTGCAACCGCCACCAGACACGCAATCAGCCAGGATTGGGGCGAACGCCAGAAATAATTGGCGGCGATGATTCCCGCGGAAAAAGCAAGGGCCGCAAGGAAGACCGGCTCCTTGCCGCCGCAGTAGATCGGCGGTCCCGCAGGTGCGGGTACCGGCACGGTGATCGTGGAAGAAGAGGTTGTCGCCACTGAACGTCCAGTCGCGCTACCTCAGCTACCTGGGTGATTACAGCCGGTCCAGGTCCTCCGCACCAAAAGCAGGGGCCCAGGGCCATAGTTCGTATTGCGCGACCCCGAACCGGGTGTACGGATCGTTGTCGCGGATACTGTCCAGCGTTGCCTGCGCTTCATCATCGGGGACCCGCAGCAGCATGGCGCCCCCGGAGCGCGGCACCAGCGGCCCGGAAGCGATCAACAGTTTCTCCTGCTTCAGGCCCTGGCAATAGGCGCGGTGCGCGTCCACGTGCTTCGAAACTTCTTCCAGCGGTTTGCGATAGCGAAGGATGGCGAGCGCGTACATTGGTCCTCCGGGCGAGTCGTCGAGGGTCAGCGCGCCAGATGCAGAACGGTCTCCATGTGAAAAGTTTGCGGGAACATATCCACAAGGTGCGCCTGCTCGACCCGAAAAGATGATTCTAACAGCAGCCGAAGGTCGCGAGACAGGGTTGCCGGATCACAGGAGACGTACGTCACATGGGAGACGGACATGCGGCCCAGAGCGGCGGCCGTTTTTTCGCCCAGCCCGGCCCGCGGCGGATCGACCACGATCAGGTCGGGCGCCAGTTTGGGGCCGCGCTCGATCAGAAAGCGTTCGGCGGTCGCATGGCTGCATGTCACATTGCCGGGAACGTTGAGGCGCAGATCGGCTAACGCATCCTGGGACGATTCCACCGCCAGCACCTGGTCGAACTTACCCGCCAGCGGCAGCGTAAACAGGCCGACGCCGGCATAGAGATCGAGTGCAGCGCGCCCCCCTCCGTTGGCCGTTGCCACCTGCGCCAGCGTGTCAACCAGGTGGCGATTGGTCTGGAAGAATGATCCCGCACTCACCCGGTAGTGCTGTCCTACAGCGCGGTACATCAAGCAATCACCGCCTATGGCCGTCGCAATTTCGGAATGATAGGCGGTACGCAGGGCACGCTCCCGGTTCTCGTCTTCGATGGAAGAGGCCGGGAAAACCACGACTCCCACCTCCCCGGGCGACGCGCTGCGCAAGGCTGCGGCCAGCGGCTGCAATCCTGCCGGGTCCTCGCCGGGCCAGACGTAAGCGTCCACCAGAAGCTGTGTGTCATCGTGGTTGGCAAAGAATTGCAGGCCGTGCAGGATCTCCGGAACGGCGCCTTTTCGACCGAGGGTCCACACGGCAGCGATCGCCTGGTTGATCAGCGGCGAGCTGATGGGACACGCCTCCACCGGAAGCACGTCATGGGAGTCGGACCGGTAGTAGCCCAACGCAAATTCGGGCGTGTGCCGCACGTGCACGCGGGTGCGATTGCGATAGTTCCACGGCGGCGAAGCATGAAGCTGAATTTCCTGCTGAAGCTCAAGTTTGGCGGTGCGGCGCAGCGTCTCGCGCAGAATTTCGGCTTTCTGCCGCAACTGCACTTCATAGCTCATGTGCTGGTAGTGGCATCCGCCGCAGGCGCCGAAGTACGGACAATCCGGCCCGATCCGATCGGGCGAGGGCGTCAACACCTTGTCGAGCTGGGCGCGAGCGAAGCCGGAGCGTTCCTCGATCACCGAGATCTCGACCTGCTCGCCCGGCAGCACAAACGGCACGAAGACGGTCTTGCCGCGACCCTGGGCGTCGGCGGGCATGCGCGCCAGGCCGTCCCCGCCGTATATCAGTTTTTCGATCTCTATTTGCAAAGGCGAACCATACCATCCGGCACATCCAAAGATGTGCCTTTTCAAAGCATACCTTCGGCCCCTACATGTAGAACAAACTTAACCGGGGGACCTGGTACTGCTCCAACACCCGCTTGTGGACATACTGTTTGTGAAGCTGCTCGATTTGCGGCGCGCTCATCTTGCGGCGGTAGGGCGCCAAGTCGCGGTCGGCTTCGGTGCGTACCGCGAGCAAAATGTCATCCGGCGTTGCCGCCAGCAGCGCGGCCAAAATTTTTTCTTCCGCCACGGTCAATCGCCGCTCCAAGTCTTCCATCGACAGCAACTGGCCCTGCGACAACGAAGCCGCCAGAGTGCGCAAGCTCGAAGCGGTCTCGTGTGCCAGCGTTTGCGCCGTCGCCTGTAATTGTAGGTGATCGAGCTGCGCGGCGTTGCCATTCAGGTACTCCACCACCGCCGACTGGTCCAGTTCCGGGCTCTTCCTCTCACGTGGGGCCGCGCCCACGGCCGCTTCCTTCATTTCTTCCGCCGAAGTCAGCACCTCCTGCGAGCAGTAGGCAAGGGCATTCACTTTTTGAAATCGCTTCGGGCGCCGCTCCCACTTTTCGAAGGTGGAATCGATGCCGCGCAGCACGGCTTCAAGCGGAACGCCCGCATCCTTCCAGGTCTCCATCAGCGCCCAATCGAGCGGCGACAGCAGCAGCACCGTGCCCCGGCGGCGCTGAAAGTGCTCCTCGATCTCGGTAAAGTAATTGAAGTAGGTTTCCATCGAGGTTCAGCGAAGCTAAATAGGCTGCGACACCTGAATGGACGCGGGCCTGCCATTCCAGTGTAGCCTCAATCGGGCTTGGGCACAGTACCTATCGTCTCGCGCGCGCTGCCGCCTTCCGGCGTTTCGTTTCCGGCGGCGTGCTCGTTGCGGCGGCGCACATGCGCCTGGTTGCGCTCATAAATAATGCGTAGTCCCTCCAGCGTGAGCAGGTCGTCGATCTCGCGAATGTATCTGGACCCTCCGCCCATCAGAGGCGCCAGCCCGCCGGTAGCAACGATGGCGACGTTCTCGCCTAGCTCGGCAATGAGCCGCTCCAGAATTCCGTCGATCAGCCCGAGGTAGCCGTAGTAAAGACCCGACTGAAGACTGTTGACGGTATTGGTCGCCAGCACCCGGGGCGGCTTGCGGACGTCCACACGAGGCAAGCGCGCGGTGTGCTCAAAAAGCGCCTCGGCCGAGATCCCGATTCCCGGCGTGATGACCCCGCCCATGTACTCACCCTTGCGCGAGACCACATCAAACGTCGTCGCGGTCCCGAAATCCACCACGATGCAGGGGCCGCCGTACTTTTCGAACGCCGCCACACTGTTGACGATGCGGTCGGCGCCCACCTCCGCAGGATTGTCGTAGTGCACCGGCATGCCGGTCTTGACGCCGGGTTCGACAAACAGCGGGCGCGAGTGGAAGTAGCGCTCGCACATCTCGCGCAAGGTGGAGTCGAGCGGGGGCACCACCGACGAAATCACGATGCCCTGCACCGCGCTGACTTCGAGCCCGTGCATGGCAAACAAGTTGCGGAACAGGACGCCGTACTCGTCCACCATCTGCGTCTTGATGGTGGAAACCCGCCAGTGCGCCAGCAGGCGGCCAGCGCCCGGTTTGGCGGACCTGGCCTCGAAAACGCCCAGCACCGTATTGGTATTGCCTACGTCAATGACCAGCAGCATGGTTTATTTCCCGCTACACGCGCGAACGTCTCCCGAAAGCACGGTGCGCAGACCCGACGCGGTGCGCACCAGCAGAAAGCCGCGATCGTCCAGCCCTTCCGTGACCCCGTCATAACCGCCATCCCCGTCAACGTGCACGTAACGCGAGCGGGCATACGAGGAGCGCTCTTCAAACCTTCGCAGGATGGAAGAGCGTGCCGTTGGGCCGCCTTGGATGAGCTTGCGGTACTCGCTGTCGAGGGATTTTAGCAGAGCCGCGGCCAGTTCGACGCGCGACCAGGTGCGCCCGCTTTCCATGCGCAGCGATGTCGCAATCGGTTCCAGCTCGCCCGCGAACGACGCCTGGTTTACGTTGATCCCGATGCCGACCACCACGTAGTGCACCCGCGTGGGCTCGGAATTCATCTCGGTCAGAATGCCGCAAAACTTTCGCTCACCAAGCAGGGCGTCGTTGGGCCAGCGCAGATCGGGATGCAAGCCGGTGGCTTGTTCCACCGCTTCCGCCGCTGCAATGCCGGCGATCAGCGAGAGCATCAAGGCATCGGCCGGCGACAAGACCGGCCGCAGCACCACCGAGCAGTAGATGCCCACCGACTGCGCCGACTCCCAACTGTGGCCGGCGCGTCCACGTCCGGCGGTCTGCTCCTCGGCCAGGAAGACGGCGCCTTCCGGCTCACCGTCGCTCGCCGCTTGCATCGCCGTCACATTAGTCGAGCCAATGCGGAAGTAATGATGAATGCGCGAGGCAAAAATAGTCCCCTTCAGCATTGGACTCAGGATGTCGGGGAGTAGAAGGTCGGGCACAGTTTCCAGTTGATAGCCAGTCGCCGGATGACCCGTAATCTGGAGGCCCAGCTCGCGCAGATGCTGCACCGCGCGCCACACCTCGGAGCGGGTGGTGCCCAGCTCTTCGGCAATGCGCGTGCCGCTGATGACGACCGTCGCGTTGTCACTGAGCAGGCGCACAATGCGGCCCAGGCGCGCGTCGGTAGAACCGTCGGGCGGGATGTCGGTGCGGGTTGGCGCGGTTCGGGCGATAGGACGATTATGCGCGAATGGGGAGAGATTGGGTAGGACCAGTTGCGATATGGGGATATTGCGACAGTTAAGCCCGACCTGCTACGACCAGCCGCGAAGCTCGAAGCGCCAACATCTTATGAATCACAGCACCTCCGGAGTACGCCAGAGCACCTACCCACAATGGCGCAATGAACAGCTTGTCACCGCAGCGAGACCCAAAATCGGGGTCAGCGTATCGCGCTATCTGGCAATCTGCTGTAAAGAAATGATTGAGCGTACTTGAGTGGAACAACACACTCCCCGATGTCTGCCAAAGGACAAGACGCACGGCAAATATCAGAGTAAAGGGCAGCCAGACCCACACAGCACCTTTCAGCGTGAAAGTCCTACAAACTTCAAAGCCCAGGCACAATCCGACAATGACCTCAATGAACAGCACGTGGTCAGAATAGAATTGCTGCGCGGAACCGCCAATGCCGAACATGCGGTGCGCCATTCCAAACCCAACCGATGTGAGAATCAACGTCAGTGGGGGTACGGCAAGCGCACTGATGCACAAGTGCACAAGATAGGCGCCCAGCCATCTCATGTCGGCAGATTAACTCCGATTCATCCCTAGTCTATGCCTATTGTTGAGAACAGGCGATTACACAACCAATCCTGACCGCGGGACCTTCGGCGCGGTAAAGATCAGTAGGGAATATAGGGGTCCTTCGACTCCTCGCTGCGCTCGTCGCTCAGGATGACAGACGAAAAAAAGACGACAGCGTTGTAGCCGAGAGCTGACGGCTGATAGCTGAAGGCTGCTACGCCGGAGCGATCCTCATGCTAAGGTCCACCGCCGGGGCGGAATGGGTCAGGGCTCCCACCGAAATGAAGTTCACTCCGGTTTCGGCGTAGGTGCGCACGTTTTCCAGAGTGATTCCGCCCGAAGCTTCCAACGGCACATCCCGATCCAGTTGCCGGACCCGCTCCACCGCCTGGCGAACGTCCTCCGGAGACATGTTGTCGAGCAAGACTGCTTCGGCGCCATGCTCCAGCACAGCCTCAAGTTCGTCGAGCGAGCGCACCTCAATTTCGACGATCTGGGGACCGCGCCGATTGTGCAGCGCGCGTTGCAGCGCAGCCACCGCGCCCCCGGCGAGCGCAATGTGATTGTTCTTGATGAGCACACCGTCGCTGAGGTCGAGACGATGGTTGATGCCCCCGCCGCAACTCACCGCGTACTTGTCCAGCACGCGCAGCCCCGGCGCAGTCTTGCGCGTGTCCAGGATCACCGTGCCGGTGCCCTCCACTGCGTCCACGTAGCGGCGTGTCAGCGTGGCAATGCCGCTCATGCGTTGCATGAGGTTGAGGATCACACGCTCGCAAGACAGCACCACCCGCGCATTGTGGACGATGACCGCAATCGATTGCCCTTTGCGCAAGCGCACCCCGTCGAAGATTTCGGTGTGGCTGGTGACCTCAGGATGCGAGGTGACGGTGCCGTCCAGCCTGGCGAAGACGCTGAGGATGCGCGGGATGCAGCCCAGCCCGGAGAGCACGCAGTCTTGCTTGGCGAGAATGGTGCCCGAGGCGCGCTGGTTGGGATCGATGCAGGCGTAGGTGGTGGCATCGCGGGTGGCGCGATCTTCCTGCAAGGCATTTTCCAGGATTGCGGTGATCCTGCGGCTTGTCCAATCCACGATCCATCTCCCCCGGAGGCTTAAGCGCCCAATTCTCCCAACGCTTCGTTGGTCTTCTGGACCAACATTTCGACTTCGCCTTTGCGCTTCCTCAATCCCTCGACCACGTGTGCCGGGGCTTTGGCAAGAAAGGCGTCATTGCTTAACTGCGCAGTCGCACGCGTCAATTCCTGCGTCAGCCTGGCCAGCTCTTTGCTGAGGCGAGCGCGTTCGGCGGTCGCATCCATCTTGCGCTCATAGAGCACGCGGACATCGAAGCGGGCCGTACTACGCGCGCCCGAAGCTTTAGCCAATGACGACTCAACGAAGGTGATGCCTTCCACATTCGCCAGCCGCTCCACCGCGCCACGGTTGCGCTCGATCAAGGAGCGAATGTCGCCGTCCGCGAAGATCTCGATCGCCACCTTCTGCTTGGGTTCGATCTTCAATTCAGCCCGGATGTTGCGCACGCCTTCGATCAAGTCTTGCATGATCGCCATCTCGGTTTCGGCGTCCGCGTCCACCTGCGCCGGATCGGCCTGCGGATACGCGGCCAGGGCAATCGATTTGAGCGGCGGCTGGCCATCATACACGGCATGCCAAAGTTCTTCGGTGATGAAGGGCATGAACGGCGACAACATGCGCAGCGCCCCTTCGAAGATGCTGATCAGATTGGAATATGCAGTGCGAGCTTGATCGCGATCGGTGCCGGCAAGGTGCGGCTTGATCAGCTCCAGATACCAGTCGCAGTACTCGCCCCAGAAAAAGTGATAGACCACGTGTGCCGCTTCATGGAAGCGGTATGCCTCCAGCGCTTCGTGCATCTGTTGCGCAACCCGATTGAAGCGCGAAAGAATCCAGCGGTCGTCGAGGGTTTCAGCCTTGAAGCCGGGAACACCCTTGGCGTTGAAGTCGGTACTCCCATTCGTTAACGATTGGAAATCCGCCAGCGACCACAGGCCCGACTCCTGCGCCCGGTCCACGTTCATGAACAGAAAGCGCGCGGCATTCCAAATCTTATTGGCGAAGGCGCGATAGCTCTGGGCGCGGCTCTCCGAAAAGGCGATGTCGGTCCCCGGCGCAGCCATCGAGGCAAGAGTGAAGCGCACGGCGTCGGTGCCGTACTGCTCGATGATCTCGATGGGATCCATAACGTTGCCCTTGGTCTTCGACATCTTCTGGCGCTCGGCGTCGCGCACCAGCGCGTGGATATAGACGTTGTGGAACGGAACGTCACCCTGCTTGTGCCCACGCATGAAGTGGCAGTTCATCATGATCATGCGCGCCACCCAGAAGAAAAGGATGTCGAAGCCGGTGATAAGCAACGTCGTGGGGTAGAAGGCGTCGAGGTCGGGCGTGCTGTCGGGCCAGCCCAGCGCCGAGCACGGCAACAGGCCCGAGGAGAACCAGGTGTCGAGCACGTCGCTGTCTTGCTCGATGCGGAAGCTCTGGCAATCCGGGTTTTCACATTGCTTGGGTTCTTCAACCGTGATCATGATCTCGCCGCAATTTTGGCAACGGAATGCGGGAATGCGATGTCCCCACCACAACTGGCGCGAGATACACCAGTCGTGAATGTTGCGCATCCACTCGAAGTAGGTCTTGGTGTAGTTTTCGGGGACGAATTTGATATCTCCGTTCTCAACTACTTCAATCGCACGCTCGGCCAGTGGTTGGATTTTCAAAAACCATTGCAGCGAAAGCCGAGGCTCGACGATGGTCTTGCAGCGACCGCATTTGCCCAGCGGGACAACGTAGTCCTTCACTCCGACCAGAAAACCGCCTTGCTCAAGGTCTCCCAGCACCTTTTGTCGCGCCTCGAAACGGTCCAGTCCCTTGTAGGGTCCAGCATTCTCGTTCATCTGCGCGACTTCGCTCATCACGTCAATCTGCGGCAGGTTGTTGCGCAGGCCCGCTTCAAAATCGTTGGGATCATGCGACGGCGTGACCTTTACTGCGCCGGTCCCGAACTCAGGATTGGCGAGGATGTCGTCGGTGATGATGGGGATCTCGCGATTCATCAGCGGCAGCAGAACTTTTTTCCCGTGAAGATGACGGTAGCGTTCGTCACCGGAGTTCACCGCCACCGCAGTGTCGCCCAGCATGGTTTCGGGACGCGTGGTGGCGACTACGATATGTTCGGTCTTGGAGCCGATCACCGGATAACGAATTTCGTAGATTTTGCCCGGCGTGTCCTCGTGCACCACTTCAAGATCGGAGACGGCAGTGACGCAACGCGGACACCAGTTCACGATGTACTTGCCGCGATAGATCAGCCCTTCTTCGTGCAGCCGGACGAAGGCCTCGCGCACGGCGCGCGACATGCGCTCGTCCATGGTGAAGTATTCGCGTGACCAATCCACCGACGCGCCGAGGCGCTTCATCTGTTGCAGAATGACTCCGCCATAGTGCTGTTTCCAGTCCCAGACGCGCGCGATGAACGCCTCGCGGCCTAGGTCGCGGCGGTTCTTGCCTTCGGCCGCGAGCTGGCGCTCCACCATCAACTGGGTGGCGATGCCGGCGTGATCGGTACCCGGCAGCCACAGTGTGCGCAGCCCCTGCATCCGCTTCCAGCGCACGATGATGTCAATCTCGGTGTGCTCTAACATGTGGCCCATGTGCAGGTTACCGGTGACATTGGGGGGCGGCAGGGTCACCGTGAAGGTAGGCTGGTCAGGGTCGCTGGCAGGTTCCACGTGGAACAGTTTTTCGTGGACCCAGTATTCGGCCCAGTGCGGTTCAATGGCGCCCGGTTCGTAGCCCTTGGGAAGATCGTGAGGCATTGCAGTCCGTTCTGTGAATGACGCGTCGCCTTCGATATTACAAGCAAGAGCGGTCAGTAGTCAGTAGTCGGTTCAACTGCAGTTCTCACAACGTGACACCGGCAAGACGAAAAAGAAAAGCGCAGCCGAAGCTGCGCTCTGGACCAATCTTGCCGTCAGAACGGCCAATGATGCTTCTTCTTTTTCTTGGATGAGCTCTCCTTAGTGGTGTCGGCGGGCGGGGCGGACTTCTGCGCCAAACCGCTGCTGGCCGCGGGGGCCGGTTGGGCGCCGCTAGCAGTGCCGGTGGACGCAGGAGCAGCGTCGTTCACTTCTGGCGGCGGAGCCGTCGCGCCGGGCGGCGGAGTTGCGGCGGCGGGCTGCAAGTCGTTCTTCATTTCAGGAACTGCGCTATTGTCTGGGGCCGGGTTGGAGGGTGCGCCATTCCCGGCGCCGCTCGACGCAGGCTCGGCCGGCGCAGTCCCCGAGGGAGCGCCCGCGGCATTGCCCGTGGCGGGAGCCGATCCGGCAGGCGCCGCTCCTTCGGTGTCAGAGCGCGGAGCGGGAGCGTTCGCAGCGGGGACGGCGCCGTTCTCTATGCGCTCGACTCCTACCTTATTGGAACCGACCATGCTGCCGATTATGCTGGTATTGGCGGCGCGCACCATATCAGGCGCGCTGAGCTGCTTGGGATCAACCAGCGTGGGTTCGCCGACCTTGGTGGCGTCCGACACGTCCGGACCTTTGCGAAAGTTCTCCATCAACTTGCCGAAGTGCCCCAGCGAGCTGCGGCTGGCGATCTCTGCTTTATCTTGAGCAATGGCGGCCTCGGTGGCATGCGGGACCGGTTGCTTCATTGCCTCCAGCCGCTTCTTGGCATCCTCGGCTCGCGCTTCCAGAGGGTAGCGGGTAAGGATACGGTCGTAGGCGGTCGTGGCTCCGTCGGTGTACTGCTTGATCAACGCACCTTTCGCCACTTCCGGCAGTTTCGAGCGGCGAATGAGTTCGACTTCCCTTTCGTAGGAGTTGCCCAATTCGTACAGAACCTGGTCCGCCCCGCTGTAGAGCGGGTAGGTATCGGCCACCGACTTCAGGCGCGCGATGGCCGCCGGATACACCTCGCGCAGAAAGTAGAAGTGCCCGATCATGAACTCGCGATCAGCCAGCACCTCCTGCACTTCCAGCAGGCGCTGCTTGGCCTGTGGCACCAGCGGGCTGTCGGGAAACTGCAAGATGAGCTGGCGATATTCCTCCTCGGCGCGGCGGGCGTGAGTGGGATCGCGGTCCGCCTTCTCCATCTCCTTGTAGTGGATGTTGCCGATCTTCATCTGCGCTTCGGCCGCCTCGGGCATATTAGGGAAGAAGGTGATGAAGTCCTTGTACTCGCTTTCCGCCTGGGTCAAAGCGGCCGAGCCGCCTTCGGCATACCAGGAGTCGCCGATGGCCAGTTTGGCGCGCGCCACGTACTCGGAATCCGGATAAGTATTGATCAGGGTCTGCAGGCTGAGCCGGGCGACATCGTACTTGTTGTGCTTCATGGCGTCCATGGCGCGGTCGAACAGCACTTTGTCCGGCTGTTTCGAGTTGATGTTGGCGATGGGATTCTGGACTTTCTTGTTGCTGCATCCGAGGGTCAGCAGCGTGGCGGCTATCGAAAACGCTATGACGGCACGACGAAACATCCTAAACACCTCTGGGAAATACTGCCTTCCACGACTAGGCACGCAATAACGTGGCTTCCTGGGCCGCCTTCAGCAGTCCCTCCACCTTACGGGCGGGATCGCCGTGGCCGAACACGTAACTGCCGGCAACGAAAATTTCTACCCCGGCGCGGACCGACGGTCCAATCGTTGCCAGGTCTATGCCTCCATCGATTTCAATGCGATAGTTCAAACCCTTGGCGGCGCGCATGGTTGCCAGCTTACGGACCTTCTCCAGCGCCCCGGGAATGAACTTTTGCCCGCCAAAACCGGGATTGACTGACATCACCAGGATGTAGTCCACCAGGTCGAGCACCTCGCCGAGGGTCTGTACCGGCGTCGCCGGGTTGAGGACCACGCCGACTTGCATCCCGTGGCTGCGAATCAGTTCCAGGGTGCGGTTCAGGTGGCGGCACACTTCCTGATGCACCGAGATCCAGTTGGCCCCGGCGTCGACGAAAGCCGGAATGTAGTCATCGGGATTCTCGATCATCAGATGACAGTCGAGCGGAACGTCCACGGCCTTGCGCAGCGACGCGACCACCGGAGGCCCGATCGTGATATTGGGCACAAAATGGCCGTCCATGACATCCACATGGAGGAGGGTGGCGCCCCCTCGCACCGCCTCATTGGCATCCTCAGCCAAGCGGGCGAAATCAGCCGACAATATGGACGGCGCTATCTCGATCAAGACAAAACTTCTCTCGCGAACATTTGGTCAAATTTTAGCACGGGAGCAGGGCCGGCCACATGCCTCGCTAAGCAAGCGTAGCCATCAACTCGATGAACTCTCGGGGCCTGGCTTACGGCCAGTCTTGGGCGGCATGGTAGATACGCGAGATTTCGACGGTCTCAGCTTTGACGTGAGCGTACGACCGAGACCGTGCCGCCCGCTCAGGGTCCCCGATGGGGCTGTGAGCGCTATCGCGATTTTGCGACAACCATCTCTGGAAACTGCACCGGCAGCCGGGCGCTATACCGATGTATGCACCCCGCCTTCAACTATGGCCGCACTTCGAGGTCAACTATCGGAGCACATGTGAATGCCGCCACGCCGAACCGTGAAAATGGCCGCTGAAAAATGCTTGTTAGGAGGCTGTTTCGTCGCAGATTGCCAGCGAGAGTGATGAGCGACTGACCGACCCGGACAACTCGACACCTGCTGCCTACCGCGCTGCGGCACTCCCACGGCGCTTCTCGAGCTGCTCGACCACGCTCTCGAGATCGGGATAGCCGGCGCCGAAGCTCCGCGTGAACCAGTTCCCACCGCGCTCGGTAACCCTCTCGCCATCAGCGATAACCTCGAACTGACCGGTCTTCCCAGGAGTAATGACGGCTTCAATGTCAAGGCGCTTCTTGATGAGGGTCGCGAGACTCGTGACCTTGGCCTTGTTGTTCTGTCAGGTCGGGCAGTGAACGATCTCGATCTTCATCTGTTCTCCAATCTGCTTCGTCTAGCCCCTAGTGGATCATGGTTCGTCGAGCTGTGGGAAAAAGAAGAGCTGTGTGCCGGTATTTAAGAGACGCTCCCTATCGATTGAGGTCGCAAAACATCAAGAGGGCGGAACCATGTCCCGCCCTGTTAAGTATCGCGTTAGGGTCCCTGCAACTTATTCCGCAGCTTTTTCCGCCGCCTTGCTGATGGCGATGGTCTCGCCGACGTCGCCCACCTTGAAGCGGGCAAAACGCCGCACCGAGATGTTCTCGCCCAGCTTGCCTACCACGGTGGCGATAAGCTGGTGCACGGTCATGGTCTGGTCCTTGATGAAGGGCTGCTCGTACAGGCAGACCTCCTCGTAGAACTTGCCCATCTTGCCTTCGACGATCTTCTCGATCACCGGCGCGGGCTTGCCCGTCTGGGCCGCCTGGGCGCGGTAGATGTCCTTCTCTTTTTCGAAGGCATCGGCGCTCACATCTTGCTTGCGGACGTAGCGCGGATCGGTGGCGGCGATGTGCATGGCGATATCGTGCACCAGGGCCTTGAAGTCGTCGGTGCGGGCGACGAAATCGCTCTCGCAATTGACTTCCACCAGCACGCCGATCTTGCCTCCGGCGTGGATGTAGCTGGTCACCGAACCCTCGCTGGTGGCGCGGGTCGCTTTCTTGGCGGCGGTGGCCACGCCCTTCTTGCGCAGAATGACAATGGCGCCTTCCATGTCGCCCTTGGATTCGGTCAGCGCGTGCTTGCAATCCATCATGGGAGCGTTGGTCTTCTCCCGAAGCTCTTTCACTTGTGCGGCAGTAATGTTCACGGTTGTAGCGCTCATCTTTCGGAAAATCCTTTGGGAATTAGCTGTCAGCCATCAGTCGTGCTATCGGTTATCAGTTAAATGCCATGGTTTCGCTGACGGCTGAAAGCTGACCGCTGATAGCTAACAAACAGCCCGCGCTGCAATGACGCGCGGGCCATGGAACCACTCGTCGTCTCGAACTGTTGTTAGGCGCTGGTACTCTCAGCGGCGGCGCGCCGGCCACCTTTGCCCAGAACGTCTTCCATGCTGACTTCTTCGGCGTCGCCGGGCTCCTCGGGAGCCGCAGCGGTTTCGCCCTCTTCCGGACTGGCCGCGGCGGCCTCGGCAGCCGGGCTGTACTGCACACCCGAGGCGATGTCTGCCATCTGCTTGTCGGTGGCAGCCTGCGAACCCTCGACCACCGAATCGGCAACCTTGGAGGCGAACAGGCGGATGGCACGCAACGCGTCATCGTTGCCGGGAATAATGTAATCCACCTCGCTGGGATCGCAATTGGTGTCCACCACGGCCACCACGGGAATCCCCAGCTTGCGCGCTTCCTTCACCGCAATCTGCTCCTTGTTGGAGTCGATGACGAACAGCGCGTCGGGCAGGCGGCTCAGGTTCTTGATGCCGGCGAGGTTGGCCTGCAGGTGCTTGCGCTCGCGTTCCAGCTTCACCACTTCTTTTTTCGGCAGCAGCTCGTAACGGCCGTCGGTGGCCATCTCGTCGAGCTCCTTCAGCCGCTTCACCGATTTCTGCACGGTCACCCAGTTGGTGAGCAGTCCGCCCAGCCAGCGTTGGTTGACATAGAACATGCCGCAGCGCGTCGCTTCTTCGGCGATCGCGTCCTGCGCCTGGCGCTTGGTGCCCACGAACAGCACCAGCTTGCCTTCGGCAGCCATGTCCTGCACGAACTTGGACGCTTCTTTGAACATCTTCAGCGTCTTCTGCAGGTCGATGATGTAAATTCCGTTGCGCTCGCCGAAGATATATTCCTTCATCTTCGGGTTCCAACGCTTCGTCTGGTGCCCGAAGTGAACGCCGGCTTCGAGCAACTCCTTCATCGTGATATTTGCCAAGCTACCTCCTAGGTTGGCTTGCATCCTTTGCGGCGGCTGCGCGTTGCGCCTGACCGGATCGCTCTGGATTGCTTTCCCGTAACCCGCCCCGTTCGTCGCTTACAGCGGGTGCGAGAAGAATGAAATGCAGTTGTCAGTAGTCAGTAGTCAGTTGCCAGTTTCACGAGATCCAGTTCTGAGAACTGACAACTGCCTACTGACAACTGTCTTTCTACCGCTTGCTGAATTGGAACCGCTTACGAGCGCCCTTCTGCCCGTACTTCTTGCGCTCTTTGCCGCGAGCGTCGCGACGCAGAAAGCCTTCGGCCTTCAACTTGGGCCGCAGCTCGGGATTAAACTCCTGCAGCGCGCGCGCCGTTCCCATGCGCACCGCGCCTGCCTGGCCATTCACGCCCCCGCCGTCCACCGTGCACAGCACGTTGAAGCTGGCGATGGTTTCGGTGAGCACCAGCGCCGACTTGGCCATAATGCGCTGGGCCGCGGTCACGAAGTATGCGTCAAAAGGTTTCCCGTTGACCGTGAACTCGCCGCTGCCGGGGCGAAGAAACACCCGGGCCACGCTCGACTTGCGGCGTCCCGTTCCGTAGTACTGAACCTGATCTGCCATCGTTTGTCCGTGGGGAGACGTGTGCTCCCTTTGGTCCCTCCCAATAAAATTGATCGGCGAAGCCGGGCCTCGCCCTTATTCGCGCTACGCGCGCTTGGCGGCTGCGGCAGCCATGACTTCCGGCTTCTGGGCCGCGTGCGGGTGCTTGTCGCCCCGGTAAACCTTCAGCTTGCCGGCCATGGCACGTCCCAGCTTGGTATGCGGCAACATGCCGGTGATGGCCGCTTCCACAATCTGCTCCGGCTTGCGCTGAAAGCGCTTCTTGTATTCCTCAGCTTTGATGCCGCCGGGAAATCCCGAGTAGCTGTAATAAACCTTGTTGTCGGCCTTGAGGCCGGTGATGCGGACCTTGTCGGCGTTGATCACGATGACATGGTCCCCGCAGTCCATAAAGGGCGTGTACTTGGGGCTGTCCTTGCCAGAGAGGATGCGCGCGATACGGCTGGCCAGCCGGCCCAGAGTCTGGCCGTCGGCATCAATGACAAACCACTTGCGCGCAATTTCCCCCTTGGGGAAATAGGTTGACATCGGTGAATCTCCCAAAATAGTTGAAAACCGCGAAAGAACCGCTGAGTTCTGGCGCTGGACGCGCTAGGAAACTTGCTGGCGGGCAAACGCAGGACTGCGAAAGATTTAAGAATAGACCACGCGGGATGGCATTGTCAATGAAACCAGAATCGGATCGTCGTGATTGCTGGCCTGTCAGGCCTTCGTCACAACCGCTGATCTTCCCCCAGCTTGCGATTCTCTTCGCGGAAGAACTACACTGCCTTGCGCGCCGCCCACCGCCGCGTAAGATAACTAACATAAGAACGCTGTTGGACCGAGGTCTGCCGTGCCTGAGTTGCGCAAGGATCCCATCATTGGAAGATGGGTAATCATTTCTACCGATCGCGCCAAACGCCCCACCGACTTCACCCGTGAGCCGGTGAAATTAAAGGGCGGCTTCTGCCCGTTCTGCTACGGCAATGAAAGCAAGACGCCGCCCGAGGTGCTGGCGTATCGCCCCAACGGAGCGGCGCGCGACACCTCGGACTGGACGGTACGCGTGGTGCCCAACAAGTTTCCCGCCCTCGGAATCGAAGGCAGCCTGAACCGGCAGGCCGAAGGCATGTTCGACAAGATGAACGGGATTGGGGCGCACGAGGTAATCATCGAAACCCCGGACCACAACGCTACCCTGGCCACCATGCCCGACAAGCGTATTGAAGATGTTTTTTGGGCCTGCCGCGACCGCATCGTCGATCTGAAGAAGGACCGCCGCTTCAAGTACATCCTGATGTTTAAGAACCATGGGATAGCGGCGGGGGCGACGTTGGAGCATTCCCACGGGCAACTCATCGCACTGCCCATCGTTCCCAAGCACATCATCGAGGAACTCGAAGGCTCGAAGCAATATTATATTTACAAAGAGCGCTGCGTATTTTGCGACATCCTCCGGCAGGAGACCGAGTCGGGAGTGCGCGTGATTGCCGACAGCGACAGCTTTTTGACCGTTGCTCCCTACGCGCCCCGTTTCCCCTTCGAAACCTGGATCTTGCCCAAACGGCACGAATCGGCTTTTGAGAATTCGTCATCGCAAGTTTATGAGGGGTTGGCCAAGGCCTTGAAGAACCTGCTGGTGCGCGCTGACCAGGTGCTCGACCATCCGGCCTATAACCTGGTGGTCCACACCGCCCCTATCCAGGAGGCCGCCATGGACCATTATCACTGGCACGTCGAGTTCATGCCGAGGCTCACCAAGACAGCGGGCTTCGAGCGCGGAACCGGCTTCTACCAGAACCCCACACCTCCCGAGGAAGCTGCCAAGTATCTGCGCGAAGCGAAGGTTGAAACTCCGTCACCGGTCGCGGCGGGGGGCAAATAGGGCGGCTCTAAGTCGGTGGAAGCGCCGGGCTTCAGTCCGGCGAAATGGATTGCCGTCTCAAATGGTTTTAGCCATGGTGGACCAGGTCTAAGCCCGCGTGTCCCGCGAAGGAAGCCGCATGAATATCAGCCAGCCTGGAGTAGCAGCCCCTGCCAAGCAGCGGCCTTGGATCCTCGATCTCACCGCGGGAGAGCGCAGCACTCTGGTGGCAACCTTCGGCGGCTGGGCGCTGGACGGCATGGACGTGATGGTCTATAGCTTCGTCATTCCCACGCTGATCGCGGCTTGGCACATCAGCAAAGGACAAGCGGGCTTGCTGGGCACGGCCGCTCTGCTGATTTCAGCGGTCGGCGGCTGGCTGGCCGGATTGCTGGCGGACCGCTTCGGCCGCGTACGGGTCCTGCAGATCACGATCCTGTGGTTTGCCTTCTTCACATTCTTGAGCGGATTCACCAACTCCTTCTGGCAATTGCTGATGACGCGCGGACTGCAGGGCCTGGGTTTTGGCGGGGAGTGGGCAGTCGGCTCGGTGCTGATGGGAGAAGCCATCCGGGCGCAGCACCGCGGCAAGGCGGTCGGCACCGTGCAAGGTGGATGGGCCGTGGGATGGGGCATCGCGGCCATCTGCTATACCGTGCTTTTCTCCGTGCTGCCGGCCGCGACGGCGTGGCGTGCCATGTTCTGGATCGGCATTCTTCCCGCACTGCTGGTCTTCTATATCCGGCGTAACGTTCCCGAGCCCGATGTCTTCAGCCAGACCCGGGCACGCGTCGGCGAAGGCAGCCATTTCCTGGAAATCTTCAGCCCCGCGCTGTTGAAAACCACCTTCCTCACCGCGTTGCTGGCGACCGGCGCACAGGGCGGCTATTACGCCATTACCACCTGGTTACCCAGGTTTCTGAAGACCAGCCGCGGCCTGTCAGTGCTCAACACTGGTGGTTATCTGTTCGTTGTAATCGTGGGCTCGTTCGTGGGCTACATGATCAGCGCCTGGCTGGCTGATCGCCTTGGCCGCAAGCGGACGCTGATCCTGTTTGCCGTCTGCTCTTTCCTGACGGTGACGGCGTACACTTTTCTGCCCATCAGCAACTCGCTGATGCTGGTGCTGGGATTCCCACTCGGCTTCTTCGCGTCGGGATCGTTCAGCCCGATGGGCGCATTCTTTACCGAACTGTTTCCCAGCCGGTTACGCGGCTCTGGCCAGGGATTCTCCTACAATTATGGACGCGCCATCGGCGCGCTGTTTCCGACATCGGTTGGCTACCTCAGCGCGCGCATCACCCTGGGACACGCCATCTCGGCGTTTGCCGTGGCCGCCTACCTGGTCATGATCGTGGCCGTACTCCTGCTGCCGGAGACCAGAGGGAAAGAGTTGCAGGTGTATGAATGAGCGGGTGGACCGCCGCTTTAGCGCGTAGCCCGTTTGGCCCTGAGTGTTCTTATTTGGCCGGCCGCAGACTCAGCGCTGTCAAGGTTCTAGAATGCAGACATGAGGATCCTGCTGTTCAGCGGCAAGGGCGGCGTGGGCAAGACCAGCTTGGCTGCCGCCACGGGCTTAAAACTGGCGGAGCTGAAGTACCGTACGCTGGTGATGAGTATCGATCCGGCGCACAGCCTGGCAGATGCTTTCGATCTCGACACCGACCTCTTCCACGTTCAAACCTCGGACCCCATGCCGATCAACGATCGGCTTTCGATCCAGGAGCTGAACATCCAGAGAGAGATCAAGCGCCACTGGCAGGAAATCTCCTCCTATGTAAGCTCCGTGCTGCGCACCACGGGCATCAGCGGTGTGGAGGCGGAAGAACTGGCCATTCTGCCGGGCATGGAAGAGCTCAGCGCCATGATGTACATCAATCAGTACCGGCGCGAGCAGCGTTACGACGTCATCGTGCTCGACGCCGCGCCCACCGCGGAATCCATGCGATTCATCAGCATGCCGACAACGCTCGACTGGTACATGAAGCACATCTTCCCCTTCCAGCGTAATCTGCTCAAGGCGGTGCGGCCCATCGCCAACCGGGTGGCGCCGTTCGAGCTGCCGCCCGACGCCTATTTTGGCAACATCCGGGACCTGTTCGGCAAGCTGGAGGGTGTGGACGAGATCATGGAGGACCCGCAGATCACCAGCGTGCGGCTGGTCACCAATCCGGAGAAGATGGTGCTGCGGGAGACGCAACGCGCATTCGTGTACTTCTCTCTGCATGGGCTCACCGTGGACGCAGTCATTGTGAATCGTGTGCTTCCAACGGAAGTCATGGATGCCTGGTTCAATGAGTGGCACACCTCGCAGAACACGATGGTGCACGAAATCGAGGAATATTTTGCGCCCGTGCCGGTAAAGAGGGTGCCGCTGTTCGCGCATGAGGTGCTGGGCAAGCAGCGTCTGGAGGACCTCGCGCGTGTGCTGTATGCTGAGGACGAAGATCCGTCAGCCGTGACCCGGACCGAGAAGCCCTACACCTTCGGGAAACAGAACGGCGTATACGAGATTCGCGTGCTTCTGCCTTTCGCCACCAAGGGCGAGGTCGAACTGTTCAAGAAAGGCGACGAACTCGTGGTGCAGATCGGCACGTTCCGCCGCCACATTGGTCTGCCGCGATCGATGGCCGCCCTGTTGCCATTCCGGGCGAAGCTGGAAAGCAAAGTTCTGACGGTCGAGATGAAGGAGACACCATGAAACAGCCACCGAAGAACCCATCACCGACGAGTGAACAAGCCGTTTACGAGACCTGCCCATGCCGCGAGATCGTGGACACTGTTCGGGAATTCCTGGGGGTTTCGCCCGCCGTCCGGCAGCACCTGGCGAACTCGCGCGTCGAATTTCTTAAGGCGATCCGCGAGGTCCTCAACGAGCGTATTGAGCACTTGTCGAGCCAGGGCCAGAAGGGTACAAAGGTCGCGGTTGAGTAAGCCATCGCAGCCGGCGTAAAGCATGTAAGCGCGCCGGCTCGGCCAGCAATTCTCCGTCTGCCGCAGGACGTGGAAACGAGGGGCGGGCCGGCGGTGCAGCGCAAAAACGAAGGGGACGCTTGCGCGTCCCCCGGTTAAGGTCCAAGAAGAACTAGTGCTTCTTCTTCTTTGCGGCCTTCTTCTTTGCAGCCTTTTTTGTTGCCATGGTTTTCTATTCTCCCTTCCATTTGTCATGGAATCATTGCGACAAAAAATTCATCGCAATTTGTTAGTTGTATAGAGTTAATGAAAAAAATAGTCAAGCAAAAAACGCGCAGCAAAGTGCAGAACTCGGCGGCGCGCGAAGGCGCTGACCGGCCCTCCTTCCCCGAGCAACTCTCGCACTGAATCGCTTGCCCTCGCATCGCCAATGTCGCGCATGCGTGAAAGGCGCATGAACATTGACTATTTCAGCATTCACAAGATAACGCCGCTAAACGCGTTGTGTCTGACATGCGCCCTCAATCCCTGACGAAGGCCCTTTCGCCGCCACGGCAGGAGCCTAAAGAATAATTCATAACTTTTGATCAGCAGGGGTGCGAAGACGCCTTTATGACCGCGCGACGCATGGAAGATGGCAGCCGAGAGCAACGTCATCCACCGCCGGCGATCGGCCGGGGGATGCGGCCACGAGTACCGTTGAGCGAGGCAAACAGCAGCACGACAATCAGCGGTGGCCACCTGGCGGGGACTTACAGATCGTTACAGAAACCAGGAAGCCAACGCGCTTCCCTTTTCGTATCTCGCAAGTGAGCGCAAACGCGCGCGCTTTGCGCCGGGACGCGCGGTAGTAGTATCGAATCGAGTGCACATGAATTCTGTTTCAATCTCCAAGCCGCCGCCCGCGGTGCAAACTTCAAATGTTTGTCGTTATTACCCGATGGGCAGCGGCATCATTCGCGCGGTGGACGGTATTTCCCTCACCATCGAAAGCGGCGAGTTTGTAGCGCTGCTTGGCCAATCAGGGTCGGGTAAATCGACCCTGCTGAACTTGCTGGCGGGACTTGACCGCCCCAGCTCGGGCTCGGTGGTGGTGCGGGGCCGCGACCTGGCGAAGCTGTCATCGGAAGAGTTGGCGGCCTATCGCCGCAATGATGTGGGCATGGTCTTCCAGGCGTTTCACCTGATTCCGTCCATGACGATTACCGAAAATGTTGAGCTGCCGATGCGTTTTGCGGAGGTGGACCGTGCCGAACGGGGGCAGCGCGTGCGCGAATCGCTGGAGCAGGTTGGGCTGGGTAAACGCCTGGAGCACCGGCCTTCGGAGCTCTCGGGCGGCGAGCAGCAGCGGGTTTCGCTGGCGCGGGCGCTGGCCAATCGTCCGTCGCTTCTGCTAGCCGATGAGCCTACCGGGAATCTCGACAGCCGCACCGGAGAAGACATCCTGAACCTGATTCGCGACTTGAGCCTTTCGCTGGGAATGACGGTGGTCATGGTTACGCACGAACGCGCACTGGCCGAGCGCTTTGCGCAGCGGCTGGTTTTCCTCGCTGACGGCAAGCTGCTATCGCAGGAGGCGCTGGCGTGAAGAGCTACGACCTGTTCGAACTCGCCGTGCGCAACCTGCGGCAATCCAAATTGCGAAACGGGCTGACCACCGTCGGAATTTCTGTCGGCGTGGCCTCGCTCGTGGCCATGCTGTCGCTGGGCGTGGGCTTGCAGCAACTGGCGACCCGCCGCCTGGCCGGCTCAGGAATGTTCGACACCGTGTTCGTGACTTCCAAGCAAGACTTCCGCGGTTTCGATCGGGAGGACGAACAGAAGACCGAGCATCCGGAAAACGCGCCCGTGCTGGACGAACCGGCGCGCGACTCGATGACGCATTTGCAGTACGTCACCGAAGTCGAACCCGAAATTCGCGTGATGGGAGAGATTGTCTCGGGTGGGCAAACGCACTTCGGGTTCGTGACGGGCTTGCCCATGTCGGCACGCGAGAACGAGGCGTTCGACAATCTGCAAGGCAAGTTTTTCTCCGGCCCATCGGCGGAGGAAGTCATCCTGCTGAACGATTTTGCGAAGGAGATTGATCCGAAGGACCCCAAGGGGTTGATCGGCCAGGAAGTAACCCTGCACTACGGAGAACGCCAGGCGCTTGCGCCGGATTCAGAATCGGCAGGCCGCCCGCAGCTTTCCGGCACGCCGACCGGCGGAAGCAATGCAACATCAGGCGACGACTTCGGCTTCTCCGTGGTGCGCAAGACCCAGAAGCTGAAAGTGGTTGGCATCATCGAGGAAGAGCCCTACGGCGGCATGAGGACGGTTTCCCGTGGGCGTATTTTTCTGCCGGTCGATCTCACCGAGAAGCTGAATATGGCGCAGTTCACCGACATGCGCAGCTCCTTGCGCGGCGGTGGCGGCAAGACCTACATGACGCTCACCGTGCGCGTGAAGGACCCTGGCAAGGTTGCGCAGGTGCAGGACGCCATTAACAAGATGGGCTTCCGAACGTTCTCGGTGCTCGATGCTACCAAAAGCTTGCGCCGGTTCTTCACCGTGCTCGATCTCTTCCTTGGAATATTTGGCTCGCTGGCGCTGGCCGTGGCAACGCTGGCGATCATCAATACGCTGGTGATGGCGGTGCTGGAACGGCGGCGCGAAATTGGCGTGATGAAGGCGATCGGCGCCAGCGACGGGGACGTGAAGCGCCTGTTCTTTGCCGAAGCGGGCGCCATGGGCTTCTTCGGCGGCCTGCTCGGCATCGCGCTGGGATTTGCCATCGGCAAAGCCATCAATGTGGGCACAGGAATCTACCTGCACCGGCATCAACTGCCAGCGGAGGCAGTATGGATTCTGCCGCCGTGGCTGATCGGCGTAGCGATTGCGTTCTCGATTGTGGTAAGTCTGCTGGCGGGCTTGTATCCGGCGAGCCGCGCCGCCAAACTCGATCCGGTGCAGACGTTGAAGTACGAGTAGTTGCGAGGCAGAAAGAGACTGATTTTCTGTACAATGGAACGATGAAACGAGCCGAAGCCAAACCGAAACAGGTTCTGTCCGGGGGAACGAAGCTTTCCAAAATTCGAGATGTAGCGGACACGGTGAGGGCATCCTCTGCTCGGAGGAAGAATCCGAAAGCAACCAGGGTGGATCCCCGCGTAAGAGAATACGCTGAGGTCCTGGCGCATGCGGTGGATATCTTCGGTTCCCGCATACGAGCTAGCGCTTGGCTCAACCGACCTAATCGCATCTTCAATAATCAAAGTCCAATTCAGGTCCTAACGCAGGATCCCGCAGCGGTCGAGGAAGAGCTGGTTCGAATTGATGAAGGCATCTTCTTTTGATTGCCTACCGCATAACGCGCCCAGCGTTTGCCAACGATCTCACAGGCGGCGGTGGTTTGCGTGCATCGGGACGCTGTAATCGCAAAGGCACACCTGTCATCTACGCAGCACAGCATGCTTCTCTTGCCCTCACAGAAGTGCTAGTTCACCTTGAGCTGTCGGAAGTGCCGCTGGACTACGTGCTGGTGACAATTGAAATACCTGACCAGGTTCCCGTAAGACGCGTTACGCCGGAGGAAGCTCTGGCCGTCTCAGCCAATCCGCCCGTTCCAGTCTTTTTCGTTCCCTCGGTCGTTGTTTTCCAAGAATTAAACGTGGTGATGTATCCCGAGGCGGCAGGCTTCACGGCCAGAGTTGTAAAGGTGGAACCATTTCGCATCGACGAACGCTTGCTCGGCTACGACGAGAATCAATAGGTCAAACTGCCTTGAATGTTCGCTTAGAAAGACGGCAACAACCGAAGACGCTGTGGGTCGATCTTTCCAACCGCAAATCTCGGCCTCCAATAGCTCGCGTAGCGCTTCTGTTGCTCGCCTGTTGCCTTGCCCCCCTGCTGCACGCGCAGGGCCGTGCCGAGTGCTCGGTCATCAAATCAAGCATCCTCGGCCGGCCAGTGCGCTACTGCGCGTTCTTGCCGGACAGCTTCGATCATGACAAGACGCGCCAGTATCCGGTGCTCTATTACCTCCACGGGCTGGGCGACAACGAGCAGTCCCTGCTGAATTTCGGTGGCTGGGACGTGATCGCGGAACTGCGCCGTCAGGGTAAAGTTGGGGATTTCATCGTGCTTGCGCCCAGCGGAGGGCACACGTTCTATCTGAATTCCGCCGACGGCAAAGCGAAGTACGAAGACTTTTTCATGAAGGAGTTCATACCGCAGATGGAGAGAAAGTACCGCGCCGCGGGCACACGCGCCACGCGGGGCATCACCGGGGTTTCGATGGGCGGGTATGGGGCGTTGCGTTTGGCCTTCAAGTATCCGGACGAGTTTGCTGCGGTGAGTGCGCAGATGCCGGTGCTGATTGCCGATCTGCCGAAGGACTTTACCGCTGGCGGGCCGGGCTCCCCCGGGTCTCTGATGGGCGATGTGTTCGGTTCGCCCTTTAGTCGCGCGTACTTCGAGCGCAACAATGTCTTCTACTTCGCGCGAAACGATAGCGCCGCCAGCCTGAAGCGCATGAAGATCTACTTCAATGTCGGCAATAACGACGACTACGGTTTCGAACAAGGAGCGCAGCAGTTGGACCGACTGCTGAACAAGCGGGGCGTTCCCCACGAGTTCCACATCTATTCCGGGGGGCACGACCCGCAGTTCGTGATACGCCACTTCGGCGACGTAATCGAGTGGCAATGGAAGGCCATTGGAGCGAAGAAGTGACCGCTTCAGACCAGGCAAACCGAGTCGTTACGCGATATCCACCGCGCCCGGCGTCTTCAGCAGACGGTCGATAGCGATGGCCAGCCCGAAGTAGAAGAACATGATCATCACCAACGGATCGTCGCCCAGGCAATACTGCACCGCCGAGGGGACCAGATAACCGGCAAAGGCGGCGAGCACGCCCGCCACGACTCCGGTCGCAAAGCGGCTGTGCTCGCGCGTCCGCCGCAGCAAGCGGACCAGAAAAACAACATACGCCACGACGAACCATAACCACGCTGCCAGGGTGAGGAGGCCGCGTTCCACCGCGAGCTGGATGTAATCGGAGTGGAAGTGATAGATCACGCGATACAGGGCGAAGCCGCGAATGTTCCACTCCTGCCAGTGATTGAAGATGGTATCCATTCCAACCCCGAACCAGGGATGCTGCCGGACCAGGCGCACTCCGTCCTCCCACATCAATACCCGGAAATGCGTCCCCGCGTCGGCCGGACTGACCCAGTCCAACCTCCGGGTGTGGTGGATCCACAACGTCGCAAAAAACAGCAGCAGAACCAGGCCGGCGAATGCCCAGATGCGGGTCCGCTTGCTGCCCAGTAGCCAGAGCGCGACGACGCAACCGGCTGCCAGTCCGGCGATGTCGGCCCGCGTTTGCGTAGCCATGAGCGCTGCTGTCAGCGCCAGGAACACGATGGCGAAGATCGCTCGGATGCCCCATCGGTGCGGTTGCGCACTCAGCAACATGGCCCATGCCAGGCAACCAAGTTGCATGAGCATCTCGGCAAAGACGATGTAGTGTCCCAGCGTGCCTTGCGCACGCCCTGGCTTGCCACGGGCCAGTTGCAGATCCGGCGTACCCAATCCGCTCTTCACAAATTGTTCGCGAGTGAGAAAGGTCTCTCGCTTGTGGAAGGGTTCCCCTTGCAGATAGTTGACGCGGAGCATGCTTCCGGGTGGGCCCTGTTCCACCACCTTGGCCAGTTGCTCCGGAGTGTGCACAGAGCGGCCGTTGATATGGGTGACGATGTCGCCAGCATGAATCCGCGCGCGACACAAGTTCGCGGTTGGCGCGAGGTACTTCACCTGTACGCCCACGCCGTAGGTGTATTGCCAAGCCGTAAAGCCTGCGGCCGCGAGCCCGGAAAGCAGTAACAACCACACCAGGATGCGCACCTGCGAGAGCCGTTGCAGATTCTGTGCGAGCACGATTCCGGCCAGCAGCAGGCACACGACTTTCATGCGCGGCCAGCTCAGGTATGGATCGGGCGAGAGCGCGGTCGAAATTCCGCTCAAGACGATATAGGCCAGGAGCGGCGCCGAAAGGGCCTGCGGGAACGGGCGCTTGCGCTCGATCGCCAGCTTGGCGAGCCACAGCAAGCCCGCAGCCATCCACGCGTGCCGCGCTCCTTTGATGGAGTGCGGCAAAAGGATGGCAAACAGAATCAGGAAGAAAAAGATGAGGCCTTCCAGCCACCGTACCCAACGTGTCGCTTGGGAGGATCGGACGGGACCATCCGGCCGGCGTGCGACTTCGGTTATAAAAGCTTGCTGTCCAGGCGCCATCGAGGAAGCTTTCCAGGTTAATCAAGTAGCCTACACCAATGGTATAAAGCTTAGAAATGCTGCTAGAGTGGGAAGGGCACTTGTCCTCGCGTCAGGGTCCTATTTGGTTTCTGCGCCAATTTCGCTGACGTCATGGTGCGGTAAGCACCGAATTCCCAGGCGATAACGTCCAACTGTAAGCAACGGCAGTTACTGTGTTTGATCGTCGTTCCAAGCTTCTAAGCTCGATCACATTGATGCACGACCTGGGAGTGACTTGCGCCTCCTTTGTGGCCGCGTATCTGCTGCGTACTCTGCTGGTGCACTTCGATTTTTTCAGCCGGCGATTGCCCGGCATTTATCCCTTCAGCCATTATCTGCCGCTGCTGGCCGCCTTTGTGATTACGTGGGCGGCGGTGGGATATTTTTCCAGCTTCTACCGCGATCTCGAACTCAGCAACCCGATCCAGCTCATTCTGAATATCGTCAGCCAACTCGGCGTGGTGCTGGTGGTGATTTACGCCGGTTTGTATCTGTTTCGTCGCGTGGACGTGAGCCGGACCTATGTCCTGCTGATCGGCGCGGTGGATTTCGTCCTGCTCGTGATAGGCCGGGCGGTGACGTACTCGGGCGTTTCCTGGATGCGCGATCGGCTCAAGCGTTACCACTACTTGCTGATCGTGGGGTGCGGGCCGCGCGCCCGCGAAATGGCCGCCCTGATCGAGGAGAGTTGGGGCATGGGACTGCGGCTGATCGGCTTTGTCGATCCCAACTCAACCGATGCCTCGGTGCAGAACCTGGGCGGTTACAGGGTCCATCGGATCGAGGAACTGGGCGGCATTCTGCAACAGGAAGTGGTGGACGAGAT
Organism: uncultured Acidobacteriaceae bacterium; assembly: GCA_963710585.1. Classification (GTDB taxonomy): domain Bacteria; phylum Acidobacteriota; class Terriglobia; order Terriglobales; family Acidobacteriaceae; genus Bog-257. The sequence continues at coordinate 160,605 of CAVQAM010000004.1, read as the reverse complement.
TGTCTTTGCCGTGAACATGCAGGAGCTGGCTCGGCTGGAGCCGGTGATGCAGCACTGTGCCGATGTCGGAATGAGGACGCGGGTGCAACTGGAATTCTTGCCGGCCGCCTACTCGCGGATCTATCTCGAGAAGTTTCGCGATGTGCAACTGCTCAGCCTGTCGAGCGCGCCCGACAGCGAGTTGCGGCTGTTTTTCAAGCGTATCTTCGATGCGGCATTCTCCTTCGCAGTATTGATTGTGTTCTCGCCTTTGTTGCTTTGCATCGCGGCCATGATCCGGATGACTTCGCCCGGTCCGGTGCTGTTTCGCCAAACCCGCTGCGGGTTGGGCGGCCGCCGCTTCATGTTGTACAAGTTCCGTTCCATGATCAACAACGCCGAGCAGATGCGCGCCGAGCTTCACCAGTTGAACGAGCTCGACGGCCCCGTCTTCAAGATCAGCGACGATCCCCGCATCACCGCCGTGGGACGCTGGCTGCGCCGCTTCAGCCTTGACGAGTTGCCGCAGCTTTGGAACATCTTGCGGGGTGACATGTCGTTCGTCGGGCCCCGTCCCGCCGTTCCCGAAGAAGTGGAGCGGTATGAAGACTGGCAGCGGCGGCGTCTGCGCATGCGGCCCGGCCTGACTTGCACCTGGGTCCTGGAAGGCCGCAACCATGTGGACTTCAATCGCTGGATGCAGCTCGACCTCACCTACATCGATAACTGGTCACTGTGGCTCGACTTCAAGATCTTCCTGCGCACCATTCCCATCGTTTTGTCTGGCCGCGGGGCGTACTGACCGCTCAATCGCAAAGTTAAGATACGCTGCTTACGCCAATTACCGCGCGCGAATGGCAGCTACAGCCGATTCTGGCAGCTACCGAGCCCGCTGCCACGCTTGCGTCGTGCGCTGGTTTTGCGCACGGCGCGTGGCGAGGGCGACGTCGAATTTAGCCCACCGTGGAGCGCAGCGAAACGGTGGGTAGCGTTGTTGATTCAGCCAGAGTCCCGTAGGGACGGCACACGGTTCAATAGCTTGCGATAACGCCTGATTACGCCAGCATTCCCAAAATTTGATGTTGGCGTGGGCTAAGATGGGTTCAGAGAAACGCTTATGTCTCGCCTGACGATCAAAGGAAAGGCCAACGTGCTGTTCACCTGCGCTGATCAGGAAGAGGAACGCGGGAATGTGCGCTCAGCGTTCCGGCTTATGTTGGCCGCGGCAAAGCTGGGAGACATCGGTGCCCAAGTAAACGTGGGCAATTATTACGACGATGCGAAGGGGGTTCGGCGAAACCGTGCAGCGGCCCTGTACTGGTATAAGCGAGCCTATCGGCGCGGCTATTCCGCAGCCGCCTACAATATTGGCATTCTCTGGCGTAAGGAAAAGGAGTTCAATCGCGCTCTCGCGTGGTTCATTCGTGCAGTCAAACTTGGCGATGACGAAGCCAATCTTGAAATTGCAAAGCACTACTTGCACAACGAGAACGATCCACGAAAAGCGATCCCCTATTTGCAGCGCGTAACGCCCTCCGGTTGGGTCACCAAAGCTGGCGTCGAGGAAGCGGCGAAACTGTTGAAAGAGGCAAAGAGAGCTTTACGGTCGCCGCATTCGGCTACCCGATAACCGGGTAGTGTCCTAACAATACTGTTAGGACACCACCGATAACCGTTGTAACATCGCCATTTCATAACTGACTCGCCTAAACTAAAGCTTGCGCAAAGCCGCGCACCGGCTCAATGGTCTCCATCACCATCGTCACCTGGAACTCGGCGCAATATCTCGATGCGTGCTTCGCCTCAATCGAGCAGCAGGACCACCGCGAACTTGAGGTGATCATTGTGGACAACGCCTCGACCGATGGCACGCGAGAGTTGTTACGCCAGGTCGAGTCACGATGGCGGGTGATCTTCAACGAGGGCAACGTGGGATTTGCTGCCGGACAGAACCAGGCCATCCGCGCGGCAGGCGGAGATTGGGTGCTTTGCCTTAACCCAGACGTTGTACTCAGTACCGACTTCGTCAGGCAGATGGTGACTGCAGGCGAAGTGCATCCCGAGGCAGGCTCAGTCTGCGGAAAATTATTGCGCTGGGACCCCGTCGCGGAACAACCCCGAAGCAACATCCTCGATTCCACGGGAATTTATTTCACCCGCAACATGCGCCATCTTGACCGCGGGGCTGAAGAGGCTGACCGCGGCCAGTATGATCGCCCACAGTACGTGTTCGGCGCCAGCGGTGCCGCGGCGTTTTTCCGGCGGGACTTCATCGCCGATGTTTCGATCGAGGGCGAGTTCTTCGACGAGGATTTTTTCGCCTTTCGTGAAGACGGGGACCTGGCTTGGCGCGCGCAAGTGATGGGATGGAAGTGTCTGTACACCCCGGCAGCAGTGGCTTGGCATGTGCGGCGGGTCACGCCCGAGCGGCGAGAAGACTTGCCGCTGGCCATCAACTGGCATTCGGTGAAGAACCGGTTTCTCATGCGCGGCAAGAACGCTTCGGGATGGCTGTGCTGGCAGTTGTTTCTACCGGTGGCGTGGCGCGATATGATGACCGTCGGCTACGCTCTGCTGCGCGATCAGCGAATGCTGTCCGCACTGGGTTATCCCTGGCGAGTACGTGCGAGCGTTCGCCGCAAGCGCGCGATCATTCAGTCGCGCCGCAAGGTTTCTGACCGGGATTTGCTATGGTGGTTTTGCAATACTCCGCGCGCGATCGACGCGGAGAAGGCGGTGGCCAGTAGCCAGTAGTCAGTAGCCAGTTTGGATGCAGCGGACCAACTGCCGTTTGCGAATAGCGAAAAGCGGCCTCATGAAAATCGCCATTGTCGGTACTCGCGGCATTCCCAACCGCTATGGCGGCTTCGAGCGTTTTGCCGAGCAGATCAGCTCGCGCTTTGCCGACCAGGGACACGAGGTCACCGTGTACTGCCGCCGGGCCTTCGTGCAGCCGGATGATGTGTACGACCGGCGGGTGCGCCGGGTGATCGTCCCCAGCCTTCATCAAAAGCACCTCGACACCTGGGTCAGCACGTTCTTCGCCGCTGTGCGTGTCGCCTTCAGCAACAGCGATGTTGTGCTGCTGTGCAACGTGGCCAACAGTCCGTTCGCCTACATTCCACGGCTCTTCGGCAAGCCGGTAGTGCTCAACGTTGACGGCCTGGACCGCAAGCGCGAGAAGTGGAAGGGCCTGGGCGCGCAGGTGCTGCACTTCTGCGAATGGATGTCGTCATTCAGCTCCACTCGCCTGGTGACTGACGCGAGGGCGATCCATGATTACTACCTCGCGAAATATGGCAGCGAGTCCACCGTCATCGGTTACGGCTCCGAGATGCCGGCGGGCGACGACAGCCTGAACGGCTTCAATCTCGAGTCAGGCCGTTACGTGCTGTATGTCAGCCGTCTCGAGCCGGAGAACAATCCCGATCTCGTGCTGCGCAGCTGGCGCAATGTGCGCAGCGACTGGCCGCTGGTCGTGGTGGGCGACAATCCCTACGATCGAGGCTACATCGAGCGCATGAAATCCCTGGGCGATGAGCGCGTGCGCTTCACCGGCGCAGTCTATGGCGATGGATATTGGGCGTTGCAGAAGCACGCGGGCGTCTTCGTCTTCGCCTGCGAGATCGGCGGGGTGCATCCTGCGCTGATCGAAGCGATGGCGGCGAGCAATGCGGTGCTCTATCTCGATACCCCGGAGAACGCCGAGACGGCGGGCGATGCCGGGGTGAAGTATGAGAAGTCGGAAGAGGATCTCACCGTGAAGTTGCAGGCGTTGCTCGACGATCCTGGCGCGCGCCAGCAGTTGGCCGCACGAGCCAAGCAGCGCGCCGACGCGCTGTATCGTTGGGACGCAATTGCAGAGAAGTACGAAAAGGTGTTCGAGAAACTCATCAGGAGCAGGAATGAGCGGCTGCCAGGTAAAAGGTTACAATGATTGCAAGAATAGGGAGAACGGCTATGCAATTAAGGATTTCGCCCGATCTTGAGAAGCTCATCAAAAGGCGCCTCTCCAGTGGCGGCTACACGAGTGTTGAAGACGTATTGCGCCGTGCTCTTGAAGCCCAGGATGCCGAAGAAAGCTGGACCGATGATGAGCGGCGGGCGCTGTCGGCCCACATTGAGGAGGGCTATTTGCAGGCCGAACGTGGGGAGCTTATCGACGGCGCACAGGCCGGCCGTGAAATCCAGGCCATGAAGGACGGTTGGCGCCGAGAGCATTCCTCCAAGCGATGAGCAGATATGCTCTCACGCCTCTTGCGAAAGCCGATATCTTCGACATCTGGTCTTACATCGCGAAGGAAAGCGAAGACGTTGCCACCCGCGTGGAACAGGCGATTTACAACGCTTGCGCGTTTCTCGCCGACGATCCGATGTGCGGCCATTCCCGGCCAGATCTCACATCCCGTGCGCTGCGTTTCTGGACACTGACGCGCTACCCTAACTACATCATTGTTTACCGGCCAGAGACGTCCCCGCTTCAGGTCGTCGCTGTGCTCCATGGCAAACGAAATATGCGCCGAATGCTGAAACAGCGGCCGTGACCCTTCCTGCCGCAAAGCTGCCGCCGGGTGCCCCGGAACCCGAGCCACTCGAAACCGGAAACTCGAAACTGTTTTTACACCCGCTCAATTTTGACCGAGTTCAGCACCACATCCTTGTTGGGCTTGTCCTGGCGATTGCGCGGGAGCTTGGTGATTTTGTCCACCACGTCCTGGCCCTCGACGACTTCGCCGAAGATGGTGTGATTACCGGTTAGCCACTGCGTCGGCACGACGGTGATGAAGAATTGCGAGCCGTTGGTACCCGGCCCCGAGTTCGCCATGGCCAGCTTGCCCGGCTTGTCGAACTTGTGCGGCGAGCCCTTGGTCTCGTCCTGAAACTGATAGCCGGGGCCACCCATGCCGGTGCCGGTGGGGTCTCCGCCCTGGACCATGAAGTCGGGAATCACCCGATGAAAAATCGTGCCATCGTACAGACGGGCTTTGCTCTTGTTCTTGGTGTGCGGATGGGTCCATTCGCGCGATCCTTCCGCCAGCTCGATGAAGTTCTTCACCGTGATGGGCGCTTCCTGCTCGAAGAGGCGGCAGACAATGGTTCCTTCGCTGGTGTCCAAGGTTGCGTAAACGCCGGGTTGCCGGGCCATGATGATTCCTTTCATTGATGGCTGAAGTAGTAATGGCTCCTGTTGCGGAACCGGTACAGCTCGGGCGAGACTGCTGGCTCCATTGTAGTGGTAAACCGCGGACACGTCGAAAAGACCATTGCGGATTCAGCCCGCCAGATAGAATGGCTGTTCCGGGATTCTGCCCATGCCTTCGAACTGGCTCTTCTGGATTCTGTTTAACCTGTTCGTGCTCGCGCTGCTGGCGCTCGACTTGGGCGTGTTCCACCGCACGAAGCACGTGGTGGGCCTTCGCGAGGCCATGGGCTGGACCCTGGTGTGGATTTCGCTGGCAGCGGGCTTCGCTGTCCTCATCTACTTTTTCGGACACACCATGGTGGGCAGCCATGCCCGGCCCAACTCCCAGTTGTCGCTGGAGTTCATCACAGGCTACCTCATCGAGCAGTCCCTCAGCGTCGATAACCTGTTCATCTTTCTGCTCATCTTTCGCTACTTTCAGGTCCCGCGGCACTTTCAGCACGACGTGCTGTTTTGGGGCATCCTGGGCGCGCTGATCATGCGCGCCATCTTCATCGTCGCGGGCATCACCCTGCTGAACCGCTTCCACTGGTTCATCTACATCTTCGGCGCAATCCTCATCTACAGCGGCATCAAACTGCTGCGCCAACCGGACGAAGAGATCCAACCCGAAACGAACCTGGTGCTGCGCGGCTTTCGCAAGCTACTCCCCGTGACCAAAGATTTTGAGGGCAGCAAGTTTTTCGTGCGCCGCGGGCTGGTGCGATATGCGACGCCGCTGGCGGTGGTGCTGATCGTGGTGGAGACCACCGACGTGCTGTTTGCGACCGACTCCATCCCGGCGGTATTGGCGGTGACCCGCGAGCCGTTCATCGTCTATACATCCAATGTGTTTGCGATTCTCGGGCTGCGCTCTCTCTACTTTGCGCTGGCGGGGATGATCGAGGTCTTTCACTTCCTGCATTACGGCCTATCGCTGATTCTGATCTTTATCGGCGTGAAGATGCTGGCCTCGGGTTACGTGCAGATTCCTATCGGCATCGCGCTGGGCGTGGTCGCTGGTGTTTTGCTGATCTCGATTCTTATGTCGCTGTTGTTCCCCGCGAAAAAACAGAAAGCCACGTAGCAGATTTATTCGAAGCGAATCTTGTCCCCGCTAACCACGGAATGCTTGTGGAATTTCGCGTCATTCTCCAGAGGAAAGTCGAGGCGATAATGAGCCCCGCGACTCTCCTCCCGTGCCAATGCAGAGCGGGCGATCAGCAGTCCGGCCTGTAGTATGTTCGCCGCCTCGTGCGAACGACGATCGCCCAAAACAGGCTGTTGCTTCTGCAACTCGCTCAACTCCGACACAACCTGGCGCAGGCCTTTTCCATCGCGCACCACGCCCACGTATTGCCACATCAGGGATTGCACTTTCTTGATGAACGCCTCGACTTGTGCGGCCTGCCCATTGGTAGATGATGCCGTATTTTCAGCTCCTGCAACCGTTGCGTGCTTATGGCTTGGCCGGAGATTCTCACGCATATTCTGAGCAGCACGTGCTCCGTACACCAACCCTTCCAGCAGAGAATTGCTGGCCAGGCGGTTGGCGCCGTGCACGCCCGTGCAAGCCACCTCCCCAGCGGCATACAGCCCAGGCAAGGAAGTCTGTCCGCGGAGATCGGTGCGCACGCCGCCCATGGCATAGTGCGCCGCTGGACGAATGGGAACCAGTTCGGTAGCGATGTCGATGTTGTACTCCATGCAGGTGGAGTAAATGGTGGGAAAACGCTTGCGCACGCGGTCGGCATGCAAGTGGGTGAGGTCGAGATACACGGCGGCATCAGGACGCTTTACCAGCTCCAGTTCATGTGCAATCGCGCGTGCCACAACGTCACGCGGGGCCAGTTCCGCCAACTCGTGGTACTTGGGCATGAAGCGTTTCAGCTCAATGTTTCGCAGATATGCGCCTTCTCCGCGCAGTGCCTCCGACAAAAGGAACCGCGGAGCGTTCTTCAGGTACAACGCGGTGGGATGGAACTGCACGAACTCCATGTCGCTGATCTCGGCGCCGGCGCGTTGCGCCATGGCAACCCCATCCCCGGTTGCAACCGTGGGATTGGTGGTGTCGCTGTAAACGTGGCCCAAGCCGCCGGTGGCGAGTAAGGTGCCGCTGGCAAAGATCTCGTGCGATTGGCCCGAGGGGTCGAGAACGCGGACCCCCACCACGCTGCCGTCACGCACCAGCAAGTCGGTGGTGAATTCGAATTCCCGGAAGGTGATCTCCTTCAAGGCCGAGGCCTTCAGAAAGAGCGACCGGCCAATCTCGCGCCCGGTGGAGTCGCCGTGAGCGTGCAGCACGCGGTTGCGGCTGTGCGCTCCCTCGCGAGTGAATGCGATCTTCGTGCCGGCGCGATCGAACTCCGTGCCCCACGCGATCAGCTCCTCGATACGGGGCGGGCCTTCTTCCACCAGGATGCGCGCGGCCTCTTCGTTGCACAGGCCGTCGCCCGCCTTGAGCGTGTCCTCCAGGTGGAGGCGGACTTCGTCGTCATCGCTAAGCGCGGCGGCAATGCCACCTTGCGCGTACTGGGTGTTGGATTCCGTGACTTCGCGTTTCGCCAGACACAGCACGCGGCCTGCGGACGCCAGTTCCACCGAGGCCCGCAGACCTGCGATGCCCGCACCCACCACGATGAAATCGGTTTCGGAAGGAAGAGCTTTCACGGCCGCTACCTTGGGTCTTAACGGCTTCATGGTAGCACGCAGGCGGAGCGCGGGAAGCGGTATATGGGACAGCTAAACCAAATGGGGAATCGCACAGAGCAAGTGCGGCAGCAACCCTCATCCTTTACACTAGAACCTTGACTCGCATCCCGGTTCACACCCCATCACGTTCCTACGAAGTGCTGGTCGAGCGAGGCTTGTTGCGCTCGGCGGCGGCTGCACTGAGTGATACTGTGCCTCCGGATTGGCGCGTCTTCGTGGTGACGCAGGCGCCCGTGCGCAGGCATTGGGGCGACATTCTGCGCAAGAGTTTTGGGAAAGCCGGGCGCAAAGTCGAAATCATCGAGATGCCAGACGGAGAGCGTTCCAAGACTCTCTCGCAACTGGAAAAGCTTGCCTCGAAGCTGGTGAGTCGCGGCGCCGACCGCCAGTCCGTGGTTCTCGCGCTGGGCGGTGGCGTGGTGGGCGATGTCGCGGGATTTCTGGCATCTGTCTTCATGCGTGGAATTCCCGTTGTGCAAATACCGACGACCCTGCTGGCGCAGGTTGATTCGGCCATCGGTGGCAAGACCGGAGTGAATTTGAAGTCGGGCAAAAACCTGCTCGGCACTTTTTATCAGCCGCTCGCCGTGCTTGCCGATCCGGATGTGCTGGCGACGCTGCCCGAGCGTGAGTACCGCTCCGGGTTGTTCGAGGCAATGAAGTATGGCGTGATTCGCAACCCCGCGATCTTCGAGTTGATGGAAGCGAACCGCGACGCTTTGCTGCGCCGCGATGGCGCACGGTTGGAGACGCTGATTACGGAATGCATTCGCGTGAAGGCGGACGTGGTGAGCGCGGACGAACGGGAGAGCGGCGAACGCCACATCCTGAACTTTGGACACACCATCGGGCACGCGCTGGAGGCGGAAACCGATTATAAGCAGTTCCTGCATGGCGAGGCGGTGGGCTGGGGAATGCTTGCCGCCACCATGATTGGGACCGAAATGCAGATAACCGACTCGCTCACTGCGCAACGGATCGTGGAACTGGTACACGCGTACGCGCCACTGCCCAAGGTAGAGGTGAACAGCGAAAGCATCGCCGAGCGGCTGCTCTCCGACAAGAAGACGGTGGGCGGTGTGCCGCATTTTGTTCTGCCGACGGGCATCGGCAAGGTCGAAGTGGTCAACACCGTGCCGGAACCAGCGGTTATCCACGCCGTCGAAGAAATCAAGAAGTTATCAGAGGCATAGCGTTGGCCCAGGACGACAAATCGCCGCTCGGAGCCTCGGACCGCCCGGCGGATCAGCGCCTCGTGGGCGCCGCCCCGGCCGGAGCGCGCGACGAAGCATCGGCCGCCGAGGCGGTGCGCGCTATGTTCACGTCGATCGCGCCTCGCTACGATCTGCTGAACCACGTGCTCTCGATGAACATCGACCGGGTATGGTGGAACCGCACTGCCCGCGTCTTCAGCGAGGTGCTGCGACGCCCTGACGCGCAGGTGCTCGACCTCTGCTGCGGGACCGGCGACATGACATTTGCGCTGCATCGTCGCCTGACCAACCCACTGAACGGCGAACCCACGCAAATCTTCGGGGCCGATTTTTCGCACGCCATGTTGGTGCGCGCAGAGCAGAAGTCGGCAGGCAGGAACATCCGCTGGGTCGAGGCGGATGCGTTGAACTTGCCGTTCGCCACCGGCCAGTTTCAGCTGGTGACCGCCGCGTTCGGATTTCGCAATCTCGCCAACTACGATCGTGGACTGGCCGAGATTTGCCGCGTGCTTGCGCCCCAGGGCGAGGTGGGCATTCTCGATTTCGGCGAGCCCAAGGGCCTGATTGGCAAATTGTATCGAGTGTACTTTCGGCGGGTGCTGCCGGCCATCGGCACGCTCATTTCCGGCGTGCGCGGCCCGTATGCCTATCTGCCTGCATCGGTGCTGCGTTTTCCGTCTCCGGAGGAAATGTTGCAGCGAATGCGTGCTGCCGGTTTCCGCGAAGTCTCATGGACTCCGTATACGTTTGGGATCGCGGGGCTGTACCGGGGGAGAAAATAGTGGATAGTGGTTAGAGGTTAGTTTTTCCCGGAAAAGGAGTCAGCTATCATCTATCCTGTCTGAGGCGCTTATGTAAGGCAGGCCTCACGGCCGTGTCTGTGCACTTTCTAACTTTTTCCTCTCCGTTTCCTACGCGATCTCCGTGGTCAGGTCGAATTGCGTTGAGCACGGCTGGGCCCTATTTCTAACCACTGCCCACTATCCACTATCCACTGTTCCTAAAGCTGTCGCGCAGCGCATCTTCAACGGTGAATTGAATAACGCGGGCATACTCATCCCCGAGGAAATGTTGCAGCCGGGTGGTATCCATGGTGTACGAGCCAATCAGGTAGGGCAGAGCGGCGGGGGGAATCGAGGAAATCCCCAGCTTCCACAATAAGCGGAGGACGGCGCGGCACACGGCCCGTGTGGGGGCCCGTTTGATCTTGGCTTGCGCTATCTCAGCGCAGCGTTGAACGGTGATGGCTTCTCCGCGACCGGCGATATTCAAAATGGTAGCTGGTGGATCGCTTACCGGCCGGTCCAAGATATGGACCAGCAACCGCGCCACATCGTCCACGTGTACAAACTGGAAGCGCTTCTCCAGATATTTATCGCCGCGAGGCAGCAACCAGGGCAATCGCTTGCCCGCGGCCCGCATGCGGGCGGCACGTTTGCTGCTGCCCAGTGGAGTTCCCCGCAACGCTCCCATCATGTAATTCTGCACGCTCGCGCCTGCGAAAATGTGAGGACGCACGATGTAGATGTGACAGTCGCCGAGGCTCTCGGCCCGATAACGGACCACCTCGTCGCACTCGCGTTGGTGAATGGCGTAGGGCAGTGTGTGGGCACGAAGCGGAGCTTCTTCTTTCACCGGCCCCGCGGTTTCCGGACCATATACGGCCACACTGCTGGGAAAAATGAACTGCCTGATTTGGCCGCCGGTGCGATTGACAACGCTCACGGCTTCCATGACCCGCGCCGTTCCAGCGACATTGATCTGCCACATCCGTTCCACGTCGAGAACGCCGGAACGTTGGGGATCTAGAACGAACGCAAGATGAATTACGGACCGTGCCCCGGTTTCCCGCAATAGCTCAATGAGCTGCCAGCAAGAGGGCTCACGGCCCAGGTCGGTTTGCTCGAACCTCGCCAGGCCAGGACCGTCGGGTGGGCGCGTGTCCACGCCCACCACGTGAAAATCGGAAAGCAACGGCAGTAACCGGGCGCCCAGATTCCCAGAGATCCCGGTGACCAGGACAGTTCGTTCCGGCGGCATGACTACTTTGGAGGCGCCTCCGGTTTCGGTGCCGGAGCAGGTTTTGTACTGGGGTTTGGCGGAGCCGATCCTGGGTTCGGCTTAGCACCAGCGGCCCCCTTGGGCGTGATGATGGTTTGATGGACGGTCTGCGGGGTCTCAGGCCCAAAGTAAGCGTCGTTAAGGACGATGGTCGCCGACTTCTGGATTTGTTCAATCTTGTCGGTGATCATTTGCCGCTGCAAAGCGGACGAGATGCTCGCCTTAACTTCGCTGAGCGGAACCTGGCGAACAGAAACCACCTTGTAAATGTAGAGCGATCCAGGGTCAGAAAACACCTGGGAAATCTCCGCGGGCTTCAACTCGAAGACGGACTCATGGGCCTCCGGCAAGGTGCCGGGACGGCGCGCGCCGAGATTGACATCAGGCGGGGAATTGGTGAGACCAGCGCGCTCCATCGCCTCTTTTGCCAACTTAACCGGGTCCTCGCCCGCGACCCAGCGTTCCCTGATTTTGTCGGCGTAAGCTTTTTCCTCGGCATCGCTGGGCTTGGGTTTGTCGCCCTTGGCGACGGTCCGCGGCACCAGGATGCGCTGCAGCGTGGACTCCACGTACTTCTTGGGGTTCTGCTTGTAATAGTCTTCGATCTGCTGATCGGGGACATGCGAGTACTCCTGGACGATGTGCTGATTCAGGGCGTCGGTCAGGATCTGGTTCCTGACGAACTGGAAAATCTGCACATATCGGGGATCGTGCTCCAGATTCAGCTCGCGAGCGGCGTCGGCAAAGACCAGCATCTTGGCGTATTGCGAGGCGAAGTTGCGCCTCACCTCGGGAGGCATGGGCGGCTTGTCCGGCTGTTTTAGCGCATTGATCATCTTCTCGAACTGCTCGCGCGTCATCCTGCGTACGCAACCCGGGGGCGGCGTTGTGGCGCCAGCCTTGGGCGGGCAGACATTTTTCAGAGTGATGACCGCTTCATCCATAGGGACCTTGGTGGTTTCGGTTGTGGAAGCTGCAGGCGCGCCAGCATCGGAAGGCGGCGGCGAGCTTTGGGCCTTCGCAGGAGACGCCGCAGGTGCAGCAGCGGGTTGGTTCGAACTCGGCTTCTGGCCATAGGCGGCATAGCTAAGAGCACACGAAAGCGCAACAACCAGGAAAGTAGAGCGTGACATGTAGTGGTGTTCCTCCAGGAGTAAATGCCGCCCTAAGGCGGAGCAGGTAGATGGATACCACAATGTACCACATTCAGGCTGACTGTCGTCAGAAGCTGGCTTCAGGCGGCCAGCTAAAAGGTTTGCGGATTTAAGCGGAAGGTGAATAATCGAACCTATGGCGGAATCGGTGGCGACTGCGGGCATGAGGCAGGAGAAGAAGGCGGTCGCCCTCAATTCCATCTACGCGGCGATTGCCATCACGCTGCTGAAGACCATGGTGGGCGTGACCACCGGCAGTCTGGGTATCCTCTCCGAGGCGGCGCACTCCGGCCTCGATCTGGTGGCGGCGGCCATCACCTATTTTTCGGTGCGCGTGTCCGACAAACCCGCCGATGCCGATCACCAGTATGGCCACGGAAAAATCGAAAGCTTCTCCGCCTTTCTCGAAACCGGCTTGCTGCTGCTGACCTGCGTCTGGATCGTATATGAGGCGGTCAAGCGTCTCTTCTTTCATTTCGTCCAAATCGAGCCCACCGTGTGGGCATTCGCCGTCATGGGAACTTCGATCGTGGTGGACTACTGGCGTTCACGCCGCCTGCGACGCATAGCCGACAAGTACGACAGCCAGGCGCTGCACGCCGATGCCCTGCACTTCAGCACCGACATCTGGTCGAGCGCGGTCGTCATCCTGGGATTGGCCCTGGTGGTGGCGGGACGACGGTACGCGCAGCCCGAACTGGCGAAGGCCGATGCGATCGCCGCCCTGTTCGTGGCAGGCATTGTGGTGTACGTCAGTTGGCGCCTGGCGCGGCAAACTATTGACGCGTTGCTGGACGCCGCTCCCGCTGGCGTGCGCAACCGCATTATCGAAGAAGTGTACCGGGTGAATGGCGTGCTGGAAGTGGATCGGGTACGGATCAGGCGCGGCGGTAGCCACTATTTTGCCGACGTCTCGGTGGCCATGTCGCGCAATGTGACGTTTCAGAAGTCTGAGCAGGTCTCCAATGAAGTTGCCGCCCGCATCCGCGCCGTTCTGCCCGATGCCGACGTCATGGTGAACACGGTTTCACGGGCCAGCCGGCAGGAGAGCCTCTTTGACCAAATTCGTGCGGTGGCCACGCGCAACAACCTCAACGTGCATGACATCAGTGTGCAGGACATCGGTGGCAGTTTGCATGTGGAGCAGCATGTTGAGCTCGACGAAAAGCTCAGCCTGAAAGAGGCGCACGATCGTGTCACCCGCCTGGAAAGCGAGATGAAAGCGGAGGTAGGCGGGATCGCCAGCATTCTGACCCACATCGAGAGCGAACCGGCGACCATTGAAACCAGCGATGGACCGGTGCGCGCGCCGGGCTTTGAACACCGGCTACAACAGGTGAGGGAGGGATTTCCCGAGGTCGTGGACATGCACGATCTCATGTTCAAACGGGTTGGCGGGCGGCTCTACCTGTCGCTGCATTGCACCATGAACGACGATCTGCCACTCGCGCGCGTGCACGACATACAAACTACGATGGAAAGCCGATTTCGCCAGGAACTGCCGGAGTTGTTCCGCGTGCTCATCCATCCCGAGCCACACACCGACAACCGGCGATAGAAGCTCACGGAATGTGGCTGGGGCCTTCTTCGATGGCCGCATCCTGCTCTTCATGCGCCGCAGCGTTACCGAGAGGGTAGGAATACATCTTGCTGGGAACTTCCGTCAGCGCACGCCGGCGGACGGCAATCATCTCGGCCACAATGGCAACCGCGATCTCTTCGGGCGTGACCGCTCCGATCTCAAGACCCACGGGCGCATGCACGTCCGTGAATTTCTCGGCGGAAATCCCTTCTTTTTCCAGTTCCTTGTAGATGGAGATGGTCTTGCGGCGTGAGCCAATCATGCCGAGATAGCGCGCTCGCGTATTGATGGCCCAGCGCAGCACACGCATGTCGTCGCGGTGCCCGCGCGTGACGATGACAATGTACGACGATTCGGGCGGGTTGAGTTGCGCCGTCGCCTGCTCGAAATCGCGGGCAATCACCTCGCGGGCGTCTGGGAAGCGCTCACGGTTGGCGTAAGCCTCGCGGTCATCCACCACGACCACGTCGAAACCGGCAATGGCCGCGACTTTATACAGGTTGTAGGCGACGTGACCAGCGCCAAAAATGTATAGCAGCGCGGGTGGAAGCACCGGCTCGATGAAGATTTCCAGCGTGCCGCCGCAGACCAGACCAGTATCGTACTTGGGATTGTTGTTGAGGTTGAAGGTGAGCGAGCGCGGCTTCTCCTCTTCCATCACTTCACGCGCGACTTGCCAAACCTCGGCTTCCACGCAGCCGCCGCCGATCGTGCCTACTATGGAGCCATCGTCGCGCACCAGCATCTTCGCGGTCTGGAAAGACGGGATCGAGCCGCGAACGTTGGTGATGGTGGCGACCGCGCCACGGCGTCCCTGGCGGCGAAGCTCGACGATTTGCTCGTAGATATCCATGGGGCAATTTTCATTATTGAGATGCCGGAGAGACAAGTCAAAAGGGTTGCAGATCCAGGTGTGCTGGTTATTGGAATTGTGCTAGATTTTACCTAGGAAATCCCTATGGCTACCCTATACGTGGAAAACGTTCCTGACGAGTTGTACGAAGCACTGCGTAAACGTGCTCGGGAGAACAGGAAATCCATCGCTGCTGTAGTTCTCGCCTTGCTGGAGCAACACATTCCCACCGCGCGTGAGCTAAGGTCTCGGCGAGAGTTTATTCGCCGCTTGCAACGTTTGCGTGCTCAGCCCTCGCCGACCTCCGGCCCTTTTCCTTCCACGGAAGAAATGGTTCGTGAGGACCGGTCGAGGTGAACCTCCTTGTCCTCGACGTGAGCGTGGCAGCGAAATGGGCGTTGCGTGAAACGCGCGAGACGCTTGTGGCGGAAGCGCTTGACTTGTTAGACCGCTACGGAAAGGGCCAGGTCGAGTTCATTGTCCCAGACCTGTTTTGGGTCGAGTTCGGGAACGTTCTTTGGAAAGCAGTTCGGGTGGGCAGATGTACGCGAGCAGCCGCTGAAACCAGCATGACGGAAATGCGGGAACGCAGGCTACCTGCGGTCTCGTCCGATACGCTTATTGAGCAGGCCTTGAGCATTGCGATGACCTTCGACCGCACTGTGTACGATTGTGTGTACATCGCTCTAGCACTCGAATCACGTACCCAACTGATTACGGCAGACGAAAAACTGGCAAACGCTGTGGCGGCTCATCTGCCCGTAAAGTGGTTGGGAGCGCTATAAGGCCGCGATCACCGTAATTGCACACAGTTCTCAGGTTCTGCCTGGAGAGGAGAAAGCGATGAAAGCAGTTCGCATTCATGAATTCGGCGGTCCAGAAGTTCTCAAGTACGAAGAAATTCCTGACCCGGAGTTGCGCAAGGACCAGGTCCTGGTGCGGGTCCGCGCCTGTGCGCTGAACCACCTGGACCTCTGGGTCCGCATGGGCCTGCCGGGCGTGAAGTTGCCGCACATCCTGGGCAGCGACGTGGCGGGCGAGGTCGTGGAGTGCGGCGAGTACATCACCGACGTTAAGCCGGGCACGCGCGTACTACTTGCGCCGATGGTCTTCTGCAACCACTGCGACCAGTGCAACAACGGACGGCACAATTTCTGCCCGCAGTTCAACGTACTGGGTAACGGCGTGGATGGGGGAAACTGCGAATTGATCGCGGTGCCGCGCGTGAATGTTATCCCAATCCCCGATTCGCTGGGATTCGTGGAGGCTGCGAGTGTCCCGCTGGTCTTCCTCACCGCGTGGCACATGCTGGTCGGACGCGCTCAATTGCGGGCAGGACAAACGGTGCTGGTTTTGGGCGCAGGTTCGGGAGTAGGCTCGGCCGCCATCCAGATTTGCAAGATGCTGTCGGCCGAGGTCATCACCACCGCTGGCGATGAGCAGAAGCTGGCGAAAGCCCGCGAACTCGGCGCCGACCACACCATCGATCATTACAAGCAGAAGATAGCCGACGAGGTGAAGCGCATTACCGATCGCCGCGGGGTGGACATCGTCTTCGAGCACGTTGGCCAGGCGACGTGGAAGGAGAGCGTGAAATCGCTGAAGCCTGGCGGGACGCTCGTGACCTGCGGCGCTACAACGGGCCATCAGGGCGACCTCGATCTCCGTTTCCTGTTCTCGCGGCAGCTCTCTCTGCTGGGAACGTACATGGGCGCCATGGGTGAGTTGGAAGAGGTCCTCAAGCATGTTTTCGCCGGCAAGCTTAAGCCGGTTGTAGATCGTACCTTCCCGTTGAGTGAAACTCGCGCGGCGCATGGGTACCTGGCCAAGAGCGAACAGTTCGGCAAGGTGGTGCTCACGCCGTAGCAGGGGCAACGACAGAGTTGCGTCCCTAGTCGCAGCCAGCGCATCGAAAGAGGCAGGTATAATTAATCGAAATGACGACCGAGTACCGCCCTCCCCACTTCGATAATCCTGAGCCTGGCACCGAGCGCTTCGACAACCTTGTCGGATCGGACCAGAGCCGCGGCCAGATTCTGCGGGCCACGTTTGGTCAGCAGCAGCACGAAGGCGTCCTGATGGCCTCGATGGATGCGGTCGTAAACTGGGTGCGGAAGAATTCGATTTGGCCGATGACCTTTGGCCTGGCCTGCTGCGCCATCGAGATGATGTCGATGGGCGCCTCGCGCTTCGATATCGCACGCTTTGGCGCCGAGGTCTTTCGCCCGTCGCCGCGGCAGTCGGATCTGATGATCATTGCCGGCCGGGTCTCGCAGAAGATGGCGCCGGTGATCCGCGAACTCTATATGCAGATGCCGGAACCCAAATGGGTCATCTCGATGGGAGCGTGCGCGACCTCGGGAGGCGTTTTCAACAATTACGCTCTGGTACAGGGCGTGAACCAGTGGATTCCCGTCGATGTTTACGTGCCCGGCTGTCCTCCGCGTCCGGAGCAGTTGATTTACGCC
Source organism: uncultured Acidobacteriaceae bacterium (assembly GCA_963710585.1). Classification (GTDB taxonomy): domain Bacteria; phylum Acidobacteriota; class Terriglobia; order Terriglobales; family Acidobacteriaceae; genus Bog-257. The sequence goes on along the minus strand of CAVQAM010000004.1, from coordinate 143,400 downwards.
ATCATGCTGCTGCAAGAGAAGATCAAGAACGAGCGTGGCTCGTTCCGGCGCGCGCTCAACCTGGGGCCTTCTTAAGTCGGCGAACGGCGCCCCTCTGGCTCGTTTAGACTGCGGCCCTCCCCTGTGACCCACCTCACAGACCCCGGCCCACCGTTCCCCTATCGTTATGAGTTATACCCTCACTTACTACGACTGAGAGGCACTCATACTATGTCTACCGTTCCTGTTTCTGCGACTTCCCGCGTCCTGAACCCCACACTGGCCACTCGCATCATGAGCGCTGAAGAAGCTGCCGCCCTCGTATGGACGCCACACTCCGCACCTGTTGAGTGAGTCGCTGGGCTGGCACAATCGCTATTTGCGCAGCGGGCGGATGAGGCCCAACGCGGAGCAGTAGTTAGGGGTTAGGGATCAGGGGCCAGGGGTCAGGACTAGAGATCAGATACCCACACGAGTGCAGATCACTTGCGCACCGGTGCTGCGCTAATACCTCTGGGCAAGAATTGCACGGGCGCGCAGAATTTACTGACGCTCCGATCAATTCGCGACTTCGAGCGAAGTCCTTAGGTAAAATGCAAGACGCCCCTTCGAGGGCAGAGGAGCGTCAATGAAATACTTTGTCCGTATTTTTGCGGTGATTGCGTTTGGACTCACACTGGCTACGGGCGCGTGGGCCCAGTGGTCTTCCGATCCTTCCCAGAATCTTGACCTGTCGAACATCTCGGGCGCCGACCAAGTGCAACCGAAGCTACTTCCACTGCCAAATAACAGTTGGTATGTGAGCTGGTTCAACAATAATCCAAACGATCCGCCGCCGAACGGTTACGACGTTTACTACCAGATGCTCAGTGCGAATGGGGTGGAGCAATTTCCGCACGACGGTGTCCAAGTCGCCAAATTGACCTTGAGCTCCACCGAAGACTACGGCCTCGCGATCGACGCGAACGGGAATGCCTTGCTGGCCTTCCTCGACGACCGCTTGAACCCTGACATCCCGCAGGTCACCGCCGCGAAGATGAGTTCCACGGGGCAGGCGCTCTGGGGACCTTCGGGAGTGGCTTTGACGATTGATCCCGGGTTTCACGCAGCGCCGAAGATCGCCGCCACCAGCGACGGCAACATTGTGGTTGCCTGGACCACCGACGATCACGTAGTGCTCCAGAAGCTCGACGCCAACGGCCATCCGTTGTGGGCTGGAGTCACTGCCCTCGCGGGCGGTATTATGCTGCGCGAACCAGGCTACTTCTACTCACTGGCCGATTTGCACGCTTCGGACAACGGCTCGGTCATCGTCTCCTGGGTGCGCAATCACGGTTTCGGCAGCAATGCCTACCTCTACGCCAATAAGGTTTCTTCCAGCGGCCACCTGCTGTGGGGCTCGGGACACGTGAAGGTATTCGATGGCGGCTCGCTACAATTCGGCGAGTTCCCCTACTTCGTTTCCGACGGCGCCGGTGGCGCGGTGTTTTCGTGGTATAGCAACAGTCCGACCCTCCAGGTCTATGCGCAGCACATTCTGTCGAATGGAACCGAGGCATTCGGGCACAACGGCTCGGTAGGGTCGACTAACTCATTCAACGTGAGGGTCTCGCCGTCCGTCTCCTACAATCCTGCGACGCAGGAGACGTTCCTGTTCTGGACGGAAGAAGATGCCAACCAGTTCACCAACGGGGTCTCGGGGCAAAAGTTCAATTCGGCGGGCGCCCGCCAGTGGACCGACAGTGGATTGACGATTGTGCCGCTGGGGCCGGATTCGCAGATCTTTGTGGAGAACCTGCAGATCGGCACGGGCGCGTTGGTCTTCTGGTTCGATCAGCCGGGATTCGGTACGGGAACCATCCAGGCAATCAAACTCGACGGGGGCGGTGCAACCATTTGCGCGCAATTCCCAGTGTCGTCGGCTTCGTCGGATAAGTCGCGTCTGGCGGCCGGCATCGCTTCTTCCGGTCTATCGGCGCTCACGTGGGAAGATGACCGCAATGGCGAGAATGATATCTACATCCAGAACGTCAATCCCGATTGCTCGCTGGGGATTGAAGACCGGCTGCGGAAAAACTCGACGACCCGCAGATAGCGATTCGTAGTCAGCAGATAACCAAGCACCCCGCTCCCTAGCGCGCGCGACACTTCCCAGTGAAGCGTGGAGCGGGGCATTTCGTCCATAGTCACCTTCCGGTCGCCACTTTGCTCAAAAGCGAATTGGAGTTCGTTGGGCCGGACAAGGGACGCAGATAGCGTTCGTCCCGTTCGCCGTCACATCGCCGGGTGACCACCTTCCTTGCGCGGTAATCCAGCTCAGTTATGCTCCGAGTGACGGGGGCGTTGTCGCCGAACCGGGGCATTCGCTGCCGTGCAGAACCTCGAAGTGATCCCGCGCACTCCCTAAGAAAGCGAGGCGCGAAAGGAGAACAAAAATGGCAGAAACAAAAACAGCTGTCGGTAAGGTTACGGTCGCCGGAGGCAAGTACTCCGTGACGGTCAACCGAAAGAAACATCCCCTACCCGTGGGAACCCTGATCGACCCCAAACAGGCCAGGAAGTTGGCCGGCAAGGAAGTCGTCGTTTACTTATCAAGTAAGCCGAAAAACATAGTGGTCGCCGTACAGGACAAGGCTTTTAAGTTCCAACCGATCTGGTGCTATGTCCCCGTATGGACTCTGATTGGGGCGGCCAATCCCGAGCTGCAGAACGCGGCCCTGAACGTAATGGTCAAGAAAGGAATCATACAGTCTGACCTGGCTGAGCAGTTCGAGGCGGGCAGGTAGCTGCCGAAACGAAAGGGCGCATAGCGTGGCCAGGGGACCGAAGCGCGAAATCAAGCAACTGGTAGTGGAGGTCACCGAGGCCTGTAACCACGCCTGCATGCATTGTTACAACTACTGGCGTCCACGGCGGGGAGATCTAGCGGTTCTTCCCGCGGTGGACGCGACAGTCGCACCTGGGCGTCGCCTGCTCACGCGGCCGGACTTCGTCCGCTTGGTGAATAAGATCAAGCGTGACGCCCGCCTTCGGTACATTGCCCTCAGCGGCGGCGAGCCCTTCCTCCGTCCCGACCTGCCCGAAATCGTCTGCGACCTCAGCGACCAGTGCGAGGGAGTGGTTACGATCACGAACGGCTCGCTCATCACGGAAGAGCGTTTGCGCCGCATGCCGGAGCGCAGCAACTTCGAAATTACTCTGTTCAGCGCCCATCGCGAGACCCACGACGCGATTGCCGGACGCAAGAGTTTCGACCGCTTGCTGGAGACGTTCCTGCTTCTGCGCAAGCACCATTGCGGTCTTGTGATCGCCTGCGTTCTCAGCCGTCTCAACGCCGCCGACGTGGCCCTGACCATGGAACTGGCCGTCGCCGTGGGCGCGCAAGCCGTTATGTTGAACCGGGTCAACTTAAGCCGACCGGTTCTTCCGCTGGCCACGGATCTGGTGCCTTCACCTGAGGTCTTGCGCGAGACGCTTAGCGCCGCCGACCGAATGGCCGAGAAATATGGCCTGGGCGCGGTGCTTTCCGTTCCGGTGCCGCCGTGTGTGGTCGATCCCCGCGAATTCTCACACCTCCACGCGGGATGGTGTCCGCGCGGCGGTAAAGACGCCTACTACACGCTGGGTTGTACCGGGCTCGTCCGGCCTTGCAATCACACCTCGGTTGTACTGGGGGACCTGCTGAAACAGAGGTGGTTCGAGATCGTTGACAGTAATCAGGCGCGTGAATACTGGGAGACAATACCGGAAGAATGCCGGGAATGCACGCATCCCCTCAAGGATTCGTGTGCTGGTGGGTGTCGCGCGGCGGCACAAGAATGTTACGGCTCGACGACGATGATCGATCCTTTTGTGAACTTTGCGCGCGCCGCACAAGCGTGATCCAAGCGGATTTCATGAGGTAAGCGGCACGCCGGAAGACGCACCGCTGCAAGGAAGATCAAAGAAATCTTTGCTACGAGGCCCGCAGGTCCCGGCGTACGAGGGTTGAATCGAGGAAGAAGCCCAGGCCGACCGCGAGCGGAATCACGCCGAAGGCCGCAGCGACCCAGGCGTCGGGCTCGGCGCGTGCGATCAGCGCAAATGCGACGGTATAACCGATCGACGCGCTAACCAGCAGGATGCCTGCCCGGCGAGAACGAGCGGTCTGCGAAAGCTCGGGCTCCATGGGAACGCTGAGCCCGCGTGCCAGCGCGGCCAGACGTTCCTCGGTGCGCAGCTTGCGCACCCGGTAATAGGTGTACATCCCCGCGATGGGAATCCCAAAGATCATAATCACTGCCACCAAGCCGATGATGTCTCCATCCATAGCCTGCCTCATTTCTTGTCGCGCTGCCCGCGCGTCCTGAAGATCGCTTACAGTTTGAGATACGGGGAGCGTCGAAGAAAGTTCCGCAGTTTTGAGGCTGCGTTTCAGAGTGATGTGCCGGAGATAGGCATCAACCGCGAGAGCGAAGGGCGAAAAGCAGGTCACTCCGCTCGCTCGCCATGGCGGGCTCAGTCGGGATGACAAACTGGCAACTGACGACTGCTAACTGACAACTACTCTTCCACCTCGACCTCTTCGCCGCGCTCGGCTTTGGCGGCCGCGATGATCTTCTCCTGCTGCAGTGCGGGAACAAAGTCGTAGTGGTTCATTTCCATCGAGAAGCTGCCGCGTCCCTGGGTCATCGAGGTCAGGTCGGTGCCGTAGGTCAGCATCTCGGCCATGGGCACTTCGGCCTTTACGACGGTCTTGCCAGCCTTGTTGTCCATGCCCTGGATGCGGCCGCGACGGCTGTTCAGGTCGCCCATGATGGCGCCGGCGAACTCGTCAGGAATGGTGATCTCGACATTCATGATCGGCTCCAGCAGCGTGGGCTTGGCCTGCTCCATGGCCTTGCGAAAAGCGATGCGGCCCGCGGTCTTGAACGACAATTCGTTGGAGTCCACGTCGTGGTAGGAGCCGTCGTAAAGGATGACCCTGAAATCGACCACCGGGAAACCAGCGAGAAAGCCGCGTTGTGCGGCCTCTACAATCCCCTTCTCGACGGCGGGAATATAGTTCTTGGGAATCGCGCCGCCGAAAATCTCGTTAACGAACTCGAAGTTGCCGCCGCGCGGCATCGGCTCCATCTTGATCTTGCAATCGCCAAATTGGCCGTGTCCGCCGCTCTGCTTCTTGTGGCGGCCCTGCACGTCGGCCTTGCCGCGAATGGTCTCGCGGTATGGGACCTTGGGGGCCTTGAGATTCACTTCGGTGTGATAACGGTTCTTGAGCTTTGAAACGACAACTTCGATGTGCTGCTGGCCGGTGCCCGCGATGAGGAACTCTTTGGTCTGGGCATCGCGGAAGAAGCGCAGCATGGCATCCTCTTCCATCAGCTTGTGGATGCCGTTGCTTAGCTTGTCTTCGTCGGCACGGGTCTTGGGCTCGATGGCGAAGGTGATCGCCGGTTCGGCGAAGGTGACTTGCGGATACTGGATGGGAGCGCCCTTGTCGCCCAAGGTATCGCCGGTCAGGGTGTCCTTCAGCTTGGCGACTGCGCCGATGTCGCCGGCATGGAGCTCGTTGACCGGGACCGCCGTCTTGCCTTGCATCAGCGAAAGGTGTGCGAACTTTTCGGAGCCGCCGCGGTTGAAGTTTTGCAGGCTCGCGTCGTTCTTCAGCACGCCAGAATAAACCTTGAAGAACGAGATGCGACCCGAGAACGGATCGCTGATGGTCTTGAATACGAACAGCGAGAGCGGTTCGGAGTCGCCGATCTTGCGGGTTGCGGGCTCGCCATTGTTGGCGGTGGCAGCGGCTTTCACCTCGCCACGCTCGACCGCTGTCGGCATGTAATCCACGATGAAGTCGAGTACTTCGTCGGTGCCGATGTTGCCCAGACCCGAGGCGAAGAGCACGGGGAAGATCTTGTCTTCGCGGATGGCATTGTGCAGTCCGGCAATGATGTGCTCTTCGGCGATCGTACCCTTGTCGAAGAACTCTTCCATCAACGCGTCGTCGCCTTCCGCAACCAGCTCCACCAGCCGCTCGTGCGCGGCCTTGGCCTGCTCTGCCATGTGGGCGGGAATTGGGCCGACGGTTGACTTGCCGTTGCCGCCCATCTCGTACGTGTAGGCCTGCATCTTCACCAGGTCCACCACGCCGGTGAAACTCTTCTCCGAGCCGATAGGCAATTGCACCGGCGCCACCGTCCGGCCAAACGCCGTAGTCAGCGATTCCATGACGCGATTAAAGTCGGCCCGCTCGCGGTCCGTCCGCGTGCACACAATCACCCGCGGCAACGCGACCCGGTCGTAGTAATGCCAAATGCGCTCGGTCACCACTTCCACGCCACTGACTGCGTCCACCACGACCAGGGCGGCTTCCACCGCAGGCATTACCATCTCGGCTTCGTGGATGAACATGTTGAAGCCGGGGGTGTCAATCAGGTTGATCTTGGTCTTGCCCCACTCGACGAAAGCGGTGGCGGCGGAGATGGACATCGCCCGCGAGACCTCTTCTTCGTCGTAATCGGTGACGGTGGTGCCTTCATCGACCCGGCCAAAGCGCTGGGTGGCGCCGGCGGTGAATAGCATCGCCGAAGCGAGAGAAGTTTTGCCCGAATGTGAGTGCCCGATCAGGGCGACGTTGCGGATGTTTGCGCCTTCGTAATTCTTCACCTATGGACTCCTTCGAGTGATCCGCTCCACCTGGTGCTCAGAGGCATTGCTCCCCAGTAGCACGCGATTTTCGTGCTTGCACAACCCCGAGGTTGCCGGCGAGGCAAAAAGGCGGGGCACCATGCCGGCCTGCGCATGGTGAAACTGAACAAACTTAGAATGCTAGCACAACGAATTGCGGGCTTCCACCGTCGCAGGGTGCTGAGGGTTTCCCTCCGCGCTACTGAGCGGTTTCCCTTGGCGCTGGCCGACCTTCCGATCATCCGTGAGCGTCTTCGCGCTTAGAGCAGCGCCGGGGATGGGACCTGAACCCGGAGGCGGGGCGCCGCTTTACGCAAGGTGGGAACCGGCGCGGGGAAAGCCTCGTCCATTTGCAGCTTGGCGGCTGCGATTTCTTCCTGCGTGGATGGACCGACCTGGATCACGACGTTGCTGTTCACCTCGGAAGCATGCTGGAACAGGTTCTGATTCAGCATGATCGACTCCAATAACCGCCCGAGATTTCGTGAATGAAAGCCGTTGCTGAAGCGTGGACCACTCGACCACCCGGGATTCACGGAGTAATCGCAGATCAGGCTCCAGTATCCGCTCGCGGTTTTACACCACATTTTCAGGCTGTCCACTGAACGCCCGCCGCCGACGTGATATTCGACCTGTAGCAAGCCGCCGGTGGCTGCCTGCACCAGGTCACTCCAGTTCACAATCACAGCGCTTTCCAGAATTTGGCTGAGCTGGACGTTCTGAGCAGGCAGAGATTGCGGTGTCGTAGTCATCGTGTCCTCCATGAATTATTGAAGCGTCGGGTAAAAACTCTACTATCCGGCCATTTCTTCCAACACCGGGTCAGCCGGGACGCTCACAGGCTCTTTCACGGAATTGGCATGTTCCTGTGGGCCACTGCGCGTCTTGGCCGCAGCGATGCGCCAACTGGCTTCCACGAACCCGTTCCGCTGCGGCAGTAATTCGCAACTTTCCCTCACCGCCGTACGCAACGACTCTCCCCATTCCATTCCGTGCGCTTCGGGAACATAGGAACCGGGGGCGGGCTGAAGCGCGACAAAGTCCGGGCGACCGACCAGGAAAGCGACAATCTGGTCTGGGCTGTCCTTCTTGATGTCATCGCGAAAGGCCAGCGCGCCGTGGTGGTCCCTGCGGACGTCAATCAGCACCATGTCATAGCGATCCGGATGCCAAATTAACGCCGCCTCCTCGAGATCGCAGGCGCCGATCATGTCCACGCCGTGCAATGCCATGATTTTCTTGCGCAGGGCCCGCCTCTCGGAATTCGTGTCCATGAGCAGAACGCATTTCTTGAGCTGAACGGTCTTATTGGCGAGACTTGATGCTGTTATCATCGAGCTCCTCCTGCGATTCCTTGCGCGGTCCCCCGGCAAAAGAAGGTCGTGGCTGTCTTATGTTTGCGAAGTACGCTTGTAAGGAGGGCTGAGGAGTACACCTTCCCCGCTAACGGAAGGCGCTGGAGGGGAAATCTGCGGAAGATAGCCCCACTCCTTCGATTATACGCCTGTGAGGAAGCGGCGGTTCTAGTGCGCCTTGCCGAAGCAAAAGGAAGAGGCGCGGTGAAAGCCGCAAGAATCTTTTCTGACCTCAGTTCCTGCCGTTCTAATAGCGGTGCGGCAGATCGCGCTCGGTATCCACCGAGCTGGTCAACGTCCCGATCAGGTAACTGACCAAAATCACGCTGACCACCGCAATCGTAACTACGTCCATGTGGCACCTCACCCCGGTTCGGTCCTTTGGCCCGATGGACCCCGTCCCTGTGGAAATACTCTCCCGGTTGACCCTTAGATGACGGATCGCACCCAAAGTGGTGCAATGTTTGTAGCACAATTTCGCCCAAGTTGCAGTTCAAATCGTCAAGGATGGCCACTAACTTTAGTGGTAAACGCCGCTCGCTGAGCTTTCAGGCTGACGGCCCGGCCACGTACTCAAGCGGCGTCTTGCGGACCGACCTCGCTGATCACGCGCAACAGCGCATCCGGTCCGTCGGCTCCCACCACGTATCGGTCGGCCTCCACCTCGGGCCACTCCCCATAAAGATGGACAATGTACACGACTTTGCCCTCCGGATGGCGCTCATGGAAGAGGCGGATCACCTTTCTTGCGGTAGCATCGGGCAGGCGGTGACAGACCACAATCACATCGACACGGTCTGGATTGTCCGGCGCCTCCAGCGCCTCTTTTTCTGTCATGATCGCAACCACTTCGTGGCCGGCGGCTTCCAGGGCCCGCTGGCGTAAGAGCGCCAACTCCTGGTCCGTAGTGAGGATAAGAATTTTCATCGCGGTCTTTCCGGCCAGTCCTGAAATCGTCCTTGCGGAGGATATCAAATCCAACGAAGGTCGGCAGCGCAATTTCTGATGGTTCTAGTGCAGCCCATTACTGGCGCTGTTGCCGGTGGTCATTAAGTTCCGCAGCACCGCGACCTCGGACTCGATGGCCGTCTTCAGGCTGGGCTCCATGTCGGGCGCAAAGAACGGCGAATGGTTCGACGGCAGATGAACTCCGCTGGCCTTCGCCTCTTTGAACTTTTCGGGATTGGCAACCCCAAGCCAGAAATAGAACGAAGGCACTCCGGCCTCGACGAAATAGGAATAGTCTTCCGAAGCCATAATGGGCGGCTCTTTCTGCACTCGTCCGGATCCCAGCGCCTGAGTCAGCGCTTGGCTAAGCCGCTCCGCCAGCTTAGGGTCGTTGTAGAGCGAATCCGTGGATTCCACGACTTGCACCAACGGCGTTTTGGGAGCATCCGCCGCTTGCGCTTCTGCCTTGGCGACGCGCTCGATTGCCGCCAGCAGATGCTTGCGCACTTCCGGCGTGTACGAGCGGACGGTGAGGCCAAGGTGGACCTCATCGGGAATGATGTTGCTCTTGGTGCCTCCCTGAATGTAGCCGACGGTGATGACGGCGGGATCCCCCGGCTTGATTTCGCGCGACACGATGGTCTGCAACGTCAGGACCACGCGAGCGGCGATGACGATGGGATCGACGGTGGATTCAGGGCTGGCTCCGTGGCCTCCTTTGCCGTAAATCGTGATGTTTACGGAATCGGCATTCGACGCCGCGTATTCCGGAGTGAAGCCAACCTCGCCGGCCGGCAGGCTATTGGTGGTATGAAGAGCCACCCCAACATCAGGTTTGGGAAAGCGCGTGAACAGACCGTCGGCAATCATGTTCTTGGCGCCCAGCACGCGTTCTTCGGCAGGCTGCGCGATCAGCACCAGCGTGCCATGCCACTGGCTCTTGGTGTGCGCCATGATGGTGGCCGTCCCCACCCAGGCGGCCATGTGGATATCGTGTCCGCAGGCGTGCATTACAGGCACATCATGACCCGCATCGTCCTTGGAGCGGACTGTGCTGGCGTACGCCAGACCTGTTTTTTCCTCAACCGGAAGTGCGTCCAGCTCGGTACGCAGCATGACCGTCGGTCCGGCGCCGTTGCGAAGAATGCCAACCACGCCCGTTCCACCGACCTTCTCGGTCACGTCGTAGCCGAGTTCTCGCAGCCGCGCGGCCAGCTTGGCTGCGGTGTTGACCTCATGCAGCGACAGCTCGGGGTGCCGGTGCAGATCCATATACAGCGTCTCGACCTGGGGGGAAACCGAATCGACCTGAGCGGAAAGTGGGGGCCCGCCCGCTGACTGCGACCAGCCGCTCGCTGCCAAAATCAAGCACGCCGCTGCAAACCCCAGAATCTTCATGATTTCCCTTCTTGTAGTGTTATTTCCGCCAATTCTTCGCTCTACCGAGCCATGTATCTTACTACAAACACGCGCGATAGCCACTATCGACAGAATATACCGCAATTTCATCAACTCTCAACCCGACCGGGGAGTCTAATGAGTATCCCATACATACATTCATTAGAGAGGATCTGGGTTTGAATTTATACCAGCAGAACCATCAACCCGAACCCGAAAGCATGATAGAGAAAATACATCCTAAGAAGCGCTACATATTTGCCAGCGATTTTGACCAGACCCTGAGCTTTAACGACTCGGGGTACGTTTTGGCCGAGCTACTGGGCATTTCCGAGGCTGAGTTCGAGCGCAAAGCCACCGGAATGGCGAAGTTGAACCTCGTCCAGCAGGGAGGCGAGCTTGCCTATCTACTGCTGCACGATCCCGAGTTCCGCTCCAAAGTCCGTCCTGAGCATCTCTACAAAGCGGGCAAGCAGGTACGCCTGAAGCCGAATATTGACTTGCTGTACAGCTTCCTTTCCGAGGAAGTCGAGGGCTACCACTTCGATTTCTACGTGATCTCGGCCGGCCCGGTGGAAGTGATTCGCTCGGCCCTTGAGGGCGTTATCCCCGCCGATCATATCTACGGCACGGAGTTTGAATACAACAAGCACGGCGAAATCGAACGCATCCTTCAGGTTACGGCCGGATACGGCAAGGTCGCGGTTATCGACCAATTGCTCGAAAATCTCAGGACTGGGCCTGATCGCATCGTCTATGTCGGCGACGGCAGCTCCGACATCCATGTCATGCTGCACGTGAATCGGCGCGATGGTTTCACCATTGCCGTTTCCGAAAACCAGTATCTGGCGCCCATCGCCAAGCGTTCCGTGATCAGCGACAGCGCACTGGCCATCCTGGTTCCCATCCTGGAAGAGGTGGTGGGCTGGGACTCGCATTCGATTCGCAACCTGTTCGAAGCCAAAGGTCTGCTCATTCAGCAATGGGACAAGGTGCAAACCGATGTCCTGACCATCGTTCCCAGCTTCGCTCCGGCGGAAGAGCGGGCGGACGCGGCCATTGCCGATTGATCGAGCGGCGGCGTAAATTTCCTTGGACGATCAGAAAAAATCCTTTTGGCTACTGTTCACTCTCCTTGGCTTGGGGGCATTCTTCCTGCCATTGTGGTGGGCAGTAGCTGAAACCGTGGCGGCGCTGATCGTCAGTTGGTGGCTTATCTACCGCAGCGGCATCTACTAAGAACCGGCCTCGTGCGACTGCGAAACCTCGTCCCCTATTTCGGCACATCAATTACGACTTCGTCCGTGTATGCCAATAATGGATCGCCATACGTTTCTGCGCTGTGAGCAAACAGATCGCAATTCGCCTTCAACTCCCGCGCAGGTTGCTCTTTGCCATTGATGCGAACGCGAATGGCTGCGGGCGCGCCAAATAGTTCCTGTCGTAGCAGCAGCCGCAGTTTGCGCACGTTCTTCGTCTTGATCTCGACCGTGTTGTCGGGAAGAATGCGGCCGTCGATTTCGGCAGCGCCCCCATCTTTCTCCAGCACTTCTACCCAGTAGCGCCGCGGATAAGTCAGGCTGGTAATCTTCATCGCAATACTGCGGGGAAATGGATTCCGAGCGAAGCGTTCCAGAAAGGGCAGGGTGAAGCCGTCGTCTGCAGACAACGTAATTTCGTGTCCGCGGTCCTTCAGGATATGCAGTTCCGGAGTTACACGCGGATGCAAGCCGCGCAGTTCGTCGTAGGTGGTGACCGACGCCGATGGCGGAATGAGAGTGTCTTTATCACCGTGCAGAAACAGCAGTGGAATGTTAAGAACGTTCTTCAGCGGCAGCGTCTCACCACTGGGAGAATTGACTCCCGCGCCCATCTGAGACGCAATGGCGGCCCATCGGTCAGGCCACAGTGTGCCGAAGTACAAGGCTGCGCTCCCGCCATTGCTGAACCCCGCAAGGTAGATACGGTTGGTATCAACGTTGTAGGTGCGCAAAATCTCAAGAAGCAGCTCGTGCACCATCGCCGTCGGCTCCTGTTCCCACCACATCGCGCCGGCCGCATTGGGATAGACCGCCAGGAATCCAGAATGCCGCACGACGTCTTCCGCCGTGAGCGCTGCATCGAAGGCCTGTCCGCTGCCGCCGCTCAGGTACATCAGCAGCGGGAACGGTTGGTCGCCGCGGTAATCCAGCGGCACATGAATCATGAAGGGCTCACCGTCGAATGGCGGTGCGGTCATGGTTCTCAGCGTGGTGCCAGGCTTCTGACGTTGGTAGTGCCGCGCCGGAAGTGGGCAGAGGCCACTTGGCGGTTCGGAGGGCTTCGCCTGAAAGCGTGACGCGATACGCCGCACTTCGGCGTCATTGCTGCTTAGCAAAGGGGTGAGCAGGTCCTGGGGCGGGGTCAGGTGTTTCTGATAGTAGAGGGCGAGAGTGAGTGCCTGCACCTCGGGCGAGCCAGTGCGCAGCAGCATCGCCAGCGTTTCCGGGTCAGGAGCTGTCACTCCAGCGATGAGATAAGCGCTGAGCACACCTTGTTGCACTTTCGCGTCCGCCAGCCACGATGCCGGCGTTTCGCCGTGGCGCACTTCCAATAGTTGGAGTGTCATTCGCTCGTGGATTACGGAATCGCCGGACTCGTGGATTTCTCCAGTGAACTCCAGGTTGGTCACGACTCCCTGCTGCGGGCAGAAAGTGTAGCTCAGACGCACACCGGGGCGGGCCCGGTTATCTGCGAAGACTGCACCGGTCTCGCCAGCGGTTGGCCCGAAGCGCAGCAAGTTAACGGTCAGGCCGGAAGGCTGGCCCTGCACTTCGGCGCCAGTCTGCGCCGGGCTGGCGGGCAAGGGCAGAATCTCAGGAATTCCATAGAGCAGTTTGCTGGTAACTTCCCGCACCGTCGTGAACGGAGCTTGCGGCACGCCGGCCGCAGAGAAAACATTAGCGTCGAAGAAATGCGGCGAGCGCTTGGCCATGCGCGCATTGAACTTTGCAGTTTCCTGGGCAAGCCTGTTTTTGCCGTGCTCCAGGAACTCCAGCATCTCCGCCGATTGCCGGTTGCGCTGGATGCCAACCAGCACCGCACCACCGGCTTCGTCGAGCACGACGACATCGTTGCTAAACACGGCCCGCGTCCGGAACGTCTGATCCGAAGACTTGCCTTCGCGCTCGAACACCTCGCGATAGATGAGATGATCTCCGGCGTGCAGTTTGTAGCGGAGCAACGGTGCCCCGCTCTGCCCCGAGACGTCAACGCCGACAAGGACAATCACGGCGAGAAGTTCCCAGAGAAACCGTTGCCGCCTGGAGCGGGCGGAACTGCGCGAGGAATCACTTCTGCGAACTGTGGCTCTCATTGGGAACAGCCTAGGATCCGTGTGGAGCTTGCCAACAGAAAGATGGTCACGTCCGTTCCGAGAAGACTATCAGCAGGCGGCAGCACATTGAAAATCGCCGCACCATTTTCGCCACACTCAGGCAGGAAAGCGGATGGAACCCGGCCAATCTGGTGTAAACTCTGGCGCGTCGCAAGGAGGTCTCGCATGGGCACGCAGGCTCCGGTCGCACAACTCCAGCAAGAGCCGCAACTACCACACTGGAGCCTTACGTCCCGGGTCGCCTTTCGTTTCTGTGTGGTGTACTTCGGGTTGTACTGCCTGCTCACGCAAATCCCCGGCGGCTTGTTGCCCCTGCCGAACCTCGACACTCCAGACCCGTCCACTCTCTGGCCGACGCGCCAGATTGTCACCTGGACGGCGACGCATATCTTCCAGGCCACCCATCCTCTGGTCTACTTCAGCGGCAGCGGTGACAAGACCTTCGACTGGGTGCTGGCGTTCTGCCTGCTGGTGGTCGCCGCAGCGGCCACCATCGTCTGGTCGATACTCGACCGCCAACGGCTAAATTACGTCACGCTGCACAAATGGTTTCGGCTCTTCCTTCGTTTTGCTCTGGCCGGGCAGATGCTGGCTTACGGCATGGCGAAAGTCGTTCCCCTGCAAATGCCTTTCCCATTTCTCACGAGGTTGCTGGAGCCATTCGGCAACTTCTCGCCCATGGGGGTCCTGTGGTCCTCCGTGGGCGCGGCGCCGGCCTATGAAACCTTCGCCGGATGCGCGGAGGTGCTGGCCGGAATCTTGCTGATTATTCCTGGCACGACCATGCTGGGAGCAATGGTTTGCCTCGCGGATTCGATTCAGATCTTCACCCTCAACATGACCTATGACGTCCCCGTGAAGCTGTTCTCGTTCCACCTGATCCTGATGTGCTTGTTCCTATTGGCGCCCGAGTTTCAGCGTCTGGCTGACTTCTTCTTTCTGAATCGCGTTCCCGGCCCCTCTACGCAGCCCTCGCTCTTCGTCACTCGCCGCGCAAACGGTCTCTCGCTGGCCGTGCAGATCATCTTTGGCATGTTGCTATTAGGAATGAACGCGTACGGCAGTTGGAGCCTTTGGCACACCTACGGTGGCGGAGCTCCTAGATCGGCACTTTACGGCATCTGGAATGTGGACCAGTTCGCGATGGACGGACAACTGCGCTCGCCGCTGCTCACCGATGGCGACCGTTGGCGGCGCGCAATTTTTGAATTCCCCACTCGCATGGCATTTCAGCGCATGGACGACTCGTTCATCCGTTGCAGTGCTTCGCTCAATGTCAACGACAAGACCCTCGAACTAAACAAGGACAGTGACCAGAGCTGGAAAGCTCACTTTACGTTCCAGCGCGTGTCCGAGAATCAATTGACGCTCGACGGAGTTATGGACAGGCACAAGGTCCACATGCAGCTTCAACTGGTTGACCGCAAAACCTTTCTGCTCGTCAGCCGAGGCTTCCACTGGGTCCAGGAATATCCCTTCAACCGCTGATCGCGACAGCGAAACGCCAGGGCATACTTCGGCCAGCGGGAGACGGCAGGTTGGCCTTTTAACTTGGCGGTTGGGCCTGAGTGATGGACAACCCTGAAGTAACTGGATAGAGAAGAGTTGCCGACGATCCAGAAGTTACTGGGTTGCGGTGCAAACGGACGAAGGCGTCTTCCGTTCCGATTCGGGAATCGCCATTGGATTTCCCGTGACTAAGCGGCTCCGGTTTTAGTGGGTCTAGTACTAAGACCTTTATGCAGTTGGTTGCCGTTGTACCTCGACATATCTTGAGCTTCACGCTGTTTGTTGGGGATTACCCTCCCGTTAGCTTTACGACGCAGGAAAAAGTTTACGACAAACTGGATAGTCTGGACGAAACCACGGAGATACTCAAAATGATGTGAACAGTAGAGGGCGAGAACTGGAAAGGCACTCAAACGGCGCGAACACCGGGTCTCTGTCCTAGACGGCGCCGAACCAGACTAAGACGGATTTATCCCAAGCTGGGCCATTTGCCCGTGAGCTCGTCCAAAAAAAGTTGGGCAGTCTTCCTCTCCGTCAGATACTGACTGGCGCGCGAACGATTTCTACAGAGCACTTGGCGTGGCGAGCGACGAATTCCGCCACGCTGCCGAGCAGCAGACGCTGGATGCCGCTCTGTCCACGCGAACCAACGACAATCAGATCGGCACCCCACTCGGCTGCAGAATCGATGATCGTCTCTCTAATGTCACCTACCGCGACGGCGATGTCCACCTTGAATCCTGCGCCCTGCAACTCCTTCGCAATGCGCTCGACCAACTCACCGGCCGTTTTCTTCTGATCTTCCAACTCGGGAGCGTAGCCTGACGCCATTTGCGGTGGGGCCGGCGCACTCGGCTGCAACACGTGCAAGACTCGGACCTCTGTATTCTCCGTCCGAAACTGCCTGACAATGGCCCTTGACACATCTCCGGAGGACCTCGAATCGTCAACTCCCGTGAGGATTTTCATGACTCCTCCTCCTTCTTGAGGCAGCAACAGGATGCTTGAGATAAGGATACGCCGGCATGACCTCAGCTCCCACGATTTTCATCATGCCCGAGGGGCCATATTGCACCTGGTGGCCGCCGCCGCCGAGCGAGTGCTCTCGGGGAATGCTGGCCAGTGACGCAATGGGTCCCTGCATCATCGCCGTGCTAGAAGTGTGCCGAGGCGCTTTTCGTGCAGGCCTAACTGGTTGTACATTACAGCCAGCGCGGAAGTTTTATGTCCCTCGCCAGGGAGTTGAGTGCTTATGTCATTCGAGGAGCGCTGCGAGCATGTGCAGATGCTTGCCCATGCGCTCAAACAACATCATGGGGAAGTAGTCGATTGCGCCGTCCGCGACCTGCAATTTACGGTCAAGGACAGCGTGCGCGAGGTGGATACCACGATTGATCGGCTCAGCCTGTACGCGGATGCGGCATTTCTGCGAGACCGCTTGCCTTTGCGTCCCAGGGCGCGTGTCAATCTGCTGCTGTCGTACAACGGCAGTGCATGGCTGAATACTGCGATCACGTCGATCTATGTTGTCGGCAACCGGCTGACCGTGAAGTTTTCGTCGAAGGGGCAGCGCATCATGGCGTTGACCAAAGAGCTCTATCGACCGATCTTCGGCGATGCCGTCGCATTCTACGGCGGGACCGGCAAGAGCTTGCTTGCGGACTCGTTGACCGATCCCGAAGTGACCGCGGCGGTGGCGTTCGGATTCGACGAGAACATCCTGCCTTACGAAGAAGCCTTTCGCGCGGCGGGCAAGAAGCTGGTATTTGAGGGGCCGGGACAGGACCCATTCATCGTATTTGCCGATGCCGACCTGGACTTGGCGCTGGACGACCTGATGGCATCGAAGTTCATGTACTCGGGCCAGACGTGCACCGCGCCCAAGCGGATTTTCATCCAAGCCGGCATCTATCAGGAGTTCCTGGAGCGGTTTGTCGAACGGGTGCGACGCTTGGTCGTGGGCGATCCGGCAGATAGGAAGACCGACATCGGGCCGGTCGCAAGCACGGTAGCGGTGCGGCGCCTTCACCAGCAAATGGCCGATGCTTTGGACAAGGGCGCTAAAGTGCTGGTGGGCGGCCGCATCGAAGGCAACCTTGTCTATCCCACGGTGGTGAAGGACTGCGCGGATGACATGCTGGGCATGCGCGAGGAGGTCTTCGCACCGGTGGCCTTCACGTCGTGCTTTGCGACCGCCGGCGAGGTGCTGGAACGCGCGCAGGACCACAAGTATGGATTACGTGCGGCGGTCTACGGCGGCAGCGAGGCGGCCGGGGTGGCGAAGGAGCTTTTGGGTTGCGCGTACTGCCATCCAGTGCCGGCCTATACCTTTGGGAAGTTTGGTACGGTCGCGTATAACCAGAGCCGTGCGGAGTCGTGGCGCGGGGCGTTTATCACCAAACCGGTCGGAGGATACGGCTACTCCGGTTGGATCTGGGAGACGGTTGCTGGGCGCTTCCAGATCAAGCAGGGGCCAAAGTTGCTGAGCACGGAAACGTCACAGTAGGGTTTTCATCCCAGCGATTCAGCGCTGAAAAAAGAGGGTCCCTACAGGGCCCTACCGAGTTGCACAATAGCAGTTCATCCTGGATGTAAGGAGATTGCCCATGCTGGAGATTGGAACCACGGCGGAAGCCGCTTACATAGCTGACGACGATGATATGGCCAGCTCGTTTTGTATTGCCGAACAGGATGCTTTCCCGCAGGTTTTTTCCACCTCGCGCATGATCGGCCTGATGGAGACGGCGGGCGCGCGCGCCCTGAGGCCGCTGCTGCAACCGGGCCAGCTTTCGGTCGGGGTAATGGTCAACATCAAGCATCTGGCGGCCACGCCCAACCACACCCGGGTTTCCGCCCAAGCCACGTTCCTCGGCATGGAAGGCAAACTCTACAAGTTCAAACTGGAAGCCTTCGATCCTGGGGGCAAAATTGGCGAAGGGGAGCACACCCGCGCCATCGTTAGCACGGAACGGCTGATGCAAGGGGCGAAGGCGCGTGTCGGTGGCTAAAGTGAGACGGTGAAACGGTGGCCTCCGCTGTACCCGCTTTTCCTCCGCCGGGGCGCTTCTCACTGGCCACCAAGTGGGTTACAGTGTTGTATCTGCCCGCTGGCTCCAGTCAAGGCGGTCAGAGAGAACCTGCGATGGCGCAAGACACCCTCACCATCATCGACAATCGCACCCAACAGACCTACACGCTCCCCATCGAAAACGGCGCCATCCGGGCCATGGATCTGCGGCAGATCAAGACCGGCCCGGACGATTTCGGCCTGATGACCTATGATCCGGCTTTCATGAATACGGCCTCCTGCCGCAGCAGCATCACCTACATTGACGGCGAGCGCGGCATCTTACGCTATCGCGGTTACCCCATTGAAGCGTTGGCCGCGCAGTGTACTTTCCTGGAAGTGGCGTACCTGTTGCTTTTTGGCGAGCTCCCCACCGAGGCCGAGCTCACGAGCTGGGTCAATGAGATCACTCACCACACCGTGCTGCATACGGCCATCGAGAAGTTCATGCAGGGCTTCCGTTACAACGCCCATCCCATGGCCATGTTGGTCAGCACGGTGGCCGCACTCTCCAGCGTTTATCCCGAAGCCAACGACATCCACGACCCGGAGAACCGCCTGCACCAGATCGTGCGGTTGATCGCCAAGGCGCCCTCCATCGCCGCCATGGCCTATCGCCATAGCAAGGGTTTCCCCTGCGTTTATCCGGACAACCAGCTTAGCTACACCGAGAATTTCATGAGCATGCTGTGGAAGATGGCGGAGCCGAAGTACGCGGCCAATCCCGTGCTGGCCCGGGCCCTGGATATTTTGTTCATCCTGCATGCCGATCACGAACAGAATTGCAGCGCCAACGCCATGCGCTCGGTTGGCAGTGCCCATACGGACCCCTACCTGACCACCGCCGCGGCCGCAGCCGCCCTGGCCGGCCCGCTTCATGGCGGCGCCAACGAAGCCGTTCTCCAGATGCTCGACGAGATTGGCGCCAAGCAGAATGTTTCCGCGTACGTGAAAAAGGTGAAGGAAGGACACGGCAAACTGATGGGCTTCGGGCATCGCGTGTATAAGAACTATGATCCCCGCGCCAAAATCATCAAGCAGACCGCCGAGCAGGTGTTCGAAGTGACGGGACGTAATGCCAAACTGGACATCGCGCTCGAATTGGAGCGGATCGCGCTCGAGGACGACTACTTCATCAAACGCAAGCTCTATCCTAACGTGGACTTCTATTCCGGGATCATCTACCAGGCCATGGGCTTCACCCCGAAGATGTTTACCGTGCTGTTTGCCATTCCGCGCGTGGCCGGCTGGCTGGCCCAGTGGCAGGAGATGCTCACCGATACGGAGCAGAAGATTGCGCGTCCGCGTCAGATCTGGACGGGTCACCAGGTCCGCGAGTTCGTGCCCTTGAGCAGGCGCACCGCTTCGGCAAGCACACGCGGAACGTAAGGTTGCAGAAAAATTCTGTCGCGTCTGAGGTGACACCTGCGGACGACTGCAAAAGGACCCATATACCTACCCCGGGGGAGCGAGCGCTGTGATCCAAGGACAAAACCCCCACCCAAGCAAAAGAAGTGTTCAGTCTCATGACATCCTTTACAAAATGTCCCGGGACATCCTTTACACTCCCGCGCTCGCGCGCCAGCTTCTGTCCGGTGTCGGTTGTGGTTGAGACCACGACACGCCAGCCCTGTAACTGCGACTTCAACTCGTCGATGACCCGCGATATCGCCAGCACCTCGCCTACGGAGACGGCGTGGATCCAAATCGTGTTAGCCGCGGCCGGATGGCGCAGCCGGCCGGGGACCTTGCCCAGCCGCTCGCCCAGGCCGGCGCGGTATTTGCCGTGGCGCAGCATCTCCAGCAGCCACCAGGGCGCGCTCACCACCAGTGCCAGGAGCAGGAGAATGCTGTACAGGGAATACACGCTGCGATTGTAATTGCGCCGGAACGATCATCCAAACCAGGCCAGTTGAGCGCAGCCCTCCAATGGCGGATAATCCCGCTATGGCCTCCCCACATCGCGTCTTCCTTAGCCTTGCCACCTTGCTCATCGTGTTCTCATCCGCCGCGCTATGGGGCGCCAAGGACTTCGTTGCTCCCAAGGCCAGTAACGCAAGCGCCTATCCTTGCAAGGACACCCACCCCACCGAGCACGTTGCCGCTGCCGCGGATGTGTACAACAGCTCTCCCAAGGCTGACATCTTTATCACGCACTTCAGCGACGAGGGAATACTGCCGGTGTTCCTGATCATCACCAATGACGGTGACCAGCCGATCGCCGTGAATAACATGCAAGCGGAACTGGTGACGGCCCGCCGTAGCAAGCTGGAAGCGCTCGAGGTGGAAGACGTCTTGCGCCGCGTGGCCCACATCAGGGGCAATAGCACCAATCCCAGTCCGCACGCTGGCCCCATTCCGCTTCCCGGAGGGAGCAAGAACAAGAAGGCGCAGCGGCAGTATGACGAGCTCACGCGCGCGAAATTTACCGCGGCGGCGGTCGAGCCGCATTCCACGCAGTCGGGCTTCCTGTTCTTCGACGTGCAGGGGGTGAGCCAACCGGTGGACGGCGCACACATCTATCTCACCGGGATCCGCAACAGCAGTGGCAACGAGTTGATGTACTTCGAGATTTCGCTGACTCCGTCCAATGCGGCGGCGCCGGGAGCAGAGTGAGCGAGAATCGGCTCAGTGCCTGCCCGTTATAATCACCTATCATGTCCACCACGCCGGAAGTCCCGGTCGCAGCGCAGTCCAGGTACGAGCCGGTCATTGGGTTGGAAGTCCACGTCCAGCTGCTGACCCGCACCAAGATCTTCTGCGGCTGCTCGACCCGGTTTGGCGATCCGCCGAACACCAATGTCTGCCCGGTGTGTCTCGGCTTGCCCGGCCCATTGCCGGTTCTGAACCAGCGGGCGGTTGAGTTTGCCGTGCTGGCCGCCACCGCGCTCAACTGCAAAATCAACCAGACGTCGATCTTCGCCCGCAAGAACTATTTCTATCCCGATCTGCCCAAGGGCTACCAGATTTCGCAGTACGACAAGCCTCTGGCCGAACACGGCTACATCGAGATCAAGAGCGCGGCCGGCCCCAAGCGGATCGGCATCACCCGCGTGCACCTGGAGGAAGACGCCGGCAAGAGCCTGCACGACGGCCTTCCCGACAGCGGCGAGTGGACCTCGATTGACCTGAACCGCTCCGGGGTGCCGCTGATCGAGATTGTCAGCGAGCCCGACATCGCCTCTCCCGACGAAGCCCACGAATACCTCACGCGGTTGAAGGAGATCATCCTCTACACCGGCGTCAGCGACTGCAACATGGAAGAAGGCTCGCTGCGCTGCGACGCCAATGTCAGCATCCGGCGGCGCGGCGAAACCAAGTTCGGCACCAAGGCGGAAGTCAAGAACGTCAACTCCTTCCGCTTTATCCGCCACGCGCTGGAGTATGAGATCGAGCGCCACCAGCAGGTGCTGGAGTCGGGCGGCAAGATTGTGCAGGAGACACGCCTGTACAACTCCGCTGAGGGCAAGACCTACAGCATGCGCTCCAAGGAGCAGGCGCACGATTACCGTTATTTCCCCGAGCCTGACCTGCTGCCGCTGGTGGTGGATGAGAAATGGCGCAAACAGATCACGGACACGATGCCCGAACTGCCAGCGGCGCGGCGGGCGCGCATGGTTACGCAGTATGGCATCACCGAATACGACGCAACTACGCTGACCGGCACCCGCTCGCTGGCCGATCAGTTTGAAGCAGCCGCGAAAGCCGCAAAGAATCCCAAACGCGTCGCCAACCTGGTGCAGAGCGAACTGCTTGGCCGTCTGAAAGCCGCAGGGCTGGAAATCGAGCAGTCGCCGATTTCGATGAAGGGCGTTGCCATGTCGGCTGACCTGGTCGAGAGCGGCGCCATTAGCGGCAAGATGCTCAAGGAGTTGTACGATCTGGCTTTCGAGCGACGCGAAGATTTTCCCGCGATCTACGAGAAGGAGAAGCCCCAGCAGCTTACCGACACCGCCGCCATCGAGAAGATCATCGACGAGGTGGTCGCCGCCAATCCCAGGCAGCTGGAACAGTATCGCGGGGGTAAGAAGACCGTGATCGGCTTCTTTGTCGGTCAGGTGATGAAGGCGTCCAAGGGACAGGCCAATCCAGCGCTGGTGAACGAGCTTCTGGGCAAGAAGCTGGGGTAGTCCACCGCCAGCCAACAACGTTATTTCGACGGTCCAGCGGCGCCGGCACATGTTCTGTACCTCACCCCCGCATTGAACTGCCTGGGATTTGTTACCCTGTTAGCTGGCATGAGACTGCAGCTCTATTGCCTGGCCGGAAGTTTGTTGGTGATCGCGGCGCTCTCCGGCTGTGGAACTCCCGGCGCGCCGCAACCGCCGTCGTTGCAACTGGCGCGTCCGGTTGACGACTTGACCGCCTCCCGCAAGGGCGACCGCGTCGAACTGGACTGGACGCTGCAGAGCAAGAATACCGACCGGACCCTGGTCAAGCATCTGCCCGCAATCCGCATCTGCCGACACCAAGGCACTGGGCTAATGAGCGCCTGTGAGGTGGTCGCCGAAGTCCCTCCGCCTAAGCCCCCAGCGCAGCCCAAGAAGAAGCAGCAGACGCAAGAGCCCGCAACTCGGATGCGCTACGTGGATTCGCTGCCGCCACCGTTGGGGCAGGAGAATCCTGCGGACTTCGTCACCTATGCGGTGGAAGAGATCAACTCTCACGGACGCAGTGCCGGGCTCTCCAATCAAGTGCCGATTCCGGTGGCTCCGACCATCGCTACCCCTGACGAGTTGTCGGCCCAGGTCAGCGGAGAAGGCGTGCATATCTCCTGGACCGGCCCCGCTCCGCCTGCGGCCCCGGCCGGGCTGAGCTACCGCTACCGCATCATGCGCAAGCCCGTTGGCGCTAGCGCCTACACCGCCTTGGCAGACGTGGAACCTGCGGCCACCGGATCGTATCTCGACAAGACATTCGAGTGGGAGCAGAAGTACGAATATCGCATCACCACGCTTACGCAAGTCGATTCGCATGGCATCAACACCGCGGTCGAGGGCGACGATTCGCAGTCGGTTGCGGTCTTCACCCGCGACATTTATCCGCCGGCCCAGCCCGCCGGACTGCAGGCGGTTTTCTCCAGCGTCGGCCAGAAGCCATTCATCGATCTCACCTGGGCCCCCAACCTGGAGAGCGATCTCGCCGGGTACAACATCTTCCGGCGGGTCGAGGGCGGGCAGTTTGAGAAGCTGAACCAGCAATTGGTGCCGACCTCGTCCTTCCGTGATGAGAACGTCGCTGCTGGCAAGAAATACATTTACTCTGTTTCTGCGGTGGACCTGCGGGGCAACCAGAGCCAACGCTCCGCCGAGGCCACCGAAACCGTTCCTGATAAGTAAGCATTCATCGAGGTCGTATGTCTTACTGCCGATTTCAATACCAGAATGCCATCCGCTACGGACTCATCGAGAGGGTACGCGGCGTCGAGACCATCACTCGCACCATGGCGACGGCCCCCCATTCCTGGCCTGAGTTAGAGCGCGCCGAACCCAGCGATCTGCCCCTGAGCGAAACGCGTTTGCTGTCTCCGGTGGAACCGCCGAAGGTGGTTTGCGTCGGGCGCAATTATCGCGAGCACGCGATCGAGCTGAAGCATCCGATTCCCACCGAGCCGCTGATCTTTTTAAAGCCGCCATCCTCCGTGATCGGTATTGGCGACGCCATACGCCGGCCCAACAAGCTTTCGCAGCGCGTGGACCACGAAGGCGAACTGGGAGTGGTGATCGGCAAGCGCTGTTATCGCTTGCGCCCCGGCGATGATGTGCGCCCGTACATACTTGGCTATACCTGCGTGAACGACGTGACGGCGCGCGACCTGCAGGAAAAGGATGGGCAGTGGACCCGCGCCAAGGGGTTCGACACTTTCTGTCCGGTCGGCCCGGTGGTGGCGGCGAACCTTGATCCCTGGACCGGAGTAGGCGTTCAAACCCGCGTGAATGGCCGGTTGCGGCAGAATGGGACCACGCTGGACTTTCTGTTCCCGCTTGACGTACTCATTCACTTCATTTCGCAGGTCATGACGCTCGAACCCGGCGATCTGATCGCCACCGGAACTCCCGCCGGCGTGGGACCGTTACAAGCGGGAGACTCCGTCGAGGTCACTGTGGAGGGCGTCGGTACGCTGAAGAATCCGGTGCTGGACCTCGAATAAGGTGACCCTCCACGACCTTATGCCCGCTAGGTGCAATCCGCGCGGCCGCGCAAACAACTCACGATTCGTCGCGATTTTTCGATTCCCTCCGCCGCCCCATGCGATTATCTTGGGGACAAGAGCAAGTCTAGCGGCCCAGCCATGAATGCACTTCGCTTGTATCCAGCTCTAGCCATCGGGACCGTTGCCGCCATCGTTGGCTACGCTCTGCTCTCACGCCGGAACAAGAAACCCGCTGAGCAACTGGAACGCGAGCGCAGGACCCAGCTCACCCTGGGTGGCCGCATCATCGACGGCAATGTCATCGATGTTCTGGAGCTGGAGGACAGTAAATCGGGCCGGCAGATGATTCTCCTGGCCTACAAATACGATGTTGCCGGCGTGACCTACGAGGCAGCGCAGGATGTGACCCATCTGCGGCAGTTCATTGACTTGTATTCCTGCCGCCTGGGCTTGCCGGCTTCGGTCAAATATGATCCCCACAATCCGGGAGATTCAGCCGTTATCTCCGAAACCTGGTCTGGACTGCGAACCTCGCCTCTTCCGGTGCCCGCCGGCGCGACTACCAAGTCCAGCCCGTCGAGGCAACTTTAGGCTGCCCTCAGCGTCTGTCGGTGGAAGAGCGCCCGCTAAAGGGGTACCGGCGTAACCTGGCTCCAGATGGCCGAATTGGTACAATAGAGTTTTATGCATAGCCTTCCTTTGCCAATCGCCGCCTTCGTGGCGGGATTGTTGTCGTTTCTGTCCCCGTGCGTGCTTCCCCTCGTACCGGGCTATGTGTCGCTGATTTCCGGGGCCACCGTCGAAGACCTGCAATCGTCGGACCGGCGCATGCTTCGGACCGTAATGCTGCACTCCATTACCTTCGTGCTGGGGTTCAGCGTGGTCTTCATTGCTCTGGGCGCGGTTGCCACCAGCGTCGGGCAGCTCGCCAATGAGTATCACTCCCTGTTGACGAAAATCGCCGGCGTTGTTGTCATCATTTTTGGACTGCACCTGACCGGCCTGCTGAAAATCAAAGCGCTTTACGCCGATAAGCGCCTGCATAACGTGAAGGGCAGTTCCAGCGTGGCGGGTTCCTTCCTGGTGGGTTTTGCCTTTGCCTTCGGATGGACCCCGTGCATCGGTCCCATCCTCGCCGCTATCCTAGTGTTGGCCGGGACCCAGGACACGGTGGTCAAGGGAATTTTGCTGCTGGCCATCTATTCGCTGGGCTTGGCCGTACCCTTTCTGCTGACTTCGTTGGGAGTGGACCGCTTTTTGGCGTTCTACGGGCGCTTCCGCCGCCACTTGCATACCGTCGAAGTCATCAGCGGCGTGCTTTTGATTGCGGTGGGTGTACTTATCTTTTTGAATAATCTGAGACTGCTTTCCGGCTATCTTTCGTTCCTCAACCGGTTTGCGCTGTAAAGGTGGCTCCTCGTGAAGCGTAATGCGCTGGCGTTCGTGGTCCTGGTGGGAGTCATTATGGGAATGCTGGCTGCCGGGAAGTATCTGGATCGTACCCGCAAGCACGGACCTCTCAAAATGGTGGGCGATGTCAAAGGGGTGCAGGCGCCCGATTTCGACCTGCCCACCTTGGATGGACAACGAATGAAGCTCTCCGACTTCCGTGGCAAAGCCGTGCTGTTGAATTTCTGGGCGACCTGGTGTTCGCCCTGCAAGATCGAGATGCCGTGGTTTGTGGAGCTACAAAAGCAATACGGGAAGGATGGCCTGGTGGTCCTGGGTGTGGCCATGGATGACACCGCACCTCTCAAGATTGCAGAATTTGCCCATGAGATGGGCGTGAACTATCCGGTCCTATTGGGCACTGACCAGGTTTCGGACGACTATGGCGACGTGCAATATCTTCCCACCACCTTCTACATTGATCGCAACGGAGTCATCGTGGACAAAGCGGCGGGACTGCTCGGCCGGGCGGAAATCGAGAACGACATCAAGAAAATTCTGGCGAGTAGCCACAATTCTGGCGCTCCCCAGACCAGCCGCGCAGCTGCCGGGAACCCCTTGGCGCCTCCCGCAAAGGCTGCTCCATGACGAAGCGCGCGGCAACTGCGGTGCCGGTGTTTTTCCTGGCTACTCTTGGCTTGGCGCAAGTTCTAGGTGACAAGCAACCTTACGTGACCATGGCGCCCATTGCCAATGTGCAACTACGGGCGGGCGCCGGCGCCAGCGTGGAGATGGATTTTCGCATTGTTCCCGAGTTTCACATCAACTCCCATCATCCCAAGGCCGATTACTTGATTCCAACCGTCCTCAAGTTGAATGCGCCGGAGCAACTTACCGTGGCGGATTTGAAGTATCCCGTGGGAGAGGAAGTGGCGTTTGCTTTCGCGCCCAACGATAAGCTGAGCGTCTATAGCGGAGACTTCACTATCAATGCGGTGTTGAAGGCGCCGGCCAACGCCGCTGCCGGCAGCTATCCGGTGAAGGGCGAATTGCGCTTCCAGGCCTGCGATCATAGCGCCTGCTATCCGCCCCGCTCCATCCCCGTGCAGTTCCAGGTGACGGTGGTCAAGAAGTAGTTAGCAGGAAGTCCTTATAGCCTGTCATCCTGAGCGACGAGTCCGGTCGCCGTGGCGACCGGACGAGGAGTCGAAGGACCCCTATACTGCCCACTCACTTTCGCCTGGCACGTTTTTCGACTGAGCGAAGTCGAAGGGTGGTAAATGATTTTCGACGGAGCGGTTATAGCGTTGTCGCCTTCTTCAGCCGTGCTACCGTCCTTTCTTGTCCCAGGTTCGCCATCACGGCGAACAAGCTCGGAGCGACCCCCTGTCCGGTGAGCGCGACCCGCGCTGCATTGATCAGCAGGCCAGCCTTCACGCTCTTCTGCGCCGCGAAGTCGCGCAGCATCTTCTCGGTGCTCGCCTCGGAGAATTCGGTTTCCTGTTCGTAACGCGATGCCAACTCCACCAGCATCTCGCGCACTGCATGGTCTTGCAGGAACTTTTGCATCGCCGCGGGATCCACTTCAAAGCTGTCGCTGAAGTACGCCCGGAACAGGGTTGCGAAGTCCTTCAGATTGCGCGCCCGCGGCTTTACCAAATCCACCGTGGCAGCCATCGCACCGCGGCTGGTCTGGAATGGAATGAGATCAACCTTCTTCCATTCCTCTTCGATCAGCGGCAACAACTGCACCGCGGGGCAGGCGCGAATGTATTCGGAGTTGAACCAGTCGAGCTTGCCGCGATCGAAAACCGCGTTCGACTTGGCGATGCCGCTCAGGTCGAAGAGGTCAATCAGCGCACGGTCGTCCATGATCTCCTGCGAGGAGTCAGGCGGCGTCCATCCCAGCAGCGCCAGAAAATTGCGGAAGGCCTCTGGGACGATGCCTTCCTCCTTGTAAGCCATCACGCTGGTGGCGCCATGGCGCTTGCTGAGCCGCGTCTTGTCGGGGCCGAGAATGAGCGGCACATGCGCAAACACGGGCTGCGGGGTGCCCAGTGCCTGGTAGAGCATCACCTGCTTGGGCGTATTGGAAAGATGGTCGGCGCCGCGCAGGATGTGCGTCATGCGCATGTCGATGTCGTCCACTACCACGCTGAGGTGATAGGTGGGAACGCCGTCGGAGCGCAGCAGGACAAAGTCCTCCAACTCGGTGTTGGCGAACTCCACGCGGCCGAAGACGGCGTCATCGAAGAAGGTGCTGCCGCTTTCCGGCACGGCGAATCGGATGGCAGCGGGTTCGCCTGCATCGCGGCGCACCTTGGCTTGTTCTGGCGCGATACGGCGGCACTTGCGATCGTATTGCGGATCGCCGCCCTTGGCTTGCGCCTGCGCGCGCCGCTGCTCCAGTTCTTCCTTGGTGCAGAAGCAGTAATACGCATGTCCGCCTTCGACCAGACGCTGTGCGGCCTCGCGGTAAAGATCCATGCGCTGCGACTGGAAGTACGGGCCTTCGTCCCAATCGATACCCAGCCAGCGCAGCCCGACAAGGATGCCTTCCACCATCTCCGTGGTCGAGCGCTCGAGGTCAGTGTCCTCGATGCGAAGGACGAGCGTGCCTCGGTAATGTCGCGCGAACAGCCAGTTGAACAGCGCGGTGCGCGCTCCGCCGACATGCAAGTAGCCGGTAGGTGAGGGCGCAAAGCGAAGGCGGGGGGAATCCGGAGTCGAAGCTGCCACCTAACGGCCTTCCTCGCGTTCCTCAAGCACGGCTTTCATCGCATCTTCTTGGCTGAGATTAGGGCCAGGCTTTGCAAAGAACTCGTCCCAAAACTTCTTCCGTTTTTTTACTTCCTTCTTGGGGAGTTTCAATATACCAGCGGCAACAAGCCGGCGTTCCTCTTCCGAGATCGATGTGGGAATCGGCAAAATCCGAGCGACTGGTTCGCCGCGACTAACAATGACGATTTCTTCTCCCGAGCGGACGAAGCGAAGGTGATCGGAGAGATGCCTACGTAGGTTGGTCAAGCTAACCGTCTTCATGCTTACATTTTAATGTGTTCGACCGGTCGGACAGGACGCTGTCATCCTGAGCGAGCGAAGCGAGCCGAAGGATCTGCGGTTCGTCCGCAGTGCTCGTGACGTTGTTGTCTGTCATACTTTTCCCTTCTCCCGCTTCTCAATCTTGGCCCAGGTGTCCCGCAACTGCACTGTCCGATTGAAGACCAACTTCTGCAATGTTGAATCCGGATCAACACAGAAGTATCCCAGCCGCTCGAACTGATAGCGATCGCCCGGCTTGGCGCTGGCCAGCGATGGCTCCAGCTTGACGGCGGTCAACGTCTCCAGCGAGTTGGGGTTGAGATTGGCGGTGAACTCCTGACCTTCGGGCACATCATTCGGGTCTTCCTTGATGAACAGGCTTTCGTACAGGCGCACCTCGGCTTCGATGGCGTGCCGCGCCGAGACCCAGTGGATGGTCGCCTTCACCTTGCGGCCATCAGGCGCGTTGCCGCTGCGCGTCGCCGGATCATAGGTGCAATGGACCTCGACCACCTCGCCACTCTTCTCGTCCCGCACCACGCTGGTGCACGTGATGAAGTACCCGGCTCGCAGACGAACCTCCTGCCCTGGCGATAGCCGGAAGAACTTTTTCGGCGGCGTCTCGCGAAAGTCATCCCGCTCGATGTAGAGCTCGCGAGAGAACGGCACTCTCCTCGTTCCGGCGGCGGGATCTTCCGGATTGTTTAGTGCCTCAAGTTCCTCGACCTGCCCTTCCGGATAGTTATCGATAACGACCCGCAACGGACGCAGGACCACCATCACCCGCGGCGCGCGTTTGTTGAGGTCCTCGCGCAGGAAATGCTCCAGCATCGCCAGCTCGATGGTGCCGTTGGTTTTGGACGCGCCGATGGCGGCGCAGAAGTTGCGAATAGCCTCGGGCGTGTAGCCGCGCCGCCGCAGCCCGGAGAGCGTTGGCATTCGGGGATCGTCCCAGCCGCGCACATGGCCATCCTGAACCAGTTGCAGCAGCTTTCGTTTGCTCAGCAGCGTGTAGGTAATGTTCAGCCGGTCAAACTCGATCTGCTGCGACGGAAAAATGGCCAGTTGCTGAATGAACCAGTTGTATAGCGGGCGGTGATCTTCGAATTCGAGCGTGCAAATGGAATGCGTGATCTTCTCGATGGAGTCGGATTGCCCATGCGCGAAGTCGTACATCGGGTAAATGCACCACTTGTCGCCGGTGCGATGATGCTCGGCGTGCAGAATGCGGTACATCACCGGATCGCGCATGTTCAAGTTCGGGGAGGCCATGTCGATCTTGGCGCGCAAAGTCCGCGAGCCATCGGGAAACTCGCCGGCGCGCATCTTCCCGAACAGCTCCAGGTTGTCCTCGACGGAACGGTTGCGGTAAGGGCTCTCCTTCCCGGGCTCGTTAAGCGTACCGCGATACTGGCGAACTTCCTCGGCGCTTAAATCGCACACATAGGCCTTGCCGGCGTTGATCAGTTGCACCGCCCACGCGTGGAGCTGATCGAAATAATCGGAAGCGTAGAAGAGCCGGTCTTCCCAATCGAAGCCCAGCCAGCGAACGTCGGTGATGATGGAATCAACGTACTCCTGCTCTTCTTTTTCCGGATTGGTGTCGTCAAAGCGCAGGTTGGTCTTGCCGCCGAACTCGGCCGCCAGCCCGAAGTTGAGGCAGATGGATTTGGCATGGCCGATGTGCAGATATCCGTTGGGCTCAGGCGGAAAGCGGGTTTGCACCCGTCCGCCGAATTTGTTGGTCTTCAGATCTTCGAGAATGATGTCGCGGATGAAATTCGACGGCCGACCGGGGGAGACGGCCCTGTTAGAGGCGGCAGCCTCGTCATCGCGGATCGGTGTTGACATGATTGCGTTGCCTCAATGCAAGTGACGAAGAGCGCAGAAAGAGCGTCCCGCCCGAAAATCTTATTTTACGCGGTGAGAGCAGGTGTGCGGGACGAAGCCAGGAATCGACGATTCGCCACTGGAATTGTCATTACGAGCGAAGCGAGGAATCTGCTTTTGTTAGCGCTGGAACGACCGCTAACGCAACAGCAGATCCCTCGCGGCCTAAAGAGCGTGTGTGAGAACCCGTTCCGAGTTGGCGCGGTGGAACGATTGCTCAAAATCCAGCCCCGCAGGGGCGGAATTGCTTTTAGCCCAGGGCGTTAGCCCTGGGTAGGGTGGGAAACAGATCAGAGTCCCTTCAGGGACGGCACAGTTCTAGCACACCCTCTAAAGGCCGTTTGTGATGACAACTTAGCAGGGATGAAGGCAGACTCTCCTCATCCCAGTCGCGCCCTGCGGGACCCTCGATTGGGGATGCGATAGATCAAACCGGCGACGCCCCAGTCTCGCATTGCGGGACAACAGAAGATAGCCCACCCCTTCAGTGACTGCGTGAGAACGGTGCCGAGCACTCGCGCGCATTCTCATGACTCTGTGGACCTGATGCGGAGTCCCATTCCGCCGCGGCTTATCCGCGGCCCCGGTGGTACAACCGCGTCAGGTTGTAGGCCAGAGCCGCCAGCGTGAACTCCACCGCTACCTTTTGCAGACCGCGCGTCCGGAACTGCCGCATTCCTCGTTGTTGTTTCAGCACCCCAAACACCGGTTCCACCACCGCCTTGCGCCGCGCATACTGGGCGCGGCCGGCCGGACTGCGCAGTTTTTGTCGCATCCGTTTCTGCACCGCGTGCCGCGGGCGGTTGTGCGCCGGACAGCGCTGCCCGATATTTAACTCGCGCGCCAGATTCGAATCCGGCACCCACGCTTCCATCCCCCTGCGCTCCAACTCCGTCACATTGGCCAGCGAGAAAAAGCCGCTGTCGGCCAGCACCTGTTGCGGGCTGCCGTGACACTGCTGCTCCACCGCTTCGACCATCGGCAGCAGACTGTGCACATCGTGCGTCTGCTGCGTTACCCGTTGGGCCACGATGAGATGGTCATCGCTGACCGCAATCTCGCCGGTGTAACCCAGCACAAACCCGCCACGCTCCCGCAAAAAGCGCGCATCCTCGTCGGTGCGCGACAGCTTCTTCAGGCCGCTCTTGCGCAGCTTCTCCAGCCGGCGGGGCATCTCCGCCAACCGCTCTTCCGCCTGCGCCACGGCTAGCTGCAATCCCCCCGTTTCCTGGTCGTCCGCCTCACAGGCCTTCTGCCAGCGCCGCACCTGACGCCGCAACTTCACCCGCTCGTTGCGCAGCTTCTGTTCTGTATCCACCCGGTCCCGGCACGCGTTCGCCTTCAGCCGCGTCGAATCGATGGCTACCCGTCCCCACTTCCCCAGCCCCAGATCGCACGCCAACTCCAGGATCTGCGTGAACACGTCGTTGAGCGCGCGCCCATGCCGCCGACGAAACGCGCTCAGCGCCCAGTTGTCCACCCGCTCGCCCCCCGCCAAATAGCGGAAGGCCAGGTCTTCCACCAGCCGCTGCTCCAGCCGCCGCGCACTGGTTATGCCCAGCGCATAGGCGTACAACCACACACTCAACATCAGTTCCGGAGCGTACAGCGCCCCGCCTTCTTCACTGTAAGCCTGCTCGAAGCCGCTCATATCCAGCCGCGCTACCACCTTGCGGATGAAGAAACAGAGATGGTCATCGCCCAATTCGTCCTGCACGCTGGGGGGCAGTAAGTACGCCTGCTCGGGGTTGTACGTCAGAAATCGTGACATACCCCCTTGTGCATCATTTATCCTTGCAACGCAAGTGAGTTCTCACGCACTCACTTCAGGGGTGGGTAAGCCTACGGCCAGCAAATCTCATTCAGCAGCACAGCCACATGTGCGATGGCAGCGTTGTCGGTGCCCATGCCTTCCGGAGTCTTGGCTTTGATGCCCACGCATGAGGGATCGATGCCGAGCAACGCGGCGACGTGTTGCTGGATCGCCTTGGCGTGGGGGGCGATCTTGGGGGCGGCGAGGACCAGCGTGCTGTCCACGTTTCCTACCACGTAGCCCGCTTCGTCGATCTGCTTCAGCGCCTCGCGGACGAACCCCGCCGAGTCGGCGCCCTTCCATTTCGGGTCAGTCGGGGGGAAGTAGGTGCCGATGTCGCCAGCGGCGATGGCGCCCAGCAGGGCATCGGTCAGAGCGTGCAGCAGGACGTCGCCGTCGGAGTGCCCGGCCAGGCCGGCGTGGTGTGGAATCAGCACCCCGCCGATCTTCAGCGGAATGCCGGGCTGGAACTCGTGCGAGTCCCATCCGTAGCCAATGCGCGGTGTGCGCTGTGGATTGGACAAAGTCACTGATTATCCCTACGCCTCACCCGCCCAAGCTGGCCTTGCGGCGGTTCTCCTGCGCGAGAAAAAATTCTGCCAATTCCAGATCGGCGGGCGAGGTGATCTTCATGTTTCGCGGAGAACCCATCACGACATGGACCGTCCCTCCGCTGCGCTCGATCAGCGAAGCCTCATCCGTGCCCATGAATCCGTCGGCAGTGGCTTCGTCGAACGCCTTCTTGAGCAGGCCGAAGCGAAACCCCTGCGGCGTCTGCGCCAGCACCATGCGCTCGCGCGGGACGGTCGCAATCACCACGGCGCCATCGGCTGTCCGCTCCACCTGCTTCACGGTGTCAACCGCGGGCACTCCAGCGATCGCCGCCTCATATTTCTTCACCGCTTCAATCACGCCCACGATGGTGTCCTGGTCAACGAAAGGCCGCACTGCATCATGCACCAGAACGATGTCGTCGTCGGCCGCGTTGATCGCCGCCAGCGCATTGGCCACGGAATTCTGCCGGTGCTCTCCGCCCTCAACCACGCGGACCGGCTTCTTCAGTTTCTCTTTCTCGATCTGCTTTTGAAAGCTCGCGGTCTCGTTCTTGCGCAGCGCCACCACGATCTCGCTGACCGCCGGGCAGTGCGCAAACTTGCGCAGCGTGTGGAAAAGAATCGGAGTCCCGTCCAGCTCGAAAAACTGCTTGCTCTTGCTCTTCGGAGCAGCGCCAGCGCTGGACATGCGCGTGCCTAATCCGGCTGCGGGGATGATGACAATGACCTTCATGCTGGGGAGCGCAGTATAAACGCCCGGCCCAGCCAAATACAAATCGCAGGGAAAGCGTTCATCCGGGTCAGCGCCGTCGATCACGTGCTGGTTGACCTCCGCCACAGCATGGACTAGCGGATGTGGAGGGACGCAGTTTGCTGTAAACTAGCTGGCTTCCGTCCGGATCACGACCGTCTTACGAGGTGTACCGATGCGCCGCTTGGCCCTGTTCGTACTCTTGTGTAGTTCCCTCGCAGTTACGCAAGCCCAGAATTCCAACGGCGTCGCGCCCTTTGTAACCGTCAGCGCACCCGTCTTTGTGGTGAATCACGTCCGAATCATCGATGGAACAGGCGCCGCTCCGCAAGAAGACCAGGCGATCGTGATTGCCAACGGCAAAATCCAGTCAATCGGACCCGCTGCGACGGTTCAGGTGCCCGCCGGTGCGCAGCGGTTCGACCGCGCCGGGTACACCATCATCCCTGGACTGGTTGGGATGCACGACCATCTCTACTACACGGATTCGGTCTCAGTACAACGCGGGGCCGACGGCAAGATCGGGGAGCCGGGACTCTATGTCGCAGAAATTCCTTTCACGGCGCCGCGGCTCTATCTGGCCGCAGGCGTCACTACATTGCGCACTACAGGCAGCGTGGAACCGTACACCGATCTCAAGGTCAAGCAGCGCATCGACGCCAACCTGATGCCGGGCCCGAAAATTGATGCGACCGCGCCTTACCTTGAAGGCGCTCCCACAATGTTTGCGCAGATGCATGAACTGACCGGCCCTGCTGATGCCAAGCGCCTGGTGGATTACTGGGCCGCCGAGGGAATGACCTCGTACAAGGCCTACATGAACATCACGCGCGAAGAACTGGCGGCGGCGATCCAGCAGGCCCATGAGCGCAAGTTCAAGCTGACCGGACATCTCTGCTCCGTGACCTGGCACGAAGCCATCGCCCTGGGCATCGACGACTTAGAGCATGGCCCGGTTTTCACTGACACCGACTTTGTCGCGGACAAGAAGCCTGACGTTTGCCCGCAGGGCCCCGTCGCTCGCGACAGTTGGGCCAAACTCGACGTCAATGGCCCGCAGGTGCAAGCGCTGATCCGCGATCTCGTCGCCCATCATGTGGCAGTGACATCCACGCTGCCAGTGTTTGAGGCCTTTGTGCCTGGCCGGCCGAAATTGCAGCACAGAGTGCTGGATGCCATGTCGTCGGAATCCGCGCAGAGTTATCTCACCGCGCGCGCTCACATCCCCATGGATTCACCGATAGCGCCCTTATTCAAGAAAGAGCTGGAGTTTGAATTTGCATTCGTGAAGGGCGGCGGCCTCTTGCTCGCCGGTCCCGATCCGACCGGGAATGGCGGCACGCTTCCTGGATTCGGCGATCAGCGCGAAATCGAATTGCTGGTCGAGGCTGGATTCACCCCGGTCCAAGCCATCCAGATCGGCAGCGAAAACGGCGCCATCTATCTCGGCAAGCAGGACCGCATCGGTACGCTCGCGCCCGGCAAAGATGCGGACTTCGCTCTGATCAAGGGCGATCCCTCCAAAAAGATCGACGACATCGAGAATGTCGAGACGGTATTCAAGGATGGAGTCGGCTATGACTCCAGCAAGCTGATCGATAGCGTGCGGGGTCAGGTCGGAATCCGCTAGCGATCGTCATTGCGGGTAGTGCGGGCCTTCAGGCCCGCGTGTAGGGCAATATTAAAAAAATAGCTTAAGCCGCTGAGGTCTTCGACCTCCGCGGCTTAAGCGAGGTCTTTGGGCGCAGCGAACGCGGCGCTGAAGCGCCGCACTACCCGTGCGGGCAGATACCTAGCCCCGGAACCTCTCAAATGGTTCTTGGACGAGCTTTGCACCGAACCCTGCGCCGTGCTTGGTTGACCCTCTCTCTTGCAGCCCCCTACAATCGTAGATTCTCCACGTCCACAGGGAAGGTCCATGCCGCTTCAGCTCTTTAACACTCTGTCTGGAAAAGTCGAGGAATTCCATCCGCTGGAAGACAACCTGGTGCGCATGTACGCCTGCGGCCCCACGGTTTACGACTACGGCCACATCGGCAATTTCCGCACCTTCATCGTGGTGGACACGCTGCGGCGATTTCTGAAGCAGAGTGGCTACCAACTGAAGCAGGTCATGAACATCACCGATGTGGACGACAAGATCATCCGCAACGCCGCCGCGTCGGGCGTCAGCGTCCAGCAGTACACCAAGAAGTACAAGCAGGCGTTTCTGGAAGATGCCGACGCGCTCAACATTCAGCATCCCGAATTGCTGGTGAGCGCCACCGACCACATTCAGCAGATGGCCAACTTCATCAAGGGGCTTGAGGCGAAGGGCTTTGCCTACCGCACGGATGACGGCTCCTACTACTTCCGAATCGCAAAGTTTCCCGCGTACGGCAAGCTCTCGAAGAAGGACTTCGCCGGGATGAACGACGGCGCGCGGGTGGACGTGGACGAATACGACAAGGACAATGCCCGCGACTTCGCGCTGTGGAAGGCGCCGAAGCCGGGAGAGGCGAGTTGGCAGACCGAGATCGGTCCTGGCCGCCCGGGCTGGCACATCGAGTGCTCGCAAATGTCGATGAAGTACCTCGGCGAGAGCTTCGACATTCATGCCGGGGGCGAAGACCTCATCTTTCCACATCACGAAAACGAAATCGCGCAGTCGGAGGCGCTGACCGGCAAGCCATTCGTGCATGTCTGGGTGCATGCGCGGTTCCTGCTGGTGGAAGGCGAAAAGATGGCCAAGAGCGCGGGCAATTTCTTCACCGTCCGCGATCTCATCCTGATGGGACACAAGCCATCGTCCATCCGCTTTCTGCTGATGTCGGTCCCTTACCGCAAACAGCTCAACTTCACCTTCGACGGGCTGACCCAGGCGGCCAATTCGGTTGAGCGTCTGCGCAACTTCAAGCTGCGGCTGGAGACTTCGCAGTTCGCCGATGACGGCAATGTGATCATCGCCGAAATCGCGGAGCGGACTTCGGCCGAGATGCGCGCCGGGCTGGACGATGACTTGAACACGGCGCGCGCGTTAGGCGCCGTTTTTGACATGGTGCGCGACGTGAACGCCGCCGCCGATGCCGGCGATGTGCGCAAGGGCGATGTTCCGGCGCTGTTGCAAGCGCTGAATCAGTTCGAAGAGATCTTCGCGGTGTTGAAGGACGACGATGCCGCCAAGGTGCGCGCGACTGTCGAATGGGCAAAGGCAGAAGGCCTGGAGGCCAAGATCAGCCCGCAAACGGCCGAGTTTGCCAAGGCTGCGGCCCTTTCCGATGCCGATGTTGAGCAACTCGTGGCCGAGCACTCACAAGCGCGCAAGGCCCGCGACTTCGCACGATCGGACGCTATCCGGGCACAGTTGGCGGAGAACGGCGTCATCCTGGAAAACACCAAAGACGGGGTGCGGTGGAGACGGAAGTAGGTTGTCAAGATGTCCGCTTCGAATCTAACATTTACGGTTTTCGTGCCGCGATATCGGCTCGGACCACATTCAAGTAGTTTCCTGCGGCTTCCAGCGCTTGTTCGGCGTCATGCCGAGAAACAAACCCGCTGTCGTCGTAAAGGGCCAGATTGCGTTTACGCCGAAGGCGATCAAAAACCGTTAGAAGACCGGAGTGTTTCTTGTCGATGCGCGACCGCACAAACTCGATGATGGCGATGTGGTGCCCGGGCTGGCTTCTCGCACGAAATCCATGGCTGAACATGAAGCCGAGAGAAGCTTTCAACATCGCCTCGTATGCTTGTTGAAGGCTGGCCTCCTCGTCAAAAGTCAAAATCCTGTGGGCCGAGGCGAGCTTCTTGTCAGCGCTCGCCAGGAAGCGTTCGATCTGCGCCCAGTCAACTGTGTGTGGTTTCAGCTTCTTCATCTGGAGCCGTGAGTGAAACACGCTTATTGTGCCAGACGTTTTCTAGAAACGCATCCTTGCGGGCGCGGCGGGACTCGAATTCTTTCGGAGTCAGAACTGTGTAATTGATTTCGCGGCCTAGTTGCCGCTCAAGTTTTTGCGCGGCTTGCGCCAAGACTTCCTCGCGCGGAACGCCAATGACGAGCACATCAACGTCGCTCGCAGC
This sequence comes from uncultured Acidobacteriaceae bacterium, assembly GCA_963710585.1. Taxonomy (GTDB): domain Bacteria; phylum Acidobacteriota; class Terriglobia; order Terriglobales; family Acidobacteriaceae; genus Bog-257. The sequence continues at coordinate 105,450 of CAVQAM010000004.1, read as the reverse complement.
ATCTTGCTGGTTCCTGGCAAACGAGCCGTACAAATACGCCTTGTCGATTCCCTCGACTTTTCTGAGGGATTCCCGGATCACAGTTACCGCACCGATCGTTTTCTCAACGATCTTCTTAACTTCAGCGAAGAGCGGATACTCACGATTCAGATGAAAATACTTTTGGCGGCCACTGATTTCTGATCGAAACAGGCCCTCGCGTTCCAGCCGCCGCAACTCCTTCGACAGATTGGAAGGATCGATACTTAGCCTCGCCGCCAAGTCCCGCAGATGGTGGCGGGCAGTGGGATTGGTAAAGTAATAGGCCAGCAATCGCCGGCGGCTCGTGGAGCGAAGGTCAAGTATCATGGTATAAAGTTACCACAAATGTGGTAATGGAAGACCCAAAAGGGCGCTTCCGGCTGATCTAAGCTCAGGGCGGGAAGAAGCAAAACCGTACGAGAAAGTCGCTCTGTACGCGATGCCCCCATCTGGACGGAGGGCGACGCCACCCAGCGACCTTCGGGACTTGCGTCGCTGGGTACCAAAACATATGGCGCGTCAGTTACCCGATGGTACATGGTCGAGCAAATGCGGCCCCGATGAAGACATCACCCACTTTACGTTAGATGCGCTGGAATCCTATGGACCACGTTATGCCCGAGCAGAATACGGATGCCCGGTGTTGTACATGAAGCGGTTCATTCCTGTTTCTTGGTGTGTCCGGCTTGCACAAAGGATATTTTGGAAATTTGAGAACGTTTAGTTACGGCCCGCTTCCCGCGTTTCAATCGACCGCGAGTGCTAAAACTGGTGAGCGCTGTCGCTCTTTTCGCGGAAATGGGCAATAACCTCGTCGCGGGAAATGGGCTTCACCCGGCCGCTTTTCAGGTCGTCATAGCGGCTGTTGAGCATCTCCCGCGCTTGCAGCACTTCGTCAAAATATCCCGCCATTGCGTCCTCAACCAGGTCGTCAGTCCCGCGTCCGCTCTGCGTGGACAGGTCTTTGAGTTTCTTTTCCGTCTCGGCGGTGAAGTGTACTTCCATCGCCTTCAGAGTACGAGAAAAACCGCTGCCTGGCAACGGTCGAAAGAGCGCGGGGACAGACCAATGCTTATCCCTACACTTCCGATTCCAGTTCGGGCAATCCCACGGCTTGCTCGCCCGGTTCGCGGCGGTGAACTTTTGCCGTGGTGACCAATGCCACGGCGGCGATGATCACTACGCTTCCGGCAAAGATGTATCCATCGAAGCGCTCGTGCAGCACCAGCCATCCCAGGAAAACCGCGACAATGGGATTCACATAGGCGTACGTTGCCACCTTGTGCGTGGATACGTGCTTCAGCAACCATATGTACGCGGTGTAGCCGACCCACGACCCGAAAACCACCAGGTAGAGCACCGCCAGCAGTGCGCGAGAAGTCAGCACAATGCGATGCTGCTCGCCCGTCGCCAACGCGACCAGGGTATTGCCGATCGCGGCAAACGACATTTCCCAGCCGGTTGCGGCGAATGGGTCAACCTTCATTTGCCACTTGCGCGACAGCACCGAACCGATGGCCCAGCTCATCGAGGAGAACAAGAGGGTGAACGCACCGACCAGTTGCATCGTGCCCAGCGTAGTGCGGTCCGCAAACTTGGGCCAGAAGAGAATGGCAATGCCCGCGATGCCTAGCGCCAGCCCGATCAAACCGCGTCGCGAAAGCCGGTCTCCCCGGAAGACGAAGGTTTCCAGCACCATAAACCAGATCGGCGTAATCGCTACAATCAGCGCAGCCAGTCCTGTAGGGACCCATTGCTCGGCCCAGGCCAGGCCTCCGTTGCCGCCCACCAGTAACAAGCACCCGATCGTCGCCAGCCGTATCGCCTCGTTCAAGCTGATGCGAATGCTGCGGCCCAAGGCAGCACACGCGGCCAGCATCAGCGGGCCGGCGATCAGAAATCGCAAAGCGCACATCACGTAAGGCGGAAGATGCTCGTCGTCGGCGATTCCGATTGCCAGATAGGTCGAGCCCCAGAACAGGTACACCAAGGCAAACGCGACGATCACTTGCAGACGGTGATGGCGATCGGTGGTCATAAGATGGCCGCAGCCGGGCTCAGCTTATCGCGCTCTGGCCTCGCGCTAGGCGGCCGGCTTTTGGTCCTGATGGCGTAAGCGGTGTCCTGTAATCAAGACATAGTGGACGCCCGAGATGGTCGCGAACGTGAAGGTTGCGTACAGAAAAAATGTTTCCAGGTACACCACCCAAGGGATGCGCAGCACTTGTGCCAGCACAACGAAAAAGACAGCGCCGATCTGGGAAGCGGTACTCAGCTTGCCATAAATGCTGGGCCGGAAGTCGCGAAACCCGACTGTGGCATACAAAACTACGGCGGTGGCGACGATGCACAGGTCGCGGCTGAATACCAGGATGGTGTACTTCCACGGGACCTTCTTGACAAACGAAAGCACCAGAAACAGCGAACTCAACAAAAGTTTGTCGGCGATCGGATCCAGATATTGCCCCAGCATGGTCTGCTGCTGCAAGACCCGCGCCAGCAGGCCGTCGAGGGCGTCACTGAGTGCTGCTGCGACCAGAAGACCGAGCGCCCAACCCCATTGCCCATCGAACACCGTAATGATGACAAACGGGATGAAGATCAGGCGCAGCAGTGTGATCTGGTTGGGCGCAGTCCAGAATTGACTCTTCACGCGGCTACCCCGAAAACGGAATCTGTTGCTCCCAGATGTTCCACGCGCACCTTTCCTGTGTTCTCCTAAGCTGTCTTCGCATCGCTGCCGGACGACGTCGCAAACCGGCATACAAACCAAGCTCAACCCGGCGCCTCTTCGATTCTGACGGCTTTGTCTCCGGCTGGCAACCCGGCTAACGGAAATTTCCCAGGCACAGCACCGCGCTCTTTCTCCTCAGCACGCCTTCCAGTGATGCGCATCACAACCGCAGAGACCAGAAACCAGTAGAGTCAGGCTTATCGGAGGCGCACTCGCCTCATGCTCTGGCTGACCAAGTTCGTCATCCGCAGTCTGCAATTCGCTGGTCGTCTCTTACCGGCGCGCAAGCCCAAACATCTGCTGACCGGCAAACGCGGCGAACTCGAGGCGTACCTGCACTTGCGCAGCCTGGGTTACACGATCGTTGCCGCAAACTTTCGTGTGCCCTATGACCGGGGTGAAATTGATCTGATTGGATGGGACGATGGCACCCTCTGCTTCATCGAGGTGAAAACCCGGACCAACGTGGGACTAGCGCCACCCGTGACGGCAGTCGATCGCAGCAAACGGCGGCACATCTTGTCGGTCGCACGCCGATATGTTCGTCGCATCCCCGGCGACCGGCGGCCGCCGTGCCGCTTCGACATAGTCAGCATTATTCTGGAGGGGGACGATGGCAAACCCCAGATCACGGTACACAAGGACGCCTTCTCCTGGGACACCGATAGGCCACGAAACTACTGGTATCGAGACTTCCGCGATCGGCACTTCTGGCGGCGAAGAAGATGACTAACCCAGGATTGAAGTCGGCTTCCAGGCTCCGCAGCTTCGAGTCGTGGAGCAAGTTTCTTGGCTCGTGCGCTTGCGGACCGCAGCAGTTGCGAACTTGCCCACATCGCGCCCGCCCGCTAGAATAAAGGTCGTCCCACCGCGTAGGCGCGTAGCTCAGTTGGTTAGAGCGCTACCTTGACACGGTAGAGGTCAGGAGTTCGAGTCTCCTCGTGCCTACCATTTCTTTCGATCGGTCAGCTTCCCTGACCTCATCCCGCGAGGCTCCAAATGGCTCCACTAATGACCTACCGTCTAACCGGGTTCTGCGTTTGAACATCTTCTACTCGCCCGCATTCAAAAGCGAAGCTTCAGTCCGGGGCCAAGGATCAGGACGTAGAACGCAGACACGCAGATCGCAGCGGCAATCCAGGCGATGCTGCGCTCGATGCCGGTGTTACTCTGTGCCGGCCCGTAACCCTCATTTCTGAGTTGTCTGGGCATAAGCAGCATTCCTAGATTCGCAATCAGCGTCTCTGGCAGGGCATCATGCAGGATTCGGACACTCCCGCGCGGGTCGAGCGACGCGCCTAAGCTTGCGATACAGGCAGCGCTCAGATATGACACCCAAAGGATGTTGCGAAGTCGCGGATACCAGTGCTCGGAAATCCCCTTCGAGGCGACTCGGAGCGACGTTTTCAGCCCGCGCATCGTTGCCCAATAAAACAAGACGCCAAGCACTACGAGAGCGAATCTCCATTCCCGTTGTATGCTCAGTCCCCCGACAACTTCGATCCAGTCACCAACACCGGTAATGCCGGAATAGAGCATATATCCGATCGCCCAGAACAAGCTAAACGCAGCTGAGAGCCAAAACAGCAGGCGCATCCGCAGAGAGAAGGCTCGTGTCTTTAGAAGGGCGAGGGCAATGCCTGCCAGCACAAAGTTCCCCAGAGGTCCGGCAATCGAAAAGATCCTGCCGTATAGATCTCCCCGTGGGTTTCCCGCGAAGATCCTATGGGGATTCACGCCCGGGACATTCGCGATGAGTTGAGTCGTCGTTAGAATGAGCGAGCGTCCTCCAAGCATGATGTAGGCCATACCATGGCCGAAACCCTCATGCGCCAGGTCGGTAAGAGCAAAAGCGCATATCGCAATCGCTATAACGGTAAACCAATCGTCTTGCTGGGGCCGTGTTTCGGTTCGAACATCGGGTTGCATCAAGCGCCCTTCCTATACGTACGCTGTACACATAGGAAGAGTGTACACTGTATATGGGATGAGCACCCCTACAAAAGAAAGAATTTGCGGCGTCGTACTGGAGCTCCTCGATAGATCAGGTGGGCTGCGGAACGTGACCATGCGTAAGGTCGCACGTGCGGCAGGCATCTCTCCTATGGCCATCTATAATCACTTCCCTAACCGCGACGCGCTCCTAAAGGGTGCGACCGAGGCAGAGAACAATCGGATCGCTGCCTATTTCAGACGCGCACATTGTAGGGCGGGATCAAGCGGCCTGGGCGGTATGCTGGGCTATCTCGACTACGCTCTGGACCATCCACGGCTCTTCGAATATATGTTCTCGTCCGCGAGAGAAGATGCCGCCGCTTTTCCAGGCCAGCTTTCCCTTTGTCTGCAGCTGCTCCATACGGCTGTCGAGAGGGCAATGCACGAGAAGGGATTGAAGCAAGACGATAGCATGGAGGTGGTGCTCGCGATTTGGGCACATGCTCATGGCCTGGTGTCGCTCTTTCTGGCAGGGCGCATTCGCCTGTCTAAGGCCAAATTCCGAGAGCTGTATGTGAAATCGCTCGACCGGCTCCTGCATGGGCTTGCGAAACCTTGTTCTTGATCTTCCGGCAGGCAAGAGCTATGCAAAACATCCCATTCGGTCGGAGTCGCTGCCAACGAGCACCGGCTCCATGAGGGTAACGGGTTCGCCTCTGTCCGCCGCTTTAATGTCCGCCTCGCATGATGTTACAAGTGCATATATATCGATATATGTTTTTGAAGCGTTTATAAAGCCCTCTTTAATGTCCGCACTTAAGTCCGCTTGTGGAGGGGCCGTTTACCGCGTCCTTTACGTGCTGGACAGCGGGAGACGCTTAACGCCGGGACAGTTGAACGGTTGGCTATCGCTCACAGATACGGGGAATATGAGCGATAGAAATGCCGGCCATCGCTCACGACACATTGGCTGAGGGGATATGGTGGCGGCCTGGCCGGCGATGGCGTCGGGCTGGCGAACTCATAATCGAGAACGAACTGGCGACTACTTTTTGGGACCGCTGGCAGCAGCAGATTGCGCCTTGGCGTCATCCTTCACTTGCAGACCACGGGTTTTCAGGCGCATCTTCTGGCGCGCCTTGCGCAGGCGATGCTCGCGCGATTTGTCCCCATTGCGAAACGACATTGGTAGCACCTCTCTAGCGATGCTACAGCATTTACCGAAAGCATGTTGCAGCGGTGTGGTCGCGGAGGTAGTGGGACTTCCCTGCGTCTGACGTAGACCAAAGGCATATGGTTCGCGGTCGCTACTGTGGTGGATTGGGAGCGTGTGCGTCTGCAAGATGCAGTCGGAGTCAGATGACATTAGTCACAACGCTACAGCAGGTAAGCGCACGGTGAGCGGCTATCGCTGGGGCTTGGAAGAACCGCAGCGCCGGGCAGTGCCGCGAATCCGCCTGCTTTTCGCCCGGGCGCGCGCAGCCGCCTTTAGTTGTTCGATCTCACGAAACTGATTTGTTGCCATCTCCTGGATCAGGTCCAGGATCGTCTTCTGCTTGGTTACGCCAATCTGTATGAGTTGCATGGCTGCCCACAGTAGATGAGGTTGAAATCGGAATCATCCCCTGATGGTCGCAGGGCCCCTACAACCTCAGTATCACAGCCCATCCCCGCCGCGCCGAGGCCGGTTCGCCGCGGGTGCTAGAATTCAGGAACCACGAACAGCTTGCAATCATGCTCCCTGGGTCATAACGGCACCTGTTGCCGCCACTATCGTGTGCACAGACGATCAAGCCGGCCAGCTTACTCGTTGCCCTGAGTTAGTTGCGCTCACGGGTTTCATGGGCGCTGGCAAAACCACGGTTGGCCGCTCGTTGGCGAATCTTCTGCGCTGGTCGTTCTTTGACCTCGACTACGAGATTGAGCTGCGACAGAAGCTGCAAGTCTGGGAAATATTTCAACTGCGCGGCGAGTCCGGTTTTCGCGAAATCGAGACTGACACCTTGCGTTCGGTGCTGCAACAGGCGTCTAGTTCGGCTGTGATTGCGCTGGGCGGCGGCACCTTCGTTCAGTCAGCCAACGTGGCGCTGTTGCGGGGCCGCGGTGCGCATGTGGTTTTCCTGGAAATTGATATCGAGGAACTGTTTCAGCGCTGCCAAGCCGCTAACCAGCACTTACCGCCCAACCCGCGTCCACTCGCGGCCACGCCCGAGGCCTTCCGCCTGCTTTACGCTCAGCGCCTTCCCTTCTACCGCACCGCCGAGCTCACCGTGAATGCAACTGGCAAGACCGTCGAAGAGCTGGCGCAGGAAATCGTCTTGAGCCTGCATCTGTCGTACCGGTGGCACCGATAGTCGCGCATTCGCTGCTCGTCCTCTATCCGCCGGCGAACGTGGTATAACTTGGTCTTTCACCACCATGCCTCAGCAGAAAATTGCCGTCGGGATTCTGGGCGCTACCGGCGTTGTCGGCCAGCGTTTCTTGCAGTTGCTCGAAGCCCATCCGTGGTTTGAAGTGGCCTGGCTGGCGGCCTCCGATCGTTCCGCTGGACAAGCCTATGGGGAAGCCGTGCGCTGGCGTCTGAAGACTCCCATCCCCGAGCGCGTGCTTCGGATGCAGGTGTCGAACGCCGCCCCGGATGGTGCGCCCCGGGTCATCTTTGCCGCGCTGGATGCAGGTATTGCGCGCGAGCTCGAGCCGCAGTTTGCCGCGGCCGGTTGCGCCGTGGTCAGCAATTCCAGCGCCTTTCGCATGCACGAAAACGTTCCCCTGGTCGTGCCCGAGGTGAACGCCGGGCACATTGCCCTGATCGAGAAGCAATGTTGGCGCAAGCAGTCGGGCGGATACATCATTACCAACCCGAACTGTTCGGCGATTGGATTGGTGGTGGCGCTGGCGCCGCTGCATCAGAAATTTGGCATCGAGTCCCTGTTCGTCACCACCATGCAAGCCGTCAGCGGCGCAGGCTATCCCGGCGTGGCTTCCCTCGACATTCTCGGCAATGTCATTCCCTACATCGCCAACGAGGAAGAAAAGATGGAGGAGGAGACCCGCAAACTCCTTGGACAATTGGCCGGCGACCGGGTCGAACCGGCAACCTTTCGCATGACGGCGCACTGCAATCGAGTCGCGGTGGAAGACGGCCACACCGAATCCGTATCGGTGAAGTTGAAGCGGAAGGCCGGGGCTGACGAACTGATCGCGGCATTCAGCGAGTTTCGCTCAACTCCTCAGGAACTGAAATTGCCGCTGGCGCCCGCGCAACCGATTTTTTACGATGCCGCACCTGACCGGCCGCAACCGCGCTTCGACGTGGACCGCGGGAATGGGATGACGGTGAGCGTGGGACGGCTTCGTCCCTGCGGCGTGCTCGATTACAAGTTCACGGTGCTCTCGCACAACACCATTCGTGGCGCCGCTGGCGCCGCCCTTCTCAACGCCGAACTGCTCAAGGCGCAGGGCTTCCTGTCGTGACGCCAGAGCTTCCACTTCCTTCGCCGGTGGTGAGGCCGTGATCGTCATGAAGTTTGGCGGGACGTCGCTGGAGGACGCCGCCGCCATCGATCGTGTCGCCGCCATTGTGAAAACACGCTTGCCGGAGCAGCCCTTTGTGGTGGTGAGCGCCATGGCCAGGGTGACCGACCAGTTGCTCGCCATGGCGGCCGCGGCAGGACGAGGCGAACGCGAACAGACGCTCGATCTCTGCCGCCATCTCCGCGAGCGCCATTATTTGGCGGCCGGCGAATTACTGGGCACCGGCCTGCACACCGAATTGCACGGTGATTTGGGAGCGGAGTTCGACGCGCTCGACGAACTGTTGCGAGGAATTGCCGCCGTCGGTGAGCTCACGCCGCGCACCTCCGATTATGTGGTTTCCTTTGGCGAGCGCCTGTCGAGCATGATCGCAACCGCTGCTTTTCTGGCGCGCGGCCTCCCCGCAACGCTGGTGGATGCGCGTCAGGTGATCGTCACCGACTCGCAGCACGGCCGGGCTGTTCCTCAAGTTGCGGAGATCAACGATCGCCTGCAAAGTCGCGTGAAGCCGCTGCTTGAACAGCGTCGAGTGCCGATCATGGGCGGCTTCATTGGCGCGACGCGGGAAGGCATTCCAACCACGATTGGCCGCGGCGGTTCCGATTTTTCCGCCGCCCTGGCCGGCGCTGGCTTGAATGCCGATCGCATCGAAATCTGGACCGACGTGGACGGAATGAAGACCACCGATCCACGTATATGTCCCGAGGCGCGCCGCATCAAGCTCATCAGCTTCGAAGAAGCTGCCGAGCTGGCCTACTTCGGCGCCAAGGTCTTGCATCCTGCGACCGTGCTCCCCGCAGTCGAGAAGAACATCCCCGTGCTGGTGCTGAACTCGCGCAACCCGTCGAACCAGGGCACGCGCATCCTGTCGAGAACGCCGCGCTCGCATTCGCTGTTCAAGGCAATCGCCGCCAAGAACCGCATCACCATTGTCGAAATCGTTGCCGCCCGCATGCTCATGGCCCACGGCTTTCTGGCCAAGGTGTTCGAAGTCTTCGCGCGCCACCGTTGCGCGGTTGACGTGGTATCGACTTCGGAGGTCAGCATTTCTCTCACCGTCGATTCCAACGAAGCCATTCCCCAGATCGCCGCCGACCTGGAGCAACTCGCCTTCGTAAAGTACGCGGGGCGCAAAGCCATCGTGTGCCTGGTGGGCGAGAACCTGCGCGATACGCCCGGAGTTGCGGCGCAAGTTTTCCATGCCATCGGCGACATCAACGTGCGCATGATTTCGCAAGGCGCATCGGAGATCAACCTGACCTTCGTGATCGACGAAGCCGATGTGCCGGAAGCGGTGCGGCGCTTGCATGCCAAGTTCTTTGCCGAGGTCGATCCCGAGGTGTTCGATTGAACTCCGCTCCTCTTAGATTGCTGGTGCTGGGATGCGGCAAGACCGGGACGCTGGTCGCCGACGTGGCGCGCGAACGCGGACACCAGGTACAGAGCATCGATGCCGACGTCAACCAGAACGCTGCGTGGCTTACACCCGAGCACCTGCGCAACGTTGATGTGGCGATCGATTTCACTGCGCCTGATGCGGTGTTGGCGAATATCGACGCCTGCGTGCGCGCGCACAAAGCCATGGTCGTCGGAACCACCGGCTGGTACGGCGAACTTGATCGCGTCCGCCAGGCGGTCGAGCAAGCCGGCACCGGATTTGCCTTCGGAGCAAACTTTTCGTACGGTGTGAACCTGTTTTTTCAGATTGCGCAAGCTGCGGCGCCGGCCTTGGCGCACGACTACCGCGGACACATTACAGAGCGCCACCACATTCACAAGAAGGATGCGCCTTCCGGCACTGCCGCCGCTCTGCAACGGTTGCTGGAGCAGGCGTCGGGAAAGCGCGTCGAGATCACTTCCGAGCGCGAAGGCGATGTTCCCGGCATTCACACGCTGGAGTTGGTCTCGTCCGGCGATCGTATCGTGCTCACCCACGAAGTCAAGTCCCGCCGCACTTTCGCCGACGGAGCAGCGCTCGCCGCCGAGTGGATCGCTGGCAGAGCAGGCTTCTACGACTTTAAGGATATTTTTAAGGATTTGTAAGTTTCATCTCAGAGGAAAATGGGCGCAAGTGCGACTCCGAAGGTAAGGTCGTCGAGTTCCTTCTGATAGGCACCTTGCTTAGGCCAATCGATAACCACTGGCGCATTTGGAAAAAGTCTGAGCATGTTCGGTTGCACAGCGTCGCAACGACGCCACATACCCTGCTTCGGCAGTCCGACGACCCGCATTAGTAAGTGGCTCATTTGTGCACATAGCACATACGACTGCTGCAACTGTGAATTGATGTAAGCAGAGTCGCACTGATTTTTGTCAAACATCGCCAACTTAATCGGCGAAAGTCTGGTTCTAAGGTTGACTTTGGGAGCGGTAGGCGCATAAGCAATCTCTACGTGATTCCCAGGCGGCGGCATCAAGTTCAATCGGACATACCCAAAGACAGAGTCAGGCACAATCTTGCGGTAATTCGTCGTGACACTGTACAGGGTAAGAGTTTTGAATATCCAGGTAGCGAGTAGGACGCAATCATCTTTCGATAATCGGACTTGCTCCAGCTTTTGCATCGCCCGCAACAGGGGATTAGCTTTGTTTTCCAAGTCGCTCATCCATCCGAGGTTGCAATCGGTACAGACCCTCCCCTGTACCACCGTATGCGCTCCTTGCAGCCTTCTGGACCTGGGTATGTCTTCGAAATCTGCACCGTGCACCCCGATGAATTGGTCCGTGGAATGAATTCCCAACTCCTGCAAGAGCCAACCTGGCATAACGTGTTCCTTAGATCTATTTTCGGAGTTGAGTTTGGTGTCGCAAAAGAGACACGTTTTGTTCATCGGGTGGCCGATTCCTTTTGAAGTGGTGAGAGGTTATTCTAATACTATGAAACTGCGTGGATGCGGTACCGCTCTGGTCACTCCCTTCAAACTGGATGGCAGCCTCGATGAAGCAGCGTTGCGTGAACTGGTGCGCTGGCAGGTGGAATCCGGCATTGACTTCCTGGTTCCGTGCGGCACTACCGGGGAAACGCCGACTTTGTCCCACGAGGAATGGCTGCGCGTCGTTGACTTGACAATCGAGACGGCGGCGGGCCGCGTACCCATCATGGCGGGCGCCACCTCGAACAACACGCGCGAAGCCGTGGCCAAGGCGCAGGAAATCTCGGCGCGTCCGGGCATCGATTATGTCCTTACCGCGACGCCCTACTACAACAAACCCACGCAGGAAGGCGTGTACCAGCACTTCAAGGCCATTGCCGAAGCCTCGGCAAAGCCGCTGATCTTGTACAACATTGCCGGGCGCACCGGGACCAACATCGAGACCGGCACGCTGCTCCGGCTGGCCGAGGTCCCCAATATCGCCGGGGTGAAGGAGGCGAGCGGAAATATCTCGCAGATTGCCGAGGTCTGCGCTACGGTGCCAGAAGACTTCCTCGTCTTTTCGGGCGATGACGCCGTCACGCTGGCCGTGATTGGACTCGGCGGGGTCGGCATTATTTCGGTGGCATCGAATGAAATTCCGGCGGAGATGGCGCGTCTGACCCAGGCCGCGCTGGCCAATAAGTGGGACACTGCCCGCCTGCTCTTCCGCAAATATCTGCCGCTGATGCAGGCGAACTTCATGGAATCGAATCCCGGTCCGGCGAAAGCGGTGTTGGCGATGATGGGTCGCATCGAAGAGGTCTATCGCCTGCCGCTGGTGCCGATGAAGAAAGAAAATCGCGTCCGGCTGGAGAAGGTGGCGGCGGAGGTTGGCCTGCTACAGCACCCGGCAGCCACACTCTAAACGTCGGCGGTCGCGATTTTGAGTTGTCATCACGAGGGGCCGAACCGGGGTCCCCAACGAGCGCCCCGCCGTGGCGGGCTTGTTGGGGTAGAGTTCAGGCCGTAAGGGATCTGCTGTTTCCTCAGCGGTGGTTCCAGCCCTAACAAAAGCAGATTCCTCGCTTCGCTCGTAATGACAACTCCAGGGCGATTTGCTCCATGCCTGGAAACCGGACTGGTGGGCGACCTCCGTACATGCTGGCTACATCAATCCTGAAACACTCCCTTATTCTCCCTTCATCTTCTCTTTGACGCTGTGGGCCAGTTTTTCAATTTCTGCGGCTTTCTTGATGACCTCCACCGACAGCGTGTTCTCGTTGGTTTTGTCCACGTATTGCTTTAGTTGGGTTGCCAGTTCCAGCAGCTTGTCGGTGTCATTCTTGAGGTCCTGTTGGCGTTTCAGGTTTTGCTTTTTCGCCATTTCGCGCTTCTGTTGAGCTTCCCAGGCGTCCTCATCGTGGGTTCGCTGAGCACCGGGCGGGCGAGGGGTGGATTGATCGGTGGTTTGTGCCCAGCCCGCGACTCCACAAAGGAAGAAGAGCACGGCTGCAAGAACCGCGAACGTTATCAACCTGCGCGCGAAAGCGTATGCGTATGTCATAAGAATCGAGATTATAATCCGCGCGCCGGCCCCGATGGGAGAGGCAACTTTGCCACTTGTGCTGTCATCCGCTACTCTAAACTCGATTACGAATCGAGGAGAAGGCTGTTCCCAGTGCTGCAACCTCTGCAACCCATGTTGATGCTTCCCCACGGGATCTTCCAGATGATCAGCGCCTGGGGCGACGATGCCTTTGACTTCGTGCGCCACCAGGTGCCGCGCATCATCGGCGTTCTGATCATTGCGTTCATTCTCACCCGGCTGCTCAAGATTGCATCGCGGCACCTGGCCGAACTCAGCAACCGTGAAGGACTGCCGTCCGCACTGAGGACGCAGCAGCTGCGGACGCTGTCGAGCGTCATCTACAGCGTCGGAGTATTCGTCATCATGTTCCTGGCGGCGCTGCAAATCCTGCCGCTGCTGGGCATCAACATGGGACCGCTGCTGGCCAGTGCCGGCATCGCCGGCTTGGCCATAGGATTTGGAGCGCAGGCGCTGGTCCACGACTTCATCAACGGCTTCTTCATTCTGGTGGAGAACCAGTACGACATCGGCGACACCGTCAAGATTGCCGGCGTGCAGGGTGCGGTTGAGGACATGACCTTGCGCCGCACCGTGTTGCGCGACGACAACGGAAGCGTGCACACCGTGCGCAATGGGCAGATCACCATTGTGACCAATCTCACGCGCGACTGGGCGCAGTTGCCGATGCTTGTCTCGGTAGCCTATGGCGCCGACAGCGACCAGGTGATCAAACTGCTGCAGGAAGTTGCCGAGGAAGTGGCCGCCGATCCCCGGTTCGCGGAAATGATCGTCGCCAAACCCGAGGTGCCCGGGATCGAGAAGGTAAGCGGCAGCGAAGTGGAGTACGTGCTGCTGGTGAAAACCCGACCGGGATCGCAGTATGCCGTCAGCCGCGAGCTGCGGCGGCGGATCAAGATGGCCTTAGAAAAAAATCACATCGAGCCGGGCAATCCCAACCGCTGGTATGTGATGGACGCACCCAAGCCGAGCTGACGCTGGCTATTTCGGCTGGCCGCCCAATCCCGCCCACTTTTCCAGCAGACCGAGCGTCGCGGCGAAATCAAGATCGTCCCAGCCCTCTTCGCTCGACAGCTCGTAGATCTCGTCCACCGTCTCCAGCGCCGGCAACTTGACGCGGACCTCCTTGGCGGTGTCGAGCATGAGGTGAATGTCTTTGTGCATCAGGCGCAGCGGAAAATTCGGCGAATAATCTCGCCGCAGCACGAACGGCGCTTTGTAATCCACCACCCCCGATCGCACCATGGATGCCTGGATCAGTTCGATGAGTTTGTGCGGATCGACGCCCAGCTTGGAAGAGAGTACGAATGCTTCGGCGAACCCCTCGTAGATGAGGGCGATCATCAGGTTCATGCTGATTTTCGCGGCCTGCCCCTTGCCGGTCTCCCCGATGTGGATGACCAGCTTGCCCATCGCCTTGAACAGGGGCTGAAGCGCCTCGACGGCTTCGTTCGAACCGCCAACCATGAAGATAAGCTGTCCGTTCTCTGCGCCGATCTTTGAACCTGTAATGGGGGCATCCACCCAATGGACGCCGCGCGCGTTCACCCGTTCGGCGAAGCGCAGGGTCGCCGAGGGCGAGATGGTGCTGGAGTCCACCACGATCATGCCTTCGCGCAGCGACTGCTCGGCGCCGTCTTCGGCGAAGACAACGCGCTCGACGGCCGCGGTGTCGGCCACGCACACCCAGACAACCTCAGCGTCTTTGGCCGCGTCGGCGGGAGAAACCGCCGTGGTTGCGCCATCGACGTGCTGCCGGGCGCTGCGGTTCCATACCGACACCTCGTGTCCTGCCGCGACCAGTTTGGAGGCCATCGGCCGTCCCATAATGCCCAATCCGAGAAAGGCGATTTTCATGCTTGCTCCTTGTTTCCGCGGTCCCCCTCGCTGCGGCAAAGTGGCGCTTGGCGGCAAAGGAAACCAAACATTTGATTTAAGCTGAGTCGCTGGCTAAGGTCAAGCAAAGGTCGAACTCCGGGGCGTCGTCGCCGCATCGCCAGCGGCCCGAGTAGCGTCTAATAATCACGAACTCCATGTTAGGAATCACAATCCGTCGTAAAGCCAGGCAGTTTGGAACTTTGGTGCGGCACTCCGCCCTGACACCTCGCACCGGCGTCGCCCGCAAGCCCATACTCGCCCGTCGCGGCGAGTTGGGCGTAACCTTCATCGGACATTCCAGCTTCTTCCTCCAGATCGGAGGCAGGAACATCCTGGTCGATCCCAACTTCGCGCGCTGGATTTTCGTTCTCAAGCGCCTGCGCCGTCCGGGGTTGAAGCTGCGAGAGCTGCCGGCGATCGACGCGGTGCTGGTTTCGCACGCGCACTTCGACCACCTGCACCGGCCATCGTTGCGCGCGATTGCCTGGCTCACGCGGCGCAAGACCGGCAAACGGCCGGCGATCATCGTGCCCCGGCATGTGCGCGACCTGGTCAGCGACCTGGGCTACGGGCGCATCATTGAGCTGGATTGGTGGCAGAGCTTTCAGCTCGGCAATGTGGAGGTGACGCACGTTCCTTCGCGCCACTGGGGCGCGCGCATTGTGCGCGACGTGCATCGCGGTTATGGCGGATACGTGGTGCGTTCAGGCGCGCATTCGATTTATCACGCGGGCGACACAGCGTACTTCGATGGCTTCCGTGAGATCGGCGAGCGCCTGAAGCCGCAGGTCGCGCTGCTTCCCATCGGCGCTTATCATCCCGATTCGTTTCGCCGGGTGCACACCAGCCCGGAGGATGCCGTACAGGGGTTCCTGGACCTGGGCGCGCGCTGCATGGTCCCGATGCATTACGGGACGTTTCGCCTCTCCTACGAGCCGGTGGACGAGCCGGTCGAGCGGCTGAAGGCCGACGCCAAGCGGCGCGGCATCGAAAAGAAGATTTGCGTATTGGAAGAGGGCGTAACGAAGTTCTTTGAGTAGCAGTTGGCCCTTAGCTCTTAGCTTTTAGCTCTTAGCTTTTAGTAAAGGGCCTCAATTGTGTCATCCTGAGCGGAGGCGGCCCGCTGTTGGCCGTCGAAGTCGAAGGATCCCTATAGTTGTTACGAATCCCAGTTTCCGATACCGCCGAGGAGAGTCTGTGAGAAAAATTGTCTACGCGCTATTAGTGACGTTGTTGCTGTCGTGCCTGGCTGTGGCCGCTAACACTTTCCAAACCGGCAAGGTTGTGAAGTGGGAGAACTCCACCTATCAGCAGAAGAAAAACAAAGTTGGGCAGTGGGTCGTCTACTACATCCAGACCGACGCAACCACGTATGAGGTTGCGCGCAAGAAGGAGACCAAGCCCAAGATGCAACCCGGCGACACGGTTCAGCTTGAGGTGAAGGGCGACAAAGCGACCGTCATTAACGCGCGGGGTCACAAGGAGCAATATCAGGTGGTCGGCCAGGCGCAAGGGCCGGGCCAGTAGGAAGCCTTCAGCACTCAGCAGTCAGCCGCCAGCGAAGCACCCGGAGCAGCGGTTTTGGCACCCGCTTACTTCGTCTTTAACTGATAGCTGAAAGCTGATGGCTGACAGCTGACAGCTATTCCAGCGCCTGCTCCAGGTCGGCAATCAAATCTTCCACGTCCTCGATTCCCACCGAAATCCTTACCATTCCATCGGTAAGTCCGATCGCCTTTCGGCCTTTCTCCCCGATCGCGGCGTGCGTCATGCTGGCGGGATGCGAGATGAGCGTTTCGACGCCGCCCAGCGACTCGCCCATGGTGCAGATGCGCACCCGCTTCAGCAGCCGCTTGGCATTGCCGAGCGAGCCGGTCTCAAACGTGATCATGGAGCCGAAGCCCGACATCTGCCGGCACGCCAGCTCGTACTGCGGATGACTCTTCAGTCCGGGATAGAAGACTTGCTTCACCTTGCGATGGCGGCTGAGATAATCGGCCATCACGCGCCCGCTTTCGTCGTGCTGCTTCATGCGGACGGCCAGCGTCTTCACCCCGCGCAGCACCAGCCAACACTCAAACGGCGACATGATGGCGCCCGCGGCCTTCTGGATGAACGCCAGCTTCTCCGCTTGTTCTCTTGTGGTGCATACGAGAACGCCACCCAGCCCGTCGCTGTGCCCGTTGAGGAACTTCGTGGTCGAGTGCAGCACCAGGTCCGCGCCCAGCTTGATCGGCTGCTGAAAGTACGGCGACATGAAAGTGTTGTCCACCACCACCTCGCAGCCGCGCTTGTGTGCAATCGCGCTGACGGCCGCGATGTCGGTCAGGCCCATCAGCGGATTGGTGGGCGTCTCGATGTACACGTAGCGCGTGTTCTTGCGGATGGCGCGCTCCACATTGCGCGGGTCGGCGGTGTCCACGTAGGTAAATTCAAGGCCGAAGTTCACCATAAGCTGGTTGAACAGCCGGGGCACGCCGCCATAAAGATTGTTGGAGGCGACGACGTGGTCGCCCGATTTCATCAACTGGCACAGCGCGCCCACCGCAGCCATTCCGCTGGCAAAGACGGGCGCGGCGATGCCGCCCTCCAGCGAGGCGAGGTTCTGCTCCAACCGCGTGCGGGTGGGATTAGCGGCCCGCGAGTAATCGTAGCCTTTGGTCTTGCCCAGCTCTTCCTGAGCGTAAGTGGAAGTGGCAAATATGGCCGGAGCGACAGCCCCGGTGGACGGGTCGGGATCGTTGCCGACATGGATGGCGCGAGTAGAGAATCCGGGAAGATTGCGTTTGGGCATAAGAAACCATTTCACCACAGAGACACAGAGGCACCGAGTTCGGAAAGCCATTTCACCACGGAGAACACGGAGGCACGGAGAAGAAATAGAGATAAGAAGAGATAGAAATAGAAAATACGAAACTTAATAAACAAGAAAATAGAAAAAAATAAAACCAGAAACTCCGTGAGTCTCCGTGTCCTCCGTGGTGAAAAAGAATTCTTCTTATCTCTGTGTCTCTGTGTCTCTGTGGTTAATGCTTTTGGTTGAAGTGGAAAATATCTTTCGACAGATAGCGCTCGGCGGAATCGGGAATAATCGTTGCCACGCGCTTGCCTGGGCCCAACCGTCGCGCGATTTCGATGGCCCCAAACACGGCTGCGCCGGCACTCGATCCGGCAAGGACCCCCTCAACCGCGGCCAGCTTCGTCACCATGTCGAAGGCGTCATGATCGCTGACGGCGATGATCTCGTCTGCGAGCGACAGATCGCAGGTCTTGGGAATGAAGCTGGCGCCAATGCCTTCCACCTCGTGCTCGCCTTTCGGCCCTCCACCCAACACCGAACCCTGGGTCTCAATCACGATCGCCAAGGCCCGCGGATTGCGTTCCTTCAGGTAACGCGCCACCCCAGTAAAGGTGCCGCCGGTGCCGGAGCCGATCACCACAGCGTCAATCTGCCCACCCAACTGTTCGTACAATTCGCGTGCCGTGGTCTCGTAGTGGAAGTCAGGATTGGCCGGGTTCTCAAATTGTCCCGCGACAAACGAGTTGGGCGTTTTGGCAGCGCGCTCTTTCACGTAGCGGATGGCGCCCTCCATGCCGTCCGCACGCGGGGTGCGAATCACCTCCGCGCCCAGCGCTTCCATAAGCGTGACCTTCTCTTGCGAGAAGCCTTCCGGCACGGCGAGCACGGTTTTATACCCGCGACCCGACCCGATCAGCGCCAGCCCGACTCCGGTATTGCCGGCCGTCGCCTCAAAGATGGTTGCGCCCGGCTTCAGCAGTCCTGCCTGCTCGGCCTTGAGGACCATGCCCAGCGCGGCGCGGTCTTTGATGCTGCCGCCAGGATTCAGGTACTCGAGCTTGGCATAGACATCGGCAACATTGGGTGGAACGATTTTCCGCAGATGAAGGATTGGAGTTTCGCCGACCAGTTCGGTAATGTCTTCGGCGACTCGCAGGGAAGTCATTTCAGCAGTCTTCATGAGCACCTGAGCACGAACCATAAAGCCTACGCGAATGGGAATCGGTCGGTCAATGCGCGGGTGGCGCCATGGCATGAGCCACGCGGTTCTTGGGGTGTCGTCCTGAGCGACGAGCGCAGCGAGGAGTCGAAGGACCCCTTTGGTTGCCAGGAATCTCAAACTTGTTGCTGCGCTACGCGGCCACCCGGTGATTTCTCGCAGCTATAGGGTTCCTTCGACTCCGCGTCCGGTCGCCAAGGCGACCGGACTCGTCGCTCAGGATGACAGGCTCGAACGGTTGTCATGCGAGTTTTGGATCGAAGAACGGAACGGTATGCTAACCACTAACCCCTGACCCCTAACCCCTACTTGGCGCCGCCTTGTTCGGTTACCGGAGGCCGTTGCTGGCCGGCGTAATACCCGCTGCGCGTGCGAACCTCAAGGCTCTTGTAGCCCTTGGCGTTGGCCACAACCTTCACGGTGCGATAGCCGCCGACGCTCTGCGGCTTGCTGGACTTGTACCCGATGGTGTACTGATTGCGGATATCGTGGGCGATTTGCGAGGTGATGGCCTGCACCTCGCTGAGGTCCTTGGGAAAGAACGCGACCCCGCCGGTGTCCTCCGCCATCTCGCGCAGCGCCCGGCGCGCCCGCTTGGAACGCTCCTCCTGGAGCAATCCAATGGTGTACACCGTTGGACCATTTTTCTCTCCCAGGCGGCGCACCGCTTGCTCCAACGACTCGCGGCTGGCGTTGTCTTCGCCGTCGGTCACCACCAAGAGCACCTTCTTTTCCAGTGCGCCACTTTTCTTTAAGTGGTCCGAGGAGGCGACCACCGCGTCGTACAGCGCCGTGCCGCCGCGCGATTCAATCCGTTCCAGCGCGTCCTTCAGCTTGGGGACCTTGGCGGTATAGTCCTGGTCGAGAAAGTAATCTTCATTGAAGTTCACCACGAAGACCAGGTCCTGAGGATTGCTGGATTGCACCAGGTTAATGGCTGCGGCATTCACCGCCGGACGTTTGTCGCGCATGGACCCTGAATTATCGATGACGATGCCCATGGCGACGGGAATGTCCTCGCGACGGAATGAGGTGATTCGCTGGGGCTTGCCGTCTTCGAATACGGTAAAATCATTTTTCGTCAGGTCCGTGATCAGGCGATTGTGATCGTCCACCACGGTGGCGTGTAGCGTGACTTCCTCGACTTCCTTCCTGAAAACATAGACATCGCCCCGTTGTACCTCGGGCACCTCGCCTTGCTGCGGGACCTGAGCCGCGTCCCCAGGCTGGTTGGGTGCGGGAGGCAGTGGAGCGGCTTCCTGCTGGCCACTTTGGGCCGGGGCATTTGCCGGTGGTGCTTGTGCTGGCGGATTCTGCGCGGGGGCGGTTTGCCGGCCGGCGGTGTTGCCAGCCGGAGCCGGCTGCCCCGAGGCAGTCGCATTCTGGGCCACCATCCAGGTTCCCAGGCATAGGACCGATCCCATTAGCATTACGAACGAATGGTGGCCTCTATTCGGTTGGCGCATAGTATCCCGTTTTGGCGTACACGTGCAGCGGCGGCAGACCTTTCGGAGGGTTCAGTTTCACCTTAATCTTCCGCCACTTGCCATCTCGCACCGGACTAGTTGGACGGTATCCCAGCACATATTGGTTGCGCAGCTCGATGCCAATCTTCGTCGCCACATCCGCCAGTTCGTTCGGATTGCTGATGGTAAATGTTCGTCCTCCCGTCACTTCGGTCACATCGTTCAGCAAGGCCGGCCCTTCGCGTTCTTCTGCCGTCTTGAAACCATTAAAGTCAAACAGGCCGATGCCATAGATCTGAACGTCGGCTTCCCGCACCATCGACTTGATCTCGCCCTCGGTGTAGCGGCTGTGATTGTCGCCACCGTCGGAGATGATTAACAGCGCCTTGCGCTCGTAGTGCGCTCTGCGCATGCGATTCATGCCCAGGTAAATGGCATCGAGCAATGCAGTTCTGCCTTTGGGCACGGCGTAAACCAGCTTGCTCTGGATGTCTTCGACAGAGGAAGTGAAATCGGCCAACACCTCGGGCTTTTCCGAGAAAGTGATCAGGAAGAACTCATCCTGGGGATTGGCGGTGCGGAAGAATTCGACCACCGCCGCGCGCGACTTGTCGATCTTGTCGCTCATGGACCCGCTGATATCGAAGATGACGCCCAGGGAAATGGGCGCATCTTCGCTGGAGAAGTGCCGGATTTGCTGCGGGGTTCCATTGTCGGTGAGCTGAAAATTCTCTTTTTCCAACCCGGTCACCAGCCGGTTCATCGGATCGGTGATGGTCACTGGGACCAGCACTAGGTCCACGTCTTTTCGGATCGGCTTAGTGTGCGTTTTGAGGCTGGGATCGACAATCACCCCGGGCGGTACGGCAATTCCGGCGCTCGGAACTGGGTCGGGTTTCTTGGTTTCCCGAGGAACGATATGTACGTTCTGATCTTCGTCTTGTGCGTAGCCCGGAACAATCACCCAGGAGGCCGCGCAACAAAACGCAAGTGCCAGAAGCAGGAGCTTTGCGACACGCACACAGGCTTGGACGGGCCGTCTGGAAAAACGTTGCGACCGTTGGACCTGAAACGGGTACCGAATCGTCGAGCAATTTGACCCGAACCCCAAACTTCGACCGCGGGCCATAAGATCCTCTGGACTGTGGGCTGAATGTTATCACAGCTTGGGGGGTCAGATAACCTCGCGGCAACCGCCCCCAAGAGCCATCATGCCGGAGCTTTCTCCCCCTATTGATGTCGTTCCAGCGCTGGGGGTTTCCTTTTGTTGAACTGCTACAATCGTGGTGCCTCCAAAAGAGTTTTTCTCCTATCAAATCTGCATTTTTAGGGGAGGCGGAGCCCTTATATGGCGGACATTTTTCCTTTCCAGGCCCTGCGGTATGACCCTTCCAAGGTGTCACCTTCTGAAGTTGTGACCCAGCCGTACGACAAAATCACCCCGGCAATGCAGGACCAGTATTACGCAGCCAGCCCGTATAACCTGGTGCGCGTGATTCTGGGCAAGCCGCAGGCCGGTGACAATGACCAGCAGAATGTGTACACGCGAGCTGCCGCTTCCTTGCAGCAATGGCGGGCCGAAGGCGTTCTGGTGCCCGACCCGCAACCCGGGATTTATCTCTATACCCAGACATTCAAGGTCCCCGGCGACGCCAACGGCGCGATCGCCGAACGGCGCAGCTTCATCGCCCTGGGGCAGGTGGAGGACTACGATCGCAAGGTCGTCTTTCGTCACGAGCAGACTCTTAGCAAGCCCAAGGCTGACCGGCTGAACTTGTTGCGAGCCACGCAGGCCCATTGCGGACAGATTTTCATGCTGTACACCGATCCTGCGGGAGAGATTGACCATGCTTTGCGGCAGAGCGGTCCTCCGACGGTGGAGGTGCGGGACCAATACGACGTCCTGCATCGGATGTGGAGAGTTTCCGATCCCGCCGTCATTCGAACCGTGCAGACCAAGATGGCCGATAAGAAGCTGATCATTGCTGACGGCCACCATCGCTACGAGACCGCCTTGACCTACCGCAATGAAATGAGAAAACAGGCCAGCCCCGATCTGCGGGCTCCCTTCCAGCGGGTGATGATGACCTTCGTCAATATGGATGCTCCCGGACTGGTGGTCCTGCCAACCCATCGCGTGGTGTTCGGTATGGAGGGATTTGCGATCTTTGACACGGTGGCGAAGCTTCAGGAGAATTTCGAAGTCGAGGATTTGGGCCCGCTGACCGATGTTGCCGCTGCTCTCAATCGGCTGCGTGCGGCTGGCAAAGACACCACCGCCTTACTTGCGGTTACGTCGCATAGCAGCTTTCTGTTGCGTTCGCGCGCTGCCCAGCACTCGAAAACCTTCGCCGGTCTGTCGGAACGCCAGCGCGCACTGGATGTCGTGCAACTGCATAAGCTGGTGCTGGAAGGCGCACTCGCAATGTCGGAGGATGACATTCGCGACCAGAAGTACCTGAAATATGTGCGGGACGCGGGCGAAGCGATTGAGGAAGTGCGCAACGGCGCCAACGTCGCCTTCCTTATCAATCCGGTCCGCATGCAGCAGATGCGCGACGTGGCCTTCGCCGGCGAAGTTTTGCCGCAAAAGTCCACCGATTTCTATCCCAAGATGCTGAGCGGCCTGACCATCTATTCGCTGCGGGAGGCCGCGCAAGGCTCGGCGTCAGGAGGTCACTAGATTGCCGCTTTCCGGTCGCAGATCGCGGCTTGTGTGGACGATCACCGCCGGTTCGGCCCTGCTCTTCGCGGCCCTTCTAACTCGCCACCCCGAGGTTCGGGCGCAATCGCCCGAACAAAATCAGCTTACGGTTTATTCTCCCCGGACCTCGTACTCGGTCCCGCTATTGGTCATAAATGGTCAGCCGTACACGGGGGTGGTCGAACTGCTGGAGCCGTTGGGTTCGGTGGATGCCCGCGTCGATGGCAAGAAGTACAAGTTGCGCTTTACACCTCCCGGTGGTCGTCCCCTGGAGTTGCAATTTACCGGCGGGAAAGATAAGGGTAAGGTCCGCGGCAACTCTTACAAACTGCCGGCAAATTTCATTCTTCAGAATGGCCGGGGCTACGTCCCGCTGTCCGTTACCAGCGAAATAATCTCGAGGCTGCTGGGCAGCGATACCGAACTACACCCGGCAGCGCGCCGTCTGTTCATCGGCAATGTTCAGCTTCGCTACACCCTGGAACTGCACAAAGACAACCCCTCGCGCTTGCTGTTGGGCTTTTCTTCCCCGGTCAATCCAACCATCGCTACCGAACCTGGACGTGTGCGCCTCACCTTTCGCCGCGAACCCATCGTTGCCAGCGGCCCGGAAAACGTGCCGTACAGCGACCCGCTGATCTCGGGGGTGGGCTTTTCCGAGCACGATGGCCTGGCTGAACTCGAGGTGACGGGAACGGCCCCCATGATGGCCAACTTTGCCGACGGAGGCAAGACCATCATCGTCACCGGTGCTCCTGCTCCGGCGCCGGTTGCCCAGGAAGCGCCGCCGCCAACGCCGGCTCCGGCCAATCCTCAAAACCCGTCGCCGCAGCCGCGGCAGCCCGCCGCGCCACGCTTTCTGGTGCTGATCGATCCGGCGCACGGCGGCAGCGACATCGGAGCGGCCATCACCCCTTCGCTCCCGGAGAAAAATGTTGTGCTGGCGCTGGCGTGGCGGGTGCAGCATGACCTGGCCAACCGCGGTATCGCCGCCAGCCTGCTGCGCAATTCTGACGTTGCGATCACTCTCGACCAGCGCGCCACTGCGGCGAATGCAGCGCGTCCCGCGCTCTACATCGCACTGCACGCCGCCAATACCGGACAAGGCGTCCACGTATTCACGGCGCTACTGCCTGCGGCCAACCTGTCGCCGCAAGGCTTTCTGCCCTGGGACACCGCGCAAGCTGCGTTCCTGGACTTAAGCGGCTCGGTCGCCGGCTCGGTGGCCGCGGAACTCGAATCCCGTAAACTGCCCAACACCACGCTGCTGGCCCCGCTTCGTCCCATGAACAACATTGCCGCTCCGGCCATTGCGGTTGAGATCGCCCCTCCCGCCGGGAATGTGGACGAAATTGCCAGCGCCGCCTACCAGGAGCAGGTGGCGCAAGCGATCGCCGCCGGCGTTGCCGCGGTCCGCGCCAAGCTACCCGAGGTGAGACCGTGACCCGGCGCGTCCTGGTGATGTTCGCGGTTTTGGCGCTGATTGCCCTCGGCCTGGGCTTCTACACCCTGCACCTCAAGCGAAAGGTGGCCCGCGATGAGCAACTTGCCGCGGAACAACAACGGGCGGTGGCGCCGCTCACCAATGGTCCGCCCACGCCGGTCACGCTTTACATCGCTTCCGACCGCGATGGCACGCTGCGCCGCACCCAGGTGAACGTGACCTTGCCGCCGGAACGCACCGAACGCGCCCGCGCCGTGCTGCGCGCCCTGTTTGGGCAGTATTTGCAGTCCTCGTCGCCACATCCCATCGGCGCTAGCGCGGATGTCCGCGACGTTTATTTACTAGGAGACGACACCGCCGTAGTGGACACCAATGCCGCCTTTGCGGATGCGCATCCGTCGGGCGTGCTGGCGGAAGAGTTGACCGTTGCGTCCATCGTGGTCACGCTCAACGCCAATGACAGCAAGATTCAGCGGGTGAAGATCCTGATCAACGGGCAGGAACGCGAGACGCTTGCCGGGCATGCTGACTTGCGTCGATTCTACGAAGCCAGCAATATTGGCCAGGTCGTAAAGGATTTGCAGTGACCCTACCGCGCATCGGCGTTTTCGATTCGGGCGTCGGCGGCCTCACCGTGCTGAAGGCCATGGCCGAGCAGTTGCCCGCCCACTACCTCTACTTCGGCGACACCGCTCGCCTGCCGTATGGCACCAAGTCGGCGGAAACCGTCGCGCGTTACGCTATCGGAGCCGCTCGTTTTCTCGAAGCGCAGGATATCGATTTGCTGGTGATTGCCTGCAACACCGCGACCGCGCTTGCGTTTCCGCGAATTCAGCAAGCGGCACATGTGCCCGTCGTCGGAGTGGTGGAACCCGGCGCGGCCATGGCGGCCGAACTGAGCAAGAGTCGCGCGGCCCTTGTGATCGCCACCGAAGCCACCGTAAGCAGCCACGCTTACCGCGACGCGCTACAGCGGCATGGTTTGTCATCCTACGAAAAAGCCTGTCCACTTTTCGTGCCGCTGGTGGAAGAAGGATGGATCGAGCATCCCGTGACCGAGCAGGTCGCCAGGATTTATCTCGGCGAGGCGCTGGCGCAGGCGCCCGAGCGGGCAGATGTTCTAGTGCTGGCCTGCACCCACTATCCGCTCATCGCGCCCCTGCTGCGTCGCATCGCCCCCGATCACATGCAGATTGTGGACTCTGCGGAATCCACCGCGCGGGCGGTGAAGAAGATCATTGAGGAGGATGTGATTTGTCGTCTTGAGCGGAGTGAGGGCGTGTCAGCGGCCGAACGCAGTCGAAGGACCCCTATTGCCGCAACAATCCCTTCTGCCGAGCATCGCACCTTCCGCTTCTATGTGACCGACTCCACCGACAAGTTCAAACGCCTGGCAACGCGCTTCCTCGGCCGGCAAGTGGACCACGTCGAGCATGTGGACCTGGGCGGATAGCTGAGTGCTGAGTGCTGAATGCTGACAGCTAGCTTACAATCGCCGCGTATGATCTATCGCTCCGATAATCGTTCGCCTGAGCAGATGCGGCCGGTCAACATCGTCCCCGACTTCATCTCCACCGCCGAAGGCTCGTGCCTGATCGAGCTGGGCAACACCCGCGTTATCTGCACCGCCACCATCGAAGACACGGTGCCCCAATTTCTGCGCAACCGCGGCAAAGGCTGGGTAACCAGCGAATACGGCATGTTGCCGCGCTCCACGCTGACCCGCACGCCGCGCGAGGCCAACAAAGGACGCCAGAGCGGGCGCACCCACGAGATCCAGCGGCTCATCGGCCGCTCGCTGCGCGCTGTGACCGACTTGGAGAAGCTGGGCGAGCGCACCATTTTCCTCGACTGCGACGTCATCCAGGCCGACGGCGGCACGCGCACGGCGTCCATCACCGGCGCCTTCATCGCGATGGGGCTGGCCATGCGCCGCATGATTGAGTCGGGCGCGCTCACCGTCGCGCCCATCCGCGATTACATTGCGGCCACCAGCGTCGGCATCGTGGATGGCGGGATTATGCTCGATCTTTGCTACGAAGAGGACGCGCGCGCCGACGTGGATATGAACCTGGTGATCACCGGCAGCAAGAAGATCGTCGAGCTGCAGGCCACCGCCGAACACCGTCCCTTCGACGATGCCCAATTGGCCAAAATGATGTCTCTGGCAAGGAGTGGCATCGAATCGCTCATCGTGCGACAGCAGGCGGTGCTGACGGGCTTGCATCTGAGACAGTGATGGTTGCCAACGTTTTCAGCTGTCTAGCCTGATTGGTTGTGATAACGCCTGTTATCGACAATTAAGAAGCGCATTCGCGCCAATCTTCTGTTAAATTGCTGCTCATGACCCCCGACATTCGGCCCGGAACCTTCGGTTGCAGCGCACAATTACGATGGAATCGGCAATTCCAAAACATCTGTCCGGGTTCAGCGCGTAAACCTGCTGTAATCGACTGCTAGCCGTAGTATGGAAAGCATGGAGCAAATCGGGAATCAATCGTCCGCCAAAGAGAAAGCGAAAGCGGCAGCCGGGGTTTTTTACTTGGAACAGCTGAATGGGAACCCTGTTGTAGCAGTTCGTGAAACTGTTGCAGCATTGCCGCCCGGTCTTAGAAAAGTCGGCGACGCTTTTGTACACAGCATCTCTGCGGTCATATCGACAATGGGAATCCCTGCAACGCTCGCGCACGCCGCAGTGGGGCTGCGCTTATGGACACAAGTGATGGTAGCCGAACGGCTTAGGGCAAGGGCAGACGATTTAGAAGGCAATCCGCAATCCGAAGAACAGATACTTAATCGGGCGAAAGAGAACATGAACCGGCACATGCAGGAAACGGACCACCGCTTCGGTGAAGACATGTGCGATTTCCTTCTTGCAGTACATGACGGCGGCACTGTTTCGTCGGCGGTTTCTGAGCTTCACGCTCAAGGTGTGGTGCTGATGTGGTCTGCTTTTGAGGTGCTCGCGAGGGATTTGTTTGTTTGCTGTCTAAATTGCCAGCCTGATTTGGCGAGTCGAATTCTTGGAGATGAGACCACGAAGCGTTTATTCCAGTTGAAAGGACTGGACTTTGAGACTCTGGCGCAATACCGTTTCGATGTCTCAAATACGATGGGGGAAATTCTGATACAGGCGCATGACCTCGGAAGTCTGGAAGCGATGAAAGCGTGCTTTGGGGCGCTATTTCCAGATGAACCAACGTTGCGGGCCTGTCTTTCGGACCGTCAGCTATGGCTACTAGCGCAGAGAAGGCACCTGATAGTGCACCGTCGGGGAATAGTGGATAGCAAATATGTGGAATCGACGGGTGAGAAACTGGCGACGGGGACGCAGATTTCGGTAAGCCCCAGCGACGTTGAACGAGGTCTAGACGTTGTTTGTTCGGCTGGCATCGAGCTAATGAAAAGCGTTGCCGCTATGGTTCCAAATTGATTCGCCAGGTGCCCCAGGTTCGCCCTTCTTTTGGGATAACCTGGGAGCACAGCGGCCGGCACCCTCAGGGGTGTAGATTCTGTTCATGCCAATGTGGTCTGGGAGACATCGAATCCGAGTGGACGGCGTGAGTTGAACACGTGGGCCAGGTGGACCTTCCTCAGCCCAGGTTAGCGTCCAAAACACGGACGCGAACCTGGGGCACCAGGCACCAGGCAACGCCAGTATTTTGCTTTGTGTTCCGCTGCTTCACAGATATAGGTAGTGCTTTACTACGAGGCGGTATTCTTTGTACGCGTTGCGAACTGCTTTTGCCGCTATATCGAGCTGCGCCTGAAAATTGCCATAGCGCTGCATCGATTCTCTCGTACCATCCCCGTCACGATCCACATTTAACCTGGGGTACATGCAGAGCCGCAAGTCCTCTGGATAATCCTGACTCTCCGGGAAGACGAAGAAGTGCGTTGCCAAGAACAGGAGTAGTGAATCCAAGCTCTCTAGCAGGGCCTGCAACTTGCCAGATACATCCGGGTCGATAAATTGATTACCTGTTTCCGAGAAAAAGCTCCTGAACTTGTCGAGTCGATGCGCCTGAGACATGAAATAGGAATCGTCGGACTGGAGTTGATCGACCAACTCGAGGAGATTTCCCTCCGACATGAGATCGTTCGCCTCCCTGAATAGGCGTTCATCGTGCCCCCGAATCGCATCTGCTTTCGCAGCAGCAGGCGACTCCTGACCGGGTGAATGCCAGTGCTCGCCTGCCGCAATCGCATTAAGGAGTCGGGTCTTGTAAGTACGGACCTCCGCCTCAGAGATGCCCTTGGCTTGACTCGTTTTGCTGTCATATTCGTCATGGTGTTCCAGACAGAGATAAACGAGGTTGCTTTCGTCGGCGTTTGTCCGATCTTGGTCTATATGCGCGATCTGCCCCTTCTTTCGGGTCAAGTCGCCGTCGAAGCCGTAGCACAATGCGCAACGCCGTGCGGAGGTCATTAGGACGTACGCCTCCGTCTCAGATGAAACTGCAATTCGTTGGCTCATTAAAGTCCATCGGCTCCAAGAAGGTTCCGCTCGTATCGTCCAGGTGCAGATACCTTCCCATTGTAAGACACTTGTCGTCTCCCTCTTTCGCCGAACGACAGTGGTTTGGAATCACGGGCACTCGAAAATTGGGACACCATTCCTATGCAGAAGTCCTCGCGCGCGCCATAGGAATTCAGTTAGAATTCTCTGTCCTGCGGTTCGCGGGCCTAACCGCTGTCGTGCAGGGCCAAATTCGAAATCCGTTCATACCGGGCGCGCCGCGCCTGAGGAAGGTTCTGCCATGAAACTTACTCCTGGAAAACTTGCGGGCATCAAGGCCGTTTCGAACCAGCGCGGCGTCATTGCCGCGGCTGCCATGGACCAGCGCGGTTCGTTGAAGAAGGCGCTGGGCAGCTATGCCACCGATGCCGGTCTGGAAGAGTTCAAGATCCACGTGACTGAGGTGCTGACCAAGCACGCCAGCGCTATTCTGCTCGATCCCGAGTGGGGTTTGCCTGCCTCGAAGCGCCGCGCCAAGGGTGCGGGCCTGCTGCTGGCGTACGAGAAGACCGGCTACGACAAAACTCTGCCCGGCCGCCTGCCTGACCTGCTCGATCTGTGGTCGGTGAAGCGCCTGAAGGAAGCGGGCGCCAATTGCGTAAAGATCCTGCTCTACTACACGCCGTATGACGACCAGAAGATCAACGATCACAAACATGCGTGGACGGAGCGCATCGGCGACGAGTGCAAGGCCAACGACATCCCCTTCTTCCTCGAACTGGTGGGCTACAAAGAGGGCCTGGACGAGAAGGGCGCCGAGTACGCCAAGCTGAAACCTGAGGTTGTGGCCAAGTCGATGGCGGAGTTCTCCAAGGACCGCTACGGCGTGGATGTATTGAAGGTCGAGGTCCCGGTGAACCTGCAGTTCGTCGAGGGCGCAAGATCGTTCAAGGGCGCCAAGGCTTACAGCAAGAAGGAAGCGCTCGACCATTATCGCGCCGCCGCTGGCACAACTGGCAAGCCATTCATCTATCTGTCGGCGGGTGTGAGTAATTCGGAGTTCATCGAAGGCCTGGAGTTCGCCGCCGAATCGGGCGTGAAGTTTAACGGCGTGCTCTGCGGACGCGCCACCTGGAAAGATGGCATCCCCATCTTCGCCGAGAAGGGCGGGGCCGCTTTCCGCGCCTGGCTGGAGGACCAAGGAGTAAAGAACATCGGCAACGTAAACAATGCGCTCAAGGCCGCAACTCCCTGGTACAGCATTTACGAGGTGCCGGAAGCGGTCGCTACCCGGTAGAGCCGCGTTGCGAGGACAATCAAGCATTTTCGAAACTATGGCGCGCGGAAGAACCTCTGCGCGCCTTTGTTGTGGACCCGCGGCGACGCTGCCGCAACTTCGACCGCTATCAACTATCAAAGCATGATAAATGGAGTCGATCTTGTGATCTCACGAGCACACATTCTCTTCACCTTGGTTGCAATTCTGATCGTCGGCGCAGTGCTGTGGCTGGCGCCCTGCGCTGCCGCCCAGAATTCCGGCTTCCGCAATGCGCCTCGGTCGGCGGCGGAGATGAAGAATCCCCACAAAAGCGCCTCCGCTGCGGCAGCCGGCAAGAAGCTGTATGCGCTGAATTGCGCGCAATGTCACGGCAGCAATCTGCAGGGAATAGGACCGGCGCCGTCACTGGACCGCGCTCCTGTCCAAAACGCAAAGCCGGGAGAGTTGTTCTGGTTCATCACCAAAGGAAAGCTGGAATCGGGGATGCCCTCGTGGGGGAACCTGTCTGAGCAAAAACGTTGGCAGATCGTGACGTTCTTGCAGTCGCAAGGCAACACCAAGGCCGCAGCGAAGTAACTTGCCACTGCTGCGATGACGCGAAATCCGCTATAACAGGGTGGTGAGTGCAAGCAATCCTTTTTTCGCTCCCAAGACGGCCTTGATCACCGGCGCGTCCAGCGGCATTGGGCTGGAACTGGCGCACCTGTTTGCCCGCGATGGCTATCGTTTGGTGCTGGTGGCGCGCAGTCGCGGCGCGCTGCGTGAACTGGGCGACGACCTACAATCGCGCTACAGCGTGACCGTACGTATCTCGCCCAAGGACCTGGCGCATCCGGCGGCGCCGACCGAGCTCTACCAGGAATTGCAGGAAGCCGGCATCGTACTCGACGTGCTGGTGAACAATGCCGGCTTCGGCGGCGGCGGGGCGTTTCTGTCCACCGACTGGAACAACGAAGCCGAGATGATGCAGGTGAATATGGTGGCGCTGACCCACCTCACCAAGTTGTTTCTGCCGCAGATTCGCGCGCGCGAGGGCAAACTGCTCAACGTAGCCAGCACCGCCGCCTTTCAGCCCGGGCCCTTCATGGCCGTCTATTACGCCAGCAAGGCCTATGTGCTGCATTTCACCGAAGCCCTGGCGGAAGAGCTGCGCGGCACCGGCGTCACCGTGACCTGTCTTTGTCCCGGACCGGTGAAGACCAACTTTCAGAAGCGCGCCCATCTCGGCGACACGCGGTTGGCAACAAGTCCTCTGCTGGTGGACGTGCGCGAGGTGGCGCGCGTGGCCTATGAAGGTATGAAGCAGGGCAAACGGGTGGTCATTCCGGGATGGAAGAACCGGTTTGGTGTGCAAATGCTGCGGTTGTCGCCGCGCGAGATGGTGGCCAAGGTGGTGCGGAAAATTCAGGAGTCGAAGTAGCAATTTTTGGAGTGTCATCCTGAGCGAGGTCGCCGCGGTGACCCAGTCGAAGGACCCCTATTCCTGCGAGAAATCGCAGTGCTCTAGCCCAATCCCTGCGGCAACCATCGTCTCACCTGCTCATGGTGCGGGTCCCATGCCTGCCATGCTGAGCGCGCCCATTCCCAAACCGCTTGCGTGTGTTCGGTTGCGCCGCGAGCGTTCCATACATGCAAAACGGTCTTGTCGCCCAGCGATTTCGGCGGAGTCAGCCAATGGAACGAACGTTTTTGCCGGGACAACGCTGGCATTGCCTTCGCTGCCGCCGCATCCGTGAAGCCGCGTTCCAGAATCAGGCAAAGCCGGAGCAGGTGCACGCCGACGGATTGTATGCTTTGCGGCGAGGGCGTTCCGGGGTGTTGCACGGCATAGGCGTCAACGGTCAACCGGTGGACCGCCATAAACGCCGCGTCAGAATACTCGCGTGCCAGGACCTCGCCGTAGATGGCCCAGCAGCCCGGCGACGACTCCAGGTAACGATGGGTCGGGCCGGCCTGTTGTGGAACCAGCGCTCCGCAACCGATGCAGGGGATGCGTGGTTCCGAGATGGTGGTCATGGCTGAAGTCTGAATGCTGAATGCTGAGTGCTGACTGCTGAGTGCTTCCTACAACCCAAACAACTCCCGCAGCCGTTTGGTCTGGGCGCGGCTGACCGGGACCTCGGTCTGTTTTTTGTCTTCCATGCGGATCTGGTACGAGCTCTTGAACCAGGGCACGACTTCCTTGATGCGATTGATGTTCACCAGATAGGAGCGATGCGCGCGCCAGAACATGTTGGGGTCGAGTGAGTCGAGCAGCTCTTCCAGAGTGCGGCAGTTCGATTGGCCCTCCATCGCAGTCGCCACCACGGTGATGATCCCGTCCTCAATCGAGGCGTAGCAAATGTCCTTCTGGTCCACCAGAAAGAGCCGGCCGGCCGATTTGAGCAGAACTTTCGCGGCCGGCGGACGCGCCTGCTGCTCCAGCATCTTGACGATGGTGCCGATCTGGTCGCCGGGCGAGCCGGCCGTCCCCAGCTTTTGCCGGGCCTTCTCCACGGCCTTCGCGACCCGCTTTTTGTCGAACGGCTTCAGCAGGTAGTCAACGGCGTTTACTTCGAAGGCCTTCACCGCATATTGGTCGTAGGCGGTGGCGAATACGATCTGCGGCAACGGCACCTTCTTGTCGATCAGCTTTTTGATAGCGCCGAAGCCGTCAAGTCCGGGCATTTGCACATCAAGGAAAAGGAGTTCCGGCGAGAACTCCTTGACCAGGCTCACCGCTTCCATGCCGTTCTTGCCTTGCGCGACGACGTCCACATCGAGATCGCGCAACAGATAGGCAAGCTCGTCCCGTGCGAGCTGCTCGTCATCCACAATGACAGCGGATAGTGACATCCAGTCTCCTGAATACAGAACTGCTTAAACACAACTATACCCAGATGGAGCGGCAGAACCAACCGGCGACGGCAACGGGGCTACTCGATGAACCCTTGCCGGACTGCGTGGACGTAATCGGTGTAAGCCGGATCGCTTCCGCTGCGGCGGATTTCCAACGCAATCTGCCCCCGATGGTAAGAAGAATGCAGGCCAACGTGGGTGAGAATGTCGGCCACGCTGTTCTTCCATGCCTCGCCTTTGGAGTTCGTGTAGTTGCATTCGCCGGATAGATCGTCGTCGGACAGCCCGTCCAGATAGGATTGCCACTCAACCTCTCCTTCGCGCAACTCAGCGGCGCACTCCGCCAGTGAAAGAGCTGGCCACACGGCGAGACGCGGCGGATGGCTGCGCAATCGGGCGAGCCACAGATGTTGCGCTGCAATAATGTGCGCCAACAACCTGGTCGAAGCGGATGGTGGATCGGGTAGGCCGGCGAGTACGCGCAACACTTCAGCAGTCGCCCAGAATTCGTATTCACACTGACGGCGAAAATGTTCCAAGAGAGTCATAGCGGTTGGATTTCAGAAGTCACTGGCCGGATGCGAACGACGCGCATCTTGGCCGACGGCTGATGGCCGACAGCTCCCATGTCGTAAACTGATTCAAACATGGTCGTCATCTACGGTATCCATTCGGTCAGCGAGGCGCTGAAGTCGGGGGCGCGCAGCTTTGAATACGTCGGCATTGCGCGCGAGCGGCATGATCAGCGGGTGCAGCGCCTGATTGACGACTGCCGCGCCAGCGGTGTGCAAGTGCGCTTTCTGCCGCGCGAACAACTTGACCGCACCGCCAACACCAACACCCACCAGGGCGTCATCGCAGTCACCAGCAGCAAGCAATACGCGGATGTGGACACCCTGCTCGACCAGCGTCACGGTGAGCACAGCTTCCTGGTGGTGCTCGACAGCGTGGAAGATCCCCACAATCTGGGCGCCCTGATCCGCACTGCCGATGCCGCCGGCGCCGACGGTGTCATCATCCCTGAGCGTCGCGCCGCCGGATTGACGGGCACTGCCGTCAAGGCTTCGGCGGGAGCGTCCGAGCATCTGCCGATTGCGCGCGTCACCAACATCTCGCGCACGCTGGATGAGTTGAAAGAGCGCAACGTGTGGACGGTTGGCCTCGACGAACGCGGCACCCTGAGCTATGACGAAGTGGATTACAACATGCACTGCGCCATCGTGCTCGGCGCCGAAGGCAAAGGGCTGCACGATTTGGTCCGGCGGCGCTGTGACTTCTTGGTTTCCATTCCCATGCTCGGCCATGTGCCCTCGCTGAACGTGTCGGTCGCTGGCGGTGTCGTGATGTATGAACTGGTCCGGCAGCGTCGCTCTGCGCAAAACTTCGAGAAGGCCAACTCCTCCAAATGAAGCGGTTGCCCCTATTGTTGCTGCTGGCGCTTTCCGCCGGGCCATCCGCGCTCGCGATTGACCGCGAGGCCTTCACCATCTCGCGATATCAGCTTGAGGTGCAGGTGGACCGCTCCGCGCATGTCATCGCGGTCACCGGCAAGCTCACTTTGCGCAACGATTCCAACAAGCCGCAGAAGCTGGCTACTTTGCAGGTATCGTCCTCTCTGGCATGGAATGCCATCGCCTTGGATGACAAGCCCGTTCAGTGGCTCGGCGATAACTACACCTCCGACATCGATCACACGGGAAGCCTTTCGGAGGCAATCGTCACCCTGCCCAAGGAGGTTGCTCCGGCGGCCACGGTCACTCTCGATGTGCAATACGGCGGCACCATCACGCCGGATGCAACGCGGCTAACGCGCATGGGCGCTCCCGCCGAGGTGGCGGCGCGCAATGATTGGGATGAGATCAGCAACTCCTTCACTGCTGTGCGCGGACTGGGCTATGTTGCGTGGTATCCGGTGGCAATCGAAGCCGTGAGCCTGAGCGATGGTAATGCCGTCTTCGACGCCATCGCGCGCTGGAAGCAGCGGCACGACCGCAGCGAGTTCGAAGCTGCGTACGAGATCGACGCCGGGGATGGCAAGCATCCCGTGCGAATCGTGACCAACATGGCCGACTCGGGCGAAGGCAAGCTGATGCCAGAGGTGCACGACGACAAGACTTCCTACCGTCTGGTGGCCAAGAGCAGTGTGGTCGGGCTGGGAGAAACCGTTCCAACTTTTGCGGTCGCCGATTACGTCGAGCTGGCCAGGCCGACCATTACGCTTTTTCATGTTGCCGATCACACTTCGCTGGCCCGCGATTACGCCCTTGCCGCCGAAGCCAACGACCCCCTGCTGCACGACTGGCTGGGCGAGCCGAGTCAGCCGGCGCGCATCATCGAGTTGGCCGATCCCAACGCCAATCCCTGGCAAAACGGCGCGGTGCTGTTCACGCCGCTGCGCGAGGCGCCAACCGCGACCCTACAGCTCCTGCTGCTGCCGGCGCAGGTGGCGGCGCGGTTCCATTCTCCACACGCCTGGATTCAGGATGGGCTGGAGCGATTCCTGCAAACCCTCGCGGTGGAGCGCCGCAGTGGACGACATGCGGCATTGGAATTTCTCGACCAATATCGCGGGCCGCTGGTGCAAGTGGAAGAGGCCGCCCATCCGAAAGCCACCAAGTCCCCGCCAGACAGCAACGCCGCCAACAACACGCTCCTCAACACCAATGACGAGCTCTACCTGCGGGGCAAAGGCGGTTTCGTGTTCTGGATGCTGCACGATATGACCGGCACCGAGGCCATGCAACGCGCCCTTGCTTCCTATCGCGGCGGCGCCGACAAAGACCCCAGCTACTTTCAGCATCTGGTGCAAAGCAGCGGCAAACGCGATCTGGAATGGTTCTTCGATGACTGGGTATATCGCGATCGCGGTTTGCCGGAGTTTCACGTGGAATCGGCGTACACTCGCGCCCTGCTCAGCGAAACCAACAAGAGCTTCCTGGTGACTGCGACCATTGAGAACCGCGGCGGCGCAGGAGCGGAGGTGCCGGTGCTGATTCAAACTCCCTCGGGTGAGAGAAGCGTCCGCATATTGGTGAAGGCGGGAGAAAAGGGCACAGGACGCATCGAGGTGCCAGTAGCGCCCGGCAAGATCGTGGTCAACGATGGGAGCGTTCCGGAAGCCAACCTAGGTAATAACGTGTATGAGATCCCGGCCAAGCAGCCATGAAGAAAAATCTCTACCACAGAGGCACAGAGGACACAGAGAAGAAACAATACAATAACCACGGATTTTCACGGATGAGCGCGGATCAGATCTTCGTGTTTTCTCTCCGTGTTCTCCGTGCCTCTGTGGTGAACCGCTTTTCTCTGACGCTGTTATCATTTTGAGTCGCGTCCGCGACAAGAACGCAAGAATGAGGACCTCTTGAGCTACATCCAGTTTCTCGGCGCGGCCGGAGTAGTTACCGGCTCGAAGCATTTGATCCACGTTGACAACAATGGCGCGCGACCGTTGCAGCTACTGGTGGATTGCGGCCTCTTCCAGGGACAAAAAGAATGGCGGTTGCGCAACTGGCAGGACTTGCCGGTGCCGGCCAATGCGATTGACGCCGTGATCCTGACGCACGCCCACCTCGATCATTCGGGATGGATTCCGCGACTGGTGAAGCAAGGCTTTCACGGCCCCATCTACGCGACCCCGGCCACCATCGATCTGTGCAGCATCCTGCTTCCCGACTCCGGACATCTGCAGGAAGAAGACGCGGCGTACTACAACAAGACGCGGGCCAGCAAACACGTGCCGGCATTGCCGCTCTACACCATGGAAGAGGCACAGCAGTGCATGACGCTCTTCCGGCCGGTGAACTTCGACGAAGCTAAGCAACTCACTGGCGCACTGTCGTTCCGCTTTGTTCGAGCGGCCCATATCCTCGGCTCCGCCATGACAGAGATCACCCTCACCGCGAACGGCAAGTCGCCGAGACTGCTCTTTACCGGCGATATCGGCCGTGTGCGCGACAGCCAGATCGCTCCCGGCAAAGTTGTACACTCCGGTCCGACCGAGGGCGAAGAGTGCGATCTGCTGGTGATGGAGAGCACCTATGGAAACCGCTTGCATCCCCACACCGATCCCCGTCCCGAACTGGCGGCACTGATTCGCAACACACTCAAGCGCGGCGGCAGCGTGATCGTACCGGCGTTCGCCGTCGAGCGGACACAAAAGTTCCTGTTCCTGCTCAAGGAATTGATGGAGACAGGACAGGTGCCGCGCGTGCCCGTGCACACCGACAGTCCCATGGCGATCAAGGCGGTGCAGATCTTCCTGAAGCACACAGAAGAATTCACTCCCGAAACGAAGGCGCTGATCGGGAAATACGGCTCGCCATTGGAGTGGCCAAACTTTTATTTCGACATCACGCAGGATGAGTCCAAGAAGATCAACGATTCGATGTATCCAGCGATCATCGTGTCCTCAAGCGGCATGGTCACCGGAGGGCGTGTACTGCACCACTTGATGCAGCGGCTGCCTGACCCGAAAAACCTGGTGCTGTTCATCGGCTTCCAGGCGCCCGGCACGCGGGGATTCACCATCAAGAGCGGCGCCTCGGAGGTCAAGATATTCGGTCAGCAGGTCCCGATTCGCGCCCAGGTGGCGGCACTGGAACAGTTCAGCGATCACGCCGACACGCCCGAATTGCTGGAGTGGCTGCACACCTTCAAACGTGCGCCCAAGGAGACATACCTCGTCCACGGCGAACCGCCGGCCGCGGCACAGTTGCGCGACGCCATGGTGAAAGCTTTGGGATGGGACGTGCAGGTGGCAGCCTATCGCGAAAGAGTGCAAGCTGGATGAGCGACGCCGCTTCGCGGCAAATTCACAGGAATTCATAGACATAGAAGTGATGGAGAACGCCATCTCAAGCCGCCGCTTCGAAGTCCTGTTTGATAACGCCGAACCATGCCTCATTTCGGATGACGCCTACGCGCCTTACGGCAACTTCGGCTTCCCGCCTCCTTCTGCTGACCGCCCCTGGATCTACAGCAACTTCGTGCAATCGCTTGACGGCATCACCACGCTGCTGGGCAAGCACGCCTCCGGGGGCGAGATCTCGCAGTCGCCGGAAGACCGCTGGCTGATGGACCTGTTGCGGGCTCACGCCGACGGCCTGCTGATGGGAATGAACACTCTGCTGGAGGAGCAGCGCATTCGCGGTCCCGAGAGCCGGGGCATCGTCTTCCAGGTTGCCGACCCGCAGCTGCGCGAGCTGCGTGACCGTCTCGGCAAAGGTCGCGAGCGGAACATCTTCGTGACGCGCGCGGTCAATCTCGATCTGTCACGGCACAGAGTTTTCGACGGCGATGTGGTGGACGCGGCGATCCTTACTTCTCCAGCCGGGGCTGAACGATTGCGCGCGCAGGGCCCTCCTCCGCATGTCGCGCTCATCGCTGCCGGTGAAGGCGAGACCTTTGACTTGGCCCGCGCCATCGGCAAGCTGCGCGAGGAGCTGGACGTGAAGTATCTGCTGTGCGAAGGCGGACCAACTCTCTACGGCAGTCTGGCGCGCGCCGATCTGGTGGACGAAAAATTCATGACGGTCTCGCCCATCGAAGTGGGGCAAGCGGTCCCCCCCGAGCAGGAGCGCCTTGCCAGCGAGCAAGCCACTTCGGTGTTGCTGCGGCCCACGGTCTTCGGCGGGCCGGGATATACGAGAGACAACTTGACGCGCTGGACCTGGCTGAGCTGCCGCAAGGCCGGTGATCATCAGTTCAGTCGCTACCGGCGGAAAGGCAGGGGCTAGGGGTTGGGGCTTTGTGTCTCGGAAAGTACCTAGAGGCTACGGATTTACGCGCGCCTCTACAACATGGGATCAGTTCCATCGGATGGTGCAACGCGCCTTCCCAAAACTCAACAGTCAAATATTGCTTCCGGGAACCGATAGCCAAACAACAACGGGCTTGAATTCTATTGGGCGGGCAATTTAAGCCGCCCCCGAATATGCGCTCGTAAAATATCGAAATCGTCCTTAACGGATTTCCAGTCGTTTGCTCCGATAGGTAGGGCGAAGTATCTGGCGTTCCTGCTCATCGTTTCTAGGCTTCGATACTCAGGGAAAATGCGGCGCAGGGTATCATTAACCCCCATCGCGGTATGTCGCTGTTCGTGGCTGAGCGGATCAGTGCGAGACGCCGATAGTACGGCATCTACATAATGGAGGGCCGCATAGAAAAGAACCGTAACCGCCCAATCAAAATATTGAGTTTTGGTTGCTAGGGCGTCGGCGAGACCTTCGTTATGTTCCGACTTTGCGAGGTGTTCGTTCAGTGAGGGCAATTATGCCCTCGCAAACAGAAGCGTTCCGCGGGGAGAAATCAAATCGCGCAATGGGCGTCCATCGCGGATTACCACGTCAAAACCAATCTCGATTCCGGGGAGTGCGTCAATTATCTCTGCTTCGGCGCGAAAGATTCGCTTTTGGGCGGCATAGTTCCTCTCTCCAATAACCGTCAGCACCGTAACCCTATCGCTGCCAGTCATCCAGATATATACCTGCTCTACCTCTGGCACGGCAAAGAGCGCGTCTCTCACCGCGTGCTGGGGACTCATTACGGCTGTCGCCAAGAACTTCCTCCCAAATGGAAAAGCAACAAACCTAGTATAGCTCATCCGTCAATCCCGTTCATCCTTCTTGGATGCTATAAAATCTTTCCCTGTGACGGCAGAATCAGCATACACAATACCTCTACCGTGATCTAGGACAATCGTTTGTATCAGGGCACGTCTTCAGACGTGCCGTAGCAGGCCAACAATGGCTTGGGCGGCCCCTGAAACCGCAGATTCCTCGGGGCTGAAGCCCTTCGGAATGACAAAAATAAAGAGTTTAGGACGGCGCTTCAAAAGCGTGAACCTTCGAGCTTTTCAGCAGCCTCTGAAGTCGTGCCCTGATACCAGGTCGGCCTCCTATTTCGCTCTCTCCAACAATTCCGCGGCACGGTTGATGGCACCCGTCAGCAACTGCAACTGCTGCTGCATGGTTGTCAGGTCTTTCTTGTCGATGGCCTCATTCACTCCGGGAATGACCACCGCGGCATACCCGGTGTACTCTCCCGGCGCATAGATCGCATGTCTGAACCACGGACGGTCGGGCAGGCCGTCGATGAGGAATGCCCGTTCGGTGTTGCGCAGAATCAGGTTGATGCCTCCTGGATCTCCCAGCGGCTTGTTCTGCAATTGCAACACGGCGGCCCCAGCTTTCTCCAAGCGTGCCGCCGCTTTCGAAGCCTCTGCGAACGGCGGCGCCTGTTCGCCGAAAGCCCTCTTTGCCTTCGGTTCGGCAGCCTTCAAGTAGTCTGCAATCTCTTTGCCGTAGTCCTGAAAATTGAAAGGCAGAACGTCGGCGGAGGCGATGCGAATCACTTCCAGTCCATAGACCCGCGCCATCTCCTGCTCATAGACAAATGTGGGATCGCCAAACTTGGTGAACCAGGCGAAGTTGTCGAAGGCCGAATGATAGACACCGTATGGCCCGCGGGAGCCGATGTCGGCGGAAGGCACGCCCAGGTGCTGCAGGAAAGCGGTGTAGTCGGAACCGCTGCCGAGATTGCCGACGCGAACATCGTGCTGGACCGGGGCCGCCGGTTCGACTGCCGGAGCACCCGAGATCTCAGGCTCCGGCGGTTTGGGACGCCCCTGCTCTTTCTTCTCAGCGGTGGCTTTCCACTGATCGTACACGCTGCCGCCTTTCGGACTGGGCACAGACTTGGCGACATCGCGTAGGTACTGCTTCAAACTTGGCACCGACGAAGCGCCAAAGTCGGGGCCGGCAACGGCCACGTCCATGTTGAAGTAGGCGACGGCCCGGCTGAGTTCCTTGGCGTGCTGCTCGGCGAACTCCGTCGAACCTATCAGGCCTTCCTCCTCCGCATCCCAACTGGCGAAAACGATGGTGCGCTTGGGCCGCCATCCGGTCTTGAGCAACTGCCCCACGCCGTGCACGGCTTCCAATTGCGCGGCGGTGCCGCTGTTGGGGTCCACCGCGCCGTACACCCAGGCATCGCGATGATTGCCAGTGACAACCCACTCGTCGGGAAGCTGCGATCCGCGCACCATCCCAATCACGTCGAAGATGGTGACGAACTGGTAGTCCTGCTTCAGCGCCATGTGCACCTTCGCCGGGCCGGGGCCGAGGTGATAGGTGAAGGGCAACGCACCTTGCCACTCGCGCGGCGACTCCGGTCCGCCGAGGTTGGCCATGATGGGCGTGGCGTCGGCATAGGAGAGCGGCGTGGTCGGGACCTTCGGCATATCGGTGGCGTTCTCGGGCGCAATGCGCTTGCTGTCGGGCAGGTCGGGCACCGAGGCGGTCCCCGGCGTAGTGGGATCGCCGGGATAGCGGAATAGGTATTGGATGGAACCGCGCTGCACGGCGGTATCGGGACGCCACGGCCCCTTGGGATACTTGTCGCCTTTGAAATAGCCGTCGTCCCAGGGATCGGAGTAGATGATGACCCCTGCCGCTCCGTACTGCTCCGCGACAAACGGTTTCACCCCGCGAAAGTTCTCCCCGTAGCGG
This sequence comes from uncultured Acidobacteriaceae bacterium, assembly GCA_963710585.1. GTDB lineage: Bacteria > Acidobacteriota > Terriglobia > Terriglobales > Acidobacteriaceae > Bog-257. Next base: position 64,168 of record CAVQAM010000004.1, on the reverse strand, counting down.
ACGATGACGATCTTGCCCTTCACGTCCACGCCCATCTCCTGCAGCTTCCTGAAGTCCTCGAGACGGCCATAGTTGGCGTACACCACATCGGCGGTGACGTCGCCCGACGGCGAGAATGCGTTGTACGCCGGCAGGATGCGCGGATCATCCTGGTAGGGATCGTCGCTGACGCGCTCGGGCGATGGGCCGATCATGGTGACACCCTGGGGCGCAACCACCTCGACCTTGATGTCGAGCGGCAGGTTCATCCAGACTTTGTACTGCTGGATGTAGGCATCGAGCCCGGCGGCCTTGTATTTATCCAAAACGTACTGGGCCGTCTTCAGGTCTTCGGGCGATCCGGCGACGTGGGGCGCGGAGGTCAGAAATTGCAGATGCTCCCTGGCCAACTGCGGGTCGGGCACCGCCAGAAATGTCTTCTCGGCTTTCAACTCAGGGCCGGGATTACGAAATCCGAATATTGTTGCAGGCGGCGTGAATGGCTCAGCCTGAGATTTCTGCTGACTGTGGATCAGCGGTGAATAGAAGAGAGCACAACCGAGCACAGCAATTAAGAAGCGGATCAAATCGATACCCTCGGAGAAATTGTGTCAAGCCTAGAAGATATCAAGCCAGCCGAGGAATTGTCTTGTATCAGGGCACGGCTTCAGCCTTGCCGTAACGGGTCAACAACGACTTGGGCTTCAGCCCCTGAGGGACCTTTGCAAGGGCTAAAGCGCCGAATCGGCGAGCGCCGCGTTCTTACCGGCAACGGGCAACTGACAACTGGCATAATTGCTTCATGCCATCCAGCAAAGATGTGCTGCAGAAGCTTGACACGCTGCGCGAGAAAATCCGCCACCACGAGCACCGTTACTATGTGCTCGACGATCCCGAGATCAGCGACGCGGAATTCGACGGTCTGATGAACGAGCTGAAGGCGCTCGAGGCACAGCATCCCGAGCTGATCACTGCCGACTCCCCCACCCAACGCGTGGGCGGCAAGCCGCGCGAGGGCTTCGTCAAAATTCCGCATTCCACGCCCATGATGTCGCTGGACAACGCTTACAGCGAGGAGGAACTGCGCGATTGGGAGCGGCGCGTCCACGAGTTGAGCGGCGAGTCGCGCGTGGACTACGTCTGCGAGCTCAAGCTCGATGGCATGTCGCTGGCCCTGCGCTTTGCCGCCGGCAAGCTGGCGCTGGGCATCACGCGCGGCGATGGCTCGGTGGGCGAAGATGTCACCCTCAACGTGCGCACGGTGCGCAGCGTGCCGCTCACCATTTCCGCCAAGACCCTCACCAAGGTCGGCCTGCCGCCGGACTTCGAAGTGCGCGGAGAATTGCTGATGCCGCTGGCCGCCTTTCAGCGCATGAACGACGAGCGCGAACAACAAGGTCTGCCGAAGTTCGCCAACCCGCGCAATGCCACGGCCGGGACGGTACGAGTGCTGGAGCCGAACATTACCGCCCAGCGCCGGCTCGATTTTTTCTCTTACGCGCTGTTCGTCAAGGGACGCACCATCTTCGAGCGGCACTCGGAAACTTTGAAAGCGCTGCAAACCGCCGGCTTCAAAGTCAATCCCAATCACCGCCTGGTCCACAACCTCGATGAGGTCTGGACGTTCATCCACGAATGGGAAGCCAAGCGCGACAGCCTGGCCTACGAAATCGACGGCATCGTCATCAAGGTGGACCGCACTCGCTTGCAGGAAGAGCTGGGCTACACCGGCAAAGCGCCGCGCTGGGCGATCGCCTACAAATTCGCCGCGCGTTCCGGCATCACCCAAATCGAAGACATCCTGGTGCAGGTGGGCCGCACCGGCAAGCTGACGCCGGTGGCCGCACTGAGGCCGGTTGCGATCGGCGGCACCACCGTCAGCCGCGCCACTCTGCACAACATGGACGAGATCGACCGCCTGGGCGTGCGCATCGGCGATTGGGTAACGGTGGAGCGCGGCGGCGACGTCATCCCCAAAGTTGTGAAGGTGTTGGAGGACAAGCCGCGCGGCCATCGCAAGTTTCACATGCCGGAACGTTGCCCGGTGTGCGACGGACACGTGGTCCGCGCTGAGGGCGAAGCCGACCATCGCTGCGTCAACGTCAACTGCCCGGCCAAGCTGCGCGAGAGCATTCGACATTTCGCCTCGCGCAGTGTCATGAACATTGAAGGCATGGGCGACGTTCTGGTGAACCAGTTGGTCGAGAACGGCATGGTCAACAACGTTGCCGACATCTACGACTTGAGCGAAGAAAAGCTGCTCACCCTGGAACGCATGGGCAAGAAGTCGGCGCAGAACATCCTCTCCGAGATCGAGAATTCGAAGAAGCTGCCGCTGGAGCGGGTCATCTACGGGCTGGGCATTCGCATGGTCGGCGAGCGCACCGCTCAATTTCTGGCTGAGCATTTCGGTTCGATGGATGAGCTTATGAAGGCGACGGAAGCAGAGCTGCAGCAGGTGAATGAGATTGGCCCGCGCGTATCGGCCAGCATCCGCGAGTTTTTTGACGAGCCGAAAAATGTGGCGCTGGTCGAACGGCTACGGGGAAAGGGGCTGACCTTCAAAGGCCACAAGAAGCAGCGCGCCACCACCCTCGCCGGAAAGACGTTCGTGCTTACCGGAACTTTGGAGCGCCACACTCGCGAGGAAGCCAAGAAGTTGATCGAAGATGCCGGCGGCAAGGTTGCGGGTTCGGTGAGCAAGAAAACCGACTACGTGGTCGCCGGGGCAGAGGCCGGATCGAAGCTCGACAAAGCGCGCGAGCTGGGTGTCAGCGTGATTGACGAGAACGAAATGGAGGAGCTGGTGGGTGGTCAGTAGCCAGTAGTCAGTTGCCAGTAGTCAGTTCGAACCCAGTAGTATTAGCCTTGACACTCGCGTTACCCTTGGGAAGCGTATCCGACGTCCCGAACATGAGACTACGACTGAGCGCGATCGACGAATTCCAATTGTTGACCTGCTTCAAGCACGGTCTATGGGGCGCCAAAATGGATCGGTTCGGAGAATGGCAGCAAGGCGACTACCTTTTGTTGACGGTCAACAAAAGCCTTGCGGCCCTTGCCCAAATCGCTGGAAAGCCGTTCAAGAGCGACAAAGAGGTTTGGGACAACGGGCTTTATCCATATCGGATCCCGATCAGGTTCCTTATTGTGTTGGGATCTCACGATCGGCCGCTATTACTCGGCGAGATTAGAGATGTTCTTACGTCCGTATGGGGCCCGACCTACGGATGGGGAATCTTAAATCAGCAACTTCTCGAGGGCGATGTTGCCGAGAAGCTTGTTTCTGCCGTTAAGGCTGCACCCAACAGCATTGAATATTTCAAAGAACATCTCGCCGAGGAACTTGAGGAAGCAGAGTCGCGGCGCAAATCAAAGGCTAAAAAGCAGACAAGAGAGCCTTCAAAACAGGTCATGAAAGGAGTTAAGGCGAAGGTCATCCCCGAGTTTCCTGCCGTTCTCGATGAACAGCCCACACCCAAAGAGGCGTCAGCGCATCATAGAGCCCAAGACACTCTGAAACGTCTGGGTAAAATCACTGGCTGTTCGGTCTGGATCGCCTCTAACGACAAGAGCAGAGATTACAAAGGAAAGCCTCTAGGTGACGGCACTCTGCAGAAGCTGCCAAGTCTAGGACTCAACGAAGATGCGATTTCCAGAATCTCCCTAATCGACGTGATATGGATTCAGCAAGGGGCACCAGTCTGTGCTTTTGAGGTTGAAACGACCACCTCGATTTATTCTGGACTTCTGCGAATGTCAGATTTGCTAGCCGTGGTGCCTGCTCTCAAGATCAACCTGTTTATCATTGCGCCAAAGGATAGACAGAACAGATTCCTTGCGGAGTTGAACAGGCCAACATTCCGAAAGATCGGGCTCAGCGACTATTGTCGGTTTATCGCAACAGAAGATTTGGAAGGCCTCGTGAACAAGGTTGCGGATCTGCAGGGCATACAGCCAATTGTCCTGAATGGTATTGCCCTACAGCTTCCGGACGAGATCGACAATTAGTCCGACTTCACTACCACTCCATTCAGCAGTTATTCGTACCTCAGCGCCTCTACCGGGTCGAGCTTCGAGGCGCGCAGAGCCGGCACCATACCGCTCATCACGCCGACAATCAGCAGCGAAATCGCTGAGCCCAGCACCGCCATTGCCGAGACGCGCAGGTGAATATCGCCCTTGCCCGAAGTGTCTTCGAACAGCGGGCCGAGCATGGGCAGCGTGGGAATCACAGCCGAGAGCACGTACGACAGCGCGATGCCGATCACGCCACCCAACAACATGAGCAGCATGGTTTCAGCGAGAAACTGGAAGCGGATGTGCCACTTGCGAGCGCCCAAGGCGCGGCGCAGGCCGATCTCGCGAATGCGCTCGTCCACCGACACCAGCATGATGTTCATCACGCCCACGCCGCCGATGCCCAGGGTGAGCGCGCCGATGAACATCAGCAGCACTTGCAGGCCGATGGTGAGTCCGTCAATGATCGGCCGAAACTCCTCGCGTCCGAACATCTGGATGGCTTTGTCATCGGTGGCGGAAAATCCCTGGCGCTCGGCAATGGCCGCCAGCACCTGGGCTTTGGCCTTCTTCTCGAATTGCGGCGCTACCGGCGTGAACACCATCACCTGCGCATAGCGCGTGTTCCACAGATCGCCTGCCGCCGAGAACGGAATGAACACTGACCGGTCGTCGCTGGTGAAATAATTGGAGAGCTGCAGCTTGCGGTCCATCACTCCGACCACGGTGAAGCGCACGCCCGCGATCTCCACGGTTTCCCCGATGGCGTTGCGCCCGCTGAAAAGCTGGTCCTTCACGCGATAGCCGAGGAAGACCACGCGGCGGCGCTCCACTTCGTCGCTGGAATTTAGCCATCGCCCCTCAACCGCGTTCTCGTTGCGCATTTCGCCGTATTCCGGGCACACCCCACGGGTCGCGGTGTTGACCAGGCGATCGCCAAAGGCGATGGGCAGCCATTTCACCGTCTCCAGGCAGGCGTGCTTCACCATATTGGCTTCACTGCGGACCGCTTCCAGGTCGGCCAGCTCGAACTTGACCTTCTTGCCGGCCCGCTGGCCGCCGGGCTGTTCGCTGGTTTGCGCCGGCCACGCGATGACCGTGCTCTTGCCGAACGCGTTGAAGGCGTTCACCAACACCGCGCGAAAGCCGCTGCCGTAGGCGATCAGCAGTGTGACCGCGACAATGCCCCACACGATGCCGAGCATGGTCAGCAGGCTGCGGGTGCGGCTGCGGGCCAGCGCCGTCCACGATTCCCGCAAAATTTCCTTCATCATGCTGAGCATCAGCCGCCCGCCTCGTAACGCAATGCCTCGATGGGATCGATGGAGGCCGCCTGGCGCGCTGGATACATCGCAGCCAGCACCGCAATCAGCCCCAGCAACCCGATTGACAGCAGGCCCGACTGCCAGGTCGGCAGCAGCCCGGCGAAGTACTGCGGCATGGGCAGCAGGTTAAACAGGGCGCAAATGCCGAAGGAGATTCCCATGCCCAGACCCCCGCTGACGAACACCACGATGACGGTCTCGACAAAGAACTGCATCATGATGTTGTGCGACTGCGCGCCCACGGCTTTGCGCACCCCGATCTCGCGGGTGCGCTCGCGCACCGCCACCAGCATTACGTTCATCACCCCGAGTCCGCCCAGAAACAGCGTGGTGAGCCCCACCGCGCCCAGGAAGTACTTCATGCCGTCGGTCATGGTCTGGAAGGCCTGCGCCTCCTCGATGGTGTCCCACACGTTGGCCGCTTCCTTGTCGTGGGGATCGAAGTTATGGATCCGGCCGAGCGACGCCAGCACCTCGCCCTTGCAAGGTTCGTGCTGCGCCACCGACTTGGGCGTCACCAGAAGGCGGTCGAGGCCGTGAGGTTTGGCCGGAGGTTTGTTGGGAAAATCATTATGCATGGCGGGATAGGGCACAAAAATCTTGTTCACATCGAAGCCGTCGTAGCTGCTGTCCTGGTCCTTGGCCTTCATGACGCCGATGACCTTGTAGGGAATGTCGTCCAGATAAATGGTTTCACCGATGGCATTGCGCCCGGCAAACAACTGTTTCTTGACCTCGGTGCCGAGAAACGCGACCCGCCGTTCGTTGGCGACATCGTTCCAGTCATAGAAGCGTCCCTCGCCAACGGTCACGCTGCGAATCTCGGCGAACGCCGGATACGAGCCCGTGACCATCTGCGCGCTGGCATTGAAGTTGCTGTGGATGCGGACATCGCCCTGGCCGACTTCGGGCAAGATCCATTGGCAGTCGGGACTTTCCTGCGCCAGCCGGTCGAGGTCCGTATCTTCGAACTCAATGCGCCGCCCGGCGCGGGTTCCGCCGGCCTGCAGGCTGGTGCGTCCGGCGAAGATGATCATCAGGTCGCGGCCGAAGTTCTGCGAGACCTTGGCTTGGCCAACGCGCAAGCCCTCGCCCGCCGCCACCATCAGGACAATTGAGATGACGCCCCAGGCAATGCCGAACATGGTGAGCGCGGTGCGCAGTTTGTGCGCCCAGAGGGTTTGGAATACATCGCGAATGAGGTCGCGGAGAACCATGTGACGCAGCTGACCCGCAAGTTGGACGCGGGCCCAGCTGAGTGGTTATACGCGTAGAGGCGGGGAGTGGTTCAGGGAAAACGGGTCTCGCCACCGGGGATGTTTCCCTTGAGACTATCTGCGAGCAAACATTTCGACCAGCACGGAAGACACGGTCTGGGCTGCTCTGGGCGAGATGTTGCCAACCTTTTTCAGCATCCGCTGCCGATCCACGGTGCGGAGTTGATCCAAGGCCACTTCGCCGGGCTTGCCACGAAAGGTTAGTGGAACTCGAGTAGGGTATCGTCTTTCACTGGTGGTCATCGGAGCCACAATGACGGTCCGCAGGTGCCGGTTCATCTCATCCGGTGAAACCACCACGCAAGGCCGCGTCTTTTGCATCTCGGCCCCACGCGTTGGATCGAGGGACACCAGCCAGACTTCATCGAGTCGCGGATCGCTCACCACTTCCACTCCTTGCGATCGAACTCACTCGCCCCGACGCCTTCCAATAGCAATTCGTCTTCCGCCGCCGGGCCCGCAGCGCGAAATGTTTCTTCCCAACCCTGCCGTGGTGCGCGCTGGGGAGAGACGATGAGACGATGGTTTTCGACGCGCAGGTCCACCTGTTCGCCAAATCCGCATTGCTCGATGATCGGTTTGGGAATTCGGATTCCGCGGGAATTTCCGATGCGCACCACTTCTGTCCTCATGGCCATGCTCCTCCTGGTAATTACATTGTAATCACATACGCCCAGGTTGGTGCAATGGTCAGTGATGGCGTTCCACTTGCTTGCGGATCACGGGCGCCATTCTCGGTCTCCAGTAGCCCATTATCGCTGCAGTGGAAAGACTCGGGCACCTTTCCTGCGCCCAAACACGTTAAAATAGTAACTTCACCGTAACCCGCCTATTTGCGCCGTTACGGTGGGAGACCATGTTCGAAGTCACTGTCGAAGATACCTTTTCCGCGGGACATTACTTGCGCAACTATCACGGCAAGTGCGAGAAGCCCCATGGACACAACTACCGGGTCCGCGTCACCCTCAGCGGCGAGACCTTGGACCACGCCGGCCTGCTGCTGGACTTCAAGGACCTGAAGGACGTGCTGCGTCCGGTAATGAATTATCTCGACCACCAGATGATGAATGAATTGGAGCCGTTCACCACCATCAATCCCTCGGCGGAGAACCTGGCCAAATACTTCTACGACGAGACCAACTCACGGCTGAAACAGGCCAGCAATGGCCGGGTCCGGGTGAAGGACGTCACCATTTGGGAGACCGACACGACCACCGCGCGGTACAGCGAGTAGCTCGGCTTCCATGCAGATCATCGAGATTTACAAATCGCTGCAAGGTGAGTCTTCCTACACCGGCCTGCCCTGCGTGTTTGTGCGGCTGGCGGGATGCAATCTGCGTTGCACCTGGTGCGATAGCGAATACACCTTCAAGGGTGGCCAGCGCATGAGTCTCGAGGAGATCGAAGCTGAGGTGCATCGCCTTTCTCCCGATGGCGGCCTGGTCGAGATCACCGGCGGCGAGCCGCTGTTGCAGGAACGCGAAGCGGTCGCGCTGATGGGCCGGCTTCTCGGCGCCGGGTACACCGTCCTGCTGGAGACCAGTGGCGAACGGCCGTTGGAGAGCGTTCCCACGGCAGTCGTAAAAATCGTGGACGTAAAATGTCCTGACTCCGGCGAGGGCGATACGTTTCGCATCGAAAACCTAGACGCCCTGGGCCGCCAGGATGAAGTGAAATTTGTCATCGCCAGCCGGCAGGACTATGAATTCGCGCGCGCCTTCATCTGCCGGCACGGGCTGAATTCGCGCGTCGGCACGGTGATTCTGTCCCCGGCGTTTCGCAAGGACGCATCCGGCGGCCGCGATGCCTCGCATTGCATGGTTGACCCCCAGCACCTGGCCGAATGGATGCTGGCGGATGGAATGAACGCGCGTCTGGGGCTGCAGATCCACAAGTTCATCTGGGAGCCCGAACGGAAAGGCGTGTAGAGACCGGGGAATTACGATGCACGATCAGGCACAGGTGGTGGTGGCGCTCAGCGGTGGGATGGACTCCTGCGTCTGTGCGGCCCTCGCCGTGCGCGACTTTGGGGCCAACGCGACCGCGGCGCTTCACATCAGTTACGGACAACGCACCGAACGCCGGGAACTGGCCTCATTTCAGGCGATTTGCGACCGCTTACAGATTCGCCAGCGCCTCAGCGTTCGCACTCCGTTCTTTCATGCCATTGGAGGCTCCGCGCTCACCGACGACAAGATCTCGATTCCCGATGCCGGCCCCCAGATCGGTCTGCACATTCCTGTTACCTACGTTCCGTTTCGCAATGCGCACTTCCTGTCGGCGGCGGTGAGCTGGGCCGAGGTGCTGGGCGCCGCCCGGATTTACATTGGAGCAGTGCAGCAGGACAGCTCCGGCTATCCCGATTGCCGTCCCGAGTTCTACCGGGCGTTCAATGAAGCGATTCGCGCGGGCACCAAAGAGGGAAGAATTCGCGTCGAAACGCCGTTGATTGCCTTACGAAAGGCCCAGATTGTGACGCTTGGCCTTGAATTGGACGCTCCCTTCGATTTAACTTGGTCATGCTACGGTGCGGAAGATCGGGCTTGCGGCATTTGCGAGAGTTGCGTGTTGCGGCGGAAGGCCTTCGCCACGGCCGGGGCCGTTGATCCTATTTCTTATGCGTCGCCAACGGTGACTCAGTTTCGGGATGAGTCACCGTTGCGGTAGTGAGGCAGTTGTCATTCCGTTTTACAGGTTGGAGGAAAAATGAAGAAGCATATTTCCCTCGTCATATTGCTGACATTCCTAATCGCGATCTGCGCCGCCCCGGTGTGGGCGCAGTTTACGGCCACCGTTAGGGGCGTTGCCAAGGACGAGAGCGGCAAGCCGATCGACGGCGCTACGGTGGAGCTCTTAAACGCCGATAACGGCAGGAAACTCGATCTGAAGACCAACTCGAAAGGCGAGTATTCTTCCATCGGGGTTGGCCCTGGCACTTACAAGTTCAGTCTGATCAAAGACGGCAAGGTGATCGACCTTTTCAATCAAGTACCGGTCGCCCCCGGCGACGATCGGGTAATCGATTTCGACTTGGCGAAGGACAGACCGCAGACGACGCCCAGCATCTCCGAGGAGCAAAAGAAAAAGATTGAGGAAGCCCAGAAGCAAAACGAAAAAATTAAGGGCCTGAACGCGCAGTTGGCCCAGGCGAAGCAACTGGAAACGGCTGGCAACTATGACCAAGCCATTACCATTTTGCAGCCCGCTGCTCAAGCCGAACCCAATCAGGATGTGCTCTGGGCAAACTTGGGCGAGGCCCAACGCGGGGCCAAGAAGTATCCTGAGGCCATCGAGTCTTATCAAAAGGCAATTGCCCTCAAACCCACCAACGGCCCCTATCACAGCGCCCTGGCCGACGCTTTGGCCAAAGCGGGCCAGACCGACAAAGCCGTGCAGGAGTGGGCCACTGCCGTGCAGAACGACCCCACCAATGCTGCAACCTACTATTTCAACGAAGGCGCGGTGCTCACCAACACCGGCAAGCTTGACGAAGCCATCGCGGCGTTCGACAAGGCGTTGCAGGTGGATCCCACGCGTGCCGATGCCTACTACTGGAAAGGCGTCGATTTGATCGGCAAGGCCACCATGAAGGACAACAAGATGGTTGCGCCTCCGGGCACCGCCGAAGCTTTCAATAAGTATCTGCAACTGGAGCCTAACGGCAAGTACGCCGACCCCGCCAAACAGATGCTGGCCAGTATCGGCGCTGCGGTGGAAACCAGTTACGGAAAAGGCAAGACGTCCAGGAAGAAGCCGTAAGGGGCGAGTTGTTCTCCCTTGCAAGGGCAGCTGCGTGCCGCCCTTTGCTTTTGGCCGCAGCCTGGCGTCTGACAGAAAGCACGGCCGAGTGCCCCGTTCTAGCGTGCTTTTGGCTAGGGCGGGGCAGTTAGTGTCCGGCACCCACTCCGCCACGCGCCACGTCTCACTGCTGTGTGACCGCCCTCACAGCGCGAAGTTCGCGCTTGGTTCACCATACTGGCAAGGAGAAAAGTGTCCCCACCTCATGGGTCTAATGACGCTTTTTACGCACTATGCAAAGAGTGCTTATCCTGGGAGCTGCTGGACGAGACTTCCACAACTTCAACGTAGTTTTTCGAGACAATCCTGAATTTCACGTAGTCGCCTTCACGGCAACCCAAATTCCCGACATCGCTGGCCGCCGTTATCCCGTGCAATTGGCGGGCGATTTCTATCCCGATGGCATTCCCATCCTGGAAGAAAACAGAATGGAAGAGATCATTCACGACGAACTCGTCGACGTGGTGGTGTTCTCCTACAGCGATGTCGCTTATCCGACGCTGATGCACCTGGCCTCGCGCGCTGTCGCCGCGGGCGCCGATTTCTGGCTGCTGGGCGTCGAGCGCACGCAACTGGTTGCCAAAGTGCCGGTCATCTCCGTCTGCGCGGTCCGCACCGGCTGCGGCAAGAGCCCGGTCTCGCGGCGTATTGCCACCGAACTCCGCAAACTCGGCTGGGACCCCGTCGTGGTCCGTCATCCTATGCCTTACGGCGACCTGGCCGCGCAGCGCGCGCAACGCTTCGCTTCGTTGGCCGACCTCGACAAGAATCTGTGCACCATCGAAGAGCGCGAGGAATACGAACCTCACATTATTGAAGGCACCACGGTCTATGCCGGTGTGGACTACGAGGAAATCCTGCGCCTGGCGGAGAAGGAGGGCGATGTTGTCTTGTGGGACGGCGGAAACAACGACACGTCGTTCTATCGTTCCGATCTTGCCATCGTGGTCCTCGATCCCCATCGCGCGGGGCACGAGCTGGCCTACTATCCCGGCGAAGTGAACTTCCGCAGCGCGCACGTGCTCATCATCAACAAGGTGGACACAGCCGATCCCGACGGGCTTAAGACAGTGCGGCAGAACATCGCGCTATTTAATCCCAAGGCGCAAGTCATCGAGACTGCCTGCAAGGTCACGGTTGCCGATCCCGAAGTGATCAAGGGCAAGCGAGTGCTGGTCGTCGAAGATGGCCCGACGCTTACCCACGGCGAGATGCCTTACGGGGCTGGCGTGGTCGCCGCCAATCGCTACAATGCGGCCGCGTTGGTCGATCCTCGTCCTTATGCCGTGGGCTCCATCGCGAAGACCTTCGAGAAGTTTCCCCATCTCTGGAGAGTTTTGCCGGCCATGGGATACAGCGATATCCAGCGGCACGAACTGGAAGAGACCATCAAGCGCGTACCGTGCGATTTAGTGCTGGTGGCGACGCCAATCGATTTGGCGCGCACCATCAAGCTGGACAAACCCAGCGTGCGGGTGACCTACGCCGTCGAGGAAGTCGGCAAGCCCGCAATCACCACCATGCTGGAGCAGTTCACCCAGACCTACAGGCCGACGCTGGCGGAAGTTGGGAGGTAGCATGATGCAAAAAGATTTCCTCTCGATTCGCGACTTCTCGCCGCAGGAGATCGGGCAATTTCTTCATCTGGCCTGCCAGCTCAAGGCCCACCCGGGCGGATATACGAGCGCTCTGACAGGCAAGACGCTGGCCATGATCTTCGAAAAGCCCTCGCTGCGCACGCGCGTGACCTTCGACGTGGGCATCCAGGAACTGGGCGGGCATCCGCTGTATCTTTCGCCGGCCGAGATCAGCCTGGGCAAGCGAGAGTCGGTCCACGACGTGGCCAAGAACCTGGAGCGGATGGTGCAGGGGATCATGATCCGGACCTTCGCCCACGACATCGTCACGGAAATGGCGCGGCACGCCAGCATCCCGGTCATCAACGGTCTCACCGATTACAGTCACCCCTGCCAGGCCATGGCCGACTACCTGACCATACTCGAGGTCAAGGGGCGAATTGCCGGACTGAAGGTGGCCTACATCGGCGACGGCAACAATGTGGCGCACTCGTTGCTATTTGCGGGCGCGCAATTAGGTGCGGACGTGTGGATAGCTGCGCCACGAGGCTACGGGCCTGACCGCCAGGCGGTTGCCTGGGCCGCCGCGCGCGGCCAGGCGACTGGCGCAAGCTGCACCGTCATCAACGATCCCCAGCTGGCGGTCCTCGGCGCCGACGTGGTTTATACCGACGTGTGGGCCAGCATGGGACAGGAAGCCGAGGCGGCAGCGCGGCGCACCATCTTCCAGCCGTATCAGGTAAACGCCAAGTTGTTCGCCAAAGCCAAACCCGATGCCATCTTCATGCATTGTCTGCCGGCGCACCGGGGCGATGAGGTTACGGACGAGGTAATCGATTCGCCGCGCTCGTTTGTCTTCCAGCAGGCCGAGAACCGGCTGCACGCCCAAAAGGCAATCATGCTGGAACTGATGAAGGGAGACAAGGCCGCGGAACGCGAGACGGCTCGTGAATCAAGGTTGGAGTTGGTGAGGTAGAAAACCGCGAATCGCGTTTGTAAGGACCTTATGGCAAAGACTGCGCTAGTCGCGGTGGGTGGCAACTCTCTCATTCGTGCCGGAGAAAAGGGCACGATTGCCGAGCAGTTAGCCAACACTCGCCGCACGGCCCAGGCGATTGTCGGGATCATCCGCCTCGGATACAACCTGGTGATCACACATGGCAACGGGCCGCAAGTGGGCGCACAATTGCTGCGCTCGGAGCGCGCCTCGGATGTGGTGTATGGACAGACCCTGGATGTTTGCGGCGCCGCCAGTCAAGGCGAGATCGGTTATCTGCTCGCCCAATCGCTGGAGAACGAGCTGGCCGCAGCCGGCATGGAGGTTCCGGTCGCGAGCCTGGTAACCCAAGCCCTGGTCTCGCCGGATGACCCTGCCATGCAACATCCCTCCAAGCCGATCGGGCCTTTTTATTCGCGGCACGATGCCGAGGAGAAAAAGCGCCTGCTGGGATGGCAGATTGTCGAGGATGCAGCCCGCGGCTATCGGCGCGTGGTGCCTTCGCCGGAGCCCATCGAGATCCTGGAACTGAATGTCATTCGCGCGTTGGTTGATCGCGGAGTGCTGGTGGTGTCCACCGGGGGCGGAGGCATTCCCGTGATGCGCGTGAACGGCCGCCTGCAAGGCGTGGAAGCGGTCATCGACAAAGACCGCGCTTCCGCGTTGCTGGCTTCTCGGTTGAAAGTGGACCTGTTCGCGATCTCTACGGATACGGAATATGTTTTTCTGAACTATAAGAAGCCGAACCAGACGCCGCTCACCTACGTCACCGCGGCGCAGATGGAGCAGCATCTGCACGACGGCCACTTCCCGCCGGGAAACATGGGGCCAAAAGTGGAGTCGGTGTTGCGCTTCCTGCATAACGGAGGCAGGGAAGCTGTAATTACCACGTATGAGCGTTTGTGCGATGCCGTGCAAGGCTCCGCGGGTACGCGCATTGTGGCGGACGCAGGACCACGCCGCAAGATTGGGCTGCAAGATGAGGAACTTGAGGTGCCGGTTATCCGGTGAACCATGCTAACCACAGACCGAACCACTAGACTGCAGGAAGCAAGGCCAGGACGTTCCCGTATGAGTTTGAAGCACGTTGTCGAGTCGCAACAGTTCACGGTCCCATTGTTGATGGAGCTGTTCGACCGGTCGCGGCTGATGGAGCGAATTGTCGCGCGCGGCGGGACCCTGGACTATCAGAATCGAATTCTGGCGAGCTTGTTCTATCAGCCGTCCACCCGGACGCGCTTCTGCTTTGAGGCGGCCATGCACCGGCTGGGCGGACGCGTGCTCTCCACCGAACACGCTCGCACTTTTTCCTCCGAGATCGAGGCCGAACAGGTGGAGGATTCCATTCGCATCATTGGCAGCTATTGCGACGTTATCGTGATTCGCCATCACGAGCCGGGCGGAGCGGGCCGCGCCGCCAAGGTCTCGCCGGTGCCGATCATTAACGCGGGCGACGGCGCGGGCGGCCAGCATCCCACGCAAGCCCTGCTCGATCTGTACACGATTTACCGCGAGCGTCCTCTCGATGGGCTGAGCGTGGCTTTCATCGGGGAACTTGATCGCGGGCGCACTGTGCGCTCCCTGGCCTATCTGCTGGCGAAATTCGAAAGGGTGAAGGTCTTCTTCGTGAGCCCGCCCGAGCTGCAGATGAAACCCGACATCCTGCAGTACCTCGACCGGCATGGCGTCAGCTATGAGTTAGAGTCGGACATCAACCGCGTGATCGGGGAAGTGGACGTCATTTACCAGACGCGTATTCGTCCCGACCGCCTTAAGGGGCCCCTGCGCTATGCCATCGACTCCACCGTGCTGCAGCACATGAGGTCCAATGCCATGATTCTTCATCCCTTGCCTCGGACCGTGGAACTGGACAAGAAAGTTGACGACGACCCTCGCGCTTTGTATTTCCGGCAGGCGGCGAACGGACTGTATGTGCGCATGGCGCTGCTTACCATGCTGCTGGACTAGGAGTAGCAATTAGCACTTAGCACTTAGCACTTAGCACTTAGCACTTGGCCCTTGGCAATTAAGAGATCGTGCTGCAACGACTGGAATTTGCCGGCCAACAATCCAGCGCCGTAGGCGCGGAACAGTTTAGCCCAGCACGGAGCCGCAGGCGGAGTGCTGGGTCGGGCGACAAGTAGATTCGAGTCCCTTCAGGGACGGCACCGGTTTCCCATAGATTTTGCAATTTTCGAAATACCAATGAAAGATTTGAGGTCTTATGGAAGTCATCGATCGTTTGCAAACCAGCAATTTTATCGAACTCGAAGATCAATACGGCGCCCACAACTACCATCCTCTCGACGTGGTTATCGAACACGCGGAAGGGGTCTGGGTCTATGACGTGGAAGGGAATCGCTATCTCGATTGCCTGGCTTCCTACTCCGCGGTCAACCAGGGGCACTGCCATCCCAAAATCTTGAAGGCCATGATCGAGCAGGCGCGCAAGGTCACGCTGACATCACGCGCCTTTCGCAACGATCAGTTGCCCCTGCTCTATCAGGAACTCCACGACCTGACCGGTTTCGAGATGGCGCTGCCCATGAACTCGGGCGCGGAGGCGGTGGAGACCGCCGTGAAGGCCGCCCGCAAGTGGGGCTACAAGCTCAAAGGCATTCCAGACGGCAAGGCCGAAATCATTGTTTGCGCCAACAACTTTCACGGACGCACGGTGACCATCGTCAGCTTTTCGACCGACGAGCAGTACCGCGACGGCTTCGGGCCGTTCACGCCGGGGTTCAAGGTCATTCCCTTCGGCGATGCCAACGCTCTACGCGAGGCGATCACGCCCAACACTTGCGCCTTCCTGGTGGAACCCATTCAGGGAGAGGCCGGCATCGTCATCCCGCCTGCGGGATTTCTGAAGCAGGCCGCTGCCATCTGCCGCGAGAATCGCGTACTCCTGATAGCCGACGAAATTCAGTCGGGTCTGGGCCGCACCGGCAAGCTCTTCGCCTACATGCACGAAGGCATCACTCCCGATGTCGTGATTGTAGGCAAGGCGCTGTCAGGCGGTTTCTACCCGGTGTCCGCAGTGCTAGCGTCGGAGGAGGTGCTGGGCGTGTTCCACCCGGGCGACCACGGCAGCACTTTCGGCGGTAATCCGCTGGCGTGCGCAGTCGCCCGGTCCGCGCTGCGCGTGCTGGTCGAGGAGAACCTGATTCAACGCTCTACAGAACTCGGCGACTACTTCCTTACCAAGCTGAAGACGCTGAAGAGTCCACACATACGCGAGGTCCGCGGCAAAGGCCTGTGGATCGGGATTGAACTCGACGTTGCGGCGCGGCCCTATTGCGAGGCGCTGAAGGAGTTGGGAATTCTGTGCAAAGAAACCCACGAGTACGTCATCCGCATCGCGCCTCCGTTGGTCATTACGCGCGAAGACATCTTCTGGGCGTTCGAGCGGATCAAGAAAGTCATCGAGGGATTGCGCTGAAGGGGCGCGCCTTCAGGTGCGCCGATAAGTCTTTTGATTTGTCATCACGAGCGGGCTTCAGCCCGCGAGGGATCTGCTTTTCTGACCTCTTCCGCAGCCTGTTCAGCCGTGCCGCAAGCCTGCATTGGGAAGCGGGCTTTAGCCCTGGCCCACCATGGCTGAAGCCATTTGAGGTGCCAATCTGTTTCGCCGGGCGGAAGCACCGCTCAGTGCGGCTTCGTGCTAGTTGTCCCATGCTTCGCCGGTACCTTGGAAGACTTTGAAGCCGGCTTGGGATGAGTATCCTCGGCAATTTGCTGATCGACTCGGTCGGACTCCATTACGAACGTAGTCATGACCGCGTCCACCGCGAACTGGCCGGCGTCGGCCGCCAGAGCCAGGTTCTTGAGTTCGGGCAGCGGTTTGCCCACCTTGTACAGCGTCACGTCGGTCAAGGCCTCGAACTTGGCCGGATCCAGCACGACTCCCTTGGGCAGAGAAGACGGCGGCAGGCCGCCGCTGTTCGGGTCCTTCACCTGCGCGGAGACGGTGTAGAGGATGTAGTCACACTGCTTGGCGCGGGCTTCGCTCTCCACGTCCGAATGCGGCCCTTCGGCATCCAGCGGCACGGCTTCATGTTGGTGGCGGGCGATCTCGTTGATCAGGTTGAGGCGCAGGTTGTCGATGGGCAACGACTGGCCGCTCATGTCCTTAATTTGGACCACACCGATGCGCACCACCCCAGCAGTCTTGGGCGCGACCACAGGCGCGGGGGGTGCAGCAGGTGGAGTTGCTGCGGGCTTAGCCGGGGCCGCTGCCGGCGCAGGCGGCGTCTCGGCATGCGTTGTTGGCGGCGCGCCGCCCATCATGGCGGACATGTCCATGACCTTGCAGCCGGGCGGCATGTCGAACAGCGGCGCATCCAGGCTGGTGTTGGTCAGTTCCACCACCTCCGTCGTGGTGGTGAAGGTTCCCTGGCCTGAGGTCATGGTCATGGTTTGCTTAAGCGGGTAGCCCAGCGCGCCGCCACCGCCGCCCTTCATCACGATGCGGTCGGTGCAACCGCGTTTCGCGCCGGGGCCGCCGCAGGCCAGGGCGCGGTACGACTCGTCACCACAGGAGAATCCCACCGACAGATCGGCGTACCAGCCATCCATTTCCATCTTCATGTGCGACTGATTGCAGGCGTCGGGGCTGGACTCCATCATCATGACACTCTTGATGTGGCGCGCCTTGTAGCCGAACATGTCCTGGCGCTCGCCGGTATCGGTGGAAGTGCGGGTGATGGTCACCACGCCGCCCTTACGCGGAGGCGTGGACTCGCCTCCGGCCATCTCCCGTGCCATGGCGCCCATGTTCGGCGTCGCGGGACAAGACGACTCCCCGCCGCCCATCGACATCACCATGCATTGATTGCCGGTGACCGTGATCATGCGCTTCTGGTCGCATTGGATGATGCTGACCGACCCGCCGCGACCTCCAAAACTGGTCTCGGTGCGCTGGCGGCCTCCCTTGATGTACACCGTGCTCTCGGTGGAGTGGCCCATCACCGTGGTGCGGGTCTTGATCTTCAGGTCGGCTGACGCGACGGTGGAAAAGCAGACTAGGGCGATGGCAAAAGCACAGGAATGACGCAATAGGCGAGTCACGAGAGGCCTCCTCAAAGGAAACACGAACATTTTTATGATGAAACGAGTACGGCGCAATTCTAAACAAACGGGGCGACCGGTTCTAGTCTTGCTTTTCAATGCTATGCTTTAGAGCAAGGCGTCAGCTATGACCAACGAAGAACTGCTGCAGCGAATCACCATTGATCCGAAGGTGTGTTTCGGGAAGCCATGCATTCGCGGCCATCGCATTTGGGTCTCTCTGGTGCTTGACTTTCTCGCGCAGGGCGCCAGCAGCGCGGAGATATTGGAAGACTATCCACAACTTGAAGAAGCCGACATCATGGCGTGCCTGGCGTGGGTGGAAGCGCCGGGCTTCAGCCCGGCGAACCTGTCATGGTAGTTACCGGTGGCTTTAGCCACGGAGGTTCGCCATCGGTCTCAAATCCACCTGCGGCCGAACCATACGGATAGGCGGCCGCGTTCTCGGCGAGATGCGCACGTACGGGATTCTCGCGAATGTAACTCGCATGCTGCTGAAAGTCTTCCCAGCCCCGTACTCGGTGTTCCGTAAATCCCGTCTGCCAAATTTCCGCATTCGACCCCATCTCCCGTTTGACGCGAAAGGAAAATCCTCCTTTGAGAAACTGCAGCGCCTTTTCCACTGAAACGTCGGGCGCGGGCGTTAGAAGGAGGTGAAAGTGGTCTGGCATGAGAACAAATTCGTGCAGCAGAAATCGTCCTTGCTTGCGATAACGTTTGAGTGTGTCTAAGAAGAGGTGCGCCATTGGTTCTGCGCGAAATATTGGTCGTCTTCCCCACGTCGCTCCGGTCACGAAGAAGGTGCGAATTTCTTGCGGTGCTAGCGGCATTGTGCTTATGTTACCGGGGCTAAAGCCCGACCTTTTCCGTAGCCTGTTTCGCCGGGCTGAAGCCCGGCGCTTCCACCCGGCTGGCTGACGAGTTTTATCCCATTTAGGTCCCGTTACGCGCCGACCGGCAGGGCTGCCTCTGGCTCCGGTTCCTTCTCCGGTGTGGATGAAACTGCAACAGGTGCAGCCGGGTGCGACTTCAAGTTTCTTGACGCCCTCTTGCGCACCGTCCTCTTCTTCGCGACCGCAGTCTTCGCATTTTCCAGCGGAATCTTCGCGTTTGGCCGGGCGCGCTTGCGCACCTCCGGTTTTGCTTGGACTGCGCTGTCAGCGCCTACCCGCAACTCAGCAAAACTCTCATCCACGAACTTCTCCAGGCGCTCCAGGTCGGGCGCGGCGTGCACGTCGCCGGTGAAACCGAAAAACGCGGTGCCGTTATACGTGAGGATGGCGCAATTGATGCCCATCAGGCCGCCGATCGGCACCCACGGATACCACGACAGCATCTTGTGCCCCATGAGGTAGAGCGGTACCTGCGGGCCGGGGACGTTGGTGCAGATGATATTGCACAGGCTAATCGGCAGTTGGCTGGCCAGGGGTCCAATGTTTTTCCAGAATGCATTGGGCAGTGTTGACAGCAGGCCGCCCAGCAAGCCGACAAATTCGGCCGCGCGGGCCTGCTTGAGGAACTCCACTCGTTCCGTCACCACGGCCAGCAACTTCACGGGATCGCGCAGGTCCAGCGGGAGCGGCACCGGCACGAAAGAGATTTGATTTCCCAGTTCCGTGGCGTCGCCGTTGCCGCGCATGTTCACCGGAACCACAACTCGCAGCGATCGCCCGGCCAGGTCAACGCCGCGTTGCGCGACGTAGCGGCCAAACGCCATCGTCACCGTCGCCAGAACGACATCGTTCACCGTCCCTCCGCACTTGTTCTTGATGGCCTTGATGTCGGCGAGCGGCACCTGAGTCCAGGCAAACTTCTGCGGCCCATTGCAGATCACGTTGAAGGGCAGCCGCTCGGCCGGCGCAGCCAGCTCAGACAATACGCGAAGCAGCTCAGCAGGTGCGCTTGCCGGATTGGCCACCGCCTGCTCCGCCATGTTCATCAGCCCCGAATGCAGAGTCAGCGCGCCGTTGAACAGCGAGAGGTAGGACTTGGCCAGCCCGTCCAGCAGGGCCGCTCCCGCATCCTTGGGCGGAGGAGCCGGCGCCGCTTTCGATTCCTTCCGCGCGACCGGAGGCGGGTTCGGGGAGGCATTCATGATGACATTCATCACGCCCACGCCGGCAACTCCGTCCGCCAGGCAGTGATGGATTCGCGCCACGATTCCGGTGCGCCCCCCTTTCAGTCGCACCAGTGTGAAATCCCACAACGGCCGCTGCCGGTCCAGGCTCTCGCTCACGATCTTGCCGGCCAGCGCCTTAAGTTCGTCCTCCGTCCCGTGCTTGAGTTTCACTTCTCGAACGTGGTTGCGAATGTCGAATTGCGGGTCAAGCTCCCAACTGGGAAGGCCGAGATCGAGAGGAGAAGGCACCGCGCGCTGACGGTAGCGGGGAATCAGCGGAAGCTTCGATGCGATGAAAGCGCGAAGGTCCGCCAGCCTTATCTCGCCCTCGAACCTGCTGACGCCCGCGATATTGAGCGGCTGGCCGGGGCGTTCGATATGCAGAAACAACGCATCGCCCCAGGAGAAGGAATTGTTCCCGGCCCCATTCGTCATAGTAGCTACCTCTTCCCAGCTTGCTTACGGGGTGGAAGCCCCCGCATTTATGCGGGGGAAAGTTCAACTTCGATCATGCGCTTTAGCGCCGGGATCGAGAAATCCCGGGGCTGAAGCCCATTTCATAAGCGAACGCTTTTCCGCTGGACTGAAGTCCAGCTTCCCCCTGCCGAAGCAAGGGGCTTCCACCAAAACCCCTCAGACCAGAAAGGAGAACCGCGACGTCAGCTTCACCAGCTTGAGCACTTTGTAAATATCGACATTGACGCCGCGCAACACGACCTTGACGGCCTTCCCGTCGGCCAACCCGGCCAGCTCTTCCATCGCCCGGAGCGCATTGGGATCGATGCGGCGCACGGCAGAGAAATCCAGGACCACATCGCTGTGGGCACTGTCCAGCGCCTCGCGGGCCGCTTGTAAGCCCTGGACTACACGCTCTCCATCAATTTCAAGCCACTCGCCATTCGTTGTCATACACACGACCATTCCTCAGCGGTATGTGGTTGCGATGCCTTAGCCACCGTGGGCAGGCTTCGTCCCCGATAAGCGCTCCAAAGCAGCTCGGCCAATTCGCTCAACAGCGGCATGCGCGGGTTCGATCGCCAGGAAGGATCGTCAAAGGCAATCTTGACCAGCTCGGGCATCGCCCGCTCGAATTCTTCCTTGGAAATTCCCAGCTCGGCGATGGAATGCGGGATCGCCAGTCGATCGAGCAGCCGCTCTGTCGCAGCCACCAGGTTCTTCACTTTTTCCTCAATCGTCTGACCGCCCAGGCCGAGCAGATCGGCCACCATCGCATACTTCTTGTGCGCGATATATCCACGCTGGTTCGGCGACGGCATGAACTTGGTCGGCACCCCCGCATTGAAGGCAATGACGTGCGGCAGCATGAGCGCGTTGGCGCGACCGTGCGCCACCCCGAAGCGTGCGCCGAAGGCATGGGCCAGCGCGTGATTCACGCCCACCGAGGCGTTGGAAAACGCAATCGCCGCAATGCAGGCGGCATTGTGCATCATGGTGCGCGCCTCTTCATCCTGGGGATGCTCATACGCGATAGGCAGGAACTTGAATACCATGCGAATCGCCTGCATGGCGTTGGAGTCAGTGTAAGGTGAAGCGAAAATTGATACTCCGGCTTCCAGGGCATGGGTCAAACAGTCAACGCCGGTATCGGCGGTCAGCCCTTTTGGCATCGACATGACGAACTGCGGATCGACGATAGCCACGTCCGGACTCAACGAATAGTCGGCAAGTGTCACCTTGCGTCCGTGTTCTTTGTCGAGAAGGACGGCAAAGGGCGTGACCTCGCTCCCGGTTCCGCTGGTGGTCGAGATGGCAATCAAACGCGCCTGGGTAACCTTCTCGGTTGGGTACTGGACCACGCGCTTGCGGAGATCCAGGAACGGCGCGGCCAACTCCTCCAAGTCCGCCTCCGGCGATTCGTACTTCAGCTTCATGATCTTCGCCGCATCGATCACCGAGCCGCCGCCGAGCGCAATGATTTGGTCGGCTTTGTAGAAATTGAGCGCCTCCACTCCCTGCATCACCACCTTGACTTCCGGCTCCGCGTCGGGAATGACCGAGACATGGACGAGGGTTTCCGGCGGAATGTGGCGGCGGACCGTGTCCACGTGGCCGATCTGTTCCATGGCCGGATTGGTGACGATGACGGTGGAGCGCGACAGGAACTGGCGCAGGTTCTCCACCGCGTTCATATTGAAGTAAATCTGATTGGGAACTCGGAACCACATATGGGCTTGCGTCCTTCGCGCCACGCGTTTGATGTTGAGATAGTTGTACACATTTACGTTGTCGGTGGTGCTGTTGCCTCCCCCGGTTCCGCATCCGAAGGAGAAGGTGGGCACCATGTCGTTGTAAACGCCACCCAACGCTCCGATGGAACCCGGTGAGTTCACAATGATCCGGCCCGCGTTCATCAGCTCACTGAACTT
The DNA here is from genome assembly GCA_963710585.1 of uncultured Acidobacteriaceae bacterium. GTDB lineage: Bacteria > Acidobacteriota > Terriglobia > Terriglobales > Acidobacteriaceae > Bog-257. The sequence continues at coordinate 41,622 of CAVQAM010000004.1, read as the reverse complement.
TTGGATGATCTTGTCGTTGCGCGAGAAAATGACTGCCGTATGCCCAATTCCACCGGCATGATTCACATCCACGCATACGGTGAGGGCCTCATTGACCGATTTCGCCCGATAGACGGCAAGCACCGGGAACAGCTTCTCGACTGACAGCGGATATCCGCGACCCACACCTTGAATCGGCGCAATCAGGAGCTTGGTTTTCGGCTTGACCGGCAGGCCGACCATGCGGGCGATATCGGTGGCTTTCTGACCGACTGCCATAGGCTGCATGTATCCGGTCTTGGGATCGATCACCGTGCGTCCCAGCAGTTCTGTTTCTTTCTCATTGCAGATGTGCGCGCCCAGGTCCGAAAATTTTTGCAGCACGGAATCATAAATCTCGTCATCGATCACCACCGTCTGCTCGGAGGCGCAAATGGTCCCGTTATCGAAGGTTTTCGAGGTGATGATGTCCACCACGGCCATGTTCAGGTCCGCGGTTTTTTCCAGATAGACCGGGGTATTGCCCGGACCTACCCCCAAGGCGGGCTTGCCGGAGCTATAAGCGGCTTTCACCATGCCCGGTCCACCCGTGGCATCGATCAGGCCGACGTCCTTGTGCCGCATCAGGTAGGCATTGTCCTGCAAGCTGTGCGCTTCCAGGCAAGTGAAAACGCCTTCGGGCGCGCCGTGCTTCACCGCCGCCTCATGCATGATCCGTACCGCCTCGTAGCAACAGTGCCCGGCACTGGGATGCGGACTGAAAATGACCGCGTTCCGCGTCTTGATGGCCATGATGCATTTGAACAGGACGGTCGAGGTGGGGTTCGTAATTGGGGTGAGCGAAAAGATGACCCCGATGGGTTCAGCCACCTCCACCACACCGCGTTCCGGAAACTCGCGAATCGTGCCAACGGTCCGTTTGTCTTTGACGTAGTTGTAAACGAACTCCGTGGCCACCATGTTCTTCAGGGCTTTGTCTTCCACCACCCCAAGCCGGGTTTCCTCAATGGCAAGCCGGGCCAGATATTGCGCTTGTTCCAGTCCAGCCAGCACCATCGGTTTCACAATACGATCGACATCCTCTTGCGTGTATTGCGTAAAGATGGCGGCGGCGGTCCGGGCTTGGCTGACCAGTCCTTCCAGGTAAGCAATCCGTTCTTCACTGAGGCTCGCAACGGTTTCTGTCATGTTCTATCTTCCTTTCAAATTCCCCTGCGATTGCGCCTCAGCAGTTTCTTGGCGGTCGCCCACCCGCAAATTCCCAAAATGAGAAGCCGGAACCTCTTCATCATGGGGTAACGATGACCCAAGATGCAGTGACGAGCGAACCCGTTAGGTGTGATTCCCGTTTTGGGAATGCGGGGCCGGTTCAATTCGGCACGGTTCGCCCACGAATAGATCGCGGCAACTGAACCAAGCGTCACCAACAGTGAAATAATTAACTGCGGACCGAAATTCCGTCACGATAACCGCAGCATCAATCCCAACAGAGGAGTCAACTATGCCGTCTAACCGCGGCCAATGGGATTTCGATTTCATCGTCATCGGCTCAGGTTTCGGCGGCAGCGTCACCGCCCACCGGCTGGTCGAGAAGGGCTACCGGGTTGCGGTCATGGAAATGGGCCGCCGATGGACACCTGAGAACCTGCCGCGCACGAGCTGGTCTATTCATCGCTGGTTTTGGAGTCCCAATCTTGCGCTGCGGGGCTTCTTCAACATGCGCTATTTCAGGCATGTCACCATTCTGCACGGCTGTGCGGTAGGCGGCGGATCCATTACTTATGCCTGCACTCTGCTTCCGCCTCCGGACAAGGTTTGGGACTGCGGATCGTGGCAAGGGTTAGCGGAGTGGAAGGCGGAGATGCCGCAGCATTACGCGACCGCCTCGCGAATGCTGGGCGTTACGGAGAACAAGATCCTTGGGCCTGCCGACCATCTGCTGAAGCAGGTTGCCGACGCTGCAGGAATCGGAGACACCTTCTACCGGACGCATGTCGCCATCTTTCAGTCCACGGAAGGAGGGCCTGGTGGGCAGACGTTTCCCGATCCCTATTTCGGCGGCGAAGGGCCGGAGCGGACGACCTGCCTGGGCTGTGGCGGCTGCATGATGGGTTGCCGTCACGGCGCCAAGAACACGCTCGACCAGAACTATCTTTACCTGGCGGAGAAGCATGGCGCCAAAGTTTTCCCGGAGACCAGAGTGGTAAACGTTAAGCCGCTCAATGGACTGACCGACGGCAGCGGTGGGTATGAAGTTTGTACGGCGAAGTCCACGGCCCGCTTCAACCGGCATCCCCGGCGCTTCACTTGTCGCGGCGTGGTTTTCTCGGCGTCGTCGCTAGGCACTATGGAATTGCTCTTTCAGCTGAAAGAAAAAGGCTCCTTGCCGGCGATCAGCGATCAGTTGGGCAGGCGAGTGCGCACCAATTCCGAATCGCTCATCGGGGTGCGAGTGCCCGGCTCCAGCGAAGACTTGTCCACAGGGGTTGCCATCGGATCGGGCGTTTACATCGATGAGCACACCCACATCGAAGCGGTCCGGTATCCAGCGGGTTCGGACACGATGGGCCTGCTGGCCACGATTCTGACCGGTGGCCGGCCCGGCCCGGGGCGGGTTGCGCTTTGGATCAGGAATCTCTTGGTTGCGTTGCTGCGCCATCCCTTTAAGACCTTGCGCATCCTCCAACCCGTGGGCTGGGCGAGAGAATCCGTGATTCTGCTTTGCATGCAGGCGCTCGAAGGACACATTGACATGCGATGGGAGCGGCATATCTATTGGCCGTTCCGGAAGTTTCTGGTGAGCCGCGGGCAGCGGGTACCCACCTTCATTCCCCAGGCCAATGAGTTTGCCGAGAAATTTGCTTGCGTGGCCGGGGGCACGGCGATGAGCATGTTGCCGGAAATCCTGTTCGACGTTCCCGGCACCGCCCACTGTCTTGGAGGCGCGGTGATCGGCAGCTCGCCGGAGGACGGCGTGGTGGACTATCGCAATCGCGTTTTTGGATATAAGAACCTGTATGTCTGCGACGGTTCGGTGGTCGCAGCCAATCTTGGCGTCAATCCCAGCCTGACTATCGCCGCCCTGACGGAACGCGCGATGAGTTTCATCCCCCCGGCATCGGAGACGAACTGGAACGACACTGCTGAACCAGCCGAAATGCAGAGTCGATAACAGACCGCCCGGTCCGCGCTGCTCTTACTTCTCGACCAAACAGTACTCGCCCAGTTTCTCGCCGCTCGCCGGATCAGCCGTGCTGGCATAAACATCGACGTTGGCGCAGTCGTACATTCCCCAATTCTTAGGCAGCCGAACCATCACGTAGGTTCCTGGCTCCAGGACCTTGCAGTCCGCCATGCCCTTATTGCAATGCAAAGCGAAAGACTCTGGCGCCTCCGGCGTAGCCGTTTGATGCACCGTGAGAATTACCACGCCGTTGTTTACTTCAGCACTTTTCACAGTGACGATGGACTTGTCCTGCGCCATAACTTGCATGGCAGCCAATAGCCCAAAAAGAATGATCACTTTTCTCATGGGAGTGGCCTCCTCATTCGAAAGTCAGTCCGCGCAGGGCCCTGCCCGAGTCGAGCTCGGCGGATGCAATCTCGTCTCTCCGCACCGACGGCTTCTGCCAGGCCTGCGTTCAACTTAATCATCCCGCGACCAGCATGGGTTTGTCTGTGACGAATGATGCATGAGGCTGTGTCGTTTAGGGAGAATCGAGGCAGCCTGCTTTTGGAAGTCGGCGTTGCCAGCGCATAACTTTCTTGAAGTGTCATCCTGAGCGACGAGTCCGGTCGCCGTGGTGACCGGACGAGGAGTCGAAGGACCCCTATACTTCCCCACTCACTCTCGCCTCGCACGCTTTTCGACGCAGCGAAGAGCCGAAGGCACCCCTTGGCCGCCAAGCAGTTTGATTTCGCTTCTGCGCAAGGGCAGCCACAATGTGATTCTTTGCAGCTATAGGGCCCCTTCGACTCGCGGCAAAAGCGGCCGCTCGCTCAGGGTGACACCACAAAGGGGCAGACAAGCGCAGCACTCGCCGGGCGGTTAGGGCAAAATAGTTGTCATGGACATTTATTTCTTGCGTCATGCCAACGCCGGGGAACCGAAAGTCAACCCAGCCAAGGATGAGAGACGGCCGCTTGACCAGCTGGGAATCGAGCAGTCCCACGATGTGGGACGTGCGCTTGCGGCGCTCGACGTCAGCCCAGATGTGATCATCTCCAGTCCTCTGCGGCGCGCCACCCAGACCGCAGCGGTGGTGGCCAATGAACTGGGATACGAAGACAAGGTGATCACCGAGGCCGCGCTGCGCCCGGAGGCGAGCTATGAGAAGTTTCTGGAACTGCTTCGCCGCCACAGCCGCCGGGACGCGATTATGGTGGTCGGTCACAATCCCAGCATGACAGTGTTCCTGAACCAGCTTCTCTCCGGTGGCAGCCCGCTGAACGCCATCGAACTGAAGAAGGGCGGGGTGGCCAAGGTTGAAAAGGACGGGTGCAAGCCGGCCATACTGAAGTGGTACATGCCGCCTAAAGTGGTGCGCGCGATTCAGCAGGCTTCGGCTAGCAGTTCGCGGCCGAAGACATTCCCGAAGTAGTTTTTTTCCTGCTCCACGGCCCACAATTCCAGCTCAATTCCTTCCGCGGGGCTCGGTGTCAGCAGCAGCCGCACCCGACCGTCCTGGTGAACGCGGACTTTTAATTCACGCACCGCGCCACGGCGCCCTTGATCGAGGGCGCGCGCCAGGCGCAGCAAAGCCACGGCTTTGGCAACGTGAATCTGGTCGATGCCAGGCAACAGGCCCATTACGCGATCGCTGGGCGCGGGAAGCGACTTGCCAAGATAGCGGGTGATGGCGGCGATGATGCGCCGCTGCATGGGAGTGTATCCAAAAATTTCCGAGTGGGCGATGACGTAATAGCTGTGACGGCGGCGTCCGGAACGATTGATATAGGCGCCGACTTCATGCAACATGGCCGCCGCCTCCAGCCAATTGGCGTACTGTGGCGGCAACTGGTGTACGGGCTGCAATCGCCGGAACAACTGCATCGCCAGATCGCGAATGCGCTGGGCAAATGTCAGATCGGCGCCATAGTGTTTGGCCGCGGAAAGTAAGGCATCGTGGCGCTCCGATTCCACCCGTTCGCGCATGACCGCGCTGCCGTTGTAATCGGCCATCATCTGCGCCAGCAAGCCGTCGCGCAACCCCAGCGGCAGATAGCGGAAGCTGCGCAGGTTGCACAGTTGCATGAGTTCGGCAAGCACCATGGCGCCGGCAACGATAATTTCCGCGCGTCGCGGTCCGATGCCGGGCAGGGCCCGCCGCTGCGCCAGGTTGCGCCGGCTCAAGGTGTTCAGTAAGGTTGCGACTGCGGTCTTGGGCACGGTTTGCGGCTTGCTTTCGTCGTAGCCGCGGATTTTCGCGGCGTACAAACCGGAGAGCGCCGCCGGCGTGCCGGAGGTGGCGATGGACATCTGTAATTTCGCGGCAGCGATCCGTTTCTGGATGCGGGAAACCTCGCCTTGGATGGACCCGCGCATCTGCTCCAGCTCTTTTTTCTTGGGCGGATCGTGATGCAGAAAGGTTTGGGTGAGGCGCACCGCCCCGATGGGGAGGCTGACCATGTCCTCAATGTGACCCGAGATGGAAATGGTCAACTCGCAACTGCCGCCGCCGAGGTCGATCAGCAGGGCCCGGCCGCTGGCGATGCGGGCATTGGAGAGCACCCCGAGGTGAATGAGGCGGCCCTCTTCCAATCCCGAGATGATTTCTGTTTTCCATCCGGTGGCGCTGCGCACCCAATCCAGAAAGGCGCGGCTGTTGCGCGCGTCACGCAAGGCGCTGGTTGCGACCACGCGCACCCGGTCCGCAGCGTAAGTCTGCACGGCGCGGTGAAAGCGCCGCAGCACTTGCAAGGTGTGCGACATGGCCTGCGGATCGAGGGTGCCGTTGGCAAAGACGCTTTCCCCCAGGCGCGTGACCTCGCGATCGTCGTGCAGCGTCTCCAGACGGCCGCGTACGGCCTTGGCTATCTTGAGCCGGACCGAGTTCGAACCGATATCAACTGCAGCGAAGGTTGGCATGGCAATTCCATCAGCCTATGGAGCGGCCGGTCGCGTTGGCGTGCCCCCATTTCCCACGCGTAACGTGTGATTCACAAAACTAGGAAGATAGATGCCGCCGGGGCACTTTGCAACTGACACGCTCACGCATTTCGTTTCCGGAAATAGTTTTCTCCTGCCAAGTCACCTTACATTCATCCCATTGCAACCAGGTTAATGGGAGTTGAAGTATTCTGTTTTGTGGCGCCAGTCCGGCCACAATCGCGGCCCACACAAGCCGTGAATTGCTTCTGCCCTATGGCCAAGAATTCCTGGGAATCCGAACGCGAGCTTCTGGCCTCCACCGTTCAACAGGAGAAACAGGAGTTTGCCCGGCCAGCCTCGCGGAAATCCAGGCTGGGGCTGGCCGTGCGAGCGCTGCGTCACCGCAATTTTCAGCTATTCTTCGCCGGCCAGGCCATCTCCCTGATCGGTACCTGGATGCAGACCGTTGCCCAGTCCTGGCTGGTGTATCGCATGACCGGCTCGGCGTTGCTGCTGGGCACGGTGGGATTCGCCAGCCAGATTCCAGTCTTCATCATGGCGCCCATTGGTGGCATCGTGGCCGACCGCCACAACCGCCAGCGGGTGGTTGTGGGGACGCAGATCGCTTCCATGGTACTGGCTGCCGTACTTGCCCTGCTAACCCTGACGGGCCGCATCCAGGTCTGGCAAATCATGGTGATCGCCGCCGGGCTCGGCGTGGTAAATGCATTCGACATCCCCGCCCGCCAGGCGTTTCTGATTGACATGGTCGGCAGGGAAGATCTGTTGAACGCGATTGCCTTGAACTCTTCCATGTTCAACGGGGCCCGCATTATCGGTCCCGCCATTGCCGGCATCTTGGTCGCCTCCATCGGCGAGGGCTGGTGCTTCTTCATCAATGCGGTGAGCTACATCGCGGTCATTGTGGGCCTGTTGCTCATGCGCATTGAGCGTCCTGCCAATCTTGCCAACCAAGGGTCGCCGCTGGAGAACATCCTGGAGGGATTTGCGTTCGTGCGCAATACCGGCCCCGTCCGCGCCATCCTGCTGTTGCTGGGAGTGGTTAGTTTTGTAGGCATGCCGTATGCCGTGTTGATGCCGGTCTTCGCCGATAAGATCTTGCACGGCGGCGCCCGCGGACTGGGCATCCTGATGGGAGCTACCGGCGTGGGGGCGCTGCTGGGCGCAGCCAGCCTGGCGGCCCGAGTCGGCGTTAAAGGGCTGGGAAAGTTGATCGCCCTTTCCGCGGGAGGATTTGGCCTCAGCCTGATTCTGTTCTCGTTTTCCAAAATCTTCTGGTTGTCCACGGTGCTGCTCCTGCCGGTGGGCCTCACCATGATGGTGCAGATGGCTTCCTCCAACACGCTGATTCAGGCCATGGTCCCCGATAAGCTGCGGGGCAGGGTCATGTCGGTGTATTCCATGATGTTTATGGGCATGGCGCCGCTGGGAGCGCTCTCTGGCGGCGTTGTGGCCCATCATTTGGGCGCTCCCTGGACGGTCGCGATGGGGGGAATGGCGTGTATCGCAGCGGCGGTCTGGTTTGGCAGGCACATGCCAACGCTGCGCACGGAAACCCGCGAGTTGGTCCTGGCGCAAGGCTTGTCGGGCGGCTCGCCCGCGCAAGAAATCACCAGCCGCGGATTGTCGTGAGCGGGCGAGCTGGTCTAGCGCGCCGGCGGTTTGTGAGTGGGGGTGCTGCCGCTGGTCACTCCCAAGCGGTGCAGCCGGTCGCGGGCCTGCGAGGCTTCAATGGAGCGCGGATAGCGGCCGATGAGGCTCTTCAACTCGCGAATGCCGGCCTCGCGCTGCCCCAGTTCCAGCAGAGCGTAACCCTTCTTTAGCTGTGCCGCCGCTGCCTTGTTCCCGCCCGGATACTGCTCCAGCACTTTGTCGTAGTCGCGCGCCGCCGCCTCGAAATTTCCCTGGCGATACTCGATGTCGGCGAGATAGAACTGAGCGTTCCCGCCCAGGTCGGTGTTGGAATAGTACTTGATGTACTCATTAAATTCCTGCGAAGACAAATCGTATTTCCCCGAGTTGTAATCGCGTAGAGCGTTGTTGTACAGAACGTCCGCCGGAGGCGCCTGCGAAGCAGCCGGGTTGGCTGCTGTGCCCGGCGCTTCCGGTGTGGGCGATCCAGGGGAAGCGGTGATTCCGGGCTGCCCGGCGGCCAGGTTCTGGCCGCCTTGCTGCATGTCGTCCAGCTGCTTGCTGACCTTGGCCAGGCGGGATTTCAGCTCATCCACCGTGTCGTGCAGCGACTGGATCTGCCCTGAGATCTGGTCCATGCGACCGCTGGTGTCGCTGGCCTGTCCCTGCATCTTTTGTTGCAAGTCGTTCACTACAGCGTTCATCTTGTTGACGCTGTCGGCGCTTTGCTCGACCAGGTTTTTCACCGCGCCCATGTTCATGTCGATGGATTGCTGCATGCGGGCCACCTGGTCCTGCAGCGACTGGACCTGGGTTTGCAGTTGGATGATGTCTTTGTTGGCGGCGGCCGCCGGACGGACGGCTGCCAGCAGCAACGCCGCCAGTGCCAGCCAAGCCACATGGTTCCGAAGTTGCATAGTTAGTCCTGTTCTGCTCCCGAGTTTGTTCTGCTGATCAGACTACACCAGAGAGAATCTACTCCTGGGTGGAAGCCCCCGCATTTATGCGGGGGAAGGAGTGCTTCAGCACTCCGGAAGAAGTTCGGCTTTGATCACGCGCTTTAGCGCCGGGATCGCGAAACCCTGGGGCTAAAGCCCATTTCAAGATCGACTCCCTTTACGCTGGACTGAAGTCCAGCTCCCCCTGCTAAAGCAGGGGGCTTCCACCCGAGCGCCCCCTACCTCTGATAAACGAAATGGGCGCGGCGGTTTTGCTGCCAGCACGACTCGTTGCTTTCCGTGCAGAACGGTTTCTCCTTGCCGTAGCTAATGGTGCGTATGCGGTCGGCAGAGATACCGAGCTGCGTCAAAGCCTGCTTGGCGGCGTTAGCGCGATTGTCGCCCAGCGCCAGGTTGTACTCGGTGGAACCGCGTTCATCGCAGTGGCCCTCGATGCTGAACTTCATCCCCGAGTGCTGCTGCAGGAACCGCGCATCCGCCTGCAAAACCTGCTGATATTGCGAGGAAATATCATAGCTGTCGTAATCGTAGAACACATCTTTCATGTTCCCGGAAAACAACTGCTCATCGGTGCCGCTGGAGGTTTGCTGAGGGGGAGGCGGAGCCGATACCACGGTAATGCGCGCGGTGGCCTCCTGCGTGCCGGAATCGTTCTTGGCCACCAGGTGATAAGTGGTGGACTCCGCGGGCGTTACCGCCCGTGAGCCGCTGGGATCGACCTTGCCCAGTTGATCGATGCTGACGTCGGTGGCGTAGTCGGTCTTCCAGGTCAAGGTGCTTGCCTGGCCGGCTTGAATGGTGTTGGGATTGGCGGTCAATGAGGCAGTAGGCGCCGGCGGCGGTGGCGGCGGTGGCGGCGGTGCGGAGGCCACTTTCTTCTTACCACAAGCACTGATGGCCAGTACTACGGTGAGGGCAACGACAATCCGGATCCATTGACTCCTTGTTAGCTTCAACTTTTCTTCCTTCACTTTCCCGCGAGAGCACTCGCAGCAGTTCATGCCAGGGCCGAAGTGTGCTCCTTCCGGCGCCCATACGCGTGCAGGGGCCCAAAAAATTACTTAAAACTCCAATTCGGCTGAGTGTTTTCCCCGGCCGTCGTTAATTGCCGCACTTCGCTTCCATCGGCGAGCATGGAATAAATCTGCACCCGGCCGGTGCGGCTCGACTGAAACACAATGTGCCGTCCGTCGGGCGACCATGACGGAAAATCGTTGCGCCCCTCCTCATGGGTCAGTTGCGCCCATTGTTTGCTGGCCACGTCCATCACATAGATGTCGCTGGCCCCCGGCGCCCCAGGGCCATAGTGGCGAATCCACGCGAACGCCAGGAACTGTCCATTCGGCGACCAGGACGGCGATACCGCATAGCCCTGATCGGTTACGCGAACCACGTTCGTACCATCAGATGCCATGGTGTAGATCTGAGGTAGCCCGCTGCGACCACTTACCCAAGCGATTTGCGCGTTCGTCTTGGGGTTCCAGGTGGGCGAGACATCCGGCCCTTTGCTCTCGGTGAGGCGGCGCGCATTTCCCCCGGCGGAACCGACGGAATAGATTTCCGTATTGCCGCTGCGCGACGACGAGAAAGCCATGGTCTGTCCGTCGGAAGACCATGCCGGCGAGTAATTGTCTCCTCCAAAGTGCTGAAAACTCACCGCGCGGCCCAGTTCCAGGGAGTACATCAGGACCTGCCAGCCTTGCTTGGTCATGCCGGAGTAGGCTACACGCGTGCCGTCGGGTGAGACGTGCGGTGAAAGCGCAATGCTTCCCATGTGCGTTAGCCGCTTCTGGTTGGCGCCGTCATAGTCCATCTGCCAGATTTCCTTGGAGCCGCTGCGGTTGCTGACAAAATACAGCTTGGTCTCAGCAACCCCGGCGACGCCGCCGCCCAGGCGCAGGATGATTTCGTCGGCGAAGCGATGGGCGATCAGGCGCGCATTGGCATCGTTGGCCTGTTCCCGATATTGCTTGCCCAGCACCTGCGGAGACTGCGGGTTCTTGGCGTCGTACAGCCAGCCTTGGACATTCAGCGATCCGCCTTGGATGCCCAGATTGCCGAAGGCCAACATGCTGGCATTGGGAGGCGGGCTGCTCCAGTCAGTGAGATGCACTTCCTGCGGAGCCCCGGGCACCGACAAGGGATAAAAGCTCTTGGACACCATGTCGAAAATTCCCGCCGTCTGCAGATCGTTCCACAGCGTAACGTTGAAGATGGCCGACAGATTCTGCGTGCCCGTATCCGTGGTGACCAGCTTGAAGTCGGGCACGGCGAGACGGACCTTCTCAACCCCGAGTCCGGTGCCGGTGCGAATCCAGTCCTGGGCCGACGCCAGCGAGGCGGCAATAACAAGGAGGAGCAACATCGAAAGAACGACGAAGTATTTTTTCATGCCTGGCGATTCCATAAGGTGCAAACTACCGCCGATAGTCGAACCAGAACTCGACGGCGACGTAACGGCCTGCGTACTCCGGAGGCAGCGGGCCAAAGGTATCGATGCGTTCGAGCGCCCGGGTGGCCGATTGATCCAGCGACGGAATGCCGCTGGACTGTTCCACGCGTATGTTTTCCGGCTGCCCCGAGCGCGTGATCTCAAAATAAATGTAAACCCTGTGCGCAGTATCGATGTTGGGGTCCACTTCATACTTTAGCCAGTTTTCCGACACCTTGCGGCGCACTCCATCCACATACCAGCCGAAGCGGCTGCCGAAATCTCCGTTGCCACCGGCAAAGCTGAGCCCGCCTTTGGCTCCGCCCGCCGCGAAGGCCCCATAAGGGCCGCTGACCGGCCCTCCCTGGCCGAACGGAATCCGGTTGTCCTCCACTTTCGCAATTTCTCTTGGCGGCGGCTTCTTTTGCGCGGACTCCCGTGGTCCCTTCTTTTTGGCCTCGGGCGCAGGAATGGGAATCGCCTTCGGCTCTGCTTTCGGAATTTCCTTGGGCGGCGATTGCGTCAGCCCCTTGGATTCGTTGGCCAGCACGTTTTCGCTCTGGGTGGGAGCCCGAGGCAATGGGATGCTGCTCACCAGCGTAGCGCTCATTGCGCCACCGGTTCCGCCCGTGCCGCCCCAATTCTCGCCCCGCGTGCTGGGGATCAGATAGCCGAACAAAGCCAAGGCGAACAGCGCGACATGCAGGGTCACCGAGCCGATCAAGGGAGCGCGAAGATTGCCCCCGGTCGGAAAGATGTCAATGTCGGCTGCCATTTTTCTCCAGCGGTTGGGTCACAATGCTCACGTTGGTAATACCCGACTGTTTCACGGCGTCCATCACGGTTGCGAAAGCGCCAAAGGGCACGTTTTCGTCGGCGCGCACGAAGACCGACTGCCCCTCGGGGTCGCGGATCTTCTGGTGCAACTGGGCGCCGATCTGATTTATGTTGATGGGCTCGTTGTTCAAGAAGACGCGCTGCCGGCGGTCAATGGTGATCACCAGGCGTTCCTCGGTGATCTCCTTTACGGTCCGGGTATGAGGAATCGCGACCTCAATGCCTGACTGCAAAATCGGCGCGGTGATCATGAAGATGATCAGCAACACCAGCACCACGTCCACCAGCGGAGTGACGTTGATGTCGGCCAGCGACGTCTGGGTGCGGCCCCGTGAATTGGTGAACGCCATTACCGCCGCTCCACACTTTCGACCGCGCGCGCGCTGCCCGTTTGTGCCCGCTCGACTTCATTAATCAACTCCAGACTGAAGTCGTCCATGCGCGCTCCGAACTCGCGAATATGCTGGGTGAACATGTTGTAGGCGATCACTGCGGGAATGGCGGCGAACAAGCCGGCCGCGGTGGTGATCAAGGCTTCGGAAATGCCGGGCGCGACCGCGCGCAACGTCGCCCCGGCGGCGGTCCCGAGACCGTGGAAGGCGTCGATGATGCCCCACACCGTGCCGAACAGGCCGATGAAGGGCGTGACCGCTCCCGTGGTTGCCAGCCAGGGCAAGCGGCTCTCCAGGCGGCTCAATTCTTCCGAGGAGGCGATCTGGGTGGCGCGCTGCAAAGCGGCCATGCGAAGGGGATGCGGCGCCTGCTTGCGCAGTTCTTCATACGCGCCGTCGAACACTGCGATCAGCGGGCTGGGCTTGAATTGCTCGGCGACGGCGGCGACATCCTGCAGTCGCTCCGACTTGCGAAATGCGCGTATGAAGCGATTGCTCTGCACCCGCGCCCGCCGGAACAGGCCCCACTTGGAGAAAATAATGGCCCACGATGCCACGCTGAACACCAGCAGAATTAGGAGGACAGTCTTGGCGACGAGACCGCTGGATTCAATCAGACCTGAGATTTCACCGCCGATGGCCAAGGCAAATAAAGGACAATGCACATTCATGGGACGCAACAGGCTCGACTTTCGCTATTCCGCATTATAAGCATTTGACGAGGCAGAAGCAGGTTTGCGCAGCGGGGTTCCTCGCTAGTTACGGAGCCGTCAGCGCGCCGAGGACTCGCGCCCAGGCCGGCAAACGAGGCCTTGGCCCCCATCTTGACAACCATTCGAACTGCGAGTAGCATTTTTATTGTTGTACTCACATTGTATGTACAGGTGGAGGAGAACCGTGGCATCCGTACTCAAAAAGAAATCGGCAGCCCGGCGCCAGCGGATCAACTTTCGCGCCTCCGATAGCGAGGAACACCTGATCCGCCTGGGGGCGCAGAAGCGCGGCGAGAAGGTGACTCGATTCATCGTGGAGAGTGCCTGTAGCGCGGCCGAAATGGCGTTGGCTGACCAGAAACACTTTGAGCTCCCGGCGGCGCAGTTCGCGCGTTTTACGGAAGCACTCGACCGTCCCGCCAAGGCCATCCCCGCCCTGCAGAGGCTCTTCTCGGAGAACTCGGTCCTTGAGCGACGCTCACACCAAGCCGCCCCTGTCGGCAGTCGAACTGCTGGCATCTAACCATGACGTCTCGCAGTTTGATTGCGGCCAGCACCGCTCTCTCACCGAATGGTTGAAGCGGCTTGCCCGTATGAACCAGGCGAGCGGAGATACCCGGACCTACGTTGTCCATCGGGAATTCACGGTCGTCGGCTATTACTCCCTCGCTCCTGGGAGCATTGCAAGGAAGCAAGCCACGGTCCGCGCAAGCAAGTCAGCGCCTGATCTGGTCCCGATCGTTCTGCTGGCTCGCTTGGCCATCGACAAACGGGAGCAAGGGCAAGGCCTCGGTCCTGCTCTTCTGAAGGATGCCCTGCAACGTGCTTACGCCGGCGCAGAGATCATCGGGGGCCGCGCCATCCTGGTGCACGCGATTGACCCCGAGGCCGCAATGTTCTACCGCAAGTATGGATTCGAAAGTTGTCCCGGTTTTGAATTGCACCTGATGCTGCTCATGAAGGATGTGCGCGCCAGTTTAGGGTTGTGACCGGGCCCTCGAGCAAGATACCAGTGGTACAATCTCGGGCGAATTCTGATGTGAAACTGATTTCTGCGGCTCTCGCGAGTCGCGCCCGTACTTCGTCGGAAGCAAAATCTGAAGCAAGAGGAGACCCATGAGTTCTGCCAGTCCCGTCGCCCCTTTGGAGCAACCGCCTCTTTCCCAGGCCGAGCGTGTCGTGGACGCCTTCGTCGCACCCAGTAAGACGTTCACGGACATCCGGCGCAGCGCCAGTTGGTGGGTGCCCTGGATATTGCTGGCCATCGCCAGCATGGCCATGGTGGCGGTGGTGGACAAAAAACTCGGCATGGAAAAGGTCGTCGAGAACCAAATGGCGCTCTCCCCAAAGCAGGCAGAGAGACTTGATCAGTTGTCTCCCGATCAGCGCGCGGCGCAGATCCAGACGATCGTCAAGTTCAATCGAGCGCTCAGTTACGCCTATCCGGTGCTCTTATTGATCATCGTCGCCATCATGGCCGCGGTGTTGCTGGGGACATTCAACTTTGGCTTCGGTCAGCGCCTCACCTTTAACCAGTGCATGGCGATCAGCCTGTACGCGTCGCTGCCCGGAATCATCAAAGCGCTAATTGCCATACTGGCGATCAGTGTGGGAGGAGGTGAAGGCTTCACCTTCCAGAACCCGGTCGCCAGCAATTTGGGCGCCCTGGTTGACCCCAGTTCCCACTTCCTCTACTCCATCGCGACTTCGCTGGATGTGTTCACCATCTGGGTGATTGTGCTGACTGGGCTGGGCTACGCCTGCGTAACTAAGCTGAAGCGGGGAACCTGCATGGCCGTAATCTTCGGCTGGTGGGCCGTGGTGGTGCTGGGAGGAGCGGGAATTGCGGCGGCGTTCGCCTGAGAATTAGAAGGCCATCTCATAAATCGTTTCGGAAGTATATAAGTTACGCATGGCATTGTGCTCCATGGTGGGAGCCCTCGCATTTATGCGAGGGTAGGAGCGCTTCAGCGCTCCGGGAAAATATCAGCCTGGATCACGCGCTTTAGCGCCGGGCATCGGAAACCCCAGGGCTAAAGCCCATTTTCAAGATCGGCCCTTTGCCGCCGGACTAGAGTCCAGCTCCCCCCTGCTGAAGCAGGGGGCTTCCACCAAGCATTCTCCGGAGGTTTTTCGCAGCCTCCTAATAACAGCGTTCCGCCCAAATTGGAACTCGCCTCAATTGAGACGCAAGCGCGTCGCGGAAGAAGTCCCGAATTGGTATATACTTTCGGCTACTCAGTAATAGTCCCGCTGCGGTTGGGCGGGTCGGGGCGCAATTCTTTTCATATGCCCCGAGGTGGTTTATTTAGCGGAGCGAGCGAGTCGAGGCCAGCCCGACGCGTTGGGAACTGAGAGTGCATTACCGGCATCATTTTCTTCCTATATCCCCGGAGCGCTTTCATCCACTGCCGACGCCTGGACCGCTTGGTGGAGGTGTCGCTTGGATTTGGTATTCATACGGATCTTATTCGTTCTCATTACAGCAGTTGCAAGTTATGAACTGCACCCGCTTGGGTTGACCCGATGGCCCGCAACGGGCGTGGGGGTGCTCTTCGGAATTGCCGTGGTCCTGTTTGAGCTCCGCCTGCGACGCATCAGCCTGAAGCGGCTTATCGGCGCGGCCATCGGAAGCATCCTGGGAATCGCCGGCGCCTACCTTTTCAGCCTGGTCATTCGCAACAGCATTCGCGAAGGTCCGACGCAAAGCTTTCTGCAGCTTTTTGTAATGCTGATCATGGCCTATGTCGGTCTGGTGGTGGGCGCCGGCAAGGGCGACCTGCTCAATCTGGCGGCGCTGGGCGGTATTTTCGGAGGCGAGAAACAGTCCAAGCGGAGCCACAAGATCCTCGACACCAGCGTCATCATCGACGGCCGCATCGCCGACATCGCCGAGACCGGCTTTCTCGATGGCGTGATCGTCATTCCCCAGTTCGTGCTGCGCGAACTTCAGTTGGTGGCTGACTCGGCCGACTCCATGAAGCGCAACCGCGGCCGCCGCGGCCTTGACATCCTGCAGCGCATCCAGAAGATCGCAACCTTGCAGATTCAGATTGTGGAAGACGACTTCCCCGCCGTGCGTGAAGTGGACCTGAAGCTGATCGAACTGGCCAAGGTGTACGAAGGCAAGATCGTCACCAACGATTTCAACCTCAACAAAGTCGCCCAGCTGCAAGGGGTCGCGGTGCTGAACATTAACGAGCTGGCGAACTCGCTAAAACCCATTGTCCTGCCGGGCGAGATCATGAAGGTTTTCATCCTGAAGGAAGGCAAGGAGTACAACCAGGGTGTGGCCTATCTGGACGACGGGACCATGGTGGTGGTGGACAACGCCCGCAAGATGATCGGCAGAAACATCGATATCTCGGTGACGTCCGTGCTCCAGACCACCGCCGGCAAGATGATTTTCGGCAAGTTCGACGAGCGCAACCCGAACGCATCGCCGCGTCCCATCGAGCCCCGGCCAGACCTTCGGAAGGCGGCGCCTGCGCCTGTCCCGGCAGTGGTGGTTCCGGAAGCGCCCAAAGCGGAGTAGTTTTGCAGGGCGGTCTGTACCACAAAGACGAGCGGCAGTTGGGCGTGTTCGGCTAGGTAATCCGAGCGGCATGGCTCCCAAGACCATGCGCTAGCCTGTCCTTATTTCCCAAAACCGGAAACGCACGGTAGAGCGTCTGCGGAGCCGCTGGCGGGCCTCTAGCTAACCAGATGCCCCTCAGGGCCGTCCCAAGGGTCTCGCGCCGATCCTGGAGCATCCTAGGGCAGCTAATGCCACTCCTGAAAGCGATAGCTGCCTAATGGTGGTGCATATTTGTCAATATGTATAGCACCTACATGCTATTCCGCTATGTCTCAACCCAATAAAACCGCCGACCACCTTGCGAACGAGCGCACCTTCCTGGCCTGGATTCGCACCAGCATTAGCATTATCGTCTTCGGTTTCGTGGTGGCGAGGTTTGGCATCACCTTGCGCGAATTCTTGCGAATGCAGGGCAATGGCGAGCGTCCGGCAACCCGGGGCCGCCGCAGCGTCTCGCAGAGGCGAGCACGGTATAGTAAATCTTGTATAAGGAGAGATGCTGCGGGTGAAGCAGCGATTGCAGGAGCAGAGGACACATGAAAAGCGCAGCGGAAAATAAGCCGGCCCATATCGTGAAAGGGAACATTTTCGATGCTCTCGGTTTCTCCGCATCGGAGGCGAGTGCGCTGAAAATCAAGGCGGAGATTTTGTCCGCCATCCTGGAGCACGTGCTGGCCAAGGGCTACACGCAGGCGGAACTCGTGGATATTCTGGACGAGTACCAGCCGTCAGTGAGCAATCTGCTGAAGGGAAGAATCTCCCAGGTGAGCATCGAGAAACTATTGCGTTATGCCGACCGGCTGCATCTCCAGACGAGCATTGCCGTGCGCCCCATGAAAACGAGGCCGCGCCGCAAGAAATCCCGTGCGGGACCGAACGCTCGTCGTGCTACAAGGAAAGTGGGACGGGTGGCCCAGCCAAGCACGCCGGTGATACTACTCACATGAGGGTGCCCCGTCCAAGCCGGTTTTGCTTGGGCGGGGATTTTATCTTGGTTGGAGAGAGACTTGGAATTTTGTATCACGCTGTGTGTTCGCGCGCCGACGAAAGTCAACACACCCACCCAAGCAAAAGAAAGGAAGCTTGGGTCGGGCACCAGCCAGCGTCCCTGCGCCGAGCTCTGCTGGCGGAACAGGAAGTCATAAAGCCCCGGCGTCGTGTCCTGGGTCTGCCCGGTGAAGTCGCGGTTCGTGGTTAACGTCTCGGCGTAAGATTCCCCGAAGGGCGCATAGGCTCGGTCATAGGTCACGTTTCCGCCGCCGTCCTGCGCCCACCGCGACGACCCCAGCCAGTCGGCGTGCTGGAAATATCCTGAGTTAGGGGGAGTCCCGTTAGGACCGTTGTGCACCGCCGCCATGCCCGCCACCATCGGATCGATATACTTTATCAGCGTTGTCCCATTCATGAAGGCAAACTTTTGGCCGCTCGGGGCATAGACAACCTGAGTATAACTGCCGCTGCGGTTCTGCTCCAAAGCGCGCCCCAAGGGATCGAAGGTGGTTTGCACCCCAGCCGCCGTGATGGGACGGCCCTCGGCGTCGTAGGTGTACGTGTTGGCCCCATCGTTGGTCACGTTGCCCATGCCATCATAGGTGAAGCTGTCACCCCACGTTAGCCCAACAGAAGGGAGAACGTGGGGCACCAGGCTCAACTACCACGAATTCAAGAATGACAGTCCTCATCCTGCTCAGCGCCCCGTGTTCGAAACAGGTAGCGCCATTTCCATCGCATTAGTATTGCCCAACCCACCAAGCCGCCCATTGGAACCGCCCATGCCCATTGAAGTCCAACGTCCGCAAGTCGTTCGCGTGTTGTGCTATCTCCTAGCAATGCTGTGACATACGCTAGAAGGATCAATACTAAGCAGTCGGCGTAAAACTGAAAGCCTAGTGGGCTAAATCTGGAATGAGGGGGTAGCATCAACAAAGCTGTAATTAAGAAAACGACTGTACATACAACCGTGTACAGAGCAATTAACTCCCACCACATGGTCAATCGGCCCTGATCGAATAGGTGCGGACGTACCTCTGTTTTCAGTGCTCCGTAGCAATAGGAAAATAGGGCTGGCTCCCCTATGACTACGCAGTACGTGAGGAATACTCTCAAGTTGCTCATTGAACGCACCCCAATTTTAATGGCTCGGTACAAGCGGCGCTTGGCACAGGGCCAAATCGTCCTCGTGCTGTTGTTGGATTTGGCTGAAAATCTTCGACGAGCCGCGTGACATGCCCGCTAGACTTCCCGCTAGCGCCAGGTCGGTAAACGGTGCTACTGCCCCTTTGGCTCCATCAGCGAGTAACCCAAAACCACTGGCCCAACCCAGGTTCCAACGCAAATCGGCCCACTGGTCGGCGCCAGCTTGTTGTACAGCAGCGCGAAATTTGGCATCAGCCGCGGCGGTGCATGGATTTGGATTAAGGGCCCACGAAGGATTCGTCGTCGTGTTGTTTGGAGACTCAACGACCGGCTTCATTTTTAGCAAGGAAATCACATCTATATGCCAAGGCCTCTGCAATTGAGCGTTCGAACCTTGGAAATTCGATCCGGGAGTAAATCCGGCTTGAGCGTAGCAATCGTCATGGGCCATACAAGCTGCGTCGCTAGGATCGGTCGGGTTGCCTGACCCTCCTGCACCGCACCAATGTCCGTAAGTCCATATACCATGAACCGGCGTACCGTTATTTGGGGCATTACCCTCGCAAGACCGGAATTCAAATGATACGCGACTTTCGAGCATACACAATGATCGCTAAGGCAAGGAGGAGCGAGATCCCGATGCCTATGAGTCCTTTGACAATGGAACCTGCGAATATCAACAATACAACAAACAGAACCATTCCCACCCGGCGCTCGACGACCGCAATACCATCCCACACCTGCTGCCGCAACTCGAGAGAATCAGAAGCTGCTCGGGTGCGGCGTAGATGGATCTGAAAGTACAGCAGTTTTAAAATGACATACTCATAGACGATGTAGCACGATAAGCACACGAGCGACCATGTGACTATCTGGCGCGACAATTCCGCGCTTCCGACATAGATCGAGCCGGCGGTAACGAGAAACGCCGTCATCATCAGAATGACTAGTCCACGCATACTGCGACCAGATTCGTTTCTCATCAACCACCTCGATGCCAGTTAGCGGCAGGCTGCATCGTACTGTGCCCAAGCCTGCTGAGCCTGAGCATTGAGCTGATATTGCGCCACTGCAAAACCAACCTCTGTTGTGAACAAATCAGAAGCAAGCGCCACAGGACTTACTGAGTTTGCAATCGCTCCAGCTGTGCAAGATCCAACTGTACCCTCGGGTGCGAGGAGCACTCCTCCCGCACAGCCAACAGCTGCATTCCCTACTATTCCGACTAAGGCACCGATTTTTGCACCAGTCATTTGGGGGCCATTCCAAGCAAACGGATGATTGACCTGACTGGTCAGCTCTTGAGCATTCTGCCTCAAGGTTCGACACGCGGGAGTTTCTGGCTTTCCGTTATTTGGGGACTCAACGGCCTTCTTCGGCGTTATCTTTAAAATCACATCTATATGCCAAGGCCAGGCATAGCCGCGCTTCGACCACCGGTACCGCCGCCGCCACCGAAGAAATCGTAAACGTCCTCGGGGGAGAGATCGTCAGGGTTATTGAGGGTCCCGGGGTTCGGGCACGGTACCACGTTACCATGGTCCAAGCAGTCCCGGAGTCCCAGCGGGTCGATCCTGCTCAGCGGGTTGTTTCCCACGTAGGCATACCTGTTCCAGGTCTGCGGGTTGGTGACGTCAACGGCGCTCAAGCCGGCCGGATCGGGCACCAGCCAGCGGCCCTGCGCCGTGCTCTGCTGGCGGAACAGGAAATCATAGATATTCCAGACTCCCATGTCCATGGTCTGGCCGGTAAACGAGCGGTCACTGGTTCCTATGCCCGCGTAGCCCTCGCCAAACGGGGCGTACGCCCCATCGAAATACACCGTCTGGCTCGGCGTCGACGCCATCCGTGACGACCCCAGCCAGTCGGCGTGCCGCCAGTACGCCGGAGCCGCCGGGGTATTTGCCGTGTACACCGCCTGCAAGCCCGCCGCCAGCGGAACCATGTACTTCACCACCGAGCTGCCCTGCATCAGCGCCAGCTTGTAGCCGTCGGGCGCATACACGATGGAGGTGTAGCCGCTGGCGTTGTGTGACTCCACCAGCCGGTCGAAGGCGTCGAAGATTTGCCCGTTGCCATTCACCGCCATGGGCCGCCCCTCGGCGTCGTATGTGTACGTGTTAGCCCCATCGTTGGTCACGTCGCCCATGCCATTGTAGGTGAAGCTGTCACCCCACGTTAGCCCAACAGAAGGGCGAACGTGGGGCACCAGGCCCAAGCGCTTCTGCTCGACTGTGACCCAGGTTCCTACTGCTGTGTGATATCCCACTCATTCGCAAAAGCCGCGAATGAGTGGCGCACCCGGCAGTGAGTTTTGATGAACCACACCTATCAATCCACCGTGTTAGCTTAGAACTAGATAAGCTGTGACGCAAACTGCAACCGCAGCTGCCACCCCATACCATAGCGAGATCTTACGTCGAACTAATTGCACCACAACGGTGATAAAGGCGACGGAAAGCGCCAGCAGGGATCTAGGCCTCGATCCTAAGGGAATAATACTTATCGCGATGAGGAGCGGTGTGACGACCACTGCTGGCAAAAGATACGACCTCCAGTTCCAGGTTCCGGATCGCAATCTCCCACTTAGGGACAGAAAGCTTAATAGGACTAACACCAAAACAGAAACCTTATAAACAGCTGTTACCGAAGGATTCGCCAATCTGAAGGAAAACAAGATATTTAGTAGAATCCCACCGACCACAGCTGCTACTAAACGAGTGATAACGCGTGTAGTGCTATTCGTCATTTCAGTCATTGGTAATCTTCCGTTGTGTATGGCTTACTTCGCACAACCCGGGTGTTCCTTTTTTGCTTTGTTGGTACACAGCTTTTCGAAAACAAGACAAAGCAATCCTCCCGCTGGTTCATCGGGTCCGATAGCGAAACTTCCAACAATGCACAGGCCAAACTCCTTGGCGCAGTCATCTACTGCAGTGTTATAGGCTGAACAACCTGGGTTTGGATCTTTCTGTGCAGCGGCCTGAACGACCGGCTTCATTTTTAGCCATGAAATCACATCTATATGCCAAGCCCTGGCATAGCCGCCCTTCGAACCGCCGCTACCACCGCCACCACCGAAGAAATCGTAACCGTCGTCAGGCGGACTATCGGGGGGGGAGGAGGTTCCCCACTGAAGGAAAGGTCGCAATGCCAATTTCCTTGGCTGTCCCGCCAACATGTATCCAAGCCGAGGATGTCGATGTTACTTAGTGGACTATTTGTGGCATAGGCATACCGATTCCAGGTCTGCGGGTTGGTGAGGTCAACGGCGGCCAAGCCGGCCGGATCGGGTACCAGCCAGCGTCCCTGCGCCGTGCTCAGCTGCCGGAACAGGAAGTCATAAAGCCCCGGCGTCGTGTCCTGGGTCTGCCCCGTGAAGTCGCGGTTCGTGGTTGCCGTCTCGGCGTAAGGTTCCCCGAACGGCGCATAGGCTCGGTCATAGGTCACGTTTCCCCCGCCGTCCTGCGCCCACCGCGACGACCCCAGCCAGTCGGCATGCTGGAAATATCCTGAGTTAGGGGGAGTCCCGTTGGGACCAGTTGTGCACCGCCGCCATGCCCGCCACCATCGGATCGATATACTTTATCAGCGTTGTCCCATTCATGAAGGCAAACTTTTGGCCGCTCGGAGCATAGACAACCTGAGTGTAACTGCCGCTGCGGTTCTGCTCCAAAGCGCGCCCCAAGGGATCGAAGGTGGTTTGCACCCCAGCCGCCGTGATGGGACGGCCCTCGGCGTCGTAGGTGTACGTGTTGGCGCCGTCGTTGGTGACGTTGCCCATGCCATCATAGGTGAAGCTGGGAACATGGTTGACGACCACGACCCATAACTGCCCCGCCCTAGCCAAAACCGGGCTAGAACGGGGCACCCCCATGTTATTGGGGACGTGCTAGGGTGGGCCACCCGCCCTCATGGGTGATGCTGGAGATGCCCGTACACGAAGATGCAAAAGAGCATCACATACATGAAGCAGAGAACGACCCAAAACTCTAGCCTCTGTCGCTTAAGGGTCTTTTCACTAACATTCCCACCCTGAACGATCTTCGCCCAGCCGCGACTTAGGACACGGATCAGCAACGCCATAATGGGCGGTGCCAGGACGAAGAAAAGTGCTTGTTGCCACAGTTGACTTGCGCTTTTCATGCCACCCGGCCTAACGCAACCAAGCGTAAAGAGACATCCCAAGCGTGACAACGTACATAGCTATAAGTAGGACCCAAAACTCAACTTTTTGGCGACGTTTGGTTTTCCCGCTTGCGGTTCCTCCTTGCACCATCTTCGCCCACCCGCGGCTCGTCGCCCACCAAATGCAGGCCATTATCGGTGGGCCAAAGATCACAATTGCAGCCTGCTCCCACAAAGGCGTGCCGCCCGTCTGCGTCATCTGCGCTCCTAGTGAATGATATTCAAGGCACATCCAGCGACGCCGCCGACATAGGTTAAAGCGTCATAGGCAAGCTTCGCTTCACCGATTCCCGACGCGTATTCACCCACCACCGGGATCGCTTTCAATCCGACGCTCACAATGTCCGCAGCCCAGGGCGTGCCCTCGATGGACTTGCCAAAAGCGGCGCCGAATCCCAGGGTTGGGCCCGCCACGACTCCTTGGCCCATGTTGTAGAAAACGCTGTGGCCGCCACCCTCCCCAGTCGCGATGCTCGTGACCAAGTCTGTTGCACCGCTGAACGCGTTGCCTCCCACGGCATCAGCAATGAATCCGCCGACACCGCTACCCATCCCAGGGATGTTGTGAAGAGCGGCTGCCGCCGGGTGCCCCCACCCTTGTCGCCCGGTGTTGGCGACAGGGTGGGACAAATGGCAGCGACCGAAGCTACATCCCGATGACGGCCACCAGCTCCTTCACCGAGTCGGCGCTCTTCTGCAGGGCGGCCTGCTCTTCCGGGGTCAGCTTGATCTCGATGATCTTCTCGATGCCGTTGGAGCCCAGCTTGCACGGCACGCCGACGAACAGCCCCTTGATGCCGTACTCGCCTTCCAGATAGGCGGCGCAGGGCACGATCTTCTTCTTGTCCTTGAGGATGGCCTCGACCATCTCGGTGACCGCGGCCGACGGCGCGTAGTAGGCGCTGCCGGTCTTGAGATACTTCACGATCTCGGCGCCGCCGTCGCGGGTGCGCTTCACCAGGCGTTCGATGGTGGCCGCATCCATCAATTCGGTGATGGGAATGCCCGCCACAGTCGAGTAGCGTGGCAGCGGGACCATGGTGTCGCCGTGGCCGCCGAGCACGAAGGCGGTGACGTTCTCGACGGAGACGTCCAGTTCCTTGGCGATGAAAGCGCGGAAGCGGGCCGAGTCCAGAACGCCGGCCATGCCGATCACGCGATTGCGCGAGAAGCCGCTGAGCTTGTAAGGCGGTCTGCGCCATGGCGTCGAGCGGGTTGGAGACGATGATCAGAATGCAGTTCGGCGAGTACTGTACCGACTTGCCCACGCAATCGCTCATGATCTTGAAATTGGTGTTGAGCAGGTCGTCGCGGCTCATGCCGGGCTTGCGCGGAACGCCGGCGGTGATGACCACGATGTCGGAGTTGGCGGTGTCGGCGTAATCGTTGGTGCCGACCACGTACGAGTCACGCTTTTCGATGGGCATCGCCTGCAGCAGGTCGAGACCCTTGCCCTGCGGCACGCCTTCGATGATGTCGATCAGTACGACGTCGGCCAGTTCCTTCGACGCCAGCCAGTGCGCCGCGGTGGCGCCCACATTACCAGAACCAACTACGGTTACTTTTTTACGCATGAGTCCACAACCTCCAATAAGGAATAAAATCACACACCAAAAAAATGGGCCTAGTTCATTATGGTTTCACCGTTATACCGGGCGACTCGGCGGGCACCGTGGGGAATCTCTCAGATTTACAAAGTCAGGCCGCTGCAGTTTCGAGAGCCACCCGGAGACCGTCTGCATCTGACACCGAGAAGTTAAGCTTCTCAAACCCGATCACTCGCCCCTCGCGGTCCTTCATGAGCACGACCTCCTCACCGGTCTCCTCGCAGACGTATTCCTGCGAGGGATCTGCGAACCAGATAGTGAGCGTTTGCCCTTTGGGATCGTGAAAAACCTTCACTTCGGCCATATACCGCTCAAAAGTTTGCGCTACTTCGCCACCAGCTCCGCCACCGGCGCCATGTTCTCGATCATGTAGCTGGCGAACTCGCTCGTCCTGACCTTGGTTGCGCCCTCCAGCATGCGTTCGAAGTCGTAGGTGACCTTCTTCTGCAGGATGGTGCGCTCCAGCGAACCCTCGATCAGGCGGGCCGCCTCGTGCCAGCCCATGAAGTCGAACATCATCACCCCCGACAACATGACGGAGCCGGGATTGATCACGTCTTTATCGGCGTACTTCGGAGCGGTGCCGTGCGTGGCTTCGAAGATGGCGTGCTGGTCTCCGATGTTGGCGCCCGGCGCAATACCGAGTCCCCCGACCTGGGCGGCAGCGGCGTCGGAAATGTAGTCGCCGTTCAAGTTGGGCGTGGCCAGTACCGCGTACTCGTTGGGGCGGGTCACGATCTGCTGGAAGATGCTGTCGGCGATGCGATCGTTGACCATCAGCTTCGTCTTCCACGCTCCCCTACCGTGGGTGGCGTAGATGCGGTCGATTACGCCCCGCACTTCCTTGTAGAGCGCTTCGCGGAAGTCCGGCTGGGCAAATTCCAGACCGGGCTCGACCATCTTGGCGTTGTCTTCGATGGACAATCCCGGATCCTTGTCGAGGTTGCCCAGGATCCAGCTCTCGCGCTCGGTGATGACCTGGTCGCGGAACTCCTGGGTGGCCAGCTCGTAGCCCCACTCGCGGAACGCGCCTTCGGTGAACTTCTGGATGTTGCCCTTGTGCACGATGGTCACCGACTTGAGATGATTGGCCAGCGCGTACTGGATGGCCATGCGCACCAGGCGCTTGGTGCCGGTGATGGAGATCGGCTTGATACCGACGCCGGAGTCTTCGCGCACCCGTTTGTTGGTGCCCGCCAGCATCTTATTGTTGATGAAGTCGATCAGTTCCTTGGCCTGCGGCGTTCCCTGCTTCCACTCGATGCCCGCGTAAACGTCTTCCGTGTTCTCGCGGTAGATCACGATGTTCATGCGCTCGGGATGCTTTACCGGCGACGGAATGCCTTGGTAATACTTAACGGGGCGAACGCAGGCATAGAGATCGAGGAGCTGGCGCAGAGCGACGTTCAGCGAACGGATGCCCCCGCCAATCGGGGTGGTCAACGGGCCCTTGATGCCGATGCGCAATTCGCGGAAGGCGGCTACGGTATCATCGGGCAACCAGGTCTTGAAGCGGTCCATGGCCTTTTCGCCAGCGAACACTTCGTACCAGGCGACCCGGCGCTTGCCGTTATAGGCAATTTCAACCGCTGCATCGAATACGCGGACCGACGCTTTCCAAATATCGCGGCCGGTGCCGTCGCCTTCGATGAAAGGAATGATGGGATTGTCTGGGATAACAAGCTTACCGTTTTCGTAAGTGATCTTGGTCCCGCTGGAGGGCAAAGGAATTTCATTGAATGAAGCCGCCACGAGGCACCTCGAGAAGTATGAGTATGAATTGACCTTAAGCTGCGAACAGCCATGCGCCGGGGACCAGGCAGCACTGCCAAAAATCGGCGACACGCCGGAAACCAAGTTGCTGGGCAGGAAAACGACTTGCGTCAGGTACTGTGGCAATCCACCGCGTCCGGACCAGAAGGGCCTCCCGGGTTATCCCGAACCTTCTACGGTACCACCGCCGGCGGGCAGCTTCAATCAAATCCCGGATTACGGCATACCACGTTGGCGGTAGATGGCCCTGGTCTGGCGCAGGATTTCAGACAGGCGCATCTCGGGATCGAAGCTGTCATCCGCGCGCAGCACCCTCCACAAGAGCTTTTGCAGAGCGCGATGGGGGTGCTCGGCGACCGGCAGCCACTTGCGCGCTCGTCCCGTTACCAGGCGCACCAGATGCTCGAGGGTGCGCAAAAACAGCGCACTCTGCGTGAGTTGGTCATGCTCGGCGGTCTCCAGCAATCCATGCTCTTGCAGCAGATTCAGCCGTTCCCGCAGATTTCCCGCAAGCCAGAGCTGATTTCGCGCCTGTAACGAACCGGCCAGGTAGTCGAGGTCATAGCTACCACCCGGGCCGGTCTTAAAGTTCGCAGTGGTGTCACTCCGTTCCAGCCGGAGGCGAACATCCTGCAATTTTGAATTAAAATCGGGCCGCGTTGCGATCTCGGCAATTTCCTTATGTACTGCCTCTAACGCGCGCCTGCCGACTTTGAGGTCGCCGGCGAGATGGCGCAACTTGAGATAGGTCAGCGCTTCCCAGGGCTTGGCCTCGTCGTGGAAGTATGCGGCCAACTGGGTTGGGGTGACGATCAATTCGCCTTCGCGACCGTGGGGGCGGAGGCGAGCGTCCACCGAAAACACGGTGCCATCCTGGGTGTACGCGGTCAGCGCATCCATTGCCTGAGCCGCGACCCGGCGCATCGCCTCCTGCGCGCAGTCCTCGTCGCAAACGAACAGGACATCGGCGTCCGACAGGAGATCGAATTCGCGGGCCCCTAGCCTTCCCAGCCCCATGACCGTGAATCCGGCAGGAGCGCCAGCCATAGCCAAGGCGGTTTGGATCGCAGCCTCGGCGGCGGCGGTGTTATCGCTTAGCGACTCGAAGACCTCGCGCAACTGGAACAGGTCGCGGGCGCCTGACAGGAACACGCGGCGGCGGTAATGCCGGCGCAGGATGGCGTTGGCTTCGGAGCGATCGGCCTTCTCCTGGGCCAGGTAGGCAAATACCGGGTCGGGTGCGACGATCTCGCTGCGCGGACCTTCGTCGAACAACTCGCCGGCGTCCGAAGTTGGCAGCTCTTCAATTTGCGGCAGCAGCGCGACCTCCGCCGGATAACGCACCAGGATGTCGGTGAGATACTCGCTGCACTCAAAGATGGTGAGCGCCCGGCCCACCGCTTCGGGCGAGCGCAGTACCGCGCCATAACGCTCCGAAGTCGTCCCCGCTGAGCTAAGGAAGCGATCGAGGTTGCGCCGCGCATGTTGCGACAACTCGGCAGTGCCGGCTATTTCCCGCAGGCGTGGAGAATCAACCGCCAGCCGCTGCATCATCTGGCTGTAGGAACTCTCCGGGGTCGCAGGAATTTCCGGATGCAACTGAAATGCAGGCGGGTGGTGGTCGTGGTTCTGCTCCTGATAGATGACTCGCCGATAAATCTCCGCCACCGCCGACATGCGCCTTTGCACGTGGGCCAGAAACTCTTCCGAGGTCGGCGCCGTCGTACCCTCCCTCGCGAGACTGCGCGCCAGGGATTCCAGCTCCCAGCGCGATTCCGGCAGGCGATGCGTCTGCTGGCCCTGGCGCAATTGCAGGCGATGCTCCAGGTTGCGCAGAAACTCGTAGGCGCTGGTGAGGTTGTGGAAGTCTTTGCTGCTGATGTGCTCTTTGTCGTAGAGCTTCTGCAAGGCAAACATTGTGCCCCGCGAACGCAGCCACGATTCGCTTCCGCCATAGACCCGCTGCAGGCACTGCACCAGGAACTCGATATCGCGAATGCCACCGCGGTCGAGTTTGACATCAATGCTGCCCTGGCCCGGCTGCTGCAGCAGGCGCCGGCGGCGATGACTTCCCATTTTCTCCCGCGAGGCCAGCGCCGTCTTGATGGCTACGAAGTTCAGCTCAGGCCGATAAACGAAGGGTTGCACCCGGCGCACAAACTCGCGCGCCAACCCCAGATCGCCCGCGGAATGGCGCACCTTGATCATGGCCTGCAACTCCCAATCATGGGCGACGTGGGAGTAGTAATGGATGGCATGGGGCAGCGGTACGGCGGGCTCGCCTTCGTTGCCTTGGGGGCGCAAGCGCAAATCGATGCGGAAGACCGGCCCCTCGCGAGTGTGTCGCGACAGCAACTCCGTGGTTTGCTGGGCCAGCCGGATGAAGTATTCCCGGTTGGGAATCTCCGCTCCCGGCGGTTCCACACCGCCGTCATAGAGATACAGCAAGTCGATGTCGGAACTGTAATTCAGTTCGTTGCCGCCCAGCTTGCCCAAAGACAGCACGGCAAAACGCGAATCGGTCACCCGGCCTTCGGGGTCAAGCCGCTGCGGCGAGCCATAGCGGTGGTGCAGTTGGGAATGAACTTCGCGCAGAGCTTCTTCGATCAACACATCCGAAACAGCGGAAATCTCGGCCGTCGTTTCCGCCAAGGTTGCGACTCCCAGCACGTCGCGCAACACGATGCGCACATACTCACGCTTCTTGAAACGGGCCAGCAAGACCGCCGTGTCGGTTTCAAACGAGCGCGAGCGCATCCGCGCGAAGCTTTCCTGGAATTCTTCGTGCGAATGGGCACGGTCCAGGCTTTTGTCGCGGACGAAACCCTGAAACAAGTCGGGATTGTGGATCAGCGTCTCGCCCAGCCAGGAGCTGCTGGCAAACACCACCACGGCATAGTGAATCAAGAACTGATGCTTCTCCAAGAGGCGCAAGAGATCGGGAGAAGCGGATTCGGCCAGACGTTCAAACTGATTGACCGCCGCATCGGGATTGGGCGAGCTGGGAAGCAATGCCGCAAGTGCCTCCTGGACCCCCGCAGGCGCCAGTTGGCGAATGCGCGCGAGATTTCGCCGGGCCGCCTCCGAATCGTGAAACTGCACGTTCGCGGGCAGAACCGGGGAATCAGGTTGAGCGATATCAGGCACGGTCGTATGAGGCCATCATAAGACCTGGCTTAGCGGTACGGATAAAAGATGAAGAACAGCAGCGAGAGGGCGGTCAAGACCCACAGCCCGGGCTTCAGGTGGCTCGTCCTGCCCGCAACCAGCTTGCAGATGGGATAAAGCACGAAGCCCGCGCAGATTCCAATGGCGATGTTGAAGGTGAATGCCATCAGGGAGACCACCGCGAACGCTGGGACGGATTCGGTGTAGTCGGTGAAGTCAACGCGCACGATAGGCGCCAGCATGAACAGGCCAACGATGATCAGCGCTGGCCCGTAAGCCTGCGGAGGAATAGCGCCGACAAAGGGCGAGAAGAAGAGCGTCAGCAGGAAACACGTTCCGGTGACCAAGACGGTAAACCCGGTGCGGCCCCCCGCCTCGATTCCGGTGGCCGACTCGACATAAGCGCCGGCGGTGGTGGTGCCCAGGATGGGAGCGATGCTGGTCGAGATGGCGTCCACCAGCATGGGCCGCTCGATGTGCGGCAGTTGCCCGTTCTCGTCGAGGAAACCGGCGCGCGCCGAAACTCCGATCAGGGTCCCCATGGTATCTACAAAGGCCATGACGAAGATGGTGAGCACCACGGGGAACGCGCGCCAGGTGAACGCGCCGCGAAGATCCAGTTGCCACACAATTGGCGCGATGCTCGGCGGCATGCTGATCAGGCCGTGCGGCGGCGGGGCGATTTTAATAACGAACGCCACAATCGCGGTGATCACAATACCCAGCAGGATGGCTCCCGGAACCTTGCGGATCACCAGGATGGCAATCAACACGAAGCCGAACATGCCTACCAGCGCGGGATGCGAGGTCAGATGCCCCGCCTGCACGGGTGCGCCGAGGACCCCAAGGGTGACCAATCCCGTCTCGTTCAGCCCGATGAAGGTGAGAAACAGCCCGATGCCCACCGCGAAGCTGTAGCGCAGCGATGTCGGCACGCCTTCGACGATCCACTGCCGCAGCCGCAAGACGGTCATCAGGATAAACAGCACGCCGGCGATGAAGATGGCCGCCAGTGCGGTCTGCCAGCGAAAACCCAAAAGCTTGCAAACCGTGAAGGCGATGAACGCATTTTCGCCCATGTAAGGCGCTATGGCGAAAGGACGATTGGCGTAAAACGCCATCAGATAACAGCCGAACGCAGCCACCAGCACGGTGGCCACGAACGATGGGCCTGCCGGAATTCCGGCGGTCGAGAGAATGGCCGGGTTGACTACCACAATGTAGGACATGGTAGTGAAAGTCGTCAGTCCGGCGACCACCTCGCGCCCCAAGGAGGTGCGGTGACCGTCAAAATCGAACACAGCCTTCAGCCAGTGCAAGTGGCGCTCCGGAAGGGACCAACTTCCACAGTGATGCGCGCGATGATTATAGTCCGGCGGTGAGAACGCGACGGCAGTACGGCGGGAGGGTTCGCGCACCAGTCGCGGATGGGGGAGTGGTGGGCCCGGAGGGATTCGAACCCCCAACCAAGGGATTATGAGTCCCCTGCTCCACCATTGAGCTACAGGCCCTTTCAATGACTTACGGCTGCTGCCCCGATGAGTGTAGCGGATACTGTAGCGGGTGGCAGTCGTTTTGGCTCGATTGCAGCAAAATCGCCGGACAGTTGCAGTCGCTCGAAAGCCCGCTCCACTGCCTCCGGGGTTGGATGGATATACCGCTGCGAAACCACGATGCTGCTGTGACCGGCAATCCGCATGATGGTGAACGCATCCACTCCCGATTCTCCAAGCCTAGTAAGCATTGTATGGCGTAGAGAGTGCATCACAAAATCGGCTGGGAAGATCGCCCGCCGCTTCCCTTTCACCTTGGGAGCGCAAACGTCCCGGTGCAGGTGATTGATCGAAGTTCCCAGGTATGGCTTGCCGCCCCGGTTGGCAAAGACAAACCCGCTGGCCTTGGATGCTTCACGCTCTCGGAGCATGTCAGCCGCCCGATCTGTGAGCGGGATAACCCGGCGGGCATTCTTGCTCTTGCCTTCCCTCACGCGCAGGAAGCCGAATCGAGCGCCATTGACCGGAGCAAGCGTAATGTCGGCCCATTCCAGATGCAGCGCCTCACCAATACGCAGCCCCGATTCCAGCATCAAGACGGCAATGTCATCCAACGGTTGCGGACAAGCCCCAAGGTAGATTTCCTCTTGCTTGCGGGACAGAACGAAATCCCGGACTCGCTCCCCGGTGAGCAGTCGGATTTTAGGGACACGCTGAATCTCTCTCCACTCATGGGCAAGCCTCAGCATCCGGCGAAGAGTGGCAAGCTCCCGATTGACCGTTGCAGGGCCTACAGAGGCGCGGCGGGCCACTACATAGCCTTCTATGACTCCTTCGTCTATCCGGTCAAGCCTTGCCCCTGCAATGGGCGGGTATTCAAGCAGACGGTTGAGCTTGGCTGCATAGAACTGGACTGTCTGAGGCTTGTTCTCATGGCGAGCTTCCACATGAACAATGAACCGCTTTGCCACATCTCCGAACATGGGTGCGGCCTTGCGCTCTGCAATGCCCACCTCGCCCTTTGCCAGAGCGGTACGATAGGCTGCTTCGATCTGGCGGGCTACGCGGGGATTGCCCTGCTTCGTGCTCCGCTGGACGTGCTCGCCATTGAACATGAAGTGATACCAGTAAACCGAACCGCGCTTGAAAACTGACATAACTTTGTCCTCACTTGGCGTTCTTTTTCCTTTTGAATTTCGCTGCTGCGTTTGATCCGCTTTCGAGAATCTTGCGTGTGTTGTAGTTTTCTCTGGCCCAGTCGCGCCGCCTCTTCTTATCGGCTTCGTTGAAGCGGTGAAAGTATTCTTTGCAGCTCTCCGAGCAAAACCTCTGGTGCTCGAATCGCGCGAAGAGCCACAGCTTGCAATCCGGGTTCGCGCATTTTTTGAGTGAAGCAATCTGCCCTTCCTGCGTAAGCCTGACTGCCCTCAGCACCGCTTGGAGTTCCAAATCATCGCCCTCAATCCTCTGCCATTCAAGGCGGAAACCATCTCCGAGCGGCGGCGACAGCAGGCGCAGAAGGGGCCGCCCTTGAAATTGCCGGAGAATCTTGTTCATCGCCTGAATTTTGGGTGACTTCTCTCTCCAAAGCCGGTTCCGGCTCATTGACCGGCAATCGCCCAACTCTTGAAGGGCCAGGATGATGCCCGGCAGGGATTCCTGATGCATCATGCCCCCCCGGTTGAGCAGATTCACCAGAAACCGGGCCTCCGCCTCGCCTCGATATGTTCTCTCAGGCTTTCCGACTTTTCTTACACGGCTTATATCAATAGCCATATATAGAAAATTATTACCTTATTTCCATTGTGTCAAGGGATGATTCGTTTAGCGCAACTGGCGCTCGGTGAATTCCGCATGGATACGCTTCTTTCGGTTGAGGAAGTCGCTCGCAGGCTGGGCGGCCTGAGTAAATACACAATCCACGCTTGGCTGAGTTCCGGCAAGCTCCGCCGTACAAAAGTCGGGTCCAGAACTATGATCCGCGAGAGCGAATTGCAGCGCGTGATTGAGGATGGCGGCAAGTCACCGGGACGGAGGCGCGCGCCCGTGAATTCCGCTGCCGAAACAGCATGAAGGCCGCGCTGTGCGGCTGTGCGCCAGTGACCCATCTTGTACTTCGCAAGGGGCTTGTAAATGGCAGTGAATGACCTTCTCCGCAGTTTGGAGCAATCCCGTTTCTTCGGAACGGTTGAACTGAAATTCGAGTCAGGCCGCGTAGTGCTGATTCGTAAGACGGAAACGCTGAAACCCTCCGCAGACGACCGTCGGGACAACCGAGGTGACACCGATGAGCACCAGCGCGCGAGCTGAAGCTTCCAACCCGTCCACCGTTGCCGCGCTCATAGAACAATCGCGAAAGAACCCCATTCACTGGATCATCCCTGGCGTGCTGCTAGAGGGCGGAGTTCACGTCTTGCATGGCCGCGAAGAGACTTTCAAGACCATGCTTATGCTGCAAATGCACGAAGCTCTAGCGATCGGTGGGACTCTTCTCGCCCAGACGGTAGTTGGTGGGCTCCGCACTGGAATTGTCGAACTGGAAACGAAGCCAAACCTGTTCGGTCATCGATTAGACAAGTTCTTCAGGGGAGAAGTGCCACCAATCGAGGTGTTGCCGGAGGATCTGAGACGGGCGGTGTTAAACGGACGGCAAGCGAAAGACCGAGTTGAAATCATCGGCAACTGGGCAGAGGAACTGGACCTCGCAGTCGTGAGCATCGACAGTGCGGTGAAGCTTTTTCCGGCTAACTGCGACCTCAGCAAACCAGAGCAGGCTTCTGAGGTATTCAATCAACTCCAGCGGCTGCCAACATTGTGGCTGCTTGCGCATGACCGCAAGAGCTTGGCGGGCGGGGAGGGGCGCAGTGTGGGAAACGAGGAGATCGTCGGTTCAGGAAGATTTGCCCAGGACCCCGATGTCATACACCAGATGGTCCGTCCGGACAAGCGTGCTCCAATGGTGACCTTCAATTGGGGTAAGGTCCGTGACGGTCAGAAACGTGATCCGCTCGACCTGTGGTTCGATAAGACCGAGTTCCGCCTATACCCGATTCATCCGTACATTCACCTGCTGCGAGGTGGGCCGAAGCTGGAGGCTGAGATTCTCGCCGAGGCGGAAGCAGGCTACGGATGGAAAACAAGGCGAGCTCGAGAGTACATTGCGTCACTTCTGACGCTGACCGACGCCGCAGGTGCACCGGCGGTAACGCAGACCCAGGATGGACACAAGAAGGTGCTGACGATGGTGGCGGAACCAGTGGCAACAGACGGGGGTAATGAGCCCGAAAGTTAGTGCAAGGTTGCAATAAATGCTACGGCTTTATACGGGCGGAACGAACAGCGAAAGGGCGCAGTAATCCTGCACGTTCGTCACAACCATTTGTGCCGCTTGGTAGAGTCTTAAATCTCCGTGCAGATATTTGCGGGCGGGAGGCCCGGCACTAGTCGCCTGGAGCGAGCCTCAGCGATCACCCAAAACCGGCTCTTCCGCACTTTTGGTGAAGGGTATCCAGTCCTATCTTTAGCCGCCGCGAGCAGCATGGCCGATTCAAGCTGCCTGCAGCACGCGGATGCGTAACAAATCGAATTTGGCCCGCCCGTACATTTGACGCTTGATAAGCTTCAATCGATGAATGTGGCCTTCCACCGGTCCCGTACTCCAGGGCAGTGTGAGCGCGGCCCGCACCGCTGCCTCGTCGTGTTGCAATCGAGTCACAAAGCGATGAAGAGGGGATTTGCTGGCAGCCGTCCGCCATGGCAACCACGCTGAGGTATCGTGTTCCCGCACCATGCGATAGAACTTCTTGGCTAATTCCACGGCGATGGCGATATCAGGCGAAAGAGCGCAGAGGCTCTGCGCAAAGCTTTGTTGGGAGGGAGACGGATTGTGGACGAGGCCGAGCAACAGCGCACTAGTTTGCCGCGGACTGGGGGGCTTCCGGGGCGGGGAGAACGAACTCTGCTGAGGACGCCCTCGCACTCCCAGTCGGACGCGGAACCAGCGGCGTAGCGTGACGGCGGCAAAGTCAGCTCCTTGGGCTTGCAGTTCGCGCCACAGTTGGCTGCGATTGTGGCAACCTTCGGCCCACCGCTTCTCTAGGTACGAAAACCAAGGCTCCACCGAGGAGTGCCTGTGTGTGACTTGACGCTCAGGAAATTGCCCGGCGCGCAGCCAATAGCGTATGGTTTTCCGGTTCAACCCTACCTCGAATGCGATGGCCTGCCCTGAGTAACCACGCTGATATAACGCGATCACTTGCTGGTAGCGTTCGAAGCGTCTCTGTCGCCGCTCGCGGCTGATTTGTTGAGGACGTGTCGGAGGTGGACCCGGCAGTGCTGGTAAAGGATGAGTAACTGGACCAGGAGGGGGTTGCCGGGAAGCTTGTTCGATCACCGGGGTATACCGTGCCAAGACGTGCTCCAACGCTTCGCGCAGATTGCGCAACAGATGGAAACGGTCTGCGACCTGCACCGCATGGGGTGCGCCCAGGCGGGCAGCTTCGGCGTAAGCACCCGCACGGTCGCGGCTAATCACTTCCGGCGGGGCATGATCACGCAGCCACTCGGCGACAGTGTTGGCCTGGCGATCCGGCAAAAGATCCACTACACAACGCCGCTCCAGATCACAAAGAATCGTCCCATAGCGCTGTCCTTTGCGCCACGCCCAATCGTCAATTCCCAACACACGAGTCGTAGCGGAAGTTGACTTCTGGGTCAGCGACATGCGTCGTAGATGGCGCAGGAGCGTGTCGCCGCTGATCCCAAGACCCAATCGTTGTGCGGTCCGGGCCCCGGCCTCCCCACCCAGTGCCAGTGCCAACCAGCGCAGAGCCTGTTCCATACGGAGCGTGCGGCGAGCGTAGGTGGCCGTCGTCTCCGGCAGCCGCTCCGTGAAAATGTGGCGAGAGCAATCTTCGGCATCGCAGAAAAAGCGGCGCGTCCGTAGGCGAATCTCCACCGCCACCCCATTCCAAGGCAGGTCGGCCAATCGCCGATCGTAGTAACTATGGATGCGGCTGGATGGCTGCGCGCAGCTGGGACAAGCAACCACCAGACGAACCGCACGCACAACCAGGGTGATGGGCTCGGCTTTTGCAATCAGCCGCTCCACCTGGACTTCAGCAGGGCACGGCGACAGCGATCGTCTCATGCACCAGCGCCGGAGAATCGCCTCAGCCTTTCAGCTTACGCAATCCCTGTCATGTTTCCGACAACTTGACTGCTAACTCCGCTGGTGCCTCCCCATACTCGCGCGCCAAGACCCTTCACCAAAAGTGCGGAAGAGCCTCAAAAGCGGCCAACGGTTATCAGTTCAAAACCGGCCAACGGAAGTAGCCGTCCAGGACTAGATTGTTCTACCCTGCCGCCTCCTGTGGTGGCAAGTCGGTTTTCGTGCGCCAGCTCCGCGGGCCGCACTTGAGCACATGCCCGTGGTGTAGTAAGCGGTCGAGCATGGCGCTCACGGCGGCCGCATCACCCAGCAGTTTGCCCCAGTCTTCCACCGGCCGGTTCGAGGTCAGCATGGTACTGGCCCGCTCGTAGCGTCGCATAATGATCTCCAGCAGTTCCTCGGCGGCAGTGAGCGGCAGCTTACGCATCCCCAGATCGTCGATGATGAGCAGGGGGACGGTCACCAAGAACCCCATGTGCTGTTTGCGGGTGCCGTCGAGGGTGGCTTCGGCCAACTCATCGAGCAAGCTGTGGGTCTCGCGGTAGAGCACGCGATAACCCTGTTGAATGGCGGCTTGGCCGATGGCTTGGGCCAGATGGCTTTTGCCGCTGCCGGGCGAAGCAGTCACGTAGTGCATACAGTTTTGAGCAGGTCACGGTTTATTACCCGTGGCATCCTTTCGCCGGCCAATCTCTTCGTGTCCACAAGAGGCAAAAGGACAGGCACGGTGAGTACGTTTACGTGCGGCTTCCCAACGAGACCAGCTGTGGTCTCCCCGCATGGATGTTCCATCCCGACTGTGCGGGGTGCGTCATCGGCAAACCCCTCGTAGCGGTCGAAGCACTCCTTGAGCTGCGCGATTTACTGAGAGCATTGCGCTCCTCCCCGCCGGGCAACCCGGCTTCGCTGAAGATAATGCCCCAGGAGGGCAAACATGAAACTTCAGCCGGAGCCAAGGCACCTACAGCTCAATCTCTCACTCCTGAATCAGCCGCCAACCCAACTTCCCGAAGGTCCGGACGAAGAACTCGCAGTGGCGCTGATGGAACTGTTGCTGCACGCAGCGGCCAGCGAAGACCAGATTGTGGTTGAACCATCGGGAGGTCAGGATGAATCCGAAACTCACGAGTGAACGTCTCCGTCGACGTGCCGTCGTGTATGTGCGACAGTCTTCGCCGGGCCAAGTTCTCCATCATCAGGAGAGCCAGCGACGCCAGTATGGATTGGTAGATCGTGCTCAGGAACTGGGCTTTAAAGACGTCGTGGTCATCGACGATGACTTGGGCCGTTCCGGGTCCGGGCTGGTGGAACGACCTGGATTCCAGCGCTTGGTCGGGGAAGTATGCACTGGCGAGGTGGGCGCGATCTTCTGTATCGAAGCCTCGAGACTGGCGCGCAATGGGCGGGATTGGCACCATCTGATCGAGTTGTGTGGCATGGCTGGAGTGGTCGTCGTCGATCCGGATGGCATCTACGACCCTGCGATTGTGAATGACCGGCTCTTACTGGGGCTCAAGGGGACGATGAGCGAGTTCGAGTTGAACTTGCTCCGGCAGCGGTCGTTTGAGGCGATCCGGCAGAAAGCCCGGCGTGGCGAGCTGCGATTCTGTCTGCCGGTCGGCTATCTCTGGACGACTAACGGCAAGGTGGACATGGACCCGGACCAACGCGTGCAGCAGGCATTGCGGTTGGTGTTTTCGAAGATGGCCGAGTTAGGCAGCGTCCGGCAGGTGCTCTTATGGTTTCGCCGAGAACGCGTTCCGCTCCCCATGCGTACCTTCGATCAGCCGGGCGGACAAACCGTTTGGAACCTTCCCGTCTACAACAGTGTTCTCAAGGTGCTAACCAATCCGATGTACGCGGGCGCTTATGCCTTCGGCAAAACGCAATCCCGAACCAAGGTCAGATGGACGCGCCCGAAAGAGCGAGGGGCATCAAGTCGCGTGATACATGGATGGTCTTGATTCACGACCATCATCTCGGTTACATTTCTTGGGAGCAGTTCGAACGCAACCAGGCGATGCTTTCCGATAACGCGCATATGAAATCGCGCATGGAGCCGAAGGCCGGCCGTGGAGGCCGGAGCTTATTAGCCGGGCTGTTGCGCTGCCGGCGGTGCGGGAGGATGCTCCATGTCGCCTACAGCGGCACGCATGGAGAGGTGCCCCGATATCATTGCCGCGGGGCGCAGATCAATCACGGAACGGACTGGTGCATCTCGTTCGGCGGATTGAAACCGGATCGAGACGTCGCGGCAGAGATCCTCAAGGCGGTAGAAGGCAACGCCATCGAGGCAGCATTGGAAGTGGCGGACGACGTGCTGCCGACACGACAAGAGCAACGGCATCGCACTCTGTCATTGGAACTGGAGCAAGCGCATTATGAAGCGCGCCTTGCAGCCCGGCGATATGAAGCCGTCGATCCAGATAACCGTCTGGTCGCAGGGGAACTGGAGGCGCGTTGGAATGCCGCTCTCTCCACCGTGGACAGGTGCAGAACAGCGATTGCGGGACAACGACCTGGGCCAATGTCAGCGGATTCCCGATAAAGAGACGCTCTGCAGCTTGGCGCAGGACCTGCCTGCCGTCTGGAACTCGCCGAGCACAGACATGCGACTGAAGCAAAGAATCGTCCGGATTCTGATCGAGAGATCATCGCCGATGTGGAAGAGGACAGCCAGTGAGATCGTGTTGCTAATTCACTGGACCGGAGGCCGGCACTCCGAGCTTCGCATGAAGAAGAACGCTTACGGGCAGGCACAGCCGCTGCACAGATCTGGAAACGATTGAAGTCCTGCGCCGGATGTCCGGCAGGTTTCCGGATGACCAGATCGCCGCGACCTTAAATCGGCTGGGGTTGAAGACCGGAACGGGTAACACCTGGAATGAAGGCCGCGTCCGCTCGGTCCGTAGCTATCATGAGTTGCCCGCCTATAACGATAACCCCGGCGCCACGTAGACCGTCACCCTGGAGCAGGCCTCTCAGCGGCTGGGCATCAGCCACCAGGTCATACGGCGGCTGATCGAATCAAACAAAATACCGGCTACTCAAGTCGTGCCGTGGGCGCCGTGGGAGATTCCGATAGAGGCGATCGAGTCTGCGGAGGTTGTGCAGGAGGTCGCCCGCGCGAAGCGCCCCACGTCACATAACGACCACTATGGACCATCCATGCGAGTGATTGGGGAAGATCTGGAAGTGGGAGTAGAATGACGGCCCGTCGGCCTGAAACCGACGGATAAACATCTACTGATTTCAGCTAGTAGCAAGGAGATGCAGAATGTCACCGGATCGCCCGGGCCGAGAAACAGTGCGTCTTCGCGGCTGGCGACGAAGGCGCCGGTGGCCAGGTCGAAGACCAGGCTGCGATTCATCTTCGGGTTGAAGGTGAAGTCGAAGTTGTCGAGTGTTCGTTGCGAGTCGCGGAACGCGGCCTGTTTGCGTCGCCGCTCCAGCAGTCGTTCGCTGCGCCGCGTCAGCTCGTCGGTGACCAGACACGAGATCAGATCGATGGGCGCCATAGCTTCGGCTTGCGCCTGGCGCAGGCGGGTTTCCAGCACGGCGGCGATGCCGCCGAGGCGTAGTTGTCGTAAGGCACGCTCGAGTTCAATCAGGTTCATGCTCTGCCTCCTTGGTTCTTGTTGTTGATGAAGTCGCGGTATAGGGTGAGCTGGCGGATTAACGGATCGACCTGGCGCAAGCTCAGCGGCAGCTTGGGGGCCGCGTCCAGGTAGCGGCGGACAAAGCGGTAATCGCGGACGCCCATTTCCAGGGCGGCAGCGCAAGCCTCCTCGACGGTGGCGGTGCCGTACTTCTTGGCCAGGGACAGCACGCCCTGAATCCGGCGCACCGTGGTTTCGCCGTGCTCGCCGTGCATCGCACGGCAGAGCGCGCCGATCTGCGGTCCAGCTTGTCGGCGCGGCACAACAGTTGCCAGCGTGCCCAGCGGCGTCCGCTGGGGGCGGTCTTGATCTTGGATGCGATGGCCGCCGCGCTTCTGGCGCAAGTGCTCCCGCAACAATTGCCCCGTCAGCGGGTCCATCAGCCGCACCTGACGCACATCCCACTGCACCCGGACACGCGCCCGATCCAGCCCGGCGGCGCGCCGTAGTAAGCGGCTTCGACTTCCACGCAGCCGTCCAGATGCACCGTGCGTTCGCCGTACTGGTAATAGCGGAAGGGTTCCACCGGGCAGCGGCAGCAAGGCCGGTTTCTCTTCGGCGAACATAGCCGCGACCTGCCGCTTGGTGGTGCCGTGAATGCGGGTGTCGGCCCAGCGTTGCTTCCCAGTGGTCCAGGTAGGCCTGGGCTTCTTCCAGACTCTCGAAGCGCTGCCCTTTCAGCGGCGTTTTCTGAGCATGGCCGACGCCGGATTCGACCTTGCCTTTTCGGTCCGGATCCGGACCCGGCACGGCAAAGCGACCGCGCCGTAGTGCGCGAGCACATCGCGATACAGAGGATTCAGAGCGGGATCGTAGATGTCGGGGATGAGCACGCCCTCGCGCAGATTATCGAGCACGACCACGCGCGTCGCGCCGCCCAGCCGGCGAAAGGCCCGTCTCGTGCAACTCGGCCCAGATCCGCGAACTGGAGCGGAAGACCAGCAGGCGCACCGACTTGCGGCTGTAGCCCAGCGTCATCACGAACAGCCGCGTGCGCCGGTACTTGCCGGCTGCTCGGGATCGCGCACCATGGGGCCGGTGCCGTAATCGACCTGCGCCTCTTCGCCCGGGTGCGGTTTCGATCACCACGCGGGCTTCGGGCATTTGGGTTCCGCGTCGTTTGCGCACGAAGCGCTGCACGCTCTGGTAGCTGGTGGCGAAAGCATACTCGTAAACCAGATCCTGCCAGATCGCCCGTGCATTGCGGCCTCGGGTGAGTCCCAATTCGATGGCGTCCTGGTACGGCTCGCAGGCGCTGGCCCGCGGACTGGGCTGTGGAGATGCAGCCTGTCCTCGTCCTGTCTCCGGGGCAAGAGCGTCCCCTTCGTCTCGTTGAGATAGGTTGAGGTCGGTGATCACCTCGAGTCGGTGATCACTTCGTTGGCCGGTTTTGAAGTTGCTTTTGCTTTTCCCTTAGTAGAAAGGTTTTCGGGGTTGAAGTTGGGGTTGGGGTTGAGGGGATCGCGAATCACCGGAATGGCCGGTTTTGCCGCACCAGAGTCGGTGATCACTTCGTTGGCCGGTTTTGGCGCTCGCCGCCCCCAACCACTGGGCGAACGCACGGCA
Organism: uncultured Acidobacteriaceae bacterium; assembly: GCA_963710585.1. Lineage (GTDB taxonomy): Bacteria > Acidobacteriota > Terriglobia > Terriglobales > Acidobacteriaceae > Bog-257. The sequence goes on along the minus strand of CAVQAM010000004.1, from coordinate 230 downwards.
ATCCCGGCGGCTTTCAGGTAGGTGCTGGCGGTTTCGCGACGGATGCGGGTCGCTTGCTGGATGCGCCGTAGCGACCATCCCAGTCGTCCCAGAGCTAAGACTTGTTGTTTCTTCTCTTCGTTCAAGACATTGGCCATGCCCACGGAGCCTACAAGCCTCCGCCGGCGTCAATGTCCCAGACGCTGCTCTCGTTGGCCGGTTTTCAGGTGATACTCATTGGCCGGTTTTGG
>CAVQAM010000003.1:0-381131 GCA_963710585.1 uncultured Acidobacteriaceae bacterium | reverse complement strand
CACCAAAAGTGCGGAAGAGCCCCAAAACCGGCCAATGAGTATCACCTGAAAACCGGCCAACGAGAGCAGCGTCTGGGACATTGACGCCGGCGGAGGCTTGTAGGCTCCGTGGGCATGGCCAATGTCTTGAACGAAGGAGAGAAAACGACAAGTTCTTAGCTCTGGGACGACTGGGATGGTCGCTACGGCGCATCCAGCAAGCGACCCGCATCCGTCGCGAAACCGCCAGCACCTACCTGAAGCCACGGAGTTCCGTGCGTTCGCCCAGTGGTTGGGGGCGGCGAGCGCCAAAACCGGCCAACGAAGTGATCACCGACTCTGGTGCGGCAAAACCGGCCATTCCGGTGATTCGCGATCCCCTCAACCCCAACCCCAACTTCAACCCCGAAAACCTTTCTACTAAGGGAAAAGCAAAAGCAACTTCAAAACCGGCCAACGAAGTGATCACCGACTCTGAGGTGATCACCGACCTCAACCTATCTCAACGAGACGAAGGGGACGCTCTTGCCCCGGAGACAGGACGAGGACAGGCTGCATCTCCACAGCCCAGTCCGCGGGCCAGCGCCTGCGAGCCGTACCAGGACGCCATCGAGTTGGGACTCAGCCGAGGCCGCAATGCACGGGCGATCTGGCAGGACTTGGTTTCCGAGTATGCTTTCGCCAGCAGCTACCAGAGTGTGCAGCGCTTCGTGCGCAAACGACGCGGAACCCAAATGCCCGAAGCCCGCGTGGTGATCGTCACCGCACCCGGGCAGGAGGCGCAAGTCGATTACGGCACCGGCCCCATGGTGCGCGATCCCGAGAGCCGCAAGTACCGGCGCACCCGGCTGTTCGTGATGACGCTGGGCTGCAGCCGCAAGTCGATACGCCTGCTGACCTTCCGTTCCAGTTCGCGAATCTGGGCCGAGTTGCACGAACGAGCCTTTCGCCGGCTGGGAGGCGCAACCCGCATCGTCGTGCTCGATAATCTGCGCGAGGGCGTGCTCGTCCCGGACATTTACGATCCTGCTCTGAATCCTCTCTATCGCGATGTGCTCGCGCACTACGGCGCGGTAGCCATGCCTTGCCGCATCCAGGATCCGGACCGAAAAGGCAAGGTCGAATCCGGCGTCGGTCATGCTCAGAGAACACCGCTGAAGGGCTTGCGCTTCGAGAGTCTGGAAGAAGCCCAAGCCTACCTGGATCATTGGGAACAACGCTGGGCCGACACCCGCATCCACGGCACCACCAAACGGCAGGTGGCAGCTATGTTTGCCGAAGAGAAACCTGCCTTGCTGCCACTCCCGGTGGAACCCTTCCGCTATTACCAGTACGGGGAACGCATCGTGCATCTGGATGGCTGTGTCGAGGTCGAAGCCGCTTACTACGGCGCGCCGCCGGGCTGGATCGGGCGCATGGTCCGAGTGCAATGGGATGAGATTTTTGTCCGCCTGCTCGATCCCAAGACCGGGCAACTGTTGCGCGAGCATGTGCGCCAGAAACGCGGCTGGTATCGCATCAAAGAAGAAGACCATCCCGAGCGGACGCCACTGCGCACCTCGCAACTCCTGTGGCGTGCCGGTCGAGCTGGAGCGCACATCGGTGCGCTCTGCGACACCATCCATCGTCAGCAAGGCGAGGTGGGTGTGCGCCGCATCCTGGGCGTTCTGTCCTTAGCCAAAAAGTACGGCGCAGCGGCCGTCGATGAAGCCTGCGCTGCCGCGCTGGAGATGGGAGTGCAGGAATACCGCTTTGTCCGGCGCTATCTGGAGCGCTGTCCCCAAGCCCCACTCACCTTGCAGCAAGTCGATCCCCTGATCCGCGATCTGGTGCAGTACCGCGATCTCATTAACTACAGAACCAAGGAGGTAGAGGAATGAATCTGATTGAACTCGATCGTGCTCTCAAACAGTTGCGCCTGGGCGGTATGGCCGCCGTGCTGGAGACTCGCCTGCGCCAGGCACAAGCCGAAGCCATGGCTCCCATCGATCTGCTCTCCTGCCTGGTCTCCGACGAGCTAACCCGACGAAGTGATCGGCTGCTGGAGCGGCGACGCAAGCAGGCGCAGTTCCGCGACTCGCAAAGAACCCTCGACAACTTCGACTTCACCTTCAACAAGAAGATGAATCGCAGCCTGGTGTTCGACCTGGCCACCGGTGCCTTCATTGCCCGCCACGAAGACGCACTGTTTCTCGGTCCGCCCGATCCGGTGACATTCTGCTGCACCTCGCTAACTCATTAAAAGTAAGAGCGTTTGCCCTGAGTCGTTTCGAGTTGGTGGAACACTCGCCCGGTTCTTGATGTTTGCGACTGCCTTCTGCACGGCTGTACTCTTCACTGCCTCCGCGGGAATCTGCCACGGCGCACACGCTATGACTTGACTTGCCGGAAGCAACTTCTTTCGGATCATACGCCTCACACTGGTCGCACTTACACCCAAACGATGAGCGGTTTCCTCCAAGGTCAACATGTCTCTGGCGGCGGGGTTTTCGTCATAGACGGGAAACTTGTGATAGTGTCGCAAACTCGCTACCCGCTGCTCATTCCAGTTATTGCCTGCTCCCGTCCGTAGTCTCAGCCGATTCAATGTGCTCGCGACCTGTTCGTCGCTGAACTTACCGGCCATCTGCCGCACGACCTCAACCGCCTCGACACCCGTGCACCGCCGATGCTTACCTAAGCCGTTCTTCTTGATTCGCAGCTCGGAGTGCCGGCCGCCAGCCCAGTGAATCAGCAGCACGATTTGCTGCTTGTCCTGTTCCACATCAGCGACGATCTCCCGAATCAGGATGCGCACGATTCTTTGTTTCAATCGCATGTCCGTGCTCGGCGAGTTCCATACCGCCGGAAGATCCTGGGCCAGGCTGAGGAGGATTTCTTTGTCGGGAATCGCTGGAATCGCTATACCAAGGTCGAACTGTCGCAGACGATCCTCGAGTTCGTGCACCTTCCGTAGAGCTGCATTCCAGCGCGCCTCCAACTCGGCTGCGACTAAACGGTTGTCGGGATCGACGGCTTCATATCGTCGCGCGGAAAGTTTCGCTTCATAGCGGGCCTGCTCCAGTTCCAACTCCAGCGTGCTCCGCTGCTCTTGCCGCTGTCGTCGCATCTTCTCAGCCGCTTCCAGAGCCGCCTCGACAGCATTTCCGCCAATGGCACGGAGTAGTTCTTCCGCGACGGCCTGATCGGTTCGCAAGCTGCCAAACGAGATACACCAGTCCTCTCCATGATTGACATGGGCTCCCTTGCAATGATATCGAGCAACCGCTCGTCGGGTGCCGCCGTAGGAGACGTGCAACATCCGGCCGCAACGCCGGCACCGGAGTAGACCACTCAGCAAAGCTTTTCCTCCGCGACCGGCCTTGGGTTGCATGCGCGACTTCATATGAGCGTTGGCGGCAATCATCGCTTGGTGGCGTTCGTACTGTTTCCAGGAAATGTACCCAGCATGGTGGTCGTGAAGCAAGACAGTCCATTCCGATTGTGGCTTCTTGTGTCCTGCGGTTTTACGGGCGCGTCCCTCCACCATGGCGGTTCTCACTTGTGTCTTACCGAACACGTAAGCGCCCGCGTACATCGGATTGGTCAGCACCTTGAGAACACTGTTGTAGACGGGAAGGTTCCAAACGGTTTGTCCGCCCGGCTGATCGAAGGTACGCATGGGGAGCGGAACGCGTTCTCGGCGAAACCATAAGAGCACCTGCCGCACGCTGCCTAACTCGGCCATCTTCGAAAACACCAACCGCAATGCCTGCTGCACGCGTTGGTCCGGGTCCATGTCCACCTTGCCGTGAGTCGTCCAGAGATAGCCCACCGGCAGACAGAATCGCAGCTCGCCACGCCGGGCTTTCTGCCGGATCGCCTCAAACGACCGCTGCCGGAGCAAGTTCAACTCGAACTCGCTCATCGTCCCCTTGAGCCCCAGTAAGAGCCGGTCATTCACAATCGCAGGGTCGTAGATGCCATCCGGATCGACGACGACCACTCCAGCCATGCCACACAACTCGATCAGATGGTGCCAATCCCGCCCATTGCGCGCCAGTCTCGAGGCTTCGATACAGAAGATCGCGCCCACCTCGCCAGTGCATACTTCCCCGACCAAGCGCTGGAATCCAGGTCGTTCCACCAGCCCGGACCCGGAACGGCCCAAGTCATCGTCGATGACCACGACGTCTTTAAAGCCCAGTTCCTGAGCACGATCTACCAATCCATACTGGCGTCGCTGGCTCTCCTGATGATGGAGAACTTGGCCCGGCGAAGACTGTCGCACATACACGACGGCACGTCGACGGAGACGTTCACTCGTGAGTTTCGGATTCATCCTGACCTCCCGATGGTTCAACCACAATCTGGTCTTCGCTGGCCGCTGCGTGCAGCAACAGTTCCATCAGCGCCACTGCGAGTTCTTCGTCCGGACCTTCGGGAAGTTGGGTTGGCGGCTGATTCAGGAGTGAGAGATTGAGCTGTAGGTGCCTTGGCTCCGGCTGAAGTTTCATGTTTGCCCTCCTGGGGCATTATCTTCAGCGAAGCCGGGTTGCCCGGCGGGGAGGAGCGCAATGCTCTCAGTAAATCGCGCAGCTCAAGGAGTGCTTCGACCGCTACGAGGGGTTTGCCGATGACGCACCCCGCACAGTCGGGATGGAACATCCATGCGGGGAGACCACAGCTGGTCTCGTTGGGAAGCCGCACGTAAACGTACTCACCGTGCCTGTCCTTTTGCCTCTTGTGGACACGAAGAGATTGGCCGGCGAAAGGATGCCACGGGTAATAAACCGTGACCTGCTCAAAACTGTATGCACTACGTGACTGCTTCGCCCGGCAGCGGCAAAAGCCATCTGGCCCAAGCCATCGGCCAAGCCGCCATTCAACAGGGTTATCGCGTGCTCTACCGCGAGACCCACAGCTTGCTCGATGAGTTGGCCGAAGCCACCCTCGACGGCACCCGCAAACAGCACATGGGGTTCTTGGTGACCGTCCCCCTGCTCATCATCGACGATCTGGGGATGCGTAAGCTGCCGCTCACTGCCGCCGAGGAACTGCTGGAGATCATTATGCGACGCTACGAGCGGGCCAGTACCATGCTGACCTCGAACCGGCCGGTGGAAGACTGGGGCAAACTGCTGGGTGATGCGGCCGCCGTTAGCGCCATGCTCGACCGCTTACTACACCACGGGCATGTGCTCAAGTGCGGCCCGCGGAGCTGGCGCACGAAAACCGACTTGCCACCACAGGAGGCGGCAGGGTAGAACAATCTAGTCCTGGACGGCTACTTCCGTTGGCCGGTTTTGAACTGATAACCGTTGGCCGCTTTTGAGGCTCTTCCGCACTTTTGGTGAAGGGTCTTGGCGCGCGAGTATGGGGAGGCACCAGCGGAGTTAGCAGTCAAGTTGTCGGAAACATGACAGGGATTGCGTAAGCTGAAAGGCTGAGGCGATTCTCCGGCGCTGGTGCATGAGACGATCGCTGTCGCCGTGCCCTGCTGAAGTCCAGGTGGAGCGGCTGATTGCAAAAGCCGAGCCCATCACCCTGGTTGTGCGTGCGGTTCGTCTGGTGGTTGCTTGTCCCAGCTGCGCGCAGCCATCCAGCCGCATCCATAGTTACTACGATCGGCGATTGGCCGACCTGCCTTGGAATGGGGTGGCGGTGGAGATTCGCCTACGGACGCGCCGCTTTTTCTGCGATGCCGAAGATTGCTCTCGCCACATTTTCACGGAGCGGCTGCCGGAGACGACGGCCACCTACGCTCGCCGCACGCTCCGTATGGAACAGGCTCTGCGCTGGTTGGCACTGGCACTGGGTGGGGAGGCCGGGGCCCGGACCGCACAACGATTGGGTCTTGGGATCAGCGGCGACACGCTCCTGCGCCATCTACGACGCATGTCGCTGACCCAGAAGTCAACTTCCGCTACGACTCGTGTGTTGGGAATTGACGATTGGGCGTGGCGCAAAGGACAGCGCTATGGGACGATTCTTTGTGATCTGGAGCGGCGTTGTGTAGTGGATCTTTTGCCGGATCGCCAGGCCAACACTGTCGCCGAGTGGCTGCGTGATCATGCCCCGCCGGAAGTGATTAGCCGCGACCGTGCGGGTGCTTACGCCGAAGCTGCCCGCCTGGGCGCACCCCATGCGGTGCAGGTCGCAGACCGTTTCCATCTGTTGCGCAATCTGCGCGAAGCGTTGGAGCACGTCTTGGCACGGTATACCCCGGTGATCGAACAAGCTTCCCGGCAACCCCCTCCTGGTCCAGTTACTCATCCTTTACCAGCACTGCCGGGTCCACCTCCGACACGTCCTCAACAAATCAGCCGCGAGCGGCGACAGAGACGCTTCGAACGCTACCAGCAAGTGATCGCGTTATATCAGCGTGGTTACTCAGGGCAGGCCATCGCATTCGAGGTAGGGTTGAACCGGAAAACCATACGCTATTGGCTGCGCGCCGGGCAATTTCCTGAGCGTCAAGTCACACACAGGCACTCCTCGGTGGAGCCTTGGTTTTCGTACCTAGAGAAGCGGTGGGCCGAAGGTTGCCACAATCGCAGCCAACTGTGGCGCGAACTGCAAGCCCAAGGAGCTGACTTTGCCGCCGTCACGCTACGCCGCTGGTTCCGCGTCCGACTGGGAGTGCGAGGGCGTCCTCAGCAGAGTTCGTTCTCCCCGCCCCGGAAGCCCCCCAGTCCGCGGCAAACTAGTGCGCTGTTGCTCGGCCTCGTCCACAATCCGTCTCCCTCCCAACAAAGCTTTGCGCAGAGCCTCTGCGCTCTTTCGCCTGATATCGCCATCGCCGTGGAATTAGCCAAGAAGTTCTATCGCATGGTGCGGGAACACGATACCTCAGCGTGGTTGCCATGGCGGACGGCTGCCAGCAAATCCCCTCTTCATCGCTTTGTGACTCGATTGCAACACGACGAGGCAGCGGTGCGGGCCGCGCTCACACTGCCCTGGAGTACGGGACCGGTGGAAGGCCACATTCATCGATTGAAGCTTATCAAGCGTCAAATGTACGGGCGGGCCAAATTCGATTTGTTACGCATCCGCGTGCTGCAGGCAGCTTGAATCGGCCATGCTGCTCGCGGCGGCTAAAGATAGGACTGGATACCCTTCACCAAAAGTGCGGAAGAGCCGCTTTTGAAGTGATCACTGAGGTATGAAGCACTTGTTGCTGAAATCGTATTTATAGGCAGCGCGATACTTTTCCGCCGAGTTATCCATCCCGATGTATGTCAAGTCAATATCCACATGGCAGACGATATCGGGATCGCACCAAAAGACGGAAACATCCCCACCGACTTGGTGCTCCAATGGAAGCGGCAAAAAGGACGGAAGGGAGTTGGCCCGGATGATGCGATTCGCTTTATCAATTCCGTGCGAGGCCGTCAGTTTCCACTCTCCCTCAAGATTGCGGGCCACCAGATCACCGTCATTGTAGATTGTTGTGTTAATGGTGTACCGAGTTACGTCCGGTCTGTTAGGGGGACTACTGCGGACGAGCGAAGCTCTGGAGCCGATCTTGGGAGTGGCTTTGTTGATACTAAGAGCCAAGGTTTTCTCAGCGGCTCGCCCTTGCCGAACCCCGACAAAATAGGCGACCCAAACCGCCAGCAAACCGATTAATGCAGTAACTGCGGCTGCCATTATCGAATAACCTCAGTCTTTCCGGTCTTAGCGTTTACCCACGATGGGAAATTGAGCGTTTTGCGTGGAGCACCCCATCCAGCTTCACAAATTCGGTAAGCTGTGAACATTTCCTGTTCGGCACAAAGGCTCTTAGCGTAGGTTTCTGCGGTTTCGTAACTCGGAAAGTCAGTGCTGGTTGCAATGGTTGGATTGCCGTTTACGAGCACTTCCACGCGATATTTCAAGAAGTTTCCTCAGTTTGATCTTCGGGACGGAAGAGTCAGCGAGCGGTCGAGATGAAGGGCTTTGTAGAGTTTCCCTCACCCTCGGCGCTGACATGCGGTTGTCAACCCCGCCGCTCGCCAGCGCGATTCTACTCTCAGAACACTTCCCGCGTAAGGGTTTTGTACGTCAGCGGCTTCCGAGTAGCGACTTCCCGCAGCAGCAGATCGAACAGGTATGGTTGCATGTGACGGCGATTGAACCGCCAGCAGAACTCCTGCAAGTACCCGTCGAGATGGTCTTTCGACAACCTGTGAAAAGAGCCGACCACGCCGCGCTTGAACAGTGAGAAAGCGGACTCCACGCAAGCGGTAGATGAGATGTAGCCCTGTTCCCGCAGTTCCTCGCTGTGAATGCCCTCTTCGTGCTTCTCGGCTGGAATCAGCGAGTTATAGACGCAAGCGGCATCGGTGACAACTTTGTCGGTTTCGGGGTCTAGCTTGGACGCCAACACGGGTCGGAGGCTCGCGGCTTTGGCGTTGGGGATGGTCTGCATGTGGACGCGCCCGTTCCGTTCGGCCAGTCCTAAGACGGAAATCTTGGCGTCTTTGCCCGCCTTGACGCCCTTGCGTAGCTTCTTACCGCCGATGAAGGTTTCATCAATCTCCACTACCTTGCCCTGTCCGCCCAATGGAATGAAGAACGGTTCGTCCATCGCCCTGCGGATACGGTGACACAAGTACCACGCGGTTTTGTAGCTGATCCCGATGTGCCGAGAAACCTGATTGGCTGAGATGCCTTTCTTGGCTTCGGTCAGCAGGGCCATCGCTGCAAACCACTTAGTTAGCGGTAAATGACTGTCGTGGAACAGGGTCCCTGTGGTGGCGCTGAAATGCAGTCCGCAGTCTGCACACTCGTACAGGCGGAAAGGCTTTCCAGTCTTGCCGCAACTATCAATCCGATACACCTTGTCGTGGTCACAGGCCAGACAGCGAACGCCTCTAGGCCAGCGTGACGTGACGAGGTAATCCAGAGCCTGATCTTCGGTGGCGAAGGTTTGGGCAATCTTGAGCAGGTTCATTATGCGCCCCACGATGATTCACTTGGAAGGTGTATCGCTAGACCGTTCTCATCAATCACCAGAAGAAATCGAGCACGCGGAAGAAATACTTCGCCGCAACGGTCGCATTTTACTGTCAGAACAAGAGCGGGATCGAAATTGGGAGCGGTTGGGAGTTCCCAAGGGACAATCTTTATCCAGTGAACTCCGCGAGCTACACATTGCTCACTACCGCACTGAATTGCCAGATGGTACTGAAGTGATTTGTGGCATTCCGAACTGTTCTGAGCATTGTTCATGCTCCGAACATACACCGAACTCAGTCCTAAGTCAAGTATATAATCGTTTTTATTTCGCGCTTGTTTTCAACGGCTTGAATGCGATTGTTGTGTTTTGCCATATTGACATGTAAAAAGTATCCGGTAGAACGTGAAAGTGGTAGCACGACGCCTAATAAATGGACCGTTTCGGGAAAATGCCGCCCCACGATTTGCCCCACCGATGAACAGCTACGCTAAAGTACGGACACACTAATCTCGGGTCCGCTCTAGCATCCAGGTCACGGAACTATCCCGCACTAGCAAAACCAGCTTGGGTGGGCGACCCGCAAAATGTCAGCTCGACCGAAGCGAGCTTCCTCTGCCCAGGTTGGCGTCCAAAAGACGGACGCGAACCTGGCACACAAAGCTCCCGGCTGTTCTCGTGCATCCATGGTCTTTCAAGGCATCCCGGTTTACACTCCGTCGCTCGCTACGCTCGCGCGGAAGTGTAAAGGATCTCCCGCGACATTTTGTGATGTCATGAGACTGAACACGAAACCAGCTTGCGTGGGGTACGCGGCTCCCAATCCACCGCAGCACCGTGGTCAAGAATCGCGGGAGCGAATTTCGAGTGGCCGGTGTCTGTAGTGAATACAAGGAGCGCCGGTATGTTCGAAGACAGTCTGTTTGAGTCGAGCGGGACTTTGAGCAAACGAAATCCGTGGACCGCCGTGTTGTCATTCGCCATGCAGGGACTGCTGGCTGGTGGGTTGGTGCTTTTACCTATCATCTATACGGAAGCATTGCCGGGGCGTCAGCTGACGAGCACCTTGACGGAACCCACTCCGCCGCCAGGGCCCCCGGCGCCGGTTTCCAGCCGCGCACACAGTGCTCAGCCGCGGCCCATGGTCGAGGATAAAGTGCTGCAGGTTCCAAACTGGATACCGCGACAGATTGCGATCTTGCACGACCAGCCTACAAATGCAGACGGAGTCGGAGCGCCCGACTGGATCGGCGTTCAGGGGGGAACTGGACCTGGCGCGCCGAACAGCGTCCTCCGCAGCGTCATGCAGGTTCCACCTGCCCTGCCGAAGGTGGTTGCACCTCCGCAGGTGCGCGTGTCATCCGGCGTCGCTCAGGGCCTGCTCATCCACGAAACGAAGCCGGTTTATCCTCCCCTAGCCGTGCAGGCGCGGATTCAGGGGACAGTATTGTTGCAGGCGGTGGTCGCCAAGGATGGCACAGTGCAGGAGCTGCGCGTGGTCAGCGGGCATCCTCTGCTGGTGAAGGCGGCCCTGGACGCGGTGAACCTGTGGCGCTATAAGCCTTACAGGTTGAATGACCAGCCCGTCGAGGTGGACACGCAGATCATCGTAAACTTCACCCTGGGTACCAGATAGACGTAGGGCAGGAACTTGCAAACATAGCTATGTCCACAATCAAGAACGATATTCTCCGATAGGTTTCGTCCGGGTTAAGCTTATTCCGAAGCTCTTCTGAGCTTCGAATCCGCTGCGGCGCCAGCGCAACCGCTTTTCCGAAAATAGGCTGGGCCCTGCCACGGTTGTAGTGAATCCACTGACTAACAAAATCTATGTCGGCAACCGGAGTGATCATGCCGTCAGCGTAATCGACGGGGCCACCAATACGGTTGAAGCTACCATATCTGACCTTGTGGCCGGACTCGCTGGGCAGTGGCAGGCCCACGGTTTCCGCCTTGAACGCGCCCGACGGATGGATCACCGACAACCTGGCGATCGTGCCCAATATCAACGGCAAGACCGACGCCTTTGCCTCCGGGATCACGCAACTGGTCCTCGACATCTCCAGCTACTTCGCGCCGTAGAAATCGCGCGCGTGGCCCCCAGGGTGTCACCATCGCAGTTCAGGATGGTGTCACCCTGCGGGCTTTAGTGCGCGGGCGCCCCATCCCGTCGGCTGCGCTCGGGCAGGCTCTGAGGCGCCTTTGCCTGGCAGGGATTTTGTCTTATGGCTGCAACCGTCGAGCCACCGCAGACCATTGTCGTTGTAGTAGAAAGACTGAGCGCTGGATGGCGCTCAGCATTTGAAGCCCGCCCTCTCCGAATGGCATCCAATTAGTAGAGGCGCTTATACGAAGCGATTGGCTCTCGTGGCGATCAGCGTGAGTGTGTTGGCGGCGATTTCTGCCGTGGCTGTGCCCAACCAGAGTACCGTGGAAGCGCAAACTCCGCTGTTCACGCAATTTGAAAAACGATTCGAGAGCGTCCAGAAGAATAAGTAAGCTTGCAGAAAGGAGTACAGCAATGACAAGTGCGGTTGTTACAACACGCAATATATCGGACCGATTGGTCAACGGGCCACGCTGGGAAGATGAAGAATCCGACCGCGTGGTCAATGGCCCACGCACGGAAGATGAAATATCAGATCGCGTGGTCAATGGCCCACGCGAGGGAGATGAAGAATTGCAACGCGCTGCCTGACGCGCTGCCTGACACCCTGCCGGGCGCCCCACCCAAGCTTCTTCTGCTTGGGTGGGGTTTTCCTTCTGGAAAATCTTCTTCCACATGCCGCCGGCCTAAATCTCGCTTAAGCTCGACAACAATCCTACGAGAACACCTCACCGGCCATGGCCGAGAGGGTGCGCGAAGGCAGGGTATTCCGCACCGGGCGATCCGGAATCCTGTCCGCGCCATTCAACTGCTTGCGCGTGATGCGCAGCTTCAGGGCCCGTTCGATGGCGCGAAGTTCGGCCACCTCGGCGCCCGCTACCAGCGTCGAAGCGCGGCCGCGCAATCCCGCGCGGCCGGTCCGGCCCACGCGATGGATGAAATCCTCCGGGATTGCCGGCAAATCATAGTTGATGACGTGCGCGATGTTCTGCACGTCGATGCCACGCGAGGCCACGTCGGTGGCCACCAGCACCTTGAAGCGGCCCGCGTCAAAACCCGCCAGCGCTCCCGTCCGTTGCGACTGGGTGCGGTCGCCGTGAATCATGGCGGCAGCGAAACCGTCGCGCATCAGCCCTTTTGCCAGGCGCTCGGTGCCGCGCTTGGTGCGGGCGAACACCAGGGTGCGCCCCTTCTCGGCGTAGAGAAGCTGGCGTAAGACCTCTGACTTCTCCGACAGAGAAACTTCAAAGGCGTGCAGTTCGACGGTGTCGGCCGGCTTCGAAATGGAACCCTGCGCAATGCGCACCGGTTTGCGCATGTAGTCGTTGACCAGGCCGGCGACGGAGGCTTCCAGGGTGGCCGAGAAGCACAGCGTCTGGCGATCGCGCGGCAGCACCGCCACGATGCGCCGGATGGCCGGCAGAAAGCCCATGTCGAGCATGCGGTCGGCTTCGTCGAGAACCAGGGTCTTCACCGCGTCGAGGCGCACCAGCCTGCGGCCCAGGAAATCTTCCAGCCGTCCCGGCGTGGCTACGATCACTCGCGCTCCGGCGCGCAAGGCCTGAATCTGCGCCTTCTCGGCCAGTCCGCCGATGACAAGGGCAGCAGGCGCAAGCTTTTTGTCGCGCAGCTTTTCGTATTGTTCGTGGACCTGCATGGCAAGTTCGCGCGTAGGCACCAGGATTAGCGCTTCTGGGTTGCGCGACGTGGTCTGCAACAGGCGCTCAATCAAGGGCACCAGGAAGGCAAGGGTCTTGCCAGTGCCGGTTTGGGCGGTGGCCAGGACGTCTCTGCCCGCAAGAGCGTGCGGGATCGCTTCCGCCTGAATGGCGGTGGGAATAGTGAAATTAGCAAGCGCCAACTTCCGCTGAAGGTCAGCAGAAAGAGGCATTTCTGTAAATTGTGTCAATCGAATCGTACTTTCTGGAGGGGCGTCTCGCGATTGCATTTTAGTGCCATGCGATTCGCGAAGATACTTCGGATGCCGCTCAATAGTTTATTGGGCGCTGAAAACAAACGGGAAGCAGGAAAGGCGGGAAATCAGATCGAAAACTCGGATCGGACTGTCGCACCACAAGCGAACCGTGGCTAATAGCGTCTAACAGGAGTGTACCACAGACTCCACAATCGTGCCGGGGAAAGCAGCGGCGGGGCCGGCCGCTGCCCTGGAATCACTTGGCAAAGTCATGAAAATCAAAGCCTTGCGGCTGACCTTCTTCGTCGTGCGTGACCACCAGGTCGGCCACCGGCGAGGTAGCGGGCGCTTCCGTCCCATTTTCCGATTGCTGCTTGCGCTGCTGCTTCTTCTGCAACTTTTCGGCCTGTTTTTCCTGGCGTGAGCGTTCTTTCTGGCGCTTGGTAAAGGATGGACGCGAGTTGGCCATAGGCGGCTCCTCTCAGCTCAATCAATCTTATATCTCCATCATACATGGATGTTCGCACTCTGAGTAACCACCGCTCTAGGCGCGGGTGGCTGACGAAACCAAAGGTCCATAGCGGGGTGCCCGTGATTTTGACACAACGGCTTCTCCCGCGCGCTCTTAAAACCTCGGCAGGAATAACAACTCTGACGGCTCAGGCTGACAGCGTGAGCGCCCACCGCTGCGCGCAGTGTTCCGACTCACATCACGGTGTGACCGCTGTCACTTCGACTTTGGCAGTGCCTGGTTAAGAATCGAAGCATCGTTCGGTAGGTGGATAAAGCTCCCAACCGCAGCGTAATTCTAGGCGCCGCCAAGCCTAATCAGGGAAGATGCCGCCGTCCAGGCTGGCCTTCCTCCTCCGGCGCGGCGCCAACAAGAAAGGGCAGCAATGGCCAAGGGTTCGGTGCAGATTGTGGTTGAGCGCTGTAAGGCCTGCGGATTCTGCGTAGAGTTCTGTCCCACGCACGTTCTGGCGCTCTCCTCTGCTTTTAACGCCAAGGGATATCACACGCCTTACATGGTCCACCCGGAGAAGTGCAGCGGTTGCGATTTGTGCGGCATGTACTGCCCCGACTTCGCGATTTTCGGGTACAAGCAGCCGGCCGCGGCCAAAGAAGTTGCAGCCGCAGCCGCCCCGCCTCCCGCTGCCGAAATCAAGGAGGACCAAGATGCATGCTGAAGCCGCCGGGGTCCTGACCGGCACCCATTTTTTTGATGGCGACCACGCCTGCTGCGAAGGCGCACTGGCCGCCGGAGCGCGCTTCGCTTCCGGCTATCCCATCACTCCCTCCACCGAAGTCGTGGAACGCTTCGCCGCCCGCGTGCCCACCGTAGGCGGGACCTTCATCCAGATGGAAGATGAACTGGCCGCCTCGATTACGTTGCAAGGCGCGGTGTGGAGCGGCGCCAAGGCCTTCACCGTGACCTCGGGTCCCGGATTCTCTTTGATGATGGAGCACATCGGCCTGGCGGTCATGACGGAAACTCCCTGCGTCTTTGTGAACGTGCAGCGCGGCGGACCTTCCACCGGATTGCCCACCCTGCCCGCACAAGCCGACATGATGCAGGTGCGCTGGGGCTCGCACGGCGATTACGAAATCATTGCGCTGTGCCCCAATTCGCCGCAAGAGTGCTTCGACCTGACCATCACCGCCTTCAACTATGCCGAGCAGTATCGCTGCCCGGTGTTCGTGATGATGGACGAGGTGGTCGGCCACATGACGGAGAAGGTCGTCATCCCTCCTCCCGAGCAGATTGAAATCACCCCCCGCCGCTACACCACGCTTCCCCCTGACGAGTTTCTCGCCTACCAGCCGCAGGAAGACCTGGTGCCCGACATGCCGCGAATCGGCGAAGGCTACAACGTCCACGTCACCGGCCTGACCCACGACGAGCGCGGCTATCCCGATATGACGCCCCCCACCCAGGACAAGCTGGTGCGACGGCTGAAGGACAAGATCACGAAGAATGTCGACAAGATCACCCTGTACGAGGAGGAACAGATCGAGGGCGCCGACGTGGTTGTGGTGTCCTATGGCATCACCTCGCGAGTGGCGCAGCGGGCCATCGAATTGGCGCGCAAGAAGGGCGTGAAGGTGGGCAAGTTCCGCCTGATCACCGCCTGGCCTTTCCCCGAAAAGCAGATTGCGGAAATCGCTGCTCAGGTGAAGGCATTCGTCGTCGTAGAGCTGAATCTGGGACAGATGGTGCGCGAGGTGGAACGCGCCGCGGCCGGCAAGGCCATCGTCCGCTTCGTGGGACACGCCGGAGGCAGCGTACACCGTCCGGAAGACATTCTGCAGACCATCCTGGAGGTGGCGCGATGAGCGAAGTGAGCGAACTGACTGAAGTGACTCCCCAAAACCCAGTGGAACCCTTCCTGCGCATGGACCGCATTCCCCACATCTGGTGTCCGGGCTGCGGCATTGGCACCAGCGTCAACTCCTTCGCCCATGCGCTGATTGACGCCAAGATTGACACCCGGAACGTCGCCATTGTCTCGGGTATCGGTTGTAGCGGGCGGGTTGCCGGCTACATGAAACAGGACTCGTTCCACACCACGCACGGTCGCGCCATTCCGTTCGCCACCGGCTTGAAGCTGGCCAACCCCAAGCTCAACGTGGTGGTGTACTCCGGCGATGGCGACCTGTTCGCCATCGGCGGCAATCATCTGATTCATGCCGCGCGCCGCAACGTGGACATCAAGGTCATCTGCGTCAACAACCTGATCTATGCCATGACCGGCGGGCAGACCGCCCCGACTACGCCGAACGATGTTATTACCTCAACCAATCCTTACGGGACGTACGATCCGGCGTTCAACCTGCCCTATCTGGTGGAAGCGGCGGGAGCGGTTTACGTGGCCCGCTGGACGGTCTTCCATGTTAAACAACTGGCGCGCGCCATGCAGGAGATGTTCGCCAAGAAGGGGTTCAGCTTCATCGAGGTCCTGTCGCCTTGCCCAACGCTTTATCAGCGGCGCAACAAAATGGGCGACGGCCTCGACACCATGAAGTTCTACAAACAAGTCAGCAAAATCAAAAACGGCGCAGCGACCAAAGACGTTGCCTTGAGCAAGAGCGGCGAGATCGTCGTGGGCAAGTTTGTCGATCGGGAGCGCAACGACTATGGCGGTCTCATGCACGATAAACTGCTCGATTCTCTGGGAGACGATTACGTGGAAACGGAGGCCTGTACATGCCAGTAAGCGAGATCCGTATCGCAGGATTCGGAGGCCAGGGCGTCATCCTGTCGGCCCTCATCATCGGCAAGGCGGGATGCATCTATCAGCCGGGCTATGCCACCATGACGCAGAACTTCGGGCCCGAAGCCCGCGGCGGGGCCTGCAGCGCGCAGCTCATTCTTTCCGACACGCCGGTGCTCTACCCTTACGTGCCCCGGCCCGACATTCTGGTGGTGATGTCTCAGGAGGCGTACGTAACCTTCGCCCCTCAGCTCAAGGACGACGGCATTCTCATCATCGAAGAGGACCTGGTACGGATTGGCGAGCTGCCGGCCGGAGTGCGTGTTTACAGCGTTCCTGCAACTCGCATCGCGGAAGAACTCGGCAAGAAGATGGTGCTGAATATCGTGATGGTCGGATTCTTTGGGGCCATCTCCCAGGTGGTCAACCGTGAAGCGCTGCGCAACGCTGTGGGCGCCTCCGTGCCTCCAGCTTATCGGGAACTGAACTTGAAGGCCTTCGACCGGGGATTCGAGTACGGCGCCAAGGAACTCAAGGAAGTCGTCGTGCAGCAAGACTCGGAGGTCGCAGTCGCAGCCCTGGAAAACTAGACTCATTCATAGCTCATACCAAAGCCGGCGGAGGGTCGCCGGCTTTTTCTTTTTCTTACGATACGGCGAACAGCAGGTCCCTCCACTCACCCGCTGAAGCGGGCTCGGTCGGGAGGACAACACAAAGTGGATGACACCGCGATGATAACCAATCATGCTCTGGCCTAAGGGCTCGGCAGGTTGTGGAGCGTCCGGGCGGCGAAACTAAATCCCTGCGGCGCAACCGTCAGTTCGCCTTGATAGGGTTGATCAATGTCCGAGATGGCCACCAACACCAAGGCAATCAAGAAGCTCAGCACGATCACCTGCAACAAGTGAAAACGGAAATTCGGCACGCCAAAGAAGCACGATGACGCCACCGTGATGATGCCTCCCGCAACCAGCACCGCCCAGAAAATGCCAGGCAGGCCTTCGCGCACCTGCATGGCCCGCAGGCGGCGGTATTGGGTCAATCCTCGCAACTCCTCCATGAGTTGGTAGGCCGCGATGGCGCCGGGCTGCGCATGTGCCTGATTCTCGCCTGCCAGCGTCCAGAGCTGGTTAATCATCTCCTCGCCTTCCGGCGGCATCTGTTGCTTTTCCATAGCGGGCCACTCGCGTTGCAAGGCGTTGTCTACGTAGCGCACGCATAGCTCCCGGATGGCCTTGGCGTTCGGGTCGTTCAACTGGCCGGCAATGCGGAAGACGTTCACCAGGGCATTGGCTTCCTGCTCTTCGTTGGCTTCTGCCTGCTGGAACATTGTCCACACCCCCGCCAGCGTGAAAGCCAGAATGACCGCGTAGGTGGTGCCAATGACGGCAACCACCGCGCCGGTAAAATCGTTGGACTCCTTGCGAGACGGCGCGGTTGAGGTGCGGGTCACCAGGAAAAGGAATGCCGTTCCCCCGGCGACGCAGGCGATGATGATAAGAATGTTGGCTAGCACGATGATCTCTCGCGGCGAATTCTCCGGCGGTTAACGAGCTTACACTGCTTTGCCAAAAAGCGGGAGGGGATTGTACCGGGAGCGGCAAACCTAGCTCAAAGTCAGGACTTTGTGCTCGGGGCAGCGGGCTTGCGCCAGCTCGATCAAGCGATCGATCAACTCCGGACCATGGTTCGCGTAGAAATAGAGTCCGCCGATTTCGCGCTCCTGCAGCGACTTGTTGGGATACAGCGCGTTCTCGATTTGGGCGGCGTGTCGCGACAGAATGTCCGTCCTCAGCAATTCGGCCTGCGCGGCCCGCTTCTCCAGCCGATTTACCTGATAGTGCATCTTGCTGGCGGCCCGACTGGCGGCTTCCACCAGGCTTGGGTCCAGAGTCTTCAGGGACCCGCTGATCCGCGCCATGGCGGCTGCAAGCGATTGGCGCGCCTGCTCGAAATCCTGCTTGAGTTCGGCAGGCAGCGAGCGGGCGGCAAGACAATCACGCAGCTGACATTCGCCATGAAACAGTTCCGGCAGCTCCACTTCGTATTTATTGAGCAGGCGCTCGATGCGCGGCTCGATCAACGTGGCGCTCATACGCGGAAGGATCGGCGTGATTCGGCCCAGCAGCTTCTCGTACACCACCGCAGCCTGCGCGAAGTACGCGACCTCGGCCGGCCCGCCGATGTAGGCCAGCGTGGGCAGCCAGTAGTCCTGCAGCACGGGCCGCAGCAGCACGTTGGCGCTGAAGTTCTCCGGCGCCGTCGCGACGCGCTTCTGCAACTCCTCGGCGGAGACGGCCTCCTTCACCATCGTGAAGGTCCCATTGGCGCGATGCACCGGGACGCGCGCTCCATCCACCAGGACAAACAATGGAGTGGATTCTCCCGTCACCTTGACCTGTTCGTGATAGTCGCCGTCACGCAACTCCTTGTCGCGCTCCAGCACCGCCTGGTCAAGTTCGGCGGAGCGCTGTAGCGCCTCCAGGAACAACGGCGCGGCAATGCGATGCAGCTCCGGGTCAGCCGGATCGAGGAAGATGAGCCCGTGCTCGCGCCCACTCCCACTCCCACTCCCACTAAAGATGCGGGTGTAAAGTTTGGCGAACGCGTCGGAGAAGGTCTCGCCCTCGGCGTAGCTCTGGCGCAGGTAATCGGCAGCCAGCGATTCGCCCAGCAGCTTGGCGGCTTGGGCGACGATCTCGTTGGTTCCCTCGGCAAAACGAAGGTGCGCCACCGGAGCGCCCGTAATCCCCGCCGTCTTTGCGGTGAACGGCGCCAGTTGAAAATCGTGCGTCAGCAGCAATGCCTGGTTGACTTCGTCGAGGTCGTGGTCTTCCGAGGCCATCCAGAACACCGGCACACATTCCACGCCTGCCTGTTCCACCTGCGTGGCCAGCGCCAGCACCGATGCGGCCTTGAACAGCGACATCAGCGGGCCGCCGAAAAGTCCAACCTGCTGACCGGTGACTACGGCGTAAGCGCCATCGCGCAGCCGCTGAATGTTGCGCAGGGTCGCCTCCGAAGCTCCCCATGCGCGATTCTGTTTCTCCAGGGCGTCGGCGACACGGGCCTGCCGTTCGCGATCGCGGGGCACGGACTTGGCGAATGCGGCGACATGTTCCACGTCCGGCTGCGTAGGAAAAAACTTGCGGATCGCGGGCGAATAAGAGAGGAAATCGCGGAAGATATGGGTGGTATGAGGAATGGAATCGAAGGAAATGCAATCGGGGATCACGCGATCGTCTCCCGACAACAAGTCCAGCACCAGCAGGCGCGGCGAATGAGGCCGCAATCCAGAAGCCGCCGCCAGTCAATTGCCATAGATCGATGAACCAGTTTGGCCATTCGCGCCACTCGTATCAGACTAACAGGCAAGGCAAAGGTTTGGATGACTTCCCCGCCAAGGGGATGCAGGATTCGCGCGGCCGAGTCGCCGGCCCATCGCTGGCATCTATATGTTGGCGATTGACTTCGCTAGCTGGTACAGTGGAGTTGATCGCGGTCCACTTCGGGGGCGTCACGGCTTCGACGGAAGTGATTGCGGTAAAGAGGCATACCGGAGCGCATGCATCCGTAATCGCGTGCAAAAACACAATTGCCAATCAAAACCTGGCATACGCAGCTTAATTAATTAAGTTGCCGTCCTCCTCGGCTTTGCTCATGGGCTGAAAAAGGGCGTCGCACAGTGAGCTGGCTGCCAACTCTCCACCTGTGAGTGGGCGGCGAGATTATCAGGTTGGCTGGCTGCGTTTCTTGTCCGCTCTGAGCGCGGCCCGCGAGAGTGCCGGGTAACTCCGGCGCATGAACGTGACTAAGTATGTAGGCTCTTTGCCAGCAGCATTTTCGGACGCGGGTTCAACTCCCGCCGCCTCCACCAAGTTATTTATTTTCAACATCTTACATGTGAGTCAGCGGGCTCCAGCCCGCTGCTTTCAACTCCAAAGCATCAACCAGTTCAAAGCGCACCCGCCCGGCTGGGGCAGAGTGCCGCTCCATGCGACAGAGACTTGGGCTGGGACTACTTCAGAGTTGCCCGTCACCCAGGACTTATCCCCTATTGCGCGCGATCCGGCCCGTGCGGAGCCAAGAAGAGCGGCGAACTTCGGTTTTGCCGATCCAAACAAAAGGAACGGGGGTTAGTACCAAGTTGACAGCTCTCTTTTCCGCCGAGCTCAGGCAAGGTCGTAGCGATCAAGGTTCATCACCTTGTTCCACGCAGCCACGAAGTCCTTCACAAACGCCTCCTTCGAGTCATTACATGCATAGACTTCCGCGATTGCTCGGAGCTGGGAGTTGGAACCGAAGACGAGATCAACAACAGTGCCCGTCCACTTGAGTCCGCCTGTCGCCCGATCGCGCCCCTCCAACACGCCTTCCGATGTGGCGGACTTCTGCCATTTCGTGTTCATGTCGAGCAGGTTGACGAAGAAATCATTCGTCAACGTCTCGGGCCGCTTGGTGAAGACGCCGTGTTTGGACTGCCCGAAGTTTGCATTCAGGGCGCGCATGCCGCCGACGAGGACCGTCATCTCGGGAGCGGTCAGGGTCATCAGGTTCGCCCGATCCACCAGCAACTCAGCCGCCGATCCCTCGTCTCCCTTCCGGAGATAGTTGCGGAACCCGTCTGCGGTCGGTTCCAGTACGGCGAACGAATGCACATCGGTCTGCTCCTGCGACGCGTCCATGCGCCCCGGCGAGAAGGGAACCTTCACGTCGTGGCCGGCCTTCTTGGCAGCTGCCTCGACGGCTGCGCCGCCGCCCAGAACGATCAGGTCAGCCAGCGAGACCTTCTTCCCAGCGGACGGCGCGCCGTTGAAATCCCTCTGGATCGCCTCCAGCTTCTGCAGGACCTTCGCCAGCTCGGCCGGCTGATTGACTTCCCAATCCTTTTGCGGCGCGAGGCGAATGCGCGCCCCGTTGGCCCCGCCGCGCTTGTCACTGCCGCGGAATGTGGCAGCCGACGCCCAGGCCGTCCTGACCAGTTGGGAGATCGACAGTCCGGAGGCGAGGATCTTCGCCTTCAGAGCAGTAATGTCCTGCTCCCCGATCAATTTATGATCCACGGCGGGAACAGGGTCTTGCCACAGCAGGGGCTCCTTCGGAACGAGCGGGCCAAGGTAGCGCGAGATCGGCCCCATGTCGCGGTGCGTCAGCTTGAACCACGCCTTGGCGAACGCGTCTGCGAGCTCCTGCGGATGCTCGTAGAAGCGCCGGGAAATCTTTTCGTAAGCAGGATCGAACCGCAAGGAGAGGTCCGTGGTCAGCATGGAGGGCGCGTGATGCTTTGACGGATCGTGGGCATCCGGCACCGTACCGGCGCCTGCGTCATTCTTCGGTTTCCACTGATGGGCACCGGCCGGGCTCTTGGTCAGTTCCCATTCGTAGCCGAACAGGTTCGCGAAGAAGTTGTTGCTCCACTTCGTAGGCGTCGGGGTCCAAATGACTTCCAGGCCGCTGCCGATCGTGTCATCCCCTTTGCCCGTGCCAAATTTGTTCTTCCAGCCGAGGCCCTGCTCCTCGATGCCGGCGGCCTCGGGTACGGGGCCGACATACTTGTTCGGATCGGCAGCGCCGTGGGTTTTGCCGAACGTGTGGCCGCCGGCAATGAGCGCAACGGTCTCCTCGTCATTCATCGCCATGCGAGCGAAAGTCTCGCGGATGTCCCGTGCCGCGGCGATGGGATCCGGGTTTCCATTGGGCCCTTCCGGGTTAACGTAAATCAGGCCCATCTGAACCGCCGCAAGGGGATTCGCGAGATCACGGTCGCCGCTGTAGCGCTCGTCCGCCAGCCACTTGCCCTCGGGGCCCCAATAAATGTCGTCTCCCGGCTCCCAGACGTCCTCGCGCCCGCCGCCGAAACCGAAGGTCTTGAACCCCATGGACTCCAAGGCCACGTTACCGGTGAGAATCATGAGGTCGGCCCAGGAGATTTTCCGCCCATACTTCTGCTTGATCGGCCAGAGCAACCGGCGCGCCTTATCGAGGTTCACGTTGTCCGGCCAGCTATTGAGGGGCGCGAAGCGTTGTTCGCCGGAGCCTGCCCCGCCGCGGCCGTCGCCGATGCGGTACGTGCCTGCGCCATGCCACGCCATACGGATGAAGAGCGGCCCATAGTGGCCAAAGTCCGCGGGCCACCAGTCCTGCGAGTCGGTCATCAAGGCATGGAGATCTTTGATCACGGCATCCAAGTCAAGGCTTTTGAACTCCTCGGCGTAGTTGAACGCCTCGCCCATTGGGTTGGACAGCGGGGAGTGCTGGTGCAGGATGTTCAGGTTAAGCTGATTCGGCCACCAGTCGGCATTCGTCTGGAATCTGCGAGCGCCGTGAGCGACCGGGCACTTGGTTTCGGTTGACAAGTTTGGCTCCTGATTTTCGGGGCCAGGAGCCCCCGCTGCGGTGGTGAGTTTTTTCTCCATATGTATACCTTCCTTCGAATTATTTAAAATAACTGTGACAAACTACGAATCCATCCTGGCTTTCCGCTTCGCGCAATCGCCACTGGCCGCGCTTGCTGACGCGCGCCATTCATCCGGTATCCACACGCCTACGACACGGAACGGGAAGCGTGCCGCCGCGGAGCGCACTTCGTGCACAGCCCCCGGAAAATGAGTTCACATTCGCGAAGAATCC
The DNA here is from genome assembly GCA_963710585.1 of uncultured Acidobacteriaceae bacterium. Lineage (GTDB taxonomy): Bacteria > Acidobacteriota > Terriglobia > Terriglobales > Acidobacteriaceae > Bog-257. Next base: position 358,368 of record CAVQAM010000003.1, on the reverse strand, counting down.
GCTTACCGAGGGAGCCCGAGGCAGGCCTGGGCACGTCGCACCACTCAATGTCCTCAACATTGCCGCAGCGGTCGCAGATGAAGTGGTGATGCCGCATGCCTTTCGCATCGAAGCGCGCGGCGCGGCCCTCGACGGCCACTTCACGCACCAAACCCGCCTGCACCAAGTCCCGCAGATTGTTATAAGTCGTGGCCCTGGAAGAGCGCGGATCCACGCGGTTCACGGCTGCGAAGATTTCCGCAGCCGTGGGATGCCTGTTGTGTTCCATCAAGAATGCCATCACGGCGTAGCGCTGCGGAGTGCACCGCAACCCGCTGCCTTCCAGGGACCGTTTAATCGCCTCGGCGTCCATGACAAATTTAGAATATATCTAATGTGATATTTTTTCAAGACTTATGCTTTTGGTTGCGGCGGCGAGCAGAAAACTGGCGGACGCCGTATTGAGTATCCTCATCGAGCGGCCGCCCTGTTGCTCTTCCCACGTCGAACGGTCCCGAGGTTGCGCTCGCGGGGTTTTGAGACGACCAGGGCAGTGGGCGACAGATTGGTGCGGAATCATGAGGCGCGATTTCCCTGAATAGCACAACTTTCGGAGCAACCACCCGCCGCCTCGCGCAATTGTGTCCAGATGGCCGGCAAGCCGGAAGTAATGTGACGCCCTGCTCCTCACACATGATGCGCCCACGCCGGATGACGCCTTCAAGAAACGGATTTCGGGCGAAGATAAAACACTGGACAAAATTCCACGTGCGTATTTCGTGTGTGAAATCGTCAAATGCTGCGTTTCGTGAGCCTGTGGCGTGCTTATAAATCAATAACTTACCTGTTTTCAATGGGCCGGAAGAATCCACCTCCCGCCGCCTCCACCATACCTTCCGTTGCGACTACGATTCGGCCGGCCCCAGCTCGCTGATTTCCATTCCGAATCCGCCTGATGAGTCACGCCTTTCGCGTGGCCAATACACGGTCAACGATTTGCCGACTTCGGATGGTTCTGCTATGCCAAACCGCTCTTGGCTCCACTCACGATAAAAACCTCAGCCGGGAAACTCATCCCCCGGTCTATGGAATACTCACGAAAAGCTTCGAGCACCTGGCGCTTCGCTTCCTTCGCCTGCTCGTTGGAAAGCATGGCGATCTTTTCCCGAAGCTTCTCAGACCACTCGCATCGCATTGTCCAAAAGTCTTCCACTGAGAGCGGCGCTTGTATGGTGAATTGCAAGAGGCGCTCGGAGGGAGCCATCGCGCCGGCCTCGGCAAGGACCTCCGCTAACTTGCCAGGACGGGCAAAGCGGAATGCGTCTGGAGCATCCGGCGCAGGTGGCGGCGAATCGACATACCGTTCGATCACTCGCGACAGCGTCCAGTGGAAAGGGTTTCTTTCGGCGAAATGCCACACCGCCAAGGCCAGTTTCCGCCCCGGCTTGAGCACTCTCAACATCTCGCGGACCGCGTCGACCGGAGAGGGAAAGAACATCACGCCGAAGCGGCTGATCACGGCATCGAAGGCATCGGCTGGAAACGGCAGATGGTCCGCAAAGGCGACGTCAAATTGTGCATTCTTTAACCCAAGCCGCTCTGTCGCTCGACGCGCGGCGGCCACCATCTCGGGAACCGGATCAATCCCAAAGACCTTGCCTTCAGGTCCCACCCAGGCAGCCACGCTCAATGCCGGCTCGCCGGCGCCCGTAGCAATATCCAGGACCGCGTGTTGCCTGCCAATCTGAGCCTCTTCGGCAAGAGCTTGAGTAATCGGGGCAAACATCTGCCGGATGATTTCGCCGTGCTTCTCCCAGTACGGAGCGGAGCCGCTCCATCGGTTTATGACCTCTTGGTCGGGTTGCATGAGCGGAAGTATAGCTGCTTCGCGTCATTTCGCGCGCCTTTCATGTGGCCAATACACGGTCAACGATTTGCCCACTTTCGAGTGTTGTGCGTTTTGTGCGCCCCTAAAGATTCAATAAGGTCCTGTTTTCAACGTGACGGGGAAGTTCAACTCCCGCCGCGTCCACCATGCAACGTTTGATTCTCCGTATCTTCAGATCCCGCTGAACGATGCCTTTCTCGTGCGCCGGCCAAGGCCCGGCCCGCCATTTGCAGTGCGTAATCGGTGGACCTGCGCTGCGGCACGTCGCCCTGCTTACTAGCGTTTTTAGGTTTCCTCACTTTTGTGTTCTCAGATCTTGAACTGGTACAGTTCGTGGCAAGGCAAAGGCATGGTTGGCTGGCTGAAGCGTGTGAAAATAAACGGCCCTCTGTACGGGTCAATGCTGCACCAAGCGCACGTTCAATATGGGACCCTGGCGGTCCTGATTGTGATTGGATCGTGCATGCGTGTGTTTGTTTGCATTCAGCACAATCCCTTGGACTATCTCTGGAGCGACCCTCTACGGCACTGGATGAATGGGATTCGCTTTCCCAGGGGAGGCTATCTCGGTGCTTCCGACCCGATTGGGTATCAGGCGTATGTCTTTCTGCTGCGCAAACTCACAGCCGACAACAAGCTATTGGTAGGTCTGGCCTCGTCAATTCTTTCCGTTTTAATGCCCTGGACGTACTATCGTGCCGCACGAAATTTTGGGCTGCGGAAAATACCCGCCCTTTGGGTGTGGGCGCTCATCACGTGGACACCGTCCCTGCTGGCTATTTACCACTACATCATGATGGAGACGTTGTTGCTGTTGGTGGAAGGTGCAGCCCTGTGGATGACGGCGCGCTACTTGCGTAAAGCCGGTACGCAAGCTTTCCTGGTATCGGTTGCCCTCTGGACGCTGGCGTGCCTGACGAAACCAACGGTACTTCCTCTGGCTGGAGTCTGCCTTCTATGGAGTGGGTGGAAAAAACGGCCGTCGTTCCGCGACATTGCGGCAGCGACGGCCCTGATGCTCGTTCTCCTGCTGCCACAGGCGGTCCGCAGCAAAATGGCGCTGGGTTTTATTGCCCCATTTGGCAATCCCTGGCTGACCAAAATCCAGCACCGGTCGGGGGTAAAGACCGTATATGTAGATTCTTACACCCACCACCCCGAGTACCCTCATTTCCCAGCCGATTCTCATTACCAGATGTCTTTCAGTTCGCCAAGTTGCTACATACGACCGTTGTGGCCCCTAAGCGACTGGACCATACGCAGAGCGTTAGGAAATTCCGAACTCACCGTGGCAATTGACTCCGCATATGGGGCTCGAGATTGGGAAAATGCTTATGCTGCCTTGCATGTCGGCCGCGCAGAATGGCTGGCGCAATGGCGGGAAAACATCGTGCTCTTCTTTTTTGCGCCTTCCTGGCCGGAAAGCGCTGTGGGCGGATGGGACGGCAGACTGGAATATGAAGCGCGCTGGATGTGGGCGCCCCTAATCGTCTTAATTCTGGCGTGCAATCTCCGCGAATTCATGAACCGGCGATTCGATCTGGTTCCGGTCGCGGTTACCCTCTTCACGCTCTTTCTCGCATTGCAGAATGTCGCGACCGCTGAAGGGCGCTACCGCAAGCCGCTCGAGCCCTTACTCCTGCTCGATCTAGTCTGGGTCATGGCGGGCCAATCCAAAGCTCGCGAAAGCAACGACGTGTTGAACGGCTGAGCGATCTCTTGCCGGGCGGCGAACTTTATGGCCACCCACCGAGTCTCCAGCCGGCTACGGTGTTCGGGCCAAACCGTGCGTGTGCGGTGCTTGCTTAGCCGGGACCGAGAGGTCCTCGAGAGGAGTGCCTTTTTTGGGCAACGTAGAAGGCCAGCGCCTTGGCAGGCGCGCGGCTGCTGGCATTCTCCACGTTGTGCACTTCGCCGGCCACGGTGCTGCACGCCTCGCCCGCCTTCAGGGTCACAGCGGGCTTGCCCTGAACCTGGAAACGTCCTATTACGGTTTCGCAGGCGGTGGTGGAGGAGGAGCGCCCTTCCCTGGTCCCATGCCCATGCCGCCCATGCCGCGGTGATGCATCATGCCTGCGCCCATGCCCTGCATGGCTTCCATGTGCTTCATCATCTGGTCGAGATGGCCCACCATGGTCTGCCACATGTCCACATTGCTCTGCCAGCGGGCCTTTTCCTCGGCATCGGCGATCTTGTCCACGTTGGCTTTCATCTGCTCCAAATCCGTGTGCATTATCTGGAGCTGTGCCTTCATGGCTTCCATGTGCTCTTTTTGCATGGCCTGCATCTGCTGACGACGCTGCTGGCGTTGCGCGGAGCTGCCGGAGGTATTCGACTGTGAAGCCGTGCCGGCCTGTGTTCCCGTCCCGCTGGAAGCTGGCTGGCTGGTCCCTTGCCCCCAGGCCAGGGATGCAACCAGCAACAACAAACTAATGACGAGGCTGCTGTGTTTCATAACGTCTCCCTTCTCAACTCTGGTTTATTATAGCCATCCCGCCGCCTCCACGAATTGCAAGGTTCACAACCAACCCGAGCAACGTCAGGACGGCTGCCTTGCTCCCGCCCGGCACCGCATTATTCCTGCGCGCATCGGGCACTCGGTCTATACTTTCTCTTCGACCATCAGGGAGGAACGCCCATGAAGACAGGTTTGATTGCTTTATCCTGCTGCATCGCCATGGCGGCGATGCTCGCCTATGCGCAAAACGCGGAAGAAGGCTATCAGATGGCCAGGGTTGTCGCCTTCGAACGCGTCGCCGCTAACGCCCAGCATATGGGAAATTCGGATGAGTACAAGATTTCCATGCGCCTGGAGAATACGGTTTACGCTTGCCGCACCAGCGCCCCGGCTGCAACTTTTATTGACTGGACCACCGGCAAAGAATTTCCCGCCAAACTAAATACTCCAAACGGCAAGGTATTGCTGGTGAAAAATTCCGATGGCCAGATCGTGGAACTGAATATTGTCGGCAGGAAAACACCCAGGTAGGAACACCCCTTGGGCCGCAATTTCGGCAGTGTAAAGTGGATAATTCCAAATAATTCACTTGACCAAGTGGCCGAGTCAGGTGATGATTCCCCCACACTATTCTCCAGATGAGGATGGAGTTCCCCGGACCAGCGCACCCGGCGGTCAGCCAGCATTGGAAGGAGGCCCGGCGGGATGCAATATCCGGCGGTCGGAACGGGCTTGACTTGGTATGCCTCGCCTGGTGAGTAGCGGCGCCGAATGCTTTACGAAACCAACTCATGTAGCCCAATTCACACGAGGCCACCTTAAGTAGGCAGCTAGTTGTCCGACTGACCAGCACGGCTGTTACGCCGGCCATGGGCGAGAGTAAGAAGTTGGTCGACGCCAGCAAGTTAGTTCGACAGTCATGGCCAGGCTGCGCCAATTCGCTAGGCTTTCTTGCTGCGCTCAGAGAACTGCACGCACCCTAATTGCGATGGCAGTTGCCGGAGCAATGCTCTTGCCTCTTGCCGGGCAAGCACAGGAGCGCCAGCCGCGCTCCGCTGCTTCCACAACGTCGGCGCCGACGCCGCTGCCGCAACTGCCTGAAGAGCTGGCGAAGCAGGTGGCCGATTATGAAGCGGCCATTCGCGACGCTCTCCACCACCTCGACGATCTTGCCTTAATCTACGCTGCCCTTCCCAAGGCGGAGCAGGTCTTGCAGATTCGCGCTGCTCATCAAGGTGAAGCCTGGTGGCAAACCATCGATGCGCGCCTGGCGGTGGCCGATTTGCGGCGTATCTCGACCATGCCTGCCGAGGAAAGATCCAGCCTGGCAGCAGCCGAGCGGGCCGCCGATTCGGTCCAGGACAAGGACCTCGAGGAGACCGGCAAGAGTAAGCAGGCGCTCGATATTCTGCTGAAGTCCGCCAGCACGCAGAGTCAGCTCCTCGGCCAGGAACACAGTTGGTATGCGCATAGCCTGTATCGAGTGGGCCGCGCCTACTACTTGCAACTTCGATATACCGAGGCTGAGACCTCCTACCGGCAGGCGCTGGACATCCATCGGAAAATTCTGGGCGAGCAGCATCCGGACCATGCCGCCGACCTGGAGGCCCTGGCGGAACTTTACATGGCCATGGCCCATAACCAGCAGGCCGAGACGCTCTTCCAGCAGGCGCTGGCGATCGAGAAGCAGACACTCGGCGAGCATGACCCGACTTACGCGGCCACCCTTTGCAACCTGGGCGACCTCTACCGCTGGATGGGACGCTATGCGCAGGCTGAACCGCTGTATGTGCAGTCGCTGGCCATCCGCAAGCAAGCGCTGGGCGAAGGACATCCCGACTACGCGCGCAGTTTGGACCGGCTGGCGGCGCTGTACGACTCGATGGGCCACTACCCGCAGGCCGAGCCGCTGTACCAGCAAGCGATCGCGATTCGCAAGACGGCGCTGGGGGCGCAGCATCCGGACTACGCGCGGAGCCTGAACAACCTGGCGCTGCTGTACAAGGAAATGGGGCGCTACCCGGAATCCGAGCCTCTATATCTGGAGGCGTTGGCGATCCGCAAGAAGGTTTTTGGAGAGCAACACCGGACCTATGCCAGCAGCCTGGACGATCTGGCGCAGTTGTACCAGGCCATGGGGAAGTACGAGCAAGCCGAGCCCTTGTACCGGCAGGCGCTGGCGATTCGCAAGAAGACGCTGGGGGAACAGCATCCCGCCTATGCGGTGAACCTGGACAATCTGGCGTCGTTGTATGAGGAGATGGGGCGCTACAAAGAGTCGGAAGAGTTGGGCCGGCAAGCGCTGGCGATTCGCAAAAAGGTGGTGGGAGAGCAGCACCCTGGCTATGCCCGCAACCTAACTAATCTGGCCGAGCTTTACCAGACCATGGGTCGCTATGATCAGGCGGAGGCGCTGTATAAGCAGGCGCTGGCGATCCAGAAGAAGGCGCTGGGCGAGCAGAACTCAGACTACGCGAGCGGCGTGGATGATCTGGCGTCCCTCTATGTCGCCATGGGACGCAACGAGCAGGCCGAAACTCTCTACCGGCAGGCGCTGGAAATTGAGAAGCAGACGGTCGGCGAGCAGCACCCGATCTACGCGACCACCCTTTGCAACCTGGGAGACCTCTACCGCTTGATGGGCCGTTTTGCGCAGGCCGAGCCTCTGTATGTGCAGTCGCGGGCAATCCGCAAGCAAGCGCTGGGGGACCAGCATCCCGACTACGCGCGCAGTTTGGACCGGCTGGCGGCGCTGTACGACTCGACGGGGCGTTACCGAGAGGCCGAGCCGCTCTACCAGCAAGCGATCGCGATTCGCAGGAAAGCCCTGGGCAACGAGCACCCCGACTACGCGCGGAGTGTAAACAATCTGGCGCTGCTGTACAAGGAGATGAAGCGGTACCAGGAGTCCGAGCCTCTGTATCTGGAGGCGCTGGCGATCCGCAAGAAGACTTTGGGGGAACAGCACCGGACCTATGCCAGCAGCCTGGACGATCTGGCGCAGTTGTACCAGGCGATGGGAAAGTACGAGCAAGCCGAGCCCTTGTACCGGCAGGCGCTGGCGATTCGCAAGAAGACGCTGGGGGAGCAGCATCCCGCCTATGCGGTGAACCTGGACAACCTGGCATTGTTGTACAAGAAAATGGGCCGGTATGAGCAAGCCGAACCCTTGTTTCGGGAAGCGCTGGCGATCCGCAAGACTACCGTGGGAGAATACCACCCCGCCTATGCCCGCAACCTGAAACACCTCGCCACGGTACTGGCGGTGACTAACCGGACGCACGAGGCTTCGCAGTTGCTGCTGGAATCGGCGCAGTTGCAATGGCTGCACCTGACGGAAAATTTTCCCACCATGTCGGACCAGCAGAAGCGTGAATTTCTGTCGCGCAGCTATTTCGTGCAGAGCGAAGAGCTTTCCACGCTGGTCTTTCAAGGCAAAGCGGACCCGAAAGACGGCTTGTCTGGGGTACTGCTGAGCAAGAAGCTGCTGTTTGAGGTAGCGCGGCAGGAGAGCGGGGCGCTGGCCGCGGCGGTGGCGGCCGCGCCGCTGGCGTGGCAGCAGCAATGGCGCCAGCGGGAACGGCTGCGTCATCAATACAACGCTATCGCCTTGCAGCTCATGTCGGAGAACCGGGGTCCGCAACCAAGCGGCCACAAAGTGAACGCCGCCTATGTGCGTTCCCTGAACCAGCAGATCGAGCAGTTGAACGAGCGGCTCCGGCAAGGCAATCCGGCCTACGCCGCCACCGCGCGGCTGCGGCAGGTGAGCGTGGAGGACGTGAGGGGGGCATTGCGGCCGGGCGAAGCTTTGGCGGAATACGCGCGCTACACACCCTTCGACTTTGCCACCGCAAAAAAGGGGAGCGCACGCTATGGCGTGTTCCTGTTGCGGGGCGGCAGCGGGCAGGTGACCGCCGTCGACCTGGGTGAGGCCAAGGAGATCGACGAGGCGGTGGAGCGGTTCCGCGCAGCGGTGCGCGGGGCCATCGACCAGTTCAAGGAGATTGCGCCCAGTCGCCCCCAGATGCGCCACTCGGAAGAGCAGGTTGCCGAGGCCTCTTCGGACCTGCGCGAGCTGGTCTGGCAGCGTTTGGAACCACAATTGGCGGGCATCAAACGCGTCTATGTCGCACCCGACGGACAGTTGAGCCTGATTCCCTTTGAAGCCCTGGCGCGGAAGGATGCGTCGGGGGCGTGGCGATACCTGGCCGAGGACCGGGAGTTGATCTACCTAGGGACCGGACGGGACCTGAGCGGCCTGGCGCGGAGCGCCGACGCTACCGCAGAGCGGCCCAAAACGGCGGTGTTGATTGGCAATCCGGCTTTCAGCGCCAAGCCGGAGGAGTTGGCCGCCCAGGAAGCGCGCCTCAACTCGCCCACCTTTACATCCGTGATACAGTCCAGTGTTCCATCTGGCCCTTCCACGTTGGGGGTGACCGGCGGGGACGACGCGCCGCGGTTGCAGATTCCACGCAACTGGGGCCAGGTCGAGGTGCTGGCGACCCTGATCCAGCAGGCTGGCGTGCAACTGAAGCGGTGGGGCTGGTCGGTGACCACGTTGACCGACCGCCTGGCGGTCAAGGAGGCGGTTGAGGCGGTCGAAATGCCGCGGATCCTGCAGTTCGCCACCCACGGCTATGTTCTGGACCGGCCCAATGACGATCCCCAAGGCTGGGACAACCCCCTGTTGCGGTCCATGCTGATCATGGCGGGAGTCAACGATTGGCATCCCGTTTATCGGGTTGGGAAAGAGTTTATGACGGAATCGGCCGCCCGCGCCCGTGGCTTGACCGACGGACAATTGCAGGCGGCGCGGACCGAGTTGGGCGACGGAGTTCTGACCGCCTATGAAGTGACCGGGATGAGGCTGCAAGGCACGGAGCTGGTGAACTTGACGGCCTGTGAGACGGGGTTGGGCGAGGTGACCCCCGACGGGGTGGCGGGACTGAGTCAAGGGTTCCTGCTGGCGGGGGCGCGATCGCTGACCATGAGCATGTGGGAAGTGCCGGCCGAGGAGACGACGCAGCAGATCGGCGACTTCTATCACCGCTGGCTGGGCAATGAAGGCAAAGGCCAAAACCCCGAACACCGCTACGAAGCGTTTCACGCTGCGCAGGTGGACGCACTGGCCCGTGCCCGCCAGGACCACGGCTCGGGGCATCCGTTTTACTGGGCTGGAATGATCTTTGTGGGCGATCCTGGGGACCTGCCGCGACCCGCGGCGGCGACCGTCACCGCCAAGAAATAGTGCCTGCACAGGGTCAACTCGCGGCCTGCTGGCGAGACCAAGGAGCACAGGGGGAACGGACACCACGGCAAGCGCAAGGCGGTTACGAGACGGGAAAGCATCGATACAGATATAGATATGGCATCTTTCAAGCGGTAAATGGGTAATCGTGAATTTCAAAAACAAAAAGGAGATGAGGATGAGACGACAGATGATGAGGTGGGTAGGTGTTTTGGTAGTAGGCGGGTGGCTTGCGGTGACAGGTCTGGCCGCTCAAACTGCGCCAACCGGGAAGGCCGACGCCAAGCAGCCGAATATGTCAACCGAGAAAGGCAAAGAAGGCGGGGCCGCGGCGGTGTCACTGCTGAGTCAGGCGACCTCGTTGGTGCAGTACGCAAAAGACAACGAATCCCCGGTGGCCATGCTGACCGCCGTGCAAATGCTTGAGCGCGTGAAGACCCAGGACAACGCCGAGCGGGTGGGCAAAAAGAAGACCGGGTTGCAGCACGAGGGCGAGCAGGTGAAAGCAGGCAAGAAGGGCGACACGCCGGCGCCGACGCTCGATCCCGAGAGGCTGCTGGCCGAAGCCAAACCATGGGCAAAAGGCGATGCAAACATGCTGGCCCTGCTGGATGCGGAGTCAGCCAAGGCGAAGGCCGCCGGAGCTGCGACCCTGGGCTCGACACAGGGAGCGATCGCGCACCGCGATGCGGTTTCCGCCCGCGCTTACGACGATTTCGTGATCAGCTTTTATGGCGGCGAGGTGGCGCGGATTGGCGTGGTCGGGGATGGCGATACCGACGTGGATCTGATTGTGTACGACCAGAACGGCCACGAGATCGCCAGGGACACCGACCGAACTGCAGAATGCCTGGTGCAGTTTACGCCACGATGGACCGGCCCCTTTCGGGTTCGGGTCATCAATAACGGATACGTCTATAGCAACTACATCTTGATGACCAACTGAAGTACATGGGCCAGCGCCTGATGGAGCGGCAGCCCCTCGTGAGCGGAATTCCGACGGAGGGCTTCCTCTACTGCTTCGGCAGGGTGGGCGGGTTCGCCCGCCTGCCCTCGCCGATAAAAAAAGCCGCCCCCAAGAGCGGCTCAATAGGTTCTATTGTTGCGCCGGACTATCCCATTAATCTCCGGCGCAGCACTCCCGCGAGGCCGAGTATGCCAGAACCGAACAGCACGAGGCTGCTGGGCTCAGGAGTCGAGTCGCTGGTGCCGATCAACGTGAAGGCTTCCGAAGGAATCGAGCCAACGGTATTGTCATAAGCCGTAGATGGTCCGCTGTTCTCATCCCAGTAGATCGAGTTGGTGGAGCAACCGGACGTGGTGCAGGCATTGCTCAGGGTCAGATAGCCCAGCCCTCCATGCGGAACTACAACGTTAGTAGAGTAGCTTGCCTGGTACAGGTCATAACCATACTGACTAGTACCCAGGAACGTGTTGGTAACACCGGTCAACGTCCCGGAGAAGATATCGGTGCCAGACGGTGTAGACCCGAACGACATGTCCACGGTGGTCAAAAGATCCGACTCCGAAGCATCCCAGTAAACGAAGTCCACGCTGTAAACATTGGATCTAGATGAGTTGAGATTGTTCGAGTCGGTAACGGCCTGGGCACCGCCGATACCCCAGGCAGCGGTGTTGCCATCGTAGGGACCATTGTCATACAACGTGCCGGCCATAGCCGGAACAACAGCCAGCATCAGGCAGACGACTGCGAGCAGAGCAAGTGAAGCGATACGAATTTGCGTTTTCATGGTGACCTCCTTGTGGTCAGGGATTGTGGCGGTGGTGATTGAAGGTGGGGAGCATTCACCGCGTAGCTGCTCCTCGCCGGGGACGGGACTGTCCCATCGAGTGGCGCTGGTGTCATCCAAAAAGGCGTTTTCGGAGCAGTCCGCCGATGCCCAGGACTCCAGAGCCCAACAACAACAGACTGCTGGGTTCCGGTGTGCTCGAGCCGCTGTCGTAGATCATGAAAGCTTCTGAAGGAATCGTGCCTAGTGCACTGTCGTAGGCCTGGGACGGGCCGCTGTTCTCATCCCAGTAGACGGGGTTGCCTTGCGCTGAAATCGCGTCCTGCAGATTGAGCCAAAGGACCACCTTGGGGATGTGTTCGCCGGTGGCGCACGCCATTGTGACCGCGTCAATGTTGTAGCTATACTGGTTGCTGAAAAGGAACTGGTCGGTCAGGTTTGCACCGCTGGCCGTACCCGAGCCATACACCGTCCCACCGTTCGCCTGGGAGGTAAAGGACCAGTCCACAGAGGTGAGTGTGTCGCCGGGGGTTTCCCAAACGAAAAACTTAGTTGTTCCTCCAAGCGTTCCATCGGGCTTTTGCTCCCTGAAGGAGTCGCTAACGATGTGGCCGTAGTTAATCATCCAACCGGCCGTGTTGCCGTTCACCGGACCGTTGTCATACAACGTGTCGGCCATAGCCGGAGTAACAGTCAGCATCAGGCACAGGATTGTGAGCAGTAACAGTGCAGCGATACGAATTTGCGTTTTCATAGTGACCTCCTTGTGGTCAGGGGCTGTGGCGACGGCCAAAGTTCGAGCGGCGCCGGGTTGTGGTTGTGCGAATTTGAGTTCGCGTAGCTTCGGGAACCAATGCCGTCCCGAAACTTCTTCGGGATCAGCACCTTCCCCGCTTCACCCAGCACTCGATGGGCTGTCAAGCTCGATCATTCGGCCCGTCCGACCCGGACTGGCTTGCTGCTGCAGCTCCCGGACTAGCCGTGACATGCAGGTGTGCAAAATGCATCCCGCCAGCGCCTCGGCGTTCATTGGGAGGGGCGGAGCCAGCGCTCCCCCGCGCATTCTGGGTTGCAGGTGGTGAAACGCGCGGAACAGGGTCTCGGTGGCCCGGTAAAGCTGTTGTTTGTCGGTCCTCATGGGAATTCTCCTTTCGTCTGGCGGTGCATTTCCGGTCGGTGGTCGCCGGTTGTACGTTGGGGACCTTGCCTCGCTACCCGGAGGCGGGATTGTTTCCCCGCCTCCGGATGCGTCCCCCGACAGAGAGCCGAAGAGCAGACGGCCAGTCGTGCTCGTATTCCGCTCTCATGAACGCACAATGCGCCGGTCCGCCGGCGCTGACAATGCACCAGCGGCGATTTGTGGGTGATCTGCTGATGATCTAAGGGTGATCCGGACAACCGACTCATTCCAAAGCTGCTTCGATCGATCCTTGCGCTTGGATTTCCGAAGCAAAGGCGGCTGAATTCGGGTGGGAAATTGCAAACTTCGCTTGGAGGTAGGGAGGCGGCGGTGTAAACTTCGCCCACAACTGTTACAGTTCAATGAAGAACACACTGCCACTTCGTCTTCGATTCGGCGCTTTCGACCTCGATCTGAAGTCAGGAGAACTGCAGACATCGGGCAGAAGAGTTGTGTTGCAGGAACAGCCGCTCCAGGTCCTGCGAATCCTCATCGAACACGCCGGCGCGATAGCCACTCGCGAAGAGATCCAGCGACAGCTTTGGCCGAATGACACGGTGGTTGAGTTCGACCACAGCATCAACTCCGCCATAAAGAAGCTTCGCGTCGCTCTCGGCGACTCCGCCGATAATCCGAAGTACATCGGGACCATTGCTCGCCGCGGCTACCGGCTGATGGTGCCAGTGGAGCGGCTGGATTCCAGCGCGGGAGATACCTCGGGAACGGGGCCGGTGTCGAGCAGCCACGATGGGACCGGGGTGCAGCTACCGCTTGAGCCCGCCGGCCTGACCGGCAGGACGGTTTCGCACTATCGCGTGTTATCAGTGCTGGGCGGCGGCGGCATGGGGGTGGTGTACAAGGCAGAAGATCTAAAGCTGGGCCGCGCCGTGGCGCTAAAGTTTCTGCCGGAAGAGGTGGGCAACGACCCGCGGGCGCTGGAACGGTTCGAGCGCGAGGCCCGCGCGGCTTCGTCGTTGGACCATCCCAACATTTGTTCCATCTACGAATTCGGAGAGCACGAAGGCCGTCCGTTCATCGTGATGCAGTTGCTGCAAGGGCAAACCTTGCGAGACTGCCTGGCCTCGGGCGGGTTGAAGGACACGGCTTCGGCAGCGCACGTTGCCCTCGACCGGTTGTTGGGGATCGCGATCCAAATCGCCAACGGGCTGGAAGCTGCGCATGAACAAGGCATCGTTCACCGTGACATCAAGCCAGCCAACATTTTCGTCAGCACCAAGGGCGTTGCCAAGATTCTTGATTTCGGGTTGGCAAAGCTGCTGCAGCCGAGCGGCGAGCAAACCATTCCGCAAGAACCGGATGGCGAATCTGGGACATCAGTGCCGACCCTGGCAGGCCCGGACGCCTTGAACATCAGCCGCCCCGGCATAGCGGTGGGGACGGCCGCATACATGTCGCCGGAACAGGCGCGAGGGCAGCCGTTGGACGCGCGCACCGACCTGTTTTCTTTTGGCTTGATCCTGTATGAAATGGCGACCGGCCGGCGGGCCTTCACCGGCGACAATACGGCGGCGTTGCACGATGCCGTCCTGAATCACACGCCCACGCCTCCCGCCGAGCTGAATTCCGAGCTGCCGGTTGAGCTGCAAAACGTCATTCACAAGTGTCTGGAGAAGGACCGCGACCTGCGCTACCAGAAAGCCTCCGAGGTGCGCTCCGAGCTGGAGAACGTCAAGCGTGACAGCGAGCATCCCTTGCGCAAACGGTGGAAGCTGTTGGCGACGGCCGCCGTCGTCGTGGCCGCCCTGCTGGCCGGCGGTCTCTACTGGCGCTCGCGAAAGACCACCCGGCTGACGGAAAAAGATACCGTGGTGCTGGCCGACCTCACGAACACCACTGGCGACGCGGTGTTTGACGATGCTTTGAATACGGCATTGACCGTCGAATTGCAGCAGTCGCCTTACTTGAACCTGCTGGGTTCCGACAAGGTGAGCCGGGTGCTGAAGCTGATGAACCAACCTGTAGATGCGCGGCTCACACCCCCCTTGGCACGCCAGGTCTGCCAGCGCACCAACAGCAAGGCGGTGGTGGACGGTTCCATTGCCGATGCGGGCAATCACTATCGCATCGAGTTGAATGCCGTGGACTGCCAGACGGGAAAGCCGCTTGCCAAGTCCGAGAAGGACGCGTCCAGTCGAAATGAGGTGGTTAAGACTCTGGGCCTCGCCGGGGACGAGCTACGGGGCCAACTAGGCGAACCACGGGCCTCGCTGCAAGCGTTCAACAAGCCGCTGGACCAGGCCACCAGCCCGTCGCTGGAGGCCTTGCAGGCGCTAACCATGGCGGCCCAAATAAAACGCCAACACGGAGATGCCGCCACCGGTGCGGCTTACCTGATGCGGGCAGTGGAGTTGGATCCCAACTATGCACAGGCATATGTGCGCTTGGGCATCACTCATCTGAATGCCAACGAAACCGCTCTGACTGCTCAATATTTCACCAAGGCTTACGAATTGCGTGACCGGGTGACCCAAAGGGACAGGTTCGCGATCGAGTCGTTTTACTATATCGGCGTCACCGGTGAACTGGAGAAGGGCATTCAGACCTTCGCCGCGGCGGAAAAAGCCTATCCGAAGGACCCGACCTGGTATATGGACCTCAGTGCTGAATTCATGGCAGTCGGGCAATACGAAAAAGCCGCCGCTCAGGCCCAGGAGTCGATTCGACTGGAGCCGGCGGCGGCCCCGTATGTCAACCTTGTGACTTCCTATATCTCTCTGGACCGTCTTGACGACGCCAAGGCCGCCTTCGAGGAGGCGCGAGCTCATAAGCTGGACGACGCGCTTCTGTACATGCAGCGCTATGTTCTGGCTTTCTTGCAGGGCGACGCTAACGCCAGGCGCGAGGTGTTGGCGTGGGCGGCGGACAAGCCCAGGGTGGAAGACACATTTGTATGTGCCGAGTCGCGCACCGAGGCATTCCACGGCCGCATGGACAAGGCTGGTCAGCTCGCACAAAATGCGGTGGAGCTGGCTACGCAGGCCCGGGCACCGCAGTCGGCAGCCGATTGCAAAATAGGTGAGGCGCTAACGGAAGCCGAAATCGGCAACCCCGCCAAGGCGCGGCAGCGCGTGGCTGAGGCGCTGGCGCTCAGCACAGCGCTGGGCACAAAGACGTCGGCGGCATTGGCCTTGGCGCGGGCGGGCGATGTGGCACAGGCCGAGAAGCTGTCGCTTGAACTCAACCAGGCGTCGCCGCAGGGAACCATGATGCAATATTATTTCCTGCCCACGATTCGCGCTTCCATCGAGCTGCAGAGGAACAATCCAACCAAAGCGATCGAAATCCTGCAGGCGGCGGTCCCCTATGAGCTTGGGGGCTTCGGATCTTTTGCCAATCTCTATCCGGCCTACGTACGCGGCGAGGCGTACTTGAAAGCGGGCCAGGGACAAGCGGCGGCGGCCGAGTTTCAGAAGGTCATCGACCATTCTGGCATTGTCAATAACTTCATCACCGGCGCTCTCGCACATCTACAACTCGGACGCGCCCAGGCGATGCTGGGCGACAAGGAAGCCGCCCGCAAGTCATATCAGGATTTCTTCGCCCTTTGGAAAGAGGCTGACCCCGATATACCCATCCTCCATGCCGCCAAAGCGGAGTATGCCAAGCTGAAGTAGCAGGACGCACCAATCCTGGAACCGACTAGTTCCCAGGCGGGTGCCCCACCCTTCTCGCCCGCTTTGGCGAGAGGGTGTGGGCACAGTCTTCACCCGCCAGGACCGAATCAGATGCGTTCCAGCACCGCCTTCAGGTACTTCCAGAAGCTCTCCACCGAAGATATCTGGACGCGCTCGTTGGGGCTGTGGGGATCGACGATGGTCGGCCCAAACGACACCATCTGCATGCCGGGATATTTCTCGCCGATGACGCCGCACTCCAGGCCGGCGTGCATGGCGATCAGTTTGGCAGGCCCGCCGAAGAGCTCCTGGTGCACCGCCTGGAGCTTGCGCACAATCTCGCTGGTGGGCTCAGGCTTCCAGCCGGGATAGCTGCCGCGGTGCTCGACTTCGAATCCCGCCAGGCGACAGGCGGTGGCAACCATGCGAGCGGCCGCCTGTTTGCTGCTCTCGATCGCGCTGCGCTGGCTGGTGACGATCTCAATGACGTCGCCCTTGGTGGTGATGATTGCCAGGTTGGTCGAGTTCTGCACCAGTCCGGGAACGTCGGGGCTCATCGCCAGAACGCCGTGAGACATGGTGACCAGCAAGGCGACAGTTTGCTTTGCGTCAGCCGCGTCGAGGACCTTCTCTGGGCGGTCGGCCTTCTCAACCGTGATGTGCAGCTCGGGATCGAAGCTGCCCAAGTCGGCTTTGTATTCAGCCTCGGCTGTAGCAATCAGGGACCTCAGTTCCTTTTCCCGCGACGCGTCCAGCACCACGATCGACGATGCCTCGCGAGGAATTGCATTTTGCGCACTTCCGCCTTTGATGTCGGCGACTTCAAGCGGCAGACTTTCGAGGGCCTTCTGCAGCACGCCACCTAGAATCCGCAACGCGTTGCCGCGGCCTTGATGGATGTCCACACCGGAGTGGCCGCCCTTCAGGCCAAACACCTTGATGCGCCAACCGGCGCCGGCTCCCGCTGGCCGGAGCGTGACCTTGCGGCGCGCTGTCGTGGTCACTCCACCGGAGCAGCCGATGCACAGCGTGCCCGTCTCTTCGTTGTCGAGATTTAGAAAATAGCTGGACTTGAGTACTCCAGCCTGAAATTCCGCAGCGCCGGTCAGACCGGTCTCTTCGTCGATGGTGAACACGAACTCCAGCGGACCGTGAGCGATGTCGGTGCTCTCCATCACCGCCAGGGCCGCCGACACACCCACGCCGTTGTCGGCGCCGAGAGTGGTGCCGTCGGCCTTCAGCCAGTCGCCATCGCGCACCACCTTGATGGGATCGGTGTCAAAGTTGTGGGCCGTGCCCTCGTTCTTCTCGCAGACCATGTCGAGGTGGCCCTGCAACAGGGCCTTGGTCGCGCCCTCGCGGCCGGGGTGCGCCGGCTTGCGAACAACAATGTTGCCGGCCTTGTCCTGAACGACCTCGAGACCCAGGCGGGCCGCCTGCGCCAGCACGTATTCGCGCGCGGCCGCCTCCTTGGTGGAGGCGCGCGGGATGGCGGCGAGCGCCTCAAAGTGCTTCCATATGGGTTTGGGTTCCAACTCTGCAAGTGCAGGTATCATGACTTCCTCCGTCGTATTGGATTGCACTGCCATGGTACAGCGACACGGCGTGCGTGGGCGAGGTGGTCAGCAATCGGCCTGGGAAGCCAGCACGATTCAACGCCGATCGGCGTCCTCAACCGCCTTGGAGTTCCAGGGAACTGGATAAGACAAGACGGCAAATATGCCGACAGCCGCCAGAAAACATGCGGCGGCGAATCCCACGTTTATTGGGCCGTTCAGCGTGGCGGTGACCGATCCGCTGCCAGGTAGCGGTGGCGGCGGCGCAGCCCAGATGTACAGAATCGCGTCCCCGAGGACCTGCACCACGGCAACGCCAACCGCTACAACCGGGTGGAGCGCCCAAAGAGCAAGGCATGACCCCGTGAGGGCCGCGATGACCAAGAAAAGGCTGCCGAGATTGAGTGTGGTCCCAATTGGTCCAAACATGAGCAAGCACCAGGACACTATGGTCAGCGTCGTGCATAACCACAGGCGGGCGGCCAGCATGAATTCCATGCGCTTTCTCCGTGTTGACAAAGCCGCTAGAAGCAGCGCAAGGGGGCCCAAACTAAAAAGGCCGATGCAGGGGACGAAGAAATGAAACTTCTCCCAACGCAGTTGAGCTGCGGCCGTATTGCGCGGGCGCACCCGGGCAGGCCCAAGATTCGTGATAAGTACTCCAACATCGTTAATCGATTGCCGCAGATCTCCGGTGAGAGCCTGGAAATTGCTTATTTTGTACTCAATCACTTTGTGAAGTCCGGCTTTCTTATAACTGCTGATCATTAAGTTCGCCAGACCCACCTCGGGATGAGGCTCATGAACTCCTGCCAAGTGGAATTTTGCCAGGCGGTCGCCCGGCGGGTCATAGAACTTCTGATAGAGCACCCATGGCGCATAGGTGAGCAGCGCAGCGGCAGTCATTGCCAGGAGGAATCGGGGACTCGGACACCGGCGCAGGATGAGTAGCGAGCCGGCCAAGCCCAGGATGGCAAAAAAACTGCCGCCGTGACACAACATAGCCAAAGCCAAGGCCACACCCACCAGCGCGCCGGTCACCCTGCGGTCACGCACTTGGTGATAGCGCTCCGTAAGCAGGTAGGCGGCCACAATCAGCAGGTAGGCCACCGGATAGAGCTTGGGCCATGTATAGAACCCATTAAGGAAGGTGGGGCCTGAAAAGAAGCACACCACGATGGCCAGTGCCAGGGGCCACCGGCCGATCTTGCCGGCAGTCAGAAATGCCCAAAGTCCCGCCAGAAACGAGCACTGGAGGAACACGGACATTCCCAGATAGGCAAGGTCGGTGTAGATAAGATGTGTTTTGAGGGAAGTCCACGGGTAGGTCCAGACGACGTTTGCGGCTTGCAGCGGCGGCCGGTCGCTGGACAGCCAGTCCGACATGATAGGTCTGGGGATGTGGCCGCTGAAAACGCCGTCCGCCAGGAGCTCGGGCAAAAGGTGGTCGCCGACAAGGTCAGGTGGGCTAAAGCGGGTGGGGGCCAGATCGAGGGCGGCATACTGACCGCCCCGCAGAAGTCCCAGCGATACGATGAAGAGGGTCGCGAGTATAACCAGGGCAGCGGGCACGAGCAATGGTTTTGCCGGCAGGAGTCGCGACCGGCGAGACTTGGACAGCGCGACATACACCAAGGCCGCACACGATGCGCCGAGCGTGGCGTAACTATAAAAGACTCCGGCGGCGTGGTTGAGGAAGTACATCCAAAAAGCTGCATACCCGGTCAGCCCAAGAACAAGGAGCGCAACGCATGTGAGGTCAAGTAAGTCCGTCACTCCGCGGACCGCTGCCACCAGGCACACCGCAGCCGGAGGCAGCAGAAGAAGCACCGCGAGGCAGAAGACCAGCCCGACTATAACGATTGCGATGGGGACACCTTCTGCACGGCGCGGAGAGAACGGTTCGGAAAAGCCGACCCAACCGCCAATTCCAGTGACTCTGTCTTCGACAACCAGGCGGACCGGCTGACCGAACCACTCGGGTGGCATCGGAATATAGAGTGGATGCCAACTAGGGCTTGGAGATAATGGAGACGTGAGAAGAAGCTGTTCGCCAGTATGGACGTTTTCGACGGCCAGGCGGATGCCCGACATAGTGGGGTAACCGGCGATGTAAACGCTCAAGTAGGGGCCAGCACTCACCGTCTTGGATGTCGCCCACCCTGTATCTGCATCCCCCAACTTACAAAACGACCCCCAGGTAGCGAGTCCCTGATGCTTGACGCCGAATGGCCACCGGGTACCGAGATAAACTCCGTTCGGACAGAACCCGGCGGGAGGTCCGTTGGTGGGAATGAAGGGTGGAAACAGCTTGAATCCCGGCACCGGCGCGGTGAAGGCGAGCCAACCCTTGGCTCCCGTGGCGCGGTCCTCGGCGATCAACTGGATCGACTGGCCAACCCATCCGGCGGGCAGAGCAAAATGGTTGAGTTGCCAGGTCTCCCCAGGGAGGGATGCTGGTCTAAGTTCCATGGTCTGTGCGGAGGCCGCGTTTTTCAAGGTCAGACGAAGACCCGGCTGACCAGGATAGCCGGCCAAGTAAAGACTAAGGACCGCAGCAGCCGGGAACGGCTCCGCTTCCACCCGGCCGACATCGTCGCCGCCGTTCTTGCAAAACGAGCCCCAAATGGTCACGTTGGCAGGCGGTTTCCCGCCAGGCCAATGTGTGCCGCTGGCCACTCCGTCAGCGCAAAAGCCAGTGCCTGCCGCTGGAGAGGGTGCCTGGGACTTCGCGATCGGGTCGAGCAGGAAAGCGATGATAGCCAGCCCATACAGGAAACGGAACCTGGCAGCCATCAAGGTTTGGGCCCCAACTCTGGCCGTGCAGGCATCATGACATCCTCCGTCGCATTGGATTGCACTGCCATGGTAGCGCGACGGTGGAAAAGTGGCGAGGGGGGCCGGTTATGGGACGAGGGGCCAATGGGCCGGTTGTCAGTTTGCTAACTCGCCACCGGCGAGTCGCGGTGCACCACTTTGACGTTGTATCCGGCCTTGGACAGGCGCTTCTTCACCTCTTCGGCGATCATCACCGAGCGATGCTTGCCGCCGGTGCATCCGAAGGCGATGGTCAGGTAGCTCTTGCCTTCGCGGATGTAATGCGGGACCAGATAGATGAGCAACTCGGAGATGCGCTGGATGAACTCCCGGGTTTGCGGAAACGAGCGAATGTAGCGGGCCAGTTCCGGATGTCGCCCGGTTAGAGGACGGAACTTGGGAATGAAGTGCGGGTTGGGCAGGAAGCGCACGTCGAACATCAGGTCAGCATCTTCCGGGACCCCTTCGCGAAAGCCAAAACTGACGCAGGAAATCAGCAGGTTCCGGTCGCTATTGCCGCCCTGAAACCGCTCGTTAAGCTGGGCGCGCAATTCGTGGACATTGAAGTGGGTGGTATCTACCACCACATCGGCCAGTGCGCGCAGGGGTTGCAGGCGGCGGCGCTCTGCGATCAGCGACGACCTTACCGAGACGTCACGTCCCAGCGGGTGAGGCCGCCGCGTCTCGCTATAACGCCGAACCAGCACATCGGTGTCGGCTTCGAGGAAGACCACGGTGGTCTTGAGCATTCGCCGCAGGGAGGCAAGGACCTGCGGCAACCTGTCGAGGCGCGCGCCTTCGCGGATGTCGACCACCAGCGCGGCCCGCTGGATCTCCAGCGAATCCAGCACCAGTTCGGCAAAATTGGAGATCAGTCCGACCGGCAGGTTGTCCACGCAGTAGTAGCCCAGGTCCTCGAAGGTTTTCAGGGCCGAGGCTTTCCCGGCGCCGCTCATGCCGGAGACGATGACCAGCTCATGCTGGTCGCGGGTCGCAGGCGGACGAATGGATTTCTTCTTCAGGCCACTCACCTTCCCTGAATCCTGTTTCGCATCGCAGGTTGGCGCATGTAGGCCGCCTCGTTGAGGCGAGAGTACCAGAGTTGCCCGCCGGCGTCAGCCGAAAACCTCAGTCACGAAATGGATGCAACAACGCCGGGTACGGTCTCAGCTTTCTGGTCGCGCCCGCGCTGCGGTTTCGGGTACTATGCCCTAAGCGAAATAACCTCCCGGGGGCCCCATGGCTCGGCAGTTGTCGATCAATCTACGGATGCTAGTTTTGCTCGTATTTGCGGGTTTGGGCATTTTCTCGCCAGGGCGCGCGCACGCCGACCGCATTCCGCAGACGATTGACAACGCCAACCTATGGCGCCTGCGGGGCAGCGCTACGCCGCTGGCGCGCCCCGAGTTCGACCGCGGCAAAGTAGATGCCGCGCTGCCCATGCCAGGCATGAAGCTGGTTTTCGCGCTGACTCCGGCGCAGCAGAGCAGCCTCGACACGCTGCTCGCGCAACAACAGGACCGGGCGTCCGCGAACTATCACAAATGGCTCACGCCCGAGCAGTATGCCGAGCGCTTCGGCCTGAACGCCATCGACATCCAGCGGGCAGCGACGTGGTTGCGCCAGCAAGGCTTCCGTAATGTCAATGTGGCGCGCAGCCGCGCCTGGATCGCTTTCAGCGGTACGGCTGCGCAAGTGGAATCGGCGTTCCAAGTGGCGATCCATCAGTATGTAGTCAACGGTGGCACGCACTACGCCAACGCCAGCGAGCCATCGCTGCCCGGCGCTTTGCGTGGAGTCGTCGAGGCGATTACCGGCCTCAATGATTTTCGTCCCCGGCCGCTAAGCATCGTGGTGCATCCCGATTTCACCTCGCAAATCTCCGGGAAGCATTTTCTGGCGCCCGACGACTTCGCCACCATTTACAACATCCAGGGACTGTATGGCAGCGGGACCACGGGCGCCGGCCAAAGCATCGCCATCGTGGGCCAGTCGGACTTGTCCCAGGACAGCAACCACGGCAATCAATACGATGTGGTGACCTTTCGCAGCGTGTCGAATCTTCCGCCCGTAAATCTGCAGGTGGTGCTGGTGCCCGGCGACCAGGACCCGGGAATCGTCAGCAACGATGTGGACGAGGCCAATCTGGATGTGGAGTGGTCAGGCGCAGTGGCGAAAGACGCCCGCCTGATCTATGTCAATTCGCAGAATGCCCTGTTCAACGCGATGCCCTACGCGATCGACCAGGACCTGGCGCCGGTGATCAGTATCAGCTACGGACTTTGCGAAGCCCAGCTCAGCAGCTCCGAGATCAACACTCTGACTGCGGTGACCCAGCAGGCCAATGCCCAAGGGCAGACCATCGTTGCTTCGTCCGGAGATAGCGGCCCGGCCGCTTGCGATTACACCACCGACCCCAAGAACCCGGTGAAGGTTGCCACGCATGGCTATGCCGTGGACGTGCCGGCCAGCCTTCCCTACGTTACCGGGATGGGAGGCACCGAATTCAGCGAAGGCGACGCCACCGGCGGGACCCAGTACTGGAGCGCCACCAATAACGGCAATAACGGCTCCGCCCTTTCCTACATTCCGGAGCTGGTGTGGAACGACACCGCGATCAACAACTCCCTGGCGGCGAGTGGCGGGGGCGTCAGCACACTTTTCCCCAAGCCTTCGTGGCAGACCGGCGCCGGCGTTCCCCCCGATGGCCAGCGCGATGTGCCCGACCTGGCATTGAGTGCGTCGGCCAATCACGATGGGTATCTCATCTGCTCGCAAAGCAGTTGCGTGAACGGGTACCGGAAAGCGGACCAGACGCTGACCGTGGTCGGAGGGACGTCGGTGGCGGTACCCACCTTTGCCGGCATGGTGGCGCTGATCGTGCAAAACACCAACGATCCCCAGGGCAACGTTAATCAATACATTTACTCGCTGGCGGCCAGCTCCGCCACTGCCTTCCACGACATCACTACTGGCGACAACAAGGTGCCCTGCGCAGCGGGTTCGAAGGATTGCCCCGCCAGTGGCATGATTGGCTATAGCGCGGGACCCGGCTACGACCTGACCACCGGGCTGGGATCGGTGGACGCCGGGGCGCTGGTGGCCGCATGGAATGGGCCTGCGAATCCGGACTTCGAGGTTTCGGCGCAGAGCCCGAGCCTGACCATCAATCGAGGAACGCCCGTAACCGACACGCTCACCGTGACCGGACTGGCCGGGTACTCGCAGGCCGTGAGCCTCTCGTGCAGCGTATCGGCGGAGCTGACCGCAACTACT
Source organism: uncultured Acidobacteriaceae bacterium (assembly GCA_963710585.1). Taxonomy (GTDB): domain Bacteria; phylum Acidobacteriota; class Terriglobia; order Terriglobales; family Acidobacteriaceae; genus Bog-257. The sequence continues at coordinate 334,580 of CAVQAM010000003.1, read as the reverse complement.
TGCTCGGTGAGTCCCAGCAGCGTCGCTCCGGGTGGAACGGCAACGTTGACGGTAACCGCCAGTCCGCTTGCCGGGATGCTGCGGGTCAATCCGCTCTTCCGGCTCCGGTATCGGTATCCGGGCGGCTGGATGGAAACCAGCTTTGTGTTTGCCTTCGGCCTTCTGCTTACGCGGGCCAAGTCCCCACGAGCGCGGCGCAGGCCAAACGGCCGCTGGAGTGGGCTGCTCATGTTGCTGGTGATCGTAACCTTGATGGCCACGCTTTCCTGCGGTGGCGGCAGCAGCCAACAGGCCAGCAGCCCTCCGGGGCCCCAGAGCGGCACGGTGACGGTGCAGGGGAGCAGCGGCACCCTCGCCCACAGCGTATCGATTGCGGTGACGGTGAACTAGGGGATTCGGGTAGTGCGGGATCCTCAGCGGGCTTCTTCGCAAGAAACAAACGCAGATCCTTTGACTCCACGCCCGCCCGACCCCCAAAGGAAGGGGGTCGGAAATTCCTTGCGGGCGCTCCGCCCAGGATGACAGCATTAGAATTACTGAGGAACACCATGCGCCTGAAGATCGTCAGCGTGGGTGAAGCGGTCCTGCGACAGCCGGCCCGGCCGGTGAGCGCCGCCGAGATTCGCAGTGCGGAAATTCAGCAACTGATCCAGCACATGCGCGAGACCGTGAATGACGCTCCGGGTGTCGGCCTGGCCGCGCCGCAGGTGGGATTGCCGCTGCAGCTCGCCGTCATCGAAGACAAGCAGGAGTACTTTGCCGGCCTGACCGCCGAACAGATCGCCGAGCGCGAACGCCAGCCGCTTCCCTTCCATGTCATCGTTAACCCCGTGTTGTACCCGCAGCCCGGGGGCGAGGTCGAGTTCTTCGAGGGATGCCTCAGCGTGCCCGGCTTCACCGCGATTGTGGCGCGTTCGCGTCAGGTGCGTGTGCTGTGCCAGGATGAGACGGGAACGCCCCGGACCATCGAGGCTTCGGGATGGTACGCGCGCATCCTGCAACATGAAATCGATCATCTGCGCGGGACGCTGTACCTCGACCGCATGTTGAGTCGTAGCTTCTGTTCCGTCGATATGCACGCTCGCTTGTGGAAGGACAAGACCATCGCCGAAGTCAAAGCGGCGCTCGCCTGACCCACCCTACAAAGCCGGCGCCCATTTGTTGCGCTCACTTTGTTATGCTGGCTGCGTCCGTAATGGTTGAGATAGACGGCGTTTTACCCCGGAGATTGGTCTTATCATGCGATTTCTTAGACAAGGGTGGATGTTGCGTCCCGCGTTGATTGGGGCGGTGGTTGCGCTGCTGAGTTGCAGTCTGGCCTACGCGCAGCAGAAGGCAACCGCGACGGAGAAATCGCCTGCGCAAGAAAAACCGCCCGCGCAGGAGAAGGCAATGGTCCCGCCGGGTGCGGAACGGCACTTCCACCAGGGGGTGGCCTTCGAAAGAGATGGCGATGTAGAGAACGCCATCGACGAATACAAAACCGCCATCAAGGAATATCCGGATTACGCGGCCGCACACTATAACCTCGGGCGCTTGTACATTGACCGCAAGGGCTATGCCGACGCCATCACCGAGTTCAAGGCAGCCGTGCGCCTGAAGCCCAACGATGCGGACGCGCACAATAACCTGGGCCTGGCGTTGAAGCACAACGGCGACCCCATCGACGCGGCCGTCGAATACCGGGAGGCGGTGCGGCTGAATCCTAAGATGGCCTCGGCGCACAACAACCTGGGCAACCTGCTCTATGCGCGACGGGATTTCGCGGGCGCAATTCAGCACTATCGGGCGGCGGTGACGATCGATCCGAAGAACGCGCAGACGCGCATGAACCTGGGCAGCGTGCTCGACGATTCCGGCAAGACCGATGAAGCGATCGCCGAATATAAGGAAGCGCTAAAGCTGCAGCCCAGGAATGCCAGCATTCATTTCAATCTTTCGATCGTGTATCAAAAGAAGCACGACATCGCGGCGGCGGTGGCTGAGCTGCGGGCCGCGGCCAAGCTCTCGCCCGACTGGCCCACCCCGCATCTCATGCTGTCCAACCTGCTGAAGGACACCGACCCCAAAGCCGCGGCGGACGAATGCGTCATTGCCGACGGGCTGACCGACGACGCCAAACTGCACAATCGCTGCCTGGAGATGGAGAAGAGAGCGCAATAAAGGCGGGAGGGGGGCCGACAGTACGAGGATATTCGGGGAGCGCGTACAAGCCATTGAGGCTGGAGACGAAGAGTTACTGCCGGGATCGACCCTTATTGAATAACTGTCGATAAATCGTCATTGCCCAAATGATCGAGGCCGAGACTGCCGTTTCAGGATTGGTTGCGATATGGGCCGTTATCGCCAACAGTCTGACGGTCCTTGAGTGTGCGATGCCTAAGCCTCATGATTAACAACGATGTAGAGCGAAACGTCGCCGGGAAAACCAATGCTGGTGCAATCCAGAGCATTCATCAGTATATGCAGTTTTTTGGCAACTGATTACTTTGCACAACGCTGGAGCGTTCAAGCGCGATGGACATTGGAACAGTTTTGCTGAGCGCGGGTGTCGCAGTCATAACAAGTGCCGTGACGGCATACTTCACGGCGAAACTCACGATTTCGGAGGAACACGAGAAGTGGGGTAGAGAGCGTGCCGTTAAGTATGCAGAAGTAGCAGATACGAAGCCTGCGTTTGCCCAGAATTTGGCAGAACAGTCTGCTGTCGGCTATCTGGTTATCGACGAGCCAAAAGGCGTTCCTATAAGCGCGGAGGGGCGTAGGAAAGTCTTTATTCCGCCCAATTGCCGCCTTGTGGTGGGCAGGTGTACTCCTCCCGCGGACATCTCGGTGAGGGATGAATGTGCCTCTATGAGACACGCCGCAATCTCTTCTGATAGTGCGCACGTATTCGTCGAGGACCTGGATGCGAAGAATGGCACTTGGGTGAACCTCAACCGCGTGGAGGCAACCTGCGTGCGCCTGAATGATGGCGACGTGGTCAGGATTGGGTCCACACGATTGCGTTTGTATCTGCTCACGAAGTGAATGGTCAGTAAATGTGGATCCCTGGACCTGGCGTTCTCTGTCTCATGTTCGAGCTTTCGCTTCATCGAACAAGCCCGATTCTTTAGGTAGCTGACGTAAAATCCCGTTACACAAGTGATTGAGGCGGAGGCTGCCGTTTCAGGATTGGTTGTGTAATGGGCTGTTCACGCCAGCTATCCCCAGCCGCCGAAGAAGCGTTTCCGCAGGTTGCTATTTGCGGGTATACTCGATTGTAACTTTCTCAGATTCTGTGAAGAGGGAAAGGTAAGCGGATCAAACGCGTACGTGGTAGATCGTATGGCTGTCCACCAGTATATCTGTAAGTTTGACCCGGCAGATATAGAAGCTGCGCTGGGCCGGCGCTACATCATTGGTTCCGAAATTGCCGTTGGCGGCCAAGGAGCAGTTTTCAGGGCGACCAGAACTTCTCAGCCAGACGGCACAGCCACGAATGACGGTGTAGCTCTGAAGTTAAATTTCGATCGCAGACGGAACATTCGCGTACAGCCCGAGATCACCGCGATGGGGAACTTCTCGCATCCAAACTTGGCGCGGATGATCGAGCATGGCTATTGTGACGTGGCCGGCAGACACACGCGATACGTCGCGTGGGAATTCATAGACGGGCAAACCCTGAGCGTTCTGTTGAAAAACGGACCGCTGCTGGAATCCGAAGTCCTGGCGATAGGGCGCGATGTCTCGTCTGCAATTGCGGAAATTTGGTCGCGACGCATTGTTCATGGGGACATCAAGCCCTCGAACATCATGCTTAGAAACTCCGACGCCCCCATCATGGCCGGCTCAGCGGACAGCGCCGTTCTCATCGACCTCGGCGCGGCCAAATATTTAGATCAACGCAATATTCTTACACTCAAGCCCTTAGACCGGCGCGACCGTCGTCGTTCCGGACGTCAGCCTCTCGGAACGTTGGGTTACTTTTCGCCGGAGCAGATCAGAGGGACAAAGGCATTGTCGTGCGCTTCCGACGTTTTTTCCCTCGGCGTAGTAATGCTGCAATGCTTACTGGGGCAGCATCCCACGAACTATGACCAGGCCGCCTTACTAGACGGCATCCGGGCGAGCGGAGGCAGGCTGGCAGCGAACGTAGGCTTGCTTTGCGCGCTGGATATGATGCTGTCGCCACTCCCGACGTTTAGGCCGAATCCTGCAGAACTCAGCCACCGCTTCCAAAGCCTACGGCAAACGCTGCAAGCGGAGTTTGCCGAGGGCGCTCGCGCACCTCAGAAAGCTCAGGGCTAGTCAGCGGCGGATAGCTGTTGACAAATCCCCATTTCATAAGCGATCCGCGCCGTTACGCCGCAATCCCGTGCGGAATAACTATGCGTGGGCGCGCCGGTAGTGGCGGCGGGCTTTCTGGCGGTTGCCGCAGGACTTCATGTCGCACCAACGGCGGCTGCGGTTGCGGCTGTGGTCGAGGAAGAGCCACTCGCAGTCGGGGGCCCGGCATTCGCGAATGGCGGCGCGAGCTTCCGAGGTAAGCAGCCCGGCAGCCGACTCCGCGATCGGCCACAGGATGCGATCGAGCAGATCGCTTCCGTGAGATTGCCATTCCCAGCGATAATCGCCGTTGCTTCGCGCCAGTTTGCGATGCTGCAGCGCCGCCAGCGCAAAGTCGTTGATGTGCCGGACGTCGGCGGGAGGGGCATGCTTCCCTGCGGCGATGGCGGCGAAGGTGCGATAGAGGCTTTCGCGGAGCACGATGGATTTGCGGAAGGCGCTGCGCGCTCCGGCAGGGTCGCGGCTGGCGCGGGCGCGCAAGCTGGCGGCCAGCTTCGGCGGCAGGAGTTTGGACTGGTCCGCGAACGCCACCAGGTCGGCATAGCTGCCAAGGTGTTCGGCGCAGCGTTGCGGAAGATGGCGGTGGCTTACGGTGTTGGCGAAATCAAGGCAAAGGGCTCCCCCGCTTAGGTCGAACTGATAGCCAGAGTGTGGTTGGATACTGTGCACTGCTTCTATTGTAACCTGCCTAGGAAGGATAGGAGGTTAGAGGATGGTTCCTTGCAGCTATAGGGGTCCTTCGACTCGCTACGCTCGCTCAGGATGACAATTCAATAGTTATGAATAATGCAACTAAAGCCCAGCACTACCGCTGCGAACCGGGCACAACTATTGCGGAATCGCGCTAGAATTTCTTCGCGGTGATGCGATCGCTGCCGAGGTACGGCCACAGCACTTCAGGAATGAGCACGCTGCCGTCGGCCTGCTGATAGTTCTCGACGATGGCAACCCAGGTGCGTCCAATCGCCAGCCCGCTGCCGTTGAGGGTGTGCACCAACTCCGTTTTCTTGCCGCCTTCAGGGCGATAGCGGATGTTCGCGCGTCGCGCCTGGAAATCTGTGAAGTTCGAGCACGAGGAAATCTCGCGGAAGAGACCTTGTCCCGGCAGCCACACCTCGATGTCATAGGTCTTCGCCGCCGAAAAACCCAAGTCGGCGGTGCAGAGTGCCACAGTGCGATAGTGCAGGCCGAGCTTCTGCAATACGGTCTCGGCATTGCACGTCAGCCTTTCGTGCTCCTCCCATGACTGTTCAGGCTTGGCGAACTTCACCAGTTCGACCTTTTGAAACTGGTGTTGGCGAATGATGCCACGCACATCTTTGCCGTACGATCCGGCCTCGCTGCGGAAGCACGGGGTGTACGCCGTAAGCGAGATCGGCAGGCGCGCCCCGTCGAGGGTTTCGTCGCGATAGAGATTGGTCACGGGAACTTCGGCGGTGGGAATCAGGTAGAGGTCCTTGTCGCCATGCGGGACCTTGAACAAGTCGGCTTCGAACTTCGGCAACTGGCCGGTGCCGTACATCGAGTCGGCGTTGACCAGGAACGGCGGCAGCACTTCGGTGTAGCCGTGCTCGCGGGTGTGCAGGTCGAGCATGAAGTTCATCAGCGCTCGCTCCAGCTTCGCTCCCATGTCCCAATACACGGCGAAGCGCGCTCCCGTCAGCTTGGCCGCGCGCGTCAGGTCAAGGACGCCGAGCGCCTCGCCCAACTCCCAGTGCGGTTTGGGCGTGAAGTCAAACTGCGGAGGCGTACCCCAGCGCCGCACCTCAACGTTGTCGGCTTCGCTCTTGCCGACGGGTACGCTGTCGTCCGGCAGATTGGGAATTCCGGTCAAGATGTTGCGCAGTTTTGCGTCCGCGTCGTCGGCAGCCTTTTCGGCTTCGGAGATCTTCTCGCGTAGCTCCTTGGTCTGGTTGATCAGCGCCGTGGCGTCCTGCTTGTCCTTCTTGAGCTTGGCGATTTCTTCTGTGGCCCGGTTGCGCTGGGCTTTCAGGGTTTCGGACTTGGTGATGGCGGCGCGGCGCTCGAGGTCGATGATGTAAAAATCCCCGAGGATGAGGTCGGGATCCATGCCGCGTTGCCGCAGCTTTTCTTCGACAAGAGGGAGATGATCGCGTACAAAGCCTAGATCGAGCATAAGAGATCAGGTTACTCGAAGACGCTGCCGATCACCAAGGGGAGAGTCCACCACAGAGACACAGAGGCACAGAGAAAATCTGAAAGTCATTTCTTGAAAATCAAAAACAAAAAGCCCCAAAAAACTCTGTATCTCTGTGTCTCTGTGGTGAATCAGCTCTTTCCCGTCACCGACTCGAAGTCCTGCTGCCGGTTCGCCAGTTTCTTATGCCACTCGGCAGCCGCTTGAACAAAGGCGCAGAAGATGGCCCGCGAACCTTCATCGTTGTCATAGGTGCGTTCCGGGTGCCATTGCACCGCCAGCACAAATTGATCGGGCGCCGTCCCCTCGACCGCCTCCTTCACCCCGTCCTCGGGGCACCACGCCGCCAGCCGCAATCCATCGCCGAGGGTTTCGGGCGCTTGATGATGGCTGGAGTTCACCGGCATGACAAGTTCGTTGGCGGCGGGCAGAGCGCCCGCGTCGCGCAAGATTGCGGCCAGCCTCGACTGCGGATCAAGCTGCACCCGATGCGCCTGAGCGACGCGGCTGCCAGCTTTGTGGTTGATTCCCGCAGGCAATGCCTGGTCGAGGGTGCCGGTCCGCCACACGTTGAGCGATTGCAGCCCGTAACAGATGCCGAAGACCGGCTTGCGCATGTTGTAGGCATCCTGCAACAGCAGCTCATCGGCGTTATCGCGAAAGGCGTCGGCGGGCGCAGTCTCGGGATGCCGCTGCGCGCCATATTTCTCGGGATCGATATCCGCGGGACTGCCCGGCAGGAGCACGCCATCGCAGCGCTTGACGGCCTGCGCGATCTCCGCGTTGGTGGCATTCGCCGCAATGATGACGGGCTCACCTCCAGCCGCGCGAATCGCCCGCTCATATTGCGGCAGCGCGCGTAACACATAGTCCGGCCGCGTCGAGTTAGGGGTTGGAATGGCAATGCGCGGTTTCATGTCGGCTCTTTTCGCTGGAGTTCCGAGTTGGGCGCCAGCAGCGGTTGGGGCGTGGCTTCGCCGCTCGCGTCCGGTAAAGACGCGCTCTTCGAGCGGGAATAGTACATCTCGGCGATTGCTTGCCGTAGCTGCACGGTGAGCTTGTCCATGTCGCGCACGCGCAGCCCGGTGGTGGGAATCGGTTCCCCGATGATCATCTCCACCTCACCCGGCAGCAGATGGAAGCTGTTCATGGGCAACACTGCGTCGGTTCCCACGATTGCGATGGGCACGATGGGAGCTTGCGCCCTGATGGCAACGTACGCCGCGCCACCCATAAATTCCTGAAGCTGCCCGGTGAGCGAGCGCCCGCCTTCGGGAAACACCATCAGCGGCGTGCCGTGGCGCAAGGAGTCGCTGGCGTGGCTTAAGCTGCGCAGCGAAGCGCGCGCGTCGCCCGGATCAATCGGGATCTGACCCGACCGTTTCAGATGCCAGCCGAGAAACGGATAACGGAACAGCTCCTTCTTGGCCATGATACGGAACTGCACGGGCAGGCAGGCGTAGAGCAGGGGAATGTCGAGCGCCGACAGATGATTGGCGGCATAGATGGCGGTCTGCGCAGGACTAATATGGTCGAGTCCTTCGACGCGCACGCGGACCAGGGCCGTCTTCAGAATCATGCGCGCCCAGGTGCGCGCGAACCAGTGTTGCACGCGCCCCTCGCGGTCCGACAGCGATGAGAGCAACGAGAGCGTGCCCAGCACTCCCGTGTACAGATAGATCATTGGCGTGAAAAACAAGTACGAACGCAGACGGCTCAGCAGCGAGCCCCGGCCCGCTTGGCGATTTGCGACTTGTGTTTCAGGATTCGTCATCGCGTTATGCGGGAATACCCATCGCCGACATGGCCTCGCCGACCAGGAAGATGGAGCCTGTCACTACAATCAGTCCTTGCGGTTTGCTGGCCTCGCGCGCGCGGGCGAGCGCGGCGGGCACCGACTCCTCGGAGAAAAGCGGCGTTCCAGTGCGCGAGGCGGCTTGCAACAGTTCGCTGGTAGTGGCGGCCCGCGGGTTGGCAACTCTGGTCACGATCGCCTGCTCGGCAATGGGGAACAGTATGGCTGCCATCTCCTCGAGCGCCTTGTCGCGCATGGCGGCGAAGACCATGGTCAACTCGCGTCCGGGAAAATTCTCCGACAGCGCGGAGCGCAAGGCCCAGGCGCCAGCCGGATTGTGCGCCACATCCAGCACCATCTCGCGTTGCTGGGTCGCCGCCGACGGCGGCAGCACCTGGAAACGGCCCGGCCAGTGGGTCTCGCGAATGCCTTGTTCGATTTGCGGCGGCGTCACCTTGAACCAGAACTGCGCCAATTCTTCGGCGGTGGCGATCGCCAATGCCAGGTTGCGCAGTTGATGCCGTCCGGCCAGCGGCGAGTCCACATCAATCTCTTTCCCCATCACAGCCAGCGGGTAACGGCTACGGCCGGGCACGGGCAGAGGGCGTCCTTCAAGATAGGTCTCGGCGCCCGGCGACACCGGCGGCACATACTTCACGGCGCTCACGGCGCGCGCATGCTTGTCCAGGATGGCTTGGCCGATCACGTCGTTGGCCTGGGGATGTTGCGGCAGGGTGACCACAATGCCGTTCTGCCGGATGATGCCTGTCTTCTCGCGTGCGATTTCGGCAATGGTGTCGCCGAGATACTTCTGATGATCGAGCGCAATATCGGCGATAACGGAGATCATCGGTTCGACGACATTGGTCGCGTCGAGCCGCCCGCCCATGCCCACTTCGAGCACCGCGATCTCGACCGCAACGCTGGCGAAATATTCGAAGGCCATCACCGTCAGCATCTCGAAGAAGCTGGGGTGCCAGGGCAACTTGCCGGAACGCAGCAGCTCTTGCGCGGTGCGCTCGACGCGATCGTGCATTTCGCCGAACTCTGCGTCGGAGATGGCCTCGCCGTTAACGCGAATGCGCTCGTTGATGCGGACCAGGTGCGGCGAACTGTAGAGCGCGGTCCTGTATCCGGCAACCCGCAAGATCGAGGAAAGCATGGCGGCAGTCGAGCCTTTGCCGTTGGTCCCCGCAATCAGCACGCTGGCGAAACGCCGCTCGGGATGGCCGAGGGCGTCCAGCATCTCGCGCACATAGGCCAGATCGAACTTGTGCGCCGGCGTACTGGCGAGCTCATGCCCCAGCGCGTAGAGCTGCTTCACGGTGCTTTGGTAGGTCATGCGGGCAGTTTCAGATTACAACAATCGGGAGGAAGCGGAATGTCGCCCGAGAAAAGGAACCCATCGATCGCCCGGCGCTCAGGTCCGATGTCTCCAGTAGCCGGGTCTGCGATGGCCATGAGCAACAGCTAGGACACGAATAAGGGTTGGGGACTCTTGATAGACGATTGCAAACGGAAATTGGTGAAGCAGGAACCGCCGGCAGCCCCACAGATAAGGAGCCCAGCGCTGAGGAGTCTCCCGGATTTGGTCTATTGATCGATTAAACTCGGCCTCGAACTTGACCGCTGCCGCAGGGCTACGTTCGCGGTACCACGCCAACGCCGAGAGGTATTCCGTTTCCGCTTCACGGAGAAACTCAATGGGTTTCTTCATGAAGGATTACACGCGCCTTCTTGCGGACCTCTGTCCAGGGGACGGTTGTCGCCTTCCCCGTTCGCAAGTCCTCGATTCTCCGCGCAATCTCCTCTTGCCAGGCCGCCTCAACGTCCTCGTCTTGAATCAGGTCCAGACTCTCCATTAGGGAACTGGCCAGTTCGGCCCGTTCCTCCAGTGGAAGTGTCAAGGCTCTCTTCAGTAGTTCGATTGCTTCTTCGCTCATCGCTAAAATTGTACCTCCGGTCCGCTCGGTTGTAACGTTAGCTGCCGAGTGCCTTCTTCACCGCCTCACTCAGCAGCTTGCCGTCCACGCGTGCGTCTCCAAACTTGGCCTTGGCGTTCTTCATCACCGCGCCCATGTCCTTCATTGTGGGAGAGCCCATCTCGGCGATGACGGCGCGGACGGTGGCCACGATCTCCTCTTCCCCGACCGCCTTGGGCATGTAACCTTCGATGATCGCGATCTCCTGGGCCTCCCGGGCCGCCAGCTCGGGGCGGTTGCCCTTCTCGAACTGTTCGATGGAGTCCTTGCGCTGCTTGATCATGGTGGTGAAGACCTGCAGCTCTTCTTTTTCGTCGAGATCGGCGCGTTTGTCGATGCGTTTGTTCTGCAACGCGGCTTTCATCATGCGCAAAGTTGACAGCCGCAGCTCTTGTCTGTTGCGCATGGCGTCAACCATGTCTTTTTGCACCTGCTGGGTCAAACTCATGAGGTAATTATAGAGTACTGAGTCACATTGGCTGGTGATACGGAGCACACAGCCAGCATCCACGTGTGGTGGCCTGCCTAGCTGCGGAAGCCTATGATTACAGTGTCGGCGCTGGTCTGCGCCGGCAATCAATCTGGAGAGGTAACTGCCATGCTTCGTAAAACACGGCTATTTACTCCCGGTCCAACTCCGCTTCTTCCCGCCGCGCAAAATGCCATCGCCGCTGCGGACATGCATCACCGCACGGCCGAATTCCGTGAAATCTTCACCCGCACACTGGCCGATCTCAAGACCTTCATCGGCACCACCAACGACGTTCTGATTCTCGCCTCGTCCGGCAGCGGCGCCATGGAGGCCGCGGTTTCCAACCTGACGTGTCCCGGCGAGAAAGTGGCCGTGCTCACCGCCGGAAAGTTTGGCGAACGCTGGCGCGATCTCGCCAAGGCCTTTGCCTGCCAGATCGAGCTAATCGAAGTTGCTTACGGGCAGACCTTCGACCTGCGCGAAATCAAGCCGAAGCTGGAGGGCGCGCGCGTGCTTTACATGCAGGCCACCGAGACTTCCACCGGGGCACGTCACGACGTGAAGGCCATCGCGGCGCTGCTGAAAGGCACCGACACGCTCTTCGTAGTTGACGCCATCACCGGGCTGGGCACCACGCATTTCGAGGTGGACAATTGGGGCATCGATGTCCTCATCGGCGGCTCGCAGAAGGCGGTGATGATCCCGCCGGGACTCGCCTATCTCTGTGTGAGCGAGCGCGCCTGGCAACGCATGGAGACGGCCAAGCAGCCGCGCTACTACTTCGATCTGCGCAAGGAGCGCAAGTCGGCGGCCAAGGGCGAATCGGCGTTTACCCCGGCGGTCGCGCTGGTCTGTGGACTGGCGGCGGCGCTCGACTACATTCGCCGCTGCGGCAACGGCAATCTTGCCGATGGACGCGAAGCCCTTATCCACAATGCGGAAACCTCGGCGGCCATGGTCCGCGCCGGGGTTAAGGCCCTCGGCCTGAAGCTGTTCGCGCCCACCTGTCCGGCGGCTGCGGTCACCGCAGTGCTGGCCCCGGCGGGCGTGGATTCCAGCGCCATCGTGAAAGAATTCCGCGAGCGCTTTGCCATGGTCGTCGCCAACGGCCAGGGCGACATGAAGGGCAAAATCTTTCGCATCGCCCATCTTGGTTACTACGACTATCTCGACGCCCTCGGCGTCATCGGCGCACTGGAACATGTGCTGCTGAAAGTTGCGCCGTCCCATCACATCGAACTGGGCGCAGGCGTGCGCGCCGCGCAAGAAGTTTTTGCCGGACAATTCGCCGAGGTGGCTAGCGTATGAAAATCGTTATCGCTGACAAAATCTCTCCTTCCGCGTCCGCCATCTTCGGCGAACACAAAGACTGGAAAGTGGTGACCACCGACAAAGAGACGCTGCCGGGTGAGCTCGCCACCGCGGACGCCATCCTGGTGCGCTCGGCCAGCTTCGTCGATGCGGCCATGATGGACAAGGCCCCCAAGCTGCGCGTCATCGGGCGCGCCGGCGTAGGCGTCGACAACGTCGATCTCGACGCCGCCACCAAGCGCGGCATCGTGGTGATGAACACGCCGGGCGGCAATGCGGTCGCTGTCGCCGAGCATACCTTCGCTCTCATGCTGGCCCTGGCGCGCCACCTGGTGCGCGCTGACTCAACCATGCATGCCGGCAAATGGGAAAAGAAAACGCTGCAAGGCACCGAGCTTCGCGGCAAGACGCTGGGCATCGTCGGCCTGGGCCGCGTCGGAGTCGAAGTCTCGCGGCGGGCGATCGCTTTCGGCATGAAAGTCGTCGGCCACGATCCGTACGTAGCGCCCAGTCTGGCGCAGCAATTGAACATCACTCTGGGATCGCTCGATGAAGTCTTCGCTCAGTCCGACTACATCACGTTGCATGTCGGCCTCACGCCGCAGACCCAGGGCATGATCAATGCCGATTCCATTCGCAAGATGAAGAAGGGGGTGCGCCTGATCAATTGCGCTCGCGGCGAGTTGCTGAATGAAGCCGCTGTTATCGAGGCGCTGCAGTCGGGACAACTGGGTGGCGCTGCACTGGATGTTTACAGCCATGAGCCGCTCAAGGACTCTCCCCTGGCTACTCTGCCCAACGTCATACTGACGCCGCACATCGCCGGTTCCACCCATGAGGCGTCGGAGGCCGTTGGCGTGCAGATCGCGCTGCAAGTCCGCGAGTACCTGCTGAAGGGCGTTATCCAAAACGCCGTCAACGTGCCCTCGATCAGCGAAGAAGAGTACCAGCAGATGTTGCCGTACATCTTGCTGGGCGAGCGCCTGGGCGCGTTCCTGGCGCAGTCCAGCGAAGGCGGTGTGGAAGAGATGGGCCTGAGCTATAGCGGCGAGATTGCCGAGTGGAAGACGGCACTCATTCGCAATGCCGCCGTGGCGGGCGCGCTGAACCAGATCGCTCACGCTCATGAGCGGGCGAATCTGGTGAATGCGGCGTCGATCGCCGAGGAGCGTGGCATCCGCATCACCGAGCGCAAGAAAGCGCGCGATGCGGGCGGCGCTGCCTCCAACGTGCTGCGCATGACCTTCAAGACCGGCCAGCAGGAAAACACGGTGGCTGGTTGCGTTCAGCCCAGCGGCCTGCCGCGACTGCTGGAAATCGATGGCATCAACGTGGAGGCGCCGCTGGAGGGAACCTTCATCTACCTGCGCAACCTCGACGTGCCCGGCGTTGTGGGCCGCGTCGGAACGGTGCTGGGGCAACACAATGTCAACATCGCCAACTTCTCGCTCGGTCGCCGGCAGAGTGGGCAGGAAGCGTCGGCGGTAGCGGTGGTGCAGGTGGACGGTGAGATCAGCGACAAGGTGCTCGACGCTTTGCGCTGCATCGAGACCATTCTTCTGGCCAAGGCGATTCGCTTCGCCGCGCCGCAACCGAAAGCGGTTTCGGCCTGAGGCAAGACAAAACCCAGCCGCGCTGGATGTCCATCCGGCGCGGCTTTTTCAAAACAGCGCAATGTTTGGTACGCGCTCTTGAACTTTCGTTCTTAGCTGAATTGACTCCATGGGTTAAGATTAGGTGCCGCGCGGAGGAAAAATCAAATGGATCCACTGTACTGGATTGTGTTGGGGGTGGTGGCGTTCATCGTGCTCTACGTGGTTCTGGCAAGCTTCTTCACGGTGAGCACGGCCGAGGTCGCAGTAATCACGCGATTCGGCAAGTTCCTTCGGACCGCCGAGCCGGGATTGAATTGGAAGCGGCCGTTCTTCGATTCCGTGGCCGGCATAGTAAGTCTGCGTGTGAACCAGATCACTCTGACTATGGAGACGAAGACGAAAGATAACGTGTTCGTCACCATTCCCATCTCAGTGCAGAATCGCGTGCGCCCCGAAAAAGTCTATGATGCCTACTATAAGTTGTCGGATCCGGTGGCGCAGATTAAATCCTACGTCGAGCAGGTGATCCTGGGACATGTTCCGGGAATGACGCTGGACGAAGTGTTCGCCTCGCAGTCCAGTATCGCAGCGGCGGTCAAGCAGGAGCTGGATGCGGATATGGCGTTATTCGGATACGAAATTGTCAACGTGCTGGTGACCGATATCGTTCCCGATGCCAAGGTGAAATCGGCTATGAACGATATCAACGCGGCACAGCGCGAACAGGTGGCGGCCAACGCCAGGGGCGAGGCGGAGAAGATTCTAGTGGTCAAGAAGGCCGAGGCTGAAGCGGAGAGCAAGGCCCTCCAGGGGCAGGGGATCGCGAATCAAAGGAAGGCCATCGTCGAAGGGCTGCAGGTCTCAATCGAACAGTTCCAGAAGGTGGTGGAGGGGGCGTCTGCGAAAGATGTCATGCAGTTGGTGATGGTGACGCAGTATTTCGACACCCTAAAGTCGATTGGCGAAAACGATAAAACCAACACGTTGTTTCTGACCCACTCGCCCGCCGCGGTCAAGGAGGTCTCCGATCAGATCCTCCAGTCCATGCTAGTGGCGGAGAGAGCGAACAGCTAAGAACTGGTGTTGGTCCTGGACTTCGAAAAAGGGCCGCTCTTCGGCAAGTTTGTTGTTTACCGATCAAACCAAGCCTGGATTCTGGTGACCTTCAGCTTCAACACAAAAGAAGAAGTTATCCGTCCCAGGTGACCGTGGAAGAGCCAAAACAAAGCTGCGCTGGGAAGGAACTCCTGGCGCGGCAGACTAAATTTCCAGGTGAGGCGCTAATGCGCGGCGGCGGTCTGGCCCGCGCGGGCGGCGACGGCCAGGCGAACTTCGGCGCGGCGCAGCGCGTAGAGGGTCGCGTCATAGTCGAGACCGGCGGCGGCCTGGCGCAGAGCTTCCTCGGCCCGGGCCTTGGCCTCCTGGGCGCGCTTTACGTCGATGCCTTCAGCGCGCTCCGCACTATCGGCCAGGATGGTCACCTTGTCCGGCAAGACTTCCGCGAAGCCCCACGCGACCGCGAGGTACTGCATCGTTGTGCCCACCCGATAGCTGATCTCGCCAATCTGCAGCTCGGTAATGAGCGGCGCGTGTCCCGGCAGAATGCCGAGTTCCCCGTTCTTGCCGGGTATCTGGACCTGCACGCAATCCTCACGGACAACGAGCCGATCGGGAGTCACGATTTGTAAGTGCAGCGTGTCAGCCATGACGGATTACGCTTGCGCCACCTTCATCTTCTCGGCTTCTTCCAGCACTTCCTCGATCGAGCCCTTCATGTAGAAGGCCTGCTCGGGAATGTCATCGTGCTTGCCGTCCACAATTTCCTGGAAGCTGCGCACGGTGTCGTCGATCTTGACGTAGCGCCCCTCCAGGCCGGTAAACTGCTCGGCCACAAAGAAGGGCTGCGAGAGGAACTTCTGCACCTTGCGGGCGCGCGACACCGTGAGCTTCTGGTCTTCGCTAAGCTCGTCGATACCCAGGATGGCGATGATGTCCTGTAGGTCCTTGTAGCTCTGCAATACGCGCTTGACGGCTTGCGCGGTGTTGTAGTGCTGCTCGCCGACCACGCGCGGATCGAGAATCCGCGAGGTGGAACCCAGCGGATCGACCGCAGGATAAATGCCTAGCTCGGAAATCTGGCGCGAAAGCACGGTGGTCGCATCCAGGTGAGCAAAGGTCGTGGCCGGGGCCGGATCGGTCAAATCGTCGGCGGGCACGTAAATGGCCTGTACCGACGTCACCGAGCCCTTCTTGGTGGAAGTGATGCGCTCCTGCAATTCGCCCATTTCGGTGGCCAGGTTGGGCTGGTATCCCACGGCGGAGGGCATGCGGCCCAGCAGGGTGGAGACTTCCGAACCCGCCTGCGTGAAACGGAAAATGTTGTCAATGAACAGCAGGGTGTCGGAACCCTCTTCGTCGCGGAAGTACTCGGCAACGGTCAGCGCGGTGAGGGCCACGCGCAGGCGCGCTCCCGGCGGCTCGGTCATCTGGCCGTAAATAAGCGCGGCCTTGGACTTCGCGGGGTCCTTGATGTTGACTACGCCCGACTCCTGCATTTCCAGCCAGAGGTCGTTGCCCTCGCGGGTGCGCTCGCCCACTCCGGCGAACACCGAGAAGCCGCCGTGCTTCAGGGCCACGTTGTTGATCAGTTCCATGATGACGACGGTCTTGCCGACGCCGGCGCCCCCGAACAGGCCGATCTTGCCGCCCTTCAGGAACGGCTGGATCAGGTCAATGACCTTCACGCCGGTCTCGAACATTTCCATCTCGGTGGACTGCTCGTCGAAGGCAGGCGCCTCGCGATGGATGGGCATACGCTTCTCGCAGGGCACCGGGCCCAGCTTGTCCACGGGCTCGCCAATGACGTTGAGCACGCGGCCGAGGGTCCCGCGGCCAACCGGCACGGTGATGGGGCCGCCCAGGTCGAGGGCCTTCATGCCGCGCACCATGCCTTCGGTGGGCTGCATGGCAACGCAACGCACGCGGCCTTCGCCGAGTTGCTGCTCCACTTCGAGGATGACGTTGATGGGCTGCGGGACGGTAAAGCCCTCACTGGTGACGCGCAGCGCCGAATAGATGGGCGGCAACGCCTTTTCGGAGAACTGCACGTCCACCGCAGGACCCGCGATCTGAATAATGTGTCCGATATTTTCAGGCATATAAGTCCAGTTGTCAGTTATCAGTTGTCAGTCGTCAGTTGTCAAAACCAAGGGACGAGGCGCCGACTTCGTTGCGGGCCTCACCGAGCTCATTAGTCCATTGAGGATACGCCCTAATTCTCCCGCTTCACGAAGCAAGGTGCCACATTGCTCGGCCGAAAAATATTTCAATTCGCCGGCGATCACAATTTGAGTTTCCAGTTCGTAGAGCGACCCGCGCGCGTGTCCCAAGAACTGATGCAATTCTCCAGCGGTGGCCCGGCCCTGGCCCTCAGCGATATTGCTTGGTATGGACACGCCGGATCTCCGCATCTGGCTCTTCAGGCCGAACATCTCTTCTTGTGGAAAATCCGATGTGATTGCATAAATTTTCCCTACGAACGCGATTGTCTTCTGCCACGCCACTAGAGCCTGATACCGATTGGAGTGCATCTCGCCCCCATTCATCCAGGTTCAGAAGTAGCCATTCATCAAGAATTCTTGACTGACACCTGACAACTGGGAACTGACAACTGCTTTTACAACGCGGCGGCGCCGCTCACAATCTCGATAATCTCTTTGGTGATCGCGGCCTGGCGCGCCCGATTCATGGTCAGGGTCAGGGAATCGATCACGTCATTGGCGTTATTGGTCGCCGAATCCATGGCGGTCATGCGGGCGGCATGTTCGGCAGCCACCGATTCCAGCAGTCCCTGGAAAAGCTCCATGGCCACGTAACGCGGCAGGATATCGGCGAACAACTCCTCCGCCGGCTGCTCATAGATGTAGTCCACGGGGGCGGCGCCAAACTTCGCGGCTTCCCGCTCCGCCTCGGTCGTACCCGGTTGTTCCAGGCTGATCCCCGCCGCACGGGCCGCCTCTCCCATACGCTCGCGTTGTTCCAGGGAGAACTCTTCCGTCAGGGCGACTTCGCGACGCCCGATCTCCTGCACCGGCAGAATGCGCTGCGCGATCAGGCGTTGCGCGATCACCGACTTGAACTCGTTAAAAACGACATAGACCGAGTCGATCTGTTCCTCCACGTAGGCCTTGGCGATGCGTTGCGCAATTTCATCCACCGATTCGTACTCCACCTTGGCCAGCAGGTTCAGGTGTTCGCCGACAACTTGTGTCTGCCCGGCGCGTTCCGGCTCGCCCGCTTTGCCTACGGGATAGCGCCGGCGCAGGAAGTCGCGGCCTTTGCGGCCGACCGCCAGAATGTCGACGTTCTTATCGGAAAAGAATTGCAGGAACTTGGTTACTACTTTCAGGACGTTGGAGTTGAACGCGCCTGCCAGGCCGCGATCGCCGGTCACCAGCACCAGCAGAATATTATTTTCGGGACGGACCGCCAGCAGCGGATGCTTGGGCAAGCCGGTCTCGGGATCGATGACGTCGGCGCGGTCCATGGCCGAAGTCAACACGTTGACCAGCATCTGCGCGTAGGGACGAGACGCCAGGGCGCGTTCCTGGGCCCGCCGCAGCTTGGCCGCCGAAACCATTTTCATGGCCTTGGTGATCTGGCGCGTGTTCTTCACGCTGCGGATGCGCCGCCGAATGTCGCGTATGTTGGCCATGTGATCTTAGGCGCTCGCCTTCGCTACAGCCTGACGCTCGCTGGCAAAACGCTCCTTGAATTCCTTGATGACCTTGGTCAGGGCGGCGCGCAGATCGTCATCGAGGACTTTCTTGTCCTCGATGGACTTCAGCACGCCGGGATTTGTGGTATCGACGTAGTTGTACAGCCCCTTTTCGAACTCGCCCAATTGATCGATCGGCATGTCGTCGAGCAGGCCCTGGGTGCCGGCATAGATGATGAGAATCTGCTTGGAGAACGGCAGCGGCTGATACTGCCCCTGCTTCAGGAGCTCGGTCAGGCGGCCTCCCCGGGCGAGCTGCGCCTGGGTCGCCTTGTCGAGATCGCTGCCGAACTGGGAGAACGCCGCCAGTTCGCGGTACTGCGCCAGGTCCAAGCGCAAGGTGCCGGCAACCTGCCGCATGGCCTTGATCTGCGCGTTGCCGCCCACGCGGCTTACCGACAAGCCGACGTTCACGGCCGGACGCACGCCGGAGTTGAACAGGTCGGTCTCCAGATAAATCTGGCCGTCGGTGATGGAGATGACGTTGGTCGGAATGTAGGCGGACACGTCGCCGGCCTGGGTCTCAATGATGGGCAGAGCGGTCAGGGAACCGCCGCCGAGCTCGTCGTTGAGCTTGGCGGCGCGCTCCAGCAGGCGGGAGTGGAGATAGAACACGTCGCCGGGATAAGCTTCGCGTCCGGGCGGACGGCGCAGCAGCAGCGAGATCTCGCGGTAGGCCACAGCGTGCTTCGACAGATCGTCGTAAATGCACAGCGCGTGCTTTCCGTTATCGCGAAAGTACTCGCCGATGGCGCAGGCGGCGTAGGGCGCGATGTACTGCATGGGAGCCGGATCGGAGGCCGACGCCGAAACCACGATGGTGTATTCCATGGCCCCGAAATCTTCCAGCGTCTTCACCACGTGCGCAACCGAGGAACGCTTCTGGCCGATGGCGCAGTAGATGCAGATGAGGTCGCGGCCCTTGCTGTTGATGATGGTGTCGAGCACAACGGCCGTCTTACCGGTCTGGCGGTCGCCGATGATGAGCTCGCGCTGACCGCGGCCGATGGGAATCATGGAGTCGATGGCCTTCAGTCCGGTGGCCATAGGCTCTTTCACCGGCCGGCGGTCGATCACGCCGGGCGCCAGACGCTCAACCGGAATGTACTTGTCGGTATTGACCGGGCCCTTGTCGTCGATGGGCACGCCGAGGCCGTTGACTACGCGGCCAATCATGGCATCGCCCACCGGCACACTCATGATGCGGCCGGTGCGCTTGACTTCGTCGCCCTCTTCCACCTCGGTGTATTCGCCCAGCAGTACCACGCCGACCTGGTCTTCTTCCAGGTTCATGGCCAGGCCCGCAACATTGTGGGGGAAGGAGAGAAGTTCGCCGGCCATGACCTTGTCGAGCCCATAAACGCGGGCGATGCCGTCGCCAATGGACATGACGGTGCCGACTTCATCGACGGCGATCTTGGTTTCGTAGTTGTCGATCTGCTCGCGGATGAGTTTGGTGATCTCGTCTGCTTTGATCTGCGCCATAGAATTCCGTTCCAGTGTTGCTGATCGTGAAAACTGTGCCGTCCCTAAAGGGACCCCTTAATCTTTTCTACCCTACCCAGGGCTTACGCCCTGGGCTACTATTGTTCCGCCCCTACGGGGCTGGAGTTTGCTCAATCGTTCCGCCGTGGCAACTCAACCCATTTCTCACGCACACCTCAAAGAGGCTGCGAAAACAGCAACCGGCCCGCTTTGAAGGGGCGCACCTTTAGGTGCGCCGATGAGCCATTTATTTTTGCCTCCCGAGCGGGCTTCAGCCCGCGAGGGACCTGCTCTTCCGACTTTCGTCCTAGGCGGTGCTGAGGTCCTGCTTCATCTTCTCCAACTGGCCGCGCACCGAGCCGTCGTAAATAGTGCTGCCCACACGGACCACAACTCCGCCCAGCAGTCCGGGATCGGAGGAGTAGGTCGCGCGCACTTTTTTGCCGGTCAAGCGCTCCAACTGCGATTCCAACTGGCGCTGCCCGTCCGCGGAAAGCGGTCGCGAGCTGGAGATTTCCGCCTCCGCCAATCCCAACTGGGCGTTCAGTTCGCTGTCAAACTGTTTGGCCACGTCATCCAGCATCGCAATACGGCGGTGATCGATGAGGATCGCCACGAAATTGCGGACCGGCTTGGCCGCGCCAATCTGCCGGACAACGGCATCCAGGACCGCCCGTTTCTGCTCCGCCGAGATGGCCGGGGATTCCCACACGCGGCGCAGGTCGGCGCTTTCGTGGACGGCATTCACGATGGCATTCAGTTGCTGCCGGGCGACGTCGGGAGCAATCCTCTGCTCGAGGACAACCTCAACCAGGGCGCGGGCGTATCGGCTGGCAATGGCGGCCATAGCTTATTTGCCGTCCTTTCCCAGTTGCTCGACGAAATCGTGCAGCAAGGCCCGATCGATGGTGTCGTCCACTTTAATTTTGCGCGCTGCCAGGTCAACCGCCAGGGCGGCAGCGTAGGTCTTCAATTCGCGGCGGGCATTGCGCGCGATGGCGCCGACCTCGGTCTCGACGGCTTCCAGTATCTTGCGCTTGTCTTCCTCGGCGGCCTGGAGGATGCGCTGTTCTTCGGCCGCCGCCTCGCGCTCCGCCGAGCTGCGAATCTCCGCCACCTCGGTGTCCAGCTTCGCCAGACGGCCTTCGATGTTGCCTAAACGCTGCTTGGCTTCGGCGCTGGCCGCCTGCGCCTCGCGTATCCCCTTCTGGATGGCGGCGGTGCGATCGCGGAACATCTTGGGCACCGACGAACGAAATAGGAGGACAAAGAACAGGACCACCAAAACAAAATTGAGGAACCAGTAAACCAGGTAGCTGGCGCGCGGACTGAGTCCTACGAAATGGCCCCACTGCACCACACTTTTGGAGTACTTCAGTTGCGCATTTTCTTCCTGCTCGGCAGGCTCGCTGGCACCGTTCGGTCCTTCGCTGCTCGCCGTGCCGGGATTGTGCGATGGCTGTTGCTTTGGCGAAGCAGCTTGCGTCTGGTTGGCAGAGGCAGAGGAAGCAGAAGATCCGGCAGGTTGCTGGGCGGCGAGGACGCCGAAGGCAAAAACCGCGAACAGAAAACTCAGGGCGGCGAGGCGGGTTGCCGGCTTCATCACGCCTGACCGCCTGCCACGGGCGCCACTGCCGCAGGCCGCAGAATGGTGCGGATGATCTCGGCCGCCAGCCGCTCGGTTTCCGCCTGTAATCCTCCTCGGGCGGCGGCCATGTCCTGCTCCATGGCGGTCCGCGCTTCGCGGACCTGTTCATGGGCGCGGGTGCGCGCTTGCAGAACCGCATCGGCACGAGCTTGCTGGGCTTGTTGGCGGCGGGCCTCCTGCGCTTTGAAGATGACCAGACGCGCCTCGCGCAAACGCTGCTCGTACTCCTGGGTGCGGGCTTCCGCGGCCGCTATATCGGCGCGCGCTTTCAGGAAGGCCCCCTCGGTGCGCTCGCGACGCTCTTCCAGCGCCCGCTTCAGCGGCTTGTGGAGCAATGCGCTGTAGATGGCATAGAGCAGCAGCAGCAGGACCGCCGTCGGGACGGCTCCGAGCAGTAGTTCGCCTACCTGTTTGAGAGTCTGGTCCATGCCTGGTTCGTGAATGCCTACTGCTCGCGAATGCTTACGGCTGAAGAAACAATGAGGGCGCTATAACAACAAATATAACCATTCAAACTAACAGAGAATCAACCTGGGTGTCAACGACCGGGGAGTGGTGGGTAGTGGCCGAAATGTACGTTGCGAGATTATTTTGAGGATTTTGGCAGTTTTGAACGTAACCGATCCAACACACGCTTCATGTCTTTGTATTCCTCGCTGCCACGCCGAACCGTCCAACGCTCATAGCGGACAGGCCACGACAGATTTTCTTCGTTTCGCAGTGCCCGCTGGAATGATTTCTGGTTGATGCCAAACTCGCCGGCCATCTCGTTGGCCGTCATCTCAACCTGAGTCAAGCCAATTTCCACTCCACCGCGCGCTCTAACTCTCTGGCCACAAAATCGTGACGAATGGCCTCCTCCTCAAACTCCACTTTGATCATTTCACCAGGTGCGCTATCGGCAAGCACAGTCCCAAACCGTCCTCGAAACTCGGGTTCATGCGCCAGCACTGCGACTCGCACTTTATCGCCACGTTTCATATATGAGCCCTCCTTCTTACAGCCGTTACTAGGTGGGGGAAACGCGGAAATTATCTCACGTGCGGCATAGAATGGACGGGAAAATCATGCAGACAGCAAAACACCCGCTGGCAGGCGGGCTTCGCTGAATCTAAGAATTTGCGCCTCTCACGCGAATCAGCGCATAGGTGCGCGCAAAATGAAAGCCGCTTTTCGCCTCTCTGACTCAATTACCAAAGACAAGTCATCACTTTGCATCGCTATGGAATTGCCCTTGAGACTCCTTCTCAACGAGGAAATCTGCCACTTCCGGAGTGGCCGGAGTGGTCTGGCGAACTTGTCGCGTCCGGTTGGCGCAAGCCCATTACGGCTGCGGCGTACTTACAAAACAGCTTACCCGCCGCGCCTGAAGGCCCACTTTGCCCTGGGTACAGTCGCTCTGGATCTGCTCTGCGGGAATCCCTGTTCCCAGCGCTATTTCCGGCTGGTCGCGTGTTTCCGCTGCCGCGTAGCGTTGGGCCAGCAGTTGCACTTGCTCGGGGTCGGCGAGCACCTCGGCCGATTTTGGGGGTCCAAACCGTCCCGAGAAAAAGTAGGTAACCACCACGCCGGCAGCGAAAAAGGGATGGATGACCGCCAGCGGCGCAAGAGGAATGGCGTATTTCTTGGTTTTCAACAGCGACTCGACCACGCCGCGCGGCGGATGGCTGCGCTCCACGCTTCCCGGGACCTGCGGAATCACCGCGGTGGTCAGGTCGAACCGCTCGTGATGTTTGCCGTATTGGGCCAGCGACTTGGCCAGTTGCTTGGGAGTGGTGATTCCCAGGTCCGCGGTCAGGCTGCGGCGCGTGGCCCCGGGATGATAGAAGTTGACGATCTTGCGGGAGAAGTCGGCGCAATTGCGGAAGAACAAATTGAAGTGGGGCCGGTTGTTTCTGGAGTTGAGAAGGGCGATGAGCTTGTCATCCTGGGCCGGCGTGTTGGCAAAATAGTAGACATAGATTTGCCGGTCATAGGAGCTGCCCACCAGTTGCGTCCAGTCCCCCTTCGGAATGCCGCCATCGGGAGCGTCGGGAACGAGGTTGAGCAGGTGGGCGCGCCGGTATTCGTCCCGCAACGAGCGCACGGTTTCCTGGCTGGCGGAGGCCGGCACGTCCGCAACACGGTCCACGGCATAGAGATAGGCAATAACGGGTATGGCCAGCCAGTCGCGGCCGGCGACATGGTGATACCGGCTGATGACCACCCCCAACTCTCCCGGATTGCAGCGCCGCAACTCGGTGGGCGTGGCGGCGCAGACCTGGGGCAGGTAGATGGCAGAGTGTCCGGTAGGGACGCCGCTGCCGAACTTGCCATACGGCTCCTCCACCAGCAAGGCCGCGCCGGCGTGCGCCAGCAGCGGATGGATGAGCCCGGCCAGCAGCAACATCGAGATGAGAAGTTTCTTCACTGCCCCTTCCGCCTCACGTTCAGTTCTTGGACACAATGTAAAAACACGACTGCGCGACAAGAGTTGGTCAAATTCCTGTAAGCCTTCGATGCCGCGGCCCAGGAATATTTCGAGAATAGCATCTCCAAGGGGAAAGTTGCGGTGAAGGTACGCGCGCTAGAGATTGATTATGTCGATTACCGCTGAAGGAGGCTGAACCATGCCGATGAAGAACCCGCCGCACCCCGGTGGCTTTGTGCTGCGCCAGTGTATCGAGCCTTTGGGCTTGACTATAACGCAAGCGGCGGCGGCCCTTGGCGTCACGCGCACCACATTGTCAGAACTGGTCAACCAGAAGCGGGGGATTTCTCCCGAGATGGCCGTACGCCTGTCCAAGGTCTTCGGCGGCAGCGCCGAAACCTGGCTTACGCAGCAAGCGCACTACGACCTTGCCCAGGTCCGCGCCGACCGCATCAAGCTGAAGCGGCTGCAATTCACCTAAGGGGCTGGCGTCGGAAAAGCAGGTCCCTCGACTGCGCCGCCAAGACCTGGCGGCTCCGCTCGGGATGACAGCATTCGGGATGACAGCATAAGGAACTGATAGCTGATAGCTGACAGCCGCCTGCTTCCTACCGCAGCAACTGCCGCAGCACGTACTGCAAAATCCCACCGTGCTGGTAGTACTGCACCTCCTGCGGCGTATCGATGCGCACCGTGGCGTCGAACTCGGTCGTCGTGCCGTCGTTCTTGGTGGCGCGCACCTTCGCGGTCTTGCCGGGCGCGAAGTTCTTCAGCACATCGGTCAAGCCGACGATGTCGAACGACTCTTCGCCGGTCAGGCCGTTGGCTTCGGCCGTCTCGTCGTCGAGATACTGCAACGGCAGGATGCCCATGCCCACCAGGTTCGAACGATGGATGCGCTCGAAGCTCTCGGCCAGCACCGCGCGCACGCCGAGCAATCTTGGCCCCTTCGCCGCCCAGTCGCGCGACGAACCCGAGCCGTACTCCTTGCCGGCAAGTATCATCAGCGGAGTGCCGTCGGCGCGGTACTTCTCCGACGCCTCGAAGATGAACATCTCCTTGCCATCCGGCAGGTGACGGGTGTAAGCGCCTTCGCGCTCGGGCGTGAGCTTGTTGCGCAGACGCACGTTGGCGAAGGTGCCGCGCATCATGACTTCGTGATTGCCGCGGCGCGATCCATAGGAGTTGAAGTCGCCCACCGTGACGCCGTGCGCGATCAGGTACTGTCCCGCCGAGCTGTTGGGCTTGATGGAGCCGGCGGGCGAAATGTGGTCGGTGGTGACGCTGTTGCCCAGATAGCAGAGCACACGCGCGCCGGAAATGTCCTTCACCGGCGCAGGCGTCTTCGGCATGTTGTCGAAGTAGGGAGGATTTTTCACGTAGGTTGAGCTGGCCTGCCACGCGAAGGTCTCGCCCTCGGGCACATGCAGACTACGCCAGCGTTCATCGCCCTCGAAAACTTTGCTGTACGCCTTTTGGAACATGTCGCCGGTCACGTACTTTGCGAGCACGTCGTTCACTTCCTTCGACGTCGGCCAAATGTCCTTCAGGTACACCGCGGTGCGTTTGCCGTTGCGGCTGTAGCCGAGCGGCTCGTGGTACATGTCAATGTCGGCGCGGCCGGCCAGCGCGAAGGCCACCACCAGCGGCGGCGACATCAAATAGTTGGCGCGAACCTCGGAGTTGATGCGGCCTTCGAAGTTGCGATTGCCGCTGAGCACCGACGCCACTACCAGGTCTTTCTCCGTGATGACATTCGACACTTCCTGCGGCAGCGGCCCCGAGTTGCCAATGCACGTGGTGCAACCGTAGCCGACGAGGTGGAACTTCAGCTTCTCCAGGTAGGGCATCAATCCGGAGCGCGTGAGGTAATCCGTGACCACCATCGATCCCGGCGCGAGCGAGGTCTTCACCCAGGACGGCACCGACAGCCCCTTCTCGACCGCCTTCTTGGCCAGCAGTCCCGCCGCCACCAGCACCGACGGATTCGAGGTGTTGGTGCAACTGGTGATGGCGGCGATCACCACACTGCCGTGGGTTAGCGCCTGGTTCAGATTGACGTGCTCTTCCACAACGTCTGTCTGCGAGTCCATTCCGGCCGGATGTCCGCCTTCACCTTCCCAGCGGGCAGCCTGCTTGGGGGGGACCTGCTGGCCCGGCTTCAGCAAACTGGGCAACGCCTGCTCGAACGACTTCGCAGCCGCCGACAGCGCGATGCGGTCTTGTGGACGCTTCGGCCCGGCGATGCTGGGCTCAACCGTTGCGAGGTCGAAATCCAGCACGTCGGTGTATTCGGCCTCAGGCGTGTCGGCGGTGTGGAACAGGTCCTGCTCCTTGAAGTAGGCCTCGACGATGCTGACGTGCTCGGCGGTGCGTCCGCTGAGGCGGAGATAGCGCAGCGTCTCTTCGTCCACCGGGAAGATGCCGCAGGTCGCGCCGTATTCGGGCGACATGTTGGCGATGGTGGCGCGATCGGCGAGCGGCAGGTTGTGCAGACCGGGGCCAAAGAATTCGACGAACTTGCCGACGACACCTCTCTTGCGCAGCATCTCGGTCACGGTGAGGACGAGGTCGGTTGCGGTCGAGCCTTCGCGCAATTGGTTCTTCAGGCGCACGCCGATGACCTGCGGGATCAGCATGGAGACAGACTGCCCCAGCATGGCGGCCTCGGCCTCGATTCCTCCGACGCCCCAGCCGAGCACGCCGAGGCCATTGATCATCGTGGTGTGCGAGTCGGTGCCAACCAGCGTATCGGGATAAGCCATCGGCTTGCCTGACTCGCCGTTGGCTCCGACGAAGACCACACGCGCCAGGTACTCGAGGTTGATCTGGTGCACGATGCCGGTGTCGGGCGGCACGATGGCGAAGTTCTTGAACGCGGTCTGGCCCCAGCGCAGGAAGGCATAGCGCTCTTTGTTGCGCTGGAATTCCATCTCGGCGTTGAGCTGAAACGCCTGCGGGGTGCCGAACTCGTCCACCTGCACCGAGTGGTCGATTACCAGCTCCGCCGGTTGCAGCGGGTTGATCAGCTTGGGATCGCCGCCCAGCGCCTTCATGGCATCGCGCATCGCGGCCAGGTCAACCACCGCGGGCACGCCGGTGAAATCCTGCAACAGCACGCGGCTGGGCATGAACGCAATCTCCTGCACCGGGACGGTCTTGCCCGTCCACGAGGCGAGCGCGCGGATGTCGTCGGCCTTCACCGACTTGCCGTCTTCGCGGCGCAGCAGGTTCTCCAGCAGAATGCGGAGCGAGTAAGGCAGGTGGCCGGTGGCGCAACCCTGCTTTTCCAGCGCGTCAAGGCGATAGATTTCAAACTCCCGCTTGCCCACGCGGAGGATGGAACGACTGCTAAAACTGTTCATGGATGAGTCCCTTCTTATTAGAGGAGCTATGACTGGCTGCAGCTTTATAAAAAGCAGAACTAATTATCTTAAACCGCCGGGGTGGGAAGTGGATAGGGCCATCAGAGTCTGTCTCAGGACTGTGTCGTCCCTGAAGGGACTCGATCTCATTTTTTGCGCAATTCGTTCCACCGAGTCTACTCAAAACGAGTTCTCACACAGACTCGATCAGTGCAGACTGACCTTGTGCGGCAGCAGGTAGGTGAATCCGGCAAACGCTTCCCAACGCGTGGAGGTGCTGGTCAGTCCGCGATTCAAACCGCCATCCAGCACGAGATTTTTCCGCACATTGTAGTTCAGCGCCCACAGGTTGCCGACGGTATTGCTGCGCAGGAAAGGCTGGGTGAAATGCCATATTTCTCCGGAGATTCCGAGTTTCTTGTGCAGCGAGTGTGACACCGAGAGCGTCTGCCCAAACTGGGCCCGGCGGACCGCGCCGTTCACGACTTCGTTGAAGAGATAGTTGGTGTCGTAGTGGAAGCCCTTCACGTCGGCGCTGACCAGCAGGAGCGCTGAATTTCTGAAACTGCCGGTATCGAGGTCAGGCGCGTCTCCGCTGTAAACTCGGCCGAAATAACTCAACGCGATGGTGGGTTGCGCGCCTTCTCCCTGATGAACAACTCCTTGAATTCCGAGAGCTACGTCTCCCGGTGCATTGGCAGGTTGGCCAACCGCACTCGAATGCACATACGGCCCTGCGCTGGCTAACAATTCAATCCAACGCGACACGGAAAACTTTGTGACTTCGGTGAGGTTCTCCTGCGACGACAACCCGGGCGAGTTCCACGCCGCCAAGACCCCAGTCTCAAATTGAAAATAGTCGACTGGCGTGAGGGTTGCGGGGGTGGAAACCGTTGGCCGGCCAGGGTTGGCTACGGCGTCGTCCGCGGCAGTGCTGGCAGCTGGATTTTTGGACGGCTCCTGCTGCTGCGCCGCAGCTACCAGCGCCACGGCCAGAAACAACGCCAGTAGCAATAAAGAGAAGCCCCGAGTCATTGCTTTTGCGCTTTTGCGTCCAACGGTTTATTTCGCCTTGAGGAGGAGGACAGGCACGCTGACGCTGTGCCGGACTTGCGTCGCTGTGGTGCCGAGAAACAGGTCGGCCAGGAAACGGTGTCCGTGGGTGCTCATCGCGACCAGATCGCAGCCCTTGTGCTGCACCCATTTGATGATTTCCTTGACCGGCTCGCCATACGCCAGTTCCGCTTCTGTAGGAATGCCGATGGCCTGAAACT
Organism: uncultured Acidobacteriaceae bacterium; assembly: GCA_963710585.1. Lineage (GTDB taxonomy): Bacteria > Acidobacteriota > Terriglobia > Terriglobales > Acidobacteriaceae > Bog-257. Next base: position 305,979 of record CAVQAM010000003.1, on the reverse strand, counting down.
CCGCCCGCACTCTTTCCAAGTACGCGGTATCTTCCGCGATTTCCGGACTGATCGCGTCCGGGCCATAGGTCCGGGCCGCCCATCCGTCAGCCACATGCAGCAACACCAAATGGCTGTGCGCCAGCTTCGCCAGCTGTTTGATGTGCTCGATGATGGCGCGGTCCGTCGGAGTGCCGTCCAACGTCACGAGAATGGTGTCGTACATGTTCGTCCCGTTTATCTCGTCGCCGGGTTACGTGCCGGCAATGACTTGCCACGCAGCTTTCAGCGATTCGGGCAAGCTGTAAAGGTCCATCGCGGTGATCAGGATAGCACTGCCCCAACCCGCCAGCAGTAGAAACCAACCGTTCCTCCAATTCCCCATTCGCCGGCGGGAGCTGGTGAACTGCAGGAGCGGAAACATGGCGAACGGAAGCTGCAACGCCAGCACCACTTGGCTGAGGATCAGCAGGTCGGTAACGCTGCTGTCGCCGCGCAGGCCAATGATAAAGACTGCGGGCAGGATGGCCAGGGTGCGGGTGATGAGCCGCCGCACCCACGGCTTGATGCGCCAGTGCATGAAGCCTTCCATCACGACTTGCCCGGCGAGCGTGCCGGTGATGGTGCTGCTCTGGCCGCTGGCCAGCAGGGCCACGGCAAACAGCGTGCTCGCCACCGCGGTCCCCAACAACGGCGCCAGGGTCAAATAGGCGACGCGAATCCAATCGCTGTCGGGCCGGAAGGTTACAAGTTGCCCTCCGGTTACAGTCACGCTCTCCTTGCCAAAGAACACCATCGCCGCCAGGACCAGGATGGCCGCGTTGACGAAGAAGGCGATGGTCAGCGCCACGGTCGAGTCGATGGTGTTGAAGCGGACCGCGCGCCGCATGGACAGTTCGTCCTTCTGCAATTTGCGGCTCTGCACCAGGGCCGAGTGCAAGTACAGGTTGTGCGGCATCACCGTCGCCCCGATCATGCCGACGGCGACGTACAACATCCCCGCTTGGCGAAGGCGCGGCGAAATCAGCGCCCGTCCCATTTCCAGGAAGCTGGGCTGGGTCTGCGGCAGAACGAAAATTTCGATGAAGTAACAAACGCCGATGGTCGCGATCAGCAGGACGACGATGGCCTCGATGGTGCGCATGCCAAACTGCTGCATGGCCAGCAGCAGCAGCACGTCCAGCCCGGTGATAATGACCGCCCAGAGCAGCGGGATATGGAACATCAAGTTGAGGGCCACCGCACTCCCCAGCACCTCCGCCAAGTCACAAGCGCCGATGGCGACTTCACTCATCAGCCAATTGGGCCAGCGCGTCCACCTGGGATACCAGTCGCGGCAGCATTGCGCGAGGTCCTTCCCGGTCACCACGCCCAGGCGGGCGGAGATTACCTGCATGAAAATGGCCATCAAGCTGGCCAGCCCGAGCACCCACAAAAGCCCGTACTTAAACTGTGCGCCGCCTTGCAGGTCGGTCCCCCAGTTGCCAGGATCCATATAGCCGACGCTGACCAGAATCGCCGGCCCGACGAAAGCCCGCCACTGCTGCCAGAAACCGGCCTCGTGGTGCGGCACCGCGACCGTGCTGTGCATCCCCTCCAGCGACACATGGTTGCCAAGGGCGGCCTCGGTTTCATCCGGGCGTATATCCTGCGGGCTAGGCGGCGCCTGGGGTTTCGTGTTCAAAGCTCACCGAAAAAGAGAGCGGCGGCGTAACTCGTCGCCGTGGATTCCACATCTTTAGCTGAAGTATACAGGATTTACTAAACCGTGGTTAATTCTTTTTTTGGCGGGGAGGAACGGTCGCCCTTGGCCGGTGCAACCCAGACTTTTTCCGCGGCGCTGCGGCCCAGCGACACCTTGCCCGCACTGGTGACCAGGCTCAGGGTGTCGTCGTAGTTCCGGAGACGGACCGCAATCTCGGCTCCGGGGCGAATACCGAGCTTCTCCAGGAACTCTCCCAGCCTGCGGTCGCGCTCATAAACGCTTTGCACTACATAATGGCCGCCAGGCTGCGATTCGGAAAGCAGCAGCAGGCCACGCTTACGCTTGGTGCGCGGAGGCTCAGGAGTCGGCGAATTGCCATGCGGACAAGGCCCCCCGCGGCCCAATTTGCGCGTGAGCAGGGCCTCGAAGTCACTGGAGACAGCGTGTTCCAGACGCTCGGCCTCGTCATGCACTTTGTACCACGCCATGCCGAAGATCTGGTGCAGCATGCGTTCGATGAGGTGATGGCGGATGGCCAGCCGCCGTGCGATCTTGCGTCCCTCTGCCGTAAGTTGCACCCGCCCGTCGCCTCGCACGGATACCAGACCGTCGCGCTTGAGCCGCCGCAAAGCCATGGTGACCGCCGGCGCAGAGACCGAAAGCCATTGCGCCAGGCGGGCCGAGATGACCTGCTCGCCTTCGCCCTCCGCTTCCAGGATGGCCTTGAGGTAATCTTCTTTGGAAACCGTGATCATAGGACTTGTTAAGTGTTAGTTAACGACAGTTAATAGAGGATTGCAAGGCAATCCCAGATTTGTTGCTGGGCGACACAGCAACCCTGCGGCTATAGGGGTCCTTCGACTCCCCCTCACGGCGTTCGGGGCCGCTCAGGATGACAGATGGAAAGGTGGCTGCACTGCAAGTTTGACATCCGCCGCACTGCGCCCTACTCTTTTCTTTCGCTGGGCATCTCAACTTCGCCAGTAGGAACGTCGTGCGAAACGTGGTCCCATGAAGGTACTGGTCCTCGGCAGCGGTGGTCGCGAACACGCGATGGTCTGGAAGCTGCGGCAGTCGCCGCGGGTCGCTCAGCTTTACTGCGCTCCCGGCAACGGCGGCATTGCGAGCGAGGCGGAATGTGTCGCCGCGGACCTCAAGAACCTGGATTCGCTGGTGCAGCTTGCCAGCCGCCTCAGTCCCGACGTGACCGTGGTAGGTCCCGAGCTGCCGCTGACGCTGGGCGTGGTGGACGAGTTTCAGAGGCGCGGCTGGCCGGTCTTCGGGCCGACGCGCGCCGCCGCGCAGTTGGAGTCCAGCAAGAGTTTCGCCAAGGAGTTCATGCAGCGCCATCGCATCCCGACGGCGAAATACTCGGTCTGCGTCAACCAAGAAGAGGTCCTCGAGGCCCTTAAATTATTTCATGCTCCGATCGTGGTGAAGGCCGACGGTCTGGCAGCGGGCAAGGGTGTCGTCATCGCGCAGAGCAAAGACGAAGCGCAGCGCACCGCCGAAGACATGCTCAGCGGCAAGATGCTGGGCGAGGCCGGATCGCGGGTGGTGCTGGAGGAGTGTCTGGAAGGCGAAGAGCTGTCGTTCCTGGTGATGAGCGACGGCGAGCGGGTAGTTCCGCTGGTGGCGGCGCAAGACCACAAGCGTGTCTTCGACAACGACCAAGGCCCGAACACCGGCGGCATGGGCGCTTATTCGACCGACCAAATGGTCGATGCCCAGATGCGCGACTGGCTGGTGACCCACATCGCGCGTCCGGTCGTCGCCGGCATGAGGGCTGAGGGCGCCGAGTACAAAGGTATCCTCTATTGCGGCATCATGATGACGGCGCGCGGGCCCATGGTGTTGGAGTTCAACTGCCGCTTCGGCGATCCGGAGACCCAGCCCATCATCATGCGCATGGAAAGCGACCTGCTCGAAGCGATTGAGGCGTCCATCGAAGGACGCGTCAGCGAAGGCGACTTTCGCTGGACCCAGGATCCGGCGGTCTGCGTGGTGATGGCATCCGGCGGCTATCCCGGCGGATTCGAGGCGGGCAAACTCATCAGCGGCATTGACGAAGCAGAGCGCATCTACGGAGTGAAAGTCTTCCATGCCGGCACACACCTTCGCGACGGCTCGTATTACACCTCCGGCGGCCGTGTGCTGGGCGTGACCGCGCGCGGCAAAGATCTGCCCGATGCGGTGGAGCGGGCCTACGACGCGGTCATGAAGGTCCGCTTCGACGGCATGCACTACCGCAAGGACATCGCGGCGCGTGGACTCAAGCATTTGCGCGCGGGGAAATAATCACCCATGGCCAAGCATCCTCTCGTCTCCATCGTGATGGGCAGCGACTCCGACCTCGAGATCATGAACGAGGCCGCGAAGGCGCTCGCCGAGTTTGGTATTCCGTACGAAATCGACATCACCTCGGCGCACCGCTCGCCGGCGCGCACCAGCGAGTATTCGCGCGGACTGAAAGCGCGCGGCGTGAAGGTGGTCATTGCCGGCGCGGGCGGGGCCGCGCATCTAGCAGGCGTCATTGCCGCTGAAACTACATTGCCCGTGATTGCGGTGCCGATCCCTTCGACCGCGCTGTTGGGACTCGACTCGCTGCTGGCGATGGTGCAGATGCCCGCGGGAATTCCCGTCGCGACCGTCGCCATTGGCAAACCGGGCGCGACCAACGCCGGCATCCTCGCGGCGCAGATGATCGGACTTTACGACGAAGAGGTAGCCAGGAAACTCGAAGCCCACAAGAAGAAGCTGGCGAAGGGCGTGGAAGCCAAGTCGCGCAAGCTGAAAGAGAGCAAAAAATCATGACGCGCTGAACCTGGATTATTCATCAGCGCACGTAGTTTTTTGGGTGTCATCCCGAGCGACGAGCGCAAACGGGGTCCCCAACAAGCACCAGGTTTGTGTTTGCTGGGGTGTTGGAGCGAGGAGTCGAGGGACCCCTATGGCCGCCAACAATCTCGGACTCGTTGCTGGGCCACGCGGCTGCGCTGTGATTTCTTGCAGCTATAGGGGTCCTTCGACTCGGTCGCCACGGCGACCTCGCTCAGGATGACAAAGAGTTATAGTTCCAGCGTCTTCAGATACTCCCGAAAATCGGCGCCGAGATCGTCGCGTTTGAGCGCAAACTCCACCGTCGCCTTCAGGAAGCCCAGCTTGTCGCCGGTATCGTGTCGCTTGCCTTCAAAGGTGTACCCGTAAATCTTTTCCTTCTTGAGCAATTGCTTCAGGCCGTCGGTGAGCTGCAACTCGCCACCCGCACCCAGCGGCGTCGAATCCAACATTTCGAAGATTGCGGGCGTCAGAATGTACCGCCCCATGATTGCCAGGTTCGAAGGGGCGTCTTCCAGCTTCGGCTTCTCCACCAGGTCTTGCACCTCGAAGAGGCGGCCCTTCCATTTGCCCGGAACCGGTTTGGCATCGAGCACGCCGTACGAAGAGATGGCTTTGCCTTCGATGACCTGCGTCGCCAGCACGGAACATCCGGTCTCGTTGTAGACTTCGATCATCTGCTTCAGGCACGGGACCTGGGCGTCGATGATGTCGTCGGCCAGGATCACGGCGAACGGTTCATCGCCGACCAGCTCGCGCGCCATCAAGACCGCGTGACCCAGGCCCATGGCTTCTTTCTGGCGGACGTAGGCGATGTGGATCATCGCGGAAATCTGACGCACGATGGCCAGCAAGTCGGTCTTGCCGCGCTCCTCCAGCATCTTCTCCAGCTCGTAGCTGACGTCGAAGTGGTCTTCGATGGCGCTCTTACCGCGTCCCGTCACGATGATGATCTGGTCGCAGCCGGAAGCCAGCGCCTCTTCGACGCCGTACTGAATGATGGGCTTGTCCACCAGCGGCATCATCTCCTTAGGCTGGGCCTTGGTGGCGGGCAGAAATCGTGTGCCCAGTCCCGCCGCCGGAAAAACCGCCTTGCAAACCTGCTTTTTCATGAAGCTCCCATGCCGAATCAACTGCCACACCCAATGTTAGACTAGCCCCCGAGCACTGTCTGAGATGTGATGAGAAAACAATACCCTAGTCCATTGATGGGGTCGATCCATGAGACCGCCGAGGGCCTCCATGCCGCCGGAGCAATGGACAAGCGCACGATGCGCGAATTCGATGCCTTGTGCCTCACACCGGTACGGCTGCTGAAGCCTAACGAAATCCGGGCCCTCCGTCTGCGGGAGGGCGCCAGCCAGGCGGTTTTCGCGCGCTATCTCAACGTCACGACCGGCTTGGTGAGCCAGTGGGAACGCGGTGAAAAGCGCCCACAAGGAGCTTCCCTGAAACTCCTGTCTCTGGTTGCCAAGAATGGACCCCAAGCTGTGGCGTGACGCTACGGGACCAACCGTAACGCTTACGCAACCGGCTGCTGCTCTCCCGCCAATTGTTCGAGCAGCGACTTCAGCCGCGCCAGTACCTGCTCCGGTTGCTTCTCTTTCAGGCTGAACTTCAGCACGCCCGCCGGCGTGAACTGGCTTCCCGGTTCTCCCGCAACAAATCGCGCCAAGCGTTCCGGATCGACCGAGGCGCTCTCGGTAAACCGGATGCTGACGGCCTCACGGCGGCGCTCAATCTGCGCCACCCCGATCCGCTGTGACAGCAATTTCAAAGTTGCATAGTCCAGCAGGCTGCGGACCGGCGGAGGCGGTGCGCCGTAGCGGTCGCCCAACTCGCCGGCGACATCTTCCAGTTGCGCCTCGGTCTCCACCCCGGCGACGCGCTTGTACATGCGCAGCCGTTGGTTTTCTTCTGGGATGTAATCGGCGGGAATGCGGATGTTCAGCCCCAGATTCAACTGGGTTTCGGCCGTCTCCGGCTGCACCTCGCCCTTCAGCTCGCGCACCGTGCGCTCCAGCATGGTGGTGTAAAGCTCGAAACCGACCGCCTCGATGTGGCCGCTCTGCTGGCCGCCCAGCAGATTCCCGGCGCCGCGCAATTCCAGATCGAGGGCCGCAATCTTGAATCCTGCGCCCAGATCGCTGAACTCCTTGAGCGCCGCCAGCCGCCTTCTTGCCAGGTCGCTGAGTTCGCGGTCGGGCGGAATGAGCAGATAGGCATAGGCCCGGCGGTCCGAGCGGCCCACGCGTCCGCGCAACTGGTACAACTCCGACAAGCCGTGGCGGTCGGCGCGGTTGATGACGATGGTGTTGCACAGCGGAATGTCGAGGCCATTCTCGATGATGGTGGTCGCAACCAGAATGTCGGCTTCGTGGCGCATGAAGGCGAGCATGATGCGCTCCAATTCGCTCTCCGGCATCTGGCCGTGGCCGATCAGGATGCGCGCATTGGGCGCCATCTCGCGCAGCTTGTCGGCGATCTCGTAGATGCTTTCCACGCGATTGTGCACGAAGTAAACTTGCCCGCCGCGCTCCAACTCCTTCTCGATGGCCGAACGGAGCAGCTTCTCGTCCCATGCCGCCACCACGGTCTGGATTGCCATGCGGTCTTTGGGCGGGGTCTCGATCACGCTCATGTCGCGCAGCCCCAGCAGCGACATGTGCAAGGTGCGTGGAATGGGAGTGGCCGACATGGTGAGCACGTCCACCTCTTTGCGAAGCTGCTTCAGCCGCTCCTTGTGGCGGACGCCGAAGCGCTGTTCTTCGTCCACGATGACCAGCCCGAGATCGCTGAACTTGACGTCTTTCGACAACACTCGATGCGTGCCGATGACGATGTCCACCTGGCCCGCCTCGACCTTGGCGATGGTTTCCTTTTGCTGCTTGGTGGTGCGGAAGCGGCTGAGCATGTCGATCTTGATGGGAAAGGCCGCGAAGCGCTGCCGGAAGGTGTTGAAGTGCTGGAAGGCGAGCACGGTGGTGGGCGCCAGCACCGCGACCTGGCGATTGTCGTTGACCGCCTTGAAGGCCGCGCGCATCCCGACTTCGGTCTTGCCGTAACCCACATCGCCGCAGAGCAGGCGGTCCATGGGCGTGGCCAATTCCATGTCGCGCTTGACATCAACAATCGCGTTCATCTGATCTTCGGTTTCGCTGAACTCGAAGGTATCTTCGAACTCGCGTTGCCATTCGCTGTCGGCGGCAAACCCATGTCCCTCGGCGGTCTTGCGCACCGCGTAAAGTTTCAGCAGTTCCTCGGCCATGTCTTGCATGGCCTTCTTCACCCGCGCCTTGGTCTTCTGCCACTGCTGCGTGCCCAGCCGATTCAGTACCGGCTTCACCCCTTCGGAGGAGCGATACTTCTGCACCAGGTCCAGCCGGGTGAGTGGGACATAGAGGCGCGCCCCCTCGGCGTATTGCAGGACCATGAACTCGGCGGTGCCGCCGTCTTCCTGTGGAATCTCTTTTAGTCCCTGGTATTGCCCGATGCCGTGCTCGACGTGCACCACATAATCGCCGATGGCCAGATCGCGAAAATCGGAGAGGAAGGCCGAGACTTTGGACTTCTGCCGTTGCGGATGGGCGAGGGAAACCTCCGGCTCATCGAACAGATCGCGCGCCCCGAAGAGGACCAGGTTCGCCTCCGGCAGGGCGACCCCTTCGGGCACATATGCCTTCACGATGGTTGTGGCTTCTACGTCTTCCGCGAAGTACGACGACTCGTCCACATACACTTCGCTGCCCGGCTTGGGAGTGCGGCTGCCAATGCGGAACGACAAGTTGTACTCGTTGAAGACGTCAGCCAGGCGTTCGACCTCGCCGGTGCTGGAGACGGCAAAGAGGACGCGCTTGCCTTCCCGCGCGAGGCGTCCCACTTCTTCGGTCATGGCTGCGACCGAGCCGTGAAAGCGCGTTGTCGGCTGGGTTTGCAGCGTGAGATGTTCTTCGTCGTCGCCAGCCTCGATTCCCAGTTGCTCGACGGCGATGGTGGCCGCGTACTGCAAGCGCTCGTGCCATTGTTCCGGCGTGAGATACAGATCTTCGGGACGAACCAGATTGCCGATGAGGCTGCGTTCGTGGGCCTCAGCCACTTTCGTCCGCCAGGCATCGTGCGCGATGTTCAGAGCGTCGGGCTCGTCGAGAACGATAGTCGCGCCCGGCAGCAGATCGTCGAAGAAGTGCTCTTTCCTGGCGGCTGCCGGGGCGTAGAGTTCCCAGCCGGGAAACACGGCAACGCCGGTCGCGCGCACCGCTTCCTCGATCACCTGGTCGTCCCCCGCCAGCCGGGCGCCGGAGAGCCGCGCATTGATCGCGGCCAGCGTCTCTTCTTCCACCGGCGTTTCCGTCAGGGGAAGCAGAATGGCTTCTTCGGTCACCGCCGCCGAGCGCTGGGTGGCAGGATCGAACTTGCGGATGGACTCCACTTCATCGCCGAAAAGCTCGATACGGACCGGCCGGTCCAGCTCCGGCGAATATACGTCGAGCAGGCCGCCGCGATGCGCGAATTCGCCCGGCATCTCGACCACGTCCACCTGGTTGTAACCTACGATGCGCAGGTGCTCGACCAGGCGCTCGGGATCGACCATCTCGCCTCGTCGCACAACTTTGGCCAGGCCGGCGTAAAATTCGGCGCCGCGCAAGCGCATGGCTGTCGCGGCCAGCGGCGTAATCACCACGCTGGCGGCCCCGGTAGAAATCTTCCATAACGCGGTGGCGCGCGCCTCCTGAATTTCAGGATGGGGCGACAGGTTCTCGAATGGCAACACGTCGTAGGCGGGCAATCCGATGACCGCGTCGGGCGCGACGGCGCCCGTCAGATCGCCCAGAGAGCGCACCACCGGCAGCAACTCATCCACCGTGCGGTTGTCAGAAACGATGACGATGACGGGCCGCGAAGTCGAGCGATGCAACAAGGAATAAAAGAGGGCTTTGCCAGTTGGGGTGAGTCCAGAGACACGAGTCCGCCCCGCGCCACCCTTTACCCGGGTCACAGCACGCGCAAAGGCGGAAGACTTTTCCACGTCCGCGAAGAGTTCGCGGACGAACGGGAGGATCATTGCCTGACTAGTTTAGCAGCGAATCCGGGGCGATGTTTTCACCACAGAGGCACAGAGGACACAGAGGACACAGAGAAGAAACAGGAATCTCCGTGTTCTCCGTGGTGAAAAATTAGTTTCTCTGTGTCTCTGTGGTAATTATTCCCTTTGACAGCCCCTAGGGCCGCTTCTAGAATCGAGAGTGGGCTGGACGCGGTCACGTCCGGCCTTTCGTGTAAGCGAGCGCGGTAGGCGTTCTTACGCGCTCGACGCGCAGCAGGTTCTCTGCTCGCGTTCTCTGCGGCCCGACGCGGCGGGCCGCTTCCGGCCGTTTGGCGGTGTAGCTCAGGTGGTTAGAGCGACGGTCTCATAATCCGTAGGTCGCTGGTTCGAGTCCAGCCGCCGCCACCAATCCAACCAACCACTTCAGCCTGGTACTTGACATCCTGCTTCGCTCTCGTCCCATTCTCCCCGCCAATTGACGCCAATTCCGGTGTAGCATGTATGCCAGCCTGTCAGGTCGTGGGGACCACCGTTTCAGCAGGACCGTGCCATGAATGTACTCCTTCTTTCCATGCCCGATTCGTTCGAGCACATGCCAACGGTCGCGGTGCGGATGCCCAATGGAGCGCTGTGTTCGCTGGCCGGGAACATCGATGCGCACCACCGAGTGGCAGCGGCCGACCTGATCCTGGTGCAGCACAAGGTGCGCGAAACGGTGGAGCGGCTGGTGCGCGAAATCCAGCCGGACATAGTTGGCCTCTCCGTCATGACCTTCCAGCGCAAGACGGCGCTGCGCATCATCCAACTGGTGCGCTCGTTGCGGCCCGAGGTTCGCGTCGTCGTGGGCGGCTATGATCCCAGCCTCGCGCCCGAAGCCTATATGGAAGCCGGGGGCGGCATCGATTACATTGTCCGCGGCGAAGGCGAGATCACCTTCCGCGAGCTGCTGCGCGCGCTCGAAAGCGGCGAGGGTTTGGCTGCGATTCAGGGACTGTCGTATCGCGCCGCGGATGGCTGGCATCAGAACGTTCCGCGCCCCGTGCACACGCTCGAGGGCGATGAAATCCGTTTGCCCAAGCGCGACGCCCGTGTGCTTAGCGGCTACACCATGCTGGGGCGCGGGGTGGATGTGGTAGAGACTTCGCGCGGATGCACCTTCGACTGCGGCTTTTGCTCGATCATCGAGATGCGGGGCCGCAACTTTCACACCTACTCGTTCGATCGCGTGCTGGCCGACATTCGGGACGCGCGGGAGCATGGCGCGCGCGCTATTTTTATCGTGGATGACAATATCAGCCTCAACATCCGCCGCTTTGAAGCGCTGTGCCGCGCCATTATCGACGCGGGTTTGAACGACGTCGATTACACCGTGCAGGCGATGACGTCGCCCATTGCCATGCATGGAGGAACCTTGGCTCCGCTGATGCGGCAGGCCGGCTTTCGCTACGTTTTTCTCGGCATCGAGAACATTCTCGAAGACGATCTTCACTTCCTGAAAGCGGCGGCCAAGAATGAGTTCCGCGAAGACGGACGCACCACGGGCAATGCGACGCTTCGGGCCATTGAGCACCTGCACAGAAACAAAATGTATGTGGTGGGCGGCCTCATCGTCGGCAATCCCGATGACACCCGCGAATCCATCCGCGCCAACCTGGAGTTTGCCGGCAAATATGTGGACTGGCCCTACATCCAGCATCCCACGCCCTATCCGGGCACGCCGATGACGAAAGATTTTCGCGCGCGCAATTTGATCGTCATCGACAACATGGAAGAGTACGACGGCACCACCGCCGTGGTGGCCACCGAGCACCTGCAACCTGAGGAAATCGAGTACGAGCGCTGGCGCGCCGAGCGCTGGATGAAGACCCGGCACATCCCAGCCGTGATGGCGCACGAACCGCTGTTCGTGCTGCGCAATTGGTGGAAGATGCTGGCGCACACCTTCCGTGGGACATCCATCCAATCGCTGCTCGGCCTGGAAAGCGACGAGAGAGTTTTCCAGCGCTACAGAAATCTGCGCAGCGCCGAACGAGTGTACCTGTAGGGCCCGACATTTCCCGAGCTGATGCGCTTTCCCTGACCCGCCCACCATTTCTGCTGCCCCGTCACGCGGAATCGCTGTAGAGTAAAAGCAAACAGGATTTACTCTCATGCCGCCGCGTCTTCACACCCACGACAACAAAGCTGGGCTGGCCTATTGGGCGCAGCGCACCCTGGAGGAGTGTGACAAAGCCAGCCATGAATTTGCCGCCGATCCCGTGCACGATCTGCGGGTGGCCATTCGCCGTTGCCGCTCGATGGCAGACGGTTTCCTGTCCGTCGATCCCGATCCGGCATGGAAGGAGATGAAGAAACTGGGCAAGCCCCTGTTCAGCAGCCTGGGCGATCTGCGCGATGTGCAGGTCATGCTGGAATGGGTCGCCCGCCTTTCGGGGCCTGACGATCCGGTTCGCCCGCTGCTGCTCGAAACCCTGGGCCAGAAAGAGGGCCAGCTGAAGGCGGCCGCGCAAGAGGCGCTGCATAACTTCGACCGCAAGCGATGGACTGCGCTGAACGCGCGGTTAGCGAAACGGGCGGGCCGGGTCCCACTGGAAGGGCTGGTGTTTCAGCATCTCGCGCTGGAGCGCTGGATGGACGCCCACGGGTTGCACCGGCAGGCCCTGCGGAACCGCACGCAAGTGGGTTATCACCGGTTGCGCATCGGCATCAAGCGCTTCCGCTACACCTGCGAAAATTTCCTTCCGCAGCGCCACGAAAAATGGGCCAAAGACCTGCGCGAGCTGCAGGACGCTCTCGGGGAGGTGCATGACTTCGATGTGCTGAAGGCGACGATCAAGGCGCATCCTGGGATTGCGGCCGACGATCGCGAGCCCTGGAACCAGAGGATTGGGGAGGAGCGGCAGCGGCGGCTGGATTTGTATCGCCTGAAAATGGTGGGCAAGAATTCGCTTTGGCCGGTATGGCGCGCGGAACTGCCGGACGGTCCCTGCTTGCAACAGGCTGCCCTGGAAAAGCTGCGGACCTGGGCTGCCTTCCTGGATCCGGACGTGAGCCACTCGGCGCATGTGACCCGGCTGGCGTTGCAACTTTACGACGGCTTGGCGAAACAGGGGACCGTGATTGCTGACGCCGAGGACCGCCGCATCCTGGAGGCGGCCGCCATGCTGCATGAGGTGGGACGCAGCCGCGGCCCCGAGGGCCATCGCAAGCGCGCGTATTCCATGATTCGCCGGCTCACGCCTCCCCTGGGATGGAGTGCGGAGGAACTGCAGTGCGTCGCCGTGATTGCCCGTTATCATGGCGGGGCGCTGCCGCAAACCAGCAACTCCGCGTTTGTGGGACTCGCGCCAAAACGGCGAAGGGCGCTGTTGCCCATCGCCGGCATTCTCAGACTGGCGGACGCTTTCGATTTCTCTCACGACCGGCAGATCGATCGGGTCGCGGTGGAACGGCGGGACGGAATGCTGATGGTTTACGGACGGGGCCTGCAAGAAATAAGCCCGGTGGCGGAACGGCTGGCGCGTGCGCGATATTTGCTGGAAACGACCTGCGGGTGCCCGATTATGGTCCGCCCTCAGGCGATCAAACCGGCGGCGGCATCTCCGGCTGCGGCACACGCGCGCAAAGTGGCCGCCGGTCCACGCTCAAGCGCCTGATTCCGAATCAGGCAACCGATTTCTTTTTGTACGGATCTCCAACTACCACAAACGGATATTTGCGCAGCGCCTGCACATCGCCGGCGGCCGCAAAGCCCTCAACTTCTGCCATCAGATGCGTAACCTCGTCCGGAGGCATGTTCTCGGTGGCCCGCCAGAACTTGTCCGGAAAAAACCAAATACGTTCTCGAGGGTTGGGCCCTGCAGGATTACCGGAATTTGCTGTCATAACTCTCCTCCCACAATGTGGGACATGCAGAAATGGCGGTGAGTTTGGAAAGGTGAGAACCCGGGATTAACCAACTGCTCAAACATAATTATGAACTGCGGCGGGCCGATTGTAAACCGCCAACGGAGCGCATTTGGCTCCGTCATCCCCTTTTAGGATCCGCAATTACATTTCCATTTGCTAACTGCAAGAAAGCAAAGGAGACGATACTCCCGTTTAGAGCGCAAGAGGCGACACACATCAAAATGGGGAGATGATTCTCCAGAGGGAGGGGCAATTTTTTCCACAGCCGACGCCCGTTGGACCGCGGTACTCCTCAGGCTACGATGCCTTTCGCCAAGCTGATTGGCGATATCTGACATTGTGGGATATGACAATCTGAGAGCGACGTGCAGCGTCCCGTTCGCAATGCCGGAATGTCATTAACCGCCGGGATCTAATAGTCCAGCTCGGCGGGCCGCCCGGTAAGCCGCTCGATGCGCTTGGCGATGGGCGGATGAGTGGAGAACAGGTTGGCGAAGGTGACGCCGCTGAGCAGCGGCGCAACGATGAACAGATGCGCATTCGAGGGCGAAGCCTGCATGGGGATGCGCTTGGAATAAGCATCCAGCTTTTTCAGCGCGCTGGCCAGAGCATAGGGATTACCGGTGATCTGCGCGCCAGTGGCGTCGGCCTGGTATTCCCGCGATCGCGAAACCGCAAGTTGGATGAGCGTGGCTGCGATAGGCGCGAGGATCAGCATCAGCAGGGCAACGAAACCGCCGCCTCCGCGGTCGCGATCGTCGCGGCCTCCCATGCCCCCGAAGAGCGAAGCCCAATAGCCCATGCGCGCCAGCATGGTGATGGCGCCCGCCAGAGTGGCGGCGATGGAGCTGATGAGAATGTCGCGATTCTTCACGTGTCCCAGTTCATGCGCCAGCACGCCCTCCAGTTCCTCGTCGCTGAGCAGATTCAAAATGCCTTCGGTCATGGCCACCGAGGCGTGCTGGGGATTGCGTCCGGTGGCAAAGGCGTTGGGCGAATCGGTGGGGATCACGTACATCTTGGGCATGGGGATGCCAATCTTCTGCGTAAGCCGCTCCACGACCTGGTAAGCGCGCGGCAGTTGTTCGCGGGTCACGGGCTGCGCGCGGTACATGGCCAGCGCGATCTTGTCACTGTAGAAATACGAAACGAAATTCATGACGACGGCCAGCCCGAGGGCGAGCTCCATACCTCGCTGGCCGCCGAAGATTTCCCCCATCAACAACAGGAAAAGCGTCAATGCGGTCAGCAGTAACGCGGTCTTAAAGGTGTTTCCCATATCTACAAGTGTAGATGATGGCGGCGGCGTGCGGTTGCGGGAAAATCCGAGAGAGGCCGCAAGCTGTAGAGGCAACAAGGCTTCGCAGCGCACCGTTAAGTGAGCTGCGGGCTGCTGCAACGGAATTAGTGACCTCATGGTCCGATGCCCGCTATGATTGGTTGCCGTCGGCAAGCGCCGTCCGACAAAGCAGTGGGGCGGCCGCTATGAGGTTTGACAAGGTCTGATGAACTTCACCCAAGTCGTGACCTGCTTCAGGCCTGCGCGACCGCGGAAGATCACGACTCCGGGATGCTCCGAATCCTCCGATAGAGATCAGCGCGCCGGATCGTGCATTGCACCCAAGGAAAATCCGTTCGTATACCCGACCGCGCTTGGACTGACGATTGCGCTTGCCGCCCTTCTACGGTGCGTTCACTTGGGGACGAAAAGCCTTTGGTCAGATGAGGTTGCCAGTGTTGTCATCGCGCAGCTGCACGGGGCGGAGTTTTGGCATGTGGTAACGACAAATGAAGCGAACATGGGGTTCTATTACCTGCTGCTTCGGCTTTGGGTCCACTCCGGCGATCAGCCATCCTACGTGAAGCTTCTGTCCGTGCTGCCAGGCATCGCCGTAATTCCTGTTATGTATTGGATCGGGCGACAGGTCCTTTCACGTCAGGCGGGAATCCTGGCTGCGTTGTTGCTGTCGGTCAATCTATTTCACCTCAGGTATTCTCAGGAAGCGCGCAGTTACAGCCTGGTGGTCCTGTTGGTGGCCTTGTCGTTCCTGTCGTTTTTCCGCTGCGTCAACGAAAAAGGACAAGGCCGTTTCTGGGGCACGAGCTATGTGGTGTTCTCTGCGCTCGCGTTGTATGCGCACTTTTTTGCGGCGTTGGCCCTGTTCGTCCAACTTATTGCGCTGGCGTTTCTCCCCAGGCCCCGGCAAATTGCCCGCAAGCAGGTCCAGCGATTGGCCATCGTCGCGGTGTTGGGGGCGCCGCTGCTGTGGTTCGTTGTGTTTAGAAACCGGGGACAACTCGACTGGGTGCATCCTGCCGTTGCCAAGGACCTGTACCATTTTTTTCTTTACATGACCGGCAGTGGCTTGAAGTTTGGCATTGCCCTTCTAGCCTTCGGCGTCGCTTTGAAAGTCTGGATTTCAAGGTCGCGGGAGGAATGGACGAAACAAACATGGTTGTTCCTCGTCCTGGTGCTCTGGCTGTTTCTGCCAATCGGCATTACGTTCGTACTCTCTCTTTGGAAGCCTGTCTTTGTGGCGCGTTTTCTGATCGGCTGTTTGCCTGCCGCCCTGCTTTTGATGGCTTACGGTTTAGTAGAAATCAAGCACCCGTGGATGCGGTATGGGCTCGTCCTGCTTCTGCTTTTCAGCGCACTTGGCCCGATCAGGTCATACTACGCTGAACCGGGGCAACAGGATTGGAGGAGTGTGGTCGGCTATGTGGCGAGAAATGCCGGCACTGGCGATACCGCAGTCGTGCCGGATGAATACTGCGGAAGGACCCTCCATTACTACCTCGAGCACGTTGCCACGATTCCGGGCTTTCCCGCAATTTTGTCCTCTGCTGCGCCCGACAGCCTGCAAGGGACAGCGTTGCAAACCAGCGGACGGATCTGGCTGATTTCGTGTGGGTCGCAGCCGTCGCCACCGGCGATTTCTGGTTATTCAGCAGAAGAAATCAGGCAGTTTAACGGGATCCAGGTGATCGAGCTGGATAGAAAGCGCGGGTCATTCTGAAGATCGTCAGGGCAGGAGTGTTAACCACCAGCGCCTGCCGGGCGTGAGCGAAGTTCTAGCGGATGGTCAGCCATTTCCATGTAATATTTCCCCATGCCCGAGTTACACGTTCTTCACCACCGGCCGCACGAAGAACTGGTCCTCATCGGCTTCCGTGTGGACGGCGGTCATGATGGTCCGCAGTTTTACACCTTGTTGGCAGTGGGTGGCGAGGATGAACGCCCGCTTACATCCGACGGGCGCATCGTGTTCTTCGCTCACCCTGGATTAGCGGCGAAGGCGCTGGCGCTCGATCCCAGCCTGGCGCGGCTTGGTCCTCCGCCGGAAGCCATCGAAACGTTTTGCGATATCGCGGAGGCACTGTATCGGGTCAATTCGCAGCCAGCCGATCCCGACGGCGTGATCCTGGATTGCCTGCTGGTCTTTGACGACCTGGTGCGCGCCACCAGGCTGCACATGCCAGACCGCTATCAGGGCATCCTGACCGAGTTGGCGGCGCGCCTGACGGAAGGCGCGCCACTGGGAAATATTTTCACCAACCCGTCGCTGCGAGAGCACGTAGAAGATGCTTTGCTGTGGTGCGTGGGCGCGGTAGCGATGAAAGCGCGGATGATAAGCGAGTGAGGCGGCAGGTCGCGGGCAATTCGAATTCACTCCGAGGTGAAGTAATCCACCGTGACCGGGTTCTCGAACAGCGAATAATCGCGGGTCACCACGGTGATGCCGCTGTCGGTCACGTGATACTTTTGGCGGTCGGCTTCGGTGTCGTAGCCGATGACCGTTCCCTCGGGGATATCCACATCGCGATCGATGATGGCCTTGCGGATGCGGCAGTGCCGGCCAACGTTGACGTGGTAAAAGACAATGCTGGTATCGATCTCCGAGTAGGAATTCACGCGCACGTCGGGGGAGAGCACGCTGTTGCGCACCGACCCGCCCGAGATAATGCAGCCCATGGAGACCACCGAGTCATGCGCTTCTCCGGTGCGGCCGGGATCGCTGAACACGAACTTGGCCGGAGGATACTGCCGCATATGCGTGCGAATGGGCCAGGCCGCGTCGTACAGGTTGAAAACCGGGGCCACCGAGACCAGGTCCATATTGGCCTCGTAATACGCTTCCAGGGTCCCCACATCGCGCCAGTACAGCGCCTCTTTGCGGTTCTCGTCGATGAAGTTGAAGGAGTAAACCTTGTAGTCGTCCACCATGCGGGGCAGAATGTTGTGCCCGAAATCGTGGCGCGAAGTGGCGTCTTCGGCGTCTTTCAGCAGCGCCGGAATGAGCACATCGGTGTTGAACACGTAAACGCCCATGGAGGCCGAAACCATGCGCGGATTGTAGGGCGAGCGCAGATCGGTTTGCTCGGGCTTTTCCTCGAAGCCGGTGACCCGGCCGGTGCGATCGATCTCGACCACACCAAACAGCTTGGTCTCGGCCGGATCGACCAGAATAGTGGCCAGGGTGACGTCGGCGCCCGAATCCTGGTGCTGCCGCAGCATCAGGTCGTAGTTCATCTTGTAGATGTGATCGCCCGACAGGATGAGCACGTAGCGCGGCTGCTCGGAGCCAATGGAGTAGAGGTTCTGATACACCGCATCGGCCGTGCCCATGTACCAGTTCTCGCTGACCCGTTTCATGGGGGGCAGGATCTCGATGAACTCTCCCAGTTCGCGTCCCACAATGTTGCCCCAGCCTTCGCGGATGTGCCGGTTCAGCGACAGGGCTTTGTACTGGGTGAGGATATAGACTTTTCGCAGATCGGAGTTGATGCAGTTGGAAAGCGTGATGTCAATGATGCGATAAATGCCGCCGAAGGTGACGGCCGGCTTGGCGCGATCGCGCGTCAGCGGATATAGACGCTCGCCCGCTCCTCCCGCCAGTAAGACTCCGAGGGTGTCTCTCATCCTGATGGTTTCCGCTTACGAATTGCCCCGAAGGGCGTAAGAATGCTCGTTTGTTGGCAGGGCTGACGGCGCCTTGGTGGCGCGTGCCGGCCCACAGGCGAAGTCGAATGTTAGCACACCGCACGCGGGGCGGGCGCGTGAGGCCGGAGGCCTGAGCTGCGATGCTACTTCTCCCCATCGACCGTGATGCGAAGGGACTTGAGAAACTTCACATCCTGTGCCGTGACCTGGAGATCGGGGGCTGAGCGCCGGCCGGCGATGGGAGCCGGCTGGGCGGCTTGGTCACGCTCATTGAGTCCTACGGTCGCCTCCAGTACCAGAAACACATCGTAGCCCCCGGCTTTAATCCGGGTGATGACCTCAGCGATTTGTTCGGAATCGGAAAGCGAGTTGTTGATCGCTTCCCCCAGTTGCTCCATCAGGCTTTTTAGTCGTTGATCCACGATTGCACCTAAATATGGCTGGCGACCGACCGCTCAATTTTCTCAGCGATGGTGCTGACAGTCTTGGCCCGCCCGCTCTATCCAGCTTAATACGTTGGATGCTGTCTGTGGGGGCCGAGTTTTGTAAATATTGGCCGCAATGGGAGCCATCCCCCCGCGATAGTCCGCTGATAGAATGAGCAATTAGGCAGGCCGCAGCGCACGGCGAAAGGTAAAAGCGTGCCATCCTACAATTTCGGTACACTGGGCCGGGCGTTTCTGCGCGTTGCGGGCCGCAAGACCGGCGAGAATCGTTGGGTGCGGGCTTTTTACCGGGCAGGCAGTGTCACCCTCGGCAGCGTAGGGCGGGTGCTGCATGTGCTCTGGCTGGAAGTGGCAGGACTACTTTTCCTGGTGCTTGCAATGGTCGGAGGCGGCGCCGCCGTACGCGAATACCATCGTTACGCTAACGGTACTAGCGGATTGGGCAAGGTGCTGCTGGCAGCCGCATTCGCCCTGGCCTTCTTGTACTTCGGGGTCAGTTCCTTTACGAGGTCCCGCGGCAAGTCGGGCAAGTAAGTCCATGTATTGCTTTAGAAGCAATGTCTTATGGGTGCCATTTGTAATACACCGCGGACATTGATCGATCGCGGGAGGGATAGCGATGTGCTGGAAGAGCTGTTCGATCGCCGGGAAAACGGCCTATATCGTTATTTTCATGGTCATCTGTGCGACCATCGCTCCGCCGCAAACATTCAAGGTGTTGCACAACTTCGGCCAGATCAATGACGGATTTGCGCCGGACGCCGGTCTGATTTTTGACGGCAACGGGAATCTCTATGGGACGACCGTAGAAGGTGGGTCAGAATGTGGCGATTATGGCTGTGGCACCGTCTTCGAATTGACGCCCAACCAGAACGGGAGCTGGAGCGAAGCCGTTATCCATAGCTTTAACGGAAACGACGGGGCCAATCCTTACGCGCCTGTCGCCTTTGACAGGCGGGGAAATCTCTACGGCACCACCGAGCATTATGGCACCGGAATTAATGGTACCCTTTATGAGTTGGTCCCTGGCTCCGGCGGTATGTGGTCGGAAATCACGCGGCACATTTTCAGCGGCGGCTGGGATGGCGGCGGAAGCAGACTCCTTGTCAACGCGGGTGTAGTAGTCAATAGCGCTGGCCGGCTCTTCGGCACCACACCTGGCGGAGGCGCCTACGGTGGTGGCGTGGTGTACGCTCTGGCCGGTGCTTCGATCAATGGCGAAATCATCTTGCATGCCTTCGGACGCGGAAACGACGGGAGTATGCCCACCGGATTGTTGACCTTCGATGCCAGTGGCAACATCTATGGCACAGCCTACACCGGCGGCTCGAACGGCGCCGGTATCGTCTTCAAATTAACGCCCAATAGGATGAGCGTGGGCTGGAAGGAGACCGTGCTCTATTCATTCACCGGCACTCCGTTCGGACGCGGCGCCGATGGCGCCAATCCGGCCAATGGCGTGGTGTTCGATGCGGCCGGCAATCTCTATGGCACCACCCAATACGGCGGAAATGAATCGGGGACAGTCTTCGAGCTTTCCCCCAATCCGGACGGTAGTTGGACAGAGAGCATCCTTCACGTATTTGATGGTCAGACGGAGGGCGCAAATCCTCAGAGGTTGAGCCTGGACAACGCAGGAAATATTTTCAGCACAACGATTGCCGGCGGAGCCTACGCCTACGGCGCGGTGTTCAAGCTAGCGCCATCCTCGGGGGGCCAATGGACGATAAGCATCCTGCATCCATTCACCGGCGGATTGGATGGTGGCTGGCCTTGGGGTGGGGTGGTGCTGGATAGTTCTGGGAACCTTTATGGCACTACCGTATTGGGCGGTACGGGTGGTCACGAATTCGGCGGTGTCGCCTTCGAGCTCACGCCGTAGTCCATCATCGGGCCTGGCAAATTGTGACCGATGTCATATTACCTTCCCCCATTTTGGGTTCATACTTAGACATCCCTCTCGGACATCGAGGGGCCTATTCTAATGCCCGAAAACAAACATAAAGCGTCCGCGGCTACCAAGCTGGCACCCGAGCAAGAAACCTCCTCCCACATCAGCGTTCATCCGCTGTACACCCCGGCCGATCTGGAAGGCTGGGACCACGACCGCGATCTCAACTTCCCGGGGCAGTTCCCCTACACTCGCGGCGTGCAAGCCACCATGTATCGCGGGCGGCTGTGGACGATGCGGCAGTACGCCGGCATGGGCGACGCCGAAGAATCGAACCGCCGCTACAAGTACCTGCTGAGCAATGGCACCACCGGATTGAGCGTGGCCTTCGACCTGCCGACGCAGATCGGGCTCGACTCCGACAACCCGCTCGCTACCGGAGAGGTGGGGAAAGTCGGCGTGGCCATCGATTCCATCGAGGACATGATGCGGCTGTTCGACGGCATCAACCTGGAGAAGATTTCCACCTCGATGACGATCAATGCCACGGCATCGATCTTGCTGGCGCTCTACATCGTGACGGCGCGGCGCACCGGCCGCGATGTGCGCAAGCTTTCCGGCACCGTACAAAACGATGTGCTGAAGGAATACATTGCGCGCGGGACGTATATTTATCCGCCCGCGCAGGCCATGCGCATCATCACCGACATTTTTTCTTACGCCCACGAGAACGTGCCCGAGTGGAACACGATTTCCATTTCCGGTTACCACATGCGCGAAGCCGGATGCACGGCGGTGCAGGAAGTGGCATTCACGCTGGCCAATGGCATCAGCTATGTGCAGGCGGCCATTGACGCGGGACTGGGCGTGGATGATTTTGCGCCGCGGCTGTCGTTCTTCTTCAATGCGCACAGCAATTTTCTGGAAGAGGTGGCGAAGTTTCGCGCCGCCCGCCGCATGTGGGCGCGCATCATGCGCGACCATTTCGGCGCCAGGAACCCGAAATCGCTGATGCTGCGTTTCCACACGCAAACGGCAGGCTCGACGCTGACGGCGCAGCAGCCCGAGAACAACATCGTGCGCACCGCGTTGCAAGCCATGGCAGCGGTCCTGGGCGGGACGCAATCGCTGCACACCAATTCCTTCGACGAAGCGCTGGCGTTGCCCACCGAACAGTCGGCGCGTATCGCCCTGCGGACCCAGCAGATCGTCGCCTACGAGTCAGGCGCAGCGCAGACCGTCGATCCGCTGGCGGGTTCGTACTACATCGAATCGCTGACCAACCAGATCGAAACCCAGGCGCGCGAATACCTCGACAAGATCGACGCCATGGGCGGCACCTTGAAGGCGATTGAGCGGGGATTCATTCAGCAGGAAATCCAAAACGCGGCGTACGAGTATCAGCGGGCGGTGGACAGGCGGGAGGCAATCGTCGTGGGCGTGAACGCCTTCGAACAGGAGAAAGAAAAGCCGATTCCGCTGCTGCACATGGACGAGTCTCTGGAACGCAAGCAGGTGGAGCGTTTGCGCGCCGTGCGCGCCAAGCGCGATCCGGCGAAATGGCAGGCGGCGCTGAAGAAGGTGGAAGACGCGGCGCGCGGCACGGGCAACTTGATGCCGCCCATTGTGGAAGCCGTTGAGGCCAACGCCACGGTCGGCGAAATCTCCGATGCCATGCGGCGCGTGTACGGCGAATATCAGGAGACGGTGGTGATTTGAGGGGCCGCGTTTTGCTCTTCGCTATTCGGCTTAGTTAATTTTTGGAGTGTCATCCTGAGCGAGGAGGTCGCCGTGGCGACCGACGAATCGAAGGACCCCTATTCCTGCGTCAACTCTATCCTTCAAACGTGCCGTCCGCTGCGAATCATCTCAACTGCCGCAACCCATGCCTATTAATACCTTCCGGTTTCGCGCATAATACCGGCGCGCCACCCGAGCATGAGCGCTATTACGACGATAACCATCCATTGAATGTTTTGACTCAGTCCTGGGTTGGAAGCGAAATCCCGCCAATAGCGATAAAGAAGTAAGATAGCGCCCACCAGTCCCGTTCCAACAATAAGTACGTTGTAGGCGACCAGCATAACGCCAACGGCCAAGATTACGATGGCAATGGCTGAAAGAAGTCGCAACATAGCGTAAGTGTAGGCCTGCTGTGTCCCGGAATCAATGGGCATGTATAGAGAAAAAGCGCACAGCAGTAAGAACGGTAATCATAGGCTATTCGTTGTGGTCGGCACAAAGTAGCCATCCCTACCCAGCAGGACATCCGTCGCTGAAGACTGAACAAGAAAGGCCGGCGTCGGAAGGCGCCGGCCAGAGTTCAAGGGGGACCGATCTGCAAAGCTCAATGCGTAAACACGAGTGCTCTCGCGTCCGTCGTGGCCAGCAGGACGACCCATTTGGTAGGCGAGATCAGGTAAACAATGGAGGGAGCCTGGTCGCCTTGGGCCAGTGCCGTGCCCCTACCATTGGAAGCGATCGAGTAGGTAATGATTGTGCCCAACGACTGACCAACCCCTCCGGAGTCGGTGTAATCTCCATTGAAAGTAAGGGTACCAAGACCGTTCGCCGGTCCCACATCCACCTCGTCACTTGCATTTGTGTAGTCGAGCGGAGGCAGTGAGCCGCCGGCGTAGGCCCCGGAAATCGATGCGTTCGAGAATGGCCCGCCGGTTTGTGGTTCCAGGCCCCGAAGATGGAATTGGAACCCGCGCCCACAACGAAGCCGAGGTTCTGGCCCACAAGAAATCCTGGAAAGGGGCTTTGGCCGGTTACGGTGAGCACGAACGCTCCGTTGGATTGCACGGTGTAGGTTCCCTGGAATGGTTGGTCCTGCGTTATGGTGCCCGCCAAGTCTTCGTCCAAGGCAGTAACGTTGAAGTTTCCGTGACCATCGAAGGTGATGAGGCCAGCTTGGGATTGATCCAAGCCGTCTCCTCCGTGGATATCCTGCATGTAGAGGACCGTCGTGCCGTTCAGCGAGCCGTTGTTGAATGTCCCGCTTTGCTTCAAGACCGAGCCCACCATAAGGTTGTTGCTGGTGCCCGGGTCGGTCTGTTCCAGCACCAGTTCGCCGGTGGAAACTACATAGACCGCCTCATGACTGGGACCATTACTGCTCTGCGCCGCAACTGTGGCACGGCCGGTTTGTGGATCTACCGCCGACATGGTGCCCGAGAAGGTGCAGGTGGAATACTGTCCCCCGTCGTTGATATCGCATACTCCGTTGGTCATGTTCCCGGAGGCCAATGTGAAGACGCCAACGTTTACGAAGCGAGCGCCATTGTGATCGGCTCCGGTCGTGCCGAAGACCCAGCCGCCGTTCAGTGCGCTCAGTGAAAATGCGCTGGAGTTAGCCTTGCGCAGCACCCCGGAGCCGCGGCTGCCGTGGCCGGTGGTGTCGTCGTAGCGGATGATTCTCCCGTTGGCAGACGCGTCCAGCACAAATGCAAAGGTCACCGGTCCATACGACTCCCCTTGAATCGTGATGGTGTTCAAGCCGTTGGCCGCAATCCAATAGGTGCCCGTGACGGTTGCGTTAAACGGCTGGCCGCCGACCGAGTTGCGGTCCACGACGCCGCTGGTAATGTGGCTGTTGCCATCGGAGATGAAGCTGCCCGCCAGCGTCCACGCGCCGCTGGAGTCGAAGCCGTTGAGGTAGAAAGCGTAATGCCCCGTGAGCGCGCCGGGATTGCCGCCGCCCCCCGGACTGATGACGATGCTGAGTGGCTTGCTGGCCGTCACGGGCGGGGTTTCCGAGTCGGCGACCCGCACCGTGAAGTTCGAGGTCCCGGCCGTGGTCGGCGTGCCCGAGATCACGCCGGTGCTGGCGTTCAAATGCAAGCCATCTGGCAACGTGCCGCTGGTGATGCTCCAGGCATAGGGATAAACTCCGCCCGCTGCTGTCAGCGTGGCGCTGTAGGCCGTGCCCGCCGTACCGGACGGTAACGAGGTCGTGGTGATGCTCAACGGCACCGCCGGTGTAATGGTGATGCTCAGCGGCGCGCTCGCGGTCGCAGGCGGCGTGTTCGAGTCCGTGACCTGCACCGTGAAGTTGGAGGTACCCGCCCCGCTGGGCGTGCCGGTGATCGCTCCCGTGCTCGCATCCAAATGCAAGCCAACCGGCAAGCTGCCGGCGGTGATGCTCCAGCTATAGGGAGTGACTCCGCCGTCAGCCGCCAGCATCGTATTGTAGGCGGTGTTCTGCGTGCCCGAGGGCAGCGACGTGGTCACCACCGTCAGTTGGGTCAGGGTCGCATTCACCGTGATGCTGAGCGGCGCCGTCGCCATCGGCGGCGATTGCGAGTCGGCAAGCAGCACGCCGAACGGATACGTTCCTTCCGTCGTGGGTGTGCCAGAGATCAGGCCGCTCGCATCCAGATTCAACCCCGGCGGCAAGCTGCCGGACCCTAAGCTCCACGTGTAGGGCGGCACCCCGCCGCTGGCGCCCAAGGTCACGCTGTAGCTGTAATTCAACGTCCCCGACGGCAAGAACTCGGTGGTGATGTTCAAAGGACTAATCGGGGCAAAGTAGCTGAAGATGTCGGCCACCAGGTCGGTGGGCGTGGTGGCGAACGCGTCGATGGAACCATTCAGCGTGGGCACAATCGCCATGTTCGAAGTGATGGCCCCATCCAACGCGTTGAGCGTCGATACCACCGGCTTGCTCTCCGCGTCCGGCCACAACGTCAGATAGCCCAGTGGCTGGCCGTGCAGCGGCACCACCGTGGCGTTCAACACATAGGCCTGCGCGCTCGGCACCTGGCACACGCTGGTCAGCACATCGACCGGTATGGTGCCACTGAACGCGCCGCTTCCCTGGCGGGTGTCCAGCACCCGACACGGAGCCAGGGTGTACAGCGACAAGGGCTGCGGTCCGGATGCGGGCTGCTGTTCGGAGATCGTCGCGAAGTACCCGTCCACATCAATCACCAGGTCGGTGGCGCTGCTGGGATACACGCTGATGGCGCCTTGCTGTCCCGCGGGCACCAGCGCGGCGTTGGCCGTGATCGTGCCGGTCAGTGCGTTCAAGGTGGAAACCAGCGGCTTCGACTGCCCGGTGGGCCACACCGTCAGGTAACCCAGCCCGCCGTGGGGGATGACCGCGAAATTCAGCGAGTAGGCCTGCGCCGTGTCGGGTATCACGCAGGAACTGGAGAGCACGGGAAAGATGCGCTCCAGGCCGCCCGACAGGTAAGGTCCGCCTAAGGGGCTGACGGGCCAGCGGGTGTCGGCCACCCGGCAAGGAGTCAGCGGGAAGAAGGCCAGCGTGGCACTGGTTGCGGGCACAAAATAGCCGTCAATGTCCAGCACCAGGTCGGTGGTGTCGGTGGCATATACGCTGATCGCCTCATTCGTGCCGGCGGGAATGATAGCGGCGTTGGCCTTGATGCGGCCATCGAGCGAATTCAAGGTGGACAGCGTTGGCCGGGTTTGTCCGGCGGGCCACACTGTCAGGTATCCCAAAGTGCCGTGCGGAACCACGGTGACATTCAGGGAATACGCTATCGCGGTATTGGGGATGCTGCAGCCGCCGTCGGAAATGGTGAAGTCGCGCGAGGTCTGCCGTTGCAGTGGCGGACCACCGAATGGACCGGGGGCCCCGCGCGTGTCCACCACCCGGCAGGGAGTAACCGCCACGAAGTTGAGCGGCGTCTGCGCGAGAGCAAGCGGAGAAACTATTAGAGCATTTTCAGCGATAGTGTAGACTATTAGTGGCGATTTTCTGCTCCACCCGATGGCACGACCCTACGCGAATGATTTGCGGCGAAAGTTTTTGCAGGCGTATGAGCAGGGCAAAGGGACCCTGGGGGAGTTGGCGGAACAATTTGGGGTAAGCGAGGGCTGGGCCAAGAAGATCTCCGCCACCCGCACGCGCACGGGGCAGATCGAGCGGCCACCGTGGCGACGTGGCCCGGTGAGCCGGGTGACGGTGGCGGTGCAGGCGTGGCTGGGGGAGCAAATCCGCAAGCAACCGGATCTGACCCTGCGGGAATTGCAGGCGCAACTGCAAGCGGCCCAGGGGTTGCGATTGAGCATCGGGCGGCGGTGGCTGGCCCTACGGCAGATGGGACTGCCTCTTAAAAAAAGTCACTCCACGCCCAAGAGCAAGAAACGCCGGAAGCGCAGCAGCGCCGGCAAGCGTGGCAGGAAGCCATAAGGCAAATCGACCCGCAGCAACTGGTGTTTCTGGACGAGAGCGGGGCCAGCACGCAGATGACCCGCAATTACGGCCGCGCTCCGGGTGGAGAGCGAGTAGCGGAAGGCACGCCCCACAGCCACTGGCATACCGTAACCATGCTGGCGGCGCTCACCACCCGAGGTTTGCAGTCGCCCATGACCATCGAGTCGGCGACCGATGGCGATGTCTTCCTGGCCTATCTGGAGCAGGTGTTGTGCCCTCAGCTCCATCCCGGACAGGTAGTCATCATGGACAATCTGTCCGCACACAAAGTGGCCGGGGTGCAGCAACTCATCACCGCCACCGGAGCGCGCCTGATTTACCTGCCGCCCTATTCCCCTGACTTCAACCCGATTGAGCAAGCCTGGTCGAAGATCAAGCAGGGGCTGCGCTCGGCCAAAGCCCGCACCGCAGAAGCTCTGGAAAGCGCCATTGCAGAAGCCTTGGCAGCCATTACTGCCGACAACGCCTTAGCTTGGTTCTCTCATTGCGGGTATGGTCTACAATAACGCTGAAAACGCTCTAGTAAGACTAATACCAAGGCGAACAAAACAACAACAACCGATAAAAAGACGTGGCGCGTGGAATGCATGGCGTTTCTCCTGAAGTGGCCGCATGGACTGGCGAATGAACTTTCGATCTTGGCGTCTGCCGGCAGCACGCACACAACACCTCGCTCCGTTCCCGAAGTGGGCAGTGCTGGTCCGAGGCTGATTGAGCGGGCGGTAACAGCGTTTGTCGCGATGCGACTCCGATTCGGTTTGTGGCAGATGCGCTCTTGTGCGGGGCGGGTTTCTCTCGGGGCCTAATAAAGACAAGAGCCGCTAGAAGTTACCGACCCAACGGGTCAACCGTCGTGGGAGGGCCTACCAAAGCCATTGTGTATGTTAGCGCGCCCGGTTGCCAGCAATTTCGTTATGAAACTGGGCGGTCATTCCCAAAACGGGAATAGTCTGCCCGTTGCCCACCCTGCGCGTCTCGATCATCCGGCCAGGCGCCAGGGGAGCGAATTTTACTGGCTCGGAGGCGACAGGCTGAACACCGAGCCATAGTTATTCGCCCCACCTTCGTAAGTTGTCCCGTAAAAGTTCCCGTCGATACCTTGCACCAGTCCGCCCTGAGGTTGCTCGCCATCCGGGCCAGCGAAGGCGTAGAGCGTGGTCAGCGCACCGCTGGGGGTGATCTTGAACACCGTGCCAGCGCTGTTGGCGCCGCCTGCGGAGGTTGTCCCGTAGAAGCTTCCATCCGAGCCGAGCGCCAGCCCTGCGTACGGAGAGGCGCCGTCGGCGCAGTTTCCTGCCGAGCAAAAGCTGTGCAGCAAGGTGAGTGAGCCATTCAAACTAATCTTGAAGACCGTGCCCTTGTTGTGGGCTCCGCCTTGGGGAGCAGTGCCATAGAACTGTCCGTCGCCACCTTGCACTAGCGCTACGAAAGGCCCGCTGCCACTGGTGCCGGGGTTAAAGCTGTAAAGCACGCTCATCGTGCCGTTGGACTTGAGCTGGTAGAAATCACCAATGCCGTTGTCCCCACCCACGGCATTTATTCCATAGATGTTCCCGTCGCTGGCTTGCATCAGATATGCAGGATTTTGGCCATCAATGCAGCCCAGAAAGGAGCAGAAGTTGTAAAGGATGTCATAGCTGCTGGGGGTGAGTCTGAAAATCGTGCCCGCACCGCGGCCGCCATTACTGGTTACTCCGTAGAACTTCCCGTCCCCGCCTCGCACCATCCCTACGGGATTGCTGCCGCAATAAGTCGGATTGCAAAAGGGAAATACCATTGTTAGCGTGCCGCTTGGGGTGATCTTGAAGACCGTGCCCCAGCTATTGTCGGGGCCACCAAAGTAGGTTGTCCCCCATAAGTTCCCATCGCTGCCGAGCACCAGCGGTGCGGCGGGGTTCTTGCCGTCAGGACCAGAGAAGCTGTGCAGCAGGGTGAAGGTTCTTAGAGATGGCTCAATGGTGATGCTCAGTGGCACGGAAACCGTCGCCGGCGGGGTTTCCGAGTCGGCGACTTTGATGGTGAAGTCCGAGGTTCCCGCTAGAGTGGGAATTCCGCTGATGACGCCGGTGTCGTTGTACAAAGTCAGACCATTGGGTAAGCTCCCGGCCGTGAGGTTCCAAGTGTAGGGATAAACTCCGCCGACTACGGTCAGCGTGGCGTTGTAAACCACGCCAACTCTACCGTCCGGTAGGGAGGCGGCGGTGATGCTCAGCGGCACTGCCGGGATAATGGTGATGCTCAGCGGCGCGGTCGCGGCCGCAGGCGGCGAATTGGAATCCGTCACCCGCACGGTAAAGTTGGAGATTCCTCCTCCTGAAGGCGTGCCGGTGAGCGCTCCCGTGCTGCTATTCAAAACCAAGCCACGCGGTAGGTTGCCGGCGGTGATGCTCCAGGTGTACGGAGTGAGTCCTCCGGTAGCCGCCAGCATTGCGCCGTAAGTGGTGTTTTGCGTGCCTGACGGCAATGATGTGGTCACAATGCTTAACTGCGTGAGTGTCGAGTTCACGGTGATGCTGAGCGGCGCCGACCTGGTTGCGGGTGGGGTTTGCGAATCGGCAACCTGCAAGGTGAACGGATACGTGTCCGCGACCGTGGGCGTGCCGGAGATCACCCAGTTCGGGGGCTGATTCAGCAGATCCAGCCCGGGCGGCAAGCTGCCTACAGTTACACTCCACGTGTACGGCAGAACGCCGCCGCTGGCGCCCAAGGTCGTCTTGTAGTTGTAATTTACGGTGGCCGAAGGCAACGCCGTATTCATGATTTTCAGAGTCTTTATGGACGCAAAGTAGCTGAAGATGTCGGCCACCAGGTCGGTGGGGGTGGTCGCGAAAGCGTCGATGGAGCCATTCAGCGTGGGCACAATCGCCATGTTGGAAGTAATGGCCCCATCCAAGGCGTTGAGGGTTGACACCACCGGCTTGCTCTCCGCGTCGGGCCACAACGTCAGATAGCCCAAGGGCTGGCCGTGTTGCGGCACCACCGTGGCGTTCAACACATAGGCCTGGGCGCTGGGCACTTGGCACACGCTGGTCAGCACATCGACCGGTATGGTGCCACTGAACGCGCCGCTGCCCTGGCGGGTGTCCAGCACGCGACAGGGAGCCAGGGCGTACAGCGATAAGGGTTGCGCTCCGTTGGCGGGTTGGGGTCCGGATGTGGCCAGCGCGAAGTACCCGTCCACATCAATCACCAGGTCGGTGGCGCTGCTGGGGTACACGCTGATGGCGCCTTGCAGTCCCGAGGGCACAATGGCCGCGTTAGCTGTGATCGTGCCGGTCAGTGCGTTCAAGGTGGAAACCAGCGGCTTGGTTTGCCCGGTCGGCCATACCGTCAGGTAACCCAGCCCACCGCGCGGGATGACCGCGAAATTCAGCGAGTAGGCCTGCGCCGTGTCGGGTATCACGCAGGAACTGGAGAGCACGGGAAAGGCCCGCTCCCTGGCGCCCGCCAGGTAGGGTCCGCCTAACGGTCCGGTGGGCCAGCGCGTGTCCGCAACCCGGCAAGGAGTCAGCGGGAAGAAGGCCAGCGTGGCGCTGGCCGCCGGCACAAAATAGCCGTCGATGTCCAGCACGACATCCGTGGTGTTGGTGGCGTAAACGCTGATGGCCTCGCCGCTGCCGGCGGGAATGATGGCCGCGTTCGCCTTGATGCGGCCATCGAGCGAATTCAAGGTGGACAGCGTTGGCCGGGTTTGTCCGGCGGGCCACACCGTCAGATAGCCCAAGGTGCCGTGCGGAACCACGGTGACATTCAGCGAATACGCGGTCGCTGTATTGGGAATGCTGCAGGCGCCGTCGGGAATGGCGAAGTCGCGCGAGGTCTGGCCTTGCAGTGGCGGACCGCCGAACGGACCGGGGGCCAAGCGCGTGTCCACGACCCGGCAAGGAGTTACGGCGACGAATTGCAGCGGCACCTGCGCGAGAGCAAGCGGAGAAACGGTTAATAAGGCAAATAATAAGGCGAACAAAACAACAACCGACCAGAAGACGTGGCGCGTAGAGTGCATAGGATTTCTCCTAAAACTGCGAATGAACTGGGGAATGGTGGGTCAACCGTCGTGGGAGTTTGCGAAGCTAAAACCATTGTGTCGGTTCGCCCGGCGTGTTGCCAGCAATTTCATTACGGTACTGGCTTTTCAGTTCCCAAAATGGGCAAGACGCGGTCACCGGCAATATGTTCCAGCCTTGACGCGACACCCTGTTGCAGTGTGTGGACAGTTCGGCAATCTTGGACGCAACGCCTTCATGGGACTGCGGTACACCAACCTGGACGTGTCGCTCTCCAAGACCTTCAAGCTGACGGAGGTGCTCGGGTTGCAGTTCCGCACCGACTTCTTCAACATTCTGAATCACCCCAACTTCACCAACCCGCTGCTACCGAACTACACCGCTGACATGGCCCAGAACGGCCTCACCGCCAATGGCAGGGACCTGCTGTTAGCTCTCAGCCGTCAGCTTTCGCGTAGCGGCGCAGACATGTCTCGAGGCTGTCGCCTTCCTACCGCCGCTTCTTGTTAAGAATGCCTAGAATCTCCTGCAAGCCCTGGCGGACTTTCTTTAGGTGGTCTGTGGAACGCGGCTTGGGGAACGGCAAACCGTCCTGCCGGTGCGAGGGTTTCAGCTCGGCCTTGAGATACTGGCGCGCTCCGGCGATGGTGAAGCCCTCATCGTAGAGCAGCTTCTTGATGCGCAGCACATTTTCCACGTCGCGCTGGCGATACATTCGCTGCCCGGTGCTGCTCTTGACCGGCTTGAGTTGCGGGAACTCGGTCTCCCAGAAGCGCAACACGTAGGCCGGCAGACGGCACAGGCCGGCCACTTCCCCGATGCGGAAGTAGAGTTTGTCGGGGATGACGGGATCGGAGGCGCCGCGCGCCTTGCTGCGTTTTTTCTTCTCGGCAGTCATGGTGTCGAATCGTGACGTCCCCACCATTCCGACCAGCCCGCCAAGGCGGGCGTTGGTTGGCTACGGGACTTGGAGTCCCATTCTAGAGCAGATTCTGCAGTTGGTATATCCGATTTGTACGGTAGAGCGGGCCTTCAGGCCCGCGTCCAGGGACCGGTACAATTCCTGGCTTCAGCCGCTGAAGTAACGCGCCCGCCGCGGCGGGTTTCAACACCGAGGTCCCTCCGTGGCTAAAGCCATCTTGAATTGCAGCAGCTTTCGGCACGGCTGAAGCCGTGCCCCTTCAAAGCGTGAGACCTTCATGAATGCAGGGAAGCGCCGCTCTACCCGAACCAGGCGCGCGCTGCTTACACCGGACGCGAAGCGATTGGCTAGCCGACACGGTATCAGCTACTCTGAACACATGCCTCAAGCGGTAGAGCAGGCGCTGGAACTGATCCGCCAGGACCAGCCGGAATCGACGGACCGGGCGCTGGCGCTGCTGCAGAACACGGTCTATTCCTTCAGCATGAAAGTCTGCGGCCATCCTCAGGACGCGGAGGACACCATGCAGGACGTGCTGCTGAAGTCCATCCCCCACCTGGCCAAGTTCGATAATCCGCAGGCGCTGACCGTATGGCTGTACAAGGTTGCGCGCAACCGCTGCATCAGCAGCCGCCGCGGAAGCCAGCAGTCGCGCGCCAAAAATTTGTCGCTGGACGAATTGATGCCCGACAGCGGCGAGCTACAGGAGCTTCTGAAAAGCGCAGCGCCCAACCCGGAGGCGGCGCTGCTGAACAGCGAAAGCGCCGAGCAACTGAAGCAGGCGATTCTGCAAGTGCCTCCGCAGTACCGCATGGTGCTGGTGCTGCACGACATGGAAGAGCTGAGCACAGCCGAAGTAGCCAAGATTATGGGCTTGCGCGAAGGCACGGTGCGGGTGCGGCTGCACCGCGCGCGGTTGATGGTGCGTCAGGAGTTGGCCAAGCTGTCCAAGGTCCGCCCTGCCAGCGGCCTGACGCTGCATGCCGGCGCCGAGGCGCCAAGATCGCAGCGTTGCCGCCGGTTGTTTGCCGCGCTCTCCGATTACATGGACGGCGTGATTGACGATGCGGTGTGCGAGGAGATGGACCTGCATCTGCACGATTGCCAACCCTGCCAGGCGTTCCTGGCGAGCCTGAAGAACGCCGTGGCCCAGTGCCGCTCCTATCAGCCGCAGTGCGACTCCGGGCGCGCCGAACAACTCCGCCGAGAACTGCTGCCGAAATACCAGCAGGCGGTCACGGCCTTGGGGCGAAAGAGCCGGGCGGTGCGCAATTAGGGCCAGCGCCAAGTGGTTGTGGCGTCCACTCTTAGATTTCTCGCAGCTATAGGGGTCCTTCGACTCCCCCTCACGACGTTCGGGGTCGCTCAGGATGACAGACAGAACCGCAGGTCCTTCGACTCCCCCCCTCACGATGTTCGGGGTCGCTTAGGATGACAGAAGAACCGCAGATCCTTCGACTCGCTAGTTTCGCTCAGGATGACAAACCACGAAGCGGCACTTTGGCTGCCGTGGCGTTTCCCGAATTGGGAATCACCCAAAAGTTGCGCAGAATTCCTGTAACAGTGCGCGGCGTCACTGCGTTTATCCGTGTGGGCCGGATGTAATAGGCCATAGGGGGTCGCCAAAGGCCCCGTACATCACGGAGAAGGACATGATCTCGGCAAGCGTAACTTTGACTCAACCTCTCAGCACTCATCGGCAGTTCATTGCTACCAGCGGTACCGGCCACCATTTCCTCATTGACGATGCCGCCGGCAAGACCGGGGCGAAGCCCATCGAACTGGTGGCCATTGCGCTGGCGGGCTGCACGGCGTTCGATGTCATCAACATCCTGCGCAAGAAGCGTCAACAGGTCACCGGCTACGAAGTGAAGGTGGAAGCTGACCAGGCGCCAGACCCGCCGCAGGTCTTCACCAAGGTGCGCATTCACCACAGCATTACGGGTGAGGACGTGTCGGCCCAAGCGGTGGAGGACGCCATCAAGCTCTCCGAAGAGAAGTACTGCTCGGTCGGCGCCATGGTGAAGCTGAGCGCGGAACTGCACACCACGTTCGAGATTGTGCCGGTGCTGGAAGCTGCATTGGTCGGAGTGTAGGGATGTTGGCGTACTCCTGTACACCGGCGCCTGCGTCACAGAGAAACTCCTCGCGGCAAATCCCAGCAATCCTGCCGGCGAAGTTGGCGCAGTTGATGGCGATCGCCATGCTGTTGGCCGCATTCGTCTCGTCTGCGGCGGCGCAGCAGGCAACACCGCTAACTCTTCCGGAGGCGGTGAGAATCGCGCTGGACAAGAACCCGATGCACAAAGCAGCGCTGGCCGATACCAGGGCGGCTTCGGCCGCGGTGCAGGAGGCGCGCTCGCCGCTGCTGCCACGGCTGATGTTCGCGGAAAACTTCACCGGCGGTAACGATCCCGTGTTCGTCTTCGGATCGAGGCTGCGCCAGCAAATTTTCACGGCGCAGGATTTCGCGCTCAACTCGCTGAACCGGCCGACCCCGATCGGCAACTTTGCCAGCCGCTTCTCCGGGCAGTGGAGCCTGTTCGACAGCATGAAAAGCTGGATGGGCGTTGACCGCGCGAGATTCATGAGCCAGGCAGCCGGGCAACAACTGGACCGCACCGACCAGGAGCTGGTGTTCCAAACCGTGCAGGCGTATTACGGGGTGTTGCTGGCGCAAAAGCAGTTGCAGGTGGCGGAAGACGCAGTGAAGACAGCCGAGTCCATCGAGCAACAGAGCCGGGCGCGGGTGGAGAGCGGCATGGCCGTCGATTCCGATCTGCTGAGCGCGCAAGTGCTGACGTCGTCACGCACGCAGGAGAGGATCGCCCGACAAAACGAACAGGCGCTGGCGCGAACCCGCCTGGCGCTCGCCATGGGCATGCCGGCCGACGCGCGGTACGAGCCCAAGGAAGCGCTGGAGGAACGGACCTTTCCACCGGCTGACATGAACCAATTGGAGAAGACAGCCCTGGAAAAGCGGCCCGACCTGAAGCGAGTGGAATCGGAGCGCAGCGCCCAGGCGAAGAGCGTTGCGATGGCGAAAGCGGCATTTGGTCCGCGGCTGAATGCCTTCGGGACATGGGAACAGAACAGCCACGCGGCGGGCTGGACTGGGGCCAACAACTGGGTCGCCGGCGCGGAGTTGCAGTTCGATCTGTTCAGCGGCGGCAGCAAGCGCGCAGCGCTGGAGCGCGAGAAGGCGCTGGCGGAAAAAGCCAGCGCGGCGCAGGCCGGATTTGAAGATGCGATCCGGCTGGAAGTCCGCAGCGCTTATTACGATTTCGATGCAGCGCAGCAGCAGGTCGCGGTGGCGCGCAGCGCCATTGCGCAGGCGGATGAGAGCCTGCGCATCAATCAGAACCGCTATGAAGGCGGCCTGAGCACGGTCACCGACATGCTGCGGGTGGAAGAAGCCGCACATCGCGCCAAGGCCGATTACTGGCAGGCCGTGTATCGCTTGGACACCAGCTACGCCGGGGTGGAGCTGGCGACCGGCACGCTGAGTCCGAATTCTCCGGCGGTGACGCAATGAATCGTAATACAACCCTCTTCGCGCTGGTGCTTCTTCTCGGGTTCACGGCTTGCTCGGGCGAGAAGCCGACGCCGACGCCTGCGCCCGAAGTCGTGCGCGACGTCACCCTCTTCACCGCGCAACGCACCACCGTCGCAGATTACGTTGAGGCCACCGGCACGGTGCGCGCGGCGCAATCGGCGCAACTTTCCAGCCAGGTCATGGGTACCATCACCCGCGTCAACGTACACGAGGGCGACCGGGTACGGCGCGGCGAAGTCCTGATCGCGATCGACGAAGCCCAGCAGCGTGCCGCTTACGCCGGCGCCAATGCCGGATTGCAAGCCTCGCAGGAAAGCATCGCCGCCGCCAACGCGGACTACGCGCTGGCGGACGCGACCATGAAGCGCTATCAGATGCTGTACGACAAGAAGTCGGTGAGCCCACAGGAGTTCGACGAGGTCAAGACCAGGCTGGCTGCGGCCAAAGCGCGACGCGATGCCGCCCACGCTGGCCGCACGCAAGCCGAAGCTGGAGTCTCCCAGGCGAGCACGGCCATGGGCTTCACCAAAATTCGCGCGCCCTTTGACGGGTTGGTGACCGCCAAGCTGGCGGACGCCGGCGCGATTGCGACTCCGGGCGTCCCGCTGCTGCTCGTGGAAGATCCGGGCCGCTTCCGCCTGGAAGCCACGGTGGACGAAAGCAAGATGGGCGCGGTCCGTCTGGGGGAAACGGCGCCAGTGGTGATCGATGCGCTGGGCGACCAGGCGATCACCGGCAAGGTTGTGCAGATTGTTCCCGCGGCCGATCCGGCCAGCCGGACGTTCACGGTCAAGATTGATCTTCCTGGGAATCCACAAATTCGCTCCGGACTCTTTGGCCGCGCACGCTTTGCGCGCGGAGAGCGCCAGTCAATCCTTGTTCCGCAGACCGCGGTGATCAGCCGCGGACAATTGCAGGCGGTTTACGTTGTCGGCCAAGATCGGCTGGCCAGCCTGCGCTACGTCACGCTGGGCACGCCTTCAGCGCAGCAGGTCGAGGTCCTCTCGGGACTCGAAGCTGGCGACCAGGTTGTCGCGCAGCCCGGCAATCGCGAGTTGAGCGGCAAACAGGTCGAGGCGAAGTAATGGCCGAAGTCAAAACCCCAATGCGGATCGCGGGCGCGATTGCTTCGCAGTTCATCAACTCGAAGCTGACGCCGCTGTTCGTGGCTGCCTCGCTGTTGCTGGGCGCGTTCGCCATCTGGAAGACGCCGCGCGAGGAGGAGCCGCAGATTGTCGTGCCCATGCTCGACGTGTTCGTGCAGATGCCGGGCGCGTCGCCCGCCGAAGTCGAGCAGCGCGCCAGCATTCCCATGGAGCGGCTGCTGCGCGAGGTGCCGGGCGTGGAGTACGTGTACTCCATCTCGCAGCCCGGTATGAGCCTGCTGATAGTGCGCTTCTACGTGGGGACGAAGGAAGAAGATGCGATCGTCAAGACTTACAACAAGCTGTACTCCAACTTCGATCGCATTCCGCAAGGCGTTTCGCAGCCGCTGATCAAAGTGCGCTCCATCGACGATGTGCCGATCATGGCGCTGACCCTGTGGGGCAAAAATTACGACAGCTATCAACTGCGGCGGATCGCAGGCGAGCTGGAAAACCAGCTCAAGCAACTCGACAACGTTTCCGAGACCAAGATCATCGGCGGCCTGCCCCGTCAGGTGAGGGTGACGCTCGACACGCAGAAGCTGGCGGCCTATGGCATGACGCCAGGGGCGGTGGTCGCGCAGCTGCAGCAAGCCAATGCGCGCGGCGATGCCGGCAGCTTTGCCCGCAATAATCAGGAGTTCGCCGTCGAAGCCGGGCGGTTCCTTGGGACCGCGAATGACTTGCAGCAGATCGTCGTCGGCGTGCACCAGGCACGGCCAGTCTATCTGCGCGATGTTGCCGCCTCGATCACGGACGGCCCGGCCGAGCCGCAGGATTACGTTCTGTATGCGAATGGGATCTCCCACTCATTCGTAACGGCACGAATGAGTGGGGCACCCGGCGAATACCCGGCGGTGACCATCACCCTGGCCAAACGCAAGGGCACCAACGCCACCGACATTACCCAGGCGGCGGAGAAGAAGATCGAGTCGCTGCGCGGATACCTGCTGCCGCCGGACCTGAACGTCACCGTCACGCGCAACTATGGCGAGACTGCGAAGGACAAGTCCGACGAATTGCTGGAGCACCTGTTGATCGCGACGCTGTCGGTCACGCTGCTGATCGCCCTGGCGCTGGGCTGGCGCGAATCGGGCGTGGTACTGGTCGCCATTCCGGTCACCCTGGCGCTGACGCTGTTCATTTTCTACTCCTTTGGCTACACGCTGAACCGGGTGACGCTGTTCGCGCTGATCTTCTCCATCGGCATTCTGGTGGACGACGCCATCGTTGTGGTGGAGAACATTGTGCGCCACTTTCGTATGCCGGTGAACTGCGGGCGCGATCTGAGCGCGGTCGCGGTCGAAGCGGTGGACGAGGTCGGCAATCCCACGATTCTGGCGACCTTCACCGTGATCGCCGCCATTCTGCCCATGGCTTTCGTGCGCGGGCTGATGGGGCCGTACATGCGGCCCATACCTGTGGGCGCATCCGCGGCCATGCTGTTTTCGCTGATTGTGGCGTTCATCGTTTCGCCGTGGTCGGCGCTGCGCCTGCTGCGCCATTACGCCGAGCGCACCACCGGCGAGCACGAACCCGAAGGCTGGACGACGAGGCTCTACCGGCGAATCATGGAGCCGCTGATCGCGCACGCCAAACGGCGCTGGATTTTTCTCGGCAGCATGGTTGTGCTGCTGCTGCTCGCCTGCTCGCTGGTGGCATTCAAGCTGGTCAAAGTCAAGATGCTGCCCTTCGACAACAAGAGTGAGTTCCAGGTCATTGTTGACATGCCGAACGGCACTACGCTGGAGCAGACGACGCGCGTGGCGCAGGAACTGGGACAGTATCTGGGCAAGCAGCCCGAAGTCGTGAACTACCAGATCTACGCCGGCACCGCGGGCCCTTATAACTTCAACGGGCTGGTGCGGCATTACTTCCTGCGGCACGGCGCCAACCAGGCCGACATCCAGGTCAACCTGCAAAATAGTCACCAGCGCCGCACGCAAAGCCATGAGATCGCCAAGCGGCTGCGGCCCGGCCTGGATGCGATTGGCAACAAATATGGCGCGCGGCTGAAAATCGCCGAGGTGCCGCCTGGGCCTCCCGTGCTCGAAACGCTGGTCGCAGAAGTCTATGGGCCGGATTATCAGCAGCAAATCGAGCTGGCAAAGAAGATCAAGCAGATATTCCAAACCACTCCCGGGGTGGTGGATGTGGACTGGTATGTCGAAGATCCGCAGGTGAAGTACGACGTCAAGGTGGACCTGGACAAGGCCGCGCTGAACGGGGTTTCGGCGGCGGCGGTAGCCGAAACCGTACACATTGGACTGGACGGCGCAACCGCGGGCTTGCTGCACGATCCCAAGTCGCGCGAGGACGTTCCCATTCGCGTGCAGCTCGACCGGCCGGGGCGCTCGGCCATCGAGTCGCTGACGGCGCTGCGGATGCCGACGGCAAGCGGCGGGCAGGTCTCGATCGCCGAAGTCACCGACGTCGAGAAGAAGACCATCGAGATCACCCGCTACGGCAAGAACCTGCGCCCGGTGGTGTATGTGCTGGGCGATGTGGCCGGCCAGGAAGAAAGCCCGGTTTACGCCATCATGAAGATGGGCCAGGCCATCGACCAGTTGCGGACTGCCGACGGATACCGGATCAAGCAGTACAACTTCGCCATGCCCAGCGAGACGGACCGGCTATCGATGAAGTGGGACGGCGAGTGGCACATCACCATCGAAGTGTTCCGCGACCTTGGCCTGGCGTTCGCCGCCGTGCTGGTGCTAATTTACGTGCTGGTGGTGGGGTGGTTCCGGTCGTTCATCACGCCGCTGGCGATCATGGCGCCCATCCCGCTGACGCTGGTGGGCATCCTGCCGGCGCATGCGCTGATGGGCGCGTTCTTCACGGCGACGTCGATGATCGGCTTCATCGCTGGGGCCGGAATCATCGTGAGGAACTCCATCATCCTGGTGGACTTCATCGAGCTGCGCCGCGAACAGGGCATGACGCTGGAACACGCGGTGGTGGATGCCGGCGCGGTGCGCTTCCGCCCCATGCTGCTGACGGCGGCCGCGGTGGTGGTGGGCGCCAGCGTAATTTTGTTCGACCCGATTTTTCAGGGACTGGCAATTTCTCTGATGGCCGGGGAAGTGGCCTCGACGCTGTTGTCGCGCATGGCCGTCCCGGTGCTGTATTACATGGTTGAAAAACGCAAACTGCCGGCGCCACCGACCTTGGAGTGCGCGCCGGACGCTACGGAGGTACAGGTATGAACATCGAACGCTCACTGCGCCTGATCGCGGGCGCTTTTGTCATGATCTCGCTGGCCCTCGGCTATTGGGTCTCGCCCTACTGGTATCTGTTCACCGCGTTTGTCGGGCTGAATCTGTTCCAGTCGGGATTCACCAATTGGTGCCCGATGATGGCATTCCTGCGCAAATTTGGCGTTAAGCCAGCGGGTGGAGTGTAATAGAAGCATGGCTGGCTGGGTCCCAATAATCTTGATTCTGGTTGTCTGGGTAGTGCTGACGCAATGGCTTCTGCCCAAGCTCGGCGTTTCCACTTGACGGAGCCAGCGTAGCGCCGGGTCCCGGTGCGAAACCACGAAGGAACCGCCTCCGCCAAACGAATGACTTCAGCGGCGATCATTTGCGATATTTCTAACCAACTCAACTTTCACCAACGCATGTCTTCATTTGACCTAGGAAAGAATGCCGGAAGTTCATCGCCGGAATTCGAAATCCGATAGCGCCCAGGAGGTGCATGTGAAGAATTTGAAATCATTACTTATGGCATTTATGGCCGTAACCTTTGGCTTGGCATTCGCCGCCACAGCTCTGGCCCAGGGCCAGGGCCGTGGAATGGGGATGCCTAACTACAATCCCCAGACGGAAGTCACGGTCAAGGGAACAGTCGAAGACGTTCAGCAGCAGCAGGGGATGCATGGCTGGATGGGCACACACCTGCTACTGAAGACTGACTCGGGGACCCTGGACGTACACGTCGGGCCGTCGGGTTTTATCACGCAGAACAACTTCTCATTTGCTAAGGGCGACGCAATTGAAGTCGTCGGATCGAAGGTTACGATCCAGGACAAGGACGCATTGCTGGCGCGTGAAATTGTCAAAGACGGGAAGACGCTAGTGCTGCGAAATGCCCAAGGCATTCCCGAATGGTCGGGTGGCCGGCGGCGCAGCAACTGACTGGCGATCAAAATAATTGCTTCATTCGCGGGGCTGCTGTTGGCGCTGTCCGCGCAGGTGTCGGCTCACATCGCGACACGGGAACAGCTACAGGTGGGCGGCCCCGCGCTGAGGCACCGTTGTGCGAGTGCTGAGAGAGTGGAAAGTGACGGCCCGCGAACCTAAGGAGCATCCAATGCCGAACGCAACCGAAAGTGCGGTCCATTCCTGCAAGACCGCGTTTCACTCGATGACGCGCGAGCAGTTGCTGCTGGCGCTGGAAATGTTCGCCAAGAACTGGCTGGCCCATGACGGTTGCTGGTTTCTGGCAGCGGAGGAAAGTCTTGGTATGGATGCCGCGACCGAGCTGGACACGATGGCGTGGCGGCGGTTCGCGGCGACCGAGGCCAACCGCATTATGACGACGTTCAGCATTCCCCCTGCGGGCGGCTTGGCAGCGCTGGAACGCGCTTTGGGCTTGCGGCAGTACAGCCTGATCAACTCTCAGCGGACCGAGTGGTCGGAGGACGGCACGCGCTTGCGGCTGTTCATGGATGTTTGCCGGGTGCAGGAAACCCGGCGGCGCAAGGGGCTTGCGGATTTCCCGTGCAAGCCCGTCGGCACGGTGGAGTTCGAGACGTTCGCTCGCACTGTGGACCCTCGTATTCACACGCGGTGTCTGCACTGCCCACCGGAGTCTCCGGAAGGCAAATATTGCGGCTGGGAGTTCAGCCTGAATCTGGAGCCATGATCGAACCAAATTACTTTCATCAATGGGACACTATCCTAGAGCCACATTGTCTTCTCCGGAAGCGGGGGTTGGCCTTTGGTTGGCGTGGCCGCCTTGGCCCGGAAGACTCCGCCCACCGGCGCATCGGTCAAGATGCGCTCGGGCTCTTTGAATCCGAGATGCTCAAGCATTGCAATACAGCAGGCGGGGTTGGGAAACCAAACGCAGGTTGTGTCGCAAACCCGGTTGTCGGGTGGTCCGCTCTCGACACCATGCGGGTGAAACTCCGCTATCGGAGTGGCGGACGTGTCGGCGCAGATAGCGGTTTGCATTAACAGCGTACCGGAGCAAACTGCCTGAATTCTTTCCAATGCCAGAAGCGGGTGGCGTAGGTGGTACAACACTCCGAAGAACATCACCAGATCGAAAGTTCCGAACCTCCCGGGGCTGATGTCATAGACACTGGCGATCTGCGAGCGCACGTGCGAGCCGAGAGCTGTCCGGCAGATGTGAAATTTTCGGGCATGGTCGTGACTGCGATCGAGAGCCACGACTTCCGCCGCCCCCCGCCGCTCTGCCTCGAAGGAAAAGAAGCCTTCAGCGTGTCCGATGTCTAAGACACGCATGCCGGTCATGTCGTCGGGCAAGCCGAAGTAGGGAAGCTTGTCAATCTTGGGGTCGCTCCATCCCGGCGTAACCAGACCGCCCGGCAATTCCATGCGATGAAACCAATAGGGCTCGGCCTCAATCTGCAACCTTAGCCAGTTAGTAAGAGTCACTCCTTGCGGAACTTCCATACAGCATCTCCCCTTGCGACAGTTGGTTCGTGAAGACAACCGAAAGCACAGCCTGCTAACTTGCTGACCTCATTTGAACACGTTGAGGCCGTCCCCTACTGGCGAACTGCTGCCAAGAGTTATCTTCAGCGTCCGATCGATTCACCTGGCCGATATTCCGGCCGTGGGCGGCCGATCTTTGGGGGTTACGCCACGCTTCGAAGGCGACTATAATCAAGCCAGGAGTATCCCTTGACCAACCGCCCGAACCAGCCGAACGCCTTTGCCGCCGCCTCCAATCCGGGGTGCGGCTTAGGTGTGCGTGCGACCTGGTCAAGTGCGATCTTCCACCCCACTAAATCCAAAGGCGGTTGGGGCCCCCGGGTTCCGGCGCGCGCAGATGCCAAACTGGCGCCCTGTATGGCCCGTCCCAACCTCTTCTCCGGCGACTAGCTAGCTTCCCGTCTTTCCGTCGGCCTCCCGTGCCTTACCAGTCCAACCAGATTGCAGTCGCGGGCTGACAGAAGCTCCGGCCCCCGCTGCGGCGGGCCGCAAGCCATTCGAAGGAGAAACATCATGACCACCCATACTCTGACCCAAGCTGCCGGACCGCATATCAAGACAGCTCTGCCCGGCCCCAATGCCCGGCGCATTCTGGAGGGCGATGAACGTTACGTTTCGCCGTCCTACACCCGTTCCTATCCCATGGTCGCCAAGCGCGGCCGTGGCGTCATCGTCGAGGACGTGGATGGCAACGAGTTTCTCGATTTTTCTGCCGGCATCGCCGTGACCTCCACCGGACATTGCCATCCGGAAGTGGTGGCCGCCATCCAGAAGCAGGCGGCCGAATTGATTCACATGTCGGGCACCGACTTCTACTACGAGAGCATGGTGACCCTGGGCGAGCGGCTGTCGAAGGTCGCGCCCATGAAGGGGCCGCACAAGGTTTACTACGGCAACTCGGGCGCCGAGGCCATCGAAGCTGCGCTGAAGCTGGCGCGCTATCACACCAAGCGGCAGAACATCATCGCGTTCTACGGCGCGTTTCACGGGCGCACCATGGGCGCTCTGTCGCTGACGGCTTCAAAGCCGCAACAGAAGCGCCGCTTCTCGCCGATGGTCCCCGGTGTTACCCACGTGCGCTATCCCGACGTGTATCGCGGATGCGTGGGCGGAAGCCAGGAAGCGGAGGCGTTCGCGCTGGGCTGCGCCCGCTTCATCGAAGAAAAATTGTTCAAGACGACGCTGCCGCCGGAGGAAGTGGCCGCGATTTTTGTGGAGCCGATTCAGGGTGAGGGAGGCTACGTGGTCGCCCCCACGGTGTTCATGCAGGAACTGCGGCGTATCTGCGACCGCCATGGCATCCTGCTGGTGGCCGACGAAGTTCAATCGGGCGCTGGGCGCACCGGCAAGTGGTGGGCCATCGAGCACACAGGCGTCGAGCCCGACATCTTCTGCAGCGCCAAGGGAATTGCCAGCGGGATGCCGCTCGGCATCATGATGGCGAAGGCCGAAATCATGGACTGGGTGCCGGGTTCGCACGCTTCGACCTTCGGCGGAAATCCGGTCTCCATTGCGGCGGCGCTTGCCACCATGGACATCCTGGAGCGTGAGGCCATCAAGAACGCCGAGGTGGTGGGCAAACACATCATGGAACGCATCGCCGATTGGCCGCAGCGGCTCGATCTGGTGGGCGACGTCCGGGGGCGCGGCTTGATGATCGGAGTCGAGATCGTCACCGACAAGCAAGCCAAGACGCCAGGCGCCGCGGAACGCGATCACATCGTCGAACTCGCCTTCGAGCGCGGCGTGCTCTTTCTGGGATGCGGGCCGAACAGCATTCGCATCGCTCCTCCGCTCATCGTGACCAGCGAGCAAGCCGACATCGCCATGGATGTGCTGGAAGAGTGCATTACGATTGCCGGCAAGCAGCGCCGCAGCTAGAGCAGGTCCCGAGGCCGTTGACCATACGTACAGGAATACCGTACGCTTGGATGGAGGCCGAATCACCATGCCGGTGGAGACCACCTACACCAGTTTGCGGGAGCGGCTGGCTTCGGTGCTTGACCAGGTTGGCAACGATCACGACGTTGTCATTGTGCGCCGCCGAAACGCCAAGGATGTCGCTTTGGTCCCAGCCGAGGAGCTGACCGGCCTGCTGGAAACGGCACACCTGCTGCGCTCCCCGAAGAATGCCCAGCGCCTGCTGGCGGCATTGCGGCGCGCCACTCGCGGGAAAGGCAAGCCGGAATCGGTGGACAAGTTGCGGCGGGAGATGGGACTTGGCCCGGCCCGTTGAGCGGCAGGCGGTGTTCCAGCCCGAGTTTCGCGAGGACTTGAAGTATTGGGTCAAAACCGACCGGAAAGCAGCGCTGCGAACTCTGGAACTGGTGGAAGCGGTGATGAACGACCCGTTCACAGGTATCGGCAAGCCGGAGCCCTTAAAGTTTGCGCTGGCAGGTTGCTGG
This sequence comes from uncultured Acidobacteriaceae bacterium, assembly GCA_963710585.1. GTDB lineage: Bacteria > Acidobacteriota > Terriglobia > Terriglobales > Acidobacteriaceae > Bog-257. The sequence continues at coordinate 261,316 of CAVQAM010000003.1, read as the reverse complement.
TCGAGGCGGATCACTCAAGAACACCGGCTGGTCTATCGGGTCAGCGAGGGCCGCATCGATTTCCTGCAGGCACGCTACCATTACTGAGTCGTAAAAAGAGCCTGAGCGGCGCGGTGTTCACGCCGCTCTGCCCGCTCACTTCTTTGCCGCTGGTTCCGGATCACCCACCCGCTTCGCCACTTTGAATGTCAGCTTGTGCTCCTTCTTGTCAGCGTCCACGACGACGTGGTCGCCGTGCAGCACCTCGCCATCGAGGATCTTCATGGCCAGCGGGTCCTGTACCACGCGCTGGATGGCCCGCTTCAGCGGACGCGCGCCATAATTCGGATCGTAGCCTTCGGTGAAGATCAACTCCTTCGCCTTCGCGGTCAGCTCCAGGCTGATCTTGCGATCGGCCAGCAAGCGGCGCAGGTCCTCCAGGCGCAGGTCCACGATCTTAGTCAACTGCTCCTTGCCGAGCGGATTGAAGATGACAATGTCGTCCACGCGGTTGAGGAACTCGGGCTTGAAGTGCGCCCGCAGCGCCTCCATCACCCGCTGGTGCACTTCGGATATCTGCTCCGGTGAGCGCTCTCCGAGGTCCTGCAGGTAACTGGAGCCGATGTTCGACGTCATGATGATGATGGTGTTCTTGAAATCGACGATGCGGCCCTTGCCGTCGGTGAGGCGGCCATCGTCCATGATTTGCAGAAAGACGTTGAACACGTCGGGATGCGCCTTCTCGATTTCGTCGAACAGCACCACTGCGTACGGCCGGCGGCGTATGGCTTCGGTCAGTTGCCCGCCCTCGTCGTAACCGATGTAGCCCGGAGGCGCGCCGATGAGCCGCGACACCGAGTGCTTCTCCATGTACTCCGACATGTCGATGCGCACCATGGCGTGTTCGTCATCGAACAGGAACTCGGCCAGCGCCCGCGCCAGCTCCGTCTTGCCGACGCCAGTGGGTCCGAGGAAGATGAACGAACCAATCGGACGGCGCGGATCGCTGAGCCCGGCGCGCGAACGGCGGATGGCGTTGGCCACGCTCTGGATCGCTTCATCCTGTCCGATGACGCGCTGGCGCAGGCGGTCCTCCATGGTGACCAGCTTCTTCACTTCGCCTTCCAGCATCTTCGACACCGGAATGCCGGTCCACTTGCTGACAATCTTGGCGACGTCTTCCTCGTCCACCTCTTCCTTCAACATGCGCGCCTGCTTGCCGTCCATGGCCGCGCCGAGCTTCTTGACCTCAGCTTCGAGCTGCGGCAGCTCACCATACTTGATTTGCGCGGCGCGATTGTAGTCGCCTTTGCGAGTGGCTTCCTGCTCCTCTAGCTTCAGGCGCTCAATGCGCTCTTTGGCCTCGCGCACCTTGGCGATGGCTTCCTTCTCCTGCTTCCAGCGCGCCTTCAGAGCGTTGGATTCCTCTTTGATGTGCGCCAGCTCTTTCTCCAGAGCGGCCAGCCGTTCGCGCGAGTTTGGATCGTCTTCGCGCTTCAGCGCCTGGCGCTCGATTTCGAGCTGCGTCGCCCGGCGCTCGAGCTGGTCGATCTCAGTCGGCATGGAGTCGATCTGGATGCGCAGCGAAGCTGCGGCTTCGTCGATGAGGTCGATGGCTTTATCGGGCAGAAAACGATCGGAGATGTAGCGATGCGACAGCGTCGCCGCCGCCACCATGGCCGAGTCCTTGATGCGGACGCCGTGATGAACTTCGTATTTCTCCCGCAGTCCGCGCAGGATGGCGATGGTGTCCTCCACGTTGGGCTCGCCGACGTAGACAATCTGGAAGCGGCGCTCCAGCGCGGCGTCTTTCTCGATGTATTTGCGATATTCATTCAGCGTGGTCGCGCCAATGGCGCGCAACTCGCCGCGCGCCAACGCAGGCTTCAGCATGTTGGAAGCGTCAATTGCGCCTTCCGCAGCACCCGCGCCCACCAGCGTATGCAGCTCGTCAATGAACAAGACGACCTGCCCCTGCGACTGCTCGATCTCTTTCAGCACCGCCTTCAGGCGGTCTTCAAACTCGCCACGATACTTCGCGCCGGCCAGCATCGCGCCCAGGTCGAGCGAGACGACGCGCTTGTTCTTCAACTGCTCAGGAACGTCACCGGAAACAATGCGCTGCGCCAGGCCTTCAACAATCGCGGTCTTGCCAACGCCGGGCTCGCCAATCAGCACCGGATTGTTCTTCGTACGGCGCGACAGCACCTGCACCACGCGACGTACTTCCTCGTCGCGCCCGATAACGGGATCGAGTTTGCCCTGGCGCGCGAGCTCGGTTAGGTCCTTGGCGTAACGCTCCAGCGCCTGGTACTTCGCCTCGGGATTCTGGTCGGTCACCTTCTGATTGCCGCGCACCGCGGTGAGCGCGCGCAGTATGTTGTCGTAAGTTGCGCCCGCCTTCGCCAGGATCTCCTTGGCCGGATCGCGCTTCAGCTTGGTGAGGGCCAGCAGCAGGTGCTCGGTGGAGACGTACTCGTCCTTGAAGTTGGCCGCCTCTTTGAAGGCGTTCTCCAGCATCTGCGAGGCGGCATCGGAAAGATGCGCTTGTGTGGCGCCGCTGCCGGAAACCTTGGGCAAACGGTCGATCTCGCGCATGGTCTCGGCCTGCACCGTCGGCACATGCAGTCCTACGCGCTCCAATAGAGGCGAGACGATGCCTTCGCGGTCTTCCAGCAGTGCCGCCAGAATATGTGCCGGCTGCAGCTCAGGGTTGCCGTGCTCGCTGGCGAGATCGTTCGCCCGCTGCATCGCCTCCTGCGCTTTCACGGTTAGTTTGTCCCAACGAATTGCCATGGGTGACTCCAGTTGTCAGTTGTCAGTTGTCAGTTGCCGGCTAAACGCTAGTGTCCGCTGTAGCAGGCGAAGTCGGAGCCGTCGCCTTCCCACTCGGCGATGTCTGCTCGCGTCTCGCTTATCAATCGGAAGTCGGCGTCGAACTCACAGGCGACCACCCGTTGGTCCTGTCCGTCGAGATAGCGAAGCACGTAGCGCCCTTCCGCCAACGCCAGTGCGTCAATCGGCTGGCTATCGTCGAACTCCGCGCCGATCTGTGCCAGCAATTGCGGGAGCGAATAGCTCACTCCCTGGATAGCAAGGCCCTTGGCGCCGCTTCCCAGGGGTCCAAAGCGGCCCTCGATTACATCCCGGTCTCGCAACTTGTTCATCAGCGGCCCAATCCTGCGAGCACGGGTAGAGCGGCGCTTTAGCGCCGCGTTCGGGCGCAGGGAAGACGTGCTTCAGCCGCTGAGGTCGTTGACCTCAGCGGCTGAAGCTAAGAATTGTGCGGACCCCGGACGCGGGCCTGAAGGCCCGCTTTACCCGTTCAGAAGTCGTCGCCGGGCACCAGCGGGCAACGGTACGCCGCACTTCGGCACCACTGGTAATAGGCGTCCTCCCCAATCCACTCCGCAATGTGCCCCCGTGTCTCGGCGATAAAGGCGAAGTTGGCGTCAAATTCGTGGGCCACGATTCGTTGGTCCTGCCCATCGTAGTAGCGGACGCAGAAGTGTCCTTCCGAGACCACCTGGACGTCGACCGGCCAACTATCTTCGAAGGCAAGATCCAGACGCGCGAGCAGGGTCGGGATGTCGTATTCGGCGTCCCCGATGACAACCGAGTCCTGGCCGCTGCCCAGCTTTCCGAAGCGGTGCTCGATCAGCGCTCGTCCTCGCAACTCAGACATAACCAACTCACGCGGTGGCGGCTGCTTCGTGGGGCCGCTTGAACACCATATGGATGCCGATGGTGCCGTAGGCGACTCCATCCTTGTTGGGTGCGATCAATGGGACCGAGCTTACCAGCTCCCATCCGTCCGCGCCGGCGCCGTTGATCCACGAATCCAAGCCACTGACCATCCCCTCTTCGCTCTCGCTGAATACCACCATCCGATCATAATATTCCCACTGCATCGTTTCGCTCCTTCTCTCTTCCCTGCTGTCGTGCGCCAAACCTAGATTACTCATGAACGCGAGGTGTCATCCTGAGCGGAGCGCCCGCAAGGTTTCCGACGCGCTCTCTTTGCGCGTCGCGGGCGCGTAGTCGAAGGACCCCTATACCTGCAAGAAATCACAGTGTGGCCGCCCGGCACAACAACAAGTCTGAGATTTGCTGGACCATAGGGTTCCTTCGAGTCCTCGCTGCGCTCGTCGCTCAGGATGACAATCCAGGATGCGCGCCTATGCGTTTTGGGCCTTGCCGCAGCGTTCGGCCAGCCAGCCCGCGGTGACGGCCAGTACCTCGTAGTTGAACTTCAGTTCGCCGTGGTTGAACCATCGCGGCAAATAGCGGATCAGTCCGTTGTCATGCTTAATGTCGGGACGCAAATCGGTAGTGACATATCGCAAATCGCTCTTCGGCAAGGCCGCATTCAGTCCGGCTGCGCCCTCGAGAATGGCCGGGATGTCACGCTCGGCGTAGAGCAGCAGAGCCGGGCGATCATGGGAGGAGACGGGACCCAGGAGGTCGAGCAATTCAATCACATATCCGGAATAGGGCTCGCGCACGGCGGGGCTGGGAAAATTCTCGAACATCCACTTGCCTTGGGGCGAGACTGCCGCAACCACGGACGGCGATATGGCCACCATACAATCGGCCGAAGACATCAGGGCCAGCCGGCCGCCCAAGCTGATGCCCAGGGCCGCGGTACGGCCGAAGCGGCGCATGTACTTAACTGCGGCGTCAACTTCGTCGCGCATCACCGGGCCGATGGCGGTTTGATTTTCACCGTGACCACAGACGTCGATGGAAAGTGCAGCCAGGCCAACCTCTCCCAGTGCGGCGGCGATACCCAGCATGTGCTCCTTGGTACTGCCGTAGGGTGGGATCAGCGCGACGCCGCCACGCGCAGGCTCCGGCGTAAGCAGGTAGGCAGGGATGTTATGGCCGTCGGTGGCAGTTAACGTTGTGACGCGCTCCAGGTTCATCGAATGTCTCCTTAGGTCTGCTCTAATATGCCTGAACTCCAGAAATCCGCTGGGTTGCAGAATCCAGCATTGTACCGGCTACAGCGCCTGCGCGGCCCACAACAGAAGCGTGGAATGCGCCAGGAATCTGCGCCATGCCGTCATCGCTTGGCCCCCGGCCTAGGCCTTGTCCTCAGCTGGGACCCGGGCGGGCTTCAGCTTGGCTTCCAGTTCAGCCAGGCGTGCGCGGAGGGCCTTGTCCCGCTCCCAGCGCGCGGTCACGTCCTGAATGCTGGCGGATGCCCCCAGGATTTGTCCGTCGGCAGCCTTGAGCAACGCGATGTTGAACTCGACCGAGATCCGCCGGCCATCCTTGGTGAGTGCGGGAACCGCGAGCACATTCTGGCCGTACTTGGTGAGCCCGGTTTCCATGACATGGAAGTAGCCCTCCCAGTGACGCGCCCGGTGCTTCTCCGGGATGATCATATCCATGGACTGGCCGAGTGCCTCGCCAGCGCTCCAACCAAACATGGCTTCCGCGCCCGCATTCCATAGGCGCACAATGCCCTCCCGATCGCCAAAAATGATGGCGAGTGGGATCTGTTCCACAATGCTTTCGCAGAGCCATTGGTGAGTAGGAAGGTTGTTCATCGACAACTCCATGAATAATCCCGGACTACAGTTTTATAGCCGCTTTCAGGCGGAGAAGTAAAGAAACTTGCGGAAAAGGTGGAGGCGGGCGGGAAATGCCCCATTGAGCAAGAGCTGACGGCAATTATGCACGCCTGAAACAGGCTGCGGAAAAAAACTAGTCACGATGAAAGAAACCGCAGATTCCTCGGGGCTGAAGCCCCTCGGAATGACAATAAAAGGGTCTGAATGGCGTACCTGAAGGTGCGCCCCTCCAGAAGCATCCACATTCGAGTTTTTTAGCAGCCTGTGTAAGGCGTACTCCACCCGTCGCCAGATACACCGAACCCAGCCTGTTTCAGTCCTTACCGTCAGCTACTGGGCCACGGGTTCTTTCTGCCTTAGCACGCGGCGGAGCAGCTTACCCGTGGGCGTACGTGGGAGTTCGTCCACGATCACAACTTCGCGGGGCAGCTTGTAGGTCGCAATCTTGCCCTTGCAGAAGGCGATCAACTCGTCTTGGCTGACGGATTCTCCCGGCCGCAGCACGACGAAAGCTTTGGCAATTTGGCCGCGCACCTCGTCCGGCACTCCGATGACCGCCACATCGGCGACCGCAGGATGGGTGGCCAGGGTGACCTCAATCTCTTCCGGTCCAATGCGGTAACCCGAACTCTTGATAATGTCGTCCTGCCGCGACACGAACCAGAAGTAGCCGTCCTCATCGGCATGCACGAAGTCGCCGGCCCGATTCCATCCCTCGGGAGTGATGACATGGCGCTGTTTCTCGGGATCGCGCCAGTAGATGGCGCCGGTTGGCCCGATGGCCACAAAGTGGCCGATCGTCCCAGGCTTGGCGTCGTTGTTGTCCTCATCGATGACCTTCAACTCGTAACCCGGCACGGCTTGCCCGAAGGAGCCCGGCTTGGCCTTGCGGCTGACCACGTTGGAGGCGAAAACATACATCATCTCCGTGGTGCCCAGCCCTTCGAAGATCTCCAGACCGAATTTCTCCTTCCAGGCATGATAGGTCGTGGCGGTCAGGCTCTCGCCGCCTCCCGTACAGACCCGCAGGGTGCTGAGATCAAATCTCTTTGCCACGTCCGGCACCTGCAACATCTTGCGGTAGGCGGTGGGGGCCAGAGTCAGGATGGAGATGCGATGTTTTTGTATGGTGTCGAACATCTTCTCCGGTTCGAACCGGGCGATCAGCGATGCGGCCGCACCGAAACGGAAAGGAATGGTCGCATAACTGGAGTAGCCCGCGCCGAAAGCCAGCGGGGCCGATCCACCAATGACGTCGTTCTCCGTGACCTGCCACCCGTACTTACCGAAACCGTCCGGAACGATCAGCAGTTCCTCCACGAAGTGCACGGTCCCCTTCGGTCGTCCGGTGGTGCCCGACGTATAGAGGAGCAGACCAACGTCTTCGCGTTTGCGGAGCTCCGGATCGACCTCGGTCGTGCCGGACTGCAACAGCTCACCATAGGCGAGGAATCCCTTGGCCTTCACCTCGGCGGCATCGCCGCCAATGACAATAATGTGCTTGACCGTCTGCAAGTTGTCGCGCGCCGCTTCCACTTCCCCCAGGAGCGCCGCGCTGACGATGATGGCCACCGCTTCGGAGTCGTTGGCGACGTGCGCGATCTCGGCACGCGAGAACAGCGGCGAGGTCGGAGTGCAAACCGCTCCCAGCTTAAGGATGGCAAAGTTGGCGACCAGGGCGGGAGGTATGTTCGGCGTGCGTAGAATGACGCGGTCGCCAGCGCTCACTCCCAAGTCGCGCAGTGCGCTCGCCAGCTTGTTGGCTTGCGTAAGGAGCTGATTGTAGGTCAGCCGCTGGTCTTCGAAAAGCACAGCGGTGCGGTCGCCCCGTCCAGCGGCGACAGCCTTACCAAGCAGTTCTTCTGTGGGGTTGAATTTTTCCGCATAGGTCGCGAATTCCGGCAACGTATAAACACGCTTCGGCCACAACTCGCGTGGGGGTAGATATTCGGCCATCTTGGGATACTCCTTACCCCGCTGTCGTGGCTACTTGGGGGTTGGGCTTCGTCGCTGCGATCAGATCTTCCAGGGCCTGCTCCACGCGGATCGTGCCCCGCTTAGCATCGGTCCTGGGAAAAGCCATTACGGGATAGCGGTCGCCTTCGAAGATAAGCAGCGCGGGGACGGTGGTTCCGAAGTCCTCGACCAGCGCGCCTTTAAAGCCGAAGACCGGGCGTACGCTGGCATCCGGGCCGGTGACCGACTTGTGATAGGTGGGAAAGCGGTCCTTCATCCCATCGACGTCGATCGTCTTGCAGGTCATGCCCGCAGCTTGTAGCTGCTTTACCAATTCCAGGGCCCGCTTGATGTCGCAGGGGAAAGTCTGGCCCGGCTTCTGGGTGGAGCTGTAGTAGAACTCCGCCTGCTTGGCAGCGGTCGACTTCGCGGCCGCAACCGCGGCCTTGGCGGCGACCGGTTCGGGTGGGGCATAGGTGCTGCCGCTGGCCTCGAAGACCTCGCACTCGGTCCAGCCTTGCAGCGTAATGGACAGGGTGAACGGCCATTCGCGTTTCACGCACTTGCCGAGATAGGCCTTCTGAATATTGGCATCAAGCGCCGGCTTCAGATGCTTGCAGCGGACGCATAGACATTCAGTGTTGTAATGGGCCATAGTTGCCTCCAGTTTCTTTAGCTGGCTCCCGCCACCATGAATTTGGCTTTGCTGCCTACGAGATCTTCCTTCTTCAGAGGATATCCAGCGATGATCTTGCCCCGCACATTACGTTTCATTGGGATGGGCTTACAGACAGCGTCCTTACGAGCGCGCGGCGCCGGACGGGTCAGCCCCGGACCGGAAATGGGGGAATAATCCTGGCGCTCCGCGAAGCCGGGCAACAGGTCGGCGGTGCCGCTGGCCTCCTTGGGTCCGGCCACGCCGATTCCATTCACAACCTCGATATACCAGATCGCAGCGCATTCGGCACACTTAGTGGTGCCCTTGAAGTTCCAAAAAGGGTAGGGATCAAGGAAATTCTTAGTCTTACATTTGGAGCATGTGAGCAACATAGTTTTTCTCCGTCAGATGCACTCTTGGTCTTCCAACCGCTTAATATCGTCAGGGGTCAATCCGGCAAGCTTGCCCAGGATGTACTCGTTGTCTGCGCCCACTGGCTTGAACGCCCACTTGAGCCGGGGCGGAGTCGCCGACATCTTATACGCTGGACCTTGGTGCAGCAGTTCACCGTAGGTCGGGTCATCCAGCCAGCGGACCGCTCCCCGCTCCTTCCAGTGCGGATGTTCGGCGACTTCCTTCGCGTTCCACACCGGCTGGCTAATGATATTGTTCGCATCCATGATGGCGGCCACCTGTTCTTTGGTCTTGTCGGCCGCCCACTTCTCCAGGGCCGGATAAATCTCCATCTGGCCCTCCGGTTTGAGGCGAATATCGGCCTTGGCGTACTTGGTGGCCAGGGTGGTGTCGCCAATCGCCTTGCACAGGCGGGCAAAGTCCTTGTCCGCATAGGCGCTGATCAGGATATAGCCCTCTTCCATCTCTTGCGGATTCTCGGAGCCGGGATAGGAGGACTTGCCACACTTGATGATGCCGTGCACGCAAAGCTGCGTATCCCAGTTGCCCCAGCGTTCACGAGTGATACCGTGGCGGCCATAGAGCGGCAAGGCATACTCCAGTTGGCGGGTGACCCCGTGCACCTGCGAATACTCGGTGAACGTGCCTTGGCCGGACACGTGATCACGCCAATACAGCGCGGCTAAGACTTGGGTCGCCCCCATCATGCCGCCCCAGTAATCGGCCAGCCAGATGGTGTGCTTCGCCGGCGAGCCACCGAGGTACTCCTGCTTGCCGGTCATGCCGAAGTTGCCGCCCTGCGACTGACCGAGAATGTCGTAGGAAGCGCGGACGCGTCCCGGACCCCAGCCGCCGAAACCACCCAGCCAGCAGTAAATAAGCCGGGGATTGATCTCCTTCAACTGGCGGTATCCGATCCCCCAGCGGTCGAAAGTGCCGGGCCGGTAGTTCTCCACAAAGACATCTGATTTCGCAGCCAGTTTCTTAACGAGGTCCTGGCCTTCTTTCTTGTGGAAGTCAATCGAGACGAAATACTCGTTTGGGTTGGCGCCCAGGAAGCCCAGTCCGGTGCCGCGCTCCGGCACCCACTTGGAAAGCGGATACAGGAAAGGCTCGTTGAAAGGCGTGGTATGACGCATGGCCTCGCCCCGCCGGGGCGCTTCGATCTTGATGACTTCAGCTCCAAGCTCGGCCATATAGGAAGCACAGCAGGGGCCCAAAATGTACTGGGTACAGGACAGCACCCGGTAGCCCTTCAGCACTTCCGGTTTCGTAAATTCCTTCTTGGGATTGAAGGTCTCCCGGCAAAACGCCTCAAACGATTGGGGCTTGGTAGTGGGTTGCGTTGCCATCACATTCCTCCTGCGTCAAATGACGTTCGCCTTCTGCAGCCGCTCGAAATCGTCACGCGTGAAGCCGAGCAGACTGCGATATGTTTCCTGGTTGTCGTAGCCGGTGGGACGGCCCATCCACTTCAGCCGCCCAGGAGTCTTATGTTGCAGGTAAGGAGTGGTGCCGTAGAGGATCTTCCCATAGTGCGGCGAGTCGTACTCGGCCACGTGCCCGCGATATTTAAAGTGCGGGTATTCGGCCACCTCGTTGACATAGAGCACGCCGCCGGACGCCACTTGCTGCTTGCCTAGCTTGGCCTCGGCCACGCTGCGAGGGTTGTCTTTCAGCCACTCGCCCAGCATGGTGTAGGTCTTGACCTGCATATCGTGACCCAGCCGGTCGGCCACCTCGCGCAGGTGGGGATCGCCGAGGATGTCCTCTTCGACCTTGGGCTGCTCGTCGCCCACGGTACGCCAGATGCGGTACCACAGGCGATCATGGCCGCCTCCCACCATCATGTAGCCGTCTTTGCATGGGTTCACGGCGTAGATGTTGATGGCCAGGTCCCAGTTGCCGTAGCGCGGGCGAATGCTGCCATCCATCGAGTACCACGCCCAACTGTAATCGAGGATGCGAATGATGGCTTCGGCGGCCGTAGCTTCGACAAACTGGCCTTCGCCAGAAACGTTTTCCCGATAGATGAGGGCCGCCAGGATGCCCATCGCGGCGCAACTGCCCCCCACGTGGTCGGCCATCCATAGAGCGGAGCGCATTGGAGTTCCGCCGAACTCTTTGGGATCACCGGTGCCGTGGACAAATCCGCAGGCTGACTGGGCCACCGGATCCAGCATTCCCGGCTGGTCCTTGAGGGGCCCCCACTGTCCGCGCTGGCCCACCCAGCAGTAAATCAGCCGGGGGTTAATTTCGCGCAACTGGCGGTAGCCGATGCCCCATTCGTCCCACTGTCCCGGCGGCGCATTCTCAATGATGACGTCAGCGTGGACCGCGAGGTCCTTGAGAATCTGCCGGCCTTCTTCGGTTTCCAGGTTCAGGGTGATGGAGGATTTGTTGCGCATCTCGTGGAGAAACTGTGCGCCGACTTTCTCCCCGGTTTGCTTGTCCTCGAACATGTACTCTTGCCGGCCGAAAGGCGTGAGCTGGCGCAACGGGTCACCGCCCGGAGGCTCGACTTGGATGACCTCGGCGCCCAGCTCGGCCAGTTGCGAGGAGCACCAATGGCCAATCATCATGCGGGTGCTGCAGTCCAACACACGAAAACGGGAAAGCGCTTCCGGTTTTTCGAAATTATGTTCCTGGCGGGTGATCGACTCCAGGAAAAGCGGGTACTCTTTGGCTTGTTCACTCAGGCCCGCGTACACCTCTTCGGGTTTGAGTACGGGAATCGCCGGCCAAGCTGCGACCTTGCCTTGATCTGCTGCCATATGTGTGGCCTCCTAATACCGGTGGTAGGTGAGTTGCCACCAAAACGCGTGCTGTCCACTATATCTCGGGCGAAGAGCCGTCAGAAGCTAATAAAGCGCTTGCAGTTTCAAACGGGGTCTGACACTTCCATTCCAGATCGCATTCACGTCGGCTTCGAGTTGCGCATTTGCCGCCGAACTCTATCCGTCAAAAAACAAACTTTTTGTCAATTGGGGGCAGATTATCTTATGCGGCTGAGAGCCCCGTCTGTGACTGCGGTCACATTCGTCGGTGAGTTGTGACCAACTGCCCTCTGTCCGCCACTACAAGAACGACAACGGTGGCGAAAGGCCGGCATGCCCTCAATCCGGCCAGATGGTAAGCGCCACTTGGCCCAAAATGAGCCGCTTTGTCTCCGCCGACAATGGCAATGCCCGGAAAGAGTCGAGCGCGTCCTTGATCTCGTGCACGCCTGGCCCTGGCCAGTCGCTACCGAAGAGTGTTTTGTGGGCGATCTCTGCCAGGCGAGGAAAGTATTGCAACAGATGCGCCGGCGGAATGCTGCTGATGTCCAAGTAGACATTGGCATGGCGGCGTACCAGGAAAAAGGCGGTGTTCATCCAGAGAGGCCGGCCTCCATGGGCAAGCACAATCTTCAAGTGCGGAAAATCGACCGCTACATCGTCGATGTGGATCGGGTCCCCGAACTTGTTGCGCGCGCCAGGAAAGATTGAGGTGCCGGTGTGAAACATAATCGGGATGCCGTGGCTCTGCGCTGCGCGATACAACAGCTCCAGCTCTTGCAAACCATTGCGGTAGTCGTTGGGGTAGAAGAGTTGATGCGGGGGATGGATCTTGATCAGCCGCAAACCCAGCCGGACTATCTCATCGATGTCCGCCATGGCGTTGGTGGAGTACCGCGGATGGAAGCTGCCACAGGAGAGGAGCCGCCGGGGGTCCGCCTTAGCATAGTTTGCGGCCATGGCGTTAAGTCCAGCGGGAAAGCCGGTGACATCGGGCGCGGTCGCGTTGATCAGCACGGCGCGGTCCAGGCCGGCCGTATCCATGTATTTCAGAAAGGCTTTGGGCGAGCGGGTGAACTCCAAGACCCGATCGAAATCGGGCTGATGCTTTTTCATGAGCTCCAGGGCCGGTGGGTTCAGCAGGAGTTCGAACGGCTGAATGTGGACGTGGCAGTCGGTGATCAAGGAACTTGCCTGGGTCTTGTCTGGTAACGTGAGCGGTTGCAGGATCCGGTCACCCGGATCCTGCCTGGGCATACATCTACACGTGCGGATGCCAAGTGCAGCAGCGGCATGGGAGAAATGGTCCTCATGCCCCCAAACCTATCGCGACCCTTGGCGCCCGAGTTGAAAGCTCCTGTCGGCGACGCGATGTGGCCATCCTTGAACCATCCACCAAGTCACTCAGGATGCCAACGGAATTGCCTCCTCAAGCCGCCTCGCCCTTGGTGATCTTGTGGCAGGTGGAAGTCTCGACGTCGAAGGCATGCACCTTGGGCTTGCTGTGCACCAAATGCTGAATCAAGCCGCTGACCTTGGCGTAATCTTCATGGCTGTAACGTTCCGCATCCTCCTTCGTCTTCCAGAAGCTTTGCGCCAGGATGCCTTCCGCGTCCGACACCAGCACGATTTCATCTACAAAACCTGGCTGCACTTTCAACGTAGACAGCACCTTCTCATGCAGCACGCTGCAAACCTCCCGGGCTTTTCCAGGCTTGGTCTTGACTTCCACAACACGAACAAACATGGCAGGTCTCCTTTTGATTGAAGTATGAAGGCTAACAACTCGTCCATGAATAACGGCGGTTGGAACACGGATGCCGGTGATCTCCCTGTGCTGCGCGATCCCTTAGGCCGGTTGCGGCACCGGTTGGCGCGCCTCATTCAGCAGCACCAGGGTCATATTGCCGCGCCGGCTGTCGCGCTCCGCCTGGATGGCTTCCAGCCGTAGGCGCCACGGCTCAAGATCGAAAGGCTGGTCCGCAGGCTTCGCCAGGCACGCGTCAATCAACTCGCGGTAGAAGCGCACAATGCTGGCCACCAAAGGCACAGGATACTCGCGCCCCTGGATCTTCAGGCAGTGGACGCCCAGATCAATGAGCGCCGGGATATCGTCCAGGTAAAAGAAGGCGTCGTTCTTGAGCGCGATTTGCGGTTCCAGCAGGGCTTCGCCATCGAACAGCTCCCACTGTTCCAGGCAAACGCGGTAATCCAGGCCGCCGCGGTTGGGGCTGCCGCGGAACAAGTCCTTGCCGAAGTTGTCGGTGGTGCGCTCCAAGCGGTGATAAGGCGACATCCAGCACTTGCCCAGGTAGGTGTAGCAGTTGTTGGCGTGGATGAGGACTTCGATGCCCGCATCCAGCTCCGCCTGGCGCGCTACCAGTTCGCGGAACGTGAGCTTGGTGTCGGCCACCACCTGTGAGACCCCAATCGAGCGATAGAACTTCACGTCCTGGTTGTTGACAATGTTGGCCCCAATGCTGGCGTGGAGAACGAGATTCGGGAAGCGGCGGTGCACCTGCGCCATGGCGCCCACATCGGTCATGATCGCTCCGTCCACACCCCAGCCGACGAACTTGTCCATCTTCTGCAGCAACGAGGGGATTTCGCACGACTGCATGTTGGTATTGATAGCGACACGCAGCTTGGCCCCGCCAGAGTGGGCGATTGCGATAGCTTCATGCAATTGCTCATCGGCCAGCTCGTAGGCATCGCGCCTCCGGCTCCAGCCCCGTGCCCCGACATAGATCGCATTGGCGCCGTTTTCCGCGGCGGCCTTCACCATCTCCAAGTTTCCTGCCGGTGCTAACAACTCAACCATCACACACCTCGAAGAAAGACGAAAAAGCTAACCGCAGGCCGCGATTGCTTCCACGCGTTTGCCGACGTACTCGCTGCCGGTGCGGCCGAAATAAAAACCGTTGCACAAACCCACCGCTGTATGCTCGCGAATCACTTGCCAAGCTGACTCGTCCACCGTCCCATCACCGGCGACGGCGCCCTCCAGCGCAGCGCGATAGACCTTTGCAACCTCCAGACGGTACGCGGGCGTCTCGTACGCCGCCTCGATCCGGAACACCCGGTGGCTGGCAGCGACCAGTGCAGGCAGATGCTCGAGCATGCATAAATCCTTGCCGCTCAACACGCCCTTGCCCACCGACCGCATGGCCCAGTCACCCTGTTTGAGGAACAACTGTTTTTGGCACAGCACCGGGCATTTCTCCGGCCAGTGCTGCTCATACTCCAGCAAGAAGCAGTAATCGGAGACGCCCAGCGGCATCTTGCCATGGACCTGGATCTCGGCCGGTATGCCGGCGCCACGGGTGATGGATTCCACTTCGTCCAGGCTGATCTCGTAATTTGGCGTGAAGCGCACCGCGCCATACTCCCTCAGCACCTCGGCCCCGGCGTCGGTGTACACGTTGGCAAATCCGCCGACGTGTGCCGCCATGCCCGGAAACTGCTCGTGGACCATGCGCAGCACGCCGAGGTTATGCACCTCGATGGCGTCGGCGCCGGCCGCAGCCGCGGTCTCCAGCGCCATCTGCACTTTGGGTAGCGCGTCATTCCTGGGCGCAGCGTACGAGGTCACATAGGCCCGCAAGCCCTGGTCCTTTACCCGCGCGATGCCTTCCTTAAGGTCATCCGTGCGCTCCAGAAAATTGTCCTCGAAGAGGCGGCAATAAATGTTGCCCAGGTACACCGCGTCATAAGCGCTGAGGTCCGATGCCAGCAAGCTGCGCAGGTTAGAGATTGTCGTATTTAGCTCAAAACTGCCCATTCAACGTCCTTGTACAGTCCACAGGGCCGGCAGTGCAGGTGGGTCCCATTCGCCCTTTTGCCCGCACTTCCAGGCATCCGTAGCCGAACGGTATATCCCAATGATAACACTCGCCATCTCCGCCGAAAGGCTGCGCCCCTGGATTTTAATTACGTCCACCCCCGCATCGAGGAAGGCCGCCAGTTCGGCCACCCGGCTGATCTGGCGGCTGGGAAACAACCGCTGGTCAGCCTCAACTCCATCGCTCAGTAGCGTCCACGGCTGCTGACAGATACGGAAGCAAGTGCCCACTCCGCCCCGTTTGACGCTGCCGCCCAGGCGTTGCGCAGGAAAGATCCGGTCCGCCGCGGCGAAATGCACGTAGCTTGGCATCCAGCACTTCCCCAGTTGAATGAACTCCTGCACCATGTGCAGCATGATCTCGACCTGGATCGAAGCTTTGGCCTTGATGGCCGCGACTTCCTCCGGTTCAAGATACCCTGGCAGCACAATGGCAGTGGCACCCAGATCCTGGTAAAAAAGGGCATCGTCGGTATTCAGGGCGCCGCAGCCGATGCTGGCCGTGATGGCCAATCCCGGCAGCGTCCGCCTGACCTCGCGCAGAAACCCGGCGTCGTTCAGGATCACCGCCTGCAGTCCCCAGTCCGCCAATTCGGACAGTTGCTGCAGCAGCCGTTGGCGCTCCGGCGGCTTGGGAATGATATTTGCCGCCAGTTGCACCTTCTTGCCGAGGGCGTGGGCCAGTTCGATGCACTGCCGCAGCTGCTCACGGTCAAATTCGCCTCGCGCGCCGCCCCGGCTCCAGCCCTTCAGCCCCACGTACACCGCGTCCGCGCCTGCCTGAAACGCCTGCTTGGCCGCCTCGAGATTGCCGGCAGGAGCCAGCAGCATGGCACACCCCTTGGGCACGTCAATGCCGCAGCCCTTCGCAGTGGAAAGTGGGCTGGCCTGCAAAGGCCCATAGCCCGGGATTGGTTCCATACCCAAGTTGGCCCCCAATTGCTCCCTGAGTCTGTGAGTAATGTCACGCCGAGGGGTGACGGCAAACATTGTCACCAATTCTTACCAGTGACTTCTTGCATTTTCAGGTTGGCCCGACATCACAACGGCCGCCTTCTCCTACGTGACAGCGGAGAAAATTCTCTGTTGAAACCGCACAAATCCGTGGCTCAAGAGCTTTGCGCCTGCTTGGCGCGCTGCTTCTCTTCGAACCTGCTTTTGCTGACGATGGCCCGCTTAACGGTGCCGTGCCCGATGACCTCGCTTCCGTCGTGGGCGATGACCTTGAAGGTGTAAAAGCGGCCATCGAACGACTCCAGCACCGCTTCGGCCTTTACTGCGGCGTCGATTCCGCTGGCCGCGCGATGAGTGACGTTGACCGCCGTGCCGACACTGACCTCATCACCTTCGCAAAACGGCAGCAGCGCGAGAAAGGCCGCTCCCTCCATCCACTTGATCATGTATGGCGTAGACAACACCGCAGGAAGTTCCTCTCGCCAGGCCGTGAGGGTGTGCCGGAACTGGACCCGCTCTTCCACCTCTCCGCGCGCCCCGATGGGGACCGGTTTCGCCATTGTTTACAGTGTAGTGCGCGTTTTGTGCTGTGTCACCAACAATAGAAACCTATGTACGCCTACGACCAAATGCTGGATGCTCGCTAAAACACGCGATCGCCTTTTCGACGGCGAGACCCACCGGATTTATCGGGTGGTATTCTGCCTTGAATGTTCAATGCTTCCTCATGGATATGTTCAAAAAGGTCCCGCGCAAAGCTCTCCGATAGATGGTTCTTAACGCTAGACCGGACCCTATCCTGGAGTACGTGTTCCCATCTTTCCGGCTGAAATAACGATACATTGTGGGCCCGTTTCCACTTTCCTATGTGCCTGACACATTCCATTCGTTTGGCCAGAAGTGTGATGATATCGTCGTCAAGCGTATCGATTTGTTTTCGCAGAAGTTTTATCTCTTGCGGAAGGCGCGCCGACCCATCGCAGGACACATAGCGCAGTTGGTTGATGAGTCTGCCATATTGGAGCGGAGTCAATTGTTGTCTGGCGTCGCTAAGAGAAGCCGGTGGCGCACAGTGGACCTCAATCATCAGACCGTCAAAAAGAAAGTCGATCGCCTGTTGCGCCAATGCCATGATGTAATTGCGCGTGCCGCAAATGTGGCTGGGGTCGCATATGAGCGGCAGGTCGGGCAGCCGTCTCCGCAGCTCGATGGGGATCCTCCAAATCGGCCGATTACGATACAAGTGTTCCCTGTAAGTGGAAAAGCCCCTGTGTACTGCCATGATCTTTGTGATTCCGGCTTTGTTGATTCGTTCGATGGCCCCGATCCATAACTCGAGGTCCGGGTTCATAGGGTTCTTGATCATGACGGGAATATCCACGCCCCGCAGAGCATCGGCAATCTCTTGCACCGCGAAAGGATTGGTGGTGGTCCGAGCGCCAATCCACAGAATATCGATCCCAGCTTTCAGACATTCCTCTACATGAGTTGGCTTTGCGGCTTCTGTAGCCACCGGCAGCCCTACAGCGTGCCCCGCCTGTTTTAACCACATCAGCCCTCTCGCCCCAACGCCTTCGAACGAACCTGGACGCGTACGCGGCTTCCAGATCCCGCCTCGTATGGCTGTGACCTCGTAGGCTGCGAGCTGCCGGGCCGTCTCCAGCATTTGCTCTTCGGATTCCACACTGCATGGACCGGCGATAAGGAACTTCTTCCTCACCGGCATGCCCCATTCAGAAAGCGGAGACATACGCAGATTTGGCTCGGTTGACATCCTAAGTTCCCTCCTTCGCTCCTGTCCCAGCATTGCAAAGATGGCTGCCGAGGTTTGCCTGAGAGGGCGCGGGGTTGTCATCAATCATAACGGATGCCATGAGTGGGCGGTGCACAGGACCAGCCACTCTTGAGCTCCTCATCCGGCCAGGCTGAGAGAATCGAATCGCGATTATGGATCGAGAACTGGTAACGTCGGCCGCTGGGAATGGCTTCCGCCCCGCCGATGGTTGCAACTTAATTCAAACTTGCTGCAGCGCAGTTCAAACATTACAGCAATTGAATTCCAACAATTACAGTATGTGATTCTTTTATTTGGGTTGCAGTGGCCGGATATGGCGGAAATTCGCGGGGAATGGCGGGATATGGTGGTTTTATCGCGTCCAAATTCGGCGAAACTCGCCCTCTCCGCGCTCTAACCGACGTCGCGCGCTTCAACGCTGCGAAATCGTGCTTGATCACGCGTTTCGCGCGCGATCGTCTCCAGAAAATCGTCGTCAGATTGGTCATGCCGGCGCTTCAAGCCTGTCTTGCGCTCCACCAGTCCAGAGACCCGAATCGCGGTGTTGACTCTGACCATCGGATCGATGTCCAAGCGCCGATGCAGGTAGGTCTCGATCACCACGAGATCCTCTTCCGAGAGCTGGCCGAGCTCGGGACTGGAGGTGGCTATCGCGGAGCTGGCGAGGTCCCAATCCGGTTTGACTTCGGCGGTCTTCTTGTCGTGAACCACCAGCGTACCCGCGACGTAGTCGCCGAGTCTGCGGTTCTGCCGGCTGATCATCATGCAGACTAGCCCCACTGCGTATAACAAGAAACCATCGACGGCCCGCATGAGGTTGCGCCCAATGCCTTCGATCGCATTGATCGGGCGGCCCGAGTCTTTTACCACTCGTATCCCGACAACGCGTTTTCCCGGAGTCTGGCCACGCCACAGAACCTCGAAGGCAGCGAAATATCCCCAATAAATGCAGAAAACCAGGAAAATTCCGATCGCGGGGGCCCAAGCAGGAGGAATCCAGCCAAAGGCAGGCGACGGGACCAAAACCACGATCAGAACCACTATGAGATACAGCACGCCTTGCAGTAGAGTGTCGAGTGTAAGCGCGAGGAAGCGGCTGCCGATTCCGGCCAGCGCAAACTCCAGCGTGATCTGTTCTGGAGTGTCGATGGTAATTTTGTCCGTCGAGTACACCCGTGATCTCCACTTCCTGGATTGAAAAACGCAAGCAGTACTGGGAGCGCCTCGAGCAACTGCTCGAGCTGACCCAGCGCCGGGGCATTCGTTCGCTCGACCGCGGCGAACTGCGGGAGCTCGGTCTCCTCTACCGGCAGGCGGCGTCCGACCTCGCAGTCTTGCGCGCCGACACAAGCTCCGTCCACTTCGCCCGCTACTTGAACCAGTTGCTGGCGCGCGCTCACAATACCATTTATTCAGGCAAAAAGACGAGCGCGGTATCAATTCTGCATTTCTTCCGCGACACCTATCCGGAGGTCTTCCGCCGTAACCTGCCTTATTGCCTGCTGGCACTGGCGCTTTTTCTCGGAGGCGCACTCGCCGGCAGCGTGCTGACATTGCAAGACCCCGATTTTCAGCTGAAGATCATCGGTCCGCAGATGGTTGAAACCATTCGAAGGCGTGAAATGTGGACCCATTCTGTAGTCGCCATAAAGCCGCTGGCGTCGAGCGCGATTATGACCAACAACCTGAGTGTCGCGTTCACCACGTTCGCCGCGGGAATTACCGCCGGCCTAGGCACGATCTACATGATCGTGTTCAATGGTTTGCTGATTGGCGTTATTGGTACGGCCTGCCACTTGTCAGGAATGAGCTTGCAGCTCTGGAGTTTCGTGGCGCCGCACGGCGTTCTGGAGCTGCCCGCCATCTTTATTGCTGCCGGAGCGGGCCTGCGCCTGGCGAGCGGGCTGTTATTTCCGGGCGTCTTGCCGCGCAAGGAATCGCTGGCCCGGGCGGGGCGCGAAGCTGTGCAGTTGCTGCTGGGCTGCGTGCCTATCCTGTTTGTCGCCGGGATCATCGAGGCATTTCTGTCTCCCACGGAGCTGGCGGTTGCTATGAAATTCCTTTTTGCAGCAGCCATGTTTACCCTGTTGGTGTTTTACCTTTTTGGCTTTCGGATGGGCGCTCCCCTTAAAGCTGGTTCCGCTGCTTGATGTCCAGGTAGGAGTTAACGAGTGCGCTCGACAGCGCTGCGGAAGTCACTTCGATGGTCAACGCGCCACGCTCCCGCACTCTCGCCAGTAGTGCCTCGCGGCGATGCATCACCTCATGCGCGGCTGCGGCCTGATACATGGCGCCGGCATCTGTCGGTTCGGCCGCGGCAGCGGCTGCCAGATCCGGTTGCCCAATCACGGCCAACAGCACCAGATGCTGCGGACTCAACCGCATGGCTGCGTCCACCACCTCGGGAGTCATTGCCGTTTCCGCCAGGTCAGTGAGCCAAACCACCAGGCTGCGACGCTTCTGAGTGCTGAGCAGAACGCTGACAGCGCGCAGATGATCGGCCTCGGTCGCCTCCTCGCGCACGTCAACCAGTCGCTCCAACAGTTGTCGCAAATGGACACTTCCGCGCCCCGGTAAAATGCGCTGCTGCAGGCCGCGCCCATAAGCCAGCAAGCCGACACGATCGCCAGAATAGAGCGCCACTTCCGCCAGGCAAAGGGAGGCGTTCACGGCGTAGTCCAGTTTGCTGAGACCGGCCACCCGCGTCCGCATCAGCCGGCCGCAGTCCACAACCAGCCACACCGTCTGGCTGCGCTCTACCTGGAACGTCTTGCTCACCAGCTTGCCGCGCCGGGCGGTTGCGCTCCAGCAGATGTTGCGAACCTCGTCTCCCTGGCGGTAATCGCGCAAGCTCTCAAATTCCCGCCCAATGCCCTTAGTGCGGGTGCGACGCTTTTCCATTTCGATCTGGCGGCTGCGCAGCAGATAAATGGTGTGCCGCCTGGCTTCCGCCAGATTGGGATAAACCCGCACGGTCTGTGCCAGTGCCGCGCGTGTCCATCGCTCCGCCAGGCGAAGCGGGCCCTGATAGCGCAGGTAGGCGTCGCCCATGCCGGCATCGCCGCGCACTGCAGGTACTACAGTGTAGGATGCCGCTCCGGTGCTGCCCGGCGGCGCAATCAGCTCCACCTGCGGAATCTCATTACGCAATTCCGCCGGCGCCGCGTCGGCGATCTGCGCGAAGACTGTGGTCTGGCCGTTGTTGCGCAGGACCAACTCCACCTTGCCCGGAACCGAAAGTGCGGCCGGCTCGCTCCACTTTCGTTCGAGGACCAACTGTTTTGGCTCCGGTAACCGCAGCAAATCTGCGACACACGCCGCCAGAAGCAGCGCATCCCATGCCAGTATTCCATACAGGAAACGAGGATTGAGAAACGAAGGCCCGAGCCATGCCAATCCGGCAATTAACAAAAGGAAGAACCGCCTGCCAAACGCAACGCCCCAACGGCCCTGGCTGACGGTAGCAGCCTCAACCGTTTGCGGGAGCAAGGCGGTGGAACTCACTGTGGAACCTCAGTCGCGTGCAGCACGTCAGTGAGCACCTGATCAGGGGTAAGGCCCTCGAGTTCGGCTTCCGGCTTGAGCAGCACGCGATGCCGCAGGACGGGCAGAGCCGCAGCCTTCACGTCGTCGGGAATGATATACGCGCGTCCGTCCATCGCCGCCATTGCCTTGGCAACCGCCATCAAGCTGATCGCGGCACGTGGGCTCGCTCCCAGCGTGAGCGCCGGCCATTCGCGGGTCCGCCGGGCAATATCTACGATGTAAGTGAACAGCGCATCCTCAATATGGATCCCGGTCCTGACCTCCTCCTGCGCCCGGCTCAACATTTCGGGAGGAAGTGGTTGCAGGGCGACATTGGAAAGATCGCGCGAATCGAAACCGTGCTGAAACTTCATCAATAAGACGCGCTCTTCCTCCTTGCCGGGATACGGCATATATACCTTGAGCAAGAACCGGTCGAGCTGCGCTTCCGGGAGTGGGTAAGTCCCTTCAAACTCCACCGGGTTCTGAGTGGCAACGACTGTGAAGAAGGTGGAGAGTTGGTGGCGCACGCCATCGATGGTCACCTGGTGCTCTTCCATCGACTCCAGCAAAGCAGCCTGGGTGCGAGGCGGCATGCGGTTTACCTCATCCACCAGGAGCAGGTCGGTGAACGCCGGACCTTGATGCAAGGTGAACAGCCCCGTCGCCAGGTTCAGCACGTTGGTCCCCAGTATGTCGGCGGGCATGAGGTCCGATGTGCACTGCACGCGCTGAAACCCCAACTGCAGAATTCGCGCGAGGGTCTTGACAGTTAGCGTTTTTGCTATTCCGGGGACGCCTTCCAACAGCACGCTGCCTCGGCAAAGCAGCGCCAGGATGCATTGGTCCACTGCTTCCGTCTGTCCAACCACAACTTTAGCCACTTGCTGCCGGAGACGTGACACGACCTCAGTTACCGCCTGCATTATTATCGTTTCTCCTCGATTGCGGCGTTAAACAACTTCAGCCTGCTGGCGTACGCATTAAGATTCTGCACCAGATCGAGCCCCTCGTTACGCGACAAGTCCTGATAGAAGCGCGCTGACTCACACGTCTTCAACAAGGCAACAAATCCGGGGTCGTCGATCTGGTAACGGTCGTGGGCCGCGCGTGCCAACTCCTCGGGCGTCGCCGTGGGGCGCAGGCCGAGCCGGCGCGCCAGGCGATTGCGGAATCGTTCGTAGTAGATGTCAACCGCGACGTTCACCGTGCCTGCGCGTTCGTAAAGATCGCCCAGCGCGCTGACAAACTCCAGAGAAGACAATCGTGACTCCGCCACCGGCGCTCGTTGCGGGCCACTGCGGCGCGAGAAGGTCAACAACACCGCCAGGGCAAGGAAGGCAAGCTGCGCTGTCAGCCATTTCACTTGCGAGTGAACCGCTGCGGGGATGGGCGCCGATTCGCGGTGCCCATGAAAGTATTCATCCCATAGGACATGATTTTCCCGGGAACCAACCGATGCCAGCAGGAACTCCAGGTTGTCGGCTTCGCGCAGCCCGGCATTGCTCAACAGGCTAGAGGAAACAAGCCATAGTATCTGCCCTTTGCCGATGGGGAACTGCATGACAACTGGCCCGCGATCGTCGCCGTACAAGGGGATTCCCGCGGACGACGATGGCCAACGCGCCGATGCATTCAGCTTGATGGATGACGCGCCCCGCGCTTGGGCCGAAGGCGTGATTGCCGGGAACGTTTCCCAGCTCTCCGTCGCCATAGGAAGCGGTACGGGCGGCGGAGACGAAGTGAATATGGAAGCCAGCGGTCCCGCCAAAATCAGCGTTCCTCCGTTGCTGACGAACCGGTTCAGGGCATTGACTTCGCTGGGATCTGGTGTCGCGGTTGGATCGGTGAGCAGCAGGACCGATTTCCCCGATGTCGGCAGTTGTTCAGGAGAGCGCTGCCATCGCTCCAGGTGGTATCCGGATTCCTGCAACAGCAGATAGGCAGCCTTTGTGCCCTCGGAAACCGTAGAGTAGCTGGTTGCAAACTGCTCGTCGGCTTTGCCTCCCGGAGACAGCAGGATTGCCAGCCCCGACGCCAGGACGAACACCACGGCCGTGATAATCAGCAGCCGCCGGTCCTCGCCTGTCAGATTCAGCGGCATCCAACACTCTCCAGCAGCGCTCGCGCAGCCAGCGCTTTCTGTTCATTGGCGGCTTCGTCACCGTACCAGACGGTTTCAAAGCTGCGCGTCAGTTCCGCCAAAGGAACGGAATGAGTGTTCCCACGTGGCAGCAGCCGCAGATACTCGCGTGGCGTGCGTCCCCGGTCGGGACGCCACAGCCCTTGCTCCTCCAGAAAGGAAATCGCCGCCCAGTAATAAAGGTGAATGGCATCGCGCCATCGCTCTTGCTCTGCCGCTATCAGCGCTTCCGCTTTCCAGTCACGCCAGGGCTTCTCCGATATTGCGCCCGGCACGCCCGAAATATTGGTGTACACATTACTCTCGCGGTACGCGCGCACCAACCACCAGCTCAGAAGCGCTACCGCCAGCACGACCAGGCCCCAGATTACAATGCGGCTGGCGACGGGGAACGCCGACGAGGTCAGCAGCCGCCCGAACAATCGCGCCAGAAGCTCCTGGGCCTGTCGCTTCAGGCGATCGAGCCAGGTTTCGCCATGCACTCTGTGAAATTCTGGCCGCCCGAGGATAGCAGTTAATTTGGCGCGGTCGCCGCTAAAGTCGGCCCGATCTGCAACCATCGCGGATGCGTCAGATACTAGCAAGTCGATTTCCGCGCGTACTCCATCCAGTTTGCCGGCCGCTGGCTTTTTCGCGTAGTCCCGGAGGTCGCTTACGACGGTTGCAGTGGAAACCGTGAAACGCCGGCCTTGTGCATCGATTATCCACTCCTCGGGAAGTGCCGCGGCGAGCTTTTCTGCCTGCGCGGCACTCCCTTCCGGATTGAGCGATTGGCGTAGCTCCTGAAGCTGGCGGACATATTCCGCGGCCGAGAGCGGTGTGCCGGCGGCGCCCTGACTGGCGGCGAGCAGGGCGACCGCACCGCATAGGATGGTTAGAAGTGACCGCATGCCTTACGAGGCGGTGGCTGCCGCCGACAGTCCCTGATCCCCCTGGAGGCTCTTCATCATCAATTCGATGTCGAAGGCTTCCTTCCGCACTCGCTCATCGTAATACATCAGCGAAAACGCAATCGTCATTAGAGGCGTAACCAGTATCTGGGACACGTACGATATCATCACGCTGAAAACTTGTATGATCGCGAGGGTTTCGTGCGTGGCATTACGGTTAAAGACCGCCACCACGGCTAGCGGAGAACCGAGAGCAGCTCCCACCATACCGCTTAGCATGAAGAACACGAGATAAACCACAAACACCCGGCCGCGATGTCCGGCTGTCAGTGCCCGGCTGCGCGACGTCGCCTCCCCGAGACTGGCGTCCTCGAGTACAGCAACGGGTACGGCCAGGGCCCACATCAAAGCCAGGATGATGCCCGGAACAATCAGGAGCAGGGTCCCAACCGCGATGCCGATTCCTAGACCGATCGTCAACAACACAATGCGGCCAAGCATCTCACGAACGCGGCCGTATGCTTCACCGATGGTGATGGGCTGGGACAGATGGACCGCCGAGACCGCGATGATGGTGCCGGACTGTGCAGCTGCAACTCCAACCAAGTACAGCACAATGAGGAGTAAAACTCCCACCACTATGGCGACGGACGCGGACCCGCCTAACAATTGGGGAGCCAACACCAAACCACTGCGGACGATGAACATGGGCAGGTATGCGACTGCGGCAATACCCGCGAACAGCAGAAAGTTGTTCCTATAGATCTGGAAGGTCCGGTCCAGAAGCTCCCCGAGGCTGAGCGGACGAAGCGTTTCCATATCATGACCTCACTAATGCACATCAGTCCTACACTACTTTGCCAGCCCGCACGACACAACTTAATTCTCTTATCTTCAGTTCGTCCATTCTAGATTGGGGAATCAGTATTATTGGATATCACGTGGTCGTGTATACCCACCGATCGGCAACGAAGAGATTTATTAGCGCGCAGACAGCGATCGCTCCGATGGCAGTACCGGAGCGTTGAGGGGGCGTACGAGACGGCAGACCAACACCGTCACAGCCAATTCCGAAACGGCAACGTTACCGCCATAACTTATGTAACTTATGTAATGGGGATTTCTCGCCATCTATCTACTATAAGCCAAGATTGAGTGGCGCCACGCTCCACCAGGTGCGCCAATTCATGAACAGGGTCAGATGCCAGACCTGGAGAGAGTTACGAAGTGCCCATGCTGAATGGTCCTGCATGGATGGCAGGGGAGGAGACGTTCTCCCTCTGTCCCCCATCCCAAGAACAAAACCTGGTCGTTTGCGCCAGCGTCTGGACAAAGCCCCGCCCGTCGTGGTAACTATTGCTGTCGTATGACGGAACAAGACATCTTAGTACGTATGTGCGCGTACGTGGTGGCGCACTCAACAGAGACTTCGCTGCGAGATCTGGGGGACAACTTGCACGTGCCTTTCAACCTGCCCCGCGAGGATCTAGGACCCTCTCCGAAAGAACTGTTGGTCGCGCAAGCCGAAGTGGGCTCCTTAAATCCCCGAAATCCTGGTATTCCAAGTCAGATCATTACTGTCCAAGTTAGCCGGGGATGGAGCATTTGGACAGGCTAACTCACTGATTCTATTGAGTCGACCTTGACGGAGGAAAGGAGGTTGTCGTTTGGCTCCAGATGCTGTCCAAATTGCTGCCAACGGCACCTTAACGATCGCCCGGTGCCAAATCGGGCCGGAGGTGGCGATTTTGCGATGGTTTCAGAGGGTTATGGCGGCGTGGACGGCCCGTAGCACCTGTCCAATGCTGTCCAAGTTAACGAACGCCAAAACTTAATTTGGACAAGAGTGAAGTCAGATATTGCAATTGTTTAAGAAGGTGCTGCGCCGATCCTTAAGTTGGTACACTAGATCTATTGACCGCTTCCACGCTGTGATAGTTCGCGCCCTTGCAGGCCATAGACAGACGATTGAGATGCTGATCTCGCATGCGATTGCATGTTCCGTCGCTTTGGAGGCTTCACGGGAGTCCTCCTCTCGAATGGAACAAGAGCTCGGGCAGCGTCTCGAGCGTCTAGCCGAGGAAGTAAACTTAGTTAGTTCGCAGATTCGGGACTTCGACACTGCCTCTCTCACGCTCAATCGCGTTGCGAGTGACTATGGGCGCCCTGAATTTCGCCAACGCGGACCCGGGCAGCGACTTTCGTACTCTAAACTCCTCCGTAACCATGCAGATATTCTCGAAATCGGCTATCAAGGAGGCACGACTCGTTTTGTCGTCCGAAAAGGAGGGATCAACGAGTGTGGTCCTGAGAATGGGGCCTCCGCCATCTTTGCAGGAGAGAAACGTGTAGATGTTTCAGAATCCGATCTTTTCCGCCGGCTTGAAAACTTCGCCGATAGCTCTGTCGGCGCTGTTCTGGGAATCGACGTTCTGGGGCGCTTGCCGCTCCAACGCCAAAGGGAACTCGTTGGTCTATGTTTCAAGAAGCTGCGGCCAACGGGAGTGTTTATCTCAGACACCACCGGTCCAGAGTGCTTTTATGCATTAGTGAGGGCCTTCTATCTTGACGCGAACCTCCCGCGACCTATTCCCCAGGAACTCCTGAGAGCGTTGTTAAGTGCTGGTCAAATCACAAGTAGCCAAACGCAGCCCTTGTGGTCTGAAGAATACACAATTCTTGAACAGATCACGAGCGCAGACTGTTCGATCGCTGCTGGGTCAGGTGTGAAACTTATGGAAGATGCCAATTATGCCATGTACGGCTACATAGGTCACTCTACCATGATCTGTCGCAAGCTACTTCGCCCCGAATCGCGACAAGACGCAACCTGATGAGCAACAATCAAGCTACATTTGCTGCCTGCACGATTATTGCCAAGAATCAGCTTTCCATGGCACGAGTGCTCGCCCAATCTTGGCACACTCATCACCCATTTGATCCTTTCTTCGCACTTTTGACAGATCCTACCCCCGGATTTTTTTCTCCGGAGCGCGAAACCTTTCGGATCATTCCTTCCACTGATTTGCAGGTTCCAAATTTGCCGGGCTTCTTCTTCCGTTATACCCAGGGGGAGGCTACCAACGCTGCGAAGCCGTTCTTTTTTCTACATCTTCTTGACCAATATTCACTCGAAGGGCTCGTTTACCTCGCACCTGAGTCACTGGTGTTGAAGCCGCTAGATGCCTTAGCCGAGATGCTCGACAAAGCAGACGTTGTGCTGACAGCACACATCACGCGCTCACCACCGCAAGAGAACGCAGCGCCATCGGCAGTGGATGTTTTGCAATCGAGTATCTACGCGCCAGGGCTGTTGGCACTACGAGACTCTGGCAACTGCCGTCAAATACTGCAATGGTGGTCAGACAGCATGTCTGATGCGTGCGGTGCTTCTTCCGACTGGAATATTAACGCAGGACACTGGATTGAGGTGGCCCTTCAGACCTTTCAGGGAATCGATTCAGGGAACTTTCCCCAACTTAATGGGCAGTGTGACGTTCGATCCGGGGCAGTATTTTGAACGCTCTGGCCTGCTGCTGCTCAACGGCACCATTTACGTGGCATGGGCCTCGCATTGCGATGACCTGCCTTACAACGGATGGATCATGGGTTACAGCGAATCCAGCCAGCAGCAGGTCAGCGTTTTCAACTTCACTCCGAACGGACTTTATGGTTCTGTGTGGATGTCGGGCGCCGGACCAGCCGCTGACGCGTTGGGGAACATCTATTTACTCGCGGCCAATGGGACCCTTGATGCGATGCTCGACGCGAATGGCTTTCCGGTCGCCGGGGATTATGGCAATGGGTTTTTGAAGCTCGCGACGGCTGGGGACACTCTCCGGGTGGCCGATTACTTCGAGATGTACAACACGGCTGCAGAGTCCTCGTTAGACCTTGACCTTGGATCCGGCGGAGCGCTGCTCCTGCCTGACGTAAAGGATGACACTGGGAAAACCTGGCGGCTGGCGATCGGAGCAGGGAAAGACGCAAACATCTACGTGGTCAACCGTGACTCGATGGGCAAATTCAACCCGTTAAACAACAGCGCCATCTACCAGGAAATCGATAGCGCCTTTTCCGGGCAGGTTTTCGCGATGCCGGCGTACTTCAACGACACGGTTTACTACGGTGCCGAAGGTGACTTTCTAAAGGCGTTCACAATCTCCAATGCAAAAATTGTAGCGCAGCCGACCTCGCAGAGCTCGATCTGGTACCATTATCCTGGAACGACGCCAAGTATCTCTGCCAATGGGAGTTCTAACGGAATCGTCTGGGCGGTAGAGAACATTGGAATTGGAGGCGTTCTCTACGCCTACGATGCAACGAATCTTGCTAGAGCGTGTTTCATAAACACCTGCGCAGGGTGATCCAGAGGCAGGCGAGATAGAAGAAGGCGCGGTAGGTGGAGAGCAGGTGCTCATGACGAACCAGCAAACGGCGGAACTGACCGAACCAGGCATTGGTTCTTTCGATGATCCAGCGGCGTTTGTAGCGCCTGAGTTTGCGGCCATCTTGGTAACGCCGTTGTTGGTTGTTGCTGCGATAGGGCACGATCAGCTCGATGCCTCGTTTCTTCAGCCGTTGGCGCAGCAGGTCCGAGTCGTAGGCGCGGTCAGCGATCACCCTCTTCGGTTTTTGCCGCGGACGGCCTTTGGGGCGCGGGACGCGAACTTCGGCGAGCGTGGCTTCCGCAAGCGTAACTTCTCCCGGAGAGGCACTTTCCAGCCGAACTCCCAGCGGAAGACCCTGACCGTCGACCAGTACCATCCACTTCGTGCCCTTGCCACGCTTGGTTTTCCCGACCGCAGAGCCCCCTTTTTAGCCGGAGCGAAGCTGCCGTCCAGAAAGCATTCGTCCCACTTCAGCAAGCCCTCGCCGTCCAGCGCTCCCAGCAGCGCTCGCCATGCATCCAGCCACACGTCCTGCTCTTCCCACTGCTTCAGCCGCCGCCAGCAGGTCGGTGGCGAGGGAAACTCGTCGGGCAGAAAGCGCCATGCCGCACCAGTTTGCAGAATCCACAGGATGCCTTCAAAGCATGCCCGGTTAGATGTCCAGGGACGCCCTCGCTTATCCCGTCGTCGTTTTGGCACGGGGAGCAAAGGCTCTATTAGTTCCCACTGTTCGTCGGTCAACAGCTTCTGTCGCTTCTTCATGACAGAAGTTCAACATCTACCCGCCTCAGCCGGAAGTACCCAATCTGAGGCCGTACCTATTTGTGGAGTCGAGAACAGGCGCAGTGGCTGTAGTCTCCCGGTGGCTATGGCGGTGCTTTCGCTTCGCCGCCTCAATCCGGTTTGGCTTGGCTCTGTTTCCTGTTCCCGCTCATCGAACCGGACAGGCGGTTTTCCCGCATCCGGCTCTCGGAAAAGACTCACGTTTTCGCCCACGGAAGACTTGCCGTCCGTTTCGGTAAACAGACCAAACCAAACACGTCGTGGAGAGATGTTTCCGGAAAGCGCTTGACTGCCGGCCAGCTCTCCTTGTGTTTGCTGCATAACCACCGACGCAGCCTGTTGCGGGCATGTTGATCCACCGCCCGATAGGCTTTGCTGACTGGTCCCAGACAAAAGTAGTTTGCCCACCCCGTCATCATCCGGTTGAGCTTGGCTACCAGCGTCTTCGAATCCAGCAGGGTTCGATCTCGTCCGGTTTCGTCGCTGATGGCGCGACAGATGCGCTGCACCCGCTTCTTTGACGGTACCGTGCCCAGATAGGCTCGCCCCGTCTTGGTTGAGTAGCACCGCCCGAACGTGTACCCCAGAAAGTCGAACTTCTCTTCCGGCAGAGAGCAGACCCGCGTCTTAGTTTCGTTCACCGTCAGTTTCAGCTTCGACATTATGCTCCGCATCCTGATCAAAGCCTCTTCGGCTCCGCCACGACAGCAGATCACGAGATCATCGGCATAATTAACGATGTACGCTTTCAGACGCCCTTCGTGCCCCAGTATCTTCCACCCGAGCACGAACCGACGCATGTACAAATTGCTGAGCAAGGGACTGATCGGAGATCCCTGCGGAGTGCCCCGACCCTGGTCCCGATTGCGCGTGCTGCGACGCTTATTCCCACGCTCGTCGATTTCCTCGACGGGAGCTTCCAGCCACCTCTTGATCAGATGCAGCATGGCTCCGTCGACGACCCTTCGAGCCACCGACTTTAGAAGCTCGGAATGCGGAAGGCTATCGAAGTAGCCGCATAAATCCGCGTCAACGATTTGTCTATGGCCAGTGTTAATCAGCTTATGGACATGCCTCACGGCATCCAGTGCGCTGCGGCCCGGCCGATAGGCATACTGTTCCAGCGGCAGGTCGGCCTCGAAAATCGGCTCGAGCACCAGAACTGCTGCCGTCTGCACAACCCGATCGCGGATGGCAGGTATACCCAACGGCCTCTGCTTCCCGTCCGGCTTGGGTATATACACTCGCCGCACAGGTTTCGGTTGATAGCTTCGGCTTTTCAGCTCTTGCGCCAGTTCGTCCAGCCATCGTTTCACCCCGTACGCCTCGATGTCCTCGAAAGTCTGGTCGTCGACTCCTGCTGCTCCGCCGTTGGCTTTGCAGCATTCATACGCGAAGGCCAGGACATCTTCTCGATACACCTTGTCGTACAGCGCGTAGAAACGAAAGTTGGGCGATTCCTTCGCTTTTGCGTGTAACACCGTCTGCAACTTCTGAACGCTTGGTGGAGTTGCTAGGCTCATCGCCAATCCCTCGGTCCTTTGTTGCTTCTTGCGTCTGCCTTTAACTGAGGCCCCTTCCCTCCACCGGAGTTACTCGGCTTCATCTGTACTACGGGCCTCTCCGTCACCCCATACGGCCCGGCCTGTCTCTCGCGAGTTGCCAGTTGATCCGTACTGCAATCACCGCTGGGGCTTCCCGTGTTGCGTCTGGTCTCCTATGCCTACATGCCGTCGCCAATACCCCGGCAGGGTCGATGGAATCTATTCGCTCGTGCTTCCCCATCGCCGTCGGCCTTCCCTGTATTCATGCCAGGTCGGCTCCTGCATTGAGCGTTTCGGGGCCTGCTCGGCGTTCACTTACGTTACGGCCTGTACGCTCGCCAAGTCGCCTTAGCGACCCTCTACGCCGAAGGCTTCAGCAGCTTCGTTACCTCCACCGCTACTTCGGTTGCTACCGGGCGGAGCGAACCAGTTCCCGGGCGGGATTTCCACCCGCTGAAGACCACCGCCTTTCCACGGCGCACATGAAACACGCTCTAGGGAACTGTACAACAGCAACCAGGCCCCCGGTGGGCGCGATCAGTTTGCCTATAACGAATTCATTACGCCGATGATTGCCCACGGAAAAGTCTATGTCGGCGGGCCTGATGGTGTTGTCGTCTTCGGCTTGCTTCCCTGACTAACTTCGACAACTTCGGAATGCGAATTAAGGTTAAGATACAGGATGGGAACAAGCCAGGGCGCTGCTGGGAGTGGCGCGCACAGGGAGTGCGGCCTCGAACGGCAGCGGAGACTATGCGATCGCATTCTCGACCGCACCGCAGTTACGGATCCGCACTGCTGACAAGGCATTAACACGCCACGTCGAACGGTTGACCAACGATGCGATGTCGCCTCTGTTTCTGGCTGCGATCGAAGCCACCGAGGAAGCCGTGTACAACTCGATGTTGCGAGCCACGACAACCAGCGGACATGGACACACCGTCGAGGCACTGCCTATTGATAAAACGGTGGAGATACTCAGGAAATACAAAGCTATTCACTGAAAGAGCGCGGGTGGTGAGCCGTCTCTTTCGGGGGAGGCGAAGGACCAACCCCGCGGCCCTC
Source organism: uncultured Acidobacteriaceae bacterium (assembly GCA_963710585.1). GTDB lineage: Bacteria > Acidobacteriota > Terriglobia > Terriglobales > Acidobacteriaceae > Bog-257. The sequence continues at coordinate 229,022 of CAVQAM010000003.1, read as the reverse complement.
GGCGCAGGTTGCGAGTGTGGTGGCGATTTATCAACAGCTATCCGCCGCTGACTGGCCCTGAGCTTTCTGAGGTGCGCGAGCGCCCATCGCAGACTCCGCTTTCATCCTTTACCGTAGCTTTTGGAAATAGCCGCTGAGTCCTGCCGGACTTGGTCTAAACGTCGGACGTACCGACAGCATCGTATCCAACATGCAAAGCAAGCCTGTGCTCACTGCAAGCCTGCGTCCGCTCGCCCGGATGCCGTCTGCTAAGGCGTTCTGGTCATAGTCCGTGGGATGCTGCCCCAGTAAGCTTTGCAGCATTACTACGCCAAGCGAAAAAATGTCTGAAGCGCAGGACAATGTTGCCCCGTTGGCCTGCTCCGGCGATAAGTAACCCAGCGTTCCAAAAGGCCTGCGTGCGGCAAGAGTATGGTCTTGCTCTAAATGCCTGGCGGCGCCGAGGTCGATGAGAACGGCGCCGCCGGAGTCTCTAAGCATAATGTTCGAGGGCTTTACGTCCCCATGAACCATGCGTCGCGACCAAATTTCCGCGATTGCAGCCGAGACATCGCGCCCTATCGGCAGCACTTCGGATTCCAGCAGCGGTCCGCTTTTCACCCGATCGCTCAGCGATTGTCCGTCTATGAATTCCCACGCGACGTATCGGGTGGGTCTACCGGCCACGCCACAATAGCCATGTTCAATCAGCCGAGCCAGGGTTGGATGCGAGATGTTTTCCATCGCGGTGATTTCGCGCTGTACGCGACTGTCCTGACTGGGATAGAGGTACAACTTCAGAGCTACAACGTCATTAGCCGCTGTGCCGTCTGGCCGAGAAGCTCTGGTTGCCCTAAAAACTGCTCCCTGGCCACCAACGGCAATTTCGGGACCAACGATGTACCGCCGACCCAGCGCAGCTTCTATATCGGCAGGCACAAACGGGTGGACATCCATACTATCTACGAGATAAGCGGCAGGTCCGCTTACGTTTCCTTTCCACACGATGCGAGAAAGCTGTTGATAGAGTACACCCGCGAATAGTACACGAGGAGACGCTTATCAACAGCGAGGGTGGAGCAAAACTAGAGGGTTCGATCCGCAGATAGCTCTTGTGAACAGCCCGTTACACAAGCAATCCTGGCCAAGGCGCCTCTATAGGCATTACTGGTTAGAGACGCCGATTTTTCACGAACTATCGTGCTTGTTTGGCAGATCGCCCAGGCGCTGGATCCGGTGCCGAAGGAACTTATCCACCGTAGGAACTTCTCCCCTGCATTCGATTTTTCTGTGGCCGGCCTGACACAGCGTGTCCTTGGTGACACGAACTGTTTTGATTTCTGCGCTCTAAGCGCCGTGTTTTCATCACCTCACGATTGGTACGTCCCATGCACCTCGTCACGTCGCGAGCGGTTGCGAGAGGAGACAAGATGCGGACGGCGAACGGCAACTGGAACCTGAGCGACAAGAAGCAATGGAGCATGGCAATCGTGTTCTTGCTGTGCTTGCCCGCGTACGCACAGAACGAAGACAAGCGCCTTCTGCTGGTTAGCATTCCCGACCGCAGATTGGCGGTAATCGAGAACGGCGCCGTAAAGAAAACTTATCCCATCGCGGTCGGCAAGGACAGTACGCCGAGTCCGACTGGCTCATTCCACATCGTGGTCCGCGTCACCCATCCCACCTACTACCACCACGGCAAGGCCGTCGGTCCTGGGCCGCAGAATCCGCTGGGCACCCGGTGGATGGGTTTGAGCACGAAAGGCTACGGCATTCACGGGACAAACGCGCCGAATTCGATCGGCAAAGCCGCCTCGCATGGCTGTATCCGGATGGCGAAGCGCGACCTGGAAGAACTTTTCTCCATGGTGAAGGCCGGTGACGCGGTCGAGATCCATGGTGAGCGTGACGAAGAAGTCGCTCGCACCTTTGGTTTATCGCCAGCTACGTCCAGCGAGGTCGTAGTAGCACGGACCTCGGACCAAACGACGACTGGAATCGGCGCCGCAGGTGGACAGTAGTGCGGTTTCGGAGGTGAGTTGTGGAGGCTATTGCATCGGGATTGGCGGTGATAGGCGGCCTGCTGCTGTCGTTCTCATGTGGGGTGCTGTTGGAAGAGTTGGTTTTTGGAGGACTGTGCCGGCTGTTCCTGGCTCCGCGGCCGGGCAACGAACAGAAGGGTAGTTCGGAGCGAAAGAACTGAGGAGGAGCAGAAACATGCTTACGTTAAAGTACTTCTTGATGGCGGTTGGATTGGTCCTGTTCGTCGCCGGGATCTCGGTCTCCGCGTACGACATCTGGCTGGCGATTCAGTATCGGCGCGCGGTCACGCGAGGTCAGGAAGGCGTGCCGGAGCTGAAGTCGATTCGCTGGCGTATGACCTTAGCGCTGGTGGCGTTGGCCTGGGCGCCGCTGCTGATCGCGCTAAGTATTGCGATAGTGCCCAGCGGAATGGCGGGAGTCCGGGTCAGCGAGACCCGAGGGACCGAAGCCGGAACGCTATACCCCGGCGTTCACTTCCTTGTTCCGCTGGTGGAACAAGTCGAGACGTTTGATCTGCGCGACAAGCTATTCACCACCGGCCTGGCAGACGACGCCAGCAAGGCTGAGCCGGCGGCGAAGCGCGCTATCCTTACTGTGCAGTCCAAGGAGGGGCTGGGCATCGGGCTGGCGATCACGGTCCGCTATCGCCTGGACCCTAATCGCCTCGACTATGTTCAGGCCCATCTGCCGCAACCGATCGAAACCGAGATCGTGCCTCCGGTCGTCGCGAGCGCGTGGCGTGAACTCGCGCCGGGGTACACGGTACGCGAAATCTTCAGCTCAAAACGGGAGGAGGTCCGGCAGCGGGCGGCTGACACCATCACCAGGAAACTCGGGGCCGATGGGGTCATCGTAAAAGAGGTCATGCTGCGCGACATTCAACTGCCCCCGGAGTACGCCAAAGGGCTGGAAGAACTCCTGCTGAAGGAACAGCAGGACGATCAGCTCAACATCCAAACCGACATTCAGCAAAAACACGTTCGCATCGCCGAACTGGAGGCCGAGGCTGACAAGGTGCAAAAGGTGAAGGCAGCCGAAGGTGAGGCGCAGGCGAGGGTGGTCGAGGCCAAGGGTGAAGCGGATGCCATGCAGTACACCCTGCCACTCAAAGAGAAGCAGATCCAGCAGTCGAAGCTGGAGGCTGAAGCCCGCAAGGAGTCAACCATCAAGAATGCGGAAGCTGCCGGCGAAGCCAAGATCATCGACAGCAAAGCCGAACTGCAACGGCGCAACCTGCTGGCGGATGCAGAAGCTAACCGCATTCGGGTCACGGCTGCGGCCGATGCCGTGCGCATGAGCAGTGAGGCGGCCGTGCTGAAGCAGAACCCGTTGCTCATTAACAAGATCGTGGCCGAACGTTTGTCCGATAAAATCCAGGTCATCATGGTGCCCGCAGATGGTAAGTATTTCTTTGCCAATGATGTCTTCCGCGGGTTTGGGGCGAGACCAGGCGCCTTGTCGGAAGTCGATCCGCAAAATGAGGGCGCTGTTCAGCCCCACTAAACCGTTGCGGTGGCCGGGTTGTACGACAGAGTGTCGCCGGCCCGGCTTGTATCCCTCCAACTTAACGCCTTGATTCACGGCAAACATAAAGAAGAGGCGCGCCATGAGGGCACAAGCATATAATTCGCGACAGCGGATGACCTTCTCCAAACGCTGGTTGACATTAGTTGTCTCGCTTTTATGTACTTCCTTGGCCCATGCCGTTACCAACTGGGACCAGCCTTCCGCTGACCTTGCCAGGCAAATAGTTGCCATCACTGGCCCGGGCACGATTTCGCTCACGATTAAGGACCGCTCGGCTCTCCCGCTCGACGAATTGCCGGCAATTCGCCGCTCGCTGGAGCGTGAATTGCGCACTCTCGGCGTCACGGTGCGCTCTGGAACCGAGGCGCCATCTGTGGTTCGAGTGAGCCTGTCGCAAAATTCCCAGGGATGGCTGTGGGTGGCCGAAGTCCAGCAGGGCCCTGAGGTGCGGGTGGCCATGCTCCCCCTACCAGGTACTACCGCTACCGGCTCGCCGCCATCAGGCCCCAGCTTGACCTTGCGTAAGACATTGCTCTATGCGCAGGCGGACCAAATTCTGGATGCTGCTATGGTTTCGACCGGAACGGAACAGCGCATGATCGTGCTCGATCCGCTGCACATCACGCTGTACAGTTTGGTTTCGGGCGAATGGCGGCCGGCTCGTGTGTATGACATCACGCATTCCCATGCATTCCCTCGCGACCTTCGTGGCCATATCGTTTTGGGCCCAGATCAGCAATTCAGCGCCTATCTTCCCGGTGTGACGTGCCGTAGCAATAATGGTAGTAACGGTCCCGCAATGGCCGTGGCGTGCCTGGACAATGACGACCCCTGGCCAATAGGAACACAGCGAGCGTTCTATAACTCGACGCGCGACTATTTCACTGGAGTTGTGGTTCCCGGGTTCGGACCGAAGCTCACGCCGTTCTATTCTGCCGCGGAACTGGTGCGGACCGAGGGCACTGTCTTCTTGTTTGCCGATATCAACGGCCTGGTCCATCTGTACGCGGGCGGCTCCCATAAGATGCTGACCGGTGCGCGCGATTGGGGTAGTGACATCGCGGCGGTCCGCTCCGGATGCGGATCGGGGACACAGGTCCTGGCCTCTTTAGCGGGCACGCCGGCGACGGATTCGGTCCGCGCCTATGAAATCGTAGGCCGCGAAGCGAACGTGGCCAGTGCTTCCATTAGTTTTGACGGACCGGTGACCGCCATGTGGACTGCCGGCGATGACTCCTCGGTGATCGTGGTCGCCCAAAATTCTCCATTGTTGCGTTCTGAGGCCTATCGTGTTTCGGTGGATTGCAATATTCGGTAGTCTGCTGTTTCTCGGCGGGATAGCGGCGACGGCGCGCACCCGCCCGCACTACGGCGGGACCCTGCGAATCGATACTCGCTCCGATCCCTTGCAGTCTCCGAATGGCATCGCCCGCAAGCTCGTGGCCGACACCCTGACACGTGTGGATGACAACGGCCAAGTGCTTCCTTCGCTGGCCCTGCGATGGGAGTCGCAAAGTACAAACCATCGCTGGCAGTTCTGGCTACGCCCTGGAGTTCGCTTTCGTGATGGCACCCTGCTCACCGCCCCAGCGGTAGTGCAATCGCTGTCGCAGGAGTGTAGTGGCTGTCCGTGGCGCGCACGCGCTGTCGGCGAATCGGTGGTGATCGCCAGTGAATCGCCAATGCCCGGCCTTCCGGCAGAGCTGGCCCGCAGCCAGTACGCGATCCTGGGCAAGGACGATGCCGGGAACCTCGACGGACCTGGACCGTTCCGAGTTGCGGCCAACTCCAACGGCATTCTTTTTTTGTCGGCGACGGATGATTCCTGGGACGGGCGGCCCTTGGTGGACGCGATCGAAATCTATGGCGGACGCTCAATCCGTTATCAGTGGCTGGATTTGAGCGTCGGCCGTGCTGACATCGTCGAGGTGCCGGCCGAACAGCTCCGCCAGGCGCAGCAGGAGCACATGTCTCTTGCGGTAGCTGCTCGTCCTTCGGATCTCGTAGCTCTGAGCATTGCCGCAAAAGGCGCGCTGCATGATGTCCGAATACGCGAAGCGATTGCCATGTCCCTAGACCGCGCCGCTCTATTTGGCATTATTTATCAGAAACAAGGTGAGATCACAGCCAGCGTTCTGCCCAGCGCACTCAGCGGATATGCTTTCCTGTTCCCCACAGCACCCGACGTTGCCGGCGCGCGCCAGCTGCGAGCGCAGCAGTCGGTCCCACTACTTCACGTTGCGGTCGACAGTTCGGATTCTGCCTTGCGCCTGGCCGCCGATCGGCTGGCGCTGAATCTGCACGATAGCGGATTCAATGTGCAAGTCGTTTCGCAAACCGCCGGCACCAAAGCCGAGTTGACCCTTCGTATGGTGCATCTGGAAGCTGCGGATGCAGGGTCGGCGCTGCACGAGATTCTGTCCGACTTCGATGCACCCAATTTCGCAGACGGCGCGGACCCGGCCACGCTCTATCAAGTGGAGCGCAGCTTTCTTCAGTCCTACACGGTTGTGCCGCTGCTGTATCTTCCGCGTGCCTACGGCCTGAGCGGGCGAGTGCGCAACCTCTCGCTGGCCGCCGACGGTTCGCTGCAACTCGCCAATGTTTCTCTGGAGGACGCCAAGTGAGCCTCCGCCAGAAGCTGTTGTTGATGTTCTCTCTTACGGTGATCATTGCGGTTGCCGCCGTCGCATGGACTGTCTCTCTTCGCACCCGCCAGGCCTTCGGAAAGGCCGATCAGGAGAGGACTTCGGCGCTCGTCGACCAGTTTCGCCGCGAGTTTCAACGGCGGGCGGACGATGTGGCGCTGCGCCTCGATCACATGGCCGGAAGCGATCGGGTGTCTCGTATGGCGTTCGATTTGGGCCACAATGGCGACCCCGCTCTCTACCTCACCGAGGCGACCGCTCTGGCGCAGGAATATGAGCTCGATTATCTGGAGATTGTCGCGGGCGATGGCAGCATCATCTCGTCGGCGCAATGGCCCGCTCGCTTCGGTTACAAGGAAACGGCGCTCCAGGCTGCCAGCCGGCCGCCATTCCTCAAGAAAGAAGAACTGCCGAACGGGGCCGCCGAGACGGGCCTCTTCGCTGTCCGGACCGTTCATGCGGTCGATTCGTCAGTTTATCTGGTGGGCGGCAAGAGACTCGATCGCGAGTTCCTCTCCAATTTGCCGACCCTGGGCGGCACCCAGCTTCTGCTCTACCGCAATCTCGCCCCCGTCTTCGATCAGCGTGACCTGGTGGGGGCCAGTGGCGATCCACCTGAGGCGGCACGCTACGAGCACATCATTATGCAGGCCCGCAGCACGGGGCGGGAGACGAATGCCATCGTTTACTTGACCAGCTCGCGCCAAGACAGCGTTTATGCAACTGCGATACCGCTGCTGGCCAATGACGGGTCGATCGGCGCTGTGCTGGTGGTCGCAAACTCGCGGCGCGGGCTGGTTGAATTGCAGCAGCACATCCGAGCGATCGCTTACAGCGTGGCTGCCGTGGGCATCCTTCTCGCGATCGCAGCGAGTTTGTGGATTGCGGCCCGCATCTCGCGGCCGGTCGAACAGTTGGCGGCCGCCGCAGCGGAGGTTGCCGCGGGAAATTGGGACACCCAGGTGAACATCGCATCGCACGATGAGGTTGGCCGCCTGGCGGACACCTTCAATCACATGACCCGCCAATTGTCGGAACAACGCGATCGCCTGGTGCAGAGCGAGCGGGTGGCGGCCTGGCGAGAGCTGGCACGGAGGCTCGTCCATGAGCTGAAGAACCCGCTTTTCCCGTTGCAAATAACGGTCGAGAACCTGGTGCGCTCCCGGACCCTGCCTCCGCAAGAGTTCGACGAGGTATTCCGCGAGAGCACTGGGACGCTGGCTGCGGAGATCGATAACCTCAAGAACATCATTGGGCGTTTCAGCGACTTCTCAAAGATGCCGAAACCGCAACTGCAGGAGGTGGATATTAAACAGGTGGTGCACCGTGTCGCCGAGCTGTACCAGCCGGCGCTGGCACAGCGAGAGCCGCCGATTGCGTTGCTATTGGAATGCGACGAGGGGGCCCTATTCGTCTCGGCCGATCCGGACCTTCTGCATCGCGCGCTGTCGAACCTGGTCCTCAACGCGATGGATGCGATGCCAACAGGAGGCGTGGTGACGATGTGCGCAGGGCGAAGAGAGAACTTCGTCCACATCCGGGTCTCCGACAACGGCGCGGGACTGACGCCCGAGGAGTGCGCAAGGCTGTTCACGCCGTACTACACGACCAAACAACATGGCACCGGCCTGGGCCTGGCGATCGTGCAGTCGGTGATCAGCGACCATGGAGGGACGATCGCGGTGCACAGCACGCCAGGCGTTGGCGCAACCTTCGTGATTGAATTGCCGGCTTTGGTAGTGGCGAAGGAGGCACACGCGTGAGCACGAAGGCGGAGATCCTGATCGTCGACGATGAAGCCAACACGCTGGCTTCCCTGTCGCGTGCGTTCCGTTTGGCAGGCCACGAGGCGACGGTTTGCGACAACGCAGCCCGCGCGCTGGAACTGGCTAAGGCACGGTTATTCGATCTGATCCTATCGGACGTGGTGATGCCAGTCCGGGACGGACTTTCTCTGCTGGAGGACCTGCGGTCGAATGGAGTCATGATTCCTGTCGTGATGATGTCAGGACAGGCCCACATCGAGATGGCGGTTCGAGCGACACGGCTTGGCGCTCTCGACTTTCTGGAAAAGCCAATCTCGACTGAGAAGCTGCTGCTCACCGTGGAGAATGCCCTTAGGCTCAAACGTCTGGAGGCTGAGAATCGCGAGCTGCGTCACCGGGTTGGCAAACATGAAATCATCTGGAAGGGCGAGGCGCTAGGCCGTGTAATGGCCCAGATCGAACGCGTGGCCGCCAGTGAGTCTCGCGTGTGCATTTACGGGGAAACCGGTACCGGGAAGGAACTCGTGGCCCGCACCCTGCACGGGAAGAGCTCACGGGCGCAGGGACCATTCGTGGCGCTCAACTGCGCCGCGGTGCCGCCGGAACTGATCGAATCGGAGCTGTTCGGACACGAGAAGGGTTCCTTCACCGGAGCAGCCCAGCGGCACGTGGGAAAATTCGAACAGGCGCATCGCGGGACCCTGCTGCTGGACGAGATCGGCGACATGCCGTCAGCGATGCAGGCAAAGCTCCTGCGCGTCCTGGAAGAAGGCGAGGTTGAGCGCATAGGCGGCGACAAACCTGTCACGGTAGATGTTCGAGTGCTCGCCGCAACTCACCGCGATCTTGACGATCTTGTCCGCGAAGGCAAGTTCCGTCAGGATCTCTACCATAGGCTGGTCGTGTTCCCAATTGTGCTTCCGCCGTTGCGGCAAAGAACGGATGATATTCCGGCCCTGGTGGAGTACTTCGTGGCCCAGGTGTGCGCGCAAAACGGATGGAAGGCGGTTCCGCTTACGGACGACGCTGTGGAAAGCTTAATGCGCTATCCGTGGCCAGGAAACGTTCGCGAATTGCGCAACGTAGTGGAACGCCTGCTTCTCCTGGCAGGCCCTGCTGGGGTGGATTGCACCACCGTGGAACTTGCCTTACCACAGTCGGCAAAATCCAACGCAACGGGTGAGCCCGCTGCTGCTGGACCCATGTCGCAACGCGTAGCACAGTTCGAACGCGAGACCATACTTGCGGAGCTCCGGCGGCAGCATTATCACATCACGAATACTGCCAAGGCGCTGGGACTCGAGCGCAGCCATCTCTATAAGAAATGCCAGCACCTGGGAATCGAACTGCGCACGGATCATTGACCACCCTATTCCCGGTCATTCATCAAAACATCGTACACCCGCAGTATCAATGAGTTGGCCACGAGTTCGTTCGGCGACGGTGGGCGGCATCACCGCTATACAGTCGCGGCCTAAACCATCTACAGCTCTACCGCCGTCAACTAGACTGCGGCATCATCAAGGGGAGGGGAAATCCATTTCTGGCCCGTCGAGTCGAGCTCTTCCACTCCTTTGCAGGACGATCTTGCGATCGAAAACCTCACTCGCGGAGATCCCTTCCATTCATAGAAAGCAAGGTTTTCAGCGAAACAACCGGGCGGCGTTTACTTTTGACGAGCCACAACCTAGAGCCTAGCATCTGTCGATTGAGTGCCTGGAGACATGCATGTTCGTAGCGAGCTAGGATATAGCCCCCAAGAAACGGGAGAACTCGGAGTATGGGACAACGGTGGTACGATCGAGACCGTCATCTCAGCTCGGAAGGTCAGGATTGCCGCTCTGTTTCTTCGTTACGGATCTTCACGGTGTCGCGGATCGGTACGCGAAGCTATTCGCGTCCATCATCGCCGAGCATCCTGACGCGGTGTTCCTTGGCGGCGACTTGCTGCCTCGAGGATCGTCGCTCTTGACGGGGGCTGAAACAGAGCATGCTGATTTCGTGATCGACTATCTGGTTTCAAGTTTCACGAAGCTACGCGAGGAATTGCACAGTAAGTATCCTGCGCTCTTTGTGATCCTGGGGAATGACGATCCGCGCTGCGAGGAGCCTGAAATTCTCAATGCGGCCAAGAACGGCTTATGGAGCTACATGCATGGACATAAGGCGGAGTTCGCGGACTTCAATGTCTATGGCTACGCCTGTGTCCCGCCAACTCCGTTTTTGCTGAAGGATTGGGAGCGTTACGATGTGTCACGTTACGTCGATCCGGGCTGCATCTCTCCCGAACAAGGGCGGCGGAGCGTAGCCACAGAAGAGAATGACGTCAAGTGGGGAACGATCGCGAAGGACCTCGACTCGATGGTTAGCGACGATTCACTGAAGCACGCCATCTTCCTGTTTCATACTCCGCCGTACGATACCCCGCTGGATCGGGCAGCTCTTGACGGAAAGACGCATGAACACGTTGCCTTAGACGTGCACGTTGGGAGCATCGCGGTGAGGAGATTTATCGAGCGGCGCCAGCCGCTGCTTACGTTGCACGGTCATGTACACGAAGCTGCTCGCCTGACCGGCCAATGGAAAACTCGACTAGGCCGCACGGTGTGCATCAATGGCGCTCACGACGGGCCAGAGTTGGCCCTGGTGCGGTTCGATCCGGAATGGCCTGACGATGCTTCGCGCCAGTTGATATAGTGCGAACTACGCTTCCTTCATTGGCAGCTTGCGCGCGGGATCCGTGATCGCGTCAATCTTAACGGCATAGCTCGAGCGCTGTGCGATGTCCACATCGGTAATGATGTGAACATCGAGCAGGCCTTCCGTGCGATAGCCGGTTCGCAGGAAGTTGATTTCACTGAGACAACGACTCCAGCCCTCCAGCCAGAGCATCAATTCCTTCCTCTGCTCTTCGGCGCCCTGAAAGTGCAGCAGCAGATCGATATCGCTCGCCGGGCCCGCGGTTGCATTCTTGGTGCTGCCGATCAGGTAAAACGCCTTGACTCCGAACATCTGGGGATCGAGCTGTGCCGCAATCCTCTGTGCCATCCGGAAACGCCAGCGCCAGTGCTCTTCTTCTGTACGATCCACCACCTCGACGTCCCCTTCAGGCTGTCCCTCTCGTTGTCGTGGAGGCGACAAATATGCCACCGCCTGGTCCAGTTCTGCATTCATCAGCACCCGCAAGATCAGGCCGCCGGTTTCTTTCGGCACATCGATAACGCGGAGAGTATCGGACAGATGTGCGAATTCGGGAAGCAGTTCCCCAAGCACACTGCGCGAGCGGCGGAGAAACGGCTCCTTGAAGGCAGTCTGCGGATCGTCGGGATAGAGAGGCAAGTAGCGAATCGAAGCTTCCACCAAATCCTGAAAAAAGTGGGTGCCGAAAGAGAGATCCGGCAGGTAGTTCCCTCGTTGCCGGGCGACTTCGATCAGCATCGCCGTGTTGTTGATGTCGGAGTACGTGACCGGAACCCCGAGTTTGATGTCCCCGCGGCTCCCCCAGCGTCCGGGACCGATCAAGATAAACTGCCGCTTGGGCAGCAACTTGTTCAATCGCCCTACTGCGCGTCCTATATCGCGCATTGTAGTCTGGTCGGAAAGCTGGCTATAGCCCTCCAGGTCCACATAAACAATGTGCGTGATCTCCGGTACCTTGCCATTGGAGACGAAGCGGTTAGCCGAGAAGATCACTTTGTCCGCCGGCAGATTCTGTGGTATCGCAACCGGGACCGCATCACCGCTGTAGCTTTGGGGCCGGCACTGCAGGAGGTAAAAATCCTCCCCGTCGTAGGCGAACTCGATGTCCACCGGCGTGCCCAGTTTGGATTGCAGAAGAGTCAGCAACTCGCGAATCCGCGCCACGAACGGTGTCTTCCGGATCAGACCTTCGAAGCTGAAGACCACGTCGCGTGTGCTAAAGTCCGGGACTGGCCCGACTAGCTGCTCAATGCGATCGTGCTCGATCACCGATACAAAATGGCGAATCTGCGGATACCTGCCGCCGCAGTAGCGAAGCAGTTCTACCGAGTCCACCGTTTCAAACGCGTTGCTCTCCAGATTGATCACGTCGACGCGCTTAGGCGAGTACTTGAGCACCTCTTCCACCGTAACGTTGACTCGGAGGTTGGGTTGTCCCGGCGCGATCAGCACCGGATAGTCGTCGGCTACGCGGTCAACCGCGCGGGTTCCCAATCCCGGCACCAGGCGCACTAACCCGTCTCCGCGACTAATTCGGGCAGACCAACGGAACTCGTTGTTACTAAAGGCGACGCCGGAGCAAGCCGGAAGAAAGTACTTGCCGACCTTCCGGCCCACGACCTCCTGGATCATGAGGCCCATCTCTTCATGAACATCCAAAAGACCTCGCTCCGCCCGGTACTCCGTGGGATCGGGTCCAAAGATCGAGGCGTACACTTCGGCGACGGCGTCCATCAGCGCCGCCAGCCGCTCTTCCTTGCTTCCCTGGTTGCCCAGAAAGAGGCTCTTGTATTTGCCGGAGAACGCCGATCCGGCGCGGTCTTCCAGAAGACTCGAGCTGCGAACGATCAGCGGATGGTCGCCCAGCTCATCGAGGGCCAGCGCAAGTCCCTTGGCTAGTTCTGAGGGAAATGACGAACTCTTGAACAGTGAGACGAGGTGCGGGTATTCCTGCCGCACCTGGTCAATCTCCATGTACTTCCAATTCAGTACATCCTCCAACTCATTGTGGTGGACGAAATTGAGAATCCAGTCCGAGGTGATGTACCAGGTGCGGGGCACCTTCACCTGACGCAGCTCCCCGCTGGCCTCTGGAGCTTTCTCGATGATCTTCTTGGCCAGGAACAGCCCGGCGCTTTTGCCTCCAAGCTTCCCGTGACAGCCAGGCGGGAAGATGATCCTTCCCAGCAGATCGTAAAAGTCCTTGACTTCGATGAAGTTCTTGGCGATGTTGATGAACTCCAGGTTCTCGGAGAAAAACCGGCGGATCAGCGACACCCGCAGGCCCTTTTGCGTTGAAAGCGAAAGCTCGCTCTCTTCGATCGCTGCGTGCTGGTAGCGTTCGATCGCTTCTATGACTACTCCCAGCGATGTGGCCATGTTCTCCAAGGTCCGCACCAGGAAGCTGGACTTCTCCTCCTTGATCCACGTCGTGACACAGCTCAGGATCTCGGCTTCACTCAGGTGCTGACTGGCGATGCGAAACGCTTCCGTAGTGAGGTCAATAAACCCGGCCGAAACGTCGCGGCGCAGAGGCCGATTTTCGTCGCCGGCAGCCGCAGCATCGGCCGCTGTCGCAACGCCGCCATGCTGCAACAGTTCCTTGGCTTCCTGCACTCCACCCCAGCTCAAGTGATTGATCAGTTTGCGCGAAATTCGCCGCAGCAGGACCGGGTCGGTGTCGCGCAGGAACTCCAGGACAACCCGCCACTCACCTTTATCGCTCGCCAGACCGCCGGCTGCCGCGGACAGTCCCTCAAAAGCTGTTTTCAATCGCCGTTGCATGATGTGATTGGCAGTGCGCTCGGCGATGGTTTCGATCAGCTTTCGCTCCTCCTTGAGAAAGGGACCCTCGTCCGACTTGGGCATCTGCGCCCGGTACGAAACTTCCACGCTGCCGACGGTCTCGCCTTGGACGACGATGTTCGCCCCCTGCACCCAGGGCGTGGGGACAAAATTCGGCGGTTGGATTACTTGATCTTCGAAGATGATTCGCGCCTGGCAGTCGTGCGGGTACTGCCAACCTGGCGGTAGAACATCGATCATCCCGCGGAAGATTTCTTCCAGCGAGAGGTCCGGCCGATTGAGGAGCTCATCCACTTTGTAGAGACAGTTCAATTCCTTGGCGCGCTCCTGCAACTCGCGAAGGATTACCCCAACTTGGGATTCGTCTCGGATCATGTCTCCTTCTCGTCCGCTTGCGTTCGCCCGACTGACAGCACAACGCCGCGCCTGGAGCGGCCATCGACACGAACTGTCAGTATACCGGCAGGGCGCACGTGGCGAACAAATTCAGTTTCTTGCACGATCGGCTGGCGGTTCAACCACTCCCAATCGATGGCACAGCCTCCGTCATGGCGCACCATGAAGTAGCTAGTGCGAAAGCTCGATAAATTATGAAAGAAATGCGAACCTTGACTGAGCTCCACGTTCATCTCTGGCAGCGTAGCTTCAACGATTGCCCGCGCTCCTGATATCTGACTCCAGACCACTGGAATGCCCAGTGAGGGATGAGAGCTGCCCCAGCGGCCAAAACCAATCAGCAGGAATGGCCGGTGTTGTTCCGAGAGCTGCTGATTGATCAGGTCCAATTGCTGCGCGATCACGGGTGTTTGCATGGGCGAGAAGTGTTCCGGCCGGACGAAGACGATGTCCTGAATATCCTCGGCAATGCCGTTGCCCATCACCATGTCGGACGCCAGGATCGCATTCGGATCGGAGAGGTCCTCGACGCTAACGTTCACGATCTGCTCTGATACGACCATGGGACGGACCTGAAGAAATCCCAGTCGCGCCCGGGTTGGTTCATCTCGACTTTCCTGGATGGTCACTGCGAATTCAATCTCGACGTTGGCGCCGAGTCCGTGCTCCGCCGTGGCGAGCAGCGCTTTGATCAGATGGTTGATCGGGAACTGCTCCAACACTAACAGGGGAGCGAAGTCGAGGATACGGGGACCATGCGCGCCCAAGCCGGGGACTACGCGATCGCGCGCCGGGTCAAAGGTCGAAGCCAGGAAGCGGAGCGCGTCGTCAGCCTCGGCCTCCTTCAAGCTCGCTGTCACCAGGTACTCAGTCTCGCTGACGGGATCGTACGCGGGCGGCTTGCCCATATTGACCGCCCAGAACTCGGTCTGCGTGCCGCGAAGCATTTCCTGCACCGAGCCAAACGGTGGCGGCTTTTTGGGATAAGCCGGCGAGAATGTCCAGGACATTCCGCCGTCAACAATTGTCTTACCAAGACCTAGTGCCAGGCTGGCCACACCTTCCTCAGGAAGAGCTGGCCCTGTCGGATAAAAGTTGTAGGAGCGCGCCACCCCGGACAAATCGGGATAGAAGCGATCGCCATGCCGCCTGCCGACCACTTCCTGGATGATTATGGCCATCTTCTCTTCGCTTGGATCGCGGCCGGTTGTCTTGATGTAATCGCGCGCTTCCCGGAAGTAGGTGGAAGCGTAAACAAACTTGATGGCTTCAGTCAGTCGCCGGAAACGGGTGTCAGAATCAAACTGGTTGTTCGGGATCATCTTGGTCCCGTAAACGCCAGCGAACGGCCGATTCAGGGCATCTTCCAGCAGGCTGGACGATCGGATTGCCAAAGGAGTCTTGACTTGCTCGATCAAGGCGCGGAGATCACCCAATAGCTCTACAGGAAGATCGGCCTGTTGAAAGGCATGTCCGATGTGGTCGTCGGCTAACTCCTCGACGCGCAATTCCCCGAGGCGGTTGCGCGCGATGAATTCATCGAAGCAGTCCGTCGTGATGACGGCCATGGTGGGGATATTGACGTCAATGTCCGGGAAAGCGGAGGCGTCAATTGTTTCTGCCAGGAGATCCTTGGCGAAGGCCAGTCCGCTGGCCTTTCCTCCCAAGGCTCCCGTTCCGATCCGCGTGAAGCGAAAGGTGCCGTCCCAGAAATGCCGGTCGAACGCGGGAAGGTCCGCAACCACAGTCTTAAGATCGGTCATTGCTGCCTCCGGCGCCGTCATAACCGACGCGGCTCACCGCATGCTCGAAAGGGCACAGTCGCGGCAGCCGAAGCGCTACACCCAGCCGCGGTCGTGGCAGGCCTTGGCCACTCGGCCGATGGCAATCGCGTAGGCCGCATCGCGCATGGTCAGCTTCTCACGACGCGCCAGTTCCGAAACTGCGAAGTAGGCGGAGGTCATCTTGAGGTCAAGCTTTCCCAGGACCTCGTCCTTCTCCCAGAAGTAGTTCATGTTGCTCTGCACCTGCTCGAAATAGCTGCAGGTTACGCCACCGGCATTGGCCAGGAAGTCAGGGATCAGCAGGATGCCGCGCTCCTTGATCTGAACATCGGCCTCCGGGGTTGTCGGACCGTTGGCACCCTCCACGATGATCCGCACGCGGGGGCTTATTTTGCCAACGTTATCGCCGGTAATCTGGTTCTCCATCGCCGCCGGAATCAGGATCTCAACATCTTGCTCAAGCCACGCCTCGCCGGGCAGCAGTTCGTAGCCCAGGCCCTTCGCTTTTTGCTTGTTGATTCCCCCGAAACGGTCGGTAATTGACAGGAGTTGGTTCAGATCGATTCCGTGAGTCTTGCGATACGTGTAAGCGCACTGGTCCTCCTGGTCCCAACAGGAGACGGCGATTACCCGGCCGCCCAGCCGCTGGTAAAGGTCGATGGCGTAGTGGGACACGTTGCCAAATCCCTGGACGCTGGCCGTGGTGTTCTCCGGGCGTATCCCCAATTCCTTGAGAGCTTCTCTTAGCGTGAAAACGACGCCGTAACCTGTCGCCTCGGTCCGGCCGAGTGACCCGCCCATGCCGACGGGCTTGCCAGTGATGAAGCCGGGATAACGGCCACCACGGATCTGTTCGAACTCGTCGAGTATCCAGAGCATGTGCTGTGCGTTGGTCATGACATCCGGCGCCGGCACATCGGTAAGCGGACCCACGTTCTTAGCGACCTGACGCACCCAGCCACGGCAAATCTGCTCCTGCTCACGCAAACTGAGGTTGTGAGGATCGCAAATGACACCGCCTTTTGCTCCGCCCAACGGAATATCCACCACGGCACACTTCCACGTCATCCACATCGACAGCGCCCGGACCGTGTCAATGGTCTCCTGCGGATGGAAACGGATGCCACCCTTACCCGGCCCACGCGCGTCGTTGTGTTGCACTCGGAAGCCGCGAAAAACTTTCACCGAGCCGTCGTCCATTCGCACCGGGATCGCAAAATGGAACTCCCGCAACGGGTAGCGCAGGAGGTCCCGGGTGGCCGGATCCAAGCCGAGATATTCGGCTACTTTATCGAACTGTTCTTGTGCGATCTGAAACGAATTGAATGCCTTAGTCGACTTCTTCGGCGGCTGTCCGGGAGCCGATTGGCGCACTTCCTTTGCAACCTTGATCGGTTCACTCACTGCGCTCTCCGGCATGATCTTCTCCTTGGTTCCTGATAGACAATCCAACCTTCTATCTTCCATTAACCTCGTCCCGCTCAACAGTGACCGGCCTCACAGGAGAGGGTGACCGCCGGACTTAGCGCAGCCTACCGGAACCACTGGGGTGGTCTTCTACCTCCCCAATTAGTGTCAGCCATCCGAAGCGAAATCGGTGACCGGACTACCTTTCCCCGCGCCGGTCGTAAGAACTGGACAGGGCGAGCGTGAGATGACTGCATGAGCAATCGAACCAAAATGGCTGGCTTGCGAAGCAAAAGCCCCCACTCCCCGAACTCCCATAACAATCAGGTGTGCAGACCGCTCGGCTGCAAGCTCTAGAATGCGATCGGCCACCGGACCACCTGTAACGACGATCTCAGGCTCATAGAAAAGTTTGGCTTGCAAAGAGGTCCGTTCTCGCAGCGCTTGGCTGAGCAGCTGTACCGCATGAGGGGGAGCTTCTGCCCCGACGGTTAGCACGGGGCAAGGCGCATCTCGAATGATTTCTTCAGCCACCCTGCCCCGCCCGCAGTACTTCAGATGTTTTTCACGATTTCGCCTGGCCCTTACGTGACCAGACGAAGCCAAGGACAACTGGGTGTAACGTGTGGGCAGGCATTGGTTTCTCTTAGCGGTTCCCCGCTACAACGACCTGCCCGCTGAGAATGTCAGCGGCCTGAGCAAGGGTCAGGTCATCGGCCACTGGCTGGAAGTCACTGCGGGTTTCGGTCTGCTGCACGTTGACTGTCTTGAAGAGGAGAGCTTTTCCTCTCATGTCCACAGCCATGGCAGCCATTTCCCAATGGCCTGCTGCAACTTCGGTCTGCCTGACCTCAAAATGGCCTCCCTTGTTCAAGTGTCCCAGCAAGCCGCCTCCAAATTTGACGTCCTCCATGAGACGACCATTCATTGCGGCAAGTCTTTCTTGTTTGACGTCGACCCAAACTTCGCCTTCCATGTCATGAAAAACACGGGCCTCCAACGATGGCGGCTGAAAATTCGGGTTTGGTCGGAAGCTCAGCTTTATCAGGTCTCCCTCACGACCCGCGTAGTTGAACACAAATGCGTCCGGCAGCATCTTGAACAATCGTCTTCCAGGTTCTGTCTCGGTGTTTCGCGCCCGCTGCAATTTTCGTTGCTCAGCTGGATTGCTCACCACCTCTTGAATACGCTGGTTCTCTTTTTGCAGTTGTTTCGCGGTGAGGAGGTGGTCGTTAATAGACAGGAGTCGACTGAGAGTGCCGTCTTTTGTCTCAACGATTCTCTTGATCTGTTTCTTGCCTGCTTCTTCTTTTTCTTGCCGGTACGCCCAGTGGGCGTGATCCTGATCCTGGAATTTCAGTTCCTTGGCGACCACCCTCCGTGCCAGCTCATTGGCCGACAGTTCTTGGCTGCCGGGAGCAGATTGAGCGAGTGTCGTCGATGCGAGCAGAACGATGGCCGTTATAACGGCGGCGGGGCTGTGTATCACTCGCATTGCCAATGTGCAGAACATTTTCAGCCAGTTATGCATGTGGCCACTTCCGTTACTGAGACCGACGGTGCAAACGACCAGTAGATCCGTGTCGCCGTCGCAGTCCCTTGGTTCCTCGCAATTTCCATCATCGAACCCGTGTACCCAAAAAGCTGTTCAAAATCGCACACACTCCCTTGGTTCTCTGGGGCCGCTCGGCCGCCTGGCCATTCCCGGAGTCTCGCCGGATATGGACATCGCGGCCCGCGACCTGCTGCAAGAGAGGAAACCCAATGGGCGATCCGGAAACATCCGACGGAAAGCTTGCACCAAGGTGCGGCGAGACCCCACTCCTTGTTTCTATTCGTCAAGTGGCGCCGATCTGCGCTGGCCGCGCGAGCATTTCCAAACAGATTTCCGGAATCCCAATTGATCTCTGCGTGTGTCTTTGCCCGTTTCGGGGATGAAGCCGAGGCCCACTCCAGCCGTGGTCAATTTTGCTCAGACCTCAGAACGTCCCGAGATTACAAAAGTGACAGCCCTCAAAGCGGCTCAAGGGGGCCGTCATCCTCGTTTTACGAGGGCCTAAGGAGAAATATGAAAACCAGCACGAAAGACCGGATCAAGGGCAGCTTCCACGAAATGAAGGGAACCATCAAGGAGCAGGTCGGAAAGGCCACGAACGACCGCAAGTTGAAAGCTGAAGGGAAAGTCGAAAAGAACGTAGGCAAGGTTCAACGGCGCATAGGCCAGGCTAAAGAAACCGTTGCAAGGTTGAAAGGAAAGCTCAAAGGTCTAAGAACTGCGTAGGCCATTCCGCAATGAATCGGCAAAATTGATTAAGCCCACATCTCCTTTTTGAATTGGCCTAAACGGTGGTCTGCTGCTGGTGCGCGAGTTGGACGACCGCTTGGGGTTGAGCGAACTCATCCGCGACCTGTCCCAAGCCCTGCGCCCAGCAGAGAAAATAGTGCGCTGGAATCCGTCGATGGGTGTATAGTGCGGGGCTATTCGGAGCTAAAAGGGAAATTCTAGCTTAATTGCCAAACCCTCGGTTATACTCGACGACGTTCTCAAGGCAAATGCTGGAGGAAAAGTATGTTTCACCTAATCTGGTACGTTCTTATTGGGCTAATCTCGGGGGTCATCGCGAAATCGGTGATGCACGTGCATTTAACGATGTTCTGGACGATCGTGCTCGGCATCATCGGATCGATCGTCGGCGGCAGCGTTACCCACATGTTTTCGCGCCCGGGGAACGCACGGTATCATCCCGCCGGCCTCATTTTCTCCACACTGGGGGCGATCTTGCTTCTCTTCATTTGCTATAAGCTGAAGATTCATCTTCCCCAAGTCAACCCGTTCTAGCTCATCGACGACGGACCTCGTATTCCGATAGGGCGGTCACGTCTCGGGCTCATGGCGCCACTTGTCCCTAACGAAAGTATGATAGAGCTCGTGGTCCTAGCACTGTGCAGTGCCCCCGCGATCAAACCGCAAACAAGCATCTCAGGCTGGAGTTCAACGTCGATCCGAAAATCCCCGGCACCTTCATCGAGCCCCCTTCTCGCCTTCTGTGCCCTTGGTGAGCAGGTCGCTTAAGCATTCATCTTCGTTACTTGATGCAGACAGCCTTAAGATTCTGATTTCGTCACTTTAAGACTGGTACTGTCTTGTGCGCTGTCCCGTCCGGGAGCGGCAGCAGCTTTGGATCCACGTTCAGGCAAGTGTTCCCCCCACCAGCCCAACCTGGATCCGGCCCCCGCGGTACATCGGTTGGACGAGCAATTCTGACCAGCTTTTGGAAGCTGCTCGTTGAATACTAGTCAACGATACAAGACTCCCCTTCACACAAGGAAACTTGCAAACCGAACCTTAACGGTTCCCTGACACGTAAGGCGTAAAGGAGTTCTCGATGAATCTCAATCTAATGGATCCCAAACTGATTGCTCTCGCAGTCGCAGTGGTTGTGGTAATCGTGGTTGCCATTGCACTGTACATGCGAAAACGCAAGAACACCACGGCAGGACTTCGCGACCGTTTCGGGCCGGAGTATGATCGAGCCGTTCTTCAACATGGGTCCGAACGTAAAGCCGAAGCGAAGCTGACAGACCGTGAAACGCGGGTTGAAGGGCTGAAGATCCGCGATCTCGACCCAACGGAGCGTGAACGCTACTTGGCCCAGTGGCAGGCGGTGCAGTCCCGCTTTGTCGATTATCCGAAGGGTGCAGTGACTGAAGCCGACGAGCTGGTGTGCTCGCTGATGCAGACGCGTGGCTATCCGGTCACTGATTTTGATCAGCGTGCGGCGGATATTTCCGTCGACCATCCCCGAGTCGTGGAAAACTACCGATCGGCGCACGCCGTCGCATTGCAGCTCGGCAAAGGCGAAGCCAGCACCGAAGACCTGCGAACCGCGATGATCCACTACCGCTCACTCTTCGATGAACTGGTGCAGGTGCAGATCCCTGGCGACAAAAAAGTGGCGTAACACGAGGGTCTACGACCCGCCAGCAATGGCTGTCAATTGAGAACAGAGGAGAAATTCATGATGAAACCGAGCACGGACGATAAGGCCACAGGCAAGCTCCACGAAGTCAAAGGAACAATCAAGGAGACAATCGGCGAGCTTACCAAGAACCCCGACCTGGAAGCTAAGGGCAGCGCTGAAAAGAATGCCGGCAAAGTTCAGAACTGGGTCGGCAAGGTCGAAAAGGCTGTCGGGGAATAAACGAATCAACATCGAACTGGAAATGAGAGAGGGCAAAGCATTATGGCGCAATCAGTGTCGGAACGAACGGGCGAGCAAATTGCCGAAACGGCACGCAAGGCTTCTCGGGCGACCTCTGCCGTTGCGGATGCAATTGAAGATGGCTTAGGAGCTGCGCGGCGTGTCGCAAAACAGGGCGGCGATGCTGCTGAAGAGCTTCTTGATGACACAAAAAAACGCCTGCAGCGACACCCGATTGAAACAGTTGTGGTGACATTCGTGGCGGGCATAGCGGCTGGCATAGTCATCGGCTGGATGATGAAGCGAAGATAGCTCGAGCAACAGATTGAATACTCGAGAAGGCCCAGTGCGCTGGGCCTTCTTCGCTGGACCCTACAGGGTCTCATCCCCACCACCGCCGCGTGGGCGATGGTGTCTTCCCAGAGCAAGAGCCAGGCCATGGCGGCCCAACCTCGGCTGAACCTGGCCTGACAAGCAGTGGTCAAAACGATACAGCTATTCGCCGCGCCTGCGCCTACGCTGCAGTTGAGGTAATACCATGAAAGCACTTGCAGCTCTCGGAACAGCAGTCCTGTTCCTGTCTCTTGGAACCACGGTTCCTGCCTTTGCACAGCAAGGACAAGCGGAAGCCAAGCCGAAACAGCAGCAGCCACAGCAGCATGCCCAGCAGCAACCGAAACAACAACAGCCACAGCAGCATGCCCAGCAGCAGCCGAAACAACAGCAGCCACAGCAGCATGCCCAGCAGCAGCCGAAACAACAGCAGCCACAGCAGCATGCCCAGCAGCAGCCGAAACAACAGCAGCCACAGCAGCATGCCCGGCAGCAGCCGAAACAACAGCAGCCACAGCAGCATGCCCAGCAGCAGGCCAAACAGCAGAGCCAACAGAAACAGCAGCAGCAGGCCAAGCAGAGCCAGAACAAACAGCAGCAGCAGGCCAAGCAGAGCCAGAACAAACAGCAGCAGCAGCAGCATGCCCAGCGGCAGGGCGTCCAGCAGGCGGCACACTACACCCCACAACAGCGGCAGCAACAGCAGGTAGCATGGCAGGGGCATCGATCGCAAAACTGGCAGTCCGACCACCGTTCGTGGCAGCAACGCGGTGGCTACAACGGTTACCGTATCCCTGACAATCGTTACAACGGCTACTTTGGCCCGAACCACGGGTTCGTCATCTACAACGAGCCTTTTATGATTGTTGGCGGCTTCCCGCGCTTCCAGTACAACGGCTTTTGGTTTAGCCTGGTTGACCCGTGGCCTGACTATTGGGGAAACAACTGGTACGAACGTGACAACGTTTATATTCTCTATGAGAACGATGGGTACTACATGTACAACTCCAGATATCCAGGCGTTGGCATCGCGATCAGCGTTTCGATGTGAGGATCTAATTGATTAAGTCCAGGCGGGGGCTGCACCCTAAAGAGCGTAGGCGATAGGTTGCAGCCGTCAAATTCAAAGTTCAGGTCGCACCCCCAAATGGTGGCAGTTTGATGATTTCGCTCTTCATCGCCATTCCAGGCTGGAAACTTCTCCGCAGTCTGGGAGGAGTTGGACTGGTAATACTGGGGATTGTGGACAGCTCGGTGGTCCCCACGTTCGGCAGCCTGGATGCTCTGACCGCGATCCTGGCGGTCAAGAATCACGAGCTTTGGCCGTACTATGCCGCGGCTAGTACGGCAGGTTCGTTGATCGGCGCTTACATAACTTATCGAGTGTCAGCTCGGGCGGGAGAGTCCTGGCTCGAAAAGCGCATTGGGAAGAAACGCTCTCGACAGGTCCAGGGTCTGCTTAAACGCTGGGGGTTCGCCGCCGTGTTCGTCTCGTGCGTCGCCCCACCGCCATTTCCTACCTCGCCATTCTTCATAGGGGCGGGTGCACTGCGATATCCGCAGGGGAGGTTCGTTTCAGCAGTGCTCGCCGGCCGGGCCCTTCGCTATACAGCGATTGGATTTCTAGCCGCAAAGTACAGCCATTCAATACTGCGGTTCCTGCGGCATCCGCGCGGCTTTGGAACGGATGCTAAGTTGATCGGCATCACCGTGGCTGGCTTCGCGATTATAGCCTTGTCTATTTTTTTGTGGCGGCAGTACCGAATCCATTTCCAGCGCACCAAGGCAGAATCGCTGGTGATAGTAAAGTGAGGCAAGGCCAGTCGTACCTCGGTACGAAATCTGGGCCTTCGCGGACGCTGTGCAGGCCTCAGCACGTTTCGGAAGTGAGCGAAGCAACTTTAATCCACAAGGTGGCCGCATGAGCAGTGAAGGATCTGAGCAAATGCTGGGTCTGTTGAAAGAACTATCCGTTTATAACGCCATGGATGAAGACTATGGGGGCGGCACCAAGGATCCGGTGGAAACAGAGGCCTATAAGGAGCGCGAACGAAGGCGCCAGGAAATAAAACAGGAAATGCAAAAGCTTGCTGCCGAAAGCAAGAGCCATCCGTCCTAAACATCCCTGGGCACTATCTATGGATGGTCAATCTTGACCAGACGCGACCTGCCATTCCCAACGACAATTGTTTGTGGCCTTGGACCCACCAGGCCGCCGTGTCTAACTGGAGGTCTTCTGACTGCAACCATGCCTAAAGCATTCGGTGGCTTAATGCGAATACTAAGCTTATGTCCTCACGCCAATGTAGGTTGGCCCATTCGTTGCAACGGGGAGAAAATACCCTCGCAACATTGTTTTGACTGCGGAGCACAACGGACCTACATGCTTCAACCCTGCGTGCAGAAAGGTCCATGGAAGCGTCCGCAATTATGCTCCGCCTATCCTCTCGAAATCGCCTTTTCGTCAAACGTGCAAAGTGGAGCGGTACCGCCGGAACGGCTCGCGACATCTTAGCGGAGTGGTATAGGGTGAAGTGCAATCGCCTCGTAATCCGGCCGCGACTGTAGCAGTTCTTCCGCCTGCCTCAGATCGAGGTCCTTCGACACTGGTTCAAAGTCGGACCGGGTTTCATGTTGCTGCTTACTGATTGTCTTGAACAGCAGCATTCGTCCCGCGACCTGAATATCGACGAGGTTTGTCTTCCAATGAGACGAGCTGACTTGGGTCCGCTCGATCTCAAATGTGCCGCCTTTGGCGAGGCGCCCGAAAAGTCCGAAGCCAAAGCTAACGTTCTCTACCAAAAGCCCGTTCAAGCGCGCCAGCCGTTTCTGTTGGGGATCGACCAGGAGTGTTCCAGCCATGCTCTGCAGAACCTTGGACTCCATCGTAGGCGGGACAAATGCCGGGTCAGGCCGGAAATCGAGTCGCTGATAGGGACCGTCCCAACCGTCGTACTCATAGACGAAGGCGCTCGGTAACAAGCGCACCAGGTTCTCCAGCCGGCGTTCGTCCGCATCGTACTGTTTCTTGACCGCAAGCTGCTGGCTGGGTTCGCGAATCAACTGCTTGAGGCGGGCAGTCTCCTGCTCTCGTTGCCCTGAATCCAGCGGTGCGTCATTGATTGCGAGAAGACGGTACACCGGACCGTCTTTGGTTTCAACTTCCAGCTCGCTCAACGTCTGCTGCTCGACTACTTTGGTGACGCGGTATATCCAGTTACTTTGCTCTGCCCGGTCCGTCACTTCATTGGCAACCATGTCCTTAACAAGATCACGTGCAGAGGATTGCGTCTCCGGCCCGTACGTGCCGGCGTAAGAAGAACACATGAGCAGAGCAAGGGCCGCGAGATGGAGGCTGACATACCTCATCTTCATTTAGATGCTGGATGGCGGAGCTTCGGCTGAGTTTATTTGGATCTCTGCGATCTCCTGTTCCTCTTAGGGATGTGAGCAAATTTGAACAGACGCGGCCTGCCACAGTCGTCTAACCTTTTAGCAGATGGAATAAGATTCGCTTGGGGCTGTTTCCATGAACGTTCCCTTGTTCCTTCTGACCGGGGGTCTTGCAGTTAGCCGGATTTCCAGCGGGCACTCTGACCCTCAGCCTCACTTGCAGCAGGCCCCGCTATTCGCAGCGGGTGTTTAACCCCTGTGTCATCCATCCGCGACATCGCCCCAAAGGGCCCTTAAACAGCAGGAGCGCCAACAAAAAAGCTCTACCGGAAATAGAGGAAGGTGAAAAGAATATGCCGTTACTTCAAGTTGTTTTGGTCCTGGTCGTCGTTGGGGTCCTTCTATGGCTGGTGGATCGCTTCATCCCCATGGCAAGCTCCATAAAGTCAATATTGAATGCCGTGGTGACCATCGCCGTGGTGTTATGGCTGCTGAATGTCTTTGGGCTTATGCACTACCTCACCAACATTCACATTGGCAAGCCGTAACGGAGAAGGATGGTGCGCCAGAACAAATTCGAAGCCCAGAGTGCGAGAGTATGTGCAAATGACCGAATACAACCAAAATCCACGAGGCACACCGGACTTGTCATGAGAAACGCGATCGCAAATAATTGCCGGACGCTCTGGCTTCACACGCTGGCACTGGTGCTGGTAATTCTGATGTGTAGCGGCGCTATGTCAGCCTATTCCGTGCTGACCCACGAGGAGATCGTTGACTTGCTGTGGGCGGACCAGATCAGTCCGCTCATCCTCAAGCGCTATCCGGGGCTCTCCGTAGAGCAGCTCAAAGAAGCTCATGCCTACGCCTATGGCGGGGCCGTTATACAGGACCTTGGCTACTATCCATTCGGCAGCGCCGAATTCAGCGACCTGGTGCATTATGTTCGTAGCGGAGACTTCGTTCGTGAACTGCTGGCGCAGAGCAGCGATGCCGACGAGTACGCTTTTGCCCTTGGCGCGCTGTCCCACTATGCGTCGGATATCGCCGGCCACCCCGCCGTCAACCACGCAGTCGCCATCGGATATCCGAAGTTGGAAGCGAAGTTTGGGGCGTCAGTCCGGTATGCGCAAGACAAGGCAGCGCATTTGAAAACAGAGTTTGGGTTTGACACGGTGCAGGTCGAGAAGAATCGTTACGCCTCGCAGCAGTATCACGAGTTCATTGGATTTCAAGTATCCAAGTCCCTGCTGGAACGGGTATTTCCCATCGTATACGGAGTGCAGTTGAAAGACGTGCTGCCCCGCGAGGACCTGGCGATCGGCTCGTATCGTTACTCGGTTAGCCAGCTGATCCCGGAGATGACCCAGGTCGCGCTGCAGACCCACAAGAAGGACCTGATGCGCGAAACCCCCAATTTCGATAAACAAAAGTTTCTGTACCGGCTTTCCCGCTCCAGTTATGAGAAGGAGTGGGGCAAGGATTACGTGAAACCCGGATTGCACACGCGGATCATGTCAACGCTCTTGCGATTCATGCCGAGAATTGGTCCCTTCAAAGGTCTGGGGTTCAAGAGCCCGACTCCGCAAACCGAGGACCTGTACATCAAGAGCATCAATACTACTGTCGATCAATACCGAGCTTTCCTCCAAGAAGTGGGCGCTGACTCGCTAGTGCTGCCCAACTATGACCTGGATAGCGGCAATCCGACCAAGGAAGGCGAATACTCCCTCACCGACGAGACTTACGCAAAGTTGCTGGGTCAATTGGCCAAGAGCAAGTTCGACCATACCACGCCAGAGTTACGCGACAACGTCTTGCAGTTCTATTCCGATGTCTCGGCATCGATCCAGACGAAGGACGACAAGGTTCGATCGACCAGTGTGCCCGCATTGCTTGATCAGTTAAGAGCCGCGACTCCAGTTCCGGTCGCCGAAGCCACGGGCGCACGTTGAACATTGGGGTTATCGCAAGGTGGAGAGAGCATTTGCAGCTCGATGCATTGGGCCTGCAATTTGACTTCGAGAGGGAGCGACATCGTGCAACTTTCCGTTAATGTCTAACAGTTCAGTAGCGAGTGCCACTCTTCAACCTCTAATTCAGATCTTCGCGGTCAAACCGCCGTCAACCACGAGCCCAATCCCAGTGATAAAACTGGCATCTTCACATGCTAGAAAAACAATCGCCTTAGCGACCTCTTCAGCATACCCTATTCTTCCAATTAGTTCCTTACTAGCAACCTCTTGAAGCTTGGTCTCCAGATCAATCTTCGATGACAATCCGGAGCGGAACATTGCAGTGTCAATCGAACCAGGGAGCACGGCGTTCACACGCACATGAGGACTGTGGTCAACAGCCATTGCTTTTGTCAAACCAAGGAGCCCAAACTTGCTTGCGACATAAGCCGCGGAACGGGGAGATGCCACACAACTCTGGACGCTTCCAACGTTTACGATGTTAGCCTTGGGTCGCTTGAGCAGTTCAGGCAGCATAAAGTGTGAACAAAGATAGGCTCCCCGCAAATTGACGTTAAAGACCCGGTCCCATGCGTCTGGAGGGTCCTCAATGACTGTTCCGCTGTGCGGTATTCCCGCGTTGTTAACCAAAACGTCTATACCACCAAAGACTCCGATTATTTGGCGGGGGATTCGATCGACCTCTTTCTCTTGGCTGATGTCCGCGTCTATGAAAATCGCCTTGCCCCCATCCTGGAGAATTTCATCCAATACTGATTGCCCGCGCTCAGTGTCAATATCAACAATCACGACGGCAGCATTCTCTCGGTGAAAAGCCAAGCAAGTAGCCTTTCCGATTCCGCCTGCGCCACCGGTTACAACTACGACTTTATTCGAGAACTGCATTTACCCAGCCACACCAGCACTTGCATCTGTTTGGAAGTAATGGGGACGGATCGCGACGAGAGACTGAAGAAACGCCAGCGTCGACTCAGCCCCCTGATTTTGATTTAAGCCCCCGTCGCCTAGTCCATCTCGACAGCCCCCGCTGTCTCTATCGTAAACCGGCAGCCCAATCGTGTTCCAGCCAAGAAACCAGTTGAAAGCCCGGCAGGCGTTCTCCTTCCATCGGCTCTCACCGGTTAATTGTAACGCTGCGAGACATGCATCGATGGTTGCCTGAGCCTCGATTGGCTGCTGATCAAATCGGGCCTTCGCTTTACCCCTACCATAAAATCCCTTATTACCAACTGGATCGAAGAATCCATCTTCCGACGTTTGGATTGAAATGAGCCACTCCAGAGATCCCAATCCAAGATCGATCAAATCCTTTCGCGATGTCGCAGAACCAAAGCGAAGTAGAGCTTCAGGCAAGCGCGCATTGAAGTAGGTAACGCAGTCTTCAAACCACGGCCATTCAGGAGAGCTGCAGACGAGATAATGTTGTACAAGTCTATTGGACAAATCCGCCGCGTTAGATGCAAGATCGCACCGAGCAGAATTCACTTTCAGGAACTCAACCAGCCCGATGATAGCAAATGACGTTGCACGCAATGAGGTGAAGCTCAGACTTGCAGGAACCGCTTCGAGGAACAGCTGCGACGCAGCTCCACACAGCGCCGGATCGTTAGAGTGAGCAACCACGTGGCCGAGGGACCATAATGTCCTGCCGTGACATTCTTCTGATCCAACCTCTTCAAGCCATTGTCTATCATACCCGAGAAAGTTCCGCATTCGGTTGTTCCGCCTGTTGAATGCGTGCCATAAGAAAGCCAAATAAGTGCTCGCCAATGTTGCTGAGACTTCAGGAAATCCTGCTTCAATGTCCACAGCGAACATCAGTGCCCGAGCATTGTCGTCGGTGCTGAAGCCTTCGAAGCGGTTCGGGACCGTAAACACTGCGTGCTGAGCAATGCCGGTGTCGTCCGTGAGCCGCCTCAAATGGTGCAACCTCAATTGCGGCAACGTCTCGCCATTTATAGCGAAACCTCTGGATCTCACTGAGGGGAGCACCGCATTTTGTTCGAACAAGACTGCATAGTCTGACGCCACCTTACTCCAGACCATCTGCCGACCGACACAATATGCCCTTGTCGCGTACTGCGATCGACGCCGATCATCGCTGAGCACTTCGATCACTTGGCTAGCGAGGTCGTCAGCGTTCGCCATCTTAAACAAGACGCCTGTACCGCAAGAAACCACCTCTCTCGCATACGCATACGGTGTAGAAATGATCGCTCTTCCCGCACCGATCGCGTAGGCAAGCGTTCCCGAGACTGTCTGATCTTGGCTCTTGTGTGGTGACACATAAACATCCGCGGCAGCAACAACGCCGGCAAGCTCATCCGGGTCAAGATAGCGGTTTAAGAAAATAATATTCCCATCAACACCCAGCTCTTTGGCTAACGTCTCTAAGCTATATCGATACGACTCTCCGGAATGCCGATTTACATTGGGATGAGTGACGCCCTGCACGATATAAACAGCTTCTGGGAATTTGTGCAAAACCGCAGGCAATGCTCGTATAGCGGTTTCTACACCTTTACCGGGAGAAAGCAATCCCATAGTCAATAAGACAATCTTGTCCTGAAGCCCGAGAGCGCGTTTGCCCTCTGAAGGTGCCGTAAATGGCAGGTCCGCAACGCCGTGCGGAATGATACTAAGTTTGTGGTCTGGTATCCGAAACTGACTTTGCACAATTGCCAAGGCACCAGCTGTGAACACAACGATTCGAGAGGATAAGCGGAGAACTTCGCGCAGGACCTGTCTCTGGATTGGAGTTGGATTTATCAGAACAGTGTGGAGGGTCGTAACGACGGGGAGAGTAGTGCTCCGGAGTAAATGAAGAATGTAACTGCCGCACGCACCACCAAAAAGCCCATATTCATGTTGCAAAGAGATAACGTGCACACCAGTCAGATTAAAATGGTCGGCGGCCTTCATGTAAGATGACGGGTTATCACGAGAAATCACAAAGCCAACTTCTTTTGGATATCTCAGGTCAACTTCAACCCCAGATACAGCGGCTACAGTGGCTTTCGTTGATGCCACCCCCAAATGATCCAGGAGATCACGGGTGAAAGTTGCAATTCCACACCTCATCGGGGGATAAGTTGAGACAAAGCCGACCTTCAAACTCACTCCACGAAGTCTCCCAAGTTCACAGGCGACCGCCGCTCAAGCGTTCGTCCCAAGACCGCAACCATCGGGACGCACTCCCTGGCTCAAATCTGAGTCCACCGGTTTCTTTTGTGCCTGGTCACCTATGATTCGTTTGTGCAAATCCATCCTCCTGAAAAGGTAGACACCCAGCATCGCGACTATATATACGTTGAAACAAAACCACACTACAAAGACCGCCGGCACGAAATGTCTGAGAAGGTGGAAGCTAATGAGCCGTTGCGAAAACGCATACACCACGACTGCTATAATGGAACCAATTGAGGGAGCCACGAAAAGCATGGCTCTAAGGGCAAAAACAATTGCTCCGGATGAAGCCTTACTGCTCTTAGACCTTGACCATTGTTCGGCATGCTCAGCCTTAAATTCTTCCCAGCCCCAAATGGCGTCATCGTTGACTAAGCAACGAACTCTAGGGCGGACGTAGTCCTTGAGATATGCAGCAACTATGTAGACCTCTTCATGCTGGCGACAGTATAAAAAGCCAAGTAAGGTAAACAAAAACGGCACTACCAACAACATAGGAATAAGCAATCGGGGTGCATTGTCGATCACCCATGCAAGAGCAGTAAAGAGTAAGCCTAAAAGAGTTATCGCAAAGTTCTGGTATTTCGTACCACCATCGATAAGCCATTTGATCTCGGCTCGCAGAGAGATATACTCCGCCAGCCATGTCTTTAACGCTTGCTGGCTTGCGACACTCGTTCCCATGCGTACGGCCTTTCTTAACCGGAATGTCGGTTGTCGCTCGGAACAGCCTCATACTATACACCTCCCGGAAGGGCTTCAGGACACTGTTTGTTCTTTGGGTGCATAGGACAGGCTCCCGGCCGGCCCGCCAGAAAATTCCGTACTCGTGCTGCGCGCACAGTTGGTGAAACAATCGCGGCGCTGTCCAGTTCGGTTCTCCCCCGAGAACACCTCGCCTGACGGCGCCGCGAACCCTTCAATTCCCAGTGTGCCGCAATTCGGCAGGCACAGCGGCAAACCTCAACTATCTAGTTTTCGACAGCTTCGTGCTGGTGCGCGCGTTTTTCAGCAGCATTGACCGCTGCGAGAAACGACTCGGTGCTCGCCGGAGCGCGCACTTCGCCCGATAGCGTTCTGCGGAAGGAAACATTCTTGCCGTAGATAGCGGTGGTGGAGTCATTGTCCTGCTGGATCTTGGCGCCATCCACTGCGACTCCGGCAAACAGGCCCTTCGAACGCGAGTAGCTCAAGGCTTCCGTGTTCATCTTCCAGTCGGTGCCTGCCGAGGCATGCCGTCCAACCGGACCCGCTGAAGCCGACGCTTCGCCGCTAAGTTCAAACTTGCTCGAGAGCAATCCTTGCACGCCCTTGTCATTCATGAACAGCACGACCAGATCAACTGACTCAGCGCCAGCCTGGAAGCCAAAATTGCCTCCACCGATCGAAATGAATGCCGGCGCACTCCAGCCATGGGCAGTGCGGCAGGTGACGACCCCGCGTCCATGCTCTCCGCCGACGATGAATCCGCCCTTCGCCATGTCCGGCACCACGGCGATACACTTAGCGTCATTCAGCACCTCGTCCGGGATGCCTTTATCGGGCGCCGCCATGATCTCATTCAGGACCTGACCAGCCGCTTGTAAGCGTTCAGTAGTGTCTCGCTCTGCTGAACCAGCGAATGCGAAGGTGGTGGCGAAAGACAACGTTAGCAAAGCAATGGCATATTTCTTCATAACACTTCCTTTTTCATTGCACGTGGATTTATGGGTGAGTTTGTGACGGTCGATATCCACCGTAAAGGTCAGGCTGTTCTTCGGCCACTGATCAAATTGATGACCAGGACCACGACGGCAATCACCAGCAAGAGGTGGATCAGACCGCCTCCTATGTGGAAACCGAAGCCGAGAAGCCACAGAATCAACAGAATGACAAAAATTGTCCAGAGCATACGTTCCTCCTCTGCTAGTTATGAGCGTCAAGATTGTGTGATGACTCAGTAACAGCGCCTGTGCCGGTAATCGCACCGAAGGTCGCTATGAGTCCACTGCTTTGCTGTCAGCAGCAAGGCTTCGGGACCGCCAGCGGTTTACTCAGCGATCCACTAGATCCGGCCAAGCAGCACCAAAATAACCACAATGACGAGGATTAACCCCAGCCCGCCACTCGGGAAGTAACCCCATGAACGGCTGTGATTCCACGTCGGCAGGGCACCCACCAGAAACAAAATCAGTAGAACAATCAAGATAGTTCCGAGCATACTTTCCTCCTCGTACTTACGAAACAAGCTCCGGCGCGATGCGACTTTGGCGAGCACTCGCGCGGGCCGGGTTGGTTGCGATCAGGCTGGCGATTGTTGTCAACAGATTGTGAGGGTGATGTCCTTTGGGATAGAACCTGTCAGCCATGATGCCGGCAGGCACGGCATCTCCCTGGCAGTCTCCGCTCATCGCGACGATCGAAATCGACGGATACCGGCTTCGTACATGCGAGATCAACTCAAGGCCCGACATCTGCGGCATATTGAGATCGGTGACGATCAGATCGGGGACCGTCCGGTTCAAGTGCGACAAGGCACTGACGCCGTCTTCCGCCTCTGCCACCTCGTATCCGGACGCCACCAGCAACATTCCCAGGCTTTCCCGCACGCAGGGTTCGTCGTCCACAACTAGAATCTGAGGTTTGGCGCCGTTCGGCATGTGCTCTCCTGATGGTGGCAGACAGAACAAATTCCACTTCCCTACGATGCCATGCCCACGCTGCCCCCGTCTGGTCAAAACAGAACACTTCATTTGGTGGTGATGTGCTGGTGATTACTGAGGAAGACCCTTGAAGACCCTTAAGGTGCAGAGGGACGAAGTGCGCAATTTGGGAGAGATGCTGCCCCTCGGACGGCGAGACTCATCATGAGAAACACCGTGTAGCCCTACTCAACTCCGCCCAATGCAGTGTGCTTATCGCCACGAGTTAGGGACAGCCGTCCATCGTTGAAATGTAGGCAAGTAGCGGCGCTTGTGGCAGACAATACAACGTCCTGGGCAAAGAAAGAGAAGAGGCAGAACGGACCTTTCAACCCAACTCTCAGGAGGCGCGGTCCTGAACTGGTCTCCCTTGCATACACGGCAATGGGCGGATAATAAGTGCATTCTTCGATTCGTAACCCTGTTCTCGGGGCTTATTTGTGCAGAAAGAAGTTGAGCATTGCCCAATGCACGTGCAAACTGCCGTTGTAATCGATCAGCCCCATCTTGCGAAAGCGGTTCATAAAGAAGCTCACTCTCGAGCGGGTGGTGCCCACCATCTCGGCCAGCGTTCCCTGACTCACCTTCAGGGCGGCGGGATGTGGCTTGGATTGCGTCCCAAAGCCCGCAAGCAACAGCAGAGTCCGTGCCAGCCGCTTCTCGCTGGAATTGAGCAGTTGATCGAGGAGGTCCTCCTCAGTCCGGGTAACGCGAGAAATCAAGTGCGCGATAAACAGCCTCGCGAATAGAGGGTCGTCATGGATGATGCCAATGATGGTAATTTTTTCCACTCGTACAATTGTGGAAGGCCGTACCGCGGTGGCGGTGGACATCCGCAACGACGGCACTCCTAAGCAGCCTTCCCCGAAGAAATCACCCTGCCGGAAAATAGCAATGACGGCCTTCTTGCCATGTTTCGATAGGACCGTCAGCTTCACGTTGCCAGCCTCGACATAAAACATGGCATCCGCAGCCTCGCCCTGGGCGAAAATTAGTTCTTTGTTGCGGTACTTCCGGCTGGTGCTGCGCTTGCCGATCTTCTTAAGAAATGTACCGGGATTAAAAGTAAGTGCGCGTTTGCCTGGCATTGGTGCCTCCCGAAGAGTCGATCTCGTCCGCAGTGATACGGGCCCAATCGTCAGCTAGCGGCACATGGATCCGTCGGTCGAGGCGGGACATCGCTGCCCGCAAATTCCCCTCACAAACCCGAGGCTACCGCTTGGCAACGGACAAGGCTGTGCAAAATCGCTCAATCGGCACAAATTCCAAAATTGGGAAAACGGTGCAATATTGAACAGAAACGGCCAACGGGCGGCCCTTAACTAAGGTGTATAATCCACTCGTGTGAACGCCCCCTTCGGAGGTGCGATATGAGCGTCAGGGGCATTCCAGCCCGCCGCCAGAGCGCTCCAGCCAAACGGGTTCCACTCGTGAATTCGGTGCGGTCCGCAAAACTCGCCACAGGCGAAATTGCACAGCTTCCCCGGTTTCAAACGTCCAAGCCGCTACCCACAAATGGCGATGGGGGTTTCAATCCTGAGGCTTTTCTCGCCAGAGCTGGGTTGGGCAAGAAAATTGTCAACCTGAAAAAAGATGAGGTGGCCTACGCGCAAGGCGACCCTGCCGACACGATTTTTTACGTGCAAAAGGGCCGGCTGAGAGTAACGGTCACCTCCGCGGCGGGAAAAGAAGCCACGATCACGTTGGTGGGCGCCGGGGAATTCCTGGGGGAGAACTGCATGGTCTCCGTTCATCCTGTTCGACTCGCAACGGCTACGGCCATGAGCGATTGCGCACTGCTCAGGATCAGCAAGGCGGAGATGGTTCGCGCCCTTCATCAAGAACCCGAATTTTCGAATGTGTTCGTCTCCTTTCTGCTTACCCGCAACGCTCGCATCCAAGCGGACCTGGTCGATCAGCTTTTCAATTCCAGCGAAAAGCGGCTGGCGAGAATTCTGTTACTGCTGGCCCAGTTCGGCAAGGAGAGCAAACCCGAGACGGTGATCCCTAAGATGAGTCAGGAGACATTGGCTGAGATGATTGGCACCACCCGGTCGCGCGTGAGTTTTTTTATGAATCGCTTTAGGAAACTGGGCTTCATCGAATACAACGGTGAGATTCGGGTCCACAACTCCCTCCTCAATATCTTTTTGCAGGAATAACGAACTGCACAGTTTTTGTGCGGATTTCCCGGCGCAAGACTCCGGCTCTTCCGTCGAAAATGCACCTCCAGAATCGGCTCACCTGGTCTGAATTGACCGTTCTTGCCTTGCGGCGTGTGACATGATGATGGTGTTATGCCGGCAAAAAACAAGAAGGTCGCATTTAGTGCCGCCGCCCTCCGCGAGGTGAAAAAAGAAATGGCAAAGCCCCGCATTGCGGAGTCGGTCAGAAGATCTGTCGTGGTCGATCCGCGTCTGCGGGAGAAGCGGGTAGAGCTCGGCGCAGCGTGTTAGCACGATTCTCCGCCATCGCCACGGCTACGGGAAAGATTCTGCTGGCGCTGGCGGCCCTGCGCGAGAAAGAAACAGAAGTGGCCCGCACACAACTTATGGGGCTCGTCGCAGAATTTCCCGAAAACCCGCTTTTTACTAGAGCTTGTTTCAAAAATGTTCTGCAGCTCTCTGGGTGGAAGCGCGGGCCTTTAGGCCCGCGAAAATCGCGACTCCAAAAAGAGGGCTTTAGCCCTGGTGTCGCAAAACGAGGTTTTTGAAACACGCTCTGGCGAGCTGGCCAAACTCAATGTTCTTCCCGCCGCGGTTATCCCCGTAGAGTGCAGAATCTGAGGTCTGTAGGATAAGGCTCACTGGGCTCTGTAATCTTTTTGTAATCCCATTGCGCCCTCCGCCCCCAAGGATGACACTTGAATCACGCGCGTATCGATGGTTGCAGTGGACGCGGGCATCCTCGCCCAAGGCGGATCACACTTCATCGCTGTTACATGCTGACACGCGCTCTTGCGGCGGAGGTGGACCCTGAACGCCTTACTCATCTATCCCAGATCTCCTGACACCTACTGGAGCTTCCGTTATGCCCTGTCGATTCAAGGCAAGCGGGCCGCTCAGCCGCCGCTGGGTCTCATGACTGTAGCCGCGCTGCTTCCCCAGCCATGGAACAAGCGCCTGATCGACACCAACGTCGAGCGCCTGAGGGACTCTGACCTCGCCTGGGCCGACGTCGCATTGATTAGCGGCATGCACATACAGCAGGAGGACCTGATCTCCATCGTGCAGCGCTGCCGTGCGCGCGGACTCCGGACCGTTGTGGGCGGGCCCATCACCAGCAGTGTGCCCAGGTCCGTACTGCAAGCCGACCACGTGGTGATCGGCGAGGCGGAGGACCTTATCGCCGGCCTGGCCCGAGATCTGGAGGCGGGCACAGCACGCCCCCACTACCAGGCGACCGAGCGTCCCGCCATGGAGCGCAGCCCATTACCCGACCTGCGTCTTATCCAGATGCACCGCTACAGCACCATGACCGTCCAGTATTCGCGCGGCTGCCCCTTCAACTGCGAATTCTGCGACATCATCGAGATCTATGGCCGCCGTCCCCGCACCAAGGCCGTGGCGCAGGTCCTGGCCGAACTCGATCAGTTGCGCCAGGCGGGCTGGCGCGACGCGGTCTTCATCGTTGACGATAACTTCATCGGCAACAAGCCCCGTGCCAAGGCACTGCTGGCGGCCATGGCTGAGTGGGGAGAAGCTCACGGCCGTCCCTTCCGCTTCAGCACCGAAGCATCGCTCAACCTGGCCGACGATCTCGAACTGCTGCAGTTGATGAAAGAGGCCGGTTTCATATCCGTCTTCCTGGGCATCGAGACCCCGGACGAGGACAGCCTGGTCGCCAACCACAAACTGCAGAACACGCGGCGCGACATGCTGGAAAGCATCGGCATCATCCAGCAGTACGGCATTGAAGTGATGGGAGGCTTCATCCTGGGCTTCGATACCGACCGCGAAGACGTCTTTGAGCGCCTCGTCGAGTTCATTCAGAAGAGCGCCATTCCCGTTGCCATGGTGGGCCTGCTTCAAGCCATGCCCGGCACCCAACTGTTTCGCCGCCTGTTGAGCGAGGGCCGAATTCTGCATGCCGGGGGCGGCAACAACACTGATTGTGAGCTGAATTTCCTTCCCCGCATGAACGCCACCCGCCTCCTCGAGGGCTATCGTCATGTGCTCACTAGAATCTATGCCTGCGATGCCTATTATGAGCGGGTCAAGCTCTTCCTCAGCCGCTGCCAGCCGCAATTCCGGCAGCGCTGGAGCTACGGCAGCCTGCGCGCCTTCTTTTCTTCCATGGTGCACCAGGGCTTGCTGGGGAAAGCTCGCCTCAGCTATTGGAAGTTTCTGTTCACCGCCGCCACCCGCCACCGCAGCTCCTTTGGCGCGGCCATGACCTTGGCGGTGATGGGCCATCACTTCCAGACGATCACCGACCAGCTCTCTAACGCCGACTCTTGATCGAAGTCGTGGACTGAGGAAATCGATTCTCGTCAGCCGTCGGCCTGCTCTCTCGTAGGAGAGAGCAGGGCTATTCTGCGAGAAGGGCATTCAGTAGAAATGAACCCGGGTGTGCGGCTGTCCTTCGCCAAAATAAAATCGGGGCGTTATGGATGGAATGGCAGCCGGCGACAATGTCAGTCAGACTCATCGATCAGCGGTTCATCGCAGAGATCCACCAGCATTGAATGGTGTTGGAAATCAAACCAACGGCAGAAGACATCGAACCCGAGGTCTCGCGGCCAGGTCTCTTCAGCTCGGAACCAACCCGCCAATTGCGCAACGAAAATCTCCTCGCACAGTTCGCACAAGACTTCCTGAACATCCTCTTCCGTGTCACACTCCGGGATCAGGTAGATCGTCGGCGCCCCGGGAACCCAGAAGACCTACGTACTGCAGCACCTGATCGCAGAGTTAAACCGCTCAGAGATCGCCAAGAACGGAGAAGGCCGAAGATCTTACTACGTCTATGTTCGTGAGGGCATCCACTCGCTGGACCTGATGAAGCGGGTAGCCCAGAGCTGTGGGGCCATTGGAATGGGCACGGTCGACCGGATTCTTCGCAATCTGCGTTTCGATCTCAGCCAGCGCAAGGTGCTATTGGTCTTTGACGAAGCCCAGCATCTGTCGATTGAGTGCCTCGAGACCCTACGGGAACTGTTGGATCAACCGCCGCACTGCGGGTTGCTGTTTGCCGGCACCCACGAGTTGGAGGCAATCTTCACCCGTCAGGCCCTGGAGCTAGAGCAATGGCGTTCCCGGTTTCATGCCGGCCAGGCTTTGCCCGGCATCTCGGAGGAGGAAGCAGCCACTATCGTGCATTCTGAGCTGGGATTGGGACTGTCGCAGCGGAAAATCCGAAAGTTGATCTCGAAATCCCGGATCACGGACCTACGCCACGGTGGCCAGCACAGCTATGTCTCGGCCCGGCGGCTGTTCTGGGTGATTCGCGAGTTGCAAGCCGTCGCCAACAGAGGAACACTCAGAGGCACGTTCGGATAATTTTCGCGGTGCCGACAACTCGAAAGTAAAGTGACGACAAGGGCGTTTGTCGGTACGAATCCTGAAAACGCGGCCAACTTCTGTGTTGGCTGCCTCTCGCGAGGGATCTCAGCGATTGTCAAGGGCAAACTTCCCAGAACAGGACTTCTGTACAAGTTGGCCCACAGCCACGGAGTTGCGCCCGGAGCGCCTCTGCGCTCCAGCTCCGGGGCCAACAATTGAGGCACCGGCTCATCCTCCCACTGCAATCGGTTGTAGAGCTGCTGCCGCGTTAGCTCTGAACAGCGCTGGAGATTGTGAATTTCTCGATTCAGGGTGCACTCAAAGGCTCTGAGGATTGTCCAACGCGAATGGAGGCCGGCCGGCTCAGAATTGGCAAC
This sequence comes from uncultured Acidobacteriaceae bacterium, assembly GCA_963710585.1. Classification (GTDB taxonomy): domain Bacteria; phylum Acidobacteriota; class Terriglobia; order Terriglobales; family Acidobacteriaceae; genus Bog-257. The sequence goes on along the minus strand of CAVQAM010000003.1, from coordinate 190,315 downwards.
GCTCATGGTCTCATCTCACCGAAATGTGTTGGCACTCCTTTTCTGAATGGCTGAACGTTGCGGGGCCCTTACCCGCCCACAGTGAAGGGGTTGACGCGCATCCAGCCGTCACAGCCCTCGCGAGGACAATGAATCTCCTGTCCGAGCCACTGCTGTTGAAACGGCACCATCTGGGCGCAACCCGGGCAGCGGATCACCAGTCCCTGGCCGAAATCCACCGCGGTGACGATGATGGGATAGCCGAATCGGGACGTGACGCGGCCTACTCTACGTTTAACGGGCCAGGTGTCGATGGCGCGGCCATAGTCCTCCTGCAATTCGTACGCTCCACCGTAGATCTTCCGAGCCCCATCACCGCCACCGAGTGTCGCTGCTGCGACGTGCGTGCACTTCGCTTCGAGAAATGGAAAATCGGTCAAAGTGGTGTAGGCCTGTTCCCACATCTGCCCTTCGGTCTGATGGTACGGAAGCTCACTCAGGGCGCGTCGAACGGGTTCCGTGGGCTCCTCGGTGAACCGGTCGGCATGTGTCTGCCAGAGCTTGGCCAAGTATGAGGCGATGTCTCGGTGGAGCAGGTGTAGGTCGCGAAACCCCTCAGCCGCGGCGGGATTCTCGACCAAGTAGCGCTTCTCGACTGCTTCCCGCAGCTGGCCGTGGAAGAAATCAAATTGTGCGCCGCGGCGCTGCAAATACCGACGGATGGCCCGCTCGACGCGCAGTGCTGCCGTCGCCTGGCGCTCACCCAATACGGCACCGATGATCTCCGCCAACTCGCGGCTGGCCATGCCAACGCGGCCCAGTGCAAGGTAGCTGCACCAATGCCGCACCAGCTTGCCACCATAAGCTGCTTCTAATCGCTCGAGCATCCACGTAAAAAGCGCTACGGCATCAGGCCGCTCGACCGGCAGCTTGTGGATGAGGTCCTTCACGAGCACATTCATATTGTCGCCACCAAGCGTACGCAGTTCCTGCAACGCCACCAGCAGGTAGAGCGGATTACCTGCCTGGGGCATCCGGCAGATCTCTTCCTTCACTGACTCATCTAGTTCCTTGCAGTACTCGAGGAGGTACGCTTCGACAATCTCGCGGATGTTGGCCGGCGTCAGCGGACCCACATCCACCCAGCGCGGTTCGGGCCGCCGCACCCTGAGTGCGGCCATAACGCGATGATATGGCTTGCGCTCGGCCTGCGCAGGAATTTCCTCTGCAACCCAGATCGTGCTCACGATCACCCGCACCTGCGGGCCGAGCTTCGCTGGAATCCAGGTGAGTTCGTACCCGGCCGTGAGCTGGTTCACAGCATCGATCACCAGGACGATGCGCTTCGCACCTGCGTACTCGCCAAGCTGAGTGGCCAGCAGCTTGCGCAGGCTTTCCAGGTCTTGTCCCTCCTCGGGCTTGGCAGCGCCCCCCTCCGCCGGACTCTTCTCTGCGGTTTGGGATTGGGGACCTGCGAAGGGGCGCAACTCTTCGGTGAGCCGTAGCAGCATCCGGCGCAAGTCCGCAGAGTTCTCTGTGGCTCCCACGAAATGGGAGATGACCAAGTCATTCGGACGATTCTGGGCCAAGCGCTCCGCCAGCTTGGCGAGGAGCGCAGACTTTCCTTGTCCCGGCACGGCCCGCACGCAACACAAGCGCGAAGCCGCTTCGGAGGAATCTTCCGCCACGAAACGGAGCAACACACTCAGCTCGTCCGTGCGCCCCTGGAACCAGCGCAGGCGTCCACGAGCGAATTCAGGATTGTGCATCTGACGCAAGGTGCTACAATCTTACATTATGCACTTCTCGACTGAGTTTTGGGTCGCAGCCGCGATTGCGGTTATCGCACTCATTGTCGGTATTGGGGCCACGGTAGCGATGGACCCCAAAACCAAAGGCGAATTCTGGTTTGCCACCGGGTGCTTCTTACTTTCGGCGGCAGCGATATGTTACCTCATTTGGATGTGGAAGGCAGCGGTCACAAGTACGGCTGTGCTGCTGACAGCGACAGTTGCATTAGGGGCTATGGCAGTAATTAGATGGGCCTACGGTAGGCATCGGCGGTCGGCCAACCCAACAGAGCAGACGGTTTCGGTTCGATTCAAGCATTCCAGTATTCAGATATTGGAATTGAGATACGACATTGTTCAGTCTTTACCGAGACTTCAGCTGGGCGAGGCGGGAAGCCTGATTCAGATGGGGCCAGCAGATAGGGACTCTGTAATGCTTATTTTACCCACCACTCCGCCAATAATGGTTGAGTCGCCAAAAGCTGGAGAGAAATACGCTATAGGCGGCGACCTTTATGGATTCACCACGGGAGAAGTGGAAACGCCTTTCATGGGTGGGTTCACCAGCACACTTGATAATCAATTTACGTTCAACCGCCTGACTTCTCCAGCGCACACTGTGACGATTGGCGAGCGTAGATTCCACGTCACACTGCAAGACGTAACGGATAAATCTACGGGTAAGGGAAAGCATTATGTTTACACATTCCTTGTGTCCGAAAGATAAGCCCTATGCCGCGATCAAGTTCTTGTACTCCAGATGCTCGGATCGTAACAGCTTCAGCAGCGTATCGCGGAAAAGGTAGGGGTTTTTACGGTTATCGAAACGCCAACACATTTCGTCAAGGTAGGCTTGCAGATGCTTCGCGCTAACACGATGCCATGTTCCAACGATGCCGCGCTTGAGCAGCGAAAATGCGGACTCAACGGTGTTGGTGTAAACGTCGCCGTTCACGTATTCGCCGTCCCGATGGCACACAGTCTTGTGTTCTGCAAGCACTCCTGCCTTAGCAATGGCCGAAGGGTATCCGCCAAACTCGTCCGTCATAATTACGTCAACGTCCTGCGAAATGTTTTCTTGGATATACTTCGCCAGAGTTCCGCTCTTCACGTCCTGAGCGTGGAAGAAGCGAAGTTCGCCACCACGTTGCCGGATGCCAATAACTACTTGCTTCTTGCACTCAGGATGCCCGACCTTATGCTGATGGCCGCGTTGTTTGCCGCCTACAAAAGTCTCATCTACTTCCACGGTTCCGCCGAGCGGCTGAGGATTGACGGCCTTCATCGCGTCCCTGATGCGATGGCAGAGATACCACGCCGTGCGGTAATTAATCCGCAGCATTCGTTTAAGCTGATTCGCGGACATTCCCTTGCGCGACTGGCAAATCAAAAACGTCGCAAGGAACCATTTAACCAAAGGCAGGTGCGTGTCATGGAACATCGTGTCTGCCGTTACAGAGAACTGGTAGCGGCATGACTCGGTATCACAGTTGTACTGGTCGCGCTTCAGGATGGACGAGATTTTCTCGCCGTTGCATTTCGGGCAGCGCACACCATTGCGCCAGCGCAAATGCTCAAGGTAGTTGCGGCAAGACTGCTCATCGCCGTACCGTTCCATTAACTCGCAGAGGTCAATTGCTTCGATCATAAGGACTCACCGTGCCACGCAAGAAGTTGAAGAAGCACCCGATGGAGATGACGGACGAAGAAGCATTGCGGCACCTCTTTCATCCGAAGATCGTCCGCGCTGTAAAGAAGCACCTGAAAGAACAGGAGAGCGGAAGTGGGAAGCCTCAATCACGTAAACAACAATAGCAGACACTTGTCCTTGTGTCAAGTGCATAATCCTGACTGCGCTCGCATCCAACAAGGAATAGGGCTTACCGATGGAGAACGCTGGCTCAAGTTTTCGCGGAATAGATTTGCGCTGTTGGTAGTCGGCCATTACCTCTTGGAACTCCGCCTCACGCTCCTTCGGCGGCTGCACGCATGGTTCTTGCGAAAAGACTGAAGCGGTGGTTTCCGCGACAAGATACCGCTCGTTGTCGTCCGGTCCGTGGCTGGTCTCCGGATGGGCAAGGACGAGGGAGTAGATTGCGTATGTGTCTTCTTCTTGTTCGGACTTGGACGAATCAGCCGCCTGCGGGATGGCATAGGCCAAGATACACAGGACAGCCAGTAATATGGGCAGCCGGATGACACGTTCCATGGCTGACAATGATACGCCTTAGCGTGAATGGCGGGCCTCCCATTCGTTGTTAGTGCGAAATCACCATCTCGCACTCCAAGATGTTGACTTTGGTTCATTCCTTCTTCTCGTCCTGCGGCGGATTGCGTTTTTTCCGCATGGACTCTCCGCGCATCTCGATGCGGTGGGCATTGTGAACCAGGCGGTCGAGGATGCCGTCAGCGATGGTGGGATCGCCGATCTGCTCGTGCCAGCGCGAGATCGGCAACTGGGAAGTGAGGATGGTGGAACGAGTCTGATAGCGATCCTCGCAGATCTCCCAAACTTCGCGACGCTCGGCTTCATTCAGCGGCGCCATGGCCCAGTCATCAATCACCAGAACATCAATGCGGCCCAGTCGAGCCAGGAAGTGACGCAAGCTTCCATCGGCTCGTGCCAGGGCCAGTTCGCGCAGCAAGGCGGCAGCCCGCAAATAGAGAGCCGAGTAGCCGTCGCGACAAGCTTTCTGTGCCAGAGCCGAAGCGATGAAGCTCTTGCCCACGCCGGTCGCTTCTCCGATGCGTCGGAAAAGCCGTGGTCGGTGTAGACCCGCTGCACCGCCCAGTTGCGGTGTCTCGCGTATTGCTTAAGTTCGTGGTCTTGCGTGCTGGTGCGCCTCTGCTTGAGCAAGGTAGCTTTGGCCTTTTCATGATTTGTTCCTTTCATATTCCGGAGGCCGCCACCATGGGCCTCACAGCGAAGCGACGGCCCGCTGGTGGCGGATCGGCCCGATAACAGCGCAGTAACCGATGGAGTTTGAATGACGAGCATTTTGTCGAAATTACCGAAGCGAATGCTTTTGGACAGCTCTTCTGCACCCTGAAAATATCGGTCGCTTTCGGACTGATTGTCACGCCAGTGGACGGGGTTCATCTTAGTCACGAGGATCTCGGTGCTCGCGGGTAATCCGAGGAGAGTCTCGAGACCGAACCCAAGCCCATTTTCGGATGTGTTGTCGCCCACTCTGAAAGCTCTCTCGAGAGCAGCTACATCAAGCATCCGGCTGATTTCGTCATGACATGTCGAGGTGGATTTCTATGCGGTAGCGACGCGGTAGGCGACGGTCTGCGTCATCAAGGTGTGCCCATCCTGCGTCATCAAGGTGTGCCCATCTGCCCTTTTTCTTTCTGAAACGGATTCTTGTTTTTCCTATACATGCATCGAGAAACGCTTATCCTGCCGGTAAGTGACTTTGTTCAGAACCTCGAACACTGCAAGGACCTAACGCATGCCCTCGGAAAAAACTGGATACCCCAACCTCAAGGCGCCGCTACCTCGCAGATTTTGGTCTCGCTTTAGTCGCGGAAGATCTACCACCAACCGTAGCATCCTGCATCTAGTCGTGACGAACATCGTAAGCCTAACCGTCCCGGCACCTTGTACTGATCGCGACCTGGTGGAAGCGATCGCTTCACGGGGCTTTCACTCCGATCCCTATCGAGTCGCTGCATGATGCACTCGGCACGTCTACTATTCTGCGAGGTCAACCTCTCTTCGGATATGCAGGAGACGTCATCGACGAGATTGCAATGAACTACCACAATATGCGCTGGTGGATCACGGACAAGGGCCTAAACATGGGGGCAGTAATTCCAGCCAGAGTGCATCTGTCCGCTTTCGATGAGCTGGCTGGAAAACTCACACTCGCCAATTGGAAGGACGACGGGCTCTCGAGGGATGCCTTCTTGGAGGTTGCGAAGGAACTTGATAAGGCAGGCTTCCGCCTGAAGGACGAACTCCAGCCGAAACCTTGGAAAGCAATAGCACAGCACAACCAAAAGTATTCCAAAAATGCGATTAAGAGCTTTGAACAAGCCGCTCGTAACCCCCGCTTTGCTCGCTCCGTTCGTAGACGGTTGTATATAGCCCGCAAGAAGGTGGAAGGCATTAGTACCGGACAACCAGAGGTGTCCTTCGGATTCGATCAAGACATTTGACCAAGCGTGGCTGTTTGTTCCGTTCAAGCGACTGTTGGGTCTAGCCGCGAATTCAAATAGGTCCTTGTCGTGGAAGCTGACGAATGCCACTCCCCCATAAGACGCGCACATTCTTGGCCGCCCCTCCCCTTGTTTCTGGGAGTCCCTGTGCAGAATCCCCCCAAATTTGGCGACACAGTGGCGACACAGACGCAAGCCGGAAATTCATTTTGCGTGTGGAACGGATAGTTACCGCGTACTTACAGGAGATTTTGGTGAGCGCGGAAGGAATCGAACCTTCAACCTACTGATTAAGAGTCAGTTGCTCTGCCAATTGAGCTACGCGCCCGAAGTGGTTTACAAAGCAGGATCAACAACTTGTGCGAACTGCATCGTGCAGTACTTGCCCGAAGCAAGCGGCCTAAAGAGTACCCTTCACGAAAGCACGGGTTCTGAAGGTGGAGCGATGGATCGGACTTAGTATAACAGAGGTCGCCGCACCGTAATGCCCCGATGAAACAGCTGGGCGAAGCCATTCGTCGCATAACAACATTCGTCAATAACAAGACGATCGAAAGACCGCCCGGCCGAGCGTCTCTCTCTTCTTGCCACTGTGGCAGCGCTCGGGTTTCGTTCCCTGTTTCCAGACCTATCGCGGGTGTCCACTGGATGTGCGCACCCGCCCATGCTCCGGGAACCGACCTCTATGCGCCGGCCTGCTTCTCGGCCAAGTCTCCCACGATGGGCAGCTTGAACATCTGGTGCTGATACGCCTTGACCACCAGCAGTATCCACAGCGCAAATTCAGCGAGTCCCAGCAGCCCCCAGATGGGAAACATGATCAACGGCAGTGCGTAACTGAGGAACGACAAGCAAATGTGCAGCACAATCAGAGCGGCCGCTGTAAACAGGCACTGGAACGAGTGGAAGCGCACGAAGCGATCGCGATTGTAGGGCTCAATCAGCAGAAATATGATCGCCGGGATGATGGTGAAGTAAGCCAGCATGCCGGCTACATTCTCCGCAATGGGCGCCGCTGCCGAAGCAGCAGGAGCTACGTTACCGGCGGATGGGGCCGGTGCTGGAGCACTCGAGGCGCCTGCACCGCTGGCATGACCTGCGGCCTTCCCGCAGTTGGGACAGAACGCTGCATTGTCTGCCATTTGAGTACCGCAGGACGCACAAAATGCCATGATGACCTCCTGAGTTGTCGAACCCTGGGCCTCTCCCTGCGCGAGCCAAGACACAAGCCCAGCGCGAGATCCTAAGGGCCGCTATTTGGGGCGAACAATAACAGAGTCCCGGCGGGAACGCAAAGCAATAATAGCCTTACTACCGTTGTAGGGACCCGAAAACGGAAGGAAAAGGAAACTAAATACGGCCTCTGAAGGAAGGCTGGGATTCGCACCCACCGCGGTCACGCACACCTTTCAGCACGATGTCCGAAGGATTGAGCGAAGGGCAAAAGGCGGGTTGCGGCTGCTACGCCCCGCAACACTTCTTGTATTTTTTGCCGCTGCCACACGGACAAGGGTCGTTGCGGCCAACCTTCTCTCCGCGGACCACTTGCTGCACGGTTCCGGCCTCGCCTGCACCCGCCATGCGCGCCTGTTCCAGTTCGCGGCGCTTGCGGCGCTGGAAGGCTTCTTCCATGTCGTCCATCGAGGTAGTGGCGCGATTGCGTCGGGGGCCGGTGCTGAACGCTGCGATCGCCTGATCGTTGCTGTCGAAATCTCCCGCGGAAATCGCGTGCTGCGGAACCGGGCGAGATGGGGCTTCGATCACCTGCATCAAGTACAGGTAACGGACCGTCTCCTCTTCGAAGCGTTCCATCATGGCTTCGAACATATCGAACGACTCGCGCTTGTATTCCACCAGCGGATCGTGCTGGGCATAGCCGCGCAATCCGATCCCCTCTCGCAGGTGGTCCATGCTGAGCAAGTGGTCTTTCCACTGCTGGTCGATCACGCTCAACATGATGATGCGCTCGTGATGGCGCATGGCGTCGGGGCCGATCAGCTTCTCCTTGGCCTCGTAACGCTCTTTCAGCTTGTCGAAAACAGTGTCGCCAAGTTCCTGCCGGTTCAGCGTTTCGGCCTGTATGCCCTCGGCCGCGATGTCCACTCCAAAGCGGGTGAACACCTGGTTCTTCAGGCTCTTGATGTCCCAATCTTCGGCGTGTGTTTCCTTCGCGGCATATTTGTCGAGCAGTCCGCCAAGGATGTCGCGAACGTAATCCTCCAGGATGAGCTCTTTTTGATCGATGCCTTCCAGGAGCTGCCGGCGCAATCCGTAAACCGCCTGGCGCTGCTTATTCATCACATCGTCGTATTCGAGCAGATGCTTACGGGCTTCGAAGTTCTGGCCCTCAACCGCCTTCTGCGCGGCCTCGATACGGCGCGTGATCAGCCTCGATTCGATCGGTACGCCTTCTTCCATGCCCAGCCGCTGCAGCAGGTTCGATACCCACTCTTTGGCGAAGATGCGCATCAGGTCATCTTCCAGCGACAAGTAGAAACGCGATGCGCCGGGATCGCCCTGGCGGCCAGCGCGTCCACGCAGCTGATTGTCGATACGCCGGGCCTCGTGGCGTTCCGTGCCAAAGATAAACAGCCCGCCCAGCGAGACAACTTCATCATGCTCGGCGTCGGTAACTACCTTATGGCGGGCGTTGGTCTCGTTCCACTGCGCCGTTGGCACCTGGTATTCGTTGCCACCGTAATAAAAGTAGGAGAGGTTCGGATCGTCAGGCTTGGCCGTGACTTCGCCCGCCACCACCTTGAGCGGCTGCGCCAGCCCCTTCTTGATGCACTCCTGCTTGGCCATGAACTCGGAATTGCCGCCCAGCAAAATGTCGGTGCCGCGGCCGGCCATGTTGGTGGCAATCGTGATCGCGCCCTTGCGGCCTGCCTGGGCAACGATCTCGGCTTCCTTCTCGTGGTACTTGGCATTCAACACCACGTGCTTGATGCCCTTCTTCTTCAGCAGGTCCGATAGACGCTCCGATTTTTCAACCGAAGTCGTGCCCACTAGAATGGGCTGCCCTACTTCGGCGATCTTCTGGATCTCATCGGCTGAGGCGAAAAACTTTTCCTTCTCGGTGCGGTACACGACGTCGGAGTTCTCGATGCGCACCAAAACCTTGTTGGTCGGAATGACCACCACTTCGAGTTTGTAGATATTGTCGAATTCCGCCGCTTCCGTTTCCGCCGTGCCGGTCATGCCGGCCAGCTTCTTGTACATGCGGAAGTAATTCTGGAAGGTAACGGTGGCGAGCGTCTGATTTTCGCGCTCGATCTTCACGCCTTCCTTGGCCTCCACCGCCTGATGCAGTCCATCGGACCAGCGCCGGCCCGGCATCAATCGCCCGGTGAACTCATCCACGATGAGCACTTCCCCGTCCTTCACCACGTACTCGACGTCGCGGCGATAGAGGGCGTGCGCCTTAATTGCGGTATCCACGTGGTGCTTCAGGTCCCAGTTCTCCGGATCGGCGATGTTGCCGATGCCCAGCAGGCGCTCCACCTTTTCCCAGCCCACGTCGGTGACCGTGATGGTGCGGTGCTTTTCGTCCATCACGAAATCGCCGGTAAGGACTTTGTCTTCGCCGAGGCCCTTTTCGATCTCTTCACCCATCTCCAGTTGAGGAATGATGCGGTTTACGCGGTAATACTTGTCGGTGGACTCCTCGCTCTGGCCGCTGATAATGAGCGGGGTGCGCGCTTCGTCGATCAGGATCGAGTCCACTTCGTCAACGATGGAATAGTTATGTCCGCGCTGCACGCAGTCGGCGAGGTCAAACTTCATGTTGTCGCGCAGGTAGTCGAAGCCGAACTCGTTGTTGGTGCCGTAGGTAACGTCGGCGCCATAGGCTTCGCGCCGCTCGCGATCGTCGAGATCGTGCACGATGACCCCGACCGTCAGGCCGAGGAAGGTGTAAAGCTTGCCCATCCACTCCGAGTCGCGCTTGGCCAGGTAGTCGTTGACCGTGACCACGTGGACGCCGCGCCCGGAAAGCGCATTCAAGTAAACCGGCAAGGTGGCAACCAGCGTTTTACCTTCGCCGGTCTTCATTTCGGCGATCTTGCCCTGGTGCAGCACCACGCCGCCGACCAGCTGAACGTCGAAGTGCCGCATCTTCAGCACGCGCCAACCCGCCTCGCGTGCCACCGCAAACGCCTCGGGAAGGACCTCGTCCAGCACCTGTTTCAGCTCACGGTCCTTCTCGTCGGGGTCCTCGACTGCATCCACGCGCTCGCGGACGCGCTCGCGGAACTCTTCTGTCTTGGCCCGGAGCTGTTCATCGCTGAGCTGCTTCGTCTCCGGCTCAAGCGCGTTGATGCGCTCCACCAGCGGCATAATCCGCTTGATTTCCCGTTCGTTGCTGGTGCCGAAAACCTTGGCGATAAGCTTGTTGATCAACCCTGTGTTCCTTGAAAGGGACCTGCTTGGACTTTGGCCCGACGAGCCTGGACAGGCCCATCAAGCACACTCTACCCACGTAGAAGGCTAACACATTGGATGTCCCCGAGAAGGCATGGTCGCAGGATTGGGAGCGGCACAATAGAGCGGTTCCAGGATTGGTATATCCGCTCGCACGGGTAGTGCGGGCCTGTTTTCCCGACTGTCATCCTGAGCGGGGAGCGCAGCGACGAGTCGAAGGACCCCTATAGCTGCAAGAAATCACCGCGTAGCCGCGTAGCCCAGCAGCAAGGCCGAGATTGTTGGCGGCCATAGGGGTCCCTCGACTCCTCGCTCCAACACCCCAGCAAGCACAAACCCGGTGCTTGCTGGGGCCCCGTTTACGCTCGTCGCTCGGGATGACACCCAAAAAAAGCCAACGCGCGCCGGGTTACTGCTGCTTCTTGACCGGCTTGCGCAGCTTGTTCTGTGGATTTGGCTTCATGGGCGCGCCTTCGCTGCCGGTAATCTCGTTGGCCAAAGCGTCGGCGTGATAGATCTTACGGAGCGACTCGAGGATCGCCCGCGAATCCACTTCCACCGAGCGCGCCACTTTGTCGCTGTACTCGAAGTCCCACGGCAGCGACTCGATGTTGCCATCGAAGATGATCCCCACCACTTCGGCGTTCTTGTTGATGACCGGACTGCCGGAGTTGCCGCCGATGATATCGGGTGTGGAAACCGTATTGAACGGTGTGTTGAGGTCAATGGACGACTTGGCCTTCAGCCAGCTCTCGGGAAGCTGGTATGGCGTCTTGCTGCCATGCTTCGCGGCATGCTTGTAAGCTCCGCCCATGGTCGTAAACCACGGCACTTTCTTGCCGTTCAGCCTGTAACCTTCCACGGGGCCATAACTAAGACGCAGGGTGAAGGTCGCGTCGGGAGGGACATTGAACCCTTCCTTGGCGAACAGGACCTTGCCGATGTACCCGCCGTCACGGCGCAGCACCGATTGCACTTCATCTTCATCGCGCTGGTGAATGGCGACCGCGTCCGGCTCGATTTGCCGCATCAGCACGATCAAGGGATCGTTACTGGCCTCCACGGCAGCTTCGCCGCCTTCGTAGAGTTGCTTGCGAACGGCCACATCGTTGAGCTTGGTCCCGTCAATCAGTTCCTTGGCGCGCTCCTCCGGAGTCTTACCGGCCAAGGCTTTCTTCACGTCGGCGTTGTCGGCGCCAAGGACGTCCTGCATTTCGGCCAGACTCTCGGCCAACAAAGCCTGCTCCAGCGCTTTGTAAGTGGGGGCGGTGGAGAACAATCGCTGCTCCAGGGTGGGCAAAGCCGAGTCCTGGAAACCACGGATCCGCTGGTTGCTTGGCTTCTGCTTTTGCTCGGCCGCCCGCACGATGTCGCGGGCATAACGGGCCAGGTCGCCGCGAAAACCACCCAGGTAATCCAGGTAGTTCAAAGGCTTGTAAATCTGCTTCTGGACCTCGACCGCCTTGGCAATTTCAGCCCAGGGATCGCCGAATTCGCCCTTGAGCTTGGGATCGGCATTGACAAAGTTGCGCAGCGCCTTCTCATCGGCCGCCTTCTTGCCCATCAGATCTTTATCGTGCAATCCGCCCTCATAACCGGTGACCGCCTTAAAGGAGTTTTGCAGTCCGAAAAAGTCGCTTTCGGCTTCGCGCGCATTCTCTTCAGACGCTGCCCTGAATTTCTCCAGCATGGCGATGCGACGCGTGTAGGAGTTGAGGTACAGGGGATATTGGTAGTCGCGCAGGAAGCCGAGCTGGTCCACGGTAAGCAAACGCCCGGTCCGGCCAGGATGGCCCGAAACAAAAACCAGGTCACCTTCCTTTACGCCCACCGGCGACCACTTCAGGTAATCGTGGATCTTGGCCGGCTCTCCGTTTTCATAGGCGCGGAAGAACGAAATGTCGAGATCGTAGCGGGGATATTCGAAGTTGTCGGGATCGCCGCCGAAAAATGCCATCTCGAACTCCGGCGCAAACACCAGGCGAAGGTCATCGTACTTCTTGTATTTGTAGAGGTTGTACATGGCGCCCGAATAGAGGGTGACCACATCGCACCGTATGTTGCCGGCGGAGCACTCCTTCTCCAGCGACGACATTTCTTCGCGCTGCGCCTTGCCGGCATCGGCGGTTGACATGCCGGGCTTGACCGCGGCATTCACCTGGGTAGTAACGTCCTGAATGTTTTCCAGTACGATGAATTCCACGCCCGGACATTTCGGTTCCTCCGCCCGGGTCGGCGCGTAGAACCCGTTCTTCATATAGTCCTTGCCGTTGGTGGAAATATCGTGGATGCACTCCTGCGCGATGTGATGATTAGTAAAGATCAGTCCGTCGGGAGATACGAAAGAAGACGAGCCGTTGGGAGCGCGAGCCGAGGAAAGCCGCACGTGGTCAAGCCAGGCTTGGTCGGGGGCAAAGCCGTATTTGGCCTGGACTTTGTCCTTGGGAAAAGCGTTAAACAACCACATACCTTCGTCGGCAAAGGCGAAGCTGCCCAAGCCGAGCGTAAGGACGCAGAGCAACAGAACGAAACGTTTAATCATGATGACTCCGAACGCGAGATCCGCGTGAGGTATTGTCCGGTACGGGGAACTCCGGATGGGACAAGCAAACTCTTAACTATAACTCGTCGAGGAACCGGGAAACAAACCGGCAGTGGGCCAGGCTTCGATCCGGCCCACTGCTATCGTTCAGAGGTGTGACAACGACACCGCGCACGGTTGCAGCGAAGCAGCAGTCCAGACTCACTGATTGATGTCTTGCTTCGCCTGCAGACGCTTGATCAGGCCCTGCACGCCGGTCTTGGCCGCATCGGGCGCGCCGGCAAGGCACATCTCCATTTGCTTGGTTGCGTTGTCAAAATCACCCTTGCTGCTGTACACCCTCGCCAAACCGGCATGCGAAAGCCAAAAATCGGGATACTTCTTCGCTGTCGAGAGATAAAGCGCAAACGCTTCGTCGGCTCGCTTCTCGCGTTGCAGTTGCCGGCCATAGCCATACAACTGCTGCGCATTGGCGATTCCCAGAGCTTGTTTGCGCGCGCTGGTGGCTTCATCTTTGCGGCCCAGGTCATCCAGTATCTTGGCCTTCTCCATCACGTTCTCGAAGCGCTCCTCGTTCTGAATTGACTTGTCCACGTCGGCCAGCGCTTCATTCAGGTCCATCTTGTTGTCAACCAAGTACGTCGCGGCGTCATTCCATGCGTCCCAGGTGTACTGCACCAATCCGCGCATCTGCTTTTGCAGGCTCGCCTCGACCGCCTCGTTTACATTGACTGCGATTTTGAAGGGGACGGCAACTTTGTCCCAGCGCAGGGTCACCACCGCGGAGTCGGGTTTGAGCTGGTCGAAGTCGTAGGTCAGGGCGTCATGAAACTCGGCTGCCTCGGGCTTGACCGTGACTCGCAAAGCGTCTTCCGCCTGATTGTAGCTGAAGCTTCCCCACGCGGTATGCATCTTCGAGAAGATGATCGTCCACTGGTCCTCGGCGGGAATCATGTGCAGACCGTAGGCCCCGGCGGCCAGCGGCTTGCCTTCGATGGTGACCGCGTCGGGAAAGGTGATGGTCGTATTCTCATTGGCGCCGGCCCGCCAGACCTCTCCGTAAGGCACAAGGCCGCCGAAGATCTTGCGCCCATTCACCAGTGGGCGGTGGTAGTTGATGGTGATGTCGGTTACGCCAACGCGCTGCATCACGATTGCGTGCTGGCTTTGCCGGGGCAGGTCCAGCAGTGTGGACTGCGCGTTGCAAAGCGCCGCAGCCAACACTAGGACAGCGAGCAACAGAACCAAACGAAGCTTGTACATGGAACAACCCTCCTTTTACGGTGGCGGATTCTGCCAGGAGAATCGAGCCTGCAGACATGGCAATTCGGCGCCACGGATGTGGCGCTCCCCTTGGACGTGAGACCGGCCTCAAGGTAAGCAGCGGCGGGACGAATATACCGCAATCGACGGCTGGGCCGCAGGCCTGTGTGACAGACGCTGATCGGCGGCCATTCGGACCGGTGGAGGGTTGATGGACGATTCCGGAAGCTCCGGAGTATAAAAGATAAGCGCTTCAGCGCGGCTTTTCCCCCTGCCAACCGCGCAATCCACCTTTGTAGGGTTCAGGGCGGTGCAATAAAACCGCAAGAGGTCTTCATGTCCACGACGGCGCACGGCGGCAAGGGCCTGGAAGGCATTACCGCTGCCAATTCGAGTATTTGTTTCATCGATGGCGATCAAGGCGTGCTCGCCTATCGCGGCATCGACATCCACGCGCTGGCCGATCAGTCGAACTTCGAGGAAATCTGCTATCTGCTCTGGTTTGGGCGCCTGCCCAACCGCGCCGAATTGCAGGAGTTGAAGCTGAGTCTGGCACGCGAGCGCAAACTGGACGCCTCCATCATCAGCCTGTTGCGCCAAGCGCCTAAACACGCGCTGCCCATGGACGTTCTGCGCACCATCGTTTCGGCCCTGTCGTTTTACGATCCCGAAGAGAAGGTGAACGATCACGAAGCCAACCTGCACAAGGCGGTTCGACTGACGGCTCAACTCGCTTACGTGGTTGCCGCCTACGATCGCATCCGCAAAGGCAAGCCGTTGATCGAACCCGACCGTTCGCTGTCCCATGCGGGCAATTTTCTCTACATGCTGAATGGCGAGGTCCCGAGTGCGATGGCGGAGCGCGCCTTCGACATCGCGCTTATCCTGCACGCCGACCATGAGTTGAACGCCTCGACCTTCGCGGCGCGCGTGGTGGCAGCGACTTTGAGTGACATGCACTCAGCCGTCACTGCGGCTATCGGAGCGCTTAAGGGGCCGCTGCACGGCGGCGCTAACGAGGCAGTGTTCCGTATCCTCGAAGCCGTGGACGCATCTGGCGCCGATCCGGTCGATTACGTGAAAGGGATGCTGGCGCAGAAGAAGAAGGTCCCCGGATTCGGGCATCGCGTGTATCACACGGAAGATCCGCGGGCCACGCATTTGCGGACGATGTCGCGCGATCTCGGACAGTCCAGCGGCGACACCAAGTGGTTTGAAATTTCGCGCAAGATCGAGCAGTTCATCGTCGCCGATCGCAAGCTCAACGCGAACGTCGACTTTTATTCTGCTTCCACCTACCACACGCTGGGCATCGACATTGATTTGTTCACGCCGGTGTTTGCCGTGTCGCGCGTGGCGGGCTGGACGGCGCACGTCATCGAGCAACTCAATGACAACCGCTTGATTCGCCCGCGTGCCGAGTATCAAGGCCCGCTCTATCCGAGCAAGTACGTGCCGATGGAGAAGCGGTAGGGCCGCTTTTCGCTTTTCCCTCTTCGCCATTTGCCTGCCGGAACCTGCGAAGCGCGAAAAACCTATGCCGGCACTCCCGAATCGCCCATCCTCCGCCTGAATCCAATAAGAAGCTAGAATAGGCAACAAGCCTGTTCGCCTCATACCTATGATTCGCGAATAGCGAAGAGCGAACAGCGAAAAGCGGCTATGCATCGGGTCTACCTCGACAACAACGCCACCACTCCGCTTCTTCCTGAAGTGTTTGAGGCCATGCGTCCCTACTTCTTCGAGAAGTTCGGCAACGCGTCGTCCATTCATCAGCAGGGACAGCAGGCGCGCTCCGCGGTGGAACACGCGCGCGAGCAGGTGGCCGAGTTGCTGAACTGCCGTCCGGCGGAGGTCGTCTTCACCAGCGGCGGCACCGAGGGCGACAACCTGGCGCTGTTTGGCTTAGTGAAGCCGGGCGATCACATCATCACCTCGGCCGTGGAGCATCACGCGGTGCTCAACGCCTGCAAGCGGCTCGAAGAGATGGGTTGCGCGGTGACCTACTTGCCAGTGGACGGCCGGGCGCTGGTCGATCCCGATGATGTGCGGCGGGCGCTGCGTCCCACGACCAAGCTCATCAGTATTATTCTGGCGAACAACGAAACCGGTGTGCTGCAGCCAGTGAGCGAGATTGGCGAGATTGCCAGCGAAGCTGATGTGTACTTCCACACCGACGCGGTGCAGGCCGCCGGCAAAGTGCCGCTCGACGTGAAGCAGATTGGCTGCGATCTGCTGACCATCACCGGCCATAAAATGCACGGCCCGCAAGGCGCGGGGGCGCTATTCGTGCGCAGGGGGACCTTGCTGCAACCGATGATGTATGGCGGACGTCACGAACGTTCGCGCCGGGCGGGAACGGAGAACCTGGCGGGCATCGTCGGACTGGGCAAGGCGGTGGAGATTGCTCGCGAAGGATTTGCGGACGGCAGCGTCGAGCGCATGGCCGGGCTGCGCGACCGCCTGGAGCACGAGATCGTCGAGGGTGTCGAACAAATCGGCGTAAACAGCGCCGCCGCACCGCGCGTGCCTAACACGACCAACATCTACTTCGATTGCATCGAAGGCGAAGCCATGGTGATTGCCCTCGATCTCAAAGGGCTGTCGGTCTCGACTGGAGCGGCGTGTTCGTCAGGCGCAATCGAGCCGTCGCATGTTTTGACTGCGATGGGACTGTCGCCAGACCGCGCCCGCGCCAGCATCCGCTTCAGCCTGGGCAAGCAAAACACCGCCGACGATGTGGAGTTCGCGCTGTCGCTAGTGCCGGAAGTTGTGTCGCGGCTGCGAGAGCTGAGTCCGGTCTATAAAAGTGCGCACGCTTGAACCAAGCGCGGCTAATTGCCAAGTGCTAAATGCCAAATGCTAAGACCATCGCCGTGGCAATGTCCGGAGGAGTGGACTCCTCCGCCGTCGCTGCATTGCTCTGCGAGCAGGGTTACAACGTCGTCGGACTCACGCTACAGCTCTGGAACCAGCGTCGGTTGGCGGGCCCCGAGGGCATGCCGGAGTCAGTGCAGGGGCGCTGCTGCTCCATCGACGACGTTTACGACGCGCGACGCGTCGCCGAGACGCTCGGCATTCCATATTACGTCGTCAATCAGGAAAAGCGCTTTGAAGACGACGTCGTGCGTCCCTTCGTCTCAGAGTATCTTTCCGGGCGCACGCCCATCCCCTGCAGCCTGTGCAATAACCATCTGAAGTTCGATCAGCTACTGATCATCGCGCGGCAGATCGGGGCGGAGCTGCTGGCCACTGGACATTACGCGCGCAACGAGTTCGACGAGCGCACCGGGCGCTGGGTGTTGAAGCGCCCTGCCGACCGCGCCAAGGACCAGACCTATTTCCTCTTCGGCCTGACGCAGGAGCAGTTGAGCCGCACCCGGTTTCCGCTTGGCGAGATGCGCAAGCCCGAAGTGCGTGAGGAGGCCAGGCGCGCGGGACTGCGTCTGTTCGAAAAGCCCGACTCGCAGGAGATCTGCTTCATTCCGGGCGGCGACTATAAGAAGTTCCTCGACGCCTACCTCGTGGAGCAGGGCGAAGAGTTTCCCGATACTGCTGGCGAGCTGGTCACCACCAGCGGCGAGGTAGTCGGCTCACACCAGGGCATTCACAACTTCACCGTGGGCCAGCGGAAGGGACTCGGCGTGGCCACGGGTTCGCCGCTGTATGTGTTGGAAATTCGCGGAGACCAGCGCCAGGTTGTGGTGGGCAGTGGCGACGAGCTGTTCTCGCGGACGTTGCGCGCCAAGGCAGTGAACTGGATCGCGATTGACGATCTGCGCGGACCCATGCGCGTGCAGGCCAAGATCCGTCATCGCCATGAAGCCGCGGATGCGGTCCTCGAGAAGTGCGGCGACGACGAAGTGCTGGCGACGTTCGACGAACCGCAGCGCGCCATCACTCCCGGTCAGGCTGTGGTGTTCTACGACGGCGACGTGGTTGTGGGCGGCGGCTGGATCACCTAGGCCGGCCGTTCCGGTTCTCACTGTTACAATCAAAGCTGCAGGCTGCCTGCCCGCACCTTTTCTAATCCATGAAGTGTCCATTCTGCGGCTTTGAAAACGACAAAGTAGTGGATTCGCGCGAAAGCAAGGAAGGCGAATCCATCCGCCGCCGCCGCGAATGCCTGAAGTGCGAGAAGCGCTTCACTACCTATGAGCGGATCGACGAGATCCCCTACATGGTGGTCAAGAAAGACGGGCGGCGTGAAAAGTTCGAGCGTCAAAAAGTTTTGAATGGACTGCTGCGGGCCTGCGAGAAGCGGCCTGTCTCCATGAGTAGACTGGAGCAGATCGTCAATGATGCCGAGGGCTTCGTGGTGGACTCGCCCGATCGCGAGCGCAAGACCAGCGAGGTCGGCGAGTTGATCATGAATCGCCTGAAGCGCATTGACAAAGTCGCCTACGTGCGCTTCGCCTCGGTTTATCTGGATTTCAAAGACGTGCGCGAGTTCATGGCTGAGTTGAAGGAACTGCTCGACACCAAGGACAGCACGTCTGCCAAAGCCAAGTCCGGAGACTGATTCCGGCAGTCAGATGGCAAGCAATGTCATATAAAGTCACGTTAATACCCGGCGATGGCATCGGTCCCGAGGTGGTCAATGCGACCGTCCGGATCCTGGAAGCTACCGGCGTCAAGTTCGAATGGGAAAGCTTCGCTGCCGGCGCCGAAGCCTTTGAAAAGTACCAGGAGTACATCCCCAAAGAACTCACAGAGTCCATCGAGCGCACCCATGTTGGGCTGAAAGGCCCGGTGACAACGCCCATCGGCGGCGGCTTTTCCAGCATCAACGTCGCATTGCGCAGGCAATTTGAGCTGTTCGCTAACTTCCGGCCCATCATCAATCTCCCGGGTGTGCCGACGCGCTATCCTGGCGTGGACCTGATTGTAGTCCGTGAAAATACCGAGGGACTTTACTCGGGCATCGAGCACGAAGTCGTGCCGGGTGTAGTTGAGAGCCTGAAGATTATCACCGAAAAGGCTTCCACGCGCATTGCCCGGTTTGCCTTCGAGTACGCGCGCCGCGAGCATCGCAAGAAGATCCACGCCATCCATAAAGCCAACATCATGAAGCTGTCGGACGGCTTGTTCATCCGCTGTTCGCGCAATATCTCGAAGGAGTATCCCGAGATCACCTACGGCGAACACATCGTGGACAACACCTGCATGCAACTGGTCATGAATCCCTACCAGTACGATATGTTGCTGCTGGAAAATCTTTACGGCGACATCATCTCCGATCTGTGCGCAGCGTTCGTCGGGGGACTGGGCTTGGTGCCCGGTGCGAACTTCGGACACCAGTGCGCCATCTTCGAAGCGGTGCACGGTTCGGCGCCCGACATTGCAGGCAAAGACATCGCCAATCCGACGGCCGTGCTGCGCTCGGCCATCCTGATGCTTCGTCACCTCGGTGAAGTCCACACCGCGAACCACATCGACGCAGCCCTGGTGCAGGTTTACACCGAGAGGCAGCATGTTACCCGCGACGTGGGCGGCGCCGCCGGAACCAGCGCGTTCGCCGACGCCGTGATTGAGGCGCTGCACACCATCCCGCCGCCCCAAGCGGAGTTGCAGGAAGTGCAGATGTAGTTTGCGGCGTTGCCCAGCAGTTGCCGCTTCGTGGATCGCAGCCCGCTGCTCGGCAGCCGGTTTGGTACAATATCCGCACGAGCGCCGCATGAGGATTGGGCGTTCGCCGCAGCTTGAGCCGCATCTCCTACTGAACTCGACATGAACATCCGCTCCACCAGTGACCCGTCACTTTGCGTGGACGCAACGTTTGACAGGAGCTAGCTCTGACGTCGCGACCTGGTCTGATTACTTACAATCCGGCGCACCACCGATTCGCCATATTCCTCGCGTGCGCCACTTTTCTGTTGATCGTTGCCGGTGCGCTCGTCACCAGCCACGATGCCGGCTTGTCCGTCCCGGATTGGCCCACATCCTTTGGTTCGCTCTACAAGATTCCTGCCATGGTCGGCGGAGTGCAGTACGAGCACACCCACCGCATGGTCGCGGAGTTCATCGGCCTGCTGATCATCGTCATGGCGGTTTGGACGCAGCGCGTGGAGAAGCGCAAATGGATGCGCATCCTGGGCTGGACGGCGCTGGCGGCTGTCGTCGGCCAGGGGATTCTCGGGGGCATCACGGTGCTGGATCTTCTGCCTTGGGCCGTCTCGACGGCGCATGCCACGCTCGCGCAGATGATCTTCGGTATCGTGATTGCGATGGCCCTGTTCACCAGCCGAAGCTGGCTGCAGAACGAACCGCCCATTCCCGAGCGCGATCTCGCGCCCAGCACGTCGACTCTCGCGGCCTTGGCGGCAGCGTGCGTGTGGGTGCAATTGATTCTCGGCGCCGCCTTCCGCCATTCCGGCATTAAGCTGTTGCCGCACCTTGTCGGCGCGTGCGTCGTTACTGCAATGCTTTGTTGGATGATCGTTCGCCTGCTGACGCGGTACGGCAATGTCCCGCGGTTGCGCAAGCCCGCACAACTGCTGCTGGCGCTGTTGATGGTGCAACTCGGCCTCGGCTTCGCGGCGTATCTGACCCGGCTGCAATGGCGCATCGATCCACCCCAACCTCTCACCGGCATTGTGATCACCACCGTGTCACACGTCGCTGGAGGTGCGCTTGTACTGGGCACCTGCGTGGTGCTTGCCATCCAAACCCGGCGCATGATCAACGTCCACGCTGAGGCAACGGCGGCCCACTCCGCGCCACGAAAGGCCATCCCCGCATGAGCAGCGCCACCCAGCCGCTGGCTGTGCCACGCGAAGGATTGGCCGCGCTCGCGCGCGACTATTCCGTCCTGATCAAAGCGCGGGTCACCACGCTCATCGTGATGACCGCCTGGGCTGGCGCATATTTTGCCGCCGCCAAGTCGGGCGCGTCGTTGCTCTCGTGGACGCTGCTGCACGCGCTCATCGGCATCGGCCTGGTCAGCGGAGGCACCGCCGCCATCAACGAAGTGGTCGAGCGCGACCTCGATGCGCTGATGCGCCGCACCTCCGGGCGGCCGCTGGTCACCGGCAGCATGGGCCTGACGCATGCGTCCGTGGTCGCCTTCGGCATGACCATCGGTGGCGTGCTCTATCTGTGGGCGACCACCAACTGGCTCACCGCGGTGCTGACAGCGCTCACCTCCGTCAGCTATCTCACGGTGTACACGCCGATGAAGCGCGTACACCCCATCTGCACATTTCTCGGCGCCTTTCCCGGCGCCATGCCTCCAGTGCTGGGCTGGACCGCGATTCGCGGCCGCCTCGACCCGGAAGCCTTCGTCCTCTTCGCCATCCTGTTTTTCTGGCAGTTCCCGCACTTCCATTCCATCGCGTGGCTTTACCGCGAGGACTACGAGAACGCGCGCATCCGCATGTTGCCCGTCGTAGAGAGCGATGGCCGCTCCACCGCTTTGGCCATCATGATGTACGCGCTGGCACTTGTTCCGGTATCGCTCGCGCCCACCCTGATGGGAATGGCGGGATGGACCTACTTCGCCGGCGCGCTGTTGCTCGGCGGCGGCATGTTGTGGTTCAGTCTGCGCATGTGGACGATGAAGCTGACGCCCGCCGCTCCCGCGTCGAAGCCGCGCGCCCGTCACGTGCTGCAAGCTTCGATAATTTACCTTCCGCTCCTGTTCGCGCTGATGATGCTCAACCGCGCGTAGGTGCGGGCTGTCGGCTATCAGTTGTCGGCTATCGGCTATTGGCGCTCTATCCTTGCTTGTCTGACAACTGGCCAACAAATACGAGCGTTCCGATTCGGGAATAGATTACCGCCGCGTCCTCCGATTGTTCTTTGGTGCGACCGTCGCCCAGCAGGAGGATTTAAACTGACCTTTCACACCTTCTCGAAGAGTGAAGAATACGGCCTGGATTTTAGCCAGAAAGGGATTGTCATGAAATACCTTCTGCTTGCAACCATCCTTGCCGTAGCTGTTTTGTCGGCTTGTAAGTCAACCGCGGCCCCCTCAATCGTCGGCAAATGGCACACAACTGTCGAAGATCCTGACGGGAAATACAGTGTCGATCTGAAGTTCCTTGCCAGCGGTGATTTTGAAAAGACCGACGATAAAGGGTCGTCGAGTGCCGAGTCGATCACCGAAACCAGCGCAGGCAGGTACACATTTGTTGACGCGAAGCATCTCAAACTGGATTACGGCATGAGATCAGAAATCTACGAGGTCATTCTCCTTTCCGACGTGGAAATGCGCCTAAAGAATGGGGGAGGGATGACAGTGTGGACAAGAGTCAAATGATGAGCCGGGTGCCCCGGCCAAGCGGAGATACACGCAAATCCCAAATCTGGGGTGCCCCGTTCTAGCCCGGTTTTGGCTAGGGCGGGGCAAAATCCGAGAGAGAATCCTATACCGTCCCCGGGGCACTCGCTTTCTTTTTCTACTCCACCCACCGTTTCACCGGGGTCCTCAACGGGCGCCCCGCCGAGGCGGGCTCGTTGGGGTGGTTGAGTCCTGGGTGGGCTGGTTGCAGGAATCCCGAGCCGGCTTCAGCCGGCGACGCCATTGCGTAGGCGTGATTACCAGCGGGGTTCATCGTCCGCTCCCATCCCGTCCGCAAAAGCAGCGGACAAGGATGGGCACCTGGCAACCGGCGCTTCCCCCTAATCTGTGCAAATCATGTACGCATTCGTGTTAGCATCACCGCATCCAAATGTCACAAGCCGATGTCGTCATACCAGGCCCAAACGTCCAGACAGGTAGGGACAACAATAAACTCCGGCCTGAAGACTGCTGCGTTCACGACTGGTATCGATTTGTTCTCTCCTTTCCCCCGCATCTGGTGCGCGATTACGTGGAGCGTCTTGATGTTGGAGCCGGGCATTTAGTCCTAGACCCTTTCTGCGGAACCGGTACAACTCTAGTCGAGTGCAAGAAGCTCGGCGTCCCAAGCGTTGGGATCGAACCTAGTCCCATGCCATGCTTTGCCAGCCAAGTAAAGGTGGATTGGAGCGGCGATCCAAGCGACCTACTGCACCACGCGGAACAGGTGGCGGAGACCGCAACCGCAAGATTGGTAGCGGATCGGCTTGCTGCGGTGGTTCGCGCTGGAGTCACAACCAGATATGAATAGAAATGCTAAGAATCAGCTACCCAGCCTTGAGTGCAAGGTGTGTGGGAACAAAGATCGATTCATAGAGATCATGCTCTCCGAGGCTCATTTGGTTGACGGCAACCTCAACTATCTCCATCTCGTGTACGCTGAAGCCGACTGTTACAGGTGCTTTGAATGTGGCCAGGAGATTGCCGTTACAGAGCTTCAGAGAATCTAAAATGAACGCACCTATCATTATCGAGGAGCTGACTGCTGCCCTGTCGCGCCGCTACGGGAAGTCCGAAATGTTCGGACGCAGCAGAATGTTCAGATTTGGGTCGTCGGTCTCCTGTTCGCTCAATTACTCCAAATTACTCGCCGGGCATAAATATTTCTTCGGACTCTCCAGCGAAGTAGTCGACGCTAATTACAAATTCCCAGAAACGAGCCTTGGCGAGTTCGTTCTCCTCGTTTGCGGGGCAGCCGATAATGTCCTCGTTCTACCGCGTGCTCTCGTTCTCCAGATGATACGAGGCGTTTCGAGCCGCCGAGTGGACATTTTCCGGGAGGGTCGAGCCTATATTCTGCAAACTACCAAGCACCCGAAACTCGACGTTACGGAATTCTTGAATGCATGGCCCAAACCACAAATAGGCAACGCCGGTACCGAGGAAATCGACCGCGTGCGAAAAACCGACTACGCACACTTGAGGATTCAATGGGAACTAGTCCAGCTTGGCCGTGCGGAAGGTTGTTCCGTCTGGGTACCCGTAGGCGACCGTAATCTGGCCTATCAAAAACAGCCCCTCCGCGGCGATACCATTGAGAAACTTCCGAATTTTGGATTCGAAGAAAACGCACGGCGTATCGTTTGCAACATCGACGTCCTTTGGCTGAACAAGAACGTGATTCGCAAGGCCTTCGAAGTTGAATCCACGACATTGATATACAGCGGATTGCTGCGACTAAACGAGCTAGTGTTGTCGCAACCCAACAACCAAATCGATTTGTACATCGTCGCCGCTCGGGCGAGGCGAGGCAAGGTCCAGAACCAGCTCCTCAGGCCATCTTTTCAGTCGCTAGTGGAACGTTGTGAGTTTCTTTCGTTCGAGGATGTCGATGAGCAAATGAAACGATTGGGAACAATCCCTATGCGTGCGGGGACGCGGATCAGCGGGTTGCTTCAAGGGGAGCGTTTTGAAGTTCCAGATCATTGCGTCTACCCGTCAGGCATGTGAGCCCGCCTGCGCCAGAGCCGATTGGTCGACATCTTCACTGGAGTAGCCTGCTATTCGTTGCAGAACCACCTCCGCACCACCGCGCCGAACATCGGTCAGGTTGAGACCGACGAAGTGTACATTGGCGTGGACAAGAAAGGGGCACAGTACGTCTTTCCCATTCAGGCGAAAGGTGGAACGGACAAGCTGAGCATCGTGCAAATCGAGCAGGACGTAGCCGTTTGCGCGACAAAGTTTCCCGCTTTGATATGCCGCCCAATTGGGGCGCAGTTCATGACAGAAGGGGTCATTGCGCTTTTCGAGTTCGAGGAATCCGAAGACGGCATCGTGATCTCAGCCGAAAAACACTACAAACTGGTTCCTCCCGAAGAAGTAACAGATTCGGATCTCGCAACATACCGAGAGCGCAGCGATTAAGGGATATTAGTCTTATGCCGTCAGCCTCAAGCGCGAGTTGGCAGGTGGCCCGGCCTAGCATCGAGAGGGTGGCCACCCAAGCGCACTCGCGATAGCCGCCCACCCTGCACCAGTCCAGCATTCCCGTTCCGGGAGCGGAAGCAAAATAGGCGCGCCAATTGCTACTTTCGTAACTTGACCGCCTAGCCTAGCCGTCCCATACTCTGCTTGTAGGGCAGGATCCGCCGCGCCCGGCGCTCCTGTCTTTTTGTGTTTATGGAGAAGCAGTTGTCAGTAGTCAGTAGCCAGTTGCCAGTCGTCGCGTCCTCACGAGGATGGTCGGCGCCGACTACCGAAATCGACTACAAGTCCTTATTCCGCAATACTTTGCCTGCAACTTATCGGGAATCAATACTTTACATGGATCCGCTCAAGGTGTTCAAAACAGGGAACTTACGAATGATAGTAACTCTAATGCAATCAATACTTTGCAGGCAAAGTATTCATACTAAATACTTTATTGCAGGGGGAGGGGGTAGCACCGATGAGTCTTACGACGATTGAAGATGCCACGCTGGAGAGTCCGGCCGACGGTCGAGAGAATACGCCAAGTCTGCCACTGAGCGACGAGGCTGAATTCTCGCTGGCAATCTGCGAGCACATCAGGCCAAGCGGGACGCGCTGCGGCATGCTCGCCTTACGCGATCAGAAGTTTTGCTATTACCACGCGAAGGTGCGCACGACCGTACCCAAGAACAACCTGTTCGTCTTTCTGGCCAATCCGGGCCGTAAAGAGAATGACTCTTACAACGCGTTCGAGTTTCCGTATCTGGAGGACGCGGCCGCGGTGCAGATCGCTTTCATGCAGTTCATCTACGGCGTCTCGCAACAGCGGATTGAGGAGTGGCGGGCGCGGATGATTCTGTCGGCTTTGCACGGCGCAGCCGCCAACCTGGGGCTAATGGATGCGGCGACGGCATCGTGCGAGAAAAAAACAGTAGTCAGTAGCCAGTAGTCAGTTAGGAAGAGCGCAAGGAAGCGAGATGAGAGCGCTGATGAGACAAGGACCGCAGGTCCCTCCGCTCGGGCTGAACTTCACCCCAACTCGCCTTCGCGGCGTAATACAATCGTCTGTGGCTTCCCACATGGCAACTTCTGAAACCATCGATCATCCGGCCGCGACCAACGCTGGCGATACTGCGGCGGCGGTGATCCAGATCCAGGAACTCCGCCACCAGTACGGAGATCGGACCGCGCTGGCCGGCGTTTCCTTCGACGTGCGTGCCGCCGAGATCTTCGGCCTGCTCGGCCCCAACGGCAGCGGCAAGACCACGACCTTCCGCATCCTCTCGACCCTGATGGTGCCCTCGGGCGGACGTGCCCTGATCATGGGCCACGATGTGGCGCGCCAGCCTGCCCTGGTGCGCCGCTCGATCGGCGTCGTCTTCCAGGAGAAGAGCATCGACATCAAGCTGTCGGCGGAAGAGAACCTGATGCTGGTCGGCCATGTTTACGGCTTGCGCGGCGCCGCGCTGAAGAAGCGCGTCCGCGAAATGCTGGAGCGGGTTGGTCTCGCCGACCGCGCCAAAGAAAAAGCGGAGACCTTTTCCGGCGGCATGCAGCGGCGGCTGGAACTCGCCAAGGGACTGCTGCACCATCCTTCGGTGTTGCTGCTCGACGAGCCCACCACCGGACTCGATCCGGGCGCGCGCCGCGATCTGTGGCAATACCTGCACATTCTGCGCGATGAAGAACGCGTGACCGTGCTGGTCACCACCCACCTTATGGAAGAAGCCGAGGGCTGCGATCGCCTGGCGATTTACGCCAACGGCAGCGTCGTCGCGTTGGGCACGCCCGCCGAGTTGAAGAGCGAGATCGGCGGCGACGTCATACTGCTCGAGTCGGAGCAGCCCGATTTGCTGGCGCAACGCATCGCGCAGCGCTTCGGATTACACCCCACGGTGCTGGACCATCGGGTGCGCCTGGAAATCGAGGCCGGACACCGCTTCGTCACCGACGTGGTCGAGGCATTCCCCGGCGAGATCGAAGGCGTTTCCGTGCACAAGCCGAGCCTGGAAGATGTATTCATCCGCCGCACCGGCCACCGCTTCTGGACCGAAGAGAATGACGGCAGCGCCAAAGGCGACGGGAAATAGCCGTCGCACTGAGGATAGTTTGTTCGTCATCATTGACCGGGAGGTTTCGCAAGTTTTGCAGCGCGCTCTTCAGCCCGATACTCATCCTCAAATCGCCCTTGCTGCTGATATAGCTTCGCGAGATGCGACCAGGCATCGGCGGCATCGGGCGCAAGTTGGACCGCCTCTTCCTGGAAGGCAGTTGCTTGTTTTAAGTCGCCGAGGGCCCACCAAGCGGCCGCGCGACCCTGCGCTACATTGAATCGCAAGCAGCCTTCTCCGGTTGCCGCGACGGCGTCAGCGGGAGCGCT
This sequence comes from uncultured Acidobacteriaceae bacterium, assembly GCA_963710585.1. Classification (GTDB taxonomy): domain Bacteria; phylum Acidobacteriota; class Terriglobia; order Terriglobales; family Acidobacteriaceae; genus Bog-257. Next base: position 163,022 of record CAVQAM010000003.1, on the reverse strand, counting down.
GCGGACCGCCTTATCGAGAGCCTGCAAGGTCAGCTTGGGCTGCTGGATATGCAAGTAAAAACGCGCCAGGTTGATCTGCACCAGGTCAGGCCTGGACGACAGTTTGCCGGCTTGTTGCCAGGCATGGATGGTTTCGGGGATTCGCCCCTCTCGCTGGTAAAAGTTGGCCAGCGTGGTCCAGGCAACCTCGCTGGGATCCAGCGAGATAGTTGCAAGGTATTCCTGTTCGGCGTCGGAGCGGCTCCCCATGGCGTAGAGAATGTTGCCCCGAAGCCAGTGCACGAAGGGGCTGTCAGGGAAAGCCTGAAGTGCGCTGTCCGTTGCCGGGAGCGCCTCGGAAGTGCGGCCCAGGACGGCAAGCAGGTTCGCAGCGTTGGCCCACTGATTGAAGGAACCGGCAGCCGAATAGTCGAGCGGAGCGGCCGGCAGCGTCGCGGTTGCGCAGTCCACGGGAAAGCGCTGAATCAGACTTTCCGTCTCTGGCTTACGGCGCACGAAGACTGCGGAGATCTCATCCAGATACACCGGCCGCCAGTCACGACTATCGCAAAAGCCCTTGAGCTGCAGCAACTGGACGCCGTCAAAGCGAGCGAGCGGCAGAATGATGGTGTTGATGTTGTAGCGGTCTGCTTCCTGCCGCCAAGTCTGGGAATCGGGTGAGAGTTGGAGCAACTGGCCGGCTCTTTGCATCCGTGGGATTCCGAAGAGCGTGTCCCGGCCGTCGATGTAGTCGCGGCGCGCGGGGCCGAGCTTCCAGGTGAGGTAGCTGCCTTCGTCGTAGGTGTTGAAGATTTCTCCGGGTAGGTTCTCGCGCTCGATGAACTCCGCCGCGCGTTCCGGGAACCACCAGCCTAATCCGGCGCCAAATGTCGATTCATACACAACTCGAACGTAGTGACGGTTGGTGACCAGGTCGAAAGAGCGCAGCAAGGCAAGCGCTGCCAGCAAGCAAACCGCGGCCCATGCAGCGGCGGAGCGCATCGGCGCCTGCCTAATTTTCGAGCCAAGTTCGACAACTGAAGCAGAAAGTACTGGTCCGCCGACTATCACCACCACGCACGCAAATACCGCTCCCATGCGCACATGGTGCACGGGCGGGTAGGTTGCGATCAGCAGCAGCATTGCCGCTCCCAACTGACGCCTTAGCAAAGCCAGCCCAGCAGCAATGACCGCAATGGCCAACAGCAGATAGATCGCGCCTTGGGTCTGCCTCAGTGAAAGTGCAGTGCTGAAGGCGGTCCAAGTCACTGGCACACTGCTCCATTCGCCGATATTCAGTTGCTGCTGCCCTGCGGCGCGCTCCTGCCGAAGCAACGCACGATAGATTCCCCAGCCCCAAGGATTCGCCAGCGTTACCAGTGCCGTCGCCGCCAGCCATCCCCATGCGCGCCGAAGTCGCTGCAAGGCAGCGTGGCGGCGCTCGTCCCCGAAAATTGTTTCCGATAGCTCGACACCTACATAGGCGAGTATCAGAGCCAGTCCCGCAGCAAAGCCGAAGTGCAGATTGACCCACGCCATCATCAGCAGTGGCAACAACCAGAGGCGCGCTTGGCCGGTTTGATAGTTCTCCCAAAGCAGAGACAGAAACGCTGCGAAGAGCACGACCGTAAACATGTCGGCGCGCGGCGTGGTTCGCCAAGCGATCAGGGGCACCGCAAGGATGGCGATTCCGGCGCTGACCGCGGAGCCTCGGCGCAATAGCAACGCGACTGTAGCGACACACGCCAGGGCGCCAAGCCACGAGATCAAGGCATAGCCGCCGAGCAGATAAGCGGCATAGAGCAGCAGCCCCGAGCCGACCGGATAAATCCAGGGCTCGCCTTGCGCGGTGTAGGAGAAAACGTCCGTCGAAGAGATGTGGTGATGTTGGGCAACCCAGCGTCCCGTCGCCAACTGCCAGCCCAGGTCGAAATCAGAAACCGTGCGCAGGCCGGCCAAGAACGCATAAATGAGGGCGATTGCGGCGAGAACCAGGAACAAGCGCCGGCCGAGCCGAGAAGTGCCCGTCGCCGGCGTATCTGACGGGGTCAAGTTCACTGCTGCGACTGGGGCACTCATGCGCGTAGTTGGCAGTCATCGTAGCATAGGGTAGTAGTGCAGTTTGAAATCTGTGGAGACACACAAGCCCGCAGGAGTTGCCAGAATGTTGGCCTCGTTGCGCCTGGTCATCACTCCGAGAATCCCTGCGGGCTATACCCACCACATTGAAGGAACTGCAAGGCCAGTATTCGCGAACCGCAAATCGCTGTCTGTGATAGCAGTCACAGTGGGTTTCAAACTGCGCCACTACCTAGCATAGAGAAGATTTCAAAATACTCCTGTTAGTATAGTGTGTGTCCTGAAGGCCACCTGATTGTGATGGAATGTCGGGTTCGACGTTCTCGCAGACCCTGAAACTGTTTATGGCAACCACCCAAACTGCGGCCCTTCCCGCGACCACCTCCAGCAGCAACGCCGGTTTGCTGCTGCCTTCGTTCTCGCTGTGGTGGCGCGAAATCGTGCGCTTCTACCGGCAGCGGGCACGGGTGGTGGGCGTCATCGCCTCGCCGCTGCTGTTCTGGGTGGTGATTGGCTCCGGCTTCGGCACCTCCTTCCGCTCCAAGGGGGCCGGCGGCCAGCACTATCTCAATTACTTCTTCCCCGGCGCTCTCATCATGATCGTGCTGTTCACCGCCATCTTCACCATGATGACGGTTATCGAGGACCGCAAAGAAGGCTTCCTGCTTTCCGTGCTGGTGGCGCCGGTAAGCCGCTCGGTTATCGTGTTGGGCAAGGTGCTCGGCGGCGCAACTCTGGCGACCGCGCAAGGACTAATTTTCCTGGCCTTCGCTCCCGCGCTGGGCGTGCATTTCACGCTCGCCAGTTTCGGACTGACGGTACTGGCGATCTTCCTGGTGGCATTTTCGTTGACCGCGCTGGGCTTCATTATCGCGTGGCCCATGGATTCAACCGCCGGGTTTCACGCCGTCATCAACCTGTTTCTCATCCCGCTGTGGCTGCTATCGGGATCGCTGTTTCCGCTTTCCGGCGCGTCCATCTGGATTCGCCTGCTGATGCGCATCAACCCGTTGACCTACGGCACCGAGGCATTGCGCTCGCTGCTCTTTCCCGGTTCGGCTTCGACTGGACTCTCCCTCGGCGCCAATTTCGCAGTGCTGGCGCTGTTCACCTTGATCATGTTCGCCTTCTCGTTTCTGGTGGCCACCCGCCGTACCACCAAGCCTGCGGCGTGATGCAAGTAAGCCTAACGTTCTATCCGGCCCTCAATGCCGTTCTGAACGGCGGCAGCGCGGTTTTGATCGGCTCCGGGCTTTATCTCATCAAGCGTGGCCGCCGCCAAGCCCACAAGCGGATGATGATCGCGGCGTTCGTCACCTCTACGCTATTCCTCATCTCGTACCTTTATTACCATCTCGTGCTGCGGGCCGGCATCAGCCATTTCCAGGGTCAAGGGCTGTCGCGGTCGTTATATTTCACCATCCTGATTTCGCACACCATCCTGGCCGCGGTGGTTGTGCCGTTCATCCTGGTCACTCTGGCGCGCGCGCTGAAGGGCAATTTCGCGCGGCACAAAGCCATCGCGCCCTACACCTTCGCCATCTGGATGTACGTTTCGGTGACCGGTGTGGTGATCTACCTGATGCTGTACAAGATTTTCGTGCGCTGAATCTGCCCCTCTCGGCGACCTGACAGATTGCTGTACCGTACTGGCAAAAAGGGGCGTGTGAATACCAAGTACGGAAGGTCTTAGGAAGAAGGCTTGCTTCGCTTCTAAGGCGCACCTGCAACTGCTGCCACTAAGTCGTCCACCTCGACGCCCATGTGACGCAGATGGTGCAACATGTGGTCCACGTAATCGTCGAAAACGAACTGCAGCGTCAGCGGCGCTGAATCGGCGATGGTGCAAGTCCTCAACCAGGCCGAATCCGCTACAGCTTCGGCAGCGGCCAGTAGTTGGCGATTGAGACCCAGCCAGATCGCAATCAAAGAAGACCAGTCCCGGTCCTGATAGCGGTGCAGTGCCACCCACTGGTCGCCGTCGTATGTGGGCATGGCTGGATTGTTCTCTAGCTGAGCGCGGACAATTCTCTGGTGATTATTGGCAGCGGAGCCCAGCAGATGTCCAAGTTCTTCCTTGAGCGACCACTTCGAGGATGAAGGCTTGTGTTGGACTTGATCGACGGACAGGTTTGTCAGGCGAGCGGGCAACCGATCGATGAGCGCATGCAGCAGCAATAAGCTTTGCATTCGGACACTCCCACAACCGTTATTTTAGGCCCTAGCGGCGTTGGCCCGTGAAACTGCTGTCCAACTATGCTGCTCGCGCTGACTTCTGCTGTGCGGTCTGGTTCAGATCCTGGGCCAAGTTGTCCATCGGCGCGGCTGCCTGATGGATCTCGCGGTAGTGCTTGGGGGTGATCCCCGAGAGCCGGCGAAACACACTGGTGAAGTGGCTCTGGGTTTCGAAACCCACGTGGGTGGCAATCTCAGCCAATGGGGTTTGGCCCTCGCGCAATATTTCCTGGGCGCGCTCCACCCGCTGCCGCATGACGTATTGGTGCGGCGTGGTGCCGGTGCTCAGCTTGAACAGCTTGGAGAAGTAATACTGGCTCATACCCACCACCTGCGCCAACTCCGCCACCGCCAGTTCCTGGGCAATGTTCTCGCGCACGTGGGAAAACACGCGCTGCAAACGGCGCGGCGGCAAGCCGCCGACCACCTCGACGGGCGCGAGGGTTGCGCCCAAGTAGGCATCCACCACGTCCTGTGCGTGCTCCTGTTCCAACGAATGCAGCGCCAGCACCAGCACGTTCATCCCTTCCGCCTTGGCGCCGACGGCGGCCGAATAAGCGTCATGGCACGCGGCTGCCCGAATGCCCGGTACCCGGTTCGCGGCCACCGAAGCCCCAACCACGCGACTGGTGATGATGATGCCGCGTTCCGCATTGTGGCGCAGCACCAACATGGCCACCTGCTCGGCGTAGTCGGCACTGCTGTGCGGCTGCACCGCCAAGGTTGCATCCGTCACCTCATGCCCCGCTTCCACTAGCTTTGCCGCGATTTGCTCTTTAGCTGCCTGGCCTGCTTGATCAGATCCGATTGCGATGCGCACTTTTGCTCTCCTCCCTTTGTCAAACTGGTTTTGATTCGCCGTACCGGCGGGCACGGGAAACAGGGAGCGCTGGCCGGTCGCACCCACGGGTTGTTCCAATCAACATTCCTGCAAACATCTTCCCTGGTTCCGACAATGTGGCTGGACCCCAAGCCGTCCACAGCGACGCAACGTTCTGCGAGCACGTACGGCTAATGGTTCCACCCCAACGAGGGCGCCTGGGAAGCGCCTTTCTGATTTGTAATAATATCAAGTACACGCGGCTACCGGCAGCCGGCCGGAGCCATTCACTTTATTTTTACAATTATTTACAATCTGCATCTCCTCACGCGAATCGTCGCCGCACGCGATACACTGCGGAAACAGTAAGCTCAGGGCGATGCCTGACAATCCGAGAATGCCAAACTCGAAGATCGGCAAGAATCCAGCGCCCGGCGGCCCGGGCATTGTGCCTCGCTGGACGCGAGGAGCTAAAGACGCTGTCGGGACCGCCTACGCGGTTTCCAGCCGCGTGTGGTACACCATGGCCAGCGGGGTGATCACCGAAGTCTATTACCCCACCATAGACACGCCGCAGATTCGTGACCTGCAATTTCTGGTCAGCGATGGCGAAACCTTCTTCCACGATGAGCGCCGGCACATGGTGACCCACCTGGACTGCTTCGGCACGTTTGGCCTGGGTTTCAAGGTCACCAACACGGACCCGGATGGGCGCTACTCCATCGAGAAGGTGATCATTGGCGATCCGCACCTGAACTGTCTGCTGGTGCACACGAAATTCAATGTCGCACCCGAGTGGCAAGGCCGGCTGCATCTCTTCGTTCTGTGCGCCCCTCACCTGCAGATTGGCGGTTATCACAACAATGGGCTGGTGATGAAAGAGCGCGGGCGAAGGTTCCTGATGGCCTATCGCGACGATGCCTTTCTGGCAATTGCGGCCACGGCGAATTTCTGCAAGGCGTCGTGCGGATACGTGGGCGTGAACGATGGTTGGACCGACCTGGCCCACAACTTCGAAATGAATTGGGAATACGACGCCGCGTTGGACGGCAATGTCGCGCTCACCGCAGAAATCGATCTCGCTCGCGGCACCGAGTTTACCCTCGGCGCCGGTTTCGGCCACACCGGCCACCATGCCGGCGCCACCCTGTTTCAGTCGCTGAGCATTCCGTTCGATCTAGCTCTAAATAACTTCCTCGAGCAGTGGCAGCGCACCAACAAGCGTCTCGCCTTGATGGACAAATTTGACCAGCGCGAGTCGTCGCTGTTCGCCCGCAGCGTCAACCTGCTGCTCGCCCACGAAGACAAGGTTTATCCCGGGGCCATGATCGCCAGCTTGAGCATACCCTGGGGCGAAGACCGAAGCGACGACGATCTGGGCGGCTATCACCTGGTATGGACGCGCGACTTGGCAAACGCCGCGACCGCACTGCTCGCCGTGGGCGATACTGCGACTCCGCTGCGCGCTCTGATTTATCTCGCCATCACCCAACGCGAGGACGGCGGCTTTTATCAGAATTTTTGGATTGACGGACACCCTTTCTGGATCGGGGTACAGCTCGACGAAGTTTCCTTCCCCATCATGCTGGCGTGGCGACTGTGGAAGGCCAACGCACTCGGCAACTTCGATCCCTATGTCACCGTGGTGCGCGCTTGTGGCTATCTCATTCGCGAAGGACCGGCGACGCCCCAGGAACGCTGGGAGGAAGCCGCAGGGTATTCCCCGTCCACACTGGCCAGCAACATTGCGGCCCTGATCTGTGCGGCCGAGTTCATTGAGGCGCACGGCGACAAGGGTAGTGCTGAATTTGTACGCACCTATGCCGACTTCCTTGAGTCGCACATCGAGAAGTGGACCGTTACCAATCAAGGAACGTTGTTGCCTAGCATCGCGCGCCACTATATTCGCATCAATCCAGCCAACAGCTCGCAAGGCGATCGCGGCGATGAGGATCCCGACGGTGGCGAGCTTGTGCTGGCCAATCAGCGTCCCGGAGATCGCTACCGGTATCCAGCCAATCAAATCGTCGATCCGGGCTTCCTCGAATTGGTGCGCTTCGGCATCCGTAAAGCCGGCGACCCTCTCATCGAGGACTCCTTGAAAGTCGTGGATGCGGTGTTGAAGGTGGACACCCCAAAGGGGCCTTGCTGGAAGCGCTACAACCATGATGGATACGGGCAGCGCGATGATGGCGAGTCGTTTGACGACTGGGGTGTGGGACGCCCTTGGCCTCTGCTGACGGGCGAGCGTGCCACCTACGAGCTGGCGGCGGGACGCAACGTTGATCCTTACTTGCGGGCCATCGAGAATTTCACCACCGGTATCGGGCTTATTCCGGAACAGATTTGGGATGGTCCGGACATGCCCGACAAATTCTTGACCCGCGGGGGCGCGACTGGAGCTGCCATACCTTTGATGTGGGCGCACTCTGAGTATGTAAAATTATTGCGCTCGGTTGTGGACAATCGGATATTCGATTTGATCGACCCGGTGGCGGAGCGATATCGCAACGATATGCCCCGCCGGGTAATCGAAGTATGGAAGATGAATCGGCAAGTCCGGGCAGTTGCCGCCGGAGGTTTGCTGCGGGTGCAGGCCTCTTCTCCATTTATGCTGCATTGGAGTGACGACGAGTGGAAGACGGTGCAGGAAACAGCGTCCACGCCGACTGCGGTGGGAGTGGAGTACGCGGACATCGGGGTTGCGCCCTCGCAAACGACGCCGTTGAAGTTTACTTTTTTCTGGCGGCAGGAGAGCGAGTGGCAAGGGACCGATTATCAGGTCAACGTTCAACCAGCAGCACAAACTGTTAGGGACACCGGAAAGGCGGCAACGGGTGAGTAGCCAAGTGGAAGTGACCGCACCAGGAAAAGAGCAGGCGACCGCGAAGGGGATGGCAGCCAGCATCGCAGTCGGCCCCAAAGACGGGTTCGACGGCGAAACCCTGGAGCAGCGTCGGCTCAACTGCCTCTGCATCAACACCATTCGTACGCTCTCCATGGATGCGGTGCAGAAAGCCAATAGCGGACATCCGGGAACTCCCATGGCGCTGGCGCCCCTGGCGTTCACGCTATGGGACCGCTATCTGCGCCACAATCCACGCAATCCGCAATGGCCTGGCCGCGACCGCTTCATTCTCTCCAATGGGCACGCCTGCATGCTGCTTTACTCCATGTTGTACCTGACGGGCTACGATCTTTCGCTCGACGACATCAAGCAGTTCCGGCAATGGGGATCCAAGACCCCGGGACATCCTGAGTACGGAGTGGTTCCGGGAGCGGAAGCCACGACAGGCCCGCTAGGCCAGGGTGTCGGGAATTCCGTCGGCATGGCAATTGCCCAGCGCTGGCTGGCCTCGCAGTTCAATAAGGACGGCCACGACGTTTTCGACTACCGTGTTTACGCTTTTTGCGGCGACGGCGATCTGATGGAAGGCGTAAGCAACGAAGCCGCTTCCATCGCCGGGCATCTTGGGCTCTCGAACCTCATCTGGTTTTACGACAACAACCACATCACCATCGAGGGCAATACGTCGCTCGCCTTCAGCGATGACGTAGGCACGCGCTTCCTCGGCTGGCATTGGAACGTGCAACACGTGAGCAACGTCAACGATCTCCCGCAGGTGGATCGCGCCATCCAGACCGCGCTGAAAGAGACCGAGCGCCCGTCGCTGATCATCGTTGACAGCCACATCGCGTATGGCTCACCCCATCGCCAGGACACCAAGGAAGCGCATGGCGAGCCTCTGGGCGCAGAAGAGGTCCGTCTCACGAAAATGTTTTACGGCTGGCCGCCCGATGCACAGTTCCTGGTTCCCGACGAGGCGAAAGCCTATATGGGCCAGGCCCTCGAGCGCGGCGCCCAGTGGGAGAAGGACTGGGACAGCCGCTACACCGCGTGGGCGAAAGAGTTCCCTGATCTGGCGAAGACCTGCCAGCAGATGCTCAATCAAGAATTGCCCGAGGGCTGGGACAAGGACATTCCGTCTTTCCCTGCTGACGCCAAAGGTCTGGCCACGCGCGAGTCGGGCAGCAAGGTGCTGAACGCCGTCGCGAAGAACGTGCCCTGGTTGCTGGGCGGCGCGGCTGACCTGGATCCTTCGACCAAGACCAAGCTCAGCGGCACTACCAGCTTCGAGAAAAATAGCTATGGAGGCCGCAACTTCCACTTTGGCATTCGCGAGCACGCCATGGGCTCCATCGTCAACGGCATGGCACTATCAAAGCTGCGTCCATTTGGAGCCACCTTCTTTGTCTTTTCCGATTACATGCGGCCGGTACTTCGTCTGGCAGCGATGATGGACCAGCCGGTCATTTGGATCTACACGCACGATTCCTTCTGCCTCGGCGAGGATGGCCCAACCCACCAGCCGATCGAACATCTCATGGCCTTGCGCGCCATTCCGCGGCTGCTGCTGGTTCGGCCGGCGGACGCCAACGAGGTCGCCGAAGCCTGGCGCTACATCATGCCGCTAAAAACGGGACCGGTGGCGCTGGTGCTCACCCGCCAGGCAGTCCCCACATTCGACCGCACCAAGTATGCGTCGGCGGCCGGCCTTGCCAAGGGCGCATACATCATGGCGGATTTCGGTGGCACGCCCGACATTATCCTGATTGGGACCGGCTCGGAGGTACAGCTTTGCGTGGGCGCTTATGAAAAGCTCACTGCCAACGGCGTGAAGGCGCGCGTGGTTTCCATGCCGTGTTGGAGACTGTTCGATGAGCAGCCCGACGAGTACAAGCGCCAAGTGCTCCCGCCCGAGGTGCGAGCTCGGGTGGCCGTGGAAGCAGGCATCGACCTGGGCTGGAAGGAATACGTCGGAAATGACGGATATGTTGTCGCCAGGACCGACTATGGCGCATCTGCTCCTTATAAGGACCTGTTGAAGCACTTCGGTTTCACGGTGGATGACGTGGTGGCGAAAGCTCAGGACGTCATGAAAAAAATCAAACGTTAATCTTGCAAGCGTAGGATAACTATGAAGATAGCCGTGGGCGCTGACCACGCCGGCGTTCCCCTCAACGAGACTGTCATTGCCGAACTCAAACGGCTGGGACATGAGGTGGTGGACTGCGGGACCCACGACCCCAGCCAACCCGACGACTATCCCGACTACGCGGAGGCCGTCGGTCGCGCCGTGCTCGAAGGCAAGGCGGAGCGGGCGGTGCTGATCTGCGGCAGCGGCGTGGGGGCGTCGGTGGCGGCCAACAAGCTTCCCGGCATTCGCGCCGCGCTTTGCCACGATTGTTACTCGGCGCATCAGGGCGTCGAACATGACAATATGAATGTGCTCTGCCTGGGCTCGCGCGTCATCGGACCCGAGCTGGCTTTGGATTTGGTGCGCACGTTTCTAGGAGCGAAATTCAGCGGAGAAGAGCGCCACCGCCGGCGGCTGGCGAAAATCACGGCGCTCGAAGAGCAAAGTTTGCGAGGACTAATAAAATGAGCAGCAACCCCTTACTGCAGCTTCATGAGTTAGGTCAAAGTGTTTGGCTCGATCAGCTCAGCCGGTCTCTTTTGACGACCGGCGGGCTCAAGCGCCTTATCGACGAAGATGGTCTCCGCGGGGTGACATCGAACCCTACCATCTTCCAAAAGGCCATCAGCGGCAACCAGGGTTACGCCGAGCAACTGGAGAAACTGGCGCGCGGCGGCAGTAATGTCTCCCATATCTATGAAGAACTCGTTCTCCAGGACATTGGCAATGCCGCCGATGTGCTGCGTGGTGTTTACGACGCCAATGACGGCGCCGACGGATTCGTTAGTCTGGAAGTTTCTCCGCTCCTGGCCAACGACACCAAGGCAACGATTGAAGAAGCCAAGCGGCTGTTCGCCCACCTGAATCGTCCGAACGTGATGATCAAGGTGCCGGGCACACCCGCCGGTCTTCCGGCGGTTGAGGAACTGCTGTTCTCCGGCCTGAACATAAACATCACGCTCATCTTCGCGGTCGAAGTGTACGAGCAGGTTGCTGAGGCCTACCTCAAGGCACTGGAGCGCCGCGTCGCCGCCGGACTGCCGGTAGACCGCACAGCCTCGGTGGCCAGCTTCTTCGTCAGCCGCATCGACAGCATGGTGGACAAGCAACTCGGACAGCTCGCCGCAAAAGCCACCGACGATCAGCAGAAGGAGCGCATCAACGCCCTCATGGGCAAGGCTGCGATCGCCAACGCCAAGCTGGCCTATGAATCGTTCAAGCGCATCTTTGGCAGTGGCAGCGACCGGTTTGCCAAGCTGAAGGAAAAAGGCGCCCGAGTACAGCGTCCACTTTGGGCATCCACCAGCACCAAGAATCCGGCGTATCCCGACACCATGTATCTCGATACCTTGATCGGCGCCGACACCGTCAACACCGTTCCCCCCGCGACGTTGGACGCCTTCCGCGATCACGGTATCGCAAAGCCTACACTGGAGGCTGGACTAGAGGAGGCCCGCCACGTGTTCGACGAATTGAAGGCGGTCGGAATCGACATGACGGAGGTCACTACCAAGCTGACCGCAGAGGGCGTGGCCTCTTTTTCGGAGTCGTTCGACGAGTTATTCGAGGTGATCGAAGCTCGTCGTGTCGAGGTGATGCGCTCCATTATCGCGCGTCACGGCGCAGCGCTCGGCCAGTACCAGGGCGATTTCGAAAGCACTCTCAAGGACCTCGACAAGAAGAAGGTTGTCTCCCGCCTGTGGAAGAAAGACCCCACGGTGTGGAAGGACGATCCTGAGCACGAGAAGATCATCCGCAACGCGCTGGGCTGGCTGAAAGTTGCAGAGACTATGCAGCCGCATGTTGCCGAACTAGTCGCGTTCGCGGAGGAAATTCGCAAGGCCGAATTCGAACATGCCGTGGTGCTGGGCATGGGCGGATCGAGTCTGTGTCCCGAGGTGCTTGCCCGCACCTTCAGCAAGAAAGACGGTTACCCGCAGCTCTACGTCCTCGACTCCACCGTGCCCACGGCCATACGCCACCTGGAGCAGAAGATCAATATCGGCAAAACGCTCTTCATCGTGTCGTCGAAATCGGGCGACACCACCGAACCGCAGATGTTTCAACGCTATTTTCACGATCGGGTCAAGCGGGTCAAGGGCGACATGGCGGGTGAGAACTTCGTTGCGGTCACCGATCCGGGAACACAGCTCGCCAAGGACGCCGCGCACCATCGCTTCCGCCGTGTCTTCCTCAACATGCCCGACATTGGCGGGCGCTACTCGGCGCTGTCCTATTTCGGCATGGTCCCTTTCGCCGTAATGGGCGGAGACGTAAAGAGCTTGCTCGAACGCGCCCGGCAGGCGGAGCACGCCTGCGCGGGGCCGGTCGGCGTCAACGAAAATCCGGGCGCTCGGCTGGGCGCGATACTGGGCTCGCTTGCCAAAGCGGGACGCAACAAGCTGACTTTCGTCACGCCTGCGCCTCTCGCCTCGCTGGGCCTGTGGATCGAACAGCTCATTGCCGAGAGCACCGGCAAAGAAGGAAAGGGCATTGTGCCGGTTGCCGGCGAGCCGCTAGGTTCGCCCGACGATTACGGCGACGATCGCGTGTTCGCATTCATTCACACGCAGTCGTCCAAGACCGGCGATATGGATGCCAAACTGGCAGCGCTAGAGGCTGCTGGTCATCCTGTGTTGCGCCATGCGCTGCACGATCCTCTCGACCTGGGCGAGGAATTCTTCCTGTGGGAATTTGCCACCGCGGTTGCCGGAGCGCTGCTCGGTATCGATGCCTTCGATCAACCCAATGTGCAGGAATCGAAGGACAACACCAAGCGTCTGCTCGGCGAGTATGTGCAGAACGGTTCACTGGCGCAGCAAAAGCTGATCATCGCCGAGGAATCGATGCGCATCTTTGGTAACGAAGCCACTCGAGATCTGCTGCGGCGCGGTGGCTCGTCCATTCGGGAGATCTTCACCGCGCATCTCGCGCGCATCAAACCGGGCGACTACTTCGCGGTCACCCAATACATCGAAGAGTTGCACAACTACGAGGGCTTGCTGCAGCAGGTCCGTATCGCCGTGCGCGATGAAAAGAAAGTGGCGACCACCAGCGGCTACGGGCCTCGCTTCCTTCATTCCACCGGGCAATTACATAAGGGCGGCCCCGATACCGGCGTGTTTCTCCAGCTCACCTCCGAGGACATCAATGACATCGAGATCCCCGGCGAGAAGTTTACCTTCGGCGTGCTCAAGCAGGCCCAGGCGCTGGGCGATTTCGAGTCGCTGGCGGCCCGTGGCCGCCGGGCCATTCGGGTTGACCTGGGACGCGACGTGGAGAAGGGCCTTCGCCGCTTGTTGGCTCTGATCAAGGAAGCGGTGTCGCAGACCACCGCCACGGAAGCCGTTGTTCGCCGCTAAGGAGCGCTTCATGCCGAGCCTGAGTCCCAGCTCGAAGTCGAGGGGAGCGCGATGAGTACGGACACGCTTGTCCAACCGAAGCCGCACAAAGTTGCGCAAGCATCACTGCCCCAAGGTGACTCATGCTTGCTGGTCATCTTCGGCGCAACCGGCGACCTCACGCATCGCAAGCTGGTCCCTGCGCTCTACGACCTGGCCTGCGTCGGTTGTACAAGCCGCAACTTCGACGTGCTCGGCATCGGCCGCACCAAGCTGACCGATGAGGAGTTTCGCGAGCGGCTTCGCGAAGGCGCCGCCAACTCGAAAGACGCGCGCAACTTCACCGCCGAGGGCTGGAACGATTTCGCCAAGCGCCTGCACTTCCTGGTCGGCGACGCCAGCCAGCCAGAGTTCTATCCTCACCTGAAGGCCAAGTTGGAAGAGTTGCAGAAGAACGGCGCAAGCCAGAACGTGCTGTTCTACATCTCGACTTCCGCCTCGCTGGCGCCGCCGATTGTCGAAGGTCTCGGCGCCGCAGGGCTGGCGCGCAATAGCCAGGGCTGGACGCGAATCATTCTGGAAAAACCCTTTGGACGCGATCTGCAAAGCGCGCACGATCTCAACGAAATTGTCTCGCGCGTCTTCGATGAGCCATCGGTTTACCGCATCGATCACTACCTCGGCAAAGAGACGGTGCAGAACATCATGATGTTCCGCTTCGGTAACTCGATGTTCGAGCCAGTGTGGAACCGGAATTACATCGAGTACATCGAGATCACGGCTGCCGAAACCCTGGGAGTGGAGAGTCGCGCCGCATTTTATGAAGAGACCGGTGCGCTGCGCGATATGGTGGCGAACCATCTGCTCCAGTTGCTGACGTTGACTGCGATGGAGCCGCCCGTCGCCTTCGACGCCGACGCGGTTCGCGGACACAAGGTGGAGGTGTTGCGCGCCATCGCTCCCCTGTCGAAGGACGAGGTGGCCCGTCACACGATTCGCGGACAGTACGGGCCGGGGCAGATCGACGGCAAGGCCGTGCCGGGCTATCGCCAGGAAAAAGGCGTGGACCCGAATTCGCGCACCGAAACCTATGTTGCGGTCGAGTTCCACATCAACAACTGGCGCTGGGCGGGAGTTCCCTTCTATGTGCGCGCCGGCAAGCGGCTGGCCAATCAGTTGACCGAGATTGCGGTCCACTTCAAGCGTACCCCGCAGGCGCTGTTCTCTCGCAGTCCCAAGGACGTCCACCACAATGTCATCACCATGCGCATCCAGCCGAACGAAGGCATCGCGGTGAGTTTTGGGGCCAAGCAGCCGGGGCCGCAGATGCGCGCCATCCGCGTGAACATGGATTTTTCGTATCGCGATGCTTTCGGCGGTGAAACGCCTACTGCCTATGAAACGCTCTTGCTCGATGCCATGCGCGGTGACGCCACGCTGTTCACCCGCCGCGATGAAGTGGAGGCCGAGTGGCGCATCATCACGCCGATCGAGGAGGCCTGGGCCGAGCTGCCGCCGCCGCAATTCCCCAACTACGCCGCTGGCAGTGAAGGTCCGGACGCTGCCGATGGGCTCATCCAGTACGATCGTCATCGCTGGCGCCGATTGACGCGGAATGGCCCCGAGGAACCTTAATGGCTGGCGCGAACGCCCGGCCGGGCGTGGCATTGGTGGTGTCGGATGTTGACGGCACGCTCCTCGATCCAGAAAAGAACCTCAGTACCGGTGCGCCCGCCGCGGTCGAGCGCCTCAAGCAGGCGGGAATTCGATTCACGATTGCCAGTGCACGGCCACCACGCCTCACTCAGCAATTGCTGGGCGACCTCCACGTCGCCGAGCCCTCGGCTTGTTTCAATGGGGCGCTGCTGATTGGTCCTGACCTCAACGTCCTGCACCAATTGCCGATGACTTCGACCGACGCACAGAGCGTGGCCGGCCACATCCGCAAAAGCGGGCTCGACCTGTGGGTCTATACCGAGACGGATTGGTACGTCAGCAATCCGTCCGGTCCGCACGTGGAGCACCAGGAAAAGCTGATGCAGGGCAAAGCCGCGCCCCTGCTCCGCTACGACATGTCACAATTCCACGCCTTGAAGCTGGTCGGCGTCAGCGACGATTACGGCGCGGTAAAGCGCGCGCAGTTCGAACTCGATCATTTGACGGGCGCTGCCATTTCGGCCACGTGTTCGTCCGACTACTATCTCGACGTGACCCATGCCGATGCTAACAAAGGCATGGTCATTCTCATGCTATCGAGCATGTTGAACATTCCCACGGAGCAGATTGCCACCCTTGGCGATATGCCAACCGATGTGCTAATGTTTCGCCAAAGCGGCGTAAGCATCGCCATGGGCAATGCGACCGGCGAAGTCAAGGCCCAGGCCACGTACGTTACCAAGAGCAATAGGGAAGACGGTTTTGCCTACGCGATCGACCATTTTATTCTTGGTGGCGAGCAGAAGCGGGCCGCCGATTAGGTTGGTCACGGTCATCGGCTGGCCAACCCGCCCGCGGTCTCGGCGCCGTCGATCACATAGACCTGTCCACTGAGGTAAGCGGCGTCCGCGGAGGCCAGGAAGGCGAAGAGCGCGGCGACCTCTTCGGGCTGGGCGTGGCGCTGAAGTGGGACCTTCCGGTTCACTGCCTCCAGCATTTCATCGGAGTACTCGGCGCGCTGCATCGGCGTCAGCACATATCCGGGCGCGACCGCGTTCACGCGCACCCTGGGCGCCAGTTCCAGCGCCATGGAGCGCGTCAGCTCAATCACTCCGGCCTTGCTGGCGTTGTAATCGGCGTAGTAGGGATAACCCACGATGCCGTTGGTGGACGCGGTATTCAGGATGACGCCGCCGTCGTGCTCCATCATGTAGCGAGCGGCGGTTTGCGCGACATGGAAAACGCCCGTCAGGTTCACGGCGAGCACCCGGCCCCATTCGTCGGGCGTGATATCGAGAAACTTATGACGAATACTGATACCGGCGTTGTTGATGACGACGTCCAGTCCGCCCAAATCGCGCACTATGGCCGCAAAGGCGCGCTGCACTTGCCCATGATCGGTAACATCGGCAAGAAATGTTCCCGCGATGCCAGGCTGTTGCGCGCGGACCTTTTCACACGCGGCAGGATCGCAGTCGAGGACCGCGACCGCCGAGCCCTCCTCCAGGAACCGCGCCGCCGTGGCCGCGCCGATGCCGCTGGCGCCTCCGGTGATAACCACACGCTTGCCCTTAAGTCCCCGCATCGGCCCCTCGATTGGTGCGGCTGATCTCCGCCAGACAGGATAACAAACGGCGTCTGCCTATTGCCGGCTCCCGTATGAGCGAATGTTCGTTAGAGTTCTGCGCACGCAAATGGCAACTCACAGCGCACTGTGATTGGCGGCACAGCACCTTTTGGCGACTTTATCTAGACTGAAGTTGGACTATTACCGCCCACCACTTATGGGCTTCATTGGAGGCATATGCATACCCGGAAAATAATGTTCGTTGTCCTTATCGGACTGGTCTTGGCGCTGCTGGGCAGTATGGCGGCAAAAGACAATCCCATGGGCATTGCTACAAAACAAACTCTTACCTTTACGCAGCCGACCGTTGTTGGCGGAAGCCTGCTGCCGGCGGGCACCTACAACGTGACGCATCAAATGCAAGGCCAGACTCACATCATGATCTTCAAGCAGAAAGGCGGAACTGCCGAGGCCAAAGCAACCTGCACGCTGACCCCGCTCGCTTCCAAAGCGACGCAGTCCGAGCAGCGTTTTACAGAGAACGCGAAGAACCAGCGGGTGTTGGTGCAAATGACGTTCTCCGGTGACAAAGCCACCCACGTGCTCGAACCGTAGCGGTCTGAGCGGTCGCGGAAATATCCACGGCGGCCCCAGTGGCCGCCGTTGTTGTAACACTCTGCGCTTAGGCTTTAGGTATTGGCTGGGGCCTGTGGCGACCGGCAAGCGAAACCTTCCGCTACGGCGCGAAGGTCTTCTCCCGCTGCACGTAATGTTTCTGGAAGTAGTCGCGGTACTGGCCGGTGCGCACGTCATCGAGCCACGGCACATTTTCGCGATACCACGCGATGGTCCGCTCCAGTCCCTGATCGAAAGCAATTGCGGGCCGCCAGCCCAGCTCTCGTTCCAGCTTTTCGCAGTTGATGGCGTAGCGCAGGTCGTGTCCTTTACGATCGCTCACGAACTGAATGAGCGATTCGGAGCGGCCCAGGGTAGCCAGAATCAGCTTGGCCACCTCGAGGTTGCGCTTCTCACATCGTCCACCGATGTTGTAAACCTCGCCTTCGCGCCCGCGCTGCAACACTGCGTCCAGGGCGGTGCAGTGATCGCTGACATGGATCCAGTCGCGCACGTTGCTGCCTTTGCCATACACCGGCAGCGGTTCGCCCGCCATCGCCTGCGCGATCATCAGCGGGATGAACTTCTCGGGAAACTGGTACGGCCCATAGTTGTTGGAACAGCGGGTTACCACCGCCGCAAACTTGTGGGTGCGCACATAGGCCAGCACCAGCAGATCGGAAGCCGCTTTGGTGGCCGCGTACGGGCTGTTCGGCTGCAGCGGAGATTCTTCCGTGAACTCGCCTTCCTCGCCGAGGCTGCCATACACTTCGTCGGTACTGACGTGCAAGAAGCGCGGCACGCCCGCTTCCCGGCAGGCCTGGATGAGGTTGTGCGTGCCATCCACATTGGTGCGGACGAACGCCGCCGCGTCTTCGATGCTGCGGTCCACATGGCTCTCGGCGGCAAAGTGGATGACGGCGTCGCATCCCCGCACCGCATCCAGCACCGCGCGATCGCAGATGTCGAGCTGCACAAACTCGCACCTGCCCTGCTGCAGCGCCGGTTCCAGGTTCTTCAAGTTGCCGGCATAGGTCAGCTTGTCGAGGACCACCAGCTTCCATTGCGGATGTGTGGCCAGGGTGTGATGGACGAAGTTGGAGCCAATGAATCCGGCGCCGCCAGTGACCAGCAGCTTCATAAGCTGCGCACCGCCGCCGGCTCTTGCGCGTTGCGCAGCACCTTGTCGCGTACCATGTTGCTGGCGTGCCACAGCGATTCGAAGGTGCCGGCGTCGGTCCACCAGCCTTCCAGAAGCGTGTGGTGCAGCGTGCCCTCCGCAATGTAGCTGTTGTTGATGTCGGTGATTTCATACTCGCCGCGGCCCGACGGCTTTAGCGTGCGTATGCGGTCGAAGACGGTGCCGTCGTAAAAATAAATGCCGACAACCGCATACGACGAGAGCGGCTTCTTGGGCTTCTCCTCAATACGAACGACGCGCCCTTGGTCAAACACCGGCACGCCGAAGCGCTCGGGGTCGGTCACTTCCTTCAGCATCACCATGGCGCCCTTTTCCAGCCGCTCGAAGGCCTGGGCTGCCTCGCGAATGTCGCCCTCAATGATGTTATCGCCCAATACCACGCAGATTTTGTCGCCCTTGGCCCAGGGCTCAGCCAGCCGAAGCGCATCGGCGATTCCAGCTTCTCCCTCCTGGTAGGCAAAGCTGAGTTGCTGCAGACCGAATTCCTTGCCGTTTTGCAGCAAGCGGAGAAAATCGCCGGCGTTCTGCCCGCCGGTCACGATTAAAATGTCGCGAATGCCTGCGTCCACCAGCGTCTGCAGGGGATAGAAGATCATGGGTTTGTCATACACGGGCAGCAGGTGCTTGTTGGTGACGCGGGTCAGCGGATACAGGCGCGTACCGATGCCGCCCGCCAGGACTATTCCCTTCATCAGCTCTCCATTCTTTTGCCGTGAACAGTGCGGGTCCTTACGACTGGCTTCGCCGGTCCTCCTCTGCCAGACCCTGCGGAAGCGTGCGCTGCCGAAGCGCGATAAGATGAACTGTTCAGCAACCGAATAAGCAAGATTATCAGCGAATCGCGTCCTGCATGGCAAGCCGCAGCTGGCTCCGCCAGTCCGGCAGCGTAACGCCAAAGG
Source organism: uncultured Acidobacteriaceae bacterium (assembly GCA_963710585.1). Lineage (GTDB taxonomy): Bacteria > Acidobacteriota > Terriglobia > Terriglobales > Acidobacteriaceae > Bog-257. Next base: position 143,651 of record CAVQAM010000003.1, on the reverse strand, counting down.
TGGCCTGCACTTTGGCGTTGGAGAGCACAGAATTTCGCGGCCGGCGCGCCGCCGCCTGAAATTGTTCGCTGGTGATGGGGACAACGCGCCTGGCCTTCAAGGGCCCGCCAAATTCGCCGGTGTCGGCCGGCCAATCGACCAGCGCTTCGTAGTCCTCAAGGATGGCCCGCGCAAATCCCACCCATGAGGTTTGCTGCGCAGCCGTGAGATGAAAAAGCCCGCTCTGCCAGGCGCCGGTTTCGCTGTTGCGCTCCAGGGACCTGGCCAGAATGATCGCGGTTGCCTCAGCGATGGTTCGCGCCCAGGTCGGCGCGCCGTACTGGTCGCCCACCATGCGCAGCTCTTCCTTTTCGCGGGCCAGACGCAAAACCGTGCGCAGAAAATTCTTGCCACGCGTGTCGTACACCCAGGTGGTTCGCAGGATGATGTACGGGCACCCCGCGCCAGCGATCAACTGCTCGCCTTCCAGTTTGGTCTGGCCATAGACGTTGATCGGCCCAGTCGCATCGTTCTCTTGATAGGCCTGGGCCGTGGGCTTGTTACCATCGAAAACATAATCGCTGGAGTAGTGGATGAGCAGGCAGCGGTTGCGCGCCAACTCCTCGGCCATGCGCGCGGGGGCCAGGGCGTTGATGGTTCGCGCCAGTTCCGGCTCGCTTTCAGCTTTGTCCACCGCCGTATAGGCGGCGGCGTTTACCAGCACATCAGGCTCGAACTCGCGCACTGTCCGAGTCACAGCGTCGAGATCGGACAGATCTAACTGATCGCGGGTGAGGGCTGTCACGTCGCCCAGCGGCGCCAGAGTGCGCTGCAAGTGCCAGCCTATCTGCCCGGTCGCGCCGGTAATGAGGAGTCGCAGGCTCATGGCTGGAAGCGCGGCAACTGGTCGCGCGCAATCTGCGAAAGCGGAAGGTAGCGCCTGTCCTTTTCCGACAGGATGGGCGACGGCGTTTGCCAATCGATGCCGATTTCCGGATCGTTCCACAGCACTCCCCGGTCGTCGCTGGCATCGTAGTAGTCACTGCATTTGTAGAGGAAGTCGGCGGTTTCGGACTGCGCCACAAAGCCGTGCGCGAATCCCTTCGGAATATAGAGCTGTAAGTGGTTTTCTGCGGAGAGCAATACGCTGGCCCATTGCCCAAAGTGCGGCGACCCGACGCGAACATCCACCGCGATGTCGAGCACCTCGCCCTGCACCACGCGACAAAGCTTGGCCTGCGGATTCCGGAGCTGGTAGTGCAACCCGCGCAACACCCCGCGCGAGGAGCGCGAGTGATTGTCCTGCACGAACTGCTCATGGATGCCGGCGGCCGCCAGCACGTTCTGGCGATAGGTTTCCATGAAGAAGCCACGCGGGTCCTGGTGGACTCGCGGCTTCACCACGAGCACGCCGGGTAGCCGGGTTGCGATGATTTCCAAGTTCTCTCCGGGCGCGGTCGCTGCGTGGGCCATGCGCGCCCTTTCGAAGAATAAACGAAGCGACGATTATAATGCGTGCTTCCTCCTCTATGTTGCGCTGCTCCGCCATTATCGTCACCTACAACTCCGCCGCCAGCATTGGGCCCTGCTTGGAGGCGCTGGGGAATGAGGATTGCGAGATCGTAATCGTGGACAATGCCTCGCGCGATGGGACCGTGCAGCGCGTGGAAGAATTTGTCGCCTGGCATCCGGTGCATCTGGTGGCAAATCCGGAAAATCTTGGCTTTGCCGCGGCCGTGAACCAGGGAGCACGCGAGAGCGCGGGAGATGTCCTGCTGGTGCTCAATCCCGACGCCACCGCCGAGCCAGGGGCCGTCAAAGCGCTGCTGAAGTGCCTCGAAACCACCGGCGCAATCGCAGTTGGGGGTGCGCTGCTGGACGACGACGGACAACCGGCGCGCGGTTTCGCCTTTCGACGGCTGCCCACTCTCATCAGCTTGCTCCATGAGGCGATGCTGGTGAACCGGCTGTGGCCGCGCAATCCGGTGAGTCGAAGTTATCGCTGTCTCGACGCCGACTATTCACAGCAACAGGAGGTAGAGCAACCGGCCGGCGCGTGTCTCGCCATCACGCGAGCGGCATGGGAGTCGGTGGGCGGTTTCGACGAGCGGTTCTTTCCCGTGTGGTTCGAGGATGTCGATCTCTGCCAGCGGCTGCTGGAACACGGCGGGAAGATCGTGTACTGCCCCCCAGCACGTTTCCGCCACGGCGGCGGGCACAGTGTAGGCCGGTTGCCGTTCCGTGATCAGCAATTGTTCTGGTACGGAAACATGCTGCGCTACGCGCGCAAACATTTTTCCGGCGGTCAGGCAGCGATCTTGCGCGCCGGAATTGTTGCGGGAATGTTGTTGCGTTCGCTAGCGGCCTTGTTGGGCGCCCGCCAAGCCCCCCTCGGCGAAACCTTATCGGCTTACTGGGCGGTGATGCGCAGTACGCGATAGAACTCATCAACAAGTCTTGAATCGTTTTGTATCAGGGCACGGCTTCAGACGTGCCGCTAAGCCCTTTAATTTTGTCATCACGAGCGGGCTTTGGCCCGCGAGGGATCTGCTGTTTCCTCGGAGTTCATTCCAGCGCTAACAAAAGCAGATTCCTCGCTTCGCTCGTAATGACAATTCCAGATAGGAATCGTCCATCCCGTATGGAACATTACTAACACCGGTCCATACAGCTCCGAGCTTGCCTGGTCTTCGTTCGGCATGACCACAGGTCGTGCTCTGATGGTTTATGCTCCTCTGTTGCGGAAAATCTCCGCAATGGTTGACTTATGGAAAGGCACTCCGATGAAATCCTTAGTAAGATTTGGCTTCGTTGTTGTTGTGCTGGCGATATTCGCTGCGATGTTCGTGCCTGCCCCTCGCGCACTGGCGAATGGATGGGCTGGCCCTGGTGCTGCGCCAACGCCGCAAATGCAGGCCCAGTCTGCATCTGAGTTAACGCCCGGCAGCGCCCAACTGATCACTCCCGAGGACCTGGTCAAAATTCTGCAGTCGCCCAAAGGCGAAAAGCCGCTGGTCCTCAACGTTGGTCCTCATCTTCTTTATATGCAGGCGCACATCCCCGGCGCTGAGTACATCGGGGCCGGTTCGGACTCGCAGGGCATCGAATCTCTGCGACGACGGGTGAAACCACTGCCCCGCAAAACGTTCATTGTTCTTTATTGCGGGTGTTGCCCCTGGGGCCACTGTCCCAACGTGCGGCCTGCCTACAACGAGTTGCACAAAGCGGGCTTCACCCATGTGAAGGTACTCTACATCCCCGACAACCTCGGGACCGACTGGGTGTACAAGGGCTACCCCACCATCAAAGGTCAATAGGGCCCGTCGATGAGAAAAGCCGTCCTGATCGTGGTCGCGATCATACTCGCGATCGGTATCTACGAAGTGGGCCGGCGGAGTTCCGTACACTCTAAACTTGGTGTCCGGTCATCCGTAGTTCATTCCGCCGCGCCCGATTTCTCGCTGCAGGATTTGCATGGGCAGCCGCTGCAGCTTGCGAACTATCGAGGCAAGGTCGTGCTGCTGGACTTCTGGGCGACCTGGTGTACGCCCTGCCGAGGTGAAATCCCGCACTTTGTCGAGTTGCAGAACGAGTATCGCGAACAGGGCCTGCAAGTGATCGGCATTTCCATGGACGACGGCCCCAAACCCGTTCGCGAGTTCTACCAGCAATTCAAGATGAACTATCCCGTCGCGTTGGGAACTGAAAAGCTGGCGCAGGCCTACGGCGGTGTCCTAGGACTGCCGGTCACCTTCCTGATCGGCCGCGACGGCCAGGTTGCGGCCAAGTATGTCGGCGAGGCGCAAATGCCCGTCGTGGAACAGGAGATCAAGTCACTGCTTCAGGCCAAGTGAGAGCCCCGTGCTTCAGCCGGGGGGAAGCTGGACTTTAGTCCAGCGGAAGAGCGCGCGATTTCAAAATGGGCTTTAGCCCCGGCTTTCTTGATCGCCGGCGCTAAAGCGCGTGATCAAAGCCCAACTTTTTTCCCGGAGCGCTGAAGCGCTCCTTCCCCCGCATAAATGCGGAGCTCCCACCAAGAAGTACATTCCGCGAGTTGTTCTCTGACTTTTCAGCGGCCTCTATAGCAGTTGAACTTCAGCGGGCATCGGAATAAGGAACGAACTCCACGACGAAGATCTCGTCGAACTCTCCCAGTACGCGATAGGTGTGCGTGCTTTGCGAGTCATAGGCCAGAAGATCAACGATTCGCAAAGATGGCCAGGGCGCCAGCACCAGGAAACGAGTGTGCTCCTGGGCCGCCTTCAGCAGGAATTGTTTGGCTAGGCGCTCGGCTTCCGGATTCAAGGTACGCGGAAGTGGAACCACGGGCGCGCTCACTTTGTAGTAGCTCAAGGGCGAATACAGCACGCTCTCGCTGGCGACCGCCGGCATGGGCTGAAAATCGGCTTCCACCAGAGGACTGCACATCAGCAGAGGCGCGTGGTCTGCGGCCGCGTTGGCATCGGCAAACGCAAGCGCTTCCTTCCACGACTCTTCGTGCCTGCGTGAGAGTGGCGAGGAATAGGCCTGCGACACGCACAACGCCACAAAGGCGAAGCAGAAGAAAGCGCGAAGAGCGCGCGAATCGACGAGGCTGCAGAGCCCTCCCCAGCACAAGGCAATGCCAGGCACGGCCACCAGCAGATAGCGTGGGATGAAGATATGCACCGAGGTGCTCACGCTGATCGCATACAGACACAAAGTAGGGACCAGAGCCAGGCTGCCGCACAGCAGAAGCTTGTCTAACGCTTCGCGCCTAGGAAGGATCAACCGGCGTGCCACCACCGCCAGGAGAATGACGCCGGCCAATACCAACAACTGCCCCTTGCCGGGATTCAGTACCTGAAAAAATGATGCCCATTGCGGCGCCGGGGCGAAGGAATGCGTAGTCCGCGTCTGGTAGATGTATTTGAGCCGCGGCAACACCGGAAGCAGGAAGATGGCAAAGCAGCCGAGCGCGACACCAATCTGCCGCAGATCGGCCCGAAGCGAAGAACGCCGAGTCAACAGGTAATAAACTGCCAGCGCTGCCAGAATGCCGGCGAACAAATAGTGGAAGTAGAAGATTCCCGCCGACGCGATGCCAAACAGCGCAGCGTACGCCGTCCGATTGGTTTTCATCCAGCGCAGGAAGAGAAAAATCGTAAGGTTGGTCACCAGCAACGCGAACGGATAAGGACGCACGTCGATCGCGGCAAAGGCGATTCCTCTGTCCAGGATGAACAACATGGCTGCGATGAGCGATACATCCCAGTCGAACAGCTCCCTGGCGCACCGGTAGAACACATAGACAGCGGCGAGCATGGCCAGGATGGAAGGAATCCTGAGGACGATCTCACGGCTGCCGAAAAGCGTCTTCGTGAGCCACAGAATGTAGGCGTAGGCAGCGAACGAATTGCCCTGTACCGATCGCGACCAAATCTGCTTGAAACCACCGGCGATCTGCCAATAGGACAGAGTTTCATCCGTCCACAACGGCGCCCGTACTGCAAGAAACCAAACGGAAAGGCAAAGTAACAGGGCCACGCCATAGGCCGCAGCAAGCCAGGTCCCGTATTTCGGGCGTGACGCGGCTTCCACTTCGGAACTTGCTGCTACTGCATCCAGGGTGGCGTTTGTCATGGCTTGACCTGCCCGAAAACTGTCAACTTATCCCTTCGGCGGGTTGGAAGACTGCGCGCTGTTTCGTTGCTGCTGGGCCTCGGTGATCATGTGCTCGATCACCGCCTTCTGCGGGAAGTTCGGATTGAGCTTGAGCAGCGTTTGCCACGCAGCGACCGCCCCTGCGACATCGTTCTTGCCTTGCCACTTGATGATTCCGATGTTCATCAGTGTTCCCGGATGCTTCGGATCGTAGGTCAGCGACTTGTCTAGTTCTGCGAGAGCGCCATCCACGTCGCCGGTGTAGTACATGCACGAAGCCATGTCGGTGCGGATCGGCACGTTCTTCGGATCGACATCGAGGGCTTTCTGGAAGTACGCGATGGCGTCTTTGAATTGGTGGGCCGCTTTGTAGGTGAGCGCGGTCTGGTTGAGCAGATCGACGTTCTTGGGATCGGTCTTCAGCTTGGCCAGCAGCGGCTCCGCTTGTTTGCCGGCCATGCGCTTCATGTCATCCAGGGTTGGCATCTTCTGTTGTCCCACGCTGGATGGCGGCGCGGTCGCAGCCTGCTGCATTTCGGTGGAAGCCGGGCTCGCCTGGCCCGTCGGGTTGGCAGAGCCGCGCACCAAGTATCCCACCAACACGCCGATCAGCAGGCAGACGGCCGCCATGGCGTAGGTTTGGGTTGCCGTCCAGTTGGTGGTTGTGGTGCCGCTTTGCTTCGATTCCGCTTCCATCTTCACTACTCCTTCGTGACAATCCGGGAGGGTTCCACCCAAGCGCCTTTGCTCAGGTAGGGGAGTGCGAGGGCGCACACTTGCAGGGACCTATGGGAAGTGCACACGGCTTGCCAAACACGACAGGCCGAAAATTCGCAGATAGCTATTCATATTCAGCAACTTAGCGGAATGAGCAAAGTCGGCCAGGAGCCGCAGATCGGTTGAGGAAGCGCGTTTGTCCGCACTGCGCGTGTGATTTGGCGCGGCATGGCTGGGCTTTCGAGGTCGGCGAGGCGTGTAAACCGCTGTGCAGCTTAGACTTATTCCAGTTCCTCTTTGGAAGGCTACCTGCATCTGGGGCAGATATGAGTGTTCTTGCCGACGAATCGCGCCCACAGCCGCTGGCGAAAAGCGAAGGGCGAACCGCGAAAGGCGGGAATGTAGGTTTTGTCGGCGAGCTGCGCCCGCTCTTCCGTCTGCGCTGGCTGCAGTTGCTCACCCTGGCTGGCCTGCTGGTCGCGGTGGGAGTGATCGCCTTCAATCTGAAGTTCTCGGTGCTCGATCTCGACATTTGGTGGCATCTCAAGGTTGGCGACTGGATTGTGCAGCACCTGGCCGTTCCCCATACCGGCCTCTTCTCGTGGACTGCGGCCGATCGGCCCTGGGTGGCCTACAGTTGGGCATACGAAGTTCTGATGTCGCGCGCCTATGCCTGGTTCGGACTGCTCGGCATTGGGCTGTACGGAACGCTGCTGACGCTCGGCGTCACCTACTTCATTTATTGGATGGCGCGCCGCCTTTCCGGCCGATTCTGGCTGGCGTGCGTCCTGGCAGTTGTTGCCTGCTCGGCATTTCTGTTTAACCTGATGCCGCGGCCGGTCTTCTTCTCCATGATGCTGTTCTCGGTGACCCTGACGCTGGTGTTGGAAGCGCAGCGCGCCGGGCGCGTGCAAGCTCTCTACTGGCTGCCGCTGATTTTTCTGTTGTGGGCCAACCTGCACATCCAGTTCATTTACGGCTTGTTTGTGGTCGGATTGCTGCTGGCGACGAACCTCGCACTGCGGCTGGCTGCCCGCCTTGGATCGGAGCCCGCATGGCTGCTGCCTCCTAACCTTCCGACCGCAACGTTGGCCGCCATTTTTGCCGCGTGCCTCATCGCCACCTGCGTTGGACCGTACTCTTACCATCTGTACCAAGTGATCTTGCAATACGCCCAGGCGAAAGTCCCCTACCGCATGATCCGGGAGCTGCAGCCGATCAACTTCCGGGCTGGCAGCCACTATGTGCAACTCCTGCTGATGGCTTTCGCGTTCTTTGCCGTGGGGCGGCGACGCAAGGTTGATCTTTTCAAGCTGGCGCTGCTATCCATTGCCGGTGTTGTAGCATTCCGCACCATGCGCGACGCCTGGTTCATCTGCATTCCGGCAGCGGCCTGCATCGCCGATGCGCTTGCCGGCGAGACCGCGAGCGAGGCGCAGGAAACCTGGCTGGAGAACGCTGGTGTAGCCGTGGTGGTGGCATTGTCATTGCTGCTGTTCACCGGCAGCACGAATTTCAATCCGCGCGGCCTCGACCGGGCGATCAGCGGGTTTCTGCCGGTCGACGCCGTGAACTACCTGCGCAAGAATCCGGCGCCGGGGCCGCTCTACAACACGCTCGACTGGGGCGGCTTTCTCACCTGGTACATGCCGAACTATCCCGTTGCCATCGACGGACGCACCGATCTTTACGGGGACGAGTTGGATGAGCAGTTCTTCACCACCGCCAATGGGGCGCCGTCGTACATCAACGATGCTTACCTCAACCAGGCGGGCGTGGTGATTCTGCAAAAGAGCAATAACTTGGTGGGCATCTTAGAAGCGGACCCCCGATTCCAACTGGTGTACGAGGACCGGCTCGCAGCGGTGTTTGTGCGCAGCGGCCCACGCTAGAGCAGGTTCCAGTCTGTATCAACGTATTTGTTGATACTCGGCCTTGGCTGCTTTCAGTACAGGCATGTCGGACTCGGCATCTTTCCAGAGAGCGAAAAACTCCTGGTAGCTGCCACGCGCCTTGATGGAGTCTCCTGACAGCGCGTAGGCTCGACCAAGCTGAAGCCGGGCCAACGCCGCTAACGGACAATTTACTGCTACACCACGCTGATCTAGAAACTTGCGGAATTCGGCGGCGGCTTCCTTACCTTTCTGCAGCGACAAATAGGCCAGGCCCCGTATATACACCGGATAGAGCGACCCGCCCACCTCGAACTGGGGAAGGGGTGTGCCGAGTTCGTAGGGCTCGGCGGTCTGAAGTATATCGAGGGCTTTGGCCGGATTGCCGCGCCTGATCTCGATGGAAGCGTAAATGGCCGGCAGCCAATAGTGATTGATGACGGTGTTCAGGGGAAAGCGCTCAGCCAAATCGTCCGCCATATGCTTCGCCCGGTCGGCATCTCCGATACGAGCCAAGGCCAGGGCCGCCAGAATGTTCACATCGCGGGTGGGCGCGGCAGCGAGAGCCAAGGTGATATCCTGCCGGCTCCGGGCAATGTCGTTAAACTCGGCTTCGCGTAATGCGGCGTCCATCTGCCATGCCGCCGCGGTTTCTATTGAGCCATTGCGCCGGGCCGACTCGGCCGCTCGCCTCGATAATTCCCGTGCACCGTTGAGGCGGCCGTAGAAAGCTTCTGTATCGGATTCGAAGGAAAGAAGGATGTCCTCCCCCGGTTTGCCGCTCGCGGCCGCGACTTGCCGCTTCATCTCGGCGGTGTCGCTGTCAAGAAAGGCGACGCCATAACGATTGCCGTGCAGAAACGGATTGTCAACCTTGTGCTCTACCGCTTCTTTATACTTCACCTTCGCGTCGTCGAGGCGGTCCACGTTGGCATACAGTCCGACGAGGTTGGTGAAGGCAGCTGCGCTGCCCGGATTAAGACGAAGATCCTCAAGACTTGCGGCAACTGCCTTTTCGTATTGTCCTAAGTAGCTGTAATCAACCCCTAAGTTGCCGTAAGGTTCGCCGTTGCGCGGATACGTCTTGGCCCACATCTCATACGTCTGGATGGCTTTCTCCAGTTCGCCCGTAACCAGCAGGTAGTAGGTGCCCGAAATGCGAAACCTCTCGCGCTCGCTCACTTTGTCCCGCAGGTCAAAAGCTTTTTGCAGGTTCTGACTGGCCAAACCGGGCTCTCGAAGGTTTGAATACGAGATCCCCAGGGCGGTATATGCAGCGGCGAAGTTGGGGTCGAGTTCGGTGGCGCGGTTAAAAAATGGAATCGCCGCTGCACTGCCTTGCTCCTGCAGGGTCTTTATTCCTTCGGAGAGGGCCTTCAGAGCTTCCAGGGACGGAGTCGTGGCCTGATCCAAAGGAGTGTCGAATTTCTCCACCGTGCTCAGCGACTCGCCGAGTTTTTCCCGCAGCTTGGTCGATGCCTCGCCCAACGCTTTTAGGACGTGTTCTTTGTTTTCCGCCGTTACCTGTTCCTGTGCCAGCGGATCACCGGTCTTACAATTGACGGCGTCGAGGCCGATTACATACTGCGTTCCCAGACTTGCAATAGCGCCTGCGATGTAGGCCTTTGCGCCCGCGCGCTGACAGAGATCACGCGCTACTTCCGGAGTCAGCTTGGTACCACGGGGTTTTGCCATCAGCTTCAGGGTGGCGCGAATTCTCGCATCGGACAGGATGTTCAGAAACGGGGACTGCCCCAGTTGCACCGAAATCGCCTGTTTCAAGGTGTCATCGAAGACGGGATCTCCGGTCGTATTGTCGAAGTCGGCCAGCACCAGGGTGTCCTGGTCGTTCAGCTTGGGGGCGCGGTGCGAGCGCCAGTACAAACCAGCGGCAATGATTACCGCGATTAACAACACGACGGGCGCGCCTATCTTCCAGAAAAAAGCGCGCGGTCCTTGCGTGATCGTCGCCTGAGAGACGTTCTCTTTTGACGACCCAACCTGGCTTTTGACTTTGGCTGATCCGCTGGCAGCCGCAACCAGCCCAGCCGGCGTTTCATCCTCGGCGGCGACAACGACCGAGTGTTGCGATGAGTCCGTGTCACGCTTAAGGCGACGCAGTTCGGCCCGCATGTCCGAGGCATTCTGGTAGCGCAGGGTGCGGTCTTTCTCCAGCGCGCGGTTGATGATGTCTTCCAGTTTCGGAGGCAGGTCGGGGTTCAGTCGAACCGGCGCGACTGGAGCTTTGTGAAGGATGGCGTCGAACAACAAAGCGGAGGTGTCGCCGCGAAACGGCATTACTCCCGTCGCCATCTGATACAGCACTGCGCCAAATGAGAAAAGATCGGTGCGGCTATCCAGCGGCTTTCCTCGCGCCTGCTCAGGAGACATATAGGCGAGAGTGCCCAACGTGCTGCCGGGGCTGGTGAGATGCTCCTCTCGCCTCGCGCTGACCGTGAGCCCCGATTGATCGGCAGGAGAACTGGTACTGACAACGGTTACTTTTGCCAAACCAAAATCAAGGATCTTGGCGTGGCCGTTCTCCGTCACGAAGATGTTGGCCGGCTTGATATCGCGATGAACGATCCCCTTGGAATGGGCCGCATCCAACCCATCGGCGACCCCAATGGCGATGTCCAGCAGCCGCTCCATCTCCATGGGTCCTTTGTCGACCAGATGCTTGAGTGTCGTTCCGTCGAGAAACTCCATTACCAGGAATGCGCGACCGTCCTCTTCGCCAATGTCATAGAGGACGCAGATGTTGGGATGGTTCAGCGCCGAGGCGGCACGCGCCTCGCGGCGAAACCGTTCCAGGGCCTCGGGGTCGCGTTCGACCTGCTCCGGAAGGAACTTGAGGGCGACCAGACGGCCCAGGCGGATGTCCTCGGCCTTATACACGACCCCCATTCCGCCGCCGCCGATTTTCTCGACGATGCGATAGTGCGAGATGGTCTTGCCCACCACCGGGGAGAACTCCCTTCGTGCGCGACCCATGTTAGGAGTTGCGCCTGCGGCAAGTCAATGCGTCCTCTAGTGTTTGACAGGAGGGCCTGCGCCGCCCTTGTTCTTCTGCGTGGCTTGGGTGATGGAGCCGTCTGCGTTATGTGCCACGTTGTGGCACACCAACGTGCAAGTGTTGGTGGCGCGCGTGTAGAAGACCGGCGTGCCGCCATTGGCAGCGACCACGTTGACGTCGAAGTTCACCAGCCGCTCGCCGGAGATGGTCCCGCTTCTTGCCCCCATGCCGTGGGCAGTGTGGCAAACCGAGCAGCTGAAACCGGTATTGATGTGATTGCCGTGCTGGTTCCAGCTTGCGTTAGAGACGACGTTGTTCAGGTCGTGGCATTTGCCACACATGGCGTAAGGGCCCTTGATGCCTAGGTCAGGGTTGGGGTACAGGTTGGTAATCAGCTGACCGGGTCCGGGCGCCTGGCTGAATTCATAGTCTCGTTCCAGGATGTGCTTGTTGGTCGATCCATGAGGTCCGCTGGCGCCAGTACCGCCAAACTCACGATTGTCGTCGCTGCTGTGGCAATCGGTGCAGAAAATCTGGTTACCCATGGAACGCCCGTGAGTGGTGCCGCCGCTCAAATCCAACATCGTAGCCAGCAAGCTGGGCTGCGGCAGGGAGCTGCTGCGGGTGTGGGTCACGGGATGGCTCGAGGTGGCGGTGGCAGCGAACTGCGGGATGACATTCAGAGGATCGCCCGCAGAAACCGCCCTTACCGGCAGATAGCCGAACACGGGATTGGCAACTTTTCCCGAGCTTGTGCCGTGGCAACGCAGACAATTTTCGTACTGATTGACCGCAGGATTAACGATGGTTACGCCGTCCGTGGCGCTGATTCCGGCCACCCCATTCTGCGATACGCGAATGGTCGGAGGCGGCGGGAAGATCGACACCTGGTTGGAGGAATGCCCGTTGTGGCAGTCCGCGCACGTGGCATGCCGGTTGTTGTTCAACAGAACGTCTTCGGCGGCGTCGTGCCCATTGTTCCCCGCGGGAAACGGATGTCCCACCTTGGCAAACTCCGCATAGACATTGGGGATCGCAGGATCAAGGTTCGCGCTGCCGTTGTGGCAAGCAATGCAGTCCTGCTCATTGGGCCCGCGCAACAGGCGCATCGGCCCCTGCGCGTTGTGCGGCACATGACAGGAGATACACGCATTTTGCCCGACCGTGCCATAGCTGCCGAGGTTCGCCTGTCCGGCCACTTTGTTGGTTGCCAGGGCGTGCGCGCTGGTGGCCCATCCCGCAAGCGGGTTGATCTGGCCGGACATCGTCCGGGTTGGATCGTGGCAGGCCAGACACATCTGCGCATTCGAACTGTCGCGCACCAGAAAGTTCTGCGACAGCTTATCGATGGCCTGCACATGAGGGTTATGGCAGGAGGTGCACTCAATGTTCCCGTCGATCAGCTTCACTTTTCCCAACGGATCGCCCGTCTTGCCCTGCGCGACCAGAGATGCGATCAGGTCGATGGTGTCCTTGATGGGCAGCACCAGGCTGAAGGGATGCGAACTCTGGAGATTGGTCCCGAAGATGTCGCGGGGATACATCGATCCAGTCATCGTGATCTGGCCGTAGACAATCGTCTGGCCAGGCGCGACAGTCCCGTCGTGGCAACTCAAACACAAGTTGCTGTCGGCGCCCAGGGTGGGTTGGGCCCCGGTCTGGTGGTAGGTCGTGCTGGTATAGAGCGAATAGGTGGCCTTGGTCTGGGTCTGGTTCCAGAGCGGCGTTCTTCCCCCGGCCCCGTTGTGCGGCTCATGGCAATAGGTGCAGGAACCAGGCCGAGCCCCGGTAATCGGCGACTTGCTGCCCGGCCCCAGGTCATGCATGCCGATTACATCGCCCGTGATCTGCGCCAGCAGGGTAGCCGCAGCCAACAGCAGCAGCGCGCAGACGGATAACCCGCGCTTCACTGGGACCCTCCCTTGCCCGGCTTGGCCACACCGTAGTAATGGAAAACCTGGACCCGCCGGTTGAAGGAATCCACCACGTAAATCCGGTCGTTGTGGTCGATAAATAAGCCTGCGGGCAACTGAAATTGGCCCGCGCCGGTGCCGCGGCTGCCGAAGTAGTACAGCAGGTCACCGTCACGGTTGAACACCTGCACTACGCCCCACAGTCCATCCACCACGTAGAGATCGCCCTCGGAGTCGAGCGCCACCCCCTTGGGACGGAACATCGTTCCGGGAGCGTCGCCGATCCTCCCGACCTCGTACTTAAAAGCCCCGGAGCGGTCCAGCACCTGCACGCTGAAGTTCATGGCATCTACCACGATCAGGTTCGGGCCGTCCAGTCTCAGCTCCGTCGGAAAATTGAACTTGCCGGGCCCTTCGCCGTTTTCCCCGATGGTCTGCAGCACGCTGCCCTGCATGTCCAGAACAAATATCTTGTTGCGCAGCGTGTCGGTGACATACATCCGCTGGGCCGCTGAATCCACCGCGATCCCGGTAGGGCGTTTGAAGAAACCTTCGCCGCCTTTTAGGCTCCCAATCGCCCGCTGATACTTCCCGTCGGCGTTGAAGACGAACACCTTGCCCGCCTCCGAATCGGTCACGTAGAGGTTGTCTTGGGCATCCACCGCGACGCATTGTGGCGCCAGCATCGGGTCCTTCCCTTTGCCGGCGCGCGACAGGAACTTGTACTTCTGCTGCTGGAAATCGAAGATATGCACCCCGATCGCTCCCGGGTCGGTCACGATGATGCGCCCGCGGGAATCGACGGCGATGCTGTAGGGACGGACCAGACTGTGGAATTCCGGCTCGCCAGCCACGAAGTCAACCACTTTGTTCCAGAAACTGCGCTTTGGCTTCACTTCGCGCTGCGAGCTGAAGCTGCGCTCATAGCTGAGCTTGCGGCCGCCTTCCAGCAGCATATCCGGAGGCGCAGGCTGGGTGGGCTTCTCTTTGGGCTTGGACGCCCACACCGGAGTCAGCAGCAGAAGAACAACGCAGGCAACGTTGGAGAAGAAATGTGAGGTCCTCGTGCGCCCTCCGCCTAGAAGAAATTGAACCACCTGGTCACCCCAAAGAAAAACGAGGATATATTGGCCGGCGGAAGACCCGACGCGCTGAAGCCCTGCGAAAGGTTTGCGTATCCCCCCGTCAGATACATTTTACGGAATTGATACTGCAGCAGCACGTTCTTTCCCTCAAATTGGTTCGAGGACCCGAAGCCTGCACTCAACGTGTTGGTCGATGATTTGGAGTAACTTGCCGACACGGTTAGCCGGCGCAGCGGCGAACTTCCGAGGCTGAATCCGTAGCTGGTTCCACCATAAAGAGTGATCAGGGGCGACGGTATAATCGGCGGCAGGTTCACCGGCTGGATCCCGGCCCCGGTAATAAGTCCGATGCCATTCGATTTGGCGTAATTGGCGCTGAGATTGACGTACTGTTTCCACCCGAAGCCGGTCGTGTAGCCTTGGCTGCTGGTGCTGGTGCCGGGTTGGTTGGTCAGGCCGCTGTGGCCGAAGCTTGCCGCCCCGCTCCAATTGAAATTGCCGAAGCGGCGTCGCACATTCCCCGAGTAGGTGTAGTACGACGTGGTGTAGGTTATCAGCAGGGTTGAGACATTCTGCGCGTAGTTGAAGGACCCGCCCACGAACCACCCGCCGATTCGGCGGTTATAGTTGGCGTTGGTCGAAAAACCAAGCGCGTTTTGGTTGCTGTTGTCCACGATGCTATCGATCAAGCTCAGACCCGTGTTCAGTGTGCCGCCCAGCAAGCCATGCGCGTAGGTGACGCCCCCGCTGAACGAAGTTGCTCCGAAGGTCTCTCCCAGGTAAGTCTGAACGCGGCGATCGGCTTGGGCCTGGAGTTGCAGGTTCGACGCCAGGGAATAACTTGTCGTCCCGTTCAGGTCCCAGGCATGGGACGATGCCAGGTTGTTGGTCGGCAGCAGACTACCGCCCGACTGGAGCAGGGATTGAAAGATGATTCCAGCCAGATTATCGGTGTAACTGGTCGTCACCGACACATGCAGCTTATCGGTAGGCTGAATTGCCGCAGCGGCCACCGCGGTATCGAAGTTCCCCTGGTAGCCATAGCCAAGATAGTTCGTATCGATGTTTGACCGGTAGAAGCTGCTGCTAAATTGTCCTTGCAGCGGTAACCTATGCGACGCATTCACCCCGTAACCGCTGTTGTCGGTGGTGATTGTTCCGGTCTGCGCACCCTGGAAAACCTGCGGAATGAGTGAGTTGGAAGCTCCTTTTTGATAGGAAGCTCCCAGATTGAAACCGGCAATCGAGTAACTTGAGTTCAGGCTGAAGGAATGGAAGTTCGACCTGCCATTGTCAGGGGCCCCATACACCGAGTACTGGTTGTTGCCCGTCTGGAAGCTTGCCGTAAGGCTGGGCCAGTCGGGAAGGAACTCGCTCCAGTTAATCCCGAAGGTGTCGCTATTGCCGTGGGTGGTGAAGTTGGGCAGCCCCGGCACCGCAAATTGTCCTTCGCTGTTATACGCCTTGGCGTAGCTGATCGATCCCGGAAAATGGCTGCCGCTGAAGATGGAACTGGAAAAATTAAACCCGCTGCTGTCGGAAATGGATTGGAAGTTGGAGTTGGCTCGCGATTGCCCGTAATAAGGGGAGAGATTGAAGGAGACGAAATTGGGGCTGTAGTAGTACCCGGAGGCCGTGGCATTGCCCCCCACACTCAAACTATGCGATGAGTCGATCTCATTGCCATAGTCGGCGCTGTAGCCGGCGGAAACCACTCCGCTCAGGTTGGTGCTCAGGTCGCCAACTTGGATCTGGCCAGCCGCCGGCAGCGCCAGAAGCAGCAGCCCGGCTATCCCGCAAAACGCGTCTCGAATCCCACGGCGCACAGCATATACCTCGTCCCTACAGCACCTCAACCTTGGCGCCCTGGTGCAGTTGTTTATCGAAGCTGGCGCGCAGGTCGTTGGTTTTTTTCTGCTGCAACTCCTTTTGCAGCAAGGTCTTGACATCCTCAAATTTCGCTTTGCCGGCGGGGATGTGCTTGACCAGCCGCAGGATGGTGTA
The DNA here is from genome assembly GCA_963710585.1 of uncultured Acidobacteriaceae bacterium. Classification (GTDB taxonomy): domain Bacteria; phylum Acidobacteriota; class Terriglobia; order Terriglobales; family Acidobacteriaceae; genus Bog-257. Next base: position 127,402 of record CAVQAM010000003.1, on the reverse strand, counting down.
GGCCTGCTCCACCTGGATAATGCCGCTGACTTGACCCGGCTGCATGGTCAACAGGGTTTGCACCACCACCGGCGGCAGCTTGGCGCGATCCACGGGCTTGTGATAGCCCATCATCACGCGGTAGTCATCTTCGGAAATCTTTTCCGCCAGCATGCCAAACGCTTCGTCCGTTTTCGCTGCTTTCGCCTGGTTGAGCGCATCCTCGGCCCGCTTGCGCTGCTCTTTCAACAGGCTCGGGGTCGGCTTTTCCGGCGGCAGAATGGTAATGGTCTGGAAGGCGAAGGATTCGGGATACTTCCATCGCGCCGGGTTCTTGTCGTAATAGGCTTTTAGCTCGGCCGGGCTCACCACGGCCTTCCTGTCCACTTCGTCCTTAAGCAACTGGTCAATCAACAGCGAGCGCTTGATCTTCTCGCGCAATTGCTGTTCCGAGCCTTGAAACTCTGTCTTCAGCAACTGTTGATACTCCTCGGGAGTGGCGAACTGTTTGCGAAAATCCGCTTCCGCGCGCCGCAGACGCTCCCCCGAGACGGTCATCTTCCGCCGCTGCGCCTCCTGGTACACCAGTTCCTCGAAAACGATCATCTTCATTGCGCCGGCGCGGATTTCCGGTTCCATCTCTGGGGGAATGTTGCCGTTATGCTGGCGCGCATAAGGAAACATGGTGAACATTTCACGCTGCAAATCGCGGTCCGTCAGAACCACCCCGTTCACCCGCGCCACCGGCTTGCCGCTGGGTTGGCTAGTTGTCTTTTGCGGAGCTGAGAACTTGGTGGGGGCGTGCGAAGCAACCTGGCCGGAGGTGACAGAGATGGTTAGCAAAACGACTGCGCAGACGGATAGCCGGTACTTCATCGTTTCTCCTCACCCCTGAGGTTAAAGATTGAGGGGAGGAGTTTCCTCCCCTCGGTTAAAAGCCGACAGACTAGAAGGTCGTCGGGATGGCGTAGCTACCGTTCGACTCGTTGGCCTCGCCACCATGGCACTGGCGGCAGAACTGCGCCGTCTGGTTCGCGCCGGCGGTTCCGCTGGCCGGGTTGTACGGCGCGCGAATGAAGAACATCGTCGCGTAGTTGCCCGATGGCAGACCCGACTTCGGACCGTTGGTGACCTTCACCACGTTCATCAAGTGCTGATTGTGGCAGGTCGTGCACGTGACCACCGCGGTGTTGTTGTAAGCGCTCAGGCTAACGAAAAAGCCGTAGTTCTGAACGAACGCCGACGAATTCGGGCCGTTCATCGAGATCACGCCGTTGGTTTCGGTGCAATCCCAGTTGTACTGTCCGCCGCAGCTCACCGTCGCGTTCAGGCCCACTGGGTGGTCGTTAAGGTAGTCGCCAGTGCCGTTGCCCTCATTACCGAGCAGGGTCGGAATGGTGTTCTTGGTTCCGTAAGTTGGCGGCAGGGTCTCAAAGACCTTGTTCTTCATCATGGCGCCTTGGGCGTAGTTGCCGTCGTGGCAGCTCAGGCACAAGGTGATGTTGAGGTCTGGCGTGCTGGCGGTGAATCCAACCAGCGTCTCCGAGTAATTGCGCCCGGGGCCGGTCCCGCCGAAGAGAAGGGTTTTTCCAACTAGATTGCCAACGTCCTGGCCCCACAGCGCGACATCGCCGGAGGTAGTATCGCCAGAAGCGTTGGCGCCGTTGCCCCACGCGCCGCTGTGCGGAGCGTGGCAGGCAGCGCAGCCACGGCCGTAGTTAAGGTGAGCGCCCAACACGTCAGAGGTTGGGGCTTGGATCTGGGCCATGGCGAACATCCCGAACGCCAGAACCAGAAGCGTTACTAAAATCACTTTTTTCATGAGATCGATCTCCTGATATGAACTGCAGTTTTTGATTCCGTACTCCTGGAGGCCTAGGCCCCGATGGCCTCCGCTGCTGATAAATGCAACTGGCTGGCCGAAACTGAATGGCGCTTCATTCTCGTGTAAGCCATTAAAAACAAGTGTGTTGCTGTTGTTTTGCACACTCAGCTTTTCTTTCTTGGAGTGGGTGAAATGATCCACTTGGCTGGACTAGCTGGTTAAATGCCCCAATCGGAAGGGACTTTCCTTGCTTGGGAACAGGAGGAGACGATGCTTCGGAATAGGGAGGAGACGGCCACCTCCCATCGAGTCGGAGCTTTGGCAGTACAACTTTGGACGTAGGCTGTGGTAGGGCCCAAGCATCCGCCTCGGACTGGCAACTCTGCAATGGCCCTAACGCTCTACCTGCCACATGTATCGCTCCGCGGGGGCTTGCGCCAGTGCTTTGCACGTCTTTAGAAAGGCTTGTCCGGCGTGCGAGGGGACGGTCCCGCTGCGATAAACGATGCGCAATTTGCGTTCGAAGGCCAACTCGCGCAAAGCAACATGGACCAGGTCGCCGCTGCGAATTTCATTCTCCACCGCGATCAGCGGGACCAGCGCGATCCCGTTCTCCATGCGGACGAAATGCTTGATGCCCTCGATGGTCGGCAGTTCAATGTTCATGTGCAGAGCGGTGTGGTGCTTCTGGAACGCCTGGATCACGCGCTCGCGATAAGGCGAGAGCACGCTGTGGGCCACGAACGACTCCGCCACCAGGTCCTTGATGCCCACCTTGCTGGCACGGGCCAGGGGATGCCGGGGATACACGATTAGCGCCAGCTCATCCCGGTAGATCACGGCCGACCGTAGTTCCTCATGCTCGGGACGAAACGAAAGCACTCCGAACTCGACGTTGCGATTGAGCACGCTGCTGGGTATCTCACGCGCCAGCCCGCGTCGCACCTCGATCTTGATGGTGGGATGCATGCGGTGGAAACGGTGCAAGACCGGCAGCAGGTAGCGCGAAGTGAATTCGTTGGCCGCAATCGCCAGCTTGCCCTGGTGCAGCATGCGCAGTTCTTTCAGCGCGTCGCGAGCTTCCTCGCGCACGTTGAGCAGCTCCTCGGCGTACGCCAGCAGGACGCGTCCGGCGTCGGTCAGCGACCCGTCACGCGAAGAGCGGTCGAACAGTTTCTCGCCGAGATCGTCTTCCAGCTTGGAAATGGTCTGGCTGACCGCCGACTGGGTGCGGTGCAGGCCTGAGGCGGCCCGCGAGAAGCTCTTTTCCTTGGCCACCGCGAGAAACGTCTCCAACTGGAACAGTTCCATTATCAACCCCTTCAAGGTTCGCCTTGCCTGGGCCTTATTCAATCACATGTGCTAATGTATTGGCAATTATTATTAGTTGGACTAATTGATGTCCTCCCGCTTACGCTTCTAGCGAGTACGGGAGGTGGCTATGGAACCTGAGCGGGTATTGATCTTCGACACTTCGCTGCGCGACGGCGAGCAGGCCCCCGGTTGCAGCATGAACACCGCGGAAAAGCTGGTGCTCGCCCGCAAGCTCCAGGGTTTGGGAGTGGACATCATCGAAGCTGGATTTCCCATCGCCTCCGCCGGCGATGCCGAAGCCGTGCGCCGCGTGGCCGCCGAGGTGGAAGGTCCGATCATCGCCGGGCTGGCCCGCTGCGTCGAAAAGGACATTCGCGTAGCCTGGGAAGCGGTGCGCTGTTCCTCGCGTCCGCGCATTCACACTTTTCTCGCGACCTCGGACATTCACCTGGCGTTCAAGCTCAGGATCGGCCGCGAGGAAGCGCTGCGCCAAACCGCGAACATGGTCGCCTACGCATCCTCGCTGTGCCCCGACGTCGAATTTTCTCCCGAGGACGCGACCCGTTCGGACGTGACCTTTTTGTGCGAAGTGCTGCAAGCCGCGGTGGAAGCGGGCGCGACTACGCTCAACATCCCCGATACCGTTGGCTACACGACCCCGATGGAATTTGCGGAACTGGTCCGCACCATTCGCCAGCGGCTGCGCGGCGCCGAGCACGTCACCATCTCCGTGCATTGCCACAACGATCTGGGATTGGCGGTCGCCAATTCGCTGGCTGGTATTGAAGCGGGCGCGCGGCAGGTGGAGTGCACCGTGAACGGCATCGGCGAGCGGGCCGGCAATGCCTCTCTCGAAGAGATCGCAATGGTGCTGCATGTTCGCAGTGACCGCTATCCGGTCAAGACCGGCATTCGGCACGACGAGATTTACTCGACCAGCCGATTGCTGTCGAAGATCCTGGGATTCGAAACGCAGCCCAACAAAGCGATCGTGGGGCGCAACGCTTTTGCGCACGAAGCCGGCATCCATCAGCATGGCGTGCTGAGCAATCCCCTGTGCTACGAAATCATGACGCCGGAAACGGTGGGAGTTCCGCCCGACCGCATCGTGCTGGGCAAACACTCAGGCCGGCACGCGCTTGCCCACAAGTTCAAGGAGATGGGCCACGAGCTGTCCGCCGAAGAGATCAGCCGAATCTATCAGGACTTTATCCGGCTCGCCGATCGCAAGAAACATGTCTATGACCAGGACTTGTTGTCCATCCTCTTCGGGCAGCGTGCCGGGGCCTATCAATCCCAAGCCGGGCCGGAAATGAGGACGTGATGAAGTTGCAGGTGACAGTGTTGCCCGGCGATGGCATCGGGCCGGAAGTCACACGCCAGGCCGTAGCCGTCTTGCAGACGGTGGCGGATGTCTGCGGGCACGATTTTCAGTTTGAATCGCATCGCATCGGCGGGACCGCCATCGAGCAGGATGGCACTCCGCTGCCGGAGCGGACGCTGTCGGCGTGCCTGGAGTCCGACGCTGTTCTGCTCGGCGCGGTCGGCGCGCATAAATACGACAACTGCACCGGCGCAATGCGTCCGGAAGCCGGGCTGCTCGCGCTGCGGCAAGCCCTCGGCGGATACGCCAACCTTCGTCCGGTGCAGGCTTACGATGCGATCGCCGATTGCTCTCCCTTGCGCGAGGATGTCGTGCGAGGCGCGGACATTCTGATCGTGCGCGAGCTGCTGGGCGGGCTCTACTTCGCGCAACCGCGCGGCCTTGACCAGGACGGCCTCTCCGCCTACAACACCATGCGCTACAGCGTGGATGAGATCGAGCGTGTGGCCCACGTGGCGTTTCGCGAAGCTCGCACCCGCCGCAAGCAGGTCACTTCGGTGGACAAAGCCAACGTTCTGGAGACCTCGCAACTGTGGCGGCGCACCGTCACCGAGATCGCAAAGCAATATCCCGACGTGAAACTGGAGCACGCTTTGGTGGACTCGTTCGCCATGCAGATGATCACCACGCCGGCGCGCTACGACGTTGTGCTCACTGAGAACCTGTTTGGAGACATCCTCTCCGACGAGGCCTCGGTAATTTGCGGATCGCTGGGCATGCTGGCCTCGGCGAGCATCGGTGGCCCCGTCGGGCTGTACGAGCCGGTGCATGGATCAGCGCCCGACATCGCGGGACGCGGGGTGGCGAATCCCTTTGGCGCGATCCAATCTGCCGCGTTACTGCTGCGATACTCCGCCGGCCTTATCGAGGAGGCGGAGAAGATCCAGGAGTCGGTGCAGCGGACCCTCGCTCGCGGCCTGGTGACCGCCGATCTCGCCGGGCGTCGCAAGCGCCTGCCGTCGGGCACGGAGGCAATTGGCGAGGCGGTAGTCGAAACGGTGGCGGACCTGCTGCAAAGCCACATGGCCTATCACGCGGTTTGAGGTTGCAAATGGAGAAGTCGAAAACCCTGTTCGAAAAAGTATGGGACTCGCACACCGTGTTGCAGCGCGAGGGCGAGCCCACGCTTCTCTACATCGACCTTCATCTAGTCCACGAAGTGACTTCCCCGCAGGCCTTCGCAGGGCTTCGTCTCGCCAAGCGGCAAGTTCGCCGTCCCGATCTCACCTTCGCAACCATCGATCACAACATTCCCACCACGTCGGACGAACGCTTCCACATCAAGGACCAGATCGCGGCGCAACAGATTGCGACCCTGCGCCGCAATTGCGAGAGCGCGGGCATTCCATTGTTCGACGTGGGATCGGGCCGGCAGGGCATCGTGCATGTTATCGGGCCGGAGCTGGGGCTTACCCAGCCGGGCATGACCGTGGTGTGCGGCGACAGCCATACCAGCACTCACGGGGCCTTTGGCGCGCTGGCGTTTGGCATCGGCACTTCGGAAGTCGAGCACGTGCTGGCGACGCAATGCGTGTCCCAGGCGAAGCCGCGCAGCATGCGGCTCACCGTTTCGGGGAATTTGCCGCGGGGAACGTCATCGAAGGACCTAGTGCTCGACATCATCCGGCGGCTGGGGACCGACGGCGGTACTGGCTTCGTCATCGAGTATGCGGGCGAAGCGGTCCGTAGCCTGACCATGGAAGAGCGCATGACACTGTGCAATATGAGCATCGAGTGTGGCGCTCGCGCGGGAATGGTGGCGCCTGACCAGACCACGTTCGCTTACCTCTTTGGGCGTCCTTACGCGCCCAGCGGGAATGCCTGGACCGAGGCCGTCAATCGATGGCAGCGGCTGGCGACGGACGCGGGCGCGCAGTTCGAGCGCGAGGCCAGCATCGACGGCTCACGCTTGGAGCCCATCGTCACTTGGGGCACGAACCCCGGAATGGCAGCGCCGATTACCGGCACGGTCGCGCGGCCTGACGAAGCGCGTGACGCCTCCGGGCGTGCCGCAATCCTTGCCGCACTGGAGCACATGGGATTGCAGCCGGGCATGCGCATCGAAGACATCGCGCTCGACCGCGTGTTTATCGGCTCCTGCACCAACGGGCGGTTGGAAGACCTGCGCGCCGCGGCGAAAGTGCTGCACGGCCACAAAATCCACGCCGGCGTAACTGCCCTGGTGGTGCCCGGCTCGGAAAGCGTGAAGCATGAGGCCGAGCGCGAGGGGCTGGATCGCGTCTTCATCGAGGCTGGCGCCGAGTGGCGCGAGCCGGGATGCTCGATGTGCCTGGGCATGAATCCTGACATTCTCGCGCCCAGGCAGCGCTGCGCCTCCACCAGCAACCGCAACTTCGAAGGGCGTCAGGGCCGCGAAGGACGCACCCATCTGGTGAGCCCGGCCACAGCCGCGGCCGCGGCAGTGGCCGGGCACTTCGTCGATGTTCGCGGCTGGCATTACAAGGAGTAGAGATGGGACCGTTTCGCCAACATCGCGGAATCGTTGCGCCGCTGCTGCGGGAGAACATCGACACCGACCAGATCATCCCCAAGCAGCATCTGAAGAGCGTCGAGCGCACCGGCTTCGGCGCCCACCTCTTCTCGGGCTGGCGTTTCGATGGCGATGGAACGCCCCGGCATGATTTCGTGCTCAATCAGGAGCATTACCGCGGTGCAAGCATCTTGGTGGCTGGGAAGAATTTTGGTTGCGGCTCCTCGCGAGAACACGCCGCCTGGGCGCTGTCGGAGTTTGGCTTTCGCGCTATCATCGCGCCGTCGTATGCCGATATCTTTCGCACCAACGCGGGCAACAACGGACTGTTGCTCATCGAAATGGAAGAGCCGCTGGTCCGCCGCATCGCCGAACAGGCGCAGACCAAGCCGCCGTACGAATTGACGATCGATCTGGAAGCGCAAACCATCGCCGACGACTTTGGCCTGTGCGAAAGCTTCACCGTCGAAGCATTCCGCCGTCATCGTCTTCTGCACGGACTGGATGAGATTGGGATGACGTTATTGCACGAGGCCGACATCTCGCGCTTCGAAGAAAGCCGCCGCACGTTCCCGCAACGCGGCACATGAATCCAACGAGTTCCCTGATCTGACAACTGCTACACCTGCGGCACATAGACTGCCCATCCTCGCGGGCTGGCCCAAAAGTCGGCGTGACCATCGGCCGAGGTGGTCTTCGAATCGCTCTATGGCAGTTTCACACCTGGTGTATAGGCGGTGGGTGGAGCGCACCTTTCACAGGCTGCGGAAAAAATCTTTGTGGTGTCCCCCTGAGCGAGCGGCCGCTTTTGCCGCGAGTCGAAGGGCCCCTATATCTGCGAGAAATCACACTTTGAACGCTAGTGAAAGCGGCTTACACCCGGGCGGATTGCTCGTCCGGGCCCAGCGGCAGGAAGTATTGCGTGCCGCGGATGGGTTCGCTGACCCGCCGCAGCAGCGCCTGCAAATCTTCGCTGCGCTCCACGAAGTCGATCTCCGAGGTGTTCACGATCAGCAGGTCCGACGAGGTGTAGTGAAAGAAAAAGTGCTCGTACGCCTTGATTACCTCTTCCAGGTAGTCGTCGCTGATGGCCTTCTCGCCGGGGGCGTTCTTTTTCTTCAGCCGCTTTTTCAGCACCTCGGGCGTGGCTTGCAGGTAAATGACCAGATCGGGCGTGGGCACGTTCTGCCGGAACAGCTCGTAGTAGCGGTTGTAAACCTCCAGTTCCGCATCGCCCAGGTTAATGCAGGCGAACAGCTTGTCCTTCTCGAAAATGTAATCGGCGACGTAGGTCTTGTTGGGATTGCGTTTGACATCGAGACTGCCCAGTTGCTCGTAGCGCGCGATGAGGAAGGCGAACTGTGCCTGGAAGGCGGCCCCGCGCTCGCCGTCGTAAAACGGTCGCAGGAACGGGTTACGCTCGGGCTCGGTGATGCGCTGCGCGTGCAGGGTTTCCGCGATGACCTGGCACAGTGTGCTCTTGCCGACTCGAATCGGGCCTTCGACCGCGATGTAGCGGGGTGGTTCGAAAAGGTTCGCCATGGGAATAAAACGGTACGAACCGCAGAATATCTTGCCCGCCGCCTGCGCGCAATTGTCGTGATAGTAAATGTGGGCCGAAGCGTCGCTTTTCGCCTTTCGCGGCGGGTCATAACTCCAATTCAAGTGCAACGCCCGAAGAAGAGGGGGTCGTCAGTTGGCCACTAAGAAGGCATCGAATGCCAGGAAAATCCTAGCAGGCTGTGGAAAAGGTCAGAAAAGCAGATCCCTCACCGACTAAAGTCGGTTCGGGATGACAAAAATAAAGGATTTGCAACGGGCACCTAAAGGTGCGCCCCTTCAAAGCAGCCTCGGACGGATTTTTCTTGCAGCCTGCTAGGCGAAAGCGATAGCGAACTGCGATCGGCGCGGCCTTCCGGCTACAATCGAGCCAATGCTTCCACAGCTCATCGGCGGCGTAGGGGTTGCTGGCCTGGCCTGCTGGGCGGGCTACCACACCATGGCGCCCACCTCGCAGCTCTATGGCCCCACATTCGTCGGCCTCGGGCCCGGCTCTCGCCTGCTGGCGCTCACCTACGACGACGGGCCCAACGATCCCTACACCTGGCGCATGATGGAAGTGCTGGAACGCCACGGCGTGAAGGCCACATTTTTTCTCATTGGACAATATGTTCAACAGAAGCCCGAGATCGCGCGCGCCCTGGTCGCCGCCGGTCATGCCATTGGCAGCCATACCTGGAGCCATCCCAACCTGATTTTTGCGCCGGTGGCCGAGGTGCGTCGCCAGCTGGTGCAGACCAGACAAGCCATCCTTGACGCCACCGGCGTGGAAACGCAGATCTTCCGGCCTCCATTCGGCGGGCGGCGTCCGGCCACGCTGCGCACGGTGCAAGCGTTCGGGTTGCAGGCGGTGATGTGGAACGTCACCTGTTACGACTGGAAAGCCAAGTCGGCCGAGGAAATCGTCGCCCACGCCCAGCGCCAGATTGGCGGCGGCGATGTCATCCTGCTGCACGATGGCTCGCATGTGCGGATGGGCGTCAACCGCAGCCGCAGCGTCGAAGCCAGTGACCGCATCCTCAGCCGCTACCGGGGCGAGGGCTTCGAGTTCGTCACGATTCCCAAAATGATGGAAGCAGCAACTAGCAACTAGCAATTAGCTAAAGCGTGTTACAACAGCGCCAGCGCCTCTCTCGCCGCCGCGATGGTGTCATCGATATCGCCTTGGGTATGCGCGAGGCTGAGGAACGCCGCCTCAAACTGCGACGGCGGCAGCCAGACTCCGGCGTCGAGCAGCGCGCCATGGAAGCGGCCAAACTTGGCGGTGTCGCAGGTGGCCGCGCCCTCCCAATCGGTGACCCGCTTGTCGGTGAAGAAGAACGTGAACATCGAGCCCACACGGTTGGCGGTCATCGCCACGCCCGCCTCTTTGGCGGCTGCGGTGACGCCCGCCACCAGCTTGCCCGCCATGTCGTCGAGCTGCTGGTAGAACTGCTGCCGGTTGGCCTTCAACTGGCAGAGCGTCGCGATGCCCGCCGCCATCGCCAGCGGATTGCCGCTCAGCGTTCCCGCCTGATACACAGGGCCCAGGGGAGCCACCAGGTCCATGATCTTCGCCGGTCCACCGTAGGCGCCCACCGGCAGGCCGCCTCCGATGATCTTGCCCAGCGTGGTGAGGTCAGGCTTAATGTTGTACAACTCCGAGGCGCCACCGAAGGCCACACGAAAGCCGGTCATGACCTCGTCGAAGATGAGCAGCGCGCCTTCGCGCGCGGTGATCTCGCGCAGGGCCGCGAGGTAGCCCGGCTGCGGCGGCACGCATCCCATGTTGCCGACTACCGGCTCGACGATCACGCAGGCGATCTGGCCTTTGAATTTGGCGAAGGCGGCCTTCACCGCGTTGCGATCGTTGTAAGGTAGCGCCAGGGTGAATTCGACAAACTCTTCCGGCACGCCCGCCGAGCCGGGGATGCCGAGCGTCGCCACGCCGGAGCCGGCTTTCACCAGCAAGGCGTCGCTGTGTCCGTGATAGCAGCCTTCGAACTTCACAATGAACTTGCGCCGGGTATGCGCGCGGGCCAACCGGATCGCCGACATGGTCGCTTCGGTTCCGGAACTGACGAAGCGGACCTTCTCGATTGCGGGGAAGGCCTCGATCACCAGCTCGGCGAGATCAATCTCGGTCGGCGTCGAGGCGCCGAAGCTGGTGCCATTGCGCGCGGCCTCGATGATGGCCTCGACGACTTCGGGCGGCGAGTGGCCGAGGATCAGCGGCCCCCAGGAGCCGACGTAATCGATGTAGCGGTTGCCGTCGGCGTCCCACACGTGCGCGCCCAGCCCGCGGACCAGAAACGGCGGCGTGCCGCCCACCGCTCGGAAGGCGCGGACCGGCGAATTCACTCCGCCGGGAATGAGCCGCTCAGCTCGGGTTTGCAAGGCGCGGGACTTGTCAATACTTCGGGCCATGGTTCGCTCTTCGCCTTTAGCGGTTCGCTCTTCGCGATTCGCCGTTCTCTCTTCGCTTTCCGGCTTTCAACGTAAAACAAGAGGAGTTTATCAGGGTGAGCGCAGCGCAGGTTGTGAGAAAGATCACAGGAATTGTCACCCTGGGGCGGGTGAACCCCAGCACAGAAAGCAATTTGCGTGCACAATATATTTCGTATGAAGAAGATCACGTTCAGTGCGGACAATGACCTGATCGAGCGGGCGCGGCTGGTGGCCCGCTCCCAGTGTAGAACCTTGAATGTGGCATTTCGGGAGTGGTTGGTGAACTTCACCGCCCAGGCGGGAAGCGTGCGTGAGGTTGATGCGCTCATGCGGCGCCTTCGCCATATCAAAGTGGGCCGTCACTTTAGCCGGGATGAAATGGATGGACGGTAGAGCTGCCACGATTCGCTTGTTTGCCGGTCGAGAGTTCTAAGGGAGGCGCTTACGATTCGCCCCCAGCCTACGTCAAAGCGGATAGTCAGAAGCGGGCAATTTCCCGGAACGCAGGCTAATTTCCTGCCACCTTCCCGTCAGTCTGGCATCGAAACTGAGATAGAATAGGAGCGAGAGTATCCCTCCCAGCGAATTACACATGTCAAAGACCACCAAGCTTATCGTTCTGACCCTCTCTTTTGTGCTCGCCACGTTTGTCGTGGTGGGCGGACTGGGAGTTCGGGCCAACACCAATGACGACGGTTCCTATCGCCAGTTGGGCGTTTACAGCGAAGTTCTTTCGCGCATTCGCACCGAGTACGTCGAGGAACCGAACATTCCCAGTGTCACCAGCGGCGCCCTGCACGGGTTGCTGGAATCGCTGGACGCCAACTCCAGCTATCTCGATCCCACGGAGTACAAGGATTACAAGCAGCGCAAGGAAGGCAAGGCCGGCATCGGCGCCGCGGTTTCCAAGCGCTACGGCTACGCGGCCGTGATCTCGGTGATTCCGGGCGGACCCGCCGATAAGGCGGACATCGAGAGCGGCGACATCCTCGAGGCCATCGAAGGCAAGACCACCCGCGACATGTCGCTGGCTGAGATTGACGGCCTGCTGACCGGGCCTCCCGGGTCGACGGTCAATGTCTCCGTGGTGCGCCCGCGGCGGGCGCAGCCGATGAAGTCGGAACTCACCCGCGCCATCGTTAGCGATCCGCCGATCAGCGACAAGATGATGGAAGACGGTATCGCCTACATCAAGGTGGATGACTTCCCCAAGGGGCGCGCGCAGGAGATCGCCAACAAGCTGAAAGCGGTGCAGAAGGCGGGCGCCAAGAAGATCATTCTCGACCTGCGCAATTCCGGCGACGGTGAGGAGAGCGAAGGCATCGCTACCGCCAACCTTTTCCTGGACCATGGCACCATCACCTACCTGCAAGGCCAGAAGTATCCTAAGCAAGTCTTCAACGCCGATCCGGAAAAGGCTGTGACCAGTCTGCCGCTGGTGGTGCTGGTAAACCGCGGTACCGCCGCAGCTGCGGAGATCGTGGCCGCCGCCGTGATGGAGAACGCGCGCGGCGACGTGGTCGGCGACAAGACCTTCGGTTCCGGCTCCATCCAGAAAGTGATCGACATGCCGGATGGCTCGGCGCTCATACTGTCGGTGGCCAAGTACTACTCGCCGTCGGGCAAGGCGCTGCAAGACACCGCCGTCACGCCCAATATCCTGGTCGCCGATAACAACGACGACTTCATCGCCCCCGATGAAGACGAGAATGCGCCGGAAGACGCGCAGCAGGAGAAACAGGAGAAAGCCAATCAGCCTGACGATCAGTTGAATCGCGCCATCGAGGTGCTGAAGAACCAGGGCAAGAAGGCGTAAGCGCCAGTTCACCACAGAGACACAGAGGCACGGAGAAAAGCTCCGTGCTTTTTGTTTGAAGTTCAGGTCTTTTCTGTGCGCAAAGAGGATCAGCTTCGAGAGGAGGCACAATGAAACGAGTGATTGGGCTGGGTGGGATCTTCTTCAAAGCGAGGGACCCGCAGGCGCTGTACGAGTGGTACCGCCAACATCTTGGCATTGAGAGCGCGGCGGACGGTTCAGGCGCGATGTGGCGTGATGCCGACCATCCAGAGGCTCCCGGCCTCAACGTGTGGGCAATCTTTCCTCAGGAGACGAAGTACTTCGCGCCCAGCCAGTCCAGTTTCATGATCAATTTCCGGGTGGAGAACCTGGACGAGCTATTGCGCGCGTTGCGGGAAGAAGGCGTGCAGGTGGATCCCAAGGTGGAAGAGTACGAGTACGGGAAGTTTGGGTGGATCATGGATCCGGAGGGAAACCGCGTAGAACTATGGGAGCCGCCCAAGACGAAGGGTTAGAGATTAGCAGACCCTTCGCGACAGCCAGTTATGTTCGAGGACGCGAGGGCCAGCCGATGGCTCAGATCAGGGCGCTAAAGCCAGGTTCGCCTGCGATAGCTCCGGTACTCCTCGCCGAATTTTGCCTCCAGCCCCCGCGCCTCCGCACGCGCGCGCCAAACCTGTAGCGGGATGATAGCAAGGAAAACCAGCAACCATGGCGCCCTTCCCAGCAGCAAGATGTAGCCTGCCATGAAGACCAAGCCAAAGACATAAATGGGATTGCGAAACCTGGAATAGAGCCCGCGGGTGACCAGTTGTTTGGCCTGGGCGGAGACCGTAACTGCATTCCCTAGTTGGAATCGCGCCACCGTCCACAGCACAAATCCGGCGACCGCGAGACCTAATCCGATCGTCCGGCTTACGCTCCACGCCGCTGGGGCAAATCTCCAGCCCACGCAGGCCGCTACGACAGCGACGACGAGCGTCAAGGCAATGTTGATTCTCACCATGAATTAAGGCCCAAATTTGCGTGAGCAGCCCCTACTCCGTCCAGCGCTTGAACACCAGGCAACCATTGGTGCCGCCGAAGCCGAACGAATTCGACATGGCGTAATCCATGCTGACCTGGCGGGAAGTGTGAGGCACGAAGTCCAGATCGCAACCCTCGTCCGGGTTGTCGAGATTGACGGTCGGTGGGGCGATCTGATCGCGCAGGGCCAGCACGGTGATGGCAGCTTCCAATCCTCCCGCGCCGCCCAACAGATGCCCGGTCATTGACTTGGTCGAGCTGACCAGCATCTTGTAGGCGTGCTCGCCGAAGGCGCGCTTGATGGCCGTGGCTTCCAGCTCATCGCCGATCGGAGTGGAAGTGCCATGCGCGTTGACGTAGCCGATCCGCTCAGGCGAGATTCCGGCATCGCGCATAGCATTACGCATCACCCGAAATCCGCCTTCGCCGTTCTGCGCTGGCTGGGTGATGTGATTGGCGTCGGCGCTCATGCCGTAGCCGACCACCTCGGCGATGATCTTCGCACCGCGCTTCCTGGCGGACTCCAGCTCTTCCAGGATCAGGATGCCGGAGCCTTCGCCGATGATAAAGCCGTCGCGGTCTTTGTCCCAGGGGCGGCTGGCGCGGTGCGGATCGTCGTTACGCGTGGAGAGGGCGCGCATGGCTGCGAATCCGCCGACGCCCATGGGCGTGATAGCGGCTTCGGTGCCGCCGGCGATCATCACGTCGGCATCGCCATATTTGATGACCCGAGCGGCGTCGCCAATGGAGTGCGCGCTGGTGGTGCAGGCGGTACAGGTGGCTTCGTTGGGGCCTTTGGCGTTGTTGCGAATGCTGACTTGCCCAGCCGCCAGGTTGACGATGGCCGCGGGAATAAAGAACGGTGAAATCTTGCGCGGGCCGCCATTGAGCAAGTTGGAGTGTTCGCGCTCGATGACGTCGAAGCCACCGATGCCCGAGCCGATGTTGACCCCGGTGCGCTCGGCCATCTCTTCATTCTCGACTTTGTAATGGGCCATGCGCAGGGCCTCATCGCTGGCCGCGATGGCCAGATGAATAAAGCGCGCCATTTTGCGCGCTTCCTTTTTTTCCAGGAACTGTAAAGGGTCGAAGTTCTTGACCTCGGCCGCAATCTGGCAGGCGAATTGTGAGGCGTCGAAGGCGGTAATGCGTTCCACGCCGCTCTTGCCGGCCAGCAGCGCCGGCCACACCTCTTCGGCGTTGTGGCCGACAGCGCAGATGACCCCGATTCCGGTTACGACGACGCGGCGACTCAATCTACTTGGGTCCCTTCGCGTGCGCGTTGATGTAGTCCACGGCGTCCTTCACGGTGCGGATCTTCTCCGCATCTTCGTCGGGGATCTCGATCTCAAAGGCCTCCTCAAAGGCCATGACCAACTCCACCGTATCCAGCGAATCGGCGCCCAGATCGTCCACAAACGATGCATTGGGCGTCACCTCGGCCTCATCCACGCCCAATTGTTCCACGATGATTTGTTTTACCCGTTCCTCTACGGATGCCATGAGGTCAGCAATCTCCTTTCGACCCGCCTGCCCGGCGAGCGAAAAACCTTCGCTATGTCGGTTGACCGGAACCAGGCCGCTCCCCGCCACCGCGGGCCGAGCGGGATGGTGGCCGGAGTGGCGACTACTTCTTCACCTTGGCGTGCTGGTCGATGTAGGTCACGGCGTCCTGCACGGTGCGGATCTTCTCCGCGTCCTCGTCAGGAATCTCGATCTCGAAGGCCTCTTCGAAAGCCATCACCAGTTCGACCGTGTCCAGCGAGTCGGCGCCCAGGTCGTCCACAAACGAAGCGCTGGGCGTCACTTCCGCTTCATCCACGCCCAACTGCTCCACGATGATCTGTTTCACCCGTTCTTCAACCGAAGCCATCGATTCGTTCTCCTATCGCGCACCGTGGCATCCACCGCGGCGGGCAAACCCGTAAGTCTAATTGCAGCCAGGATGCCGTGTAAAGGATGCCGAAACCCTTGCGACAGCCGAAGCCCACGGGCGGCTTTGCGAGCGCTCCGATAGATGATGCCCGATTCATCCTAAACGGTAGGCTGGGCAAGGTCAACGCAGGGGGAATTCTTTTCCGCGCCAAACGGGACGGCATTCCCGGTGTCTTCACCTCGGCGGCTGTGGTACAACGCTGCCATGCGCGCTGTGGTGCAGAGAGTGGGCCGGGCGACGGTCAAAGTGGGCGACGAGATTACCGGGGAGATCGGGGAAGGTCTGCTGGTATTGCTGGGAGTTGGGCATGGGGACAGCGAGGGCGATGCCACCTATCTTGCGGAAAAAGTGGCCGGATTACGCATCTTTGAGGATGAAGCCGGGAAGATGAATCTCAGCGTGGGCGAGATAGGCGGGGCGGTGCTGGCGGTTTCGCAATTCACGCTGTTTGGGGATGTCCGGCGCGGCAAACGGCCGTCGTTCGATGCGGCCGCACGGCCGGAGCGCGCGCGCCAGTTGTACGACGCTTTCGTGGAGCGGATTCGTGCGCAGGGGTTGCGCTGCGAGACGGGACGCTTTCAGGAGATGATGGAGGTTGAGCTGGTGAATAAAGGGCCAGTGACGATTCTGCTGGATTCGAAGAAGCTGTTCTAAGTTTGGGTAGAAACGCGACGTCTGTGGGCGTGACTTTCGGCTGGTCTGCTCACTGCGGCTGCTTCTGCTGTTGTTGCTGTTCCCGCTCCCGCTGTTTCGCTTTGCTGACCGGCGTTTTCTCGCTGGGGGCGGTGCAGTGCTGCGAGAGTACCTCGACTGCGGTGACCTGGAAGCGGCGCGCTTCCTTGGCTTTCGTCTGCGGTGGCTGCTGAGGGCTGGCTTCCCAGGTGCCTGTCAGTTTGACCTTGCTGCCGGAATCGTTCTTCAAGTCATCGGGGCCAAGCACTTGGACCCCGGTGCGGTGCTGCATGCTGGTCAACACATACTTGCCATCCTTATCGGGTCCGCTGAGACAACCGATGAGCGTAGTACCTTTGGCGCCCGCCGGCTTGGTTACCTGGTCGCCGCTGATGCCACTGTTGTCTTTGCTTGCGCTGGCTGCATTCTTCTGCTGTTCGGCGGGAGTGTTGGCAGGAGGGGGCGAGTTCGGCGGAGTTGTGGCAGGCTGTTGGGTCAACGCGGGGATGCTTACGGCCGCCGCCAGCGTCAGGAGACAGAGGAACGACTTCATGGGCAAACCTCAGATGCGTATCGAGGATACCTGAGGCTTCGACGCCGCGCAGCGAGGAAAGTTGCAAGGGAAGATCAGGTCCACCACAGAGACACCGAGAATTTCTTGTTGCCAAGAGTGACAAAAGGAAGCTCTACCAAAGGATGCTGTATCGCGAATAGATCTTTTGATTCATAAACGATTTTCTCTGTGTCTCTGTGTCTCTGTGGTGAACTCTCGGTGTCTCTGTGGTGAACTCTTGTTTACTTGTGGGCCCACACCGACGCGTTCAGGCAGGCCACTACGCCGTCAATGACCTTTCCCAGGCCGTCCTGGAACTTGTTGGCATCGACGATGTTTTTGTTGGAGATGGCGTCTGCCGCACCCACGGCGGACTGAACGAACGAGAGCGCGGCAGCTTTCTTGTCGTTGCCCGCCTTGGCGCCGAACAATCCTTCCGTGATCTGACACAGTCTGGGACCTTGGCCCATGGCTGCGGCCGGCAGCAACAGCGTCGCAAGAATTATCGGAAGGAGGACAGAAAAAAACCGCCCTTTCAGGCGGCTGATGGTCGGCATAATCCATGCCTCTCTGCTGCCGGCCGCAGCCGGCGGAAAGTTGTAACCCTGCGAAAATGTGTAATGTCCCACAACGTGGGACTCCTTAGGATTAGCTCGGAACGGCTTGCAACGGAAAAACTTCGCGCCAATGTGGTTTGCAAGGGCACGGCTTCACAGGCTGCGGAAAAACTCGAATGTGGACGTTTTTGAAGGGGCGCACCTTTAGGGCCTGCCCTGAGCTTGCCGATGGGTGCGCCGTTAAGTCTTTATTTTTGTCATCCTGAGCGACGAGTCCGGGCGTCCTGGCGCCCGGACGAGGAGTCGAAGGACCCCTATACCTGCAAGAAATCACAGGGTGGCAGTTCGGCACAACAACCAGGCCAATAACTTTCGCCCCTTATGCTTGCCCGCTTCCTAACCGCGCTCTTGCTCCGCCGCCTGATAGCTGCGCAGGAACTGCTCCACGCTGCGCACGTAAACATCGGCGAAGTCCACCACCTGGCGCCGCGCCTGGATCATGTCCATGGCATCGTCCAGCCCGAAGCCCAGCGCCCCCAACACCGCCAGCGTCATCATGGGGGCGCGATGCACGCCCGCCGCACAATGGATGAACACCTTGTTCTCGGCGCCATCGTCCAGCGCTTCCAGGGCAAAGTCCACGCCGCGCTGCAACAGCTCCGGCGGCTTCAGTTGAAAGTCGTCGTCGGTGGGGTTCCACAGCACCTTCACGCCGTAAGGCTCGGCCAGCGCAGTGTCATCCCATTCGATCTGCATGTTCACGATGTGTGTCACTCCGGCGCGCACCACCTCGATCATCTTGTCGTCGAACCAAATGGCGCCCCCTAAGGCGATGCGTTCGGTCACCCATGTCATGTCCATGCTTCCGTCTGCTCCCCTGCGGAGCCATCCGCCGCAGCGGGAACTCCACTTGCCATTCTACAAGGCGGCTATCTTCCCTATCGGTTTTGCCTGCGTACGGCTTCATTCTGCGGCTGCGGAAAACGCAGTTCGCACGCCGTTGTTTTTTCCCTATACTGAACGAGTAGCTTTCGATCGTTCCTCAGTCCCTTTGCTTTGTCACCCCGACCGAGGAGTTAGTTTCCCCTCGCTTGTCCTCCCGTTTCCCTTTACGTTGTCATCCCGACCGAGCCCGCCGCGGCGGGCGAGCCGAGCGATCTGCTGGTTCCTCCCATTGCAACGACTTTCCTCAATTCCCTTGTCATCCTGAGCGGCGAGTCCGGTCGCCGTGGCGAGCGGAGGGGCCTGCTGTTTACCGGCCGCGCAGCGGCGGCTTTGTTTTGAGCCCGGCGCGCAAGCGCCGGGTAGAGTGGCGAATTTATGGGAGCCGCGTAGCGGCGAAACTACTCGCGACGCTCCCCTTCCTCAACTTTCTCACCAGCCCTCACGCCGCCACGTCCGGTTCCGGCTCTTCGTTCGACAAAGGATCCAGCCCCATTGTCTTCAGGAACGCTTCCACCCGATTGACCGGCGGCGGGGAAGGCGCGCCCCCGGCGGCGGCCGGCGCAGCGGGAAGCGCGTTCGGCGCGCTTTCCTCCTCCAGCGGCAGCGTGTACAGGCCGGCAAAATCGAAAAGTGTCTTTGCCGCCCCAAATGCCCGAAGCCCGCGTGGTGATCGTCACCGCACCCGGGCAGGAGGCGCAAGTCGATTACGGCACCGGCCCCATGGTGCGCGATCCCGAGAGCCGCAAGTACCGGCGCACCCGGCTGTTCGTGATGACGCTGGGCTGCAGCCGACGAAGAGACCCGTAGCCAAAAAGCCAAGATTCTGCTCGAAATATCAGAAAACCAAGCCGAAATTGACAAGTGGAAGGTGAGGGCTGGTGAAATAGCGGTTAATTTGCGCGCACTGGCGGATCGGTTGGAAGCGAGTCCGGAGCAGGTTGTTTTTAGCGGCGAACAGACCCCGCTGGAATTCCAAAGTTCGCAGGTGTTGGTCACGCAGGACATTGCAATAGGAGAAATCCTAAGGGTGAGAGACAATCTCCGCCAGCTAGAATTTAGGCGTAGAGATTTACAACGAAGCAAAGAGGCGTTTCGTATCTAATGCCCGACGATCTCAAGGCAGATAAATCGAAGTTTGACATCCTGCTCAAGAAGATGCTGGAAACCCAACCTCTTCCTCTGTCGAAGCTAAGAGAAGAACCTGCGAAGCTGGCGGCTCGAAAGCCCAACCGAAAAAAGACCTGAATGCCTTCCCCTATGCTATCTCTCCTGTATGCCTCAGCGATCACCCAAAACCGGCTCTTCCGCACTTTTGGTGAAGGGTATCCAGTCCTATCTTTAGCCGCCGCGAGCAGCATGGCCGATTCAAGCTGCCTGCAGCACGCGGATGCGTAACAAATCGAATTTGGCCCGCCCGTACATTTGACGCTTGATAAGCTTCAATCGATGAATGTGGCCTTCCACCGGTCCCGTACTCCAGGGCAGTGTGAGCGCGGCCCGCACCGCTGCCTCGTCGTGTTGCAATCGAGTCACAAAGCGATGAAGAGGGGATTTGCTGGCAGCCGTCCGCCATGGCAACCACGCTGAGGTATCGTGTTCCCGCACCATGCGATAGAACTTCTTGGCTAATTCCACGGCGATGGCGATATCAGGCGAAAGAGCGCAGAGGCTCTGCGCAAAGCTTTGTTGGGAGGGAGACGGATTGTGGACGAGGCCGAGCAACAGCGCACTAGTTTGCCGCGGACTGGGGGGCTTCCGGGGCGGGGAGAACGAACTCTGCTGAGGACGCCCTCGCACTCCCAGTCGGACGCGGAACCAGCGGCGTAGCGTGACGGCGGCAAAGTCAGCTCCTTGGGCTTGCAGTTCGCGCCACAGTTGGCTGCGATTGTGGCAACCTTCGGCCCACCGCTTCTCTAGGTACGAAAACCAAGGCTCCACCGAGGAGTGCCTGTGTGTGACTTGACGCTCAGGAAATTGCCCGGCGCGCAGCCAATAGCGTATGGTTTTCCGGTTCAACCCTACCTCGAATGCGATGGCCTGCCCTGAGTAACCACGCTGATATAACGCGATCACTTGCTGGTAGCGTTCGAAGCGTCTCTGTCGCCGCTCGCGGCTGATTTGTTGAGGACGTGTCGGAGGTGGACCCGGCAGTGCTGGTAAAGGATGAGTAACTGGACCAGGAGGGGGTTGCCGGGAAGCTTGTTCGATCACCGGGGTATACCGTGCCAAGACGTGCTCCAACGCTTCGCGCAGATTGCGCAACAGATGGAAACGGTCTGCGACCTGCACCGCATGGGGTGCGCCCAGGCGGGCAGCTTCGGCGTAAGCACCCGCACGGTCGCGGCTAATCACTTCCGGCGGGGCATGATCACGCAGCCACTCGGCGACAGTGTTGGCCTGGCGATCCGGCAAAAGATCCACTACACAACGCCGCTCCAGATCACAAAGAATCGTCCCATAGCGCTGTCCTTTGCGCCACGCCCAATCGTCAATTCCCAACACACGAGTCGTAGCGGAAGTTGACTTCTGGGTCAGCGACATGCGTCGTAGATGGCGCAGGAGCGTGTCGCCGCTGATCCCAAGACCCAATCGTTGTGCGGTCCGGGCCCCGGCCTCCCCACCCAGTGCCAGTGCCAACCAGCGCAGAGCCTGTTCCATACGGAGCGTGCGGCGAGCGTAGGTGGCCGTCGTCTCCGGCAGCCGCTCCGTGAAAATGTGGCGAGAGCAATCTTCGGCATCGCAGAAAAAGCGGCGCGTCCGTAGGCGAATCTCCACCGCCACCCCATTCCAAGGCAGGTCGGCCAATCGCCGATCGTAGTAACTATGGATGCGGCTGGATGGCTGCGCGCAGCTGGGACAAGCAACCACCAGACGAACCGCACGCACAACCAGGGTGATGGGCTCGGCTTTTGCAATCAGCCGCTCCACCTGGTTTCAGCAGGGCACGGCGACAGCGATCGTCTCATGCACCAGCGCCGGAGAATCGCCTCAGCCTTTCAGCTTACGCAATCCCTGTCATGTTTCCGACAACTTGACTGCTAACTCCGCTGGTGCCTCCTCATACTCGCGCGCCAAGACCCTTCACCAAAAGTGCGGAAGAGCCCCAAAACCGGCCAATGAGTATCACCTGAAAACCGGCCAACGAGAGCAGCGTCTGGGACATTGACGCCGGCGGAGGCTTGTAGGCTCCGTGGGCATGGCCAATGTCTTGAACGAAGAGAAGAAACAACAAGTCTTAGCTCTGGGACGACTGGGATGGTCGCTACGGCGCATCCAGCAAGCGACCCGCATCCGTCGCGAAACCGCCAGCACCTACCTGAAAGCCGCCGGGATTGCCGTGCGTTCGCCCAGTTCCGCGTCGTTTGCGCACGAAGCGCTGCACACTAAGCTCGCTGTGATCGTTCTTCGGGCAGGATTGTTGTGCGGAGAATGTCGTGCGCTTCGCCTATCATATTGCGGAGCGCTTTCAGATCGTTTTGCTTTCGTGCCATGAGCAAACCGTAACACCGCAGGGATGCGATTGCAACCGCTTGCTGTTTAGCAGCAACGCAACTTTAGGACACTACCGCGTCCCGCGCGGCCTAGCCCCCGGCATCCCGCTCATCAATTGACCCCAACACTCGCTATCACTACCACTGCTCACTCGTCACGCCTATCTCTCAGTTCGCTTATGGCGTCAAGCACATCCACTAGCGCATGTACATGTAGTGAGGTAGGTTGGCCACGGATGAGCCTAGCCTTATCTTCCAGAATCGCGGCGACAGTCACCAAGCTCCCGGCTGAGCTTTTTCGCAACTTCTCCTGTGTGACAGATGCAAGCGCCCGCAACTGCACGGCATCGTAAATATCCGCTTTATTTGCCTGAAAATCGCGCAACTCCCGCTCTGAGTGGCCACGCAGGAACACGCTAAGCACTTGGTGGACATTGCTAGGACTGCAGCCTACGCGCTTGGCGATCTCAGCTTCAGAGAGTTCAGGGTAACGGAGCTTGGTCGAACGAATGAGCGGAGCCAAGCCGCGTTTCCGGCCGGGAATGGGCTGATTTGACGGTGCTGGCGGGGTGGCTTGGCCGGGGACGGACTCAATCGCGCGACGCGGCATACCGTCACTATAGCAGCCGCCAGATGCATGTTCCCCTTGCCCGGCAGGGTCAATGAGTGTAATGGCGATATTACGCCAACTAACGAGCCACTAACGTGAAGGGGGGGCACTCTGGGGCGGTCGCAACGGTGTGCCGCCTGCGGATGGGAAAGGACGGTCACTAACGACACCGCTTCCTCTTTCCAAATCAATCGGAGGTTCCCGTAACTCACCGCCATATACTATGAGTTCATTGATTACGGTTTTGTACCCCGGCTTGGCGAACGTAATGCGCCATAAGTCACCGACCGGCTTGCCTCCGCTCGATTTTTGAGCAACCAGTGACATTGGGACAGAGAGCCAGTAGTGGCCACTCGCATCGGTTTCTACTAACGTGAGTCCCACGCGCACCTTTGCACCGGATACTGGCTTGCCGGAATCGACATCCACCACGTATCCGTGAAGGACTGTGAATCCCGGTCGTATATGTCCGTTGATGGCTTCGGGGGTTTCACCCTCAGGAGTTCTTTCGGGCTCCAACATGACGTACATCTTCTGCGTCTTGCCTGGTGCAATTTCGAATCCCCCTCGGAGATATGTTTGCGTTTTGTATCCAGGCGCCGAAAAAACGGCTTCATACCGCCCTTTCTGCAGGCTGGGAGTTATGCGGCCTTCATCATTGGCCTGAAGCGTGAGCGAATCGGGACCTTGCAACTGAATTGTAGCGGGAACCCCGTAGTGGGTTTCTTTATCGCGTACCCACAAATATATGAAACCGCTTGCCTCGCTGGTCCGCACCTCACTTCCAGTCTGCGCGAGAATAGCTGTGGGATGTGGGCCAGCAAATGTGAACGCGGCGAGCAGCGCAAGGCCAGCTCGCCTGAGCGTTTGCACAGAACTTCTCTCTAGCTGCCTGTAAGCACCATCTAATTCAGGCTTGCGACTTCCGTTCGATGTCATCGGCACGCCCCTCGGCCGCAAATCAACGAACTCAGCGTAAACCTTTCAGGACTCAAAGTCTGTGATTGTTGGCGAAATCAAGCCATCCCAGACCCTCAATGAGCGCTATGGGGATGTTACATCAGCAAGAGCTATTGCACTCCACAGTCCCCGGCGGGGACGAGGGCCTCGAACACTGACACGCTGCCGTTGGAATCATCGCCCGTGAGAGGGAACGGATCCCGAGCGGACCAATCTCGATGGTTTCCTGCGAAGGATTAACTATTTCAGCGGCAGCGCTCGCAAGCGCTCGCCAGTGGCAGCGAAGATGGCATTCGCTACTGCTGGAGCCACCCCGACGATGGGCGTTTCGCCTGCGCCCGCCGACGGCAAGTCTTTGCGGTCAACCAGTACGACGTCAATCTGCGGCATGTCTTTGGACCGAGGCACGCGATATTCGGAGAAATGCGGATTCAGGATGCGCCCCTCGGCGAAACGCACTTCTTCGAACAGCGCGCCGCCAATGCCCATCATGATCGCGCCTTCGATCTGGTTGCGCAGCCCGTTGGGATTGACTACTGCGCCGCACTCGAAGGCCTCTACAACGCGTCGAATGTGCACTGTCTTTGCGGGACCGATCTCGACGTCGGCCATGGTTGCGATATGGCCGCCTTTCTCGAACCCGCCAGCCATCCCGAAGCCCCGTTCGGGAGTCGATTTCTGCTTGCCCCACGCGCCTTTCTCCGCTACTGCTTCGAACACGGCGCGCAGACGGTCGTCGGTTGTATTCTTCAGCCGGAACTGCAAGGGATCCATGCCAACCGCCTGCGATAACTCGTCCATGTGCACCTCGCGCGCGAAGTGATTGGCCGTGGCTGCCAGCCCGCGATACGAGCCCTGCCGCAAGGGGCCATCGACGGGATGAAACTGGATCAGGCGATTGGCAATGTCATAGGGAACGTTGATCGCCGCCGGCCCGGAGTTGTAGTTGTGGCATTCCCACGCGGTGATGGTTCCGTCACGAAGCGCTCCGCTATTGATGTCGATGACGCCTGCCGGACGGAAGTACGCCCAAGTGAACTCCTCCTCGCGCGTCCACATAACTTTGACCGGCTTGCCGGCAGCCCGCGCCAGACGAGCGGCTTCGATCGCTGTTTCACCCGTGTGCTTGCCGCCGTAAGCCGAGCCGGTATCGGGCACCTGCACGCGAACATTCTGTGACGGAATGCGAAACGCGGCAGCCAGCTCGTCGCGCACCGCGAAGGGACGCTGCGTGCCTGTCCAAACCGTAAGCTTGTCGCCTTGCCACTCCGCCACAGCGGCGCGTGGTTCCAGCGGAGCGTGCTGGATGTAGGCGACCGTGTAGCTCTGCGATAGCTTGATCTCAGCAGTTGTCATTGCCTTGGACACCGATCCGGTGACATCCCCAGCTTCCTGGTCGTGCTTGCCGGCATTCGCCTTGAGATAGGCGAACAGCTCGCGGTTGGAGATCTGCGGCGGCGTCTTCCATTGCGCCTTCAGCGTAGCCAGGGCCTGCTCGGCTGACCACGTGTCGGGCGCAGTTACCCCAATGAAATCGCCGTCGCGCACCACCGTCACGTTCGGCAACTTCTTTGCCGCCTGGTCATCGAGTGAGACGAGGCTTGCCTTGAATGCAGATGGGCGCAGAATCTTGCCGTAAAGCATTCCCGGCCGGCTGAGATCGGAGGTGTACTGATGTTTGCCGGTGACGAAGGCTGAGCCGTCAACCTTGGGAACTGGAGTTCCGGCGATCTTCCACTCGGTCGCGGGCGTGAGACTTGGGGCGACCTCAACAACCTTCACTAGCTTCTGGCCCTGCGTTAGTTGGCCATAGCTGCGCGACTGCTTGGTCTTCGGATTGGCAATCCTGCCATCGGAGGCGACCAGCGTGGAAGGCTCCACATGCCAGTCCTGCGCCGCGAGGTCGAGCAGCATTTCGCGCGCCGCAACCGCCATGGTGCGCAACTGCGGGCCCATCGTCGGTGTGGTGCGGCTGCCGAAGGTACCCGCATCCCACGGCACCAGGTCGGTGTCGCCCATGGTGAGGGAGATGGATTTGATGGGCGCGCGTAATTCTTCCGCGACTTGCTGCGCCAACGAGGTGCGTATGTTCTGGCCGACTTCGACCTTTCCCGTGAAAACCGTGACGTGTCCGTTGGCGCCGATGCGCAGCCAGGCGGCAATGTCCTTTGGCAACTCGTGATTGCCGCCCCTCCGGCCGGATTCCTGCGCCACGGTTTTCGGCGCACACGCGCAGATCACAAGGCCACCACCGAAGAGTTTTAGAAAGTCGCGGCGGTCCAGCTCGAACCAATGCAGGTCACCGTTTACCTCATGTTGCTTTATTTCCAGCGCGAGTTCTCGATCAGGAACAGAGCTCATGGCGGTTCATCCTTTCCTGGCCTGCGCTGCTTCGCGCACAGCAGCCACGATGCGCGGGTAGGTTCCGCAGCGGCAGATGTTGCCACTCATCGCATGGACGATCTCGTCGTCGGTGGGGTTTCGGTTGCCGCCCAAAAGTGCGACCGCCGAGAGAATCATTCCCGAGGTGCAGTAGCCGCACTGGAACGCTTCTTCGCGAAGGAATGCCTGCTGTACCGGATGCAGAGCACCGTTCTGTTCCAATCCCTCGACGGTAACGACATGCTTCCCGGCCGCCGCGACAACCGGCGTCAGGCACGATCGCACCGATTTTCCCTCGAGTAGGACCGTGCAAGCGCCACACTGTCCTTCGCCGCAGCCATACTTGGTTCCGGTGAGTTGCAAGTGGTCACGCAAAACCCATAACAAAGGTTCGTCCGGCGGCGCTGTAATGCGCTGTTGCTTACCGTTCACGATGACGGCAATTGCTTCCATAGTGATCTCCTGACGAAAACAATTATAGGTCGATCGCAAGTTGCCGTTTAGTCACACACAAAAAGTTGATCGCGGCCCGTATTACGAGCGGAAACTGTTGTAGGAACAGCGATCTTGACCTTTCGTGATTCGCGCGAACGATAGCGCCGGTGTCTGTTGCGCAAACGCCGCCGGCCCGCGCCGAGCAGCCCCACTCTGACCCGCGCTCTGCCGTGACAGGGCAGTTCTGCACCCGTGCAGGACGTAGTACCGGGTCGGGTTCTAGGGGTACCGCAGAAAACTAGGCGTATTTATTGGCTGCCCCCCAGGGATTCGGTCAGCATTACAACTCGTTTCCGATACCAATCTCTGGCCTAGTTCTGAACGCTCGGCTCAAGAGGGTTTGAGGCTCGAATTGCATTACGCACGCCCGTTGACCGGAATGGTTGTAGGTTCGAGTCCTACCTGACCAGCCATTCTTTGCAATAACTTACGGACACCCCTAAAAATCGTCACGATTGGTCGTAATGCTACCTCTGGGAAAACTCAAAGGAGCGGTCCCCTGATTGCTTGTGTAATGGCGATTTCTCGCCAGTAATCCAGACAGCGAAGGCGTCTGAGGCTCATCAGGCGCACTGCGGAAACAGATGTACCGGTCGAAAACGCCCGCGACTACGACAAGTCGCGGGCGAAATTAACCGGCTGAACCGGGACCGCCGATTTACGGCGCGAAGTAGCTGGAGATGTCGAGGATCAGTTGCGTGAGCCCGTTCGCATAAGGCATCGACCTTTCCGTTGTTGGTGGGTACGATCGCCATGTTGTTGGTAATCGATCCGTCTGCTGCGTTCAGCGTCGAGACCGTAGGCCGATCGCCGCCGTCCGGCCACAGCGTCAAGTAGCCCAAGCTTCCCGGCGGGATGACCGTCGCATTGAAAACGTATGTCTGCGCAGTGGCTGGTGGTCCGCAAGAACTGCCCACCACATCCACCGGAGGACTCAAGGTCCCACTGAAGGGCTGACCGCTGCCCACGTGGCGGGTGTCGATCACCCGGCAAGGGGTCACCGCATAGAGCGATAGTCCGCCCTGACCCGCCGCTGCGAAGTAGCCATTGATATCGATGATCAAGTCGGTGTCGTTGGTCGGATAGACCGAAACCTCGCCACTGCTGCCCGCAAATACGATGGCGGCATTGGCGATGACCCGCCCCAGCACGTCGTTCAACGTGGAAACTGTGGGCTGGGTTTTACCCGTGGGCCACACCGTCAGGTAACCCAGGGTGCCGTGGGGCACGACCGTGAAGTTCAGCGAATACGCCGCGACCCCGCTTGCGGGAATGTTGCACGTCCTCGTGGCATTCAGTATGGGGAACTGCCGTTCCACGCCGCCCGTCAGCGACGGCGGTCCCAGACCTTCCGGATAACTGCTGTAGCGCGTATCGGCGACGCGACAGGGGGGCAGCGGATAAAACGCCAAGGTGGAACCGGACACCGGGGCAAAGTAGCCGTTAACATCAACGATCACATTGGTCGTGTCAGTGACGTAAATGCTGACCGCTCCGTCCGCGCCCGCCGGCACGATGGCCGCATTGGCCTTAATGCGGCCATCCTGCGAGTTCAACGTCGAGACCAACGGTTGCGGCTGTCCCGCGGTGCCTACCTGCAGAGCTGGCTTGAGGTGCTAAAGCAGGACTCTGGCCTGGTGCTGATCCCTGCAGGGCAGGCACAGAAGGCTGCGGACATGATTCTGCAGCAGCAAGCCGCTTCCCCACAGGAGGTGGCATTGTGAATCAGATCCTGAGTATCACTGCAAACCAGCTATGGGATCCGTTCGCGCCTTTGCTCCACGCTTCTTTCACCCCCCCGGCTGTTGAACATGCTCGGCACACAGAAAAAAGCCGGAGCGCTGGGCTCCGGCTTCCGATTAAGGAGGGTCGAAATTAACTAGCGAGTCAGCTTGCGGCGCAGTACGCCGGCCACGCCGAGGATACCAGAACCGAGCAGCAGGATGCTGCTGGGCTCGGGAGTCGTTCCCCCGCTGGTGATGGTAAACGATTCCCCTTGGTAACCGCATCCCCCGCCGCCTCCAGGGACGATCACACCGTGCTCGACGTCGCAAGTCGCAGGACCGGGAGAGGTTATGTCCCACGCGTTAAATCCGGTGCCTTGGTTATCGGTGGCGTTCGTAAGCGTAAGCCAGTACTCGTTGCCAGCGGTAAACGAGGTGCCGCTGATCGAGAAATGGCTGATGTAAATGTCGTAACCGAATGCATCGCAGCCACTTCCGCCACTAGAGCAGTACAGGGTAGAGCCGAAGCCCGCGGCGGCTGTTAAGGTGCCGCTGAAATTGTTGTTGCCGATGGCCCAGGTGACCCCCGTCGGCGTGGTACCGCCGAGCACCCACTCGGCGAAGTACACCTGGCCGCCGCTGCCGCCAGTCGCCGCAACAAAGCCGTCGGAGATGCTCTGGCCAAATGGACCGCCATTGCCGTCGATAAATAGCCCGTTGTCAGCGCCAAGTACCGGACCCTCGCTAAATATCGTATCCGCGAAAGCCGTTGTGCCAAGCGCGAGACACAGGATTGTGAGCAGGGACAGAGTAGCGATATGTTTCACGGAGCGAACCCTCCTTGGGTTCAGTCAGAAATTTCCCAGCGGACAGCTCAAAAACATTGGCCCGAATAATTGTGAGCAATTCACTTGCCACTGTAAACCGTATAGATGCGTCAATAGGGAACCTCTAGTGTGCACGTGTTTGCGACATGACTGTAGGGAATTTCCCTCGCTCCGGGGCAGCTTGGAATGTAGGTCTCTCCCACAGGATCGGCACGGTTGTGCCGGGCAACTCCGCTATGCAGGCTGAATCGGCATAGGGGGACGGTCACCCCGTCCGCCCCTGCCACACCACCGTACATGGGGTCCGCATACGGCGGTTCCCGGACACCAGCTACCTGGAGACACCAGGCTTCGAGAACCGTCACGACCAGTATCAAAACGGAGACTTCGGCTTCATTGGCATACGCGCTGAGGCCGAGATAATAGTCAACGGTATCTGCCAGATCATCACCTCAGGCGGATTGTGGGGCATCGAATCCGACTCCGGGCCCCAGTACCTCTCTGAGGTCGAGCAAGAGGAAATCGATCAACTGAAGGCGATTCTTGGTAGTTTGCTAGTTTGAATCGAGGCCGGAACCTGGCAGCTCCGGCCCACGGCCCGGACAACTGGCGGCACGCCCTGCTCGTGGACCACTACGAAGCCCGCGAAGAAGCCGTGAACATGAAGTGAACGGGCCGAGAAGGAAAAAGGTAAGAAGGGCGAGTAGCCGATTACTTGCGATATGGCGATTTATCGTTAGTTATCGCGCTGCCCACCATCGCCGCGCATCCGGTGGAATACGTCAAGTGGTCCTGCGCCCCATTCCGTGAATTACTGCAACTTGGCGTACTCGAATTTGGCTTGCTTCAAAATTGAGATGTCGGGATCGGCGTCTTTCCACAGGGTGAGGAAATCCTGGTACGCGGCACGTGCCTTCGTGATATCGCCCTGCACAGCGTAAGCACGTCCCAATTGAAGATGAGCCAGTGCGCCAATGGGATCGCTAACGACGATCCCGCGGTGGTCAAGAATTTTCTGAAACTCTGCGGCGGCTTCGGCGCCTTGGTGCGCCGCCAGATAGGCCTCACCACGCACATAAACCGGATACAGACCACCGAAAAACGCATTGAAGTCGATTGCTGGTACTGTCAGTTCGTATGGAACAGCGACTTGCAGCAGTTCGATGGCCTTCTGAGGCTCATGGTGTTTCAACGCCAGCGATGCGCGCAGCGCTGGCAGATAATTGAACTTGACTGAAGTATCTCCCGGGAAGCGCCTCGCCAGATCGTCTGCGAGTGACTGCGCGCGCGGTAAATCGCCCGCCAGTGCCAGCGCAAAAGCAGCCGCATACTCCACATCCCGGCCGTTTGAAAGCTGCAGCGCCGCCGTCGCGCTTCGCCTGGCAGCGGATGCGTCTCCTAAAAATGCATCGCAGATTGCCTCTGCCGCTTGATAGGTAGCCGCTCTTTCCCTCTGGCCCGCTTGTTGAGCCATGTCCAGAGCGCGGTGTGACATCCTTCTAGCCGCTTGCAGCCGTCCGGCACGGGCCTCGACTAGAGCCTGGGCATGCAACATCCAGTCTTCCACTCCCGGCCTGCCTCTCGCTAGAGCTGCCACGCGATCCATCCCTGGAGTGTCTCCGGTGACGGACGCGAGGTGGTATTGAAGCAGCAATAGCTCGGGCATTTCGAATTTTTGCGCGTAGGCTTTCTGGATGACTTTTTCAGTTTCTGACAAGCGGTCGAGGTAAAAATAAGAGTAAGCTATATTGACATACCCGACACCGAAATCCGGATCAATTCCGAGCGCAATATTGGCTTCCGCAATCGACCTTTCATACTGGCCGGAGCCTTGCGAAGCGAATCCCGACAACACTCCGTGGGCGTCCCGATCGCGGGGATAAGTTTGCGCCCACAACTGTAGGGTTTCTTGTTCCTTTTCCAAATTTCCCGTCACCTGTCGATCGTAGAGCGCCATAATGAAGAACTTCTCCCGGTCACTGGCGCGGTCTCGCAACTGATATGCCTTGCTCGTGCACTCGCGGGCCAGCACAGACTCGCCAAGATTGCTGTACACCAGCCCCATGACGGCATAGGCCATCGCAAATTGCGGATCAACCTCGACGGCGTGCTTGAAATGGGGCAAAGCAGCGCTAGACCCCGTCGACACGGAGGCCCGTATCCCTGCGCTGTAGGCTTTCAGCGCATCAAGTGACGAGGTGGTTGCCAACTCGAGCCGAGTATTATGCCTTTCGACGGTGGTAAGCGACTCGCCGAGGCGAGTCCTGAATTTGCTGGCAATCTGACTCAGGGAATTTAGGACATCTTCCTTTCTCGCGGCTTGCACCTGCTCTTCCGCAAGGATGTCTCCGCTGCGGCAGTCCTTGGCCCGCAGCCCCAACACGTACTGGCTGCCGAGGCTTGCAATCGAACCTTCGAGGACGGCGGCGCTAGCGGTCCGCACGCAGACTTCCTGGGCAATCTCCGGACTCAAGCGCGCATCCGAGGGCTTACCCATTAGACGTAGTATTTGCTGGATCCGGTCTTCGGAGACAAGGCTGAGGAACGGCGACTGTTCAAGCTGCACCGCCATTCCTTGCCTCATCGTCCCGTCGAACACGGGATCGCCCGTCGTGTTGGTGAAGTCTGCCAGGACAATCGTGTCTTTATCCGTGAGTTTTGGGGCCCGATGAAAGTAGAAGTAGCTCGCGATGAGAAACGCCAGCAAAACCACAACAACCGGAACAATCAGCTTCCATCGGCTGGCGATGTGATTCTTGGTTGCGGCCTTCGCATCGGTTGTTGCCCGCCCCGAATCGGTGTCGCGCTTCAGACGCTGAAGGTCAGTCCGAATCTCCGAAGCGTGCTGGTAGCGCAGGTTGCGGTCTTTTTTCAGGCACTTGCTGACGATTTGTTCCAGTCCTGCCGGCACGGCGGGGTTCAGGCTCGCGGCGGGCACACAGGAGCTATTGAGGATGGAGCCGAAAATGTCGGCGAGGCTTTCGCCGCCAAAGGGCAGCTTGCCCGTCGCCATCTCGTAAAGCACGACGCCAAACGAGAATAAATCTGTGCGAGCGTCCAGCGGTTTCGCGCGGACTTGCTCCGGCGACATGTACCGCACAGTGCCCATCGCAATACCTGGGCTGGATAGCTGGGCTTCCGTCGTGAGGGCGGGTCCAGTTGCTCCGTCGGAGGAGCTGGCACCAGGGATGGGGCCGACCTTTGCTAATCCAAAATCAAGAATTTTTGCGTGCTCGCGGCGGGTGACAAAGATGTTCGCCGACTTAATGTCGCGATGGATGATCCCCGCGGAGTGGGCGGCGTCCAGCGCGTCCGCAATTTCAATGGCCAGCGAGAGCAAGGATTCGATTTCGAGTGGGCGACCGGGAATGTGATGCTTCAGGGTTGCTCCATCGAGAAACTCCATGACGATGAAGGAGCGGCCGTCCTGCTCGCCGATGTCGTAAATGGTGCAGATGGCCGGGTGGTTCAGGGCGGAAGCGGCCCGTGCCTCGCGCTGAAAACGGCTTAGCGCCTGTGCGTCCTGAGCGATTTCATCCGGCAAAAACTTGAGCGCCACGAAGCGGTGCAGGCGGATGTCTTCAGCCTTGTAAACCACCCCCATGCCGCCACCGCCCAGCTTCTCGAGGATGCGGTAGTGGGAGATAGTCTGGCCAACAATCGGACCACCCGTTTTTGGCGTGTTCTTGTTCCGCGAAGCGATTTCACGCGCGGCCACTTCGATGGCCGGAGTCTCCAGAAAACTGCCTGCATCCTGCTGCGAGGCCAGAAGAGAGCGGACCTCCCGCTCCAGCGCTGCGTCGCCAGCGCAGGCGTGCCGCAGAAACGCATCGCGCTGCTCGGACGGATGCTCCAGTGCCGCCTGCAGCAGACTATCGACTTGTTTCCACCGCTCGGAGTCCATCGTCCGTCTCGCCTCTCAGTTCGCGATAGAGCCACGCCTTGGCGGTACTCCAGTCGCGCATCACGGTGACAGGCGACACTTTAAGCACTGCGGCCGTCTCTTCCACGCTGAGTCCGCCAAAGAAACGCATTTCGACGACCTGCACTTTGCGGGCATCGAGGCGCGCCAGCGCATTCATCGCGTCATCCAGCGCCACCAGGTCGGCGTCCCGGTTGCCGCCCACTACGACTGTCTCATCCAGCGAGATGTGCTGCACCCCGCCGCCGCGTTTCAGGTTGTGACTGCGGGCATGCTCGACCAGGATGCGCCTCATTAGCTGCGCCGAGACCGCGAAGAAGTGCGCGCGATTCTGCCACTGCATACGCTTGTAATCCACCAGCCGCATGTAGGCTTCATTGACCAGCGCCGTGGTTTGCAGCAGGTGTCCGGGACGCTCGCCCTTCATATAGTGGCGGGCCAGGCGGTGGAGCTCCTCATAAACGATAGGGGTGAGCCGTTCGAGCGCGAGTTGGTCTCCGTCGCTCCAGGCGCGAAGCAACTGGCTTACGTCATCTCTGGCCGGCTCACTTTGTGCGGTCTCCTGCATGACTATTTGCTGAATTGTACCGCCGGGCCAAGCCCCTTCAAATTCCAGCCCGCCGCATGATAGTTTTCTCGACCATTCTGCGCCTATCTGGATATGGAGGGACATATGAAATCGACTCTGAGTTTAATTGCGGCGAGCATACTGCTGGCGACGCTTGCGATGGCGCAGCCACCGCGCTATGTTGTTACCGACCTTGGTACGCTGGGAAGCACGTTCAGCCAGCCGTTCTTTGTCAACGGATACGGCATGGTAAGCGGCGCGGCGACACTTCCTGATAACACCTCGCACTCCGTCCTCTGGTTAAAGGGACTGAAGCTGGACATTGGCAAACCAGGACTAGAAACAGTCTCATAAATGCCTGAGCATCAGGTGGAGGCAGGCAAGGTGGACGAAGCCGAGGAAGTTCTCGATGTGGTACTCCCAACGGGTAACGAGGCGTCGGAAGTTATGCATCCAGGCAAACAGTCGTTCCACTTTCCAGCGACGGCGGTAACGGCGCAGTTTCCGTCCATCCTGGCTCTTGCTTCGGCGCTGTCGGTTGGGTGCGATCAGTTCGATGGCATATTCCTGGGCGAGCTTTTTGTCGAGCCCATCGGAGTCGTAGGCTTTGTCGCCGATGAGCCGGGCGGGCAGTTCGTCGAGGAAACTTCCGGCAAGAACCTCTTCCACAAGCTGGCACTCGGCTGGCGAAGCGCTTTGCACAGATACGGCGAGAGGAAGACTGTTACGTGCGGCGATAGCGACGATCTTTGTGCCCTTGCCGCGGCGGGTGGGGCCGATGCCGAAGCCCCCTTTTTAGCGCTCGCGAACGTCGCATCCACGAACGCCTCTTCTAAGTTCAACTGGCCGCGCTCATGCAAGTGCCTGGCCAGCCGCCGCAGGCACTCTTCCAGCTTCCCGTTCTGCACCCATTGCTGGAATCTACGATGGCAGGTCTGGAAGGGTGGATACTTTTCCGGCAGCTCCCGCCACTGTGCTCCGGTGCCTAACACCCACAGTACGCCATGCAGCACGGCGCGGGTGTCGTGCCACGGACGGCCACGCTTATCGGCCCGGCGCTGCGGCCGTAGCACCGGTTCCACGACTTCCCATTGTTCGTCGGTCAGTTCCCAGCGGCCACGCATTGGCGCTTTCGGAGATCCCCAGAGCATCTCCAGAATGCCACCAAAACGCCGTTGAGCTATTTATGAGACTGGTTCTAGGAGGGCCAAACAATATCGCGTTTGGTGACAACCAAAAGTTGCAGGCTGTCGGAGAGGCTGAAGCTTCCACTGCGGACCCGAATGGCGAAGACTTTTGCGGTTTCGGTACTCACCTCGAGTGTCTTCCCTTTCTCTGGCAAAGCGGCGTGATGTCTGCGCTGCCGACGCTGGGAGGCCATAACGGCGTGGCCAATCAGATCAACACGGTGGGAGAAGTAGCCGGCTTCGCGGAGAACACTACACCCGATCCAGGCTGTCCGGCTCCACAGGTGTTTCAGTTCAAGCCCGTCATTTGGGCTCACGGTCAGGTTGAACAGCTGCCCACGATCGACGGCGATCCGGACGGAGTGGCGCTGTCTGTCAATGACCGCGGGCAAGCTGTTGGCGCGTCGGGAACTTGCACCACCTTTAACTTCAATACCTTGTTCAATCTCGTTCCCGTTCACCCGCTGCTTTGGCAAAACGGCAAGGTTATTGACCTGGGCACTCTGGGAGGGATCACCGGACAGGCGGGCGGAAACCTAGCATGGGACATTAATAACCGCAGCCAGGTAGTTGGCGTATCAGATCTTCCGGGGGACCAAACGTTTCACGCTTTCCTGTGGACCGAGGCCACCGGGATGCAAGACCTCGGCACCCTTACGGGGGATACGTACAGTACCGCATCTGGCATCAATAACGAGGGCATGGTGGTTGGACTGTCGCTGGACGCAAGCTTTGATGGCCGCGCATTTCTCTGGGAGAACGGCGTGATGACTGACCTCAACAGCTTGATTCCGCCCAACTCAAATCTGCATCTTCTGTCGGCTTGCTCCATCAACGCTCGCGGGCAGATCGCAGGCTTGGCCATCACAAGCGCGGGGGAGTATCACGCGTTTCTGGCGACGCCAAGGCGCTGAGAATTCGGCCGCGAGGTACGCCGCAGAAACGCGCTGTACTTGCCCCCCGGGTGATCCAGCAACATAGGCGTTACCTCCAACACGCGAGCGGCCACGCAGCCCGCTCGCGTGTTGCTTATGGATTACCCGTTATTGGCCGTCCTAAGCCAATCGATTCGTTCTTCGGACGACCGCGCGGTTGCCCAATTGGATATATCACGAGTAACAAGCAAAGTTGCCCTACCTCGGCAACAAAATGGTCTTCCGGGCGCGGTCGGTGGATAACTGTTGCAAACAGGCGATAGCGCAAGCTTGCGCCGTCTGTTCGCCTAAGCGCAACAACCGATTACACCCAAAGCCCGTGCCACCCGTCAACGGGCTTGGTCTTGCGAATGAGAGCAGCCCGGACGCCTTTTTAGCGAAAAATTGCCGGTGTCGGACCTATGACGCGCGGGCGGGGGTGGGGTCAACGGGGGGCATGGGGTGGCCGGAAAAGAATGCTTTGCGGGACTGTAGCGGATACTGTAGCGACTCCCGGCATAAATAGGCTTAGACGGGCTTAGACGCGGATTCTGTAAGAGGCTGAAAAACTAAGGGCATACAAGCTCATTGAATCTGAGCGAATATGCCCCGTCTAAGATTATGAGTCCCCTGCTCTACCATTGAGCTACAGGCCCGGCAATGGGTTACGGATGCTGCCCTGCCCACTGTAGTGAAATTTGTAGGCGCCTAGTCAGCATTGTATGGCGGAGGGAGTGAATCACAAAGCCCCGGCCAATCCCGGTAGCAATCTTCCCTGAACTCACCGGCGTTTAGCTAGCTGTCGAACGGCCAGGAACATTACAACGAGCAATAGGGCAAGAACCGGAATCCGGCTCCATCGCCCAAGTAACCAAAAGCAGGTTCCCCCAGCGAGCACAAGTACGATCCACCAGATGGTTGGACTTTGGCGGTCCCGCAACTTCCAGGTTTGAAGAATTTGCCAGATCGCATAGGCGCAGACGGGAACGGCAACGATGCCGACAACCGCCCGCAGATTGGACAGCAGCACTACTCCGAATTCAAGCCGGAGGGTCATTTGCTCAGGGAGGGAATCTTCTCCCTCGTCTCGCCTACCGCTATTTCACTCCTGCGGGCTGCGGTTTGTCAGTGACCTGTGGCGCAGCGACGAGTGAGAACGGCAAGCCGGGTCGTGGTTCATGGCGCAACCCCGATCTTCGACGGTAGGGATTTTTGCTCTAACCGTTGAGCCACGGGTCCGGCTTTGACTTCGCCGCCCTCATGGTAAACGGGTCTGTCCCTGCTTCGCGTAGGGGAGCAAGGAAACCGGTGCGACGGGATGAAGAAACTCTAGGGTTGGGAGTAGCTACGGCAAGGCGGGCGAGGGCGGATTACGGGCAAACGGGGCTAGAGGGGATCCTACGGGGCGCCATTTTGCGCCGAGGCTGCGGCATTGTGCTAGTGGAACGCCTTGCGGATTCCCGCGCCGGTGGGCCACCAGGTGAGTTGGACCGAGGTAGTGAAATCGGTTTGGCGTGTGGGCGCCAATACCGGCACCAACCACGTCTCGTACTGCAGGAAAGACTTCATCTCGAGATCTTTGCGAAGGCGGAGCATGGCGGAAACGTTCCAGTCCCATTGGGTGCTTCCGCCGGGGATGAAATCATTGGCGATCTTGCTGTTGCGGACGCCTACTTGAATGCTGCTCTGGGGACTGAGATGGTACGTGCTCCACGCCTGATAACCCTTGCCTTCGCGGCCAAGCCAATTTCCCATCAGATACTTATTGTTGAGGTACAGGTCGTGGTAGATCACCTCCCAATACATGAACCTGCCGCCAATGCTATTCGGGGTGGGAGGATCGGTATAAGCCCCTTCGGCGCGGAAGTCGAGTTTGGGGAAGCCGGGGAAATGTGTGAGATAGATTCCGGGATTGAATGCGGAGCGCTGAGGCGCGCTGACCGGGGAGACGTCGTCGTGCACCAGCGAATCGCTGTAGAACGTCAACCAACGGCGCAGAAGGGGCAACCGGTAA
The DNA here is from genome assembly GCA_963710585.1 of uncultured Acidobacteriaceae bacterium. Lineage (GTDB taxonomy): Bacteria > Acidobacteriota > Terriglobia > Terriglobales > Acidobacteriaceae > Bog-257. Next base: position 89,841 of record CAVQAM010000003.1, on the reverse strand, counting down.
GAGAAATCGAAGCTGGCGTGGCGCGCGCCCGGGTCCTTGCGCGAGAACTTGTACACCGGAAGGACGTCGTTGATGCTGGTGAAGCTATTCCAAAAGGAACCGAAGGTCACCGGTACATGTCCCTCACCACCAAATACGGCGTTGCGAGTGAATCCGATCTCGAGGTTCTCGGTCGGCTTAAAGCTGGCCTTCTGGGCGAACATGTACGGCCCTGCGGGAAACTGATGGCCCGCCAGCGCTCCGAAGTAGTTCGACACCTCGAACGGCCCCAGGAACTTTGACAGCCCCGGAACATTGGCCGGTTCGGTGCGGTTGATTTGCAGCATCCAGAACGGGGCGGCATTGTCGCTCATCAAAAAGGCGCCGCCTTCGTCCGGCCCCCACCACATGCTTTGTTTGCCCACCGAAAAATCCAAGCCTGCAAATCTTGCTAAGGCATAGGTGTCCAACAAGCGAAATTGGTTCGCGGAGATTGGGGTCGGCGGTTGCAGAGGATTCAGATCGGCATTCGCGATCACTTGCCGCACCGACAGCGGATATCCCGGGATGGTGGGCGCGTACTGGTACTCGCCATTGACGTAGAAGGCAAACCGGCCGTCGTTGGCGCTGGCGCTGAATCCGGTGATGTTGTTGACGCCCTGCCAGTACGGGCGGCCATAATCGTTGATCAGCGTCTGGCCGAAATGGTAGCCGTCGTTCACCGGCGTTCCCGCAATGTCCGTCACCCGCGTGTACACCGAATCCAGACGGACCGCTGCCACCGGTCGTCCATCCCAACCCGCCAGCTCATCGGCGAATTCGGCATCGAGAGTTTTTTGGAGCTGGTGTATTTCCGAGGGAAAGTCGGTGCGGTATGCGACGTTGCTCTGCATCTCGATCAGCATGTGCGCGACTTCGCTTATTCCGCGGTATGGATGTTCTATGGCAGCGGCTTGATGCTGGTCGGCTTCTGGAAGCGCTCGGCCTTCCTACGCTGGCAAGCCATCATTCTGCTGGCGATGACGGTGCTCAAGGTGTTTCTGGTGGACATCAGCACGCTGGAGCGCGGATACCGCATCGCCGCGTTCATTGTCTTGGGCGCGATCCTGCTGGCGGTGTCGTTCCTTTATCATTGCAGCCGGATCAAAAGCGCCGCGTAGGGCTCCACGGTATCCCTGCTAAAACAGATCCCTCGCCGGCTAAAGTCGGCTCGGGATGGCAAGAATAAAGGATTTGCAACGGCGCACCTGAAGGTGCGCCCCTTCAAAGCGGGAGGCCGTGAAGTTGGAGCTGCTCTCACGCGTAAATCCCGCGCTGCTTGATCGTATAGGCCACACGATCGATGGCCAGCATGTACGCCGCAATGCGGTTGTTTACGTGATGGGCCTCGGCATAGCGGACCACGTCCTCGAATGACGAAACCATGATGTCCTCCAACTGCGAGTTGACCACCGACTCTTTCCAGAAGTAGCCCTGGCGGTCCTGCACCCACTCGAAATACGACGCGGTGACGCCACCGGCATTGGCCAGAATGTCGGGCATCACGAAGACATGCTTATCGCTAAGGACGTCGTCGGCGGCTGCCGTCGTGGGCCCGTTGGCGCCTTCGACCAGGATCTTTGCCTTCACCTTGTGGGCATTGCCCGAGTTGATGACGTTCTCCGTGGCGGCCGGAATCAGGATTTCACAATCGGTGATCAGCAACTCTTCCGTGTCTGCGCGCTCAGCGCCCTTGAAGCCGTGGATGGTGCCTTCCTTCTGGCGATATTCCCACAGCGCCGCAATGTCGATGCCTTTGCTGCTGTGCAAGCCGCCGTCCCATTCGCCGATGCCGACCACCTTGTATCCCGCCTGATGCATGAGGACCGCGGCGTTGGAGCCGACATTGCCGAAGCCCTGGATGATCACGCGAGTGTTTTCGCGCGTCATGTTGTTCTTCTTGATGGATTCGTCGCAGATGATCATCACGCCGCGGCCGGTGGCTTCACGGCGGCCTCGTGAGCCGCCCATGTTGAGCGGCTTGCCGGTCACCACCGCCGTCACCGTCTGGCGCATGTGCATGGAGTAGGTATCCATCATCCATGCCATGGTCTGCTCATTGGTGTTGACGTCGGGGGCAGGGACGTCCTTCTCCGGGCCGATAAACTCGATCAGCTCGGAGGTGTAGCGGCGGGTCATGCGCTCCAGTTCGCCGCGCGACATGTTCTTGGGATCGCAAATGATGCCGCCCTTGGCGCCGCCGAACGGGATGTTCACCACCGCGCACTTCCAGGTCATCCAGCTGGCCAGGGCGCGCACTTCGTCCAGCGTCACGTCGGGCGAATAGCGCACGCCGCCCTTGGCGGGACCGCGCGCGATGGAATGCTGCACCCGGTAGCCGGTGAACACTTCCAGTTGCCCGTTGTCCATGGCGACCGGGATGTGGACGATGATTTCGCGGTTGGGCTGCTGCAACACGCGCCATAGGCCGGCATCGAGTTTCAGTTTTTCGGCGGCCAGGTTGAAGCGCGCCGCCTGTTGTTCCCAGGGATTACTTTCCTGCTCAAGAGTCTGTGCGGTAGCCATAGATTTCTCCGAATGATTGCGGGTGTGTTGCGGGACGACTCGGTGGAGGCTCGTGCAGACCTGCGCATCCAACATCGGCGGGCAAACCTTCAAAGTATATGCAGGCGAGTGGAGTGCGCGCAAGGTAGACGAACCATCGAGCAGTGTCTGAAAGGTGCATTGCTACGCAAGCGGAGAGCGATCACTGCGGCAGTCCGATCCGGCGGACCAGGTTCTGAAAGCGAGGATCAGAGCGCAGGGAATCGAATAGGGGATCACCTTTAAGGAAGGTGAGCCAGAAATCGTGCTGCTGATAACCCTTTTCGAGCCAAGCGAAGGCTTGCTGTTTGTCGCCGAGACCAATGTAAACTTTCGCGAAGTCGGTGGGCGCCACATAGCCTTCTTTCGACTGCTCCTGCAGATCCGCAATTACCTTGCGGGCGTCTGCGGCACGGCCCATGCGCCCGTAAACGTAGCCGCTCGTCGCGTAGGGTTCAGCCGTGAAGTTTTGCGCTTTTCTCAATTCCACGAGTGCTTCCTGATACTGGCCCTGCTCGGCAAACGTCTTGCCCAGGTAAAGATGCGCGGGCCAGAAGCGCGGCTCGAGAGCCAGGGCTTTGTGCAGTTGGGAGATAGCTTCGTCGTAGCGCCGCGCCTCGTAAAGGCTCTGCGCCAAAAGGAAGGTGGCTTGCGGGGACACGGGGTCGAGTGCGACTCCTCGCCGCGCTTCGCGAATCGCTTCTTCGATCTTGCCCTGTTGACGGAGGAAATGTGCATAGTAGGAGTGCGTGAGGGAGGAGTTCGGATTTAGACGGAGCGCAGTTTGAAATTCCCTCTCGCCACCCGCCCAATCCCAGTCATAATCCGCCAAGTTGGCGGCCAGCAAGGTATGGGCTTCGGCAAGCTGGCTGTCAATCTCGATGGCGCGCTTGGCAGCAGCCATGGATTGAGGAAGAACGTCACCAGGAGCGGCGTTGCTGTTGAATATGAGTGCCCGATAGGAATCCGCCAGGGCAGCGTAGGCCGCGGCATAAGCCGGGTCCTTCTTGATGGCGGCCTGGAAAAACTCTATGGCTTTTCGTTCGTCAGGACCATTACGCAGATTCAGGTGGAAAAGGCCGCGGAGATAGTCTTCGTGGGCTGCGGGATCAATGAACTCGTTGCGGGCAAAGCGGGCGTGTTCCTGCGGGGTGAGTTTCAACTGGATCTCATCGACGATAGCCTGCGCGACTTCGTCCTGCAGGCGGAGGGAGTCCCGGAAATCGCGTTCGTAGCCCTTGGCCCAGAGGTGCGTATCGTTGGCGCCTTGAACCAGTTGCGCGGTGATCCGGACGCGATCCCCTTCGCGTTCGACCGAACCTTCAACCACGGCATCGACATTCAGCTCCCGTGCAATCTCCGGCACCGACTTCTGCGTTCCCTTATAGCGCATCGCCGAGGTGCGCGAGACCACTCGCAACGAACTGACCTGGGACAGCTCGGTGGTCAGTTCTTCGGTCATGCCATCGGCGAAATACTGCTGTTGCGGGTCGCCGGAGAGATTTTCCAGCGGCAGCACGGCGAGAGAGCGAATGCCGGGAGCCGAGGCGCGATGGAATGCCCGGTCACGCAAACCACCGACATTGGCAGCGAGTAGAGCGGCGGCCAGTGCAGCCATGACGATCACGCCTAAAATCCACAGGCCCCGCTTTCTGGAATCCGCTGCCGAGGCGGAGGCGGAAACGGCGAAGGAAGATGGGCCCTGCTGGCTGTGGGCCGCTTCGAGCGCTGCGCCGACTTCGCTGGCACGCTGGTAGCGGTGGCCCGGCTCCTTCTCGAGGCAGCGCTCGATCACCGTCCGGAGTCCTGGCGGAAGTTGGGGCGGGAGCGGTGGGAGGGGCTTCCGCAGAATTCCAGAAGTCAGTTCGAAACTCGTCTGGCCACGAAAGGGGAGATGGCCGGCAGACATTTCAAAGAGAGTGACGCCGAGCGACCAAATATCGCTGGTCGCGCCAGCTTCTTCGCCGCGGAGAATTTCCGGCGCCATGTAGGGGAGCGTTCCGACGACGGTGCCGGCATGGGCGGCCGATTGGGTCAAGCGAATCGCTTCCGCGAATTCGCGGTCATCGCCAAGCTTGGCAAGACCAAAGTCCAGAACCTTGACTTGGCCGGAGGGGGTGATGACGACATTGGCCGGCTTGATGTCGCGATGAATAATGCCGTGCTCGTGCGCATGTGCCAGCGCAGCGGCAATCTGGCTGCCATAGCGCACGACCAGCTCCGGGCGAAGTCCTTCCGGCGAGATCAGCGAATCGAGCGGCCTGCCCTCGACGAGTTCCATCACAATGAAAGATTGGCCGCCGGCCTCGCCTACTTCGTGGATGACGCAGATATGCGGGTCCTTTAAGGCAGAGGCGGAGCGCGCTTCTGTGAGGAGTTTCTGTTTCGCATCGGCGCTGCCCTGAGAATCCGGCGGAAGGATTTTGAACGCGACATCGCGTTGCAATTGCTCGTCGCGAGCTCGATAGACCTCGCCCATGCCGCCGGCGCCAAGCTTTTCTATGATTCGGTAATGGGAAATAGTCTGGCCGACGAGAGATGAAGAACCCGGCATTTAGCGTTCATCTTAGGTTGCGCCAGAAAGCAAGTCAACGAAGACAGCTACTCGCAAAACCATAATTCCGTGGTAGTCGGAGTCAAAGGATTGTTGCTGGAAATATTGGCGTCAACGCCATTGTCCCATCCGCTAATTGGGCTAACGTCTGGGGAAGGTATTAGCCGGACGAGTGAAATCTTGCATACTCCTCGAACTCTGGTTGGGGCCACGCAGGCTCACGTCACTCAGCACGGTGATGTCAAGCTGCTTGTGTAAATACGGAGAGGGTGCGGGTTTTCCATTCCAGGTTGAATCTCTGGAAGATGGAGTAGATGATGCGGTCCACGCTCTCGACATTCACAAAGCACACCATCGGCCGGGTGCGCCGCCGGACTTCTACGAAGCAGCGCTCGATCACATTGGTTGTCCTCAGCTTGCGCCACAGGTGGCGGGGAAAGGCGAAGAAGGCCAGCAACTCGGGCAGATCGCGTTCCAGGCGCCGCACCATGCTGGGGTAGTCTCGCCGCCAGCGGGCGCGGAAGCGACGCAAGGCGGCTTCGGCTTGCCCCCGGCCGGGGGCCAGGTAAATGGCCTGCGCCCCGGCCTTCACTTCCTCGTAGTCTGCCTTGCGTACTTTCTGCAGAATATTGCGCATCTTGTGCACCCAGCAACGCTGATGCCGTGCTCGGGGATATACCGTCGGAATCGCCGCCGCCAAACCGGCACAACCATCGGTGATGATCAGGGCCAAGTGTTTGCCTTCCAGCCCGCGGCGGTACAGATCCTGCAGCAGCCCCTCCCAGTCCGCCTGACTTTCTCCCTGACTGCGCAGAAAGGCCAGCAAATGACGAGTGCCGTCACGCCGCACCCCATAGGCCACCAACATCTGTACCCGTTTGCGTCCCCCCGGACGCCGCACCCGCAAGCTCACCCCGTCCAGAAACAAATACACGTACTCGTCGCTCAGCCTGGCCTGGTGAAACTGGCGCACCGCCTCGTCCAGATCGCGGGTCAGCTTCGACACCGTCTGCGCGCTCACCACTTCGCCGGTCAGGGTGGCCACTACCCGTCCCACCTGCCGGGTCGAGATGCCGCGCAGAAAGGCTTCGCGGATCAGCATCGAGACTTCTTCGGCCCGCCGCTGAAACCGCTCCAAGCCCGCGGGCAGAAAACTCTTCTCCCGGGTGCGCGCGATGCGCAGCCGAAGGGTCCCCAAGCGGGTCACGAAATCCCGCTCGTAGTAGCCATTGCGATAGACCCGGCGCTGGCCCGGCCGCCGTTCGTACCACTGCGCGCCGGAAAAGCGGTCCCGCTGCCGCTCCGACTGCAGCTCGAAGAAGCGCTGCCACGCCAGCTTGGTCTGGCCATACAGATCGCCCCAGAATGTCTCCTTCATCTCCGCCAGGAAGTGTTGGAAGTGCTCGCTGATCGGTGTTACCTTCGCCATGGGTGTAAGTCTCCTTTTCTAGGGTGGCTTTAGCTTGCTAGGCCAAAGCCAACTTACACCCTCTCGCTTTTTACACAATCAACGTTACGTCACTCAGCACTGCCCGCCTTGACACTGCTGTCCCATGAATTTATCCTTAGTGTTTGCCTTAAGAACGATCCCGCCCGTCTGTACCTGCCAGCGTTTCCCGTCAGGAGCATGGCCTGCCAGACCCGGTTCCGGCCGGAGCGAAGGGCTATTTTGGGCGTTTTCTTAGGCGGGTGCTGCCATGCTGATTCGGGTCCGGGAACTGGAACCCCGTAATTTGGAGTTCGACGAAAACTATCAGCCCGGCGCCATCGAGTTTGGTCCCGACTTCCGGCAGATTGGCCCCTTGCACAGCGTAGGCCGCGCCGAGTTGATCGTGGAGCATCGCGGGCACCACCAGAACGTCGAGGACATCCGGCTGGTGGGCAAGGTGGAAGCGCACCTGGAGTTCAGTTGCGCGCGCTGCCTGGAGCCGGTGGGCGAGGACGTGAACTGGGCCTTCGACCTGATCTACCGGCCCTTAGGGGTGGATCGCCGCGCCGATGAGGTGGCGATTACCGAGGCGGAGACCGAGATCGGGTATTATCAAGGCGAAGGTCTTTTGCTGGAAGATGCGCTGCGCGAGCAGGTGCTGCTGGCCACGCCGGTCAGGGCGCTGTGCCGCGAGGATTGCAAGGGATTATGCCCGCATTGCGGCACGAATCTGAACGTCGAGCAATGCCATTGTGAGCAACATCTTAGCGACCCGCGGTGGGAAGCGCTGAACGAAATCAAGAAGAAGCTGCAAACCTAAAAGTTCCGATCGCGCGGCCAGGCCGGGCGGTCCTGTTTACGAGGTCCTGAATGCCTAATCCGAAACGACGTCATTCCCAGGCGCGCACATCCAAACGCCGCTCCCACGATCATCTGACGGCGCAATCGTTGTCCGAGTGTCCCAACTGCCACGAGCGCAAATTGCCGCATCGCACCTGCCCAAAGTGCGGTTACTATAAGGGGCGCGAGGTCATCGAGGTCGCAGAGAGCACCAGCTAGCGCGGTTGCGGTGGTATCCTTTTCCGGCCAAACTTGGGCGGTAAGCTACAGCGCACTCGCAATTTGAAGCTGGACTGCGTCCTCGGTTTGACGGTTACGAAGGTTTGCAACTGACAGGCAGACATGCCCACCACTATTGCTGTTGACGCCATGGGCTCGGACCGCGCGCCCAAACCCGAAGTGGAAGGCGCCATTCTCGCCGCCCGTCACTATGACGTGGAAGTCCTGCTGGTGGGCAAAGAGGACGTGATCCGCGGCGAGCTCGACCTGCACCCATTCTGGCGCAGGCTCTCCATTCGCATCGTCAACGCCCGCGAAGTCATCGGCATGCAAGAGAAGGCGGCGCAGGCGATGCGCAGCAAGCGTGACTCATCCCTGCGCGTCGGCCTGCGCCTGGTGCGCGACGGCAAGGCCGCCGGTTTCGTTACCGCCGGCAACACCGGCGCGGCCATGGCCACCGCGAAAATGGTCTTGGGCGCGATCCCCGGCGTGGACCGTCCTGCACTGGCCGCGGTATTTCCTACCGCTCAGGGCACGGCCACCATCCTGATCGACGTCGGCGCCAATGTCGATTCCAAGCCGCAAAACCTGCAGCAGTTCGCCATCATGGGCGATATCTACTTTCGCAGCATTTTTGGCGGGAAGTTTCCCAGCGCCGAGCATCCGCGCGTCGGTTTGCTCTCCATCGGCGAGGAAGAGAGCAAGGGCAACGAACTTACCCGCGAAGCCTACAAGCTGCTGCGAGAGCTGCCCATGAATTTCGTGGGCAATGTTGAGGGGCGCGATCTCTACAACGGCAAGGCCGACGTGCTGGTGTGCGACGGCTTTGTCGGCAACGTGGCGCTGAAGATCTCCGAGGGCATGGTCGAGACCGTACGCTTCCTGCTGAAGCAATCGTTGCAAGCCACCATCAGCAGCCAGGTCGGCTTCCTGCTGTCGCGCAAGGCCTTTGCCGATTTCAAGAGGCGCCTCGACTACTCCGAGTACGGGGGCGCGCCGCTATTGGGACTGAAGGGCGTATGCATCGTCAGCCACGGTTCGTCGAACGCGAACGCCATCAAAAACGCGGTGCGGGTGGCCATGGAGTTTGCCAACAGCCAACTCAATGACGTGATTCAGGAGCGCATTGCCGCCGCCAGCAAGAACCTGAACAATCACGTCAGCGACGCCGCCACCGCTGGCCCGCTCGGCAGCAGCATAGTGTAGCGCTGTGCTTGCCCGCGACAGGTTCTGTCATCTCCAATTGACCGCACGATTCAGCGAGGCACGATGAGTTTGCATTCTTCTCCCATCGCATTCCTTTTTCCCGGACAAGGTTCGCAAGCGGTTGGCATGGGCAAGGAACTCGCCACCCTGTATCCGGTGGCGAAGGAAACCTTCGACGAAGCCGACGATGCTCTCGGCTACAAAATTTCGCAACTATGCTTCGAAGGTCCCGAAGAGCAGCTTAAGCTGACGGAGACCACGCAGCCGGCGATCCTGACGGTGTCGGTTGCGGCGTGGCGCGTGCTTCAATCCAAAGCGATCACCCCTGCCTACGTCGCGGGGCACAGCCTGGGGGAATATTCGGCGCACGTGGCTGCCGGCACCCTATCGTTTGCGGATGCGGTGCGCACCGTGCGCAATCGCGGGAAGTACATGCAGGAGGCGGTGCCGGTTGGCGTAGGCGCGATGGCTGCCATCCTCGCGCTGTCGAGCGAGAAGGTGCAACTGGTGTGCGAAGAGGCGGCGCAGGGAGAAGTCTGCCAGGCGGCCAACCTGAACTCACCCGATCAGACAGTCATCTCCGGCAACAAAGCGGCGGTCGAGCGCGCCACCGCGTTGGCCAAGCACCGCGGCGCCAAGCGCGCCATCCTGCTTCCCGTCAGCGCTCCCTTCCATTGCGCGTTGATGCGGCCCGCGCAGGACCGCCTGGCGGAGGACTTGCGCGCATTGACGTTTCACGCGCCCGCAGTTCCCGTGATGTGCAACGTGGATGCCAGTCTGATCACGACCGGCGAGCAGGCGCGCGAGGCACTCATACGCCAGGTAACCGGGACGGTGCAGTGGCACAACTCCGTGCGCGAATTGGCGGCGCTCGGAGTGCAGACCTTTGTAGAGGTCGGCCCCGGCAAGGTGTTGTGCGGACTGCTGCGCCAGATTGACCGCTCGCGCACTTGCGTGAACGTGGAAGACGAAGCCTCGCTGCAGAAGACGGTGAACCACCTCAGCACGGCGTCGCCCAAACCAGATTAGCCGCGGATTGCTCGTCACTCTCGGCTAATACGGCGAGAACCCCAACGTCTTGTCGTCGTTCTGCACCCAGATGTGCGCTTTGTCGCTGACCCGGTCGTTGACCGTGACTACCACCACCACTCCACTGGCGGTAGCAAACGGCGAGCCACTGTAGCCCTTCGGCACCGCTGCGCCATCAATGTGATGGCTTTTGATGACGCCCCATTCGCCGCTCGGCCCCCAATCCTTGAGAAAGTCGTTGTAGAGATAACGCGAATACCTGTCAGGATGCTGTTTCCAATCCGGATCGTGCATCCAAACGGCGTAGGCTTGGTCATAATTCTGCTGCTGCAGCGCATCGAAGAACTGGTTTACGGCATGCTCTTCCGGCCAGAAGCGGAACATCCACCACAAGATACCGATGACGATGACGCCGCCGATGATGGCGAGGATCACCTGGCGTTTCTTGCGGGCGCGCGCCGCATCATAGGGTTGGGCTTCGAACAAGGTCATGCGAATACAGTTTACTCGCCGCCAGGGGAACCAGCGCAAGCGCAGATCTTTGGGGCCGCCGTTTCTGCTTCAGCGGTGCATTTGAGAGTCGCGTTTGAATTCGGCTTTAGCCACTGAGGTAACCAGAGCCCTTACCTCAGTGGCTAAAGCCTCGCCTTTTTCTGCGGCCTTGGGATGCATGACTGAGGCGTGCTCCACCCAACCCCGGTTACAGGAACTCTGGAATTGCCCTGGCCCAGCTCTAAACCGCGGGTATTCATGGGCGTAAGGAATTTGGATTGTCAGGATGCCGCTTCAACGTTCCTGCCTAAGGTTGCTGGGCCCGGCACTCATGTTGAGACACGTTGCGCCGATAAATCTGAGAGGGAATGCGATCTCTCGAGGCTATTGGGCCCCGTGGAGCCGCGTGTGGGTTGGGTCACCCAGCCCGCTCTTGGCCGCTGAAGCCAGCCGCCAAATCAAGAGAACGATGTACAGAATTGAGGATGGGAATATGACCAAGATTTTCCACCTGTCCACGCCCGTCGTGGGCATGCTGGCGTTGTTCCTTAGCGTGCCGCTTACCGCGCAGGACAACTCTCCGAAGCTCACCGTCAATCATGCCGTTGCCTCGGGCATTTCGGCGCCTCTGCGGGACTTGGCCAAACTTCCGCGCGCACCGCAATATGGATTTCATGAGGCCAACCCGGTCAATCGCATCCCCATGCGTCCCCCTGCTTCCGTTGTGGACCGCGTGGAACAGAACGCTGCCGGAAGCTCGGCCAATTATTCGACGGGTATCAATGTCCTTGGACTCGGCAACGGCTTCCCCAACTTCATCATGAGGGTCGCTCCTCCCGACACTGACATGGCGGTGGGCGACACTCAGCTCATCGAGTATGTGAACCTCTCTTGGGAGGTATTCGACAAGAGTGGCAACCCGCTGATTGGACCCTTCGACGGCAATTCCCTTTGGGCGTCGGGCATCCCCGGATCGTTGTGTGCTCTCCACGACTCCGGCGACCCCATTGTGAAATGGGACAGGGTCGCGCATCGTTGGTTGCTCTTCCAGAACGTGTTTGTTTCTCCGTATGCCATGTGCATCGCAGTCTCTACCAGCGCCGACGCAACCGGTAACTACTATGTTTACCAGTTCTCGGTCCCCGGCAACGGCTTCCCCGACTACCAGAAGATCGGGGTTTGGCCCACCGGTTACTTCCAGGCGAACAACAATTTCGGAGTCAACAAAAGCGGCTTTGTAGGTTCCCAAATCTGCGCCTACAACAGCGTAAAGCTGCTGGCTGGGGACGCCTCGGCGGAACAGCAGTGCGTCCAGCTCACTGGCGGCGACTACAGCTTGTTGCCTGGAGATGTGGATTCGCCAACCCCTCCGCCCGCAGGCCAGGATGAGTTCTTTATCGGCGGCTTGGGACGTGTGGACACCTCTCATCTGTCCGTGCCAAACGGATCTCTGGGCTACCTGACGGTGTGGCCCGCGGGACAGCCGCGGCCGTTGGCTTCCACCTTGAACTCGCTGGATGGCCGCATCAAGGCCAACGCAGCGATCATTCCGGCGGGCGCCAGCGGAGAAATCAGCGTGTACGCCACCAGCACCACCAATGTGATCGTCGACGTCAATGGCTACTTCGCGCCCGTTTCGTCGTCCACGCTGGCCTTCTATCCTCTGCCGCCCTGTCGGGTCGCCGACACGCGTCATAGCGGTTATCCTCAAGGCCTGGGACCGCCGTCGCTGACCGGCGGCCAGGAACGGCAATTCCCCATCCTAAATGCCACGACCTGCAACATTCCTTCCAGCGCAGCAGCCTACTCGCTGAACTTCTCGGTTGTGCCCCACGGCCCGCTGGGTTACATGACGGTGTGGCCCACAGGTGAGCCGCGGCCTACAGTTTCCACTTTGAACGACATCCCCGGGGCGATCATTGCCAACGCCGCGATTGTGGTTGCAGGCACGAGTGGTAGTGTCTCGGTTTACCCGACCAACGACACCGACTTGGTCGTTGACATCAATGGCTACTTCGCCCCGGCGAGTGAGGGTGGACTGTCGCTCTACGGAGTACAGCCTTGTCGCGTCATCGACACTCGCCATGTAGGCAACGGTCAGCCTTTCAGCGGAGTCCTGAGTTCTCCGGTGGATGTGGCGGCCACGGGGTGTGGAACATCGAGTTTGGCGCAGGCCTATGTCTTCAACGCGAGCGTGGTGCCGCAAGGCGCGCTCGGCTATCTGACGCTGTGGCCGGACGGCGCCGTCCAGCCTGTGGTTTCGACGCTGAACGCACTGGACGGATCGATCTCGTCCAACATGGCAATCGTGCCCAGCACCAACGGAGAGGTCGATGCTTATGCGTCGGGGCTCACGCAATTGATCCTCGACATCTCCAGCTACTTCGCGCCATAGCTGCACACGCCGGTTCGGTTGCGCTCTTAGTAAGGCGGGCCACAGACTTCGGTTATTATTTAAGGGCTTGTAATCGCTGGTTAGCCATCTGTGCCGCCTGGCTGGAGGGGTTCTCCTTCGCCATCTGCTGATACAGCTTGCGGGCCTGGTCGGGCTGGTTATCTTCCTCGTAGAGCGAGGCCAACAGAAATTGGGCCGTGCTCTTGCCCACGGAAAGGGTGGGATGGTCGGCCAGCTGCTTGTAGATTTCGATGGCCTGGGGATCGCGGTTGGTGTCGTGATAGATGGCAGCCAGGGCCAACTTTGCCAGGCTGGCAATCTCTTTGTAGCGGCTGTCGGCCACCTCTTTCAGGTCCTTCTCCGCGGCGGCATTGTCGCCCATCTCGTGCAGCGTTATGCCGGCGAAGTAGCGGGCCACTCGTCCGGACTGGGTGAAGGAGTACTTGCCGGCGATGTGAGTGAAATCGGCATTGGCAGCCTTGCCGCGTTCCTGGATGGAGCCAAAGCTCAACATGTCAGGGGTTGCGGGCTCGCCGGCGGGACGAATGGGAGCGTTGTACTTTTGAATGGCTCCCGCCAGTTCACTGCTGGCCTGCTGGTCGCGATAGTTTATGTAGGCCCAGCCGCCAATGAGAACGGCGAGAACCACCACTACGGCCACCACGGCAGCTGTGACCTTGGAGCGGTGCTCCACCGCCCAGGAGATGGTTTCGGTGGTCGAGGTCCTGAACGAGTCCTGCTTAAGTTGATGCCGAGTGTAACTGCGCACGAAGAGTCCTTATCCGGTGTCTTATGAGGTGGGAAAAATCCAGTCTAACAGGCAGGAGAATCGCGGGTCAAACCGGGGGAGCCGTCGCAGACAGCGATCAACAGTAACCATTTTCCCCGATTACCTTCGTGTACCTTGTATGACCGCCGTCATAGACGGTCATCCGAACCACGCACATAATTGCACCATGTTCCGCCGCTTGGTTGATTTCCCAAGGGTTCGGAACTTGTCTGTACCTGATGGCAGCGGTATTGCTGTTGCTGCGCAGTGTGCATCGGTTTGCGGTAGGGCAGGTTACCCCGCAGAGATCCTCAGAGGAGATACCCCGAGAAGGCGTTTCCAGCAATTTCCGATGATTTCCTTGCGGGTGAGTCTCAGCCTGTGACTCACCTGAGAGGCTGAGCTTTTTGCTGTGCACTTTTGAACGGCACCGCTGTCGAGGGAAAAGGGGAGAGCGATCTGAAATCGGTCTCCTCAAATAACCAAGTAGTAACCGAGTGTGAGGGCCTGGCGCGAGCACGTACGGGGGCGAAGCGCACACTGGGGAGTGCGGGCGAAGCCCTCGGCAGCGTGCGGGGAACGGAGCCAGGACGGGCGTCGGAGGGGTGTGAGGAAGATCACTGACAAGTTACCCCTTCAGTGAGATAATATTGCGCTATTATGAGCCGAAAACAGAATTCCGGCTTAGGAGCTTGACATGATTTCATTGTGGCCATCCACAATTTCGTCTCTGAACGATTCTTTGGCCCAGCTCGCTGAAAGTGTAGAAAAACTTAAAGCCGCCAAATCAGTCGACATCGCAGCAGTTATCGATGAGCTTAAGATGGCCGCAGAATCGGCCCGAAACCTGCGTGCGCTGGTATTAGCGGAGTTGCCCGACGCCGCATGGCAGAGCCGGCAGGAACTCGACGCCCTGCTGGAGAAGATCGAAAAACGTGTGGAGGCAAGGCAGATAGAACAACTGCGCTCCCGTCTTTTGGCCCTCGCCGCCGAGTTGGAGCGCGGCAGTATTGTGCACCGTCGGGCAGTCCGGGTTAACCAACTGACTCAGCTCCGCGATCAGGCGATCAGCGAATTACGGTTCCAGGCCGGGAAGCCAACGCCACAGCCTCTGCCGGGCCCTGACTCGGACGAATGGCTCGATTGGGCGTGTGGCTTGAAAGAGCCGGACGATGTCGAATCGCTGCAGACTATTCGCAATGGATTTGTACACCTGGATGAGTTTGTCGCCAACCTAGAGTCCGGCATGTGGACAGTCAAAACGGAAACTCCGGTTTAGGAGCTTGACATGAATTCATTCTGGCTTCCTGCGCTTGCGTCTCTGGACGACTCCTTGACTCTGCCTTGCGAAAGCTTGGGAAAACTCAATGCTGGCCTGGCCGTCGACGTCAAAAAAGTCATCGAGCAGCTAAACACGGCCGCAGAATCTGCTCGCCTAGTACGTGAGTTGGTATTGTCGGAGCTGCCCGAGGCCTCCTGGCAGGACCGGCAGGAACTTGACGCACTCGTTGAAGAGATACGGAAGACTATAGAAGCAAGGAATATAGAGCAACGGCGGTCCCATCTTTTGGCCCTTGCGACGGAGTTGGAGCGCGGCAACATTGTCCACCGTCGGGCAATGCGTGTAAATGAACTGAATCAGTTCCGCGACGAGGCGATCAACGAATTACGGTCCCAGGCGGCGCCAGAGGCAGTCCCACAACCTCTGCCTGGCCCTGAAGCTGACCAATGGGTCGCCTGGGCGTGTGCCTTGAAAGAGCCGGAAGATGCTGAATCGCTGCAGGCTCTGCGCAATGGATTTGCCCACCTGGATGATTTTGTTGCCAATCTAGAGCCCGACATGTGGACGGTGCCCGACGCCTCATCACGGAGGCAAATGGAACTTGAGGCACTCCTTAAGGAAGAAGCCCAGAAGAATTTGCGCTCCCGTCTCTTGGCTCTCGCGACGGAGTTGGAGCGCGGCAGTATCATGCACCATCGGGCATTCCGGGTGACTCAGCTGAATCAGCTGCGCGACCAAGCGATCGAAGAATTACGGTCGCAGGCCGAGGGGACGGGAGCACCGCAAACTCTGCCGGGGCCTGAAGCAGACCGCTGGGTCGAGTGGGCGTGTGGCTTGAAAGAGCCGGAGGACGCTGAATCCCTGCAGACGCTTCGGGATGGATTTGCCCACCTCGATGATTTTGTGGCCAATCTAGAGCCCGACATGTGGATAGCTGCCGGATCGCCTGCTCCGGAAACTCCGCCGGAAGCGGAACGGTCTGCGGATAGCACGCATCCGGAACCATCCCCGCCGGAGACGCATCCAGAACCATCCCGACCAGAAACCAACGGGTTTGAAGAGACGATTGTGTCCTCGGGCCCCATACCCATTAAATTGAAGACAAGGAAGTCCTCCAAGTGGCGCCGCGTGTCCCCAGTTCCACACTCCATGAAGACTTCTCAATCGGCTGAGACATCTCAATCGGTGCTGGAGCCGGAGACACTCACGCCCGACTATGTAATCCCAGCGCCGACCGAAGAAGAGGTTCAACAGGCGTCAGCGCAGAAGGCGGCGCTGCTGAACAGCATAAAGGGTCTGGTCACGGACCCGGTCCGCCGCATGAAGCATGCCGTGGAGCCGCCCGTCCCGGCGGAGGTCTTCCGCGAAGCCAGCGCCGAACCGGCCGTCGCTGACCATCCGATGGAGCTGCCGTTCACCGCGGAGATTTTCCGCGAAGCCAGCGCCACACCCACGACGACTTCCGACATCAGGACCCGAGTTCAAGAGCTTTTTGAGGGGAAATCGCGGATGCTGCTGGCCGTTGCGGCGGTCCTGGTGCTGACTGTGCTGGGAGCCATGCTGTGGAGGTCGCACAGGAACCATATTCGCACCGCTTCGGTGAGCGCCAACGTGAGCAAGACCCCTGACCTCACGCCAGGCAATCCGCAGAACAACATTCAGGACCAATCCGTAATGGCCGCCGATTCGAATCCGAAGCCGCCGGCCGACAATCAGGCCGAGCCGAAAGATCAGAATGCCGCTGCCAAGCCAGCTTCGGCAGCCGGGGCCGATAAGCAAGCCGGCAGGCCCAACGATGTGTTGCAACCTCCTTTGACGATCGCGGCAAACGATGCCAAGCCGGTGGCAGCTTCGCCTGACGCCGCGCCTGCAGCGCCGGACCTCGGCGGCTTATCCAGCAAGGTGCCAAGCAGCGTGATCAGCGGCATCCCCGTAGCGAGACCCGAACTCGCACCGAAGATCCAGGTTTCCTCGGGCGTGGCACAAGGTCTGCTAGTCCACCAAGTCACGCCGCGGTATCCCCCGCAGGCCCGGCTGGCGCACGTTCAGGGAACGGTGGTCTTACAGGCCCTCATTGGGAAGGATGGCAGCGTGCGCAACCTGCACACGTTAAGCGGCCCTCCCCTGCTGACCCAGGCGGCAATAGATGCGGTGAAACAGTGGCGCTACAAGCCCTATTACCTGGATGGGCAACCCGTCGAGGCGGAAACGCAGATTAACGTCAAGTTCACGCCTTAGGGCGAGTAATCCGCACTGCCCGCCTGGGCGTTCGCCGTTGGCGCAGCTGCGCCCATGGGGCACATAGGTCGTCGCGATCTCCTCTGTGTTTGTCCCAGGTTAGTTCCCAAAATGGGCGCTATGCACCGATAAAAACAATTCTGCACGTGCGCGCAACGATTGGCTGTTCTATGGTTGGGTTTCGAGCCGCCATGAATCGAAGAGCTAAGACTCTACTCTCCGTACTCATTTTCCTCGCACTGCTCCCATTGGGCAATGTCATTGCGTTGGCACAAACGTCGTCGCCCGACAAACTGGTGGGCGAGCTGTCCATATCCGAACTAACGAAGCGAGCAGAAGTAGGCGATCCGGTTGCACAGAACGAGTTGGGAATAAGATACTGCTTGGGCATCGATGTCGAGAAAGATCCGGCGAAAGCCCTGCCGTGGTTTCGTAAAGCGGCCCAACAGGGCAATGCGAAGGCCTACTTCAATCTAGGTGCGGCGTTCTATAACGGCGATGGTGTTGCCATCAACGACGAGGAATCCTGCGTCTCGTTTATGCTCGCAGCCGATGCGGGTGACACCCGCGGACAGGAGGCCGTCGAACGCGTTCGCCGCAATGAAAAGTCGGATAGCATTGTCCAGTGTGAAGCATTGACAGCTTCCGCGTACTTGCGGGGAGGGCCAATCAAGCAAGACCTTGGTCAGGCATTGCACTGGTACACCAAGGCTGCGAATGCGGGCTCCGGTTTGGCCTGCGAACGGCTGGCATATTTGTATTCCCAGGGAATCGGAGTGCAACCAGACAAAGAGCAGAGCTTGAAGTGGCTACAGCACTCCGCGGACCTTGGGTACTTGCCAGCCGTCTTCGAACTGGGGATGGCTTACGAGACGGGGACCACGGTCCCTCAGGACCTAGCCAAGGCAAAAAAGCTATACGACCAAGCTGCACACGGCGGCCAATTGGACGCTTTGCTCGCTCTGGGCAATCTCTATGCGGAAGGAAAAGGAACGAAAGCAGATCAGCAGAAAGCTTTTATGTATTACATTCTCGCGGCTGCTTACGGCAGTACCAACGGGAAGCGCAGGGCCGAGGAGTTGGAAGCACGACTGACACCCAAACAGGTTACAGCAGCAAAACAGGAGGCACTGCGTTTCGTTCAGTCTGCCTCCAAGAATCCCCTACTGACCCGAAAGTAGAGTTTTTTCAGCCTACCGTTGCCCGTCTAAGGGTTTGCTGAATTCGACCCTATAATAGCTCCAGGGCCATACACTCTTGCGCCCAATGCCCAATCTCATTCGCATCATCGGCGCCGGACTGGCCGGCTCGGAAGCCGCCTGGCAATGCGCCCGCCGGGGCGTCGCTGTCGAGCTGTTCGAGATGCGGCCGCTGCGCTCGACGCCCGTCCACCAGAGTGCAAACTTCGCCGAGCTGGTCTGCTCCAACTCGCTGAAGTCCGATACCGAGAACACCGCGCCCTGGCTGCTGAAAGAGGAGATGCGCCGTGCCGGTTCGCTGCTGGTGGACATCGCGCGCCAGACCGCGGTCCCGGCCGGGCACGCGCTCGCCGTGGACCGCGACAAATTCTCCCAGGCGGTAACCGCTGCTATCGAGCGCGAGCCGCTCATCCGGGTGGTGCGCGAAGAGGTCACTGCCATAGACGAGAACGCTGCGATCACGATTGCCGCAACTGGACCGCTCACCTCGGAGGCAATGACGCGTGAAATCCTGCGCTTGAGCGGCAACGAGCAACTGTATTTCTACGATTCCATCAGTCCCATCGTCGAGGCCGATTCCATCGACATGTCGCGGGTGTATAGGGCGGCGCGCTACGACAAGGGCACCGCCGACTACATCAACTGCCCGATGACGAAGGAAGAATACGACCGCTTCCTCGACGCTCTGCTGGAAGCGCACTCGGTTGACGCCAAGGATTGGGAGAAGCTGAACTACTTCGAAAGCTGCCTGCCCATCGAGGAGATTGCGCGGCGCGGCCGCGACACCCTGCGCTTCGGGCCGATGAAGCCGGTTGGCCTGCGCGATCCGCGCACCGGCCACCCACCGTACGCAGTAGTGCAGTTGCGCCAGGAAAATCTGCGCGCCGACTCCTACAATCTGGTCGGCTTCCAAAACCACCTCAAGTACGGCGAGCAGGCGCGCATCCTGCGCCTCATCCCCGGCCTGGAGAACGCGAAGTTCCTGCGCTACGGACAAATTCACCGCAACACTTATATCAACAGCCCCACACTGCTGCGCGAAACGTTGCAGATGAAGCAGCATCCCAACGTGCTGTTCGCCGGGCAGATCTCCGGCGTCGAGGGCTATGTCGAGTCCATCGCCACCGGATTGCTTGCAGGCATGCAAGCCTCCGCCCTGGCGCTGAACACAGAGCCCGTCGCTCCTCCGCGCGCCACCGCCTTTGGTGCGCTGTTGAACTACATCTGCCACGCTGAAGCGAAACATTTCCAGCCCGCGAACATTACCTTTGATCTGTTGCTGCCGCTTGACGAAGCCACGCGCCGCCGCATCCGCGACAAAAAGCAACGCCACGCATTGGTCTGCGAAAGGGCGTTAGCGGAATTACAAGACTGGCTGAAAGCTTGCGGCGGGCCGCTCAATTCTACTTGCGCGTAGAGCTGATTTCAGGGCCCGGCGAAACCGGGGGAAATTAAATGGGCCTGCTGCCAAGGAGCGGTGACATTTCCTTGGCCTCAGGCCCATTCGATCCTGAAATGGATCGGAGGTGATACTTTCATGCTACGCCCGGCTGTGGAAATGTCAAGAAGAAATTGGGATCACCCGCCATTTCTCTTGCGGTTGCGCACATTTTACAAGCGCCTTCAAACGGCTGAAAGCAGGCAGGATGGGACATCATGTCGCGCAGCAGCCAGCTTCATCATGGAGCCGGCCCGTGGTGAACGACATTAAGAATGTCCTGCGTGTTACAAGCAGCGAGAGGCCGATACGGTCGGGATCGCGACCATCAGTCACGAAATCAACCCACGTACCGACTCGGATTGCAAATGCGAAGCTGCTAAACTAAGCTGTATCACAGCCTTCCGATTAGGCCGGGATGGCGGAACTGGCAGGCGCAGCGGACTCAAAATCCCTTACCGGGTTCGGCACCTTGCCGCACGATGCCGCACCACTCCGCAAAGACCAATATCGACGGGGCTATCCAATATATCTCTTCTGCATCAGCCCGCACGATTCCGCACCTGAATCAAAACCCAACTGACACCAGAACTGACACCGGAAAGAGATGATGGTAGGGCGCACTTCGACTTTGATTTCACGCGGAGGTTGCGTGGAAGTTTTGTGCTCTTTTTTGAGAGTGTCCACAGGTTTTCTGCCGGGAAAGGGTGTTCCGTAGGTCTACGAGCCGCCACAGGGCCCTCTGGCGCGATTATGGGCCACTCAGGGCGCTGGTCGCCTACACCGATACACAAACGCCGGCCCTTGTTCCCACACCCCCATCCCCGCTGAATGCTGGGATGGAGCAACCGAAACTTGTCGTATTCTCAACTGTGCGAGGTAAAGGGGCAGGTCAGGACAACTACAACGACCACCGGGCCGAAGACGAAAGCTCTATTCTCGTCCGCCGAAGGAGGCACCATATCTCTGTCTGGCCCGATATAGTAACCTCGCGGAACTACGGAAGATAGTCTTGTTCTTCTCCTCGAATATGATCTCGATTACGTCGTCCAGATCTAACTCGGCTTTGGTCTCGAAGGCCACTCCGAATTGGCTAATATCTACAGCCATCCCATTACAAAATTTGTCGCCGAGTACCCCGTGGCTGATGATCCGAACTGGAACGCGAAAAGCAATCCTATCTTGTTGTCGCCCGTCAACTGCTGGAGGTAGGCCAACAATATCGTTCATTTCCATTATGTCCATGATCTCCTCCCGAATTCGACAAGTAAATCGGGATTTCCGTTTTGTCCCGGAGCCTCTGAGCAGCCCCTGCGGCGTCGTGGCGTATTTCTCCCCCAGAGACGCAACGCTACATCACTACTCTTACTCTTTCTGGGAACGACGGTCAGTGACGACCGAGCCGATCTCACTTACGAAAGTAACCACCACTTTTAGGACGGTCGGTGCATAGTTGCTGGCTGGAATCCTACAGACCCAAAAGCTGCAAGAACCGAACGTATGATGAGAGTTCGGGCAGGCAAGACAGCGATGCAACTCGAAAAGACCGAAAAGCTCATGAGGCAATTGACTGACGGTCTCGCAATTCAGTTGGAAAACATTTCGACGATATTTCCCGCCGGTTGGCAAACGGTCAAGGAAGCCGATGCGGGTCGAGAGGCTCCGCGCTGCAATCGAGTCCGTCACGGGACTACGGGAGCACTACGTGCACAAGTGTTCGCTGAAGGGCAAAGCACTGACACCGAAAAGGATGATGGTAGGGAGCGCATCGACCTTGGCTTCACGCGGAGGTTGCGTGGAAGTTTTGCAGTGTTTTTTGGGGTTTCCTAGAGCGTGTTTCATAAATAGGTACGGCCTCAGATTGGGTACTTCCGGCTGAGGCGGGTAGATGTTGAACTTCTGTCATGAAGAAGCGACAGAAGCTGTTGACCGACGAACAGTGGGAACTAATAGAGCCTTTGCTCCCCGTGCCAAAACGACGACGGGATAAGCGAGGGCGTCCCTGGACATCTAACCGGGCATGCTTTGAAGGCATCCTGTGGATTCTGCAAACTGGTGCGGCATGGCGCTTTCTGCCCGACGAGTTTCCCTCGCCACCGACCTGCTGGCGGCGGCTGAAGCAGTGGGAAGAGCAGGACGTGTGGCTGGATGCATGGCGAGCGCTGCTGGGAGCGCTGGACGGCGAGGGCTTGCTGAAGTGGGACGAATGCTTTCTGGACGGCAGCTTCGCTCCGGCTAAAAAGGGGGCTCTGCGGTCGGGAAAACCAAGCGTGGCAAGGGCACGAAGTGGATGGTACTGGTCGACGGTCAGGGTCTTCCGCTGGGAGTTCGGCTGGAAAGTGCCTCTCCGGGAGAAGTTACGCTTGCGGAAGCCACGCTCGCCGAAGTTCGCGTCCCGCGCCCCAAAGGCCGTCCGCGGCAAAAACCGAAGAGGGTGATCGCTGACCGCGCCTACGACTCGGACCTGCTGCGCCAACGGCTGAAGAAACGAGGCATCGAGCTGATCGTGCCCTATCGCAGCAACAACCAACAACGGCGTTACCAAGATGGCCGCAAACTCAGGCGCTACAAACGCCGCTGGATCATCGAAAGAACCAATGCCTGGTTCGGTCAGTTCCGCCGTTTGCTGGTTCGTCATGAGCACCTGCTCTCCACCTACCGCGCCTTCTTCTATCTCGCCTGCCTCTGGATCACCCTGCGCAGGTGTTTGTGGAGTCGAGAACAGGCGCAGTGGCTGTAGTCTCCCGGTGGCTATGGCGGTGCTTTCGCTTCGCCGCCTCAATCCGGTTTGGCTTGGCTCTGTTTCCTGTTCCCGCTCATCGAACCGGACAGGCGGTTTTCCCGCATCCGGCTCTCGGAAAAGACTCACGTTTTCGCCCACGGAAGACTTGCCGTCCGTTTCGGTAAACAGACCAAACCAAACACGTCGTGGAGAGATGTTTCCGGAAAGCGCTTGACTGCCGGCCAGCTCTCCTTGTGTTTGCTGCATAACCACCGACGCAGCCTGTTGCGGGCATGTTGATCCACCGCCCGATAGGCTTTGCTGACTGGTCCCAGACAAAAGTAGTTTGCCCACCCCGTCATCATCCGGTTGAGCTTGGCTACCAGCGTCTTCGAATCCAGCAGGGTTCGATCTCGTCCGGTTTCGTCGCTGATGGCGCGACAGATGCGCTGCACCCGCTTCTTTGACGGTACCGTGCCCAGATAGGCTCGCCCCGTCTTGGTTGAGTAGCACCGCCCGAACGTGTACCCCAGAAAGTCGAACTTCTCTTCCGGCAGAGAGCAGACCCGCGTCTTAGTTTCGTTCACCGTCAGTTTCAGCTTCGACATTATGCTCCGCATCCTGATCAAAGCCTCTTCGGCTCCGCCACGACAGCAGATCACGAGATCATCGGCATAATTAACGATGTACGCTTTCAGACGCCCTTCGTGCCCCAGTACCTTCCACCCGAGCACGAACCGACGCATGCACAAATTGCTGAGCAAGGGACTGATCGGAGATCCCTGCGGAGTGCCCCGACCCTGGTCCCGATTGCGCGTGCTGCGACGCTTATTCCCACGCTCGTCGATTTCCTCGACGGGAGCTTCCAGCCACCTCTTGATCAGATGCAGCATGGCTCCGTCGACGACCCTTCGAGCCACCGACTTTAGAAGCTCGGAATGCGGAAGGCTATCGAAGTAGCCGCATAAATCCGCGTCAACGATTTGTCTATGGCCAGTGTTAATCAGCTTATGGACATGCCTCACGGCATCCAGTGCGCTGCGGCCCGGCCGATAGGCATACTGTTCCAGCGGCAGGTCGGCCTCGAAAATCGGCTCGAGCACCAGAACTGCTGCCGTCTGCACAACCCGATCGCGGATGGCAGGTATACCCAACGGCCTCTGCTTCCCGTCCGGCTTGGGTATATACACTCGCCGCACAGGTTTCGGTTGATAGCTTCGGCTTTTCAGCTCTTGCGCCAGTTCGTCCAGCCATCGTTTCACCCCGTACGCCTCGAGGTCCTCGAAAGTCTGGTCGTCGACTCCTGCTGCTCCGCCGTTGGCTTTGCAGCATTCATACGCGAAGGCCAGGACATCTTCTCGATACACCTTGTCGTACAGCGCGTAGAAACGAAAGTTGGGCGATTCCTTCGCTTTTGCGTGTAACACCGTCTGCAACTTCTGAACGCTTGGTGGAGTTGCTAGGCTCATCGCCAATCCCTCGGTCCTTTGTTGCTTCTTGCGTCTGCCTTTAACTGAGGCCCCTTCCCTCCACCGGAGTTACTCGGCTTCATCTGTACTACGGGCCTCTCCGTCACCCCATACGGCCCGGCCTGTCTCTCGCGAGTTGCCAGTTGATCCGTACTGCAATCACCGCTGGGGCTTCCCGTGTTGCGTCTGGTCTCCTATGCCTACATGCCGTCGCCAATACCTCGGCAGGGTCGATGGAATCTATTCGCTCGTGCTTCCCCATCGCCGTCGGCCTTCCCTGTATTCATGCCAGGTCGGCTCCTGCATTGAGCGTTTCGGGGCCTGCTCGGCGTTCACTTACGTTACGGCCTGTACGCTCGCCAAGTCGCCTTAGCGACCCTCTACGCCGAAGGCTTCAGCAGCTTCGTTACCTCCACCGCTACTTCGGTTGCTACCGGGCGGAGCGAACCAGTTCCCGGGCGGGATTTCCACCCGCTGAAGACCACCGCCTTTCCACGGCGCACATGAAACACGCTCTAGAAATGTTCCCGCTCGCGGTCAGCCCACGGGTGCTTCACAGGGCAGCGACTAGACACGGGGCATTGCTACCGGGCCGCGTGGCCCAGGCGGTCAAAGAGCGCGGCATCTGGCCGTAAACTTCTCCTTGCAGCGTATGCTTGGCGGCGGAAACCGGGCCGCCTGTCTGGGTCGTTTCAATGTCTACGAAACGAGAGCCATTAGTTAGTGTCCGACATGAGAGACTCCTGGCATCGCCAGAACGGAGCCGAACGCACGAGGACGTATGAAAGAGATCGAGACATTATTGGCCTTTGGATTGGATGGAATGCAGATACACGTCAAAGATGAGAGTGGAGTTCGGTCCAATGTCGGAGCCGTGGCCGCGCAGTCCGTAGGCAAGGTCTGGGGGAACGACAAGTTGCCACTGCGATCCCACAGACATGAGCTGCAGCGCTTCTGTCCACCCTTTGATGACTCCATTCACAGGGAACGTCGCCGGCTGGCCGCGCTTGTAGGAGCTGTCGAATTCCGTGCCGTCGATGAGTGTGCCCCGGTAGTCGCAGACCACCGAATCCGTAGCCCTGGGTTTGGGTCCTGTACCCTCTTTCAAAATCTTGTATTGCAGACCACTGGGCAGCGTGATGACGCCCGCTTTAGCTTTGTTAGCAGCCTGAAATGCGTCACCTTCTTTTTTGTTCCTCTCTGCCGCCGCTTGGGCCTTCGCTTCTGCCTTCTGGCGCAATTCATTTTGCAGTTGGGTGATCGCGGCCTGCGCCTCTTCATCCGTCAGCAGAGTCTTGCCGCCAGTCATCGTGTCCTGCAGACCCTGCGATATGATGGCCGGATCAACGTCAACGGAGTCCCCGCGCAGTCCCTTTCCAACCCTCATGCCAATCGCGTAGCTGAGCTTGGCTTTCTGCGTGGGTAGGGCCGGGTTGTTTTGGCTTCCTGCCGCGGGGGCTTGTCCGGTCTTCGCCGGAGGAGCTTGTTGGGTATTCGTAGCTGGGCTCTGCTGCGCCAAGGCACTTCCGAGCAGCATCATGCCCGCGACCGCGACATTTATTGATAGGTTGAATGATCTAAGCATAAGAGCATTGTCCCATGCTGTAGCATATTTGCAAAATTGCGCGAACAGCTCGCGCATCGCAGCGACGCGGTTCTAAATCTCGCCCATTCCGCCGAACTTAAGGACTCGGCGATGCTGGAGAGCTTCGAACTCCAGCGTGAACGAATGCAGGGCGTGACCATTGTCGCGTCCAACGAGCTGTTTCGCACGACGCTGGAACTGATCCAGTGGTGGACACGGGAGGGCCGACTAGCAAGACTCTTCTTCGCACAGTTGATCGCCGTCACCGACAGCGATCATTTGCTGGTTACCTTCGTGCGTTCGACGTGCCCTTATCACAGACAGCGATCTGCGCTTCGCGGATACTGGCCTTCGATCTCCTCGGTATAGCCCGCAGGGATTCTCCGGGGAGATGCCAAACGGCGTCCGGCGCAAACTCTGACGATTCTCTGTGGGCTTTGTCTCGGCCCGTGACTCACCTCACGGGCTGAGCTTTCTTTTTGTGTTGACCGTATCCACGCTGTGACCCCACTGCCCGCGCCCCGAATTGAGGGTAGGGGGTTGTGCAGGCTGCATACTGTGCGTTTGGCTGAAAGAGCTGGTACCCACCTGTGTACGAGATGGAACCAAGTCCTCGGTTGGCTGAACTGCATGGAAATGCTGCGCAAACATTACTGTCCAAGTTAGCCGGGGATGGAGCATTTGGATAGGCTAACTCACTGATTCTATTGAGTCGACCTTGACGGAGGAAAGGAGGTTGTCGTTTGGCTCCAGATGCTGTCCAAATTGCTGCCAACGGCACCTTAACGATCGCCCGGTGCCAAATCGGGCCGGAGGTGGCGATTTTGCGATGGTTTCAGAGGGTTATGGCGGCGTGGACGGCCCGTAGCACCTGTCCAATGCTGTCCAAGTTAACGAACGCCAAAACTTAATTTGGACAAGAGTGCTGCGCAAAGCCGTGTGATTCCTCCGCCAATCAACCCGTAAGGCGACGAAACCTGCTAAATTGGCGCGGCTCTGAGTGTCCCGTATATGTGCCTACACTGTATGGAACACAGTAGCAGCACCCATCCACCCTGAGAGCATCGGCCCTGCACAGCGTGCAGCAATCAGACCAATGTCATGGTCGGGGGCCGTGCGGCAGAATCCATCACGCCACAGGACATAGAGAGGTGGCTTTCGTCGAAGACAAATTTGAAACCTGCGACACTGAATCGCTATCGGGCACTGCTGTGCCTCACGTATCGGCTAGGAGTCCAGAACGGCAAGGTGAACTCCAATCCGGCGCGCTTGGTACACCAGCGGCGGGAGAACAACGGCAGGATTCGCTTTCTGTCTCCCGAAGAGGAGTCGAAGCTGCGTGAACTGATTCAGGAACTCTGTCCGCATCACCTGCCAGAGCTTGAACTGGCAATCAATACCGGGATGAGGATGGGCGAACAGTACGCGATGACGTGGGATTGCGTGGACTTTGAGCGGAGGCTGCTGACGTTGCCCAGAACGAAGAACGGGGAGACTCGACACATTCCACTCAACGATCCGGCTATTGCTGCCTTGCGGATGGCGCAATCGCTCAGCAACGGCCAGCCCTACGTTTTCCTGAACCGCTTCGGGCAGCAGCTAAAGACTCCACGTGAGTGGTTCGACGGTGTTGTTCGGAAAGCTGCACTTGCCGACTTCACGTGGCATTGTCTACGTCACACCTTCGCGAGCCGTCTTGTGATGGCTGGCGTAGACCTACGTACCGTGCAAGAACTCATGGGACACAAGACGATCAACATGACAGTCCGGTATGCTCACCTTGCTCCGCAGCATCAATTGGCAGCCGTACAGCGGCTATGCGATACTGAGGGCGCACAGAGCAGACCAACTGACACCAGAACTAGCACCAGCGGTTTGGAAGCAGTTGTGAACGGGCTAGCGGCAATCCAGTAAGCGGTTGGCCTTCTGGTACTTACCACCCTTAGCCGGGATGGCGGAACTGGCAGACGCAGCGGACTCAAAATCCGCCGAGGCTTATCACCTCGTGGGGGTTCGACCCCCCCTCCCGGCACCAGCCTAAACCCCTTTGATTCAATTCCTAGCTGGCGCTAGTTCACCGCACGGGATGCGGGAGGCTGGGCCGAAATCGCCTCATTGTGCCCAATTTGTGCCCTTATCTGCTCTTGCTGCTCTTCGGCTTGCAGTCTTTCCTGCTCGACTCGGTTCTCCGATTCTTGCAACTTGAGAATCGCGTCGTTCATGTCCGAACGGCTCACAATCGCGTAACGCTCAAACACGCTGCGAGTCCGCCAGCCACCGATTTTCATAATGATTCCTTCGGCAACTCCAGCCCTGCGAAGATTCCGTGCTCCAGTTCTCCGCAGATCGTGAAACAGCAATTCAGGTATCCCCGCATGAGCACAAGCGTTCTGCCACATGACGCGGAAATCACGCACGGGCTTGCCGTTTGCGCGGGTGAAAACGTAATCGTCGGCTGCCTTGCCATGCACGAGAGCAGAGAGCAGCTTGTGAACCGAATCGGTCATAAGCACTTCTCTGCCGTCCCGGTTCTTTGTGGTGCCAGGTTCAAGCCGAATCACGCGCTGTGCAACATCCAACTGGTTAATGCGCATGGAGAGCAGTTCGGAGACTCGCCATCCATACGTGCGGCCACACTCGACCAGCGAGCGGAACCAAAGTTCGGGGCAATACTCGACTAGCTTCCGATACTGCCCATCTTCGAGAAACCCTTTACGGATATTGTTCTCTGCCAGCTTGGGGAATTTCGGCGCACGAACCACTTTCGGCGGAGTCGATTGCTGCCCAAGCCGGAACATCCGCTTGAGCGCTGCCAATTCCCGATTGATCGTCGCGTTGGCTGCCCCTTCCTGCTGCCGTTTGTCCACGTAACGAGCTAACTGCTCACTCGTAACGTCAACGGCCCTCATACCGCCAAAGAACGGCTTTAGATGCTGATTCCAGCGAGTCTCGGCATCAGCTATGCTCTTCCGGCTGTTGATGCGGTAATCCCGAACAAACATCACCGCCAGTTCATCGACCTTCGTTCGTTCAAGTTGTGGTCCCATGAATGTTCCTTGGTTGATCTCCGCCAGTCGAGTGTGCAGCATTTTCTCAGCTTTGCGGGAATCCGTTGTGTGTGTGCTCTCTCGGAACGGGCGACCGTGACGGTGATACTTTATCCACCACACTGGCGACCCCTTCCGCTGATAGATACTCCCCGTGCCTTTCTTGCGTCTCATCGTTCCTCCCGTTTCTTTGCCTTCGCCCAGCGGGCCAAGACTGCCTTGCGTGCAATCTCGCTGCGCTCAGTGGCTGATACCTTGCTAGCGCGTGCCTTAGCGCCTTTCTTGCCAATGGCGGACAACTCAGCAGCAGAGAGACTGGCGGCCCGTGCCTTTCCGCCCCGGCTGCCTAGAGCTACCGCGTTCGGGTTTTTCTTCTTGGAACCCATGCCACCTCCTTACAGTGTTTATACTAAGCTATCGCTAGGTGTGTAGTCAAGAAAAATGTGAGAGCCTATGCTTGGATTTTTCAATGTGGCTGTCCAGATCGTGAAGGTCATACAACCAGGGTGAGTGCTCGTCGTGCTGGATGATGGACAACTCACCGGACTGGGTGAGCCGTCGCAGCTTGCCAGGACTCATACCGAGATACAGAGCCGCCTCTTTCGTTCGCAGCAGCCGTCTCGGGATGTGACTCGTTACGCGCATCTACCCTCGAAAGATTAGGCACAGCCTAGGCACAGTGATTTCTCGCTCGTGCAATCTATTGATTCCGTGCCCCTTGGAGAGGCGAAAGAAGCCGCGACGGATTATGAATCCGCTGCGTGCTTCTCGGTCTTTGCCTTTGACGGGCGAACCGCAAACGGAACGCCCGCCCCTTGGGGTGTGCTGGAGTGAAGTACAACCCTCGACCCCGGCTAGGGCCGAACCCTTTTTTGAGGACAACCAAACATTTTCTCTTCGACACAGATAGCGGGGACAGGGGGCTCAAATGCCGCCCCCTTTCCCCGCACCCCCATCCCCCGCTCACGACTTTTTTCTTGCCATTCATTCCCGGCAACTCCCCGCTTTCGCTGCATTTAATCCATGCCGTCCTTGACTGTGTGACTTGCTGACTGAGTGACCCGGAACCGCGCCCGTTTCCCAAGACACAATTCTGCGAACAACCGAGTACGGGACGGGGCTTTTCTCAGGGTCGGTGTCGCCAACTTCGACTCGCGCCATTCTCCGGGTGAACACACGCGACGAAAGGCGATCACCGCGCTTGGGCGGCCCGCCGTTGGCTCTTACCCATTCCTTCAGATACTTCCCCCGCCGCGACGCCCTCGGCTTCTCTCCGTCACCGAGCGGCAGCCACTGCGGCACTATGGCAATAACCGTCAAGAGATCGTCTGTGAGCACGTCCCAGCGCAGCAGGCAGGTCCAGCGCCTAAAGGCCGGATCTCGATAACGCTGTGCCGATCGACAAAAGGCGGGATACTCACGGGACTGAATGAGTGGATACTCCCGCCATTCGATTTTGGGGATGGCCCGGCGCTCTCGCGCCGGACCTTGTTGGTTATGAGCGGTTGGCTTCACAGGCTGGCATCCCGCTCAGGATCGAAGCGGAGCCAGTAGCGCGACAGCACACGGCCATCGCTACCGCGCTTCGTCTCGTTGACGATCTCGAAACCGCGTCTGCGGAGTTCGTTAAATCGAGCCCCGTGCTGTGCGATTCCCGCAAGCATGATCTGCGGGAGTTCAACAGGAACACCACTGGCGCGCGCCTGACGCAACATCGAAAGCAAAACGCCTGCTTGGGTGTATCCGCCGTGGCTCCGGTGGTTTCGCCAGAGTCCGCCCGTCATAGCTCGCCTCCCTTCTCCAGGACGGATGCTATGCGCGACAGCGGGAGCGACAGTTCGCGGAGTCCGGTTGCGAAGTAGTGAAGACGGTCACGGTGGAAGCGATCGAGTGATGCATGGCTTGCGCCATCCAATTGCCGCCCGGCGCGATTGAGGAGGGTTACCGCTCGCGCCAAACAGCGTCTTGCGGTGCGACGGGACGTTGAGGCATACTGATGTTGGTCCAAAGAACAATCCAATCTCCCCCGGTGCCAGCCGGGGGTTTAGTTTTTGGTTTCGAGTACGGTTGTCTCAGGTTTCTTGGGTGCTGGCAGGCTAGTAACTGGTCAGTGGCAAGTATTTTTCTTGGCGGGCAGGTCCCGGCGTTGTGATGGTGGGAAACTGAGAAGAGCCGATTTTCTCAGTGGTAAGTGAGTGGTAAGTGAAAAAGTGACTAGAGCAGCCCACTTTTGGACAGGTCCGCCCTTACCTTACTAATTAGGCTCTCTATTTTGTTTCGCCTGCGAGGATCCAAATAGACCTCTACAAACAGCCGATCTTCCGGCTTCCGCTTCCAACTCTCCAGCAGCTCAACGCCGCCGTCGGCGTCCAGCGCACGGCATACTTCGATGTCGGTTGCATCAGGTTTTTGGGTCAACTGAATTAGGATGGCGCGCCTTATCGCGGAACGGTATCTCCGCAGAAGCGGCGAACCGCTGAGCTTCGCAACCAGTTTGGCGCGTCTGCGGCCCAGGCGCACGTCATTGCTCAAGACGGCTACTGGCTTTTCGTGAGCCCGCGATTGCGGGACCGTTTCTTTTATCTGCGCTGCATTGCGCGAGCGAGATTGAAGTAGGCTACTGATGCGTTGCGAAACATCATCCAGCCATCTAGCGTCGCGGTTTGCCTCTGACGTTTCGCGGATCAGCCTAGTGCGGAGACGCTGTGCGTTTTCCACATCGCCTCTCGCCAAAGCCTCTTCGATACCGCGCCGGAGAGCGGTGCAATCACCGTGCTTGAGAATGATTGCGCTCGCTTGCTCTGGGTCACTCGTGAATGCGACGCACCAGCATTCGATGCCAAGTTCTTTTCTGACCTTAAAATCCGCTAGTGCGTAGCCCTTTGATTCAGAAGGAGCATAGTTCTTGTGGGGATCAGCAAAGCAGGCACCCACGTCTGATCGATGGAACATCCTGAGATGCCGACACGCTAAGCAAAGCTCTGCGGAGAACTCGTTATCGACGCCCAATCGTCACCTTCCCGAGTGACCTTCCCGCTTGATGTGGAATGACCTGGAAGGCGGGAGCGGGAAGGCTTCCCGCCTTATTGCCGCCGATGATCAGTCGGCAGCTATCCGGGTTTTGCGCTTAGTGCTACGCTCAATTTAGCACGAGAGAAACGGCTCAGAAAGGCCCTGACCAGATTTGATTAACAGCGGCAGAAACGGCAAAGTTGCCTAATGATTTCGACAGAATGAGGGAATCATAGCGTGGGCGGGATCGGCAGCGGACGGCACTGGGGCAGTGGCAAGGATACAACTTTCGATTACCTCGCGTTGGATGTGCGGCGCTTGCAGCGTGACGGTCTTTTGCAGCCCGGCAGAAGCTACAAATTGACATGGTCGCGCAACGGTGAGGCATTCGCATTCATCGACATTCGGACCGAGTGGGACCATGTGCGTCTGTTGTATCGTCATCGCCGTCCCGGTGAGGATTGGAAATCGGAAGACTACCCTGTAACGCTTGAGCGCACCTCTTGCAACTATGGCGGACAGCGGCCCTGGTTTCGCTGTCCGGCCTTGGCATGCGGCCGCCGGGTCGCCATTCTCTATAGCGGGGGCATTTTCGCCTGTCGTCACTGCCACAGGCTCAATTACGAGAGCCAACATGAGCAGCCATACGAGCGGGCCCTGAGCCGTTGCCAGAACATCCGTGTGAGGCTTGGCGGGCATCCAGGCATAGGATCATTCCCAGAGAAACCAAAATGGATGCACTGGCGCACGTACATCCGACTCTGCCACAATGCCGAAAAAGCGTATGCTTGCTCTTCTCCGAATTGGCTCTCAGCGTTGCTGGCGCGAACGGTTTGAGCCTCGTGGTGAGCTTTCCCACGGCGGAATCTTTCAAATTGACTTGAACCTGCATCGGGCGCAGTCAGCACCCAGGAGAAACACCCGTGCCTTGTGCTTTTGCACGGCTAGTAACAGGGCAGGTCAGTTCACTTTGACAGAGGCCATCATCGGCTCAACCCGTGGTCCGGGCTAGCTAGCCTTTCGCATGCCCGACAAGCATCTTGGTTTGATTGCTGTCGGGCTGTTGGTGTGACTCTCCAATATGTGGAACGGAAAGTTCGCGGACAGCAACGGACCACTCCGCGCCGGCGCAGCTGGGGTCCGCAGGTCATGCAACTGGTTGACGAATGAAAGTTTGATTTCCCCGAGAAACATCGAAGTTTTCAAACTATGCCACGCGGCGGTAAGCGTCCCGGTTCTGGGCGCAAAGCAAAGAACCCAAAGACGATCCTAGCCAGGATCGACAAAGTAACCGCGGCTATGATTTTGGCCCAGATTGATGAAAATCAAATCTGGTTGCGGCATATCAATTCTGAAAATGCGCGTATCTCACTGGATGCGTTGAAGTTCCTAACCCTCATGCGAGACGGAAAACCAAAGCAGCCACTGGAGCATTCCGGGCCGGATGGCGCACCTTTGATTCAGCCAGCGGTGACCTGGCACATCGTTGATAGCCCAATGCCCGAGAGCAAATGAATGGCGTTGACCCACTGGACGGGTTTCATTGGCCGATTCATCGCAAGCTTGCTTGTTTTTGCAGGATCTTCACTGTAAGTTGGACGCCAGCGATTCAGACGGCCAGTCCGTGGACACAGTCTAGCCCTGGTTTGGGTGTGCTGAGCTATTGCTGCGTTTGCCTTACTGCACGTTGATGTCAGTTGCGAAGCAGCTGTCCTTACTGGAGCATTGCACTGTGCAGCGGAATGTGGTGCGAACCTTTACGCCGAATGCATTTGTCACATTGGCCGATGTGAAGGCTTGAAAGCTTCCATTCTTGTATATCGCGTAGTCGTCCACATAGGTGAGGGAAACAGGCAGATTTACAGACTGTTTCACGGCTACAGCGCAGGCTGCTTTGGCCGTGTCTCCCTCGTCTTTTCTAAGCTTGATCTGATCCATCTCAGCAGTCGCTATCGCATTGCTTTTCGCGTCAAGGTGGGCCTTCACTCGCGGGTCTTGATTATCCAACAGAGCGCAGGGCATCATATCTTCCAGCTTCTTATCTGCTGCGGCATCACTTCCCTTCCAAGTAGGCGGTATACCTGCATTTATTCGCTCATTTGTACGAGTATCAAGAATTATGTCTTCCTGCCACTCATTGGATGTGTACTTATTCTCCTTGTCTTGCGTGAAAGTGAACGCTATATTATTTTTATCGTAGACTAGCTGTCGCCGTGTCCCCCCCTGCCCGGGAAAGAGCCAATCATCGAGAATCTCATCTTTGTCGGGTTGTCCGCAACGAAGTATCAATACGTCTGTGTCATCCACCATCTTCCCATCACGCTCACACGAATGATGAACGGTCGTCGCAGGCATACCGTTACCCGGAACAAGAGTTCCACCCGCACCGCTGCATCCCACTAGGGTGGGTAAATTTAACATCCCTTCTTCGTTTCTAAACTTCGCATCCGGGAGCTGCCTAGCCCTCTCCCGTCTTTGCTGCTCCTCAGGATCAAGAGCCTTATCTGCGTCCCTTTTACCTTCAGGAGAAGCAGCGTACCGTTCCGCTGCTTGGAATTCCGCATGCGCTTTTTCATCCAACCACCCATTAGGGTCGGTCGGTGCAGCGGGTGCAGCGGTGGGGCGCTGGGCTTGCGCGGTGGTTGAAGCCGGTTTCTCAGGCCCGATGATTAACCCAACGATGTAGAGAAAGATAAAGAGGCCAGCCATTGAGGTTAGCACTGGGTGTCTGCGAACCCATGGCATCTTACCTTTGTTGACCGTGGGCGAGAACATTTGGGGCTGTACCGCCTTGGCCGTCACCGGAGACGCTTGAGAAGAGGTTACCGTTCGCGGTTCTACCGCTTGACCGCAGAAGCGACAGAATGCTGCTCCAGGCAGAGTCTCTTTGCCGCATTTATTGCAGTACATTGGCTCTCGCTCCCATTCCGACTGCGGAAACCGCAGTCGTTCATCAGGCACCGGGCCGCTCGCCGAGTTTGTAAGAGAGGCGCTCACCCCGCACCAACAACAAAATGCGCCCGACAGCGGCTTGCCGCAGGCGCAGCAAAAACCGAGTTGCGGTGGCGGCGCCGGCACGATGGGTGCCGGTGCCCTGGCAAGGCTCGCCGCCTGAAACTCGGCGTAAGTGGCGGCGTCACACCGCCCCAGGAACCTGCGACCATCCCTGAATCTGCAGATAAAAGTGACCGCAGTTTTATCGCCGCCGGAAAGCATGCCAGCCAGTAATCCGATGGGGCCGAAGAACACCGCGCCCACTATGCCCCCGGCCAATACTCCCGCCATTTCCTTCAAATGTTCCTGGGTGGCGATTTCCAAACTTGCAATCTGCCCGGACGGGATGCGCTCACGCGGGGCCCACATCGAAACCCTCGGCATGCGAACCTCATAGGTTTTAGAGAATATCCCGCGGCTGTGGAGTATGCCGGCCCGGTTACTACCAAAATCCCCGCCTAAAATTAGGAATGTCATGTGGTCGTCTCCCCGGGGCAGGATGCAGGTCGCAGCCTGCAACCACTCGATTGCCTCGCTTTCGCTGCTGTGTGTCCACTGGCCGTCCCCGACAATGAGCATTTAGTGCAGTACATTGGCTCTCGCTGCTATTCCGACTGCGGAAACCGCAGTCGGTCATCCGGCACGCCGCTCGCCGAGTTTGTAAAAGTGGAACGAGCCGCAGCCGAGGTACCGCTGCCCGGCGGCTTCGTATTGAAGCCTTGCCAGAATCTGAAGCCTGCGGCTGGTGGTTTGTCAGTGACGTCTGGTACGGAGGATAGTGATTGACGCACCAGTCGCGTTGCCAGATCACTGCCGATTGAGGTAATTGATTACGCTTTCGAGAAGCCGGTCAGGCGTGCCCAATTTGTGCCCAACAGGACGATGCAGGACGTAACAGAACGTCACCGAACGTAACACCCGTTTCTTGCAAGTCTTTGCAAAGGTGGGTAAATTAGGGGCTTAGGAATCGACGTGGCAGGACTCAAAATCCGCCGAGGCTTATCACCTCGTGGGGGTTCGACCCCCCCTCCCGGCACCAACTCCAACCCATTCACACACAGCTAGTTGACCTTCGAAGTAGTTCTGATGTTGGCTTCCCGAAGCATGGCGATATACGGCACCGCCGTAACCTTGGGAGGCGTGGACTGACGTGCAAGATTGAACATAGGTTCGATCGCGGCCAATTCTCGGTTGATGGTCGCATTCTCTGCGCCCTCTTGCTGCCTGGAGTCGATATAGCGAGCCACAAGCTGACTTGTTACCTCGACGGCCCTGAGCGCGCCAAAGAATGGATTCAGATGCAACGTCCAGCGCGCTTGATCCCCGGTCAGCCCGTTAGCCGGACGCCGTGGATTACTTCCGTGGGAAAGTCGCTCGCCGCAAGTCACACTACAAATCCTGAGGCGCGGGATTTCTACGTCCGCTTGGAAGAACAAACCTGTGTACCAATCCCGCACACTATCCGAGGAAGAAGCACTTCTCCTCATTGGTATCTGTCGCTGCTTCCGACCGAGCCTTCTAAGCTACTGATAACAAGACCCTTCATTTCCCTTCTCCCGGCCTCCTGTGGACAGTCACTTGCTCTACCCAATTTGTTCCCGAGAGCCATCACAGATGGGGATTTGCAATTGCGGTGACTCGACCGTCTGGCTAGTAAGGTAAGCCACTTCGTCAGGGGGAATAGGCGGCCCCTCGCTAGGCTCTCGGGAACCAGGTTAGGTGTTGCGATCACGAGCCGAACACCGCAGCCAAGGCCAAACGAGAACTGGCCGAAAGAGATGGCTACTGAATTTTCGTTATCGAAACCGGGAACTCCAGATCCGCGACATCACTTGAAATTGTGGGCTGCCCTGGTTGTTTTTTTGACGTTGGGGCAGCTTGCCGCGACGGTCTTTGTTCCTCGCTCGTATTCGCTCACTCTGATCAATGACGTTATTCAGTTTCCTCTCATCTTGTCGGCGACGGTTGTTTTCCTAGTAAACGCGAGAGCACGCCCGAGACCAACCCGATTGTTTTGGATGATGCTGGCGGCATCTTGGGGAGCCCGGACTATCTGCCAGGTTATCTGGATGTATTTTGATCTTGTGCTGCGCAGGGAAGTACCCAACCCATTTGTCGGCGACATCTTGTTATTCCTATCAAGTATTCCCTTCTTAGCAGCTCTGCTGTTGCAGCCCCCTCTGGATCCGGTTGAGGATCGCAAGTCACAGGGTCGCATGGGTTTTATCTTGCTGCTCCTATGGTGGCTCTATCTCTACGTGATCTTCGTGATTCCCTGGCAATATGTCGTCACTGGCACGGCAAGATATGGTGAGAACTATGACCGGCTGAATGGTCTGCTGGCTGTTGTGCTGCTGTTGATGCTCGGGTTTTTGTGGAAGCGCGGTTTCGGATCGTGGAAGTGGTTCTATGCGAGTCTCTTCGGAGCACAGCTGCTCATGACGGGGGCCAGTTACCTGGCGAACCATGCAATTAGCAAAAATTCTTACTATCCGGGCAGTTGGTACGACGTCCCCTACTCGGTCGCCGTGGCATCATTCACGGTTGTCGGATTCCTCGGCCTCACGCTGCCAAGCACTGCGGCGGCTTCGGAAGAATCACGAGCGCGCCTTCATGTGACGGAGCTGGGAATGCTAGCGGTGTTGTCACTGCCTGTTATTGGCGCATGGGCGGTTCTCAATCGGAATACGCCTTCGCAGGTCAACCAGTTCCGAGGGCTGGTTACGCTGGGCACAATGCTGGTGATGGCTTTTCTGGTATTTGCAAAACAGCGCCAGCTCAGGGCTGAATTGGCCAAGGCCAACGAGGTACTCCAGGAAGTTTCCTTAACAGATCCTCTTACGGGGGTTCGAAACCGGAGATTCTTTGACGCTATCGTTTCCGGCGACGCGAGTCAGGTCCTACGGTCTTACTCGGCGCCCCGAAAGCCTGGTGCTAATGACCTGATCTTCTATCTGGTCGATCTCGACGATTTCAAGGAAGTCAATGATCGCTACGGACACGATATCGGAGATAAGGTCCTGGTGAACCTGATTAGGCGAATCAATTCCGTGATCCGCAGCTCCGACGTCGTAGTCCGCTGGGGCGGTGATGAATTCCTGATCGTGTCCCGGTATTCAAATCGGGCGGAAGCAGCGGCCTTTGCATCGCGGATCTTGACTGCCGTTGGAAACCCAAAAGCGGGAGTGGCAAGTGCCGGCCTCGAAATTCGCCAGACTTGCTCCATCGGTTGGACGGCCTTCCCATGGTATCCCGACAGACCCGATGAAGTACCCTTGGAAACCGTTCTCAAGTTGGCCGATCGCGGAGTCTATGAAGCCAAGGGGGGTGGGAAAAATCGAGCGATGGGCGTCCTGCCCTCCGACACTGGGAAGATACTTCTCATTGCCACGCCTGGCGCTCGAGTCTCTTCTTATTCTGTGCAGATGGTTTGCGTCGAAGGCCCATCTGAGTTTTTGGAACCGTACAACGCCAAGGTAGACGGTCGCGACCAGGTCGTGGCCGCGCCTGAATCACAGCAGGTCATGAGCGCTTCTATTCCGGCGGCCGTAGACAGGATCATCGCTGCGCAGACTACGGTTCGTAGGCGAACAGTTCTATCTGGCAGCGACGGTGCAGAACCTCAAGCGGCTGGTGCGGTTCCTTAGCTTCGGACCGAAACCGGCAACCGAAGCGATCTGAGAATCGCAACCAATAGAAAAGGAAGAACGCAAATCCGCATCGTGGGGACGAAACATGCGCTCTAAAAGCGAGTTTTTCAACAGCTACTCCCCATTTCGTAAGTAATCAGCGTCCCGTGTCCCCCTCAACGGTCCGTTTGGGTCAGGTCGCGAGTGGGCGTGTTCACGACTGCCTATAGGTAATGTTGCTGTGCGCTGCAGGCGCACCGGAGTTCGAGCACACCACTGCGGAGGACGTTGCCCAAAAGGCAAGGTCATCTGGGAGAGCCGGCAAGTCCTCTCTGCCCAAACTCTGACCACTGGTTCTTCACAAGACCGAACAGGACCGTACAGGCCAGCACGCAGGCATAACGGCAAGTGCGTGTAAAGCAAAGAAATTGCGTTGTTTGGAAAACGAATGGGTTGGACTCAAAATCCGCCGAGACTTATCACCTCGTGGGGATTCGACCCCCCTCCCGGCACCAGTCCTAAACCCTTAGGATCACTGTCTAGCTAGCGCTAGTTCACCGCACGGGATGCGGGAGTCTTTGCCGAGATCTCTTCATTTCGCCGACCATGCATCCGGGACCTCGTCCCTCACAGTGCGGCCGTGCAATTTCGCCCAGCACTCTTAGCCTGGTACAAGGCAGTATCGGCGATTGCCAGAATCTCTTTTTCAGCGACGGTGCCGGCCGTCGTAACCGTCACCCCGATGCTGGCCGTGACCAGGATTTCGGCGCCTGCTGCCAGAACTGGGCGTTCGGCGATTACCGATCGAATTCTTTCCGCGCTTTGCAGGGCTTGGATCTTGTCGCAGCTGGGGAGCACAACCAGGAACTCTTCGCCTCCGTAGCGCCCCACGAGGTCATAGGAACGGACAGCCTCGCTGATGCGGCGTGCAACTTCCCTCAGGACCACATCGCCAGCCAGATGTCCGTAGGTGTCATTGACCTTCTTGAAGTGGTCCAGGTCAAGCATCAAAAGACCGGTTGGGCTTTGGGAACGGCTGGCGCGCTCGATTTCACGCTGCAGCAGGTCGAGGAGTGCACCCCGGTTCCAAATTCCGGTAGGTACGTCGTGAGTGGCCTGAAAGCGGAGCTCTTCGCGGGCTTGAATCAGACCCTTCTGGAGAGTGAGGATACGTCTTCCCACTCTCAGCCGCGCCCGCAGTTCGCTGCGGTCGAACGGCTTGGTCAAATGATCATCCGCTCCTGCCTCCAGGCCCGTGACCACATCCTCTGCATCGTCCTTGGCCGTGACTAGCAGGATGTATTGGTAAGGAGTTGTCTGGCGCTCTCGAATTCTGCGGCATAGCTGCAAGCCATCAATTCCCGGCATTACCCAGTCCAGGATCAGTAGTTCAGGAGGACGCTCTTGCTGCAGGATGTTCCAAGCCGCGGTGCCATCTTCGGCGACAATTACGCGGTATCCCCAGTTCTCCAGCCAACTCTTCAAGATCTTGCGAAACATTGGGTCATCTTCGGCAACCAATACTTGGTCGCAGCTACTTCCTGGCCGCTCGAGCCCAGTGGACTGCGTCAGTGGCTGACTCATAGTCACTGGCCTGCTCCGGTCTTAGCGGCCAACTGCTCCTCCAGCTTCATGCCATTCACACTTCGCATGGAGTTGAGGACGGCTGACATCTCAGTTTCGATGGCGGCGAACACTCCGGCGGCGTGCTGGAGATCACGTCTTGCGCCCATCTTCTCCAGTTCGCGCACCTTTTGTGAAACTGCTGGAATTCCCAAGTACCCCAATTCTCCCTTAAGGCTGTGGGCAGTTTTCTCGACGGTTTCCGCATCCCCCCGCGATATCGCCTGCCGCAACCCGGCCAGGTTCTTCGGCGTCTCCTCAAGGAAAATCTGCACGACCTCATAGAAGAGCTTCTCATCGCCACCCAGTCTCTTCAGGACCTGTCTCGCGTCCCAGCTCAGTGTGCCGTTCGGCGGGGCATCCCCCTTGTGCATTTCGTGGGTAACTCGACCCCCGGTGTCACTGCGACCTTGGACCGCGCTGGCGATCGCTTCTTGCAATTCTTTGCCGACAATCGGCTTGAAGACGTAACCGTCCATCCCACCCTCAAGACAGCGCTCCCGGTCTCCTTTCATGGCATGGGCCGTCATAGCAATAATCGGCATATGAGAGTGCGATTGCAGCTCGCCCTGGCGAATCTTCTTGGTCGCCGTCAGTCCGTCCATTTCAGGCATCTGGATATCCATCAGCACAAGATCAAAGGTCTGCTGGGCCAGCAACGAGAGGACCTCCTGCCCGTTGTTGGCCACGACCGCAGAATGGCCCATTTTCCCTAAAATGCGGACGGCAACTGTCTGGTTGACATGGTTGTCCTCGGCCACGAGAATATACAGGCCCCCAACCGGGGAAACTGGCTTGCGCCGTGCAGTTGGGTTTGGCTGAGGACTGAGCCCGCCTTCGCCGAGCGCTTTCTCAATAGCTGCCAGCAACTCCCATTTTCGGATCGGCTTGAGCAAATAGGAGATAATGCCAAGCTCCCTACAGCGCTCCGCATCTTGGCGATGCCCTGCGGAAGTGAGCATCATGATGGCCGTCGTGGATAACTCAGGCGTATTCCGGATCTTCTCAACCAGTTCGAAGCCATCCATATTGGGCATGTGCATGTCGGTCAAGATCAGCCGGTAAGGGTCCCCAGCCGCGCTTGCCGAGAGCAGTTCCGCCACGGCTTGCTCTCCGCTCTCGACATCGCGGGTTCTCAGCTCCCAGCGCCGCAACATTCCCTGCAATATCTTTCGATTGGTGGCGTTGTCGTCTACTATCAGAACTCTCATCCCGCGCAAGGTTTCGTAAGGTACGATGACTCCCATCTCTGCTTTGCTGGCCAGGAACTTTAACCGCGCCGTGAAGTGGAATTGGCTTCCGCGTCCCACCTCACTCTCGCACCAGACTCTTCCTCCCATCATCGCTACCAGTCGCGCGCAAATGGCCAATCCCAACCCGGTCCCGCCGTACTCGCGGGTGGTTGAGGTATCCGCCTGAGTAAAGGGCGCAAAAATCGCCTCGCGCTTCTCGGGAGGAACACCGATGCCGGTGTCGGCCACCGTAAAACGCACGCTTCCAATGTCGTTCTCGCTGTCTTCGATTTCTACTCGCAGGGCCACTTCGCCGGTGAGGGTGAACTTAATCGCGTTACCCACCAGGTTGAGGACAACCTGGCGGAGCCGCGTGGAATCTCCCTGGACCATTTCCGGCACGTCGGGAGCTATGTCACACAAAAGTTCGAGGTCCTTTTCGTCCGCGCGCAAGGCCAGTGGTTTCAGAGCTTCTTCCAAACAATCTCGCAGGTTGAAGTCGACCACATCTAATTCCATCTTCCCGGCCTCGATCTTGGAAAAATCGAGGATGTCGTTGACTACTGTAAGCAGACAGTCCGCTGACAACTTGATCGTCTCCAGGTATTCCCGCCGCTCTGCTTC
This sequence comes from uncultured Acidobacteriaceae bacterium, assembly GCA_963710585.1. Lineage (GTDB taxonomy): Bacteria > Acidobacteriota > Terriglobia > Terriglobales > Acidobacteriaceae > Bog-257. The sequence continues at coordinate 48,252 of CAVQAM010000003.1, read as the reverse complement.
TGGTTCCGAGTCGAGTGCGAGATCGGTCATGCCAATCACCCCGTTCAGAGGGGTACGGATCTCATGGCTCATGTTCGCTAGGAACTCGCTCTTGGCGCGGCTGGCGACCTCCGCCGCTTCCTTTGCCAAACGCATCTCAATCTCGGCTTGTTTGCGTTCCTGTACCTCCTTCTCCAGTTCCGCGGTGCGCCGCTGAACCCGCGTTTCCAGTTCGTCATTCGCTGTCTGCAGGGCCAGATCTCGCAGCTGGATTCTGTCCAGCATCTGGTTAAATGCTCCGATAAGTCCTCCCACTTCATCCTTGCCGCTAACCGTCGCGCGCAGCGAGTAGTCGTTCTCCAGGGAGACTTTGGCAGCGACGGCCGAGAGCCGCAGAATGGGATCGCTGACGATTCGGAGAAGCCGCTGAGCCATTGGCAAGGTGGCGAAGAGCGAGGTGATCAGCACCAGAATTGCGATCTTCGCGTAGCCCAGCAACTGGTCGCGGAAGCCGGTGAGGTCGGAAACGATGGCAATGGAGCCAGTGTGCTCGCCGTTGAGAAGAACGCTGCGATGAAGGACCAAGGACTGGGCGCCGAATTGATGTCCCGGTTCATGCCACAAAGGCATTTGGAAATTGGAAGGGAGACCGGGACGGCGATACTCGGCAAAGATGTTTCTCCGCTCGTCATACAAACAGGCCGCTAACACGTGGGGTTCGGCGTACAGAGCACCCAGCATTTCCTGGGCGGTTTTCTGATCGTTGAACACCAGTGAGGCGGCGGTATTGGCTCCTAGTATGTCGGCCAAGGTTGTTAGTTCGGTGGTGGCGCTGGTGCGGAAGTTCGCCCTTTCGTAAATGGCAAAGCCCACACTAGCCAGGACAAGCGCCATCACACTCGCAGAAGAGACCAACAAGGCCAATTTCCGTCGAATCGGTAGGTCTCGGAAAGTCATGTCTTTACTTCCCCCCGTTTCCCCCGACAACCTTCTTGGCGAGGAGCAACAACTGCGAACTGATCCTGAGTCTGGCCGATTCTGCCGCTTCGCGATTGATTTCGAAGCGGACCTTATTTCCTTCCAGGCAAAATCAGATCATTCCACCGGCGCCCAAAAAATCATCTGCCTCCCCTCCGGTGGGCATCCCAAAACACTCCGGACAGCAGGGGCGTATATACCGTCCGGCCGTCGATCAGAACCAAGAGCTTGTTGGAATACTGCCCGTTGAAGCCTCGGATGCTGATGGCCCATTTGCTGGCGTTAATCTGGGCCACATCCACTCCTGGAACCATGCGCAGCAGGTCGGGTAGGTTGGTTGCGCTGGAATGCCGGATGTCGTTCTGGGTAATGACAAAGACCGCCGCCGCCGTCCGTGACAACCTTTGTTCTTTCTTGGCGACGGAAGTCACCTCGATGTTCATCAGGTCTTCGAGGTCCACCTTGGTAAGATCCGGTGGCGTGGCCTGCCCGGGCGCTGCCTGGGATGCCAGGAACAGGAAGAACAGAACTGACCCCAGGACCGCGTACCCTCCCAAGACTAGACGCCCCGCACCATCCCTTCTGACATCTCTCCCTTGTCGCTCAAACACGACACTCTCTCCCTTAAGGGCCCTATCGGCACGGTCTCGATGGAAGTACAGTGGACAGCACATCGGACCAAGCCAGGTCCGCCGCAGGACCGGCTGCGCCGGATTTGCCGAGAGCTGTCCCTCGATCCTGCGATTGGAATCGCAACCGGATTACTTTCGTAAGTTGGGGTCGAGGTTGTGACGATGGATGACAGACTTCAGGAGAATGGCACACACGAATCCACTGCGAAGCTCTTCGCCCACGGGTCGGGCCAGGCGACGCCCTTCGGCCCTTGGGGGTTCGCCCCCCCTCCCGGCACCACTCCTCATCAGATCGCAAATTCCCATTCAGTTTGAATCCGAACTCGTGTATAGTGACCGCTCAACCATTTCAATCTCCTCTAGGATCCAACCATGTCAACTGCATCGCTGACTGTCCAACGTGTCTCCTGGTTCAAACCGAAGTATCTGCTGATTGGGCTGTTTGGGCTGATGGTGGCCTATGTGCTCGGCCACAACGAGAGCTTCCTGGTGAATCCGAACGCCCCGGTGTGGCAGCACTACCAGCCGTTCAAATGGTGGTTGTTGCCGCATGGGATCGCCGGAGCGTGCGCGTTTGTGCTTGCCCCCATGCAGTTCTCCGATCGGCTCCGCCAGCGTTATGCGAAACTGCATCGTGTGTCAGGAAGGGTTTACGTTGCCGGCGCGTTCATCGCCGGTCCGCTCGGGATCTATATCGCGGCCTTACAAGAGCGATTGGGAGCTCCGCGTTTTTTCAGCATGATCGCCGTGGCGCACGGCACCTTGTGGATGCTGACTACCGGGATCGCCTTTGGGTTCATCCTCAAGCGAAAGATTCAGCAGCACCGTCAGTGGATGACCCGCAGCTTTGCCGTGGGCCCTGGGGTCTTTGTAGGAGCGCGCGTGGTTCTGGGTGTGACCGGCTTGGAAAAGGTGGGTCCTGCGGCGGCCGAAACCGTGGTGTATATTTGTCTGGCGTTCTCCATCGTCTTGGCAGACATCGTGCTGCAAGTGCAGGAGCAGCAGCGTTCGCGTCCCGCCGCCCGCCCGGCCAAGGCGGCTGCGGCGTAAGGAGGCCGGCGCCTTGCCCCTCTGACCTTACCGGAGTGGGGAATGCTGACAGCCGCTGCAAGCGTGCCCAATTTGCGCGCAACACTGGCGCTAGTTCACCACGCGGGATGCTTCATAATGATTCGCTCGGCGGCTCCCGCATCCGGGTGAGCCGCATGGCCTCCATTTCCTCGACCAGTTCGCGACCCTTCTCTAGCTGCAGTTTCGTTAGGGGTAGGGCGTTCAGCGCTTCAACAACTTTCTCAGTGTCCTCGATCATCTGCTCCCGAGTGAACGAGGAAATAACTGCATTTTGAGCTATGAACTTAGCTAAGGCACCCGCCTCACTATGTATCGCTCCGTCAGTGTCGTAGTACCTCTTTGTGAGCCACAGTGCCACGTCGATCAACTGGAGACCAATGCAAGTTGTGCAACTTGCGATCTGCAAGTCGCATCCGAAAGTTAGTGCCTTCTTGATATTCGGCAGTGGTGCCGTGATGCTGCTCGGCCTGAATGCAAACCCTGACAGCAGATCATAGCTCTTCACCAAGTACCTGGCGAACTCGTTTTGCTCATCATGTATGAACGTCCGAACCCGTGCTCCAGTTTGCTCGAACAGTGTGTGAAACAACTCGATAATGAGGGTAAAAGCCACGATATTTGGAGAGTCGAGCTGGTGAACACCTCCTTCAAGCAGTGCTTTGGGATGTTCTATCCCCCACCGCAGTGCATCTCCAAGCAGTTGAACGGTACGGTCGTGATATATGCCGCGATTGTGGAACTCCTCAAGGCGACACGAGACTCGCTTCATAACTTCAACGAATCGTTCCGTGTCATTTTGCAAGAAAGCCCCCCAGAAATCCAGGCAGTCCCTCTCGCCCAAGAGTTGAATGAGTTGCAATGCGAGCGGCAGCCGGGAAGCGCGAGGCCCGTAATGCAGAAGTGACAATGCTCGGTTGTTACCGCTGTCGAGCAGGGTGTCGGCAAACTTGGTACAAGCAAGGTGTAGCTTATCCACCCGCGTGAAGAAGAATCTGCAACATGTGCGGGAAAATAGTGCAATCAGCTTTTCCGCAATGGAACTAATACGGCTAAGACCCAAGGCATTGCCATGTAGTTCTATCTGCCCTGTTATCGCAAGACATTCGGCATGTACTTCCTTACCCGCGACTTGCATATCAGCTTCAGTGATGAGCGTTCCTGTCCAAAAGATCGTCTGCTGAGAATCGAAGAGGTCGTTCCCCGAATTACCAGTCTCGTCGCTGTAAGCTATGACCTCAGGATCGTTCGCCGACGGTGCGCGTAGAAGTGGCGTCCTCGTATCAAGCGTGGGGCTTCCACAGCACTTCTTGTACTCTGTGCCGGAACCGCAGGGACAAGGAGCATTCACTGGGTATTTCTTGCTCACAGACTAGAACCAGTCTCATAAATAGCTCAACGGCGTTTTGGTGGCATTCTGGAGATGCTCTGGGGATCTCCGAAAGCGCCAATGCGTGGCCGCTGGGAACTGACCGACGAACAATGGGAAGTCGTGGAACCGGTGCTACGGCCGCAGCGCCGGGCCGATAAGCGTGGCCGTCCGTGGCACGACACCCGCGCCGTGCTGCATGGCGTACTGTGGGTGTTAGGCACCGGAGCACAGTGGCGGGAGCTGCCGGAAAAGTATCCACCCTTCCAGACCTGCCATCGTAGATTCCAGCAATGGGTGCAGAACGGGAAGCTGGAAGAGTGCCTGCGGCGGCTGGCCAGGCACTTGCATGAGCGCGGCCAGTTGAACTTAGAAGAGGCGTTCGTGGATGCGACGTTCGCGAGCGCTAAAAAGGGGGCTTCGGCATCGGCCCCACCCGCCGCGGCAAGGGCACAAAGATCGTCGCTATCGCCGCACGTAACAGTCTTCCTCTCGCCGTATCTGTGCAAAGCGCTTCGCCAGCCGAGTGCCAGCTTGTGGAAGAGGTTCTTGCCGGAAGTTTCCTCGACGAACTGCCCGCCCGGCTCATCGGCGACAAAGCCTACGACTCCGATGGGCTCGACAAAAAGCTCGCCCAGGAATATGCCATCGAACTGATCGCACCCAACCGACAGCGCCGAAGCAAGAGCCAGGATGGACGGAAACTGCGCCGTTACCGCCGTCGCTGGAAAGTGGAACGACTGTTTGCCTGGATGCATAACTTCCGACGCCTCGTTACCCGTTGGGAGTACCACATCGAGAACTTCCTCGGCTTCGTCCACCTTGCCTGCCTCCACCTGATGCTCAGGCATTTATGAGACTGTTTCTAGGCCTCCCGTTGCTCGTATTGACGCTGCCCAGGCACAAGAGACTTTTGAACCACCACACCCTAAAAGGCACTTCCGAGGGCATGGCATCTTGCGCGGTTCGGTGCGTCTGACATTGCCCAACATTACGATACAGGGCGGAACCGATCGACACCGCGCAACGCCCTTTTTTCGTAAGCCTCGGCACTGCTGGTAATCTTGTCTATTGGTGCCTAAGTCTTGACCTCGAACAGCCACATCCAGGAACTTGTCCGGCGAATTCGCGCGGGGGAGCCGCGGGCATTGGCGCGGAGCATCTCCATTGTCGAAGACCACGGCGCGCAATCCACCGAACTGTTGAAGGCGCTGTTTCCCTACAGCGGCAAGGCCGTGCTGCTGGGCATGACGGGCTCGCCCGGCGCCGGCAAGAGCACCCTGGTGGACCAGGTAGCGCACGCGTACCGCAAGCAAGGGAAGACGATTGGCATCGTCGCGGTCGATCCCACCAGCCCGTTTAGCGGCGGCGCAATACTTGGCGATCGCATTCGCATGCAATCGCACTACGCCGATCCCGGAATTTACATCCGCAGCATGGCGACGCGGGGCTCGCTGGGCGGGTTGGCCAGCACCACCGCCGATGTTGCGACGGTACTCGACGCCAGCGGCCGCGATATTGTCATGATCGAGACCGTCGGCGTCGGCCAGGACGAGGTGGACATTGTGCGCCTGGCGGATGTGACCGTTGTGGTGCTGGTGCCGGGCATGGGCGACGATGTGCAGACCATCAAGGCCGGCATCATGGAGATCGCCGACATTTTCGTCATCAACAAGTCGGACCGCGATGGCGCCGAGCGGGTGGAGCGCGAGATTCGCGCCATGCAGGCGATCACCCCATCACGCGCAAATGCGGCGCGTGCTGGGGGCCCCGAACCGCTGGCCGTGCGCAAAGACAATTGGACGCCTCCCATCGTGAAGACCGTGGCCACCACTGGGACTGGCACTGCCGAATTGCTGGCGGCAATCGAAAAGTATCGAGCTTATCTCCAGCAGGACGGCCGCGCACGTGCCCGCCGCATCGACAACTGGCGCGAGCGCATCGCGGAGATGTTGCGCGATGCGCTTTTCCAGCGGGTGCTGGCGTATTACCTCAGCGAAGGCGAGGCCACGCGCTATGCCGCGGAAGTTGCCGAACATAAGCGCGACCCGTATTCTCTGGTGGAGAAGATCATCGACAATTTAGGGAAGCCAGAATGAATCACATTGATCATCTCGGCATTGCGGTGAAGTCGCTGGCGGAGGCCAGGAAGTTCTACGAAAAGCTCGGGCTGCAAGTGATGCCGGAAGAAACGGTGGAAGCGGAGAAGGTGCGGCTGGCCATGGTGCCGATTGGCGAAAGCCGCCTGGAGTTGCTGGAGCCGACTTCGCCCGACTCGCCCATCGGAAAGTTTCTCGCCAAACGCGGCGAGGGCCTGCACCATGTCGCGCTGCACATCAGCGATCTGGCCGGCACGGTCGAGCGGCTGAAAGCATCGGGAACGCGCCTGGTCTCGGACGAGATCAAGATTGGCGCGGGCGGACATCCCTACGTTTTCGTTCACCCTTCCAGCGCGGGAGGCGTGCTGCTGGAGCTGGTGGAAGACGCTCCCCTGGGCGGCTGAAATGCTGATCGTCTCGGTCGATACGTCGGGCCGCAAGGGAAGCATCGCGCTTTGCCGTGGCGACGACGATAGTTTCGAAGTTCTGCAACTGACTTGGCTCGAGGGCGGCACTTACTCGGCGCAATTGCTGCCGCGAATCGCGGAAACGCTGCGGCAGAACAATCTCAACAAAACGGAAGTCGATGGTTTTGTCGTCGTCTCAGGCCCCGGCTCGTTTACCGGCTTGCGGGTTGGGCTATCCACGGTGAAAGGGCTTTGCGAAGTGCTGCGCAAACCGCTGGCGACGGTCTCCATGCTGGAAGCCATGGTGCTCACGCATGGACGGGAGGGCGAAAGCGCGGTCGCGCTGTTAGACGCCGGCCGGGGTGAGATCTACGTCGGCGAATACCGGCTTGATTCCGGCCGCGCAACTCTGGCTCGCGAGTACATTGCCAAGCTGGACGAATTTGCCGCTCAACCTCCGGCTGGCAGCGGTGATCTTCTCACGGCGGACGAGAAAGTTGCCGAAGCCTTGCAAGCAGCGGACCGCAACGTCATTTTGGTCGCGCCGGTCGATGCCGGCGAGATTGGCCGCATCGGCCTTCGCAAACTCGTGGCGGGAGAGACCGCCGATCCCGCCACCATCGACGTCAATTACATCCGCCGGTCCGATGCGGAGATATTCTCGGCGAAGAAGACGCAGTGCTGATCCGTCCGGCTACTCCTGACGATGTGCCTTCCATCCGCGCGCTCGAGCGCCAGACCGAGACCGCGGCACACTGGGCAGAGCGCGAATACGACGCGTTGTTTGCCGCGGAAGCTCCACCGCGAATCACGCTCGTCGCAACCTCCGAGGCAGACGCCGGGCGCGTGATCGGCTTCGTCATCGCGCGTTGCGCCACCGCCGAATGGGAAATTGAAAATGTGGTTGTGACTCCGGAAAAACGCAATCGCGGTCTCGGTATCAAAATAATTCGGGAGCTGCTGTTGCAAGCCCAGTCCGCAGGAGCCACTTCCGTGCTATTGGAGGTGCGGGAATCGAACCTGGCGGCGCGCCGACTCTATGAAAAGCTTGGGTTTAGCCAGCAGGGACGACGGAGCAACTATTACCAGGGGCCCGAGGAAGACGCATTGTTATTGTGTTTTTCTATGACAAATCTGCGACAATTTGATCTTGAAGGCGAATAGCCCCCTATGCTAGCGTTTGCATTTTGCATCTCTCCGGAGGTTCACTGAATGGCAACTCAGGTACGCGATCAGCTTCTTGCCAGCAACGATGAATTCCGCCGCTTGGTGGATGAGCACTCGCAATATTCGCAGCGCCTCGATAATTTGATCCAGAAAAAATATCTTTCTGAAGATGAAAAGCTCGAGGAAGTGCGACTCAAGAAGCTGAAGCTCCGCCTGAAAGACCAGATGGAGAGTCTGGAACAGAAGTTCCGGACCGGCCACCAGGTCGTTTAGTCAGCATCAAGCCCTTCCTCGCGGCGGTAAAGACCGGATTCTTTGTCGCTCCGCCCTACTTGTATCCTCTGCGCGAAGCTTCGCACTACCTCTAGGTCCTTCGATTTTTCCCTGCTGCGTGTTTCACCGCACACTGCGCGATATACGGCCAGGCTCTATAATCTAAACGACCCATGGTTCGCGACGGCATCTATTACGGGCTGGCTTTCATCGCAGTGGCAGTGCTGGTGGGATGGTTGACCTCCCTGCCCGTTCTGGCGGTCGTTCCGTTGCTGCTGGCCGCATTTTTCCTGTGGTTCTTCCGCGATCCCGAGCGCGACATTCCCACAACCGAAGGCGCCATCGTTTCGCCCGCCGACGGCAAGGTGACGGAGATTTCCACGATCGAGGAAAATGGCGAGCCGCGGACCCGGATCAGCATTTTCCTGAATGTATTCAACGTGCATGTCAATCGCTCCCCGGTCGCTGGTGTCATTACCGACGTGAAGTACCGCAAAGGAAAGTTCGGCAACGCCATGGGAGCCATTTCGGCCGAAGCGAACGAGCAGAACGTCGTCACCGTCCAGGGGGATGCGGGTACCGTGGTGTTTAAGCAGATTGCCGGTCTGCTGGCCCGCCGGATTGTTTTCACCAAGAAGATTGGCGATCATGTGGCGCGCGGCGAGCGGGTGGGGTTGATCAAATTCGGCTCCCGCACCGACGTGATCTTCGCGGCTGAAGCAGAGATGCAAGTGCGGGTGGGCAACCACGTGAAGGGCGGCTCCAGTGTTCTGGCGGTGGCGCAGCGTCGCGCTGTCCAGCCTTCCTATCAGAGTGTGGCGGAGGTGCGATGAGCGAACAGCCGATGCTACGGGGAGACGATTCCCATGGGCCGCGCCGAATGCGGAAGGGACTGTACATCCTTCCTTCCGTGTTCACGGCGGGCAACATAGCCGCGGGCTATTACGCCATCTCGCAAGCCATCCAGGGGACCGCGTCCGATCCGTGGCACTTCGATCACGCCGCCAAGGCCATCGGCTTCGCCATTGTGTTCGATTTTTTCGACGGCGGCATAGCCCGGCTGACCAACACCACCAGCGCTTTTGGCCGGGAACTGGACTCCATGGCTGACGTGATCGCATTCGGCGTGGCGCCTGCGGTCCTGGCGTGGATGTGGGGCTTCCGTATGCTGCCGCTGGCCGGCGATCCCGACATTCGCAATCGCGTGATTCAGTTGGGGGCCATTGCAACCTTTGTGTTTCTGCTGGCCGGCGCGTCCCGTCTGGCCCGTTTCAACATCCAGGTGAATCCCCAGCCTTCGAATCCCGGCCGCCCGGGACGCAAGTATTTCGTGGGCATGCCCATTCCGGCGGGCGCCGGAGCGGTCGCGGCCGTCGTCCATCTGGTGCAAGGGAATCCGCTGCAGTATTGGTGGCTTTCCCTCGGATGGGGCGTCTTCGTCTTTGCGCTGGCGTTCCTTATGGTGAGCACCTGGCGATTCTTTAGCTTGAAGGGGATCAACTTTCGCCAGACCCAGAATTTCCGCTGGCTTATCGTGATGGGCGCGGTCATTGCCCTGATGTGGTTTTCTTCCCAGTATGTGCTCTTCCTGCTAGCGCTGGTCTATATCCTGTCAGGGGTGCTGGCCCGGCTTTCGTTCGTATTCCGGCGGCCCACCGCGCCGCCTCCTCCACCTCAAGACGAGGCCTCGCACGCTTGATGAAAATGAGCCAAACCGCACCGCTGGTGTTTTCCCCGGCGGACGACATTGAGGCGCTATGTTTCGCGTAGCGATTGTAGGCGCCGGCACCCTGAAGGGGCGGGAATTGAAGGACGTCCTCAGCGACCGCAATTTCCCGGCGACCGACACCCGCCTGCTCGATGACGATGCGTCGCTCGGCCAACTCGAGGCCGTGGGCGAAGAACCCACCTTCATCCAGAGCGTCCTTCCTGAGCATCTGGAGAACGTGGACTTCACCTTCTTCGCCGCGGATGAAACCTTCACCCGTAATACGTGGCCGATGGCGCGCAAGGCGGGTAGCGACATCATCGACCTGTCCTATGGACTGGAGAACGAGAAGGGTGTCCTGCTGCGCGCGCCCTGGGTGGAGCGCGAACTGGGCCTGGGTCCGCGCGTGGACTTTACCCCGGTGCCGGTGGCCATCGCTCATCCCGCCGCCGTGGTGCTGGCGCTGTTGATGCTGCGCGCGCAGAAGGTGGGCAGCATCGCGCGCGCCGTCGCTACCGCCTTTCAGCCCGCTTCGGAGTACGGCAAGCGTGGCATGGACGAATTGCACGAGCAAACCGTGAACCTGCTCTCCTTCCAGCAGTTGCCAAAGTCCGCGTTCGACGCGCAAGTGGCCTTCAATCTGATTGATCGTTACGGCGAAAAGGCGCTATCCTCGCTGAATTCCGTCGAGAGTCGTATTCAGCAGCACTTCCATAGACTGGTGGGCGAGCGGTTGGCCGTGCCTTCGTTGATGCTTCTGCAAGCGCCCATCTTTCACGGCCATGCCTTCTCGCTTTATCTTGAGTCGGAGCAAGCGGTGCAGACGGAAGAGTTGACGGCGGCGCTTTCCGGCGAGCACGTTGACCTGCTGCAAAGTGCGGATGAGTCGCCGAGCAACGTCAATGCCGCGGGACAGGAGCAAATCCAGGTGTTTGTGCGTCGCGATTCGCAACAGCCTAACGGCTTCTGGCTATGGGCCGCATCGGACAATCTGCGGATCGCGGCCCTGACGGCGGTGGAATGCGCCGAGAGCATGATCGCCGCCCGTCCGCGAGGGACCGTCCAGTGACCACATCGCAACTCGCGCGCCGAAAAATGCTTGCCGCCATCGCTGTGCTGCTGTTGCTCGCCACCGCGGGTTGCGGTTACCACCCCGGTGGCCAGGCGGTCCGCTTGCCTACCGACCTTCACACCCTGTATGTGCCGACCTTCGTTAACGGGACGTCAATCTACCGCATCGAACAAACCATCACGGAAGACGTCATTCGCGAATTACACGACCGGACCCACTACCGCGTTGTGACCACCAATGCGGATGGCGCCGCCGATGCCACCCTGAACGGAACCGTCACCGCCGCCACCATAAGTCCAATGACTTACGATCCTGCCACGGGGCGCATCTCCTCGGGCATGGTGTCGGTCACGATGAAGGCGTCGCTGGTCACCAGCAAGGGCAAGGTACTTTGGGAGAATCCCAATTATGTTTATCGCGAGCAGTACCAGGTTTCGCGGGATGCTCCCAGTTTTTTCGAGGAAGAAGAGCCGGCCTTGCGCCGCATTGCGAGCAGTTTTGCCAAGTCGCTGGTCAGCGACATCCTGGAGGCTTACTAAGTGCGCAGTTTCGCCGCTTCCGACCGCTTCGTCGCCGACGTTAAGGCGCGCAAAATGGCGCCGGGGTATGTCTTCATCGGCGATGAGGCTTTTTTCCGCAAGCGGTGCCGTGAAGCCATCCTGCAACACCTGGTGCCGGCGGAGGTGCGGGAACTCAGCGTCTACGACATGGACCTGAGCGAGGTGGAACTGCCGCACATTCTCGACCAAGCGCGCACTCCTTCTCTGATGTCGCCCTTCCAGGTTTTCTTCATTCGCGGTGTCAAGAACCTTTACGGGCGCGGCAAACACGACGACGAATTTGGCGCCATCGAGGATTACTTCAAAGACCCCAACCCGGATGCGCTGCTCATCTTCGTGGCCGACCACATCAACATTCCCACCGACGTGCGCCGCATGGACCTCACCGACAAGGACCGCTACGAGCGCATCCGCGAAACCCTGGGCGAATATTGCAAGCTACTGGAGTTCGCCCGCGTGGACGAAGGCGACGCGGTGAAATGGGCGATGGAGACCGCCAGCGCCGAGGACGTGAAGCTGGACAACGATGCCGCGCGCGAGTTGGTGGACTCGCTGGGAGGCGACATGATGATGGTCGCCAACGAACTGGAGAAGCTCATTCTCTTCGTCGGCGACAAGAAACGGATCACGCTGGGCGATGTCGAGACCCTGGTGCTCGCCGCCAAGCAACGGTCGTTCTACGAATTGACCGACGCCATCTCGGCGCGCGACCGCGCCCGGGCCCTGGGGGTGCTCGACGCCATCCTGAGCACTGGCGACGGCGACGAAGCGGCCATCGGCCATCTCTACATGCTGGCGCGCACCTTCCGCCAGATGCTGGTCATCCTGGAGCGGAATGTGCGCGACTCGCGCGCCTTGTGGCAAGTGCTTTGGCAGGGCTTCCGCCTACCGCCGTTCGCCGCGGAAGACATTATCCGGCAGGCGCGGCGCTACAAGTCGCGTCGCGAACTGACCAGGGCCATTCGCCGGGTGGCGCGCGCCGACTTGGCCTTGCGTTCCAATCCTCCCAGCAAGCGGCTGATCCTGGAGAACCTGGTTCTTGACCTGACCGCTGAACCGAAGCTGCCGGAGGCCGGCTGGCTGCAAGGCGAGCTGCCGGTGTAGGCAGGCTGCACCGCCGACGGAGTGTGGCGATGCCTGCGCGATCGTTTCGCAATCGAGTTCGATGACTCGGCGAACTTGTCGACGCTCGATAGCTTTTCCAAAAGCTAGAGCAAATGCCAACATGGCCGCCAATACTGCGGAAGAGTCGTTGTGAGCCGGTGTTTTGAAGGGGCGCACCTTTAGGTGCGCCGCTGACCTCTTCTTTTTTGTCATCCCGAGCGGGCTTTAGATTAATTTACCGTTATATTAACCGGGTTCGAGGCGATACCGTTCGCCACTACTACCAGAGTGCTTGGTCCGGTCTCCATTGTGGCGGGTACATCGAAGTGGGTGAACGTAGGGACAGCATGGGTAGCTACTGCCATGGTGTTGTGGTTGTGGGTCTTGGCGTAGAAAATATGCCCGGTGGCTACATTCTTGATCCGCACCAAGGGGTAATTTGTGGCGGTCTCATCCTCGTCCCCAAACGCAGCCGCTTGTGACCAGCCGTTGAATTGTCTGCCAAAAATGATATAGCTCTGACCGCGCACAACCGTAGATGGATAAATGGAGATGGAGGGTGTCCACGGTTGAATGTAGCTTCCCGAGGCGGTATAGACCTCCGAGCCCCCGACGATCACCTCGCCCGTAGGCAGCACCAATAAACTGCCCCCATTACTGAACAGGGTGGGGGTCAGATTGGTCCCGTCGAACTCGTAAAACCTGCCTGAGTTACCCTCCACCAGCACCTTGCCATTGGTCAGCAGCGCGGCAAAATTATCGTCGGCGTCATCGTTATTGGGGAAGTCCGGGCCGGCAACCCAGGTACCGGGATCGGTGGGGCTGGCTCCCGGATGATACACCGCCGTGTGTCCGGTAGAGGCACCCAGATGCCTCGCTCCCGTTGCGAACACGGTGCCGTCTGGCCGTAAAACGGCGGGGCCGATTTCTCCCGGAGGACAGTATTGACCTCCTGGGTACGGGATACAACCCTCTTCTGGCGGCCCCTGAAGATTCGCAACCGTGCTGCCATCCGAGATCCACTACTGCATGGAAGGGATGTATCTTTCCGAGTTGGGATTGGTCAAGACATCCGCGGTCAGAACGGTGCCGCCAGGCATAAGGGTCCAGCCTTCTTCGGCATTAAAATCGCTCTTGCCGCTGAATCCCATTGCCGTCCACTGCATCGTGGCCGGATCCAGCTCCGCCATCTGCATATCCAATTTCCGGCCGATAAGAAAATGGCCATTGGGCAACACCACTGACGGCGAGTCTCCGATATAGTCCCAGCCCGTAGGCGGATTCAGCGGGGTCCAGGTGTTGGCCCTGGGGTCGTAAATTGCGCCCAGATTGGTGAGTGTGAAACTGCCAAAGTTGTACTCGCCGCCCTCAATCAAGAGCCGGCCATCGGATAAGACTGCCGAAGCGAAGTAAAGGGGATCGTAATTACTGGGCAGGCTGGCGAGTTGGCTCCAGGTGCCGTGGACGTAGCTTCCGTTGATATCGGGTGTCAGCTTCCACCAATCGTTCCCATTGCCGCCTTGAAACATCACCGTTCCGTCGGTCAGCAAAAAGCCGATCCCGGCCCCGTCCGGAGGCTGGTGAGTGAGCTGCGTTAACGTCTGCGCCTGTGCGATGCAGCCGACGGCGGACAAGAATGTGATTGCGGTAAGGAGCAGCTTCTTTGTCAAGACAGACCTCTTTCTAAAGAGTCGCAATTGGCGACAGTGATCAGCGGCGCCCGTACCAACAGGCGCAGATATCGAGGTTAAACCTCTCTTGGGAACCCCACAAGCGGTCAAACTCGGGAAACTGAGTGCCAGAATTCTGCTTCACCAGGCAGGCAGATGTCAATTCGGCATCGGGGAAGGTGATGTCAAGCTGCTTGTGTAAATACGGAGAGGGTGCGGGTTTTCCATTCCAGGTTGAATCTCTGGAAGATGGAGTAGATGATGCGGTCCACGCTCTCGACATTCACAAAGCACACCATCGGCCGGGTGCGCCGCCGGACTTCTACGAAGCAGCGCTCGATCACATTGGTTGTCCTCAGCTTGCGCCACAGGTGGCGGGGAAAGGCGAAGAAGGCCAGCAACTCGGGCAGATCGCGTTCCAGGCGCCGCACCATGCTGGGGTAGTCTCGCCGCCAGCGGGCGCGGAAGCGACGCAAGGCGGCTTCGGCTTGCCCCCGGCCGGGGGCCAGGTAAATGGCCTGCGCCCCGGCCTTCACTTCCTCGTAGTCTGCCTTGCGTACTTTCTGCAGAATATTGCGCATCTTGTGCACCCAGCAACGCTGATGCCGTGCTCGGGGATATACCGTCGGAATCGCCGCCGCCAAACCGGCACAACCATCGGTGATGATCAGGGCCAAGTGTTTGCCTTCCAGCCCGCGGCGGTACAGATCCTGCAGCAGCCCCTCCCAGTCCGCCTGACTTTCTCCCTGACTGCGCAGAAAGGCCAGCAAATGACGAGTGCCGTCACGCCGCACCCCATAGGCCACCAACATCTGTACCCGTTTGCGTCCCCCCGGACGCCGCACCCGCAAGCTCACCCCGTCCAGAAACAAATACACGTACTCGTCGCTCAGCCTGGCCTGGTGAAACTGGCGCACCGCCTCGTCCAGATCGCGGGTCAGCTTCGACACCGTCTGCGCGCTCACCACTTCGCCGGTCAGGGTGGCCACTACCCGTCCCACCTGCCGGGTCGAGATGCCGCGCAGAAAGGCTTCGCGGATCAGCATCGAGACTTCTTCGGCCCGCCGCTGAAACCGCTCCAAGCCCGCGGGCAGAAAACTCTTCTCCCGGGTGCGCGCGATGCGCAGCCGAAGGGTCCCCAAGCGGGTCACGAAATCCCGCTCGTAGTAGCCATTGCGATAGACCCGGCGCTGGCCCGGCCGCCGTTCGTACCACTGCGCGCCGGAAAAGCGGTCCCGCTGCCGCTCCGACTGCAGCTCGAAGAAGCGCTGCCACGCCAGCTTGGTCTGGCCATACAGATCGCCCCAGAATGTCTCCTTCATCTCCGCCAGGAAGTGTTGGAAGTGCTCGCTGATCGGTGTTACCTTCGCCATGGGTGTAAGTCTCCTTTTCTAGGGTGGCTTTAGCTTGCTAGGCCAAAGCCAACTTACACCCTCTCGCTTTTTACACAATCAACGTTACGTCACCTCGGGGAAACCCCGCTCTCACTATTCGCCGGTCAAGGCCTTGTGCTGTGCCGGCGTCAGCGGTACCACGGAAAGCCTCCCTTGACGCACCAGAGGCGAATCGGCAAACAGCCGGTTGACTTTGATCTGTTGCAAAGAGATCGGCTGCGGAAGCGCTTTTCCGGCCTTAATCGTCACCATCGGTTTCTTGGGATCGGCAGCATCGACGGAAACGACCGACGCGGCGCCGACTGCGCTCTTGCGATCCCCCGTCTCGTAAATGATCAGCCTCGCCCCAGGTGTCATTTCCCGCAGATGTTTCACCGCGACCGGATTCGTTACGCCGTCCCATACGGTCACTTTGTCCCGCTGCAGATCGGCGAAGGAGTATTCCGAGGGTTCCGTCTTGAGCAGATAGTCCAGCGACATAGACTGCCTCTCCTTGCGTGTTGATTTGCAAGCACCATGGTAAAGGAATTCTGCGCGCAGACCAACGCACTATGGGGCTTACAAGCTGGACGCCGAAGCGGCGCTGATGGACGATGATAATTGCAGGCCGCCAGCTCAAGAACACTTGGGCGGTGTTCGCTAGCAGCGCTCTCGCTGCGGGTTGCCGCCGCCAGGTGATTCCGGTCTGACTTTTGATGCGACTTCCTTTTCCAGCCCATTCAGTAAAACAATCAGTTTGTCGCTGAGTGGCTTCACTTTGTGGCACTCTTGCCTGGCGGCAGCTACGTTCCCTCTCTTCTTGAACTCCAGAGTACGTCTTATGGTGGAATGCAATTCCCCATGCATCCTCTCAAGTTCCCTGATAGCGGGGAAGGCCGCGTACTTCGCCAGCCCATACGAGTACAGCCACTCCCCCAGTTCGCACTCGAATTGCGAAGTTGCCTGTGCTTCTGTAAGAGTGGTCCACTTTTCGCAGTCGCCGTCGAGAAAAGAAGTGAGTTTCCTCATCCATTCCAGGTGCTTCGACCACGCGCTCAACAAATCGAGAGTGTCCATGGCTACCTCGCAATTCCAGGCCGCCGTACCGGAACTACTATCGGCAACGAGTCATCGTATCGAAGGCGTGCGCCCAGCCAATGATTCTTTACACTCTGATACATACTTGCTGAGAGCGAAAGTACAGCAGTCACCGAAAGTTGTGACTGATCGCTTCCACCGCTGTGATGCATTTCTGAATTTCTATTTCCAGTCGGGCACTGTGATGTAAGGTCTGGCAGCATCCACGGCCAGTGCCATTGTGACCCGCCTCACTGCGACGCTTTGCGCGCGGGGGCGACAATTAGGCCATGATCTCAAGCACTGCTGTGCGCACCACACACGAAATAACCAACTTCGCCGAACTCCGCCGCCGCGCTCAGCCGCTGGGACCCAAACGCGTTGCCATCGTCGCGGCTGACGACGAGGTCGCGCTGACCGCAGCCGATGGCGCGCTGCATCTCGGGATTGCCATTCCCGTGCTGATCGGCAACGAGCGGAAAATCCGCGCCAAGGCGGAGGCGCTCGGACTCTTGGGCTTGATCGCCGGGGCGGAGTTTGTCAGCGCGGATGACGCAGCCGCCGCCGCAATTCACATGGCGCGCGATGGCCGCGTGGATCTCTTGCTGAAAGGGCATCTCCGCACCGATGAACTCTTGCGGGCCGCGCTGGACAAACAGGCTGGACTGCGGACGGGGCGTCTGCTGAGTGACGTGCTCCTCTATGAAGACAAGCTGGCGGGCGAGCTCAGGTTGGTGGGCATCACCGACGGCGGGCTGAATGTTTCGCCGAACCTGGAGCAGAAAAAGCAAATCGTGCAAAACGCCATCGAGGTCATGCGTTCCCTGGGACTGGCGCGTCCGAAGATCGCGCTCATGAGCGCCACCGAAGCGGTCAGCGAGTCGGTGCCCTCGAGTGTGGATGCCAAGCTGCTCACCGAGATGGCCGAAGCCGGCGAGTTCGGCGATGCAGACGTCTTCGGCCCACTTGCCCTCGACTGCGCGCTTCTGGAATCTGCGGCGCAGGCCAAGGGCATCGAGCATCCCGTGGCGGGTCACGCCGACTGCATGGTGGTTCCGAACATCGAGGCTGGCAACCTCCTCGGTAAATCCGTGAAGTACCTGGGCGGCTCGCAATGCGCGCACGTGGTGGCCGGTGCGAAGGTCCCGATCCTGATTCCATCGCGCGTGGAGAGCGTGGACGACAAGGTGAACTCCATTGCCCTGGGGGTGATCTTTGCCGCCCGCTGAATTCAAAATTCTCGCGATCAACCCCGGTTCCACGTCCACGAAGATGGCTCTATACGTGAACGAGCGCGCTGAGTTCGTCAAGAACATCCGGCACTCCGATGCCGAGATGGCGCAGTTCCAGGGACGCCCGATTCTCGATCAGCAGCAGTTTCGCTCGGCGCAGATTGAAGCTGCGCTGACCGAGACAGGACACAACGTCGGCGAGCTTCATGCGGTGGTCGGGCGCGGCGGCCTTCTGCCCGCCTTGGCCAGCGGCACCTATGTCGTGAATGAGGAAATGCTGGAGGAGTTGCGCCTGGCCCGGCGCGGCGAACATGCTGCCAACCTGGGCGCCTTTCTGGCCTACGACATCGCGCAAAAAGCCAGAATACAGATACAAGCTTACGTGGTCGATCCAGTCAGCGTGGACGAGTGGCCGGAGTATGCGCGCCTGTCGGGATCGGCGCTGCTGCAGCGGCAGTGTTTGTCGCACGCGTTGAATTCCAAGGCGGTGGCCAAGCGTTACGCTCGCGAGCGCGGCGAACGCTACGAGTCGCTGCGGCTGATAGTGGCCCACCTGGGCAGCGGGATTTCGGTTTCAGCGCACGAAAACGGCCTGATGGTGGACGTGACCAATTCGCGCGAAGAAGGGGCATTTTCCACGGAGCGCGCCGGCGGAGTGCCGGCGATGCAGTTGGCCGATCTCTGCTTCAGCGGCAAGTACACCCAGAAGCAGGTGGAAGGGCTGCTCTTCCGCGAGGGCGGGCTGTACTCCTATCTCGGCACGAAAGACTTGGTGGAAGTGGAGCGCCGCATTGCGGGTGGTGAGGCCAAGGCCAAAACCGTGTTCGATGCCATGGCCTACCAAATCGCGAAGGAGATCGGGGCGATGGCGGCCGTCCTGCGCGGACGCGTGAATGCTGTGCTCTTCACCGGCGGCATGGCGCATTCACCGCGGTTGGTCTCGCTACTGAGCGAGTCCGTAAGTTGGATCGCTCCCATCACCGTTTATCCGGGCGAGGACGAGCTGCAGGCGCTCATGGAAGGCGCATTGCGCGTGCTGCGCCATGAAGAGCAAGCAAAGACTCTAGCGCTCGGCTACACTGCCGTCGAGATTTAGGGCGACCACCTCAAAGGTCCTAATCTTGGGCTTCCCATCGATCACCTTGGAAAGGATCTTCAGCACTTGGGCGTAAACATTGGCGTCGTACGCTTCTGCATTGCTCTTGTTGTCCCACAGGCTCATTGAAATCCGCTCCAGATTGCCGGGATTGGACAACGTGATTTCGCCCTTGAAACCCTTCTGCTTGCGCAGCAAAGGAAGCACCTCGTTCTCGAGGGTGCGGGCGAAGTCAGCAGCCATGTTGAGCGATTTCACGCGGAAATGGGCATTTCGTGCAAACATCTTCGGCCTCCTCTTAGCGACAGCAACGGGTCCTGCACGGCCGCTGCAGCGCCTGCCTTACCTTTGCGGCGCTCTCTCGCCGGAGCTATCGCTATTCGTCTCGCATTATAGCGGTATGGCGAAGCAGCTCAAGAGTGCTGCTATGCTTTACCCATGTCGTATCCCGGCAGCGATGGTTCGCCGTTCAAGGATGGCTTTGCCGCTCTTTGGCACGAGCCGGCGCTGCTGGCGGTTGAACTGGCGTGGCGCTGGTGCTTCGGATTTGCGGCGTGGGCCCTGAGCATTATTTCCTGCTGGCTGTTTCTGGACAGCATTAAGATTTCTCCGGCCGACGAATTTCTGCTCGGCACATTTCAACCGCAGTTGCTTTCCGGGGCCGTTCAGCACATCTTCCGCGGCAGCCTGACGCGCTTCGTGCTGGAACAATCTGTGCTGCTGCTGGGCGTCACCCTGTTGTGGTGCTTTGCCGCCACCGTCGGCCGCGCCGCCACGCTCCGCCGCTTGGTGGCCATGTTCAGCGCCGACGACGAACCGGGCGCGATGACCTGGCAATTTGTGCCGATCTTCGTCCTGCATCTGCTGCGCGCAGCGTGGTCGTTGATCGCGGTCTCGGTCGCGATCACGTGCTTGGTCATCGGCGGTGTCATGGCTGGAAAGGGCCGCGTAGCGGTCGCCGTGCTCTGGTTGGTCCTTGGCACCGGCCTGGCATGCTGGTTCGGGGCGGCATTGAATTGGTTCTTCGGAGTTGCACCGCTGTTTTGCATTCGCAACCGCGCATCGGCGATGGACGCTCTGGCGCAATCGGTGGACTTCGTCTCGCGCCGCGGCGGCCGGCTGTCTCTGCTGGGACTGGGCTTTCTTCCACTTCGCCTGGTATGGCTTGGGACCATGACGCTGGCGATGTTCGCGCCGTTGAGTTTGGCCAGGAGCCTCGCGCCCGGATGGATATTGCTCATCATGGCGGCGATCGCGTTGCTCTATTGCGCAGGCGCCGATCTGCTGAATCTTGCGCGTCTGGCAGCCTACGTTTCGCTGGCGGAAGACGATGCGCATCCCGTGCCTGCGTCGGAGGCTGGCAGTCCTCCCGGTCCCATGCCCGCGCCGGAACCTAACCAACCGGCTGAGATTGCGCCGGCGGTTGATTCGGCATAAGAGAATGGCGGAAGCCCCCGCATTTATGCGGGGGAAAAGTTTCGACCTTGATCACGCGCTTTAGCGCTGGAAACACCTAAGCAAAAGGAGGTTGGGTGGAGCATCAGGCCGTTCAGCTTCCTTTGCAAATCAAGCAGTGATGGCAATGAAGCACAGTTTCCCCATACTTAAAGGTCCTGCGCTCGTCCGGCGATAGTTCCCGCCAAACTTCATCGCGGCCCATTGTGCGACTTTGGATGCAGCACAGCGGGTCCTCGGGATTCTCGACGTAGGAAATGTGGTCGAGGGTTAGATGGCTGATGATAACGTATGCCTCGACCTGGTCGTGGACCTGACCTTCAAGATGCCCACAGGTCTCTTTTCCGCAGATGTTGCATGTATTCAGAACCCGTTTCGCGACGACTCCATCGTAAATCTGACCCGCCTCGTGCGGGCACGTGAAAGCATCGCCGCAACAGATTGAACACATCGGCTTTGCGGAGCCGCCGATGCTGAAACCGCCTTTGGTATGACTGAGCAATACGGGGCAGCTCAGCGTGTAGCTACCATCAGTCGGAGGATTGGGGCAACTAAACTTCGAATGAATCCGACGCCCGATATGATGAAGATAAATGCGATGATAGGAATTTTCTGGATCGACAAGCGACGCGTCGCGAATTTTGTGGAGGCTTCTCCTGTAGAGCGCTTCGGAGCAGTTTGCGTCACCCTGTTGAAATACTAGCTCCGCTTCGGCTATTAGCGCACGCCCTTCTTTCATGAATCGCTTAGCCATAGTGTTGCCGCTCCGGCCGCCGCGTTTCGCGACAGCCAGTCGCGGCGACTTCCTTTGGCCCAAAGAACCTTCGCGGCGCGCTGACTCTTCGACGAGTAGCTGTTGGACGTGGGACGGACTCCCTTCAATCCGTCGCCAACACACCATTTGTCCATTTTCGAAAACGGCGTATTCCACCCTTAGGGTGTCGGGCTGTTCGTGCTTAGCGTTCTTCCAGCGGTCATAGATCAAACTGGCGAGTATGCCAAGGCCGACTGAAACTGCTGCATCCTTGGCGAACAAAAGAATAGGGAAGAGAACGTTCGCCGATCTTAGTACGAGTTCGGAGCGTTCGCGCCCGTCGTCGTATAGATCCGCCCCGAGCCCGGCTGCGGACAACGCGTTGCGAACTGGCTTCGTTGTTAGAGGAAACAAGTTTTCATTAGTGGTGTAGTCAGTGAGGCGCGTGTTGAGCGGCAGGAGAAGCACATCGGCAGCGACAGACAGTGCGTGTTCGGAAAGCTGCAATTTGTTCGCGAAATCGGACACGGATGCAGCGGGGTCAACATCTACCCATCCCCTTTCTCCACTGTTAACTAAGAACTTTCGCTTCATCGTTTTCATGCAATTTGTAGCGCACGACCCCTTATTTCTTGTCATCCTGAGCGAGGGACACCGGCTAAATTATTCCCCTACCGCCCCCGCGCCACGATCAACGTCATGTCGTCGGCCTGTTCGCCCTGGCTGAATTCCTGCACCTGGGTGAGGATAGCTTCGAGGACTTCGTCGGCCGACCGTTGCCGATGGCTGCGCGCGGCCTCGATGAGACGCTCCTCCCCAAACTCGTCGTCTTCGTTCGGCGATGCCTCCGAGAGCCCGT
The DNA here is from genome assembly GCA_963710585.1 of uncultured Acidobacteriaceae bacterium. Classification (GTDB taxonomy): domain Bacteria; phylum Acidobacteriota; class Terriglobia; order Terriglobales; family Acidobacteriaceae; genus Bog-257. The sequence goes on along the minus strand of CAVQAM010000003.1, from coordinate 26,320 downwards.
CGGTATAAATCACCAGAACATCTCCCGCCGCCAGTTGAAGTTCGGCGACGGTGCAGTCCCACTCCTCGAACAGACCCAGTACGGTGGCCGTGGCTGCGAGCCGTTCCACGCTTCCATCGGCTCGGGCGAGGAACGGAGGATTGTGCCCGCAATTCACGTAACGCAAGCGCCTGCTCTCATCGTCGTAAACCGCAAAAAAAGTCGTGGCGTAGTTGTTGTTCTCGGTGTTCTTGTAGAAGAGGCGATTCACGGAGCGCATCAGCCGGGGAATGTCTTCCAAAGCTAGGGCATATTGGCCCCGCAGGTTGGCCTGGAGATTGGCCATCAGCAGTGCGGCCGACATGCCTTTCCCCGAGATGTCGGCCAGCACCAGGCCGACGCGGCCCGAGCCGAGATCGAGAAAGTCGTAGTAGTCGCCGCCCACGGCGCGCGTCTGGATGCATTTGCCGGCGCACTCCAGCGTCGCCAGCGAGGGCGCCTGTTGCGGAAGAAGCCGGCTCTGCACCTGGCGCGCAATTTGCATTTCCTGCGCCCTGCGACGCTCCCCCTCCATGGTCGCCGCCATTTTCTCCGCCAGGGTAATGCTGCGCATGGCAATACCGGCCTGGCTGGCCACCGATGCCAGCAAACGCTTGTCGCTGGTGGAGTACGGTTCCTCGGAAAGCCGCGGGCCGAGCACGGCCACGCCCTGCAACTGGCCTTCGCTGGAGCCGCGAATCGGCACCAGGCACTCCGGGTGCAGCGGCTCCAATTGCGTTCCATGCATGACTTCAGGGAGCAATTCCAGCGGATCGCTACGTCCTGCCAGTTCGGCAATTCCAGGGGCCCCAGTGGAAAGTGTCATCGCCTCCGCCGGAGGATTCCCCGCGTAGGCCTGCAATTGTCCGTTGGCGGCCTCAAGGTACACATACATTGCGCTGGGATGCAGCGCATCATGAATCTGATCGTGCAACAGTGCGGCCAGCCCTTCGCGGCTGCTGACCGTGAGCGTCTGGGCGGCCAGGTTCTCCAGAATCTGTTGCGCGTCGTAGGAACTGCGGAAGAAGGCGCGGTCCAGCCGGGTCCGCACCCGGCGGTGGACTTGGGTCGCGCCCGAGATCAGCAGCACCCCGAAGGTCGCGCCCACCGGGATGGCGGCTTTCGATCCGGCGGAGAAAAGGCGGGAGAATACCTGCGCCAGCCAGAAGGTCGCCCCCACCGAAATCGCCAGGATCAAGAAAACAAATCCGCGCTCCACCACAAAGTAACGCGCACTGCGCTTCAGCAAAACGGGCACATCCATTACCCGGTGCTTCACCACCGCGTAGGCGAACGAGAGGGGAAACAGGAACAGCAGAATTATCTTGGCGAAATTCAGCCAAAAGGAAAATCCGGCATGGAAAACTTCCTGCACCAGCGCGATAACCACAGCGGGCGTGACTCCCACGATGGTCCCCCAGAAAATCACTTTGAGCTTGCGCCGGTCTTCCCTGCTGGAGACGCTGAACATGTTTAGCAGCAGGGAAATGAGCCCAAGAAGAATAGCACCGTAAACGACGACGATCCGGGCATCCTGGGCGGCGCGAAGAGACAGCACCGGCGCGAAAATCGGTAAGGCGACGGAATTGCCTTTTTGATAACCTCCTAAACCCAAGCAGAGGCCGATGAACACCAGCACCCACTTCAGCCAGGGGACCTTGCGGTCAATCGGCGAGCGCGCCGGGAACACCGCGAAGAAGAAGTAGAAGAGTTCGGCGAGAACACTGTTCCCCAGGGTCCGATAGGCCAGCAGGAGGGACTGAAGAGGGAGCGGCGCGGCGGCAAATTCGTTGGGCATGTCGGCGGCCGCGACGAAGGTCGCAAGCACCAGCGCCAGCAGCCATGCATTGCGGTCTTCGACACGCAGAAAGAGCACTGCGAGGCCCACGACGACAAACAAAATAGGGTAAGACGCGACGATCTGCTCTGCCACGGTCCGCGCCGTCGTCTTGGTGTCACCAGACCCTTGCAGGGCGCGAAACACCGGCGCGATGATCATGGGTTGCGCTTGTCCCGGCCGCTGCACGGCCAGGGTGACCGTGTCTCCGGGCTTGGCCTTCAGCCAGGCGCGATACAATACCCCATTCCACGCCGGAGCCGAGTCTGCTTTGCGTCCATTAATCGCTACGATCAAGTCATGCGGCTTCAGCCCGGCGCTTTCCGCTGGGCTGTTGGGGAGCACCTTATCAATCTCAATTCCGGCGTCACGGTACGATACGTCAATCCCGATCTCGACCTGCGGCGGCGCGCGGCGAATGTAGTACATCCACGCCGCGCTGTAGACGATGGTGGTCGCGGCGAACAGGACAGCCAGCGCCAGCAACGCCGGCCGGTACTTGTGCGATCGCGGGCCTGGGGGGGCCACGACGGATTGGGCCACGGCGGCAGACATGTCAGTGTGGTGCGCGCAGGAGTAGTGTAGTTCATCCCCCAGGCCGGAGCCTGCATCTCCGTTCCAGAATGGGAGGAGAAAATCGATGCCAGAGAAGGTGTGAGCGCTTTTCGCTGTTCCGCCCAGGCAGTCCGAGCGCAAGATTGTCTGCGAGAAGCCTATGAAAAACCTGATCGCTGTTTCGCTGGTTTACGGCGGACTGCTGGTGATGTTGGTGGGGGCCGTCACTGTGGTCAGGCCCCTGCGACTGCTGGGGCTTCGAAGCCGTGCCACTGGCGTCCTGGTTCTCTTCTGCGGAGTTCTAATTTTCATATTCGGCGCCACCTTGCCGGCCGATGAGACGCGGGTCGCAATTGCACGGACGAAACTGGATGAATTTGCGCCCGTCTATCAGTTCAGCGAGTCCCACTCGATCCAGATCGGCGCGTCCAAAGAGCGCGTCTACGAGGCCATCCGCCAGGTACCTGCCGGAGACATCAAGCTTTTGCGGACGCTCACCTGGATGCGCCGTCTCGGTCGCGCCACCCCACCCGGCATTTTGCGTGCGCCGCAGAACAAGCCTGTTCTGGATGTCGCTTTGCAGTCAGGGTTTCTCTTGCTTGCCGATGAGCCCGACCGTGAGATCGTCATCGGTGCTCTGGTGCACGCTCCCGCAGGCTGGCGCCCAACCAAGAAGCCGGCCCCCAACGACTTCAAGTCGCTCAACGCGCCCGGTTTTGCGCTGGCGTCCATGAACTTCCTGATCGAAGAAACGGGGCCGGACCGATGCTTGGTTACAACCGACACTCGTGTGTTTACTACCGACCCATCTTCGCGTCGCAAGTTCGGCGAGTACTGGCGGATGATTTACCCGGGAAGCGCCTTGATTCGGCGAATGTGGTTGCAGGCGATCAAGAAACGCGCCGAAAATGGCCCCCAATGATGCTCCCGCCGATCCGCCCTCCCGCAAAGTTGTATTCCTCCCGGCGACGGTTGACCCTCTGGCCATGCGATTGCGAGTAAAATAGGAACATTCGGTCCAGGATGGCATTTGCCGCCGCACGGGCCCGGCCGGAAACATTACAGGTATTAATTTTCATGCCGCTAATTGGAAGTTTTGCACTGCTGCTGGCCCTGGTGCTGGCGGCCTATTCGTTCGTCGCGGGCTCGCTCGCGTTGTATCGCAAGGACGATCGCCTGGGCGAGACCGCTCGCCGCGCAGGCATCGCCTGCTGGGCCGCCGTCACCGTCGCCGCGGTGGCGCTGGTGGTCGCTGCGTTCGGCAACGACTTCTCTGTCTCCTACATCATGCACCATAGCAACCGCGACTTGCCCATCGCCTACAAGTTCGCCGCACTGTGGTCGGGACAAGAAGGCTCACTGCTGTTCTGGGCGTGGCTGCTGTCAACCTACGCGCTGGTGCTCCGATTGCGCTACAAAGTCGATCCGCAACTGACGGCCCATGCCTCGGCGATCATGGCGGCAGTGCAGGTGTTCTTCCTGCTGCTGGTAAATTTCGCGGCGCATCCCTTCGGCCTGGTCAGCGGACAGATTCCCCCCGACGGCAACGGATTGAACCCGCTGCTCCAGTATCCCGAGATGGTCATCCATCCCCCGATGCTCTATCTCGGCTATGTCGGCGTGACCGTGCCCTTCGCCTTCGCGCTGGGCGCGCTCATCATGAAGTATCCCGGCGAGAAGTGGATCCACATCACCCGCCGCTGGACCATGGTGGCGTGGCTCTTCCTCACTTGCGGAATCTTTCTCGGCGCCCATTGGGCCTACGCGGTGCTGGGTTGGGGCGGCTACTGGGGATGGGACCCGGTGGAGAACGCGTCGCTGCTGCCGTTCCTGACTATGACCGCGTTCCTGCATTCGGTCATGATGCAGGAGAAGCGCGGCATGATGAAGATGTGGAACATGTGGCTCATCTTCACCACATTTCTGCTGGCCATCTTCGGAACGTTTCTCACCCGCAGCGGGGTGGTGAGTTCGGTGCACGCCTTCGCGCAGTCGGGCATCGGCATCTGGTTCGTGTGGTTCCTGGCGCTGACGTTTGCCACCTGCGTGTTCTTCTTCGTGCGCAACCGCGATACCCTGAAGAGCGAACACCGGCTGGAGTCGCTGGTCTCGCGCGAGTCCAGTTTCCTGTTCAACAATCTGGTGCTGCTGGTGGCGTGCTTCGCGGTATTGTGGGGCACGCTTTTTCCGGTGCTGTCGGAGTGGGTGACCGGCTCGAAGGTCACGGTGGGGCCGCCGTTTTTCAATCGGGTCAACGTTCCGATTGGGCTGTTCCTGATCTTCCTCACCGCAGTGGGACCGCTGCTGGCCTGGCGCAAGACCTCCCTCGACAGCCTGAAGCGTAACTTTCTGTGGCCGACAATTCTGGCGGTGCTGACGGCGATCGGGCTCATGATCGGCGGTATGAAGCCGTGGGTGGACGTGTCTTACTTCTACTCCCTGGTGGCGATCTCGCTGTCGGTGCTGGTAGCGGCAACTGTGGTGGGCGAGTTTTGGCGTGGTGGGCGCGTCATTGCGCGCCAGACCGGCAAGAACATCCTCGACGGCATGGTGACCATCACCCGCCGCAACACGCGCCGTTACGGCGGCTACCTGGTGCACTTCGGCTTCATCGTCATCATGATCGGCTTCGCCGGTCTGCCCTTCAACGTGGACAAAGAGCAGGAGATGGGCTTCGGCGACAAGATGCAGATCGGCGGGTTCACGCTGGTGTGTGACTCGTACACCCAGGACGACAAGCCGAACTACTCCAGCGAGTGGGCCGTCATCGACGTTTACCGGCACGGCAAGAAGATTGACACCATGTTTCCCGAGCGCCGCTTCTACAAGGCGAGCGAGCAGACATCAACCATTGTCGCTAATCGCTCGCGTCCCAGCGGAGACTTGTACTTGGTGTACACCGGGCGCAACCAGGACACAGGCAAGCCGATCATCAAGGCGCACGTGAATCCGCTGGTGATGTGGATCTGGTCGGGCGTGGTCATCGTCGTCATCGGGACGTTGATCGCGCTGCTGCCCAACCTGAAGCCGGTGAAGGTCGCGGTGAGAGAGAAGGAACGTGCGGAGCTAGAGGCGGCGCGGAGTGGCGTTGTAGGAGTCGGTGGCGATTGATGGCAGGGACTAGGGGATAGGGTCAGGGCTCAGGTAGAGCGGGCCTTTAGGCCCGCGTCGCGTCCTCTCTCATTTGTCATCCCGAGCGAGGACTTCAGTCCGAGTCGAGGGATCTGCTGTTCGGACGGTTCCGCTGACATGCTGATTCTAGGAAGGATTCTTGCGGGGCTTATCGGACTAACGCTGCTCGTCAATGGAGTTTTCACGCTGGTTTCTCCAAGAGCGTGGTTTCGACTGCCGTACTGGCCACGTGCCACGGGAAGCATGACGCAGAAGAGGTTTGCGAGTGGCTGGGGTGCTGTTGAGACACGTATCACTGGTGGATTGATGGTCGGCGGCATTCTTTGGGTCATTTATGACATGTTCTTGGCCCGAGCGTAGGGCGCGAGGTCAACCCGCATTCGAAGCACAGTCCCGCTTGCGGGACGAAAAATCTTAGCCCAGCGCTTCAGCGCTGGGTGAGCATGACTCATGAATCCGAGTCCCGTAGGGACGGCAGAAACGCTGTGGCAATGAAGAGGAAAGTTCTAGTGGTCTATGAGGTCGGCACCAACAACCTGAGCGGCTTCTTGCCGGATGTACCAGGGGTCATTTCGACAGCAGCGACGTTGGAGCAGATGCGGCAAACAATGCGGGAGGCCGTCGAGTTCCATTTGGAAGCTCTCGTGGCCGACGGCGATCCAATTCCCGAGCCTACAACAACCAGCGTGGACTTTGCGCGCGAAGATCCGGAGCATGGCGTATTGTCCTGCATTGTCGAGTGGCTGGAGGTGAGCGTCCCGCAATTTCACGCGGTTGCGTAAAGCAGGTCCCTCGACTCGCCCACTAAGGCGGGCTCGCTCGGGATGACAAATTGGAAATTTGGATGTTCATACTTGAAACTTGAAACTCGAAATTTCGCACCGGTATTCATAACTTGAAACTGGAAACTCGAAACTTGAAACTTCGTCTTGGTATTCATAACTTGAAACTTGACACTCGAAACCCGAAACTTCGTATCGCGCAGCTCCTCCTCATCGCGCTGCTGGCCATCACCTTTTTGGGCGCCGACACCGATGCGCGCTTCAACAAACTGGGACACGGACTGATGTGCATGTGCGGCTGCAATCAGGTCCTGCTGGAGTGCAACCACGTCGGCTGCACCTACTCCGAACGCATGCGCAACGAGCTGACCGCCGGCATCGAGCGCGGCGACAGCGATTCGCTCATCCTGCAGAGCTTCGTGCAGAAGTACGGCAATACCGTGCTGTCTGCCCCTACTACGACCGGCTTCAATCGCGTGGCCTGGATCATGCCGTTCGCGGTTTTCGCGGCGGCGCTCGCGCTGGCCATCTGGTTTGTGCGCCTGTGGAAGTCGCGCGCCGTCGCGCACCCCGTACCGCCTCCCAATCTCGATGCCGCTGAACTCGACGAGCTTCGCAAGAAGGCGCGTCAGGAGACTGATTACTGATGTTTGCATGGATTGTCTTTACCGCGTCCGGACAGGAAACCGCGTTTGTCATGTTTGGCTGCGCGCTGTTTGCGGCGCTCCTGTTCTTCTACGTTTTCTATCAGCCGGGCGATGTGGAAGCCGGCGAAGAGAAGACCCGCCAGATGTATTTGCAGGAACGCAAAGAGGCGACCTACGAAAATCTGCGCGACCTCAGCTTCGAGTACAAAGCCGGCAAGTTGAGCGAGCCGGATTACGCGGTGCAGCGCGCCGCGCTGGAAGACGAAGCCGCCGCCATTCTCGCCGAGATGGACGGCCTCGAGAAGGCGCGCGCCGTGGTCCGGCGTGGTACCCGGCGTCCAGGTAGCGCTCCGACGAACGGAGGCCGCGCGTGAGAGATAAGCTTTTGGTGGAAGCCCCCGGCTTCAGCAGGGGGGAGCTGGACTTTAGTCCAGCGGACAAGGGACCGATTTTAAAATGGGCTTTAGCCCCGGGATTTCTCGATCGCGGCGCTAAAGCGAGGGACCGAAATCGAACTTTTGCCGGAGCCCTGAAGCGTTCCTTCCTCCGCATAAATGCTGGGGCTTCTGCCATACTTCTCCTCTGCGTGCTCCTGCTCACCTCCTTCGCCGCCGCCCAGAACATCACCGGCACGGTCACCAACGCCACCACGGGCAAGCCCTCCGCCGGAGACGAGGTCACTCTGCTTTCGCTGTCGCAGGGCATGCAGGAGATCGGAAGCACGAAGAGCGATGCTCACGGCCACTTCTCCCTCACCGCGCCCGCCGATGACCGCGCCCCGCACATGGTGCGAGTCACCCACGAAGGCGTGAATTACTTTCCCGCCAGCGGCCCGCTGATGCCGGGCACAACTACGGCCGAGTTGACGGTGTACGACTCCGCCAAGAAGGTGGACGGCCTCAGCCAGGAGGTTGAGGTGGACCGCTACCAAAGCGACGGCAAACAGTTGGAGGGGATCGCGCTGTACGCGATTCGCAACCAGTCGCAGCCGCCCCGCACCGTCGCCGATGACAAGCGCACCTTTGAGTTCGTTTTGCCCGAGGGCGCTGAACTGGAATCGGCACAGGCCAAAGCTCCCGGCGGCCAGCCCATCGCGGTCGATGCCTCGCCGGGCCCGCAGAAAAACCGCTACGCCTTCAACTATCCGCTGCGCCCCGGTGAGACCCAGTTCCAGGTGTCGTATCACCTGCCCTACAGCGGCGAGGCCAGCATCTCGCCCAAGCCGCTCGGTGAGGTGCAGCATTTCGTCGTGATGACGCCCAAGGGTATGACCTTCACGCCCAAGAATCCGCAGCAGTTTCAGTCGATGCCCGACGAAACGGGCGCCGGAGTCATGGTGGTCACCAACGTCAAGCCGGGGCAGGACCTCAGCTTCCGCATCGCCGGCACCGGCGCGTTTCAGGCCGAGGGCCAGCAGGGCGCACAGTCCACAGGCCGAGGCGATGCCAGCGGCGGCGGGGCCATGGGCGGAGCGCAAGCCGCGGCCAACGACAATCGTCCCGGCGGTGGATTAGGCGCTCCCATCGACGCGCCCGATCCGCTGCACGACTATCGCGCCTACATCCTCGGGGCATTCGCGCTGGTGCTGGTGATGGGCGGCGCGTACGTGGTGTCGAAGTCAAACGTCCGTCCGCATCCCGCGACTGCCACTGCAGGAGCCTCGGGCCGCGATTCAGTTGATGCCGGAGGCGCGCCCGCCGATTTCGCCGACTTCAAGGAGACGGCCGCGCCGGTTCGCGATCGCAATGCGCAGTTGCTGGAGGCGATGAAGGAAGAGCTGTTCCAGTTGGAGATCGATCGCCAGCAGGGCAAGATCAGCCCTGAGGAGTACGCCAAGGCCAAGTCGGCGCTCGACGAAACCATCAGGCGTGCGCTGGCGCGCAGCAAGTCAAGTTAATTTTTCACCACAGAGACACGAGAGGCACAAGCGGAAAGGCATCGATCATAAACTTCGGTCTATCGAGCACGTGTGAGAACCAAACTCGGTATTTGACAGTGGAATTTGCTAGCCCGAAATCCAGCCCCGGAGGGGCGAAACAATATTAGGGCATTTTCAGCGATAGTGTAGACTATTAGTGGCGATTTTCTGCTCCACCCGATGGCACGACCCTACGCGAATGATTTGCGGCGAAAGTTTTTGCAGGCGTATGAGCAGGGCAAAGGGACCCTGGGGGAGTTGGCGGAACAATTTGGGGTAAGCGAGGGCTGGGCCAAGAAGATCTCCGCCACCCGCACGCGCACGGGGCAGATCGAGCGGCCACCGTGGCGACGTGGCCCGGTGAGCCGGGTGACGGTGGCGGTGCAGGCGTGGCTGGGGGAGCAAATCCGCAAGCAACCGGATCTGACCCTGCGGGAATTGCAGGCGCAACTGCAAGCGGCCCAGGGGTTGCGATTGAGCATCGGGCGGCGGTGGCTGGCCCTACGGCAGATGGGACTGCCTCTTAAAAAAAGTCACTCCACGCCCAAGAGCAAGAAACGCCGGAAGCGCAGCAGCGCCGGCAAGCGTGGCAGGAAGCCATAAGGCAAATCGACCCGCAGCAACTGGTGTTTCTGGACGAGAGCGGGGCCAGCACGCAGATGACCCGCAATTACGGCCGCGCTCCGGGTGGAGAGCGAGTAGCGGAAGGCACGCCCCACAGCCACTGACATACCGTAACCATGCTGGCGGCGCTCACCACCCGAGGTTTGCAGTCGCCCATGACCATCGAGTCGGCGACCGATGGCGATGTCTTCCTGGCCTATCTGGAGCAGGTGTTGTGCCCTCAGCTCCATCCCGGACAGGTAGTCATCATGGACAATCTGTCCGCACACAAAGTGGCCGGGGTGCAGCAACTCATCACCGCCACCGGAGCGCGCCTGATTTACCTGCCGCCCTATTCCCCTGACTTCAACCCGATTGAGCAAGCCTGGTCGAAGATCAAGCAGGGGCTGCGCTCGGCCAAAGCCCGCACCGCAGAAGCTCTGGAAAGCGCCATTGCAGAAGCCTTGGCAGCCATTACTGCCGACAACGCCTTAGCTTGGTTCTCTCATTGCGGGTATGGTCTACAATAACGCTGAAAACGCTCTAGCCCAGGGCGTACCAGGGTCCCCAACGCGCGCCGTTTTTGCGCGTGTTGGGGTGGTTAAGCCCTGGGTAAAGCGGGAATAAATTAGCGAGTCCCTTCAGGGACGGCACAGTTGTCACACCTTCTAGCGCCGTGTTGGCGACCGTTTTCTGATCTTTCCCGAAGCATCACTCTGTTCTATCGAAATTGGCAGCAGCGAGCCCAGCGGGCAAATCTCGCACCTGGGCTGCTGTTTCAGGCAATAGTGCTTTCCCACCTGCACCAGCAATCCGTGCATTTCGTTGTAAACCTGCGCCAGCGGACTGCGTTGCGCGGTGCTCATCGCCGATGCCTCGTGCGCCAGCGGCCGGGTTTGTCGGCCCGGCTGGCGCGACTCCATTGGCTTTTCCCGCTGTAGGGCGCGCTCGATGAGGTTGCGAATCTCGTCATATTTCGCGCCGGCGCTCACCGTCAGATGCCGCTCCAGGATGCGGCGAGTGTAGTTGTCAACCACAAAGATTTCGTGACCGCCTGCATACAGCAGAATCGAGTCCGCGGTCTCCGGTCCGATACCGTTCTGGGTGAGCAGTTCAGCGCGCAACTGTTCAGTGGGAGTAGCGAACATCTGCTCCAGCGATCCGCCGTAGCGCGCATCGAGGAACGCGACAAGATTCTTCAGCCGCTGTGCCTTCTGCCGGAAGTAGCCGGAGGGGCGGACCAGCGCTTGCAGCTTCGGCAGCGGCAATTCGCGAATGCCTTCCACGTTGAGCACTGCCGCCGCGCGCAGGTTGGCCATGGCGCGCTCGACGTTGGTCCACGAAGTGTTCTGCGTGAGGATCGCCCCGACGATCACCTCGAATGGAGTCTCCGCCGGCCACCAATGCTGCCGTCCCCAGGCGCGCGCAAGCTTGCGATAGATGGCGCGCACCGTGGCTTCCGGCGTCCTGGCTGATCGGGGTTTCACTCCGCGGACTGCTTGCCTTGTTTCAGTTGTTGCTTCCATCCCAGAATGCGCGCCTTGTTGGCCTCCGCCTCGGCCTCCGGGACCATGCCCTTGCGCTGATACAAAATGGAAAGGCTGGTATGCGCCAGCACATCGTCGGGGTCGAGGGCGGCGATGCGATTAGCCACCTCGATGGCTTGGTCGAACTGCTCGGTGTCCTGGTAAACCCGCGCCAGGCCGTGCATGGCGTCGAGGAAGGAAGGATCGGCGGCGATGGCCGCTTCGTACTGGCGGATGGCTTCCTGGTGATGCCCCTCGGCGTACAAATCGAGCGCCGCGTAGTAATGCTCTTCGGCGGTTTGTCGGGATTGGTCGGGGGTCATCCGGCGTTGCGCGGCTCCGGGGTGAGTTTAGCAGGATGGACCGAGCTTGGCGAAGCCGCAGGGAAGCGAAAAATTGGTTGTGAGTCAGCTTGAATTTCGTTCTGCCCTAAACATCTTGAACCCCTCCCACGCGCATACAATTCCAAGTGCGAGCATCATTAGCACGCTGAGGTTGACCTTCTTTGTGTAGATCATGGCGAAAATCCACCAGCAGCTAAAGAGTACTGCACCACAAGAGCCCACAAACCAAAGTGCGAGAGCCACTCTTTTGCTAAGCGAGCGTTTCATGCTGCACCTCTCTTTTTGTAGGGCACGCGAAGGCTTTTGTGTATCCGCAGAAATTGTAATTCGCGAAGTTCAGTCTTGTCGCCGATATACTGATTACAGCCATGCATTACATCCTGCGCTTCTTGTGGAATGCGACCCGCGGCCATCGTCTCGCGCCGTGGCGCAGTCCTTATTTGCGCTGGAGAATTGAAACCTACACCGGCATTAAGATGCAGAGCATCGGCTTTCTGGAATTTTTTGGATTCACCTGGCGCGAGCGGGCGGAGCTGTTTCGCTTCTTGAAGTGGACCGGCGAAATGGAACGCTATGCGCGGGTCAAGCCGAAAAACCCGTGAAGCAAGCGCCTGACACGTGGTTCACCAGATTGTCTGCAATGAAAGAGTACGACGCAGCTTTTCATCGACGGTGACCAACGGCAGGCGTTCGACAACCGATGTCGCTCCGATCAGCCGATCGGCTGGATCCTTCGGGTATTCCTCAGGAAACTGCACAGCCATGCATGCGATAACCGGAGTGATTCGTTTGACGGACACAGGCAAGGAGATTTCGTGGATGAAGGCATCAATCGTGCCCGTGATCTGTATCCTTCCCCGCTGCGCCAGCAAGGCGATCTCCCACAGAGTTATGTCTGAGATGTGCAGGCCACCCTTGCCTCGCGCCTCTTGAATGGCCTCGACCGCGGCGTTAGAAAGGCGGCCAGGATCAAGCGACATCCAGACAAGGACGTGCGTGTCCAGGAGAATCACTTCAGCGCTTCCCAATCCTCGAGCGGCGTCACCGGCGAAACGATGTCTCCGACGATCTTCGCCTTCCCGGACATGTAGCCAAAAATGCTTTCGTCCCTGATCTCGGCGGGCACAAGTTTAACCACCGGTTTGCCGTGCTTTGTAACCAGAACGGGCTCACCCGTAGCTTGTACTTCATCCATGACAGCCAGGCAGAGTGTCTTGAATTTTCCTGCGGGAATCTGCTTCACAATAACCTCTAAAGTACGACCATAGCCATATTACCATAGTCGTAGATGAGAAGCCAGTGGAGGCAAAGTTTAACCTCCCAGCACCATCCCCACCGGCGTTCCCACCCCTGCCGCCAGCTTCTCCGCGGCTGATGCCTGCCTGGCTGCGATCTCCAAGTATCCCGAGCTGCCGACGATGGCGAAGAACTCATCGTCCCCGCCTTCCGCGTAGGAATGGCGCACGCGCGTAATCGTCTGGCCCGCAATCAGGATGCTTACCGTGGGAGGCGCAGTGGTGAACAATGCCGGCGCCTCCTGCTCGCCGATGTTGGTGATCAGGTTGCCGAACTTGTCCACCTTCAGCACCACGCCGCGCAAGCTGTTTTCCCCGACGCGCTCCACGGTGGGCAGCGCGAGGCGAGCATAGTCGGAAATCTCTGGACCGAACTCGGGGGGCGCAACCCCCTTGCTCAGCCATCCGGCCACCGGCGAGAAGACGTCGCGCCCATGAAAAGTCTGGCTCACCGGCTGCAAGAAGTAGCGTTCTGCGGTGACGTGACGCACGGTGAATTTCGGCTCTCGCATTTCGACCAGCGAGAGCACACCATTGTCCGGTGCGACGAAGACATAGTCGTCGGTTTCCACGATGATGGGCCGGCGCGTGCCGCCAACGCCGGGATCGATCACCACCACGTGCACGGTACGCGGCGGAAAGAAGCGGTAGGCCTGCGCGATCGTCCAGGCGCCGTCGAACACGTCGTAGGAAGCGACGGCGTGGCTGATGTCAACGAGGGAGGTCTCCGGATGGATGTTCAGCACCACGCCATGCATGATGCCTACGAAGGGATCGTTAAGCCCAAAGTCGGTGGTGAAGGTGACGATGCGCGTGTCGGACATGCACTGGCAAAGTATTCGCAGCAGGCGCCAGAGTCAAGCGGCGCCAATAATGACGCGCCGCCTACCACGTCCCCATGCGCAAGACCAACCCGGTTGTAACCTGCAGCCCATTCTGATAGTTGATGCCGTTCAAATCTTGCGTCCAGGAACGTGAATACTCCAGGCTGGCAACCCGGAAGGCCAGTGCATTGTTGATCTTGTAGTCCACTCCTGTTCCGGCGGCGACCGCGAACCCGTTCGTCTCCCAATCCTTGGTGTACAGATGGTGAAGAGAATTTCTCTGTTCGGCTGGAGGGTCGGTGGCCATAACTACGGCCCTTTCTTCGGGGAACAGTCTTTCCTGGGTGAGCTTGGTGCCGCCAACCAGGACCTGCGCGTGCGTGTTCCAGCGGCTGGAAGTCGAGGGTGTCCACCGCGGCCCGACCATGTAGCTCAGTGAATCACCGCTAAGATTAGTTGGAAGGTCCAGCATTTTGCAGCCATTGACGTCCACCACAATCTGCCATTCGGAAGCAACGCGAAACGCCGCCGTACCTCCGCCGCCGATGCAAGAGCCCTTCGCGTCACTCCCCACATACGCCCGGTAGTTGGGAGTCACCGTGAATTCGAAAGGGGCAACGCCAGGAGGAGGATGCGCCACCCTGCTCTCGGTAGCCCGCGCCATGAAGCTTTTCACCGCCGCCTCCGGATAGGGCTTGAAGACGCCCGGACGGTCGTCGCGATGCCAGGGAAGCTCCCGGTTCATCACGTTGGCAAAGGAACGCGACGGGTTCAGTCCTCCGCGAGCGAGCAAACGAACGTAGGCATTGTTAGTGCGAGATTCCACAAACCGTATGACGTAGCGATCCAGAGAATCCTCGGCGAGGGTCCAGCCCAAGCCGATGGTCGGCGTGATGACGTGGTCCACGAACCCCTGTTGCGGAAACTGCGCCTGGATGTGTCCGATAGAGGCTTCGCTAATCGGGCCGATTTCGAGTTGCACGCTGTAAAGGTAAGAAAATGCCGCGCCGCGGAGTTTCCCCTTCCAGTATCGGGAGTTCTCGCCGAACACCACGTCGCGGTAGGCGCGGTCATTATGCTGCCAAATGAATCCAGACACCGCGCCTTGCATGGGGTGTCCGATGTAGTTGACGAAGAACGGGTCTCCGTCGGCCCATCCGTGGAGGTTGCCGACCGAATTCAAATACCCGGGCCAAAAGGCGGAGTGGAACGCATCACGGGTCCCTGATTCGGTGCTGTAGCGAAACATATGTTCGACCGAGAGGAACGTCAGTGAGCTCTCCAACAAGTGAGACCACGCTATTCCTCGTTCCGGTTTGGCAGGCGTTGCCACGGCAATCATGCCCACCCCAGACGCTGCCGCCGTTCCGCTGGAATCAATCGCGATGTCCCGGGAACTGGATGACCGTCCAATTGGCGGCAGCGACAGCTCAGACGGGTCGCGGGGAACCGCTGCGATGGCCTGTGCGTAAGCGCAAACAGCACTGGAGCACAACCACGCCAGGCAAACGCCGAGGATGACTCGCCCTCTGGTCAACATCGTCATATGGGGCAGCCTTTTAACAATTTCAGGACTAATTACACGTCAATAGAATGCATCATTTATCCACGTTTGGGAACCCCGAAAATACATCGGCTGATCAACTGATTGACCTTAGATTTCGGGGTGACCTTTCGAACAAAAACCACCGTGAAAGGTGGCTCTACAATTAGTGCATTAGCCTTGCTTCTTACCGAATATCCACATCCCCGGAGCCGGTGGAAACTGCCACTTCGGGGCCGCCACCGCGCACCGCCCCTTTCAATTCGTGCCGGCCCACCAAGCCTTGCACGGTAATTGGGAGATCGGAGTGGATCGAACCCGAGCCGGTGTGCACATTCAGATTAAAGCCGCTGCCCGAGCCGATTGCCAGCCGAACGGATCCCGAGCCGGTGTGCAAATTCCAGGGACCGCTCACACTGCCGTCGGCGGTGAGATCGCCGCTGCCGCTGCGGGAGTGCAGTCCTCCCTTCACGCCGCGCAGGTGGATTCCGCCGGAACCGGTTTGCACATCTACGTCGCCCGACCCGGTCAGATCGGCTTCAATGTCGCCGCTGCCGGTATGCGCGTAAAACGGGGCGGCGACGTTCTGGGCCCGGATGCTGCCGCTGCCGGTCTGCACCCGCGAGCGTCCCACGTCCCGCACCCGAATCTCGCCCGACCCGGTCTGGGCCTGCACTTCAGCGCGGACCCCCTGCACGCCAACACCGCCTGAGCCGGTGTGAGCTTGCACCGTCGTGTCGGCTGGCACGGTAATCTCGTAGCTGATGGCGACACGCCGGCGCACATCCAGAGGCAAGTCGTAACCGATACGAATGCTGTTCCCGTTCTGTTGAATGGGGGGATTCGATTCGACGGCGTGTACCGCATCTTCGGCATTGGAGAACCAGCCATTGCTGGAGTGCACCGTTCCGTGCACCACCACCTTGTCCGTGCCGCCAGCCTTGACGGTGATGTCGCCGGAGCCGGTAGTGACATCGAGGCTGACGGTTCCGGAGATCGTCAAAGTGCGATCAAAGTGGCCTTCGGCGCGGGCGTGCAGCAGCGCCGGAGCCAACAGAAGAACCAGAAGAACGGCTGTGCAATGCTTTTTCATGTTGCCTCGCCGGAATATTGAAGTGACTGCGTTACAAGAAATCGGGCTGCCGTTGCCGGCAGCCCAAGGGAGTATTGACCCATGCTATTGCTGTAGAACAACCTGGTCGCCTGGTTTCAGGCCCGACAGCACTTCGGTCTTGGCCCCATTGGAGATTCCGATGTTGATGGCGACCTTGCGCATTCCATCCTTGCCCTTGGGATCGGGCACGTCCACGGACGCCTTCTTGTTTTTGTCGTACAGGATGGCGCCTTCGGGAATCATCAAGGTGTTCTTATGTTCGTCGAGGATGATTTCCGCGTTAGCGGTCATCTCGGCTTTTAGTTCGCCGCCGGGATTGTTGATGGATACCCTCACTTCGAACGTGGTCACGTTGTCTTTCTCCACGCCCATCGGCGAAATCTTGGTTACGTGCCCGGTGAAGGTTTTGTCCTTGAACGTCTCCACCCGGATGCGCGCCGGCTGCCCGAGGTACACCTTGCCGATGTCGCTCTCGTCCACTTTGCCCTTCACGTACACTTCGCTGGTATCGCCAAGCGTCATGACCAGGGTCGCGCCCGATCCCAAAACCAGGATGGAGCTGACTGCATCGCCGACTTCCACGTTGCGCGACAATACCACGCCGTCAATCGGGGCCGTAATGGTGGTGTAGCTGAGCTGCTCTTCCAGCTGGTTCAGGCTGGCCTGGTCTTTCTTCACCTGCGCCTGGGCCTGCGCCACCTTGGCCTTGTTTACCGTATATTGCGCCCGCGCGAGATCGCGCTTGTTCACTGCCATGATGTAGTTGCGCTGCGCGTCGTCGAGGGTCGATTGCGACACCACCCCATCCTTCGACATTTCCTGCGCGCGCTCGTACGCCCGCTGCAAGGTGGGAATATCCACCCCCTCGGCGTCCACCCCTGCACGCTTCAGGTCGGCTTCAGCGCCTTTGAGGTTGGCCTCCGACGACAGCAATTGCGCGCGACCTGAGGCGACCTGCGCCTCGATCTCGATCTTGTCGAGCTCCGCCAGCAGCTGGCCTTGCTTCACCTTGTCGCCGGTATCCACGTAGAGCTTTTTGACGATGCCGCTGGCCTTCGACTTAATCTCAACTTTGGTGATGGGCGTGACCTTGCCCGTCGCCACCACGCTCTTGGCCAGGTCACCCTTTTCCACCCTTGCCAGCTTGGTGGGGTCGATCTTGGTGCCTCCCCGCGTCGCTGCCACCGCGACGATCACCAACGCCAGGACTGCAACTGACACGATCGAAATGATGATCCAGCGCTTCTTTTTCTTCTTGCCGTTGCCGTTAGCCACTGCTGCCTCCCCGAGTGGGTAGGATTCTGTCCTGTTGACTAGTACGTGTGGGGCCCAGATTTTGTTCCGTGGGACGACCGGAAAGCGGACGAGGCTCGTCCTGTCACGGTTTTAGACAGCCAAGGTAGGGCGTTCGGTAGCAGAGCTGCCACGAAAAATGGGCCATTGCGATAGCATGGCGCCCCTGCTTGAAACAGGTGCAGCGTAGGGGCCGGGCCGCCCCCCTGCACTCTTCGAAACTGTCCATTGAGCTCCCCGCAGGCTTTCCTTATGGCATGTAAGTTCCTGCCGAAACTACCACCTTTTAGCTCTGTTCTGGCGCGACGTTTTGTGATATACGTTAGTTCTCGTATTTCTTCTCTCATGACAGCACTCATCTGATAGCACGGATTATTGGGCGCGGCTCGTCAACTCCAAATCCGGACATCTGTGTGTGTCCCGGTCAAACGTGCTCTCCCGAGTCTTACATTCCTTGATGGAGAAATCCCATGCAGATATTGCGCCGCAACTTAGTCACTTTGGTATTGAGTTTGACATTGACGGCCATGCCCGCCATTGCACAACAGGTGATTGCCACCATCCCCGTGGGCGCCGGGCCCATAGGCTCAGCGGTCGATTCGGGAACCAACCACATCTATGTCCTCAACCAGACCGCCGGCACTCTGTCGGACATTGATGGCGCCACCAATCAGGTGGTCCACACCGTCACCGTTGGAGTCAACCCAAGTGGCGGAGGCATCAATACAGCGACGAAAAAGGGCTACATCCCCAATACCGGCACTCAACAGAGCCCCGGTAATTCCGTTACCGTCATTGACCTGCCGACCTTTAGCACCAGCAGCGGCATCTACGTCCTCAACCAGACCGCCGGCACTCTGTCGGACATTAATGGCGCCACGAATCAGGTCGTCCACACCGTCACCGTTGGAGTCAACCCAAGTGGCGGAGGCATCAATACTGCGACGAAAAAGGGCTACATCCCCAATACCGGCACTCAACAGAGCCCCGGTAATTCCGTTACCGTCATTGACCTGCCGACCTTTAGCACCAGCAGCGTGACGGTCGAATACGGGCCCTTGTCCCTGGCCGTGAATCCAGTGACCAACAGAATCTACGTGCCGAATACATGTGGCACCGACCCGACATGCCAATCCACTGGGACCGTGTCCGTGATAAACGGAGCCACCAATTCGGTCATTGCGACGGTCCCGGTGGGCATTCAGCCCAGGTTCATCGCTGTAAATCCGGTTACCAACAAGATTTACGTCTCCAACAAGCTCAGCGATAACGTGAGCGTAATCAACGGCGCGACCAACACCGTGATTAAGACCATAACCTTGGCCAGCGGGGCGCGTCCCAATAACATCGCGGTGAATACGCTGACGAATAAGGTCTACGTCAACAATCAAGCCATAGGTAGCGTCACGGTGGTGAACGGGGCAAACGATACTGTGATCACGACGGTAACCGTTGGAAACCGGCCCTACGACGCGTCGGTCAACATGGTTACCAACAAGATCTACGTCGTCAACCAGAACGATAATACGGTTTCGGTGATCGACGGCGCCAGTGACTCGGTCGTCCGGACGGTGACGGTGTGGACAAACCCGTTCTCCGTTGGCGTAGATGTGCCAACCAACAAGATCTACGTCTCCAACTTCGCCAGCAACACGGTTACGATGATCGACGGGGCCACCTATGCCACTACGCCGGTGAGTGTGGGGACCTTCCCTGATGGCGTGACGGTCAACCCGGTGACCAACCGGGTCTATGTCAGCAACTTCGGCAGCAACAACGTTTCGGTGATTGCCGGCGCCAGCGCTGCTGCGGCGCAATTCCTTGCCGTCACGCCCTGCCGCCTGGTTGACACCCGCCAGACCGGCGGTCCGATTCAGGGCGGCACTTCGCGCAGCTTCCCCATTCCGCAAGAGGGTGGCTGCAACATTCCCACAACCGCGGTGGCCTATTCGCTCAATGTCACCGTGGTCCCGTCCGGCCAACTGGCATATCTCAGTATATGGCCCACCGGCGAGGACCAACCCGTAGTCTCTACCCTGAACTCCTTGGATGGCCGCATCAAGGCCGACGCCGCCTACCCGGAATCCGGATTTGGCAGAACGAGTTCAGTATCTGGGCCTCGCAGGACAAGCACGCCCGTGCTTACAGCGTGCTTTCCAATCCCGTCTCCCTGCGCATGGCAAAGATCCTGAAGATTGCGCAGCCGAACCAGGCGGAGAAATGCCTTGTCTGCCACGCTTTGTATGTGCCGGCGGAGTTGCGGGCGACCACCTTTCAGCTTGATGACGGCGTGAGTTGCGAGAATTGTCATGGGCCTGCGGTGGGCTGGCTGGGGCCTCACACCGCCGAAACTTGGCAGCACTTGGCGCCCAGCGAAAAACGCAAGTACGGGATGTACGACACTCGTGACCTGGTCGCGCGTTCCGAGAAGTGCGTGAGTTGCCATGTCGGCACCGCTGATAAGCAGGTCAATCACGACATGATCGCCGCCGGTCATCCCAATCTTACCTTCGAGCTGGACTCGTTCAGCGCTGCCATGCCAAGGCACTGGAAGACCAACCGCGAAGGCGACGCCTGGCTTGGGGTGCAGAGTTGGGCGATTGGACAAGCGGTGCAATTGCGCGAGTTGCTGGCCCGCCTCAGCCGGCGAGCCGGCAGTCCGACCTGGCCAGACTATGCGGAGCTGGATTGTTTCGCTTGTCACCACTCTTTGACTGGGCCCAACGACAGTTGGCGGCTTACCACCGCCGGCTATTACCAGGGACGTCGTGCCGGCACTCCCTCCTGGAATGGCTCAGGATATCTTGTGTTTCGCTGCTTCACAGCCGTGGTTGATCCGCAAGGCGCCCAGGGGATGGATGCTGCCTTGGACCACCTCTCAACCTTGATTGGCAAGGGGGGGAGTCCGCAGGAAATTTCGTCCACGGCGCAGAACGCTGCCGGGTCGGTGAATCAAGTCTTGCAGACCATTAAGACACAGCAATATGACCCCGACTTGACCGCGCGAATCATGCTGGAGATCGCCAGCAACAGCGATTCCATTGCTCTCGGCGGGGAAGGCACGGCAGAGCAGGCGACCATGGCCCTGGATACGCTCTCCATCGCCTACGCTGCCAATGCCAAGATCGCCAATGAGCCGGAATTGCGCGGAGCCATCAATAAGCTCTTCCAGCAGCTGCAGAGCCCCTCGGCCTATAATGCCCCCCAATTCAAGCAGCAATTGCAGAAAGTCCAAGCGGTGTTGCCCCACCCATCGTCCGGGCACGGTGACGGGCAATGAGAGTAGATACCGGGGGGTCAATACTTCGTCAGGAAAAAACGTCCAGATGGCAATGAGCGCAGCTACCAAGAAGGCCCTCCAGACTGCACGTGCACAAACGGCCGAGTACTTGCGGCTCAAGGAGCCGCACTCAGGCCCAGTGCATCCTTGGCGGAAGTGGGGGCCGTATGTCAGCGAACGCTCGTGGGGAACGGTCCGGGAGGACTACAGCGCCGATGGTGCAGCGTGGGATTTCCTGAGTCACGATCAGGCGCGCAGCAAAGCGTATCGCTGGGGTGAAGACGCCATCGCCGGCATCTGTGATCGATACCAGCTCCTGGTGTTCGGCTTTGCTTTCTGGAATGGCCGCGATCCAATTTTGAAGGAGCGCATGTTTGGCCTGACCAACCGGGAGGGAAATCACGGCGAAGACGTAAAGGAATACTGGTTTTACCTCGACAATACTCCAACCCATAGCTACATGCGGATGCTTTACAAGTATCCGCAAGGCGAGTTTCCGTATGAGCAACTCATTCGCGAGAACAGCTCTGGGAACCGGGCCTTCGAGTATGAGCTCCTCGACACCGGAATCTTTGATCAGGAAGCCTACTTCGACATTTTCATCGAGTATGCAAAGGCTGCGCCCGACGACATTTCCATCCGATTGGAGGCGGTAAATCGAGGGTCCGCGCCCGCCGAGTTGCACTGCATCCCTCAGCTCTGGTTCCGGAACAACTGGTCAGCCACGGGAGCCGCGGACGCACGGCCCAGCATTAGCTTGCTAAAGTCCGGGCAGACCACGATCTTGCGCGCCAACGATCCGCGTCACATGCCCTTACCCAATCTGCAGTTCGAGTATGGCCTGCAAAAGACCTTCCTGCAGGCGCCTTCTTCCGGTGCGGCCCTGTTCACGGAAAACGAATCGGCGAGCGATAAGTGCCGATATTCGAAGGACGCCTTCCACCGATTCATTGTTCAGGGTGAGCAGTGTGTGAACCCGGAGCGGGTGGGAAGCAAGGCCTGTATCCACTATCGTGAAACGATTCCCGCTGGGGGTTCTTATGTTTTACGCCTACGGCTGACGCCGGAGCCCATGCCCGGCGGGCTGAAGGAAGTAGACGGGATCGTCACGCGACGGCGGATGGAAGCCGACCAATTCTACGACTCTATCGCCCCTCCTTCCGCCAGTGCAGAGGAAAAAAACATACAGCGCAGTGCTTTGGCAGGAATGCTGTGGAGCAAACAGATTTATCTCTTCGACGTTGATAAATGGCTGTCTGACAACGTGGGCAACGAGGACGCGAATGAGGCGCGCCAGCGAATACGCAATTCTCATTGGCGGCACCTGAATTCCATGCGCATTCTGGCCGTGCCGGACCGCTGGGAGTACCCGTGGTTTGCCGCCTGGGACTTGGCGTTTCAATGTGTCGCCCTGGCGCTGGTCGATCCTGATTTCGCCAAGGAAAATCTGTGGCTGCTGCTGTTTGAGCAGTTCCAGCACCCCAACGGACAAATACCCGCCTATGAATGGGAGTTTTCTGACCTGAATCCGCCGGTGCATGCCTGGGCGTGTTGGCGGGTTTATGAAATTGACCGGGCCCAAACCGGACGCGCCGATGTGGAATTCCTGAAGAAGACCTTCCACAAGTTGCTAATCAACTTTGCTTGGTGGGTAAACCGCGTCGATAGCCAAGGCAACAACATTTTCGAGGGCGGCTTTCTCGGGCTGGACAACATCACGGTCGTGGATCGCAGCAGCGCGCAAGGGAGCGGCATTGTTCTGGAGCAGTCCGACGCCACCGGCTGGATGGCATTTTTCTGCCTGAATCTGATGAAGATCGCGCTGGAGTTGTCGAAGAGCGACTCCACTTACGAGGCACTGGCCACAAAATTCTTCGAGCACTTCGTCTACATCTCGGCCGCCATGAAGAAAATGGGTGGCAGGAATTATCAGCTTTGGGACGAGCAGGACGGGTTCTTCTACGACGTGCTGAGATATCCAAATGGTGACTTTCACAAGTTTAGGGTGCGTTCGCTGGTCGGGCTGATTCCTCTTTATGCCATCGAGGTCCTTCACCGCAGCCAGCTTGAGCAACACAAGACGTTTCTTTCCGACATCGAGTGGTTCATCCACAACCGCAGCGACCTCGTGGGACAAGCGTGCTGCGCTATCGATGAAGGAGGAGACCGCCGTTACGTGCTGGGCATAGTCGATCGCCACCAGTTTTCGCGGATCATGTCGCGTTTGCTCGATCCTGATGAGTTCCTGTCGCCGGCCGGAATCCGTAGCTTATCGAAGTTTCATCTGCAGCATCCCTTCCGTTTCGGTGATGTGGTGTTGCGATACGAGCCGGCGGAGTCATGCGAAAGAGTCAAAGGCGGGAACTCCAACTGGCGAGGCCCAGTTTGGTTTCCCACAACCTACCTTCTGATCGAATCGCTGGTGCGCTTTGACGATGCCTACGGATCTGGGCTGATGGTGTCTCCTCCGGGAAGGGAAGATGCGCCTGTGACTCCAGGGGCTCTGGCGGAAGAGGTGGCGAATCGCCTAATCAACATCTTCAAGCGGGACCAACGCGGCTTCCGACCGTGCTACGGAGGGACGTTGAGATTTCAGAACGACCCGTACTGGCGCGACCACCTGCTGTTCCATGAGTACTTCCACGGGGACAATGGCGCAGGATTAGGAGCCACGCATCAGACAGGATGGACAGGTCTGGTGGCAAATCTGATTCACGAGTGGCGCAGATAGCTATTGGGTCCGATTGCGTTGAAACTGCGCGGGATTGCGTCGAAGAGCGCAGTACTGCAGAGTGCATAAGCATGGAGGTCTGCTGATGAACGTGCTGACTATCGATGTGGGCGGGACCAATGTGAAAATTCTTGCTACCGGGCAGCAGGAGGGGCGCAAGTTTCCTTCCGGGCCGAAGCTGACCGCCAAGGCGATGGTCGAGGGGGTCAAGAAGCTCGCCGCGGGTTGGAAGTATGATGCGGTTTCGATCGGATATCCCGGGCCGGTCGCCAATGGCAGGCCGGTGGCAGAGCCCCACAATCTTGCGCCCGGATGGGTGGGCTTTAATTTCGAACGTGCCTTCGGCTGTCCGGCAAGGATGGTCAATGACGCGGCCATGCAGGCCCTGGGCAGTTACAACGGAGGCAAGATGTTGTTCCTGGGATTGGGAACCGGCCTGGGGTCCACGATGATCGTGGATGGTGACCTCGAGCCCATGGAACTGGCCCATCTGCCTTACAAGAAGGCTACGTTCGAGGAATACGTAGGCGTGTGCGGATTGAAGCGCTTTGGCAAGAAGAAATGGCGGTGCTATGTCGAGGACGTGGTCGAGCGCCTGACCGCCGCGCTCGAGCCCACCGACATTGTTCTGGGCGGCGGCAACGTGAAGCTGTTGAAGCGACTGCCCAGGGGGTGCCGCGAGGGCAATAACGCCAATGCCTTCCTCGGCGGATTCCGTTTGTGGGCCGATGACAAGTGCCCGTCTGGTCCGCCGGCCGAGGTCCAAGCTAACTGCGATGGCGCGAGTAAACGTCCTGCCGGCAAAAAGCGGAAACCATAGGCTGGCACAACTAATTATTCCGGAGCTGGAGGGCCAGGTTGAACCAAGCCAGCGAACTACAGTTTGACCAACAACTGGATCGGGCGCTACCCGGCGTAACCGACAATGCTAGCGAGAAAGGGAGTCAACGATGCAACTCGGAATGGTGGGTCTGGGAAGGATGGGCGCCAACATGGTGCGGCGACTCATTGGCGCGGGTCATAGCTGCACGGTTTACGACGTGTTCCCGAAGAACGTGGAAGAGCTGGCCAAAGAGAAGGCGGTCGGCTCCTCGTCGCCGCAGGACCTGGCGAGCAAGCTGCAAAAACCGCGGGCCATCTGGCTGATGGTGCCGGCGGCCGTGGTGGACGAGACCATCGCCGGCCTCATGCCTTACCTGGAGCCGGGAGACACGCTCATCGACGGCGGAAATTCCTATTACATCGACGATATCCGCCGCGCCAAGGAGCTGGCGCTGAAGGGCATTCACTACGTTGACGTCGGAACCAGCGGTGGCGTATGGGGCCTGGAGCGCGGCTACTGCATGATGATTGGCGGGCCGGTTGAGGCGGTGCAGCGACTCGATCCCATCTTCAAGACGCTGGCGCCCGGCAAAGGCGACATCGACCGCACTCCCGGACGTGAAAAGCTCGGCGGCACGGCGGAAGACGGCTACTTGCATTGCGGACCCAGTGGCGGCGGGCACTTTGTCAAAATGGTACACAACGGCATCGAGTATGGCATGATGGCCGCGTATGCTGAGGGGTTGAACATCATCCGCTACGCCAACGTGGGCAAGCAGAAGCACGAGATCGACGCCGAGACCACTCCGCTGCGCGATCCCGAACACTATCAGTACGACTTCAACCTCGCCGACGTGGCCGAAGTGTGGCGTCGCGGCAGCGTCATCGCTTCCTGGCTACTGGATTTGACCGCGTCTGCGCTGACGGGAGATCCCCAGTTGGCGAAGTTTGCCGGCAGGGTGTCGGACTCCGGCGAAGGCCGCTGGACGATCAAGGCCGCCATCGACGAGGCGATACCGTCGCCGGTCCTCACCACTGCGCTTTACGAGCGATTTAGCTCGCGCGGCCAGGCCGATTTCGCGGACAAATTGCTATCGGCCATGCGCTATGAGTTCGGCGGACATTTGGAAAAAGCGGCCGAAAAGTAAAGCAGCAGCTAGGGGGGCGATTCATTCGGACGCTTTCGCGCTGAACCCACCACGGGCGTAGCAACAGTCGTCGTTCAGAGATTGCCCGAATGGAGATTCTGTTTAATTTGGGTGTACATGACGCAATCTCACGAGTAGCGCAGATACCTATTCGGTCGGATCGCGCGGAAACTTCAGATAGGGCAGCCGGACACCAGCATCGATAATCTGATCAGCCCGGATGCCTGTGGGCGCTTCAAATCCCGTCGCGCCCCCGGCGGTAACGTAGTCGTCCTGATCAACGCCGTCACCGCTCACTCCAAGGCCACCGATCAGGATGCCGTTGCGATAGATGCCAACGCTACCGGGAAAGAAGACGATCCCGCTCTGCTTCGCGCCTGGGGGTTGCGAGCCTTGGGTGCAGGGGTGCTGCACGTCATTCACAAAGAGCTGGAAGAACGGTCCGTTGGGCGAGCCGTCAATTCCGGGAGGATAAAGGGGTTGTGCTCCAAATCCGATGGTGCGGTTTGTAAGCGCCGTGCCTGGAGGCACGCCCGGCAGATCCGCTGGATCGACCTGTTGAGCGTTGAAGTAGGTCATATTGCGAGATTTCGCGACTGAAACATCAATGCTGAACACGGTAGCGTCGGACATGCGATACAGGGCCAACAACCTACCATCCAAATCAGCGACCGAGATGACCATCCTCGTGCGCTGGCCAATGGGAAGCCGAATAACAGCACGGGTGACACTTGCGGTGTTGACAGCGCTAGTGACGATGGCGGTGACGTCGGCTGCGCTCAACCCGCCTTGGGAGCCGGCCTGCGGATTGATGAGATAGCCGTTTGGTACTGGTCCGGGGCTGCTAATCGGTCCAAGAACATAGCTGCCGCTGTAGTTCGGTTCGGCGGAGAATCCGGCCGGGATTG
>CAVQAM010000002.1:0-265523 GCA_963710585.1 uncultured Acidobacteriaceae bacterium | reverse complement strand
AATGTACGGCTTCTTCCCTCCGGAAGAAGCCGTGCCCAGCACCGAGCTTAAGTAGTGTGCTCAAGACCTGTTGGTTGCGTCCCGCAGCAACAACCCGACCCGCGCCGAGAAGCTTCGCTATCTTTACCGCCAGCTTGCCAGCGACTCCGGTCGCACCGAGGATGAGGACATTCTCGCCCGGCACCAGCTTTGCGCGGAAAGCGAGCGAAAGCCAGGCGGAGACGCCCGGGTTGGGCAGGGCAGCGGCGGTTTCGTCATCCACACCTTCGGGGACCGGAAAACAGAATGCTCGGCGCACAACCGTCCGTTGTGCCATCGCTCCGTAAGGCGTTCGAGTTCCGCCGAAGAACACCCGCTGCCCGTCGCTGAGATGCCCAACTCCGTCTGAGCCGCAGACGACAGGGAGTTGGCGCGGGCTGGCATAGTGCGAGCCGCTGGCCAGTTGATTGTCGATAGGTTTCAGTGATGCGGCGTGAACATGAACGATCGCCTCGCCGTCACCAGCGATTGGTTCGGGGAATTGCTCACACCGGGGCGGCTTCCCAAGCGTGTGCAGAACGGCAGCATTCATCGTGGTTTCCTTCTGACGGGGGTCGCCCTTTCCTCCATTCTACGATTGGTCATTCTCTTTCGTAAGGTGCACGTTCTGTAGGCCCCTCCCACTTGGAGGTATAACGCCCGACGGTTCCTTCTGGCGCCCTCCGCCAGAGCGCGCTGTCATTCCGCGACATGGCGACTACTCAGCCATGTGCCAACTTCCTGTTTGTCGACCATCCTGAAGTTATCCGTCCGGTATTGAGGCAGACTGTCCATCCTCCGTACCGTCGAGCATCCTTCCGCCATAGGCCTTAGCAATCAACTCGGAAGATTCGTCTTCTGTCCTTCTCCCATCACGTCGGGGTATTCCTGGCTGCGCACTAGCCAGAACACAATACCGAGAGCAAGTGCGGCGCCCGCGAGCGCTGCGACGGTGGAAGGCCCGGTTTGATAAAGATCCAGAACAATAAATCTTCGGACGATGGCGAGCAAGGCAATCAGGATGACGGACCGGGTTTGAACGACATTGCGCTGGCGGTGAAGGACGACCATGAGCGAGTGTTTGAACTCGAGGGCAATCAGCAATGTCAGGACCATTCCGAACAGAGATTGGAACGCCTGCGAGTCCCTTGGATCGAGCAGGTGGCTCCGTATCATGCTCACGGTATGAAGAATCAATTGCCAGGTGGCGACGGCCACGATCACGGCAATGATCCAGGTCCGGATGGAGACGATCAATTGCTCGAACTTCTCATAGATCGAGAGCGTCTTCCAGCGAGAGTTTCACTCTAAGCCAAACAAACGAAATGACATTTCCTTTTCTCCTCCAAGGAAATTCAAGGCAAGAGCCTCTGAAAGTTCAGTTCTGGATAAGAGACGCACCTCCACGTTTAGTCGTAAGCGGCGCTCAACAATCTTGATAGAGGAGCACTCAAATTTTGAGCAACCTTTTTTCTGGTTGCGCGTCTATTCGGTTAAAACAGCGGGAATCTCCCGCGGAGGTGAATAGCAATGACTGTGCTGACAAGATGGCAGCCGTTCCGCGAAGTCACTTCGTTACAGGAACGCGTAAACCAGTTGTTTAACGACGTGTTTTCAGACATCGATTCTCCCGATCGATCCTCGCTAACCTCGTTTTCGTTTGCTCCGAGAACGGACGTTTATGAGGAAGATGACCGCATCGTCCTTGAGATGGAAGTGCCGGGCATGCGGGAAGAGGATGTTCATCTGACGCTCGAAGGCAACACGCTGTCGATCAGCGGCGAGCGAAAGATCGAAAAGAACCGTAAACCGGACCGCTACCAGAGGATCGAGCGTTATTACGGAAGCTTCTCCCGCACCTTCACCCTGCCGGCCACTGTCGACCCCGACAGCGTGGACGCAAAGTACGAACATGGAATTCTCCATGTGAGCATGGCGAAGAAAGCCAACGCCAGACCTCGCCAGATCAAGGTGAATGGTGGCGCGAAGCAACTGACCGCAAACGCTGCCTAATTCAAATCTTCTGACACGATAAGGCCCCGGCAGTCGGCGGAGCACATTCGAGTCATCCAATGCTCGATCCTTTCGTTGGCTGCCGGTCCTTGTCGGTGGAACTGTACCTATGTGGTACGGCATCACTGGAGGACTGCCATGAAGTTGTGGAGAAAATCTCTTTGTACGCTTGTAATTCTTGGATTGTGTGCCGCTGTACGCCATAGCGTTGCCGCCGCCGTGAAACCTGCGGCGCATACCGGCCCCGCTTATACCGACGCTAACCTCGAACAGGCAGCGGAAAAAGCATTGAGGCGCAACCCGGCACTCGGTCTCGTAGACGCGAGTGCGTGGCACGGGACAATTACTCTAACGGGAACCGTGGACCATTATCAGGACAGGGCTGACGCCGAAGCTGCTGTCCGCGAATTGTCAGGACTCCGAAGTCTCCAAACTGCAATTACTGTTGCAACGACTCCGGTCGACGACTTTGAGTTGCAGAAGCGGTTGGAAGACCGGCTCCACTTTGCGCGGGCCGATATGGGAATGACATTTCCGCAGGTGCGTGTCGAGGTCCATGGGGGTATGGTTGTGCTTTCGGGAACGGTAAAAGACTCGATCGAGCGCTCAACTGCACTTGCCCTGGTCGGAAGTACGGATGGAGTGATTTCAGTTCGCGAGGAACTGAATCTTAATCCCGACCTGCTGACTAACGACGACGTGCGAACAGAGGTCAATAAGGTCATCTATCACGGCACCGATGCGACCTCATCAACATCCGTTCATGCGACATTCCGCGACGGAACTGTGACGCTGATGGGCGCAGTTGCAACGCCAAAAGAGAAAGAAGCCATGGTATCGAGGCTGCGCGACATCTATGGAGTCGTCTCTGTCGAGGATGAGCTCGTGGTTAGAAATCCTCAACCTGCACTCAATGAGGCGGCGCTGATGCAGCCCGCGAGCAGTTGCATGAAGCAGTAAGGAGATAGGCCCGTGAGGCATCTCTTCTCAGATTTCGAAAAAACCGCTGCCTCAGCAAGAGGCAGCGAGAACTTATCGCATATTCCTATGGAGGAAAACTGTATGTTTCAGGTACACACTCTTTCCATTCAACACAATCATCGCGGCCCCGACGGGCCGGCGAAGCAGCCGCTGGAGCTGCTCCGAAGAACGTCTCTCATTCATCTCGCGCTCGTGATCCTCGTGATCGGAGTGCTTCTGGCTACGCCCGCGGTTTCGTCAGCACAACCAGTACCACTGACGCCGCCGCAACTGGACCAGCTCGTGACACGCATCGCGCTCTATCCGGACCCGCTGCTCGCCCAAGTACTTACCGCTTCGACGTACTCGAATCAGATTGCAGATGCGGCGACATGGGCGGACCAGCACAGCTATCTCAAAGGCGATGCCCTGGCGCAAGCCATTCAGGACGACCAATTGCCCTGGGATGCAAGCGTACTCGCGCTGCTGCCATTCCCGTCGGTTCTGGATATGATGGCGCACGATCCCGCTTGGACTGAGCAACTCGGCAATGCGGTTCTCACGCAACGTCCTGAGGTGATGGATGCCGTGCAGCGGATGCGTCGCAAGGCCAGGGATTATGGCTATCTTGGACCCAACGGCTACGTGAATGTTCTTACGGACGGAGGTTACATTCAGATTCTGCCGGTTAACCCAAGCGTGATCTATGTACCTTATTACGATCCCTGCGTAGTTTTTGCGCCACCTCGGCCCGGATTCGTCGTTGCAACCGCAATTCACTTCGGTCCGGCAGCCACGATTGGAGCCGCTTTTGGTACCTGGGGTTGGTGGTTCGGCTCAGGCATTCTCTGGCCCTCCCACGCAATCCTCATCGACCATCGGCCGTGGGAGCGGGTGTGGGTTGGGCGGGATGTCTACGTTCATCCCTATGCCCACCCATGGATCCATCCGGTTGGACCGCGCGTGGAGGTCCATCATCCAAAACGGTAACTCGGGAATCGTTGCAGAGCTGAAGAACCCGGAAATCAGTGGATTTCCGGGTTCTTCAGCACAGAACAGTACGCCTTAGATCAACTCCTATAGAAAGCCCTTGGCGCCCCAGGGAAATTGAACTGAAGTTCAAACCCCGAGGCGCTTTGACTACTCCCGGGAAACGATAGGTCCCTATCGGGACTGCCCCGGCCGGTGAGGCGAGATTGAGCGCAGCTTTCCTCGCCGGGGCAGTTTCGATAGGGTCGTTTGAAGTAAGTCGCTGGCGTTTGCGACGGACGCGGTGATCTACCTATGGGATTTCGATCGGCGCCAGATGGGTTTTGTGGGTGTTGGATCGCCGAGGTGGGACGAATCGTGCTATGCGGGCTCTGGTTTCGGCTGAAGTGGAGGCCGGAGTGGCGCTTGCAAATGAGCTTCGCGCGGGTCGTGGGCGTAGGCAAAGCGCACACCGGCTTTTGCGTGCGCTAGCACGACAGCGTGGAGGGCAGATAAGGACTTCGCGAGCGGTGAGTCTCTCATGAACTGTCAACACTGCACCTCCTTGGCTGGGCCGGGGTCAGGCTTGGATGGAAGAAAAGCTGGCCGCGGGTGAGCCGTTCGACAACCAGCATGATGCCGGAGCATGCTGGACAGCGCAGGCTGGGGGGCTCGGGTGGCTCGGCGCATGCCGTTGCGCCGAGCAGAACGCGGCAGCGTTCGAGCGCAGCACTCCGTCTGCGGTTGGCGAATAGTCCAAAGTGGCGGATGCGAACCAGGCCACCGGGCAGGACGTGAAGGAGAAAGCGGCGCAGGAACTCATGAGCGGAAACAGTCATGACCTTCTTCTTGCCGCCATGGGCGTAATCTCGCCAACGGAATGAGACACTGTCGTTTTCAAAAGCCACGATCCGATGGTTGGAGATGGCGACGCGGTGGGTGTAGCGGGCCAGGTAGTTGAGCACATGTTCGGCTCCGCCGAAGGGCGGCTTCGCGTAAACGACCCAGTCCGTTTGGAAAAGCTGCCGGAGGAAACGGGAGAAACAGCCGGGTGCGGCCAGATGCTGTTGTGAACCATGAAACTGAAGCTTGCCTTGCGCGAAGTGTTGCTTCAGTCCAGCGACGAATTTGCCGCGGAAGACTCGGCTTAATGCGTGGACCGGCAGGAAGAAGCGGCGCGAGGAATCGATCCATCTGGAACCGTCGAGAGCAAGGCCGCCGGCGGGAACGATGTAGTGAACATGGGGATGATGCTCAAGGTTCTGTCCCCAGGTGTGGAGCACGCCGAGGAATCCGATATCGGCGCCAAGGTGCTTGGGATCGCGAGCCAGTTCGAGCATCGTCGCGGCGCTGGTACGGTAGAGCAGGTCGTAGAGCAGTCGCTTGTTTTGGAGAACAAGAGCGGAGAGCGAATGCGGCAGCGTAAAGACGACGTGGAAGTACGGCACGGGCAACAGTTCGGCCGAGCGCGCTGCCAGCCATTTTGCGCGCGCGTTCCCCTGGCACTTGGGACAGTGCCGGTTGCGGCATGAGTTGAATGAGATGGCCTGATGGCCGCAGCGAAGGCACTGATCACGATGACCGCCCAGTGCCGCGGTGCGGCAGCGGACGATGGCATCGAGCACCTTGCGATGCGGCCATGCAAGATGCGACTGCTGCCGTTCCCAAAAGCTGTTGCCCGTTCGACGGACGATGTCGGCCACCTCAAGGGTGGGCCGGCTCATCGTCTGATCTTCCTCCTGGAACGCTTCACCTCGTCAGGGCTGGATACCTCGATGGCTTCCAGCGGACTGGGAATCGCCTGCAGATGGCGCCGGGACAAGTGCAGATAGATGGTGGTATGAGCGAGCTTGGCGTGTCCGAGAAGAACCTGAATAGTGCGCAGGTCGGCGCCGGCTTCCAGCATGTGTGTTGCGAAGCAGTGCCTCAAAGTGTGCGGAGATACATGCTGACTGATCCCGGCACGCTTGGTGGCCTCGTTCACGGCCTGCCAGACGATCTTCTCTGTAATGGGCACGTCGGCTCGCCAGCCCTTCACCGTACCCGGGAACAGGTAGGTCTTGGGCTTCATCCAGCGCCAGTACTCGCGCAGAGTCTCCAGTAGTTTCGGAGTCAGCAGCACGTCGCGGTCCCGGCCACCCTTGCCCTGGCGTACATGAATGACCATACGCTGGCTGTCGATATCGGACACCGTGAGATGGCACAACTCGGCCCGGCGCAGGCCGGTTGCATACAGCATCATCAGCATGGTGCGATGCATCAGGTTGCTGGCCGCGTCGATCAGTCGCGCTACCTCTTGCTGGTCAAGTATGGTCGGCAGGCGACGCTGCCGCTTGGGAAATGGAATGTGATCTGGAAGGTACGGACGGCGAAGCGTCTTGACGAAAAGAAAACGCAGTGCCGCCGTGCGGCCTTCGATGGTCCCGGGCGAGAGCTTGCGCTCGCGAAATAGATACGCCTGGTACTGGCGGATGTGCTCCGGGCCAAGCCGCTCGGGTGAACGATGGAAGTACCTCGCAAAGTCTTCCACCGCGTGGATATAGGAACGTACAGTGCTCTGAGAGTAGTTGCGACGCTGGAGTTCCTCCAACATCTGCTGCCGAAGATGGGTCACAGTAAACCTCCTGTGACCCGAGGTTTACACAGCCAACAATGCCAGGGGATGACCCATGCCGCAGCGTCCGTCGCGCCAGCGACTTAGTTCAAACGAACTAACCAGAAGTTAACCAAGTTGCTGTAAAACGCCCAACCCGTGTTGTTGAAGAACTCCACCAAGTCGCGGCCACAACGACGGAACGGCGACTTTCCGTCAAGTGAGTGATTCGACGTAGCTGGCGGACCCCGGGGTTCTACCGACAGTATGAAAATTGGGCGCATAGGTATCGCCAGCACGAGCGTTGGCAATTCCGCGTGCCGCAAAAGTCCTCATCTGTGCGGGATTACTCTTTCTCCTCTTCGACGTCGTCGTCTTCGCAGCAGCACGGATAGCCCTGCCGGCAGGAATGCTCCCGGTGGTGTCCCTCGCAGCAGCCCTTGCGGCAATCGTCGCATTCCTCGTGGCAGCACGAGTCCCAGATCGTGTACGCCTGCACCTCGATGCACTTCACCGGCGTGACCGGATCGTCGCTCTCGATCACGAGTTCGCAGACACGGGCGCACCGCTCGGTGGCGTGGTACTGGATCACGACCGGAAGACACGAGCCGGGGCGTAATTTCTCGGGGAACGGATTGTGCAGCAACTTCCAGTGGCGGCTCTTCCGCTTGAAGTGAACGCTGGTGACGTTCAGGGAGCAATCCCCCGTATTGCAAACGGAGAGAGTGCGGTCCGCACAGCAGCACGCATTCACACCGCCGAAAGTCGTCGAGCCTGCGATCGTGAGCTTGCCAGGCGGCGCAATGCCCGAAACCTGTATGCTCAGCGGGCTGGCTGGATCGTCGCTACTGATTGTGATGGTCGCGGACTTGGCTCCGAAGCTCGTGGGCTGAAATCGGATAGGTAGCGGCAGCGCGTTGCCCGGACTAATGGTGATCGGGTACGAGATCACCTGCGGCGCCAGGAATTCGCCGGAGTTCGAGGCGGTACCAGTGATCGTGAGCGTGCATTTGCCGCTGTTCGTGACGAGAAGCGGCTCGTCTGCGAAAGAACCGACGCAGACTTTTCCAAAGTTTCCAGTGTTCGCGATGATCAGATTCGCTTTGGGCGACGGAGCCGTTCCGGAAACGTGCACCGTGTGCGGGCCCGCGGGGTCGTTACTGAAGATCGTGATGGTACCAGCCTTCGCACCGAAGGTCGAAGGTTGGAAGCGTGCCACCACATCGATCGAATCCCCGGCGCCGATCTCGATTGGATATGAAAGAACGCCTGGAGCCAGAAAATCCGCAGATCCAATGATGCCCGTGATCGAAAGTGGACATGTGCCCGAATTGTTGATGGTGAGCGGCTCGTCGGCGAACGATCCGATGCAGGCGTTTCCGAAATAACCGGCGTTCGCAATAGCTGTAACGACGGCTCCCGTGCCCTGCTCACCTGTTACGTCAAGATCCACAAACGGTGCAGCGGGATCGTTGCTGATGATGCGGAGGGTCGCTTTCTCGGGCACTCCCGCTGTGGTCGGCGTGAAGCTCACGGTGAATTCCAGCTCCTCGCCGGGCTCGATGGTTACTGGAGTTAGCGGCGTTCCGAGGACTGAAAAATCGGTGGAGCCGAACAGGCGCTGAACGCTGGCGATGACGAGATCCTGGGCGCCGACGTTATAGATCGTGAGTGTCAGGTATTGTGGTCCCTGGCAAACCGTTCCAAAGGCCAAGCCGTGTTCGAGGGAGAGTGCAATGGCCGGCCCCAGCGGCTTGACGAACGAGAAGACACCCCGGCCGAAGGTCGCTGCGCGCAGCTCTCCATTGTGGAAGACCAGTTCGAATACGGGCGCGGCCGGAAAGTGGATGTTGTCGAGGACGGACCAGTTCGCGCCAGCATCCAGGGATTGCAGCACACCGAAGTCCGTTCCAGCGTAGATAGCAGTTGGTGTCTCGCTTCCATCAAGGGCGATGGCGTTGAACGGAAGATCGAGCAGCGGCGAAATGTCAGTCCACGTCGGCTCTGCAAGCGTCGTACGGAAGACGTGTCCTCCCGGAAAGCCGCTGAACCCGCTGAGCGTGGCGTAGATCACAGTCGGATCGGTGGGATCGAATGCCACACGGCTGACATTCCGGCCGGGCAGGTCCCGTGTAATGTCCGTGAACGTGAAGCCTAAGGGCAGCAGCGCGTCGGTGGACACGAAGACCTGCCCGCCGACTGCAACTACCACGTTGTTGGAATTGGTTGGTGCGACATCCACCTCGTTGGCGGCACCGGGAATTGGAAAGTGGTTCGGCCAAGTTGAGCCCCCGTCGGTGCTCTGCCAAAGATTCTGGCTGCCGCTTACGTACACGACGTTTCCGTTGTTGGGATCGCTGGCGACAGCGGCCAAGTAGGTCTTATTTTCGGGAGCCACGAAGGGTGGCGTGATCGTGCTCGGGTAGGAATCTCCGCTGTCTGTTGAGCGGAAGATATTTGCGTTGCTCCTGGCGTAGACCTGTGCTGCGATCTGTCCGTCGTACGCCACGTCGAAGCCGTCGCCGCCAAGTCCCGCCTGCCAGGCGGGGCTGGCGACGCCGGCTGTGCTACCGACACCGTTGTCCTGGAGTGCGCCGACTGTAACGCTCGCCGTCGGGTCGGGCTTGACATCGAGGTTGTAGAAGAGACCGGTCTGAAGCCCTCCGTCATTGAGCGAACTGAAGTTGACGCCGTTAGTGGATTGGAATATTCCGCCGTCGTTACCGCAAAAAACGATGGTGGGGGAGCCGGACTGTTTTGCGAATGCCCATGTGTGAGTGTCGGCGTGAAGTCCGGTTGTACCTCCAAAGGACGCACCAGCGTTGGTAGATCGCACCTGTGCCAACGTCCCGAAGTAAATGATGTCGCCGACGCCGTCGCCGGGCGAGTCGGGATCGACCGCCATATGAAACGCATATCCGCCGTAGGTGGTTGAATTGGTTCCAGTGGCAGCTTGGGCGGTCCAAGTGGCGCCCTGATCCTGGCTCAGAAATACGCCGACAGTGTCCGGATTACCGAACACATTGGGGGTCCCCACCATCGATGCGTACAGCACCCGTATACCGCCGGGATTTGGGGGTGAGGTTGGCGGAGCGACGGCGACGACGACTTTGGAGAATCCCGTATATCCGTCGCCCGTTAGCTGGGTTGCCACCGCCGGCGTTGCGGCATTCAGGATCGTCGCCCAATTCTGCCCGCCGTCCGTTGATTGCACCACGCCAACGCCGCTAATCCCGGCGTACAGAATTCGTGCGGATGCCGGCGAGGTAGGGTCCAAAACCAGCGTGTTTGCCGTCCCGTTTGCACTTTGTTTCCAATTCAGTCCGCCATCAGTGGAACGAAACAGGCCGAAATTGGATGCGAGATAAACGATCTGGTTGTCGCTTGGATCGACGATGACGACATTGATGGACTGGCTGAAGAAGATACTTGCGTTGCTCGGGCTACTCGACGGGTACGATGAGCCGAGCTGGATCCAGCTGGCACCCCCGTCAGTCGATTTGAACAGCCCTGCCCCTGGTTGCGTTTGTGCACGCGAGAACTGGGAGCCTTCACGATTACTGGTGCCCGCATAGATG
This sequence comes from uncultured Acidobacteriaceae bacterium, assembly GCA_963710585.1. GTDB lineage: Bacteria > Acidobacteriota > Terriglobia > Terriglobales > Acidobacteriaceae > Bog-257. The sequence continues at coordinate 255,392 of CAVQAM010000002.1, read as the reverse complement.
ATGCTTGTATCAACCGGGTCGATCGCTATCGCGGCCGGCTCGCCGATGCCGAGCGATGGGGCATGATCAAAGAGTGGCTTCCAACTCGTTCCGCCGTCCTGCGTGCGCCAGACGCCGCCCCACGCCGTGCCGATGTAAATCACGCTGGGGTTGTTTGGATTGACGGCGATGGAGGTGACCTGGCCGTTGACGTCGATGCCCGCATGCAGGGGGCTGGGGCCAATGGGGGCCCAAACTGATCCTTTGAGGCTCATCGGGAGCCCTCCCTTTTGTTTTCATCCACCTCATCTCCAGCCGGCTTGACCTCCGAATCAACAGGCGGCTTGCTCTTCACCGGCCCCGTAGATTTCGAAACGGCCCCGGGAAGCCGATTCCACTGCTCGCGCGCGCGATCGTATAGCTCGGGTGTCGGCGGTAGCCCTCCGCGAAACCGACGCTCTTCGATTTCGATGTGCGCCCGGTTACCTTCATCGTGTTCGAATTCGTGGTGACCTTCTCTGCCGGGATGGCGGTGACGGTCGGATTCGCGGGGGTGACGGGAACGCGGCTTGGGCATGATACTCCTCCTGTTCAGCTCTCGATCGGTGCGCGCGAACCCGGAGATCGACCGGGCTCCGGTAAAACAATTCGATCTTCCTGATCTTTCAGTCTTACTCGTAGAGTTCCGAGAAGCAGGGCTGCTGCCACGAGAACTAGAAAGAGAAGTTCAGTAGAGCCAGTCCCGTGATCTGGACTGATACGGAAGCAATACTCAAAAAAATTCACTTCAGCTCCTGCATTTGTGCTTTGTTGACCGAGGCCAAACCTGCAGCGCCAGCGCACCGCAGCATCACTGTGAGCGCCATCGCCTTGAATCAAACCCGCTTCGGCAGCCGAGATCAGTATCTCCACGCCGATCTCCAGAGCACTGCCTGAGTGTCCCTGACAAGTCTCATCGGTCGATTAGAGTGCTGCCGATGTTTGGGTATAGGCCAGAGATCGAACCGACGCGGTCGTTGTCAGGCCGCCCGCCCCGGAACTGACAAGGTGGCAAGTTTCTTGGACCCAGGATTGGGAACCCGCAGCCTCAGGGAGTGTGCAATTCCTCCCTCCTCTGAGGCGACTGACATCTCAGAGAGGCGATTAGGGCGAGATTGTGTACTCCTCCTGCCCAGAAGTCAAGAAGAAAGCACGACAGAAGAAAGCACGACTGCCCGGACTGTCCTGCCCTTATTGGGCGAGACCAATGCCGGACGTAGTAGGTGTGCTCAGGCCCGGTCAATAGGTGGCGTCGCGTCTTGGCCGGTGCGGACGGATCGGAGCACTTGGTCGTATGACGCCCAAATCGGAAGTTATCGGTTGCTCAATTACTTAGCGTGCGCAGGCCGCAAGTGTTGAGGGGCTCGTGCTTTTGCTGGTGGCGTCTCTGATCGTGTGGAATAGGAGTGTTACCTCTTTACGTCTTGAAACCGGAAGGTGTGTATCGGTCTGCGCCTCTCGAGACCGGGCATCACCGCACCTCTTCTGCATTCTTTGCGCTGAACGTGACAGTGTTCTCGCCGGGGACCAGATTGGCGGGAATGTCCCAGACAAGCGAACCGCCCGGGTTGGGAACGATCGCGAAGAAATAGTAGTTGCCGGCCCCGCTTTTCGCGGAGAGTATCGCCTTCCCGGCGGCGTCCAGTTTTGTAGTGGCTACGTAAAAGCTGGGCATGCCACGAATGATCGAGCTACAACCCTGCGTCGAATGGCATTGAGTCTGAAGGGCTTTCATCGACTGGGCGGCGGTTGAGTTGCCGGCTACCGGCAGTCCAAGCTCGCGGAGCACGTCGCCGATAGGCTTGCGCATAACAAACACTGTTTGACCCGCGAGCGGGTTGGTTGCGGAGAAGGAGGACTCCAGCAGGACTCGAAATCCAACGTGCTGACCAGCAGAGGTATCGGTCGAAGCCGCCGCCGGTGTGACAGCTGCAGCAGCGACCGGCGCGGGCGATGAATAAGTTGGCGGCGCGGCTGAGTTCGGAGCGGCTGAGGCACGCATGGTGTTCCGCTTGCTTCTGGAAGCGAAAGTGTCGACGCTGCAACTCTCCGAATGCGGAGTGAAGCTGACATTCTCTCCGCGGATGGACGATACGAGTTTGCCGTTGACTGTGGTGGAACCCGACCCGCGGAGCGTGTTGTCAGGCGCGACGCCGAGAAGGAAAGCTCCGCCAACGTTCTGGACGTGTACCACAAAGCCGTTTGGCGTGTTTTCCACCGTGTATGGCGATGTTGCGTGAGCCTTGCCGCAGTCCACGATGACCTCGCCATTTTCGAACTCGAGCGTCAATCCGGAGGTATCAACGTAACGACCCGTCATACGGAATCCAGTTACGAGTGGCGCGCTCTTGCTGAGTTCGTCGAGAAAGCCGATGCCGGTTTTAGGCGTAGTGACGGGCTTTGAAGGCACGAAGGCCATGGAACCAATGGTGCAGCGTTGGATTTTCGGTGCGTAGGTAGGAGCGGACGTGGTGGTGCTGCAGGGACCATTGCAGTCATATCCCTGCGCGGCAGCGGGAGCGCCATCTACCATGAGCGTCTTGGTCGTGGTGGTGTGGCCCGTGATAATGCGTCCTTTGACGAGGACAGATCCGGGGCCGGAGAGCGAGCCGTCAGGTTGCAGGGTGACTGCGATGGGTTCGGGCTCGTTCGCGAGTACGAGCTGCACCGTGCTGCCGGACTTTCGAAGAGTGTAGTCGTGGTTATCAGCAACGAGGGAGCCGCAGTCCTGTATGGTTGCAGAGCCGTTGCCGAAGCTCAGGCTGGGAAGCTGTGATCTGCTGTGATAATTGCCGACGAGGACCACGCCGGCGACAGGTGAAGCCTGGTTGGAGTCGGCCTTTCCTCCGAAGGGCATCAGAATGCTCGCCATGCCTTCCATAGCGCCCATTCCTTCGCACGCGTTCACGCTTCCGCCCAGTTCCAGACATCGCCGCAGCTCCGGATCTTTCTCCCGGTTCGCCTCCGCGCCGGCAAAGATTCCCATGGGATCCAGAACGGGATCTCCGGCGAGGGATGAGCGGCCGCCGCTCTGGTCCTGCTTCATCTGCTGCTGGAGCCGCTCTTCGTGCTGCTTGTGGCTCTGGGCGAGGGTTGCTTCGGTGCCGCGGTAGGTATCGGCTGCCTGCTGACCCTCAAGCTGCTTGATCCAGTCCAAAGCGTTCATGATCTCGTACTTGCCCTCGAGCTGCTGGAAGGCTTTTACCTGTTCCGGTGAGTGGGTTTTAGAAAAGTCCTGCGAGAGCTGGTAAGCGGCGAGGGCATAGTCGCGCATCAGCTTCTCCTCGCCGGCGGTGAAGGGGCCGTTGTATTTTCGGGCGTCCCTTATGCGCGTGATGTAGGTCTGCAGGTACGTAAAAACGGCGACCTGGCGCGCGATGGTGTCAGTTGCATCGGTGCCCTTAAGTTGTGCTTTGACCTTCTCGACGGAGGGCAGCGCGGCGGTATAGTCGCCCGACGCAGGCGGGGCTTGGGCAACAGCCGCGCCGCATATCAGCCAAAGAAGTGGCAACAGCCAAATGACACAGCGATGCAGTCGGACCGGTGCAAAGCGCGCCCTCAGCACGAGGCTCCGTCTCACGTTATCGACGTGAGACTGTCCCTGGACTCGGTCGGAGTACTTCAACTTAGCGTGATATTCGGCTGATCCGGGCAGAGCTCCGCCAGACTCCGACGTCACTGCAGTCGACTCAACGTGACTGGCGGCGACGGTCCAGTGCCCAGTGCGCTGCAGTTTCGAGCGTCTCAGCGACCAGATCGTCGCTATTACGGCCAACGCCACAATGAAACCTACTAATATCACCTGGTCTTGATTCATATTTACCCCGCGATTTGTTCCTTGAGAGACCCTATGCAAATGCGCTGCACACACCATTGCTTCTTCTTTTACGCGGCGACCCATTCCTTTGGAAATTGCCGGACAGAGTAACCTCCACTGTTGTGCAATTGCAAGCCTGCCACTGGCCGGGTCGTCAGGTGACATTTCGGCTCGGCATTTCTTCGTTGGCTGATTGGCCAAACGGAGGTTCTCCCGGAAACCGCTGTGCAGCAAGCGATGTCATCGGCTTGTGGACTAGTGACGCCCTATGCACCAGCAAGCGGGTAGGCTCTTGGCCAGCCGCGGTGGAGGCGGCTGGAATGAGCAGACACGGCAAGGGAAAGTTTCCAACCCCAAAGCGGCCCAAGACGAAACTCGGGCTTCCTGATCTAGATCACAGCAAATCGGCGGTCCTCGACAGCCTTCGTTCACCCGAGTCGAAGCGCGGTTATCGACACGCCATCGATGAATTTATTCAGTGGTATTGTTCCGAGCCCAGACTGTCGTTCAACAAGGTTGTGGTCACCCGCTACCGCATATTCCTCCAGAATCGGCAGCTCGCGGCGGGAACGATCAACGGACGACTCGCGGCTGTACGGCGACTCGCCTACGAGGCCGCAGACGCTGGCTTGCTCAGCCCGGAACTCGCCGCGGGTATCCGACGTGTGAAAGGTGCCAAGAAGTTGGGTGTGAGGCTTGGGAACTGGCTCACCTCCGAGGAAGCCCGTCGCTTCTGGCAGTCGCCTGCCCCGAACACGCTCAAAGGAAAGCGGGACCGTGCGATTCTTGCCGTGTTACTAGGCTGCGGACTCCGCCGCCGCGAGTTGGCTGATCTGGACTTCACGCATTTGCAGCAGCGCGAGGAGCATTGGGCCATAGTTGATCTCGTCGGCAAAGGCGGGCACATTCGAACCGTCCCTGTGCCCGACTGGGTGAAAATGACGATCGACCAGTGGGTGGCTGCCGCCGGAATTTCGGCCGGAAGATTGTTCCGATGTGTCTGTCGGGCAGGCAAACCCTGGGGCAACGGCGTAACTGAACGAGTAGTCTGGCATGTCGTGAAACAGTACGCGAGGAAACTCGGGCTTAATCGAGTAGCGCCTCATGATCTGAGGCGCTCGTGCGCGAAGCTTTGCCATGCATCGGGTGGAGAATTAGATCAGATCCAATTCCTTCTTGGCCACGTTTCAGTGCAGACAACCGAACGCTATCTCGGCTGCAAGCAGCGGATTCGCGGAGCCGTGAACGACCACATCGGAATAGAACCGTAGCCGCGGCGCCCGCCCATCGGAGCGGGTCGCCGACTGCTCGTCCAAGTGATTTAGCCTGCCCCACAGGACTGACTCCACGCCGATCGGCACGGCGCAGTTGTTCAATCGAGGCTTGCAGTCGGGCGTAGGTTTCGCTCAGCTTGATCGCAGTCTCCTCGATCTTCAGTTTCTGTTTCCGTTCCACGTCGGCCAGCGCGCCGATAATAGTCGCGATGACGAAAAACATCCCAATCTCTACGTATTGTGTAACTGTATTCGGGGTTGGACCGCCACGCCATCATGATGTGAGGTGTGTAGAAGACGGCGGCAATCACCGCGGCAGCTAGTCCGCCACGCCAGCCGAACCACAAGGCCATCAGAAGAATAGGAATGTAGTAAGCACGCTGCAGCAGTGGATGTAGCCAGATATAACTGGTGGGTGTCAAGTAATGCAGCACCGACACCAGCGCAATCGCACATACCAGACTGGCGAAGCGAATACGTCGTTGACTGCTTGCCCGCACGGGCTCGATTCTAACATCTGGTTTTGCTGCGAGTGCATCCAGGGCGGGTCCTCAGTCGTCCACCGACCACCCTCTTTCAACTAGTTCGTTGCCTGATTTCCACCAATGGCTGCCGCAAATAAGGCAGATATTAAAGAGCTGGCATGCTTGCGGAAATGACAGTTTCCTGCAGATGAAACGGTTACAAACGGAGAACGAGGGTCGGGATCATGGCATGTCGTGTGCAACAAGTTACGGCGATAGTAATCCAGGGAGCGGCGATGAGTACGACACTGCGGGATTTATCTACTTCTGTGCGAACGTCGGCCAGCTATCAACAAGCCCTTACGAGGCTACGCGAGGCATTAAAGCGGCACGGCTTTGAGACGGTTTGTGAATTCCCGGTGGACCGTGAGCTGGAGCGTAAGGTCGGCCTGCGCTCGCCGCATCGCACCGTCTTCGTTGTGTGGAGCCCATTCGAGGCCTACCAGGCAGTGTTAAGCGACCGCGACGGTGGACTGCTTGTTCTTTTCAACCTCTGCGTAGCCCAGGATGGGAATTCAACCTTTATTGCCGTGATGAATCACTGGGCTTTGAGCCCAAATGGCGGCCCTCTCGGCCTCCATCTGTTGGTGCGGGGCTTGGCCGACAAGATTCACGAGGCTGTTGTGGAAGCGGCCATGCAAGAAGAGACTGGCCAATACCGCGAAGCGCGCGGAGGCGAAGCGCACAGGTTCTGAGCGAATTGAGACAGCGATCCGATGTCTCAAGATCGACAACTCGCCAAGGCGGTTTATAGTCGCGACCCTGTAGTGACCCGGTGCTTGCGGGTTCATCAACGGCACAGAACGCCAGCACGGATAACCCTCCTCCAGGCGCAATCATGCTGCAGAAACCGCAAGCACCAGGGGCTGCAGGCGGGCGAGTCGCCCAGTCGCGCCGAACGGACGGTTCGAAAGCCGGAGGAATTTTCTTATGAGCCCTAGCGCGATACAGCATGGACGGAGCGGAGCTGCAAGGCTCCGGTGATTTCGTCCAGACGGCCAGTCGCGACCACTCTCTGGGCGGCGAACTTTTCGGCTGTCGGCTGGCCGGTCAATACAAAACTGTGAGTGCCATCATTTAGCACATACTTGGCTCCCAGCTTTACGCAAGAGCGGACGCACTCGGCTGTCTTCTGCACGACCTTGTGGGAGATACCGCACTGCGAGTCGGTAACCACTCCCGCAAAGCTCTGCAGGGGAGTGTTAGCTGGGCGGAACCACCGTCCCGGGGCGTGCGAGGCCGCAATTACTAGAAGGACCATTGCGGCAACCCCGGCAAGCAGCCACGCTGGACGAGGCGAGGCCGGCAGCCGGAACCCGGGTTTCTTCTGCGCTGCCGGTTCTCGCCTTTCGCCGGTTGGAAAGAACGGGGGTAGATAGTCCGCGCCACCCAGTTGTACCTGGCTGACATCGACTGCAATACTCGGCAGGGGGGAAGCGACGAGCTGGAGTGCCATGATGTCGTCGATGCCGCGCACCACTCCTTGCAGCACTGCCTTGTCGCCCTGCATTTCTACATCGATGTCGAGATGCGCGGTCCGTGGATCTTGCGCGAATGCCGCCTTGATGCGGGTTGAGACAGCGAAGCTCTCGAGCAGCGCCTGATCGCCCATATTGGGCCGGAAGCGGCCCTGATAGGTGATCATGTCAGAAACCGTCGCGTACTCCTCCTCGAGACTCGTTTGCTCAAGATTGATCAGGAGGTCATGTTCGAGTGGCAACCCTGCTTTACCGCCGTAAAGGTACATTTGCCAGCGACACCGCTTCCGATCGCTTTTGCGGAGATATCTCTCAGCCTCGACACGATTGAATCTCAGGCGTTCTTCCACCCGTAAGCAGCGAAGACTACGGGAGGCTTGCACCCGAATGCGCAAGATTTGTTTGCAATCCAGGTTCAGGAGGTCTGCGGCGACCCCGTAACAAACAGCATTTCCCTCTCGTATGTCTTCTGCGAGCGCCGCTTGCAGCAGCAAGACCTGCCTCTCCCGGCCGCGGATGAATCGATCAAGCAAAGTGGGCGCATGCCCAAATGCCGCCCGCAATTTCTTCGGCTGACCGCCCCAAGCCGCCGCTCGTTCAACCAGGACTGCCGAATCGACGTAACGGATTCCCAACTTTTTTGCAAGACCCTTGGCAAACTCCCGGCCACCGCTGAAGACTTCCCCGGAAACCGCAATGATAGACATTCGTAGTCTCCCACCAACTGATGCCAGCCGAACCATGAATGGCTCCTTATCGCAAGAAGCAAGTTAATGGCCACTAAACCGCGCATGTAAAGCGGTTCATTCAGCGCCGGTTATGCTGAGACTGGGATGGAACCGGATGCGAGGGCGTCGGCTCGATTGCCCGAGTTCAGGCGCCCGTTGCCTCTTTTGGGACACTGGTCACACTCGCCGCCTCGCTTGGTGGCGGGAACACCCTGTAAGTCACTGGTCCCATGCCCCGCTCGGCAGGAACAGATTGGCAGAATACGTGCTACCTCATAACGCGAGTGGGGCGCTCGACCTTCGGAATGAAACCCCGTGGTTCAATCGCCTCTCACCCCGGGTGGAGCGATGATTTTTCGCACAGGGATGTGACAGAGATCGCAACCCGGTGTATCAGGGCAGCGTAGAATAGAATGGACACAAAGTCGTGAGGCATTTGATCAAATTCGTCGCGGCCTGGCTTACGTTGATGCTGTTAAGCACGCCGCTGGTGGGGCTTGCGAATTGCAGTCCGAAGCTGGGGATGCCTGGTCACTGCGGTGGCGACCACTGCCCGATGATGATGATGCACGCCAGGCAGCAGGCGAATACGCAAGTCTCCGAGGTTCCCGCGGGCAAAGGCTCCTGCTGCAAAGTCACGGCCATTCCTCTCGCTACGCTCACGCCCGCGATCACGCCTGGGAGCCAGGTCACGGTCCAGCCCAACGATATTCAAGCGGCAACCGTCTCAGGGCCGCTGCTTTTGGCGCCGGCTCCGGCCATGGGGAATGACGTCTGGGCTGCCGCAGTACCGTCCCCTCAGGCCCTCCTGTGCACTTTTCTCGTCTAAATCCCCGCCTCGTCTAGCCGTCTTTTTCCACACGTAGAGCAACAACACCAGACCTATACTTTTCACGGCAAGAGGGTCTTACATGAAGAACATGTTCCTGATATGCGGGTTAGTCGCACTCATTTCAGTCGCCACAGCGGAAGCCCAGACGTCAGCGGTTTCCGTTGAACAGAGCCTTACATCGGGTGTGCAGGCCGGAATAGCGCAAGAACCTTCAACCGGACCGACAGCATCCTTGGACGCGTTGATTGTTGAGGCACTGGAGAAAAATCCAGGTGTGCAGAGTGCATTACATGCTGTCGAAGCACAGCGTCACCGAGTACCGCAAGCCAAGGCATTGCCGGACCCGATGGCCGGGATCGGCTGGATGGGCAACATCGCGCCGTTCAGCGTGCAACAGGGCGATCCTTCCAGCTATCGCGGTGTGTCCGCCTCACAGCAGTTGCTGTACCCCGGGAAGTTGAAACTGCGTGGTGAGATTGCGTCGAAAGAGGCTGACGCGGCCTATTGGGATTACGAGGCCGTGCGGCGCCGCCTCACTGCGGCCGTTAAGTCCGCTTATTACGACTACTTCTACTACGACAAAGCAATCGAGATTACCCAGAAAGATAAGGACTTGCTGCAGAAGCTGGCCGCTATCGCGGAAGCGCGATATCGCGTGGGCAAGGGTATTCAACAGGATGTCTTGAAGGCGCAGACGGAAATATCGCTGCTGCTGCAACGCTTGGTGGTGCTGGAGCAGCAGCGGAAGACGGCGCAGGTCAGGCTCAACACCTTGCTGTCGCGCGAGCCGGAAACACCTCTGCCGCCAGCAAGAGACATTCAACAGGCTAGCCTGAACTACTCGCTGGAGCAAATCTATCAGTTAGGCCGAGACAACGACCCCGCCCTTCACCGTCAGCAACAGATGATTCAGCGCAACGAACTAGCGGTTAATCTGGCGCACAAGGATTATTACCCCGACATGAACGTCGCTTACCTGTACCAGCAGAGGCCGGGCTTGCCGGACATGAACGGCTTCACGTTTACGGTCAACGTGCCGGTTTTCTACCGGACGAAGCAGCGGGAAGAGGTGAGGCAGGCAACGGAAGAAAAGATCAGCGCTGAGCGCAGCAAAGATGACCGCCAGAATGAAGTCAACTTTGAACTGAAACAACAATACCTGGCGGCCAAAGCCTCCGACGAACTGCTGCGGCTGTATTCCCAAGGCGTCGTGCCGCAGGCTTCGTTGGCATTGGAATCTTCCATGTCGTCCTACCAGGTCGGCAATGTCGATTTCCTGAGCGTGCTGGGGAATTTCAGCACCGTTCTGAACTACGAAATCGACTACTACCGCGAGCTGGCGAACTACCAGATGGCGTTGGCGCAGTTGGAAACGATTGTGGGGGTCGATCTCACTTCTGGACAGAACACGCCCGTGCAGCCCTCGCCCTCATCGAAACCTCCCGCGCCGCCACCTACGCAAGCGTCGGGGACGTAAAGGAACTGGAAATGTTCAAAGGAAACAACCCGCGTTTGCTCGACGAGATGAAAGAGCTCTTGGACTCGTTCTCAGGAGAAGAACGCCGTCAGATATTAGCCGTGCTGAAGCAGGTCTTCAGCGAGTTGGATAGCGCCGCTGAGCCCAAGGTAGCGGCCCAAGGAGCGAAATGATGTTTCGCAGGATTCTACAGATTATCGCCCTGTTAGTCGTAGTCGTGGTCGCTGTTACCCTCGGCGCTGTTTACGGCGGCAAGCTTGCCGCTTTCCTCGGTCACCGGCAAACGGCGAGCAACTCCGCGCCATCCTCCGGTGAGCGTAAGGCTCTGTACTGGTACGACACCGTGAACCCGCAGCGTCATTATGACAAGCCTGGCAATGCGCCTGACGGCATGGACCTGGTTCCGCAGTATGCCGACGATGGCAGCGCCGGGCAAGGCGGATCGGGCGGCAGCAGCAAGGACATGAAAAGTACGAGCGGGAGTGCCGCAAACCCGCAGGGCGGTGGGCGCAAGGTCCAGTACTGGTACGACGCGATGAACCCACAGCGTCACTATGACAAACCCAGCAAAGCACCCGATGGCATGGATCTGGTTCCGCAATACGCAGACGATGACACAGGTGGCAGCGCGGGGACGGGAGTGATCAAGATTGATCCCGCCAAACAGCAGTTAATCGGGGTGCGCACGGGAACGGTTGAACGGCAGGACCTCACTCGTACGGTGAGGACAACCGGCCAGCTTACCGCCGATGAGACCAAACTCGCTCACATTCACCTGAAGGTCGCCGGCTGGATCGAGGACGTTTACGTGGATTACGTAGGCCAACTAATTAAGAAGGGCCAGCCGCTATTTACCCTTTACAGTCCCGATTTGGTTTCCACGCAGGAAGAATACCTGATTGCCAAACGCGGCGAAAAGAGCCTGGGAGCATCGCCGTTTCCCGATGTCGCACAAGGATCGCAATCGTTGCTGCGTTCGAGCCGCGAGCGCCTCAAACTGTGGGACATCAGTGACGCGCAAATCAAGAAGCTGGACGAAACCGGAAAGGTGAGCCGCACCATGACCTTCTATTCGCCGGTCGAGGGCTTCGTCATGGATCGCAAGGCGTTTCCACAGACCTCGACAACTCCGGACATGGAGTTATACACGGTGGCCGATCTCTCGACGATTTGGGTGAACGCCGACGTGTACGAATACGAGGTACCGTACGTGAAGGTAGGCCAGCGCGCAGAGATGCAGCTCAGCTATTACCCCGGTAAGGCCTACGCCGGTCGCGTCAGCTACATCTATCCGACGGTCGATCCGGTGGCGCGAACGGTCAAGGTACGGCTGGAATTTCCCAATCCCAATTTCGCATTGAAGCCGCAGATGTTCGCCGATGTGCAGCTGAAGATCAACTACGGGACACAAGTCGTGATCCCACAGGAAGCGCTGCTCGATTCGGGTAACTCGCAATACGTCTTTGTCGTGCATGAGGGCGGACGCTTCGAGCCGCGCATGATCCAAATTGGGGTCAAGCTCGACGGCAAGGTGGCGGTGCTGTCCGGTCTGAAGCCAGGGGAGCAGATCGTGACCTCGGGCAATTTCCTGATCGACTCGGAAAGCCGCTTGAAAAGCGCCATGGGAGACATGAAGCACTAAAGGAGCAGACCATGCCGAAGAAAGCATCGATTTATGGCTTTTTGGTCCTGATCGTACTGGCTGGATTGTTCTCCGGCGGGTACTGGATGGTTGAACGCCGCTCGGAAACGGTATGCGGATTCTGCCAGCGGCACATCACTCCACGGGCCCGAGTGGTGGCTGAAGTCGGAGGACGCCGCCGGGCGGTGTGCTGCGCTCACTGCGCGATCACCGAGGGCCGGCAAGAGAAGAAGCCGGTACGGCTGATCGAGGTCACGGACTATCCGACCGGCGAGAAGCTCAATCCGGAACAGGCTTGGTACGTGGACGGCAGCCGAATGGTCGCGTGCGAGCACTCAATGACCAAGATCGATGAAAGCAAGCACGCGGAGCAGTCAGAATTTGACCGCTGCTCTCCCGGCACCTTCGCCTTTCGTGACCGCAAGGCAGCGGAAGCGTTCGTGGCCGACAATGGCGGCGTCCTCGTGCGCTTACCTGAATTGCTGGCGGAGGCCCAATCGCGATGATTAATCGAATTATTGAAACCTGTGCCAATAATAGGTTCCTGGTCTTCCTATTCATCGGCGTGGGCGTCCTGTTGGGCTGGCAGTCCATGAAAAAGACCAAGCTGGACGCCATCCCCGATCTGTCGGATACGCAGGTGATCGTGTACTCGCGCTGGGACCGCAGTCCCGACATTATCGAGGACCAGGTAACTTACCCTATCACCACGGCCCTGCTTGGTCTTCCCAAAGTGAAGGACGTCCGTGGTTTCAGCGATTTCGGATATTCCTACGTCTACATCATCTTTGATGAAGGGACGGACCTCTACTGGGCCCGCTCCCGCACCTTGGAGTACTTGAGTTCGGTCGTCCCCAAGCTGCCGCAAGGCGTGAGTGTCGAACTTGCCAAAGACGAAACCGCCGTGGGATGGGTGTACCAGTACGCCCTGGTGGACACGACGGGCAACAACTCGCTTGAGCAGATGCGGTCCTATCAGGATTGGTACCTCCGTTATGCCTTGCAGACCGTTCCTGGTGTTGCCGAGGTGGCGCCTCTCGGTGGCTTTGTAAAGCAGTATCAAGTCAATGTCGACCCCAACAAGCTGCTCGGTTACAAGCTCCCCATCAATGTGGTGGTGGACGCGATCAAGAAGAGCAACAACGAGATCGGGGCCCGTCTGATCGAGTACAGCGGTCGTGAATATATGGTCCGTGGCCGCGGTTATATACGTTCTCTGGACGACGTCCGCAACATCGTGATCCTGTACAACCCGCAGACTGGCACCCCGGTCCGGGTGTCAGACGTGGCGACCGTTACCTTTGGTCCCGACATTCGCCGCGGCGTGGCCGAACTCAACGGCGAGGGAGAAACGGTCGGCGGCGTGGTGATCATGCGCTTCGGCGAGAACGCGGAAAAGGTGATTGAGCGCGTCAAGGCGAAGATTACAGATCTCGAGCCTACGCTGCCCAAGGGACTAAAGATCGTTCCGGTCTATGACCGCTCGGAACTCATCGACCGCTCGGTGGACAACCTGAAGCACACGTTGCTGGAGGAGCTAATCATCGTCAGCCTGGTGATCATGATCTTCCTCTGGCACTTTCCCAGCGCGATGATCCCCATCACGATGATTCCGATCACCGTGATTCTGGCATTCATTCCGATACAGCTATCCGGCATGACCGCCAACATCATGTCGCTCGGTGGCATTGCGGTGGCGATTGGCGCCATGATCGACGCTTCCGTCGTGATCGTGGAGCAGATTCATAAGAAGCTGGAGCACTGGCAGGCGGAAGGCCGGCCGGGAAGCCGCTCCGCTGTGCTGCTCTCCGCGATCAAGGAGGTGGGTGGCCCCAGTTTCTTCGCGTTGCTGGTGATCGCGGTTTCCTTTCTGCCGGTGTTCACCCTTGAGGCCCAGGAAGGACGGCTGTTCCGGCCGTTGGCATTCACCAAGAACTTCGCCATGGCGATTGCCGCCGTACTCGCCGTTACCTTAGTGCCAGCGACAGTTGGTTTGCTGTTTGCGCGCACGCAGCCCTTCGGCTTCCGGCCAAAATGGCTGTCGCGGCTGGTGAGCGCAGTCGCTGTGGGCAAGATCCACAGCGAGGACGAACATCCGATCAGCCGGCCGCTGATGAAGCTTTATCACCCTGTCGTGGAGTTCGTTCTGGAGCACAAGTGGAAGACCATCGCGGTGGCGGTGATTGCCATGGCGCTGACCTTGCCAATCTTCTTCAAGCTTGGCTCCGAATTCATGCCGCCTTTGGATGAAGGCACGTTGCTCTACATGCCGACCACGTTGCCGGGTATGTCGGTAACCGAGGCCTCCAGGCTGCTCCAGGTAACCGACAAGATTCTTAAGAGCTTCCCGGAAGTGGAGAGCGTGTTTGGGAAAGCGGGTCGCGCCGAAAGCGCAACCGACCCGGCTCCGTACTCCATGATGGAAACCGTGATCGTGCTGAAACCGGACATGCAATGGCCTAAGCGTTCGCGTTGGTATTCCAGTTGGGCGCCCAACTGGTTGCAAAACATATTTCGGCGGGTCTGGCCCGACCACCAGACAACCCAGGAATTGATCTACGGCCCCGGCGGCTTGAACGAAGCTCTTCAACTGCCCGGCGTTTCGAACGCCTGGACGATGCCGATCAAGGCCCGCATCGACATGCTTACCACAGGCGTGCGCACGCCCCTGGGCATCAAGGTACTGGGCTCCAATCTGGATGAAATCCAGAAACTGGGGGTGCAGATCGAATCGGCCCTGAAGGACATTCCGGGTACGACGAGCGTGTTTGCCGAGCGTACGGCGGGCGGATATTTCGTCGATTTCGATCTCAAGCGCGACCAGATTGCGCGTTACGGTCTTGCTATCGGCGATGTGCAGGACGTGCTGATGTCCGCCATCGGCGGCGAGAATGTAACCACCACCGTGGAAGGCCGCGAACGCTACCCGGTCAATGTGCGTTATCTGCGCGATTATCGCAGTGACCTGGATTCCTTGCAGCGGGTCCTGGTAGGCACGCCTTCTGGCCAACAGATTCCACTCGCCCAGTTGGCCGACATCAAGCTGGTCGACGGCCCCGGCATGATTCGCGACGAGAACGGCCGCCTCAGCGGCTACGTGTACGTCGATGTGTCGGGACGGGATATCGGCAGCTACGTGCATGATGCCAAAAAAGTCATTGCGGAGAAGATCAGCGTGCCGGCCGGCTATCAGCTCGTCTGGAGCGGTCAGTACGAATCGATGGAGCGCGTCAAGCAGCGCCTGAAGATTGTGCTCCCCATCACACTCTTCATCGTCTTTCTGTTGCTGTACTTCAATACCAAGAGCACGGTGAAGACGTTCATCATTTTGTCGGCCGTGCCTTTCTCGGCCATCGGCGCCCTCTGGTTCCTTTACCTGCTCAACTACAACATGAGCATCGCCGTGTGGGTGGGTCTGATTGCCTTGATGGGCGTGGATGCGGAGACGGCGGTATTCATGCTGCTGTATCTGGATTTGGCGTATCACGACGCCATCAACAAGGGTCGGATGCGCAGTTGGGATGATCTCCGCGAAGCCATCGTGTTTGGCGCTGTGAAGCGGCTGCGCCCCAAGGTCATGACTGTAGCTTGCATGTTGTTCGGCCTCTTCCCCATCATGTGGTCGGTCGGCTCCGGTGCTGACGTCATGAAGCGCATTGCTGCTCCGATGATCGGCGGCATTGTCACTTCCTTTCTCATGGAACTGATCGTCTATCCGCCGGTCTTCGCCATCTGGAAGTGGAACTTTGAGATCAAGCCGCGGTTGACAAAGGGAGGGCCGCCACCGCTGCCGGCAGCTCCGGCGCAAGAGGGGGTGCATGCATAACGCAAAGCCTATACGGATCGCTGTGCTCGCGATCACCCTGCTCGTACTCGCCTCCGGGCAGGGCTGGGCTCAATCAGAACAAGCGATTGCTCAGTCCCCCAACGAAAGCGACCCGTTTGCCGTCTATCACAACGCGCTGAGCAGTGCCGCAGATGATCTCCTGGCGGCGACTGCTCAGCGGCAGCAGGCACAAGCAATCGCTCCCGATATGGCGAAGGACGCTTTTGTGTCGGACGCGTCGGGACTGCGGGATCGGCAAGCCAGAAACCCGTCCCTGTCCCGCATTCAGGCTCTGCGGCCTCTTCTTGACCCAATTCTTCGCGAAGAAGGAGTTCCTGAAGAACTCACGGCCGTTGTTTTGGTTGAAAGCGGCGGCCGCGCTGCCGCGCTCTCCCCTAAGGGTGCCCGCGGTATCTGGCAGCTCATGCCGGATACCGCGCGACGATACGGCTTGAAGGTTACAGCGGAGCAAGACGAACGCATCGATGTGGTTAAGTCCACTCGGGCGGCGGCCCACTATCTGCGGGATCTCTACGCCCGGTTTGGCAACTGGCCGTTGGCCCTGGCAGCTTACAACGTCGGGGAGTCAGCGCTCGAACGAATGCTGGACCGGACCGAGACAAAAAATTTCTTTAGCCTGAGTCGCCTCAGATTGCTCCCTGAGGAAACCAGAAACTACGTTCCGGCAGTTCTCTCGTCACTGAAGTTGTTCAACAGTGGCACCGGCGGTCTGGCGCCGGTTTCACCGCCACCGCCAAGTCCGGGTGGCCTTGTATTTTACGCAGAGTCACGGCCTGGGAGCTAAGCGGTACAATGCGCCCAGAAAACATTCGGCCCGGCAGAGCTGCTAGGGAGGTTCTGATTAAGTCTGGCTCTTTGAAGGGGACGGCCTTCAGGCCGTCCGCAAATGCCTAGAGCTTGTTTCAAGTGCGCCGTGGAAAGGCGGTGGTCTTCAGCGGGTGGAAATCCCGCCCGGGAACTGGTTCGCTCCGCCCGGTAGCAACCGAAGTAGCGGTGGAGGTAACGAAGCTGCTGAAGCCTTCGGCGTAGAGGGTCGCTAAGGCGACTTGGCGAGCGTACAGGCCGTAACGTAAGTGAACGCCGAGCAGGCCCCGAAACGCTCAATGCAGGAGCCGACCTGGCATGAATACAGGGAAGGCCGACGGCGATGGGGAAGCACGAGCGAATAGATTCCATCGACCCTGCCGAGGTATTGGCGACGGCATGTAGGTACAGGAGACCAGACGCAACACGGGAAGCCCCAGCGGTGATTGCAGTACGGATCAACTGGCAACTCGCGAGAGACAGGCCGGGCCGTATGGGGTGACGGAGAGGCCCGTAGTACAGATGAAGCCGAGTAACTCCGGTGGAGGGAAGGGGCCTCAGTTAAAGGCAGACGCAAGAAGCAACAAAGGACCGAGGGATTGGCGATGAGCCTAGCAACTCCACCAAGCGTTCAGAAGTTGCAGACGGTGTTACACGCAAAAGCGAAGGAATCGCCCAACTTTCGTTTCTACGCGCTGTACGACAAGGTGTATCGAGAAGATGTCCTGGCCTTCGCGTATGAATGCTGCAAAGCCAACGGCGGAGCAGCAGGAGTCGACGACCAGACTTTCGAGGACCTCGAGGCGTACGGGGTGAAACGATGGCTGGACGAACTGGCGCAAGAGCTGAAAAGCCGAAGCTATCAACCGAAACCTGTGCGGCGAGTGTATATACCCAAGCCGGACGGGAAGCAGAGGCCGTTGGGTATACCTGCCATCCGCGATCGGGTTGTGCAGACGGCAGCAGTTCTGGTGCTCGAGCCGATTTTCGAGGCCGACCTGCCGCTGGAACAGTATGCCTATCGGCCGGGCCGCAGCGCACTGGATGCCGTGAGGCATGTCCATAAGCTGATTAACACTGGCCATAGACAAATCGTTGACGCGGATTTATGCGGCTACTTCGATAGCCTTCCGCATTCCGAGCTTCTAAAGTCGGTGGCTCGAAGGGTCGTCGACGGAGCCATGCTGCATCTGATCAAGAGGTGGCTGGAAGCTCCCGTCGAGGAAATCGACGAGCGTGGGAATAAGCGTCGCAGCACGCGCAATCGGGACCAGGGTCGGGGCACTCCGCAGGGATCTCCGATCAGTCCCTTGCTCAGCAATTTGTACATGCGTCGGTTCGTGCTCGGGTGGAAGATACTGGGGCACGAAGGGCGTCTGAAAGCGTACATCGTTAATTATGCCGATGATCTCGTGATCTGCTGTCGTGGCGGAGCCGAAGAGGCTTTGATCAGGATGCGGAGCATAATGTCGAAGCTGAAACTGACGGTGAACGAAACTAAGACGCGGGTCTGCTCTCTGCCGGAAGAGAAGTTCGACTTTCTGGGGTACACGTTCGGGCGGTGCTACTCAACCAAGACGGGGCGAGCCTATCTGGGCACGGTACCGTCAAAGAAGCGGGTGCAGCGCATCTGTCGCGCCATCAGCGACGAAACCGGACGAGATCGAACCCTGCTGGATTCGAAGACGCTGGTAGCCAAGCTCAACCGGATGATGACGGGGTGGGCAAACTACTTTTGTCTGGGACCAGTCAGCAAAGCCTATCGGGCGGTGGATCAACATGCCCGCAACAGGCTGCGTCGGTGGTTATGCAGCAAACACAAGGAGAGCTGGCCGGCAGTCAAGCGCTTTCCGGAAACATCTCTCCACGACGTGTTTGGTTTGGTCTGTTTACCGAAACGGACGGCAAGTCTTCCGTGGGCGAAAACGTGAGTCTTTTCCGAGAGCCGGATGCGGGAAAACCGCCTGTCCGGTTCGATGAGCGGGAACAGGAAACAGAGCCAAGCCAAACCGGATTGAGGCGGCGAAGCGAAAGCACCGCCATAGCCACCGGGAGACTACAGCCACTGCGCCTGTTCTCGACTCCACAAATGTTCTGCAGCTCTCTGGGTGGAAGCGCGGGCCTTTAGAGCGTTTTCAGCGTTATTGTAGACCATACCCGCAATGAGAGAACCAAGCTAAGGCGTTGTCGGCAGTAATGGCTGCCAAGGCTTCTGCAATGGCGCTTTCCAGAGCTTCTGCGGTGCGGGCTTTGGCCGAGCGCAGCCCCTGCTTGATCTTCGACCAGGCTTGCTCAATCGGGTTGAAGTCAGGGGAATAGGGCGGCAGGTAAATCAGGCGCGCTCCGGTGGCGGTGATGAGTTGCTGCACCCCGGCCACTTTGTGTGCGGACAGATTGTCCATGATGACTACCTGTCCGGGATGGAGCTGAGGGCACAACACCTGCTCCAGATAGGCCAGGAAGACATCGCCATCGGTCGCCGACTCGATGGTCATGGGCGACTGCAAACCTCGGGTGGTGAGCGCCGCCAGCATGGTTACGGTATGCCAGTGGCTGTGGGGCGTGCCTTCCGCTACTCGCTCTCCACCCGGAGCGCGGCCGTAATTGCGGGTCATCTGCGTGCTGGCCCCGCTCTCGTCCAGAAACACCAGTTGCTGCGGGTCGATTTGCCTTATGGCTTCCTGCCACGCTTGCCGGCGCTGCTGCGCTTCCGGCGTTTCTTGCTCTTGGGCGTGGAGTGACTTTTTTTAAGAGGCAGTCCCATCTGCCGTAGGGCCAGCCACAGCCGCCCGATGCTCAATCGCAACCCCTGGGCCGCTTGCAGTTGCGCCTGCAATTCCCGCAGGGTCAGATCCGGTTGCTTGCGGATTTGCTCCCCCAGCCACGCCTGCACCGCCACCGTCACCCGGCTCACCGGGCCACGTCGCCACGGTGGCCGCTCGATCTGCCCCGTGCGCGTGCGGGTGGCGGAGATCTTCTTGGCCCAGCCCTCGCTTACCCCAAATTGTTCCGCCAACTCCCCCAGGGTCCCTTTGCCCTGCTCATACGCCTGCAAAAACTTTCGCCGCAAATCATTCGCGTAGGGTCGTGCCATCGGGTGGAGCAGAAAATCGCCACTAATAGTCTACACTATCGCTGAAAATGCCCTAGGCCCGCGAAAATCGCGACTCCAAAAAGAGGGCTTTAGCCCTGGTGTCGCAAAACGAGGTTTTTGAAACACGCTCTAGCTCATCGCTAGAAGAACGCACACCCCTATCCGCAACGGCTCGCCGTGCAGGGTGGGTAGGCTGCAACATACTGCTCTCTAACATACCGCCCGACGCCAGGATTGCTCTAATAAAGAGCAGTAAAGTTACACCTCCGCGTCTCGTGCGAGCCCAGTATCGCTTAACCGTACCTCTTTCAAACCTAGCCGTGGCGCAGAGGGGGTGGACTCTCGATGTCCTAAACGTAGTGCGTAGCCTGGGGCGAAGTCGTTTTTCTCTCCAGGACGTGTACGCACATGAGCAGCAGCTTGCTACGCTACACCCGGTTAACCGCAACGTAAGACCAAAGATCAGACAACAGCTTCAGGTGCTCAGAGATCTTGGACTAGTTCAGTTCCTTTCCGCCGGTTAATACCGCGTCCGTCAGGCGACGGAGGTTTGAGTCGACAAACTCTGATCGCTCGGGAGATTGTCCCTCGTCATTACGCCGACCTTGAGGCTTGCCTTCTCAATTTCGACTTTCCGTAGTTATCACCTTCTGATAATATGCTGTTGTGGGACCGCGGCGGCCCGAGCAGGACCATACACTCGAGAACCTGCTTGATCTTGACGGAGACATCTACGTCATCGATGAGACTGCCGGATACTGGGTGAAGTTTGTGATGAAGTGCATCACTCCCAGTCCGGAGCGTCCTCACGGAGTCGAATACTCGCTGACCATGCACGATTCCAGCAATCGACGGCTGGTCGGCTTCGACAACGCGCATCCTGCGCTGGGGGCAAAACGGCGCCAGCGCGGCACGGGCCGTGCTTACGATCACCGGCATCGATTGGGCATGGTCAAGTCTTACCCATACGAGAATGCCGCAAAGCTGGTTGCGGATTTCTGGGAAGCGGTCGATGAAGTGCTCAAGCTGAAAGGGAGTAGGCCATGACAACGCTAAGAGTGGGAATAGCCACATACCAGCAGATGAAAGAGCGGACCTTGGCCATCGCTCAGGGAAAGTTGAAGCCTGGACCGCATGATCCCAAGGTGTGGTTTACCTCCACGGAAAGCATGGCGCGGATACTTTCCGCGAAAAACCGCGAGCTGCTGGAGATCATTCGCAACAATTCGCCGCAGTCGCTTGCCGAACTGGCAGAACAGACCGGACGCAGGAAGCCCAATCTGTCTCGCACTCTGAAGACGATGGAGCACTACGGTCTGGTTAAGGTGTCACGACGGAACCGGCGGCTCATTCCCAAGGTGGACTACCAGCGTGTAGCGGTTGTCATGGAGCTTAGCGCCTAAAGAAGCCCACCCCCATTATCGCTTGACCCCTCAGTCGTGTTCGGCTGCACCCCAGCCGCCGCCGCCGGGGGTTTCGATGCGAACGCGTTCGCCGCGCCGCAGGCGCGTGCTGCCCTTACTGGGCATGAGATCGACGGATCCATCAGCGCGAAGTATCTCGGTCCCTCCCGGCGCTCCGTCCTCGCCGCCCGCGAGACCGTACGGCCGAGACTTGCGCCGGTCGGCGAGCAGGGTCACGGTTGCATCGGCGAGCACTTCCATTTCTCTGACAATGCCGTCGCCGCCGCGATGTTTTCCTGCCCCGCCACTGCCCGCGCGCAGCGCATACTTCATCACCCTTAACGGATAACTGTATTCCAGCGCTTCTGCGGGCGTGTTGAGCGAATTGGTCATGTGCGTGTGGACGCCCGAGACGCCGTCATGGGCCGCACTGGCGCCCGAGCCTCCGGCAACGGTTTCGTAGTACGCGAACGGAATGGCCTTCCCGCTGCGGTCATCCATGCCGCCGATGGTGAGATTGTTCATGGTCCCCGACGACGCGGCGGGGATGTGCTGGGGCAGCGCCTGGGCCAGCGCGCGCAGCAGCACGTCAACGATGCGCTGCGAGGTCTCAACATTGCCGCCCGCCACCGCTGCGGGTGGACGCGCATTGACGATGGTTCCCTCGGGCGCGATCAACTGAATCGGCCGCATCAATCCGGCGGTCGCGGGAACGTCTTCGCGCAGCAGGCAGCGGAAAACGTAGAAGCAGGCGGAATACGTGATGGCTTCCACGGCGTTAATGCTGCCTTCCACCTGGGGCGAGCTGCCGGTGAAGTCGATGATGACGGGTCGCGGCTTCCGGCCCGCGATTTTTGTTGTGCGCGGAAACGTGATGCGCACGGCAATGCGCACCGGCGCGTCGCTGACGCCATCGTCATCGAGCACGTCCTCGGCGGCGTAGCTTCCCGCAGGCGCTGTCGCCAAAAATGCGCGCATCATTTTCTCGGAGTAATCCAGCAGCGCTCGCGCGGCACGCTGCACGCGCGGGATGCCGTAACGCGCACAAAGTTCGCGCAGCCGCGTGCTGCCGGTGTGACACGCCGCCAGTTGCGCGCTGAGGTCGCCTTCCCGTTCTTCGGGAGTGCGAACATTGTTGAGCAACAGGGCCAGGATGTCGCGATCGAGTGTTCCGGCGCGCACGATCTTCACCGGCGGAATGCGCAATCCTTCCTGGTAGATCTCGCGACACGGGCCCATCGAGCCAGCGTAGGTCCCGCCAACATCGGCGTGATGCGCGCGGGCCGCGACGAAGAATTCGGGAGCGGCGTTGCGCTGGGCGCGTCCCACAAACACCGGAGCGACGACGGTGATGTCGGGCAGATGTGTGCCGCCGCGGAAGGGGTCGTTGAGCATGGCCACGTCGCCGGGCGCGAGCGGCAACTCGGCAATGGCGGCGCGCACCGACATCGGCATCGAGCCCAGATGCACGGGCATGTGATCGCCCATGGCCAGCACGTTGCCGGCTGCGTCAAACAGCGCGCAGGAGTAATCGCGACGCTCCTTGATGTTGGGCGAAAACGCCGTGCGACGCAACGCTGCGCCCATCTCTTCCGCGACCGCGTGAAACAGATGCTTGAAGACCTCGAGCTCGATGGGGTCCGAACGCATGTGTGAGTGAGTGTACCTCAGGCGCGGGCAACGGGACATTTTGCCCCAGACTTGTCGGAGGCAAATCACCAAGCGGCAAATCGTTAAGCGGCAAATCAACCAAGCGGCAAATCACGAAAGTGCCAGTCGCGCAAGAGCCCCCCCAATATTTTTGTTGACATTCCGTTCGAGCAACCGCAATATCTTGGGTTAGACATACTGCTCATGCAACATCTTGGGCGTATGGCATTTGGGGCCCCAAAAATCGAGCCTTCGAGGGAGAAGGTTACACAAGGAGGATTATCCAATGGCAACCAAGAAAAAGGCCACGAAGAAAGCCGCCAAGAAGAAAAAGCGGTAACCGATCGTGCGAGGCACCGGCCTCGCTCAACTTTTGCCAAAAACCAGGCCTCCGCATTTTGCCGTTCGCGGAGGCCTATCCTTTTGCGCGCCCTCAGCGCGCGGGATTATGGATGGTCCTCCAGTCGCGGACCGCAGGCGCCGTTGGTGGGTTGCGGCTGCCAACCGTTTAGAATGAATCGCTGGAAATCATATTGATGGAAGTTCTCAAAAAACTTTTTGAGCAGCATTTCCACGCACCGGTGAAGAAGGCGGAGCCGCTGCCCGGGCAACTCGGCGGCTCGGCTCGTCATATGGTGCGGCTGGCCAGCGAAAAATTCAGCGCCATTGGCGTGCGCTACGAGGTGCGCGAAGAAAACGTAGCGTTCCTGGAGTTTTCCCGGCATTTTCGCCGCCACGGGTTGCCAGTGCCGGAAATCTATGCGGAAGATTTGAGCCACGGCGCTTATCTGGAAGAAGACCTGGGCGACACGACGCTGTTTGAGTTTCTGTCGAAGAACCGCGTGGGCGATGCGGTTGCTCCGCAAGCGGTGGAAGCCTATCGCAAGGTTGTGGACGTGTTACCGCGCTTCCAGATCGAAGCCGGCCGCGATTTGAATTACAAGGTGTGCTATCCGCGCGCCAGTTTCGATCGCCAGTCCATCGCCTGGGACTTGAATTATTTCAAGTACTATTTTCTCAGGCTCGCAAATATCCCCTTCAACGAACAGGCGCTCGAAGACGATTTCGGCCGCCTGACGAAATTCCTGCTTAGCGCCGCCCACGATCACTTTCTCTATCGCGATTTCCAATCGCGCAATGTGATGTTGCGCGCCGGCCATCCATTTTTCCTGGATTACCAGGGGGGCCGCAGAGGCGCGCTGCAATACGATATCGCTTCGCTCTTGTTCGATGCCAAGGCCGACTTGCCGCCGGAGCTGCGCCAGCAATTGCTCGATCATTATCTCGACAGGCTTGCCGGCTTTATCGAGCTTGATCGCGAAGTGTTCATGCGGCATTACTACGCCTACGTGTACGTTCGCCTCATGCAGGCGATGGGCGCTTACGGTTTTCGCGGCTTTTATGAGCGCAAAGCTCACTTTCTGCAAAGCGTGCCATACGCGCTCAAGAACCTGCGCTGGCTGCTTCATAATGTCAAACTGCCCATCGCGCTGCCGGCGCTGATGGAGGCGTTCACAAGCATTCTGGGCTCGGACAAATTGCAGGGCCTGGCGCCCGGAACCGGCAATATAACGGTGCGGATTTGCAGTTTTTCATTCCACTGCGGTCCGCTGAAAGACGAGACCGGACACGGCGGCGGCTTCGTTTTCGATGCGCGAAGTCTTCCCAACCCCGGACGCGAAGAGCGCTTCCGAACTCTCACCGGCAAAGACGGGCCCGTGGCCGATTACCTGAATCAGCAAGAGAGCGTGCATCAATTTCTGGCTGGCGCGACGGCGCTGGTGGATGCCAGCGTGAGCGATTATCAACGGCGTGGCTTCAAGAGCTTGACGGCGGCGTTTGGCTGCACCGGCGGCCAGCATCGGTCGGTGTATCTGGCGGAACAGTTGGCCAAACATTTGCGAGGCAGGGAAGGGGTGGAGGTTATGGTGCAGCATCGTGAATTGGAGAACCAGGGCGAATGAAAGCGATGATTTTGGCGGCCGGCCTGGGGACGCGATTGCGCCCACTCACCGACGATCGCCCCAAGGCGCTGGTGGAAGTCGCTGGGCGCACCATGCTGGAGATCGCGCTGGCCCGCTTGCGCGCCTTTGGGATTCGCGACGTGATTGTCAATGCGCATCACTTTGCCGGCATGATCGCCGAGTATCTGAAATCGAACGACAACTTCGGCATGAGGATTGAAATCTCGCACGAGCAGGTCTTGCTCGACACCGGTGGCGGCCTGAAAAAGACCGCGCATTTTTTTCTGGAGGATCCCAGCGACCTGGAAGAGCCGTTCCTGGTGCACAATGTCGATGTCATCAGCACCATCGATCTGGGACGCATGGCGCAGTTTCACCTTGAAAATCGCGCCCTCGCCACGCTGGCGGTGCTATCGCGCGACAGCTCTCGCTACCTGCTGTTCGACGAGCAGCTCCAACTTTGCGGCCGGCGGTCCGGGGGCGATGGCGAAACTAAAATGGTCCGCCCTTCAGAACAGATGCAGGCGCTGGCGTTTTGCGGCGTGCACGTAATTTCTCCTCGTCTATTGGGGAAAATGACGGAAGAGGGCGCGTTCTCCATCATCGACTGCTATCTGCGCCTGGCTGGCCGGGAAGAAAGGATCCTCGCCTTTCGGGCCGACGAATATTATTGGCGCGATCTCGGCACGCCGGAGAAGGTGATGCAAGCCGCTCAGGACCTAAAACAAAGGGGCCTTCCGCAATAAGCTCACTGCACCAATGGTTCAGAAGGAATCATCGCCCGCACCATTTCTTGGATGAAGCCACAATGACATCTCCGCAGTGTGCGATTTTGACCATACAGGAGACATTCCAGCTGCGGTAGAATCCCCTAATCCATCACGCCGTTGCGCTAAGACATCTTTGGCCGTCGCGGGTGAGAGGCTAGACCTCCAGCAAAGGCGGCGTCCATTGTCCAGCGCGTATCTCCGCAAAATACCTGCTTATATCCTGCTCTCGATGTTTCTTATGCCTTGGGTTTCGGCCCAGGAGAGAAGTGCGATTCCTGCCAGATTGACCGTTCCCGATGGAACCCCCATCAAGCTTCGACTTGCCGAAAGCGTTTCCTCTGCCCGCGCCCGGGTTGGCGACAAGCTAAATTTTGTCGTAGTGCGAGATGTAAACGTCGCCGGTTTCACGGTTATTCCCGCGGGAACCATCGCCCACGGCTCCGTCACTGGAGTTAAGGGCAGGCGGTTGCTGGGAATCGGAGGCAAGGTGGCCCTGAAACTCGATTCCGTAGAACTGATAAACGGCGATCAAGTCGGGTTGCGTGCCCGCATGAACGTGAAAGGCCGCTCCCGTACCAAGCTGATGGCCGCAGGTATGATCGCCACCGGCTTCATCTTCCTGCCCGCTGCGCCAGTTTTTCTGCTCACCCGTGGCCATGACAGCACCGTGGTGAAGAGTACAGAGATCACTGCGCAAATCGACGGCGCTGCCTCGCTTCTATCGGCAGGGTTACCGGGTTCGCAAGAAAATTCCTCCGAACTGGGCGAGATGATGGATTATCTGCCGCCCCGGGTCTTCAGTGGTGAGGGCCGCGAGGGCGACATGCTGAACCTGGTTTTTGTCGGCCAACAGGAAGACCTGCAGCAAGCGTTCGAGCGCGCTGGTTGGGTCAAAACTGACAACTGGAAACCGGTATTCGTTTGGCACTTGTTGCGGCATCGGACCAGCGACGCGCAGTTGCCGATGGCCAGGTTTTACCTGTTCGGAAGGGTGCAGGACTATTCGTATGCCTTGCCCGATCCTGGTGCAGTGATGTCGCGA
The DNA here is from genome assembly GCA_963710585.1 of uncultured Acidobacteriaceae bacterium. GTDB lineage: Bacteria > Acidobacteriota > Terriglobia > Terriglobales > Acidobacteriaceae > Bog-257. The sequence goes on along the minus strand of CAVQAM010000002.1, from coordinate 229,028 downwards.
CGGCATCATCTTCGCATCTGGAAAACCGATTACACGATTGACGGGATGCCCATCTGGGCGGCTGCCGCCACGCACGATGTTGCCATTGAAATCGCCAAGCGAGGACGTTTGATCAACCACCGGATCGATCCCGCGGTCGATACCGAGCGTGATTTCGTCGGAACCGATCTGACAAATGCCTTGTCGGTGAGCCGGAAGGAATATTTGCATTCCGCGGATCCAGTTTTCCAGGCGCAAACTGCGTCGGGCGAGACCTATCACTCCGACAGCAGAATTCTGCTCCTGGATCTGCACGATAGGACCCCCGCTAAGATCGGCGTGCCCGGTCAATCGTCCACCCTGGTTCGGGCTATGCCGCAGCCTATCGGGGCTCCAGCCGAGTCTTTCCAGGCAGCGCCTTTTTAACGGGACCGATGTTGTGCTTGAATTGTACTTGACGCGAAAGTGTGTGGCACAGTATGTCGTCGCCGACGAATATTATTGGCGCGACCTTGGCACGCCGGACAAGGTGATGCAAGCCGGGCGAGACCTAAAGCAAAAAGTTTTTCTGCAATAATTTCGCGGCGCCGATGATGCAGAAGCGGTCGATGCCGAGCGTGACTTCGACAATGCAATTCTCAGGTCGTGGCGAGCTATATCGAGCCTAGGCAGCCAAAGGACCGTGGGAGGTGGGAAACTATCTGCCCGCTATGAGGGTGGTCGCTCGACGGACTGCTCTTTCCGCCGATTGGGGCAGCTCAACGGCAATGAAATATTCCTCAGGGTATAGGTAATCCTCTCCCGACTCGTCAATCACGCGGATCTGGCCATGCTGGGCAGCGGCTTGGTCGGGGAGGACTTGATATAACTTCCGCAACTCCAAGGAGGCAGGGTACTGCTTGTTTCTAATACAAACAACGAATTGTGGTTCCGTGCGTTTCATGTCTCCCATTGCAAAACTTGCTTAATCTTGTATTCCTTTGCGCCGATCCCATGGGCCTCATACCAGTGAATTTCGGCCCGGGTGGCCCACCCTTGTCCGCCGATGTTGCGGACAGGGCGGGAGTCGGGAATCTTTAACTGCTCTTGTCGCCATGCGGAGCGGGCGCTCCACGCAGCAACCCTTCGGTGCTGATGTCTTCGTCAATTTCTGGCCAGTGGATACCGTAGCCGCCGCCGGCAACCTTCCAATTGCGGCGTTGCTCGGCGGTGGCATGAAAGAGCCTCGGGTACCAGGCGAGCGGGACCATGATGGTTCGACCATCCTTCAGGCGAACCCTCAGCGTGTCCTGATCAAACGAGACGTCCGCCACTCTCTCATCCGCCGCTACTGCCAAAATACCCATTCCAAGCCTCCAACAGCCCTTTCCGGTTGGTCTCCACGGGTGATTGTACTGCACGCGAAAACCGGATGTGCCGTCCCTAAAGGGACTCGGTTTTATTTCCCACTTGACCCAGGGCTTCCGCCCTGGGCTAAGCTCTTTCGTCCCGCAAGGCGGGACTGGCGTAATGGTCAATGCGAGCTTTGGTGCCAGATCAGTCCATGTGAATCGCAATCACCGTCTGCGTCCTGCCCCGCAGGCGGCTGAAGAAGTCGCCGGCAATCTTCATCCAGCCATATTTGCGGCGCAGCAGGTCCTGCCCGCGTGCCGCTTCCGCGCCTTCGCAGATGCGGGCGCGTGCATCCACCCATGCTCCGCGAAGGTTCCCGCGAAAGCTGCAAGGCGCAACCCGCACCTTGGAATTGTTGCGAATCCGCTTCACCTTGCCGGCGTCCGGCGTGGAATAAACGTAGAAGATGCAGCCTGCGTCAGGCGAGAAATCGGGGCGCGACGGGGACCCCGAATCCCGCGCGAACCATACTGGGGTGCGCACTCCCACGCCGGTTTTGCGGAAGCTTTCCAGGTTCAGGTACCTGGCTTTGGCGAATTGCCCGATCGCATCCGGCATGGTCGACAACCTCTACGATGAGCTTATCGCATCGCGCCTGCCCACGTGGGACGGAGCCGCTCTCCCTCGCGGTATAATTTCCGCGAATTTCCCTGCGTCCAAAGGGACTTGCTGGTGCACCAAAGCCATCAGCATGGTCCTGGCGAAGAAGACGATCTCCTGAGTGTCACAGGAGCCTGAGGCCCACCCATAGGAATGAAAATTAACCACGGAGGCACTGAGATCACGGAGAAAAGTCGATAGAAACCCAATAACTCCGTGTCCCCGTGTCTCCGTGGTAAATGATTGTCGACGGAGCGGAGCTCTGAAAGGAACGTAATGCGTTTGCTGCTGAACTGGTTGTTGAGCGCCATCAGCCTGCTGATCGTGTCCAAGGTGGTGCCCGGATTTGAGGTGCACGGATTTGCGGCAGCGCTGATCGCTGCGCTGGTCATCGGGCTGGTAAATGCCACGCTTGGGTTCTTCTTGAAACTCATTACCTTGCCCCTGACTTTCCTCACCCTGGGAATCTTCTGGTGGGTCATCAACGCGCTGATGCTGATGTTTGCCTCGAGCCTGCTGGCGCCCGCTTTCGTGGTCCGCGGCTTCTGGCCGGCCTTTTGGGGAGCCATCGTGTTGGCGTTGATTAACATGGTGCTGAAGTCCCTGACGCGCAAAGCGGAACGAGAGTAGGCGGCGAACGTGAAGGTCGGCTTAACTATAGGGGTGCTTCGACTCGCGTTCGCTAACCCCGGCGAACGCTCGCTCAGCATGACACCTGATATTTGAATTCGGTTGAGCTCTTTCAACCTTCCTTTCACCTCAGGATGACAAACGAGTGTGTTCCAGCTTGCGCAGGCGGCGAACCGTCTCGGCGACATCGCCGTTCTGAAACAGGCGAATCCCCGCGACTCCGGCTGCGCCCGCTGCAAGACAAGAGCCTGCGTTGGCCAGGGTGACTCCGCCCAGCGCCAATATCGCAAAGCCATGTGACGCTGATTCTGCTGGCGGCGTTGACGCACACGCGGCGCGCAGCGCATCGATACCGATCCCTTGTACGCCGGTGTGCGCCTTCTCGAAGATCGGCGCCAACACTGCGAAGTTTGCTCCGTCAGCCGCGGCGGCATGCACCTCTGCGATGGTGTGGGCCGACACCGCAATCACCGGCGCGCGATCGCTGGCTTGCATCCACAGCGCGCGAACCTCTGAGGCATCCAGCTCGCCGGCGGGAAGGTGCACGCCGTCAGCACCGGACGCGAGCGCAACGTCGGCGCGCCCGTTGATCAGCAGCTTTGCCGTCGCGGAATGCTCTCGGACCGTTCGCACCGCCTCGCGCGCCAGCCGTTCCAGATCGCGCGCCGCCAGATCTTTCTCCCGAAGCTGAATGTAGTCAACCCCGGCGCGCGCCGCCTTGCCGATCCTGGCCAGCACTCGGCTGCGCTGTTGCGCGTCCGTTCCTGCAATGCTTTTGCGGTCCGTGATGTAGTAGAGCAGCATCGCCGCAGTGATTGTAATTCCAGAACCCGAGACCCCGAATTTAGAGCGGGCTTTCAGGGGGGTGAGGACTGTGCCGTCCCTGAAGGGACTCGTTAATTTTTCCACTTTACCCAGGGCTTAACCACCCCAACGCGCGCAAAAGCGGCGCGCGATGGGGACCCCGGTACGCCCTGGGCTAACATCAATTTCGCCCCTGCGGGGCTGGATTTTCCGCGATCACCCATCGTGCCAACTCAAAACGAGTTGTTACACACACTGTTCAGGCCCGCTCTGCCAACAGCCCACAGATCCGAATCTGCTCTAGAATAGAGCGGTGCCTGAAGGCCCCACCCCCAATCCCCATTCCACGCGCCCGAAATCTCAGCGCGACCAACCGGCGGTTGCAACTGGAAACGCGCTTGAGATTCTGCGCGCGCCCAGCCTTGCGGCCCTGCCGTGGCTGGTGCATGGATTCAGCACCCGGCGGGGCGGGGTTTCGACTTGCTACGGCGGACGAAGCTTGAACCTCGGCTTCGCCGCGGCGGACAGCAAAGAGAACGTCGCACGTAACCGCGCGCTATTTCTCGAAGCGCTGGGCGCGGCGAGCGAAAACTCCGGCGGCGCCTGGCCGCTGGCGCAAATGAAGCAGATGCACTCGGCGGTGGTCCATCGCGTGAGCGCGGCGCCGCGCGGGCCGCTGGCGGGGGACGGCATCATCACCGACACGCCCGGATTGCTGCTGGCCATCAAGACTGCCGATTGCGTTCCCGTGTTAGTGGCGGACGTGAAGCGCCGCGTGATTGGCGCATTCCACGCGGGCTGGCGCGGGACCGCCGCCCGCATCGTGGAGAAGGGCGTGGGCGAAATGCGAAGGCAGTTTGGCAGCGTGCCGCGCGATCTGCACGCCGCTATCGGGCCGTCCATCCGGCGCTGCTGTTATCAGGTTGGCCCCGAGGTTCGCGCCGAGTTCGATTCGCAATTCCCCTATAGCGGCGATCTCTTCGAAGAAATCTTCGACGCTGACGCCATTCACGTTCGCTATCCCATGTTGTTTCTGACAGCGCGGGCTCCCGGTCACAGCGATCTTGGTCCCGAACTGCATCTTGATCTGGTCGAGGCCAACCGTCGTCAGCTCGCGGACGCCGGGTTGCGCGCAGAACACATCAGCATCGTCGATGGATGCACCGCGTGCGACACTGCGCGCTTCTTCTCGCACCGCGCCGCGTTCGGCAAAACCGGACGCATGATGGCGGCCATCGGCATCCGGCCAGAATGAGACCGGCGCACCGCCAAAACAAAACGGGCCGGAGATTTCTCCCCGGCCACTAACCACTAGCCATTAGCCACTAACCACTACCTTCTGATCTTCTCCCCAATCGCCTTCGCCTGGGTGAACAGCAACAAATAGTCCGGCCCTCCGGCCTTCGAGTCCGTGCCCGACATATTGAAGCCGCCGAAGGGATGCGCGCCCACCATGGCTCCCGTGCATTTGCGATTGATGTACAGGTTGCCGACGTGGAACTGCTCCTTGGCCGCCTCGATCTTGTCTTCCGAGGTGGTATAGACCGCGCCGGTCAGTCCGAACTCGGTGTTGTTGGCGATTTCGAGCCCATGTTCAAAGCCGCGCGACTTGATCACCGCCAGCACCGGGCCGAAGATTTCCTGCTGCGAAATCGTCGCCATGGGACCGACATCGGCAATCACGGTGGGCTGGATGAAGAAGCCATCGCCGGCTTCGGTGGCGCGCGCGCCGCCGGTAATCAGGCGTCCGCCTTCCGCGATGCCCTTCTCGATATAGCCCAGAATCGACTTCATCGATTTCTCGTTGACCACCGGGCCCATCCCCGGGTTCTGCGTGGGGTCGCCAACCGTGATCTTTTCTACGCGCTCTTTCAGGCGTTGCAAGAATTTGTCGTACACGCGCTCATCGACGATGGCACGCGAGCACGCCGAGCACTTCTGCCCGCTGAATCCAAATGCCGAGGAGGCCACGCCCTCCACCGCGGCATCGAGATCGGCGTCGGTATCCACCACGATGGAGTCCTTGCCGCCCATCTCCAGGATGGTGCGCTTGATCCAAATCTGGCCGGGCTGCTGCACCGCGGCGCGCTGGTTGATGTGCAGTCCCACTTCCTTCGATCCGGTGAAGGCGATGTAGCGCGTCTTGGGATGCTCGACGATGGCATTGCCGAAGCTGTTGCCATGGCCGGGACAGAAGTTGACCACGCCGTCAGGCAGGCCGGCTTCTTCCAGGATCTCGAAGAATTTTGCGGCGATGGTGGGCGAATCGCTCGAGGGCTTCAGGATGACCGTGTTGCCACTGACGACAGAGGCCAGGGTCATGCCGCCCATGATGGCGCCGGGAAAATTCCACGGCGGAATCACCACGCCCACGCCCAGCGGGATGTAACGCAGGTGGTCGCGCTCGCCCGGCAACTGTACCGGCGGCTCGGCCTTGGAGAGACGCAGCGCTTCCAGGGCGTAGAAATCGCAGAAGTCGATCAACTCGGCGATGTCGCCGTCGGCCTCGGCCCAGTTCTTGCCGACCTCAAAGATCATCCACGCCATCAGCTCGAACTTGCGCTCGCGCAGCAGCACGCTCACCCGGAACAGCAGGTTGGTGCGCTCCTCGATGGAGGCGAATTTCCAGGTCTCAAAGGCCTTTAGCGCGGCCTGCATTGCGGGTCCAACTTCGCTGGCGCCCGCCGCCTGATGAATGCCGACAATCTCCGACGGCTTGGCGGGATTGAGCGATTGCGTCTTCTCGGCGGTCTTCAGATGGCGGCCGCCGATGACCAGGTCGTACTCGCGGCCCAGCTCGTTGCGGACTTTCGCGATGGCGGCCTTCATGCGGCGCGCGTTCTCCGGATTGCTGAAATCAACCGAGGGTTCGTTCTGGAAGGTGGCGGGAATCTGGGCGTTATTGATGGTAGCGGAAATGCGAGTTCCTTCCCGGGCGGGAGTGGTTGTGGTAGCCATAAGTGCGTCCTCTCAGGTGTTGGCAGTGCAGTTTTAGTAGATGCCCTGCGCCCCGGCGGGATGCGGCGCGAGCGCGTGCCAACCCTAATGATAAGCGCGGCCGAGAGCTTTGTCTTGTGAGGGTGAAGAGGCTACGTGCCGATGTCCATCCACTCCGGATGGTAATCCTTCCAGATACCTGTTCCAGGCGAAATCTGGCGGACGGGAACGTCCTCGGCGTGCTTGGCGGTGCGGACCCACTCCCAGGCGTGCAGGATTTCGGAACTATCAAAGTAGCGCGTCTCGGCCTCAAGAATAGCTACGCCCGCGGTAACGATCGCCACAATCTCTTCCCACTTATCGGCGCCCACCACCGCCATGCGCGCGATGTGGCCGGTGTGTTTCTGCAGAAACCGCATCTCCTCCCAACGCGCTCCCCAGTCGGCGCCATGCATCTGCGCCAGGTCAGCGAGGATGCCGATGGGCTTGTGCTTGCGCTGGGCAATCAGGATTTCGATTTGCGGCTCAAACGCCTTGATATCGTCGGCCGTCAGCTTGCCGACAACTCTGAATCCCAGTGCTCCCCCAAAACTCTCCTTGAGACGTTCCATCATGGCGGTGCGTGCTCCCTCTGTTAGCAGGTCGAGATGACTGCAAGATACTGTTGTACACGATTGTAGGTATCCCATTGCATAAATTGCTTCACGCTTTGGCCGCGCTATGCAACACGCCTGGCAGCAGACTCAGGGTCCGGAACCAGCCGAACGCTAATGCCGAAAAGGGGCTGTTCCGGCGGCAGCTTAGACTGCGCTGCCTGCCGTCAAACTTTTCGGGGTCTCGGGTTCTGGAGACGGACTTGCGGCAAGCCTGTAATGATCTACCCAGCGAGCCCGAATGCGCAGGAATGGCCACTCAATCAGAAGAAAGGTGATGGCAGCCACAAACAGACTAGCAGCTAGACATATGAAATAGACAGCCCATGAGCCAAAGATGCCGCGGCTCGACCAGCCTGAAAACCAATGGTGCATGAGGTCTAGCATGAAGAGGTGGTTCAGGTAGAGGCCGAACGAGAGGCGGCTCACCAGGTAGAAGGCCCTCCAGCGGAGAATACCCGGTAGCGGGAGAGCAGAAATCCCATATAGTTCCAATGAGCCGTAAATAAGGCCGAGCGCTGTGAAATTCATCAATAGAGAATTAATGCCGTAGAGTACGAAACCACAAGCAAGCATCGCTCCAGCAGCCACTGCGGCGAATTTTTTCGAGCGAAGCCAGGGCTTATGAAAGACTGACAGCCAGGCCAGCAAGACTCCAACTGCAAGACCGTCGGCATGGGTATAGATCGGGAAGTACAATTCCCCGCGCAAGTCGATTTCAAGCAGATAGGAGTGGGCGATCACCCAGGTGCGAGCCAAGACCAAGGCCGCTATGGCTACACAGGGAACGACCCACATGCGACGGGGCAATAGCTTGAGTGCAAATAGCGAGAGCAGTGTGGGGGCGATAATGTAAAACTGTTCTTCCGTTGATAAGGACCAACCACCCGGCAGGTTGCCTTGAAAGAGGTTCGATAGAAAGAAACCATCGGGCCAGATATTCGCGACGCTGCTCCCTCCGAAATACAATGTAGCCGCGATAAATATTACAAAACTGAAATATAGCGGCCAGATACGAAGCCCGCGACGCAGCAGAAAATGCCCGATGCGGATGCGGCCAGTGCGATCCAGTTCTTTCCATAGCTGCGATCCGATTAATAGTCCACTCAAGACGAAGAACAGATCGACGCCGGTCCAGCCCCATCGGAATAGCCGGAAGTTCGGTATCACAGGGGCAGCTTGAAACTGACCGGCATAGTGTCCAGTGAATACCAGCAGGATGGCGGCGCTGCGCAGCACGTCGAGTGCTGCAATATTCGCTTGAGGCGGATGATAGAGATCGCCCAGGCCTTCTCTGCAAGCAGAGAACATGATTCTTGTGGATACTTTCATCAGTCGCGACCGTCCCGAACTAATGCCTTAGGGAGGAATTTATTTCTTGTCTTCGACCATCTTCTCCACGATCTGGTCAATGGTGTCGAGCACTTTCTTGGCGGGCATGGTGTTGTTGTTGGTCATGATGGAAAAGGCGAGGTGTTCTCCGCGCTGGGTGGTGGCGTAGCCCGCCAGCGAGAACACGTGCGCCAGCGACCCGGTTTTGCCGTGCACCAGCCCCATCACCGGCGTGGTGCGAAAACGTTCCGCCAGCGAGCCATCCACCCCGGCGACGGGCAGAGTATCTTCGTAAAGCTGGCCCCAGGGTTGCTTGTGACAGTAAAGCAGGATGGCAACCACCGCGTCGGGAGTGACCAGGTTCTCGCGTGACAGTCCCGAGCCGTCGAGAAAGACGAACTGCTCCGGCTTGATGCCGGCGCGAACCAGAAAGCCGCGCACAACCTCCAGCCCGCCCTGAATCGATCCCGACGTGCCCTTCTCCTTACCCAGCAAGCGCAGCATCAGCTCGGCGTGCAGGTTCTGGCTCACCTTGTTGATGACCCGCAGATCTTGCGCGATGGGCTGCGACTGATAGCTGGCCAGCACCAGGGGCGCGGGATTGGGCGGTCGAGTGGTGTCGCCGCCGCCGGAAGCCATTGAGGTGACGCTGAAGGTCTGGGTGGACGCAAGTTCGGTGTGGTGGGTGCGCGCGCGTCCGTAGATGGCGACGCCCCGCTCCTCCAACAGTTCGCGGAAGAGCCGCGCCGCGAAATCGGCGGGGTCCTCGATGGCCAGGGCTTCTCCGAAGCCGGGGTCATCCTGCGGGATATTGCCCCAGAAAGTGAGCTGGTTGGAGCCGGGTTCGCGATTGATGGACACGGTGCGCGGTCCGGTCCCTTGCGGCGTGGTCATTACCCGGTTGTCGATTTTGTAGTACTCGGGGAAAGGGGTGATGTTAAGAAAGGCGCGCTCGCCGGGACGGTCGGCCGGCATGATGTTCACGAAGATGACATTGTCATTGATGGTCAGCGCCGAAACCGGTGCGCCCCATTCCCGCGCCAGATCGTCCTGCGACCAACCCTCGCCGTAGCGCTCGAAGACGAAGTACGAATCGTCGGCCACCACGTCGCCGTCAATGTATTTCAAACCCTGCTGAACAAGCTGGTCGGCGAGATTCTGCAACACCTGGATGGGCGGCGTCTTGCGTTCGGTGTGCAGGTTGTAGGGAAGGGTTCGTCCCGAGAGGTTGGGATCGCCGCGTCCTACCAGCACCAGATCGGAGTTGAGCCGGCCGTATTTGTCGAGCGTGCCCTTGGTTTCTACCGTGGTCTTGAAGCGATAGTCGGGGCCGATCAGCCCAAAGACAGCCGCCGTGGTGAACAGCTTGGTGTTGGACGCGGGGGTAAAAAGTTTGCCCTGGTTGAGGGCATACAGAGGCTTGCCGGTGTCCATGGACACCGCGTAAATGCCCCAAAATCCGCGCGCCGCTTCGGGATCGCTGAGGATCTTGCCGATCTCGGCAGCGAGCTTTTTCTCCTCACTCGGCTTTTTGCCGAGGTTGTTGTTGGTAGCGGCAAAAGCGGGGAGAAGCAGCGCGAAAAGCAGGGCTAAGGAAGCGAGATGGCGGACCCGGTACATGGGACTACTGCTCAAATTCTAGCACTGGCACGCAAGGTTGCCATATTTCATTCTAGTGGCAGGCATGCTGCACCTTCGCGGCCATTACAATCGTTTCATGCGCCCTCAGTTTGGTTGGCAGCTACGGTCCCGCACGCTGGAGTTGGGCCAGCGAACTCTCATCATGGGAGTGCTGAACGTTACCCCGGATTCGTTCTCTGACGGAGGCGAGTTTCTGCAGCCGGAACGCGCGGTGCAACACGCGCTGCACATGCTGGACGAGGGCGCCGACATGCTGGACCTGGGTGGCGAATCGACTCATCCGGGAGCGCGCCTTGCCGGCGATGAGGCCAGCGCCACCTCACAGTCAAAGCCCAGGCCGGTGGTCACCGAGGAAGAAGAACTGCGCCGGGTGATGCCGGTGTTGCAGGGCATCCTGCAAGCGCGGCCGGAAACCGTCATCTCGGTGGACACCTACAAATCAGGGGTGGCGCGCGCGACCGTGGGCGCAGGCGCGGAGATCGTCAACGATGTCAGCGCCTTTCAGTGGGACCCGGAGATGGCGCGGACGTGCGCCGATTTGCAATGCGGGGTGGTGCTGATGCACACCCGCGGCCAGCCGGAGGAGTGGCGCAATCTTCCGCGCGATCCCGACATCACCGCTCTGGTGGAGCATGACCTCGCCAACCTGCTGCTGGTTGCCCTGCATAGCGGGGTGCAGCGGCCGCGCATCGCGCTCGATCCCGGCTTCGGCTTCGGCAAGAATTTCGAGGAGAACTATCCGCTGTTGGCGCACTTCGATCGCTTGCACCGCTTTGGATTTCCGCTGCTGGCGGGGACCTCGCGGAAATCGTTTGTGGGGCGCACCGTGGGCAAGCGGGCGGGCAAGGACGCGCCACCCGCGGAGCGGCTTTATGGATCGCTGGCTGCCATGGTCGCCAGCATCTTGCGCGGCGCCCACATCGTGCGGGTCCACGACGTGAAGCCGGCGGTGGAAGCTGCCGCTGTCGCCGATGAAGTGCTGGCCGCGGAGGGAGAGGCTTGAGCGCGAGCCTGCGCGAGAGTTCGCCAATCACGGCGCAATCTTCAGGCTACATAAGAAGGCGCTGACCCACACCACGAATCCCCCGGTCCCCACATAGATATACAGGCGCCGCTCGAAGGGGTTGTGAATGGTCGGCAGAGGCAAGGGAGTACCCAAGGCGCGGTGAAACCAAGCGCCCAGCAGGCCGCCAAATCCGATGAGCGTGGTGGCGCCGCCGAAAGCCAGGCCGGCGATGATGAGGATGAAACTGAGGCTGAACAAGACCCACCCCACTGCTTGCCCAACAATCTAGACCTTCTGCGACATTTTCCGCAACTGGCCAGGCGGGAGGAACCAAGGGGGTCGCGCGGGGCTCAGCTTTTCTCGCGGACCGCTTCGCCGCCCTCCGGGCCGTAGAAAAATACCCAGGTCGCGAAGTCGTCGGTGAACTCCACGAAGCGATGTTGCTCGCCGGCGGCGACGAACAGAACGTCTCCCGGACCGACGCTTACTTCTTTGCTTTCCCGTTCAAAGCGTCCGGTGCCGGTAGCGATCACGTAAATCTCGTCGCGCGTGTGAGGGTGCTGATGATCGGCGGTGCGCGGCGCGTACAGCTTCACCGTAAGCGTGCCGTGGCGAAACAACTCGACGGAACGCTCGCCATTGGGCCCAGGTAGTTGGCCCAAGCCGCTCAGCGCCTTCAGGTAACCGGGAACGACTTTTCCCGCGATCTTCATGGTGACGCCGGCGCCGAACTCAGTTCGGTCTTCGCCTTTGGTTTCCACACGCCTATGATGAACCCCATCAAAATGCAGCCCAGCAGCGGGTAGGCGGCAGAGATCATGATGAACTGGATCGGGCGAATTTCAAAGATCATTTCCGTGATCATGGCAAATGCGGCGGCCAAGCCGATCAGGAGACCAACGCCGACTCCGCTTACCAGATTGTGGGATTGGCAGCCGCTGAGCACCCGGGCGATGACACAGGCGATCAAGATGCTGCACACCAGTGAGATGATATAGGGCCAGAAGTTGGGATGGGCCATGTACGCCTTCAACTCCTCCGGCGGGATGCGTGTGCCCGCCTGCCACGGCGCGCGGAAGCAGGTGAACCACACCGCTCCGAGGATCCAATCCGCAATGCCTGCCGTAACCACGGCGGCCCGGTTCAATCGCATCGCGTTGCCCCTCCAAAGTGTGCGCGGAGACAATATCGTGTTCGGGGGGTTGTATGCAACTGGGGGGTCATCAAAAGCAGATTCCTCGCGCCAAACCACCCCAACGCGCGTAAAGGCGACGCGCGCTGGGGACCCCGCCAAAATCGGGCGCTCGCAATGACAATTCATCAATACGGGCTTTCGTCCGTCAATGGCCACCTTCGGTTGCGATGTTTAATCGCTGGCTCTACACAACTTGCGGCTCGCGCACCTCCGCGGCGCGGTTCGCGGCGGCAACTGCGCACGCGGCGCGTTCGAACGCCCGATCCAGGTCAGCGATAAGGTCGTCCACATCTTCGATTCCCACCGACAGCCGGACCAGGTCCGTCGCCAGCGAGCGCGCCTGACGGACCTTCGCCGGAATGCTCGCGTGTGACATGCACCCCGGCAGGCTGATCGAGGAGTTCACGCTGCCGAAGCTCACGCTGATGCGGAACAACTGCGTCGCCTCCACCACTTGCTTCGACACTTCGAACGAGCCCGTCTCAAAGCTGATGACCGCCCCCGCTCCGCGCGCCTGCTTCACATGCATATCGTGACCGGGATGGCTGGCCAGCCCAGGGTAATGCACCCGCTGCACCGCAGGATGCGTGCACAGGAAGTTCGCCACCTTGAGCGCATTCGCCTGTTGGCAGTCGAGGCGCAGCTTCAGTGTCTTCACGCCTCGCAGCAGCAGGTAACAGTCGAAGGGCCCGAGCGCGGAACCTTCGCCGTTCTGAATGAAATAGATTTGCTCCGCCAGTTCGGGCCGCTTCACTGCAACCACGCCCGCAGTGACGTCGCTGTGGCCGCAGAGATACTTGGTCGCCGAGTGCACGACGATGTCGGCCCCCAGCTCGAGCGGATTCTGCAAGTACGGCGACATCGCGCTGCTATCCACGCACAACAGCGCGTCGTGCTGGTGAGCCAGGTCAGCCAGCTTCCGGATGTCCACGATCCGCAGCAGCGGGTTGGTTGGAGTCTCGATGTAAAGCAGCCGCGTTCGGGGAGTGATCTGCGCTGCAAACCTCTCGATGTCGCACGCGTCGGCATAACGCACGGTCACGCCCGTGCGGTCGAGTATCCTGGAAAATAGCCGGTAGGTCCCGCCGTACAAATCATCTCCGGCAAGAATCTCGTCGCCCACCGACAGCAATCGCGCGACCGCGCTGATCGCTGCCAACCCGCTGGAGAAACAGAAGGCCCGGTCGGCATTCTCCAAGCGCGCCAGATGGTCCTCCAGCACCGTGCGGGTTGGATTTCCGCTGCGCGAGTAATCGTAGCGGCCGAAGCCGTTCGCCTCTTCCTGCTCGAAGGTTGCGGTCTGGTAGATCGGCGTGGCGATTGGCCGGAACGGATCTTCCGGACAGGCGTCGAAAGTAAGCAGTCGGCTGGCGAATTTCATGAGGCCCTCCCGGTGACCAAAAGTTCATCGGCAACACCCAGTTGTTGGGCGCGGTAGATGTCGCACACATCGGCCATGACCGACACCGCCGTGGGCCAGCGTCCAGCGCCTTTGCCGCGCACCTGCACTACGTCGCCGCTCTGCGATTCGATTTCGAGACAGTTCTCTTCGTTGATGGTTTGCGCAAAGGCATGAGTGTGCTCGAAGAGTTGCGGAGCGATGCGAGCCCTCAACCCGAACTTATCCTGACTCAACGACGCGACCAGGCGAACGGAGTGCCCCGACCGCGCGGCATCTTGAACAGCGTCGCGATCGAAGTGCTCTATGCCAGTACGCTCGATGTCTGCCGGATTCAGCCAGGCGCCGAAAGCGGTCTGTGCCAGCAGCGCCAGTTTGTGCGCGGCATCGCTGCCATCGAGGTCGGATGTTGGGTCCTGCTCGGCGAAACCCAGCCGCTGTGCTTCACCCAGCGCATCTTCACGGCTCAGGCCCTCCGCAAGCCGGTCGAGGATGAAATTAGTGGTGCCATTCACTACGCCGTGCAGGGTGCGGATGCCGCTGGTCTGGGCGATGCGGCCCACTTGCTCCAGCATCGGCACGCCGCCGCCGACGGCCGCCGAGTACAACAACTGCACGCCGGCGAACTCAGCGATGCGGCGAAGCTGTTTGCCGTGGCGGCTTACCACCAGTTTGTTTGCGGTAATGACGTGTTTGCCCGACTTCAGCGCCGCCTCAATCAATTCCTTCGCCGGCGACAGACCGCCGATCAACTCGATGATCACGTCACAGTCGGAACCGACGACCTCCCAGGGATCGTGAGTGAGCAACGCCGGGGGAATGCCGTCTTCCCGCTGCAGGTGGCGAACCGCGATGCGGGTGATGTCGAAGGTCTCGGGATGAGCGGCCAGGGTGCGATAGACGCCCAGCCCGACGGTGCCGGCCCCAAGCAGTCCGACGCGCAACGGCGTCGCCGAGGGGAACTGGTCGGCAAACGAAATAGGAAGGCCGCAGATGAGAGTAGGCGAATCGGAATTCAGGGTTGCCACTTCAATGGTGAGCCCGTGCTGCTCGGCAAACTCGATCGCCCTGGGCTGCACCACGCCATTGCCGACGCGCACCGCCTGCGCCCAGCCGACCGTGCTATAGCGCCGGGGGACATTGACCTTGTCGGCGGGATCGTGTTCGAAGATGCCATTCACATCTTTAACCAGCCGGCAGCGCTCGGCCCCTAGGTGATGCGCAACGAAGACGGCAGTCAGATCGGAGCCGCCACGGCCGAGGAGAGAAAGGGTGCCATCCTCCTGGCGTCCGACGAATCCAGGCACCACGGCCACCGACGCATTTTCCAAAATGCTGAGCACACGCGGAACGTCGATGCCGCAAGGCTCTGCGTTCAATACCGGGCCGCGGGTGCGCAGGCCAAGCCGGACTTCATCCACAACCACGGAATATAATCCAGCGCGTTCGAGCGCCAGCGTCAGCAAAGCCGCTGAAGTAGCTTCGCCGGTTGCGACCAGCGTTGCCACGGCTTCGTCACTCAGATTGGGGCCGTACGTACTCGCGCGCGACAGCAGGGCATCGGTAGTCGATCCGATTGCCGAAACGACTGCGACAACCCGGTGCCCGTCGCGCGTCCAGCGATAAATTTCCTGTACGGCCTTGGAAAGATCGGCCTCGCAACACAGCACCGAGCTGCCAAACTTCAAAACTGTTATCGGGTAACGGCACATGATGTCCTCCCAGCTTTTTCGGTTGCGACTGCCAGGGCCTGTTCAAGATCGGCAATGATGTCTTCTGGCGATTCCAGGCCAACCGAGAGCCGGATCAGCCCATCGGTAATGCCAATCGCTTTGCGCGTGGCTACGGGCACATCGCCGTGCGTCATGGAAGCCGGATGAGTGATCAGCGTTTCGACCGCGCCGAGGTTCTCGGCCAGCGAACAGAGACGCACGGAGTTCATTAGCTCCACGGCGGCCTCGGCGCCGGCGGTGATCTCGAAGGCAAGCATGCCCCCGTGCGCCACATGCTGGCGCTCCGCCAGCGCTCTCTGCGGAAACGAGACGAGTCCGGGATAATGCACGCGCTCAACCGCGGGATGCGATTCCAGCCATCGAGCTACCGTGCCAGCGTTCTCGGAATGCAGCTTGAGCCGCACCGGCAAAGTCTTGATCCCGCGCAGCGTCAACCAGGCATCTTGCGGCGACTGAATGCAGCCTGTAGTTTTGCGAATCAAACGGAAGCGCTCCAGCAGTTGTTCGTCGTGGGTCGCCAGCGAACCGCCTACGGTCGCGTTATGGCCCTCGATGTACTTTGTGGTGGAGAGCACGCTGATGTCGGCACCGAGTTGGAACACGGGTTGCAGCACCGGCGTCAGGAAAGTGTTGTCCACCGCGAGACGCACACCGTGCCGGCGAGCCACGGCCGCAATCGCCGGAATGTCGCACAGCTTGAGCGTCGGATTGCCCGGCGTCTCAATGAGGATCAACTTTGTCCGCGGCCCGATGGCCTGCTCGACCAGTTCGGCGCGCGATGCATCCACCAGCGTGTGCTCGATGCCGAGTCCGCTGAGCAGTTGTTGGCACAAGCGCACCGTGCCGCCATATACCACTTCAGAAATGACCACGTGGTCGCCGGACTTGAGTAGCGACAGAAACAGCGTGGTGATTGCTGCCATGCCGGTGGCAAAGCACACCGTGGCGGGCGTGCCTTCGAGCGCCGCCAGGGCGCGCTCCAGCGCGTCCACGGTCGGGTTGGCCGCGCGCGAATAGGTGAATCCCTTGTGCACGCCGACCGCTTGCTGCACGAAAGTTGTGGATTGGCAGATGGGCTGAAGAATGGCGCCAGTGGTGGGATCAGGTCCCGGTCCGCCATGGATTGCAATGGTAGGTATGTCGTAATTGCCGTGAGGCACGGTGAATCTCCCTTCGATGGTCTGAGCGAAGTTGGGCTTAAAACAAAACCGCCGCCGGTGTAAGCCCCAGGCGGCCGCTCAGTGTAGGGAGATTGTTAGGTGCGTGATCACACTCCCGACGCAGGCACGGCGCCACCTGGGGCGCACATGGCCATAAACATTCGGGAATTGATCAGCAAATGCATAGTCAAAATCTGATCACAAGGACCAGTGGCAAAAGCATAGCACAGCGGAAGTGGCTGTCAAGCAGAAGATAGCGAAAGTCCTACCACTTTAGAAGTGTCCCGATTCTTCTTGCATGGCCTAAGAACTTTCTTAAGGAGGCTCTGATTAAGTCTGGCTCTTTGAAGGGGACGGCCTTCAGGCCGTCCATAAATGCCTGATAGAGGTTGGGGCTTTATTAAAAGTCCACGATGTGATTCCGGTCACAGTTTTTTTCAACCGAAACTAGTTTAGTAGGAATCGGCGTGGAAGCCAGCAGCATCGAAGGTGCTGGTTACACATTGAATGTTGGCTGAACATCTGTGGGTACGCTATCTGCCGGGTGTTGTGGGTGCGCTGGTGGGTATTGGTGTCCCTTACCAAGCTCCGTTGAATCGGAAGATACCTACCACTATTTTGTCCACCTTGGTGGGGTTGGTTTGCATGGAGGCGGAATACTGGATCGCTCACGGGTTTCCATACTCCGACGTACCGTTCTTTCTGGTAGCTGCAGGCGTGACCCTTGCGGCGCTAGTGTTAGGTAGGATCGGAGGCCTCTTATTGGGGGTCGTCGGCTTGGGATTCTTTTCCTACGTGAATCTTCGCTACGGAGCACCCTATCTCCTTGACTATGTGATGCCCGCGCTCTATGCGGTCCTGACGTTTTACTCGCGGCGCGAGCTGAACTGGGTCCGGCCAGGCACCGTTCATGCCGGATTTCCTGAGAGCATCTGGTTCATCCTGCTTCAAGTGCTGGTAGTCTGGCGCACGACCCGCCTCCTTAAATGGGGATGGCTCGTGGGAGCTCCTTGGTAGTCGCGGGTAGTCGCGGCTGGACGTCACCGACTGCAGCACACCCCTGACGCAGACTTGTTCTCGTGCGAGACGGCCGCATTGTGATTCTTGCAGCAATAGGGATCCTTCGGCGCTCAGGATGACACATGGAGCCCCTGAAACTCTCCAGTGCGGATCCCCACACCGCCCCTACTGTCGAATCCTTGGGTTAAACGCCGAGTACAGCAGGTCGGTGAGGAAGTTCACCAGCACGTAGGTCAGCCCGATCATCAGGATGCAGCCTTGCACCAGGTAATAGTCGCGGTTGGAAATCGCCGTGATGGTGAGCCGCCCGATTCCCGGCCACGAGAAAATCGTCTCGGTCACGATGGCTCCGGCGAGCAGCGCTCCAAATTGCAATCCGACGACGGTGAGAATCGGGATCATGGCATTGCGCAGGGCGTGGCGATAAACCACGGTGCGCTCAGGCAAACCTTTGGCGCGCGCGGTGCGGATGTAATCCTGTCCCAACTCTTCCAGCATCGACGTGCGAATCATTCGTGTAAGGATGGCGGCCAATGCTCCACCCATCGTGATCGCAGGAAGCACCAGATGGGCCAGCGAGCCCGAGCCTGAAACCGGCAGCCAGCCCAATTCAATGGCGAAAAACAAGATGAGGATCGGCCCCAGAGCGAAGTTCGGGAATGACAATCCCAGCAGCGACACAAAGCTGAGCACCCGGTCGTCCCAACGATTGCGGCGCAACGCCGAACGAACTCCGGCGGGAATCGCCAGCGCGAGCGCGACCAGCAAGGCTGCGAGCGTGAGTTCCATGGTGGCAGGATAAGCCTGCGCGATCACGTGGCCGACATTCTGATTGAGGCGCAGCGAGCGTCCCATGTCGCCGTGCACCAGACCGCGCCAGTAGTTCACGTACTGTTGCCCCAGCGGAGCATCCAGCCCGTAGGCATGACGCGCCGCCGCGATGTCGGTGGCGGCCGCGCCTTCGCCCAGCATCTGCTGGATGGGGTCGCCCGGCACCAGGTGAATCAGCAGGAAGACCACCGACACTACCAGCCAGACCACCGGCAGCATGTACAGCGAGCGCGAGAGCAGGTAGCGCGGCATCATCCTTGGGCCAGAGGCGTTGCCGGGGACGATTGCACCGCGGACTGCGGTTGCGTCCCTTCGATGGTTACGCTGACCACGCGCAGTCCATCCATGGCCGCAACGCTGTAGCGGCGGCCCTGGTGTTCAAAGCTGTCGCCCACGCCGGGAATCTTCTGCAGGTGCGCCAGCATGAAGCCGGCGAGGGTTTCGAAGCCTTCGTCGCGCGGCAGCGCAATGTGATATTGCGATTCCAGATCGCGAATGTTGACCGAGCCCTCCAGGGTCATCGAAGCAGCGCCCGGCGCAAGCCGGGGCTCGGTGATATCGAACTCGTCCTCGATTTCTCCCACCAGTTGCTCCAGCACATCTTCCACCGTCACCAGGCCGGCGGTCGAGCCGAACTCGTCCACCACCACGGCCAGGTGCCGCTTGCGGACCTTGAACTCGATCAGCAGATCGGGGAGGGGCTTGGTCTCGGGCACCACCAGCACCTCGCGCATGATGTGGTGCACTTCGAGGCCGCTGGGCCGGCTGACCGGTCTGCCGGAAGCGGTGCGGCTCACCCGGTAGCGCAACCAGCGCATCAGGTCCTTGGCATACAACACCCCGATGATGTGCTCGGGGCCGCGCTGCACATCGTAAACCGGCACGCGGGAGTGTTGCTCGTCCACCACGCGCTGCAAGGCTTCTTCCAGCGAAATGTCGCCCGGCAAGGAGAAAATATCGCGGCGCGGGACCATGATTTCGCGCACCGAAATGTTTTCCAGCTCGAGCGCGCGATGGATCAACTCCTCCTGGGTGGGCGCCAGCATTCCCAAGCGGCGGCTGGCGGAGACCATCAGCTTCAATTCCTCAGACGAGTGCACGCCGCCTTCGCGCACCTGGTGCATGCCAAACGCCCGCAAGGCGACCCGGGTGGAAGCGGTCATGAATGCGAGGAACGGCGCGGTGATGGTCATGAAAAAATCCATCGGTCCGGCGACCGCCAGCGCCACCCGCTCGGTACGCTGCAAGGCAATCGTCTTGGGAACAACCTCTCCGAGGATGACCACCAGATAGGTGATCAACGCGAAGGCCACCACGACGGAGACACCGTGCGCGTAGAGCCGGGAGTGGGGCAAGGGGCGGAACAGCGGTTCCAGAATGCGGGCCATGGAGGCCTCGCCGATCCAGCCCAAGGCCAGGCTGGCCACCGTCACCCCGAACTGCACGGTGTTGAGGACGTGGTCGAGCTTCTGATGCAGCTTGTAGACGGTGCGCGCGCCCAGGCGGTGGGCCGCGATCATTTGTTGCAGCCGGGTTTCGCGCACGTTCACCAGCGCGAATTCAGCGGCCACGAAGAAGGCGTTAGCCGCGATCAGCAACACCACCACCACGATGCGCAGCACAACGAAAGTAACCATGAAGCTGAAATCTTACCATCGGCGGAAGGAGGGGCGGGTTGCAGAGGCTGCCGAAAAAGCTGGCGCTGGCATCGCTGGACCTGCATCAAAACGTGCCAAGCGGGAGTGAGCGGGCAGTATAGGGGTCCTTCGACTCCTCGTCCGGCCGCCAGGGCGACCGAACTCGGTGCTCAGGATGACAGACGAAAAAGGTTTAATGGAGCAGGGCTAGCGCCGCGCTTTCTTCGATGCCTTCTTGGCGGCCTTTTTGGGCGCTTTCTTGGCAGCTTTCTTGGAGGCGGACCGTGCACGGCCGGTGGCGCCGCGCTTTGCCGCACGCTTGGCGGGGCGGATGGGATGCATCAGCCATGGATCGGGTACCGCGTTGCCGGCGGGTTGCTTCTCCGGCGGCGCAGAGTCTTTTCCGGCAGCTACTTGCTTTAACCTGCGAATGTCTTCTGCCTGCTCTTCGGCCATCATGCCGAAGTAGTCTTTGATGGTAGGCAGGGCGGGAGTGTCGGCGATCTGCACAAGCTTGCGGGGTGACATGTTCAGCTAAGATACCGCGATTGCCGTTGCGATGTCACTGCCTTGCAGTTCAACGCGGTATGTCATGTTTGCAACGAATCTGGTCGAATACTGCGCGCGCTGGGCGGATGCGTCCATGGGCCACGTCGTCCAAGCCCTGACGGATGGCTTCTTCCGCATCCGCTCGGGCGGCAATGGCAGGCGCTGGTAGGCTTCTGCGTCTCGCATAATGGATGCTGTCTTCCCCTTTACGGTGAGCACAACGATAAACGGAACTGATAGCCTCCATAAATAGTTTGAATTTCTCATCCGCCGCGAAACCGCGTATCAAATTTACACGGGCAAAATTGAGGGGAACCACCGGCCACGCGCCGGCATACTCTTTTCATTTCCGGGCCCCGCTCAGGCCTGAACCATGGTTTTCGCGCGGGCCGGCGGAGATCCAGGCGGTTTCAATTTAGCCGATGTCAGGCTCGCAACGGGAGTTATCCATGCGGTTGTTTCAGAAGTTGCTGCCGTTCGTTCTATTGATCGTGTTGGCAGGCACTCTGGTGGCGCAATCGACGCCGGCTGCGGCTCCGGGCGCAAACGAAGGGGCGGCGCAGGGTGACCGCATCGCGCAATTGCAGCAGCAGATCGCCGATGCCAAAGGCTCCGCGGATAACGCGTGGATGCTGGTGAGCGCCGCTCTGGTCCTGATGATGACCGGCCCGGGCCTGGCGCTTTTCTACGGCGGCCTGGTGCGCAAGAAGAATGTGCTGGCCACCATGATGCAGAGCTTCGCCATGATGGCGGTCATCACCGTGCTGTGGGGAATCGTCGCCTACAGCCTGTGCTTCGCCTCCGGCAACAGCTTCGTCGGCGGGTTGGGTCACGCCTTCCTGCGCGGCGTCGGCGCGCAACCGGATGCCGACTACGCCGCCACCATCCCGCAACAGACTTTCATGATTTACCAGTTGATGTTCGCCATCATCACCCCGGCGCTCATCAGCGGCGCCTTCGCCGAACGCATGAAGTTCAGCGCCATGCTGCTGTTCATGGTGCTGTGGTCGCTCTTCGTTTATGCGCCCATGGCCCACATGGTTTGGGGCAAGGGCGGTCTGCTGAACGCCAGCCTCGGCGGACGATTTCCCACGCTCGATTTCGCAGGCGGCACGGTGGTCCACATCACCTCGGGAGTTTCGGCGCTCATTTGCGCCACCTACCTCGGCCGCCGGCTTGGTTATCCAACTGAACCCATGCCGCCGCATAGCGTAGTGCTCAGTTTCATCGGAGCCTGTTTGCTGTGGGTGGGCTGGTTCGGCTTCAACGCGGGCAGCGCGCTTAGCGCCGGAAGCCTGGCCACCAGCGCATTTGTGGCGACGCATTTCGCGGCTGCCTCCGCCGCCATCGGATGGGCGGGAGCGGAATGGATTCGCAACGGCAAGCCCAGCGCGTTGGGAGCGATCTCTGGGTGTGTCGCTGGGTTAGTTGCCATCACCCCGGCAGCGGGATTCGTGGGGCCGATGCCAGCCCTGTTGATCGGGCTGATCGCCGGAGTTTCCTGCTACATGATGGTTGCCGCAGTAAAGGCACGGCTTGGTTATGACGATTCGCTCGATGCCTTCGGCGTGCATGGCGTGGGAGGAACCATTGGCGCGCTGTTGACCGGCGTCTTCGCCACCAAACTTGTCAATCCGATATTCAAAGACGGGCAGGGAAGTGCACTAGCTGTCGGCGTGATCGATGGCAACTATCGCCAGATGTTGAACCAAATGGCAGGCATTGCGATGGCGATTGCGCTGGCCGTCGTGGGCACTTACATCATTCTTAGAGTTGTCGATTTCATTCTCGGCGTACGCGTCTCCGCTGAGCACGAGGAGCAGGGGCTCGACGTCACCCAGCACGGCGAAGAAGGTTATTACTGGGAGGTTTCCCTGCCGTAGTGCGGACGGTTAAAGTTCACTTATGACCAAGCTGGAAGCAGTGATTCAACCTTCGAAGTTCGAGGCCGTCAAAGACGCTCTCCTGGAAATCGGAGTGGAGGGCATGACCGTAACCGAAGTCCGCGGTCACGGACGACAGAAGGGACATACCGAGTTCTATCGCGGCCGCGAGTACACGGTTGATCTTCTCCCCAAAGTGAAGATTGAGACCGTCATGCCCGACCGCCTGGTGGGGCAGGCGATTGCGGCGGTCACCAATGCCGCGCGCACCGGCAAGATCGGCGACGGCAAGATTTTTCTGTCGCGCGTCGACGAAGCTATCCGCATACGCAACGAAGAGCGCGGCGAGGCTGCACTGTGAGCAACATGGGCGCGGGGATGTTCCCAGGAGGCGGGTAAGAAGCATGTCCAGCCAGGCGCTCGAACACGGCCCGCGCGCATTGTACCGGCAAGAGTTCGAGCGTCTGCGGCGGGAGTTCGAGGCGACCGGCTCAGGCCGCGCCTCGCTGCGCGACCGCACCCAGTTGGTGGACAAGCTGGCGCTGCAACTCTGGGAGCAGCACGTCCCGCCAACCGTCCGCAGCGGTTTCGCGCTGGCCGCACTGGGCGGCTTCGGCCGGGGCGCGCTCTTTCCTCATTCCGACATCGACCTATTGTTCCTGGCTGAGAACGACGCTCTGCGCGGCCGCATGAAGGACCCGGTGCGCAGCATGTGCCAGGAGATGTGGGACACCGGCCTGCGGGTCAGCCCGACGACGCGCACGCTCGACGAGTGCGCACGCTTCGACCCCGACAATGTCGAGTTCACCGTCTCGCTGCTCGACTGCCGCTTTCTGAGCGGCGATGCCAAGCTGTTTGAGCGTCTCCACGAAAAGGGCCTGCCACAACTTGTGGCCCGCGAGTCGGACGTCCTCATGCAACGGGTGGCGGAAGTGACTCGCACCCGCCATTTGCGCTTCGGCGACACCATCTTTCATCTGGAACCCAACCTGAAAGAAGGCCCCGGCGGGCTGCGCGACCTGCATGTAGCGCGATGGCTGGAACTGGTCCTGGCGCTGGCGTCCGAGCGCAAGTGGCCGGACATGCTCCACGCGCCACCAAGTTCGGAAACCGATGCAGTCCTCGACGCCATGGACTTCCTTACCTCCAGTCGCTGTTACCTGCATTACCGGGGCAATCGCGACGAGGATGTCATTTCCTGGGAGGCCCAGGACGAATTGGCCAAGCGGGGCATCGCGACCAACTCCGGGGGCGTTTCCTCCGCCGAATGGATGCGCCTGTATTTTCGCCATGCCAAGACCATCCATCGGCACGCCCGGCAGATGCTGGAACAGCTTCCCAGAAAACGTTCTTCGCTGTACCGCTCGTTTCAGCAGTGGCGCTCGCGCTCCTCGAATGAAGAATTTTCGCTGGTGGATGGACGCATCTATCTGCAGCAGACGGCCGGCGCTCGCGATCCTTTCGTGATCTTGCGGCTCTTCACGTTTGTCGCCCGCCACGGCGTCGCGCTCAGTGTTGAGACCGAGCGCCGGCTCAGCAACGCGCGCCGCGGATTGGCCGACACCATGCCGCTGGATTCGCGCTTATGGGAACATCTGCACGAAATCCTCGTGCTGCCCTATGCTGCCGATGCGCTGCGCGCCATGCATTCGCTGGGCTTGCTCACCCTCGCCATTCCAGAGTTCGAGGCGATTGACTCGCTGGTCCTTCGCGACCTCTACCACCGCTACACCGTGGATGAACACAGCATTCTGGCCATTGAGATGCTGCATCGCTTGGTTGCCAACGACGCTGCCAACGACGTCGACTGGCTGCGGCCTTTCGCCGGGCTGCTGGCGGAACTGGAGCGGCCCGAACTGCTCTTTCTGGCGTTGCTGCTGCACGATACCGGCAAGGGTTTGGAAGGCGCCGACCATGTTCACAACAGCGTGCAACTGGCCGCGGCTGCGGTGCAACGCATGGGTCTGGAGGAAGAAGACGATCAGACCGTCGGCCTGTTGATCGCCACCCACTTGGAGATGTCGTCCACGCTGCGCCGCCGCGATATTTACGATCCCGAGACCGCGCGCCAACTGGCGCACAAAGTCGGCACCCCCGAGCGGCTGAAGATGCTGACCCTGCTGACCCTGGCCGACATCAAGTCTGTCAATCCTGACGCGCTTACTGCGTGGAAGGCGGAAAACCTTTGGCGACTCTATACCGGCACCGCCAACTACTTCACCCGCAGCGCCGACAGCGAACGATTTCACGCCGAGGAGTGCAGCGCACAGGTGGAGCGTATCGCTGGGCTGCTGCCCAAGCGCCGTTCCCAATTGTTGAAGTTTCTCGACGGGCTGCCCCAGCGCTATCTCATGTCGCACTCGCCTGAACAGGTGCTGCTGCACTTCGAGATGGCGAAGCAGCTACGCGGCCAACCGGCACAGCTCGCCATACGGCGCATCGCCGGCCAGCACGAACTCACCATCGTGACCCTCGACTGCCCCGGCCTGTTTTCCACCCTGGCCGGCATTCTCTACGGATGGGGCATGGACATCACCAAGGCGAGCGCCTTCTCCAATTGCGCCGGAGTCATCGTCGACAGCTTCTATTTCAAAGACCGCTTTCACACCCTGGAGCTAAATCCCCCGGAATGCGAGCGCTTCAAGAAGTCGATTGTCGAAATCCTGATGGGCGAAGCTCCCCTGGAACGCCTGCTGGAATCGCGCCTTAAGTCCGACACCAAGCCGGCCAAGCTCAAGGTCGAAACCCGCCTGCGCTTCGACGAGGAATGTTCCCCTGCCAGCACCTTGCTGGAAGTCGTCACCCAGGACCGTCCCGGACTGCTGCACACCATCAGTTCTATCCTCGCCCGTCAGACGTGCAGTATTGAGGTGGCGCTGATTGACACCGAGGGCGCAACCGCCCATGACGCTTTTTACCTGACCTGCGGCGGAGTGAAACTCACGCGCGAGCAGCAGCGGGCCACCGAGTGGGCGCTGACCACCGAACTCGACGATTCCTTGCCTTCCACCTGGTAGGCGGGACGCCGACGCTGGCTGCGGGACCCGTAACTTCAGGTCGTCGCAGGGGAACCGTTCGTTCCCTGATTTTGTTCCGGATAGCAAGAAAAAGCCGGAGCAGAAGCTCCGGCTGTCTAAGAAATGGGGAAGGGTTGTATTTACCGGGTCAGCTTGCGGCGCAGGACGCCCGCCAAGCCCAGGATGCCAGAACCGAATAGCAGAATGCTGCTGGGCTCAGGAGTCGTGCCGGGGTTGCTGAGCGTGAAGGATTCCCCGCCCAACCCACAATCGCCAAAATTGGTGCCGCTCTGCCGGAAGTTGCAAGTCGCAGGACCGCCGCTGGCGCCTGGTAGGTCCCACGCTCCCGTCTGCAAGCTACCGGTGTTGGTGGCATTACTCAGGGAGACCCAGTACTCGTTGCCTGCTGTCATGGCTCCGGAGGTAACTCCAATAGTAACGTCGTAAATGCCGTAACCGAAGCCGTTGGTGAAGAGGAAAACGCTGTTACCGGAATTTTGCGCAACGGTTCCGCTGCCGAGGTCGGTGCCGAACGCCGTGGTGCCTATCTCATAGCTAATGCTCGTCGGCGTGGATCCGCTGGCTACCCACTCACCGAACTCGAGCTGGGTGGGGGTGCCGGACGCTGCCGAAATAAACCCGTTCGAAATGTCTTGGAAAGACCCTGCAGGATTTGGGAGGTTGGGGCCGCTGATAAAGAACCCATTGTCGTTGCCATCAATCCCGCCGTCGTTATAGAACGTTGTGCCAGCGAAGGCGGAAACGGTCAAGGCAAGACACAGAATTGTGAGGAACGTCACAGAAGCGATGCGAATTTTCAAGGGGTAAACCCTCCTTATTTTGTTCAGACCGGGGACGAAACCCACCGGCCCTCATAGGGCCGGCGTCTTAATCGAGAAAGACAATCTATGTAGCTGCAATTCAAGTGCCACGGTAAACCCTTTAGAATGTTTAATTGCGACGCAATCTTGTGCACCCGTTTGCGACATCGTGCTAGAAGATTTCCCACCAATAAGCTCGCTTACCTCTCAAGGGAACCCAGCTCATTCCTTGAGTTCTCCAGATAGCAAGAAAAAGTCGGAGCACAAGCTCCGACCGTTTTGAAAATTGGGAAGGGTTGTATTTACCGGGTGAGCTTGCGGCGCAGAACGCCCGCCAGACCCAGGATGCCAGAACCCAACAGCAGAATGCTGCTTGGCTCAGGAGTCGTGGGGTTGCTGCTGATGGTGAACGATTCCCCTCCGGCTCCACAATCGCCTTGCGGGACACCACCTACCGCGAAGGAGCACGTCGCGGGACCGTTGTTGAGGTCCCACCCGTCAAACCCGGTGCCAAAGCTGTCATTGGCACCACCCAGGGTGAGATAGTACGTCTGGCCAGCTGTCAAGGCGCCGGAGAGGCCGTCCACATGGGAGATGTAAACGTCGAAACCGAAGCCGTTGCTAGCGAAGTAGGTGTACCCGACTTGAGCTGTGGAGCCACTACTTATGTCGCTGGCGAACGCCGAGGTGCCGAGCGCCCACGTAACAGACGTCGGGGTGCTGCCGGCGGCTACCCACTCACCGAAGTCAAGGCTGCCGGCTATGCCGCTAGTGGTCGCAATAAACCCGTCCGAAATGGTTTGGCCATATGTACCGCCAGGGCCGTCAATAATGAACGCATTGGTGAAGCCATCAGTCGGACCGTCGTTATAGATTTGCCCAGCGAAGGCGGGAGCGCTCAACGCCAGACACAGAATGGTGAGGAATGCCACAGAAGCGATGCGAATTCTCAAGGGGTAAACCCTCCTTTTTTGTTCAAACCGCGGACGAACCCTATCGGTCTAATAGAGGAAGCTACTTGTGTAGCTGCAATTCAAGTGCCACCGTAAACCCTGTAGAATGTTGAGTTGTGCCGTAATCCTGTGCACCCGTTTGCGACATCGTTCTAGAAAATTTCCACAATCTGCCCTCTATCTCTCCCGGTCGGGCAACGCAAGTCAGTTCTACAGGACTTCGACAAGGGCTACGCAACGTCTCAGGCGATGCCCTCTGGCGGCAACTGGGGACCCCGGCGCGGAAGCGGTGCTCCACCCTATACACCAGGCCTAAAACTGCTTTAGACTTGTGATGGCCGGGGTTGGATCCGCTCAATTCAGGCTGATCGTTTAACGGAACCTGCGAGAGTGGCGGAATTGGCAGACGCACCAGACTTAGGATCTGGCGGGGAAACCCGTGGGGGTTCGAGTCCCCCCTTTCGCACCAACACCTTGCCTGCTCACGGGCCACCGCGCTGCCTGCTTTCCTCCGGCCTGGCTCACAGCCACCTGTGACCGCAATCACGGAAGCAAGTTCAACCGCCGAGCACAATGGCCGTAGAGGTGTGGTATGCCGGTGCTGGTGATTGCCGTGGTTTTCTTCCTGATTTTCCTAGTGATGGGCGTGATGGGCATTTCGGCGATGGTGGCCGAGCATCGCGGCAAGTTGTTCAGCGGGCAGTGGAGCGACCTGCCCAAGCCTGCCAAGCGATAGTCCACGCGGTCTCGATCGGGCGCGACCGTGTGGGGCGCGCTATACCGCCTGCAGCACACGCGAGAGACAGTCTTCGCAGAAGCCGCTGTCTTTGATGTCGATCCACTCCACCGCGTGGGCCGGGGCCATGGCGCAGCGATAGTCGTGGCAATGGGTCAGGCCCAGCGTATGTCCCAGTTCATGCACGGTCTCGATCAATAGCCGGTTGGCGAGAACGTCCGCATCCGCTGGCAGACCGTAGAATTCCTGCCGCAAACGATGATAGGAAACCACCGCTGACGCCCCGCCAAGCTGGGCTTCCCCAAAAACAAAAGTCAGAATTGGAATGTAGAGGTCCAACTCCGTGACGCCGACCAGGCGCCAGGTGCTGCCGTTGACGTACTTCTGCATTCTGGCCAAAATTTCGGACGAGTGGTATTGCTGGCGTTCGGCGTGGCGCGCAAACGAGGGATCGATGGCTGGCCTTAGCACCTCGGAGGGCACACGAAACTTCTGGTAGAGCTCATGCTGCAGCCAGTCGAGCAGCCAAGCATCCAACGTTCCCACCGGCAGCAGTTGTAATTTCTTCATGGAATCAGCAACTAGCAACAAGACCTACTTCTACTGTCATCCGCGCTTCAGCCCGAGCAGAGGGGCCTGCTTTTTGTGTCGTCCAAAGTACGTGTGCCTAACGGCGCAACAAACACAGCCGCGCAGCGGCGGCCTTGCGAGCCAGGGGTGCCAACCCCGGGAAACCGGACAATACAAAAACCCGGAGCCGCGTAGCGGCGACCCTCAATCCAACACGTATTCCGGATCGAATTTCACGCCGGCACGTTGCAACATTGCAACGTACTCCTGCTCGGCAGCCGCCCTTTGGTGCTGAAAACGCAGTGCACGAAAATAACCGAATAGGTATGCGCCATGGTCGCCGCTACGCGGCTCCTGTTCTGTGTTCCTCTTACCCGGGGTTTGCACCCCGGGCTCAAATCGAAGGCGCCCTTTCAGGGCTCGTTCCCAACAAATCCTTTCTTCCGTGCCGCAGCAATGCGCTTTACCTGCCCATCTCTCACCGCGGGCTCACGCCCCCGGCTGACTCAAATGCCGCCCGCTACGCTGGCTGTCTCCGGGCAGTATAACGATCGATCAGCACCGACGCAGAATAGTGACTACTGACTGCTAATTGCTAATCGCTAGTTGCTAATTGCTGACCGCTAATGGCTCTTTCTCCTTCCTATTCCATCCGTACTTCTTCAGCTTGTGGTGTAAGGTGACGCGATCGATGTCGAGAATTTCGGCGGCCCGGGTCTGATTGCCGCCGCACTCCTCCAGCACCCGCAGAATGTGTGCGCGTTCCGCATCCTCAAGGCTGCGGACGTCGCCTATTCCCAGGCCAACCGCATTTCTCGATTTCAAGACAAAGTCCTGCTCGCGTAGTTCGGGCTCCTCGGCCACCACCATGGCGCGTTCGACCGCGTTTTCTAATTCGCGGACATTGCCCGGCCAATTGTATTGTTGCAATTCATTCATCGCCGCCGGCGAGATCCGCGTGATCTTCTTGCTCATCTCACGCGAGAACTTGCGGGTGAAGTGGTCCACCAGCAGGGGAATGTCTTCCCGGCGTTCGCGCAGCGGCGGAATCTCGATATGAAAAACGTTCAGCCTGTAGAAGAGGTCGGGACGGAACTTGCCCTCCTCGATCAACTGTTCCAGGTCCTTGTTGGTGGCGGCCACCACGCGGAAATCGACATGGATGGTCTGATTGCCGCCTACGCGCACGATCTCGCGCTCCTGCAGCACCCGCAGCAAGTCGGTTTGGGTCTTCAAGCTGATGTCGCCGATCTCGTCGAGGAACACGGTGCCGCCTTCGGCAATTTCGAACTTGCCCTTCTTGCGATATTGCGCCCCGGTAAACGCGCCTTTCTCGTGGCCGAAGAGCTCGCTCTCCAGCAGGGTCTCGGTAAGGGCGCCGCAATGGATGACCACCAGGGGATGAAAACGTCGCGTACTTCCCGCATGAATGGCGCGCGCCACCAATTCTTTCCCGGTGCCGCTCTCGCCGGTGACCAGCACCGTGGCGTCGGTGGGCGCAACCGTTTCGATGGAATCGAAGACATGCTTCATCGCCGCGCTCTGTCCAATGATGTCGGAAGGATGCGTAATTTCGGCGACCGTCTCTTTCAGCCGCGTATTCTCCTGCTGGGTGCGGCGATGCGACATGGCCTTGGCCACCAGGTGCGCGATCTCGTCGGGATCGAGCGGCTTATTGACGTAGTCATAGGCGCCCTGCTTGAGCGCCGTAACCGCCGTTTCCACCGAGGCGTAGCCGGTCATGATGATGACCAGCATGTCGGGATAGATCTCGTGCAACCGCCGCTGCAGTTCGATGCCGTCGGTGCCGCGCATCTTGATGTCCACCAGCGCGACGTCGAAGCTCTGCTCGGCCACGCGCGTCAGCGCCTCATTGGCGTTTTCCGCGGTGGCCACCTCGTAGCCCTCCTCAGTGAACCACTTGGCCAGCGAGTCACGCACGCTGAGCTCATCGTCCACGATCAGCAATTTGCCTTGCGTCATTCTTCTACCTCGTTTCTTTACCCCTCTGGACTTTAGCCCTGACGGTGGAAGCGCCGGACTTTAGTCCGGCGAATAGTCGCCACTGATTATCGGGGGCTTTAGCCCTGGCGGTGGGGGGTCAATCTGTACGCTGCCAGCCGCAGACCCATACGGATAGGCGGCCGCGTTTTCCGCCAGGCGCGCCCGCACTGGATTGTCCCGGACGTAAAGGGCATGGCGCTCGAAATCCTCCGCATTCTTTACCCGATGCTCAGTGAATCTTTCCTGCCAGACTTCCATATTGGAACCTAGCTCGCGCTTAAATCGAAAAGAAAACCCGCCCTTCAGCAGTTGCAAAGCCTTCTCAAGCGAGATGTCGGGAGCTGGGGTGAGCAGGAGCTGGAAGTGGTCTGGCATCAGAACAGATTCGTGAATCAGAAACTTCCCTTGATTGCGATAGCGTGCGAGTGTATCGAGAAATAAGCGCGCTAGCAGCTCCGTCCGAAACAGGGAACGCCGCTGCCACGTGACGGAGGTGACAAAAAAGGTGCGGATTCCTTGCGGGGCCCGCCGCATCGGTTGTCCTTTCCGGGGCTAAAGCCCTGATTCGTTCCTGCCTATACTCGCCGGGCTAAAGCCCGGCGCTTCCACCTGAAGCCCGGCGCTTCCACCGCGCTTTACTTCGCGACCTTCTCCACCGCTGCGCGGTCATGATCGCCAGCCACGGCAGGATTCTGGCTGTCCACCGGCAGCTCAATTCTGAAAGTCGTACCTTGTCCCACGACGGATTTCACCGCGATCTGCCCGCCATGGCGTTCCACGATGTTCTGGCTTATGGCCAAGCCGAGCCCCGAGCCGCCCGATTCCTTGGTGGTGTAGAAGGGCTCGAAGATGTGGGGGAGATGCTCGGCGGGAATGCCGATGCCGTCGTCACGAATGACCAGTTCGATCCACTCCGCGCTGGCCTGGGTGCTGATCCACAGGTTGCCTTCCTGGGGCATGGCGTCGATGGCATTGATCACCATGGCCAACACCACCTGCTCGATCAGCGCGGGATCGCAATGGGCCATGGGCAAGTCGCCGGCTAGATCGAGGTTGAGCTGGATGCCGGCCATTTCCATCTTGTGCTGCACCAGGCGCACGCAACGATCGATGACCTGGTTAAGATCGCACCAGGCCAGATTCATGGGCGAGACCCGCGAAAAGCTCAGCAGGTTCTTCACCAGCTCGCCGCAGCGTTTGCTCTCGCTGGCCACCAGATCGAGCGATCCCTTCATCTCTTCCTTCTTGGGCGAGCTGGCGGCGTTTTTGTCGATCCAGCGCTTGACCAGCTTCGAATAGGTGAGAATGCCGGAGAGGGGATTGTTGATTTCGTGCGCCACCACCGCGGCCATCTTGCCGATAGTGGCCATCTTCTCGACGTGCAACATGCGCTGGTGCGCCTGTTTCAACTCGCGGGTCTTCTCTTCGACACGCTCTTCCAGGGTGTGCGTCCAAGCGGTGATTTCCGCCTGCGCCACCTGCAATCGGTTGCTCATCTCGTTAAACGACTGCGCCAGTTCGCCCACCTCATCCTGGGAGTGGACGGGAATCTGATAGCCGAGCTCGCCAGTCGCAACGCGGTCGGTGCCGGTCTTCAATTCGCGCAGCGGGTTGCGGACCACGATCCACACGAACAGTCCGCTGAGGAAGACCACGGCCAGCAGCGCGACCGCAGTTCCGGCGAGCATCTCCTTCTGTTCCCGGCGCAGGCTTTCATCCACCTTGGCGAGAGAAAGATTGGTGTCGAGCACGCCTAGAATCCGGGTGCTTGCGGGATGCGCATGGCAGGCGGCGTTAGCGCAGGCGGGCTGGTTCTCGATCGGGGTGATCACTCCCAGCACGCGGGTGTTGGCGGCGCGATAAACGCGAAACCGGTCGGAGCGGTTCAAGCGGCTGAGCGGCTGCGATTGCGTGTGGCAGCGATAGCAGGCTTCGGCGCGCTTATCCACCATGGTGCCGACCTCGGACGGGGCCGTCGAGTAGCTGATCACGCCTTGCGGGTTCATGATACGGACCCGCACCACTCCCGGCTGGTCGGCCATGTTCAGCATCATCTCGTAGAGGCCGTTGCGATCGTTGTTCAGCATGTAATGTGAAGCACTGCGGCGCAGCACCTCGCTCTGCTGCTCGGCGCTCACCAGCGCCGCGGCTTCCAGATTCTTGCGATGAAGTTGCGTGCTGAAATATCCCAGCAGGGCGAAGATGATGATCATGACCACGAAAATCGAGACCATCAGCTTGGCGCTTACGCTGTGTCCCAGCCGTTGCAGCCAGAAGGGACGTGACGAGACTGGGACCTCCCCGGTGGTTTTCAGTGAGGGCCGGCCCGAGTTGTCAGTCTCCAGCATGGACGGGCACCACAACTTCTGCGAACCCGGCTTCGGGTTCGTGGAGTGCCGGGATATGGACTTTCTCTTCGGGGAAGATCGGCAGGTACTTCGCCACCAAACCAAAGATGGCGAATCCCAGGGCGACGAACATGGCCGTAATCACCACCTCCGTCCACTTGGGGGTGTAGCGCGCGCCTGCGTTCTCGACTCCGGTAATAGTGACGTTCAGGCGATTGGTGACAAATCCCAGCAGGGTCAGCACTGCCGCCAGGTACAGGCCTTGCGCGCTTTCGCGAATCTTCGGCACCAGCAGGAGTCCCAGGGGCGCGACCACCGAGAGGAAGATCTCCAGTAGGAAGAAACGCTGCTGATAGCTGGAGAGGAAGACCAGATTCAGCACGCCACGGTGATACAGGTCTTCGAAGCGCAGGATTCCGTATAGCGCCAGCACCACCACCAACGCCCGTCCCAGGTCGATCAACACCGGCAGCTCCAGTTCGCGGCCAAAATACTTGGAACTCATCGAGGACTCGAAGATGGTCATGGCCAGCCCGACCGCAATCGCCGATACAAAGAAGAACAGTGGCAGCAGCGGGCTCCACCAGAACGGATGCAGCTTGTTGGGCATGATCAGATACAGGGTGCCCAGCGACGACTGGTGCAAGGTGGACAGCAGCACCCCCAGGATGACGAACACCACCATGACGCTGCGGACAATCTTCAGCGGCTTTTGCAGGTTGAAGTGCTCGAACACAATGGGCGAGAACTCCAGCGCCAGCACGGTGGTGTACAGCATCACGCACCAGGCCACCTCAAACATCACCGAATGGGGATTGCGCATGACCAGCGGATGCCAGATGTTCCACGGCAATCCCAGGTCGTACATCAGCGCGGCGCAGACCAGCAGGTAGCCCAAAAAGGCGGTCAGAATCGTGGGCCTCACGATGGAATGGAACCGTTTGATGTTGAAGATCTCGACCGCCGCGGTCAGGGTGAAACCCCCCGCCGCCAGCATGACGCCGCACATTACGTCGAAGCCGATCCATAGTCCCCAGGGGAATTGATCGCTCAGGTCCGTGGAAGCGCCCAGCCCGCGGAAGAAGCGGAGAAAGGTGCAGTACACGCCGGCTGCCATGATGACCAGGAAGATCGCCTTCCAGAAGGTGAAGCGGATTCTTGGGACCGTCATCGCCCACCGCCTTTCCGTTCTTTCTCTTTGGCCTCGGCTTCGGCAACGTCTTCTCGGCGATGGGTGATCCAGTAAATGCCGCCTAGCATAGTGCCGAACAGGGGGACGAAGTCAGGTATGCGCGACAGCACCTGGTAGGTGTACATGGGCAGCGCCCGGGCCGTCAGGTCGGTGCGGAAACCGAAGAGGTTGAGCGGAACCGAAGACAGCAGCATCACCGAGGTGCCGCCAACTTCGGCCTCTCCGAAAATGTGCGGCAGATATTTGCCCGGATTGTCCTGAATGCGTTTCCTGGCTTCTCGTAGCAGTTGGTCGTGGTCGCCGAACTTGGTGGCGCCGGTGGGACAGATTTCCGCGCAAGCCGTCTGTTTTCCTTCGACGACCCGCTTGTTGCAGAGGATGCATTTGCGCACACCCGGTACCGCTTTGTCCCATTCGTACTTGGGCACGCTGAAGGGACAAGCCGCCATGCAGTAGCGGCATCCCATGCAGCGGCTCTTGTCGTAAGTGACCGGGCCGAGGGCAGTCTTCTTCATCGCGCCCACCGGGCAGACCGAGGCGCAAGCCGGGTCGTCGCAGTTCATGCACAACTTGCGCATGAACTTATCGTCCTGGATCATGATCGCCGTGTATTTGTGCGCCGATGTAAATTCCTGGGCGGCGATGCTGTCGTCGTAGGGCAGGCCGTTTTCGGTGGCGCAGGCCTGCTCACACATCTTGCAGCCGATGCACAGGGTCGCATCGTAAAGGATTCCCTTGCTCATCTTTGTCTCCAGTTTGTCTCCAGATCGCCCTGGCGGCCCGGTCGGACCTCGGCGGGTGGAAGCGGCGCCAAAGCGAGGGCGCCGTCGGGCGACTTCGGAACTTCGCGGATGTTCCGCTCCAGACCGGCTTACAACACCTGGAGCCGGCTTGGAAAGGAAGCCAGCGTGAAAAGGGCCTACTTGAGGCCCTTCGCGTAAGTTGCCAGCTTGGCCGCTTCGGCCGGGCTGACACCCTTGTTGGCAAAAGCGTGCACGGCCTTCTTCTGCGGCCCGCCATTCTCAATGTAATCAACCAAATTGGCGGTCGAAGCCTTCTGTACCGCAGGCGAGGAAAACTCCGGAGCTCCCATCTTCTTGCCGGCCGCGGTGCCCTTGCCATCCGCACCATGGCAGCCGGCGCACTTTGCTTTGTAAACATCTTCCTGCGCCCACGACAGGCTGGGAAGGATCAGGAACAGCGCGAAAGCGGTAAGTAGAACAGCTAAGATGACCTTCTTCATGACTTCTCCGATAAATAAGATTATGAATACTGGGGTCCTGTTCGGCCTTGGAGCGATTACTGTTGCCCGGGTGATGCGCTTCTTGTCAGGACCCGCACACATGAAACCGCCATGACTACAATTTCAGTGTGGAACATAGACTTAGGGGACGCTGTGATGGGGGTCACCCGCCAACGTGATGGATTTCGCAACAGTTTCGGACGAGCGTTCGAACGGTACTGTGGCGATTCGCCACAACTACTGGCAAGAAATACCGCAGGGAAGTGCGAACAACCTCCGCAGCCGTCGGCTTGCTACCATGATCTTCTCTGACCAGGTTCAGAGGATGTGGCGATTCTCAGCTATGCAACTGGCGCTGCTGCGGACATCAGGAGCTAATCCCCGCCTGCCGTGGGCGCCAGAGCTGGCGCGTTGGATGGTTTTTTCGCAGTGCGGTTGGGGTGGAATAAGTTCAATAATCCGCAAATCACCCAATATCCCATCGCTACCCCGAATGCGAACGCCGCAACTATGGTGAACAGGAGCAGCGTCGAGAGCAGAAACGTCGTCATATCGTTCTCTTCATTTTGATGCGCCGGAACCCGCGAGATGATTTCCAGAATTTCTCCGGGCGGGTTGAATCCGGGACACCGGGCAATTATCTACTGTGCTGATGTCACTTTACCTCGCATTGACGTATCTCGTTGTTGGCAACTAAGATACGTCAGTAGAATTGCGTTTCCCCTCTCACGGACTTTCCAGAGCAGTGCCTCAGGCGGAACCTGCGGTTCCCGGGTCGTAGCCCGAAGAACGCAACCGTGTTTTTCGGCCCTGGACTGAGGCAAGCCGGACCGCGCTGCGGGAGTGGAACCAACCGTCATCCATGGGTATCAACAGCATCACCGTCCGCGGGGCGCGCCAGCATAACCTGAAGAACATCAGCGTCCAGATTCCGCGCAACACTCTGACCGTGATTACCGGCCTGAGCGGCTCGGGCAAGTCGTCGCTCGCCTTCGATACCATCTACGCCGAGGGCCAGCGGCGCTACGTGGAGACGCTGTCGGCCTACGCCCGCCAGTTCCTCGACCAGATGGAGCGGCCCGATGTGGACAGCATTGACGGCTTGAGTCCGTCCATCGCCATCGAGCAGAAGACGACCAGCCGCAGCCCGCGTTCCACCGTGGGCACCATCACCGAAATCTATGACTACTTGCGCCTGCTCTATTCCTCCATTGGCGCGCCCCATTGTCCGCAGTGTGGGCGCGCCATCTCGCGCCAGTCAGCCGACCAGATTGTGCAACGGGTGATGGACCTGAAGCCCGAGGACCGGGTGATGATCATGGCCCCCATGGTTCGCGGCCGCAAGGGCGAGTTCAAGAAGGATCTGGACAAGCTGGCGCAGCAGGGCTTCACCCGCGCCCGCATCGACAACGAGTTGCGCAACATTGCCGATGACGAGATCAACCTGGACAAACGCAAGAACCACACCATCGAACTGGTGGTTGACCGCCTGCTGGTGAAACCGGGAATCGAGCACCGCCTGGCGCAGTCGGTTGAGTTGGCGATGAAGCTGGCCAACGGATTGGTGCAGGTTGCCGTGGTCGGCGGCGAGGAGCACCTGTACTCGTCCAAGCTGGCTTGTCCGGAGTGCGGCATCAACGTCCCGGTGTTGGAGCCGCGCTCGTTTTCGTTCAACAGCATGTACGGCGCGTGCCCGGAGTGCAACGGCCTGGGCAG
Organism: uncultured Acidobacteriaceae bacterium; assembly: GCA_963710585.1. Taxonomy (GTDB): domain Bacteria; phylum Acidobacteriota; class Terriglobia; order Terriglobales; family Acidobacteriaceae; genus Bog-257. Next base: position 192,047 of record CAVQAM010000002.1, on the reverse strand, counting down.
TAAGTACGATTTCGATCCGGCCAAGGTCATTGCCGACTGGTCGAAGCCGCTGCTGGACGGCGCTTTGGGACCAGGCTCGGCGTCGCAACACCTGATCCGCATATTGCAGTTGGCGGCGGAAGCCTACGGATTCAGCCTGGCGACGCCGTTCGAGCAACTGCCGCGCAAGACGCAGAACCTGATTCTTTACGGCCCGGAGCAAGGCGAGAAAAAGAAGGGCGGTTTCCTTGGCGTGTTCGCCTATCTGCGGCAAGCCATGGAGGAGAGCACCTCCGAGGCCTATCGCGACTGGCTGCTGGACCACATGTCCGCGGCCACCTGCCCTGCCTGTCACGGCCAGCGCCTGCGGCCCGAGAGCCTGGCCGTACAGGTGAACGGCATGTCCATTGCCGAGTTCACGGCGCTGCCGGTGTCCCGTGCCGCGGAAGCGGCGGCGCAAATCCGACTCTCCGAGCGCGAGGAGCGCATCGCAGGACGAATTCGCAAGGAGATTGCCGAGCGCCTGGGTTTTCTCAACGCGGTCGGGCTGGGCTACATCTCGCTCAACCGTTCCGCTGCCACCCTGAGCGGCGGCGAGGGTCAGCGCATCCGGCTGGCCACGCAGATTGGATCGAAGCTGCGCGGCGTGCTGTATGTGCTCGATGAGCCGTCGATCGGACTGCATCATCGCGACAACGACCGTCTGCTGCAGGCCCTGGAATCGTTGCGCGATCTGGGCAACACGGTGCTGGTGGTCGAGCATGACGAAGACACCATCCGGCGCGCCGATTACGTCATTGATCTCGGGCCGGGCGCTGGCCGTCATGGTGGAGAAGTCGTGGCCAGCGGCACTCCCGCACAGATCGAAGAGACGCCGGGTTCGCTGACCGGTCAGTACATTTCCGGGCAGAAGCAGATCGCGTATCGTTACGCGCGACGTCAACCCGCCGCGGCGGGCAAGGCTGTCACCATTCTCGGCGCGCGCGCGAACAACCTGAAGAATCTCGACGTCAGTTTTCCCCTGGGCGTTATGACGGTGGTGACGGGCGTCTCGGGTTCGGGCAAATCAACCCTGATCAACGACATTCTTTACCGGGCGCTGGCCAAGTCGCTGTACGGCTCGCGCGAAGAGGCTGGCGCCCACAAGGCAATTGCCGGAACCGAATTCATCGACAAGGTCATCCGCATCGACCAGTCGCCCATCGGGCGCACGCCGCGTTCGAATCCAGCCACCTACACCGGCGTCTTTACCCAGATTCGCGATCTTTATGCCATGCTGCCGGAGGCGCGCGAACGCGGCTACAAGGCCGGACGCTTCTCCTTCAACGTTGCCGGCGGACGGTGCGAGGCCTGCCAGGGGGATGGGCAGCGCCGTATCGCCATGAACTTTCTGCCCGACGTGTACGTGCTGTGCGAGGTGTGCGGCGGCAAACGGTACAATCATGAGACCCTGGCGGTGAAGTACAAGGGCCACTCCATCGCCGATCTGTTGGAGACGCCGGTGGCCGACGCGCTGCCCATCCTGGAGAACATCCCGCAGATCAAGCAGAAGCTGCAGACGCTGGTGGATGTCGGCTTGGGCTATATTCATCTCGGCCAGTCGGCGGTGACGCTGTCGGGCGGAGAAGCGCAGCGCATCAAGCTGGCGCGCGAGCTCAGCAAGCGCCAGACCGGCAGGACGCTGTACCTTCTAGATGAGCCGACCACCGGACTGCATTTCGACGATGTCAGCAAGCTGCTGGAGGTCCTGCATCGGCTGACCGACTTGGGGAACAGCATCGTCATCATCGAGCACAACATGGACGTTATTCGCAACGCCGACTGGATCATCGACCTGGGGCCCGAGGGTGGCGAGGACGGCGGGCGTTTGGTGGCGCAAGGCACGCCCGAGCAGGTGGCGCGAGTGAAAAAATCCTATACCGGACAGACGCTCGCCAAAGTGTTGCCGCGTTCGTCCAATGCGAGGAGCAATGCGAACGCCGGGTGAAACCTGATGACTGATCCGAACGAAAATCTGTTCGCCGCCGAAGCGCCCGCCGATCTGCCGGGCCCGGACACAACCCCGCCGCCAGAGCCGACCGTCGTGCTCCCTGTGCAACGCCCTTTCCCAGCTTGGTCAGGTTGGGATGTGCTGGCGGTAGTGGTGGTTACGGCGGTAGTAGTTTTCGGCTTCAGCATAGCCGCACTGTTCATCGCACGCGCCACCCCTGAATACCGGCAAACACCGATCGTCGAACTGGCTACCAACGCGTTCGTAGTGATAGGAGCGCAGGCGGCTGCCTACCCCATCGTCCTTTTGTTTATGTTGGTTCTGGTGCGCTCGCGGAGCCACGAACGTTTTGGGAAAGCGATCCACTGGAATTGGCCGGGAATTTCTGCGGCGGGATTTTTTGCTATGGGGACGATTGTGGCGGTAGCGGTCGACGGTGCTTCGCGCTTCCTGCCCATCCCGAAGTCGCTGCCCATGGACAAGTACTTCCATGATGCGTCCAGCGCCTACTTGATGGCCGCCTTTGGGGTGACGCTGGCGCCCTTGCTGGAAGAACTGTTTTTTCGCGGGCTGTTGTACCCGGTGCTGCGGCGGGCCTTCGGCCTGATCAGCGGTGTTGTGCTGACCGCGGCTGTCTTCGCCGCCATTCACGGGACCCAGTTAGGCTACGCTTGGGCGCCGGTCTTGAGTATCTTCGTGGTCGGCGTGGTCTTTACCGTGGCCCGCGAGCGCAAAAACTCCGTGGCCGCTTCGTTCCTCATGCATTGCGGTTACAACTTCGCGCTATTTACCCTGCTGTGGCTGGCCAGCGATCACTTCCGCCATCTGGAAAAGGTGACCAACTGAAATGGTATGGTGAACGGAATGGCAAAGGCGCGCGAGCAACTGTTGGCCATGCTGGCGGAAAAGTCGTTTCGTCTGGGCAAATTTGAGCTCTCCGCCGGCGGCACCAGCGACTACTACATCGATTGCCGTCTTACCACGCTGGATGCCACCGGGGCGCTGCTGACCGGGCAAGCGGTTCTCGACGAGGTTCGCGCCCGCGGCTGGCGCGCCGATGCGATTGGCGGGCTGACCCTGGGCGCCGATCCCATCGTGGTGGCGACTTCCGTTGTCAGCGCACAGCAGGGAGAGCCCGTACACGGTTTTCTGGTGCGCAAAGCGGAGAAAACGCACGGCATGGCCCAGCGCATCGAAGGCTTTCGGCAGAAGCCGGCGCGGGTGGTCATCGTGGATGACGTCTGCACCACCGGCGCTTCGACCATCCAGGCCATTGAGGCGGCGCGTGAGTTCGGATTTGAGATCGCCGGTGTGCTTTGCCTGGTGGAGCGCGAGGAAGCGGGAGGTCGCGCCAACGTCGAGAAGGCGGCGGCCCCGGCGGAGTTTGTCGCGCTGTTCACTGCAAACGACGTTCGCGCGCAACATGTGAAACGCCGGGAAAGCGCTGCGAGGTCCATCGATCCTGAACTCACTGAAGGAGACAATTGATGATCGGGAAACTGACTACCATCATGCTGATCGTGAGAGACATGGAACGTAGCGTGGCGTTTTACCGCGATGGTGGTGGGCTTGAAGGTGGAGCTGCATACCCCGGGCTGGAGCTCGCTTTCCGCTGGCAACATTACCCTCGGCTTACACCCGGAGTCTCCGCACAGCAAGGTTGCACCGACTCTGGGCTGCAGTTTCGGCTTCGAGGTGAGCGATATCCAAAGCCTCGTGCAGGAACTTAAGTCGAAAAATGTGCCGATGATGATGGGACCGATCCATGAGGATTTTGGGTGGCTCGCCATTTTCACCGATCCTGATGGATATCCAGTGCAACTGGTTGAACTTGAGGAACGGGCGTACAACGCATAACTGGCCCGAACGGACGAGATGATCAAGACCCTGGAATGGACGGACGCGGGCGTGCGCTTGATTGACCAGACCAAGCTGCCCACGGAAGAAACCTACGTCACCTGCACGAGCTACGAAGAGGTTGCCAACGCCATCCGCACCATGATCGTGCGTGGCGCACCGGCCATCGGTGTGACCGCGGCCATGGGAGTTGCGCTGGGCGTGCGCGATTCGCAGGCCAGGGACCATGCCGAACTGCAGCGCGATTTCGACCGCATCTGCGAGGTCCTGGCCGCGACCCGGCCCACTGCGGTCAATCTCTTCTGGGCGATTCGCCGCATGCGCGACAAATTTGAACAAGTCAGCATCCAGCCCATCCCGCGGATTCAACAGGAACTGGTGAGCGAAGCGCAGCGCATGTTGGTGGAGGACATTGCAGCCAACGAAGCCATGGGCAGGCACGGCGCCGTGCTGCTGCCCGCCAGCGGCGGAGTGTTGACCCACTGCAATGCGGGCGCGCTGGCGACCTGTGGTTACGGTACGGCGCTGGGCGTGATTCGCGCGGCGGTGGATTCAGGCAAGAAGCTGCACGTCTTTGCCGACGAGACCCGCCCGTTTCTGCAAGGCTCACGTCTGACAGCGTGGGAGTTGATGAAAGACCACATTCCCACCACGCTGATCTCCGACAACATGGCGGGCGCCATGATGCAGCAGGGAAAGATCTCTGCGGTGATTGTGGGCGCCGATCGTATCGCCGCCAATGGCGACGTTGCCAACAAGATTGGAACTTACTCGGTCGCGGTGCTGGCCAAGGCGCACGGCATTCCGTTCTACGTCGCGGCCCCGCTTTCGACCGTGGATTTGGCGACCCCCGATGGCAGCGCCATTCCCATCGAGCAACGCTCTTCCAGGGAGGTGACCCACTTGGCGGGCAAGCAAATCGCGCCGGACGGCGTCGCGGTTGAGAATCCCGCGTTCGATGTCACTCCGAATGCTTACGTCACCGCGATCATCACCGAACGCGGGGTCGCGCGTGCCCCATACGCAGAATCGCTGCGCGGGCTCTTCGACGTGCGCGTCACGACGTAGGGCGAAAACCCGCCATCCGCCGAAATACAAAGAGCGTCCTGCGGGACGCTCTTCGTGTATCAATTTACCCTATCGTTATGGTTATTGCTCCGGCTGTTGCGGTTGCCCCTCAAGGTTGGCCGGATTCAACTGTTGCTGATAGCGCTGCTGTTGTTGTTGCATATTTTGCATTTCCTGGAGCAACTGTTCCGGAGTTTTCCCGCCGTACGGCGGGTTGCCGTTGTCGGGCTCGGCGTTAGTGTCGGGCGAGGGCATCGGGACCTGTCCCGGCCGGAACCGACCCGGCATCCGTCCAAAGGGCTGAACTGGGTACGGGTTGTTGGGCTGCGCTTCGGCGGGCGGCATCTCTTCGTCCTGCGGCTCCTCGGGTGGCGGCTCGTACTGCGGTTGAGCTTGTCCGGGGGCATTGTTTTGCGCCGTGTTCACGGTGGCCGGAGTGTTTTGCCGGGCAGTCAAAATTACTTTCTGTACGCCGCCCGGATCGTCGATCATCCCCAGAATGATGTAATCAAACTTGGATCCATTCAGCAGCGTGTTCAGTACATCGCGTGCCCGCCCGGGACCCACCTGCATCACGACGCGCTCGTTGGCTGCGCCGGAGGGCATCTCGACCGACGCGCCCGTCCGGGCCTGTACCGCGCGCAAAACCTGCGACAGCGTTGAATTCCTGGCGTCAATGGTAAGCAGCCCATTCTGATACGTGACCTGCGGCGGGGTAGGACTCATTTGCTCCGGCGTCAGCGGCGCTGGCGGCGGTTGCGGGGTCTCCGCTGCTGGCGCGGCTTTCTTGCGGTGAGCATGCGCCTTTTGCGGATGCGAGTTCGTTGCCCGAGCGCCGCTCGACGGGGCCGCCGTTTGGGCTGGCGATTTCCCCGCCGCTAGGCACAGTCCGGTTGCCAGCAACAAGGCCAATCCCAGGTTGTACCGAAGGCGTACCATAATATGTTTGACGGCCCAAGGGCGGTATCGTTTCTCGACGCGCGCCGCTGTGTCTATTCTAAACCCGGCCAAGGCGCGTCCATGCTGCTTGGCGACGCGCCGCCGATTTCCGGCGAGGAGGCGCTGGCCGACCATCTGACGAAAAGTAAACGGCGTCTTAAAGAGATCGGAGAGCCACCAACCGTCCGGTACATTCGGCACACCGCAATGGGCATTCCCGTGGCGTTAAGGCTACGAACATGATTCGACTGTCGTTCACTTATCGCTCGACCTGCTACTGGTTGCTTGGCATGGGTCTCCTGCTGTTGGCAGCAACCATCATGGCGCCCGCGTTGACGGCGCAGACTTGCGCCAACGGCGCCGATTTGGACGTCCCCACCAGGAATGCAATCGAGGCAGCGGCACGCCAATACCTCGACATGTCCAAGCGCGGAGACGTTGCCGGGCTCAAAGCCAATTCCATTGCCGCTATCGCGGGAGATTTCGGCGCCATCGAGAACGCGGTGGTCACCAACAAACAATATTTTGCCCAAGGCCCCGCGACGGTCAGCGCAACCTACGTCCTCGATGCTTCGCAAGCCCAGGGGACCCTGCCGCGGGCAGAGTTCTATTGCGGCATCTATAACTCGCCCGAGCGCCTGGTGTTCTCGATTTCCAATTTGCCGCCTGGCCGTTACGCCCTGGTGATGCAGAAGATTGCCGGCAAAGATCCGATCACCCTGACTCTAATCCTGCAAGACGTGAGTGGCGCGTGGAAGCTGGCCGGATATTACCCGCGCTTGGACGCCATCGGCGGCCAGGATGGCCAGTGGTACCTGGCCAAGGCGCGCGAGTACAAGTCCAAGGGGCAGTTGCACAACGCCTGGTTCTACTATCTGACAGCGTGGGACTTGCTGGCGCCGGTGAATTTCATGAGCACGCCGCAACTCGACAAGATTGCCGAAGAGATGCAAGGCGCGCGCCCCAGCGACCTGCCGGGCAACGGCAATCCGCTGGACCTTGCCGCCAATGGAAAAACTTTCAAGGTCACGGAGATGGTGGCCGTGCCGGTGGAAGACAATCTCGACCTGCGGGTGCGTTACGAGATCGCCGACGCCTCCAACACCGGCGTGGCCTTCCAGGACAACATGGCGGTCAGTAAAGCGATTGTGGCCAAGTATCCCGAGGTCCGCGATGCCTTCAGTGCGGTGATTGCCCGCGCCGTGGACGCCAGCGGCCACGATTACGGCTCGGTGCTGCCGATGAAAGACGTGAAATAGAGCGCGCGCAAAATGGGGCTGAGCGGAATTTGAAGCGAGGCGTTGTTACTGGTTACGAGGCTATCTTAGTCAGGTGCTTGCCTTCTTTTTCTTTGTTTCGGTCGTGAGAGCGCTTCTTCGAGGGGTCGTTGGCGACGGCTCGAAACTGTTCAAGGCTCAGCTTAATCTTGCCGTTCGGCAAGACTACGAAAACTTCCAAGTCGCCGCCCATTGCTTTGATCACTTTGTCGAGCGTACTTATATACATATTCTGCCCGCGAATGATCTTGGAGACCGAGGATTGCTTTACGCCAAGTGTTTCCGCGAGATGTTCTTGGGTTAGAGAGAGCGCAGCCCTCAGTTCATCAAGGGCCATCTCCGCAAGCAATTCTTGGGTCTTGATCCGAGCGCGCTCCTGCGACCCGGGAGACATTGTCCGAGCTACCAACTCTGAAAATTTCTTTGCCATTTGCTTACCGTCTTTCTTCAACTGGTGCATCTTCCTGCGAATCCAGAACCCTAATCCGGTTCGTTGTCAGTTTTCCAACTCCGCCAAGTGCGCATCGTAGATGCGATCGGCGACTGGCACATTTTCTTCATACCAACGATCATTTCCCGTTTTGTCTCCCCCAATCAAGAGAAGCGCAACTCGTCGAGGATCGAAAGCATACAGGACGCGATACGGGCTTCCTTGATGTTGGATGCGAAGCTCCCGCATATTCGCATGCTTCGATGTGACGACCCTAGAGGAGTATGGGAACGGCAATGTCGGGCCTCGTTCTTCGAGCAGTCCGACGTAGCTGCGGACATCCTCTCTTTCCGCCTCATCCAACGAGTCCCACCAGTGCTCGAACTCTGAGCTCACCTCTATGTCCCACGGCACCCGTCTAGTATAGCCCATAGTCTATATAGATACAAAGGAATATGTTGCCTCACCCCAAAGGAAACGATGGCCTACCCTGCATCCCCCGCTTCCGCCTTTTTGACCTCGGCTGATGCGCTCGCCGCCCGCTCGAACTTGCACTCCTCCGGCTTCTTGTCGAAGCGCAGTCCCTCAAATACGGGAGCGCGCATCTTCATCCCGCCGCTTTGCCCCTCGTGCGTCCACTCGGTGAACTTGATCTCGGCAACCAGCTCGGGCTTCACAAAGTGGACCGGCCTCGTGCTTTCCACTTTGCCGATGAACGGGCTGCGCTTGGTCTGCAACGCGTGCAGCCGCTTCCACATGGCGGCGTGCGACTCCTCGGTAAAGCCGCTGCCGGCTTGGCCAACGGGAATCAGCCGGCCTTGGTCGTCGTAGAGGCCGAGCACAACGGAGCCAAAATTTTCGCGCGAGCCGCGCGGATCGGTGTAACCGCCAATCACACACTCCTGCCGCTTGACGATTTTGATCTTCAGCCAGTCGCCGCTGCGCTTCTGCACATAAGGGCTGCGGCGGCGCTTGGCGACAATGCCTTCCAGTTCGCGCTGTGCCGCTGCTTCAAACAGCGCTTTGCCGTTTCCGACGTAATGGTCGGAGTAGCGAATGAGGTCGCCCGGCCCCAGGATGGAGGCCAGTAGCTCTTTGCGCCGTTCCAGTTCCGCTTGCATCAGGTTGTAGCCGTCAAGGTAGAGCAGATCGAAGACGTAATACATCACCGGAATATCGTCGCGGGTGCGACGAATGCGACGCCCGCCTTCGCCCACTCCCGTCCGCTGCTGCATCAGGCTGAACGACGGCCGGCCCTGCTCGTCGAGCGCCACGATCTCGCCATCCAGAATTGCCGTGCGCGCTTTCACCGCATCCGGAATCGCGCGCAGTTCGGGATAGGCGGCGGTCATGTCGTTCTGGTTGCGCGAAACCAGGCGCACCGAGCCGCTCTCCAGGAAGGTGATGGCGCGATAGCCGTCCCATTTGACCTCGAAGAGCCAATCCTGGCCGTCAAACGGCTTGTCCACCAGAGTTGCCAGCATGGGATGGATAACATGCGGCATCGGCGATTTGTGGCCAATGCGCGCTGCTTCTGGCTTCAGCCCTTCACTGGGTTCGTCGCGGCCTAGGAGTTTTTTTTTACGCCGCCTGCGGAGGCGCTAGGAGAGCGAGCGGTTTTGGGGTGCCCCACCCCAGCTTCTTTCGCTTGGGTGGGATTCATCCGCGTGCGTTTCGCCGCGGCTGATTTCTTTCCGGCTTTCGCCTTCTTCGCATCCGCTTTCGCGATCGATTCGGCCAGCCAGTCGTTCTTCCTGGTGGCGCCAGCGAGCGACGCCTTTCGACTGCTCTTCCATTCCGCCGAGCCTTGATCGCCCGCGATTTCGTCCATCGTGCGTTTCGTCAGCACTGAGTAGTCGTACTCGTCGATGTCATAGCCCTCCTGCACGTAGGCATCGCGGTGCTTGATCAGCAGCCACTCGGTACCCTTGCTCCCCGCCCGGCGCGACTTGATGTGCACCAGCGCGAAGTCGCCTTTCAGCTTCTCGCCGTTGAGGCGAAACTTCAGGTCTCCCTTGCGCAGCATCTCCGCCGCATCGCCCTGCGGCTCCCACGCGCCCAAGTCCCATACCATGACGCTGCCCGCCCCGTAATTGCCAGCCGGAATGATGCCCTCAAAATCGAAGTACGAAACCGGATGATCTTCCACCTGCATGGCCAGCCGCTTGTCGGCGGGATCGAGCGACGGCCCTTTGGGCACGGCCCACGACTTCAGCACGCCCTCCATTTCCAGCCGGAAATCATAGTGCAGGCGGGTGGCGCGGTGCTTCTGCACCACGAAGCGGCGGCGCCCGCCGCGTTCGAGCTTCGCGGGAGGCTCGGGTGTCTGCTTGAAATCGCGTTTGCGCTTGTACTCTTCCAGTGCCATAAGCCACTTAGATGAACATATTTAAGAAGCGCGCTGCAAGGTTCTTGGCAAACTGCGCGAACCTTTCGTTGCCGATCCCGCACATTAAGCCCCAATTGCAGAATGTGTCGCGGCTCAATGTCGAGAAGATTGGGAACGGACTAAAAACGGGTTTGCCGGAGCTGTTCAGGAGAATTTAGGACGTTGGGTCCCGAATCGAATTCACGACTGTGCTGCGCGGCCTCAGTGCTTTCACGCTCAGGTCCGTTTAGATTAGTTTTCCAGCAATCTTGCCGAGCGACTTTCCGCCCTGATGTAGTGCCAGCACCGTGTCACGGTCACAATGGACATGGGGCCTGCCGCCCACTCGCCCTTGCAGCACAAGGTCATGGCAGATACTTAAGTTGTGCTATTTGCAAGGCGTCCTCATACTCTTTCTGACAGTCTGCTTCCGCTTTATCCTGCTTGGCGTGGGCTTGCTTGATGGCTTCAGGAGCCGCTGCATACACTTCCTTCTTCCCCGGAACCAGAGTTCCGTTAACTCGCACCCAATTGTTAAAGTCCCATTCCGCCGCAGCCTTGCAATCCTGTCTACGTTTACCTGCGTCTGCTATGGCTTTCTCCAGCAGAGTCTTATTTTTATCCTTGGCACCAGTTTCCCCAGACCTTTGAGTCTCTGCTTGCTCCAGTTTTGTCAATCTAGCGTTCACATCCGCCAATTGTTTGCTCAGGTCATCTACGCTCTTCTGGCTGGCGCATCCGACACTGGCCAGCGAAAGCAGAACGAGAATTCCCAGAACTGCTGATGTGCGAATTGCGTTATTCATCGCACCCCCATAACACTGCTCTCGTTGCCCATGAGAGCGTCATCGCCCTTATCTCTTACAGAGCGTTGGCACACTTCAGCGCTCGGTAAACGCTGGTTGCGTACCACTGCTGTCCCGAACGCGGCTTAATCGCTTCAGTGTTCAGTGTCTCAGCTATTTTATCCACTGCCGCTCCCTGCTGGCGAAGTTCTTTCATCTGTTCGACAACTTCAGCTTCACCGGGACGTGTGCCATAAGGCTTGCGTCCTTCCCAGCGTCCAACTTTGGCGCGTATACGCTGCCGTGCCCCCCGCAGGTGCAGACGTTGCATCACTCAGGCGTTAATGCGGCACGCGAACGCCAGTATCACGATGGACAAGTACGTCCAAGCCGTGACGCCCGCGAAGCGTGAAGCGCAATCTCGGCTGGTGAAGGCGATTCCGTTCCCACACTTGACGCGGGAACGGGGCTTGTTCCCAAGCGTTCCCATGCAATTGACGGAAACGGCTGTAACTGGTTGAATGGAACCAGTTGGGCGCTTAACTCAGCGGTAGAGTGCCATCTTCACACGGTGGAAGTCACTGGTTCGAATCCAGTAGCGCCCACCAACGTCATCTGCTTATTGCACAGCCACCTAGGAGCGGCCGTCTATGGGCCGCCTGACCCTTCTGACATGCCGCCACCCCGACGCCCAGAAGGTGATGCCGGAGAGACCAATCCGCCAGCCTCATTGCGGTCAACAGGGGAGTCGAAGGGTGGTCGGTTACCTGCATCGCAGGGCGCTCAGCTATCTAGGTTCTGACCCTTAACATTGATCTGTGACGTAGATCACCGCTTTTGTGTGACGCACTGAATCATTGTGATTGGCATCACGTGCGAGCGGGTGAGCGCATTTCCTCAAAACCTGGCGACGGCATCTGGACTCTGATCGTGAGGGTGGAACTATGAGAAAGCTAGTAAGTTCACTGTTGTGGCCAATACCAGTGCTTGTTTTTTGCTCCCATGATTGTGCTTTTTGCACTGGGGGTTAGGGCGAAAAAGAAGTAACGTCCATGATTACACCGGAGCGGCTGACGGCGGAAGGTCTGGAGGAACTACTGCCTATTTGGTGACAGGGAACCCCCAAGGTGTCCCCCGTGGCCGCTCAGCGCTGGGCTCTGTTCGCTGCGAACGAGCACCTCTCCCGGCCGGGGTCCTGGCGGGAGAATGGGTGCCCTTGATGAAATCGACGCAAAAGAGCAACAGCCGCCTTTACGGTCCCGCCGCCCTGCTCCCGCCTTTTCTATCGTCTGCTTCAGCCGAGGCAGCGAGTTTCTTTCCAAATATTTCGGCTTCCGCTTGCAGCCAATCATCGAAGTCGTGACCGTCTTCACAGCCCCGTTCCTGGTAAAACTGATACGCACGCACACGAATTAACTCCTCCGTCAATTCGAGCGAGCCTTCGTCGGGCTTCGCGGTTGAGACACTCGCAGCTTTATGTCGCATGGTAGCCTCCTGCATCGTTAACGACGCAATGCAAGGTTGAGAAATGGGAGGCCGACTCTGGAGAGGTGCGCGATGCACAGACTTGCGTCCGTACACTTCGATTTATGTTCTCATTACTTTTCTTGCAAGTCAGTGACAAGGGTCACAGCCACTGGGCACGCGCCACGGTATTGGGGCTTGTCAGGGTCCGGAGGGAAAGCGAATACGGCGCCGGAAGCGACCAACCAGTTTGGACTCCGCAATGCTCCCGTATAATCCCAATAACCTCAACAACTCGCGCGTTGATCCCATGGTGACTCCCGACTACAAAACCTTCTTGCAACTCAGCCGTGACGCCTCGCTCATCCCGGTGGCGAAAACCCTGAGCGCCGATTTGCTGACGCCGGTCGGGGCTTTCCTGGGCCTGGCTACCAAGCAGAAATACGCGTTTCTGCTGGAGTCGGTCGAGGGCGGCGAGAAGATCGGCCGCTACACCTTCTTGGGCGCGCAGCCGCGAATGGTCGTCACCGCGCGCGGCAGTTCGCTGCAGATTCGGCGGGGCCCCTCGGTGGAACGCCGCCAGGGCAGCATGATCGAATTGTTGCGCGCCTGCTTGCGGCAATATCGGCCCGCGACCCTGCCCAACTTGCCGCCCTTCACGTCCGGTTGCGTCGGATACTTTGCCTACGACATGGTGCGGCAGTTCGAACGCCTGCCCGAACATGCCAAGGACGACGTTGGCTTGCCGGATTGTGTGTTCACCTTTTACGACCGGCTGCTGGCGTTCGATCATCTGCGGCACCAATTGCACATCATCGCTGCCGCCGACGTAAGCGCGGAATCGCCGCGCAAAGCCTACGATCGCGCTCTCGCCGACATTGCCGCCATCGAGGCCAAACTGGCCCGCGGGGTGCACGCTCACAATTTTGACTGGTCAACCAGCGAGCGAAAGAAAACGATCAAGGTCCACAATTCCACGTCGCACGACCAGTTTGTCGCCAGCGTTCGCCGCGCCAAGGAGTATATCGCCGCCGGCGATGTTTTCCAGGTCGTGTTGTCCCAGCGACTGGACTTCAAGCCACCCGCCGAGCCGTTTCAGATTTATCGCGCTTTGCGCACCGTGAATCCTTCGCCGTACATGTTCTACCTGAAGCTTGACGACATGCAGGTCGTAGGCGCCTCGCCGGAGATGCTGGTGCGCGTCTCCGGGCGAAAGCTGGAATATCGCCCCATTGCCGGCACTCACAAGCGAGGGGCAACTCCGGCCGAAGACGAACAACTGATTGCGAAGTTGCGCACCGACGAAAAAGAGCGCGCCGAGCACGTGATGCTGGTGGATCTGGGACGCAACGATTTGGGCCGGGTGAGCGAATACGGCAGCGTGAAAGTCCGCGAGTTGATGTACGTGGAAAAGTATTCGCACGTCATGCACCTGGTCTCCGCCCTGGAGGGAGAGTTGCGCGGCGATCTCGACGCGCTGGACGCCTTGGTAGCCTGCTTCCCGGCGGGCACGCTGAGCGGTGCGCCCAAGGTGCGCGCCATGGAGATCATCGAGGAGCTGGAGCCGGTGCGTCGCGGCGTGTATGGAGGGTCGGTCCTCTACGCCGATTACGCAGGCAATCTGGATTCCTGCATCGCCATTCGCACCATGGTTCTGCATCGCAATCGCGCCTATGTTCAGGCGGGCGCCGGCATCGTCGCCGATTCCGATCCCGAAAGCGAATACCAGGAGTGCATGAACAAGGCCAGCGCGTTGCTTAGGGCGTGTGAAGCATCAGGGGCTAGGGGATAGGGGTCAGGGGCTAGGGATTAGCGCTATTCTCAACTCAAGCGCTATGCTCTTTGGAAGGCTACACCGCAAAGTAAGCGGTCTGCCTGGGGACATAAGAATGCAGGTGAAGAGCCATCAGGATTTGATTGCTTGGCAGAAGGCTATCTCGCTGGTGACGGACGTGTACACCATGACGGCCCAGTTTTCGGGTCATGAAATATACGGGCTGACCAGCCAATTGCGGCGCGCGTCCGTATCCATCCCGAGCAACATCGCCGAAGGTCATGGCCGCGCAACGCCCGGAGAGTTCAACCAATTTCTGTGTCAGGCGCGCGGCTCGCTGTGTGAGATGCAAACCCAAATCGTCATCGCACACCGATTGGCTTATATCACTCAGGAGCAGGAGCAACTTTTCTTAGCCAGGGCAAACGAACTGGGGCGCATATTGAGCGGCCTGATTGCCTCCATCCAACGCAAAAAGTTAAAGCCTTCGGCACTAACCCCTGGCCCCTAGCCCCTAACCCCATGCTTTTTGTCTTAGACAACTACGACTCCTTCACCTACAACCTGGTGCAATACTTCGGCGAACTGGGTGAGCAGGTGGTCGTCCGCCGCAACGACCAGATCACGGTCAGCGGCATTGAGGAGCTCCATCCGGATCGCATTGTCATCTCTCCTGGCCCGTGCACTCCGCAGGACGCCGGCATCAGCATCGAACTGATCCGCCATTTCGCGGGACGCGTGCCTCTGCTGGGCGTGTGCCTCGGCCATCAAGCCATTGGCGCAGCCTTCGGCGGCAAGGTCGTGCGTGCTGCCACTCTCATGCATGGCAAGACCAGCTCCGTCGAACACGATGGCAAATCAATTTTTCGTGGCATTCCTTCACCCATGACGGCCACTCGCTATCACTCGCTGATCGTCCAGGAAAAAGATTTGCCGGATGAGTTGGAAATTTCAGCCACCTGCGCCGAGCGCGGCGGCGAACGCGTGATCATGGGATTGCGCCACCGCAAGTTCCCGGTCGAAGGCGTGCAATTTCACCCGGAGAGCGTGCTCACCGAGCATGGCCGGCAAATCGTTCGCAACTTCATGGATCTTAGAAACTGTCTCGACAGGGCAGCGGGTTCGCCCGTATAGTGGCCGTCCAGCGAGCGGCGCACCCATACTGCATAGCTTTTCTGGAGTTTTCGCGGTATCAGGAACACACATGGCCAATGCCGTAGAACTTTGTGGAATCTCGAAGACCTACGACCACTTCGTGGCGGTCGATGATCTTTCGTTCAGCATTCGCCAGGGCAGCGTCTATGGGCTGCTGGGCCCCAACGGTGCCGGCAAGACTTCCTCCATTCGCATGATGATCGGCATCACCCTACCCGACGCCGGCGAAGTCGGCTTGTTCGGCGAGAAGTTCCATCGCCAGCAACTGCATCGCATCGGCTACCTGCCCGAGGAGCGCGGCCTCTACAAGAGAATGAAAATTCTCGATCACCTGGTGTTTCTGGGCCGTCTGCATGCGCTCTCCGAGCACGAGGCCCGCAAGCGCTCGCTGGCCTGGTGCGAGCGCCTGCAACTTAGCGATTGGATACACAAGAAGGTGGAAGAACTTTCCAAGGGAATGCAGCAGAAGGTCCAGTTTATCGCCGCCCTGCTGCACGATCCTGATCTCATCATCATGGACGAGCCGTTCGCCGGACTCGACCCCGCCAATGCCGTCATGCTGAAGGACGTGCTGCTGGAAATGAAGAAGGCCGGCAAAACCATCCTTTTCTCCACCCATCGCATGGAGCAGGCAGAGCGCCTGTGCGATGCCATCTGCCTCATCGATCATGGCCGCGCGGTGCTGGAGGGCGACCTCACCAAGATCAAGGCGAGCTACGGCAAGAACCATGTGCAGATGCAATACGAAGGCGACCCGGCCCTGGAAGGCAGCGCTCTGGTGCAGTCGTTTAACAACTATGGCAACTATGTGGAAGTCCGTTTGAAGCCAGGGGCCGATCCGCAAGAGTTGCTGCGCCTGGCTTCGAACCGCGCGCGCATCAGCCGTTTTGAGCTGCTCGAACCTTCCCTGGAAGAGATTTTCATCGATGTGGTGGGCAAAAATGCATAACGTGTGGCTCCTGGTACAACGCGAATACTCGGAGCGTGTCCGCTCCAGGTCATTCATGATTTTCACTCTGCTGATGCCCGCCTTGATGGCGGGCAGCGTTATCATCCCTGCAAAACTGGCGGAAAGGAAGTCTGGTGGCGTGCGCCATATCGTGGTGGTGGCCAGCAACACCGAGATCGCAGCCGCCGTGAAGCAGCAACTTCTAGAGGCCGAGCCAATCCCAGGCGCGAGTTCGCAACCAGAGCAGCCAGCGACCGAAAGTTATGCCGTCGACATCAGCACTGCTCCCACCGAAGCCCAGCGCAACCGTCTGCTCCAGCAGGTGACGGACGGCAAAATCGACGGCTTTCTGTGGCTCACCGATGAAGCCGTGAAGCAGCACAAGGTCAACTATCTCACCCGGGATGCCGCCGATTTTCGGCAAAATCGTAAATTGCGCAACGCGCTGGCCACCGCACTAGCCAAGCATCGTCTTGCGGAGATGGGGATGAGCGGGGCAGAGGTAGATGCGCTCCTCACGCCGATCACCCTCGACGTCGTGCACATCGAAGGAGGGAAGGAGGGTGCCAGCGGCGCTGTCGTATTCGGGACCGCCGTCGCCATGGTCACGCTGCTCTACGCCGTGGTGCTGATTTACGGCATTGCCGTGATGCGTTCGGTCATCGAGGAGAAGGGTTCGCGCATCTTGGAGGTGTTGCTCTCGTCCGTGACTGCCAAAGAACTGCTGGCGGCAAAGATTCTGGGCGTCGGCGCGGTCGGGCTAACTCAAATTCTGATCTGGATCGCTTTCGCAGTGGCCTTCGCTGTTCCCGGCATGATGGTCCCCAAATCGTTTGTGTCGGAAATTCACATCCCCACCGCCGGCCTCATTTTCTTCGGCGTGTTTTTCCTGCTGGGATACTTCCTGTACAGCGCCATGTACGCCGCCATCGGATCCATGGTCACTACCGACCAGGAGGCGCAGCAGATGCAGTGGCCGGCGATGCTGCCCATCCTGCTATCGATATTCCTGATGAATCCGGTGCTACAACAGCCCAATTCGCAGCTCGCCTTCTGGTTGTCGATCGTCCCGTTCTTCGCGCCCATCCTGATGTTGGTTCGCGTCCTGGTCGAGCAACCGCCGCTGTGGCAGTTGGCGCTGTGCGTGGGGTTGATGCTGGCCACCATCTACGGACTGCTGTCGCTCTCGTCGCGCATTTACCGGGTCGGCATTTTGATGTATGGAAAGCGGCCCACTCTGCCCGAGTTGCGCCGCTGGCTGAGGTACGCAGGTTAGAATTCTCGCGTGCCCAATCCAACCAACGCAGCCGGCGGCCAAACGCACCCGCTCCGCCTCACGCTCCCGCAGCGGATACAGCTCGCGTTGGTTTCGTGGGTCGCGTCTGCGGTGGTGGGCCTGATCGGCCGCACGCTGCGCATGACCATCACCTTCGAAGAGGGCTCCATTGGCGGCCTCGACAACGTTACTCCCGGCATTTATCCCTTCTGGCACCGCTGTGTGCTGCCGGCCACTTGGCTGTTTCGCAATCGCGATATCGGAGTGCTGACCAGCCTCAGCCGCGACGGTGAATACATCGCGCGGGTGATTCGCCGCTTCGGGTTCGTGCCGGTGCGCGGCTCCAGTTCACGCGGAGGCCAGCGCGGTCTGATGGAGATGGAGACCATGGTGAAAGCCGGAGGCGCTGTAGCGTTCACCATCGATGGCCCACGCGGTCCGCGCTACGTCGCCAAGAGGGGCCCGGTGATGCTGGCGCGACTAACCGGCATCCCCATCACTGCGTTCTACGTTGCCGCGGAGAAGGCCTGGGTCTTGAAGACATGGGACGCCATGCTCATTCCCAAACCGTTTTCGCGCGCCTATGTGCGCGTGGCGAAAAACATCTTCGTTCCGCCGGACGCCGATGATGCGGCGCTCGACCGCTGTCACGCCGAAATGCAGGCCTCGCTGGAGCGCATCACCGCCTTCGCCGAATCGCAGTTTTCCGCTCGCCCCGATTGACACTCGCGTCCCTACTCAGTACAGTCGAATCTCATCCTGAATCAGCTTGGTTCGGGATTGTTCCTTGCCAATCCATGTTCGCGCGTTCCGCCATCTCACCGGCGGAACTGGGAAGCGGGTGTGAAGCCCGCGCTGCCGCGCAACTGTAAGCGAGTCTTGGCGTAAGGCCACTGTGCAAACGGGAAGGCCCCGCCGCCGTCCGCGATGTAAATCGCAACTCGCAAGCCAGGAGACCGGCGCGAACCATGGGGTCCCCGGCGCACGCCGATTTTGCGTGCGATGGGGATGCCCACGTCACCAACCCCTTTCGCGTGTAAAGGAGAGTGTCATGTTCAGCGTTCGTCTCTCGACCATTATTATTCGTGGATTTCTCGTCGCATTGCTGTGCTCCGCTGCGGCCCTCGCATCCGATCTCAAAATAACCGTACAGAGCCCTTCCGGCGAGCGCGTCTCCGGTGTGCAGGTCCGCTTGTTCCGCATTAGCGACAACGCCGGAGTAGGAGTGCAAACCACCACCGGCGATGGCACAGCAACTTTCCCGCATCTCGCCGACGGACAGTATCGCCTGGTAGTGCTCGCCCCGGGATTCGCCCAGCAATCGCTGCCAGTTACTATTCCGAAGGCGGAAACTCTCAGCATCGAACTGAAGCTTGCGACTACGCCGCAAACCGTGGTCGTCTCCGCCACCGCAACCCCCGCCACCGCGGAGCAAACCGGTACATCGGTCGGGCTGCTGACCGCTGAGCAACTGAAGACGATCAATCCCGTCTCAGCTCCTGATGCCTTGCTGTACATTCCCGGAGCAATCGTCAGCAGTACCGGGCGGCGCGGCAATCTGGCCAGCTTGTTCGTGCGCGGCGGCGAATCCAATTACAACAAGGTGCTGGTGGACGGCGTGCCCGTGAACAATCCCGGCGGCATCTTCGATTTCGGCGTGGTTCCCATGAACAACATGGACCGGCTCGAGGTGGAACGCGGCCCCGAGAGCACGGTGTACGGATCGGACGCCATGACCAGCGTGGTGCAGCTTTGGACGGCGACCGGCAGCACGCGCACGCCGGAAATTCAATTCGGCGCCGATGGCGGGAATTTTTCCACCGCCAACGGCTATGCGTCGCTGGCCGGCGCGCGCGGAATTTTCGACTACAACGTCTTCGCCAACCAGTTCGACACCCAAGGCCAGGGAGTAAACGACGCCTATTCCAACTCGCTGCAGGGCGGCAATGTAGGCGTGCGACTTTCCGATCGCGTGGCATTTCGCCTGCGCGCACGCCACTACAACAGTTGGACAGGCATTCAGTCGAACTGGTGGTTCAACGGAAATCCCGAGCTGCCGCCGGACCCGAACCAATACGCGCACCAGAACAACTTCCTGGTCAGCGGCGATCTCACGGTCAGCGGGCCGGGCGCATGGCAGCACCAGTTCAGCGGCTTCGAGTACCACCACGCCGCGCTTAACGTGAACCCCGTCGACGATCCTGACCGCCCATTCGACAGCGCCTTCAACAGCCTGGCCAAGTACAACCTTGCGGGCTTCGCCTACCAGGGAATCTACAGCCCGCGGCCATGGGCGCAGACCACGCTGGGTTACAACTTCGAAGATGAGAACGGGTACATCAATAACAGTTCGGCCTTTGGAATCAGCACCACCCACGGGCTGCGCTTCAACAACTATCTGTTTGCACAGCAGACCATCGTGTGGCGGCGGCTGTCGGTCCTGGCCGGCGTTGGCTACGTCAACAACAGCAGTTTTGGCGGCAAAGTCAGCCCGCGCGCTTCCGTGACGTTCCTGGCGCTGCGCGGAAACACCGTCTTCAGCGGCACCCGCCTGCACTTTGGCTACTCGGAGGGAATCAAGGAGCCCAGCTTCGAGCAAACCTTTGGCATCACCGGAACTTTCCCCACATTGCCGAATCCCAACCTGCAACCGGAGCAGAACCGGGCCATCGAAGCCGGGGTGCTGCAGTCGCTGTTCAACAATCGCGTGTCGCTCAGCGCGGTGTACTTCCACAACCAGTTCCGCGACCAGATCGAGTACCTGTACAACTCCGATACCAACACCAGCCAATACGTCAACTTCAATCGCGCCATGGCGCAGGGCGCCGAAGTGGTGTTGAGCGGCCGTGTTGCCAATCATCTGTCGGCGACCGCCGCTTACACCTACACTTCGAGCCAGATTCAGCAGGCGCCGCCTTGCGATCCCAATGCCGGTTGCGATCCGCGCATCTATGGCACGGGGGCCCCGCTGCTACGGCGTCCCAAGCAAGCCGGCATGTTGCTGCTGACCTATTCGCGGCAGTGCTGGGGAGGATTCCTTGGCGTCACCGCAGTCGGGCAACGTCCGGACTCCGACTTCCTGTTCGGATACATTCCGCCCATCTACTATGCCGCGGGTTATGCGCGTGTCGATCTCGGCGGCTGGTACGCGGTTAATCATCATGTCACGGCGTACGCGAACGTGAATAACGCGCTGAACAATCGCTACAACGAGGTGTTGGGATACCCGGCTCTGCGCGCAAACTTCCGCGCCGGGATGCGCTTCAGCTTCGGGGGAGAATGAGCGACGATCGGGTAGTGCGGGCTTTTGGAAAAGGTATGAGTGGGCTGTACTGCGCTACTCTTTCCCTTTGCCCACTTCCACGTGGTTGCGATATTTCGTCCGTATTTCCCGCAGCTTGTCCACGTGCTGATCGCTTAGTGGCTGCTGTTTACCCAGCAAATGCGTCACCAGCGCAATCTTGGCGAAGTGTTCCACGGTTTCCATGTTCATGTAGGCGGTGAGCAAGTCTGCGCCGTAGGTCACCACGCCGTGGTTCGCCATCAGGATGGCATCGTGCTCGGCCACCAGTGGCGACAGCGCTTGTGCCAGCTCCTGCGTGCCGGGAGTTTCATAGTTGGCCAGCGGCACCGAACCCAGGGTCACGATGATCTCCGAACACAGCGCACTGTCCAGCGCGATACCGGCAGCCGCGTAGCCGGTCGCGGTCGGCGGATGCGCATGTACCACCGCGCCCACATCCGGCCGCAGGCGGTAAATCAACAAGTGCATGGCAATCTCGCTGGACACGCCGCGCGAGCCACTTACTTTGTTGCCGCTCGGGTCCACCATCACCAGGTCTGCGGCCTCCATCAGCCCCTTGCTCATGAGCGTCGGTGTGCACAGCACATTTCCGTTTTCCAGGCGCACGGAGAGATTGCCATCGGTGGCGGCCACCAGACCAGTCTGGTGCAGCATCTTGCCGAAGCGGACAATGTCGTCCCGGTGTTGTTGCTCGGTCTTCATGAAATTGGGGCCGGATGCGCCTGAAGGCTTAGGTTGCTATCCTACCGCAGGAAACGATTTCCGCAAAAGGTAGAGTACGAATCCGCGAGTGGACTGTCCGCCCGCTCAGGCATAATCGCTTTGTGCTGGTTTCCGATTTCGACTATCGCCTGCCCCAGGAACTGATCGCCCAGGAACCGTTGCCTGACCGGGCGGCGGCGCGGATGTTACACCTCAACCGCAGTGACGACCGTCTCGACGACCTGACCTTCCGCGACTTTCCCCAGTTGTTGCGGCCCGACGATTTGCTGGTTTTTAACAACACCAAGGTATTACCGGCGCGCCTTTTCGGACATCGCAGCGGCTCGCGCGCGCAGCCGCTCTCGACCCAGAATCCCGCCGCGAAAGATTTCCTTCGCGGTCGAGTCGAAGTGCTGCTGACCAAGCAACTCGCTGCCGATCCGCCGGAGTGGGAAGCACTGGTCCACCCCGGACGCAAACTCGGATTGGGCGAGCGAATTTATTTCGGCGGTGACGCCGATGAATCGTCGCATGAACTCGCGGCTGAGATCGTGGGTCGCGGAACTTTTGGCGAGCGCCACCTTCGCTTCGATCCGGTGGATGACTTCTTCGCTGTGCTCAATCGCATTGGCCACATTCCTTTGCCGCCGTACATCGACCGTCCCGACACGCCCTCCGACCGCGAGTCTTACCAGACGATCTACGCCAAGCCGCTCGGCTCCGTCGCCGCGCCGACGGCGGGCCTGCACTTCACGCCGGAAATTCTTGAGCGCATACACGAGCGCGGAATCGAAACCGTCGAGATCACTCTGCACGTGGGGCTTGGCACGTTTCAGCCTGTGCGTGAGGAAATCGTAGAAGAGCACAAACTGCATCGCGAGTGGTACGAAATTTCAGCCGATGCGGCGCAACGAATCCAGCGCGCGCGCGATGCCGGGCGACGGATCGTGGCTGTGGGAACCACAACGGTGCGCACCCTGGAATTTGCCGCCCGTCAAACTACGCCACCCGGCTGGGTGCCCCGTTCTAGCCTTCTTCTGGCTAGGGCGGGGTACTTACAGAATGACCCCGCCGGCCGCATCACGGCGCAGAGTGGTGAGGCTGACATCTTTATCTATCCGGGATTTGAGTTTCGCGTGGTGGGGGCCATGCTGACTAATTTCCACCTGCCGAAATCAACGCTGCTAATGCTGGTCGCGGCTTTCGCCGGCCGCGAGCGAATCTTGCAAGCTTATGAACACGCAGTCCACCAGCAGTATCGGTTCTACTCGTATGGAGACTGCATGTTTGTCGAGTAGGGCGCGCGCCTCCCGAGTCAGCACTGACGGCTGGAGATTGATTGTGTAATGGCCCGTTTACAACAGTCATATGGAAGGCGAACATGAATGGGAGTACAGTGACATTGTGAAACGGGTTCTTCTTCTTGATCGGTTCTTCCTGTCACTTACCATTACCCTTTCAGTGCTTCTTACATGTCAGCAAATTCGGGAACAGTAGGCCGAAAACTCGCTGGCGTAGTTATCGCAATCGCTTGGGGCGTGGCGACAGTCATCGTTCTCACGATCGCAGGTCTTGTGGTCGGCTCCGTATGTTCATCAGTCGGCTTAGTACATGGAGAGACCGCGACGTGGTTCCCGCTTATCATGGCGTTTTACGGTTTTCTAACTGGACTTGCGATCGGTCCGGTTGCGACATGGAAAAGGCTTGCGCGGAACTTCGGCGTACCTCGGAAAGCCACTTGGGGCGTAGCGATTGGACTGCTGGTGGTCATTCCTAGCATCGAGTACGCGGTACTGCGATCACCCAGCATGACCGGGCCGTCCAGCTCCACTAGCACATTGAATATCGAGGCAGTCTCAAATGAGGGGAACTTCGCCATCATTACGGCGTCGCGGGACGATTCCTCGCTGATTTACAAGGTCGATACTCATACGGGAAGGGCTACACGGCTGGTCGGGACTAGTGATTTCGAGGAAGGTCCCGACCTCTCCACGGACGACAAGCAAGTAGCCTTTGTCTCCAGGCGGCAGCACGATGACCCGCCCGAGATCGTGTTGTGCGACATCGACGGCAGCAACCTTCGTCCGCTGGTTTCAGCATCTCACAAGGATTTTGCGCCGCTGTTTTCGCACGATGGCAAGTCCATCTACTTCGCCCGCTACACATCTCTCGATCGCTACGCCCGTGGCTTCGAAATATATTCTGTAAAGGTAGATGGAACGGAGCTGAAGCAAGTAACGCAGACAAGCTTTGGTAACGAGGAAGATACGTACAGCATCTATCCGGAGTCGATTTCTAGCGACGAGACACAGATGCTTATGAACGCTCGCACCAAGGCGGGAGACAAATTGCTGATCTACTCCCTGGCGGATCAAAGCCGTGCTCCAGTCGTGATTGTGCCGAAGGTCCCGAATGCGCCGGCACAGGCGCAAATTGCTGGTGCGTACTTCACAGCGGATGGTAAGGGGATCATGTTCATGGCAGCGAGTCAGGGTACGAAAGGCTACGACTACGATGTCTATCAGTTAGACCTTTCATCACGTAAGGTGAAGAAACTCACTAGCACGAATGGTTATGCCACTGACTTTAAGTTGTCGGCGAATGGTGAAAATATCGCGTTTTTCACATGGTCCCTTTCGCGGCTCAATAGCGTTCCCATCAACCCCAGACTTCAGCTTCTGAATATCCAAACCGGTAATGTTTCGGCGATGACCATCACTGGTCTGCCTTGATCCTCCACACTCATGGCAACGTGGTCCAAGTGGCTGGTCAAGAATCGCCATTACACCACCTTCAGCAGCTATGCATTGCGGCCTGTGGCAGGGTTCACCGCGACTTGTTAGAATTTTCTCTTGCCCTCCACTCGAAAGACCGCGAAGTCCGCCACCGACGCCAGCGCCGCGAAACCGGGAACCGCAGCCAAAGCCACCGTAGCTGTTCCTGCTGAGCCCGCCGGCTCGAAAGGCCGCATCTACCTGATCGACACCATGTCGTTCATCTTCCGCGCCTACCATGCCATGGCGCGGCAGCGGCCCATGTCCACCAAGACCGGCATCCCCACCAGCGCAACCTTCGTCTTCGTCAACATGCTGCGCAAGCTGCGAGCGGACTTCGAGCCGCAATACCTGGCTGCCGTCTTTGACGTGGCCGCTCCCACTTTTCGCGATGAGCAGGCCACCGCCATGCCCAGCCTGCGCAAGTTCGACAGCAAGACGCAGACCTATGTTGACGTGGCCTACGGCGGCTACAAAGCCAATCGCAAAGCCATGCCGGAAGATTTAGCGCAGCAGGTGCCCTACATCCGGCGCGCGCTGGAGGCGTATCGCATCCCGATGATCGAGGCCTCCGGCTTCGAGGCCGACGACGTGATTGGCACCTTGGCGCGACAAGCAGCGGACGCGGGCTACTCGGTGTTTGTCGTCTCCAGCGACAAGGACATGATGCAACTGGTCAGCGAGCGCACCTGCGTGCTGAACCCGCCCAAGGATAATCTCATCTGCGACGCCGCCAAAGTGGAAGAGATCCTGGGCGTGCCGCCGGACAAAGTGGTGGACGTGATGGCGCTACGCGGCGATGCCATCGACAATATCCCGGGCGCGCCCGGCATCGGCGACAAAGGTTCGGTGGAGCTGATCCAACGATTCGGCAGCGTGGAGAATGCGCTGGAGCACGCGCAGGAAGTCGAGCGCAAAGCCTATCGCGAGTCGCTGCAGAACAATCGCGACGCCATCCTGCTCAGCAAACAGCTCGCGACCATCAAGACGGACGTTGCGGTCGAATTCGAGCCTGAAGCCATGCGCGCGCAGGATCCCGATCCGGCTGCCGCCCGCGCCCTGTTTACCGAACTGGAATTTACCACGCTGGTGCAGGACTTCCTGCGCGAAAGCGTCGAACTCGGCGAGACCGACTACCGCGACGCGCAATCCGCCGCCGAGGTTGAGGCAGTTGTGGCGCTCGCCAACAGGCCTGGCGCAGTGCTTGCCATCGCGCTGGAATCGGCGGCGCAGCAGATCGCAACCGAAGAAGAAGAAAGTGGAGAAGAGCAAGATAACGAACAGCTCTCACTGTCAGCAGCGCCGCAGATTTCATCCGCGCCTGCAAGTCTGCGCGTTGCGATTTCTGCCGAACCCGGGAAGGCGCTGACGCTGGCGCTGGACGACTCGGAAGTTGCGCAACCCCTGAAGCGGGCGCTTGCCGATGAAGCGATATCGAAGACGGTGCACGACTACAAATCGGCGATGCATGTCTTCGGCCAGCACGGCCTGGCGCTCGCGGGCGTACAGCACGATCCCCTGTTGTACAGCTACTTGCTCGATCCCACCTACTCCACCTACGGCTTGCACGAGACCGCCTTCCGGCTCTTCAGTTTGAAATTGGGGCCGTCTCCGGCCGAAGCCGCCGATGTCACGTTGCGCCTCACCGAGAAGTTGCGCGGCGAAGTCGAGAAGGCCGGACTGCGCAAGGTTTACGACGAGATTGACCTGCCGCTGGTGCCGGTGCTGGCGCGCATGGAAGAGGCCGGCGTCAAGCTGGACTGCGATGTACTGGCCGCGATGTCACAGCGGCTGGAGCGCGAGATCAACTCGAAGGCGCGAGAGATTTACGACAAGTCGGGCTTCGAGTTCAATATCAACTCCCCCAAGCAACTGGGCGACGTGCTGTTCAACAAGCTGAACCTGCCCAAGCCGTTCAAGTACGGCAAGGGCAAGACCATCTCGACTGCGGTGGACGTGCTGGAAGGGCTGGCCGGCGAACACGAAGTCCCGCGCATGGTGCTGGACTACCGCCAGCTTTCGAAGCTCAAGTCAACCTACGTGGACGCCCTGCCGGTGCTGGTGAACTCGTGCACCCGGCGGCTGCACACCACCTTCAACATGGCCGGCTCTGCCACCGGGCGGCTCTCGTCCACGAACCCGAACCTGCAAAACATTCCGATTCGCACTGAGCTGGGCCGCGAAATCCGCGCCGCCTTCATCGCCGAGCCCGGGCACGTGCTGCTGGCCGCCGACTACTCGCAGATCGAATTGCGTCTGCTGGCGCACTTCTCCGGCGACAAGCTGCTGGTCGAGGCCTACCGAACCGGCGAGGACATTCACACCCTCACCGCCTCGCAAGTGTTCGGAGTGCCGCCGTTGATGGTCAATGCCGAGCATCGCCGCCGCGCCAAGGCGGTGAACTTCGGCATCGTCTATGGGCTGTCGCCGTTCGGACTGTCGCAGCAGCTCGGCATTGACACCAAGGAAGCCAAGCGCTTCATCGATGCCTATTTCGAGAAGTACAGCGGGGTGCGCAGCTTCATCGACGCAACCCTGGAACAGGCGCGCCGCGATCAGAAAGTGACGACGCTGTTTGGGCGGGTGCGTCCCATTCCCGACATCCACAGCAAGAACAGCAACCTGCGCGGCTTTGCCGAGCGCACTGCGGTGAACACTCCGCTGCAGGGAACTGCCGCCGACCTCATCAAGATTGCCATGATTCGCATCGACGCCGAGCTGCGCCAGCGTAAGCTGCGCTCAAGAATGCTGCTCCAGGTGCACGACGAACTGGTCTTCGAAGTTCCGGAGGACGAAGTGGACACCATGAGGCGGCTGGTCAGCGAGCGCATGGAGAATGTGCACGCGCTCAAGGTGCCGCTCAAAGTGGAGGTTGGCGTGGGGCCTAACTGGCGGGACCTGGAATAGTTGTCAGTTGCCAGTGATCAGTTGTCAGTGATCACGGCTGCTCTTGCTTCCTCTTTTCCATTCCGGCGTGGGTCAGCTCACCGTAGCTGCAGTCATCGATACCTGCTGCGCGGAAATGGATCACGAGGGCTGCTTTCTGGCGAGATGACTTCACCACCTCAAGCGGAATGTTGGCCGTGCAAAGTCCTGTAGCTCGCGCAACCAGGCGATACCGCCCAGGTTGAATACTCCTTATTTCGAAGTGTCCATTGTCATCTGCGACAACGTTAGCCACCAACTTGTGATCTCGCTCAGTGAATAAAGCGAAGCATGCTCCCGGGACTCCATGCTGCTCTCGGTTCCCCACATCGATGACAGTTGTGCCTTGAATTGCATGCACTCTCAAGGGACCGTAATCGATCTGATTGTGATTCTCATAAGTGGTCAAGCATGTGGTAGAGTTGTCGGGCTGTGTTGCCGCTAAACAAACCTCGCCAACGGTCAGGAACGCGACAATGATAAAGAAGGAACTTATGCTATGAATCTTCATTGTTTCTCGACTCGGCACGCGGTTCGCAATCCGTTATTTCTCTGTGCCTCTGTGTCTCTGTGGTGAATCACACTCCAATCGCCTGCTGGATCGCGTTGGCGATGGCATCCGTATGGCGGCGCATGACTTCTTCCGTCGCCGCTTCGATCATCACGCGCGCCAGTTTCTCGGTGCCCGAATAGCGGACCACCACGCGGCCATTGCCGCTTAGATCGCGCTCGGCCGCGCCAATGGCATCCATCACTTTCGGGAGTTGCTCCAGCGGCAGCTTCTCGCGCACGGGGATATTCTTGATTTCCTGCGGGAAGACTTTCATGTCGGCGACCAGCTCGGCCAGCGACTCTCCGGTGCGCGCCATCACTTCCAGCACGCGCAGAGCGGTCAGGATTCCATCGCCCGTGGTGGTGTCCATATCGCGGAACAGAATGTGTCCCGACTGTTCGCCGCCCAGCGTCGCTCCCGTCTTCAGCATCTCTTCCAGCACGTACTTGTCGCCCACGGGCGCGCGCAGCATGGCGATGCCGCCGCGCTGGAGCGCCGCTTCCAGTCCCATGTTCGACATGGTGGTCGCCACCACCGTGTCATTGTGCAAACGAACATGGGTCTTCATATCGCGCGCCGCCAGCAGCAGCACGCCATCGCCGTTCACCACTCGTCCGGATGCATCCGAGAACAAGGCCCGATCGGCATCGCCGTCGAAGGTGATCCCCACGTCATACTTGCCATTCGCAGCGGCCACAGCCTTGGCCACATTTTCCGGATGCAACGCCCCGCAGCCCGCGTTAATGTTGCGCCCATTCGGCTCGATGTGGACGAAGTCGGCATTCAGACCCACACCGTGAAAGACCACCGGAGCCACTGAACTGGCGGCGCCATTGGCGCAATCCACCAGCACCCGCAACCGGCTGAAGTCGGTGGCACAAACCAAGTCCGCCAGCCACTCGGCATACTGGTCGCGCAGCGCTTGCTCACCCGGCAGCATATCGGAAGTCGAAACCACCGCATCCGCAGCTCCCGCGGCCAACTGTTCGAGGTGGGCGAAAATGTCGGCTTCAATCTCATGTTCCAGTTGGTCGGACAGCTTGTAGCCGTCAGCGCCGAAAATCTTGATGCCATTGTCTTGCCAGGGATTGTGCGAGGCCGAAATGACAATCCCCGCCGAGAAGTGGTTGGCGCGCGTCAGGTAGGCAATCCCAGGAGTAGTAATGATGCCTGCGCTCACCACCTGCACTCGTGCCGCTTCCAGTCCCGCTGCCAGGACCGCGCCGATCAAGCCGCTCGACTCGCGCGTGTCCTGTCCGATGAGGACGCGGGCCGCTGCGTGGCGTTTGCCAAGTCGCTGCCCTAAGGCGCGTCCGATGCCGAACACAGTCCGCCGATCCAGCGGGTACGCGCCCGCGACGCCACGAATTCCATCGGTCCCGAAAAGTTGTCGCATCTTTGGTGTTGACCTCGGCGTTGCCGTACTCACGGCTTGCGTGTCTCCTTGGAAGACTTGCCCGTGGTCACCGTCACACGGATGGCGCCCGGTTTTTGCACCCGGACCAGTGGGTCGGCCACGTAAGCGTGGGTCGTGAAGGTGGCTCTGCCCACCACGCCGGTCGCATCCACGGGATCGGTAACCGCATTCTCGACGGCATCCACTCTCTTCTCCGGGCCCACGATGGTGATTTGCGAGGGATCGGCCTTGACCTCGGTTATGTCATATCCGCTCAACAAGCTGCCGATGATGCGTGGTTGCACCTCCACCAGCCGCGTGGCGCTGCGATCGAAGCTGATGTGAAACTGCGCCGGCGTCACCTGCATGACTTCGGCGTTGCCGGGCGCATGGATTTGTTTCGGCGTGAGATCGAAGGTCCGCTCGCCGGGAACTGCGCCCTGCAGATCGATGACGGCGTGCACTTCAGAAGATCTGATCTGGCGCAAGAAGCGCTCGGGCCCACGCATCGTGATCTGGGCCTGCAGCGGACCGTCGGAGTTCATCTCGAGATTGTCGGGCGCGTGGTAAAACTCCAGCGGAACGGTCATCGGAATCTCGATGATGGGATCGCGCCCCACCACCCACCACATCAAGACGGCGACCGCGAGCGCCACCATCTTGAGAGCAAAATTCTTCAGGACGTACTTGCCAAAGAAATTGCGCAGCGAGGCGAGCATGGCTTTATCGCTCCGCTCCATCGGCCAGGTCCTGATTGTGGCCTAGGCGCTCGCGTTCCACCACGCGCTCTTCCGACGACAATTCGCGGTCCGCAATGCTGGTCGGCAAAGTCGCCGCGGGCACGTACCGCCGCAGCACTTCGCTCAGCCGTTCGCGCAAGTACTCCACGGTGATGTCCCGCTCGATTTGTCCGCCCACCGCAATGCTGATGGAGCCGTTCTCTTCTGACACCACCACCGAGATGGCGTCGGTCTCTTCCGTGATTCCGATGGCAGCGCGGTGGCGCGTGCCAAACTGCGTGGAAAGCAGGGGATTCATAGAGAGTGGCAGAAAGCAGGCGGCCGCGGCAATACGCCCCTTTTGCACAATGACAGCGCCATCATGCAAAGGCGCGCTGGGCCGGAAAATGGTGACCAATAAGTCAAACGAGAGATTGGCGTCGAGGGGCACTCCACTCTCGATAAACGTCCGCAGGCCAATCTCGCGCTCGATGACAATCAGCGCGCCGGTGACGGTCTGGGAAAAATGATTGGCTGCGAGCACGATGTCTTCGTAGCTGTCGGCGCCCGTGAAGGCGCCACCGCGGGCGGCCGACAGCTTCTGTCCCAGACGCGCCAAAGCGCGCCGGATTTCAGCAGCGAAGACGACGATGAGCCCGAAGATGGCGTAGGGCAGCAGGGTGGTGAACAGCCAGTCCACTGTTTTCAGTGCTTCCAGTCGCGCAATCCAAAAAGCGGCCCCCAGAATCGCCACCGCCACCAGCATCGGAATCGCGCGCGTGCCTTTGATCAGCTTGAGGAACTCGTAAACCAGAAACGCCACCACCAGAATATCGAAGACCGAAGTCATCGAGATTCGCGGCATGTAGCTGAGGCTTGGCATTTTCGCGGTTCCCTCTGGCGGCCAGGGTGGTCGTTGAGTGCCCTCATTCTAATGCAGAGCAAGGGGAAGTGGTCAGTGATAGTGATTAGCGAATACTAAAGCGGCGTCAGAATTAGCCGACTCCGGCAAGTACGGGTAGTGCGGCGCTTCACCTGGATTATTCATGAGGATCTTACGCTTTGAAGGGGCACGGCTTCAGCCGTGCCGTAACCTACTGTCATTTATGGTGGCTTTAGCCACTGAGGGACTTCGGTGTTGAGGCGAAGTTCGACTTCCCTCAGGGGCTGATTCTGGATAGGTAGCTTGCTCAGGAATCTCGCCTTCCGCAACTATCCATCGTCCGCCGGTTCATCCTTGACGTGATCGACTTTCGCCGTGAACTCACCGCGGCCGAGTTGGGCGCGCACCCGGCTGCCGGGTTTGACCTGCGCCGCCTGTTTCACCAGGCGCCCCTCGCCATCGAAGACCAGCGCATAACCGCGGGCCAGGATGGCCTTGGGCGAGAGCGCCTCCAAACCGCTGTGCAACTGCTGCCAGCGGCCCCGCCGGCGCAACAGAATAGTTTCACTCGCCCGGCCCAAAGCGATCGTCAGCCCGTCGAGTTCGTTCCGTCGCCCAGCCAGCCGCCGCAGGAACGAGGAATGCAGTTCCGCAGTTTGCCCCTCGAGCTGGCGGCGCATCCCGCCTAAGCGCACCCGAGGATCGTGGCGGCGGAGATGGGCGTCGCCGTCCGCGAGACGCCGCGACAGGTTCTTCAGTGCCTCGGCTTGCGACTGCGCCATGCGGAACACCAGGTCGTCCACTCGCTGCTGGCGGCGGGCGATGCTGTCGCGCATCCGCGCGAAGACGGCGTGCTGGGTGAGACGCGAAAGCGCGTTGTGAGCGCGCAACAGTTTGTAGTTCACGGTTTGCGCCATGCGGCGGCGCAGGGAAACCAGCTTCTCCGCCAGTTCCTGCTTCGACGCGATAACCAGTTCCGCCGCGGCCGAAGGAGTCGGTGCCCGAAGATCGGCGACGAAATCGCAGATGGTGAAGTCGGTCTCGTGGCCTACGGCCGAGATCACAGGAACGTGCGCGGCCGCAATGGTGCGCGCCAGGCCTTCATCGTTGAAGGCGAAGAGGTCTTCGAACGAACCGCCGCCGCGCGCCACCACCATCACATCCACCTTGCCGTGGCGATTGAAATAGCGCACGCCCGCACTCACTTCCGCGGCCGCACTCTCGCCCTGCACTTGGGCGGGATAGATAAGCACGCTAACCGACTCGTGCCGGCGGCGAAGAATGTTCAGAATGTCCTGGATGGCGGCGCCGCGCGGGGAAGTCACCACCCCGATGCGCCGGGGCAAGGCGGGGATAGGCCGCTTACGGCTGGGTTCGAACAACCCTTCGGCGGCCAGCTTGGCCTTTAACTGCTCGAAGGCAATCTGCAGCGCGCCCGCGCCCTTGGGTTCGAGGTACTCAGCCTGAAATTGCAGGTCGCCGCGCTCGTCGTAAATGGTGACTCGCCCGCGCGCGATAATCTGCAGGCCGTTCTCCGGACGAAAGCGCAACAGCCGCGCCTGGGTCCGCCACATCACCACCCGCAGTTGCGCCGAGCCATCCTTCAGCGTGAAGTAAAGATGTCCGGACTCGGCAGGCCGGTAGTTGGAGATTTCGCCTTCCACGTAGATGTCGGTGAAGGCGCGCTCCACCTGGGTGCGCACCGCGGCGACCAGTTCGCGCACCGGATAGATCTTGCGCGACGGCGCTTGGAAGGCCAGCCCGAGTTGTTGCGTGTCGGCCATGGGAAGAGCGTCTGGAGGCAGTGTATCAAGTGAAGCCGTCAGCTCTCAGCCCTCGGCTTTCAGACTCGCCGGCTCGCTGCTGGCGCTTTGACAGGCCGTTGATCCCTCAGGTTCGGGTTTAGCTGAAAGCTGACGGCTGAGAGCTGACGGCTGCTTCACCGCCGCATCCGATTCACCACGTACAGCACCAGCGACAGGATCACGCTCAACAGGATGGAAGTGGCCAGAGGGAAATAGAAGGTCGTGTTCTTGCCGCGATAGACGATGTCTCCCGGCAAGCGTCCAATGGGCAGGTTCGCCTTGCCGGCGAGGACGAGGATAATCCCAACGACCAGCAGCATCCCACCAATAAAAATCAGCATGCGCCCAAGGTCGCCCATGGCTCTAGATTAAATCAGGCTACGGTGGAATAGCAGAAGACAGATCGGACACAACAACAACGCCCCAGTTTCGGTTGGCGGTTCTTTACGACGCCGGTTCGACCTGCTTGAAGAGTTCGTTCAAAACCAGACGGATGGGCGTGCCGGGAACGGTCAAAACGCCGCTCTCCGGTTCTTGAAAACCGGTGCGGTTGCAGACGTATGCACATCGGGTAGCGGGATCGAGAATCCAAACGTGCTTCACTCCAAAATTGAGATAGTCATCAACTCGCTGTCTCATGCTACGGAGGCTGTCGTCCTTGGAAAGAATTTCGATCAGAATCAGAGGCGGCGTTGTAATGATCGGCTCGCGTGGTTGATCGCCTAGCAGGACGCTGACATCTGGTATGCGGAAGCGAGTTGCTGCAACCTGCACCCGCTGTTCCACGATCGGCAAGACGTTCCATTCTTTCTGTCTCGTCCAGAACCAGACGGCCACGGCAGTTTGCAACAGACTGTGCTCAAGCTCTCCCAAGTTTCTCTCCTGCAACTCACCGTCGACAAAGTCCCGGTCCGGACGGTAGCTGGTCGCAAGATATTCCTGCACCGAAATGAGGGTCGTACTCGACATAAAGACAGACAGCCTTCCGCCTATTATGCTCCCTTTGCGAGCGACGGCAAAATGCCTGGGCCGCGATTACACTCTGCCTACGGCGTGATCGCACCGCCCGCGATACGGCCGCAACGATCACCGCCCATCACGCTCGGCGCGTACCGCGACTGCGGCCGATTCCGGCAAGTCAACGCGTTGCCACCGCTTCAGACGCTGCTGCAACTCAGTCAGGGTTGGGCGCTCTGCGATCTCCTGGATCTCGGACAGCAAGTAATCGGGAAGCGACACGCCTGCCATGTTCGCGCGGGTCTTCAACTTGCGGTACAAAGCGCCGGGAACATTGCGCAACTGGATCATGCGGGACATAGGCTTAGGATATTCACACGCGCATCACGTGTCCACCTGGGAAGGCTTGTAGGTCGCCTTCGATTGATAGCGCCCTGCCGCCCTTCTGGTATGCTCTTTGGTTTGCCCTGCAGCAACAATGACATCGCAACGAAAGGTCCTGCATTGGCGCTCAATCCTGTAATTCTGGTCCACGGTGGAGCGTGGGCAATTCCCGACGATGCTCTCGACGCGCACTTGCAGGGAGTGGCAGGCGCGGCTGCCCAAGGCTGGCAGGTGCTGCAACGCGGCGGGAGCTGCCTGGATGCGGTTGAGGCCGCGGTCGTTGCGATGGAAGAGGACGAGGCCTTCGACGCCGGTCGCGGTTCGTTTCTCAACATGGATGGCCGGGTGCAACTGGATGCGCTGATGATGGACGGAGCCACCCTGCGCGCCGGGGGCGTGGGCTGCGTGGAGCACATCCGCAATCCCATCCGTGCCGCCAGGAAGGTGCTGACCGAGAGCCCGCACGTGTACTTCGTCGGAACTGGAGCAGAACGGTTCGCTCAGCAGCATGGCATCGAGTTATGTTCCAACGACGAACTGGTCATCGAGCGTGAGGTGCTGCGCCTGCGTGAAGCCAAGAAGCAGAGTTACCTCCAGATGCCCGACGAGTTCGGCCCCATGCGTTCCAGCGATACGGTCGGCGCCGTGGCCCTCGATTGCGAGGGCAACATCGCGGCTGCCACTTCCACCGGTGGAACGCTGAACAAGGCTCCCGGCCGCGTCGGCGATTCCTCGCTGATCGGCTGTGGCTGCTATGCCGACAACCGCAGCGCCGCAGTTTCCACCACCGGATGGGGCGAACCCATGATGAAATTGGTCCTCAGCAAGTGGGCCGCCGACCGCGTCGAGGATGGGCTGGCTCCGCAAGAGGCTGCTCAACGTGCGCTGTACTACCTGAAAGCCCGGCTGAACGGCCATGGGGGAATCATCATCGTGGATGTCAGAGGAAGAATTGGCCTGGCCCACAATACGCCTCGCATGGCGTGGTCTTTGACCACCAAAGACGGCGTCTCCTCCGGCATCGAAGTCGGCACTACGAGTTCTTAACACCTACCTCATTTTTGCTTTATTGCCCCTGGGTGATATAACTCCGAAATCCACTGGGATGGTTCTCACAGCCAAATGAAGCCGTCCATCACACGCGCGCGATACGGCTTGATGTTTGGCGGTCACCCCGCTGCTGGTACGATCCTCGGCAGCTCCAATTCGCGCTACGTCTGAGCTGGTAGGTTCGGCAGAATGGGATTTCGCGGCGCTCTGCGGCTGATTTCGGTGGGAGCCCCCGTATTTATGCGGGGGAAGGAGCGCTTCAGCGCTCCGGGGAAAGCTCGACTTCAATCAATGGGCTTTAGGCCCCGGGACGTTTACACTCCCGCGCTAAAGCGCGAGATCAAGGTTAGGAAGGGGCGCACCTTTAGGGCCTGCCCTGAGCTTGTCGAAGGGTGCGCCGTTTGAAGCCTCTTATTTTTGTCATCACGAACCGACGAACAGGGGTCCCAACGAGCGCCGTTCTTGCGCTTGTTGGGGCAAAGTTTAGTCGGTGAGGGATCTGCTTTCCCGCTTCTTCCGCGGCCTCTTTAGCGCCGGACAACACAAATTCTTGGAGCATGTAACAAAGGCCTCCTCAGGCTCGCAAGCGAGTCCCGAAGGCCGGCCCGCCACGGGTAACTTCCGGATTGCCGACCATCCGGGAGTCGCCCCGTCAACGATCACAAGCGCGTTTATCGGGACCAATCTGCCTTTGCTCCTGATTGCCCGTCATCCGGGAGGAATCGGCTAGCTGTGAGGACCGGCATCCTCCCCGCTTATCTCCGCGAAACCAAATTTGTACGTACGCTAGAGGTCCGGCCAGGCCCTTTCGCCGTGCGTTGGATCTAGAAGTGGAAACCAATCTGTGCTGTCAGCGCGCGCGGTGTTACGTAATGCGTACCGCTAAACGTCGACAGGAAGTTGTACAACGCATACTTGTTGGTTAAGTTGATCGCCGTCAACTGCAGACTCCACTTGTACTTGTCTCCGTTGAAGAGGTTGTCATCGCCGATAGCCACGTCAAAGAGATTTCGTGACGCGGTACGCGCGGGATGGTGGTCATCATTCTGCGTTCCCGGCGCAGGCACCTGTACCAGGTTCGATCCGAACTGCGATGCCAGGCAGGGTGAAGGCAGCGGCGTAAACGGACTGGACTTCACACTCCCGCAAAACAGCCCGGCCTGGAACTCCTGATCGGCAGTCAGGCCGCCCAGATCAATTGCAGGTTGACCATTGAGTGTCGTGGATTGCGGGCAGTTGTTGGAAGGGCCAACGCCGTAACAAGGCACCGCGCCTGCAACCAGTCCGCTGTCGTAGCGCCAGTTGAAACCGATCCATGGACCACGCTTCCACGGTGTCTGGTATTGCAAGTGCGTAGTCTGATTGAAGGCTTCGTCGTGATCAATGCGGAAAGGAGTTCCGCTCTGGCCCACGGTCACGCCAAGTCCGCTGGTTTGCGGCGGGAAGAAGCGCGCAGCCACGCTCGACATTACTACCAGCGCGCTGAAGCCGTGGTACACCGGCACGCTGGCGCGCAGCGCCCATCCCGGAATCTTCGAGTTATGCCACCCGATCGGGAAGAAGATCGGAGTGTTGCCAAAGATGCTGAAATCGTATCCGGTGTGAGTGTATTTCCAGATATATTCGCCGTCGAGCACCAGAAATCGGCCAAATGCCTGCTGGAAGCCAGCGTGGAGCTCATTGCGAAATCCGGGAGTCAGCGGGGCGGGCACGCAAGGCACAATCGCGGCGATGACCGGGGAGTTGCACCCCGTGCTGGACAGCACCAGGTTCTCATTAAACGGAGTCTCCAGTGTGCGCGCATAGGAAACGCGAAGAATCGTGTTCGTCTTCTGGATATTGTAGGAAATCCCGAGACGCGGCTCCGCCTGTCGGGCGACGGTCAGTCCGTTGTAGAAGTCACCGCGGATGCCCAGATTGAACGTCCAGTTGCGCTTCGTGATGTTGTCCTGAACATACATCGCCAGCTCTTTCACGTCGGTATGGCCAAGAAACGAGAACAAGGTGCTGTGTGGATTCTGGCACCCAGACGATTGTGCCGGATTCGGACGCGTCAGGTCATAGCAGCTTAATAGCGGCGTGTAACCGGCGTTGGGCTGAAGTCCGGCGGCAGGGCACTGGGACGGATCGGTGAAGCCGGAGACAGGGTTGCCATTCGCATCCACGCACGGCGAATTCAAGGTCGGATTCACGATCCCGAAAGTGTCGTTTTCGTTGAGGAAGGTCTGCTCATACATGACCCCCGCCTTCACGTTGTGAATGCCTTTGGTATAGGTAATATTCGCGACCGCGCCCGCATTGGTAAGCGTCCGGTTCTGCGCCACCGTTTCCGACTGGATAGGACCGAAGTCCGCGAACGGGTTGGCACTCGGATAATAGTTATACTGGTCGCGCCGCACATAGCCCGTAACGTTCAGGACGGCATTCGCACCTATTGTGTGTGTCCAGGTTGGGGCGATGTTGTACGTCAAGATCTTGGAGCGCTGATCAGTCGGGCCAACGGGAGTCCCGTCAGGACCCAGCACGCCAAGGTTCAAATTGTCATCCGAGTTCGGGTTCTGGAACCAGGAGCGCGTGAAGCCGAAATTGAAGTGCAGTATGTCCGCCGGTAAAAACTGATAGTCGAAGCGGTCGAACACGTTTTCTTCATTCCCGTGCGCATGAAAGACCACGAACTCTGGCGGATCGAGGAAGCGGCCGCTGTTGAGCCCGTTTACCGCGATGAAATTTCCCCAGTTTTTGCCGCCGTAGGAGAAGTTGAGGTCTGCGTTGGAGCTGCCGAAGCTACCATAGCTGGTGGTCACGTCGCCGTGCGGCGTCGTCGAACCCAGGCCGGAACGCGTGGTCACGTCAATAACCAGACTGGTTTTGTCGCCGAACTCAGCCGGGGGAGCACCCGAAATGACCGTCATCGACTGCACCGCGTCGAGCGGAATCTGGTTGGAGAATACTTTGCTCTGTTGGTCGGTAATCGGCTGGCCATCCAGAGAGAATGAGTTCGACGCGTGATCGCCCATGCCGTGAAAGAGGCCGTTGGAATCGGCGGCGACTCCCGGCGACGCCAGAGTGACCAGCGAACTCAGCTCCGAGGAAGTGCTTTCCAGCGGAAGCTTCTCGAACAGACTGCGGTCCACGTCGGTATGAAACGTGGGATCGTTTTCCAGAAGATCGCCGGCCTCGCCTTGGACGGTGACGCTTTCGGCAGAGCCAGCTATCTGCAGGGTGATTTTGAGGGCAAGCGGCACGGCAGAGCGCACATCAACGTCCTCCGAATAAGCCGCGAACCCGGTCACGTTGACCCTGAGGTGGTAAGGATTGAAGGGAACGTTGGGGAAGCTGAATCGCCCGGCGCCGTCGGTGGTGGTTGACCGGTCGAATTCGCTGACCGGGTTATGAATTTCGACCGTCGCGCCCGGTACTACCGCGCCGGACGGATCGGCGACAACACCGCTCAGCGATGAGTTTCCCGTGGTCTGCGCGCTTGCACTGCTGACGCCAGGTGCTAAACAGAATATCGCTACTGCAATCGCACTAATTAACTTGCACTGCAAAGCCGTCTTGCTTGTTTCCGGTGTCGAAATCATCTCTTCTCCAATCTCGCTGGCTTCCGCAATCGTGCTTAGCCCGCGCAACAAAATGCGGGCAGCATGGCGAAAGCAATGGAAAATGCACGCATGCACGCGCCCGAGGACGCGCCATAACAAGTCTTCAGAATTGTGAGTTTGGATTAGAGGCTGGGAGGCGCCCGAGAGGGCAGTCTGTAGTCGGCTTGAAGCGACGCATAGTTTACTGCCTGAAGAGCGACTCGAATCCATCGCGGATTCAATAGATCGGCTTGTGGCAGTTGAGGGGTAACAATGGTGTTATGTCCAACGCGGCAAAGCTCGCATTGATCGCCTGTAGCTGGGCTGCTGTCTGGTTGAGTCGAGCTGGAGGTTACGCGCGCGAGGTCATTTGCCGCTGCTGATGTGCCGATCATATGCACCAGCGGGTGCAGCAGAACGTGCACAAACAACAGCGTCAGTAGCCATCCTCGAAACTTCACGGGAGTCCTCGTGGGCCTATTTTGACTCATGGCCGCGCGGATTGTAAAGCGACGCGCATTGGCGATCTCACTCAAAACAGAAGCGTGACAAGACGCTGCTAGTGGATGCGCCCGAGTGACGGGCTATTCTGAAAGTTGACTCAGTTGACGACAACAGGGCTTTGCGTGAGTTGAGGCGGCCGTAGGGACAGGCGCGGCCGCTCGCGAACCACCCCTTTCCTTTCGATTAGTAATGAGAAGCCGGCATGTAGGAAATGTTCTTCGCACCACCTGCCGATTGCGGTTGGATCACGAGCAACCATTCCATCTGCTCACCTTGCGTCTCAATTACAATCGAATTTCCCGTGCGGGAGAAATGCTCTCGAAAGGATTGTGGATGAACAGGAAAGCCAGCGCCGACGCCACGCGCTGTGTGCATTCCGGCGAAGATCGGCACGGCCAGGCGGCGCCCTTGACCACGCCCATCGCGCAAACCGCGGTCTTCGTGCTTCCCGATGTCAAAGCGCTGCGCCGCTACGCCGAGGGCGATCGTGATTTTTATCTCTATTCGCGCTACGGCAACCCGACGGTCGCGGCGGCCGAAGAAAAGATTGCCGCGCTCGAAGGAGCGGAGGCCGCAGTCGCCACCTCCAGCGGGATGGCGGCGGAACTGGTTGCGGCCCTGATCACCTGCCAGGCGGGCGACGAGATCGTCTCCATGCTCGACATCTATGGCGGGACCCTGAAGCTGTTCGAGCTGGTGCTGCCGCGCTGCGGCATCAAGACGCGCTTCATCCCGTATCGGGACATCGGGAACGCTCATCGCTACTTCAGCCGCAAGACACGAATGCTCTTTCTGGAGACGCCCACCAATCCGACGGTGCGCTGCGTCGATCTGGCCGCGCTGGCCGAGGTGGGCCGCAAGCACAAGGCTTGCGTGGTTGCCGACAACACCTTCGCCACGCCGGTGCTGCAAAAGCCGCTGGAGCTGGGTGCCGACATCGTCATCCATTCGGCGACCAAGTATCTGGGCGGGCACAGCGATCTCACCGCCGGGGTCCTGGCCGGCTCGAAGAAGTGGATGGAGGCCGCGCGCCAGACCATGATCCTCACCGGCGGATGCCTCGATCCGGGCTGCGCCTACCTGCTGCTGCGGGGGCTGAAGACGCTGCACGTGCGCGTGGAGCGCGCCTGCCGCAATGCCGCGCAGATTGCCGAGGCGCTCGAAGCCCATCCCAAAGTCGCGCGCGTGTATTATCCCGGCCTGGAAAGTCATGAGGCGCATCAATTGGCGCGCCGCCAGATGAAAGACTTCGGGATGATGGTGTCGTTCGACATTCGCGGCGGCGAACGCGCGGCCGAGCGCTTCATTGATCGCTTGCAGCTCTGGTATCTGGCGGCCAGCTTGGGGGGCGTGGAATCCACGGTGTCGTATCCCGTGCTGTCGTCGCACGTCGGACTGGGCGCCAAGCGACTGCGCTTGCTTGGGGTGTCGCCCTCAACCATCCGGCTGTCCGTGGGAATCGAGGACGGCGGCGACTTGATTTCCGACCTCAATCAGGCATTGGCCCGCGCCTGAGCGATACCGCGGCCATCGCGGTATCGCCCTCCTCCCCGTTCGATCAAACAATCCTCTTACAGGTTGGCAACGGCCACTCTCAAATATTTCCACAATGCAATTATCTTTTGTCTTGACATTTAATTTATACATGATAAATTCTTGTCAATTAGAAAATTGCTATGAGAGATCGATTCAAACGATACCGGATTACCATCCTGCTCTGCAGTCAGCGGCTGCGCAAACTGGTGGCGAACCGCGAAAAACTCAACCTGGAAATCGAACGGATCTCCGAGCTAGTCATTGCCAATGCGAATTTTCTGCCCGAAGAAGAAAGAGCGGAGCAGCTTCGGCAGTTGGATGACTTGGTGGCCGATCCACCAGGGTTCACCGATTCGGTGCGCAAAGTTCTCCGGGCGAATCGCTGGTCCGCCGCTACTGCGATCGCCGTCCGCGACATGCTGGCAAAGGCGGGATTCAATTTGAGCGCCTACACCAATCCGCTGGCTTCGATCCACACGATTTTGAAGCGCTTGGCGGAGCGGGGTGAGGTGACCGCCAGCACGAACGATGGGCAGATTTCCTATCGCTGGAAAGCGGACGCGCCTCGCAAGGAACCGGGGAGCGACGGGAAAGGCTGACGATTTGAGATCACGCACAAACCGCGCAGCGTTCGAGAGCACCTTCCGCCTTCCGTTGACCCTGAATTTCAACGCGTAGTAACATCACAGTCACTCGCCGACGGCGGTGTGAGAGAGGGCTGTCCCGAAGTAATGAGAAATTTTCGCGGCATGGTTTCGGTGGCCCTCCTGGCAGGCCTGGTGTTCGGCGCCGGATGCGAGACCGATCACCCCAAACCGGCGACTGCTTCGATTCCCGCCCAAGCCAAAGCCCCCGAGATCGCCGGTCCCGTCGCCCAACCGGCTGATCCTAAACCCAAAATCCAGCCACAGGTGAATAACACGAAGCCCGATCCGGCCGAGGCGTTGATTGCGCAGGCGGAAAAGCAATACGCAGCCGGACAGGCCAACTATCGGGCCGACCATCTGGAGGCCGCCAAGCAGAACTTCGATCAGGCGTTCAACACGCTGCTTTCCAGCAATCTGGACATCCGCAACGACGAACGATTGGAGCGCGAATTCGACAAGATCGTCGAGGCCGTCCACGAGCTTGAAATGGCTGCCCTGAAGCAGGGCGACGGCTTCACTGAGCCGCGCTCGGAACCGGCGCCCATCGACGAAGCCAACGACATCACCTTTCCGATCGATCCCAACATCAAGGCCACAGCCGAGGCCGAGATCAAGACGACTAAGTCTGACTTGCCGCTGGTGCTCAACGATCAGGTGGCGATGTTCATCAACTACTTCTCCAGTCCCAGGGGACGCGCTACGCTGGAGCGGGCGTGGGCGCGCTCAGGCCGTTACCGCGACATGGTCGCGCGGATTTTCAAGGAGGAGGGCGTTCCCCAGGACCTGATCTATCTGGCGCAAGCGGAGTCCGGATTTCAGCCGCTGGCGCTTTCGCGGGCGGGCGCGCGCGGGATGTGGCAGTTCATGGCTAGCTCGGGCGCGCTGTACGGGCTGGAACGGAACTGGTGGGTGGATGACCGCCAGGACCCAGAGAAGGCGACCCGGGCCGCGGCCCGCCACTTGAAAGATCTTTACAACCAGTTTGGCGACTGGTATTTGGCTATGGCGGCCTACAATTCAGGCGCCAGCACGGTGCAGCACGCGGTGGAACGCACCGGCTATGCCGATTTCTGGGAGCTCTACCGCCGCGGGGTGCTGCCCAAGGAGACGCGTAACTACGTGCCCATCATCCTGGCCGAGACCATTATGGCCAAGAATCCGGAGCACTATGGGCTGCAGCGCGTCGCGCCTGACCCGGCGCCACAGATGGACCAGGTGACCATCGACTATCCCGTGGACTTGCGTCTAGTAGCCGAGTGTGTGGACACGTCCGTGAGCGATCTCCAGGAGCTGAATCCCAGCCTGTTGCGGATGACCACTCCCAAGGACCAGAGCTTCACCCTCAATCTTCCCGCCGGATCGCGCGAGAAATACGAAAGCGCCATGACCGCGATACCCCCTGACATGCGGACGTGGTGGCGCTATCACCATGTCGAATATGGGGATACCCTGGCCTCGATCGCCCGTAAGTATCACACCGCCTCGGCCTCGATTGCGGAAGCCAACGGCTTGACTGGCGACGAGGTCAAGGTAGGCTCGAAACTCATCATCCCGGTTGCTCCGGGCCGCTCGAACACCGAGACTACCGCCTATTCGCGTCACGCTACGCGTTACAAAGTGCGGAAGGGGGACACCCTGTATTCCATCGCCGACGATTTCGAGGTCCCGGTCGATAAGTTACGGAAATGGAACCATCTACGGGGCACGGCGGTGGCCACGGGACGGACACTGCTCATCCACAAACCGCTGGCTGGCGGCGGTCCAGAAGAGGCGTCATCGAATAGGCGTACGGTTGGGGTCAAAGCCGCCAAGACAGGCAAGTCCGCATCCGCGCGGTCGGGTCCTGCGGCTGCCAAGTACCACAAAGTTAAGCCAGGCGAGACCCTGAGCAGCATCGCCGAATCCAATCACACTTCCGTGGCCGCTCTGAAACGCGACAACCCCAAGCTGGCCGCCAATCTGCGCCCCGGCGAGGTGCTGGTCATTCGCAAATAGGTGGTGGCCGTTGGGTTGCTGCTCTGCCATTCATCACTATTTTCTGCTTGCTCTCTTTCCTTCGCGCGGATGTTCTGTTACAACAAGCCCGTTACGATTTTTTAGGCGGCGCGATCATGAGCGGAGCGGCGGTCCTGCTGTGCTATAATCGCGCGCCTATTGCGGCAGAATTTTTTCTGGTATAAATCTGAATTAAGCCTAACGAGCCGCCTCCGTTTAGTTCTGCGGAGCCGAGCAAAATCAGGAGGACACATGACTTTTTTCGATGAGACGCTTTACTGTCGAGACGATGAAATGGACGATTACGGAGACGGCTCCTACGGCGATTCCCTCGAAGACGAGGAATACGAAGAGGAAGAGGAAGAAGAAGAGGAACCGGAGTCCGTTTCCGTAGTAGTAGAGGAAACTGAAGTGGAGGAAGCGGAGCCGGAAGTCACCACGGAATCACGTGCGCCAGCTCCGCCGCTGCCGCGCAAGACCGCTCCCAAGAAGGCCGCCAAGAAAGCGCCTAAGAAGGCCGCGAAAAAGGCGGTGAAGAAAGCCGCTAAGAAGCCGGCGAAGAAGGCGGCAAAAAAGAAGGCCAAGAAGGCCGCGAAGAAACCGGCAAAGAAGGCTGCCAAGAAGGCCGCGAAGAAACCGGCAAAAAAGAAGGCCGCCAAGAAGTCTTCGCGCGGAGCGAAGAAGAAAACCGCCAAGAAGGGCCGCAAACGCCGTTAAGCTAAACTCGCCAACACCAGGCCGCGGTGCGCACCACGGCCTTTTTGCTGCTCAAACAGCGCAGGCCGTTGGGTCGGCACATGGCAGAGGTGAGCTATGCTGCCCCGATGGCGCTTCAAAACCCCCTTTGTAGCAGAGTCGCGATCGCACATCGCCCGGCGACGCAGAACACACTGGCTTGGTTAACAGCGCACGTTGAAGCGTGACCGTGGTCGCTGCATTTGGCGAGCGCTGAAGCTACGATGAGCGCATTGTACTCACTCGATGGTCGCGCCGTCTTGGCTGCCGGGCGGGCCAGACCCCCTGTACCGCCCGGGGCCGAACGGCGCGACCTTTTCGCGGGAATTGCAAGTTTTTTCGTGCCCGCGCCAAGCCACCCGCCCGCCTCAACTGCCGTTATTTAGCGCGGGA
This sequence comes from uncultured Acidobacteriaceae bacterium, assembly GCA_963710585.1. GTDB lineage: Bacteria > Acidobacteriota > Terriglobia > Terriglobales > Acidobacteriaceae > Bog-257. The sequence continues at coordinate 147,890 of CAVQAM010000002.1, read as the reverse complement.
AGAAGTCCGCAGACTGTGTCTTTCCCCGAACAGGTGGCCTGGCGACCGCGCACCCGCCGGTTCTACTTCACAGCGATGTGTGATGCTAATCACCGCGTCTTCGAGCCGAACTCTGGCATAAGAACACAATGAAGAATGTGGGTAACGGTTCTAACATCCTGAATGCGTCGCCGAACTTGAAGAGTTCCTTGGAAGCGCTCGGTCAAGCGCAACAAATCCCAGCCGGAGATGTCCTGTTCAACACCAGCGATGAAAACCTCGGCGTATTTCTGGTGCGCAGGGGAAAAGTGTGTCTTCGGGTCGAGGGCTTGCCTCGATTGGATCGCGTATTTCCGGCGGGCTCGCTTCTGGGCTTGCCCGCAACGTTCGCCGGAAGTCCGTACAGCCTCACGGCCATCGCGGTCACTAACTCCGTGGTTCTACGCGTAGCACGAGAGGAATTCCTTCGTCTGATGCGGAAACAACCCGAACTCTGTCAGCAAGCCACCGACATGCTCAGTCGGGAAGTGCGCTTCATCCAGTCGGCGGTAACCCAGCGGATGCAGTCCCTGGCCTCCTTCAAAGCAGAGTGCCCACCGGCAGCGGTGCGGAAGGTGCCAGCGGTGCGTAGGGTGCAATCTTCTCGAGCCCGCCGAGTACCATCGGTTGCGACTTAAGTTCATTGACGGCTTCGCGCCCGAGCAGCAGTTCTCTATCGCGCGGAGACAGTTCCGCGGAGGCGAGACCGGGCCGCAAACACAGCAACCCGTGGTGCAGGGCGGTCCCTACTCAGTGGCCAAGTTCTGCGTGATTGGGCCGCTCTCCAACTCGCGAACTTCAGTTCACCGCCAGCCAATTGCATTACAATGGAGGGCCGTATCGGCGCTGAACGGGACCGACCGATCCACGCCGGAACTCACGAAACACCCTACGGCACGTCGAATGGGCATGCCGGCCCCCGCGAGTCAGCAGTTTAGTTGCGTTAAACGAGGAGCGAACCACATGCGCGTAGTCCTGAAGGTAGCGCTCGGAATTCTTTGTCTCACTGCCGTGGCGTCAGCCCAGACCGCCGAGGAACTGGTCGCCAGGAACATTCAAGCCCATGGCGGCCTGGAAAAAATCAAGGCGGTGAATACCATCCGCATGACCGGCAAGATTCAGGTCATGGGCTTTTACGCCGGTATCGAGGTGGAAAAAAAGCGCGGCAACCTTTTACGCCAGAACGTCACCCTGCAGGGCATGACCCAGGTCCAGGCTTACGACGGCGCGACCGGTTGGCAGATCCAACCCTTCGAGGGCCGTAGAGCGCCGGAGTTAATGGGCGAGGATGATACCCGTGACCTGATGGAAGAGTCCGACATCGATGGGCCGCTGGCCGATTACCAAGCCAAGGGCAACAAAGTCGAGTATCTGGGCCACGACACGGTCGATGGAGACGATGTTTACGAGCTCAAGGTCACGCTGAAAAACGGAGACATCGTTTATTACTACCTCGATCCCGACACTTATCTGGAGATCAAGCTGGAAAAACAGCAGTTCATCCGCGGTTCGGTGCGGGAAAGCGAGGAGCTACTGGGATCGTACAAACAGGTGGCCGGGGTTTACTATCCTTACTCCATTGAGGCGAGCATGAGGAACGACCCCAGCCAGCACGTGGTTATCACCATCGAGAAAATTGAAGTCAACGTGCCCATCGACGATGCACAGTTCAAGATGCCGGCCGCGAAGAAATAACCATACAGGTAGATATAACCTGCGCTATCTGGCTACACGATCTTCGAAGAAGAGGATTTGAGCGAAATGATTGCTGCTTGCTGGGTTAACAAAACCGTACGAGTTCTGTCTTTGTCGGGCGCATTTTTGTTGTTGTGCGCGATCGCGGCGGTGGCGCAAACGCCCGTCAGGTTCGATTCCTCCACCATCTCCGGATTGGCTGCCCGCAATATCGGGTCCGCTCGGATGAGTGGGCGCATCGCCGCAGTGGATGCGATCTACGACAAAGGACGGCTGACGGTGTTTGCCGGCGCGGCCAGCGGCGGCGTGTGGAAGTCGATCAACGGCGGCACCACCTTCAAGTCGGTGTTCGACAAGCCGGACGTGCAGTCGATTGGGGCCGTCACCATCGACCCCTCCAACCCGAAGATCGTGTGGGTGGGCACCGGCGAGGCCTGGACCCGCAACAGCGTCTCGGTGGGCGACGGGGTTTACAAATCGACCGACGGTGGCGAGAACTGGAGCAATGCCGGGCTGAAAGATTCCGAGCACATCGCCCGCATCCTGGTGGACCCGAAAGATTCCAACACGGTTTACGCGTGCGCCACCGGCCATCTTTGGAATGACAACAGCGAGCGCGGGGTTTACAAGACCAGCGACGGGGGAAAGACGTGGCGCAAAGTGTTGGCGGGCAGCAATGCCTCGACGGGCTGCGGCATGATGTCCATGAGCCCGCTGGAACCGAACACTATCTTTGCCGCGATGTGGGATTTTCGCCGCCAGGGTTGGACCTTCCGCTCCGGCGGTCCGGGCAGCGGCCTCTACAAGTCCACTGACGGTGGCGAGCACTGGACGGAACTCACGGACGCCAACAGCAAAGGCCTTCCCGCGAAGCCTTACGGCCGTATCGCGCTGGCGGTAGCGCCCTCCAAGCCGGAGGTCGTCTATGCCATGATCGAATCGGCAAACAGCGCACTCTTCCGCTCCGACGATGGCGGCAAGACCTGGGCCAGGATGGATGCCAGCCAGTTCATGGTGTGGCGCCCGTTCTACTTCGCCAACCTCATCGTCGATCCCAAGAATGAGAACAAGATTTTCAAGCCCGATCTCATGCTGTTGCTCAGCGTGAATGGCGGTCGCAGTTTCAGCGGGGTCTCCAACGCAGCACACGGCGACTTTCACGCGATTTGGATCGACCCGGTGAATCCCAACATCGTGTATGCGGGCGACGACGGCGGCCTGTGGCGCAGCGAAGACGGCGGCACGCGCTGGAAGCACCAGATGAATCTGCCGGTCTCGCAGTTCTATCACGTCAGCGTGGACAACGCGGACCCCTATCACGTCTATGGCGGTTTGCAGGACAACAGCGCCTGGGTGGGCGATTCGTCCTATCCCGGTGGGGTCAGCAACTCACGCTGGGAAAACATGTACAACGGTGACGGCTTCTGGATGTTTGAGGACCCCGCCGACCCGGCGTACATCTATGCGGAAATGCAGGGCGGCGCCATCGGCCGGGTGAATCGTTACTCTCATGAAACCCGCGTCATCACGCCCTATCCCGAATATGGCGAGAAAAAACTGCGCTTCAACTGGAACGCGCCCATCGCCATGAGCCCCAACGAAAATGGCACGATCTATCTGGGCGCGCAGTTCCTGTTCCGTTCGCGCGATCATGGACAATCCTGGGAGCGCATCTCGCCGGACCTGACCACCAACGATCCCGAGAAGCAGAAGCAGGAGGAGTCCGGCGGCGTCACGGTGGACAACTCGGCCGCTGAAATGTACACCACCATCTATTCCATCAGCGAGTCGCCCAAGAATGGAAACATCATCTGGGTCGGCACCGACGACGGCAATTTGCAGATCACGCAGGATGGCGGAAAGACCTGGACAAATGTTGTCGGCAATGCAGGAGTGGCGAAGAACTCATGGGTGTCCACGGTCACGGCCAGCCGCTTCGATGAAGGCACTGCCTACGTCACCTTCGATCGGCACACCTTCGGCGACATGCAGCCCCACCTCTACAAGACCACCGACTACGGCAAGACCTGGACGTCTTTGCCGGTGCAGGACAACGGGGTGCGCGGGTACGCTCACGTCATCACGGAAGACACGGTCAGCCCGAACATTTTGTTTCTGGGCACGGAATTCGGCCTGTGGATCTCCGTCGATGGCGGCGACAAATGGGCGCAGTACAAAGGCAGCAACTTCCCCGCGGTGGCGGTGCGCGACATCGTGGTGCAGCCGCGCGAGTCCGATCTGGTGCTGGCCACCCACGGCCGGGGTATCTGGATCATCGACGACATCTCGCCCTTGCGAGCCTTGACTCCCGAGCTGCTGCCGAAAACCATGGCGTTCATCCCTGGCAGGCCGGCCAGAGAGTACATTGACGCCAACGCTTCATGGCCGGAAGGCGACGAAACCTTCATCGGTCCCAGCCGGCCGAAGGATGCGCTGATCACCTACTACGAGAGAAGCCGCCATATCTATGGCGACATGAAGATCGAAGTCTTCGATCAGCAGGGCAAGCTGCTCGACACCATAAGCGGGAGCAAGCATCGCGGCCTGAACCGTGCTACCTGGTCGATGAGGCTGAAATCCCCAACCATTCCGCCAGCGGCGACCGCAGCCTTTGGCGCGCTGCAGGGCCCGCTTGTCCCGCCCGGCACTTACACCGTGAAAATGACCAAGGGCGACCAGGTGTACACCACCGAGCTGAAGGTGGTGGAAGATCCGCGCACCAAGTACACGATGGCGGAGCGCCAGGCCCAGTTTGATCTGGCGATGAAGCTCTACCACATGCTGGGTCACATGACCTGGGCGGTCGATTCCATCATCGGAATTCGCGACGCCGCCAGCCAACGGGCCGGCACGCTGCCGGCAGACGATCCCTTGCGCCAGCGTCTCACCCAGCTTGCCGCTTCGGCGGACAAGATCCGTTCGGAGATTGTAGCTACCAAGGAAGGCGGCGCCATCACCGGGGAAGAACGGCTGCGCGAATTCCTGACGGAGGTTTATGGCGACGTGAATAGCTACTACGGGCCTCCAACCGCTCAGCAGGTGGAGCGCACGGAAGTGTTGGGCCGCGAGCTGGAGGACGTCGTCAAGAAGGTCCAGGACCAGCTTGTGGGCCAACTGCCCGCTATCAACAGCGCGCTGGAACAGAAGAAACTGGAGCCCATTCAAGCCATCAGCGAATCGGATTGGCAGAAGCAGCATCAGGGAGCACCGCCGCAGCCGAGAGTATCGGGCCTGCAAATGGGCGAGCGCGATTGAACTGACAGGGTGGTAGAGCGGCGCTTTAGCGCCGCGTCCGCTGGCGAATAAAAAGATCATTTGAGCCGCGGCGGCCATTGAGAATGACCGTCGCGGCTCAGCCTTCTTGGGCGCCAGCCTGAAGAGGGTGTGTGAGGCCTGTGGCGTCCCTGAAGGGACTCCCTATTTTTTCCCACCGTACCCAGGGCTTACGCCCTGGGCTAGTATTATTTCGCCCCTGAGGGGCTCAGATTTTACGCAATCACTCCATCGCGCCAACTCAGAACGAGTTCTCACACACCCTCTGAAGGCTGGCGCTACCCGGCCTCTTACTGCCAATTTTCCACGTCTTTTCAGCGGCCGGTTAGAGCCGCCTCCCGCAACTCCGGCTCTTCCTTTCAACTTCTCCTGCGAAGCAAGATCATTCGCCTTCTCTCTATGGACTACCAGCATCGCGCTTCCGAACGAGGTTTGCGAAACGAACCAACCGAATAACCCTCTCGCCAAACTCTCGTTGACATTCGCCTTTTATTCGCTAACAATAGGAGCGGAGGTGCGCGCCCAGCCATGGCTCTCACACGCCGTCAGAAACAGGTGTACGACTTTATCTCCGAATTCGTGGACAAGCACGGCTATTCGCCATCGTTCGAAGAGATCGCCGAGGGACTCGGCCTCAGCTCGCTGGCGACCGTGCACAAACACATTACCAACCTGGAGCAGAAGGGATTGTTGCGCCGCGATTACAACCGCAGCCGCTCCATCGATCTGCTGAAACCGCGGGGACGCATGAAGCAGTCGCTGGCGGTGGCTGCGGCCGCGGCGGCGGAGAGCGGCATGAGCCTGCCGCTGATGGGACGCATCGCCGCCGGCCAGCCGCTGGAGGCGATGGAGAACCCCGAGTCCATTTCCCTCGCCGACCTCACCCGCTCCAAAGACGTGTACGTGCTGCAAGTGAAGGGAGAGAGCATGCAGGACGAGCACATCGTGGACGGCGACTATGTTCTGGTGGAGAAGACGAACGTGGCGCGCGATGGCGAGATCGTGGTCGCCCTGGTGAATGGCAGCGATGCCACCTTGAAACGAATCTACGTTGAGGGCAACAAAATTCGCCTGCAACCCTCCAATGCCGCCATGCAGCCCATCATCGTGCCCGCCGCCGGGGTGCAAGTGCAGGGCAGAGTGATTGGAGTGCTGAGAAAATACTAAAGCGGCGGCGCGAGAGACCCCGCCGGAACGGAAGAAACCCACGAAAGCGTCTAAAGGCAGGGCGAGAATCTGATCGCCGCCAAATGAGTCAGCACAAATACTCTCCTTCATCGGTCGACGGTCGCCTAAAATTTCTATTCTTCATTGGCGGTGCAGCGATACTTGCTTATTGCTACTATCGAGTGGTCGGCCCTCCAAGGGGCTTGTACGGCGGCTATGTCACCGGAAAACTATTGGCCTTCGGGGTCATTTGTCTTGTGGCGCCAGTATGGTCATTGTTTCGCAAGAAAGGTCGGTAACGCTAAGCCCAATTCCGCTAGCCTGCCTCCTGCTGCTTCCTTAAGCGCCGCGTCTCCGCCAACAGGGTCATGCTGTGCATCAGGTTTTGCATGGTGACGATGCCGACCAGCCGTTGCTGATCGACCACAGGAATCATGCTGAGTCCTCGCCCGCCCAATTTGCGGAAGGCTGACGCTAGCGAATCACTCCCTTGCGCAATTTCGAAGGCCCGCACCATTGCCGACTGCACATATCCGTTGCCGCCAACGCGTAGCGCCTGAACAATGCGCTGCTTGCTGATGACCCCAATCATGTCGCTGCCGCGGACGACCGGGAAGTCGTCTTGCAAAGTGTGCACGGCTTTGTGCAGCGCATCCTCCAGGGTGTCGGCGGGCGAGAGCGTGGAGAAGCCGGTCAGCATGACATCCTCCATGCGCACGCTCTCCAGCACCGACTGGAAGACAACCGAGCGATCTTCCAGCTGCGCCCCGACGAAGAGGAAGAAGCCAATCAGCATCAGCCAGGTGTTCCATACTCCGAGAAAGATCAAAAGCATGGCGAACGCTTGCCCGATGGCGACGGCGCGGCGGGTGGCGCGCACATAGTCCATGCGCTCGGCGAGAAGCGCGCGCAGGATGCGGCCGCCATCCATGGGATAGGCGGGCAGCAGATTGAAGCCGCCCAGGAACACATTTCCCCAGAACAAGCTGCGCGGCAGATTATTGGCGTGAACGAAGGGCTGGGCCCACAGGTGCACTTGCGGCAGAAACGCCAGAATGAATGCGCCGGAGATGGCGGCGATAACCAGGTTGACTACCGGCCCGGCGGCGGAAATGCGGATGTCGCGAGCCGAGTCGGCATTGCGCTGTCCCACGTCTTCCATCAGCGTGACTCCGCCGATGGGAAGCAGAATGATGGACCGCACGGCCACGCCGTTGCGGTTGGCCACTACCGCGTGTCCCAGTTCATGCAGCACAACGCAGCCAAAGATGATCCCCACCAGCGCCAGGCCGCGCATTGCGCCCGCCGTGCCCATGGTCACCGATTGCGTGAACCACACAAACGCCAGCAGAAAGACAAAGGTGAGGTGGATGCGGATGTCCACGCCAAACAATCGCCCTGCGGGAATTGACCAACTTCTCATGGTTCCGCGTCAGCCTCCAATTTCATTCTATACACTCTATGAGGCAGCATTCAGCGTTCAGCACTCAGCCTTCAGCCAGCGGAACGGTTTGGCAACTCACGCCGTCGGCATAGGTCCCGGCGCTGTTCGCTGCAGTGACCATTTGACTGAAACTTAAGAATGGGAATTGACCATGCGCATCATCGCCGGACAGTTTCGGGGCCGTCGCCTGCATTCGCTGCCGGGCCTGGATCTGCGGCCCACCAGCGACCGGCTGCGGGAGACGCTATTCGATGTGCTGGCCGCCGCAGGCAATCTGCAGGGCAGCGTATGGCTCGATCTGTACGCCGGGACGGGAGCCGTGGGGATCGAGGCGCTGAGTCGTGGCGCCCGCCAGGTATATTTCGTGGAATCCGTGAAAAAACATGCGCGGCTGCTGCGCGAAAATCTGGAGCCGCTTGCGCTGCCCGATGCATTTGAATTGCACGAGCGCGAGGTGGCGCAAGCGCTGCCGCTTTTGGAGAGTACGGGCGTGGTCTGCGACTACTGCTTTCTCGATCCGCCTTACCGGATGCGCGGCAGCTACGAGCGCACGCTCGGTTATTTGTCGCAATCGCGGCTGCTACAGCCGGCAAGCCTTGTTATTGCCGAGCACGAAAAGAAGTTCGACCCCGGAGAACGCTTCGGCGCGCTGGTGCGTTCGCGGCGGCTCGATCAGGGCGATGCCTCGCTGAGCTTTTACAGGCTGGCGTGAGAGGCTGCTGAAAACATCGGAACAGCAGATCCCTCACCGACTAAACTTTACCCCAACAAGCGCAAAAACGGCGCTCGCTGGGGACCCCTGTTCGTCGGTTCGTGATGACAGAAATAATGGCCTGGTGACGGCGCACCTAAAAGTGCGCCCCTTCAAAACACCCGCTGAGGCCGCCTCTTTCAGCAGCCTGTAAAGCCTCGCCTTTTTCTGCGGCCTTGGTACGCGCGCCTGAAGGCGCGCTCCACCCAATTCACTCCACGTAGCGTCGAGGCACGCGTTTGGTGAGATTGCACAAGGTTTCGTAGACCACGGTGCCCTCCCAGCGCGCCAGGTCGCGCGCCGTGATTTGTTGCGCGCCGCTGCGACCGATGAGGGTTACTTCGTCGCCGATAGCGGCGCCCGCAATGTGAGTCACCTCCACCAAGGTCAGGTCCATCGAGATGCGCCCGCGTATGGGCGCGCGCTGCCCGCGCAGCAGTACTTCGCCGTTGCCGAAGAGCCGGCGCGAAAGTCCGTCACCGTAACCGACGGAAACCGTGGCGATGTGCGCCGGCGCCGTCGTTCTATAGGCGCCGTTGTATCCCAGCGCCTGGCCGGCAGGCACGTCACGAATGGCGACGACGTGCGTCTTCCAGGCTAATACCGGGCGCAGCGGCAATGAGGGCGCCGTCGCCGGCGAACCATCGCGATAGCAGGATGGCTGCTCGTATCCGTAGAGCGCCAGGCCGGGCCGCACGAAATTGTGCCAGCTATCGGGGCGCTCGATGGCCGCGCTGGTATTGGCGAGATGGCGCAACCGGGGACGCAGACCGTATGCCGCGAGCGTTCGCAGCGCCGTGTTGAAGCGCTCGATTTGCCGCTGGGTGGCCTCGTCGTCGAGCACCTCCGACGAGGCAAGATGGCTGAATACGCCTTCCAACTCGATCTGCCGCAGCCGTTGGATGCCCTCGGCGAACGATTCCAGATCAGCCAGCGGAAGCCCCAGACGCGCCATGCCGGTATCGATCTTCAGATGGATCGCGACCGGCGACGTCAGTCGCTGGCGAGTAGCTGCCTGGGCCAACGCCTCCACGTCGTGCAGGCGGAAGACCGCAGGCGTAAGCGCATGGCGCAAGGCGTCGTCTTCCTCTCCCCGATAGACGCCGCACATCACCAACACACGTCCAGCGATGCCGGCATCGCGCAAGATGACTCCCTCATCCGTGGACGTCACCCCGAACCACTTGGCGCCTTCCTGCTCAAGCGCCAGCGCGCACTCCTGCGCGCCGTGTCCGTAGGCGTCGCACTTCACCACCGCGCAGATGGCAACGTCGTGCCCCACATGCTTTTGCAACACCCGGAAATTGTGACGCAGGGCGGGAAGAGAAACTTCAGCCCAATTGGGGCGGGTCTCGATACGAGAAGATGTAAAGGTTGTGACCACCTGATTTCGATCATACAAGCCGGCCGCAGCGACTCGCCACCCGGCGGGGTTTACTGAATAGTTCCGGGGATAGTCAAAGCTATGACGAGCACTATGCCCCGCGGTCCTCTTTAGCGCCAACCTACAACTTTTGGGTAGGTACACTGCAAGACAATAGTGACTAAAACCTATCTTTTGGCAACACATTCATGGTATAACCCTGAATCGAGCTAGTCTCCGTTTCGGAGAGGGGTAGTAAGTCCCTCTCAAATCTGAATGCGGGCTCTAGCTAGGGAAACAAACCGGAACCGCGCCACGTTCCAGTATGATCAACGTCATCATCGCTGACCATCAAGCAATCTTTCGCGCCGGGATAGCCAAGGTATTGGCGGTGGAGGAAGACATTCGTATTGTTGGTCAACCGCAGTCAGCGGAGCAGTTGCTGAACTCGCTGCACACGCTGCGCTCGCATGTCCTGATCCTCTCCACGAATTTTCTTTCGGCACTGCCGGAGATTCAGGAAGTGGCTGCGGCACATCGGGTGGCCCTGCTCATGTTGGCGGAAAATGCCGAGCGCGCATCCGACTTCATGCGCATGGGAGTGCAGGGCGTCATCTACCGTTCGGCCTGCGGCAACGTCGCCGTCGAGGCGGTGCGGCGGCTCTCGCGGGGCCAGTCGTTTCTGCAGAGCCCGAACCCGGCGGATGCGGATGTAAGCGAAGACCTGGTGGGCGCACGGGTGCGGGACCGCCTCACCGACCGAGAGCTGCGTATTGTGGCCGCGGTGGTGCAGGGATACAAAAACCGCGAAATCGCCTTGCAACTCTACACCAGCGAACAGATGATCAAGAACGCTTTGCGCAACATCTTCGACAAAATTGGGGTCTCCGACCGGTTGGAATTGGCGCTGTTTGTGGTCCATCACCGGATTCTGGCGCAGGCGACGGCCTCGGTGGCGGTGGTGCCGGCGCGTCCCCGGCTGGCGCAAGGCGATAGCGAGCGTCGCAACGCCACGTCGGCGTCCTCCTCCATCCACTGAAAGCCTCGCAGTTGCACTTGTCGTTTTCACGCGCTGGGAGAATGCTGCCTTGCTCGGCGCCCGCCCCGTGCTGTGCCCGGGGAGAATAGGAACGTGCAACCGGGAACGTGCAGGACTCAACGGCGTTTATTGCGTGGGTCCGGCGGTCTCCAGGAGTTCGTTGAGGATCGTGACCAGGTCCTCTGGATTGACCGGCTTTTCCAGATACAGGTCAGCCATGGGTCCGGGAGACTGAAAGGCCTCGGCTACATAACCCGACACCACCACCACCGGCATGGTGGAATTTACTTTGGCGGCCTGCACGATGGCGCGACCGTTGGAGTCGCCCAGCCGCCAATCCGTGACCACGGCGTCGTAGCGGTTGAGTTTCATCTCTGCAATGGCTTCGCGGGCCGAGGTGACGGAGGTCACTTGGTGTCCGGCGGCCTGGAGAATAGCGCACTTTAGGGTGACAACCTGCGGCTCGTCATCGACGCAGAGGATTTTCGCCATGAGGATTACCCGCCGACATTCGGCCTGAGGGACAGCTAACAGGTGGACCTACGCCAATGCTCCAATTGCCAACGTGCCCGTATTGTTGGGCAGGGTTGTCGCCATTGTCAAATGCGCGAGAGGGCGGATTAGCGGTTGGCCTGCCCTGGCCATTGTCCGCCGCTCACTTGTCTCTCTGGAACTCCCGGTAGGTCGCGCTTTTGGAAAGGCCGAACTCCTTGGCCGCCTGCTTGAGCGCGGCTTTCTCATCGAGCTGCCCGGCGGCCATCAGTTCTCGAATCCGCTTGGCAATGCTCTTGCTGGAGGCTGGCGCAGGGACCTGGTCGTCGGCTTTGCCAATCAGCAGCGTGATCTCACCCCGGATGTCGCCGCGCTCCTGCATTTGCGTCAGCACGCTGGCGGCGCTGCCGCGAAGAAATTCCTCGTGCAGCTTGGTCACCTCGCGCGCCATCACCACGTGGCGTTCCGGCCCGAGAATGTCCACGATGTCGCGCAGCGTCTCGACAATGCGGTGCGGCGCCTCGTAAAAGATTTGGGTGCGCGGCGAGCTGCAAATGACCTCGAGCATGGTGCGCCGCGCCCCTTCCTTGGCCGGAAGAAAACCGCCGAAGTGGAAGGAATCGGTGGGCAAGCCGCTGGCCACCAGGGCCGACAAAAATGCCGATGCCCCGGGAATTGGCACGACGCGAATGTGATGTCGCACCGCCAACGCCACCAGGCGGTAGCCGGGGTCGCTTACCCCGGGCATGCCGGCGTCACTCACCATGGCGATGTTGTCGCCGCGTTCCAGATGCACCACCAACTCAGCTGCGCGGGTAAGCTCGTTGTGCTCGTGGTAGCTGATGGTGGGTTTCTCGATGCCGTAGTGGTTCAACAGCTTGAGGGTTTGCCGCGTATCTTCGCAGGCGATGAGGTCCACTTCTTTCAGGGTCCGCAAAGCGCGCAGCGTGATGTCTTCCAGATTGCCGATCGGGGTGCCGACCAGGTAGAGCGTGCCGGGGGCAATAGCTTCGGAATCGCTGTCAGTTGCGGAACTGGGGAATTCTTTGGTCACTGCGCGCAGTGTAGCACCGGGAGGGGGTGAGTTGTCAGAGGCCGGGGCTTGTCGGTTGCCGGATATCGGACCGCTCAGGTATCATAGATATTTACTCAGCCAGTCTGGCAATTTTCTGGAGTTACACATGGCCCAAGTTTGTGATATCTGCGGCAAAGGCCCGCAGTTCGGCAACAACATCAGTCACGCGCATAACGTCACCCGGCGGCGCTGGAACGTCAATCTGCGCCCGGTGCACGCCAAAACCAAGACGGGCAACAAGCGCATGCGGGTCTGCGCCAGCTGCCTGCGCAGTGGCAAAGTAACCAAGGCGTAAGCCTCTTCGTCTCTTCCACGTTGCAGCCCTCTCGGCGTCGAGGGGGTTGTTTTTTGGGCGGGAAGGTTTCACTTCCCGTTACGCGAGCGCGATGACCTCGATCTCCACCAGCACATCCTTGGGCAGGCGCGTTACCTCGACCGTGGAACGCGCGGGCGGCGCTTCGGTGAAATAGCGGCCATAGACTTCGTTCATGGCGGCGAAGTCGGACATGTTCTTGAGGAAGACGGTGGTCTTCACGACCTGTTGCGGCGAGCTGCCCGCGGCTTTGAGGATGCCTGCCAGGTTTTGCAGCACACGCTCCGTCTGCGCCGCCACGTCACCAGAGATGAGCTGTTGGGTCGCGGGATCGAGCGCGATCTGCCCGGAGAGAAATACCAGGCCGTTGGCCTTGATGGCCTGCGAGTAGGGCCCGATGGCCTTGGGCCCGTCGTTGGTCGCAATCACTTCGCGCATGGGTCCTCCCGACTTGTCTAGAGCGTGTTTCAAAAAGCTCGTTTTGCGACACCAGGGCTAAAGCCCTTTTCGTGGAGTCGCGATTTTCGCGGGCCTAAAGGCCCGCGCTTCCACCCAGAACGCTGCAGGACATTTTTGAAACAAGCCCTAGGAATTGGTGCGCCTAGATTTTCGCATTGATTACGCGCTCGATGAAAGTCTCCTGGCTATTCATGGCGCCCTTTTTCTGGAAATCCGGGTCGCGCACGTACTTGCCATCGGAGTTCATATGTCGAGCTTTGGCCTTGGCCTTAAGGTACGTGCCGAGAATCTCGTCGCGAAGCACGCGGACTAGTTTCTTGTCCTGGACGGGGAAATCCACTTCCACTCTGCGATTCAGATTGCGAGGCATCAGGTCGGCGCTGCCCAAATACACTTCTTCGCGCCCGCCGTTGCGGAAATAGAAGACCCGGCTGTGTTCCAAAAAACGTCCCACCACGCTGATGACGCTTATGTTGTCGCTGACCCCGGGAATTCCCGGCCGCAAGCAACAGATGCCCCGCACCAGCAAGTCCACTCGCACGCCAGCCTGCGAAGCCTGGTACAGCAACTGGATCATTTTCTTGTCCACCAGGGCATTCATCTTCATGATCAGGTGGCCGCCGCGTCCGTTGCGCTGGTGCTCAATTTCGCGCTCGATCATGGCTTGCATGCGCTCGCGCAGCGTTACCGGCGCAACCAGCAGCTTGCGATACGAGGTTTTCGCGGAATACCCGGTAAGAAAGTTGAACAGGTCGGTGCAGTCGGCGCCGATGGCCGGATCGCAGGTCAGCATTCCGATGTCGGTATAGAGCTGCGCGGTGATGCTGTTGTAGTTGCCGGTGGACAGATGGGCGTAGCGCCGGATGGCGTCGCCCTCTTTGCGTACGATCAGCGCGGCCTTGCAGTGTACCTTCAGTCCCAGCAAACCGTACACCACGTGCACGCCATATTCTTCCAGCTTGCGCGCCCACCCGATATTGCTTTCTTCGTCGAAACGCGCCTTCAGTTCCAGCACGACAGCCACCTGCTTTCCGTTCTCCACGGCTTCCAGCAAGGCGTTAACGACGGGGGCGTTCTGTCCAATCCGGTAGAGCGTGATCTTGATGGCAAGTACGTTGGGATCGTGCGCCGCTTTCTGTAGAAGGCCCAGGATGGGCTGAAACGAATCGAAGGGATGGTGGAACAGGATGTCTCCGCGCCGAATGGTGGCGAAGATATCCTCCTCCTCCTCCTCCTGGTTGGCCAAGGGAGCAGGCAAGGCGGGAACAAAGGGAGGAAACTTCAAGTCGGGACGCTCCAGCCGGCACAGATGCCGCACCCGCACCAGCGCCAGCGGACCGTTTAGCTTGTAGATGTCGTCGCGCTCCAACTCCAGGTTCTCGACCAGGATGTCGAGGACGGTCGCCGGCATCGCCTCGTTGATTTCCACGCGCACCACGTCGGCGAAGCGGCGCTGCCACACGCCTTCCTCTACCGACTCCAGCAGATCGCCGGCTTCCAGGTTTTGAATCTCGCTGTCGGCATCGCGGGTGATGTGAAACGGATGGGCCTCAAGAATCTCCATGCCGGGGAAAAGCGTCCCTAGGTTCGCGGTGACCAGCTGTTCCAGCCAGACGAAGCACTGTTCCTTGAAGGCCGTTTTGGCGCGGCCCTTGGCTTTGGGTGCGGCACTCACCGGAACGAACTGGGGCAGCGTATCGGGAATCTTGACGCGCGCGAAATGCTGCTCCCCTTCGCCCGCTCGCAACAGCACCGCCAGGTTCAAACTGAGGTTGGAGATGTGCGGGAAGGGGCGGCCGGGATCGAAGGCCAAAGGGGTCAGGGTAGGGAAGACGACTTCCTGAAAGTAAGAGTCTGCGACCGCGCGCTGCTCGCAGGTGAGATTGGCGTAGCTGAGAATGCGAATTCCGGAGGTCTCCAGAGCGGGTACCAGTTCCTTGCTCCAGCACTCATGGGCGCCGCGATACAAGCGGATCACCGAGGCCCGGATGGCGCGCAATTGCTCGGCGGCGCTCATCCCGTCGGGACCGGAGTCGATTACGCCCTTTTCGATCTGCCGCTTCAGACCGGCCACCCGCACCATAAAAAATTCATCCACGTTGGACCCGACAAACGACAGAAACATCAGGCGTTCCAACAGCGGGTTGCCGTCATCCTGCGCCTCTTCCAAAACACGCCTCTGGAACTCCAGCAGGCTCAGTTCGCGATTGATGAACAATTCGGGATCATCGAGTTGCCGGGGAGATGGCGCGGGAACATGCACCGGGGAACGAGGAGTTGCACGGACAGGGGTTCGTCTTGCCTTGGATGGCGCGGCCTTCGCGGGTGTGCTCATAAAGGGTCGGATTTACAGGTAGACCCTAATTGTAACGGGGCGGCCTACAGTTGAACACAAATTGGCGCGCCAGGCGCAGGATTCGCAAGCTGTTAATGGGATATTCACAGTAGGGGAGGCCGCAAAGCACATTGCTTACAGGCCGTCTTCCAGCAACGTTCCAGGAATCGGTATATCCACTCGTGCGAGTAGTGCGGGGTTACGCGTGCCTGCACCTGCATTATTCATGAGGATCTCGCGCTTTGAAGGGGGACGGCTTCAGCCGCCGCTGAAAAAGTCCGAACCGCAGATCCCTCGCGGGCTGAAGCCCGCTCGGGATGACGGGAATAAAGAGCTTAACGGCGCACCTAAAGGTGCGCCCCTTCAAAACACCCACTAAAGCCGACTTTTTCAGCAGACTGTGAAGCCGTGCCCTTTCATAATTTGCCGTCTTCAGCTACCGAAACAGATGAATAATCCAGATGAAGGCCCGCACTACCCGAACTACCGCCACGCTGGAACTGTTCCAGGGCACGCCGGAGGAGGTGAGCGCCAATTGCCGCCGCGGTAAAGCGAAGTCGATTCCACCTACAGCGATGGCAACTGGCTTACGCTTCCGGCGTAGGTGTATCTTCCAGTCCCAGCGCCGCCAGACTGCAGCTTGTCGAGAAGCGCATCCATGTTGGGCTTGGCGGTGACCCCGGGAGTTGCGGCCTCGAGCTTGACCGGTCCCAGGCCGAAGCTGATTTTGGTAAGCACCGGCGACAGGAAGATGAGAACCAGAGGCACCAGGCAGATCCAACCTAGAGCATTTTCAGCGATAGTGTAGACTATTAGTGGCGATTTTCTGCTCCACCCGATGGCACGACCCTACGCGAATGATTTGCGGCGAAAGTTTTTGCAGGCGTATGAGCAGGGCAAAGGGACCCTGGGGGAGTTGGCGGAACAATTTGGGGTAAGCGAGGGCTGGGCCAAGAAGATCTCCGCCACCCGCACGCGCACGGGGCAGATCGAGCGGCCACCGTGGCGACGTGGCCCGGTGAGCCGGGTGACGGTGGCGGTGCAGGCGTGGCTGGGGGAGCAAATCCGCAAGCAACCGGATCTGACCCTGCGGGAATTGCAGGCGCAACTGCAAGCGGCCCAGGGGTTGCGATTGAGCATCGGGCGGCGGTGGCTGGCCCTACGGCAGATGGGACTGCCTCTTAAAAAAAGTCACTCCACGCCCAAGAGCAAGAAACGCCGGAAGCGCAGCAGCGCCGGCAAGCGTGGCAGGAAGCCATAAGGCAAATCGACCCGCAGCAACTGGTGTTTCTGGACGAGAGCGGGGCCAGCACGCAGATGACCCGCAATTACGGCCGCGCTCCGGGTGGAGAGCGAGTAGCGGAAGGCACGCCCCACAGCCACTGGCATACCGTAACCATGCTGGCGGCGCTCACCACCCGAGGTTTGCAGTCGCCCATGACCATCGAGTCGGCGACCGATGGCGATGTCTTCCTGGCCTATCTGGAGCAGGTGTTGTGCCCTCAGCTCCATCCCGGACAGGTAGTCATCATGGACAATCTGTCCGCACACAAAGTGGCCGGGGTGCAGCAACTCATCACCGCCACCGGAGCGCGCCTGATTTACCTGCCGCCCTATTCCCCTGACTTCAACCCGATTGAGCAAGCCTGGTCGAAGATCAAGCAGGGGCTGCGCTCGGCCAAAGCCCGCACCGCAGAAGCTCTGGAAAGCGCCATTGCAGAAGCCTTGGCAGCCATTACTGCCGACAACGCCTTAGCTTGGTTCTCTCATTGCGGGTATGGTCTACAATAACGCTGAAAACGCTCTAGCTTATAGTTGTCGCCGGTATTGAGCCAGCGCAGCCAATGAACTGCGTCCTTGCCAATGACGGGCAACGCCGCCACGAACAGGATGAGGAAGCTCAGCAAGCCACCGAAGACCCGGCGCCACGGCGGCGCAGTGCCGCCGAACCAATACCCCATCAAGTCCCCGGGGTCGGGAGCCGCCTTGGGTATTTCTTCCAGATACTCTTTGGCCTGCTGGGATCCAGCGTCCGCCGCCCGCTGCCAGGCCTGTTTGGCGGCCGTGCTTTGCTTCAGACGGTAGAGCGCAATGCCAAGATTCAGATCGAGGTCAGGGTGGGGGACAACCCGCTGTTCCGCTTCCCGCAGGAAATCCGCCGCCTCGCGGTCCCGCTTCTGCGCAATGAGGATGGACGAAACCCCCAAAGCAAGATCGTTGGATTTCTTCCGGCCAAGGTCCAGCCGCCAGCCCTCCTGGAAGGTGCGAAGAGCGGTCGGGAGCCGGTCGAGCGAGTTGTAGGCCTTGCCCAAGTTGACCCAGATGCGGGAATCGGCACGCGAAATATCGTCGGGCGCCTGGCTGAATGCCTCCCGCAATACGTCGATGGCCTTTTCGTTACGATCGAGACCGTGCAAGGCAATGCCTTGCCCGAGCAGGGCCTCGAACCGATCGTGGTCTTTGCTCACCACGGCCAGGACCTGTTTGTAAACATCCAGCGCCTGGCGATAGTCCTCCAGGTTTAGCAGGGTTTTTCCTTTGCTCAAGCGGATGTCAATGCTGTCAGGCTCCAAGCTTTGGGCGCGGTTGATGGCCCGGAGTGCGGCTTCAAACTTCTCTTTGTCGGCCAGCAACCCTGCCAGCAGCCACCAGCCAGCGCCTGGCCTGGGCGTACCGACCGCCGGGGTCTCGACCGTGGCCCGGGTCAGCAAATCCTGAGCTTCATCACGGCGATCAAGCTTGATCAGGGCGCTGGCCCGGCCCACTGCGGCCGACAGCCGGAGAGTCGCACCGCCGGGTTGTTGGGCCAGATCGCTGGCGGTCTCGAACGCCCTGAGCGACTCCTCCGGGCGCTCGACGGCTGCCAACAGAGCGCCCAGAACAACCCAGTAAGAAAGCGCCGATAGCAATGGGGTCGTGGGCAGAGGCGGCGCTATGCGCTCCATCATCTGCAAGGCTTGGGGAGCCTGGTTCAGGCCTTGTAACGCCAAGGCCTTGGCCAGAAGCATGTCGTCTGTGTCGGGTAAATCCTTCAGCACCTCCCAGGCTTCGGAGTACCGTTGCAAGGCCACGAGAGAGGTCCCGAGCGCATAGTTGGCGGTGGGATCGGCAGCAGCGAGAGCGGGATTCAGTTGGCGCGCTTTTTCCAGGGCCTCAACCGCGGCCGGATAATTCAATAGACCCGACTGGGCGAGACCGACCCCGGTCCAAGCCGCGGCGTCGTCTCCGCAATTCGCCGCGGACGCGGCAGCCCGCTGCAACTCCACCCGGCCGTTCTCCAAATCACCGGCCGCGTTCAAGATGAAACCGCGGAGCGCCAGGACCATGGGATGATTCGCGATCTCCGGCGGCGGAGGCGACAGGGCTTCCTGGAAGCGGCGCGCGTAGAAATAGGCGTTGGCTTTCTGCACCCAGAACGAGACTTCGGTCCGCAACTCAGGACGGGCCCTTTCCGCCTCCTCCAGCGGGGCGGCGGCCTCGTCGTATCGCCGCAGCAGGATAAGCAAGTTCGCCTTGCTGATCAGCAGGTTGGCTTCAAATGCGGCCGGCAACCCGGCCGGATGGGTCTTCTGAAACTCAGCCAGCGCGGCTTCCAAGGCTTCCAAGGACTTTTCGTTCTGTTGCAGCCGGTTCAATAGGCTGGCTTCTTGGAAGGCAGCAAGGATGCGGATGATGGCCGCGGCGGCGCCCGGCGGAGCTTCCGCGAGCGAGCGGTCAAACGCTTGCAAGGCCTCGTCAGACTTACCCAGTGCATCGAGCGCGCGTCCGGTTTGCAGCCAGCAGTTGCTGGCCGCCACTCCTGGCTGCACCAGGGTTGCGGCGGTGCGCAACGCGTCCAACGCCAGCTGAGGCTTGCCCAGCCCCAGAAGGGCGATGCCCTTTTGCATGAACAAGATTCCACGCCCGGCGTCATCCTGGTGAAACGGGACGGAGGTTTGCTCGGCAAGGGCAATCGCATCGAGCGCCTTTTGCGGCTGCAAAAGCTCGTTCAGAGACATCGCCTGGCGCAGATAAAAGCCTGGGCCCTTGAGTTCCGCGGGAAAATCGGGCTGCGCCTTTTCGAAGGCGTCCAGCGCATCCTGGTGTTGGCCCAAGTTTTGCAGCGCGCATCCGCGAAGGAAATACGCACCCGCCAGTTGAGCAGGATCGGGCTGCAAGTTCTCGAAGGAAGCCAGCAGGGCCAGCACCTGCCGGGGGTCAGTTTCGAGCAGAGCGGATGCGCGGTCGAGCAGAGACTTGGGCTCATCCGCTTGCGTCGCAGCGATTGCCGGTTCCATGGCGCGCCTCCCGGTTCGCCATTGTAACGCGCTTCGGCGACGCTGGCAGGGGTATTGCGTACTCGCGTGGTGCGGTTTCAAGAACCACTTGAGGGCGAATGCCGGCGACCACAAACCAAACATTTGCGAAGTCGGCTGCGCTGGTGCGCCATCAAGCCAGGACGGGCTCTTTCGCGACGCCGCTTACGGCCCCCTCCCCAGTCCGTCCGAGGGACTGGGCTGAAACTGTATCCAGAGCTTGCCGCAGGTCCGCGATCAAGTCCTCTGCGTCTTCCATGCCGACGGAGTATCGCACCAGGCCGTCACTGAAACCTGCCGCACGCCGCTCCTCTGGGGAGAGGCCCGCGTGGGTCATGGAAGCGGGATGCTCGATGAGGGTCTCAACGCCTCCGAGCGAAACCGCCAGGGTGGCGACCCGGACACCGTCCATGAGCAGCCGTCCCGCCTCCAAACCTCCTTCGAGTTCAAAGCTGATCATCGAGCCGAAGCCGCTCATCTGGCGGTTGGCGAGATCGTGCTGGGGATGGGATTCCAACCCGATGTAGCGAACCGTCTTCACCTCCGGCTGCCGCTCCAGCCAACGGGCGATTTCCAGGGCGCTGCGCTGGGCCCGCTCCACGCGGATGCCGAGCGTCTTAAGACCGCGCAGCACCAGAAACGCCTGGTGTGGGTCCATGTTGCATCCCGAGTTCACCATCGCCTGGCGCAGGCGCTGGTACATATCCATCTTCTTGGCTACGATGATTCCGCCTACCACGTCCGCATGGCCGTTGATGAACTTGGTCACGGAGTGAAGCACCACGTCTGCACCCAGCTTCAGTGGCTGCTGAAGGTAGGGGCTGGCGAAGGTGTTGTCCACCACCAGCAGGCAATCATGAGCGTGGGCCAGGGCTGCAACCTGCTGGATGTCGGTGACCTGCATTGTGGGATTGGAGGGCGTCTCCACGTAGAGGAGCTTGGTGTTGCGCCGCAAGGCCTGCTCAACTTGAGTCAGGTCGGAGGTGTCCACGTAGGTTGACTGCACGCCGAAGCGCGAGAAGTGTTTTTCCATCAGCCCGCGGCTGGGGCCGTACACCGATGCCGTGCTCACCATGTGCGCGCCGCTCTCCAGCAAGGCCAAATACACGGTGCAGATGGCGCCCATGCCGGAGCTGGTGGCGATGCCTCCGCAACCGCCTTCCAGTTCGGCGACACAATCCTCCAGGGCGCCAATAGTGGGATTCCCGATACGCGTGTAGATGAATCCATCTTGCTCCCCGGCGAAGAGCGCCGCGCCATGCGCCGCATTCCGGAATGCGAAGGTGGATGTCTGATAGATGGGAACGCTGACCGAACCGGTGGCATCCGCCTTGTGACCCGCATGAATAAGTTTGCTGTTAATGCCGAGGTGTTTGGTGTCCATAAGATTTCCTTTCGGCGAGATTTCCTTTCGGCCCGCTGGCCGTGGTCGTGTCGGATGGTAGGAATCTCTGCGCTCCTACTTTGGGCAACCACTTAGTATCGGACATATCTGCCGCGCAAACAGTGATAGTCAGCACATGGTCCCGTGACCGCCGCGCCGGCGCCCGGTCGCATCACCGATCGGAGCGATGCTCGCCACGGCCTGCACCGGGCAGAGTGCTATCATTCGCAGGGATGGAAAAAGCACTGATCTATTTCGATAATGCGGCAACGGGATGGCCCAAGCCGGAAAACGTTTACCGGTTCATGGACCAGTTCTACCGCACGCATGGGGTCAATCCGGGACGCAGCGGTTACGATCTGGCGATGGAGGCGGGTTCGCTGCTTGACCGTCTTCGCAAGCGCCTGACCAAGTTCTTTGGCGGCGATGAGGATGCTTCGGACCGGCTGGTCTTCGGCTATAACGTGACCGATGCGCTCAACCTCATCATCCCGGGGCTGGTTTCGACCGGCGACCATATCATCACCACCAACCTCGAACATAACTCCGTGATTCGGCCCGTCAACCACATGGTCCGCGACCACGGCGCCGAGGCGACCTTCATCCCTTTCAACCACGCCGGGTTCGTGGACCCCGACGATATCGCCAGGGCCATACGGCCTAACACCAAGCTGGTGGTCGTCAACCACGGATCGAACGTGATCGGGACGGTACAGCCGATCCAGGAGATTGGAGCGGTCTGCCGCGAGCGCGGCGTCACCTTCGTCGTGGATACCGCTCAGACCGCCGGCATCGTTCCCATCGACATGCAGGAGATGAACATCGATGTGGTGGCCTTCACCGGCCACAAAGCGCTCATGGGGAGCATGGGCATCGGCGGCCTTTGTGTTCGCAAACACGTAAACGTCAAACAAGTGCGCAGCGGCGGCACCGGCGTTCGGTCTATCCATCCGTTCCATCTCGACGAGTATCCCTGGCGGCTGGAGTACGGCACGCCCAACATGGTCGGCGTGGCCTCGTTGTGGGCCGGACAGGACTGGTTGGACGAGAACGGCATTGCGAATGTCCATGCGCGCGAGATGCGGCTGGCAGAAAGACTGGTGAATGGTCTCAGGCATATCGAAGGCGTCCAACTGTCCTGCTGCGACAGCCTTGAAAACCATCTCCCGACCATCCTGATGAACCTGGAGGGCGTCGGTCCCGGCGATATCGGAGTCATGCTCGATATGGACCACAACATCGCAACCCGCACCGGTCTGCATTGCGCACCTTTGGTGCACGCGCAACTTGGAACGGTCGCGCGCGATGGTGGGGTGCGGTTCTCGATCGGCGCTTTCAATACGGAGCAAGAAGTGGATGCGGCCATCGCGGGGGTTGCCGACATCGCCCAGTGGGCGCACCAGCGGGCCGCAAAGCCGCGCAGCGCTTGGGCACAGGCCTAAACGCATTCTTAAGTCTGGTGTCTAGGCGATGGGTGGAGCACGCCCTGGCATCGCCGGCAGGTAGAAGCACCCGCTGACCACGGCGCACATTAGAGTTCAAGTCCGGGCAGCTTGTTTGGCGGCCTGCATCACGGTCTTCTTCATGCGGTTTTCACCGGCCCAATACAGGCTGATTTCGTGGCCATCGGGGTCATTGAGATAGGCGTGCCGCCAGCCCCAGGGCATCAGGCGCGGCAGTTGCGTGATGTAAAAGCCCTTTTGCTGGAGCTTGCGGCAAAAGCCGTCGAGATCGCCGACTTCGAAGTACAAGCGCACTCCGTCGCTCGCCACAGGAACGCCCGGTCCCGCCTGGTGCAGGGCGATGGTGCCATCGCCGCCCGGCGCGCGCAGCCGCGCATACACCGGCTTGCCCTCATAGCGGAAGTCTTCGATCAGCTTGAATCCCATCAGATCGCGGTAAAACCCCAAGCTGCGCTCCACGTCTTTGGCGTAGAGCATGGCGTGATTGAAGGTGAGCTTCTGGCTGGTCTCCGGGGCAGCGGCCGGCTTTTTGCGCCGCGGCTTGGCTGGCTTAGCAGGCGTCTTTTTCGCCCGTGAAGCCTGGGCCTTTTTCTTAGCGGCCTCTTTTGTCGTTGGCTTCTTCATCGCCCTGGCTACGGGATGGATTGCGGTTTTTGCGACATCAGCTCTTCGAAGCGTTTGTCGGTGCGCAAGGTGGCGAACTCGGAGTCGGTGTACACCTTCTTGATGTCCTTATAGCCCTCTTCCATGGCTTTGCGGAGATACTCGAGCGAGTGATCGAGGTCGCCCGCTTGGGCGTACATTTTGGCGACCATGAACGAGAACGCGGCGCGGTCTTCAGGGGAGCCGGATTGGGCCATTACACCGATCCGCGACACGCGATCGAAAATATCGGGATCGAGTACGTAGGCCGCCCGATATTGCTGTGCGGCCAGATCATACTTATGCTTTCCCCAGTACGAACTTCCCATGTTGTAATGGAATACGGCGTCGTTCGGTTGCAACGCCAGGGCCTTCTTGTAGTACTTGATGGCCTTGTTGTAGTTCTTCTTCTGCTGCTCCATGTAACCGCGATTGTTGTAGCCTTCGGGGGCGTTCTTGTCCGTCTTAATGGCGCGATTAAAGCACTTGGTTGCCTGGGGATACTTTTGCAGGAACAAGTACGCCATGCCTTCCTTGTTCCATAGGAGCGCCGTGGGATGTTTGGCAATTGCCGCTGCGTAGAAGTCGAGGGAATCGAGATAGCGCTTTTGCGCCCGCAGCGCGTCGCCCTGCTCTTCCAAATCCTTGGCGGAAGCACTGGGATTGGGGACCGGCGCCGGCGGGTTGGCCTGCTGTCCCTCGCCGGCCAACAGGCACAGCGGGAAGGCCAGCAGCAAGATCAGGAACAACGATAGCGGCAGCAGCGTCCGTGGCGATGGGAGAGGGGCCATGGCCGGACCTCCAGAGTCCAGTATTGTCCCATATTAGACCTATTTTGGGCCGGGATTGTTCCCTTTCTCTGAACTATCCGTCTTGTCATTTTGCTGCTGGGCTGGGTTGTCGCCCCGGCCGAAGAGCCGGCCAAAAAAGCCGCGCTTCTTTTTTGGTGGCGGGGTCTGGCTGGGAGCGGTCTGACTGGCAGCCGCTCTGACCGGGGTGCCGCTCGGCACGGGCTGGACCGCGCCATTGGTGGTCGGTGGCGGAAGCGCAACCGGGGGCGATCCCAGGCCGAAGATCTTGGTAAAGAAACCCCGGTGATCGCCAGTGGCAGCCTGGTCACAGGTTTCCTTCGGTTCGGTGCCCGCAATAAACGCGACCGTGTAGGTTTGCGGACAGGAGGCGGTGGCCAGCCGGTTGGTCACTTTGTCCAGGGTCACCTCCACCACGCCGGAGGGGGCGGTGAAGTTTTTCATGTCCGCGTACTGCGGCAGTTTGGCTGCCCGCTTCATGAACTCGGCCCAGATGGGCGCGGCGGTGGCGCCGCCGGCAAGCTTTAGATCGGTGTAGTCGTCGTTTCCCACCCAGACGATGCACAGCAGGTTGGTGGTGTAACCCGCAAACCAGGCGTCATGCGAGGTCCCGGTTTTGCCCGCGGCCGGCGCTTGGAACCCTCGGGCGCGCACCGGATAGCCGGTGCCGTTGTTAATCACGGCCTCCATCATGGTGGTCAAAACGTAGGAGACGCGAGGGTCGAGCACGGCTTTGCTCTCGGTCTCATAGTCGTCGAGAATTTTGCCCCCCGCATCCCGCACCGACTTCACCATGAGCGGAGTGAGATGCGTACCCTGGTTGCCAAAGACGGTGTAGGCGCCAGCCATTTCCAGCGGCGTTGCATCGTAAGCGCCGAGAGCGATCGCCGGGGTGGGTTTTACACTGGAAATGCCGGCCGCCTTGGCCAGCGCGGCCACCTTGTCGAAGCCTACTTCCTGGCCAACCCTGACCGTGGCGTTGTTTAACGATAACGCCAGGGCATAGCGAGCGGTCACTTCTCCGTTGAAGGCGTCGTGATAGTTGCGGGGCTCGTAAACCGTGTCTCCGTTGACGATGCTGACTTGCGAATCGTCAACCAATGTGGCGGGGGTGAAAATCCCAGGGTCGCTATTGCTCGGGCCGCCGTCACCATTGGAATCGTCCCCGCCGCTGGCGACCAGCGTCTGTCCGGTCACCGCGGTGTTGATGGCCGCGGCGTACACGAAGGGCTTAAAGATGGAGCCCGTAGGACGCTTGGCAATGGCGTGGTCTAACTGGCTCATGCCATAGTTCCTGCCCCCGACCAGGGCGAGCACTTCGCCGGTGTGGGGATCGATGGCCACCAGCGCCACTTGCGGCATCGGGCCGGTCTCGACTTTGGTTTCCGTCTTCGCATCCTTCCCCGAGCCCACTTTGATCCGGCGGGTCCGCCGTCGCTCCACCTGCTCGTCCACCAACTTCATGCCCGTGTCCACCGCCTCGGCGGCGGCGTGCTGAAGGTCAGGGTCGAGGGTGGTGTACACGCGATAGGCCTGATCGTTCAACTCGCCTTCGCTGAACTGGTTCGAAAGCTGGTCCTTTACCAGGTCAACAAAGTAGGGAGCATCGCTGGCTTCGACGTTGAACGCCGCGACTTTCAGAGGAGTTGCCTTGGCGCGGTCCGCCTGCTCGCGGCCGATGGCGCCGGTTTCAACCATGGAGTCGAGCACCAGGTTGCGGCGCTCCAGGGCGCGCTTGGGATTCTTGTACGGCGACAAATAATTCGGACGCTGGATCATCCCAGCCAGCAGCGCGGCCTCGGGCAGGGTAAGGCCCTTGATGTCCTTGTTGAAATAAGCGTGCGAAGCCTCGGCGAAGCCGTTGATGGTGAAGGAGCCGCGCTGTCCCATGTACACCTGGTTGGCGTACATCTGAAAGATGCGCTGCTTGGAAAATTTGTGTTCCAACTCGACGGCGATCAACATTTCCAGCAGCTTGCGCTTGACCGTCTTTTCCGGGGAGAGGAAGAAGCTGCGCGAGAGCTGCATGGTCAGCGTGGATCCGCCCTGCCCGTGACGGCCTTCGCGGACGTCGATGGCGGCCGCCTCCAGCAGGCGAAAATAGTTGATGCCGCCATGCTCGAAGAAGCGGCGGTCCTCAATGGCGAGCACCGCATCCACCAGGACTTTAGGAATTCCATCGAATTGGACGAGCTCGCGCTTGGAGCGGTCCTCCCCGTCAAACAAGGCCGTCACCAGTCGCGGTTCCAGCTCGTAGGCCCCCAGGTTGCGGCTGCCTTTTCCGGTCTCGTCAATGGTGGCGACTTTGCCATTTTCGAATTGGATCGCGGCGCCTTCTTCGGCGTGGAAGGATTCTGGCCCGGGGATTACCTGAATGCCATGCGGGGTGAAGGCATAATGGCCAATCGGCGAATCGCTGTTTCCGCGTCCCTCGGCGTATCCCGAACGGCGCAACTCGGCGGCAACTTCTGCTGCGTCGAGCTTCTCGCCTACCGTGACGGTTTGCGGGCGAGCGTAGATCCGGGCCGCGTTGCTGAAGATGGGTCCCGCCATGCGGCGGTCCACGATGTTCCCGTACTTCACGTAAAAGTAGCTGAATCCAGCCACGAAGAGGACGCCGGCGATGAGAAAGCCGGCGACGAAGAGCTTCACCAGCGGATCGGCGATCGAGAAATGTTGCACGCGGGCCGGCCGGCCCCGCCCGCCGCGGGAATTCCTCCCGGACGCGTTGCGGGCCGGAGCCCTGCCATCAGGTAATTTGATTCTGATTGCCACGTTTATGAATACGCAGAGAAGCCGCTCTTTCTAAGACGGCGATGCGGCGCTTTCCGTTATCTCCAGATGCCGGTTTCCTAAGGAAATCCTCGAAACTTTTGGCATCCGAGGGCGCGATCCATCCTTCGGGAACAGTAAAACCGGCGCCCGAATCGACGAGGTTTAAGGACGGCTCCAGAGCAGTCCTTATTGTAAATAAGTGCTCTTGAAACCGCTTCTCCATTTCCTCTGAAAGCCTTGCTGGGCGGGCATCTCGACTAAACCACCTTATTTCTGTTGACCTTCCGCCGCACTGCTTTTTACCATGCGCTGCCTTTTGTTTCCGCGCTGGAAACCGTCAATCATAAACAGGACTCCCTCCCGTTGAAGCGCGGATAAGTCAGACCAAGCACGGCGCACTGTTTCGAGTCCTGCATCTGCGCCTGTCAGTTCCAGTGGTATGTTGCCAAACTTTTTCAGCAGCTTGTCTTTTTCAACGAGTCGCTGGGCTTCACCCACGTCAAGCCCAAGAATCGGGCATAGCAAGGCAAGCATACCCTTGCTGGGGAGCGCACTTCCGTTGCACAATCTACGGCAGTACTCGTACGACGCGCCGCAAGCCGTCGCCAGTTCCTTCAGCGACATTTGTTTGTCAATAAGGGCGCGCTGCATCATCTCACCGAACTGTGTGTCACTGCGCTGGAAACCGTTAGGCATCGCAGTCAAGAATACCAGATTGCAGAATGCGCAACACCATCTTGCGCGCCCGTACAGCGTCCAAACTGAAGATGGCGCATCCCAGCTTGCCGATGCCGCAGTCGATTGCTGCCAACGTCGAATCAATATGTCTTGAGCGCAGTATCCCCAACAGGCGGTGCAACTTGTCAATCCCTGCTGGCGAGCGGGTGTACGGCGTCACACGATTCTTGCCGACGCACTCACAGCCTTCCGAGCTTTCGCCGTAGTAAACAGTGGTCACGCCAGCGAGTTTTGGCAGACGCGAGCGGAAGATATAATGATTCTGCGCTGCCAGCGCCGCCGTCAATGTTCTCGTTGCATAGGCGCTCACGTGCAAATCCCACTCCTCGTCCAAACCAGCAGTTTCAGGAGTCACAGTTTCCTCCGATACGTCGCAAACTTCACCAGCCAAACCAACAGACGAAAACGTCTCCGCAGTTCTTTCAAATGAATCCCCCAATAAAATGAAAGGGCGCACCCAAGTAGCTCGGAGACCGCTGTGGTCTCCGAGCTACTGTCTTGAGTACGCCCAGCTTTATGTGTTTCAACAGACAGTAAGAACTAGCCTGTATTTAAGCGGTGATTAGCCGCCTATCAAACCGCGCTCGACGGCAACAATACGGAGTTTCGCATAGCGTTGCGCATTGTCGCGCTGCAACGTCTGCGCTGCCATACCGTTCGAAGTCTTGCCAAACACCTTTTTCAACTCAACATCGGAGATGGTTGCATCCACTTCGCAAACATCCTGCATCGCCAATCGCTGAGCGATGGGAGTTTGATTCCAGAAGGCGTTACCGCCAACAGCTTCGATGCACTTTCCCCGCCTCAATCGTTGCTGGGCAGCGGTTGAAACCAGCACCGCATCATGCTTGCGACGGGTTGCGATACGCAGTTCAGCATCGGCGCGGTTCCGCGCTGCCGACGCATCGCTCTCGTTCTTCGCTGCCAGCGCAGCATCTCGCTCGGCTTCCAACCGTTGAATGGTTGCGTCTTTCTCTGCCAGCCGCGCATCTTCTTTCTGCTGCCGCTGCAACTCGTCCGCTTCGCGCTGCAAATCTGCTACCGTAATCTTGAACTCGTTTTTCACTTCTTCAGCCATAAAACCTTTACAACCTTGCTTTCTGCGGTCATGCCGCGTGGTTAGTGCTGGGTTCGGTGCTGCCAGCGAGTCAGCGTTAGTGGTGTGAGCGAAAACTTTTTACCACGCTGGGCAAGGGAAGTTTGCCTCGACCGTATGCCCAGCGCAGCGTTGCACGGCGAGAGGAAATGCGCCGTACATTTAAGCAGAATGCAAACCGCGCTGCTACAATGCGCCCCACAAGCGGAGGAGCGCCGCTGGCTTTGCATCGTGCGCGCGTCTCCCTTGCATCCCGCTGCTAACCTGCGTCATAAAGGATAAGAGCGCAGGTCATCTTCGCGCCAGCGGAGGAAATGAAGAAAGAGACTGGCGCGTGGCTAGTGGTTGCGCCACTAGCGATTTTGTTTCTTGAAGTCCGCAAGGCTGAACCTGCCGTCACCGCACGGTTGTTGCAGGGTGTCAAGCAGCGACCCACTGCCCAGCTTGTGACAAGCGGACAGCTTGCAGAACTGCACCAGCGTGCCATCGCCCGACCGCAAGTGTGCATATCTCATGCCCAGCGTTTCCACGATGAACTGGGAGCCGTTGAACCAAACGCGATCGCCGACAGCGATTCTCAACCCTGTGTCAGACTGAAAGCGGATCATTCGACGCCTCTCACATTTGAACCCAAGGGGAAGCGCCGCACAACTATAGGTTCCGCACGTTCCGCCGCCTTGTGCTGCCTTTTTGCGTACTGGCGATCACTTGCACGGGCAGCGGCAACTGCTTGTTTGTGGGTTTTAACGCCAGCTTGCCCAGCAAAAGACAAACCGTGTCGCCCGCTATCGAGTGGTGGGTCACTCATTGCCCAAGTCTCCGCGTCCACCGATCGCTGTGCGCCGTTTAACGGGTTTGACAGCTTAATAAGGTCAGCACCGACTTCTGATACCAGCCACTGGATGTGTTCGAATAGCACGCGCTCATTCAGCCGTGGTAACGGTCTGCTGGGCTGTTGCAGACCATGCAAAGCATCAGGCAACGGTGTTCGTGGGATCGGCTTGCTCGATTGTCCCTTGTGAGACAACCGCTCGGCTTCCGCCGCCGCCGCCTTCACTGCTTGCGCTTCGAGCCACTTAACGTCACGTCTTATGGAACCTTCCGATGTTTGCAAGTCAGCGGCGAGAGAAACATAGGTTGGTGCGGGGTGCATTGTAGTCAGCAGCCACGCGACCACACGGCGGCGGTCGCCGATGGGCAGCTTACGCCCGCCCTTCGCATCTTGCCACAGTTGGGCGATAGGTGTCAGTTCTTTACTCATTGCCTTTCTCTCCTGCTGCAACCCGTGCAGCGACGGTTGTTCCGCGCAATGCTTTGATGATTTGTTCAGCCTCAGCATCGAAATCGCGCATCACTGGATTTTCGATTTCTTCAAGCTCGCGTGTACGGTGTCTAATCTCTTGAAGTGTCACTTGCATTAGTCCTCCATAAAATATGCGCCAACCTTGGGCACAATCACGTCTGCGATACCAGCCTTCTCGATTAGGCTGTTGCCCAGCCGATAGCGTCTCAGTTCCGCACACCGTGCGCTTCCGTCAGTTTGTGCTTGCCTTTGCGCAAGTATTTCCTGCTCGCTCCAAGGTGTATGAATGCCTTCGTGTTCTTCTGGCGGTGGATGCAGAAAATGTTGAATCCCAGCTTCGATATTTTCAATGGCGCAATAGGCTTTCCGCCCGCCAGCTTTCTTGTACTTCTCGATTTCTTCTTGCACGTGTTGCGCAGCGATTGGAAATGATGCAGGCAACGGGTGTGCATCATTCCACTGTTTTGCGTCCGCCACATCATCTTCTTTATTGCGCCTGCTTTTGTTCCACGCGCCGAAGTGGTCAGCGCGATAGAATGTTCCCGCTGCCGATGTCCACATCAAACCGAGTTCCCGACGTGGTACGCTAGGCTCGAATCCCTTTCGCGCCAGCAGACAAACGAGAAAGCCTTCTGTCCTATCATCGTACAAATCAAAGTAACTGCGCCGCACGAGCATACCCTTGCGCAGCGCGCCAGACCGCTTGCGGCTGTTGAGATAAATCTGGTGCACATCATGCTGGAGACAGCCGCAGGACATCGGCGGGCTGATTTTCTTGCCGCGTCTGGTTTTGACCTTCCGAGTGATGTTGCCCAGCCGCATCACCTTCGGTGGGTCACTGCGAAACTCGGTGCCGACGCCACAGCGGTCACAGCTTACGGTCACAAGCTGGTGTCGTTCCGCATCCCGCCCAGCCGACGCCAAAACGGTCACCGTGCTGCCAAGTTTCGCCAGCCTTCGGTTTATCTTATTGAAAAGCTTCATCTTAAACCCCATGTTCTCAGTTTTGCGCCTAGACCAAGTAAACACCTATATAAGAGCCGTCTGGTGGTCTGGTGGTTTTCCCCCACTCTCGTTTCATCGCGCGTGTCCACCAGCGACAGCCGTACGGGTTGAACCCCGTTCAAGCGATGGAAGATTCAATGGGGGATTCAACACCAGAAAATACCGCAGATATGCTGGGTCGCCTAGAGCGGCACTTTCCGCCAAAAACCCTTACGCTGGTGGTTGACAACCACCTGAGTTGTATCCTGAGACACACGCTTCGCGGTGAGTCACTTTCTCTTTGTTTTTTTTTCTTTCTCTTAATTTGATTCTAGCACACATGGGAAGGGCTCGCGGGTTTTTTTATTTACTCATCAGTAAACATTTTTGCACCATAAACAGTGCAAAAACGTCACAAATGACACCTAAGTCCTTACAAAACTCCAAACTGGCGCGGATTGAAAAATGTCACTTTGTGTTACCATGTAGTAACTAAAAATGGACATAGTTTTGAGCCGTATATTCATTGGGTGAAACGCATCTTTTTTCAGTGATGCTCTGAAACGCCCGTCCAGTAAGGCTTTCGCTGGTTTAGGTCGTTTGCATTTTTATTGAAAATGGTTTTCAATAAGGCAAGGCGCAAGAACACCCTATGGTATTAGACGTGCGAGACGGCAAAAGGTTAGCAGGAATCGGCGCAGATTGCACACATTGCAGATGCGATGCGCCCCGATTCCCGCGATCCCCTTCTGGTGGAAGCCAGCGAGTAAGGAACACCCGTCACCAGCGCGCTAGGCTCACCGTGGTGCGATGTCAGCCCGTGGGTGACCCTAACCCCTACCCCAAGCCTTACCGTGGCGTGCGCGGGTTATTCCGCCCGCCTGCTACGGTGCGCCCCGCGTTCCCTATGACTCCGATACCAGAGCAAGACAATGCGATGCTTTAGTGGGGACAAACACTCAGGAGACTGAAAGGAAAGCGGCGGCGGCCAAGCGGTTCAACCGCCGTTCCAATGCCGTTTCCGAGCCGACGAATCGTCGTTTTGAGCCGTTTTGAGCCGACGAATCGTCGTTTTTGAGCCGTCAAGACCGACGAATGCACAATGTCACACGCCGTAAGTCCTTTGTTTGCACCGTAACCCAAATCGTCGCTCGCCGCTAAGTAGGCAAACCGCACAAAAAAGTTGTGACTAAACGGTGACTAAACGGTGACTAAACGGTGACTGACCACGCACTGAAAGCCTTCGGACACTGTGTCCGAACGCTTTCATCACGACGCTGTACAACTCGGTTGGGTGTGGATTGCCCAGCGTCCCTGTCATCGCCCCTGCCGAAAGCGGGGCGTCCGCATACTATGCACCAGAATAACGCGCGGGAATGTTCAGCCCAGTGAGGGTTTACACACTAGGCTGAAAAACGCGCGTGACTAACGATGTTCCATTAAGGCGCGCCCGCCCGAGTCTCCGCCCGCACCGATGGCTAAATCAGCCACCCGTGCTTAAAGCTTCAGTCTAAGAGTGGGGGTTTGCACACTCTTAGAAGCCCAGCCTTCCGCTTGTCTTAGCTGGGCTAATCTTCCCAGCAAAGTATCAGGAGATGCGGATATCCCACCGAGTCGCCTTGTTCGTCTCGGGATTGCAACCTTGTCGCTGGGTGCCACGAGAGTTGAGAAAGAACCAGAAATGTCCGCGAGTCTTGCCCGCTCTTAGAAGTGCATAAACCTGCGCATGGCACGGCGTCCATACCGAAACGCACGGCGTTGCACGCGGCGATCGCTATAGACGTGCCCCGCTTGCTCGCGCATGTGATAGAAACAGCCCAAAGCCAACATTCGGAGTAGTTGGTGCACATCACACTTCCATTCTGGCAGACGGGACTTGTGCCAGATAACAGCTTACAAAATTGAAGTTGCGGCAATCACTCACGCCGTCGATTACTACATATCCACGATGCGCAAGTGCCTTGGCGGTAGTCGCCCAAATGTCTATCGCGCCGTCGGGATGCTGCATATCCCATAGGCATAGCTCGTGCAGCGCGTTTCGCATTGCCGTAGTGAGTCTCACGGTTCACACTTCCATTCTGCTGGTAACAGTCTCGCCAGCACAGCAACCCAGCGCATTGGCGATCCGCACGATGTTGCTGCGCGGTCTGCCCAACTCGTCGGCGATCTCGCTATAACTCTGTCCATCGTCGCGCAACTGGCGAATCTTGCGGGCGTCCTTATCACGATGCAGGTTCACCATAGGTCTGCCGAACTTCGTGCCCTTGGTGGCTTTGGCGTGTGCCATGCCAGCTTTCACCCGCTCACAGATTAGATCGTGCTCGAACTCTGCCATCGAAGCGATGATGGCAAACATTAGTCTGCCTGCTGGTGTGGTCATGTCCCAGTTATCACGCAGGGAAACGAAGTCACAGCCAACCGCTTTCAGTTCGTCTAGCGCATTAACAAGCTGCTTAAGCGAACGTCCGAAACGATCTAGCTTCCAGCAGCAGATCACATCCACCTTGCGCTGCTTGGCAAGCAGCATCATCGCGTCAAGCTGTGGTCTGTGATCCTTGGAACCAGAACACAGATCGGTGAACTCGCCAACCACTGTCCATTCGCGTTTGCTGGCGAACTCCCGCAACTCAGCAAGCTGCATCTCGGGGTTCTGCCCTTTGTCGGCGGTTGAAACTCTTGCATACAGTGCGCAGTTCATATTGACCTCCGATCTCATTTTTGAATCTACGCCTGAGATCGGAAACTGTCAAGCGAAATCGTACAAAGAAATGAATCTTTTATGGAATGCAAAATGCGCGGTTGCCGACAGTTTGTTTTCCGCCACTTGCGGACGCGGTTTCCGATGGGTTTTCTGGAACGGTAGATACACCGTACTGCACACCGTGCATTCCGCGCTGGGTTGGATACCTCTTACATGGTGCTCCACAAGCCCCGCGATCCGGTGCCAAGAGTGCTGGTCGCAGGCGTAGTCAAGCAGTAGCAGCGCAGTCGCAGTCGAGCAGTAGCATCGCAGGCACAGTCGAGCAGTAGCAGGCTACTCTCTCACTCTGTCCGCACCGCGCTATTCAGCACTCAGTCAACACGCAGGCTACAGCGACGCAAAGACAAGCGAGGCATTGTCGCACGGCGTTGGGGCATCGCCGCACGGAGTCGAAGCAAAGCCGCACAGCTACGTACTGCACCGTAAAGACAAGTCATGGTAGGGCGCAAAAGAAAGCCGCGATAGCGCGGTACTCGCGTGGAATTTTTCTACTCCATTTCGGTATTTGGCGACGTGGAAACATTTCGTATGCTTCGGCCTCGTAGAACACTTGACCGTACTTAGTCGTTTCCATTTGGCTTTACCTCACCTCTTCGACATTCGCAGCGCAGTGATCATCATCAGAGCACAGCACCTGACACTCGAACCTGGAGCGCAGCTTTGCACCAAAGGCATTCTGGGCATCAACCTGCTTGCCAAACCGAAACGAGCCAAGGCCATCACTCCCATAGGAGTATCCGGCGTCATGGATATCAGCAGTGGAAGGAGCCAATAGAACCCCCTTAATGGCATCTTCGCACACACGGTCTGCATGACGCACAGCTAGCTCTTCGAACTTCGGATCGTCTGGCTTCGTTGGTCCGACAAAGGTTCCGATAGCCCAAAAAACTATCAGAATGCCAATCACACAGAGCCAACCAGGATGCCGATGAAACCATGAGTGGGCTTTCACCACTGGTGGCAATTGCACTGGCTCCGCAATGCGAGACGACGCCTTGCCACAGAACCGACAAAACGGAGACTCGCCTATTTCTTTACCACATTGAATGCAATACATTTTAATTCTCCTCCTTCAGGGTGCAGTGCGTTGGCTTCGGCCTCGTAGAACACTTGGTCGTACTTAGTCGTCTCCATGCTTATCTCTCCCTCAGATAAGTTACGTTGCACTCCGCACCTTCCTTGCACACCACGGTGCAATCAAACCGAGAAAGGATTCTTCCGCCATACGAATTTGTTGCGTAAAGCATCGTAGAAACGTCGAAGCGGGAACCCGTGCACTGATTATGGTGGCAACCAACATTGCCACTCCAGCGCACATTATCGTTGCCTTGAAACTCGGCACTATCTGGCGCTTTTAGACTCCACTGTACATAATCGCGGCACGCGGCATCTGCTTTTTGCCACACGGTTAGGGGAGCGGAGGCAGGTTTGCGATCTGCTCGTAGAGCATTCTCTATATCCTTCTCACTAAGTGGTGGTGGCACGGACTGTGCATGCACGCTGATGGTCAGCGCCAACATTGCCAGTACGACTATCGTGATTTTTGTCGTCGTTCCCATGTCAGTGCACCTGTACTTCTTCCTCGGCTATTACAGTTAGTTTCCGTGTGTGGACTTTGCCGTTCTTGTCTGGGTCTTCTTTGATCTCCATTGTCTGAGACGGCTTGACTCCCAACACCACGATCTCGTAATCATGCCCGACTTCAAGATCAGAGTGGGGTCGATGCCACACAGAAGATTCCTCCAAGGTGAACATGCGGTTGTCGATTGTTGCCTTGTAAGCTCGGTTGTGGTGCACCCAGTATGCCGTGCCAGTGTGCGAACAGTTTCTTCCCTCACACGTGGAGAAGGGTGTCCGTTCAGTAGAGTCCTGTACCGCCGTGATGTGAATGCACTCTTGCGCGTATGCGCTGCACAACAGCGCCAGCATTGCCAGTACTACGATCGTGATGTTCTTCATGGTTTGTCCTTAGTTATAAGTTCCAATGCCACGTCTCGTCGTATCCGTCAGTTACAACCAACTTGGTGAATCCCAAGGCTCTGAGTTTTTCGAGAGTATCAGTCTGGTTTTGTAACTGATAGACAAACGATTTGCTCGCTAGGACGTATTTCAAAGTGATAGTCTTATGACCCTTTCCCGACGTAGTAACATCAACGTTAAATCCAGCACCCAAGAGCCGTTCGTCCATCAATTCTGCGTTTGCTATTCTGGTTGTCTCCTCAACCGCTGCTTGCTCCTTCGCTCGCTCCTTCGCCTCTTTTGCCGCTTTCGCTTTTCCTGCTGGGGATTCGGCGAACCGCTTTTCATCTTCGACTTCTTTGGCCACTCTTGCATATGCGGCTTCTTTGTCTTTGGCCCGTTTTGCGGCGGGTATTTCGTCGCGTTTTTGCGCTTCCTCTAGTCGCTGATTTTCCGCCGCCGTATCCTTATAGTGGGCAAAAGTCCCTGCCGATATACAAACAGCTACCACCGCCAGTACTACTATCGTGATCTTCTTCATGGCTTTTCCTTTCAGAACTCCCAAGTAGAGCCGCACTCTTCACAGTGTGGCTCGCTTTTGGGAAAAGCTGCGATCAGTTCTTGACGGTCATGGCACTCGAATCGACGGCCTTCTTGCCGGAAACGCCTTCCAGTCCGGCTAGAATGCCGCGGTATTCGTTTTTGTCACACTGCATCGCCAGACCGCCTTTCTTGTCGCCATCGGCCCACGTTAATCCGACGAAGTGCTTCTTGGACTTGCTGAAAGCCATCAAAGCCCCAATTCCAAAACTCACGGCACCAATGGCGATAGCGCTACCAACCCGCCGATGAACATCCTGCCCGTAGCTGATCTCCGTAATCGCGGAAGCGGGCACGTTTGCGATCTCTTTGCCGTCTTTCACGAATCGAACCTTGTCTTGATCCATGTACATGTGCAAGCCAATACCAGACTTGATGTCTGGCAACGAGCCGCCGTCGTAAGTGACTTTGTAGCCGTTTTCTCCGGCGAAGATGGTGAATGGAATTGCAATGCAGAGGACAACGGCCAGAAAAGATTTGAATGTATTCATGCTGATTTCTCCTTTCAGAATACCCAAGTAGAGCCGCACTTTTCACAGTGTGCTTGCGTTAGTTCTTGCTTGCGCGACAGGCCGACTGCTAGCAGCGACAAACCGCCAGTCAAAACCGCCGCCGTAGCTTTGCCGCCGGATACGCCCACCTTCTGCATAACCCACTTGACGCGCACGTTGCCCTTAGACTGGCAGTGTGGGCAGAACAACTCTGGGTTTAATTTGCCGAGGCGTATCTCCATCTCGAACGGAGTTTCCTCGCGCTGCGGATAGCGATAGATGAGGATGACGGCTACTGGTATGGCGACTAGAAAGATAAGGTAGGGTATTATTTCCATGAGCGTCTCCTAAATTCCAATGCGAGAATTTATCGTCATCACCATCACCATCTCGCCATCGTGACTCTGCCGGAGTCTTCGAGGATTTCGATGGCCTCTTCAACGTCTTCCACAACGTGAACACGCGGCCCACGCTTGATCTCGACGTTCGCCAGATCGTCGTTTGCCCAGCCGCACTCTTTCGCGTCCACCGGTTCCGTCCTTCTCGATTGATGGGCGTGGATGATCTCCTCAAGGGCGGTGCTTCTTGCTGCTGGAATTTCAAGATGCGAGGAAGGGCGATGTTAGCGCCAATGCAACCCTCCCTCGCTTTCCCCGGGGAAACGGGGTACCAATCTCCAAGCTCCAGGCGCATGAGAAACACCTAACCTGGTTCCCAAGAGCCTAGCGAGGGGCCACCTCTCCCCGTTTCCCCCGTGGACGAAGTGGCTTACCTCACTAGCCAGACGGTCATCTGGATGGCTCTCGGGAACAAAATGGGTAAGGCACGTGAATGTCCACAAGACACCAGGAGGGAGCAATTAAGATGCCTTGTTATCGGGAGCTTAGATCACACGGTCGAATCGGAGACAGAGCCCAGTGAGGGAAAGATGTTCCCTTCCGCGATACTGTGCGGGATTGGGACACAGGTTTCTTTCAAGCGGCGGGCGCTCGAAAACTCAAGATTGTACGCCGTCCACCCCGATGTCCCAAATGTGATCGGTGATGCCCGGTATGGGCCGCGAGGCTCCCGCCAGCCCCTCACCAGTGGTAAGCAACGCCGTGGTTCAATCCATTCCAAAGCACCCCGTCACCGATCCGCACCACGCCGTCGCACTTTTGGGGGTGCGCAGGGTGGTTTGTTCCGCTTTTCGTGCGGGCGAGCGATCATAGGCTTACGGACAATCGTAAAATCACTGCCTGAGCCTTCGAAGCCGTCTAAGGCATTCAATACCAATGTGTTAGAGCCGAATCAAGGGCTGTCCAACGATATCGAAATGGTATCACAATGCTAGCGTCAACACGCGACGAAAGCCGCTTTTGGATATTTCATGGCTGTTTTACGGTATAATACGGAACAACTGCTTTTGATTCAGCGATTTACGCCTCGCACCTTTGGGGGTGCGAATGGGGTGCGCTCGTAGTGCGACCAGAATGAGACTTGCCCGCGCCGACACGCAGCACCTTTGCTATTACGCCCATCTTAAATGATATGGTACCCTCACGCTTCATCATGGCAGAACCGACCCGAATAACCCTCCGCTATCGCGGACGGGATGTTGACGACGGAACTATGCCTATTGAGGACGTAGTTGACGCTCTTCAGGGATTTTCCGGTGCATACGGAAAAGTTGCTTCGCAAGTTGACCCCAGCCACGTTCATCAGCTTAGAGTAACAGCCATTGAACAACATTCATTCGATGTCTTGATAGTTGCTGGGATGTACGTCGCTGACAAGCTGAAGGACTTAGAAGCCATCACCGATGCGGCAAAGTTCGTATTTCGCACTATTACCAACATCATTAATCTGAAGAAACACACGAAGGGAAAGCCGTACAGCGTTTCCGTATCAGGCAACAACAACAATGTGTTCGTGCTCAACGCCGATGGAGCAGAGTTGGGTATTCCTCTCGAAGCCTTCGCACTGTTTAGGGAAAAACTCATCGAATCCGATTGAATAAGATCGCCTCTCCGCTACAGGAAACACGAGTAGATCAGGCAGACTTGGTGGCCGACGAAGGAACGTCATTACAATTAGAAGCGACAATTAATAGTTCCGAACGTGAATATTTCAGGCCCGATTCTTCGACAATTCAAATCCGCGAGATGGAGCTTGTTGGAACGCTGGTTTCGCTTAACAAAGAATCCAACAGGGGGACATTCAAGCTGAGTACGGGAAATGTTCCATACCGTTATGTCGGCGATCATCCAGACCAGTTTCATTCTCAATTTGCCCATAGAGGGCCGGTTAGGGTATTTTGTAGGGCCGAATTTGACGAGAACGGAATCATCCAGCGTCTAGACATAATCTCAGCGCATCTGCTGCAAGCTGAGTTAGGCTTTCCCCAAGCCTAGCAGTTCTCCAATCGGCGTTGCGGTCAAAAGGCGGAGGAGTGGGCTTCGGTGGTGAAGTTGGCTTCTCGTAGTTAAACAGCTCGAAATCAATAACTTGCTTGTGCTATTCTGCGAACACCCATGGAAAAAAGTGATCTACCGTTCGGGAGTGAGTTTTCGCCCTCCAACATAGACCTAAAGGCGGTATTGGAGTTTGCTGCGAAGCACGGCGGGGACGCGAAAGCATTTGAGAACGCCATCCACGACACGTTTTTTGGTTCTAAGAAATTCCCGAATACAAGTGAGTACAACAGACGGAAGCGTGCAAACAACACGAATCTCGGTCTAGGGCTTACGGACTCGTAGACAAGGCGGCAAATTTAACGGACATCGGCAAGCAACTGCACGAAGTTCGGGATAACGAATCGGAACTCTATGCTCGTCTCGGACGACACATTCTGCTCAATCTGCACGGTTCCACCCTAGTGCAGACAATTCAGGACATGGAAGCGGGTGGCGAAAGCGTGACGCTGAACACGCTGCGCGAATCGCTCGAAGAGCGGGCAGTTCATTTTCCGCGTGGTGGCAAACATCCGAGCATGATGAAGCTGTGGCTGGAGAAAGCTGGGGTGTTCGCACACTCCAAATGGCGCATCAACGAAGCTCGCCTGCAAGAGGTTCGCGGAATTGGAACGAAGGAGATCGAGGTGCTAGCCGGACTCACCCACGGTCAGAAATTCTTCCTCCGTGCCCTGATGAATCTCGATGTGAACGCCGCTTTGCCAGCCAGCGAAATCGAAAAGTTGGCAACTGCGACTTACGGTCACAAGTACAACGTGAAAGGACTGACGAAAGACATTCTCAACCCTCTTGCAGACGCTGGGTATATCGCAATCACGAAGACTTCCCGCGCCAAGTCTCCGAGGGTTCAAGCCACCAAGAAACTGATTAAGGACGTTTTCGAGCCGTTGCTGAGCCAGCTTGAAAAACAGACGACCGATGACCTTCGCCCTCTGCTAAGGAAACCGCTGTCCCAGATCGTTGAGGAACTCAAGTCTGACGACAAACACATCAAGGGCTTGGCGCTCGAAGCCCTCGCCCACAAGCTGATGCGTATAATCGACCTCGACCACGTGGCGACTCGCCTGCGCGGAGTCGCAACTGGAGGGGCAGAAGTTGATGTCATTTTTGAGTCCTCTCGGCTGGTATTCTCACGCTGGCAAGTACAATGCAAGAATACTGGTACGGTCTGCCTTGATGACATCGCCAAAGAAGTTGGCCTAACTCACCTGCTCAATAGCAACGTGATTGTCATCGTCAGTACAGGCGACGTTGGAGCCGAGGCGCGGCGATTCGCCAACAAGATGCTTCGGGACTCAAATCTCGCAATAGCTATGATCGACCGAGATGATATAACCGAAATCATTGAGAATCCAGTCCGAATCCTTGATGTGCTGAACCGCGAGGCTCGCCACGCGATGAAGCTCAAGGCACTTGAGATGTAACCGATGTCACAACAGAAATTGCCCGCTTATTTCAGCACTTCCCGTGGTCGGATCCTCCATGCCGATTCGAAGGAAGTGTGCCTCGACTTGATGAAAGAGAAGTCGGTGGACTTGATTATGACAAGTCCGCCATTTGGCCTTGTTAGGAAAAAGACATACGGGAACGCGGATTCCAACCTCTACCTCGACTGGTTTCGGCCATTTGCGGCAGCGTTCAAGAGGGTACTGAAAGACAATGGTTCGCTGGTTATCGACATCGGCGGAGCTTGGATTTCAGGGCAGCCGACTCGCAGCCTATATCACTTCAAGTTGCTCATAATGCTCTGTGAGGAGTTTGGGTTCCACTTGGCACAAGAGTTCTATTGGTGGAATCCGTCAAAGCTCCCAACGCCCGCCGAGTGGGTTACGGTCAGACGCATCCGCGTCAAGGATGCCATCAACTGTGTCTGGTGGCTTTCACTTTCGCCGTGGCCGAAGGCGGACAACCGCCGTGTTCTCCAGCCATACAGTGCCAGCATGAAGAGCCTGTTGAAGAACGGGTACAGGGCAAAGCTGCGTCCCTCCGGTCATGACATCAGCACGAAATTCAGTGTCAACAACGGAGCCTCAATTCCTCCAAACCTCATAGCTGTCGCCAACACCGAGAGCAACGGCCAGTATCTGAGATATTGCGCCGAACAAGGTATTAAGCCGCACGAGGCTCGATTCCCAGCCGCTCTCCCTGAGTATTTTGTTCGGATGTTGACCGACCCCGGTGCGCTTGTCTTAGACCCGTTTGCAGGTAGCTGCGTGACTGGCGAGGTTTGCGAGCGCCTGAAGCGGAACTGGATATGCGTCGAATTGAACGAGGAGTTCATCAGGGGAGCGATTGGGAGGTTCGGAAAGGGAAAACCGCAGAAAGCCGAGCAACAGCCGCTCTTTCTGCCTGACATGGAGACTGGCATTGACCTGTTCTATCGAGTTGCTCGCCCCGGAGCCTTGTGGAATGGTCATCAGGGTGAACCGCTCGCTGAGGACGGCGGCCAGAAACGGAAAATCAGGCAAAAAGTTCCGATAACAGACGAGTAATGGGCGCACCGCTCAACCCGATGCGTCACGGCTAACCCGCCCCCAAAACCAGAGCGACCCCGCGTGAGCATACCCCTTGCGTGCGCGGGATTCACGGCGAGAATCGAAACCAGCCAGAGCGGAACTGCTGTATCCCCATCGGCGGATATATCTGAATGCCCTTCTGTGGATGCGCCGCTGGCTGTAGGTGCGTCCGCCGTGCTCGCGCAAAGCATACAGAGTGATGAGTGCCAATCTGCGCAGCATCACAATACCTCCGTTGCTGGTGTCACCTTGCTGGTGAGCGGGGCTTGCGCCAGTAAGCGACTAACCTGCACCGATGTCCATTCACCACCTCGCGGTGCCTGTATGCCGCGCTGGTTCAACTCGTGGGCGATCTCGCGGAGACTGGTTGCACCAGAAGCCCGAATCTCAGCAATGATCGGCGCGAGGTCTACCGCACGCGCTGCCGCTCTTGCTGCGCGAACCGCTGCACTTGTTAGCCGTCCTTTGCCTGCATACCGTGCAATGCGGTGATCGCCACGCTCGCCGCCGAGCTTGACGCCGCGTGCACGCGCTGCCTGCAACGCGCTCTTGGTGCGCTCGCTAATCATCGCCGCTTCGTGCTCGGCAATGCTACTCAGCAAGTGCAGAGTAAGCCGAGTCGCGTGCGGTTGATCGCAGCAAACGAAGTTCAACACCAGACTCCATCAACGTACTAACAAAGTGAAGATTGCGCGACAGGCGATCAAGTTTGCTAACAAGCAACTGCGCTCTGTAGATGCGACATGCGGCCAGCGCTGCCTTCAGTTGCGGTCTGTCGCTGTTCTTGCCCGATTCAACCTCGACAAACTCACCATTCACCAGCACACCACCATTCGTGCGGAGATACGATTCAACCGCTGCGCGCTGCCCTTCGATGCCGAGTCCGCTGCGACCTTGTTCCTGCGTGCTCACTCGGAAATATGGAATGTATCTGTTGTTTGCCACTGGATTCCTCGCTTGAAACATTTGTTTGTACGACCGTACAAACAATTATGCCTTCGACAAACCCAGCCTAGATAGGCAGCAACAACGGTACATTTTTCCCACGGTATTTGTGCTCACCGACAACGCCGCAGATATCACCGCCTCCATCAGTGATCGAGACTTCCAGGGATCTAAGGTCGGTTGAATTACCCACGGGAAGTTTCTCGACCACATATTCACTGGGATTGTGTGGATAGTAGACGAGTACGTGCGGCTTCTGGAGCTTGTTGGATTGGGCAAGATGTACGACCTTTGTTAACTTATCTGCGACCGTCATTTTGTTTTTCCTCACTTTGTAGGGTAGCCCATCGCACGGTGCTTGGACAAAGCCGAACGACGTACGTACCGCGCCGTTGCTGTTTCCAAGTCATGGAGTGCCGCTCGACAACCCCGCATCATCGCGGTACTGTCGCACAAGTTTTTTCACCACTTTCGTTCCTTGGTCAAATCTTCGATTCTAGCCCCTCGGTGTCCTCGGAGGCATCCAAGGTCACCGACGCCGTCTTCGTCGTTCTCGCGGGCGGTTTTGTCCACGTCGCGGGCATAGTACGCACCGTGCTGGTTCCCGTCCGTCAGCTTATAGCTGACTTAGCGGTGACACCCGCTCCAATTCTGCCTTGCTTTCCTCGGAACCCATCTCGGCGCTGTGGAGATAGCCTTCCAGAATCCGCAAGGTCGTGTGTCCCGTCATGTTTTGTAGGCGTTTGATCGAGCCGCCTTTGCGCAGGTACAGAGTGCAGAAAACATGCCTTAGGGTGTGCGGCGTGATTTTCACGAGTCCGTGTTTCTTCTGGTGATCGCGGAACACTTCTCCCATTTGACTTGCTGTGCAACGCGCACCATACCGAGTGACAAACGCTTCGCCAGTCCAACTCTGTGCCTTCTTGCGCTTGTCAGCACGCCGCAGGTAGCCGCGAAGTATTCTCACCAGTTCAGTAGTCAAGCCAACCGTGCGCACGCCAGTTTTTCCGCGCACTCTCGCTAGACCTTCCTCCAGCATTATGTCGTCAGTTAGCAGGTTCACCGCCTCGCCAACTCTGATGCCAGTTCCCAGCAGCAGCATGAACATCGTGTAATCACGATGACCAAGGAACGTGCTGGTGTTGTAGAGGCCTTTCCAGCGCCGCAAGTCAGCGCGTGTAGGGATGAAATCTCGCCTCGGACTCGCTTGAATTGCTGGCAGTGTCTTGCGCCAGTTTTTCAAGCCAGCAGAAACGCAGTCCTCATCGCGCTGCGTCCAAATGAATAGTGTGCGGAGACACCGCAGCATTTGAAGTTTAGTGGATACTGCCCAGCCGCGATCCTCCAGAGAATCCAGAAATGCAAGGATGTCCGACTTGCGCATCTGTCGCCACGTGTGGACATTCCTCTCACTCATAAACCGAAAGAACATTCCCAGATTGCGCTCGTAGATTTCTAGTGACGCTGGCTTGCAGGGTTTGTATGCGCCATCGGTTCCACGCCGACGCGAGTTGAGAAATGCGGTTTCGATTTCTGCCCAAATCATGCTTGCAGTTATACACCTTCCGAAGCATTAACTTCAGCCTTTTTCGCACAACCATTTGCAACTGAAACTAGTTGCATTTAGATGTTTTCAGCAGTTGCATTTAGCGCCAAACAGATGAAAACAATAGCTAAGTATCTTGCCTATCGCAGTTGTGTTGTATTACAAGCAACTCTAGGAGTTGGATTTCCCAGCCCTTGCTTGTAAAGCAGGGAAGGCAGGCCGTGTGAGCAGGGTGGACGGCTGGTTACGGGCGTGGCTTGTAGCGGCGCCTCGGACGGGGCAGGGACCTTTCCAGAGTTACCTCGCGCGGCGCTCTACCGCAGCACTTCCGCCAGTTTGCCGCTGGCGATCAGTTCCGCCACTTTGGCGAAGTCGGTGGTCAAGATTCGATCTTCGTCAATGGCGGGGGACACCGACCGAATGGCGGTGTGGGCCGCCTGGCCGCGCTTGCCGGTCTGCAAGGGTGCGCGGAAGTCCAGGGCCTGGGCGACGGCCAGGGCTTCGATGGCAAGCACGTTACGCGTGTTGGTGACCACTCGCACCAGCTTGTTGGCCGCAATCATGCCCATGGATACGTAGTCTTCCTGGTTGCCCGAGGTGGTGATGGAATCCACAGACGCGGGATGCGCCAGCACCTTGTTTTCGCTGACTAGAGCGGCCGCTGTGACCTGCGCCATCATGAATCCCGAA
Organism: uncultured Acidobacteriaceae bacterium; assembly: GCA_963710585.1. Lineage (GTDB taxonomy): Bacteria > Acidobacteriota > Terriglobia > Terriglobales > Acidobacteriaceae > Bog-257. Next base: position 103,016 of record CAVQAM010000002.1, on the reverse strand, counting down.
TTCAAGCCAGCGCCGGGCGCGAGAAACGCAGGCAGCCCTTCGTTCAGCGCGGGATTCACCAACCGCTCGATGCGCCGCTCGGAGATGCCAGCCAACCCGCTGAGCGCGATGGCCAGAAAATCGAGCGCGAAGGCCAGTGGTTCGCCATGAAAGTTGCCGCCCGACAAGATGTCGCCGGGGAGCGGCGCGCCCACTCCGCGTTTCGGGGCGCCCACTTTCTTTACCTCGGGAAAGACCAGCGGGTTATCCACCGCCGAGTTCATTTCGATCTCAAAAACCTGGCGGCAATGGGCGAGCGTATCGCGGACCGCGCCATGGACCTGGGGGATACAGCGCAGCGAATAGGCGTCCTGCACCTTCTGGCACTCGCGGTGCGACTCGCGAATCAGGCTGCCCTGCAACATGCGGCGCAGGTTCTCCGCGACCAGTGACTGTCCCGCGTGCGGTCGCGCCTGATGGATGCGCTGGTCAAACGCGGCATCAGTACCTTTCAGCGCGTCCACGGTGAGGGCCCCGAGCACATCCGCGGTGTCCGCAAGTATATTGGCCTGCAGGGTGGCCAATAGTCCTACTGCCAGCATGCCCTGCGTGCCATTGATGAGGGAGATGGCCTCTTTGGCTTGCAGCACCAGAGGCTCAATGTCAGCTTGCTTCAGCGCCGCGGCAGCCGCCATGCGCTTGCCGCGGAAGATGGCTTCGCCTTCGGCGATCAGCACCAGCGCCAGATGCGCCAGGGGAGCCAAATCGCCGCTGGCCCCCACGCTGCCCTGCGACGGAACCACCGGATGCACGCCCCGGTTCAACATCTCGCAAAGCGTGTCAATCACCGCCGGACGCACCCCCGAGAAACCCTTGGCGAGCGAGTTGGCGCGCAGCAGGACCATGGCGCGCACAACGTCTTCGGCTAGCGGTTCGCCGACGCCTACGGCGTGCGAGCGCAAAAGGTTGATTTGCAGCTTGCGAATATCGTCTGCCGGGATGCGAAGATCGGCGAGTCTGCCGACGCCGGTGTTCACCGCGTACGCGACCCGGTCAGTCTCCAGCAGCTCTTCGACCACGGCGCGCGCCCGCTCGACGGCGATCCGCGCCTCGGGTTGCAGCAGCACCGGACGCCGTTCCTGGACCACCTGGCGAACCTCGTCGAGGCCCAGGTTATTGCCGTCGATGTGGAGTGCTTGCATTATGAAGTAAGGGTCAGTTTTGAATCACCGTCGCAATTCCAGCGTGGCTGGTGGCGGGCGCACCACTCGCGGCTGAACTCAGCTTTTTCCCGCCGCCTTCAAAAACGACTCCAGGTACCGTTGCGGCAATGGGATTCGTTTGAATTCAGAATCCACCACCAGGTGCACGGTCTCGCCCTCGGCCAGGATGACGCCGTCTGCGTCGCGCACCACCTCGTAGCCGAAGTGCAACAGGGAATCGCGCACGTTGACCAGGCGGGTCCGAATGGTGACCATGTCATCGTAGCGGGCCGGGGCCTTGTAGCGGCAGCGCATGTCCACGACGGCGATGTGTGTGCCGTCGTGCTTTTCCATTTCGCTGTAGGTGAAGCCCATCTGGCGCAGCATCTCCACCCGGCCCACCTCAAACCAGATGACGAAGTTGGAGTGATAGACCACGCCCATCTGGTCGGTCTCCGCATAGCGCACCCGCAACTTGGTTTCGTACACGTGCGCTTCCGCGCGGGTGCCTCGCGATTGCCTGTCTTCAGCTTTCAACCTGGCACCCACGCGGCGGGCGACACGGCCCCTGAAATAGGCCACCGAGACGACAGCATCGGGGTTGCATCCGGGGCCTTATTTTTTCTCCGGCGGTTGAGGGGCGCTGGAAGCAGGCCCGTTGCTAACCATCTGTCCTCTTACCACCTCCCCCACCGGCACGGGCTTGCCGTCCGCGATGTAGTCAACAAATTGCGCCGGCAACGACTCCACGGTTGGGAAGCCCGTGGAATTCTGTAATTGGTAGTGCACTCTGGGAGCGACCGAAGCGCCCGAGTTACCACACTCTCCCACCGGGTCGCCCTGTTTGACCCTATCGTCATGCTTCACCTTAATGCTGTTTTGCTTGAGGTTCGTCAGCAGCGAGTATTCGTTATCGGCGTGCGCGATCAGGACCATGTTCCCATCCGGCGCATCCTGGCTGGGATTGCCGGGAGCATTGTCCCCAATGTCATTGACCACGCGGACCACCCTGCCGTCGGCCGGAGCCAACACCGGCTGGCCGAAGCAGTAGAACTGTTCGTTTTTGCTGCCGTCGCCCTCAAACGGACTCCCGTTCTTCAGCAGGACAAAATCGATGGCAAACTTTCGGTCGTCGGTCATCTGATAGGCGTTGTTAAAGACACCATGTCCGCCCTGGTACACCAGCCACTGGCCGGAGAAGGGCAGCCTCAACTTGGTGGTGTCCATGTAGCCGGCATTATGGCCTTCGGGGGGCGAAGACAGCGGTCGGATGCTGAAACCATCGGTGTCGCCATTTTCGTTGATCATGACCACCGTCGCCACCTGGACCTTGGCGTTGGCGAATTCCGACAGCCGCGAGTAAACCGTTACTCGCTTCAGCATGTAGGGAGCGCTAGTCTCCGCCACCACCTTGGTCTCCGGGCCCAGTTTTGCTTTCAACTGCTCAAGCGTGGCTACAAATTTCCGCTCGTTCGCGGCATTCTTTCTGACTTCCGCTGGATACGTAGCCCAGATCGCGCTCCCTTTGCCAGCTTTGAACATTTCAAAAAGCTGCCTGGCGCGCTCCTCGGCCGCTGGGCCCATTAGCGGATAAACGGCATAACTGCTGGCGGCCTTTGCCGCAGCGGACTCCTGGGGCTTCGATGCCGGTGACGAAGATTGGGCGTAGATCATAGTGGAAAACAGCATTACCGCTACGATGGAATGCGGGCGAAATGTCATCGTGACTCTCCCTGGTGAAACCCTGACAGTGAACAATGCTTGCAGCGACGCTTCGTGGCAATAGAGACGTGCGCTGTTCCGCTTACGCTGGCTGGCAGCTTAAGGCTCCGCCAATTCTATCGCAAGTGGCCTATGCCACTGGACAATCCCACTCGCCGCCACGGGACTTACAGTCCGGACTGGACGAGTTCGCCAGGACCTCCACCAGCTACTTTCCTGTCCAGCGCGGATTGCGCTTCTCCAGAAACGAGCTTACACCCTCCCGGAAATCGGCCGTCGTGCGGATGCGCGCGTTCTCCTCCACCGCGGCCGCGACCTCGCGGTCGAGACTCTCCGCCGCGTAGTGCGTGAGCAGGCGCTTGGTCGCCAGCAGCGACGCGGGACTGTTGTTCAGCAGGGTGGACGCCAGTTCGCGCGCCCGTTCCAGAAGCTTGTCGGGCGCAACCATCTCGTTGGCCAGCCCCATGCGAAAGGCTTCTTCGGCGCTAATGATTCGACCGCTGAGCAACAGGTCGCGCGCCTGCTTCTCGCCGACCTGGCGCAGCAGAAAGGCCGAGACGATCGCCGGAACGAAGCCAATGCGGACCTCGGTATAGCCGAACTTGGCGTCGGAGGAGGCCAGGGTGAAATCGCAGAGGGTGGCCAATCCGCAGCCGCCCGCGACCGCGGCGCCGTTCACGGCAGCGATGGTGATCTTGGGGAACTCATACAAGGTGCGAAACAGGCGCGCCATGGTGACGGAGTCGGCCAGGTTTTCTGCTTCGCTGCGGCCGGTGATGGAGCGCAAATTGTCCAGGTCCATGCCCGAGCAGAACGCCTTGCCCGCACCCGTCAGAATGACGATTTGTGCAGCCGAATGCTCGATCTCCTCCAGCGCGCGCAGCAGCTCGCCGATCAGTTCGTAGCTGATGGCGTTGCGCTTATCCGGCCGGTTCAGGGTGACGGTCGCAACGGGTCCGTCGTAGGCGAGGGTAAGGGTTACGTATGAGTGAGGTTGCTTTGGCATGAGTAAGATCGTACGTGATGGCGTGTTGCCCGTTCATTTCCACGCGGCATTATGCGTAGTTCAACTGGCAACCGGCGACTGACAACTGACAACTGACAACTGTTCTTCTACATCTTGGGCCCGCCGAACTTGTTCGCGATCTCCACCGCCAGGCGGAACGGTTCCGTAATCGCCTTCTTCAGCGGCAAGTCGGCGCCTCGGCCCTTCAGCGCTTCCAGCAATTTCTCGGTTGGGATATTGCCCACCAGCACGTCCTGCGCAAAGGGGCAGCCGCCCAAGCCGCCGATGGCGGAGTCGAATCGCCGGCAACCGGCATCATAAGCCGCCAGAACTCTTGCCGCCGCCTCATCCGGACGGCTGTGCAGATGCACCCCGATCTCAACGCCTGCGAATTTCTCCAGCACCGGGCCCAGCACGTCGGCGATTTGCTGCGGAGTTGCCAATCCCACCGTATCGGCCAGCGAGATGGCCTGCAAATCCATGTCGGCAAGCAGGCTGACTCCCTCGATCAACTCGTCGGCGTTCCACAGATCGCCATAGGGATTGCCGAACGCCATCGAGATGTAGGCTATCGTGTCGAGCCCGCTGTCGTCGGCCTTCGTCTTAATCTTCTCCAGAATGTCGAGATTCTCTTCCAGTGTCTGGTTCTGGTTGTTCTTCAGGAATGTCGGCGAAAGTGAATAAGGGAAGCCCAGGGTGCGCACCGCATCGGTGGCGATGGCGCGCTCGGCCCCGCGTTCGTTCACCACGATGGCGATGATCTCGACGTCATCCAGCGGATCGAGCTCGCTCAGCACCGTTTCCGAGTCGGCCATCTGCGGAATGGCCTTGGGCGAGACAAACGACACTGCATCAATGTGCTTGAACCCCGCGGCGATCAGCGCCTTCAGGTACTCGACCTTGACGGAGGTGGGGATTTGCCCCGGCAGCCCTTGCCAGGCGTCGCGGGGGCATTCGATGAGTTTGAGAACGTCAGCCATTAGCAGTTAGCACAGGATTCCGCGATGCGTTACTGAAACTGTTGCAATCCGAGCACCTTGAATACAGGCAACTTGTCGCAGTCGCATAAAGGTTCATTTTCCCTGTCTCCACAACTTCACTAAGTCGGGAGGTAAGGGCTCGATTGGGCCTCGTACATCGAGTTGTTGGGGTGTAGCTAACAGAGTGCCTCTCTTTGACGGAAAGTCAGATGTAAAACGGTACTCTTGGTTGGCGGCATCATAGAGGGAAACAGAAAATTTGCTGATCCTCCTCGCATCTGCTCGTACCAGTCCGGATGTACAAAACACCCATACCTCTAGCTCCTCAAAAGGGCCGAGTGGTCGTTGCTAAAGCACATAATCAAATCCCTGCGTCGAAAGGTCGAAGTGGTGTATCTGCGGTGGATTTCCGTCTACAACCGTGCCGAAGGAATACTGGTTTACAGCCAAACCAAAAGATGATCTGAAAGTTACCCACTTGGAGTCAACCAGCGCCCTTACCTCATACCTGCGCAGATAAATGGGATGCGCAACTCGATTCAGGATACTAAGAAGTACCATGGCGTCCAAGCGGTCGTATCCAACTGGCGGCCTTTGATAGAACCGATAGACAGGCTCAATGTCTATATAGGTGACCTCACCGGCAATATCTCCCCCATGTGTGAAATCATCATCAGCCCTACCCAGCCCCCCCGCCATCCAGGATAGATACGAGCACGCAACGCATATCATAATTACCAGCAGGCCGACTCCAACTATCTGGGTGCGATACTTCCCGACTCCCTCTCTTGGCAGTTCTGCTGGTTCTCCGTACTGAGTCAGTAGAATTGACGTTTTGCGCTCGCGGCCAACCGCGATCTCTTGCCAGAGTTGCACCGCCGCCTTTGCGGCATGCCACGCAACGATAAGGCAAATGACCCAAATCCACGGCGTTATACTCTCCCAGAGATGCGCGAACAGCTTCCCGGAGAGGAGCCAATACAGTAGGGCAGCAATCAGTAATCCACCGTCGATCAGTTTGTCCTTCATCGTCTTTAGAAATCCCCCGATGAAGGCGTCAACGAAGCGTGCAATGACCGACGGCGGCATGGTTTGGATTTCAGAACTTTCCTTGCGTGAAGTGCACAATCCTGAGCTGTCGATGCCGGCCCTAAGCAAGATAATTGCGCGTGGCTGACAACTGACAACTGCCTTACGTTTGCAGCACCCCTACGCTGAACTTCGGCACCTCGGGGTTCAGCGATGCGGCCTCCAACGCAGTGATGATCGCCTCGCGGGTTTCCGCCGGATCGATGATCTTGTCGATCCACAGCCGCGCCGCGCCGTAACGCGGGTCGGTTTGCTCGTCGTAGGTTGCCATCACTTCGTCAAACAGCTTCTTCTTGTCTTCCTCGCTCAGCTTTTTGCCGCCGCGTTCCAGTTGCTTGATCTTGATCTCCACCAGCGTTCCCGCCGCCGAAGCGCCCGCCATCACCGCGTAGCGCGCCGTCGGCCACGCGAACAGGAAGCGCGGATCGTAGGCTTTGCCGCACATGGCGTAATGCCCGGCGCCGAACGAGCCACCGACGATCACCGCGATCTTCGGCACCACCGAATTCGACACCGCATTCACCATCTTCGCTCCGGCCTTGATGATGCCGCTCCACTCGGCGTCGCGTCCCACCATGAAGCCATTCACATCGTGCAGGAAGAGCAGAGGCACCAGGTTCTGGTTGCAGTCCATGATGAAGCGCGCCGCCTTCTCCGCCGACTCGGTGTAGATGACGCCGCCAAACTCGGTGCGCTTGTTGCCGGCGCGGTCCACCTGCTGCACGTGCGTCTTCTGATTGGCGACAATCCCCACCGCGAAGCCGCCAATGCGGGCATAGCCGCACAAGACGGTCTCGCCGTACTCCGACTTGTATTCGCCAAAATGGCTGCCGTCCACGATGCGCGCGATGATCTCCTTCATGTCGTACTGGCGCGCGGGATCGCCATCGAAGATGCCGTAAATTTCTTCCGGGGCGAAGCGTGGCTCCTCCGGCTGCTTGCGGTCGAAGACGCCGAGCTGACGGTTGCCCATCTTGTCCACCAGCAGGCGAATGCGCGCCAGGCACGACTCGTCGTCGGGCTCGCGGAAATCCACGATGCCGCTGATTTGCGAATGCATCTTCGCGCCGCCAAGTTCTTCAGCCGAATACTTCGCACCGATGGCCGCCTGCACCAGCGCCGGGCCGGCGAGAAACAGGCCGCTGCCTTCGGTCATCAGGATGTGATCGCACATCAGCGGCAGATAAGCGCCGCCCGCCACGCACATGCCCATGATGGCGGCGATCTGCGGAATGCCCATCGCCGACATCACCGCGTTGTTGCGGAAGACGCGGCCAAAATCGTCCGTATCGGGGAAGACGTCTTCCTGCAAGGGCAGAAATACCCCGGCTGAATCCACCAGGTAAATCGTGGGAATGCGATTGTCAATGGCGATGTTCTGGGCGCGAATCACCTTCTTGGCCGTGATGGGAAAAAACGCCCCAGCCTTCACCGTGGCGTCATTCACGATGAGCATGACCAGGCGCCCTTGCACCCGCGCCAGGCCGGTCACCACCCCGGCGCAGGGCGCGCCGCCCCACTCTTGGTACATTCCCCAGGCCGCGAAGCCGCCAAGCTCGAAGAGCTCGGTGCCGGGATCGATCAGCAGCGCAATGCGCTCGCGCGCCGTCAGACGCCCTTTCTTGTGTTGGGACTCGATCGCCTTATCGCCGCCACCCTGGGCAATTATTTGTTCTTCATTGCGAACGTTGGCCACCATTTCGGCCATGGCTTTCAGGTTACGTTCGAAGTGCGCCGAGTCGTTTTTCACCTTGGTTTCGAACCGGGAGGGCGATGCGGAATGATGGCTATGGTCGGTCATGATGAGTAAGGGGCAAACTAACTACGATAAAGCAGCGAGCGACGGCACGCAATGCGGGCTGCTACTCTGCTGGACCTCCGCTTCGGTACGGGGCTGGCTGCAACGCCGCTGCCAGCGGTTCCTCGACAATCGCGTCCACCAGCCCGGCCTGCAAGGCTTGCGCCGCATGCAGCTTTTCCGCTGCCAGGAACATCTGTAGCGCGCGAGCTTTGCCGACGAGGCGAGGCAGGCGCTGCGTCCCTGCCCACCCGGTGATCAGGCCGAGCGCAGCGCCGCGATGTCCAAACATCGCATGAGCGCTGGCGATGCGGCGATCGCAGGCGAGCGCGAGGTCCAGACCTCCGCCCATGCAGTAGCCCTGAATCACGGCGATGGTGGGAGCAGGGAAGCTGGCGACGGCAGTCATCAAGCGCTGACCCATCTGCGCGAAACGGAACGCTTCCGCGCCGGTCAACGCGGCAATCTCGTTGAGGTCGGCGCCTGCCGAGAAAAACCTGGCATTGCCGGCGATCACCAGGCGCGCGGGCGGATACAGCGCAAGGTCCTCGACAGCAGCGGTGAGGGCCTGCACTCGTGCGCGCGTCAGACGGTTCATGTCATCGTCGGAGACCAGGCGCAGAACGACGGCGTTGCCACGCGGCTCGCGGGAGCAAAGAGTTTCTTGGGAAGCGGGATGCACCGATAGCTAGGGTAGCAAATGGCCGGCATCTGAGTGGTATTGCCGCTGGCGCCTGCTCACGCAAGCCGCCATGTTGCGGCGGATTAGCCGAAAAAGCGTTAAGATGTCGCTCACAAGAGGAGGATGGCTAATGGCGCACCATGAGAGGCTAACGACTTTCTCCCGCAGATCGTTTCTTCAGGTTTCTACCGCGGCATCCACGGCACTGGCGTTGCGCATCGTGACCGAGCCCATGCTGGCGTACGCGCAGGAGTTGCCGTACGCGCCCGTCGGCGGGGTCCGGATCAACGCCAACGAAAATCCCCTTGGCCCTTGCGCGGCCGCGCGCAGCGCGATCGCGGCGATCATGCCGGAAGCTGGCCGTTATCGCTTCCGCTTGACCGACGAATTCGTCGCCCTCTTCGCGCAAAGCGTCGGGGTGAAAGCGGACCATGTCAGGATTTTTGCCGGATCGACCGAGCCGCTGCACTACACCGTCATGGCCTTCACCTCGCCCCGGGCGAGTTACGTGACCGCCGACCCCGGGTACGAAGCTGGCATGTACGCCGCGAAGAGTTCCGGGGCGCGTGTGGTCAAGGTGCCGCTCACCAAGACTCACGCGCACGATGTGAGGGCGATGATTGCCGCCGCGCCCGACGCGGGCGTGTTCTATGTCTGCTCGCCGAATAATCCGACCGGAACGCTGACCGGCCATTCCGATATCGAATACCTGCTGGAGAACAAGCCCAAAGGTTCGATCGTGCTGGTGGACGAGGCCTACATTCACTTTTGCGATGCGCCTTCCGTCATTGACCTGGTCACGTCCGGCCACGACTTGATCGTGTTGCGCACCTTCTCGAAGCTCTACGGAATGGCGGGCCTGCGCTGCGGATTGGCCATCGGCCGGCCCGACCTCATGCAGAAGATCAAGGATTATGGCGGAGGCAATCCCATGCCCGTGACGGCCGTCGCCGCAGCCTCGGCGAGCCTGAAAGAGCCGCAACTGGTGCCCGAGCGCAAGCGCATCAACGCAGAAATCCGCCAGGAAACTTTTCAGTGGCTCGATCGCAACGGATACTCCTACATTCCGTCGGTATCCAACTGCTTCATGCTCGATACCAAGCGGCCGGCGAAAGAGGTGATCGCCGCCATGGCCCGGCAGAACGTCTTCATTGGCCGCATCTGGCCGCTGATGCCAACCTATGCCCGCATCACGGTTGGAACGCGCGAGGAGATGAACCAGTTCCAAGCGGCGCTGCAGAAGGTGATGAAGGGAAATGCGGTCGTCGGAAGGCTGCAAGCCGATCCGCGAACCATTGACGGGTTTATTCTGCCGAGCTGAGGATGTCCGGTAGAGCGGAAGTCGTCATACGCGATGACAGCCGCGGGAACCTGTAGCTCTCTGTGCCTCTGTGTCTCTGTGGTGAACTAAGTGGTCGCCGGAACGCCACGCGACTTCACGTTGGCGCGGATGAACTCAATGATGGAATCCATCGGGGTGCCAGGCTGGAAGATGGCGGCCACCCCGCGCTCTTTCAACGTTTCGATGTCCTGATCGGGAATGATACCGCCCACCAGCACCAGCACGTCGTCCATCTGGTTTTGCTTCAGCAGGTCCATCACCCGCGGCACGATGGCATTATGCGCGCCGGAGAGGATGCTGAGGCCGATGACGTCCACGTCTTCCTGCAAGGAGGCGTTGACGACCATCTCGGGGGTCTGGCGGAGTCCGGTGTAGATCACTTCCATGCCGGCATCGCGCAAGGCGCGGGCAATCACTTTGGCGCCGCGGTCGTGGCCGTCGAGGCCGGGCTTGGCAACCAGTACACGGATTTTGCGGTCAGGGGACATGTGTGCTTTCTATGGTTTCACCTTCGCTCTTGTCATCCTGAGCGAGACCGCGCTTTTGTTGCGCGGTTGAGTCGAAGGATCTGCGGTTGGTTCTGGTTCCCTCCGCTCACAGCCGAACACTGAATCATAAACCCTGGATGGCGCTTTGGTAAGTGAGCCGCGTCACCGGACCAGGCAGTGGGGGCGTTTTGCGCGGCATTAAGAGTCAAGGCCCGCCCCAGACTATCCACTTGGATAGGCCCTCTATCTTTTCAGATAGGATTCTGCTCCGCCGATTTCTTCTCCATCGATGGTTTGGACTGAGCGCGATGGTTCGGTTTACGTCCCGTCAATCACTTAGCGCGCACAAGAGAGCTTCGTTGCACCCATGCCGCGACTGGACCTGAACGTGCTACCTACAAAGGCACGCCCTTCGAGGAGAAAAATCGTGAAACTGTTCAGACTACTCGCTCTCATGCTGGCGATCGGAGTTTTCCCATCGTTCGCGATGCTAGCCCATGCTCAACAAGAAGTTGACCCCGATCACTATGACCAAGCGCAAGCGGCGCAAGCCAATGGACACGGCTCGAAGGCGCAAAGCGCCCACAAGGTTGCCTACACGCATCATCGCGGTCATGCCCGGCTGGCGAGCAAGCACTCCAGTAAGGCCAACCATCATCGGTCGCACGCGGCTGTTAGGCGTGCGGACGCGGCCGGGCTGAGGGCTGAGGGCTGATAGCTTGCTTGTCACGCGAAGGCAGTTTCGGTGTACGTTCCATACACGTCGCGCAGCGCCTCGCAAATCTCGCCCACCGTCGCGTAGGCCTTCACGGCATCCACGATGAAGGGCATGGTGTTGGCCGGTGAGATCTGGCCGTTCTGGCCGGCCTTCGGTTCCTGCGCCGCGGCCTTCCGCAAGGCATCGAGGCAGCGCCGGACCTGCTCATTGGAGCGGCGGGCACGCAACGCATTCAGCTTCTTGCTTTGCGCCTGTGCGACCTCTTCGCCGATATAGAGGATGTTGGGCGCCGGTTCTTCTACGACAAACTCATTGGCGCCAACCGTAATTTTCTCCCGCGCTTCGGTGGCGCGCTGGAATTGGTAGCTGGCCTCGGCGATTTCCTTCTGCGGGTAGCCCTTCTCGATGGCCGCGACCATGCCGCCCATGGCATCCAGCTTGTCGAAGTAATCGAACGCGCCCTTCTCCATGTCGAGGGTGAGGCGTTCCAGGAAGTAGGAGCCGCCCAAGGGATCGACGGTCTGCGCCACCCCCGATTCGTAGGCGATGATCTGTTGCGTGCGTAACGCGATGCGCACCGCCTCTTCGGTCGGCAACGCCAGCGCTTCGTCGTAGGAGTCGGTGTGCAGCGACTGGGTCCCGCCCAGCACTGCGGCCAGCGCCTGTATGGCCACGCGCGCGATGTTGTTCATGGGCTGCTGCGCAGTCAGCGAGACGCCCGCGGTTTGCGAGTGGAACCGCATCAGCCAGGTGCGCTGGTTCTTGGCGTCGAAGCGGTCCTTCATCAGCCGATACCAGATCTTACGGGCCGCGCGATACTTCGCAAGTTCCTCGAAGAAATCGTTGTGCGCGTTGAAGAAAAAGCTGAGCCGCGGGCCGAACTCGTCCACGTCGAGGCCGCGACGGCGCGCCCATTCCACGTATTCGACGCCATCGTAGATGGTGAAGGCCAACTCCTGCAGCGCGGTCGAACCCGCTTCCCGAATGTGATAACCGCTGATCGAAATGGTGTTGAAGCGCGGCGTGAACTTGGAACCGAACTCGAAGGTGTCAATCACCAGCCGCATCGAAGGCGCGGGCGGATAGATGTACTCCTTCTGCGCGATGTATTCCTTGAGGATGTCATTCTGGATGGTGCCGGAAATCTTCTTCCAGTCGGCGCCCTGCTTCTCCGCGACCGCCAGATACATGGCCCACAGCACCGACGCCGGCGAGTTGATGGTCATGGAGACCGTCGTCTTTTCCAGATCAATGCCGCTGAACAGGATCTCCATGTCTTCCAGCGAATCGATGGCCACGCCGCACTTGCCGACCTCGCCTTCGCTGAAGGGATGATCGCTGTCATAGCCCATCAGCGTGGGCAAATCGAAGGCGACGGAAAGGCCGCCGCCGCCGCTGGCCAGCAGATATTTGTAGCGTTCATTGGTCTCCTCCGGTGAAGCAAAGCCGGAGAACTGGCGCATGGTCCACATCCTGCCGCGGTAGCCGGATGCATGAATGCCGCGCGTGAAGGGCGGCTGGCCGGGATAGTTCAGGTAGTCTTCGTATTTCCAGTCGGCGGGAAGATCGGCGGGCGTGTAGAGCCGGCGAATCGGCAGGCCAGAGATGGTGGTGTAGCGCGCATGACCGTGCTCGTCGAGGTTGACGCCGGTGGGCGCGCCGATCGGCTTCTCCGGCCCTTTCTCCAGATTCGGAGCGAGTGTGTTCTCCGCCCATTGCTTCTCCGACTCGGAAGGATGGCGGCCCCTCTCGAACAGATCGGTGACCGGCGATTCGGCCAGAGCTTTCCCATCAGGCTTGCGGCTATCAGACATCAGCTACCCCTCTTGAACGCGAACCCTACATGCTAGTAGATGCGAGGCAGCGGAGCAAGAAGCGATGTGGCGCGGAGCTCTTTACGGCCGACATGCGAAAGGCCCCGAATGCTCGGGGCCAATCTGACGGTCTTGAACACGTCTGCGAAACTAACAAAAGGCTAAGTCGTCACTTTAGGCTCTGTCAATTTCACCCGCCGAGCGGAATTTCCGCGCTCGGCGGGTGGCCCCGGCTAATGTTGTGGCGGCTGCGGCGGCTGTGTCTGGTCCGGCGTTTGCGGCGGCGTATTCTCTTGCGGCGCCGGTGTCACTCCCGGAACCGGGATGGGTGTCAGGTTAGGTTGGGTCAGGTCGTTGGTATTCGCCGGCACGGTGCCGGGCACCTTCGGGGGGTGTTTCACCTGCGCCGCTTCCGCGTCGGACATGTCAATGCCGAGCTTGGCTAGAGTCTCGGCGGTGGACAAATCGAGTTGCACCTTTGACTTCTCGTAGTTGGTCGCGGCAGCCAGCACATTCGATTCCGCCTGGGTAAGATTCGAGGACGCCTGCAATACCAGCGTACTGGTGGACGCGCCCATGCGCAGTTTTTTCTGCTCCGCATCCAGGCTCTGGGCGGCGTAGTCGCGCGCCGCCAGGGCCGCTTGCAGTCCCACGTAATTCTGTTGCATGGCGAATTGCGCCTGCCGCACTTGCAGGCGGATGGTGTTTTCGGTTTGCTGCAAACTCATTTGCGCCTGGCGATATTCCAACGCCGAGCGCAACTGGTCGGCCTGAATCTGGCGATTACGCAGCGGGATGTTGATGTTGATTCCGACTCCTTTGTCCGGCGCGCTGCTGTTGAACAAATTGCCGAATGCATCGCCGTAGCCGGTGGTGGGAAACGTTCCGGGAGGCGGGCAGCCCCGACTCACATTGGTACACAGCGGGTTCTGCGGTCCCGCCAACGCGGAGGCGCCATAGAAAGCGTACAAATCGACCGTCGGCAATAACTGGTTGCGAATCGACTTGCGTGAGACTTCGTTGTTGGTGAGGGTAAGGCGCGCAGTGGTGATCTCGGGGCGTTGCTTCAGGGCTTCGTCGATCAGGTCCTCCACCGGCCGCACCTCGTACTGTTCGGATGTACTCAGGGTGTCGGTGGGAATCACGGGTGCAACGGCGAGCATGGGGTCTGCCATGTTGCGAGTGATCGCATTTTTCATGAGCAGTTGTTGCAACTGCAGATTCACCTGCGCGGTAATCAGGTTTTGCTTGGCCGTGGCCACGGCGCTTTGCGACTGGACGACGGCCAGCGGAGCCAGCGTGCCGGCGGCCACTTGTTTCTGATTGTCGGAAAGCGTCTTGTTGGTGAGATCGAGGGCACGCTGCTGCACGGTCACGTTGGAGTACGCATTCACCAGGTCCCAGTAGATGTTCTCGATCTGCGATACCGTCTGGATGATCTGCTGACGGAAGGTGACATCTTCGATCTCTCGGTTGTTTCTGGCAATGCGAATCCAGCGCAGATTGGGATCGAAACCGAACCCGGAAAGGAGGTGCTGGCGCAGTTCAAAGCGGAAGTTTGGGGTCAGGGTAGGATTCAACGTATTGAAAAGGGAATTCGACGCGGCGCGAGTGTTATTGAAACCCACCGTCATCAAAGTTCCGGTAGGGAACCCCTGGCTGTAGAGGAAGTTGGCCGTTGTCGTGTTTTGGGTCAAAACATTGGTGCCAGTAAAGATGGTATTGGCCTCTGGCGTGGTGGCGTGCTCAATCGAGAGCGTTCCCGAAATCACGGGATCAAAGCTGTCGATGATGGGACCTTCGCCTTGGGTGGAGGCGACGATGCCTCCCACGCCGGCGCCCGCCCCGCCAACTCCGATGGTCGTGCCCCCCGCGCCGCCGCCGGTGGATCCCGTAGTAGAGGTTCCAGTGCCTCCAGCCGAGGTCGTACCGGTGGTGCCGCCAGGAGTGCCCTGAACCAGGCCGGCATTTACGCCGAGCGCAACCGCGCCCGCGCTGGTCCGCAGAAGGTCGGTGTCGGCAATGGACAGGTTGTAGCGCTGAATGCCGATATCAAGGTTGTTCTCCAGCGCCATCGCCACCGCATCGTTCAGCGACAAGTACATGCTGCCGTCTTTCATCACCTGATCGATACGGGCGGAATTGGTCACATTCAGCGGAGCCACCTCGCGCGCCGTATAAACCACGAACGGGTTGGGAAATTGCCGCTTGCCCCGGGTGTAGTCCTGATCGGAATACACATGCGCATTGTGCTGCGGCGCCGGCGCCTGGGGCAGCGGGGTCAGCGGCGGGTTGTTGGGCGCGGTTTGCGGTGGTGCGTTCTGGGCAAAACTTGCAGTGGCAAGTATCGCCAGCAGAAATGTAGATACCAGGATTGAGCAGACCGGCCTGACCGACTTAGAACCAGACATCCTTTGTCTCCAAAAAATGGCGTTAAAGTACTTTGGGGTTTCTTGCGTTTTTCACATGCTTCCTGTCGCCCTATCTCTGATGCGGCAGAATTCGCGAGGAAGCAATCTCAGATGACGCCGCAGAGGTGGGGAAACCGTTACCAACCTCGTAAGCAGCAGGAAATGTCATAGTATAGCTGACATGCTGCCGCCGTTTGCGGAAGGCATGTGCACAAGATGGAAATCCCGACTGAAAGGAACACCTCGATGAAACGCCTCTTTGCGAGTTTTGCGATTCTGGTTTTGCTTGCTCTTCCTGGTTTTGCGCAGCAACCGGCCGCTGCCCCGCCGCAGCCGTCCACCCATCACGCCGTCAAGACTCAGCCACCGCCCTCCGCCGATGCCATCTGGGCTGACCTCATGGAAGGCAATAAGCGGTTCATGGCCGGCAAGCCCAAGGCCCGCCAGTTGGTCAGTCTGCGCGCAAGCCTCGCCGGCAGTCAGCATCCTAAGGTAATCGTGTTGTCGTGCTCCGACAGTCGCGTGGCGCCGGAGTTGGTCTTTGACAAGAGTCTTGGCGAACTGTTCGTAGTGCGCTCAGCCGGAAATATCGCTGACGCCATCGGAGTGGGCAGCATCGAGTATGCGGTGGAACATCTGGGCAGCAGCGTGCTCGTTGTGTTGGGCCATACCCAATGTGGGGCCGTGACCGCGGCGTGCTCGGGCGACAAGATGCCGTCCGCGAGCCTGCAAGCCATCGTGGACAAGATCGATCCCGCGGTTGCTATCGCCGCCAAATCCGCGAAAGGCAAGGAGCTGATCGAAGACGCGATCGTGCAAAACGTTCATCGCAGCGCTCAGGACGTGCTCGCCAGCAGCGAGATCCTGCGGCATTTTGTGGCAGACGGGAAACTCAAAGTGATTGAGGCGGAATATCAGTTGGAGAGCGGGGCCGTGGTCCGGCTGGACAAGGCGCAGCGCTGATTTTAGAAAGAACTGTGGCGCTGGCCGCGCTGTGGAAGAGTGGCTTTATGGCAGCGAGGTCCAAGTTTGCGGCGCCGCTCGCAGCTTTACACTGCTTGACAGAACGCTACATTCGTGGCGAACACCGTTTTGCCTGCTGGGAATGATGTGAGCCGCAATCTCAAAATCACGCTGGCCTATGACGGATCGGAGTTTCACGGGTGGCAAGTCCAACCGGGGCTGCCAACCGTGCAGGGCACACTGGCGGAGTGCCTTCAGCGGCTCACCGGTGAAAAGCTATTGCCGCAAGGCTCGGGGCGCACCGATGCGGGCGTACATGCGCTGGCCCAAGTCGCGTCGGTGAAGCTTGAGAGCCCGATTCCAGAGCGCAACCTGGTCACCGCGTTGAACGATGTGCTTCCTCCTTCGGTGCGGGTAAATCTGGTGGAAGTGGTTGCCGACGACTTCCACGCGCGCCACTCCGCCAAGGCGAAAACCTACCGCTACCGCATTTATCGCAAGGATATTTGTCCGCCGTTCCTGGCGAGATACGTTTTTCATGATCCCTATCCCATGAATGAAGAAGCGCTCATCCGCGCGTCGGAGCATGTCGTCGGCCAACACGACTTCACTTCATTTGCCGCTTCCGCCCCGGAGCGTAGCGCACGCATGGCCGAAGGCAGGGAAGCAGAAGCTTCGCATTCTGGGACCACCACGAACGTACGGACGATCCACTCTTCGCAGTGGATGAGAACCGGCGAGGAGCTGGTTTACACTGTGCGCGGAGATGGTTTCCTGCACCACATGGTGCGGAATCTCGTCGGCACTTTTTTGCAGGTGGGAAAAGGTGCGCTGAAGATCGAGGATGTGCCGGCGATCCTCGACGCCCGCAATCGCAGCGCGGCCGGGCCTACTGCCGCCGCCTGCGGGTTGTATCTGGTGAGCGTCGAATATTGAGCAAGATGCCAACCGAAACCAAACCTGCCGTCGGAAACGCGACCATCGTCAGCACCAATCCCGCGACTGGAGAGGTGCTGGCCGAGCTGGCGTGCGTCACTCCAAGCGATGTACAGGCTGCCGTCCTGCGCGCAAAGCAAGTCCAGCCAACATGGGAGGCCACTCCTCTGCGGGAGCGGGTCGCGCTGCTGCGGCGATTCCAGGACCTGCTCAGCGAGCAGCGCGATCAGGTTGCCGACCTGATTTGCCGCGAAGCCGGCAAGCCCGCAGTCGAAGCGCTTACCACTGAAGTTCTCGTCATCCTGGACGCAACCGAGTTTTGCATTGGCAACGCGCATGACTTCTTGCGCGAAGAACCGCTGCCGCACGCCAACCTTGCCATGAAGGCCAAGCGCGGCAAGTTGCTGCGCTCGCCGTTTGGCGTGATCGGCATCATCTCTCCCTGGAATTATCCGTTCTCCATAGCGGCCACGGAAACGCTCGGCGCATTGGTGACGGGCAACGCGGTGATCCTGAAGCCGTCGGAATTTACGCCCTTGATCGCGTTGGAGTTGCAGCGGCTGCTTCTGGCAGCAGGCTTGCACCCCGATCTCATGCAGGTGGTCATCGGAGAAGGGCCGGCCGGTGCGGCCTTGATCGATGCGCCCATCGACAAGCTCATCTTCACCGGCAGCGTTGCGACCGGCAAACGCGTGGCTGAAGCCGCTGCGCGAAAGCTGTTGCCGGTGGTGCTGGAACTGGGCGGGAAAGATCCCATGATCGTGCTCGACGATGCCGACTTGGAGATCGCTTCCAGCGGGGCCTTGTGGGGTGCATTCATGAACGCCGGCCAGACGTGCCTTTCGGTCGAACGCTGTTACGTTCATCGCAGCCTCTACGAAAAGTTCCTCGAAGCCTGCAGTAACAAGATGGCCAAGCTGCGCGTGGGTAACGGGATTGGGTCCGAGGTCGAAATTGGGCCGCTCATTCACGAACGCCAGTTGCGCATTGTGGACGAGCATGTGCGAGACGCGGTATTGCATGGCGCGCGCTTGCTCCAGGGCGGAAAACGCCTGACCGAACTCGGGCCAAACTTCTACGCGCCCACGCTACTCGCCGACGTGACGCCGGACATGCGCATCATCCAGGAGGAGACCTTCGGCCCGGTCCTGCCGGTAGCGCCCTTCGACACCGACGAGGAGGCCGTTCGCCTGGCCAATGACAGCGACTTTGGGCTGGCCGCCAGTGTCTGGACCACCAACCGTCGCCGCGGTGAGGCGATGGCCAAGCGGATCAAGGCCGGTACGGTGATGATCAACGACGTGATCTCGTGCTTTGGCATCGCGGAGGCGCCGCACGGAGGGTTCAAACTCAGCGGTATCGGCCGCACCCACGGCAAAATGGGCCTGGCCGAGATGGTCCAGGTGAAGTACGTGGACACGGACCTGCTTCCCGGGATACCGAAGGTCTGGTGGTTCGGATACAGCGACAAGGTCCGCCAGCAGATGGATGGCTTCATCGATCTGCTGTTCGCCGGAAGCTGGGGAAAAAAGCTGAAGGGCGCCTTGCGCTCGGCGGGCCTGCTGCGGCGCGGCAATCGGATCTAGGAATCACCTGGCCTATCTCGTAAATCGCTTTGTATCAGGGCACGTCTTCAGACGTGCCGCAGTGCCTCAACAACGACTTGGGCTTCAGCCCCTGAGGGATTCTGTTTGTTAAGGAGAACTTTTTGGATGGCGCCACCGTGTACGTCTTGATCGTTGTGTTTGCCGCCACGCTGATTCGATCGGTCTTCGGATTTGGCGAAGCGCTCATCGCTGTTCCGCTGCTCGCCCTGCGAGTTCCGGTCCGCGTGGCTGCGCCGCTTGCCGTCCTGGTGTCCATCACCGTTGCCGGTGTGATCGTCGCGCAGGACTGGCGGAAGATCCACCTGCGCAGTACGGGATGGCTGGTGCTCCCGACGCTTTTCGGCATTCCGCTGGGCCTCCTGCTGCTCACGAGCGGCAACCATCGCCTCGTCAAAGCGGCCCTGGCACTGGTCATCATGGCGTTCTCGGCGTATTCACTGATCGGCCGAAGACCTCCGGAGTTGCATAGCGACAGCCGGTTGTGGCTTCTCATCTTCGGATTTCTTGCCGGCGTGCTGGGTGGGGCTTACGGGATGAACGGGCCGCCGCTGGCGATTTACGGCGCCATGCGCCGCTGGTCCGCTCAGCATTTCCGCGCGACCTTGCAGGGATATTTTCTTCCCGCCAGCATAATTGGCATGGCGGGGTATTGGCTGACCGGGCTCTGGGTCCCCGCCGTAACCCGTTATTACCTGATGTCGCTGCCGCTCATCTTGGCAGCGATACTACTCGGAAGAACGATCAATCGCCGCCTCCATGGTCACGCCTTTCTCAGGTACGTTCATGTCGGCCTGGTCGTGATTGGAGCAGTGTTGCTGGTGCAGGCAATCCGCAGTTAGTCGCCCGCACAAACATGGCGTCATGCTCGGGATTGAGATATTCAACATAATTAGCGATACTGCCTTCATGCCCGAGATGACCGCGACTGATCCACCACAACTTTCCAAGCACAAGCTCAAGTACAAAAAGCCACTCCAGCGCGCCTGCAACGAGCCCAATGAGAAAGGTAAGCTCTGCGGCGGACATTTGAAGCGCTGGTTCTACCTGGCTGACGTGCTGGAGCAGGCCTGCGGAGATGTCCGCCAAGCCTTTGGCGATCAAATGGAGATCTATCGCTGCGAGCATTGCAAGACGCTGTACCTGCCGGGTCCGGAGGAGCCGCGCGGCCGCAATGTCGCCGGAGTGGGCAGTCAGTCCATCTTCGGACTAACGCTCACCGCCAAGCCGGGTGAGGAAAAAGAGAAGCAGTGACTCTAGTGATCTCGTCCCAGATCGGGCCTCCACTCCTCCCTGTCGAATTTCACCTTCACTGTCTTGATCTCATACGGGTTCGTCGGGACGGTCACCGCATTGCCTGTCGAATCCAACTGGAGCGGGACCGGCGCAACCTCCATCAAGTTCGTCTCCCAAGCCTGCGTCGCCGTTGTCGGAAGCTGGAGAACGACGTCGCCCTTCTTCCCGGCCCACTCATAGAAGCGGATGATGAGCGCATCATCGTCGGCGGCCTTCTTGATCGCCGTGATGATCACGTTGTCCTGCGTCGTGGCGAAGAATGACTTCTCTGGCGGCAGCGTGCCCGGATGCTGCGTGGTCGTCTGCGTCATCAGCGGATAATTCAGTTCGTAGCCCTGGTGCACGGTCATCGCCTCGCGCCAGGTGCCGCCGTGCGGATAGAGCGAGTACGTGAACTCGTGCTGTCCCTGATCGGTTTCAGGATCGGGCCAGGTTGGCGAACGCAGCAGCGACAGGCGCAACACGTTGTCCTTTGCATCGTATCCGTACTTGCTGTCGTTCAGCAGGCTGAAGCCGTGGATGGCATCCGAGATATCGGCCCAGCGCAGCGCCGGAACTTCAAACTGCGCCTGCTCGGCAGGCGTATTGCGCGTCGTAGGCCGCTCGACGCTGCCATAGGGAATCTCGAAGGTCGCCTTGTTGCTCTCCGCTCTGACCGGAAACGTGACCTTCAGCAGAATGTGCTGCTCGTGCCAATCGGCTTGCATGTGGACGTCAACCCGCGGCACGTCGGGATACATGGTGATGTCCTGCACGAAGCTCGATTTCTGGAAGTGATGCCGCACGCGAATGACGGCGCGCAGCGGGGTGTCTTCCACCAGCTTCACCTCGTCGGCCTGCATTAGGTCCCAATGCTGCTTGACGAAGGCGGCGTCGATGTTCCATGCGTCCCAGCGCTTGGGCTTGTCCACGAAGGCCTGGAGCAGGTTGCCGCAAGGCAGCCCATCGGGCGACGCTGCGGGCGAGCCTTCGCTCTGCACCGGCAGCGCCAGCGCTTCGGTGTTGCTGCTCTTGTCGATGAGGCTGGTGATGCAGCCGGTCTTGGGATCAACCTTGAGTCGAACGAATTTGTTTTCCAGAGAATCGGCAGTGGCCGTCAACCATAACTTTGCTGACGGTAAGGTTTCTCGCGGAATTAACTGAACAAGTTCGTATCCGAGTGCGGGTACGTTTGTTGCCAGCAGCCGCACTCTCAGGCGGCCCGTCCGCCAATTGCTGTCGAGCACTTCTATTGGCAGCGGATTACCATCGGGCCCAATCGCACCGACCTTGTTCTCCCCGTTCGGGAATTGCACCTCAAACTCCACCTCACCTGTCCTCGTCCACGATAGCGGGTTGAATATCAGCACGCTCACGCCATATGAGATCACTCGCGATGCGATGTCGCTGAGTCCCGTCTGGAGGATGTCGCGATCGATGCGCGAAGCCACCGCATACTTGCGTGCTGCGTCCACATAGTTGATGTGAATGCCTGAGCCCGGCAGAATGTCGTGAAACTGGTTGAAGAGAATCTTCTTCCAGGCGGTATCGAAGTTCTGCTGCGGATAACCATCCCAATCGGTGCAAGACCGGCACTCGTCGCGAACCCCGGAAGGCCCGCCCAACAGAGTGTCGATCGCCGCCACCTTCTCTGCGTTGAGCACCAGCTCTTCGTTCTGGCGGTTGCCCCGCTTCTCCTCCGACTGCGTGGTCTGCACGCCGCGATGATATTGGAAGTACAGCTCGCCGTCCCACGTCGGAATGTTGAGCTCGCTCTTGTTCTTCTCCAGGTCGGCAAAATACTGCGTCGCAGTGGAGAAGTTAACTTGCGGATAGACGAGGTCGCCCTTCTGCCAACGCAGCGCGGTGTCAAGGTCCTGGCGCGTCGGACCGCCGCCATGATCGCCCACTCCGTACAGGTACATCATGTCCAGGCTGCCCGCGGGAGCGGAGTTGGCGCCGCCGTTGTACTTCCACATCATGGGACCGTAGGTGCCAGAGTCGCGCGCCATCTTCTGCGGATCGATCTGGTTGGCGTAGTCGCTGGGGAAGTAGGTCAGCAGGCGGCTGCCGTCGGGCGCCTGCCACCAGAACAGGCGATAGGGAAACTTGGTGAACTCCGACGCCCAAAGCAGTTTTTGGGTGACGAAGTAGTCGATGCCCGAGCGCTTGTAAATCTGCGGCAGTTGCCAGTTGTAGCCGAACGAGTCGGGGTTCCAGCCGATGTTGATGTCCTTGCCGAACTTCTGCTGGAAGTAGCGCTTGCCATAAAGAATCTGGCGCACCAGCGACTCGCCGTCGGGCATGTTGAGGTCGGGCTCGACCCACATGCCGCCGATGACTTCCCAGCGGCCTTCTTTCACCCGCTGCTGGATCTCCTGGAACATCGCGGGATATTTTTCTTCGATCCATTCGTAGGCTTGCGCGGTGCTGGCGGTGAATTTGAAGTCGGGATACTCGCGCATCAGTTGCAGCGCGGTGCCGAAGGTGTTGCGGACGACTTCGACCGTCTCCGTCCACGGCCACAACCATGCCATGTCGATGTGGCTATTGCCGACGGCGGCGATGCTGAACTGCTTCATGTAAGGGCGCAACACGTCGAGCTTGGCCTGGGCATCGCGCAAGGAAGCGTCGAACGCCTGCTGGTCGCCCTGGTCGAGTGCGGCAACATTGATCGTCTTTACGGCCGAGTCCAATTGCTGCTCCCGCTCGGCCTTACCGTCGGGATACGCGGCGATGACCGGCTCAGCCGAGAGAATTTGCAGCCGCATCAGTGCGGGATCGGGACGGTCGGCACGAGGCTGGATCTGAAGCTCGGCGTGCTCGATGCGGGTGGAGTTGCCTCCGCAGCAGCCGCCCCCGCCGGAGTCCAGGACGCGGACCGCCAGCACCAGCTTCTGGTCCGGCTGGGCATTTTCGATCAAAGTGATTGGCACCTGCCCGTCTTCGTCGGTGCGCGCCACCATGTTGCCGTTAGAGAAGACGCTGACCTGAATGGCATCGTCGCTGCTGACATGCTGGTCGAGAGAAATGCGCACGCCTTGCAAACTGTAGCCGTTCAACTGCGCCGGGACCGCGAAGGCCAGCCGCAGCCAGCGCGAGCCTTTCCAGTCCTCTTTCAGCTTCACCGGCTGCCAGTCAGAAATATTGATCGCAGGATCTTCGCCGTGCGGAAGGTCGGCGGCATGCGCTTGCCATGCCGGCAAGGGGATGACCGTGATGGATTCCAGGCGGTCGAGCACCGGCTTGTAAGGGTCGGGAGGGGGAGTTGGCGTTTGTGCGAATGCGGAAGCGGCGAACAGAACAGAGATAAGAAGAGCAGAAATGCGGTTCATGGAAAGTGCGTTCCTCCAAACATGACTTGCGGAGTTTTAGCAGTCCCCGGGAGAGCGCTGCATCTGAAGCCCGTAGGGCGATACAAATGTAGCCCAGGACGTAAGTCCTGGGTAGGCTGGCATAACGGGTATAGAGTCCCCTTGGGGACGGCACCCGAGATCTCCGAGTCAGCGCAATGGAATGCGACACCTAGCCTCGCTGTGCCGTCCCTACGGGACTCATGATTTGGTAAATTCCGTACCCAGGACTTACGTCCTGGGCTAGGATTGTACCGCCCTGCGGGCTAGCGCACCGGCTCTTCCGACATTAGCGCCGTTGACCACTGACTACTGGCTACTGACTACTGGCAACTGACAACTAGTATTCAATCCCCAGCTTGTGCTGCATCTGCTCCAGCGTGACGCCTTTGGTTTCGGGAAACGTGAACAGGACGACGAAGAACATCAGGGCCATCATCGCGGCAAAGAACACAAACGGATAGCCGCCGCCGAAGCGGACCGCGAAATAGGGAAACACCAGCGAGATAAGGAAGTTCATGATCCAGTGGGTCGAGCTGCCCAGGCTCTGTCCCTTCGAGCGCACGCGGTTGGGGAACACTTCGCTGAGGTACACCCAGATGACCGCGCCCTGGGAGATCGCAAAAAATGCGATGTACGCGACGAGAAACCACACCAGCAGGCCCTGATGCTGACGGCTGAAGAATATGCCAGCTACGCCGGTCAGGCAGAGGGTCATGCCGATAGCGCCAATCAGCAGCAGCGTCTTGCGGCCCAATTTGTCGATGAGCGACATGCCCACCAGCGTCGCCAGCAGGTTCATCGCGCCCACCGCAACCGCCTGCAAGTCGCCCGAGACCTTGTTGAAGCCTGCCATGGCGAAAATGTAATTCAGGTAATAGAGGATGGCATTGATTCCGGCCAGTTGGTTGAAGGCTGCGACGGTGAAGGCGAGATAGATCGGGAGCCAATACTTGCGCTGGAAGAGCGGCTCGGAGTGGGGCGCGTCTTCCATATGCACATGCACGGAGGCGACGATCTCGTCGAGTTCGCCTTGGGGATTGTCGGACCCCAGCTTCTCCAGCACCAGACGCGCCTCGGGAATGCGATATTGGGTCACCAGCCAGCGCGCGCTGCGCGGAATGCCGAACAGCATGATCAGGAACAGGATGGCCGGAGCGGCAGCGACACCAAGCTGCCATCGCCACTCGTTCAGGCCAAAGCCGGCCAGCCCGATCAGGTAGTTGCTCAGGTAAGCAACCAGGATTCCGATCACGATGTTGATCTGGAACGAACCGACCAGCAGCCCTCGCCAGCGCGCGGGAGCGATCTCGGCGATATATACCGGTCCCAGCACCGACGAGCCGCCAATTCCCAGGCCGCCGATGAAGCGGAAGATCAGCAGCGATGGCCAATTCCACGCAAAGGCGCAGCCGAGAGCGGAAATGATGTAGCACCCGGCCAGAACGCGCAGGCTCTCACGCCCGCCTAGCTTGTCGCCCATGATGCCCGAGAACATGGCCCCGATGATTGTTCCCAGGAGCGCGATCGATACGGTGAAGCCCAGCTCTTTCGCGCTCAGGCTGAAAACCAGGCTGAGCTGTTGGGTGGTGCCGGCAATGACAGCGGTGTCGAAGCCGAAAAGCAAGCCGCCCAGCGCGCCGACTACGATGCTCTTCACCAGCAAGGAATTGAGTTTGGTGTTCACGCGTGTTGGTTGCTCTTGCCTATTTGTATTTCGCTGTTCGCTCTTCGCAAAACCATCCGGGAACTCTCCCAGTGGTTACTCGCTCCAGACTGCCAGCTCGTTGCCGTTGGGATCGGCGAAGTGGAAGCGCTTGCCGCCGGGAAACTCGAAGATCTCGCGGACGATCTTGCCGCCCGCTGCCTTCACCTTGCGATACGTGTCGTCCAGCGAAGCCGCGTAAAGGACAACCAGCACGCCGCGCGTCTTTGCGCTGTCGGCGCCTGCCGGTTGCGACTCGCTATTGAAGCCGCCGGCGATCCGGCCGTCGTGGAAACTGGTGTAACCCGGCCCCCAATCCTTGAATTCCCAGCCGAGAACCTGGTGGTAGAAGCGCTTGGTCGCCTCAATGTCGGTGGCGGGAAATTCGATGTAGTCCATCTGGAAGTTGTGCTCTGGCTGGCTCATGTTCGCCTCTCTATCGTTATGAATACGGACGGATGAGATTAGCACAAGGCTCTGGCGGAAATGCAAAAGGCGCGGGTTGCGCCGCGCCTTGCTTGGACTAGAAGAAATTCAAGTTACTGCTGGTCGGTCGAGCCTCCGGGCTGGGTTCCGCTGTCCACACCGAGCTCATGCGGCGAAGGAATATTCGCCGTCTCGGGATTCAACAGGCCCTTATGATCGGGGCCCAATCCCAGCTTGATCAGCGCCCGCGAGTCGGGTGTCAGCTTGGTCTGCCAGCCGTTGGCCGCCTGGTAGCGGGTCATGGCGTCGCGGGTGGCCGCGTCCCAAGTGCCGGAAGGATCACCGCTCAGGTAATGCTCCCGAATGAGGGCGCTCTGGATCTCCAGAGTGCGTTGCTGGTCGATCCCGCGTTGTCCGTGGGAGCGGGAAGCGCTCTTCCTTTTGGATTTGCCAGAATGATGGGAGGACGAATGCGTCCGGGTGACCTGTGCGTGCTTGGCTTTTGGCTTGGCTGCTGTGGTTGCCGACGCCGCGCCAGCCATCAGCGCCAGCACCAAAAGAACACCGGCAAGTTGAGCTATACGATTTGCGATAGGCAACGACCACCTCAGAAAAAAAGTATGAGTTCCAGAATGGGCTCCATTGTAATGAAGCCTTAACCTGGTTGGGAACAAAAAAACAAGCCCCGAATCCCAAAATGAAACTAAAGTGGCACTGGCCTCGTTTTGGTTCGATGCGCCAGTGCCACGGCTTGGGTTGCTTACCTTGCGAACGGGTCCCCTCCAGTCGAGGGGGTACCCACTGGTTACTGCAGGGTCCCTCCCATGAAGACCGTGGTGTTATCTCGCGTGCCGCGCGGACGGACCAGGAAGACGACGTCCTGGCCGCTTTTCATCTGCGACTCCATCTTCTGGAAATCGTCCTCGCTGTTCACCGGCTGCTTATTGATCTCCAGAATGACATCGCCGCGGCTCAGTCCCACGGTGTCGCCGAAGCCGTCCGGCTTCAAGTCTTGCACAATGACGCCCTTGGTGTTCGGCAACTGGAAACGGCTGGCCATGTCTGGCGTGATGCTGCGAACGGTGATGCCGAACTTGCTTTCCTGCGGCTGGGTCTGCTCGCCACCTTCTTCCTGGTCGCCCAGGCGTGCGGCAAACAGCTTGGAACGGTCAGCAATGGTGACGTCCGTCGCAGATGTTTTTCCACCGCGGATATAGCCGATTTTGGCCGTGCTCCCCGGCTTGATCGCGGAAATTTCCGCCACCAGTTCGTCGCCTGTCTTCACTTGCTTGCCGTCAACGGAAACGATGGTGTCGCCCGTCTTCAAGCCAGCCTTGTCGGCCGGGCCGTTGGGCGTAACGTGGGCGATGGTGACGCCGCTGGTGACTCCATAGACGCGGGCCACTGCCGGATTGGGGACGGCGTTGAACTCCACCCCAATCGAGCCACGCGAAACTTTGTGGTCCGGTCCGATGAGCTGGTTGTAAACCTGCACCACGGTGTTGGACGGCATGGCGAAGCCGACGCCCTGGTATCCCCCGCCACTGGTGTAAATGGCGGTGTTGATGCCGATCACCTCGCCCGCCATATTGACCAGCGGACCGCCCGAGTTGCCGGGATTGATGGCCGCGTCGGTTTGGATGAACGACTCAAACTGCCGGTTGGGGACGATATTGCGGCCCTTGGCGGAAACGATACCGGCGGTGACCGTCTCATCGAGACCGAACGGGCTACCCACCGCCAGCACCCAGTCGCCGACCGCCATGCTGTCCGAGTTGCCCAGCTTGGCCGCCGGCAGCGGCTTCTTGGCGTTAATTTTGATGACCGCGAGATCGGTTTCCTTGTCAACCCCGATCACGGTGGCGTCGTAGGTCACGGTCGCGGGATCGTTCATCAGCTTGACCCGGATGCGATCGGCTTTATCGACCACGTGATTGTTGGTCACGATATAGCCTTTGGAATCGACGATGACGCCGGAACCCAGCGAGCGCTCGCGCAGATCGTCGGGCCCAAAGCCCTGGTTAGGACCGCCCTGTCCACCCTGGCCACCAGGTCCACCAAAGAAGTGGTTGAAGAAGTCCTGGAACGGGTTATCTTCGTCGCCGCCACCGGGCCCTTCCTCGCCGGGCATGCCACGGCGGCCACGGTGCGGGTTCTTGACGGTAGATTCGGTGCTGATGTTGACCACCGAGGGCTCCATCTGGCGAGCGATCTGGGAAAACTGGCTCGACAGCTGCTGGGGTGAGGGGACCTGCAGCGGAGTCGCGTCAGCCGAGGGGTTCTTCTCCTTGCCCTTCACGCCTCCGGAGACAACTGTGCCAATCAGAATACCGAGCGTTAAGGTCGCCAAGACCACCAAGGTTGAGGCAAAGCGATTGGCCCTAAACTTTTGCCTGAAACCTGAAACTTGCAAATCCATCAAGTGTTCCTCCGGCTTAAAAGCCCAATAGAAATTATACAGTCGACACCACTTCGCGGTTGAATTGTGCGGGGATTCACCGGGAGTTCTCATGCCATTAGACGTGGAGAACACGGAAATCGTCACCAAGTCGTGCTGACCCCGCGGCAACTGTAAGCAGCCGGGTGCCCCACTCATTCGCGGGGTTCGAATGAGTGGGTTCCGCGAGTCACAGCCTTCGGTACGTCCCATCACAGACGGGAATGATCTGCCCCCGATACTTTCGGGGCATGACGAGAGGTTTGGAGCGCTGGTATGGTGGGCACGATCTGCACTTCATGACCTGCAGTTGTTATCGGCTGGAGCTTGACAGCGGCGAGCGCCGTGACCTGTTTCTGCGTGTCTTGGAACGCGCCCGGCAAAAGTCCTCGGTAATCACTTCAAAAGCGGCTCTTCCGCACTTTTGGTGAAGGGTATCCAGTCCTATCTTTAGCCGCCGCGAGCAGCATGGCCGATTCAAGCTGCCTGCAGCACGCGGATGCGTAACAAATCGAATTTGGCCCGCCCGTACATTTGACGCTTGATAAGCTTCAATCGATGAATGTGGCCTTCCACCGGTCCCGTACTCCAGGGCAGTGTGAGCGCGGCCCGCACCGCTGCCTCGTCGTGTTGCAATCGAGTCACAAAGCGATGAAGAGGGGATTTGCTGGCAGCCGTCCGCCATGGCAACCACGCTGAGGTATCGTGTTCCCGCACCATGCGATAGAACTTCTTGGCTAATTCCACGGCGATGGCGATATCAGGCGAAAGAGCGCAGAGGCTCTGCGCAAAGCTTTGTTGGGAGGGAGACGGATTGTGGACGAGGCCGAGCAACAGCGCACTAGTTTGCCGCGGACTGGGGGGCTTCCGGGGCGGGGAGAACGAACTCTGCTGAGGACGCCCTCGCACTCCCAGTCGGACGCGGAACCAGCGGCGTAGCGTGACGGCGGCAAAGTCAGCTCCTTGGGCTTGCAGTTCGCGCCACAGTTGGCTGCGATTGTGGCAACCTTCGGCCCACCGCTTCTCTAGGTACGAAAACCAAGGCTCCACCGAGGAGTGCCTGTGTGTGACTTGACGCTCAGGAAATTGCCCGGCGCGCAGCCAATAGCGTATGGTTTTCCGGTTCAACCCTACCTCGAATGCGATGGCCTGCCCTGAGTAACCACGCTGATATAACGCGATCACTTGCTGGTAGCGTTCGAAGCGTCTCTGTCGCCGCTCGCGGCTGATTTGTTGAGGACGTGTCGGAGGTGGACCCGGCAGTGCTGGTAAAGGATGAGTAACTGGACCAGGAGGGGGTTGCCGGGAAGCTTGTTCGATCACCGGGGTATACCGTGCCAAGACGTGCTCCAACGCTTCGCGCAGATTGCGCAACAGATGGAAACGGTCTGCGACCTGCACCGCATGGGGTGCGCCCAGGCGGGCAGCTTCGGCGTAAGCACCCGCACGGTCGCGGCTAATCACTTCCGGCGGGGCATGATCACGCAGCCACTCGGCGACAGTGTTGGCCTGGCGATCCGGCAAAAGATCCACTACACAACGCCGCTCCAGATCACAAAGAATCGTCCCATAGCGCTGTCCTTTGCGCCACGCCCAATCGTCAATTCCCAACACACGAGTCGTAGCGGAAGTTGACTTCTGGGTCAGCGACATGCGTCGTAGATGGCGCAGGAGCGTGTCGCCGCTGATCCCAAGACCCAATCGTTGTGCGGTCCGGGCCCCGGCCTCCCCACCCAGTGCCAGTGCCAACCAGCGCAGAGCCTGTTCCATACGGAGCGTGCGGCGAGCGTAGGTGGCCGTCGTCTCCGGCAGCCGCTCCGTGAAAATGTGGCGAGAGCAATCTTCGGCATCGCAGAAAAAGCGGCGCGTCCGTAGGCGAATCTCCACCGCCACCCCATTCCAAGGCAGGTCGGCCAATCGCCGATCGTAGTAACTATGGATGCGGCTGGATGGCTGCGCGCAGCTGGGACAAGCAACCACCAGACGAACCGCACGCACAACCAGGGTGATGGGCTCGGCTTTTGCAATCAGCCGCTCCACCTGGACTTCAGCAGGGCACGGCGACAGCGATCGTCTCATGCACCAGCGCCGGAGAATCGCCTCAGCCTTTCAGCTTACGCAATCCCTGTCATGTTTCCGACAACTTGACTGCTAACTCCGCTGGTGCCTCCCCATACTCGCGCGCCAAGACCCTTCACCAAAAGTGCGGAAGAGCCTCAAAACCGGCCAACGGAGGGTGCCGGGAACGTAGATGTTCTACCCCGTCATCCCCTGTTCAGGCAAGTCTAAGTTTTTCAGCTTCCTTCCTAGCGGCGGTTTTGCAAAGCGGCCGGAGCCGTCAAGGGCGCGTTGTGTGCGGCGTGACCGTTTCACACGGTCGCGAACAGGCGATGCTCAATGCGGTTGAGTGCGCGGATTCACCAGTTGATTGGCAACCGGATTGTCCAGCGGTTCAGCGATAGCTACACTGACAGCAGAGCGGCGCGCCCAACCGGAACTCGAAATTGAAAACTGGAAACTTAGATCGGAGGTGAAACATGCCCGGCCCGCAATCTCTCAGGCGCTGGCCAAGCGTATTCCTTCTCCTTCTGTGGATATTCACCGTATCCGTCAATGTTGCCGCTGCTCAGGCAACAAATCAGCAGCTTCCTGACCGGAGAATCACCCGCATGGCAACCTCCCCGTCGCCGAACCCGCAGCCTGCCCCACGATCGGGTGGAGAGCAAGTTCACCCTAGTCAGCAAACAACGAGAACGTCCTCGCGCAAGCTGCCTGCCTATCGCGATGACCAGATCACGGTCGAGTCAAGAAAGGAAAACAACAACCAGATCGAGCTCTCGATCACCAGCGGTCATGGCCAGAAGGATGTTCCGCTGCCCCAGGGTTTTAGAACTTACAACTTTCGCAGGTACGCGGATCGTCTTATCGTCTTCGGTTGGATCGCGCACGGATCGCAGGTTGTGATTATCAACCTGGACAATAGCACAATTGGCGACAGTTTCCTGGCTGATAAGCCGGTTATTTCCCCCGACGGGCGATTCATTGCCTTCGTCAAATGGTTCCCCCCGCATTTAACTCTTGGACCTGACCGTGAGGACCACGAGATGTTGTATGACATGACGAAGAGCGCGTTGGGGAACCGCCCCACGGGCGTCGCACCGAATGACGACATCAATGTGGGCCTCGACGTTTACCCGGGAAATGGCAACAAAGACGGCGATAACTACCACGTCCCTGAGCCGCTCGTGCATCGTGTAGCTAGCTGGCCCTTCTGGAGTCCCGATTCCAGAAAACTGGTTTTCGCCGTTGAGGTGCAGTCATCCCTGAAGCTGGTGTTCGTGCAAGTTCTCGGTCCAAGTACCGGGGCTACTCCCAGCACCTCAATCCTGTCACTCGACAAGGCTGGGCTCTGTCCCGCGGCGCCCTGGCTCTACAATCACTGCGATATAAGCATGGTTCAGGTGAAGTTCCTGGAGAACGGCCTGGATGCGTTCTTCGCAAAGAACGCGCTCGGGCCGGATGCGCGCTTCAAAAATGGATCGCTCAGTCGTGAACTCCAAGTCAACTACGCAGACTTCGTGCCTTTACGCTGACCGTCCGAGTAGGCGGGCGCCCCACTGCGGCTCCCCATCCTTTCTCTGGAATCCGACTAAACCCAAATACAAGTGCCCGTCCTTTCCGCCTTCAGGCGAGAGGATGGGCCTAGCCAACGATGACTAGAGCGCGGCGCCCAACTCGAAACTGGAAACTCGAACCTGTCTTCTCAGTTCTTCCCCTCCAGCGCCACCGCGCTCGGGAAAAGAGGGACGTTGCTCTTTGAAATCTCCCCACCTATTGCGCCGTCGCATCAAGTTTGGTTCTCCAACTTCGAGGGCCACATTTGATCACGTGCCCGTGGTGCAGCAAGCGGTCGAGCATAGCGCTGACCGCGGCCGGGTGCCCCACTCATTCGCGGGGTCCGAATGAGTGGGAGATTCGATGGCTCGGAACAAAATCAAAACGCCCACTCAAGAAAACCGGCTTGAGTGAGGCACCCAAACCCGCGAGTTGCGTAGGTTGGGCGAAGACGTCGGCTTACTCCACTGCGTCGGCGTAGGAGCTGGTGCGCAAAGGACCGTTCGGCTTGTAGGTACTGATGATGACGCCCGAGGACACAGCCTTCGTGCGGACCAGTGCGAGTTCGCGGGGCGGAGTTCCATCCGAGAAGATACGTTTGCCTTTGCCTAGCAGAACCGGAAAGACGAGCAGCAAGACCTCATCCGCAAGCTCGTGTTCGAGCAGCACCGGTGTCAGCTCCGAGCTGCCCCAGACGATCAGCTGCGGCCCGTCTTTCTCCTTAATGCGGCGAATGCCCTCAACGATGTCCGCCCCAAGGGCCTCGGCCGGTCCCCATGCGAGGCTGTCCGGCCTGTGGGTAGCGACGTATTTCGTCGCCGCGTTCAGGCTGTCCGACATCGGACTCTTCGGGGCTTTGGGCCAAAAGCCGCTGAAGATGTCGTAGGTCCGGCGGCCCAGCAGCAGATCGAAACGCTCGCCTTGAGCATCAACGATGGCCTGTCCTCCCTCGGGGTCGTCATGCGGCGCTGCCCATCCGCCGTAGGGATAGTCGCCGTCTTCTTCTGGCCCGCCGGGCGCCTGAATCACGCCGTCCAGCGTGATGTGTTCGATGATCCTGATCTTTCTCATGTCGTCTCCTTTAACATGGTTTGCGCTCGGCTGCGCTCAGGGCGGCGACGAGCATGAATGTCACGGTTTCAGATAACGAAGCGCAACACATCCTGCTTTAAAAATCTTTGAGGCAACAAGTTTTAATTGCAACCTGTCGTGCAGGCTAACACCTTCCAACAACCGTCTGCCTTCGCCTGCAATGATTGGCGAAACGACAAAACGATACTCATCGACCAGGCCAAGCTCTATCAGTTGTGAAGGGATATCTACCCCGCCAACCAAAATACTTTTACCTTTTTCCTGCTTCAACTTAAGTATTTCGTCGCGAAGGTTCGTACGAACAATCCTCGTGTTTCCGTCTTCGGCGCTGTCTAGTGATCGTGAAAAAACCAGTTTGTTGACGGAGACAAACGCTTGAGCAAATTCCTTGTCTGCTTTGGACGCGGACTGGTCCTTGGCGACCTCTGGCCAATAAGGAACCATCAATTGATAGGTCTTGCGACCGAAGACTTGCAGGTCAACCTCTTGCATGAGGCCGGTGAAATATTCAAGTATTTCGTCGTCAGGAATGACTTTGGTGTGGTCGCAGCAGCCGTCCAGGGTAATGTTGATGGCGAAGATTACATTTCTCATTTGATTGTCCTGCCGGGTGCCCCACTCAACCTTCTTTTGGTTGAGTGGGAGAGTTTCGTTTGTCTTTATCCATTCTTGCTCGATGGTTCAATTGTACTTTCCCACTCATTCGCAAAAGCCGCGAATGAGTGGGGCACCTGGCTCTACCCGTACTCGCTTCGGATACCATTTCGAAAACTGCTCTAAACGGCCCAGTGTGCCAATCAGGAATTGTGATTACCTTCGTTTTGCTGACCGCGTTTTGTTCTTCGCCCGGTTCCGTTCGGCGAAATAAACTAAGAAGGCCGGAGCCAGACTCCGGCGCTGCGAGGGCTGCGGCGAGGGTCTTTGGAAATTTGGAAGAATGTCGTCGAGTGGTACGCGGTCCCGGCAAAGAAGTGGCTCGGGGCTCGCAGGGCGTGGTGAGCGCTTTCCCCCTAAGTCCTTTGTCCGGAATACTTTGCTTGTATCTCCTGTGGAATCTATATCTTGGCGGGAACCGCGCAAAGTATTGATAAATCATGAGTTAACATGGCGTGTAACTCCAATGTTTGGAATATTTTGCGAGGATCCTCGCAAGGTATTGAAATAGCATGAGTTACAACGACACGTAACTCCAATGTTCGTAATATTTTAGGGGCAAAATATTCAAAACACAGACTTTGCAGCGTGGGGGGGAGGGGGGGCACTAATATACTTGGCGCACCGAATCGCCAAGTATATGATGGGGGTGAGGCATGATAGATGCCACTCCAAAGCCCTTGAAAGCTCAAGACCCTCAAGGGTTGGAGGCCGCTCCCAAGGAAGACGACGAAATGACACTTTGTATTGCAGGAGAGTGCCGGCACAAGGGGAAACCAGCTATTGTGCTCATTGCGGATTCACGCGTAGAACGCGGCGCCGCCAATCCGATCTTTTCGGATATGCGGATAGGTGCGGAGGACGCGCAGAAAGTTCGTGATGTCGGAAACACATTCCGCGCTCTCATTTCAGGGCCTCCAACGATGGGTGATGAGTTGATCTCCAAGTTCGAGGAAACTGTTGTAAGGTTCGAGCAAGTTAACTTGCCGGACGACTTTGACCTACTCGTTACTAAGTTCTTTGAAGACCTAAGACGGTCAGCTCGTGAACGCAAAAAGGAAATTGTTGAGCATTTCATCGGGATGAATACCCCTCTGTCCTCAACGCAAGACTTCCTTGATAAGGCGAAGACGGTATTTTCGGAATCCCATTACAGTCGGCTTCAGGACGAGATTCGCTCACTCTCTTTGGGTGGAGATATCATCCTTGCTGGATTTCACGATGAAGCGGCCCTAATTATTCGCATGGACGCATTTGGGGGAGTTCATTGGGAGGATCACTATTCGGTCATCGGGGCTGGGGCAGACACGGCTTACGCGATCTTAGCTTTGAACCCTTGGGATGAAGAGGACATAGACGTTGCTCAATGCGCGTTTCGACTGTTTGAAGCCAAGGTGGCCGCCCAAACAAATAAAACAGTTGGCAATCTGACGCAGTTTGAAGTGATGGTAATGGGCGAAGAGGATACGTTTGATATCTCCTTGGATTTTTTTGAACTTATCAAGAGCAAACTCCGCTTCTTGTCAATACCAGAGATAGTCCCGCCCGACAATTTCTTGGAGCCAATGACAGAAGAGGACGATAAAAAAGAAACGCCAACCGACGATTCCAGTGCGTCCTCTCCAAACATTGAAGCCGAAAGCCAAAACAATACTTGACGGATATGTTTTAATGGAAATTAGGAAACGGCAAAGGCCGTCCATGAAGGACACCATATATGGTTTGTGAACGCACATCAAAACGTGTTGCTAAGAAAGCCGCTCGGCTATGGCGCGTTGGACGTACTAAGTCAGTGAGAAGCGTTGCTGCTTCTGCCCTGCGTGCGCGCAAACGTCCCATAGCCCGCAAACGTGCACGCTAAGAGAAAGCTCGTGTTAGTCGAATGGTTGGACTCCCGTCGGGGAGAGGGATGGGTGCGGCTTGACGAGCTAGAAGGCACCGTGACGCATTGTCGCTCTGTGGGTTGGATAGTGGCGAAGGATGCTGAGTCTGTTACGTTGGCTGGCCATCTTGGCGAGAATCCCGATCAGTGTTGCGGAGACGTGACCATCCCGAATAAAGCGGTCGTCAAAATTATCCCCTTGACCATACCCAAGCGCGCTATGATGGGCGCATGAAGCCTACTCCCAAGACGTCCACGTTCGCTAGGTTTACGGACGCAGTTCGCCAGATGCTCACAGTGCCCAAGACGGAAATACTTAAGCGCGAAGCTGATGCAAAAGAACAGCGGAAACTCAAGAGAGCTTCCGCTTCGCCTTCGGGCCGCGTTTCCCACGCCAAGGGGCGCTAGAATGTTGTCTCTCCTGTCTTGCCAGTCAACTCAGCATAAGTGAGCCGCTTGCCTGCGATCTGCGAACAGGCCAGCATGAAGCGGTCACGGTCACTTACCTTCTTTTCCTTGCTCCCGCGATTGTTGAACCTGAAAACCTGCTCATCCAGATACCGGAACATGTGGAAGGGTTCCACGCTCACGTAAGTCCCGCGCAGATTTCGCTTGAACAAGCTCCAGAAATTCTCCAGCCCGTTGGTGTGAACGCGCCCGTCAACATACTTCTCGGTGTGATTCACAAAGTCGTGAATATAGTGCCAACTGAGCCGACTGTACGCGGGGGACTGATCGGTATAGACCTTGCTGCCGTACTTGATATTGTTGAGCACCTGTGATTGCAAAGTCTCGCGTTCGATGTTGGGCACGATTTCGGTGCGAATCTGGCGCGCGGTGCGGTCGAGCATCCCCATGACGATAACCTTGCCCCAGTTGGTATCAGCGCTCTGATACCGAGCGCGGCGTTCCCTGTGCATATTCGCAGCCTTGCCACCAATCCACGCCTCATCAACCTCGCACTCGGTATCCGGGCCGCCGATCTTGGTTTGCTTTCCGAATCCTCTCCCGTCCTGCAAGGCCAGCCGGATACGCCCCAGCATGAACCATGCCGACTTCTGAGTTACCTTCAGATCGCGGTGAAGCTCCCAACTGCTCACCCCGTTCTTGCAGTTCACTACCAGCCACACGGCGGACAGCCACTTATCGAGTGGGATAGGCGAGTCCTCAAATACGGTGCCCAGCTTCACTGAGAACTGGCGTCCACACTCGCCACACTTCCAGATGCGGCGGGTTTTTAGATACGAGTGCTTCTTGCCATCGCAGGCGGGACACTGTACGCCATCAGGCCAGCGCAGGGCCGCTAGAAATTCTACGCACACGTCGGCATCCGAGAAATACCGGATAACCTCTTGCAGATTGTCGGGGCAGACTCTATTTTCCATGCAACTGACTGTATAAGATAATACGAGGTGTGTCAACTATATTATTGCCGGGAGGGGGTACCCTTCCAATGTTCTGTAAAGATCGATCCTGGGGAATCATTCGCTCCTACTCACCGCGTTGCCTCGTACACCGTCTTGCCTCCGACCACGGTCCTCAGCACGCGGGTTTTCAGGATCTGAGGCGGCGCTACCTTGGTCAGATCGCGATCCAGGACGACGAAGTCGGCCAGCATGCCCGGCGCCAGCGTTCCCTTGTCTTTCTCCGCGAACTGGGCGTAGGCCGAGCCGGTGGTGTAGGCTGCGATGGCCTGCTCGATCGTGAGCTTCTGCTCGGGGAAATATTCTTTGGTGCCCGCCTCGTTCTTGCGGGTAACGGCCGCATAGACTCCGCGAAACGGGGTGATCGGCTCCACCGGGTAATCCGTGCCGAACGCCAGCGGGATGCCGTCATCCAGGAATTGCTTCCAGGTGTACGAGGTCTTGGCGCGCTCCGGGCCAATCCTCCCCATGACCCAATGCATGTCCGTAAGCAAATGATTGGGCTGCATGGAAGCGATCACTCCGAGCTTCTTGTACTGCGCGAACTGGCCGGGCGTGATCACCTGATCGTGCTCGATGCGGAAGCGGAAGTCGCGCGTCTTGCCGTTCTCCTTCGCGCTACGTTCAGCCTCAGCGAAAGCGTCGAGCGCCATTTGCGCGGCGCGGTCTCCAATGGCATGAAAACCGATCTGGAAGCCGGCCAGCGCGCGCTCGATGGCCATGCGATTCAGTTTGCCCTGCTCATATTGCGGCAGGCCCGAGTTGCCGGGATCGTCAGAATAGGGCGCCAGCAGCGCGGCCGTGCGTGAACCCAGCGAGCCATCCATGAAGCCTTTCAGCATCGCGGTGTGCAGCATGGGATCGTCGGCGGCGTGATGCGCGCGGTGCGTCTCCAGCAGGCTGACGGGATCGTCGAACCTGAGCCATTCGCTGATGCGCAGCGTCAGCTTGCCTTCGCGCTCCAAGTCCTCGTACACCAGGAAGGATTCCCAACTGGAATTGTCCTGGGCCGAAGTGATGCCCCAATGCGCAGCGTCGGCCAAGACCAGTTCGGCGGCGCGGCGCAGACGCGAGGGAGTCGGCGGCGGGATTTTGGATTCGACCAGTTCTCGCGCCGTCTCGCGCAGAATGCCAGTCGGCTGGCCGTTGGTGTCGTGGTCGATTCTGCCGCCTTCCGGAGCTGGCGTCTGCGGTGTGACGCCTCCCGTTTTCAGCGCCGCGGTGTTGGCCACGGATATGTGTCCGTCCACCCGGATGAACACTGCCGGATGCGCGCCGCTGACCGCGTCAATGTCGTGGCGCGTCGGCAGCTTTCCGTCCGTCCATAGTGTCTGGTCCCAGCCACCGCCCACGAGCCACTCGCCGGGAGCGGCAGTCTTGGCGCCGGCCGCGATGCGCTGCTGCATCTCCTGCAGCGAACGGGTGCCGCGCAGATCGACGCTGAGCAACTCCAGACCCGCATGTTCCAGATGAACGTGGGCGTCGTTGAAGCCCGGCATCACGAAGTGGCCGCCCAGATCAATAACGCGCGTGTGAGCGTCCTTCAACTTGCGGATAGCGTCGTTCGTCCCCGCGGCAAGAATGCGGCCATCGCGCACCGCCATCGCCTGCGCGCGCGCTGGCGTGGCCTGCGTGTAGATGTCGCCGTTGAGGAAGATGACGTCGGGTGGCTCGGTGACGGAAGTCTTACCCGAAGCTGACGCGGAGTTTGCGGAGGTGTTTGTATTCACGGCGATCAGCGAGAGAACCATTAATAGAAGCAATTTCATTCGTCCGCCACTCCGGCGAGGGCAAGGATGAGCAACAGAATGCGCTTGAGTCCCAGGTCCCGGCCAGTTGGATCGTACCATTCGCCGATGGTATGAGCGCCGCCGCCGCTGCCTCCTGCGCCGATGGCGATCGCTTCCCGGCCCAGCGACAATGGCACGTTGGCATCGGTGGAGGCCCGCTGAATGCGCGCTGCGTTATTGAGTTGCGCATCCACCGCACGGATAGCTTTCAGCAGTTGCGATTCCACCGGCAAATCCGCCGCCGGACGATTGCCGATCACGCGGACCTCTGCCGTCAACTCCTGTTTTTTGCGGCCTGTGCTGTCGGACATCGCGGCGTCCACCGCTTCGTGTAGGGCGTTCTCCAGCCGGTCGAGTTGTTCCACCGAAGCCGATCGAGTGTCCACCTTCATGGTCGCCGACTCCGGAATGGAGTTGACCGACGTCCCCCCTTTGATCATGCCGATGTTGTAGGTCGTCTTCGGCAGGGCGGGCACCGGCGTGCCAGCGAAGCGATCGATGATGCGTGCCAGCGCAAGGATCGGATTAGCCACCCCGAAATCGCTCCACGAATGGCCGCCGTGGCCGCGTACCGTGACTTCATAACGGCGGCTGCCCAGGCCCTCGGCAATAATGGTGTCGGTGCCTGCGCCATCCAGCACTACCAGCGAAGCTATGGATGCCGACCACTTGGGCTGCTGAAAGATGTGGCGCATGCCGCGCAGGTCGCCTTCGCCTTCTTCACCCACGTCGCCGATAAAGAGCACCGGAGCGGCGGTCGTTAGATTCGCCGCCTGCATTGCGCCGGCAATCGCGAGCAGGGCAACGATTCCCGAAGAGTTGTCGGAGATGCCCGGGCCATAGAGCTTGCCGGCATCGCGGCGCACGTCGATCGGCGTTCCCGCGGGAAACACCGTATCGATATGGGCGCTCAGCGCGATGTAGGGAGCGTCGGCATCGGTGCCCGGCCGGATGCCGAAGACGTTGCCTAACTCATCCTGATGCACGTGAGTGAGCGCCAGGTCGCTGAAACGAGCTTCGAGCCAGGCGCTGCGTGCAGCCTCGCTCCATGGCGGCGCAGCGATCGACGTCACTTCGAGTTGCAAGTTTTCCAACTCGCGAGCGTGCGCACGGAACCAGGCAAACGCTTCGTGGACCCTGCGCAATTCGGCCGCTCGCGCCACCTGTTGCTGCGCCGAGCGCGATCCCTGGGATTCACTGAAAGACACCGCTTCTGTGGAAGACGCACGCGCTGGAGGACCGGGACCCATGGCGGATGCCCCATACTAATACGCCGGTTGGAGGGAGCGAAAGCGATTAAGCGGACGTTGATTCTTTCCTTCGCAAAACACCACCTGCCGCTGTTGCAACCCAATCAACGGATTCTTGCGAACGGGTTTTCGATTCGTATACCGGCAATCATTTGTCCCGCGTTCAGGTCTTCCGAGAGGATCCGAGTTGCGCTGCTCTTGAGTGCCGAGGCAACAATGAGGGCGTCCCAAAATCCGATGTGAGATTCATCCTCGATTCGGAACGCAGTCGAGATTTCTGCCGGGGTAGTATCAATACACCATACTGCATAGGTGCTCACGACGAGCCTGCCCGACTCTTTGGGCAAAGGATGCGCAATCTTGCGGGTGGCATTGACATAGAATTCCTGCAAAACTTGCATGCTAACAATGCCGGAGCGCTCACTCCATAGTTCAGCGAGAATCGCCTTGGCGGCATGATGCTTGCCTTTGGCATCGACGTCGTGAGCGTAGATGAGGACATTGGTGTCAACAAACGTCCTATCGTTCATGCAGTTTGTCGCGGCTGGCGGGGGCCAGTCCTCCCAGGTGGAAGCCGTGCTCAAGAAGCTGAATGGCCTGTCGTTCAGCACGTTCGTAAGCCTCTTCTTCGCCGACAAGGATTTCAATCTGTTGGGCAAGCAGGCCGCTAATCGAAGTATCCCTCCGGGCGGCAAGTACTTTGGCCTTGCGGAGAGTCGGTTTACTCAAACTGACTGTGACATTCTGTTTGGGGGAATCTTGTGACACCGCCATCGCATTCCTCACGTTAGATACGTGTAGCACGTATTCAACGTGTAGTCAATGGAAATCTGCGTGCATTTAGGCGGGTTTTTTCTTTCGAACTCGAATCGCCTACAACGCTGGCCGGTTGTTTCCAACTGTCTCCCAAACCAACGCACTCAGGTTTAAAATCAGCATTGAAAGTCAGGGACACGCCGCAAACATCCATGCAAAAAAGGGGGAGAGCTTTCAACTCTCCCCCCAAGTGACAGAGGCGACATCGGTTCGTAGGATTCTCTGACCCACGGATTGGTTGCACCACATGCCAGAACTTGACACGGCCGAACAAGCTGGAGCGGTTCCGGAGATCGCCCGGATTCCCGGGACCGAAGACTGCAGCGTGACCCTAGACGGCGCGAGGTGGCGCTATCTTCATGCCGGTTCGGGCCCGCCACTGCTGCTGATCCATGGCTTCATGGCCTATTCCTTTTCCTGGCGCTTCAACCTGGAGGCGCTGTCCCGGCATTTCTCGGTATATGCCATCGATTTGCCGGGCTGTGGCTTTTCACAGCGCACTGATGCGCCGCAATGCTCGCTGGCCAGCGATGCCGAAGGCGTTCTGCGCTTCATGGATCATTTCGGAATGGAACAGGCGGAAGTGCTGGGCACCTCTCGCGGAGGCGGGCTGGCGATTGTGCTTGCTGCTCTGGCCAAGCAACGATCGAAGCAACACCTCATACGGCGCTTGGCGCTGGTCTGTGCCATCAATCCCTGGTCGAGCTACGGAAAGCTGTTGACTCGCGTGCTGTCCACCGCGATGGGCGGCCTCTTCGTCACTCATGTCCTACCCAAACAGCACTGGCTGATGCTCCGATACTTTCGCAAACTCTATAGTGATCCCAGCCGTATCGCGCCCGGCAGCATCGAAGGCTACACCGCGGGATTGGAGGTGTCGGGGAGCTTTGAGCATATCCTGCGCATTGTGCGGTCGTGGCATGGCGACCTGGCGCTCATCGAGGAGTCATTACCGGCAATCACCAACCTGCCCACGCTGCTGCTGTGGGGTTCGCGCGACACCGCGGTGTACCCTTCGTCAGCCTATGAACTGCAGCGGCGGCTGAAAAACAGCGCGCTGGCCATGCTCGATGGCGTCGGCCACGTTCCTTACGAAGAAGTGCCCGACGAGTTTAATCGGGTGATTTGCGATTTCCTGTTGCGCGACACACCGCGTACGTCATTGGAAACTGCGGCCGAGTCAACAATGTCGCCGGAGATTGCATCCGTTACTGCTCCTCTGAAGGATTGATCGATCACAGAATCCCGCCTAGTCAGCGGCCGGAGTGTCCCGCTGAAACACCTCGGCTTCGGCATGGCGGACGGGCAGCCAGGCCGCCAACCCTGCTCCCAGATACATGGCCCCTACGATCCAGAAGCCGTAGGTCAGCCCGTGGCGATGGGCGGCTTCGCCGGCCAGCAACGAGGTCCCGATTTGCAGGGCGCTGGCCACGAAGGCAAAAGTGTTTTGCACTCGTCCCATGAAATGACGCGGCACCATCTGCATCATCTCGCTGGAGAGAGCAATGCCGCCCACGCCGCGGCTGGAGCCCATCATGAAGTAAATGGGCACCGCCAGCGCCAGCCAGCGCGAGACTGGCAGCAAAAAGAGCGACAACGCAATGATGGACATGGTCAGCGTGACTGAACGGTTGGCGCCGTGCCGCCGGATGAACGTGGAAGCGTAGAAAACGCTGACGAAGGCCCCGACCCCCCAGCCGGCATTCAGCCACCCATAGCCAACGGCCCCGCCGTGCAAAATGCGCTCGCTCAGCGGGGCGGACAGCACGCCCTGGGTCATCATGGCCGCGACAAACAGCGCCCAGGCGAGGCCGATCAGCAGCACCCGGCGGTTCTTCCGCACATAGCGATAGCCTTCTCCCAGCTCGTGGATGAAACGCCCAACCGCGCCCGAGGATGAAACCAACGCCGCAAGCTCCGATACCGGACGCGCAACCGTCACCCTGCCCTTGCGCACCTGGAGGATGCAGGCCAGCGAAACCGCGTAACTGGCGCAGTCGATGAGCAACACGCCGCCAAGTCCGACGTGGTTGTACATGAAGCCGACCACAGCGCCGGCCATCAACCAGCCGCCCTGCAACGCCGCTAATAAGAGCGAGTTCGAATCCAGCATCTTGTCGTCGGGCGTCAGCTCCTGGATGAGTGCGTTTACGGTGGGCAAGAACATCCAGAAACCGATGGCCACCAGGACGTTCATGGCGTACAGGTGCCACAGCCGCACATGATGCGTGAACACCAGCATGGCGACGAAGAAGATGATGGCGCCGCGCGCCGAGTCCAGCCACAACATCAGGTGACGACGGTCTTCGCGGTCGATGAGCACGCCGGTGAAGGGCAACAGCAGCATCGAAGGAAGGGTTTGCAACGCGATGAGCGCCGCCAGTGACACCTCCGAATGCGTGGCTTGCAGGATGTACCAGATCACGGCGGCGGAGTTCATGCCGCTGCCGATCATGGAAATCAGATTGGCTGTAAAGATCAGCCTCATCCCGCGGTGCCGGAACATCTCCCTCATACTGTTCAACTGTAACCCAGTCGCGGTACGCCATAAACGGCCAGATATAGTGAAACAGCGAACAATGCAGTTGAAAACGCACATGCCATGGGTGAATGGGGATTCATGCGCAAGGCTCGATGAACTTGCGGTCACGAAGGGGAGGGGTGGTGCTAGCGGAGAAGCGTGCCGTACGTATTTGCTTAGTCGGCGATTACGATCCCAAAGTTACGGCACACCAAGCCATTCCGAAGGCGCTGGCGCTTGCGGCCAAGGGCAATCCGGTCGAGGCGGTGTGGCTCGGCACCGAACGTGCGCTGGACGCTGATCTGGAGCCATACGCTGGTTTCTGGTGTGTGCCGGCCAGTCCTTATCGTTCGATGGAGGGGGCCCTCCGGGTGATTCGCTTCGCGCGCGAGACGGGAAAACCCTTCCTTGGAACTTGCGCCGGATGTCAGCACGCCATTGTGGAGTTTGCGCGGAACGTCTTGCGCATCACGGAAGCCGGACACGCTGAGAGCGATCCTGCGAGCACGGAGCCGGTGATCACGCAGCTAACTTGTTCCTTGGTTGAGGTGGAGGAGACCCTGCAACTGACGCCCGCAAGCCGGCTGCGCCAGATCTACGGTGTCGATGAGATTCGTGAGACCTATCACTGTCGCTTTGGCCCCAATCCCGCTTACCTGGCGCGCCTGCTGAAGGGCGGATTGAAGGTCGGCGCCACCGGACCTGGCGGAGAGGTACGCGCCCTCGAACTGCCCGGTCACCCCTTTTTCTTTGGCACGTTGTTTCAGCCCGAACGGTCCGCTCTCAAGGGGACAAGCCATCCTCTGGT
This sequence comes from uncultured Acidobacteriaceae bacterium, assembly GCA_963710585.1. Taxonomy (GTDB): domain Bacteria; phylum Acidobacteriota; class Terriglobia; order Terriglobales; family Acidobacteriaceae; genus Bog-257. Next base: position 59,234 of record CAVQAM010000002.1, on the reverse strand, counting down.
TGGCGCCTTGATCGAGGCCGCCTCTTCCTCGGCGGCTGCGGGCGGCTGCCGATCTATTTCTTGACCAGTGCGTCGGAAAGCAAGCGGGCTTTGGTGGCCAGGTTATAGGCGCGCTCGAAGTCATTATTCGAGGTGGCCTTGCGCGACTGATGAATGTAGGTTTTGATCTGCGCCACCATGGCTTGCTCGTCATGGTTCAGTTTGCGATTCACACTCTTCAAATCTTTCTCAGCGGCGGCAAGCAATTCAGCGGTTGTCTGTTTTTGTTGGCTCACCTGCTGGCTGCTGACGTCGGGGGCGATGGCGATGTCAGGAGCGCCCTCCGCCGGACTTGGCGGAGGATGGGCCGCGGCCACTGTAGCATTGCCGGTTGAAGTCGCGGGGTTTTCTGGGCTGCTGGCCGGAGGCTGGGGCGGTTTCCTCTGGTGACGCGGCGCTGGCTTCGGCTTCTGCGCTTCGACAACAGGCGCCTCCTGTTTGGGCGGCGGAGGGGGCGGAACGGTCTCAGAAATTTCATCCGGCAGCGGGAGCGCGATGGTGGGAGCCTGCGCTTGTGGCGGAAGCTGCGGCCTCTTCTTTTTTTTGCAGGCCACGCTCAGCAACAACGATAAGGCCAGGACCCAAGCAGCGAAATGGCGCCAAGTTTTCATGCGAAGTTCTGCAGTATCGCTGCCACGCTACTCTCTGTCTGGACGGCCACCCAAGAGCAAGCGAGCAGAACAACTGCTATTCATGATAACCCTCGGGCCGCAATAGCTAAACAGCGCGATATTACGGTCCTATGCCCAGCACATCCTCACGGCCAGGTGCGAGTCGCGATTTCTGCGCCCTTCAAGTCGTGCGCACCGGCCAAGGGAAGGACCAGGCGGAACGTGGTTCCTTGCCCCATCTCGGTGACGAAATCAATGGCGCCGTTGTGTAATTGCAAAACGCGATAGCTCATCGCCAGGCCAATGCCGCTGCCCACCTTCTTGGTGGTGAAATACAGGTTGAAAATCTTGTCGCGAATCTCGGGAGGGATCCCGGTACCCTGATCGCGGACCTCGATGGTGGCGGCGGTGTCGTCGCGGCGTGTGACCATAGTGAGCACGCCACCGTCGTTCATGGCCTGCACGCCATTGATCACCACGTTCAGCAGGGCCTGCTTAATGAGGTCGGCATCGGCCCGCACGGGCAGCGCCTGGCTGCCCAAGTTGGTTTCGACCTTCACCCCTTGGCGCGCCGCTTCCGGCGCCGCCAGCAGGGCAACTTCCTCCATCAAACGGCGCAAATCGAAGTCGGAAAGGCGCAACTCCAAAGGACGATTGAAGTCCACCAGGGTCTGCACCACGCGGTCCAAGCGATGGATCTCGCGGCCGATGATGTCCAGGTGGCGCCCGGTGTCCGGATCGATCTCGCGCATCTTTTCGCGCAGCAACTCGAGATGGACCACAATGGCATTGATGGGGTTTTTTACTTCATGAGCAACGCCGGAGGTCAGACGCCCGATGGCAGCCAGACGGCGAGACAGTTCAATTTCGTTCTCGATGCGGCGCACCGATTCGGCGTCCCGCATGGTGAGCAGCGCGCCGATACGCTCGCCGCGTTCGGCGATGAAATCCAGCGCAATTTGTATGCGCCGTCCGTTCTCCAGCTCGATCTCACGTTGCGGGATGGGCTGGTGCAGGGCGAAAGCATCCAGCACGATGCGGCCCAGCTTGCTGGCATCGTTGAATACCTCCTCCACCACGTTTCCCAGGATTTCTCCCCGGGGACGGCCGACGAAGCGTTCGGCCGAGGCGCTGACCAGCACCACGCGCGTATCGCGGGTAAACAGGACCAGTCCGTCCTGTAAGGTGCCCATAATCTGATCGAGGTTCTCTTTGAGGGCGCTAAAAACTTCTTTCACGTCGCGGATTTGCCGGCCCAGGCGATCAATCTTGGTGTTGACCATCCCATACTCGTCGGTTTCCCGCGGATTAGGCTCGGGTGTGATGTCGGGCACGCCCACCGTCATCTGGTCGAGGCGGCGGCCAATCGCCTCCAAGGGGCGCAAGGCAATGTTTGACACTCCGGCGGCTAACGCGAGCGACAGCAGGATGGCCAGGGCCGAGAAGAAAACAGCGCGCGTGAGTTGCGGCTGGACCTCGCTTTTCAGAAGTACCGTGGAGATGCCGACGCGGATGTCGCCGAAAGGCTGACCCTCACGTTGGATGGGCAAATAAACATCGTAGACCCTGGGTGCACCATAAACCACGTCGAGCTGGCGGCGGAAGCTGCCGTTGCGGACATTCTTGAAGTCTTCCCGCGACTCCAGTCGCGAGCCAATGGCGGCGGGGTCGGTGTGCACGATGGCGCGCCCATTTACATCTGTAATGGCGGCATCGGCGATGGTGGGCGAATAGCCAACGATGGATTGCAACAGGGTGGTCAGCCCGGAGTCAGTCCGCAGGGCTTCATCCAACACCGCATTGACCTGTGCGGGATCGTTGCGATCGATAAAGGCGCTGCTGAGGTCAACCTGCGAAGCTTCGCGAGCACTCTCCTGGATTTCCTTGGCCACGAAGGCGGCGTTGTCATAAGCCTCGACCGTGCGCTGCCGCACCACGTGCGAGACGTACAGATAAGAAAAGGCCGCGACCAACGCGAACACCATACCACTGATAGCAAGGACCAGCTTGGCTTTCAGCCGGATTTGAGCCATGGGACACTCGCGTTGCCGAGGATATTGCCAGAATCATAGCAGCCGCCGAGGGCAGCGGAAAGGTCGCAGCCTTGCCGAAGGGGCCAGATCCTGGTTGGTAAGTGGCACATCGGCGACGGTTTAAGTTGACGACAGCGCGGCCGGGCGCGGACGGTGTGGTAAGGTGGCATGGGCATTGCGGGCGCATGAACAACGAAAACTTCCCGGTCCGCGTCTAAATATTAGAGGCCCACGCGGTGCCCGGAGCGGCATCCGCCGGGCTTGGTTGCTACGGTAAGGCGGGAGAGAGCAAGTGGTTCAACCGGCAAGGGGAGAGAGCAAGAAATTACCAGGCGAGACCGTTACCAAACTCCGCATCCTGTCCCACGACCTCAGCAATTACATCGAAACCATCATGCAGGCTTCCTATCTTCTGGCCCAGGCGAAACTCGACGAGAACAACAAGAAATGGCTCGAGTTGATCGATAAAGCATCGCAAGATGCGGCCCGAGTCAATCGCGAGATTCGCGAGATCCTGCGTTCGCAAAATTGACGATCGTCGTTCATCCAGCGAAGTTGGTCCTGTCAAACTTCACAGGGCAAAACGCTGGTAGTGTGTCAGAATTTTTCTGCACGCTACCTGACACGTGTGACTCCACCAGATCGTTGCTGGCAGTCGCGGCCATGCTTGCAGTTGGCGCAAGCTGGCGAGTGAGGCTTTCGCGCCCGCTCCCTGGCTGCCCCTCCCGTAGGGTGGGGGTTGGCATGAGGCAATCGCGTCGGATTGAGGGAAACGTTTGAGCCCGCACATCCAGACGTGGTGCAGCGACTGGGCCGGCGGAGACGAGACGTCTCCCTTCGAGCTTATGTGGGGCCGTTTTGTAATTGCTACATTTTGCCGGCTTTGCTCTTGAGCAGCGAAACCAGTTGCTGGCCAGCGGGCGTCGGCTTAACCGCAGTGCCGCTCACGATGTCGCGTGCGCTGACCCCTTTCCCGTAGAGGCGCTGGTTAGCGTCACTGTCAGGGCTAAGCGAGGCGCCGTCGAGTGATACGCCAGCGAAAAGTCCGGAAGTCCGAGCATAGGTCAGCATGTCAGCAGTACTCGTACTCGCGCTGGCTCCGGAACCAGCCGCTGCGGTCGCGTCGCTGCCGACCTTGACTTTGCCGTCCAGCGCCTTGTTCGCCGCCGACGGCGCCATAACGAGGATGACGAAATCCTTAGCCGTGCCGCCGATCTGAAAACCTGCACTGGCGCCGCCGATGCTGTACATGGCGGGCGGTGACCATTTGCCGGTGAAGTTAGCTCCCTCACGGCAAGTCATCGGACCACGACCGCCGGTTCCGCCAATGCCGACGGCGAACTTCTTCACGCTGGGCAGAATTATGATGCAATCAGCCTTCGCCACTGTGCTGGCTGGAATGTCCTTGCTGCCGACCATTGCCTGTAACACCGTGGCGGCGTTTCTGATGGTCTCCTCGTCTTTGGTTTTGTCGGCGCCCCAAACTGGCAGGGCCAAGCATACAAACACTGATACGAGCAGAATAGGTACGGATCTCTTGGCTAAAATTTTCATTTTGGTCTCCTATGGTGTTTTAATTGTCCAGAATGCTCTTCGGCATGTCCTGCTTATCGAGGACGGTTTTCAGAACGGTGGTCGACTCGGACAAACGTTTCGACATTTTGTTCTGGGCGAAAAGGGGCAGCGCAACTGCGAACCACACCATCAGTAAAACAATCTTCCTTTCAGGAAGGCAATCTTCTTTGTCAGGGGAATCCTTTCGTTGACCTACGATAGAACTTTAAAACAGGAGCAGAATTTCCACAACCCGAAAGGAGACTGCCGGGCAAGGCATGCGTCGTAGTCGGGTGTTCCCCTCCGGAGAATCGCGCGCGGGAACGGCGAGATGCCATCGGGAATATCAGCAAACTAACGACTAGATAGACAGATATTACGCCGGAGGCTCTTGTGTCAAGCGTTCTGCTCATCGCGGTTGAGGAATCGTGGCTGCCCAGTTGGAACCGGGCAGCCGTGAGCAGGAATTAGGAGACCAGTTGCGCGTCCATGGTGATGCTGGCATTGAGGACCCGGGAAACCGGACATCCCTTCTTGGCATTTTGGGCGGCCTCGTCGAACTTCGCCTGGTCCGCTCCAGGAATCCTGACCTTCACGTCGAGGTGAACGCTGGTAATGGTAAAGCCGGCCTCGGTTTTGTCCAGGGTCAAAGTTGCCTTGGTATCGATGCTCTCCGCAGTCATGCCCGCGCTTCCAAGCTGTGCGGACAGTGCCATGGAAAAACAACCGGCATGAGCGGCGGCAATCAGCTCCTCCGGATTCGTTCCGGCCCCGTTCTCAAAACGCGTGCTGAAGGAATACTGGGTTTGGTTGAGGACACCACTCTGTGTCGAAACGGTGCCCTTTCCGTCTTTTAAACCACCCGACCAGTGAGCACTGGCTGTGCGTTGCATTCGGTCCTCCTAGAAAGCAAATCCATTGTATCGCGCCGCTACACGAGAAGCGGTGCTGGCGTGAAATACGCGGGAAAGGGCGGCTGCTCCAGCGTGGATGGCTGTGGCGGTCAGCATGCAACAGATTCAGTAGAAGTCGGAACAACTGAGGAAATATCCGCACTGCGGACAGACCAACTTGCAGTGGTTTTGCCGCAGATTTGCAGAACAGTTGGGACAAACTTGCGAGGGCTGCAGCGAACCCCTGGGCGCGGCTTTTATCGCAAAGTCGGCGCGGGGCAAGAGATGTGGGTTTTTACCGGCGCCGTCCGTCATGTTTACACCGCGATAATGGAGCAAGATTTTACCATGAGACGAAATTCGCTACGGCGACAGAAAACGCGGGCAGAGATGTTGGATCAGCGCCAAAACGCGCAAGAGCGAAACGACGGAAGAGGGCCGAATCCCCTATTAGTACATGTACCTTCGTCAGAGGAGGAGCGCGAATTTTGTGCGATTCGGCGCAGCAGTGTCTATAATGCGAAGCGTAGTATCAGGTTCGTGGAGCCTCGTACGCGCGCGACAGAAACCCTCGATCAGCTTTGGAAAAGCGCGCGTGGACGGACGCAAACGTCGAAACAGCTATGTCTATTAACTAGCTGATTTAACTGCCGTTATCACAGATTGCCAGATCTGGCCAATGATTCGCTGGCAGCAGATTTACCCACTCGTAGCTGAAAACGCAGCGCTCAAGAGCAGCGCTCAGAATAGTTCAATTCAGGAGGTCGTGTACACCATGAAACAGACAATTACCGCAGCCCTAGCCGCCTTAATGTTAGCCGGAGCTCTCAGTGCCGTGAGTGGAGCGACCTCCGTCGGTCAACCCAATACAGCCGTAGTCATTGGGGAAGGATCCGCACCGATGCCTACGACTTTGCCCCCCGTGATGAACGCGAGTAATTAAGCATCGCGTTCCAATGGTTTGTTACTGGTTATGAAGCCAGCTCGACAAAGACTAAGGAGAAATTGTATGAGACACGTTTTGATTCTAATCATTTGCACGCTGTTGTCCGGCGGCATCCTGTGCGCCTCTACAACACCGCTTTCTACTAACCTCATGGCAGAACCGGCCATTGCGAGTCAAGTTGCTTGGCCAATGACATTGGCCCCGAGCGATCCGTTACGTCTGCAGGCGGGCGACGGCGCTCCGCAGCCGTTGTGCGCTCCCGGCCACCACTGCAACATCCAGCAGTTGAAGCTGCAGGCGGGCGATGGCGCTCCGCAGCCGTTGTGCGCTCCCGGCCACCACTGCAACATCCAGCAGTTGAAGCTGCAGGCGGGCGATGGCGCTCCGCAGCCGTTGTGCGCTCCCGGCCACCACTGCAACATCCAGCAGTTGAAGCTGCAGGCGGGCGATGGCGCTCCGCAGCCGTTGTGCGCTCCCGGCCACCACTGCAACATCCAGCAGTTGAAGCTGCAGGCGGGCGATGGCGCTCCGCAGCCGTTGTGCGCTCCCGGCCACCACTGCGACATCCAGCAGTTGAAGCTGCAGGCGGGCGATGGCGCTCCGCAGCCGTTGTGCGCTCCCGGCCACCACTGCAACATCCAGCAGGAAAGGCCATCGATGGCGCTATAGGAGAGGAGAACCCAACCAGGGTGAAAGCGCTCCGGAAACCGCGATCAGGGCTTGGCGAGCATGGCCTTCAGTACCCCTGAGATGGTGCTTGCATTGCGCCGATTTCAGAGCTATGCTTTAGTCCGTGCCATGCACCTACACCTGTTGGATTACATTCTTTGGTTAGCAGGTTCCCTCATGCAGTTTGGGGTGCTGGTGGCGATGTACCGGCGTGGACTGCATCGCGAGTATCCTTACTTCTTCAACTATACGGTTCTGCAAATCCTCAGCGGGCCGATCCTCGTTTTGATCCAGAGACATTCGTACTCAATGTACTATTGGGGCTACTATGTTTCGGCAGCACTTAGCGCCCTCATTTCGTTTGCTGTCCTTCAGGAAATCTTTCACGACGCATTTCGTCCCTATGAGGCCTTGCGAGACCTGAGTGTGATCCTATTTCGCTGGTCGGCCTTGGTGGTGCTTTTAGTCGGGGTGATGTGGGCCATGACGACCGCGCAATCGAGCCGGGTTGACGCGATCACCGACGGGATTCTTCTGGTGCAACGTAGTGTTCGCTTAATGCAGTGTGGGTTGGTGTTTTTTCTTCTGCTGTTCAGCGAATATCTTGGCATCTCGCGCCGCCACCTGGTGTTTGGTATCGCGCTGGGATTCGGTATCTTTGCCTCCGTCAACATGTTGTTTGCGGCAGCCGCGTCGCACGGGACATTTGTGCATCTGTCAGTTTTGCGCCAGATCAACAGTGCTGCGTACACCATCGCCGTCATGATCTGGCTGGGGTACACTGCGCTGGCGCCGGCCCGTAGCCGTGTTGCTGTGGCCTCCGCTCGTTCCAAGGACTGGAATTACGCGTTGGAGGATGCCAGGGTGCAGCCGGTTGACAGCCTGCTGGACACCATGGATCGCACGGTTGAGCGTCTGCTCTATCCCCGGGAAGAAGCCAAGGCCCAGGTTGCTTCCCCCAATCGAACCTAGTTTAGCGACTGTCCGGTCTTCCCTGTCCGCCGCGGTTTCGGCGGTTTTCTTTTGGAGGACCCATCCGTCCCCGGTCCCAACTAAACCGGTGTTTTGGTTTTGCGCGGTGGACTAAAGAAGGGCAGAGAACGGACGGTGGCTGACACCTTGTGGCGGACCGCTTCCACGGTAATTTCCATCTGCAACGTGGTGCCCGGGGTCGCGTGCTGAGGCGGCAAACTGGCCAGCGCAATCAGTTTTTTCAGCAGAGGCGACCAGGTGCTCGAAGTCGTTTTCCCGACCTGATCGCGCCCCTTGTACACGGGTACATGTACGCGCGAAGCGGTAGCGGGCGTCTGCGGCGCCAGTCCCACCCGGTCGAATAGCCGTTCGACTTCGTTCCAGTCGATTTCCAACCCCATCAAAAGCCGCCGAGGTCCGGTCCGTTTTTCTTGCAGAAGCGCCCGCCGGCCGATGAAATTCTCCTTCTCGTAGTGGACGAGCTTGCCCAAACCGACTTCGGCGGGAGTGTATTCTTGCGACGCGATCAGGGCCTTCTTGCTGCTGATGTAGTCCACGTCGGCGAGAATCAGCCCGGCTTCGATGCGGGCCACATCGAGGGCCAGCATCCCCGTGGGATGGATATCGAACCTTCGGCCCGCCTCCATCAACGCGTCCCACACCTTGACGGCGTCCTGCCACCGGATCCAAATCTCATAGCCCAGATCGCCGGTGTAGCCCGTGCGCGAGATGTCCACCGGCACGCCGCCAATCTTGCCGCTGGTCTTGCGGAAGTACTTGAGGTTCTCGATTTCAGCTTCGGCGACGCTCTTCAGCAGTTTTCCCGAGGTTGGTCCCTGCAACGCGAGGGCCGCGACCTGCTCGGTGATCTCCTCGATCTCGACGTCGAGTCCGATGGCGTTCTGGCGGAACCAGCGCAGGTTGGGATCGGCGGCGGTCCAGCGATAGCGGCTCTCCTCCAACCGTGTAATGGTGCCATCGTCAATGATCTTGCCTTCCTCGTCGCACCAGCAGCAGTAGATCACCTGGTCGACGGCGACCTTGTTGATGTCGCGGGCGATGACGCGATTCACGAAGCGGGTGGCGTCGCGCCCGGCGATCATGTACTTGAACAGCGGGGTCACGTCGATCAGCGCGGCCGCATTGCGAATGGCATTGTATTCGTGCTCGTGATGAGTTTCGTAAACGCTGACCGCATAGAACCCCGACCACTCCCGGTAATTCAGGCTCTGGCAGAGTGCGGAGGTGCGCTCGTGGACGGCCGTTCCTATGGGCACGGTGACTCCTGGTTCGCTTCGACGTGCGCGGATTATAGCTACCGTAAGGTCTATGCGGCAAGGTTGGCCGGCCTGGCGGCGTGGTCCCACTCGGGCAGACGAAGCACAGCCGACCACGGCGCTTCCGCCAGCGGCGGCCACTAACGACAAATCCCGTGCCAACCTTTAGAATGAGGCGCGCCGCACATATCGCGACGCGTCGGAATCTCTATTACGCGCCGCTTTACGCGCAGTGGGGCGCAGGGAAGTTGGACGAGGAACCATGGGCCCGAAGGATTCAGGAAAATACGATGCCATCGTGATCGGCGGCGGACACAACGGCCTGGTGAACGCCGCGTATCTGGCGCGGGCAGGCAAGAAGGTCCTGGTGCTGGAGCGCCGTCACGTGCTGGGTGGCGCCGCGGTCACGGAGGAGATCATCCCCGGCTTCAAATTCTCCGTGTGCTCGTATGTGGTTTCGCTACTGCGGCCCGAAATCATCCGCGAGCTCGATCTTCCCCGGCATGGTCTCGAGATCCTTCCCCTGGACGGCACCTTCACGCCGATGCCGAACGGCGACCACTTGTGGCGGGTGAACGATCACGGCAAAACCATGCGTGAGATTCGGCGTCACTCCAAGTTCGACGCCGAGGCCTACGAAGAATTCGGCAAGGCCATGCTGCAGATGTGCCGCTTCGTTAAGCCGATTCTCGGCATGGTGCCGCCCGATCCGACCACGCTGAACCCGAAGGACCTGTTCAAGCTGCTCTTTCTCGGCCGCCGCTTCAAGGACCTGAGCGGCGAAGACAAGTACAACCAGGTACAGCTTATGACCATGAGCGCCATCGACTTTCTCGATCAGTGGTTCGAGACCGATGTGCTTAAGGCGACGATGTCGGCCTCGGGAATCATCGGGACTTTTTTGGGAGTGCGCTCGCCGGGCACGGCCTACGTGCTGCTGCACCACTACATGGGCGAGATTGACGGCGCGTTTCGCGCCTGGGGTTTCGCGCGCGGCGGCACGGGCGCCATCTCCAACGCGATCGCCGATGCGGCGCGCGAGCTTGGAGTCGAGATCAAGACCCAGACTGCGATCGCCCAGATTCTGGTCCGCGATGGCAAGGCCGTTGGCGTTGCCACCACAGGTGGCGACGAGTACTACGCCTCCGTCATCTCGTCGAGCGTTGATCCCAATCTCACGTTCCTGAAGATGGTCGACCCCAAGCACCTGAGCGACGAATTTTGCGATCAGGTGAAGCGCTATAAGTACCGCGGCTCGTCGGGAAAGGTGAATCTCGCGCTCGATGGCCTGCCTAACTTCACGTGCCTGCCGGGCGAAGGACATCATCTGCGCGGCGCCATCTCCATCTCCCCCAGTGTGGACTACATGGAGCGCGCCTACGACGACGCCAAATACGGCAACTACTCGCACCGGCCCTACATTGACATGGTCATTCCCAGCCTCACCGATCCTTCGGTGGCGCCTCCGGGTAAGCACGTGATGTCGTGCTTTGTGCAGTACGCGCCGTACAAGCTGAAAGAGGGCACGTGGGACGAGAAACGCGAGGCCTTCGGCGACAATGTGATTGACACCATCGCCGAATTCGCGCCCAACCTGAAGAACATCATTGTGGGCCGCCAGGTGGTCACGCCGCTCGATCTCGAGCGCGAATTTGGACTGACCGAGGGCAACATTTTCCAGGGTGAACTTTCGCTGGAGCAGTTGTTTTTTCTGCGGCCGGTGCCCGGCTGGGCGCAATACAAGACGCCCATTAAGGACCTGTGGATGTGCGGTTCGGCCACCCATCCGGGCGGCGGCATCATGGGCGCTCCGGGAAGGCTGGCGGCGCTGGAAATCCTGAAGCACGCGAAAGGGACCAGCTAGCGATGCCGGGGACGCGCGATGTCGTAATCCTGGGCGCTGGGCACAACGGGCTGGTCACCGCGTTCTATCTCGCCAAGGCTGGGTACAAGCCGCTCATCCTGGAGCGCAGACCCACGGTCGGCGGCTGCGCCATCACCGAGGAATTCCATCCCGGCTTCCGCTGTTCGCGGCTGGCACACAGCGCTGGACCGATGAGGTCTGACATTGTTAGAGACATGGACCTGCCGAAGCACGGGTTGCGGACCTACACGCCGGATGTGCGCGTGCTGTCGCTGTCACCTGACGGTAAGCCGCTGGTTCTGTACGGCGATATCGGCAAGTCGCAGCAGGAGATTGCCCGGTTTTCGCAGAAGGACGCTGCCAATTACGCTGAGTTTCAGAAACCGCTGGCCCGTATCGGCGAAGTAGCCAATCTGCTGATGACGATGACGCCGCCTGACCTGGAAGGTCCGACGGCAGGTAATTTGTGGGAGCTGATAAAGGCTGGCCGCAAGGTGCGTGGCCTGGGCGAAAAGGACCTCTATCGCATGATGCGATGGGGACCGATGGCCGTGGCCGATCTGGTCGCCGAGTGGTTTGACACTGAATTATTGCGCAGCACGATCGCCGCCCAGGGAATTTTCGGAACATTTCTGGGCCCGTGGTCCGCGGGTTCCAGTGCGACGTTACTGTTGCGCTGCGCGTCGGATGGAAACCCGGCAGCGCCCACCTCCTACATTGTGGGAGGGCTGGGGACGCTCACTGCGGCGATGGCGTCGGCAGCGAAAGCAGCCGGCGCGGAGATTCGGACATCCTGCGAAGTGACGAGCATCAAGGTGAAGGATGGCTCTGCCACCGGAGTCGTTCTCGCCAACGGGGATGAGATCGAGGCCCGAACGGTCGTCTCCAATGCCGATCCGAAGCGCACTCTGCTCGGACTTGTCGATCCTCAGTATCTGGAGCCGAGCTTCCTGCAAAAGCTCCAGCATTACCGCATGAACGGGACGGTTGCCAAGATGAACCTGGCTCTCGGCGGCTTGCCGAAATTCAAAGGCACGAACGACGATGCCGCCCTCTTGTCCGGGAGAATCCAGGTCTCGCCCGCCATCGACTACCTGGAGCGGGCCTTCGATGCCTCGAAGTATGGACAGTTTTCGCAGCATCCCTACCTTGAGGCTACTATTCCCACATTGTGGGACCAATCGCTTGCGCCGCCGGGAAAACATGTGATGTCCATCTACATGCAATATGCGCCGTTCCGTCTGCGTAACTCCGACTGGGACTCGCAGCGCGGTGCTCTGGGCGACACGGTGGTGAAGACTCTCGCGGAGTACGCTCCCGACCTGCCGGGGCTGGTCGAAGCCAATGAGGTGATCACGCCGAAGGACCTGGAGCAAACCTACGGCTTGACGGGCGGGCACATCTTTCACGGGGAGTTGGCGCTCGATCAGTTGTTCACTATGCGTCCGCTGCTGAACTGGGCGCAATACCGCACGCCAATCAAGGACCTCTATTTATGCGGGTCGGGCACGCATCCCGGCACCGGGTTGACGGGAGCGTCGGGCGCGAATGCGGCAAGAGAGATTATGAAGGATTTGAGGACACGAAGGCGAGATTGAGACGACAGGTCCAGCAATCTGGGTTCTCCACCGTCGGCCCGGCGGGAGACGAGATAAAGGATAAGCCGCTTTTTGGGGAATCAGCTAACGTTGAGCTAAGGTGTAACGCAGCAAGCAGGGACGGTAGGTAGTTGGACGGCAGGTACTTGGAAGGGAGGTACTTGGAAGGCAGGTACTTGGAAGGCAGGCACGGCTGGTGCTAGCGCTGGGTCCACGCTGGCCTTGAACGTCTCGTTCATCCTTAGAAAGCCTTCGTCCCAATCGCCTGCGCGTTTCCAATCGCCTGCGCGTTCCACTGCCTCGGGATTTAGATTCGTAGCACCATTCGCAAGCAAAGAACGTTGTCTTTCGCCGTAAAGCCGGACATACTCGCCGACCTGATACATCTGCTGCCCCTGATCTGCGGATTCTGGAGAAGTGGAGCTATCCGGTGTTGACAGGGGCGGCGATCCTCTGCCTTGATCTACCGGGTGCTCTATGTACGATGAGGGCCGGGCACTTGAGTGCCCAAGCATTCGCGCGTGGAGGGTGATCGCCGCCCAGTAGACGACAAAGGATGCAACAAATAGCGCAGCACAGAATAGAATCTCGATCGGTACTTTCATCCTTCTGCTTCGCTTCGATGCTGCCATATAGCTTATTCTCACCTTGGAATTTCCGCGTTGGCTCCAATAACCCCACAATATAATATACCCATCAAGGGATTCCAGGGCATGAATATCTTCTGGGTCCCAGGACTCGGGACTGAGTCCTGGCTATGCAAAAGCGAGCCCCAAGTCATCTGGGTAGGCCCTCAGGCGCGCTGTAGGAATCTCGCTTCAAATCTGCCGCCAGCAGCCGGTGGAACAAATGCTCACCGGCCTCCCGCCGCACGGATAAGCGCCCTGCGCTATAGGCCCGTGAGTGCAAGCCGTGCTGCACCGCCTCGCAGATGCCGACATCCTCGTCATTGACGCGCTCGCCGACGGCAATGCTCTGCCGGTTTCGCCCGGCGGCGGAATCGCCCACATCGTTGAAGTAGAAATCGAAAATGACCTTGCAGCGATCGACCCCATCCGGCAGCACCAGGTTCGTATCCATATAGCCCTGGTAGAGATTGATCATGAAGTTGGGATACTGCCAGAAGTATCGGGCGCGGTCGCCGGTGCGCGTTGCCGAAGTGGCAGCGTCTTCGTTCGACGCGATCATCGGACTTGATTGCAGGCAGTATCGGTCTTCGGTCTCGATGGTGTACTGCTTGTAGTCGAGCACGCTGTTCAGCGCCTTGTGCAGATGAGGAACGTGGTAGCCGCCGTCGAGATAGTTGTCCACGAACACCTTCCAGTTGCATTTCAGGCTGTACGTCCGGCGCTCGAAGAAATACACTGAACCGAGATCGAGCGGCGCAACTCGCTGCATCAGCCTGCCCAGGAAATCCGCCAGGGGCGCGGCTTTCGGATCAGGGTTCACGAACACGAACTGTTCCCAGGTTTCCACGCGCACGGGGAGCAGCCCATTTTGCGCGCGATCGAATGAGCAGACGCCCTCAAACTCCGGCGCGCCCTTCAGCGAGCCGTCAAGCCCGTAGCTCCAGCCGTGATAGGGGCAGCGAAGGATGCTGGCAGTGCCTCCCTCGTCGGTCACGATGGCAGCGGCGTGGTGCTGGCAGACGTTGTAGAACGCGCGCAACTGGCGGTCGTTGCCGCGCACGATGACCAGCGGTTCGCTGGCGAGATCGGCGGTGACGTACCGGCCGGGCCACTGCAACTGATCCGCTCGCGCCACCACCTGCCACGTGCGCCCAAATACGTTCTGGCGCTCCAATTCGGCGACGCGCGCGTCCACATACCACGAAGCCGGAATGGTGTACGCCTGATCGAGCGGGCTCCGGTCGTTGTAGGACGCGAGGATGTCGTGCAGCGAAGGGTCCATGAATAGCTTACCTAATGCGGCTCGCCGAAAATCATAACAGGCACGGGCGCAACAAAAGAGTTGACGGCCAGCCGCGGTCGTGTTTCCTTTTCCCCATGCATTCCTCAGCAGAGTTTCTGGAAGTTGTGCAGGCCACGCCGGCCGATGTAGGCGACGCGGCGCCGCTCTTCGATGCCTACCGGCAGTTCTATAAGAAGCCTCCCGACCTGGAAGCGGCGCGCCGCTTTCTGTTTGCGCGGCTGAGCAAAGCCGAGTCGGTGCTGTTCCTCGCCCGGCACGACGCGCGAGCGGTTGGCTTTGTGCATCTCTATCCGGTGTTCTCGTCGGTCAACTTAACCCGACACTGGATCCTCAACGACCTCTACGTGGTGGCCGACGCGCGCAAACTTGGCGTGGGCCGCGCCCTGATGAAGCGCGCTCATCAACTGGCAGAGGACACCCAGGCCGACAGCCTGACTTTGGAGACGGCGATCGACAATTATGCGTCGCAAAAGCTGTACGAGAGCCTGGGCTGGAAGCGCGATGAGCAGTTCTACCGGTATTGTCTGCCGCTGTGACAGCGGCCCAGATTTCCGTACCAGCCTGTGATGAAAATCAACTCGAGCGCCAATCGGCCAGCCGCCGAGTACGACAACACCCCGCAGCCCAAGCGGGTCCTAGGTTTCCGCGATCTGGTGATGTTCTACGTGGTGGCCACGCTGAGCTTGCGCTGGATTGCGGTGGCGGCCAGCGCGGGACCGGGCACGGTGGTGATCTGGCTGATCGGCCTGGCGACCATCTTCATTCCGCTGGCATTGTGCGTGCTCGAACTCTCCTCGCGCTATCCCCAGGAAGGCGGCATGTACGTCTGGAGCAAGCGCGCCTTCGGCGACTTCGCCGGCTTTCTGACCGGATGGATTTACTGGACCAGCAACCTGCCCTATTTCCCCGCAGTGCTTTACTTCGCGGCCAGCAACGCCCTTTATGTCGGCGGCAGCAAATGGAAAGGATTGCAAGGCAGCGCCGCATTCTTCGTGACATTTTCGTTGCTCGGACTTGGATTGGCGTTGGCCCTCAACATCGTCGGCCTCGATGTTGGCAAGTGGCTGAGCAACATTGGGGCAATCGGGACGTGGTTGCCGGTGGCGCTGCTTTGCGGCGCCGGAGTTTTGGCGTGGATGAAATTCGGCTCGGCCACCAATTTTTCCGCAGCGTCGATAAAGCCGTCGCTGCATTGGGGAACGATTGGGGTTTGGTCCACCGTGCTCTATGCGTTCAGCGGCGCCGAGTCGGCGTCGTTCATGGGCGGCGAGATCAAGGATGCGCGACGCACCATCCCACGCGCTCTGCTGGTCGCCGGAGTCCTTATCACCGCGGGCTACATGCTGGGAACGGTGGCGATTCTGGTGGTGCTGCCGCACAGCCAACTGAACAGCCTGGAAGGGATCATGCAGGCGATATCGAGCAGCGCCGAGCGCGTGGGCTGGAGCGGACTGGGACCGGTGGTGGCGCTGCTGATCTGCATCTCCAATCTCGGCGGAGTGGGCGCCTACCTGGCGGCGCTGTCGCGCATTCCGTTCGTTGCCGGCATCGATCGCTTCCTGCCGCCGGCGTTCGCGCGTATCCATCCAAAATGGGGGACGCCGTACGTTTCGCTGATCGTGCAAGCGCTGTGCTGCGTGCTCTTCATCGTGCTGGGGCAATTCGGCAGCACCGTCCACGGCGCCTATCAGGTGCTGATCAGCATGACCATCATCACCAACTGCGTGCCCTATCTGTTCATGTTCGCGGCCATGATTCGCCTGCAACGCGAGCCAGTCGAACCTGGCGTGGTCCGGGTTCCGGGCGGAAAGCCGGCTGCGATTGCGCTGGCGACTGTGGGCTTCGTGACCACCTGCGCAGTCATCTTGGGATCGATGATTCCCGAAGCGAGCGAACCAAACAAGCTCTTCGTAGTCGCGAAGATTCTGCTGCTCAACGCGATCCTGTTCGGCGGAGGGATGCTGCTGTACTGGTCGAGAAGAAGAAGGTCCCCGGATGTCTAGCCCTGCCTAGGGATCGATTGGGGACTAAGCCGCGCCAACCTCGACCTCGATCGTCCGGACTTTAGGCGGACGCGTCGCTTGCGGAGGTTCGAAGTGAAGTTCCAGCGCTTCCTTCAGGTTGCTGAGCGCCTCTTCTTCGGTTTCGCCTTGGCTGGCGATGTCAACTTCCAGGCACTGCGAGACGTACCAGTTTTCTTCGCGCCAAACCGATGCGGCAAACGGTCGTTTCATGACTGTATTGTTGCACAGGAGAGCGAGGCGCGCGCAACCCCGCTACGTTTCCGAATTGTCCTTTGGACTGCCGCGTTTGCTCCAGTGAGCCGAGCGGGTGCCATCCGGGTTGCGCGCATTCGAGACTTCCCATGCCCGCCGGAAGCGCGTCATTCGCTCCGTTCCAAACACATCGTCATAGCGGATGAACCCGCGGAAATGAATGAACTTCTTCCCCGCATCGATGGCATCGATGTCGGGTTGTTCCAAATTCATCTTGGGATATATGCCTTCGGCGACCGCTTCCACCACTCGGTTATTGGGACCGATGACCTGTGGGATGCTCATTGCCGGCCACCACTTGGCGTCATCCTGCGGTTCCAGTGAATCCATGATCTCAGCCCGCGCGCACGAAGTCATAATGTAGGCCTCCGTCGCGCCATGAAGTGTGACTTTGTATTTCAGCTTTGCGGGGCCGGGTTGCAGCGGCCACTCCAGGGGTATCACTTCCACGCGCAGGTGGGCGCGTTCGCGGCTGATGAACATTTCTATGTTCTGCCTGGCGGTTTCCGCATTCTTCTCGGCCAGAGCAACTGACTTCTCCAGGATCCCCGTCTGGTGCTCCATCTGGTTGGCTTGGCGCTCGATGGCCCGCAAATTCCCCCACAACAAAAACACCTGAAGCCCACCGACGGCCACCAGGAAAAACGTGAACAGCCAGTAGGAGCGGTCACTCCAATCTTTGGCGATCGACAGGGGAGGAAGTTCGCTCACCTTGACGGTTTGGGTGGGCTCGCCAGCCCGGTTCCCGCTGGCAGCCTGGCCCTTGCTGGTGCTATCGAGCGAAGGCGCGGAGCTTTGAGCAACCAGGGTTTCGCCGCGATTGGCGCCTGTCGCGCTGTTCTCAGCTTGGCAGGTTGCACTTATCGTCCGAACCGGCTCGCCTGGCTGAACGGAATCGCTTGGCGTGGCCAGTGCTTTCCCGGTGGATGCCGAGCAGACTTGCAGGGCGAAAGAGAGCAGGGCAAATGCCAGAAGTTTCATGTGCGACAGATTGTAAAGCAAGAATGGGAGAAACGAGCAGTCATCTGAATCTTCAGCAGTGGCGCCGGTTTGAATCGGGCACAGCAAGCAATGCGGTCAGCCTTGGGAACTGCCCGCAGGCTGGGAGCTATTTATCGTCTTTGGCTCCTCTCACAATAGGCGCCGCCGTCGGGCTGACATGCTCGCCGGCTTGTTCTCTCTCCAGAACCGCCAGTTTCCGCCGGGCGTGGGATACCGGATTTGCTTTGCCGGTGAGGGTGTGACACCTTTCTCCGGGTTTAGCACCACAGACTGGGCATTCGAAGTCGATTGCGTTCATGCCCACAGTTTACGCCATTCGCCAAGCCGTTCAGGGCCTCTACATTTCAAACTGCGCCATTCCCGAGTCTTCCGTTCGCTACACGGCGGCGAATTCCGTCCGCCTGTACCACCGAATTCTCGGCTCGATTCCCGGCGGTATAATCATTTTCTGGGGGATTCCGAAGTCATGAGTGCAACCAACGGCAGCAAAAATAATGGCGCGGGCGCGCCCAAACCGCGGACGGAGTGGATCACGAAGCGGCGCGACGAGGCTGCGCGCAGCGGCGACAGCAACATGTCGCAGATGCATTTTGCGCGCCAAGGCCTGCTTACCGAAGAAATGCTTTTCGTCGCCGAACACGAGCAGCTCGCGCCCGAACTCATCCGCGAGGAAGTTGCCGCCGGGCGCATGATCATTCCCGCCAACGTTAATCATCCCGAGCTGGAGCCGATGTGCATCGGCGTGGCGTCGAGGTGCAAGATCAACTCCAACATCGGCAATTCGTCAGTCACCAGCAACGTGGACGAAGAGCTGAAGAAGCTGCACACCTCGGTCCATTACGGCGCTGACACGGTGATGGACCTCTCGACCGGCGGCGGCATTCACGAGATTCGCGAGGCCATTTTGCGGCATTCGCCGGTGCCGATCGGCACGGTGCCGATTTACGAGGCCGTGTCGCGGGTGAAACGCATCGAAGACCTCAACGCCGACGTCATGCTTGAAGTGATCGCGGAGCAGGCCGAACAGGGCGTGGATTACATGACCATCCACGCGGGCGTGCTGGTGGAGTACCTGCCGCTGATCACCAAGCGCATCACCGGCATCGTGAGCCGCGGCGGCGCAATCCTGGCGCAGTGGATGGCCCACCACCACAAACAAAACTTCCTCTACGAGCGCTTCGACGACATTACGAAAATTCTCGCCAAACACGATGTGAGCTACTCCTTGGGCGACGGTCTGCGCCCCGGCTGCATCGCCGACGCCAGCGATGAAGCGCAATTCGCCGAACTGAAGACGCTGGGCGAGCTCACCAAGAAGGCCTGGGAGCGCGATGTGCAGGTCATGATCGAGGGGCCTGGGCACATTCCGCTCGACCAGATCAAGGAGCAGGTGGAGAAGGAAGTCGAACTCTGCTACGGTGCGCCCTTCTACACGCTGGGGCCTCTGGTGATCGACATCGCGCCCGGCTATGACCACATCACCTCCGCCATTGGCGCCGCGATGATCGGCTGGTACGGCGCGGCCATGCTGTGCTACGTCACTCCGAAGGAGCATCTCGGCCTGCCCAACGACAAAGACGTGAAGGACGGCATCATCGCCTACAAGATTGCGGCGCATGCCGCCGACGTGGCGCGGCATCGGCCGGGAGCGCGCGACCGCGATGACGCGATCAGCTACGCGCGCTACACCTTCGACTGGGACAAGCAGTTTGCGCTGTCGCTCGATCCCGAGACCGCGCGCGCCATGCACGATGAGACGCTGCCCGACGCCTACTACAAAGAGGCGGCATTCTGCTCCATGTGCGGTCCCAAGTTCTGCTCCATGAATTACTCGGCCAAGGTGGACGAGTACAACCGCCAGGTCCACGGGGTGGAGAAGAAGGACTATTCCGAGCTGATGAATAAGCTGGTGGCGATCAAGTAACTGTCAGCTATCAGCCTTTAGCTGGGCCGCGCGTGGAGCGCGGCCTTTTTGCGCCTCCAGCGTGAGCGGGAACGGCAGGAATTTCTAAGCGCGTTAAGCGAGGCCCGTTGCGCTCGACATGCTGTACTTCTTTCGCGAGCAGAATGGGGCGGGCGATTGAGGATTTTTGCATATTGTGGGTACAGTTCCTCTAATCTGCTGTAATCTGCGGGAGCGAAGTCTTCGCGGGGGGACCGAATGGGTGTTTTCGAATTGGCGGGAGCTTGGAGCCTGGAACTGGAAGATGGGGCCCATCAGGTTCAGGCCGAAATCAAAAGTGGCTTCCTGTCAGCCCACCTGACGATTACGTGGGACGGCCGCGTCCTCTGCAATGTGCCTGTCTTCCTCGTGATCGGTGAATTGCGCCGCTTCGAGCAGAACGGGCACTCATTCGTGCTCGGGCACCGCGGCTACGGGATGTTGGGGCAATTCGTCCTGTCCATGGATGGCAGGGAGTTAGGCGCGAGTCCCGAAACCGGCGTCTCTGGCCCGCAGCAATTGGCGGCCGCAGCCGTCCAGTATGTGAAGGGGATGGGCTCCCCGTCCGAAGCTGGCGTCCCCACCCCGCAGCCATCGCCGGCCGCTCCTATGGCTCCTATTCAGTTTGTAAAGGAATTGAGCTGCACCGAGAGCGAGGAAGTAGTTGGCCAAGAGGAATATCCATTGGACAACCGCTTTGGCAGCAGCCCCTTTTCCACCGACAGGCAAGTCTCGAAAGAGACCACCAACGAGTTGTCCGTGGACGTGACCGCAGGGGTGACGGGCACGCTCAACCTGCAGGTAATGTCCGCCATCAAGGCGGATGTAGCCGCGCACATCACGCGGCAGACCGGCTATAAGATAGGCGAGAAGGTCACCGAAAGCCAGACCCTGCACTTCACCGTCGCGGCAAATCAGTCGGTCTTATATCAGGTGGTATGGAAGCGGAAGGTGCGAAGTGGCGAGCACCTTTACCTGGCCAACGGTGCTTCGCTAACCGTCCCGTACCGGGTGAACTACGGTCTCTCCTGCGAGGTACGCACTCTGGAGCTGCCCAAGCCGGCTTAGGCAGCGATAATCGCTGGCAGGGTGCAGTGGTTCCCATCACAAATCCGCGAATTCTTTTTGCCTGCAATTTTCGCGCTTCTGTGCCACTCTGGCGGTGCTAAAATTTTTCTGTTATGCCATTCCCAACCGATCGTCCACGCCGCCTGCGTCGCACCGAAGCGATGCGCTCATTTGTCCGCGAAACCCGGCTCAGCCCCGAAGGCTTCGTCTATCCGCTGTTCGTCTGCCCGGGCGAGGGCGTGCGCAAGGAAGTACGCTCCATGCCCGGCGTCTTCAATCTTTCGGTGGATGAAGTGGTGAAGGAGTGTGCCGAGGTGAAATCGCTGGGCATCCCCAGCGTCATCCTCTTCGGGCTGCCGGAGTCGAAGGACGAGGTTGCCACCGACGCCTGGTCCGACCATGGCATCGTGCAGAGGGCGACACGCGCCATCAAGCGCGAAGTTCCCGGCCTGCTGCTGATGGGCGATGTGTGCCTGTGCGAATACATGTCGCACGGCCACTGCGGCATCGTGGCCGGCCAGGATACGGACGCCAGCAAAGAGGTGGCCGAGTTCATGTCCGAATTGAAGGCGCAAGGCAAGAAACCGATCGCGATTCGCTTCCCTAAGTCGGGCGCCGCCGCTACGGCAACTGCGCTGGCTATCGCTCCGGCCGTCGCCACCTTGGCGGCCGAGGATTACGAGATCCTCAACGATCCCACGCTTGAGCTGCTGGCTCGCACCGCGGTCGCGCAGGCCAAGGCGGGCATGGACATCATCGCGCCCTCCGACATGATGGACGGCCGGGTGGACGCCATCCGCACCGCGCTCGATGCCGCCGGCTATCAGAACATTCCCATTCTTTCGTATGCGGCGAAGTTCGCCAGCGGCTTCTACGGGCCGTTTCGCGAAGCCGCCGATTCGGCGCCGCACTTCGGCGATCGCCGCTCTTACCAGATGGACCCCGCCAACCTGCGCGAGGCCATGCGCGAGATCGAGCTCGACCTCGAGGAAGGCGCCGACATCATCATGGTGAAGCCGGCCATGCCCTACCTCGACGTGCTGCACGAGGCGCGGCTGCGTTTCGATGTGCCGCTGGCGGCCTACCAGGTGAGCGGCGAGTACGCCATGATCAAGGCCGCCGCGCTCAACGGCTGGATTGACTACGAGCGCGTCATGATGGAGTCGCTGCTGTGCATCGAGCGCGCCGGCGCATCCATTGTGCTGACCTACTTCGCCAAAGAGGCGGCGAGGTTGCTGGCGTAGGCAGCGATTAGCGCTCGGGTACTCGGCCATTAGAGTGGCATCCTGCCTATAACGACGTTGGCCGTGGCAAGCGACGAAAGCCGATAACGGGGCGGAAGCGGCAGGCAGGACAAAGGGCGGACGGACAAACCCTTCTGCATTGCCCCGACAGATGTGTTTGTCGAACCCCCATCCGCCCGTCGTGTTCTGCTGAGACAAGGTTATGCGTGCAGATTTTCGAGGTTGTCAACAAGATGTAAACATTTCGTGGATTTTCGATTAGGAAGCGCACAGCAACGCTGCTCGATATCGCCGGCCCGCCGTCTCAACTTGGCCCAGGCGTCGTCCCGGCCTCACACCATCATTTACGAATGCTTCCGGTAACTGGCCCGTAGTTCGGCGACGATCTCCTGCGCCGCTCTGCGCGCCTCTTCCAGCTTCCCCGGCGGAAACGAGATCGCCCCCACGCGCGCGTGCCCGCCCCCGCCGTAGCGCTCGCAAATCTTGGCCAGGTTCTCCATCGGCTCGACCTTCGACCACGGATTGGAGCCCACGGACACCTTGGTCCGGAAGCTGCTCTTGCTCAGTCCCACGCTGTAAACACAATTGGGGTGCAAATAATAGGGCACGAATTTGCTGTAGCCCTCAAGCTCGTGGTCGGTTACGTCGAAGAAGATGGTTCCGTTCTTGCACTGGGCACGCTCGCGCAAAATATCGATCGACTGTAGGTGCCGTTCCGTCAGCGCCGGAATGCGCTCGGCGATCATCGGCGCGGCGACAATTTCCGCCAGCGACCGGTAAGCCAGCATCGGGATTAGGGTGGGAATGAACTCTGGGTCCTGGTTCGACTCGATCACCATGGTCAGCTTCATCGCCGGCTCTTTCATGTCGATGGCCGCCTGCGGATCGCTGTAGAGGGCCCCATCGATGATGTCGGCCCACTCGATCAACTCCGCCACCGGCGCCGGATTAAAGCCGAAGCGATTCTCGGTCACGGAAGCGATGAACTTTGTGCAGGAGCGGAAATCGGGATCGTAGAACTTGGTGTTGCTCAGCTCCTGCTCGAAATGGGAGGCATCCTCCGGCGTCAAGAAGGCACTCTGGTGATGGTCGAACCACCAGGTGATACGGGGCGACGGCGAGTATTTGAAATCGACAATTGCGTTTTCGTCGCCGGTGAAATCGTCTTCGTTGAACAGCGCGCCCGCGCGATGCACCAGCCCCACATATTCGAATTCGGCGTCGCGGATGCGCTCGCGGTAGAAACGCGCAAACAGCGCCGCCGAACATGCGCCGTCAAAACATTTATCGTGATAGAAAACCCGTACCCTCACAAACCCTTTCGCCGATGCGGGATTCTTCGTCCGGAACAAGCCTCACAGAATAGCGCTTCCGGGAAATAAAAAGTAGGTGGAAATAATATTTTTGGAAAGGAAGCGAGGAGAGGCAAAGACAACGTCAACGAGAGGGTGGCAAGCGACTGGAGCCGTTCGGCCGCACCACTCGGCAAAGCGGGTTTATTCGATCTGCACTAACTGGCCGGTATCCACCGACGGCCGCGGAGTCTGAAGGGTTTGGGGCGCTCGCCAGAAATCCATATACGACACCTGATGCACGCAGGAGACGGTGCAGTGTGGGGCGCAACTCTTTTCCGTGAGGAACTCGCGCCGGATGTCGGCAACCGAATAGTGCTCCAGCGGGACAGCGGGATAGCCGCGCTGCTGCGAACAGTAGTGCACCAACCCGTCCTCGCAAATGTAGAGATAGCGCGCTCCGGCGCGGCAACGCCACTGGTTCGGCTTGCCGTTGGCGATGTTGTTCTGGAACCAGTTGAAGCGCGCGTAGTGGTGCTTCTCCAGTGCCTTCATCTTCAGGAACACTTCGCGCTCGATCTCATTGAGCGGCTGGAGCTGTCCGTCGCCATCATGGATAATGCCGATGGTGGAAGTGAAGCCGAGCTGCACGGCGCGGCGGCCCACCACCAGCGCATCGTGTGGATTATGCGTGCCCGCGCCCACCACCGAGTTGATGTTGACGTGAAAGTCGGCATGTTCGGCGAGCAGCTGCAACTTCTTATCCAGTACCTTCAGCGACTTCTTGGAGACGTCATCGGGCATCACGTTGTCGATGCTGATCTGCAGATGGTCAAGGCCGGCGCGGTTCAGGCGCTGAATGCGGTCCGCGGTGAGCAGATAACCGTTGGTGATCAAGCCCGACAGTATGGGATAGGTGCGGATGTGCGCGATGATCTCGTCGAGCTGCGGGTGCAGCAAAGGCTCGCCCCCGCTGAGCGTGACAATGGTGGTGCCCAGGCGCGCCAGTTGATCGACGCGGTGCTTCATGATGTCGAGAGCAACCGGCTTGGAAAAATCGTCGTACTCGTTGCAATACTCACAGGCGAGATTGCAGCGGCGAATGGGGATGATATGGGCCATCACCGGGTGGTCGGTGGAGGCCAGCCCTTTGGCGATCATCTTTAATTCGCGAAGCCGGCGCTTGAAGGCAAGCACGCGCCGTCGCACCCCTGATGACGATTTCGGCATACTAAACTCGTTCCATTACACCACATCCGATATGGGGCTTGGAAAGCGCTTGTCCTTGTTCGGGGAATTTCCGCCAGCGAGTGGAGTCAGATGGCATCTGGCGGTTGCCGGGCTGGTTCGTTTCTGCGCTGAGTGGCCGCAGGCCGAGAACCTGCGCCGCACCTGCGCGCTGGTTTATAATCGAAAGATTCAGCTAACCTTCTGGAGTTCCTAAAAGCATGATTCGATTTCTGCAGACCCCCGGCCCCATCAAGAAAATTGTGCTGGGCGGCATCCTTCTCGTCATCTGCGTGATGATGGTGATCACCCTCATTCCCGGTGGCGGCTTCCTCAACGACCTGCTTGGCGGCGGCGTCACCCAATCGGGGATATTGGCCAAGGTTGGCAATCAGGAGGTCAGCCTGCAGGAAGTATCGGAGCAGGCCCGCCTCATCGGCCGCCAGCAGTTCAAGGGAAACATTCCCCCCGCCATCATGCCCTATCTGATGCAGCGGGCCGCGCAAGGCATGATCACGCAGAAGGCGCTGGTGTATGAAGCCGATCGCATGGGCCTGAGCGTCAGCGATGACGAGCTGCGTGTTTACCTGCACCAGGGGCAGATGGGGCAGATGATATTTCCGGGAGGGACCTTCATCGGCCAGCAGGCTTATCAGGATTTCATTCAGAACCAGTTCAATATGGGCGTGCAGCAGTTCGAGCAAGAGGTGAAGGCTGAGATCGCGCAGCGAAAACTGCTGGCGCTGGTAAACGGCGTAGTCTCCGTCAGCGACAAAGATGTCGCCGAGCAAGTGCAGAAGCAAGGCGTGAAGGTGAAGTTCGACTACGCCGTGCTGACGCTGGACGACATGAAGAAACAGATCAAGCCGACCGATGCCGAGCTGAAGGCCTTCTACGAGCAGAACAAGCAGCAGTACGCGAATTCCATTCCCGAAAAGCGTAAGGCGCGCTACATCCTGATCGGCACCGCCAAACTGGCGGACAAGGTTTCGATCAGCCAAGCCCAGTTGCAGCAGTACTACAACCAGCACCAGGACGAGTACCGCATTCCCGAGACGGTGACCGTGCGGCACATCCTGATCAAGACCCCGGCGCCGGATGAGAACGGCAAGGTCGATCAGAAGGGCGTGGAGGCAGCGCGGGCGAAGGCGGACGACATTGCGAAGCAGCTGAAGAGCGGCGCCAACTTTGCCGACCTGGCCAAGAAGTACTCCGAAGACCCGGGGAGCGCGCAGAACGGCGGGTTGCTGCCGCCCCTGACGCGCGGCCGCACAGTTCCCGAGTTCGAGCAGGCCGCCTTCACTACGCCGGTGGGCCAGACCACTGGCGTCATTCGCACCAGCTATGGCTTCCACATCATCCATGTCGAGGCCAGACAGCAGGCAAGGTTGAAGCCGCTCGACGAAGTGAAATCGCAAATTGAGCCGTTGCTTAAGCAGCAGCAGGTCTCCGGCGAGGCGCAAAGACTGGCCGACAGCGTGCAGACGCTGGCCCGCACGGCTGGTTTAGACAAGGCTGCCAGCGCAAAGGGACTGCTGGTGATCACGACGGATTTCATTGCGCAAACCGATCCTGTTCCCGGCGTTGGCAACGCGAAGGATTTAGTCAGCGCGCTGTTCGCCGCCAGGAAAAATGACCCTCCTGCCACGGCGCCGACGTCGCAGGGGTATGCCATCTACCAGGTGACCGACATTCAGCCCCCGCAAACGCCGGCGTTTGAACAGATCAAGGCACAGGTGGAGCAGCAGTTTAGGCAGCAACGTGCGCAAGCTCTGCTGGCGCAAAAGACGCAGGAGCTTTCCGACCGCGCCCACGCCGATCACGACCTGAAAAAGGCGGCCAAAGAGCTGGGGGCTACGCTCAAGACCAGCGATCTGGTGGATAGCAATGCGCAAGTGCCCGAAATCGGCCCCATGAATGGCGCTGCCGCCGTCGCCTTCAGCATGAAGCCCGGCGAGATCAGCGGTCCTCTTCAGGGCGGTGCGAACGGAGTCGTGCTGAGCGTGCTGGAAGTTCAAAAGCCTTCGCCGGAAGAAGTGAAGCAGAACTGGGACAAGGCCAAGGAGACGCTGCTGGAACAGAAGCGCTCCGAGTTTGAAGGACTCTACGTGCAAGGCCTGCGTGATCGGCTGGAGAAGGAAGGCAAGATCAAAATCAATAAGGCGGAGATGGAGCGTCTGTCCAGCCTTTCCGAAGGGACGTAGCGCAGCCCGGCGGACGGCAATTCACGCCGGAAACAGGCTGCGGAAGAAATCTTTATGTAGTGTCACCCTGAGCGAGCGGCCGCTTTTGCCGCGAGTCGAAGGGCCCCTATAGCTGCGAGAAACCACAGTGTGGCCGCATGGCGCAGCAACAAGTTTTGAGATTGCCGGCGGCCAAAGGGTTCCTTCCACTCCTCGGTCGCCGCGGCGACCTCGTCGCTCAGGATGACAATCAAAAAACTACTTGCGCTCATGAATAATCCAGCTGAAGCGCCGCACTACCCGAACATCGTTTTTTTCGCAGGCTGTGGGCCCATACCCGATGCACCAGATGTGAAATTGCCATAACTCTTGCTCATGCTTTCGCAACGCTCATCCGGTATTCTGTTGCACCCCACTTCGCTACCTTCGCGCGATGGTATCGGCGATCTGGGCCCCACGGCGTATGAGTTTGTCGATTGGCTTGCCGCCGCCAAACAGACCTTGTGGCAAATTCTTCCGCTCGGACCGGTGGGATACGGCAACTCGCCGTATTCCTGCACCTCTGCATTCGCCGCCAATGTCCTGATGATCAGCTTGGAACGCCTCGCCGATCGCGGCCTCATTGATCGTGAGCGAATCGGGGCCCCCTCCGGCCTGGATTCTCCCGTGGATTTTGACCGCGTGCGCCAGCATAAGCTTCCCCTCTTGCGGGAGGCGGCCATAAACTTCTTGCGCTCGGCGCCGGGTGCAGCGCGGGAGCGCTACGACCACTTCTGCCGCGACAACCATTGGTGGCTGGAAGACTACGTGCTGTTTAGCAGCCTGCGGGAACGCTACGGCGATCAGCCCTGGAATAGCTGGCCGGAGGAAATCGTTCGCCGCCGCCCCGATGCCATGGCGAAACTGCACACCGAGTTGCGCGAGCGGCTTGATCAGGAGCGCTTCCTGCAGTTCGCGTTCTTCGAGCAGTGGGCGGCTT
Source organism: uncultured Acidobacteriaceae bacterium (assembly GCA_963710585.1). Classification (GTDB taxonomy): domain Bacteria; phylum Acidobacteriota; class Terriglobia; order Terriglobales; family Acidobacteriaceae; genus Bog-257. The sequence continues at coordinate 31,633 of CAVQAM010000002.1, read as the reverse complement.
TGCGTTGCTATTGCCGCGAGCGCGGTATTCGGGTCATCGGCGATGTCGCAATCTTCGTCAGCTACGACTGTGCCGACGTCTGGACTCACCCCGAAATTTTCCGCCTGAAGCCGGACCTGTCACCCGAGGTGGTGGCCGGCGTGCCTCCTGACGCCTTCAGCGAAACCGGGCAGCGCTGGGGCAATCCCCTGTACGACTGGGATGCGCTCCGCTCTCGCGGCTACAGTTGGTGGATCAAGCGCATGCGCTGGGCGATTGAGACGTGCGATATCGTGCGCCTCGATCACTTCCGCGGCTTTGAATCGTGCTGGGAAATTCCCGCCGACGAGCCCACTGCGGTCCATGGCCGTTGGGTGGCGGGCCCGAATGCCAGCCTGTTCAGAGCGCTCAAGAGCGCGCTGGGCAAGTTACCTTTCATTGCCGAAGATCTGGGCTATATCACCCGTGAAGTGCACGATCTGCGCAAGAACCTGAAAATACCGGGGATGAAGGTCATGCAGTTCGGCTTCGGAAATCGCGGCGCCCACATCTATCTGCCCCACCGGTTCGAGCCCGATGCCGTGGTGTACACCGGCACGCACGACAACGACACCACCGTGGGCTGGTGGAACTCGGGCGCGACCGCAGAGGAAAAAGCAGCGGCGTCCGCCTACCTGGGAATTGGGGAAGATGGAGTGCATTGGGCGTTCATTCGAGCGGCGCTGGCTTCCGTGGCAAACCAGAGCGTGATTCCCGTTCAGGACGTGCTGGGGCTCGACAGCGATGCGCGCATGAATGTTCCCAGCCAGACGGCCGGCAACTGGTCTTGGCGATTGCGGCGCGGCGCGTTGACCGCGCCACTGGCAGAAAAGCTGGCTGCCCTCGTCGAAGTCACCGACCGCGACGAATGCGTGAAACAGCCCTCAGCGCACGCGGAAAAGAGCGGCGGGAAAGTGAGCGAAGATTTCGCGGCATAGCGGGAACCGCTCCAGCGCAATCAGCACTTCGGGCCGTAAGGATATTGCGTAGCCAAGAAATCATCACCTCCGGTGGCGCCAATACCAAATCATTCCAGGCCGCGGGCGGTGCTGGCATCCTTGCTCCCCTCCTTTACTTAATTGCGGGTGGCGGCGAGAATAAGAGTTTGCCCGGTCTTTGCCGTTGAAGGGCGCGCCTCTATTGACCGTCGCAAATTATCGTGACGCATTACGACAGGGGACCGGCCACGTAGAGTGAATTGTCATTACGAGCGCCAGGGTTTAGGCGCGAGGAATCTGCTTTTCGGTGGACCAGCAAAAAGCAGGTCCCTCGCTGCGCTCGGGATGACAAATCTTGAAGGGTCTTGGGCCGCCGGCCCGGACCAAAACGCATCATTCCTCCACTTTACTACCGGTTTTGAAAGGATTGGTATGGCCGCCACTGGTGAACTGATTCGCATGATGAACTTCGTGGACGATATTGCAGCGACGCTGCGCCGCATCAACAGCAGCTTTTATCTGCTCAACGGCGAAGAGAAGAAGCGCTTGGCCGACTACATGCGCCAGGCCGATCCCAATTTTATGAACGTCATCGCGCAACTGGAAAAGGGAGAGTAGGCGATGGCCGAGGTCCGCACCATCGCCGTGATTGGCGCCGGCATTATGGGCCGCGGTATCGCTCACGCCGCGGCGCTGGGCGGCTATCGCACCATCCTGGAAGATATTCTCCCCACCGCACTGCGCAAGGCCGAGACCGAGATTCGCGCCAACCTCGACAAGGCGGTGGAAATCGGGAAAGTTACCAAGGGCGCCGCCGACGAAGCTTTTGACCGGCTGGAATACGCCTCGTCGGTGGAACAGGCGGCCCGCCAAGCTGACTTGGTGATCGAGGCGGTGCCCGAGGAGATGGAATCGAAGATCGAGATCTTTACCCTGCTCGATAAGGTCAGCCGGCCGGGCACGATCCTGGCCTCCAACACGTCGTCGCTCAGCGTCACGGAAATTTCCTCGGTGACCTATCGCGCCCCGAAATGTGTGGGCATGCACTTCTTCAATCCCGTGCACAAGATGAAGCTGCTGGAGGTGGTGCGCGCCCTGGAAACCGATGACGACACGCTAGCGGCTGCGGTGGATGTGGGCAAGCGCATGGGGAAAGAGGTTGTGGCCATCAAGGAATCGCCGGGCTTCATTACCAGCCGCATCAATGCCATGATCGGCAACGAAGCGTTCTACATGTTGCAGGAAGGCGTTGCTTCCGCGCACGACATCGACAAAGCGCTCAAGCTTGGCTTGAATCATCCTATGGGCCCATTCGAGATGGTCGATCTCGTCGGGCTCGATACTCGCCTGCACATCCTCGAATACCTGCATAAAAGTTTGGGCGAAAAGTATCGTCCGGCGCCGCTGCTGGTGCAGTACGTCAAGGCCGGACGCCTGGGCCGCAAGGCCGGGCGCGGGGTGTATGAGTATCCGGAGCAAAAGGCGGGGCCCAGAGTAAGTGACTGATTGTTCGATCCCGCATAGCCGATCAATGAAAATCATGCGAGCGCACTTCGGCGTCGGTAACATCCACCGTCTCGGCGGCGTAGATTTCGCGCATGGGCGCAATACGATTGACCTTCACTGAAATCACGCCCTCCTGATTTTGCAGTACGCCTTCCAGCAGCAGAAACTTTTCCGACTGAATCATGATGCGGTTCTGCTCCATCACATCGGGCGAGATGATCGCATTGCTGATTCCGGTTTCATCTTCCAGACTAAGAAAGACGAAGCCCTTGGCCGTGCCCGGCCTCTGTCGCGCGATCACGCATCCCGCCGTCCGTACGTAATGGCCGTGTACAACCTGCGTCAACTCCCGCGCCGACAGCACTCGCGCCCGGCGTAGCGCTGCTCTGCGATACGCCATGGGATGAGGGCCGACCGTAAGCCCGGCGCCGCGGAAGTCGGCGACCAGCCGCTCCTCGGGCGTCATGGGCGCAAGTGGCGAAGCCGTATCGCTCTCTGGAATCCCTTCCAGGAGCGGGCCGGCAAAACGCACAGCGCGCTCCACCTGCCACAGCGCATCGCGGCGATGCAGTCGCTGCCTGGATCCAACTTTGCGCGCTGAACCAAGATTTGCCAGCGCATCTTCCTCTTTTGTGCAGCCAATCGAATTGAGCGCGCCAATCGAAGCCAGCAGCACCAGTTCCTTGCGGCGCAATTCGGGCACGCGATGCGCAAGGTCCACAATGGATGCAAAGGGCCGCTTAGTGCGCTCGCGCACCATGGCTTGTGCCGCCTCTTTCGGCAATCCTTTGGCATAACGAAATCCCATGCGCAGCGCGGTGGAAGCGCCGGGCTTTAGCCCGGCGACTGTCGTCTTCTCATGATTTTGGGCTTTAGCCCCGGTGAATGCGATTGTGGCCTCCGGGGCTAAAGCCCACTTCTCGCTTTGCTCTTGCGGCACGGCTAAAGCCGTGCCCTTCCACCTTTCGTCTTCCAACGTGCACAGCCACTCCGACCGCGCAATGTCCACCGGCTTCACTCGCAGCCCGTGCCGCTGCGCGTCTTTCACGATGGTCGAAGGATGATAGAACCCCATGGGCTGATTGTTCAGCAGCGCCGCCGTAAAAGCTGCCAGGTAATGGCACTTGAGATAGGCGCTGGCGTAGGCGATCAGCGCGAAGCTGGCGGCGTGCGACTCGGGAAATCCGTAGAGCGCGAACGAAGTAATCGAAAGGATGATCTGCTCCTGCGCTTCCGGCGGGATGCCATTACGATCCATGCCCGCGCGCAGCTTGACCTCGATATCGCGCATGCGCAGCTCGCTGCGCTTGAAGCCGAAGGCGCGCCGCAATTCCTCCGCTTCGCCGCCGCTGAAGCCGGCGGCAATCATCGCCATGCGCAGCAGTTGCTCTTGAAAGAGCGGCACCCCCAGCGTGCGTTCCAGCACCGGCTGCAGCGAGGGGTGCGGATAGACAACGGCCTGCCGCCCCTGCCGTCGTTGCAAAAAAGGGTTGACCATCTGTCCGACGATGGGTCCGGGACGGATGATGGCGACTTGTACCACAATGTCGTAGAAGCGCGTGGGATGCAGGCGCGGCAGGCACGACATCTGCGCTCGGCTCTCGATCTGAAACATGCCTACCGTGTCGGCCTTTTGCAGCTTGTCATACACTGTGGGATCGTCGGGCGGCAACTTTCCCAGATCAACTTCTTCTTCGTAGTGATTGCGGATCAGGTTGATGGAATCTTCCAGCACGGCCATCATCCCCAGCCCCAGCAGGTCAACTTTGATGATGCCGAGGTCGGCACAATCTTCCTTGTCCCACTGCACCACCACCCGGCCGGGCATGGTCGCAGGCTCCAGCGGGACCACCGCATCGAGCTGTCCCTGGCAAATCACCATGCCGCCCGAATGCTGTCCCAAGTGCCGGGGCAGGTCTTGTACCGCCAGGCAAAGCTCGAAAAATTTGCGCATGCGCGGATGCCGCAGGTCAAAGCCGGCATCGCGAAACTGCCGTTCCAGCGTGTCATCCGGGTCCTTGTATTCCCAGGAACTCACCAGCCCGGAGAGACGGTCCAGCGATTCGCCATCAAAACCCAGCGCCTTGCCAACTTCGCGCGCCGCCGAACGTCCGCGATAGGTGATGACATTGGCCGTCATGGCAGCGCCGAGTTTGCCATAGCGTTGATAGACGTACTGTATGGCACGCTCGCGCTGATCGCCGCTGGGCAGGTCGAGATCGATGTCGGGCCATTCGCCGCGTTCCTCCGACAGGAAGCGCTCGAACAGCAGGTCCATGCCAACCGGATCGACTGCGGTGATGCCGAGGGAATAACAAACTGCGCTGTTGGCCGCCGATCCTCGGCCTTGCACCAGGATGCCCTGCTCGCGGCAGAAGCGCACAATGTCCCACACGATGAGGAAGTAACCCGCCAGATCGAGCTTCTTGATGAGCGCGAGTTCGCGCTCGATCTGGCGTTGCGCGCGCTGCCACAGTTCGCTTTGTCCGGGGCGGAGATAGCGGTCGCGTGCGCCTTCCATGGTGCGCGTCCGCAGAAACGAGTCCATGGTTTCGCCTTCGGGCACGGGATAGCGCGGAAACTGATAGCCCAAATCGTTCAGCGTGAATGCAAGGCGCGACGACAGCTCCAAGGTGTTCGCGGTGGCCTCGGGCAGATCGGCGAAGAGACGAAGCATCTCCTGCGGCGTCTTGATATAGCGCTCGCTGTTGCGCGCCAGCAGACGGCCGGCCGTATCGAGCGTGCGATGGTTGCGAATGCAGGTGAAGACATCCAGGACCTGGCGCTCTTCCGGCTTGGCATATTGCGCACCTTGCGTGGCCAGCAACGGCAAGCCCAGGCTGTGCGCGAGTTCAATCGCTGCCTGGTTGCGGGCCTCTTGCGCGCGGTTATAGTGGCGTTGCAGTTCGACGTAAACATTCTCGCGTCCATAGATCGCGATCAATTGTTCAAGTGTGCTGCGGCCAGCTTCCATCCCGCCGATGCCTAGCGCATGCGCCAGTGGCCCTTCGTCACCGCCGGTCAGGCAAATCAATCCAGTCGCATATTCAGTGAGATCTTCGAGGGAAGCGATGGCTTGTGAACCAAGAACCAAGTCGTCATCGAATACCGCTTTCGCGCGGCGAGGCAGCGCAGCCGGATACTTTGGCGCACGCAACTTCATGCGAGTCACCAGGCGACAGAGGTTCTGATAGCCTTCCCGCGAGGCGCACAATAATGGCACGCGCGGAGTCGCAGGTTCGCCGGTCTTAGGGCAGGATGGCAGCAGGGAAGTGATCTCTGCCCCAATGTGCGCCTTGAGGTTGAGTTTCTTCGCCGCCAGATGAAAGCGCGGCGCGCCGTACACTCCATCGCGATCAAGCAATGCCATTGCCGGCATCTGGTGCGCGGCGCACACCTCGGCCAGTTCCTCGGGAACCGAAGCTCCTTCGAGAAAGCTGAAGGCCGAGCGAGCGTGGAGTTCGAGGTACACCAGTAGCCAGTTGACAGTTGTCAGTTGCGAAAATCAGTTGTCAGTGGCCAGTTGCCAGTGGCGGTCCAGATTAGATCAATGGTTCCTCTCTACAGCCCGTCTCATAAATGACGTGGGTTGCGATTTGTGGACTGCGATTTGTGTGAGCTACGATTTGTGGGTGCGATTTGTATCAGGGCACGGCTTTAGCCGTGCCGAAGAGACTCCCTTCTCGATTGGGCTTTAGCCCCTGTTTTCAGCGGCTAAAGCCGTTTATCTTGGCCCGCAGCCACGGTACGACTGGAAGTCGTGCCCTGATACAAGTCTGACTACTGAAGCTGCAGCATACGAATCTAAGCATTTGCTGAATGCTGAATGCTGAATGCTAATTGCTGATTGCTGATTGCTAATTGCTCACATCAGTCATAGCTCGCCTCCGCAAACCACTTTCCACTCGCCAGATCGCGGTAAATACAATAGAGGGCCACACTGCCGCTGGTTCCATTAGCCAGCGCTACATCCCATTCTTCACGGTGCCAGGGACACGCTGGGTCTTTGTTTGCGCTTTCCTCTTTCGCGTTCTCCGTCCACCAATCCCCGGAGGAGCGCCACGGTCCTGCCGACCACAGAACTTTTCCTTGCAGTTCTCCTCGACGGGCTGGTTTCGTCCCGGCCGTCAAAGCCACTGGGCGTCCTTCTGCCAGCTTGACCTGCAGCTGCCACGGCGGGCGAAACATGCGCAAAGCCAATCGTGCCGGCTCCTTGGTATCTGACATTGTGGGAGCTACCACCTGCCTCGGCTCTTCTGCTGCCACAAAATGATTCATCGCAAAGCCGTCCTGCCGGTGGGTATCCAGCAGACGCGCGATTCCCGCCCGCCGCTCGCCCACGATGCCACCGATCCGGGCCAGCGTAATTTCCAACTTCTCCGCTTCGGGAGTAATGGGCAGAAAAAGCCCGTGCTGCGCCGAACGGGGAGGCGCCGGCTCGGCTGCGATCCATACTTTGGTGATGGGAGCGCCTGGCGGGTAGGCCGCTAATTCCAACTGCAACAGCTTGAGAAAAACTTTGCTATCGCGCATGGCCACCGGCAAGCGCAAACTGTGCTCCGCAGTGTTTCTATCTCCCACAATGTGGGACGAAGCGCCGGCTAATTCCTGCGCAGTGGTTGTCTCCTCATCGGCGACTCGCCGTTCCAGTTGTAAACGCAAATGCAATTCCTGCACAGCCAGGGCCCGGGCTTCCAGCCGGACACATAGTTGCTCCAAAAGCCGGTTCAAGACGAACGACAGCGGCTCCAGCGTTTCAACCGGAGATTCCAACTCCATCGCCTCTTCAAAATGAGTAACTGGCTCGCACAACGCCAGCGTGCGCGTGCCCGCTCCCTGGGCCAGGCGCTGCAAACGCGTGCCCGCCTCCCCCAGCCGTGAAGCCAGCGCATGTTCAGGCAGCAGCGCCAAGGTGCGGAAATCGCGTACGCCCCATCGTTCCAGCGTGTCGAGCATTTGTTCACCCAGCTTCTCGCATTCGCGATCGGAAGCCGGACCGTTGTTCAGCGGGATATCGAATGCATCCAGCAGCACCTGCAACGGCAGCACTCCCAGACGGTGCGCTTCTTCTCCGGCGGGGAGCACGGTAGTCCCGCTGAATCCCCGCGCAGCATGCAAGGCCGCTTCAGGATTGGCGGCCAGCGCGATGTTTGCCCCCAGCGCAATCGCGTTTACCCGCGACGCCAGATCGCGCGCCGTAGTTGCAGGCGCGCCGTAGAGCCGTTCCAGCCCGGCCAGGTCAAGCAGCAACGTGTCGCGCGCGGTGTCTTCCACGCGCGGCGTAAAAGCATGGGCGACGTCGAGCAGCGCCGCATGGGCCGAGTTCTCCTGCTCGGCCGAGCGCTGGCGCAAAATCGCGGAACCAGGCTGCGGGCGGCTTCTCGCGCGCCGGGAAGAAAGCTCAATCTGCGTAGCTTTGGAATTTTTGACCCTGGCTTCGCTGGGATGGGTCACTTCTGCATTTGCAGGCGCTGAGAAGACAGCGGCCTGCAGTTTGGTCATGCCCACTTCCATTCCCAGGCAGCGGGCTTTTTCATTGAGCGCCACTACACGAACCAGTGGAGGTTTGCCTTCCAGCACAGCCACCGCTTGTTCGCGCAACCAAGGCTCCACGCGGACGATGGCCTCCACTGGAAAATCGGGAATGTAGATACAAGCAAACATCCAAGCCTCGAAGTCGAAAGTTGAAGAATCACCACGCAGCGCGCAATTCAAAGTTGGCGTCGGCTGGCTGCGCGGGTTTGCGGGGCGCGCCGGGGCCTCCATCGAGCGCCCCGCTGTGGCGGGCTGGGGGATTGGAGCAGCGCACCACTTCGGCCCGCAATTGCAATCCCTGCAATAACGCGGCATGGCTCACAACATTGTTTTCAGGAATGCCAGGGCCGCTGTGCGGCACAATTTGCCAGCCTCCCGGTCCAATGCGCGCGGGGGCTGCCACTGCATCGCGGGTGCATACTGCTTTACGTTCCAAGCGCACGACCAGGGAAGCGCAGGTCTTTGCGCAGGGCTCTTGTTCGATGAGCAACAGCACCGTCGCCGTAGGTTCCACGGCGCGGCGAAAACGAAACCACGAGGTTAGCGGCACGCGCCGCGCACTTTCAGCGGGAATATCGCCAAGATCGAGCACCACCATGCCAAAGCCACCGCCTTGCAGCAGCAGGTCCGTCACCTTCAGCACTTGTTCAAGGCGGCCAAGCGCAGCCCGTGGTGGATGGTCTTTATGCGATGGCAAACTGGAGCGCTCACTGCAACGCACCCACAGCAGACGCTCAAGATCCACGCCAGCCGACGCCGCCGAAGCGGGATCGAAGCTGTCGCTGGCGTCCACTAGCGCGCACACCTCCCGCCGGCCAGTGGCTTGCGCCAGCGCCGCCAGCATCACTCCGGTGCGTCCCGAAGAAGCCGGCCCGGCAATTTCGCTGAGCGCTCCCTGCGGCAAACCTCCGGTGAGCGCATCGAGCGCCGCCACCCCGGTTGAGACCATCAGCGGCGCGGCGCGCTCGCGCAGCAACAACGTGGAGGTGAGGTGCTCGCCCAGCGAAGACTCGATGCGGGCACGAAGCGTGGCAACCGACGGCATAAGGACCTCAGGTGGGCGGAGCGAGTACAGGGCAGGAGTTACTTTCGCTTTTTATTCGCCTACAAATGAGATTCTGCTACGCGGGAACCAGAGTTGTCAACCCCTTGCTAAAGCCGCTCTCAATGAGGAGTTTTCGTGGACTATGCAGCCAGAAGCGCGAGACGCGGTACTGATCTAGTTTTAGATCAGTGCCCGAGTGCCGAAACGCTTATAAACGCTGGCGATTTGTTATAATGCAGAAGCCTTTCCGAGGGGCGCTATCGTCTAGGGGTTAGGACGGAAGATTCTCAATCTTCAAACCCGGGTTCGATTCCCGGTAGCGCTACCAAGACTTCATGAAAGCCTTGTTAATAAAGTCTTTCCTTCGCTGTCGTTAACGTTGCCTACTAACCCTCCTACTAAAATAAGCTATAATGAGTGGCGTTGGGGGCGCTATGGCTAATCGGGCTGTCAGTGTCTACGAGAGCGTTAAAAAGGGCAACCAGTCCCGCTGGGCGCCTGTGGAAATCCCTCCGCGGCGACCGGACGGTTCTCTTTACTTGAAGCACAATCGGCATGGAGATTTCTACATCCGTTGGTATCAAGGAGTGGACAGACGTCCTCGCCAGCGTTGGAAACAAGTGAAAGGCGTGAAATCGCTAGGCAAGCCCCCAAATCTGGAGCACGCTATCGCTGCTGCCGAGGCCAAGGCTTGGGAGTTACAGCACCCCGAGCGAGTCAAAGAAGAAACTCCGGCCGACGGACGCCTCAGCCTTTCTGCTGCCATTTATGGCTACCTGGACGAGATGAGCAACAACGCAAAAACGGTGAAAGGACACCGTCACGCCCTCAGTGAATTTGAAACTTGGACTGCGGCCAATTACGTTGATGAGATCACTCGCGCTCAACTGCTCAGGTGGAAGGATCATCTGGTCAAGAAGGGCAACGACGAGTTGACGGCGGTATGGAAGGTCATTCGGGTCAACAAATTTTACAAGACCGTGATGAAACTTCCGCACGGATCGGGACTCGTGAAAACGACCGAGTTCAAGGCAGTTCTGAACCGCAAGCCGAAAATTGAAGTCTATTCTGCGGAAGAACTAAAGAAATTCTTTGCGGCCTGCGATGAGCGTCAGTTTGTGCTCTTCCAGCTGTATTACAAATGCGGCCTGCGCAACAAAGAACTCGCGCACTTGGAATGGGCTGACATTGACCTGACGCGCCGCGAGGTCATCATTCGTCAAAAGCGTGTTCAGGACGGTGATACTAAGAAGGTTTGGGGACCCAAGCACGGAAGTGAAGGCAAGGTGGCCATTCCTGCCGATCTGATTCCGCGATTGGAGAGACTCAAGCAAGGTAGCAAGCACAGTCTGGTATTTCCGACACGTGAGGGCCGGGTCAACAGCAAGCTGCTGGACCAATGCAAACTCGTCGCGAAGCGAGCCGGATTGGATGAGGGCAAGTGGAAGATCAAGTCGTTCCGTTCCACGTTTGCGACGAATCGTCTCCGGAACGGCCAGTACGACTTGGCAACGATCCGTGAACAGCTGCGCCACCGGGACCAAAAAAGCATTGAGAGATATCTGGACTACCTGCGCAACGAGCAGTTGATTCAAACCGGCAAGGTGGACACTGGGTGGGATGCGTAAAGCGGGACCTCCATTCACGGAACACGGAGGCAATGAGACGAACCACAGTTCTGACCGGAAGCCTGACCGTAGCACCAAATATGTTTAGTTTCCTGAGCAAGGTGACGTTCACTCCGAGTAGCCGTCGCTTTCGTCCTCACCGTCCTCCTCTTCTTCTTCCTCTTGCTCGTCTGGCTCGTCTGGTTCCTGCTCTTCTTCCTCGTCGTCATTTTCATCTGAATCTTGGGCGATGAGGCCATCGGTAGCTAGCCAGCGATCAATGGCTTCGACAAGCCATGTGGGTCGGATTTTGCTCATGGCCAATGGTACGCCCAACAAGGGAAGGCGAGTGCTGCGTGAATGCCAGCCCTGTCAAATTGATAGGAGTTTCGTAAGTAGTGGAGATGACGGCAGTTTGCCGTTGATCTCTTCGAGCGGTTTTCTTATCGCCACGAGCACTCGATACAGGAATATCCCACCGCATCCAATAACCAGCAGAATCGCTTCGAGCAGAACCGCAGTCAGAGTCATTGTTCCCCCTGCCCGACAGGTTAGCGTTCATCAATTCGTCGCCCCGTCGTGGAGCCCCAGATCGCCCTATTTGGTGACAGGCATCAGGCTTGTCCGAAGTGGCTGATAATCGGGAAGTTTTTACAATAGGACGTATCGGAGCGCGGAGTCTGGCCGCAGCAAGCAAATGTTCACATGGATGTCTTCTGCGTCTTCCAAGGTCTTGTATTGATCTCCCCGAACTGTCGAGAAGCAGAACATGCAGATGCTCTCGGTCTCTGATTTTCGCGTGAATTTAGGGCTGGGAAGCGGCTGTCCTGAAGTGCTCATGGGAAGCCTCCGCGCAATTTCTATGCTCGTGTCGCAAAATGTCACCGTTGGTGCAATTCACGATGAGGGCTCTGGGCTTGAAACATTAGCGCGAGGAATTGGGCTCCTTGTCGAGGATTTTCTTGGCTTCCTGCACCAATCTGCTTTCGCGAAGCTCCGCATCATTCTTGTTCGCTTCGCGAGCGCGATCCTTGAAAGCCTTAGCTTTCCTGTGTACGTCTTCGAATGGGTTTGTATACTGCTGATCTTCCACGATGTGCCCCTGACTTGGTGCTGTTTGAAATCCAACGGCTCAATAAACCCGCTTGACGCCCTATCACTGCGTGAGAGCCAGTGCCTTAAGCGCTGCCTTATTTCGGATGATTAGGATTGAGCGCTTCGTCTGTATGATCTGCCGCTTCTTCAGGTCGGCCAATAAGCGGGTCACGGTTTCTCGCGACGTGCCGATCATCTGCGCAATCTCGTCATGGGTGAGCGCAAGCTTCACACGTGGCTCGGCCTTAGCTGCTTCCCCGTTTCGAGCGCTCCAGTCCAGCAATAGCTTCGCTAGCCTCTCGGTGGCGGAGTGGGACAGACCGACCGCACGAAGCTCGCGGCAAGCTGCATTGTACTTGTCGCTCAGTTGTTCGGCGACATGCAGGCAGATTTCGCTGTGCTCCTTCAGTAGGCGTTGGAAATCGTCGCGTTTCACGAAGTTCACTTGGCACGGATCGACAGTCTCCGCCGTCAATTCGTAGGGCGTGCCGCCGACAGTGGCGCTGAGTCCCAGAACTTCTCCCGCCTCGGCAATCTTCAGAATTAGGGTCTTGCCGTCGGACGCGCAGATGGAAAGTTTGACCCGACCCTCGCACAAGACGTATATGCCGCGAGGTGCTTGGCCTTCGACAAACAGCACCGCACCCTTGGGATACGCGGCGACATACTTAATTGTTTCGAAAGTCTGCAATGCAGCGGCGGAAAGATCGCAAAAGAGATGTTCCACCCTTATCTTGCAACTCAGGCAACTTTCTACGATGTCCAATCCGTATGGTGTAAGCACGACGCCCCCACGATTTTCGTCTCTTTTTTCTTGTCTACACACCATCCGAGCATTTGATGTCACATAGAACAAGTGCAGACGTCACCATGGGTTGTGACTGCTTTCTGTATGCCACAATGCTCCTGCCATTCGGTGATGTTGCTATAGCTGCTGCCTGTAGAAAAAATGTCGTTCGCCAAAATTAGATCGCCCGAACGATGTTGACTTTCAACAACCTGGAGAGAACAATCAGCCGACATGTCCGCATTCCTACTCGGTTGGTTTCGGTTGATTTGGCTGTTCACCAGAGGCCATCAAGCCCTCGTCCTGGAGAACCTCGCACTCCGTCAACAGTTGGCTGTCTACAAGCGGCACAGCAAGCGTCCGCGGTTAAGGCGTTCTGACCGCATGTTCTGGATCGTGCTGGCAGGGCTTTGGAAGGGCTGGCGACGAGCCTTGGTTCAAGTGCACCCAGATACGGTCGTTCGCTGGCAGCGGCAGCGTTTCCGTAGGTATTGGGCACAACTGTCCTGCAAGCCGAGAAGGAAGGTGGGACGGCCATCGATTGGCAAACCGATCCGCCGATCTGATTCAGACCATGGCTCGGGCGAACTCTTTGTGGCGTGCGCCGCGCATTCACGGCGAACTTCTCAAGCTCGGAATCAAGATTTCGGAGCGCACCGGTTCTCGCATCCTGCGGACTGTCAAACGGCCCCCGTCACAGAGCTGGAAGACCTTTCTACAGAACCACCTGGGGGAGATCGTCGCGATTGACTTCTTCACCGTACCCACAGTCAGGATGCGCGTACTATTCGTGTTCATCGTCCTGGAGCACCACCGGCGGAAAGTACTTCACTTTGGAGTCACGGAACATCCGACCTCGGAATGGGTAGGGCAGCAGGTGGTGGAGGCCTTCGCCGAGCGGGAGGCTCCACGGTATCTGATCCGTGACCGTGACGCCAGCTACGGCAACGAGTTTCGGCGTCGGGTCCAGTCGCTGGGGGTGAAGGAGGTGATCACGGCACCTCGAAGTCCGTGGCAGAACGCCTTTGCCGAGCGGCTGATTGGCTCGATTCGACGTGAGTGTCTGGACCATGTCGTGGTTTTGAATGAGCGACACCTGCGCAGGTTACTGAAGAAGTATCTGACGTATTATCACGGTTCTCGGACCCACTTGGGTTTAGGGAAGGACGCTCCTGAACCGCGGGCGGTCATGAGCCAAGGAAAGATCATTGCCATCTCTCAAGTCGGTGGCCTGCACCACCGTTATGAACGCCGCGCGGCGTGAGAGCGGAGAATTACGGGTGAGTCATGCTGAATCGATCGGCCATCGTGGTGAAGCCAAGGCAGCCATTCCTGGACTGGCTGCACACGGCCGATCCAACCAGCCACAGACTCACGCTATTTGACTTGACTCGGGAGCCGACGATCTACCTGATCCCGGAGTGTGACACGGAAGAGGACGTCCGCGAAGTCTTGGAGGAATTGTGCGAGGAGATTTTCGTTGCGCAATTGGTGGGTTGGTTCCGAGATGAACAGACCTGGCCGCGAGACCTCGGGTTCGATGTCTTCTGCCGTTGGTTTGATTTCCAATACCATTCGATGCTGGTGGATCTCTGCGATGAACCGTTGATCGACGAACTTGATTGACTGGTTGCGTGTGTCGTGCAGCCCGAAAAACGATGCGATCCATTTTTGGCGAACGACAGTACGATGTTTTGATGAATGACAAGGGTCCTTGTTTTGTGTGTTGACTGGTCATATGACTAGTCTGTATAATTGAAATGCTCGACCAAGGAGGTTTGGCATGGGTTCATGGCAAGTGCAAGATGCGAAGGCCCGGTTTAGCGAATTCCTGGACGCCACCATCAAGAAGGGACCCCAGGTCGTCACCCGCCGGGGAATTGAAACCGCTGTTCTCGTACCGATTGAGGAATGGAACCGGCTGCAAAAGGCTGCCCGTCCGAGTCTCAAAGACTTGTTGTTGGCTCCTGAAACTCGCTTTGAAGATTTGATCCCGGAGCGCCGCAAACTGCGACGACGGACTGTCATGGAGATCAAATGAACAGGTACCTCTTGGATACCAATGTTGTGTCCGAACTGCGAAAGCCGCGTCCGCATGGAGGAGTGGTCGCTTGGCTGAACGATCAAGAAGAGAACCAATTATTTCTGTCGGCTGTGACGATGGGAGAATTACAAGCAGGGATTGAGCGGATCCGGCGCCAAGATCCATCGAAGGCGAGTGACATCGAGTTTTGGGCGGATCAGGTGGCAGCCTCGTATCAGATACTGCCGATGGATACATCGTGCTTTCGAGAGTGGGGCCGGATCATGGACCGAAAGCCAGATAGACTGCTTGAGGACGCTATGATTGCTGCCACTGCACGCGTTCACCAGTTGATCGTTGCCACGAGAAATGAAGCGGATTTCAGGCAGCTGGACGTCCGAATTCTCAACCCATTCAAGATGAGCTAGGTTCCTCTCCGGATGGAACCGAGCGTGTGCCAAAGGCGTGCCGAACGGCACGAACCTTCGCGAACGGGGGTGATGGCGGGTGCATGAGCTCTACTTCAATCCGCAACACGAGGAATTCCAACCCCGAACCATGTGGAGCCCGTCGAACGCCTTCACATCGGCATTCAAAGAACTCGATCCGATTCCGCAGTTCCGAGCGACCGCGAAGCTGGGAGGATTTCTTGAGCTTGTGGCCGCGGAGTGAACTCCCATGAAACGGCTTGGAAGAAAGCCTCAGACCTCCTATAGGATATAGGACTGTCGAACCCCTGATCCGTGGATAGATGCGGGTTAATGTCTAGATCGGTCCCTGATGCGAACGATGACCCGCAATAGCTAGGGCTCTTTCATTCCTACAACATGCCGGTTATCCCGGCGCTCTCCGTGTAGCCGACGGTCCAGAGTTATCGTGCGCTGTCTCGAATCAAAAGCCCTCCATCATCCAGACGTTACTATTCCGCGTCCAGTTCAGCATCGCCAAGTGACGGCCGTCAGGTGAGGGTGCGCCCCAAGGTCCTGGAAACATGCCCATAACTGTCGCAGAGATGCCTGTGGTGCGCAAATATTCCGTCCGACCCCTGAACTCATTGAAAACGCGGCATGCCCGGCTTGCCAAAGCTCGGCCCCTTGCATGGCGATTTGAACCGCTGAATTGCGGTGGAAGGAATCGCTTTGGTGCGACTACAATCCGACACAATGTTCAGTGGGCTGCAATTCTCCTCCCTCATCCGTGCCGGCTTTGCAATCTGTTTGGAGCTGAGCGCCTTTCTGGGTTCATTCGTCCGATCCAGCTCATCGCTGATTGCAGAGAACCTTCTTTTACGCAAGCAGTTGGCCTTTTATCAAGAACATCAGGTGCGGCCCCGGCGGCTGACCGACGCGGCTCGCATCAGCCTTGTTGTCTGGTCGAAGTTCTGCGATTGGCGATCAGCTTTGGTGATCGTCAAACCCGAAACTCTCATCGGCTGGCATCGCCGGCTTTTCAAGATGTTCTGGAAGATGAAATCACGCCCGGGCAGGCCGAGGCTACCCAGAAACATCCGTCAACTGATTGCTCGAATGGTGGAAGAAAATCCAACTTGGGGGCAGGGCCGCGTTGCCGACGAGTTGGCTCTGAAGCTGGGCATTCTGGTCTCACCGCGAACGGTTAGAACGTATTGGCCGAACCAACCGGGTAGCCGAGGCCCCTCATCACAGCGCTGGAACAGCTTCGTTCGCAATCACACTCGATCGTTGCTAGCCTGCGATTTCCTGGTCGTGGTAACGGCAGGCTTTCGCCAGTTGTACGTCTTCGTGTTGATGGAAATTGGGACGCGGAGGATTGTGCACTGCAATGTCACGGCCCATCCGACTGCTGCTTGGACGTTGCAGCAGTTTCGTGAAGCTCTTCCCGGCGAACATGGACACAGGTTCGTAATCCATGATCGCGACTCGATTTTCTCAGCCAGCCTGGACGAGGAACTCAAGAGCTCCTTTGGCCTCAGAGTCTTGCGAACCCCCCGTGCGCGCGCCGAAGGCGAACGCCTACTGCGAACGGCTGATCGGCACCATGCGCCGAGAGTTCCTCGACTTTGTTATTCCGCTGGGCGAGAGACACCTTCGCAGCTTACTGAAAGAGTGGGTCGCCCACTACAATCAATCGCGCCCACATTCGAGCCTTGGTCCTGGAATCCCGGAGCCCTCGAACCTGCTGCCGCTCCCGAGTAGTGGCAGACACACGCTGCCAGAGGGCTCACGAGTCATGGCTCGCCCAGTGCTGGGTGGATTACACCATGAGTATCGACTTGAGAAAGTTGCAGCATAACCGATGGCGATGAACCGGCGCCGGAATCTGATCACCTCCCCACTGGAATGGTTCCTTAGTGCAAATCCCGTGCCACCTCCTGCCATACCGGTTCTGGCGGAACGCGGAGGCACACAGCTCAAAACACCTCGCCCGGTGCTGGTGGTGGATACCCGTGAGCAGAATCCATTCGACTTCTCGCGCTTCCAGGGCTGGTTTAGTGGAATCGAAAGACGAGCGCTGAAACTGGGCGATTACTCGATTTCGGGACTTGAGGACGTCTGCGTTGTGGAGCGCAAGGATCTCTCGGATCTGGTGCGCTCCTTCACCGTCGAGCGACCAGTGTTTGTCGCTCGCCTGCGGCAGATGGCCGAATATCCTCACCGCTTGTTGGTGGTCACGGCAGCTTTAAGCCAAGTCAAATCGCCCTATCCTCATTCGGCCGTCAATCCCAACCAGATTACGCAATCGTTGATCGCCGTGCTTGCCGGACTGCGGGTCCCGTTTGTCTGCACTGAGACGCACGAAATGGGAGAAGAGATTCTCGCCTCGTATCTATATCAAGTGCACCTCTATCAGTGGCTGGAAAAGAACGGATTTGGCTCCTGTTTGACGGATGGCGACTTGTGATGCCTTTTCGTTCGAAGGTTGAAGCGGCAAATTTATGCCCGACGCAATTTTTGCGCACCACAGGCTATTTCAAGGCATACGGCGCTAAGAAGGGCGAAAACCGCGCCATGCAGGAAGACATCCGGAAGCTGACCACGGCTACGAAGGAAATCGAAGCGAAGATTTCGAACGAAATGTGGGATAGGCAGAAGCGATGGGAGCTGAGGATGACACAGCTCGCGGCTAAGCACTGATCACTGAACTCTCAACGCACATTTCGGTCACTACCGAATTGTGGCGGGACGTGACAACCATTGGGGTTCGCGTTAGCCGTCCACTGGCCGATCCGGACAACGACGAACTCGGCCGGTCGAAGTGCCGCAATGCCGACTTCAACAACCAGCCGCCCGTTGTCGATGTCATCCTGTGTCATCGTAGTCTGATCGCAGCGGACGAAGAACGCTTCGTCCGACCTGGAACCCTGTAAGGCACCGTCCTTCCATTCGTTGAAAAGAAAATCGGAAACGCTGCGCCTCACGGCGTTCCAGAGCGGTTCCCCGTTGGGCTCGAAGACGACCCACTGGGTTCCATTGTCAATGGAATGCTCAAGGTAACTAAAATAGCGCCGGATGTTTACGTACTTCCACTCTGGGTCTTGCGAGGTTGTGCGCGCGCCCCAGATGAGGTTGCCGCCTCCCGGAAAAGTGCGCAGGGTATTGACGCCCACGGCATTGAGAGCTTCGCCTTGCTCATCGGTGATGCTCTGGTCGAGTCCATCTATGCCGAGGATCTGCTTCCCCGCGGGAGCACGCCACACGCCTTGTTCGCGATCGCTGCGCGCGTAGATTCCTGCAACATGGCCGCCGGGTGGGGCCGCGATGGCACCGTGTTCGGCGCATTCGGGAAGAAGGACCCAGGGATAGTAGTAAGCGGCATACGAAGACCGCAGCGCATCAGGCGGGCCGTTCGTCGGAGCGGGGGTTTGCGGCGCATCCAGGACGGCGATACGGTAGCGCATTTTCTCGCAATGCTCGATTAGCGCGGCTGCCATCCCGGCAATCGCGTTTTCATCGGGTGAACAGACGATCGAGACGTCCAGGCTCTCGAGAGCTTGCAGCGATGCAGCGGGTTGAACCGTCGCCTCGACTCGCAGAACGTAACACCGTGTGCCCCCGTTCTGGAAGAAACCGCGCACCGCGTGGCCCAGAAATCCGGTGCCATTTGGGCTGCCGAATGCGAGCTGGTATTCGGTGGGGCTGGTGATCGGCGTAGGCATGAACGGGCCTGAGGCGGCGAAGCCGATGAACGCGGCCGTCGAGGTTGACACTCCGGTAATGGGGTGGGGATTCCGATCGCGCTCCTCGACCTTCATTCCGGGCACAGCGTAATCAGGCATGAAGACCTCTCTACGATCGTAACTACGGTTCCGGTGATGTAAGCAAGCATGCGAGCCCAAATCATTCCAGAGCCTCCCTAAAACTTGATCGTTGAACCCGGATTGTACATGCTCTTGAGGTTTCAGAAAGCAGCTGTGCGAGGAAATTATGAAACCGGAAACCAAGCCTTTTCAGAGCGTTTGAGATTTTTGACCACACGGGGTCGGAATGTGCGGCAACTCGCAGCAGGGGAACGGGAACGCGGCTGCCTTATTCAGAACAGACCGGGGCGATTTTGAGGTCCTCTTTCTGCCAGGGCCGTTCGTCTTAGACCATGTGACTACCAAGGAGGAGAAGCACGGCAATTATTACCACTACTCATTCAGCGGCAGTCCGCAGTGTGGCAGCCTCGAGGGCCCCCGTCGTACTTATTTTGTGAAACGTGGCAACAAGATGTTCGTTGTGTTTGACGATGCTGAATTAGCCGCCGCCTTGTCTAATGCTCCAATGCGCTAGCTGTTGATAAATCCCCATAGCGCTCATTGAGGGTCAATGAGTGAAATCGCCTGATAGCAACAGTTACCTTCGAGATTGTCCGCTCTCCGGGTGCGGGAACCCACGCTCCAATCGAAGCCCAGCCTGTTCGCACCCAGCTTGCTCACGAGGCTGGCCTCACGGAGTGTACACTCATTGCACCTATGAGCAGGCTCTTTCTCTGGGTCTTGTTTGTTCTGCTTCTCGGCACCCTCCGCTACGGAGCGCGCTTCTCGGGGCTCCGTAAGTTATCTCGGCGCGATTTGCCTAACTTCTTTCTCATTCTTGCAATCCTGCTTGGCATCATCGCACTTGTCCCCCGTTGGTAAGAAGGCTCTCTATGGCCAAGGAAAGCGATCTCAAGTTTGTCGCCGGATCAGTCCAGCGAGCGCCTACATGGGCCACCGAAGGTGACCTGATAGTTATTGGCGTCGAGATGGACGACGGTCTGCACTATCTTGTTGAGGAGGACTTGAGTCACTCCCGGGAAATCATGAAGTTGAAACCCGGCGACCATGTCACCGCGCGCGTGCAGTCCTTGCTCGGTAGATACCATATATGGGAGCTGAAACGCGATGGAGTTACGATTGAGAGCTACCAAGAGGGCGTATCTATATGAAACCCGACGGATTGAGCGGGGGGCAACAAACGCGCTTTGGCTCGGTTTAGTGGCTTCAATATTTCTGACGGTGGCCCTCGCTCTAAGAATGTATTTCGGTGCATGGCGGGATCCAACTCACTCGGGGCTAGCCATACAGAACGGCAGCGAAGAGGCTGACGCAGGGCAGCCGTGGCAGCGGGATTCAACTCCCTCGGTTCCAGCTATACCGAACCGCAGCGAAGAGGCTGACACAGGGCAGCCGTGGCAGTGGAGTATGAAGAAAAAGTGCCCCAAGTGCGGAAGTTCCTGCTACATCTTTGATGGCCAGTGTCACCTGTGCGAAGCGCGATTGCAGTCGGCGCCCCTCTATTGCTGGGTGGTTGCGGAGGGTCTTTTTCTGTCGGTGGTGGTGATTGCCTGCGTTAAAGCTGGTGTGTGGGGAGGGGTCGTCGTGATCGTGCTGGGGCGTATTGTCGAAGGTATGCTTAGGAGTTCCGCTAGGCGGGGGACGGATACGGCTGGAGTATGACCAAGTGCTAGTCCGCCCTCATACTGCTCTCTTGTTGTCGTGTCCGCGCGCTTGTGTAGGTGCCGCTTGGAATTGCTGACCGTATCCGCAACTTCGCCTGTGGCAATATCAACGATGAGCTTTGCGAGCTGGTCAGTGATTCCGGCCAACTTGCGAAAAATCCCCATAACGCAAGTAATCGGGGACAGGCGTTCCGGGTTTGGGATTGTGAGTGCTATCGCCTGATAACAACACTTACCGGCGGTATACTGTGCCTTGTGCCCCGGGCGGGGGAATCCTGCATCGTGAAATGCTGAGCGTTCGATACCATCCGCGTAGATGCGTGAAGCCGATAACGATGTTCATTCTTCTGCTGGCCGCGGTCCTCCCACTCCGGGGGACGGAACATCCAGCGAGGATTTTCTTCGGGGACGCCAAGCACCCTGTCGTGAGCGGTGAGGCATGGCTGATCGCGAACCGCTGGGGTGTATACCAGGCCGTTCTGGTTGGCACTATCCGAGAGGGCAAGTTCGAGCAACGCAAGAGCATCGAATTCCCGCAATACTGGGAGCAGGCCTACGATTACAAGCTTTTGTTGGCGGTTTCAGACCGTGCGGTTGAAGCGCCCAGTTCATTCGAAACGGACGAGCCCTATGGCTTCGCCGCGCCCCCGGCGGGCTGGACTCGATGGCCTGAGTATCTGAAGCAGTTCCGAACGGTTTACCTTTCCGCGCCACTAGCTGCGGAAAACCGCGGCGAGGATTGGAAGACCGCCCTCAAGGGCTTTGGTCATCTCGTCGGCGACAAGTTGGTGCTGCCACGCCCCTCCCGGCACACTATTCGGTTTCTTTATCCGGACGGAAAGCCGTTGGCAGGGACGATGCTTTCGGTCTCACTCTACGGCTCCGACGCCAACCACTGTGGGGTAGTCTTGGGGATAGCGCTGGGGGAATTTGTTACCAACGCTGACGGGGAGATCCACGTAATCGCAACTGACTCTCCGCTGGAATTTGGCCTACCGTATTTCAAGGAAGTTGCGGGCGGTCCCACCGGCACGGGCATCGTGTATGGAGATGACCCAATTGTCAGCAGCGAACAAAAGATCACAGTCAAACGGTTGTGGATCCTGCGTGAGCATGACTATGTCCTAAACCTTCGGACGGCAGAGAGTCAGCCCATCGCTCATGCTCATCTTGAAGGTTGTTGGATCGACCCGCCAGGGTGCGTGGTGCCGTCGTGTCAGCCAATCTGGGTCCCAGAGGACGGGCCACTCCGGCTCCCAGAGTCCGACGGGGCGGGCGCCATTCGATTTCGACACAGCGATCTGCGCCAACTCGAAAGCATCACGGTTATCGACGCACACGGCGACAAAAGAAGCCTGACGAAATCGGAGATGCGTGAGTTGCTGACCACCTACCACCTCAACCTTGTGTGGTAAGCGGTGCATGTCTTGAATTCTGCTTTTCCAACGTATTAGCGTAACTTGAGGGGCCCCGCAGATCGTAACTGTTGTAACATCCCCATAGCGCTCATTGAGGGTCAATGAGTGAAATCGCCTGTTGTCGCCACCTATCTCAGAGGCGATCTGCTGATGAGGGTGGAAACCTCTCCAAGTATGCCTTTAAAACCTCGTCCGGCTCAGAGAAATAAAACCGCATAACGATGAGCCGATTTCCACTGGCCCAAACGTACTCGCCATTCTGCCCAGTGGCCGTCGCCTTTGCTTGACCATAGATGCGACTGCCAAACTTAACCGGTCTTGCTGGGTTGGCCAAGTTTGTTTGGCCCCCCTGTTCGAAAATCTCGTATTGCGCCCAGGCGGCATTTGGATACTCATAGAGTTGCACGTCCACAACAGAACCGGTGTTCCCCATGGTGGGTGCGCCCGGAAGGGCATATCTGACGCTATAGTACTTAGCTACCGGAGGTTGCACCGTCGTTCCCGAGTACGGACGCTGCGGTACGTACTCGCCGAACTGATGCAGGACCAGCATCTGCTGGGGCATTGCCTGCTCAGCCTCTCGCTGGTCTTCCATCGACGCCTTTTCTGGCGGTGGAAACTTCTTCAGGTATGCCTCTAGAATCTCGTCCGGCTCGGCCAAATCGAACGACAGACTGATGAGCCGATTTCTACTTGCCCAAATGTAAGAGCCATTCTGCCCTCTGGCTGCGTCCGTTGCTCCACCATAGATGAGACTGCCAAATTTAACCGATCTCGCTGAGTTGCCTAAAGCTAAGCCGGGTGCGTGTTGGAAGATCTCGTATTGTGCCCAGGCAGCATTGGGATACTCCTCCACGTGCACTTCAACGGTAGGCCTGAATCTCCCCGCAAAGAGGGGCGCGTCCGGAACCGTATATTTGACCGAATAGTGCTGAGTTGCCGGACCGTTCGCGGTTGAAGTTTTGAAATTCTGGGGCGGCAATGTCTTTCCCGCGCGCACGTCGCCCGGGACGTATTCGCCGAATTGATGCAGGATCAGCATCTGCTTGGGCGCTAGCAACTGAACCTCCCGCAGATTTTCCAGCGACGGCGCTTCGGGAGGTCGGCTCGGCGGATTTTCCGTCGGCCGCATTTCTGAGGATGGAAACCTTTCCAGGTATGCCTTTAGAATCTCGTCCGGGTCAGCAGAATAGAACCACAGAGCGATGAGCCGATTTCCACTCCGCCAAGTGTAAAAGCCATGCCGCCCTTCGGCCGTTTCCGTTGCTTGACCATAGATGCGATTGCCAAACTTAACCGCTCTTGTTGAGTTGGCTAAATCTATGCCGTTCGCGTGTTGGAAAATCTTATATCGTGCCCAGGCAGCATTTGGATACTCAGTCACTTGCACGTTCACAACCGGGCCCGTCTTCCCCAAGGTGGATGGGCCCGGAATGGCATATCTGACACCGTACCAAGTAGTTGCGGGAGCCTTCGGGATTGGCTCCGGGCGCACGTCGCCCGGGACGTACTCACCGAACTGATGCAGGATCAGCATTTTCTGAGGCGCTACCGGCTGAACCTCCGGCAGATTTTCCAACGACGGCCTTTCGGGAAGTTGGTTTGGCAGGGTTTCCATCGACGGTCGTTCGGCAGGTTGGGGCGGCATCGGCGGCCGTTCGGCAACATGTTTCTTGTAAGCTCGCTGCCACTCGGCACTCTGATATTGGCGAGGAAATTCCGTACGAGCAATAAACGCAGATACGAGCGCAGCCGCTGCAAAAAGCGCGATTCTGGCGATGCGCGCGACCCGGTTGGAGCCAACTACCGGCGCTGGAGCGGAACTAGCCGGCGCTGGAGCGGAACTAGCCGGCACCGCCACCGGCTCGCGAGAGAACAGCCATCCTAGGGTAAGGCCCATACCCGCCTGCCAAACCAGGAAAAGAGAGTATGAGCAGGCCGCTTGGGCATTCGTATATGGATTAACTGTCTCTCCGATTACGTGCAAAATCGGATTGCCGAGCGACGGACCGGCTGCCCATCCGAGTCCGCCGAGAATGGCACCCACTGGCGACAATTCCAAGGCCGTCAAGAATGTGCGTGACAGTTTTCTTTCGGAAAAGCATATAAGTGCCCCTAGAAAAACTACGAACCCGCCGACTGCCCCGCCAATCAGAAACCCTCCTACTGAGACGTCAGTGCCGGTCGAAGCCCATGGACCACCCCGGGAGAGAGGCATGGCCATGGCTGAGTATATTGTTGCAAACATTGCCGCAATGTAAGCAGCCGTAGAGGCCAACACGAATCCTAGTAAACGCCAGGCCGATCTCTCGCCCAAAAAGATCCAGAAGTAAACGGCGATTACTACTCCAAATATGTCCCCGACGAAAGTTCCTGTGAAAATAGCAATCGGCAGGCCCAGTCGGCCAATCAGCGAAGGCACAACTATCGTCAACAAACCCGCAATAAGTCCAGCCAAGAGCCCTGCCAGGACAAGTGTCGGGCGCTTATCGCTGTCGGTCATGCCTGCAGTCTATAAAAGGGATGTCCTAAGAGAATAGGACGGTGGTCACTTAGTGATGTAACGAAACCCCGGCTCCTGGCTGGTGATAACTCGCCATAGCGCAAGTAATCGGGGACAGGCGGCCTGTGGTCTCGACCTTGAACGCACTCGATGGCTCGATCACCAACAACATGGCGATCGTGCCCAGCACCAACGGAAAGGTCGACGCGTACGCGTCGGGACTTACCCAACTGATCCTCGACATCTCCAGCTACTTTGCGCCATAAGGCTGAAGCCAGACGCGGCAAAGGAATGACTTTGCGCGTCCATGTACACCTGAGCGGTGACGCTCGTCACTGACCGCCCGCCATCGCAGGAGGAACATCGTCTGGTCACCTCTTCAGCTTGGCGGAGATTATCAGAGGAGCAGTCGCACGCTAACAGGCTGGCCGTTGGCCTTGCTCTAAGTCACGCGGTCTGCAGTTTCCCTGCTTTGAGGTCGGGACAGCCATGCAAATCGTTCGTCGTGTGGTATTGTCGATTCTTGTCGTCAGCTTGGCAGTGCTATCACTGCCTGTCTTCGCGCAGCGGGTGATTGCGACGGTACCGGTAGGTCAAACTCCCGAGGATTTAGCAGTCAATCCGGTAACCAACAAGATCTACGTGGCAAACTACTGCGGCAACGATCCCTCCTGCCTCAACCACAGCGGGACGGTGACGGTGATCGACGGCGCGACCCTTGCCACTGCCACAGTTACGGTTGGGAATGCTCCCCGCGCCGTGGCGGTAAACTCGACCACCAACAGAATCTATGTCGCCAACCAGTGCGGCAACGACTCCTCTTGCCAGACTGAAAGTGGGACAGTGTCAGTGATTGACGGCGCCAGCAATACCGTCATCGCCACCGTCCCCGTTGGGAGTAGTCCCAACGCTCTGGCGGTGAACTCGATAACCAACAAAATCTACATCGTAAACTCGTGTGGCAACGACCCCATTTGCAGAACTTACAGCGGGACGGTGAGCGTGATCGACGGCGTTACCAATACCGTCAGTGCCACCGTTACCGTCGGGTACAGCCCGGATCCCCCAGTGGTCAACTCGGTGACTAACAAAATCTACGTCGGCAACGAGTGCTTCAATCCCTCTTGCTCGGGTTACGCTCCCGGAACACTGACTGTCATCGATGGCGTGAGCAACACTACCACCTCTGTCAATGTGGGAGTCAGTCCTTCAGCCGCGGACGTCAACGTGGTGACCAACAAGATCTACGTGGCAAACTTCTGCGGCGACGATATGGACTGTGGAAGCCCAGCCACCGTGACGGTGATCAACGGCGCCACTCTGGGCACGACTGAGGTCTCCATCGGCGGATATTTCCCGTGGACGATAGCGGTCGATTCGGTTACGAACAAGATTTACGTTCCCAGCGACGAGTGCTCCAGCGGTTCTGACTGTGTGTGGGTGATTGACGGCGCCACGCTTGCCATGACAAGCGTCCCTGCCGGATCCTTACCCATGAGCCTGGCAGTTAATTCGGTAGCCAACAAAATCTACGTGGTAAATTACTGCGGCAGTGATCCTCCCTGCCAAGCCGACAACGGAACAGTAACGGTGATCGACGGCGCGACCCTTGCGTTCGTCAACGTTGGCGTCGGATCTGGCCCCTACAGCGTGGCGGTCAATTCAGCGACTAATAGAGTCTACGTCCCAAACAGTTGCGGCAGCGACCCCTCCTGCAACACCCACAATGGCACGGTCTCGGTGATCGATGGCACGCCTCCCACGGCTCTGCAATTTGTTCCGCTGGCTCAGCCATGTCGTGCTGTCGATACCCGGCCGGAGCACGGTGGCGGTGGCCCGATTCAAGGTGGCACCTTCCAGGAGCTTCCCCATTTCCGGCGCTGGTAGCTGCGGGGTTCTCCCTTCCGCAGCCGCCTATTCCATGAACGTCTCGGTAGTCCCGAACGGATACTCTGGGCTACCTGACGGTATGGCCCACCGGACAGACCGCAGCCTTTGGTTTCCACGTTGAACTCGCTGGATGGCCGCATCAAGGCCAACGCCGCGATCGTGCCGGCGGGCGCCAACGGAGAGATCAGCGTGTACGCCACCAACACGACCAATGTGATCGTCGACGTCAACGGCTACTTCGCGCCGGTGTCTGGTTCCACGCTGGCCTTCTATCCGCTGCCGCCCTGTCGCGTCGCCGACACGCGCCAGAGTAGCTATCCCCAGGGCCTGGGACCGCCGTCTCTGACTGGCGGCCAGGAACGCGCCTTCCCCATCCTGAATGCCACGACCTGCAACATTCCTTCCAGCGCCGCTGCCTATTCGCTGAACTTCTCCGTCGTGCCCCACGGCCCGCTGGGTTACATGACGGTCTGGCCCACGGGTCAAACCCGGCCTATGGTTTCCACCTTGAACGACATCCCTGGTCAGATCATCGCCAATGCCGCGATCGTGGTTGCGGGCACCAGCGGTAATGTCTCGGTTTACCCGACCAACGACACCGACTTGGTCATTGACATCAACGGCTACTTCGCAGCCGCGGGCCCGGGCGGACTGTCGCTGTACGGTGTACAGCCTTGCAGGGTCATCGACACCCGCAAGGTAGGCAGTGGTCAGCCCTTCAGCGGGACCCTGAGCCCTCCGGTGGATGTGGTGGATAGCGGGTGTGCGACCTCCAGCTTGGCGCAGGCCTATGTCTTCAACGCGAGCGTCGTGCCGCACGGCGCGCTGGGCTATCTGACCCTGTGGCCGGACGGCGCCAACCAGCCTCTGGTCTCGACGCTGAACGCGCTGGACGGATCGATCTCCTCCAACATGGCGATCGTGCCCAGCACCAACGGAAAGGTCGATGCCTATGCGTCGGGGATCACGCAACTGATCCTCGACATCTCCAGCTACTTCGCGCCGTAGTTAGTAAGAGGACTCTTCATGTCAATGTCAGGGAAAAAACTTTCCATCCGGTTGAGGGCGGCCCTGGCGATCTTTGCCGCGACCCTGTTGATGACGGGCACCTGGGCGGCCGCCCAGGTGCAAGAACAGGTGCTGCTTAACTTCAACGGTCCGGGACGGCGATGGTCCGATGGCTGGCCTGATCTTCGATGACGCCGGCAATCTCTACGGCACGACCGGCGCTGGCGGCACTTACGGCTACGGGACGGTATTTGAGTTGACGCCTGCAGCGGGCGGCGGCTGGACGGAGCAGGTGCTGCATAACTTCAACGACGCGGACGGGGGTAAGCCCCAGGCTGGTCTGATCCTCGATGCCGCCGGCAATCTCTACGGTACGACCGTGCGTGGGCGGCACTTACGACTACGGAACGGTGTTCGAGTTGACGCCCGCAGCGGGCGGCGCCTGGACGGAGCAGGTGCTGTATAGCTTCAACAGCAACGGTACGGACGGGACTAATCCCTCGGCTGGCCTGATCTTCGATGGCGCCGGTAATCTCTACGGCACGACCTGCGGCGGCGGCGCTTACCCAAGGCGGACGGTGTTCGAGTTGACGCCCGTGGCGGGCGGGGGCTGGACGGAGCAGGTGCTGTATAGCTTCGGCAGCAGCAGGACGGCATTAATCCCGTCAGCCGGCCTGATCTTCGATGGCGCCGGCAATCTCTACGGCACGACGTCCAGGGCGGCGCTTACGGCCCTGCGGGACCGTCTTCGAGTTGACGCCCGCAGGAGGCGGGGGCTGGACCGAGCAGGTGCTGCATAACTTCAGCAGCGGCACGGACGGGAATCAGTCCCTATGGCGGCCTGATCTTCGATGGCGCCGGCAATCTCTACGGCACGACCGGCAACGGCGGCACTTACGACGGCGGGACGGTGTTCGAGTTGACGCCCGCAGCGGGCGGAAGCTGGACGGAGAAGGTGCTGCATAACTTCGGCAACGGCACCGACGGCGATACTCCCTACGCCGGCCTGATCCTCGATGCCACCGGCAATCTCTACGGCACGACCAATACGGCGGCACTTACGGCACTCAGGCGCTACCCGGATGCGGGACGGTGTTCGAGTTGACGCCCATCGCCGGCGGGAACTGGACGGAGCAGGTGCTGCATAGCTTCGGCAACGAGCACGGACGGGGCTACTCCCGTAGCCGGCCTGATCATGCGATGCCGCCGGCAATCTCTACGGCACGACCAGCTATGGCGGCACTTACGACGACGGGACGGTGTTCGAGATCACACCTCCATCCTGCTCTTCAATTTGTCCCGCTGAGCCCAGCCGTGTCGTGCTGTCGATACCCGGCCGCAGGACGGTGGCGGCGGTCCGATTCAAGGCTGGCACGTTCCAGAACTTCCCCATTTCCGGCGAGGGCAGCTGTGCAACTCTGCCCTCCGCCGCCGTCTATTCCATGAATGTTACGGTGGTTCCCAGCAGCGGATATCTGGGCTACTTGACGGTATGGCCCGCGGGACAGTCGCGGCCTTTGGTTTCAACCTTGAACTCGCTGGATGGACGCATCAAGGCCAACGCCGCCATCGTGCCGGCGGGCGCCAGCGGCGACATCAGCGTGTATGCCACCGACACGACCAATGTGATCGTTGACGTCAACGGCTACTTCGCGCCGGTCTCGGGTTCCACGCTGGCCTTCTATCCGCTGCCGCCCTGTCGTGTCGCCGACACGCGTCACGCACCTATCCGCCGGGCCTGGGACCGCCGTCCTTGATGGGCGGCCAGGAACGGGCCTTTCCCATCCTGAATGCCACGAGTTGCAACATCCCCTCCAGCGCGGCCGCGTACTCGCTGAACTTCACGGTCGTACCCCACGGCGCGCTGGGTTACCTGACGGTGTGGCCCACGGGTGAAACGCGGCCTACGGTTTCCACTTTGAACGATATCCTTGGCCAGATCATCGCCAATGCGGCGATCGTGGTTGCAGGTACCGGCGGCGACGTCTCGGTTTATCCGACCAACGACACCGACTTGATCATTGACATCAACGGCTACTTCGCGCCGGCGGGAACCGGGCGGACTGTCGCTGTACGGGGTGCAGCCGTGCCGGGTCATAGACACGCGGCACGTCGGCAGCGGTCAGCCCTTCAGCGGAACTCTGAGTCCTCCAGTGGATGTAGTGGATAGCGGATGTGGCAGCTCCGAGCTTGGCGCAGGCCTATGTGTTCAATGCGACGGTGGTCCCGTCAGGCGGCGCTGGGCTACCTGACGCTGTGGCCCGACGGCGCCAGCCAGCCCCTGGTCTCGACGTTAAACGCCTTGGATGGATCGATCACCAACAACATGGCGATCGTGCCCACCACCAACGGCAAGGTCGATGCCTATGCGTCGGGCCTCACGCAACTGATCCTCGACATCTCCAGCTACTTCGCGCCATAAGGCTGAAGCCAGACGCGGCAAAGCAATGACTTTGCCGCGTCTATGTACACGTGAGCGGTGACCCCGTATGGTTAAAAATCTCAAACGCTTTGAAAAGGCTTGGTTTCCGGTCTCATAATTTCCTCGCACAGCTGTCCTCCGCAAGAACCTCTGCAGGTCGCAATCTGCACGACTCCTGGTGCAGATTTCGGCTTTTTCCGGCGATTGTTCCAAAGAACCATGCGTGCTCGTTGCTCACTCGCACCAAATTGCATGCGCCGCATGCGCCCCTGGTCAAGTACAGGTGCTAGTCTGACGTTAGTAACCAATGAACAACCGCGACATCCAGGCGGCTTGGAAGTATCACGAGGGCACGAAGCACTCCTACTGGAGTATTCGTAACAATCCTCATTTCCTGGACTGGGCGAATCGGCCGCAGCCTTTCAAACTTTATCCGAAGATAGAGCCGCTTCCGCTGCCGCGGGACGTGTCGCAAACAGCGGTGGCCGCACTGTCCGCCATCTCACAGCCAGTGCCCTCGTCGCGGGCCGATTCCATCCCTGACCTTCAAGATCTGGCCCGCATTCTCTTTTTCTCGGCGGGGATTACCAAACAGCGAGCATATCCGGCCGGAGAAATTTATTTTCGCGCAGCAGCCTGCACCGGAGCTCTCTACGAGGTCGAACTGTACGTAGTGACTGGCGATCTCAACGGCCTGGATGCCGGCGTGTATCACTTCAATCCGGCGGATGTATCGCTAGCGCTTCTGCGAACAGGTGATTTTCGCGGAAATCTGGCTCAGACGACGGCGATGGAGCCCGCCGTGGCTCACGCGCCTGCGACCATTATCTGTACCGGAACGTACTGGCGAAACGCCTGGAAGTACCAGGCGCGCACCTATCGCCATTTCGGTTGGGACAGCGGCACCCTGTTGGCGAATATGCTGGCCGTTTCTGCGGCCTCGGGGCTGCCGGCCGAGATTGTGCTCGGATTCGTAGACTCCGAGGTGAACCTCCTGCTTGATCTCGATACGCGGCGTGAAGTCTCATTGTGCCTGGTACCAATTGGGCACACATCGAAGAGTGCCCTGCCAGCTCCGAGAGAGGCTCAAGCGCTCGGTCTGGAGACGATCCCGCTTTCCGAGAATGAGGTTGTATACCCCGCCATGCTTGAGATGCACGACGCATCTTCGCTTGAGTCCGAAGAGGAAGTAGCTCAGTGGCGCGGGAAGAAAGCGGTCCTTCCATCTTCCACTTCGGGCGGCGAGCCAGTTCGCCTCCAGCCACTGCCGGAGGAAGAACAGCCGAAGGATACGATCGAGCAGGTGATCCTGCGCCGCGGCTCTACCCGAACCTTTGATAAGGCGGCATCCATTACCCTGGCACAACTCTCAACCATTTTTGATCACACCACGCGAGGCCTTCCGGCTGACTTCCTTGAGCCTCCTGGCGGGCAGCTCAACGATCTTTATCTGATCGTGCATTCGGTGCAGGGGCTCAAGCCGGGCGCTTACTTCTTCCGCCGCGAGCGGAACACTCTTGAGCTCTTACACGATGGGGAGTTCCGCGCCGAGGCCTACCATCTTGGGCTTGAGCAGGAGCTTCCGGCAGACGCCTGCGTGGACATCTTCTTTGTCGCGGATTTGAAACGCATCCTGGAGCAGTATGGGAACCGCGGCTACCGGGCCGTCCAGTTGGAAGCGGGCTCCATCGGTGGCAGAATGTACCTGGCCGCGTATGCCCAGGGCCTGGGTGCGACCGGGCTGACCTTCTTCGATGATGACGTGATTAGCTTCTTTTCGCCGCACGCGAAAGGCAAGAATGCCATCTTCCTGCTCGCGATTGGTAAGCCGTTGAAACGCAAACCCCAGCAGGTCCTCTAGAAAAGTTCGAAATCAGAGAACGGAGGTCGTTGGGAGTCATGGCGCACCACTTGACGGCGAGTTGGGACCAAAACAC
>CAVQAM010000001.1:0-1062132 GCA_963710585.1 uncultured Acidobacteriaceae bacterium | reverse complement strand
GGCCCTGTTCCACCCCAATACCAAGACGGAACACTTGTACCCGTGCAACTGTCGCTCACCACCGACAAAGGCGACGAACTCTGCTTTGACTGCAAGGCCCATGTGAGCCGCGCGGTAAAGAATGCCTACGAACGCCGACGGCAAGAAGACCGGCTCAACCGTCCCAAGCGACAGCCCATTTTTTCGCGCGAGGATGGACAATTGGGAGACGAGAAGGGTATTCGGCCGGAAGAAACAAACACGGCGCTGCGCTTGCCAACGAGATGACGCTACATGCGAGGCAGCAACTGCGCAATACAAGCACGAGATCCGGAGCGCAGAGGCCATGCGCCCGCGAGATGTTACCAGCGCCGCGCCGCCAGCTAGTGAACCGCCTGCGTCAACTAGACGTTAAGTCTGTTGGGACTCTGCTCAGGATCTTCGGCTGCTTGGCAGGATTGAGTTGGGCAACGACGGACGAACCGATTGGTGCGGTGTAGGGCTTCGATCGAGAATTCAGCTTTGTGCTACGGATTGACGGCAGATAGAAATCAAGGCCCCGAGGGGCAGGACATTGAAATCGGTGACACGGTACGCCAAAAAGGTGGCGCTCGCCGATTCATTGTCCATGTGGTTCCTTGACAACTGAATCACGCAAGGGCAGCCGTCAGGGCGGCTGCCCTTCGGCATTCGGCAGCCCGATCTCCATTACTGGCTGCGCGAGTGAAAGTTCTTGTAGACACTCACGTCTGGGCGCAAGCCACTGTGCCAGATTGATGGGCAAGCGAATCCTGCTCCTGGCATTGAGCAGCAGCGCCTCCCCGTTCGAGACGGGAGAAGCCACCGTTCATTGGCGGGGTTCCTCGCCTCTGCTCGGATGCGAGGCTCGAGCCGAGACGGTGCTTGCGAGGCCCAAGGGCCACGTAGACTGTCCCAGAGGCTTGCTGATTCATGATCGGTGATTCAGCCGTCGGACGCTTTGCGCGTGAGGTACGCACAACTTGTGGAGCCCTACGATTTGCCGGCCGCTTGACAGATGTTGTCAAATATAACAACATGACAGTATGAGGGGAATGCAGTAGTGGACGGCCAATGACCCGAAAGACACGGCCCGTTTCATGGATCAGGGCGGCACTGAAGGAATTCGAGACGTTCCCGGAAGGGGCCAGGTCGATCTGTCTTGCGGCCCTGACGATCGCCTCAGAGGGCGGCAAGGCGGACCTTGCAAAGCCGATGCACGGTATGGGCTCGGGCGTGTTCGAGATTGCGCTGCCATTCCGGGGCGATGCGTTCCGCGTGGTCTACGCGGTACAGCTCGCCGAGGAAATCTGGGTGGTCCATGCGTTCCAGAAGCAATCGACGCAGGGCATCAAGACGCCGCAACGCGACATCGACCTGATAAAGGACCGTTTGAAGAGATTGAAGGAGATGTTGCGATGAAAAGCGAAAAGCTGGAAGTGGTGCAGGGAAGCGGCAATGTGTTCCGCGATCTGGGGCAGGAGAACCCCGATGCCGAACAATTCAAGGCCATCCTGGCCGCCGAAATCATAAAGGCGCTCGATCAGGAACACCTGACTGTGCGTGCTGCGCACGGCCGCACGGGTATTGCGGCGGCCGACTTCTCGCGTATTCGCAACGCGGATCTGGGGCGCTTCACGGTCGATCGTCTCATGTCGATCATCAACCGGCTCGGCTCTCGCGTCGAGGTGAAGGTCCGGGTGCATCGCGCCGAAACAGTCGCGCAAGAGGCGTGTCCGTGAAGGGCAGCGGGGTGCCGAGTAGGTTCCGGCATGGAAGCCAACGTCTCGTCGCTTGGGATGGGGTGGTGTGCGTGGCATTCAACGCATAACGTGATTAAGTTCTGTTCCTCGTCGTCCCCTGACTGGCTGCGGAATTTGAGCTGGTGTACCTGCAGGTTTTGCATGGTACCGCAGAACTGGCAGCGCCAGCCGTCGCGCTCCA
Source organism: uncultured Acidobacteriaceae bacterium (assembly GCA_963710585.1). Lineage (GTDB taxonomy): Bacteria > Acidobacteriota > Terriglobia > Terriglobales > Acidobacteriaceae > Bog-257. Next base: position 1,060,191 of record CAVQAM010000001.1, on the reverse strand, counting down.
GCACCTGGCGGTACAGTTCGCGATAGTTCGTCGAATCGAGTCTGAGGCGCGGATTCTTGGATGGCATCGTGCTCTTCATGAAGCCTTCCGGGCGACCTCCGAGAGAAAAACCTCCTGTTGAGGACCGGGCAGGAACTTGTAGTAGCGGGAGATGGATCGCAACAGGATCTCTGGATTGTTGCCGTCCAGGGAGGCCCCGGCCAGGAAGTCCGCACAGATCATCTCCAGGCAGTACCCCCGGGACTTGTCGGTTCCGAGCATCAGGGCCGCGGTCTCGATCGCCTGCTCGATGACCGGGATCTGACTCTTGTAGACCTTGAAATAGATCAGCTCCGAAGGCTCGCTGTCCTGGCCCGTCAGCTCCTTCTCCACTTCCCGTTGGAACTCCGCCTTGGGCATCTGCCTGGCTTTGTGCAGCCAAGTTGCACTTTCGAAGCGCTGCCCCTGGTGACGCGCCAGCTTGGCCAACTCCACTCCCTTGGTCCAGCCTACCTGTTTCAGCTCTCGCCTCACCTGGGGTGGCAGATATTCGTGAATCGACATCAGGTAGTAGGCCTTCCTTCTGGACTCCGGGAACCGGCGCTCCAGGAACTCATCGAACGATTTCAGCTTCTCCAGCCGCCAGTACTGGCCCGCCCGGACTTCGCACAGATACTTGCCCAGTTCCACGAACCTGGTATCGCGCTCGTTCTCATGCCGTGCCTCCCAGGCCAGGATCGCGTCGATCTTGCTCAGCACCTCCTGGGCGCGACGGCGATTCAGCTTGGGCGGCATAGGCGGATACCTAGTAGCCAAGTTCGTCAAACAGACCAAGATCAACTCCAGGCTTGCGGATAAGCCCAATCTCCACCAGATCGCGCTGGTCGAGACAGAGCCCGAGAAAAGGACAGGTGGTACACGGGTTCTGGGGGAAACGGATGCCGCTGTGGGGCAGGAACAGTCCCGACTCAATCCGACAGACCGTGTCGTCGACCAGGGTTTCAAACTCCTGCCGCTGTTGGTCGGTAATGGTGGCCCGCAGGTACTGGACTTCAACCATGCGCTTACGGACAAAGACGACCTGAGCGACTTCATTGATGCCGGTCATCCAGGAATAGCAAACCAGCTGCGGGTCGAGGGCCGCAATGCCGTCAGGCTCGTCGGGATAGCGGGCAGAGGCGGTCTTCCACTCCAGCACACAGGGTCTGCTGTCCAGTTCGCCGACAGCATCGACGAAGGCGACAAAGCTGTTGCCAGAACTCAACGTGCGTGTGAACCGGATCTGTTGATGACTGTGCGGCTGGTCAATCTGGACGCGCCCGTCTTGGACGAAACGCTCAAGCAGTTGAATGCCTTGCTGCAGCATGTGGTCCCAGGTGTCGTTTCCGGAATAGGCCAGTTCCAGGTTCTTACATGGCGCCCACTGCTCAAACAGGACGGCCGCCGGATCTTCGCGGCGGAACAAAGCCGCCACTGCCTGTTCGAAGCAGCGGCCGAAAAGCATGGCGGCGCGGGTGTCTTTTTCCTGCCAGCCATCGAGATAGCGATGGCGGTAACGGCGCGGGCAGGTCAGGTACTGGGAAATCTGGGTGTAGCTGTAATTCATCGTGATACCCTTTCCTTCTCCGTATCGTTACCTTTGGCTGCCGGCAGGACAGGGATAGCGGTGGCCAGCTCTTCCCACTGGCTGGCCGGGGCGAAGCCGTCGAAGTTCACCAGCGAGATGCCGTTGACCACGGTGTGGCTGATCTTGACGACCCCAACTAGGCCGCGCAGAGCCCGCTCGTCGACCTCGTCCTGGCTCAACAGTTCGGGGTCATAGAGAAAATCCCGTAGAAACCAGCCTAGCTTCCACATCGCCTTCGGCGTGCAGTAGAGACGGCTGACAATGGAGCGCCCGGCAAAAGGCTCGGGTTCAAGAACGGAGAGCCGCAGCAAGTAAAAGCGCTTCTGGGCTTGCCAGCGATGCTGCGCCCCATCGAGCCGGACGAGAAATACGCCGTCGGGAACCTCGGAGTGCGAATCCCGCGCGGTCTCGGAGAGTCCGGGAACATTGCGTTTCATCCCGCCACCTCCTGACTTGGGGCTGCGTAGCTGTTGAGCTGGCGGAGCAGCGCGCCACGGTCCTTCTTGGCCGCCTCAGCAAGCTGCTGCACGAAGCTTTCGACCTGCTCGCGGGTGGCGTCTTTGAGGGCTTTAGTGCCGCAGAAGTCGACGGCATAGGCTTTCACCAACTCGGGATCGAGCTTGTGCTGGCGGATGATCTGGCAGAGCCGGTCGCGGACCTTGTGACCAGCACCACCATTGCCGTTCCCGTTGGCCGAATATATAAACTTGGCCATCATGAGGAAGAGAACGCCGCACTCGCTTGTGGGGCCCGATAGGGCGCGGAGGCAACATGGGAGTCTCCGAGTCCGGGACCACGCTGGCGGCACTGGCTGGTGTAGCGCCGATGCGTCACAATGGGGAGATGAAGCTAGAGGTGGATTGCTACTCCGGCCGGACGGCGGACGAGAGGCCGGTTCGATTTCGGCTTGAGGATTGCCAGTACATGGTCGAGGAGGTACTTGACCAGTGGTACGGCCCCCAGGATGCTTTTTACAAAGTACGCGCGGACGACGGCAACCTCTATATCCTGCGTCGGGAAACGTCGACGCCTGAGGGGACTTGGCATCTGGTGTCATTCCGGCAACTGCCGCGAGAGAACTGAGCCTGGCAGTGGTCTGCCTCGCGCCGGCGTCACGCTGGAATACAGGCGGAAGCCTTTACTGCACGAGTCGATGACTATGGAGCAATTACTGCGTAGGACAACTGCTACCGGTACTCGTTAAGCAGCAATCCGATTGCTAGCTGCGTGCGTTCTCCACACAGCTGCTCGAACTGGTGGTCGCCTTCGAAATCTAACTCAACCGATCTTGCGGGGAGGAGAAAGAGTTCGCCTTCGATCTGTCGCATGCGCTCCCAAATGGTAATCCGTTGCCTTCCCAAATCGGATAGATGCATCTTACCCTCACAACTTGTGGCAGGTAGTGTCGGTAACCCTATCGACCTCAGCTAACTCCCACTTAAGGTCTAAATCAGCGGCGATATGAGACGTGGCCACTTTAATCGCAGTCCACGGGTCGTAAACCTGCACAGTAGTGTAAAGCGGCCTTCCGCTGCTTTTCCGTGGAATCTTCACCCGGCAGTCCAGCAGCCTCATCTCGTCTGGCTGCGGTTGGGACGGCTCTACCGCGCAAGCCGAGCAGTCCACTACGTGTTCTCGGCAAACCCGGTGCCGACCGGAAGCGCAAATGAAGTGAGGTTTCTGAGCCGTGCAATCCCGTGCGCCAGCACAGACAGCTATGTCATGGTCAAGGTACAAGTTACGCAGCTTCACTTTCCATGGACGAACCCTTTTGCGGTAGACGCCATCGTCGACCACAGTCCCTTTCTGGCTCTCTAGTTCGCGTTCAGCCTCTTGGATATTGCCCTTACAATCAGCTTCTTGCCTCTTGAATGGTGTCATCTCGGCCTTCTTTTCTCGCGCCTGACGAGTCCGTCGATAACTTTCTGTGTATGCTGTCTTTATTGCTCTTGAGAAAGCACAGCCAGCTGGACCCGCGCACCTTTTCTCCTAATTAAAGAGCAAAAACAGATATCCCACCTGTTCGGATAGTGGTCTTGTGCTCCACAAAAACCTCTGCAGGTCGCAATCTGCATAGGTTCTCGCGGAGACAACTGGCTTTTATGCGACCTTGCCTTGAATCTTGGCTTCGCGGTTCTTCTCGCTGCCAACCGTAACCTTGATCTGCTTGGGCTTGGCCTCAGCCTTCTTGGCGAGCTTGATCTTCAGCACGCCCTTGTCGTAGTGGGCGCTTACCTGCCCCGGATCCACGGAGTTGGGTAATGTGAACGAGCGGGTGAAACTTCCGTACTGCCGCTCGACGCGACGGTAGTTCTCTTCTTTTTCTTCTTTCTCAAACTTGCGTTCGCCGTGGACGATCAAGGTATTGTTCTCGATGCTGACATCGATGTCTTTTTCCTCAACGCCCGGCACTTCAATTTTCAGAGTGAAGTTGTGCTCATCTTCGTAGACGTCCACCGGAGGTGCGAAGCCGGTGGTCGTCAACGCCTCCTCAGGGCCTTCGGGGTTGAACGATTCACGCAAAAGACGGTTCATGCGGTCTTGGAAGTTGGAAGTGGCACGGAAGGGATCCCAACGGGCTAATACTGTCATGACGCAGTTCCTCCATGGAGTAATCTAAGAGGAAAAACTTCAGATGGGCTGACTTAGTTCAGGGAACCTGAAAGAGTAAGAAGGGGTACTTGCTCAATAATAATGCTACGCTTGTGCGCTACCATTGTCCAGCTGCCGCGGTTTGAGGTAGTGGGTCACTCTGATTTCCAGAGGGCATCCATCTCTGCATATAGGTTAGTTCTTTGTTGATCAATAGAGATCAGCTTCTCTCGGAACTGATTACGAGCGCTTGTGGCAGGTTCTCGCAACATTTGGTAAACCAGGTCTTTAGCTTGAGCACACAGTCGGTCGTAGGTGTGTTCCAGTTTCAGAAGTGCTTCTTTGCGTTCTTCGTTTGTCATGCTAATAGCCTATTCTCCCAGAGTTTCAGCAGCAGTTTCTTGTCTAGGCGCGGCGGCGAAGGCAACGCTGGTAGGAGATTGCACAAGTTCCTCGAAGAAGTGGGCAAGGCATCGCAAAAAGGCGCGCGATGGCCAAGCAGTTATACCTGGGCAAAAAGAAAACGAAAGAGCGGACTAAACTTTGTCCGTCACTTCCCTGACGATCCGCACGGCGGCTTGGCTGAAGTCCTCGCGGATCGCTTTTTTCCCCGATTTTGTGCTGCACGACGGGAAGCCTTCTTTTCGAGTTGATCGGCTTGTCGCTGTGCTTTATCGAATTTTGTTCGTTTCTCTGACATACGCCGAACGCCCCAAGGTTCAAGCTCTCTGTGGATTTCAAACTGCACCGCTATCCAACTACTAACCGCCTTTAGTTAAGCTGCAACACTGCGGTGTTTACTCGACGTGAGCTCCGCCTCAGCCCGTAGCCAATCATCCTGGTCGTGACCGTCTTCTTTCCCACGCTCCTCGTACAGTTCGTACGCCCGCGCGCGAATCTGATCCTCAAGGATCTCCGGCTCGACAAGGGCCGACGTTGCTGGCTTCTTTCCTAGTTCTTCTGTCATTTCGCACTCCCTCACTTCTTGCATTTGCCTGTTGAGACTACCGCGCTTGCTAATTCTTGCTTCGATACCCGGTGAACCTCCCCTCGTGTACCAGACCTCTCTAAGTGAACCTCTGTCAGAGCATGGCACACGCCTCTTCGACCCGCTGCAATATGCGTTCCAAAAGTCCCAGCTTCTGTTGTAGGTTAAGGAGCAATGCGGAGTCCTGCAAACAAGCGATCTCATCCTTAAGGTCACGCTTTTGCGCACCGAGAAGATCAGCCATTTGTTCGAGCTCATCTGAGTCGAGTCGCAAATCTCTGAGTAAGACCTTATCCAGTAGATCGACATAGCAATGCGGGTCTTGCCCCATATCCGCGTTCCCTTGAACGCTGGCGGCCGAAAGCCTTTGAGCCGACATAGCGCTGACCCGCTCTAGCAACGTGTCCGCAAGCAAATCTAACTCGTCTGCATTGAGGTGGAGCTGCACTGCCCCCTCCCTTTTATCCCGGACAGCGTTCTACGATCTATTCAGTGAACCAAGACTCCGGTACCCTGGCTGCCTCCGCTCTGTTCGCCGTGGATCATTCGTTCCGAACCGTGAGCACTGGGCAAGGTGCGTGCTGCAACACGTGATGCAGAGTCGACCACGGCAAGTGCGTCGACACAGCACCACCACCACGACAGCCCATGACGATCAATTCCGCATTGCGACTACCGGCCAGGCAAACAATCTTCTCCGCAGGAGCACCAACCTCAACTTCGATCTCAGCCTTGTACGCTAGATCGACATCGGGCGGGATCAATTGATTCAGTTTTTGGCGATCGTCAAGCCTCCACTCAATCAACTCGGACTCCGAAACCGGGCTGCTTTCGATGACATGGAGCATGGTCAGCTCGCCCCCGTCCTCTTTTGCAAGTGACAGAGCATAAGTCAGCGCCCGCATGGAGCCATCAGAAAAATCGGTGGCATAAAGGATGTGGCCAAATCGGCCCAGAGACAGCGGTTTCACTTGGGGCCCTACAGTAAGCACAGGACAACTTGCGTGGCGTATCACTTTTTCAGCCGTCGATCCCAATAACAGCTTGCTAATACCTCCACGCCCATGCGTACCCATGACGATGAGGTCAATGTTCTTGTTGCACGCGACCTCTTTGAGGACTTCCCAGGCCTCACCGGATTCGACGATCACTTCGTGTGGAAAGGATTTCAGTTCTTCTGTCTGCTCAAGTAGCGCCACGTTTCGCTCAGCGTTGCTCTGCATCAAGTCGGGCAACGCTACTTGCATCTCCATGCCTGTGGTACCGGCATCGGGTGGCACCGCGTGCGTGATGAAAAGCTTGGACTCGTAACGCTTAGCCAAGGAAAGAGCGTATTGAAGGGCAAGCTGCGACTCGGAAGAGAAGTCTGTCGCCAGCAATATCTTGCTGATTGCCACACGGGAGAGTTCCGCAACTGATTCCATAACGCACCTCCACCAAGTCAGAATGAAGACAAATCACCGCTCCAGCGCCTGAGTTAACGACCTCGCTTTCGGGACAGCTCTACATCCGTCGCCCCATTGACGTGTTTACTGCCGGATGGCGAACAACACGATAAGCAATACGGCAACTGTGGAAGCAAACAGTGCAAAGAACAGACCGAAAAGGTTCATCGCGTTGCTCGTGTTCGGCCGCATAAAAGGAGTTTGCATAAGTCCTCCTCGGCCACAGACTGTGACGGCACAGCTGTCGGCTTCTTGGATGCAGTCATAGGAGCCTCCTTCAGGGCTCTGTCACGCATCAAAGGGGACGGGGTCGAAAGGTTGGGTCTCGCAATTGCGGGGCTCGGACAGGGGATACTGAATGACCTCGCCCGCGTGATTTCTTAATAATATGATCCCTCCGAATGGGTCACGGCGCTAGCGCAATGATCACATGACACTGTGATGTTCCATTCCAGGACCTTTTGAACCGTGCGCGTGCTCGACCCCAGAGCAATACGTGGCACATTACCACAAGGAGCGCAATCACCAGGGCAAGCAGAACCGGCTGCTGTTCCCCTTGCCGAATCGAGGGGCGAGCGGGGATAACGGAATTGTGCGTTGCAAGGAACGACTGGGTGGTCTGCTGAACTACTATGAGCGGGAAGCGGCATGAGCCTTCGGTCAGGAAAACTCCCCTTCCTTGGTGAAGCGCAGTTAGCCTCCGACTGCTGCGCCGTCACGCAAGACAGTGAAAACAGGCAACTGCCAGTCGGTTAGTTTTATGGTGATTCCGTCCGAGCCCCGTCGGTCGTCGATGCAGAGCATGTGGCGGCTGCGGCCATTGCTCTTGCTGATCGGATTCACTGCGACAGTTGCTCAGATTCTGCTCATGCGCGAGCTGCTGGTGGTCTTTTATGGCAACGAGATCTCGCTGGGATTCTTGCTGGCCAACTGGTTGTTCTGGACGGGTATCGGTAGTAGCCTCTTCGGCCGGAAGGCAGCATGGTTCAATGATCCGCGCAAGGCCATGGCCGGTTTGCAGACACTCCTCGCATTGGCCTTGCCTTTGACTATTCTGGCAGTCCGAAGTAGCAAAGGAATCTTTCTCAATGTTCCCGGCGAAATCTTGGGGCCGGGGCCAATGTTCCTCACGGCACTTGTGGTCCTATGCCCTTTCTGCCCGTTCTCGGGAGGAATGTTTTCCGCGGGCAGCCGCCTGATATGTCAGGAAACCGGGGCTTTGCCGGCGGGTGCTACAGGATCCGTTTATCTTCTGGAAGCATTGGGATCAGGTATCGGTGGCCTGATCGCCAGCCTGATGTTGGTGCGTCACTACACGTCCTTCCAAATTGCATTTTGCCTCGGACTGTTGAATCTGCTAGCGGCCGCCAGCTTGATCTTTCGCGAGTCCCTCTGGCGCCGTGTTGGGTACGCGGCAATATTAGCCATTTTCGTCGCCGGGCTGTTTCCATTCGGCGCGCCTTGGATGGAGACGCTTTCACTCGTGCGCCTCTGGCGCGGATTCCATCTGCTGGCCAGCCAAAATTCAGCATATGGAAATCTAGCGGTGGTGGAAACGGACAGCAGCCGCACGCTTCTCGAGAACGGTCTCGTGCTATTTACTGTGCTTGACCCTCAGGCTGCTGAAGAATCCGTTCATTACGCTCTCCTGCAGCACCGGGCCCCGAGAAGCGTGTTGTTGATCGGCGGGGGACTGAATGGGAGCGCCGCCGAAGCCCTGAAGCATCCCTTGATCGAACGCATCGATGTGGTCGAACTGGATCCCAAAATCTTTGAGCTTGGGCAGCATTACTTCACCGCCGAAATGGCCATGCTGCAGCACGAACCGCGTGTGCACCTGCACGCTATCGATGGCCGTTTATTTCTGAAGAGCACAGCAGAGACATTTGACGTTATTATCCTCAACCTGCCGGAGCCGCAGACCGCGCAATTGAACCGCTTCTTCACCGTCGAGTTCTTCCGCGAGGCGGCCGCGAAGTTGAATCCCGGCGGCATTCTCTCTTTTCAACTTCGAGCATCGGAGAACTACATAACGCCAACTATGGGGAGTTTCCTGCGGTGCATTAACCGGAGCTTGCAGGAGGTATTTCCCGAGGTCAGCACAATTCCTGGAGACACCGCGTACTTCTTTGCCGCCACGCAAGCGGGCACTCTGACGGATCGTGCCGATGACTTGCTGCAAAGGCTGAAGTCCCGCCACTTGGAGACCAGCTATGTGCGCGAGTATTACCTCCCCTTCCGCATGGCCCCCGATCGCATGCTCGAAATGGCGGAACAGGTTCGGCCCCAGCCGGAAACTCCCGTCAATCGTGATTTTGCGCCGGTCGCCTACTACTTCGATATAGCGCTTTGGAGCACCCAGTTCAATGGCAACTATCGTGAACTCTTTGCAAGCATGGCACGCATTAAGTTTCGCTGGATTTTATCGGGCCTGACTGTCCTGTTAGTAGTCGCGATATTCATCGTTGTGCTGTTCAGGGCAAAGGGCTTTCACTTTGCGTCTGTGGCAAGTTGCGTCGGCGCCATGGGTTTCACGCTGATGGCCTTGGAGGTTCTGCTGCTACTGGGTTTCCAGGCGATCTACGGTTACGTTTATCAGCAACTGGCATTACTGGTCGCGGCGATGATGATGGGCATGGCGTTGGGCAGTTGGCTAGGGTTGCGAAGTATCGGTCAGCGAGACGAGGTCAATTGCAATAAGTTACAAGTCCTGGCCACCGTCCAGGTTATCGCGGCCCTTTCGCCTGTGTTACTGTACGGGTTCTTTCTGATCTGCGCGCGAAGCCACAGCCGGACCGGACTCCTCCTGGTCGGGGAAATTCTTTTTCCCGGAGTCGCCGTGCTCTGCGGCATGTTAGGCGGCTACCAATTCCCGTTGGCTAGCAACCTTTTCTTCGCTGGCCGGAAAGATGCACCCGTGGAGAACACCGGATCTCTGTATGCGGTCGATCTCCTGGGAGCGTGTGCCGGTGCCGTGACATTGAGCGCCTATGTCGTGCCGGTTTTCGGATTCCTAAAAGCCGCCACGCTGATTCTGGTACTGAATCTGGCCACAGCCCTGCTGGCGTTCATGGCCGCTTCACGGGAGAGGACACTTCCGGTGTAATGCTCTCAGGTGGCTTACCTTCGTTGAACACCAGCGCGGAAAATAGGAAGATGTCGGTGTCATCATCCTTCCATGCAGCAGGCGGCAGCCCTGCCTTCCTCGCAGTCCCTTCCAGAAAGGTCTTGCGGTCCCATCCCGCCTCGACGGGTACCTGCGGAAGCAGCACGCCTTCATGGTCGCCCTTTTTCATGAAAAGACCATGCTGGCCGACACGTATTTCCCGAACATCCAGCACGCGCCGGAAGGGAGACAGGACGGAGACCTCGTATTGCAACTCTCCCAACTCTGCCGCTACAACCGGAGGGAAGCGGGGATCTCGCAATGCCGCCAGCGCGGCAACGTCGCGAACCGTTTCGATCAAGGGCTGCACGGGGGAAACGTATCCAATGCACCCGCGGAGTTCTCCCTTCTTGGTAATGGTTACGAAGGCGCCGCGGTCCTGCTGAAGCGCTGGGGGCGCGGCTGCCGGCTTATAGGCTTTGCGCTCGCGTACTGCGGTCTCCGCTGACTTCCGCGCAACGCTCAGAAGTTCCTGTTTCTCCTTGGGGGTCAAGGTGAAGGGCCGAGCGACGGAGTTTGTGGATGCGGCCTTGTACAGCGCAAAAGCACTGTAGCCCACCACTCGGGAGCGATCGCCGGTCACGTCGCCCGAGTTGGCGTACTTCAGCAACTCGGCACGGTTCGCACCCAGGCGCTCGGCAGCGATCATGGCGGCTACAATCGGGCCGCCACCGCAGGCCTCCCACACCCGCGCCTGCAGGTTGCGCGAGAGGTTGAAATAGTCCCACGCCTCGATTGCGTGCAGCGTGTTGTGGTCGATGGTCGATGCCTCGTCATAGGGATGATAATGCGAGAGATCGGAACTGGCGACGATGAGCGTGTCGGAGTCGTGGATCAACTTAGCAAGCGCCACGCCAAGGGTGCGACTTGCCTCGTAGCTTTGATCGCCCATGATGATGGGAACCAGTTGGAATTGGGCAATTGTCCGCTGTAAGAAGGGGAGCTGGACCTCCAGAGAATGTTCAGCCTGTTCTCCCGAACGGTCATGTCCGCGGCCCGATAAGCGGATCGAAGGGCTTTGCTTAACCAGCGCCGCCGCAAAGGCCTTGTCCACCGGGATTCTGCCCAGAGGAGTGACGTATGCGTCTCCGTCGTAAACCGCGGAGAAGGGGAACGCCTCGTAGTGCGAGGGCGCGATGATCACTACGCGGTGAAATTTGCGGTCCTTGAGCAACGCGTAGCTGTGGTCTGCGACGCCTCCCGAGTATGGATATCCGGCGTGGGGGGCAATCAACGCAATCAGCGGTTCCTTGATGGACGGGACCTGGGCCTTAGCCAGAAATCCATCCACCATCTTGCTCAGTTCTTCAGGATTGGCCGGATAGAATGTTCCCGCTACCCCCGCTTGCCGCACTTTTTCTTGCGAGGTCCCGGCGGCGCTGGCCGCCAACAGGAACGCCACAATCAGCGCCAGGAATATGCTCTTTTGTCGCGTCATCATGTTCAACTCCACACCCCCGGGATCGGATGCTGGCACTTCGGGCACTTGCCTTTGTGCAGGTTCATCTGCTTGATGGTGAAACCCGCCCGTTCGATGACAAGGCTGTGGCATTTGGGACAATAGGTGTTCTCGGCGGGATGCCCCGGGACATTGCCGATATACACATATTGCAGACCTTCCGCATCGGCCACCGCCTTGAGGCGTTCCAGCGTCGGCACCGGAGTCGGGGGCAGGTTCTTCAAAAGATAAAGCGGCATGAAGCGCGTGAAATGTATGGGGACATCAGGTCCCAACTCCGTCTTAATCCAACGCGACATATCGCGGATCTCGGCGTCGCGGTCGTTGAGAGTCGGCACCGTGAGATACACGATCTCCAGCCACTTCCCCTGTTTGCGAATGGTGATTAAGTTGTCCAGGATCGGCTGAAGCTGACCGCGCACGACATCGCGGTAGTAATCCTGGGAGTAAGCCTTGAGATCAATCTTGATGGCATCCACACGCTGGCAAGTGCGCTTCAGGGGCGCCTGCTGGATGAAGCCGTTGGTCACGACGATGCTCTTCAGACCGGAGTCGCGTGCGGATTCGGCAGCGTCGGTGACATACTCGTTGAAAATCGTGGGCTCGCTGTAGGTGAAGGCTACCGCGGCACACTGATTGTCTTTAGCTAACGTCGCCAGGTCTTTCGGAGGCAGGTATCTTGCGGGCAGGTCTTCTGGTCTGGCCTGCGAAATCTCCCAGTTCTGGCAGAACTTGCAGTTCACGTTGCAGCCCGCGGTAGCGACGGAAAACGCCTGCTTTCCGGGAAGAAAATGAAAGAAGGGCTTCTTCTCGATCGGATCGACGTGGGCGGCGACAACCCGCGAGTGGACCAGCGTGTAATAGGTCCCGCTCCGGTTTTCACGGACCCGGCAATAGCCGCGGCTGCGGTCCTCGACGACGCACTCGCGCGGGCACAGTTTGCAGCGAACCATCTTGCCGGGCAGTTTTTCGTAGAACCTCGCCTCGACCCTGAAGCGGAAATCGTCTCCCTCTGCCGCAGCCCACGCCCGCACGGGGATGGCAATGGAGTCACGGGCAAGGGCCATGACGCAGGCCGCCGCGCATGGGAACGCAAGCGTCTTGAGAAACAGCCGACGATCCGGCAACTCACTGAGAAGGGTCGATGACCGGGGAATAGTTAGCGACGGCAGGGCATCGATGCGTGCCTCGGACTCCGAGAAAACGGGCAGCGGGAACGCCGCGGAAACAGCGGGGGTATTCCCTTCATGGGGCACGAAACACCTCCCCATTTAGTACTTTTAGCACCAGTCGCGAGAAGGTTTCAGTGATGTAACGCACAATGGATTGTGAAGATGAGCCAGCGGAAAAAGGCACCGAAGCTGCGCCACACTAGAGAGTCTTAGCGAGGAGTAAGACTGTTAGGGGCCAAATATATTAACCTTGCGGACGTCAGTAGGGCAAAGAACAGGCCCAACAGCAGGTTCAGTCCCGTGTTCGCCTTTGGAAATATGTGACGGATCGGCATAAGGCCTCCTTAACCATGCACGGTCAAGACCGGGCACCGCGCGTGGCTGATCACGGAGGGCGCAACCGCTTTCGGCATGTGTGTGGTTAGCGCTCCACCCCGGGCTGCGCGCATGCCCATGACGATCAGGTCAGACTGTTCTCCATCTGCAACCCTGAGAATGGTTTCTGCTGGCGGCCCAAAGGGAGCTAAGACGTGAGGCGTGATATGGACACCCGAGCCGGCCGGCAGCAGGTCCGTGAGTTTCCGAGCAACTCCGTCGGGCGTGGACCTCGGATCCGCCGCAGTGGCGCCTTCTTCAATCACGTGCAGCAGGGTGACGGTTCCATGTGCTTGGTCCGCCAACGACAATGCTAAGGGTGCGATTTTTAGCGAGCCTGTCAGGAAATCGGTGGCATACAGGATACGGGTGAACCGCATTCCGGAACTGGGCACCGTGACATGTGGCCCGATTGTCATCACGGGACAAGGAGCGCGCCGACACACTCGCTCTGCGGCTGATCCCAAAAAGACCTTCTTAAAGCCTGTGTGGCCGTGAGTACCGATAACCACAAGGTCGATCTCATGCGCGCCTACAACATCTTCGAGGACGTCGCACAAAGCTCCTCTTCGAATCAGGATGGAATGATCTACGCTCTTGAGCACCCCGGAATTTTCCAAAGTTCGAAAGAGTTTTTCCGCCTGTCGCCGGCCTGGTTCAGTCGTATCAGGAGAGAAATCGGTGGAAGCGGCAGATGAGACGGCTTCGAGTACGTGAAGAAGAAAAACCCTCGCCTTGCACTGACGAGCCAAAGCCAGCGCCCAAGAGAGTGCGTGGTCCGCAGAGGGAGAAAAGTCGGTTGCACACAGGATGCGGGCGATCGCAACCGGCATCTTGGTTGGACTAGCGGCCATCGATGCACCTCCAGGCCAGCGATTAGTCCGTATATTTACGCTACACTCGCGCCCCGGGATAAGTCAGTGATGCGGATCACTGACTGTGCTCAGAACGGACCCTGCGCGTCTCTGAGCGAAAGCGAATTGATTTGTTCTTAGCCACTTGCAGAATGGCAGCCCTATGGGATGTTTCTCAGGTCTTCAGATTCTCAATCTTCAAACCCGGGTTCGATTCCCGGTAGCGCTACCAACTATCATCCGCTAAAGCCCGCTAATTCAGCGGGTTTCGTTTTTGCTCAAAAGAGGCCCTGGCGCGTGCTACCCCTCAAGAACGCATTTCGTGGCACACCAAATGGTACACAGTCGTTTTCGGCAGATTCTCGCACACAGTCCCCGTACCTGGGAGATGCGCAGGGAGCGAATCTTATGCAAAGCACATTCCAGCAGTTCCGCAATCTTTCGGAGCCAATCGGCACATTTGAGCGGCTATTCCGCGCTGCCCTTCAATCGCGGTGAGCTTCCGGCGAGCCACCAGACCCGAAAAAACCGACTGCATTGCGAGATGTCAGACGGGGTTTGGAACTGCGAAAGCGGTGATCGCATCAAGGGCTGTGACGGTACATGCGTCCACGCTGGGAACTCTCTCGCGGGAGTTGTCGGCTAGAGCATAACCAAAGTCACAGCCTTTTCCTTTTGCTCATCACCCGACATCGATCTTCCGCAGGAATCTCGATTCATTTCAATCCGATGCAGGAACCCAATTGGGCATCCCTGGCGACCGGCTAATTTGTGTGTCGGGAGCTACACTGGGATGTGAGAAAACTCATTGTTGTAGTCATCGCGCTTGTTGTGTTGTTGCTCGTGTTCTTCGTGGCACGATCGGCGACACCGGTTGTGAAGCTCCCGTCTGCACTCGTTTCCCTGGGCCAAGCCACTCCCATCACGGTTCACGTACGCGATCCGCGTGGCATTCGCAGGGTGCAAGCGTTCGTCGAGCAGGATGGTGCTCGATACCAAGTCTTTGCGATGGCACAGCCGTCGAAGGTGCCCGACAGCACCTGGAGCTTCACGGCTGGCGTCAAGACTACTCCCCAGTTGCAGGCGGGCAGTGCTAAGTTGATCGTCGAAGCGACTTCGAACGACCTGCTGAGAAAGACAGGCCGCGCCGAACGCGACATCACCGTCGTTACGCAACCGCCGATTGTCAGCGTTGATTCAGAGCAGCACTACCTATATCTGGGGATGGCAGACCTCGCCACGTTTAATGTCTCGGGTAGCTGGACAGAAGCGGGAGTGCGCGTGGGCAATGAGAAATTTCGCGCCTGGCCCATGCCTGGCGGCAAGCCGGGCCTGTTTTCCATGTTTGCGTTCGCCTGGAACATGCCGACCGATACCGTGCCGTTGGTCTATGCTGCGAACGGTGCCGGAAACGACGTGACCAGCCCCCTCGTGGTCGTGTTTCCGAAGAAGGAGCAGCCGAAATATAGGGTGCATGATCTACAGGTGAGCGACGCCTTCATGCAGAAGGTGATTAACGAACTTGACCCCAACGGAACGGGTGATCCGGTCACGCGATTCGTGAAGATCAACAGCGAGATGCGTCGCGCCAACAACCAAACGCTTTCCGATCTGCAGTTCAAGACCGCCGACAGGTTTCTATGGTCCCGGCCTTTCATCCGGCAGCCTCACTCCCAGGCTGAGTCGAACTTTGCCGACGTGCGGAATTACATCTATCACGGACAGAAGATCGATCAGCAGGTTCACTTGGGATACGACCTGGCGGTTACGCAGCACGTCGGTGTGGAAGCATCGAATGACGGCAAGGTCGTTTACGCGGCTCCTCTGGGAATTTACGGCAACTGCATCGTCCTCGACCACGGCTATGGACTACAGACGATCTATGGCCACCTCAGCAGGATTGATGTCCATGAAGGCGACACGGTGAAGCAAGGCCAAGTGATGGGCGTGAGCGGCCAGACCGGTATGGCCGGAGGCGACCACATCCACTTCGCGATGCAGCTCGACGGCATCCAGATCGATCCGAAGGAATGGTGGGACGCACACTGGATTAAGGATCACATCGCGAGGCGGGTGGACCTTCCTGGGTTCAACCCGTAATGCAAGCCGTCACCTGAGACCAGTTGGGAAAAGGATTCGTGATGAGTTCTTGAACGAGAGAATAACGTCGCGTGCCCGCGAACGGCAGAACCCGTCCTGGCGAGGGCCTACGCAGTGCAGCAAGAAGGCTGATCGTATTCCTTAATAGACCTGAGAATTAGCTTGCCGTTTTCGCTAGCCATGAGGGTAAAATGCGACGCCATGAAAAAACTCGTCGTCGCCTGCCTCTTTTTGCTCAGCGCCGCACCGGCATTCGGACAAACCCAAAGCCCATCGGTTCAACCAGCCACCAAGGCAGTAAACGGGCAGGCATCCGAGCGCCTCTCGGCCGATACCCCCAAAACCACCGTTCTCGGCAATGCCTTTGTCGCACCCCAGGATTGGTCCATTCGCGTCAAGGGCCCGGCAACCATCCTGCAAGCGCCCGAGGGAGACTCCTGGGTCGCGCTCGTCGATGTGCAAGCCAAGGGACCGGACGAAGCGTTGGCCGCCGCGTGGCAGGCTTACAAGCCCGAGGCGAAGTGGCCCGTGAAGGTCACGAACGATCTGCCCGACAGAGATGGCTGGAGCCGGCGTCGCTTTTACGAATACCTGACCTCGCCCAACGAGAAGCGCGGCGTGGCCGCCCTCGTCTACTACTCCGGATCGAGTTGGACCGTCGTTATCGAAGATATGTCAGATGCGGTCGGCGAGAAGCGCGGCGGTCAGGTTGCCCTGATTTTTGGACGCTTGCTGTCCAAGGGCTACAGCCGCGAGTCGTTTGCCGGCAAGAAAGCGAACAGTCTCGACAACGCGCGCATCGCGCAACTGTCCCGTTTTGTCGAGCAGGGCCGAAAGGTGCTGGGTGTCCCTGGGGTCGCTCTCGGCTTAGTACAGGACGGCAAGATCATCTTCGCTGATGGGTTCGGTGTCAAGGAACTCGGAGGCACCGAGAAGCCGGACGGCGACACCCTGTTCATGGTCGCCTCGAACACCAAGGCCATGACAACACTCCTGCTCGCCAAACTCCTCGATGAACACCGCATGACCTGGCAGACTCCGGTCATCAGCTTGCTTCCCAGCTTTCGTCTTGGCGACGCCGAGACGACCCGCAGTGTTCTTGTCAAACACCTAATCTGCGCATGCACCGGAATGCCGCGCCAGGATCTGGAATGGATCTTCGAATACGGAAACATGACGCCCGAGAGCTCGCTCGCTCTCCTCGGAACCATGCAGCCGACCTCGAAATTCGGTGAACTCTTCCAGTATTCCAATCTCATGGCCGCAGCCGCCGGATACACCGGTGCCTACGTACTCTATCCGCAAACGGAATCCGGCGCCGCATACGATCGCGCGATGCAATCGTATGTATTCGATCCGCTGGAAAGCGTGCTCGGTGTCTGGAAAGAGGCTCAGGCCGACAATTTGAAGCAAACAGGAGACTACGATGAGCAAGGTTGCTTTTACCACACTACTAAGACGTGAAGATTCTGCTTTGTCGCCGCATTTTGGTATGGCGAAGTGGATCCTGATCCGCGATGGCGACCATGGTCAAATCACTTTCGAGCAGAACACGGCCCTGAACGGACGCGCGGTTGTGGACCTCATGGCGCTACACGGCTGTACCGATGCTGTCTTCACCCAGATTGGCCCCGGAGCGTTGCGCCATCTTGAGCAGGCGGGTATCCGCGGATGGGTCGGCCCGGCTGGCGTTCTCGTTCCGCAACTGCTCGAACGTCTTGGCCGTGGCGAGTTAACCCGGGCACAAGCACACCCACGGGAGGCGATGCCTGCATCCGCCGGAGAGCGGTTGAAACAGTGAAACTAGAGCGCGTCTTTTTCCAAAGCGGACAGAACCGAATCTTCCGGCCTTTTCCACGGATCTTCACTGAGCCGGTATTCAGGAGAGCTTCGTGCGGGTCCCCGTCGCTTACTTTTGCGATGACCTCCGCGGGCGGTTTTAGACGCCATCGGCTGTGCTCGTATTACTGCTTTCAGGATGCGGGGGGACTTCTTCCCCCTCGCAGCCGTGTTCCTAATAAGGTGCCCAACGTGGGCATCACCCTGTGAAGTGATCGTTGGGCTTGTAAGGCCGACCGTGTCCGATGGAGACTATAAGTGACCAATGACGCAGGCGAGGTCGATTGGTCTCCCTCCGCTCTCTCGAGCGCCAGCGATTTCGAGACCCACGTTTCGACCCCGTTCGTTTCTCTGCGCCGCGAATCCTGGAGGAGCTTTATTATGAAAAGGTCTGAGAAGCCATTGGCTGGAAGTTCGACTTCGAAGCTGGCGGCCGGTGATCTCAGCCTCTTAGCTCCGCACGCCGAAACCGTTAGGCGCAGTAATGCCAGCTCCGACGTGCAATTGGCCCCGGATCGACGGGAGATGCTCAGGTCATGGCAGACACAGGTGAAAACCGGCAGATAATCGGACGTGCAAACGCAAAAGAAGCAGAAACCGGTTCGGGCGTCAAAAAAGGTGGCTTCTGGTGCGCGGTCGACAACAAAAGCAAGCAATGATGCGTTCGGCAAAACCGAGGAGGGGACGTAGCTGTCTGAAATCTTTAAACGTCCAGCGAAGAAGGCCCAGCGCACTGGGCCTTCTCGAGTATTCAATCTGTTGCTCGAGCTATCTTCGCTTCATCATCCAGCCGATGACTATGCCAGCCGCTATGCCCGCCACGAATGTCACCACAACTGTTTCAATCGGGTGTCGCTGCAGGCGTTTTTTTGTGTCATCAAGAAGCTCTTCAGCAGCATCGCCGCCCTGTTTTGCGACACGCCGCGCTACTCCTAAGCCATCTTCAATTGCATCCGCAACGGCAGAGGTCGCCCGAGAAGCCTTGCGCGCTGTAGCGGCAATTTGCTCGCCCGTTTGTTCCGACACTGATTGCGCCATAATGCTTTGCCCTCTCTCATTTCCAGTTCGATGTTGATTCGTTTATTCCCCGACAGCCTTTTCGACCTTGCCGACCCAGTTCTGAACTTTGCCGGCATTCTTTTCAGCGCTGCCCTTAGCTTCCAGGTCGGGGTTCTTGGTAAGCTCGCCGATTGTCTCCTTGATTGTTCCTTTGACTTCGTGGAGCTTGCCTGTGGCCTTATCGTCCGTGCTCGGTTTCATCATGAATTTCTCCTCTGTTCCGTGGTTAGGTTCCAATAGACGCTTACTGCTGGAGAGTCGCAGACCCTGGGCTACGCCACTTTTTTGTCGCCAGGGATTTGCACCTGTGCCAGTTCATCGAACAGTGAGCGATAGTGGATCATCGCGGTTCGCAGGTCTTCGGTGCTGGCTTCGCCTTTGCCAAGCTGCAAGGCGACGGCGTGCGCCGAACGATAGTTCTCCACGACTCGGGGATGGTCGACGGAAATATCCGCCGCACGCTGATCGAAATCGGTGACCGGATAGCCGCGCGTCTGCATTAGCGAGCACACCAGCTCGTCGGCTTCAGTCACTGCACCCTTCGGATAATCGACAAAGCGGGACTGCACCGCCTGCCACTGGGCCAAGTAGCGTTCACGCTCCGTTGGGTCGAGATCGCGGATCTTCAGCCCTTCAACCCGCGTTTCACGGTCTGTCAGCTTCGCTTCGGCTTTACGTTCGGACCCATGTTGAAGAACGGCTCGATCGTACTCCGGCCCGAAACGGTCGCGAAGTCCTGCCGTGGTGTTCTTGCGTTTTCGCATGTACAGTGCAATGGCAACCACGATTACCACAACCACTGCGACTGCGAGAGCAATCAGTTTGGGATCCATTAGATTGAGATTCATCGAGAACTCCTTTACGCCTTACGTGTCAGGGAACCGTTAAGGTTCGGTTTGGGAAGTTTCCTTGCCTGAAGTAGAGCTTTATGTTGATTAGTATCCAACGACGAGTTGCCGAAAGCTGGTCAGAATTGCTCGTGATGTCACGTTCGGCTTTTTCAGCTTCTTGAGGATCAGAGGATGAGATGACGCACCATCAGTTGCCCACCACGCCCTTTTCTCCCTTCGTCATAACAAATTCGGCGTTGGCGTGCTTTCCGCGTTCCAGGCCGCGCCAAGAAAGACGATCATCGCAGAGAGTTCCATCCATACCATCAAGCCGATCACCGCGGCCAGGGTGCCGTAAATAAGTCCAAACTGCATCTTTCGGACGTAAACTCCAAACATCAAAGTGACGGCCCACCAAAGAATCGTCGCCGCGCCTGCTCCGGGAAAAACAGACTTCCAAGTCGTTGCGCTCGGTCGTGCAAAGCGATAAATCAGGGCCAGGACGAGCATCGCCAGGATCAATCCCACAACCGGAAGCATGATGTTCCAAAAGCCACGAACCAAGGAGGACACGCCAAGTCCGAGAGTCATCCACTGGCGCAGTGGATGACGAAAGAAACTCAGCACGATGGCCCTGGTCTCCTCGTGGCGGTCCATGAATTGTCACCGAGTGGCCAAAATTGGACATCTCGGACGGGGATAGTTCTGCCACACTACGGCCGTGACAACTAAAACGATTCCGGAATACCTCGAGGACGAACGCCGAAACCGTGCAGACACTCAGCTGCGGACGGAAGAAGAAGCTACGCGTATCCAGCCGCTGCGCCATGGTCGCCATCGCACTCCGAAACCGCCCCACCCGGAATTGGCGGCTCCGGTTGAAGCCGTGGCTAAAGCGAGCAAAACTATCGTAGCCAAGACGAGGAAACCTGCCGCAGCAGTTCGGAGAAAGCCACGCGCCGCCCAAAAGACGGGAACGAAAGCCCGCACGATGGCGTGACGATTCCTGCATGATCTTTACGGTCAGAGGTGGAGCGACGGCGTTGACTTCGTTACAACCTAGCAAAGGGAGGCCGAATCATGACAGAGACACCGCAGCAGCCAATCCCGCTTCACAGCGGGATCGCTCACTGTAGTCGCGCAACTGATCAACGTTCATCGCGCCTCGCAAACGGTTGATTCAGCGAGGATGGCTAAATTAAGCCACCCCGAGCTTTGCAACTTTCTTTCTGATTCCGCGTTTAAATGAATAGGTGCCTCCCAGATTGATAGTGGTGGATCTGGGGCAGGGGGAAGAAGAAATGCGTTGTCTAAAGTATGTGGCCTTGCTGGCAGTCTTGATGATTCCGCTGGCCTACTCCCAAGCCCAGGTCAGCATTGGGATCGGATTCGGGCCGGGATACGTTACCGGACCGCCAGTATGCGCCTACGGCTACTACGGATATCCACCCTACGCCTGTGCGCCTTACGGCTACTACGGGCCTAACTGGTTTGTCGGTGGAGTGTTCCTGGGCGCCGGGCCGTGGTATGGGAGATATTACGGCCGGGGCGGCTGGGGTCGGGGCTATTACGGGCGCGGTGTGGGCTATTACGGCCGCGGAGGCTATGGTCAGGGCTATTACGGCCGCGGAGGCTATGGTCCTGGAAATTACGCTCGCGGAGGCCCGGACTACGGTCGCGGTTCCTACCACGGGGCCTATGGTGGACGCGGTTATGCACGCGGTCCAGGGGGCGGCTACCGCGGCAGCACCGGCGGTGGATTTCACGGCGGAGCAGGTGGTTTCCACGGTGGTGGTGGGCATGGCGGCGGACGCCGCTAACTAACCGAACGGCAAGCGAAAAGGTGCAAGCCCACGACTCCGATCGTGGGCTTTGAGCCGAGCCGTTCCTTCAGTGTCTCAAGTTCGGGCGGCGCTACCTTAGGTAAGGCGAAATAGGGCAGGCCCACCTGCCGTAACTAAAAAGTAGGCTATACCGGAGATGGTGATGAAGACTGAACTGAAGCGTCTTCCTGTTGTGCTTCTCCTGTTCGTGACCGCTGGTTCGCTAATTGGACAAACCAGGGGTTACCCTAACAACAATCCGGGAAGAACAGCTCGCTTGCAGTATATGTCGGGACAGGTGTCGCAAGCTCCGTGCGAGAGTAGCGACTGGGTTTCAGCCCAGGTCAATCAGCCTCTCCAGCCCCCGGTTTGTATTTGGGCAGATAAAGACTCGCGAGCTGAACTGAACGTAGCAGACGGATTCATTCGAATGAGCTCGGAGACGAGTGTCACCCTCGCTACGGTAAATCGAGGCACCGTCCAATTTGGGGTCAATCAAGGCGTCGCTAGTCTTACGGTTAGATACCTCCTGCCGGGGGAAATTTACGAAATTGATACTCCCAACGCCACGCTGACCGTAATGAAGCCGGGAGTTTACCGGGTCAATGTTATCCCCAATCAGGACCAAACATGGGTAACGGTGCGGCGAGGCGCGGTTGCCGCAACTGGTGCAGGCAATTCCGTAACGGTAAATGCCGGCCAGCAGGTGCGCTTTCAAAATAAAACTTCAATGCAGCACATCACGGAGAAGGCGCCGGCGCCCGACGGATTTGATGACTGGGCCAATGTTCGCGACCACCGGCTGGGGGTCCGGACTTCGCCGTTCGGCATAGTCTTCGGGTATCCCCCACCGCCCTATGGACCACCCGGGTTCTGGGTGCAGTATTCGCATTGAGGGTTCCGCAGCGTGGAAGAGTAGTGCTGCCCCACAGCTTCGCACTAGCGGTGGAGCTGAAGCAGCAGCGCAAGCAGAATCGCTGAATTGCGCGGCCTCGCGGCATATCTTCCCCAGTTTTGGTGGAGATATGACGCTGCGTAACTACTCACTCTTACTTATCTCCGCAACTAACACCAGAATTCCGGGTTCAATGTTAAGCAAGCATTTTTCTTCCGCGAACCGGGCTTGCTTTGGCACCGGACGGACCGGAGCACGACAAAGCGTACGGTGTATTGCCGCGGGCCGGAAGAGCAGCCTAAGGCGGCTTGGAGCATAGGTTTCACCTCGGGGCGAGCCTATGTGGGCCAGTCGGAGGGAAGATGAGACCCCGAACGTATCTGCACGCATCGCACACTGCCAGGTTTTCTCGCCTGCGGCTTGATTCACCCCAAGATTCCTCTCCCGACACGGGCGCCACCAGAGGCGTGGCGCAGGTGCTTACACGTCTGATCGCACTGGCGATGGCATGGCTTCTGCTGCCGCTGGGGCAGGGAGAGCTGTTCGCGCAGCAGGCGCCGCCACCAGGGCAGGGATGGTCGCAGAACGATCCGTACAACGGACAGTACGCGCCGGACCAGCAATCAGGCTATGGACAGCAGCCTTACGGGCAACAGCCTTACCCGGTCTCCGGCCAGGTGTATGCGCAGCGGGGTTATGGACAGGCGCAACCGCTGGCGCAGCCGCGCAATGCGGAGCAACTGGAGCAACTGGTGGCGCCGATCGCGCTCTATCCGGACACGCTGCTGGCGCAGGTGCTGGCCGCGTCCACATACCCCGCGCAGGTGGTGGACGCCGACCATTGGCGGCAGGCGCAAGGCTATGCGTCTCCCGAGCAGATTGCAGCCGGAGCCGACGCGCAGACCTGGGACCCGAGCCTGAAGGCGTTGATGGCGTTTCCGCAGGTGCTGGCGCAGATGGACCGGAACCTGCAGTGGACCACCGACCTGGGCAATGCCTACTACAACCAGCCGCAGGACGTACTGGAGGCGGTGCAGGTGATGCGCCAGCGCGCGCAGGCGGCCGGAAATCTGCAAGGCACTCCGCAGGAAGCGGTGAGCTACGACCAGGGCAACATCGAACTGGCCCCGGTGAATCCGCAGCTGGTTTATGTGCCAGCTTATAACCCGTGGAGTGTCTATGGACAGCCAGTCTCGCCTTATCCGGGGTTTTCGCTGCTTGGTGAGCTGGGGTCATTTTTCGGCTCATCGCCCGTGAGTTATGGGCTTGGGACCGCGATGGCGGCCTTCAGCAACACGCCCTGGGGCTGGCTGGCCTGGGGTCTGAGCTGGCTGACCCAGTCCGTGCTGTTCAATCATGAGAACTACTATTCGCAAAGCACTTCGGTGGCCGATTGGGGCTTCCCGAACGGCGGACCACGCGCTTTTTCGGGAGGGGGAGAGTTTGCCGGGCTGTCGAACAGCTATGGTCGACCAGGCGGTGGATACAACGCGACACGTGGAAACGGATTCGTCCACCGGCCACCGAACCGAGTACAGCGCGGATATGACGTGACACGTGGAAACGGGTTCGTCCACCGGCCACCCAACAGTTATGGCCGGCTTGGCAGCGGATTCGTCCACCGGCCGCCGAACAGCTACGGTCGGACTGGCGGCGGATACAACGCGACACGTGGAAACGGATTCGTCCACCGGCCACCGTACAGCTATGCCACGAACCGGCCAGGAGGCGGCTTCAGCCGCGGGTACCAGACCGCCAGCATCGCCCGACCATCGCTGGAGGCGCATAACCGGCTCCAGTCGCCATTTGGCAGGCAGCAGCCCAGCTATCGCGCGCAGGCCGCAGGCTATCCGCGAGGTAACTTCGGGCAGCAGTCTTACAGGGCTTCTTTAGGCCGGGGCTTTGCGGGATCTTCGGGCAAGCCGCCGCGCTCGAGCGGCCCTATGTTTGGCGGCTGGCACGCGCCGAAGAGCTTTGGAGGCGGCCATGCCCCGAAGGGCTTTAGCGGCGGCAAAGGTTTCAGCGGTGGGCACTCGCACTCCGGTGGAGGCGGCCATTCCGGCGGCGGCAAACATCACCATTGAGTCGGCAGCGGATTTATCCCGTCTTAATTGCTTGCGCGGCTAATGCAGGCTAATTGCTACCAACTGACGCCCGGGAGCGAACAATTTTGGCGAAAAAGGCCACAGGCTCAAAAGCCGCTCTCTTGCTGCGTCGTATGCTAATGGTTTTCACCTCGCCAACGACTCAACAGCCGACAGGGTGCACCGTTTTGCGAAAGTGTACACTCCTTTGCGTGAATCGTGTGCGGTTACAACCACCGGAGTCCCACTCGCAATCGTTGCCATAACTCTAAGGATGGGTTCAACGAACAACTCGTAGAGCAGGGATTCTCACTCTCGGCGACAGTCACCAGATCGCTCGATCTGCCCAACAAGAAGCGTCAAGCTACTGACCGGGATCGAGGCTTTTGGCAGTTTTTCAATATCCTTTGCAGCTACACACGGCTTACTCGTTCCGCAAGGCCTCGATCGGATCCAGATACGCAGCCTTTCTCGCCGGATAGTAGCCAAAGCCGATACCTACCAACGCAGAGAAGAATACTGCAAGCAGCACCGCGCCCGGACCAACGGCTGTCGCCCAGCCTGCTAGCCGCGAGATAAGCAATGATGCGCTGATCCCGAACACGATTCCGATGAATCCGCCCGCGATCGACAGCGTTACTGCTTCAACCAGAAACTGCGTCAGAATGTCGCGGGTCTTGGCGCCAACCGCCTGTCTTAATCCTATTTCGCGGGTTCGCTCTCGGACCGAGATCAACATGATGTTCATAATACCGATGCCGCCCACGACTAGCGAGACCGAAGCCACGGCTGCCAGCATGATCGCCATGATCTTCGAGGATGCCTCTTGGGCGGCGAAAAGCTCTTCCAGGTTGCGGATTGAGAAGTCATCATCCTCGTTCGCCTGCAAATGGTGGCGCTGCCGAAGCAGAGCGTCCGCCTCTTCCTGCGCAGCCGGAATCTGGGCACCGGATTTCGCCTGCATCATGATCGTATCCACGGCGTCTGCATTCGCTTGCTTGACACCGATCACTTTCCGTTTGGCGGTTGAAATCGGAAGCAGAATGACGTCGTCCTGGTCCTGTCCTTGGGACGATTGGCCTTTTCGAGCGAGCACACCGACGACGGTGAACGGGACATTTTTAATGCGGATCGCCTGGCCGATTGGATCGGCACCATCAAACATTTTATCTACCGGAGTCTGGCCGAGCACAGCGACTTTGTTAGCCCCATCCACATCCTGCTGGGTAAACTCAGACCCGTCAGCAACGGAGAGATCGCGAATCGTCAGATAGTCGGGAGTAATGCCATAGACACTCGTTGCCCAGTTATTGTTTCCGTAGACTACCTGGGCTCCGCCTCGCACCACGGGTGCTGCCAGCGCCACATCCGGGCACTGCGCCACAAGCTCCTTTGCGTCTGCTTCCGATAGCGTGACCGCATTGCCGGTGCCCAAGCGCACCCCGGAGCTGCTCATGCTCCCCGGGATAACGATAATGATGTTGCTTCCGATACTCGCGATCTGCTCTTGGATACGCTGGGTAGCGCCCGAGCCAATGCCTACCGTCGCGATCACCGAGGCAACGCCGATCACAATACCCAGCATGGTAAGCGCCGAGCGGAGCTTATTCATCTTCAGCGCCCGGAACGCGATGCGCATGGACGAGGTTAGGTGCTTCATGGCGACACCGCACCAATTTCCTGCACCGCGACCGCTTGCACAGGCAATGTCACGAGTTTCGTCACGTTTTGGTCGCTGACGATCCGGCCATCACGAAAGCGGATGATCCGGCCCGCATATGCGGCAATCTCGTCCGAGTGCGTAACCATAACAATCGTGATCCCCTGAGTGCGGTTCAGGCGCTGGAAAATGTTCATGATTTCGGCGCCATTGTGGGAGTCCAGCGCGCCCGTGGGCTCGTCCGCAAGAAGAATCTGGGGGTTGTTGATCAGGGCGCGTGCAATGGCTACCCGCTGTTGCTGTCCACCAGACAGTTGAGCAGGGAAGTTGAGCTCCCGGCCGGCCAGACCGACGTCGGCCAGGGCGCGCTGGCCCAAGTCGTCTCCATTTGGCGTTTCTTTGTCTTTGTAGAGCAATGGCAATTCGACATTCTCGAGTGCATCCATTCGCGCAAGCAGGTTGAAGTTCTGGAAAATAAATCCGATCTTCTGATTGCGAATCTCGGCGAGCTGGTCGCGATCCATCGTCTCGACCGGAATGCCGTCTAGCAGATAACGGCCTGAAGTGGGCCGGTCAAGGCAACCGAGGAGGTTCAGCAACGTCGACTTCCCCGAACCAGACTCCCCCATGATTGCGACAAACGTGCCTCGCTCAACCGTTAAGGTCACGCCTTGCAGCGCATTCACAACAATGTCCCCCAGCAGGTACGTCTTCTTAAGGTCCCGCACGTCGATGAGTGGTGACACTTTACATTTGCCTCAAGAACTTTTACAACCCAGGCACTCGGCGCGTCGTAGTGGTACCAGTTGGTGAAGCAGCACTCGTGGTTGGCGCAGTCGCGCCCGTGGTAAACCTCACTACAACCGGTTCTCCGGTTTGCAAATCGCCTGATGTCACAGCAGTGGACTGGCCATCGGAGATCCCAAACGTTACGGAGATAGCTTTGAGCTTTCCGCTCTGCAATACGTAGATCTGCTGCTTACCTGTCGGCGAGGCCGAGAGCCCCATCTGCTTCAGCACCGCCGCAGATGGATGAAGGCGCAACACCGCATTTGGCACCTTGAAGGTGTCGTCGAGTTTCGTCGTCAGAATACGGGCATTAGCTGTCATCCCGGGGAATAGTTTGAGATCGGGATTGGAAACGGCGATGACGACATCGTAGGTGACGACGTTTTGTGTAATGATCGGCGCCTTGCGGACGTCTGTAACCTGGCCCTGGAATGTCGTCGCCGGATAAGCATCCACGGTAAAGGTCGCGGTCTGGCCATCTCTAATATTGCCGACATCGGACTCGTCCACGTTGGTATCAAGTTGCATCTTCGTTAGGTCTTGCGCGATCTCAAACACGGTAGGTGCCGCAAACGACGCAGCCGCTGTCTGGCCAACATCCATGCGGCGCGCAATTACTGTACCGTCCACCGGGGCGGTGATGCGAGTGTGCGCAAGATTGATCTTGGCCTGATCGAGTACCGCACCGGCCTGGCGTTGCTGGTCTTTCGCAGAACCCAGTTGCGCTTGGGTCACGCGGACTTGGTCTTGCGCCGACTGGATTGTCTGTTTCGATGCATCAATTTGGGCCTGGTCCGCAGCTACCTGGGCGTCAGCGGCATCCGTGGTTGCCTTGGCTAAATCGTCGTCCTGCAGAGAGAAAATTCCTTGTTTGTAAAGGCCGTCGAGCCTTGTCCACTGGTTGCGTGCGTTGAGTGCGGTGGCGCGGTCCTTGGCGATCACAGCCTCCGCACTTTTTTCACTTGCGACTGTCCCCGAAAGATCCGAGTTCGCTTTCTGAACTTGTGTCCCGGCCGCGATAACCGCAGACTGGGCCGAACTCAGTGCTGCCTGGGCCTGATCGACCTGCGTCTGGAACAGCTCAGGGTCAATCAGCGCGACCAGTTGGCCCTTTGTTACCTTCGTATTGAAATCGGCATAAAGAGCCTTGATGTTGCCAGAAACTTGACTGCCGACCTGCACGTCCACAACCGCGTTAAGCGTGCCTGTGGCCGTGACACTCGTTTGCACCAGTCCGCGTTGCAGCGGTACTGTCTCGTAGGTAATTGCGTTCTGCGAATGCATCCGCCACAGTTCCGCGACTACGGCAAGCGTGATAATCAAGCCAATCGCCAATGCCCACTTGATCCAGTTATGTCGACGGTGCGCTCGGATTGATGTTGGAGGAGTGGAAACGAGCGGAAATGTAATCGGTTCTGTACGGGCCGGATCCACTGCCGTGGCCATAAGTCACGCTTCCTTTTCTATCCAACGGGCCGCCAGACACCCTTACATCGAGCGGTCATGTAAGGCGGCCAGGTTGGGTGGCAAACCGCTCTTTTGAGACATTAGTAGGTTCGCTCATTCGCTCCCGCAATGCTGAGCAGAAGTGCTCATTTCACTCGGGAGTCCGCGCGGGGTCGCTTTACTGATGCCTGAAGGAACGGTAATGGAACGACGGAGAAAGTAATTCTTTTTGGACAGAACCCCAATTCGCACCGGTTTCGCGAACATCCCGAACGCCAAAAAGAAACGGGCTAGTCATGAAGGGCATCATGCAGGAATGCGGTTGTACTTTTCCAGTATCTGATTCGTTTACGACTCAACTTGTAAGTGGCCCAGAATCTCCACCATGATTCAGTCAGTTTCTTAGACGCGTAACAACTCAACGACAGGTGCGAACTCTAGCGCCGTAAGAGGTCGAATCGCTTCGCACCCAAGAACGATAGCGCGATCTAGGTATCATCCGCGTCGAACTGCAGGCAGGCTCTGTCATAGCAGCTTCTAAGGCGGTCGTACTACCGCCGATGGTCGGGTAATACATTTCTGAGCAACGCTGTCATGGGATAATGCGGCAGTTACTGGAGGGCCCGGATGGGAAGACCAACAACCTCTGGCGAGAGCTTCTGGGATCGGCCGCTGCACGAGCTGTTCGAAATGCTACCGGCGACTCCGGCAGGGCTGACGACCGAAGAGGCCCGGCGGCGATTGCGTCTCTACGGCCCCAACAGCCTGGTCCAGGAGTCTCGCTTCGCTGCACTGCTCAGTTTTTTGGGTTTCTTCCGTAATCCTCTCGTCGTCATTCTTATCATTGCCAGCGGCGTATCTCTTGCACTCGGAGAGCACGTCGGCGGGCTGATCATCCTTGCGATCGTACTATTCAGCGTACTCCTGAATTTCTTCATGGAATTCCAGGCGCGGCACGCAGTGGAGGACATTCAAAAGCAGGTTGCTCTAACCGCCGCCGTGATAAGGGATGGACGAGAACAGGAACTGCCGACAGCCCAGTTGGTGCCGGGAGATATCGTCCGGCTCAACGCAGGAGACCTGGTGCCAGCGGACGCCCGTTTGCTGGAGGCAAAAGACCTGCATGTGCGCGAGTCAGTGCTGACTGGCGAATCTCTGCCGGTAGAGAAGACGGTGGCTGACCTTCCCAAGGAGAAGCACGGCGTCGCCGACGCGAGCAACAGCGTTTTTCTGGGCACTGCGGTTCAGACGGGGATCGGCACCGCGGTCATCGTCTGCACCGGAAAAGATACCGCCTGTGGTGAAATTGCGAATCGTCTGGCCATGCGGCCACCGGAGACGGAGTTCGGCCGCGGCATACGCCGCTTCGGAACGATGCTCACATGGGTGACCATGTTGCTTGTCCTTTTCGTCCTGCTAGTGAACATCATTTTCCATCGTCCGGTGCTGGAGTCCTTCCTTTTCTCAGTCGCGCTGGCCGTCGGGATGACACCTGAAATGATGCCCATGATCATCACCGTGACCCTGGCCCAAGGCGCGAGGCGCATGACGAAGAAGAAGGTCCTGGTCAAGCAACTGTCGGCAATCGAGGATTTTGGCAGCGTGGATATTCTCTGTACCGACAAGACGGGCACGCTCACCGAAGGCGAGATCGTGCTTGACCGGCACGTGGATTTCCAAGGCAAGGACAACGAAAACGTCCTGCAACTCATTTACCTGAACAGCCACTTTGAGGCGGGCATCAAAAGCCCCCTTGACGACGCAATCTTGAAGCACGAGGCGCCTTCGATTGTGGGATGTGACAAGGTGGACGAGATTCCGTTCGACTTCAACCGCAAGCGCCTTTCTGTGGTGGTGCGACACGCTGACGAGCACCTTCTTATCACCAAGGGTGAGGCTGAGAGTGTGTTTGCCATTTGCGAGACGGTGACCGTCGATGGCGCTCCTCAGCCATTCGACGATAGCCGGCGGGCAGAGGCAGAAAACACCCTGAAGAAACTGAGTGCGGATGGGTTCCGCGCTCTCGGGGTAGCAACGCTAAAGGTGGAAAAACAGGATGCCTACACCGTTGCGGCCGAACACGCGATGACACTGGTCGGGTTCGCGGCATTCCTTGACCCGCCGAAGGAGGGGGTGCTGGCCGTTCTGAAGGCACTGAAACAAGATGGCATTTCTGTGGTTGTCATGACGGGCGACAATCAGTACGTGACCCAGAAAATAGCCCACGACGTAGGGTTGGATGCGGACCGCGTTCTTGTCGGAAACCGGCTCGACACGATGGACGATGCCGCCGTGGCCTACCAGGCGGAGAACGGTGCCATATTCGCCCGTGTATCCCCCGAACAAAAGAACCGGGTAATCCTCGCTCTTAAAGCCCGCGGACACGTTGTCGGATACATGGGTGATGGAATCAACGATGCTCCGTCGCTGCATACTGCGGACGTTGGGATCTCAGTCATGAATGGCGTGAACGTGGCCAAGGACGCGGCTAAGATCATACTGCTGGAAAAGGATCTTGCGGTAGTGAACGAGGGAGTGCTGGAGGGGCGGTGCTCCTTTGCCAACATCATGAAGTACATCATCATGGGCACGAGCTCGAATTTCGGAAACATGTTCAGCATGGCCGCGGCGTCACTCTTCCTGCCCTTCCTACCGATGCTCCCGAGTCAAATACTGCTGAACAACTTCCTCTATGATGTTTCGCAGGTCAGCATCCCCACCGACAACGTTGATCCCGCCATGGTGCAAAAGCCCAAGCGGTGGCAAATTGGATTCATCCGCCAGTTCATGGCGATCATCGGTCCAATCAGCTCAATCTATGATTTCCTCACTTTCGGGGTGCTGCTGTGGGTGTTTCATGCTTCCACAAACGAGTCGCTATTCCACACCGGATGGTTCGTGGAGTCCCTGGCTACACAGACGCTCGTGGTATTTGTGATCCGGACGGCAGCCAACCCTCTCAAGAGTCGGCCCAGTCGGCCGTTGTTGATCAGCGTGTTGGCCATCGTCACTGTCGCGACCGTGCTGCCATACACCCCGTTGGGAAAATTGCTGCGGTTCACACCACTGCCGGTATCGTTGCTGGCGGCAATTGCGTTTCTTGCGTTGACCTATCTCTTCGTTGTGCAGGCCGTGAAGTCCTGGTTTTATCGTCGGCACGCGCTGCTTTGATGGCACGGGTTGAGGAAGGCACAGGGCCGGGCTGGCTTCCGATTGTCCGCACTCACACGACTGTTCCGAACAGCCACCCGATGCCTGAGGTGATCGCCATGGCGAGCGCACCCCAGAAGGTGACCCGAATTGCGCCTGTCATCACTCTTGCGCCACCCGCGTGTGCAGCCAGCCCTCCTAGAAGCGCGAGGAAGAGCAGTGAAGTGCCAGACACAAGGGGGATCAACCCTGCCTCCGGGGATATGGCAGTGACCAAGAGAGGCAGGACTGCTCCCATGGCGAAGCTGCCCGCTGATGCCCATGCCGCCTGAATCGGACGCGCACGAAGAGTCTCGGAGATACCGAGTTCGTCCTGGGCATGCGCGCCTAGCGCATCATGGGCCATCAGCTGCTGGGCAACCTGTTTCGCGAGCGAAGGTTTGAGCCCGCGCTCGACATAGATTGCCTGTAGCTCCTTGTGCTCGCCCTTGTCGTCTGCCTTGAGTTCCGCGCGTTCAAGCTTGAGGTCGGCCTGTTCGGTGTCTGCCTGTGAGTGAACAGACACGTACTCACCGGCAGCCATCGACATGGACCCGGCTACCAGGCCGGCGACCCCTGCGACCAATACGCTGCGGTGATTGGCATGCGCGGCGGCGACACCGAGCACTAGGCTCGAAGTTGAAAGGATGCCGTCGTTCGCGCCCAGTACCGCCGCGCGCAGCCAGCCGATGCGCTGTGTACGGTGTCGTTCCTGGTTGCCCACAGCCATTCTTGAGGCCTCTTTGCGCAGGGAAAAGCGCGATCCTGGTTTGAATCGCGCTTTGCCGGAAAACAATTTCCTTACTGCACGCTTCCGGTTGTGACGGTTACATCGGTCCCGATGGACTCACCGGATACGACCAATTCAACCCGCCGATTCTCCTGCCGTCCTGCGGAGTTATCGTTTGAGGCCACCGGCAGCGTATTGCCAAATCCTTGCGCTGTTATAAAATTCGTCGATACGCCTTGTTGCACGAGATAATCGCGCACGGCTCCGGCACGTTGCTCAGACAGGCCTTGGTTGAGCTGATCGGTGCCCACATTGTCAGTGTATCCTCCAACGGCAATGTTGAGTCCAGGATAGGCAATCAAGATGCCGGCGACCTTGGAGAGTTTCTCTCGGGCACCCGGCTTCAAGGTGTACTTGCCGGTGTCAAACAAGACATCCGACATACTAACGATCAGCCCACGTGCGGTGTCGCGCGTTTGCAAGATAGTGTTCAATTGCAGTGCCAACCGGGTACGCATAGCTGCCTTGTCGCTTTCGGCGACCTGCAGTTGCTGCTGGGCCTGTGTCGCAGCTAAGCGAGCCTGCTCAGTGTCGGCTTGTGCCGCCGCCACTTGATTGGCTGAGGTGGCTTCGCTCACCTCCATGTCCGACTTCGCCTTGGCCGCGTCGGCCTGTGCCAGTTCCTTCTGCCGGGTCGCGTCGTCTGCCGCCTGCGCAGACGCCTGCAGTTCGTTTGAGTGATGTTCCGCAATTATCTTCTTGACTGCAATCTCGCGGGCGTCTTCCGCCGTCTGTACCGCTTCGCGCGACACCGCAATCATCTGTTTTCTGTCGAGGTGCTTACTGGTAGCGTATCCGTCCGCCTGGTCCATCAGGCTGACAGCATGCTGGTAGCTGGAGCTGGCGTACTGCTCTGCCCCAAAGGAATGTGCGATGCGCAGAGCATTACGCGCCTCGAAAAACTCCAAAGGCAGCCTGGCGTTCAGCACGACCGGATCGAACTTGTAGCCGGTCGGAATATACCCGCCGCGTTCGAGAAGGTCGTATTTGGTATTCATGGCCTCGGTCGTTCCCTTGGTGTCGTCCCGAACGACATTTTCCAGCACTACGACGTTGCTGGGCTGGCGAACGGCATAATACGGCTCCGCCGTAACAATCAGCGCGAATGCTTGCAGGTCCGTGGTGACGTCCAGCTTACTGCGGTCGTTGTCGCCTACCAATACTTCCCCGAGGTTCACGGAACGGCCCTCAGGACTAATGGCCCACATCACATAGGTCAGATACTCATTGCCGAAGGTCGTGGGTCTTTCCAGCTTGCCAAATTCGACTTCGATTTCGATGTAACCTTTCTTGCTTTCGACCTTGGCCTCGCCGTTGGCCGCAGGCATCAGGTCCGTTCCTGCGAAATTCAGTTTGGTTGCTCCGCCGCGGTGGCGATAGTTGACCGCCTGCACCGTCCGGCTAACTACATTTACTCGGAATGTCGTTATTTGGTTGGTCTTGGTTTCAACTACTTGTGTCGTCTGCTGTGTGCCAGGATCGGATGAATTCGTCTGCTGCGGAGATGGCATCGCCAGCGCCGAGACGCCCAATACCATGAGGCATGGCAGGAACATTGTCGCTATCTTCATTATGGGTCTCCTTTAAGAAACTTTGCAGCCACCATCTTCAAGGTTGTTCGTCCCGAATACTGAGCACATTTGACCGCTCCCGGTTGTCGCAGGTCAGTGGATGCGCTCATTTGCTCTGCCCGCACTGTGCGAAATGGACTAGGTGTCAGGCGGACGCCGAGGATTCGCGGAGGCAACCGGTCGGCCCTAGAAGATCAAGTTAAGATACGCAATTTTGAACAGTTTCTTGGGTGCAGGTGTTCGATGATGGAAAGTGTGAGGAACCGAAGGGCTGCGACAGCGACGCGGATCTACAAGGCGTTCGCAACCGCCGGTCTCGGTAAAGGAAATGATCACATGCATAACTGGCTGAAAACGTGTTGCGCCCGGACGTCGAGATTAGCGGTGAGACTGATACACGGATCCGCCATTGTGATATTGGCCATCGTCCTGCTCGGACCGACAACCCTTGCTCAATCCGCTCCCGGCAGCCAAGAGGTGTCGGCCAACGAGCTGGCGCGGAGGGTGGTCGCCAACGAACTGAAATTCCAAGATGAAGATCATGACCAGCGGCGACTTCCAGCTAGCGCCCGACGGCCTGACACTCACTCAGGCCGCGGACATTCTTAATAGACAGATCGTTGTAGCGGAGAATCGATAGATAAGAGAAACATCCGCGCAGTGTCAATGAGCTCTTGCGCATTCATTTGGGGTTATTCCAATTCCAGTTCCGAACCTCCGGCAGGTCTTCGCCGTATTTGTCGATGTATTGCTTGTGCTCGATCAGCTTGTCCTTGAGCTGCTGCTTCAGGTAGATGCCTTTCTCGCCGGCCCGCGGAACGCGGTCAATGACGTCCATCACGAGGTGGAAACGGTCCAGATCGTTGAGTACCGTCATGTCGAAAGGCGTGGTGATGGTGCCCTCTTCCTTGTAGCCGCGAACGTGAATGTTGTCATGGTTGGTGCGGCGGTAGGTGAGCCGGTGGATCAGCCACGGGTAAGCATGGAAGGCGAAGATGACCGGCTTGTCCTTGGTGAAGAGATCGTCGAAATCCATGTCGCTCAACCCGTGCGGGTGCTCGGTTTGCGGCTGTAGCTTCATGAGGTCTACGAGATTGACGACCCTGATTTTCAGGTCGGGCAGATGCTCGCGCAGAATGGAAACGGCGGCGAGCGTCTCCAGAGTGGGCACGTCGCCACAGCACGCCATGACTACATCGGGGGCAACGCCCTGGGCAAACACCCGGCGCCGCAGTGGTTGACCATGGACACCGCAGTTAAGCACTGCACCGAGGGCATAAGCATCTGGCAGTGGGCCAGCAACGACCAGCACGCCAAGTGGCTGAAGGTCACGTCGCAGGCAAGACCAGCTCAGCCTGCCAGATTGTCAAATGGGACATGTCCGACGACAAACAACTGCGACCTGCCTGAAATATAGGCTGCCGGTCTTGATTGAGCGTGATTCTGAACGTCGAAGTCGGCTTAAACACCAGTGTGAGGCGAGTCAGGCTGCAACCTTCGCTCTTTCAACCTGTTCGAATTACTGGACCATAAACCCGCGACGTTGCCCTGGCTGCGCCTCTCCCGCGGACCACTTGAAATAGCCTGTATGTTAATCCACGCTAGAATGGCACTAAGAAGGCAATCGGCCCTGAATTGCCGCCTGCCTGGAGGTCGATAACGGCTCTTCCAAACAAGAACCAACCATCGATGACGATTCCTGCTCTGGAAGAGTCCATCCGCGCCGAACTGTTCAGCGTGGAGCGGCTTGAGCAGCACGCCGGAAGCCTTGCGTCGGCGCAGACGGTCACCAAGGAAACGTACCAGGGCCGTCCCCTCATCCCGCGGGTAATAGAAAACGGTCGTGTGCTGTTGGATTCGTACCGGGCAATTGCCCGGGCGATTCAGGAGGAGCGTGCGATCACGCCTGCGGCTGAGTGGCTGGTCGACAACTTCCACATCGTCGAAGAGCAGCTCCGCGAAATCCAGGACGATTTGTCCCCCGGCTATTACCGCAAACTACCGAAGCTCGTCTCAGGTCACTTACAAGGGTATCCGCGAGTTTACGGAGTGGCATGGGCCTATGTGGCGCACACCGACAGCCACTTCGATCCGGAGGTGTTGCGCCGCTTTGTGAAGGCTTACCAGCGGGTACAACCTCTCGACATCGGTGAGCTATGGGCGGTGGCTATCACCCTGCGCGTGGTACTGGTGGAAAATCTGCGCCGGCTCACCGATCGAATTGTCCGAAGCCGCGCCGAACGCCAGGACGCCGACGTGTTGGCTGACAGCCTGCTGGGCACAGGCGGACAGATTTCCATTGCCCCAGAAACGGCCCTGCGCAGGTTCGAGAAAACGCCGCTCCCCAGGGCATTCGTCGTGCAGCTCGTCCAACGTCTGCGCGATGTCGACCCGAACATGGGAGCGGTCCTGCGCTGGCTCGACCAGCGTCTGGCTGAGCAGGGGACCACGGCTGACGAAATTGTCCGCGCCGAGCACCAGGAACAAACGGCAATGAACGTTACCGTGCGGAACATTATCCCCAGCATGCGTTTGATGACGCACTTTGACTGGCATGAATTCGTCGAGAGCGTCAGCCTGCCAGACCAAATTTTGCGGAGCGACACCAACTTCGCCGAGATGGATTTCGCTACGCGAGATTCTTACCGCCATGCGATCGAGGATCTCTCGCGGGGCTCGCGCCATTCGGAAATCGAAGTGGCGGAACACGTTGTGCACCGCATCAAGCGGGCCCGCGCAGAGTCGTCTGGGAATGGACGGCCACGCGAGGACCGACGTGCGGATCCCGGCTATTATCTGATTTCAAGGGGACGCCAGGCATTTGAGCATGAACTCGGCTTCCGTGTGCCGTGGAAAAGCCGGTTGCTGCGCCTTTACATGCGAAGCGCGGTGGCCGGCTACCTGGGGACGATCGCCCTCGGTACCGCCTTGATCGTGGCACTCCCGCTGCTCCATCAAAGAAAAGCAGGAGTTGCGGATTGGGGTCTGGTTTTGCTTGGGCTCCTGGCTGCTGTGCCTGCTTCCGACCTGGCTATCGCATTCGTCAACCGGCTCGTGACGGACATGCTTGGCCCGCGAATGCTGCCTCGCCTGGAATTGCGGGACGGCGTGACGGAGCAACTGCGAACGATCGTCGTGGTGCCGTCCCTGCTTACTGCCCAGCATGACATAGAACAATTGGTGGAGCGGCTGGAGGTCCACTACCTGGCGAATTCGGACGGTGATCTGCGTTTTGCCTTGCTCTCTGACTGGATGGACGCAGCGAGCGAGAGCCTTCCCGGCGATGACGAACTGCTCGCCATCGCAGTTGACGGTATTGCGCGGCTGAACAAGATCCATGGTCCCACTCCCGACGGCGGCGAGCGCTTCCTGCTGTGGCACAGAAAGCGTGTCTGGAACGAGAGCGAGGGCAAATGGATGGGATGGGAGCGCAAGCGAGGAAAGCTCCGGGAGTTGAACCAGCTTCTGCGCGGCGGAGTCAACACTACGTTTCTTCCGATCGGTGGACGCCCAGTGCAAGCTCCTGCGGGTGTGCGGTACGTCATCACGCTCGATGCGGACACGCGTCTGCCGAGAGGTGTCGCGTGCCGCTTGGTCGGCACCATGGCACATCCTCTCAATCAGCCTAGGTTCAGCGCCCGCGTCGGGCGGGTCGTGGAAGGCTATGGGATCGTGCAACCGCACATTACCCATTCGCTGGCTCCCGACCGCGAGAAATCGCTTTTCCAGACATTGTTTTCTGGCCCCAGCGGCATTGATCCTTACGCGTCCGCGGTTTCGGACGTTTACCAGGATTTGTTCCACGAAGGCTCTTTCACCGGGAAGGGAATCTACGACGTTGATGCCTTTGAGGCAGCCTTGGCGGGCAAAGTGCCGAATAACGCGCTGTTGAGCCACGATCTTTTTGAAGGGATCTTCGCGCGCGTTGCGCTGGCATCAGACATAGAGCTGTTCGAAGAATTCCCTTCGCACTATGAGGCGGCCGCCGCGCGGCAACATCGCTGGGTGCGCGGGGACTGGCAACTGCTGCCCTGGATTTTCGGGCATGGGCGAGCAGCGTCGGGAGAACGCCATCCTGTTAACATTCGCGCAATTGGCCGGTGGAAGATGTTCGATAATTTGCGCCGCTCTATGTCGGCACCGGCCGTTTTTTTTGCGCTGGTCGCTGCCTGCCTGCTGCCGTCAGCTTCTCTCTGGGTGTGGGCGAGATTTGTCTTAGCGACGATTGCGATTCCTGCAATGCTACCTTTCCTGATCGGAATCAACCCGCCGCGACGTGGAATTTCTAAACGCACGCATTTTCGGGCGTTGCTCACTGACTTTTCACTCGGTGTCTCCCAGATTGCTATTACCGTGACGATGTTGGCGTACCAGACATGGCTAATGTTTGACGCAATTCTGCGCACGCTTACTCGCATGTTCATTACACACAGGCATCTCCTGGAGTGGGTGACCGCAACCCAAGCCAGGTATGCGGTCGATCTGAAGCTCACCGCAATGTATAAGCGCATGGCCGGAGGCGTCTTGCTCGCGGTGGGGGCACTGGTGGTTATCGCCTTTGGAAGTCGCCCTGCCCGGGCAGTCATGCTTCCGTTCATCATTCTCTGGATTTCCGCTCCGGCGATCGCGCGGCAGATCAGTCTTCCGCTCCGGCGCACGGGTGCCGAACCGCTCACCGCGGCGAATGCCCGGGCTCTCCGTTTGATTGCGCGCCAAACCTGGCGTTTCTTCGAGACTTTCATCACCCCGACTGACCATGCGTTGCCTCCCGACAACTTTCAAGAAGACCCGAAGCCAGTCGTAGCCCATCGAACTTCGCCGACGAATATTGGGCTGTATCTGCTGTCCACCTTGACGGCGCACGATCTGGGCTACCTGGGCACTCTCGACGCAGTTGAGCGAATAGAAGCCACACTCGGCACAATGAGCCAGATGGAATTGCTCCGGGGGCATTTCTACAACTGGTACGACACGCGCGATCTTCATCCCCTCAATCCGAAATATGTCTCCTCCGTGGACAGCGGAAACCTAGCCGGGCATCTGCTGGCCCTGGGCAACGGCTGCCGGGAGCTTATCCAGAAATCTTGCCTCGGAGACCGTTCGCTCGCAGGACTAAAAGACGCGATCGAGCTCTTGCGAGAAGCATTGAGCAAGATCGTAGAAACGCAGCGGACGAATACCGTCACCAGGAAACAGCTCAGTAATGCCATCGACGCACTGGCCAGCTCACTGGAGCTTGCGCCGGTGAATGCAGTGGAGTGGGCGGCGCGTTTTGTCGAGCTGAGGACGCGGGCCCTGACCGTAGCTGACATTGCGCAAACCTTTGCCCAGGAGCGCGGTGACGCTCCCGATTCCGAGTTGCGCGTCTGGGCCGATGCCGCCAGGGCCTGCGTCGAAAGTCATGCACGGGACGCAGAGATTCTTATTCCGTGGATGCGCCGGGATTCGGAAACGACTATGGCTTTGGCAGAACGTCCTATGGAGCGGGCGCCGGAGTGGGCAGCGATCGGGCCGTTCTTTGAGTCTCGGCCTACGCTGGCGGATGCCCCTGAACGTTGCGAGGGCGCACTACGGGCTCTTGCCGTGCTGCGAGCCGGCTTGCTCAACGATTCATCGCCGACTACCGACATCCTGGCGCGCGTCGATGCCCTAGAGCAGGCCCTGTGGCAATCAGCAAAGAATGCAGCCTCGCTCAGTCGCCGCCTCTCTGCTATCACGCACAAGGCTGACGACATGGTCCAGTCGATGGATTTCAGCTTTCTTTTTGATCGCACGCGTAAGCAATTCTCCATTGGGTACCGTGTTGCTGACAGCACTCTGGACGCCAACTGTTACGACCTGCTGGCTTCGGAGGCGCGCCTAACCAGCTTCATTGCGATCGCCAAAGGCGATGTCCCGTCCTCGCATTGGTTCCGCCTGGGCCGGGCGCTCACTCCGGTGGGCCGCGGCTCAGCCCTCATTTCGTGGTCGGGCTCCATGTTCGAGTACCTCATGCCGGCGCTGATGATGGTTTCGCCGACCGGCAGCTTGCTGAACCAGACGTACGAATTGGTTGTGCGCCGGCAAATTGGTTATGGCGCGGAGCGTAAGGTTCCCTGGGGAATTTCAGAGTCGGCATACAACGCCAGGGATTTGGACCTCACCTACCAATACGCGGCCTTTGGCGTGCCTGGTTTGGGGCTCATGCGTGGACTCAGCGAAGATCTGGTTATCGCGCCCTACGCCACCGCACTGGCGACCATGATCGATCCGAACGCGGCAGTGCAGAACTTTGCGCAACTCGCTAAGGCCGGTGGAAAGGGGGTTTATGGTTTCTACGAAGCGCTCGATTACACCCGCGAGCGGGTGCCCGAAGGTGAAGATAACGCGATCGTGCGTGCTTACCTGGCACACCATCAGGGAATGTCGCTGGTCGCGTTCGCCAACGTACTGAACGACGGAACTATGCGAGCCCGCTTCCATGCCGAACCGATGGTGCAAGCCACCGAGTTGCTACTGCAGGAGCGCACTCCGCGTGACGTGCTGGTCGCGCGGCCGCGTGCGGAGGAAGTCTCTGCGGGGGCGCACGTCCGCGAACTCGTTCCGCCGGTCGTGCGCCGGTTCACCTCGCCACAGGAATCGGTTCCACGGACGCATCTGCTTTCCAACGGGCGCTATGGGGTGATGTTGACAACGGCGGGCTCGGGGTATAGCCGATGGCGGAATATTGCGGTTACGCGCTGGCGCGAGGACGTTACCCGGGACTGCTGGGGTTCCTACATCTTTCTTCGCGATGCGCAGAACGGCCAGGTTTGGTCAGCGGGCTACCAGCCCAGCGGCGTCGAACCCGACGCCTACGAAGTGACCTTTAGCGAAGATCACGCCGAATTTATTCGACGTGACGGCGCCCTGTCCACCACGCTGGAGGTGGTTGTTTCGTCCGAAGACGATGCGGAGGTGCGCCGTGTTTCGATCGCCAATCTGGGCACGCGCACTCGCGAAGTTCAGGTCACTTCGTATGCCGAGGTCGCGATTGCTCCCCAGGCTACCGACGAGGCGCACCCTGCGTTTTCCAAGCTGTTTGTGGAAACGGAGTTCGTCGCAAGTGTGGACGCGTTGGTTGC
Organism: uncultured Acidobacteriaceae bacterium; assembly: GCA_963710585.1. GTDB lineage: Bacteria > Acidobacteriota > Terriglobia > Terriglobales > Acidobacteriaceae > Bog-257. Next base: position 1,019,356 of record CAVQAM010000001.1, on the reverse strand, counting down.
GACCCGTCGCCGGCAATCCGAAAAAGAAACAATAGTCTGGCTTGCTCACGTTGCGGTTGTGGAAGGCGAATCGGTTGGAGACCTACAATTTGAGACGGATCGGGCCCGGTTTCTTGGACGAGGGCATCAGGCTCGCGACGCCGTATCCATCACGGATGGGCGCCCTCTTTCGAATTCCGCCGGCCCTGTGCTCGACCCCGTGATGAGTCTGAGGCGTACGGTACGCATCCCGCCAGGCACAACCGCACGGATTGTCTTTTCCACCATAGTCGCCACGACACGTGAGCAAGTAATGGACCTGGCAGATAAGTATCGGGATGCAAGAAACTATGAACGTACTCTGACGTCAGCTTGGACGCAGGCGCAAGTACAACTTCATCATCTGAGTATCACTCCGGATGAAGCTCACTTGTTCCAGAGGCTCGCCAATGCCGTGCTGTACTCAGATCCTTCCCTGCGGCCGTCTTCCGATGTGCTGAGCCGGAGCGCGCTCGAGCTTTCCGCTCTATGGGCGCACGGGATTTCGGGTGATCTCCCCATCGTCCTGGCACGGATCGACGAGGCCGAGGATGTCGGGATCATCCATCAACTGTTGCGGGCGCATGAATACTGGCGTTTGAAGCGGTTGTCTGTTGACCTGGTTATTCTCAATGAGAAGCCGCCATCGTACGAACAGGAGCTGCAGGGTTCTTTGGACGACCTTGTACGCGCCAGCCAGCAGCACATTTCTTCGGACCTGAACGATGTCCATGGCAATATCATTCTCCTTCGGGGAGACCTGATCTCTCCGCAGGAGCGCACGCTGCTGCAAACCGCGGCTCGTGCGGTGCTGCTCAGCCGTCACGGCACATTGGCCGAGCAAGTTATCCGATCGCAGCGCTCCAGCACTGTGCCCCGGCCCGCTCCTCGTCCGCCTCGGCCGGGTAAAGATGCAGAGGTGCCATTGAACACACCGGACCTCGAATTTTTCAACGGTCTGGGTGGCTTTGCCGAAGGGGGCCGTGAATACTGGATCGCCCTTGGCGAAGGGTTGCGCACTCCAGCTCCGTGGATCAATGTGATTGCAAATCCTTCGTTCGGTTTTCTGGCTTCAGAATCCGGTTCCGGCTACACGTGGTCAGGCAACAGCCGCGAGAATCAGCTTACTCCCTGGTCGAATGATCCCGTGACCGACCCGCCCGGTGAGGCCATCTACATCGGTGATGAGGACACAGGTTTACTCTGGAGCCCGACGGCGCTGCCGGTTCGGGACGAAGCTTCGTCCTATGTAGCGCGGCATGGCCAGGGCTATAGCCGGTTCCAGAATGGCTCGCAGGGAATTCTGGCAGAGCTGCTCCAGTTTGTGCCCATTCAAGACCCCATTAAGATCTCCCGTCTCGTTCTGCAAAACTATTCGGGGCGTACCCGTCGCCTGTCCGTGACCGCATTTGCGGAATGGGTGCTGGGGAATTCGCGCAGCGCTACAGCGCCGCACATTATCACGGAAGTCGATGCGCAGACGAGAGCGCTGTTCGCGCGAAGCGCATGGGGCGGAGAGTTCGGTGGGAGAGTTGCCTTTGTTGATCTCAGCGGACGGCAAACTTCTTGGTCCGGTGACCGCACCGAATTTATCGGTCGAAATGGAGTGATTGCGCGGCCTGCGGCACTTCAGCGAGGCGGGCCGCTTTCCGGAAGAGTGGGTGCGGGTCTTGATCCGTGCGCTGCGATGCAAACGCTGTTTGAGTTGCGTCCCGGTGAACGCGCCGAAGTCGTGTTTTTTCTGGGTCAGGGGAAAAGCCGGGAAGAGGCGCGTGAATTGATCGGTCGCTATCGCGCGGCGGACCTGGACGAGGTGTTGGCCGAGGTCGCCCGGCAATGGGACGAGGTGCTCGGCACCGTACAGATCACCACGCCTGACCGGTCAATGGATATTCTGGTGAATCGCTGGCTGCTCTACCAGACGCTTTCCTGCCGGGTGTGGGCACGGGCAGCCTTCTATCAGCCGAGCGGAGCCTATGGCTTCCGTGATCAGCTGCAGGACGTGATGGCGCTCACTGTGGCCAAACGCGACGTCGCGCGGGCGCATCTATTGCGTGCCGCATCGCGGCAATTCATCCAAGGCGATGTCCAGCACTGGTGGCATCCGCCGTCGGGGCGAGGAGTGCGCACGCGCATTTCGGACGACCTGCTGTGGCTGCCTTACGCCGTAATCCACTTCATCGAGGTGACCGGTGATGTGGCCATGCTCGATGAGGTCGTACCGTTCCTGGAAGGGGACACCCTCGCTGAGGGACAAATCGAATCCTACTTCCAACCGCGGGTCTCAGAGACACGCGCGACACTGTTTGAACACTGCGCGCGAGCCCTGGACCGGAGCCTCACGGTCGGCAGCCATGGTCTTCCACTGATCGGCACCGGCGACTGGAACGACGGTATGAACCGCGTCGGACCGGGAGGAAAGGGCGAGAGTGTTTGGCTGGGTTGGTTCCTCCACACGATTCTCTGGGAGTTTGCCAAGATTGCGGACGCCCGCAGTGAGCACAAGCGCGCGGAGACTTGGCGGCTGCATGTCAGTGCACTGAAGGCCGCACTCGAACGGGAAGGTTGGGACGGGGAGTGGTATCGCCGCGCTTACTTTGATGATGGTACGCCGCTGGGCACCGTCTTAGACAGGGAGTGCCGCATTGACTCCATTGTTCAGTCCTGGGGAGTTATCAGTGGCGCCGCGGAACCGGCTCGCGGAGCGCGTGCCATGGCTGCGGTCAACCAGTATCTGGTACGGCGTCCAGAGGGACTGGTCTTGGTGCTCACGCCGCCCTTTGATCGCACGGACCACGACCCCGGTTATATTAAAGGATATTTGCCTGGCATCCGCGAAAACGGCGGGCAGTACACGCATGCTGCCGTGTGGACGGTCCTGGCATTTGCGGCACTCAGCGACGGAGATAGGGCGGCTGAGCTGTTTCATATGCTGAATCCTATCAATCACACGACCTCGCGAGCGACCGTGCAGCGGTACAAAGTGGAACCCTATGTGGTGGCAGGTGATGTTTATTCCGAACCTCCGCATGTGGGGCGCGGTGGATGGACGTGGTATACCGGATCAGCCGGATGGCTCTATCGCGCGGCTGTCGAATGGATTCTGGGTTTCCGCATACGCGGAACGGTGCTTTCGATCGATCCATGCATTCCTAAAAACTGGCCGAACTACTCCATGAGTTTTCGTTATCTCTCGACGGCTTACAAAATCAGCGTAGAAAACCCGTCCGGCGTTTCACGGGGCGTCGTTTCGATGGAAATGGACGGCAAGCCGCTGGCCACCTCCCCAAATATCCCGCTCACCGACGATGGTGGGAATCATCAGGTTCGCATTGTTCTAGGGTAGACGATGCTTCCGGGAGTGCCCGTGCTCGGCCGCAATTTTGTACCGCTCAAGCGACGACAATTTCCAGTCGGACCACCATCAACACTTCCTTCCTGTCTGTCCTTGCTGAAAATTCCATCCGGTGATGTGCTACCTGTTTCGCTTTTGGGGGCCCGCCTAAAAGGTGATCCCCGGTACCGTGCCAGCCTTACTTGGTTTGATTATCAAAAAACCTTCCGCTAACTGCATTGATAAATATAGCGGATCAAAGGCGCTGCGCTCCTACCGTCGCAGGCCTTCAGCAAGTGCTCCCCTAGGGCCAACGAATTTCATCAGCCGCGCCCCCAAAGCCACCAGCTAACATTCGGATAGATGTTCCCCCGCCATCGCCACATGGCTCCTGTCCCGCGTGCTGATCGCCGAGCCGACGCCGATTCATATTCCTGCTGGCTGGTTCTTCAGCGGGCCGAGTCGGGCAGAATGGGCTGCAACGCGAAGCGATATTCTTGACCTCAGAGCCAGAAATCAAGAGGTCACAGACTCCCTCAATTATCGGTTGCGGTTGAAATGAACTCTCGGCTTTGTGCCGCTCGCTTGGGCCTGGAAGAATGGGCGGCAGCGATCCCCACTCCTCGCCCGCTTCTCGCCCGCTCACATTGCCGGCTCCATTCCTTGAAGTGGCTGGATGAGCAATTTTGAACAGCTTTGGCAACCTGATCTTTGGATACTAATGGAGATACGAGACTCTACTTCCCGCAAGGAAACCCCAAACCCGGACCTTAACGGTTCGCAGACACTCAAGGCGTAGGGAGCTCTCGATGAATCTCAATCTGATGGATCCAAGACTGATTGCTCTCGCAGTTGCAGTGGTCCTGGTAATCGTCGTTGCCGTTGTGCTGTACGTGAGGAAACGCAAGAACACCACGGCAGAACTGCGCAACCGCTTCGGGCCGGAGTTCGAGCGGGCGGTTCGACAATATGGGTTCGAACATAAAGGCGACGCGAAGCTGGCGGATCGTGAAGCCCGGGTTGAAGGGCTTAGGATCCCCGTGGACCGATGGCTGTCGGTGCGGTCTCGTGTTGTCGGTTATCCGAAGGGAGCCGTCACAGAAGCTGACGAATCGGTGGTGTCTCTAATGCAGGCTCGTGGTCGAGGCGGCCATCTGCGGTATTACGCCAGAGCAACCCGATGGACTCAAACTGGTGGAGGGACAACAGCCGGACTGACAGTCGAGGACAAGCTGACAGCGTCGGTTAGGACGCGGCATCGCGGAAGGGTCTGCTAACGAGTCGATTCGTGGTGGAGGCGGTTGGTACTGGCAGCGCGGGCGCGGTTAACGCGACCTGTTCTGGAAGGGAGATAGTCGCTAAGTAGCCGAAGCCGCGTTCTCGCTTATGGAGACAGGCGAAAGTCCCGGCTGGCGGCAATGGATTGCAGCTTCAATCGAGGAGGGCTTATGAGTCTGTTCGATCTGGTCTTCGGTTGTTGGCACAGACGGTGCAGCTTCCCCATCACCGTGCGTGGCAAGCTGCGCCGCAGCATTGCAGCAGCCTCCGTAACCGGGACTTACGTTGTTTGCCTCGATTGCGGTCGCGAGTTCCCGTACGACTGGGCGCAGATGAAGATGCTCGCGTCCAAACCTCGCACGGCGTGGGCGGCAGAGCCCGTCACCATCGTTCCCGGTCTCAAGGCGGCTTGATTTCGGGTTGGCCTGCGGTAGGCATTCGCGAAGACCCAACGATCTTCGCATCCGGTCCGGCGAACAATCTGCTGTTTCCGGGAACCGATCTCATCCCGCTTAATTCGCACTCTCTTGCAGGAGGAATTCAAGATGGTCATTCTTCCTCGCCGTCTTCTGCTCGGGGCGGTGGTGCTCGTCTTCTCGATTCCCCCTCAGGCCTTGGCTGCGCAAGGGCATGGAGCCACGGTCTCAGCGGCTCCGGGCACGCTGGTCCGCTGGGCGGCGCCGGGCGCGAAGCGCTGCAGCATGAAGGGGCGCTCTTGGGCCGCGTTGGAGGGAACCTGCTACTATCCGGTCGACCTGCTGCAGAAGCCCGCTCTCATCACGATCGCGCTCTGGGGCTCCGGGCACAGAGAGTTCGCCCGCATCTCCGTGGAGCCCTACGAGTACGGGACCGAGGAGATTGACCTTCCCGACATTCCGCAAGCCCACCCTTCGCCGGAGGACCTCAAGCGCGACTCGCGCGACCAAGCACTCCTGAGCAAGGTCTGGAAGCGCAAAGAGGGGCCGGCGGAGTTCACGCTGCCCCTTGGGGCGCCGGCCAGACCGCTGCCCGCGGGCAAGTCCTTCGGCGTGAAGCGGGTCTTCAACGGCAAGCCAGCCTCGCAGCCCCACACCGGGTCCGACTACGCCACGCCGGTGGGCACGCCGGTCTTGGCCGTCGCCAACGGGACGGTGGTAGTTGCCGAGGAGTTGTTCTTCGAGGGCAATGCCGTGTTCATCGACCACGGCGACGGCCTCGTCAGCATGTGCTTCCACCTCTCCGAGATCAAGGTCCAGGCCGGGCAGGAGGTCAAGAAAGGCCAGACTCTCGGCCGGGTCGGATCGACGGGCCGCGCCACGGGACCGCACTTGTTCTTCGGAGTCCGCTGGCACAACGCCCGCATCAACCCCCAGTTCCTGCTTGAGGACCCGGGTAAGATCCCGGCCGTGAACCGAGTGTCACCATAAACTAAGAAACTATTTTGGTCTGAACGAGAATCTGATGAAGCCCGCATTCTATGCGGCTTTATGAAAAACGAGGAATTGGTCTTGGTGACGGCCAAGAACGTGATCGCGTTCATAGTTCCGAACACGAACGTCCGCCCGATGAATTTGGCGCGCGGCTCTCCAAGTTGGAGGATATGAAGGCAAAACGGAGAGGTCCATTGCTGTTGTATGAATCCCAGCCCGTAGGCATAGAAGCTGGCAGCGCTGGCATATCCCAATAGAGCAAGAACCGCCGTAAATTGACCTCTCTGGACTAGGCCTCGGCTTCATCCCGAAACGGGCACAGTTACCCGCAGGTGTAATCGGTGATTTCCGGATGACCTGTGACCGAGAGTCCGAGAACGAGGCTCACCCACGCCGAACGCCCAGTTCTGGCAGCAGGCGCCGAAATCCTGATCACGGCCAGCATGCCGTAATACTCCTCCATCTGCTTGATGTGTTTGCTGACGCCCGGCTGCGTCAGGTGCACCGCCTCCGCGGCGCGGGTAAAGCTGCGGGCCTGGGCCACGGCCTGAAAGATTCGTAATTGGTCCAGGTTAATCATGAATTACAGTTATCGTTCATACAAAAACAATTCATTTGATTCATGTCAAGATCTTTCATAACCTTGGTGTAGGACAAGTGAACAAGGAGGATGTTATGAGCTCTGTTGCCTATAAGAATTTAGAGACTGAGGAAGCGGCAAACGAAGAAAAGGGCGAGGGCGAGATCCAGCCCTTGAAGCCTTTTACCGTGCCCAGCGGTCGAGTGCGTTCCGGCGACCAAGTCGCCCGCCGCATAGCTGAGGTCCTAAACCTCAAACTGACGCACGGATTGCCGTAGAACCGGCATGTCCGGTGGTGCTCTGCCTGCCGTCGGAGATGTGAAAGCCCCGCACGGCAGGCGTGCCCGGGGCGGCCCTATTACGTCACTCAACCCAATGCAACGGTGAGACATTACCCCAATCGTTCATTGCGCCCCCGACAGCTCCATGAACTTCACCTCATCGCTTTTCATTTTCTTTAGACCATCCATGGGCAGATACACCATGTGTCCCGCATCGTAAGTGGCGAAGGAAATGTTCTGGTGATATTGCGGGCCGATATCGAGATGTTCCATGGTGTAATTGGCGGCGGCGAATGGCGTGGCTAGATCGTAATAGCCCTCCATCACGAACACCTTCAAGTAAGGATCTTTCACCAGGGCCTGGCGGAGCGCGGTGGCTGTGTCGGGAAAGCCCTGAATGCCCGATCCCCAATCCCACTTCTGAAACCCCGCCTGCTGCGCCATGACGTTGTATGGCATGTCGGTTTTGTAGCCCAGTTCATTGCGCACGTAGTTATTGAACACTGAAGTGAAGGGCGGAGTGGTGGCTGATCCCGTCGGGTCGTAGTACGGCGTATCCAGCAAACCGTTGGGATCGGGACCGGTGAAACGGCCATCCAGCCGGCCCACGCGCAGTTTCTGGTCGATCAGCAGGTAATGAGTAAACTTGCGCACATCGATGCGCAGATTTGCCTGGTCGATCACGTCAGGGCTTAAACCTGTATAGCGCGACAACTGGCTGATCACCTTCTGCCGCTCTTCCGGCGTCAGAGCGTCTCCCTTGTCGAGCGCCTGCGCATACTCGGTGGAGGCCCATTGCTGCGCTTCCTCTCGCGCTTTGTTCATGTCCTGAGCAAGGTCGGGCGCCAGCTTGTGATGGTATCCCGCAATCATGGTGAACGTGGGGACCAGAAAAACATAAGCCTGGTCGTTGGTCTTATTGCTGATCAGGGTCTCAAAATTCAGCACCATCGACAGCAGCGTAATTCCGTTGAAGGAAATGCCCTTGTCGGCAAGGTATCCCGCGATTCCCGCCGACCGCGTCGTGCCATAGCTTTCACCCAGCAGGTAAAGGGGCGAAGTCCAGCGCTCATTGCGCGTGATGTAGAGACGAATGAATTCACCGAACGCTTCGATGTCGCCCTGCACTCCCCAGAATTTTTTCAGCAGCTCGGCATCGGCGGCGCGGCTGAATCCTGTGCCAATCGCATCCACCAACACCAGGTCGCTCTTGTCGAGCAGCGTGTAAGGATTGTCTTCCAGGCGGTAAGGGGCGGGGGGCATGAACCCGTCCGGTTGCAGGACCACCCGCTTGGGCCCCAGCGCCCCCATGTGCAGCCAGATCGACGACGAACCCGGCCCGCCATTAAAAGCAAAGGTCAGGGGACGCTTGCTGGCATCCTGCCCATCCAGCGTGTAAGCCACAAAAAACATCTCGGCTTCGATTTTCCCGTCATCGCGCTTAATCGGAAGGCGTCCGGCGGTGGCCGTGTAGTGCAGCAGTTTCCCGTTCACGGTGATCTGGTGATGGGTCACAATCGGCGCCACCTCGGTCATGTCGAAGTGTTCTTCTTTGTCCTTCGCCTTGTCGCCGGATTCCTTGGCCGGCTCGGGCTTTTGTTCTTCCGTAGAGGTGGAGGTCTCGGGGGATTTTGCCGGCGGTGACTGCGCCTTCTTCGATGCTGATTTCGTTTTGGTCTGAGGTTCGGTCCTGAGCTGGCTGGGGGACGAATCTGGTTGTTGCGCGAACGCTGGAATCAGTAAGCCTGATACCAACGCCAGGTTCAAGAGAAGAGAACGCATTTGAGCTCCTGCAAAGTATTGGACTGCGACATTCTAAACCGCTTTCAGAATTCGTGTATCCGGCGGAACGGGCAGCTACTCGCGCCTTTTCAACTCCCGCTCTATCGCCCTGCGATTTTTCACCGGCAAATTCTTTACTGCGGCGTTCGCCAACGCGATGTACACGGCGCGCGCCTCGGGAACTGCCTTCAATTCCGCCAAGTGCCGGCGGACCGTAACGAGATCGCCGCGCACCAATGGACCGCTGAAAGCTGACGCGGCGTCGTGCTGCAAGTAATTTCGCAGCGTCTGCCGCAGCAGCGGAACCATTATGGTCTTGGCGTCGTCGGGCCCGATGCCTGCGGCCTGCGCCACCCGCTCCAGCGAAGCCATCAAGGCGATCACCAACGGCGAGGCAAAACTGCCGAAAGCGTGATACAGCACCTTATTGCGCTTCTTGATCATGTACGTAATACCACCCAAGTCCTGCACCATTCGTTTGGCCACGCGGACGGCTGCCGGATCTCCCTCGACCGCAAATGCGACTCCCCGCATCTGCGGCGCGGGGCCGCGCACAAAGGTCATACTAGGATGAACCGACGCGACCCTGGCCCCTCGCTTACGCAGCGGGGCCAGTTCGTCGCTGGTCAGGGCGCCACTGGAGTGGAAGACGATCTTCCCCAGCCAGTCCTGGGTCCGCGCAAGTCGCAGGGCGGTGGCGGCAATCGCGTCATCGGGTACGGCGATCCAGACCAGGTCGCTGTCCAGCGGTACCTTGCCCAGCGCGACCAACCGCGCCTTCGCTCGTTGCGCCAAGCCTTTCGTCTCACGACGGGCGATGCTCTTGGGGCGAGCCGCAATGAACTTCACCACGAAGCCTGCGGGCGGCAACGTTAACGCCAACGCCGTCCCAAGATTTCCGGGGCCCACAATGCTGACCGTCAAGGGACGAGGGGAGCGGGATGGTTTAGCCACGGCGGGCAGAATAGCAGATTTCGCGCGGTTCAACGCGGCCCCTTACGAAAATTCGCGGCAACTGCCTTATAGTGGTGAGACCATGCCAGCAAAAAAGCGCGTGTCGGAAAAGCCAGCCAGCAGCCGCGAATCAGACAAGCCATCCCGTAGGACAAAGAAGGTCGAGGTCCTCTCGTCGAAAACCGTCTTCCAAGGACCCGCCTTCAGCGTCAGTTCCGACCGCGTGCGCGAGCCGGGCGGAATTGTTGCGCGCCGCGACGTGGTGCGGCATTCCGGCTCGGCCGTAATTCTCGCGGTGGACGACAGCGGTCCCGAGCTGCGCGTTCTGCTGGAGCGCCAGTACCGTTACGCGGCCGACGATTATCTCTGGGAACTGCCTGCGGGCCGCATCGATCCCGGGGAAAAAGCTTTGGCTGGAGCCAAGCGCGAACTGCTGGAGGAAACTGGATATCGCGCCGCCAAGTGGAAGCACGCCCTGTTCTTCTATCCCAGCCCGGGCTTTCTGGACGAGACCATGACGGTTTATCTCGCCCGCGGGCTGAAGCCTGGCGATGCGCAGCCGGAAGAGGATGAATCCATCGAGTGCCAACTGACGCCTTTGTCGCACGCGCTGGCGATGGTCCGCTCGGGCGAGATTCGCGATGGCAAAACGATCGCCTCCGTTCTGTGGCTGGCGGAAAGCCTCCGCAGCGAGTCATCGCTGGAGTGAGGTGCTCCCAAAAACGTTTGCTGATCAGGAACCCGGACGCTCAAACCCCGCTCGCCATGGGGCTTTGGTCTATATACTCTCTTGACAACACCACTCCACGGGAGCAAACTTAAACTACGCTGTTCAACAGGCCAATCCAACTGGCCAGATGTGATCTAGGGGAAACTCCTCCATCGACTTTGGCTTCTGGGCGCAACCTGATTGACGCAATTCCAGACCGGCATCCTCGGGGTGGGGATGCTGAGGGGCTCTGCCAGGAGGAAGAAGAAGTGAGACTGAAAGGGACCGTCAAGTGGTTCAACAACGCGAAAGGCTTTGGCTTTATAGGCCGTGAGGATGGTAGTTCGGATGTGTTCGTGCACTATAGTGCGATCAACATTGAAGGCTACAAGAGCTTGCAGGAAGGTGACCAGGTCGAGTTCGAGATTGTCGACGGTCAGAAAGGCCCGCAAGCAGGCAACGTGACCAGGGTCCAGTAGGGTCCTTGTTCTGACTTGATTAGACCCAGCCCCGAGGCTGGGTTTTTTGTTGGGCGCGCAGGTCTTCGCCGGGCGCGCAATGCACGGCATGCCTCTGCGCGAGTATGGGAAAGAGCTGAGCTTCTGAGCGGCTGACCGCACCGCTTATCCCTTCTCCACGTTACAATTTCTCTCGGGTGTCTTGCGTGGACAACAAGGCCATCGCCAACGTCTTTTACGAAACCGCCGATCTCATGGAGATCAACGGCGACGACTCGTTCCGCATCCGCTCCTATCGTCGAGCCGCCGAGGTCATCGAAGGACTGCCTCAGCAAGTCTCGGGACTGATCGACGAACCCAAGAAGCTGCTGGAAATTCCCGGCATCGGCAAAGGTATGGCGGCCAACATCCAGGAGTTGTGCCGGAGCGGCAAACTTGGTCCGCACCAGGACTTACTAGTGAAGTACCGGCCGTCCATGCTGGAGCTCCTGAAGATCCAGGGACTGGGGCCGAAAACCATCGCGCTGCTGTGGAGCGCCTTCCAGGTCAGCGATCTCGCCGCAGTGGAAAAGCTGGCGCGCGAAGGCAAACTGCGCGCCCTGCCGCGTCTGAGCGAAAAGAGCGAGCAGAAAATCCTGAAAGCGATTGAGGATTACCGCCGCATTTCGGGGCGCTTCCTGCTCGATGAAGCCGATCGCACCGCCGAGAAGCTGACCGAGCATCTGCGCCACATCAAAGGAATCGAAAAGATCACGCCTGCCGGTTCGCTGCGCCGTGGGCGGGAGACGGTCGGCGACCTTGACGTGCTGATCACCGGGCCGTGCTGCGTTGACGACGAGCAGCGCGCTGGGCTGATCGAAGAAATCCTGCGCTTTCCCGGCATCGTCGAAGTGCTGGCCAAGGGCGACAACAAAGTCAGTTTCAAGTTGCGCAAAGGAATGCAGGTGGATGTGCGCACCTTGCCGCCGGAATCCTACGGCGCGGCCCTGCAGTACTTCACCGGCTCCAAGAACCACAACGTCTCGCTGCGCCAGCGCGCCCTCAAGCTGGGGTTCACCCTCAGCGAGTACGGGCTGTTTCGCCTCGACAATAACAAGCGGGTCGCCGGCGCCACCGAGGACGAGATTTATGGCAAGCTCAAGCTTGACTGCATCCCGCCTGAGCTGCGCGAAAATTGCGGCGAGATCGAAGCCGCCGAGAAGCACGAGCTGCCTCACCTGATCAGTGTGCAAGACCTGCGTGGCGAGGTGCACATGCACACCGTCGAAACCGACGGGAAGTGCACGATTGACGAGATGGCAGCGGCGGCCAAAGAGCGTGGCTACCAGTACATTGCCATCACCGATCACTCGAAGAACCTGGCTTTCGCCAACGGCCTCGATGACAAGCGCGCCATGCAACACATCGCCCGCATTCACACCGCCAACGAGCAGACGGATGGCATCACCATCATGGCCGGCATCGAGGTGGACATCCTGGGCGACGGCGAGCTCGATCTCTCCGATTCGGTGCTGGAGCAGATGGATGTTGTGGTTGCCAGCGTACATTCGGCGTTCAACCAGGAGCCGCAACAGATGACCGGCCGTCTATTGCGCGCGTTGAGCAATAAGAACGTCTCGGTTCTTGGACATCCCACGGGACGCTTACTTCTGCGGCGTGGCGCCTATACGTTCGACATGGATGCGGTCCTGAAGACGGCGCTGAAAAACAAAGTTGCGATGGAGCTGAACGCGTATCCCGACCGGCTCGACTTGAACGACGTGCACCTGCGCATGGCACGGGAACGCGGCGTGAAGATCGTGATCAACACCGACGCGCACCACACCTCGCACTTCGAAAAGATCAAGTACGGTATCCTTCAGGCACGCCGCGCCTGGCTCACCCCGAAGGATGTGCTGAACACCCTGCCCGAAAAAGAATTTCGCCAGGCGATGAAGCATCGGTGGCCTAATAGTTGACGGAGGAAGCCATGGCCGAGAATGAAGTTCCGCCCAAAGCGCCTCAACCGCAATACGACGCCGGACATGTCCCCATCACGGAGGAATTTGACAGCCCCAAACGCAGCCTGCCCCCTGCCGTGCCAGTCATCATCGCACTCGCGATCGTGGGCATCGTGGTGGGCGTGATCGCCTTCCTGGAACGCTCCAAGCCGGTGGCGCAGGGCGGCATCGACGCGGTGTACGCCAGCCAGCCTGCCGGCATGACCAACACCATGGTCGTGCTCAACGTTACGCTGCGGAACGTTGGCGACAAGGCGCTCTATATCAAGTCCATCAGCGCTAATCTCAAAACCGACCAGGGCGACCAGTCCGATGACGCCGCGTCCCCTTCCGACTACGACCGCTACTTCTCGGCCTACCCGGACCTTCGCGAACATGCGACGCAACCCTTGACGGTGGAGACCAAGATCATGCCGGGCGCCGAGCAAAAGGGAACGGTGCTGGTGGCGTTTCCCATCACCGAGCTGCAGTTTAGCGATCGCAAAGATCTCAACGTGACCATCGTGCCCTACGATCAGGGCCCGATTGTGCTGCGCGAGAAAAGCGCCGCGACGAAGTAGCGCCCTCCCAGCGTCTACGCCAACTGTGAAACTGCTAGCTCACCAACTCCGGCTTGATCCAGGGGAAGCGGAAGATCGCTAATGGGTCCTCGGGATAGCTCACCTCGAAATCGAGGTAGGCGTCGGCGACGATCCAGTAATAGGTCTTCAGCGTGGAGATGATCGCGTCAATTGCCTGGTCGAGTTCGCGATGAGTGGAGGCCAGGGCCGACAGGGTGCGCTCGTGATGCGCAAAATGGGGGCTCAAGACCTGCTTCAAATTGACGGCCGCCCGGTCCAACTCGGCGCGGTCGTCGGCAAACTCGCGCGCGCTCACCTTGTCGTGCAACAGATGGGGATAGTCTTCAAGCTGGGTCAGTACCCGCATCAAGGAGAGATCAGTACTGTCCGCATCGAGCAGTCGCAGGACGCGGACCGCCATGGCGTCGGCGTAGGCGGCCCTCACCATGTCGAGGAACGCATTGCGAACGCCGTGAAGCTGAGGGTTGGACTCAATGACATCGCATTCCAGCTTCCAGTAAATGTCGCGATCGCGGGCCAGGCTGAGGACCTGATTGCGGATTTCGCGGAGTTCGCTCCTGGCCCGTTCGCGGAACTGCTTTTCCATCACCATGTTCCTAAGTCTATCGAAGCGCGCGGACAATCATCTGTGAGATTCGTCACAGAAAACTTTGTTCGCCGGCAACTGCGCGAAATCTCCTTACTCCCTGTTGCCATGCGAGACGTTCGCCCGGCGTTACAATGAACTCTTTGCGAGGTCATTATCGTGCTGACGTATGAAGAAATTGTTGCGCTGGAACAGAAATACCTGCTGAACACCTACTCTCGCTATCCGCTCGCCATTGCGCGCGGAAAGGGAGTGTACGTTTACGACGTTGACGGCAGGCGCTATCTCGACTTCCTCGCCGGACTGGGAGTGAACGCGCTCGGCCATGCGCACCCGCGCATCGTGAAGGCTATCCGCGACCAGGCAGCGAGAGTCATCCACGTCTCCAATCTTTACTACAACGAGTACCAGGGCTTGCTGGCCGAGAAGCTGTGCATCGCGTCGGGATTGGATCGCGCCTTTTTCTCCAACAGCGGTACCGAGGCGATTGAAGGCGCGCTGAAGCTGGTGCGCGCCGCCGGCCACGCCACGGGGGGCCCGGAAAAGTGCATCGTCATTGCGCTGGAGAATTCCTTTCACGGGCGCACCATGGGCGCGCTCGCGCTCACCGGCCAGGCCAAGTATCGCCAGGACTTCGATCCCATGCTGGAAGGCGTGCGCTTCGTGCCGCGCAACGATGTGGAAGCCTTGCGCAATGCCATGGACGACAAGGTTTGCGGTATCGTGCTGGAGCCCATCCAGGGCGAAGGCGGCATTCAGGAATCGTCGTCCGAATTCTTGCAGGCGTGCCGCCAGTTGGCCGACCAGCACCAGGCCGCGCTCATCTTCGACGAGATCCAATGCGGACTCGGGCGTACCGGGCAGCTCTTCGCCTTCCAGCATTTCGGCGTCGTGCCCGACGTGATTTGCATCGCCAAGCCCATCGCCGCCGGACTGCCACTGGGCGCGTTTCTCGCCAAGGAGCGCTTCGCGCAGCACATCACTCCCGGCAAGCACGGGACGACTTTCGGCGGCGGCCCCCTGACCTGCCGCGTCGCGTTGGAGTATCTGGCAATTCTGGAGGACGAAAACCTGCTGGAGCAGGTGCGTCGCGTCGGGGGGTACTTGTCGCAGAAGCTGCGCGAACTGGTGGACAAGTTCGACATCGCGGTGGAAGTCCGCGGGGTGGGCGCGATTCAGGCGCTGCAGTTGACCGTCCCCGGCAAGCCGGTCCTGGAAGGGGCGCTCGCCAAAGGCCTGCTGATCAACGTCACCCAGGACACCGTACTGCGCTTTTTGCCGCCCTTCCTGCTGCAAGAGAAGCACGTGGATCGCGGGATGCGAATTTTGCGCAAGCTGCTCGGGGATGCGCAGAGGCAGGCGAAGGCCGCGGCGAAAGCGGCGAAGAGTACTCATCCCGCGGTGACGGCGTAGCGTGCGGTTCGCGCTGCGGCACGATTAGTAGGAAAGCATGAATGTCACAGGCAACCTCCACTTCAGATGATGCAGCGATTGCCGGTGCTTGCAGACGACGGCCGTGTGGCGTGCGCCCTAATCAGTCCCGCTCTGCGGGACGGAATAAGAAAGCCCACCGCTTCAGCGGTGGGTAGGCGGGAATCGGAGGTCCGAGTCCCACGGGGACGGCACACACAGCTATCCAAAGATGAACCGCGGATCGTAATCAATCCCCGATTTCTGCAACATGGCCACAAGCTCCTCTTCGAAGTTGCGTTTCTGATGATGCCGCTCCCGTCCGGCAATATACTCCATCACTGCGTGCTTGTTGGATGCGCTCACGCTAAAGGCGGCGTATCCCTCTTGCCAGGCGAAACTTAACCCGTGAAGGTTCAACCATTCGTGAGCTGTTGCCCTTCAACTCCTGCACCGCCTTGGCCAATGGCATGGCGGCGGGCAGGGCGATCAAGATGTGAAGATGATTATGGGTCCCTCCAGCAATAAGCAGCGGCACCTTTTTCTCTCGTGCCACACCGCCGATGTAACGGGCAAGCTCATCGGGATCAGGGATCGAGTTGGCGCGATCTTTGGTGCTGAAGACACAATGCAGGAGATTCGAGGTTAGCGCATGCGGCATTACAAAAGGTCACGCGCTTTGAGCCGATGGTTCCGTGACGATCGGCACAGCCCTTTGTGCCGTCCCCGGGGGACTCTTCGGTGTTCTACTCGCCTCCCCACCGTTGAAACGGTGGGCTTCCTTATTCCGTCCCGCAAGCGGGACTGAGATTCTCGGTCGCCCGAGGGCGGCGGCGACCCGATCTGAGCGGCTTCGGCTGTCCGTCCTCAGCTCTTCACGCCGCCACAGCCCGTGACCGAGTGAGCACCACGTAGCGCTCCGAGGCCAGCAGAATGCCCTGCAGGTCGCCGGAGTAACAGCAATCCACCGCGCCCATGGCCAGGGCATCGGACCACATGCGATCGTCCGCCAGACGGTGGATGCACACGAACGCGGTTGCGGGAAACTGCGAGCACAGAGACTTCAGTCCGGCGAAGTCAACCAGCTCCAGGTCCACGACCGCGAAGGGTGCCCGCAGGCGCGCTACCGCAGAAGCAATTTCGGCGGCAGATTTTGCAATGGCGAGGTTGCGAAATTGTTTGCCGAGCGATGCAGCCAGGCGGTCGGCCGCAACTGCATCGTGGTGAGCGAGAACAACATTAATAGGCCGCATGGCAAACCCCTTTTCGAGTGGCGGAAGGGACAGCGATTGCCATCCAATAAGACCAAGCACCCCACACTACGCAGCGTGGGACAGAACGTTGGGAAACATGGGCGGCCGCTATTTGGCAGCGTCGCCCGATTGGGTTGCGGCTTCGAAGGCTTCCGGATGCAGCTTGCCATTGCGCTTCAGCAGGATTTCCACTTTGCCTTCGGCTTCCTCCAGTTCCTTGCGGCAGGAACTGGAAAGTTTCATGCCCTCATCGAAAAGTTCCAGCGCGCGATCGAGCGAGACGTCCCCCTTCTCGAGTTCGGTCACGATTTTTTCCAGCCGCTGGAGAGACTCTTCAAATTTAGGCAAGCTCAAACTCCATGAGTTAATTCTAGTGCAGAACGGTTTCGCCGAACGTAAAAATTTGGAGTCAATCGGCGGCGGCGGGAAATATTTTCGCAGTAGAAAACGCCCGGTCCGCGCGGCGCAATGCCAGGGTCACACCGCGGCGCGTTTTCCCGTGCCCAGCGCCTCCAGTACGTCCACGGCGCAGGAGTAGCGTCCGAAGGGCGCGGCGATCTGTGCGCCCTGCACCATGTGGCGGACGGCGGCGAGCATGTCGCGAGCGATGGCCACGCCCTCGGCGCGGGCGGCATCGACGGTGGTCGCCTTGGCCATGCGCGCGAAGATTTCGTCGGGGATGGAAACTCGCAGCTCATTTTTCATGAACTCGGCATTACGCGTGCTGGTGAGCGGCCAGATGCCCGCGACCACTGGAACGCGGCAGTGCTCGATGCGGCGCAGGAACTCTTCCAGCAGGCGAACATCGAAGACGGGCTGGGTGACGGCCAGCTCCGCTCCGGCCTCAACTTTGTACTCAAAGCGGCGGATTTCCTCGTCAATGTTGGGGCTGCCGGGATTGGCGCCCACGGCGATTACGAACCTGGTGGAGGCGCCCGTGGGATTGCCGCCGATGTCCAGCCCGCGGTTCAGGTTGTGGACGATGTTGACCAGGCCGATGGCGTCCACGTCGAACACCGCCGTGGCGTCGGGATAGTCGCCCATCTTCGGGGGATCGCCGGTGATGCAGATCAGGTTGCGGATGCCGACTGCGCTGGCGCCCAGCAAGTCCGACTGGATTCCCAGCACGTTGCGGTCGCGGCAGGTGTAGTGCAGGACCGCCTCGATCCCGACCTGCTGCTGCACCAGCAGGCACAGCGCCTGGTTGCTCATGCGCGCCGAGGCGCGCGGGCTGTCAGGAATATTGACGCCGTCCACCCCAACCGATTTCAGGAAGCGCGCTCCTTCAATCTCACGGCTGCCATCGGTGCCTCTCGGCGGAACGATCTCCACCATAGTGATGAACTCGCCGTCGGCTATCTTGCGGCCCATCTGCGAACGTTCCCGCAGCGGCGGCACCTCGACCGGCTGGGCCTTGGGAGCTGGGGCCGCCTTTCGCGCGGTGGCGCCGCCGGAGACCGCGCGCAGGAAGGCTTTCATGACGTGGATGTGATCGGGCGTGGTGCCGCAGCAACCGCCGATAAGGCGCACTCCGACATCCACAAACCTGCGGGCGTACTCCGCCATGTACTCGGGCGAGCAGAGATAGATGTTGCGGCCTTCCACCGAGCGCGGCATACCGGCGTTGGGCTGTGCCGAGAGCGGCGCGGTGGTGACGGCGCGCACCCGCTCCAGCGCGTCCAGCATGGCCACCGGGCCGACGCTGCAGTTGCAGCCCACCACATCGGCGCCCCAGGCTTCGATTTGCGGAGCATAGTGCTCGGGGGCCGATCCATCCAGGCAGTTGCCATCTTCGTCGATGGTGACTTGCGCCACCACCGGCAACTTGGGGTTCACATCGCGAGCCGCCAGAATCGCCTGATGCAGCTCTTCCAGATATCCGAAGGTTTCCAGAATGACCAGATCGACGCCTTCTTCGTTCAGGGCTGCAATCTGCTCGTGAAAGGCGGCGCGGGCTTCCAGGAGCGAGATCTTGCCCAGCGGCTCGATGCGGACTCCCAGCGGTCCGACGGCGCCGGCCACCAGGGCGTCGAAACTCTTCGCCGCCTCCCGCGCCAGGCGTGCACCCAGGCGATTGACATCGGCCAGCTTGTCCACACATCCATGCTTGGACAAACGAAACGAATTGGCGCCAAAGGTGTTTGTTTCAATGATGTCGGCGCCGGCCTGGAGGTATTCCTGATGGATCCCCCGGATCAGGTCGGGCTGCGAGAGGTTGAGCTCGTCGTAGCAGCGGTTGATGAAAATACCTTTGGAATACAGCAGTGTGCCCATGGCGCCATCGCATAAGACAGCGCCCTTCTGCAAACGCGAAATGAGGTCTGTACTCATGGAGATGGTGGAGGCTGTAGCGCCCGGCTTGATTGAACTTTACCGCAAATGCCGCGAATTCGCCATTGCCCGAGCACCTGGGGGCCAGGCCACACTCTGTTATAATTCAGCGAATTCCAACAGATCATCGCAATTCATCATAACGTCCGGGGTAAACGCTTGAAGCGGCTTCCAGTCCTCGTCCTCAGCTTACTAATCGTGGTTTTCATTACCGCTTGCGGCGGGAGCAGCGGGAGTTCGGGTACGCCGGCCAGCAAGGTGCAGCATCGCGCTTTTGTCAGCAACACCTATTCCGGCAACTTGCAAATCATGGATACCCAAAACGACACTACGCCCTTGACCGCGCAGACCGTCAACCAATTCGGTCAACTGGTGCCCGGTGTTCCCGTGACCATAACGCTGGCAGGCTCGTTGACATTCGAAGTGGAAAGCCCCGACCGGACCAACACGCTGGTATATGAACAGACTGCTCATCAGCTCGAATTCGTCAATAACGCCACCGAGGCGTTGAGCGGCAGCGTGTCTCTCCCTGATTTCGCCGATATGGCGCTTTTCTCCGCGGACAATGCTACGGTGTACGCTCCGGTGCGTAACGCGCCCGTCACCGGCAAACGGCCCGGCGCTGTGCAGGTCATCACGGTCTCCTCCTTCACTATCGCTAAAACCTACCCCGTCCCTTCCGCCCGCTATATTGCGCTCAGTCCCAGCGGGCAGTTTCTGTTGGTGTTCGCGGACGATTCGGACTCGGTTTTCCTGATCGACTTGAACGCCACTACCCCCACTCCGGTGGAGATTCCCGGGTTCGCCAGGCCGGTCAACGCGTTCTTCAGCAGCGACAGCAATACCGCTTATGTGCTCAGTTGCGGAATGGAGTGCGGATCGACTTCGGGTGCAGCGGTACAGCAGCTCGACATTCCGTCAAAAACCATCAAGGCGACCGTGCCGGTGGGCGGCGCCAGCGTGGGCCTGCTCAACAGCGGAACGTTGTACGTAGCCGGCAATCCCGGTCCCGCCGGGACCTACGATGCGGTGACCGTCGGCACCATGTCGCGTGTGACCGCTAACTCGGTGGCCATCGGCGACGGTTATCACAGCACCATGGCGCTGGCCGCCAACAACAAGCTCTACATCGGCGCCAAGACCTGCCTGAATATCACCACGGGATGTCTGTCGGTGGTCAACGTCGCCAACAACACCGCGGACGCGCCCCTGCCGCCCCAAGGGGCCGTGACAGGTATGCTCGCGATTGCCAACCGCAACACCGTATATGTGATCGAGGGGGGATTCCAGGTGATTTACGACACCACTACCGACATGCCTCAGAAAACGCAGGTCGCATTCACCGGGGCGCTTTACGACGTGGTGCAAGTGGACCAGTAACTAGCCTAGCTTGATTTCAAAGGAGGCAAAACATGCGCTTCATGCTCAAAGCGGTGATGGACACCGAACGCGCCAATGCTCTGGCGAAAGCCGGAACTCTTGGTTCAACCATTCAAAAAATTGTGGACGAACTGAAGCCCGAGGCGGCGTATTTCACCGACGATCACGGTATGCGCACGGCCTACGTCTTTTTTGATATGAAGGAAAACTCCGAGGTCCCCGGGATTGCCGAGCCCTGGTTCCTGGCCTTGAACGCGCATCTGGAATTTCACGCGGTGATGGTGCCACAGGACCTCAAGAAAGCAGCGCCCGGTATCGCCAAGGCGGCGAAAGCATTCGGCTAAAGCGATTCTCGGAACGGATAGCTAGCCCCTGCTCCTACGGCTCCAGCTTCAGGTGATGCACACCCGCTCGCTGCACCGCTGCCGCCGAGAACGGCAAGGGGAACGTGCTCCCGCGATAGTACGCATCCCATTGATCGTTGTAATGCTCGTCAAAGATATTTCCTGATTCGCCATTCACGATATTCAGGGTCGAGTTGTCGAGGTCGGAGAAGTCAACCGTGAGGCGCTCGGACGGCCCGAAGTGCGCACTGACCTGCTTCACGGTTTCGCCGTCCCCCGAAAGCGGCTGCGGCCCAGGGCCCGCGTGACTCTTGAGGATGGGAAAGCCGCTCCAGAAAAGGTCCTTGATGTCCACGCGATGGACCCGTCCCCACCTCCAGGTCGCCAGCGCACGCGGCGCTTCCGCATCGCTTACGGCGCCCTCCACCGCGGCGGTCAGTAGCGCGTCGTAGTTGGCGTAGCCTTCCGGCAGCCAGCGCGCAGGTTGATGTGACAATATGTTCTCCAGCCACACCGGGCGCATGAACCATTTGTATTGCTTCCAGTCCTTGCCAAGCTTTGGCTTGAGCAGCAACTCCTCCAGCTTCATGCGCGAGAAGTACGCCACGGTTGCCGCCGCCGAGTCCGTGGTCATGGCGCCGTCCCAATTCCGCATCAGGTCGGCGGCTGATTTGGCCCGCCGTGATGCTGTCGCAGTGTGATCGACGGCGTACACCAAGCGCTCGGCGCAGAAGCGATCGAAGGCCGAAACAATGTCGCGCTGAATCGCCAGCATGTCGGCCGGGGTGAGTTTTTTATTTGCATTCAGCAGCTTGTAGATGCGCTCCGTGCGATAGGGAGGGCCCCACTCGATGCTCAGCGTGTAGGGGTATCCATCGGGCGTGACCCGCCCGTTGGCTGTGGCGATGGTTCCCGAGGGCGGGTCGTACACGCTGGGAAGCTTGTCGTAGGGAACATATCCGGTCCACTCGTGCGAGTCGTCATCGCCGGGCACGGGAACCGATCCGTCGCCTGCTGCCCGGATCGGAACCAACCCTGTGGCCTGGTAGCCGATGTTCCCCTCGACATCCGCATAGACGACACTCTGACCCGGCGTGCCAAAGTGCGAAAACGCGGCGCGAAAGTCCTGCCAGTCTTTCGCCGAGTCCACCGCAAAGAAGGGAGCGCCCGCCGCCTGCGGGTCATAAATGATCCACTTGAGCGCCAGCTTGCGCTTCTCTCCCGGAATAATGTCGCTGATGATCGGCCCATGCCGGGTCACCTCGACATCCACCGTCACCTCAGGCTTGCCCTTCACGCGAATGATCTCTTTGCGATGTTCCGGCTGCATCCAACCTTGCGGAGTGAGGTATTCGCCCTTGTCGTTAAACCTTTCGATATAGAGGTCCTCTACGTTGGGACCGAGATTGGTAAAGCCCCACGCGATATAGCGATTGTGCCCGACGATGACGAAAGGCACGCCCGGCAAGGTCACGCCGGCAGCGTCGAAGTCTCCCGCCGTAAGATGCGCCTCGTACCAGACATTGGGGATGTGCAGGTCCAGGTGCATGTCATTCGACAGCAGCGGCTTTCCCGAGGCGGTGTGCGCACCCGAGACCACCCAATTGTTGGAGCCGGGATGAAGGCTGTCTTCTTGTTCGCGAGGGCTCTCAGAAACTGCATCGCAACTTGTCTTCGGTCCAGCAAGTGGTAGACCGATCAACAAACGAGCCGCGAAGCGGCGGTTTTGATTTGAGCCCGGGGCGCAAGCCCCGGGAGAAGAGGGATATTCAGAGGAGCCGCGTAGCGGCGACATCAACCGAGACATGATCTCTTCGTGCCCGCGCAAGCGTTTTACCTGGCTACGGTTGCCTGGGTGTGCAGAAGTTTTCCCGCGGTTTGGCGCCGGATCTTCTTCCTCATCGGGAGTCGTCCCGGCTGGAATCTCGTTCTCGATGGAACTGCTGTCGGTTCCCGGCGGATGATCGCGCCAGGAGGTATTCACGTACAGGTCGGCCGTCAACTCCGGCCCCAGCTTGGCCAGAATTTTCTCTTTCTCCAACTCGTCTTTGTACAGGCCGTGGTTCAGAAATTCGGTCATCGACAATCCCACCAGCACCGAATCTTCCGCCGTCCAGTAGTGAGGGAAATAGACGAGGAAGCGGAATTCCAGCGGCAGGGTTTTCTGGTGCTGCGCGATATAAGCGTTGACTCCGGCGGCATAGGCTTCAAAGTGGGCGCGCTGGGCCACATCCATGTTGGCGACAGTTCTTTCCGCAACCTGTCTGAGGCCAAGAATGCGATGCTCGCGATCAACCTTGACGTACGCCGGCCCCAGCACGGCGGCCAGATCGCCGGAAGCGTAGCGCCGGGTCATGTCCATCTGCCACAGCCGGTCCTGCGCGGTGACGTAACCCTGGGCAAAGAACAGGTCTGGCAGGTTGGCGGCGGCGATGTTGGGGACGCCGAGCGCGTCGTAGGTCACCGTGACCGGGCTGGCCAGGCCGGACAGGCGGACCATGCCGTCCACCTGCGGCAGCGACGCCCGGACCGCCCGGTAAAACCAGAAATCGAACGCGAGGAAGACGATCAGCAGGAGGACCAGCACTCCCACGACCGCGCGAAAGATGAATTTGGAGGGGGATGGCCGTGCCCGAGTAGCGATAGTCGAAGCTCCCATGGGAAAGCTGATTATATAAGTTTCCGGTGATGTGCTCTGCGAGAGGAGAAACTGCGGTGGTGGGCCTTTTCCGAGTAGCTTACCAACCCAACAGGAATTATGCCACCAATCGGCGACTGACGCGGATAAGAATGGCTGGGTGGTTCACCTTATGCATCCGGCCGCTGGGTCTCAGCGATGCGGTTGCGCCATCTTCTTACCACGTGCGAGCGCGCAACCGAACTAGAGAAATCTCAAACTGATGATTATGCCCAAAACGATGGCGACATCGGCGAGGTTGCTTGCCGGCCACCAGCCCAAGTCCAGAAAATCGATGACCGCGCCGTACCGAAGGCGATCATACAGGTTGCTACCAGAGCCAGCGAGGGCGGCACCGAGTCCCAGTTGCGCAGCCGGGCGCTGGAAGAAATGACCGGAATTGGTGGCCAGCAAGACGACGGCCAGCGCGGCTGCCCAAATCAGCAGAAGCATGGCCGGGCTGCGCAGAAGCCCGTGGCGCCGAAACCGCG
Organism: uncultured Acidobacteriaceae bacterium; assembly: GCA_963710585.1. Lineage (GTDB taxonomy): Bacteria > Acidobacteriota > Terriglobia > Terriglobales > Acidobacteriaceae > Bog-257. Next base: position 995,500 of record CAVQAM010000001.1, on the reverse strand, counting down.
TTGCCACACAGTGGATGCGCAGCCAAGGTCCTACAGACACCACTCTTCCGGAACTCAGCCGGGCGACGGTCGCCTTGCTGGCGCGGTCGGCAGCGACCACAAAGGCCGCAAGCAAGAGCGGTTGCATTAGCACGTCTTTACTCGATTACGCCACCGACGTTTGGCGGCGGATTAATTTGCTTGGGCGCGCGGCACGGCTTTTCCTGGCAGGGCGGCGCGGGTTTCTCAGGCGGACAGCACTTCTCGATCTCCCGCCGCAGGACCTGCTCTCGCTCCAGCGCCAATGCGGCCTCGCCGTGCGTCGCCGCAAACATTTCCGCCAGTCGCATGGTGTTCTTTTCGATGATCTCTTGCAGCGCGGTCTGCAAGTGAGACTGGTTCACCAGGTCGCAGGTATTTTTCGAGATCTGCTCGAGCAGGCAGATGATGGTGGCATTCTGCAGATCGTTCTGATACAGGGCCTGATTGGTATAAGCGGCGAGTGTAATCAGCTCGCCCAGGTCCGTGTTTTCTATATTGACGAGCTGGTCGTCATCCGCGCGTATGGCCTGCGTGGTCGCATTCAGATCGTCCAGCTTGCCTCCGATCTCTACCAGCTTGTTGAAAATCTCTTGTGCCGATGGCATCTGCTTCTCTCCTTTTTGACTTAACTACCGGGTGAATCGACAAAGAACGCTACTGTGGCGTGGTGTCTAAGAGTGTCCTGAGTTAAAACCTTGTTGTAGATTGCAACATTGCACATTTGCCCGATGAAGGGATATAGCAATGGTGGGAGGACCGTTCCAGGCGCAGGCGGAAACAATGGCCCTTGAGCGGTGATGCCCAGGTGCATACCTTGGGAAACCATGCCGGCGATCACCGGCACGTAAGCCACGGGATTCAACTCGTAGGCTACGTAATCCAGGTCCCGGTCCTGCGTGAACAGATACAGAAAGGCCTGCCCCTGTGATTGGCTGAACGTGAAGGCCAGATAGGTAGCCTGGTCTTTTGACACGGTGGGACCGAGATTGGCAGGGTCAGGAGGATTGTATGGCTTCTTCTCCTCCAGCCGCTGGAAAGCACTCCCGTTGCCCATCCATACCTGCCAGGAATATGGGCTGTTCGGGTTTTGGGTGTCGGAAGGACCGGCGTAGAGGCCGAAACCCGCACTCTTCAGTAGCGCCCCCGGCGCCAATCCGGCCAACTCCAGTACGCAATAGTAGTTTCCCAGAATACCTACGTCCCAGTCGGGATAAACCAACGCTTCCAGAGTGAATTCGGTGAGGTCCTGCAACACCGGAACATCGGCGGGCACTTGAACAAATGCTCCCTCGATCCTGATGGAAAAATCATAGGGATCCTCATGCTCCAGAAGGACCAGCTTGGGGTCGTTGATGGCGAGGGTAAGTGAGGTTACGGGTACCGCCGCCGAATGCCAAGTGGGTTGACCTGCGCTCAGGGGACTGGGGGCCGTGCCATACGCGCCATCCCCTGAGCCTGCAGCATTCTTAGCGACCGTGCTTCCAAGAGCGTCCTCCAGACGAAACCTTGCGACCGGGCTGTCGTTGCCTACCGCTGTTCCATACTCATCCCCTTGTTGAGGGGCAAAACCGCACCCCCGGAAGCGGAGCAGCGACATCACAGCTAGCACCACCAGGGGCGCCAGCAGGAAATACCATTGGGTCATGGCCATGTTGACTCTACCTCCAATACGGGTTCAACGAGCCACGGCAGCGGTTGCGCTCCGTAGTGCCCACGAGAAAAGAAAGGCTGCCGTCGCCAGCCCCACGAGGACGGCTGAGATCATTCGATGGAGGCTCCAGCCACCGACCCGGTCCACCCGCTCGCGGGTGGGCTCAAGAATCCATCGGCCGGTGCCGTACAGGGCAAGCGAGCCGAGGAAGAGCGACCCGCCGATCGGAGCTTTGCCCAGAAACTGAATAGCAACGGTGAGAATAAGCGCGGCGAGACCCGCCTCGAATAACGGGAACGGCAAACGCCGACACCAGACTCCCTGCGCATTAGGCGATCGGAAAGCCATGAAACTTTGCGAAGGCCGGCCGGCGCAGCAGCCTTGCAGGAGGCAACCTATCCGGGTGAAGACCATGCCGACGAGCATGGCAACGGCAACCGCGTCCCAGAATGCCCCCAACGGAAGCGCCAGCGCCCATAACAGAGGCAAACTGAGCAAGAACGCGCAGATGAGCCCTCCGTATAATGCCGCGCCGCCTTCCGTCGTCCGCCAGATCCGCGCCGGCTGACGCCGAAAAACTTTCCAATGAAACGCGACGAACAGCAGCCTTGCTCCTACCAGCGCCGCAGGGAAAAGCAACAGCATCCCAACGAATACCTTGGACGCAGGAAGGCCATGCCGATCTGCCCAACGCGTGCCGATGAGGATGCCGGAAACTGCCCCCAGATAGAGCATGCAGACATAGGAATGCACTCGCATCCCGTCCCATCCTTGAGTGGAATGCTGTATCGATGACTGCGGATAGGTATTTGGCCTCTGCACTTGCCCGGTGCCTCAACCCAAAAAGCGGAATTTATAGTCGACCTGCTACGGCTCGGGTCCCCACACAGTTGGCCAGTTGGAAAGGGAGTATACACCGGTTCGCCTCCCGTCAAGTGCGATTCTGCCGAAATCTTATCTTTGGCTCCGTGCTTACCGAGAGAAGGCCTCGAGACATCTCCTCCGGCATGGACCCGGAGAAAACCGAACACTCGGCCCACCCCAGTCGCCGACTACTCGGAAGGTGACCTGCGGCCGAAATTGAGCCGCAAGGTCCGTTTCAGACACCGACGGTGCGGCCCGTCGTCCTCACTGAGCAGTAAACTCAATTGCGGACCGCTCTCATGACCTCGATACCGCCAACTACCGCAAGCCCGATTGAAACTGTCCGCGACCTATTCGAGATTCCAAGCGGCATCACTTACCTGAACTGCGCCAGCATGGCGCCGCAGTTGCGAAGTGTCACCGAGGCCGGACTGCGTGCCGTGCGCACGAAAGCCTCGCCCTGGAATTTGTCCGGCCCAGAGTGGTTTGCAGGCTCCGAAGAGTTGCGCGCACTCGCCGCGCGAGTCATGGGTACTGACGGCGACGCGGTTGCGCTGGTGCCGGCTGCCAGCTACGGAATCGCGACTGCGGCGGCGAATTTACCGCTCGCGCGCGGGCAGACCATTGTCATCCTGCATCAGCAGTTCCCGTCGAACGTTTACGCCTGGTATGAGCTGGCGAAGAATAACGGCGGGCGCGTAGTGGTCGCGCAGCGGGAGCCGGGGATGGACTGGACCGCAGCTCTGCTGCAGGCGATCGACGACACCACGGCGATCGTTGCCGTGCCGCAATGTCACTGGACCGACGGCAGCCGGGTCGATCTTGAGCGCGTGGGACAGCGCGCGCGAGCAGTTAGCGCCGGATTGGTCATCGATGCCAGCCAATCGCTCGGGGCCAGCCCGCTGAATCTCGAGCGAATCCAGCCGGACTTTCTGACGGCCGTGGGATATAAGTGGCTGCTCGGTCCGTACGGACTTGGTTATCTCTATGTCGCCCCAAAATGGCGGGAGTCAGGTGTGCCGCTCGAGCAGTCGTGGATCGCGCGTGCCGGGAGTGACGATTTTTCCCGGCTGGTCGATCACACCGACGCCTACCGGCCAGGGGCGCGCCGCTTCGATATGGGCGAGTCTCCGCAATTCGTACTGGTGCCGATGGCGATTGCCGCTCTCCAGCAAGTCCTGGCGTGGGGTGTGGAACGAATCCAGCAAACGCTCTCGTTGCTGACGGAAAAGGCCGCGCAGCTCGCCGCCGGCATTGACTACGCGGTCCTGCCTCCTGAGCAGCGGTCGGCGCACATGATTGGCATCCGGCACGCGCGCGGCATTCCGGCTGGGCTGCCGCAGCTTCTCCATGATGCCAAAGTGTTTGTCAGCGTCCGCGGAGATTCAATCCGCATCGCGCCACATTTGTACAACGATGCCGCCGACATTGAACGGCTGTTTGCGGTGCTGGGTGCTTCCCGATAACGCTTCTTAGCGGTCAATACGTAAGTAAGACTTTAGTGCTATATATATCAGGCCTCAACGTGGTGCTTTGAGCATTTCGTATAATGGCCATTTAGAGGCCTCCAGAGGCCCAAGCTGAATTATACGACCATCGGTGATGGTTTTGTACGTCCGTTCTGCCTGTGGCGCGTTACAGAGCGAATGTGCAAAACTTTGCACATGCCAGCTTTGCGGCTTCCTACTGAGGCAAGGGCCAACCAGAATGCCCCTTTGTTCTGCCCCCGGCAATCGCACATCTTAGCCGTCGGTCGAGAGGTTTACGTTATTCCTTCCAAAGTTGCGATACATTGTTTCGGGCGCGCCTATGACTACTCCTGAGCAATTCGATGCCATTGTGCTCGGCTCCGGGCAGGCCGGTACACCGCTTTCCACTGCCCTGGCTGAGGCCGGCATGCGTACCGCTCTCATCGAGCGCGAACATGTTGGCGGCACCTGTGTCAATGAGGGATGCACTCCCACCAAGACCATGGTCGCCAGCGCCCGCGTCGCTTACCTCGCGCGGCGGGCCGCCGATTGTGGCGTTCACACCGGCGACATCCGCATCGACATGGAACGCGTCCGGCAGCGCAAGCGCGACATCGTGAACAGCTTTCGCAATGGCAGCCAGGGCCGCATTGAGAAGACGGCAAATCTCGAGTTGATCTTCGGCGAAGCCAGTTTCACCGGTGTTAGGTCCCTGCTGGTCCGGCAAAAAGACGGCGGGCAACGAACGCTCACCGCCGGGAAGACTTTCATCAACGCAGGTGCGCGTCCGTCTGTGCCGGTGCTCGACGGCCTGAAGTCCGTGCCCTTTCTCGACAGCACTTCCATCATGGAGTTGGCCACCGTTCCGGAGCATCTGCTGGTCCTCGGAGGCGGATACGTCGGCCTGGAGTTTGGGCAAATGTTTCGCCGCTTCGGCAGCCGCGTGACCATCGTCCAGTCGGCTGGCCAATTGCTCGACCGCGAGGACCCCGACATTGCGGAAGAAGTCGCCAGGATACTTCAGCAGGACGGAGTTGAGGTCTTGCTGAACGCGAATGCCAATCGCGTGAGCCGGTCGGACGCAAGCATTCGGTTGGAGGTCCAGCAACAAGGCCATTCGACTGCGCTTGCCGGTTCGCATTTGCTGGTTGCCACCGGGCGCGTGCCGAACTCGGATACGCTGAACCTTGCCGCAGCCGGAGTGCGAACGGACGACCGCGGTTTCATCAAGGGGAACAGCCGCCTCGAAACTACGGCGAATGGCGTCTATGCGCTCGGCGACATCAAGGGTGGTCCGGCGTTTACGCATATCTCGTACGACGACTTTCGCATCATCCGCACGAACCTCATCGAGAAGGGAAGCGCCACCACCGACGGGCGGCTGGTGCCGTACACCGTGTTTATCGATCCGCAACTTGGCCGCATTGGTAGGACCGAGACCGAAGCTCGCAAGCAGAAGCGGAACATTCGCGTGGCCAAGCTGCCGATGACCTCCGTCGCGCGGGCGCTTGAGGTGGACGAGACTCGCGGTTTCATGAAGGTCATTGTGGATGGCGAAACGAATCAGATCCTGGGCGCGGCGGTGCTGGGCATCGAGGGCGGCGAAGTTATGTCGGCGATCGAGATCGCAATGATGGGAAAGCTGCCCTACACCGCGCTGCGCGATGGCGTCTTCGCCCACCCCACGCTGGCGGAATCGCTAAACAACCTGTTCATGACGATGGATAGTAGTAAGTAGAAGGCACTGCTCTGTCCCACCTTGTCGCCAAAAGAAGGCGACAAGGGTAGGGCACCCATTTCCCGGTGTTATGCTGATAGCAAATCGTGCGGCATCCTGTAGCGGATAGGCCCCAATGGCAAGCAGCAGACCCATGCTTCAGAAACGAATTGACGATCGGCCCAGCATCTCACGCGAGATGGTGGGGGAGGCCGAAGCCATTTTCCACGGCCACCTGAAGCGCGTGGGCCTTAAGCTTACCGGGCAGCGCGACGCCATTCTGCGCACCTTTCTCGACACCCGCGACCATCTCTCCACCGACGAACTGTACCGGCTGGTCAAGAAACACGACGAGCGCATCGGATTTACCACCGTCTATCGCACGTTGAAGCTGCTGGCCGAATGCGGGCTGGCCAGCGAAGTGGCCTTCAATGACGGCGTGACTCGTTACGAGCACAAGTACAATCGCCGCAATCACCATCACATGGTCTGCACCGAATGCGGCAGCTCGGTGGAGTTCTTCTCGCGCGAGATTGAGCGCATTGAGCAGGAAGTTGGCCGCAAGAACAAGTACCTGCCGACGCGCCACACTTTCCAGATCTACGGCGTATGCGAGCGCTGCCAGAAGAAACCGAAGCGCAGCTTGGCGTGAGGTTACAAATGGGGCATGGAAGAGGGTCTTTTGTGCATGGAGCGCCGACCGCGCACATGTGACCCTTTGCAGGCCCAAGCGCCGATTGCTTGTATAACGCCTGTTATCGCCAACTACTAGAAGCCGGTGTAAAGTCGGCGTAGAGTGGACTCATGAGAGCGATAGCGGCCCTTCCATTGCTGGCAATCTCTTTGCTCATTGGTGCATTTGGGCAAGCGGCACGAAAAACTAGCACCTTCACAAGCCGCGACGGTGTATTTCGCTTCGTTTATCCCAGCGACTTTCAGGTTTGCACCAAAGGGAAATTGGAGCCTTGTAGCTATACGTACATGCCCGTCTGTGTCGAAGACGCGCTGGTTTGCGTCCTTTATCCCGAGCAAAAGTTCAAGGGCACGAACTTCGGGGCGGCATCGTTTCAGGTTAGGGAAATTCTAAAAGGCAGCATCCCTCCCAACAGTGCCGATTATTGCGTCACGCCCGAGACACAGGATCACCCGGGCTTCATGATCTCCGCGGAACATCCGACTGCGGTGATCGGCGGCATTTCCTTCATACACGGGAACAGTGACGGCGCCGCGATGGGCCATTCGAACGAAACACAGGTCTACCGTGCTTTTCACAAGGGGCGCTGTTTTGAGTTGAGCGTTAGCGAGACCGAGACGGACCCGGACATGTCTGAGCCACGCATGAAGACCCTTACTCCCGCCCAGAATAAAGACATCGAACAAACTATGTCGAAGGTGCTCCACAGCTTTCGGTTCACCAACTGAGGATTTTGGTGGTTAGTTGTTGAGAAATCCCCATTACACAAGTGATCATCTTTCCTTCATCCATCTGATAAACGGCCCTATCCCAAAACTGCGCTGCATCACTTGCCCAGTTGACGCACGTCACAGAGTTCCGGCCCGCATTGCGCTACAAAAGAGATAGACAAACATGTGGAAGTGTCCCGTTCGGTTGATTGGCGGGGCGAGGCTTCGCGCCTGGGCGAGAAAGCTTCCATCGAGTGACCCCACCGCGTGGGGAGAATGGTCGCGCAAGATGGTGACGGCACAGCTCAACCCGGTCGGGGTGGGCATCCATAGTGTGCTCATCGCGACAGACTTTTCCCGCTGTTCCGCGGTGGCGGTGAACTTTGGCCTCGAACTGGCCCGGGAATACCGAGCCAAGGCCTATCTGGTGTTCGTTTTGCCCAGCGACGACTTTCTGATTGCCGGGCCGGACGCCTACGTGGCCGCCAAAGATGCGGCCCGCCGCGACCTGCTGGAGTTGAAGGCCGAGTTGCGGCATACCCATTCCTATGCGGAAGGCGAAGACTATCACCTGCTTCTGATGGAAGGGGACGTTGCCCAATCCATCCTGGACTGCGCGCGCCAGAATAGAGTTGACGCGATCGTGGTCGGCACCCACGGCCGCGGTGGCCTGGGCAAAATGTTGATGGGCTCGGTAGCCGAACGCGTCTTCCGGCAATCGCCCGTGCCCGTGATGACCGTCGGCCCGCACTTGCACCGCGCAGCCCGAGGGTTTGCTCCCCGGAGCATCCTGCTGGCGGCCGATTTCACGCCAGCCTCGGAATATGCCGCTCACTATGCCAGCGCACTGGCGCGGGAGCGCAACGCGAAGTTGACCATGCTCCATGTACTGGATCATCCCGAACTGAGTGGCGTCGCCGACCGTGCCGAGATCATGCATGGCATTGAAAAGAAACTGGCAGCTTTGATTGGGCGAGACGCTGAAGGTCTGCAGCTTTGCTGCCGCGTCGAGATCGGCAAAGTAGTACCCACGATTTTGCACACTGAAATTGAAATCGACGCCGACTTGTTGGTGATGGGCGTGCGTCCTTGGTCGGGATTGCGCGATCGGCTGATGTGGCCGAACGCCTACGAAATTGTGCGGGAAGCCGCCTGCCCGGTCCTGACCGTGCGCGGCAAGTTTTTGCAGCATTAATGGTTGTCTTGATAACGAACATGATAGGAGATGCAATGTTACGTAGCGGTTTTGCCATTGACGAGACGCCGGCCCCAGCGACCACGCCAGACCTGGTTGGCGAAATGAAAAAGCGGGACATGAAGCAGGCCATCGTGGAACGCTTCAGTTATCGCGCCAAGGCTGTTTCCACGGAGACCAAGATCCAGGCAAAGAAACGCTCACCCTACTGGCAACCGGTGGACGAGGAGTGCTGAGCGGTCGCCAGAGAGGCACGGGCGGAAAAATTCGAGGCGCCTATTTGCCTCCTTGCAGGGCTTCCCGCGCCAATGCGATCTGCGCCCGTTGAGCGTTCGTCGGCGTCGGATATTTCAGGTCCATCTTTTTCAGCGTGTCCACCACAATATTAGAAACGGTCAGATGGGTGAACCATTTGTGGTCGGCTGGAATGATGTACCAAGGCGCATGCTCGGTGCTGGTGTGGTTGATCATGTCCTCGTACGCCGCCATGTAGTCTTCCCAGCGGAGCCGCTCGTGCAAGTCCGCCTCGGAAAATTTCCAGTTCTTGCCCGGATCATTTAAGCGCTCCAAAAAGCGCTTCTCCTGTTCCGCTTTGGAGACGTGCAGAAAAAACTTCAGAATTGCGGTGCCATTGCGGACCAGGTGGCGCTCGACGCCGTTGACCGACTCGAAGCGATGTTGCCAAAACTTCTTGCTGGGCGCGGTGAACCCGGGCATATGTTCCTGCTTCAGCAAATCAGGGTGGACCCGCACCACCAGCAGCTCTTCGTAATAGGAACGATTGAAGATGCCAATGTGGCCGCGTTGGGGCAACTCGCGATAGGTCCTCCACAGGAAGTCGTGGCTGAGTTCGTGCTCGGATGGTGTCTTGAAGCTGAAGACGTCGCAGCCTTCCGGGTTGACCCCCGACATCACGTGCTTGATGGTGCCGTCTTTGCCGGCCGCATCCATGGCCTGCAGGACCAGCAGCAGGGCGTAGGAGTGCGAGGAATACAGCAGGTCCTGGTACTTGGCCAGGCGCAGCACGTTGGCCTTCAGCTTGGATTGAGCATGCGCGTGCGAGGCATAGCCGCCTTTGAAAGCGGGGTCGAAATCCTTCAGCCGGATGCGCTTGCCGGGAGTGGCCATCATGGACTTGGTGTTCATACGAGTTCAGATCATACTTGGATTTCCCCGGTTTGCCGAGCCGGGCGCGAATCTGCGCATTGAGCGGGGAGGCGACAGTCCGGCGCTGTAGCGGCATCCGATGGCGATGCGCCGCCGGTTGGCGATCCACACATTTCGGAGTAGAGTTTCTGGCATTAGGAGGAGCTATGCATAAAAGCTGCAGAACCCTGGGTTTCATCTTTCTGGCCATGCTGTGTTTCGTAGTTCTCGGTGCAGCGCAACAGACGCCGCCCGCCCCGTCCCCCGCCCCGTCCAAAGATCAGTCTGTCCAGACCAAGCCAAACGGTGCTGCGCCAGCGCAGGAAGCAAATGAAACGCTGTCTCCGGAGAGCCAGGACCGGCTTGTCCGGGAAGTGCGGCATGAGTTAATCATGCTGCCGTACTTCGGTGTCTTCGACAATCTGTCCTTTCGCATTGAGGGACGCACCGTCATTCTGGACGGGCAGGTGGTGGAGCCGGTTGTCAGGTCCGATGCCGGAAACTCCGTCAAACACATCGAAGGGGTGGAGAAGGTAATTAACAACATTGAGGTCCTGCCGCCCAGTTCGATGGACGACCGCATTCGACGGGCTGTTTACCGCAGCATCTACAGCTATGGGCCGCTCTTCAAATATAGCGGCATGGCAGTTCCGCCCATTCATATCATTGTTAGAAATGCGCGTATCACGCTGGAAGGCGTGGTGGATAGCGAAGCCGACAAGACCTTCGCAGGCATGCGGGCCAACCAAGTCCCCGGCACCTTTCAGGTGACGAACAACCTTCGGGTCATAAGCAGCGATCAAGGCAAGAAGAAGAAGAAATAGTAGCCATCCGGTTGTTGGAGGGGCGCCCCTTCAGGTGCGCCTCCGACCTTTTATTCTTGTCATCCCTCGCGGGCTTTGGGTCCGCGAGGGACCTGCTTTCAGCGCTCTCTCCCGCACGGCCACTAAACCATCAACACCAGCCACTAGCCACTGCTCTTCAACACCAACTGCTCCGCTACCGAGAAGGCGTGGTTGCGAATCATCATGGTGCTCAGCAGAGAAGTCAATCCCGACGACGCCAGGATCATCGCGATCACCACGAACTGATAGATAGCTGCATATAGTGGATCGGCGCCGGAGAGAAGCATTCCCGTCATCAGTCCCGGAATCCACACAATACCCAGCGAACGCAGATTGTCGATTGCCGGAATCAGCGATGCGTGGATGCTCGACTCGGCATAGCTGGCGACGGTGTGCTCGGGCGCAGCGCCCAGCGCCAGCGCGGTCTCGATCTCGCCGGCGTGCGCCAGAACTTCCGAACGAAAGCGGTTCAACGCCAGCCCGTTGGTGTTCATGGCATTGGCAATGATCATGCTGCCCACGGGGATGAGCGAAGTGATGGCGGTGTCGATCACTCCGGCCCAGGTCATGATGGCGGTGACCAGTCCAGCCCCGGCCGCAATCGAATAAGTGGACACTTTGCGCGCGCCGGGAATGTTCTTGGCGCGCCTGGCCGAAATAGAACCTGCCGCAAGGACCATCCCGGTCAGCAGAAAGACGCTGGTCCAGCGCGGACTCTTCAGCAGGAGCGCCAGGATCGACCCGACGGCGACAATCTGCACAATGCCGCGCAAAAGCGCAATGGCGGCATCGCTTTCCAGATGAATGTTGCGGCGTCGCGCCAGCAGGACCACCGCCAGGGCCAGCACTGCGGCAATGCCTGCCTGGGCGAAGCCAAGCGTCAGTTGCGTGTGGAAGAGCGATTTAAGCATCCAGCACCTCCTCCGGTTTTCCATGTTGAATGAGGCGACCGGCTTCTAGAAGCGCAACCCGGTCGCACATGCGGCGCGCCTGGTCGCGATCATGCGTGACCATCACGCAAGTCAGCGATGTGTCCTTAACCAGGCTGCAAATCAATTGTTCGACGCCCATCTTCGCCTGCTCGTCGAGCGCCGATGTCGGCTCATCGAGCAGCAGGATCTCAGGACGATTGGCCAGCGCTCGCGCCAGCGAAACTCGTTGCTGCTCGCCCCCGGAAAGGTTCGTGACCTCGCGCCCGGCAAAACCGGGCAGGCCGACGCGCTCCAGCAACCGAGCGATGTCTTCATCCGCTAGCACCTCGCCGCGTTGCGACGGCCCAAAGCGAACGTTGCCAGCCACCTTGCCAGGAAACAGGAAGGGACGCTGCGTCACCATGCCGACGCGGCGGCGCAGCTCGCGCGGGGAGAACTGGCGGTAGTCCTGGCCATCGAGAAAAACGGTACCGCTGGTCGGCTCGTCGAGGCGGTTCAGCAAGCGTAGCAACGAACTTTTACCCGAGCCACTGGCCCCAACGATACCCAGCATCTCGCCGTGGTACACATCCAGGGAGATGTCGGTGACGACGGAGACGTCTCCGGCGCGGCGTCCCAAATGCTCCGTGCGCAGGGCCACCGCGCCGGGCGCTGTTTCTTGCCCGGCGCTCATCGTTGCAGGTGTCCGTAGAAGATCTTAGTGTCGTACTCGAGAGTGACGCGGCCGTTCTCGGCGTGGGACGAAAACAGACGCGGCAACTCGCGCATCATCGCTTCGTGCTTTTCGCCTGCTTTGGGCACGTACGACGACGACAGCAATCGGCCGCGCAGACCGTCGAAATCAAGCTCCTGCTGATTGTGCTGTTCGATCAACCGCACTTCCTCGGGAGCGAAGAAGCGTTGCAGGGCGTCGTAGGTGGCCAGGTATTTGTGCGCGACCTGTTCGTAATCGGTGGAATGACGCAGCACGAAATCTTCGTAGGCGCGCAGAAACGGCTTGGATGTCGTGTCGCGATCGTGCCAAACCAGGATGACCCAGCCGTTGGGCTTCAGAATGCGTGCGAACTCGACCCGGGTAGCGTCGGGCCGGAACCAATGGAACGCCTGCCCGGCTATGACGAAGTCGGCGCTCGCGTCAGCCAGGCCAGTGGCTTCGGCGCTGCCGTCCACCATGCTGAAGTTGGGATACGACGCCAGGTAGTTCTCGCCGGCGATGCGCATTTCGCGATTGGGCTCGACTCCCACCACGCGATTGCCGTTCTCCAGAAATATCTTAGCCGTCAGCCCGGTGCCACAGCCGACGTCAGCGATGGTGTGCTCGGGACGCAGTCCGCAGGCTTGTTGCAGCGCCTGCACCACGTCTTGCGAATAATGAGGCCGGTACTTTACATAGTCCTCCGCCCGATCGGAAAAACGCGTTACTGGATCGCGAGTCTGTTTAGCCATGGGTGTATCTTAAACTTGACCGATGAAACTTGAGCGCCCTGCGAGAACGCCTCTTGTGAATGCCATCTGTGACGCTATCCGCAAGATTCCGCGTGGGCGGGTCAGCACCTATGGCGCCATCGCCGCCGCCGCCGGTTATCCGCGCTGTGCCCGCCACGTGGGGCGAGTTCTCCAGCAGGTGGACGGGCTGCCCTGGCACCGCGTTTTGGGCTCGGGAGGGCGGAGTTCAATGCCCGGCGAATTCGCCCTGGAGCAGCGCTTCCGGCTAGAGTCGGAGGGTGTACGCTTCCGCGGCAAGCGGGTGGACATGCGAAACTTTGAGTACCGCTTTGGGAAAACCAGCGGCAAACGATCCGCCTCCAAGTCTATGGGGCTACCGCCAAAGTAGCAGGCGGGACGACGCTTCCCGGTGGACACTCAGCGTCGCTGCAGCTTAGATTGGAGACTGCTCTACAATATGTTTACAAGCCTTATGACCACCCCGGGCCCAGTTAAGATTTCGGTTCTCGCGATGACCCTGCTGTTGGCGATGCCGCTCTTGGCGCAACGCTACCAGGGACGCGACCATCACGTCTTTCACCCGCTTGTTCAGGCCAAACATCAGCGTGCGCCGTCTGCCGGCAGCGCAGCGCAAACACGGGTGGCTGCAACCGGAAATTCTGCCGCGTCGCAAGGCCGTGAGGCAAATTCAACCCCCTCGCATAGCCCCAGCACCACGCATACGCAGATACCGTCCAGCACGGACACGGTCCATCCGCATTAGTATGTGGTCGCGGATGCGATCGCAGCCTCTTCCGTAATCGGAAATTAACATTTGGCCTCGTGGCGGCTGTTATAAAATCGGCGGCTATGCAAGATAAGCCACTGCAAATAGAGAAAGTTGCCAACGGAACCGATGTCGTCCTGCGGGTCCACGGGCCACTTTTGCTGGGAAACTTCTTTCCGCTTCAGAGCGAAGTTCGGGCCGACTCTTCCGATCTGTTGATCATCGATGTGGCCGACATGCCATACATTGATTCGGCGGGAATCGGCTGCCTGGTGGGGGCCCACGTTTCCAGGGAACACTCTGGTCGCAAGCTAATCCTCGTGGGCGCCAACGAACGGCTGCTGACATCGTTGAAAGTTACAAAGGTGGACCACCTTTTCACCTTCGCCCCCACTGTGGAACAGGCCCGCGCGCAAGCCAGCGGAGGCTAGTCCCCGGCGTTTTCCGCCGGGGGCCCTGGCCTTTGGAGCACCCAAGCCCAACCTCTGATAAACTTTTTCACGAGATGTAGGCTCGACGTCTGCCGCCCAGTCCCGAACATTTTCAACACCATGGAAGACGCGGATCTCTGGCGGCGTTCGGCCTGAGGAGGTTCTTTATGTCAACCGCAGTAAGCACGACGCAAATGCACAATCGTGTTCAGGAATTTGTCAGCCGGCCGCGCCAGATGTTCATCGATGGAAAGTGGGTGGAGGCGGCCTCGGGGAAGACGTTCCCGACCTATAACCCCGCGACCGGCGAAGTTTTGGCGCAGGTTGCCGAAGGCGACCGCGAGGACATCGATCGCGCGGTGAAAGCGGCGCGCAGGGCCTTCGAGAGCGGCCCCTGGCCGGAGATGACGGCCTCGCAGCGGGGCCGCGTCATATGGAAGCTGGGCGATTTGATCGAAGAGCACCTGGAAGAATTCGCGCAGCTCGAAAGTCTCGACAATGGCAAGCCGCTGACGGTGGCGCGGGCCGCCGATGTGCCGCTGGCGGCCGATCTGTTCCACTATATGGCGGGTTGGGCCACCAAGATCGAGGGCAACACCATTCCGATTTCGGCCTCGTCGAAGCGCGTAAAGTACTTTGCCTACACCCGGCGCGAGCCCGTCGGAGTGGTGGGACAGATCATCCCGTGGAATTTTCCGCTGTTGATGGCGGCATGGAAGCTGGGTCCGGCACTGGCGACCGGCTGCACCGTGGTGTTGAAGCCGGCCGAGCAGACGCCGCTGAGCGCGCTGTTACTGGCCGAGTTGATGGCGGAGGCGGGTTTTCCCGACGGCGTGGTGAACGTGGTGCCGGGTTACGGCGAAACCGCTGGCGCGGCGCTGGCGGCGCATCCTGACGTGGACAAGATCGCCTTCACCGGTTCCACCGAAGTCGGTAGGCTGATTTTGCAGGCGGCGGCCGGCAACCTGAAAAAGGTTTCGCTCGAACTGGGCGGCAAGTCGCCCAACCTGGTCTTCGCGGACGCCGACATGAAGGCGACCATCCCCGGAGCGGCGGGCGCCATCTTCTTCAACCACGGTCAATGCTGCTGCGCGGGATCGCGGCTGTACATCGAGCAGAGCATTTTCGACCACGTGGTGCATGGCGTGGCCGAGCAGGCCAAGAAGATCAAACTAGGACCCGGCTTCGACCCTGAAACCTCGATGGGACCGCTGGTCTCCGAAGAGCAGATGAATCGTGTCTGCAGCTATCTGGAGAGCGGGCTGCACGAAGGCGCTGAAGCCGTGGTGGGCGGACACAAGCGGCCGGGTGCGGGATATTTTGTCGAGCCCACGGTGATGGTCAAGACCAAGCCCGACATGAAAGTTGTTCGCGAGGAGATCTTTGGGCCGGTGGTTTGCGCCATGCCTTTCCGCGATGTGGACAAGCTGATTGCCGAAGCCAACCAGAGCGAATACGGCCTGGCGGCGGCGGTGTGGACGCGCGACATCAGCAAGGCCCATCGGATTGCCGAGAAGCTGCGCGCCGGCACGGTGTGGATCAACTGCTATAACGTGTTCGACGCAGCCCTGCCCTTCGGCGGATACAAGCAGTCAGGCTGGGGCCGCGAGATGGGCCACGAAGCGTTGGAGCTTTACACCGAAGTGAAGGCGGTTTGCGCCGCGATTTAGGGCGCCCTAATCCCCGGTGGTCGCCTGGCTAAGACTATCCACCGCGACCCGTGCGGCTGCGATGTTTGTCAGCGGCTGCTCGCTATGGCGTGGGTGCATGGTCAGGACATCCGCGGTGTGCCGTAGTTTGTCGGCGATCCAGTTGCGACGCTCGACAAACGTCTCCGGCTCATAGGTCACGCCGTTGGCCAGCTGCTTGTCTTCGCGTTTCGAAGTCCATAGCAAAACCGGGCCGACCACGGATCGCACTATGCGGGTGAACGTTCCAAAGGCGCCTTCCACTTCGCGGCGCAGCTCACGAATGCGCTTCGATATTGGCGGATTGGTGGTGCGAAGCCGCTTCTCCATGGCCCAGAGTGCGGCATTGTAGGTGGTACGCAACTTCCTGGCTTCCTGGGCGAAGCGACGCCGCACTCGCAGGTCGGGATGGTTGTGATAGCGCTTCCATCCTTGGAAGATGGTCTGGCAGATGCGAAACAAGCTGGGGCCGTTGCGTTCGAAGTCATGCCGGAAAGCCCAATCGAGAAATTCCTTTGACTCGTCACGCGAGATGGCGGCGTGCTTGTAGTTGAACTTGAACTGCCCGTGAATGTCAGCCAGGTCCACGTCGTCGAGCATGCGCCCCTCTTGCTGCATCTGCGCGATACAGCGGCGTGCCCGGCACCGGCGTGTACAGCATGAACTGGTGGAAATCGGTGCCGTGCGAGACCGCGTATTCGATTTCCTGATGAATGTTCTGGGGCGTGTGGTGCTCCAGGCCCACGATCGTGGAACCCAGGATCTTGATGCCGTGCTGGCGCAGCTCCGCCGCCAGCGCCCGCGTATCGGTATTCTTCAGCTTGGCATAGCTGGAGTTGGGCGACTCCAGTCCCACCCAGATCCACGAAACCCCCAGTTGCACCAGTTCTTCCATGGTGTACTTGCGGATGGCATTCACCGACGAGAAAACATAGAGCGCCCAACTCTTGCCGGTTTCCTTCATGCGCGCTAGAAGCTGCATGGCGCGCGGACGATTCAACAGGAAGTTTTCGTCCATCATGAAGAACGAACTCACGCCCAGGGCAGTCTCCATCTGCTGCATGACTTCAAAGAGCTGGTCTCCGGATTCGTAGAAGTGAATGCTCTTGCCCTTGCCGCCGAAGAAGGACGACGTAGTGCAGAAGTTGCATCCCAGCGGACATCCCACCGACGGGATGATGGTGGCCGCGGTATCGCATTTACTATCGGGCACCCGCATTCCCAGGATGCGGAAGCCGAAACCGGAGACAATTTCCGGATGAGCGATCGGCGCGTCGGTATCTTCGCCAAGATAACGGCGCATCCAGGAGATGCCCTCGCCGCGAACGATGTAATCGGCATCAATTAACCTATCCAGTCCGGGAATGGCAGCGACGTGTCCGCCCACCACGATGATGGAGTTGGGCGACAGGCGGCGGACCTGGCGGCACATTTCGCGCACCTTGCCGAAGTTCGGAATAATTCCAGAAATCCCAACGATGTCGTATTCGGAGGAGGTTAGTTCGCGCTGGAAGTCCTTGAGCGTAGGGAAGTCGAGCAGCGTGCTGGGCGCGGAGATGTTCCGCTGGATCATCATCAGTCCCCAGGAGCGGTGGAACATGCGCAACGAGAAGCTGCCTTGCTCGCGTGTGACCTGGTTGTGATACAGCTCCATGGGATTGATGGAGCGGCTGCCGAATTCGTCGTCCTGCGCATACGGGCCAAACACCGAGCTCAGCAGCACCCGCGCCTGGGTCCCTTTGGGATGTGGAATAATCCGAACAGAGCTTGATGCCGAAACCATGAGTTTATGCTAGGGAACTGTTGATATCGATTCTGTGATCTATGGCACGTTGTAGTTGAAATGACAAAACTATTACATTGCTGAATCATCTTGGGAAAACGAGACCGACATACGAAATGGGGCCGCTCGGAAGCAGGGAACATCGGGACATCAATCCGTGGCTGATTGCCATCGCGGTCATGTCCAGCACGTTCATGGAAGTGCTGGACACCACCGTGGTCAACGTCTCGCTGCCGCACATCGCGGGCAGCTTGTCGGCTAGCAATGACGAAGCCACCTGGACGCTCACCTCTTACCTGGTCGCCAATGCCATCATCCTTCCCATGACCGGCTGGCTGGCGGGGCGCTTCGGCAGAAAGCGGCTGCTGATGCTCTCGGTCACCGGCTTCACGGTGGCGTCATTTCTGTGCGGGCTGGCGCCCTCGCTGCCGTTCCTCATTTTGTGCCGCGTGATTCAAGGCGCGTGCGGCGGCGGACTGCAACCGCTCTCGCAGGCGATCCTGCTGGAGTCGTTTCCGCCGGAGAAGCGCGGCCAGGCAATGGCGTTCTGGGCCCTCGGCATCGTGGTGGCGCCCATGCTGGGTCCGGTGGCGGGAGGCTGGCTTACCGATAACTACAGTTGGCGCTGGGTCTTCTACATCAACGTGCCGATCGGGGTCGCCTCCCTGGTCCTGACGCAGCTGTTCATCTTCGATCCGCCTTATCTGCGGCGCGAAAAAACCGGCATCGACTATTGGGGAATTGGCCTTCTGGCGGTGGGCATCGGAAGCCTTCAGATCATGCTCGACAAGGGGCAGGAAGACGATTGGTTCGGTTCGCGCTTTATCGTCACGCTCTGCATCCTGGCGGTAGGAGGACTGACGGCGCTGATTATTCGCGAACTGAACGCCAAGCACCCGGTGTTGGACCTCACGGTGTTCAAGTATCGCTCGTTTGCCATCGGCACCTTCCTGATGACCCTGATCGGCTTCGTGCTGTACGGCAGCACGGTGTTATTGCCACTGCTGATGCAGGTACTGCTGGGCTACACCGCGACGCATGCCGGCATCACCAACCTGCCGCGCGGCCTGGCGTCGTTTCTGATCATGCCGATCGTCGGCCGCTTGATCGGCAAATTCGATCAGCGGAAGTTGCTGGGGGTCGGCCTGGTCGCATCCGCCTATGCCATGTGGGTGCTCTCCCGCTTCAGCCTTGACGTGGCTTCGATGAATTTCTGGTGGCCGCTCCTGATTCAAGGCGCTGCCCTGGGTTTCGTCTTCGTGCCGCTTACTACCATCACCAATGGCGCGATTCCGAATGAGCGCATGGGCAACGCCACCAGCTTGTTCAATCTGATGCGAAACATCGGCGCCAGCATCGGGATCGCCTCGGTCGAGACCCTACAGTTCCGCAATCAGCAGAAACACATCCATGTCCTGGGTGCGCATGTGTATCCGCAAAGCAGCGCAGCCCAGCAGATGTTCGAAAGCATGAAAGCATTATTCATGGGCCAGGGATCCAGCGCCGCCACCGCGACCCAGCAGGCCTACCAGGCGATGTGGGGAACGGTGCAGCGGCAGGCGGCCATGCTGTCTTACAACGACACGTTTCTGTTTATGTGCCTGATGTTCATTGCCATGATTCCGTTCCTGTTCCTGCTGAGAAAGCCGAAGCCAGGCAAAGCCGGAGCGGCGGCGGTGCACTGAAGGCTGTCATCCTGAGCGACGAGCGCAGCGAGGAGTCGAAGGAACCCTATTGCCGCCAGCAATCCCAAATTGTTGCTATGCCAAGCGGCCACGCTGAAATTTCTCGCGGGTATAGGGGTCCTTCGACTCCCCCTCACGACGTTCGGGGTCGCTCAGGATGACAGACAGAAAAGGAAATCCTTTGACAGGCGTACCCGCCCGACCCGCAAAGGAGGCGGGTCAGGCGGGCGCTACGTTCAGGATGACATCTCGCGCTGTTGACGTTACTGCGGCTGTGTCGCTTCCGTTGCGGGCTGCGAGAACCTCTGTAGGCGCTGGTCAATGCGGGCCATTTGCTTCTCGCGCATCTGGTCGGCCTTGCTGCGCTGATCGGGGGTCAGCACCTGGGTGTAGATCTGGTGTTGGATGGACGCTTTCTGGACCATCAATTGCGCCATCGCCAGTGACTGCTGATTGGCAATCGCCTGCACCTTGGCCTGGTCGAAAGCGCCGTTTGCCGTGGCGGCCAGCATGGCCTTGCGGTTTTCCGCCAGTTGCTGCATCAACGGACGTGTGCTCGCGCGCTGCGACTGCTTCATGGTCTTGATCTGCTGCTTCTGGGCATCGGTCAGGTTAAGCTCGCGGGCCATAAAGCCCATGCGGCCATGCCGGTGCCCGCTCCATCCCGAAGCGCCTGCCGCTTCGTTCTGCTGCGCGTACGCCAGCATCACCGCACCGCACAGCACCAGCAATAACAACGCCGCGGCGACGCTCCAAAACTTGGTTTTCATAATCTTCTCACTTCCTCCTTGACAGGTCGTCTGTCATGTATTGGAACCCCAGCAATTCGATTTCGACGGTAAAGTCTGGTAACACAAATGTTAAGTTTTGTGTTGCCGTGCATCGCCGCAACCTGACTTACCCAAAACCACCGGTCTACAAACTATTGCCGAACCGTGAACCAAGAGTTCCCAAGATTTCTTGGCGGCAGAGGAAGCTGTACAGCGAGCTGCGTCGTGATGTTTTGCGTCCGCCAGCCCTCATGTCCTTCCAGGCTTATTGTGAGCAAAATCACATTTGCAAGTGACTGCTGTCATAGGGGGTTGGATAATCTACGCCGTAGGCTTTCAACCACCCTAAGACTACAGACTATCCGGGAAGGTGAACCGTGAAACGACTTGTTCTCTCCGTCTTTCTGTTTGTTGCTTTCTTCGTCACAACAAGTTTTGCCCAGAACCTCACCATTGGCTTCACCGTCTCCAACACCGGATCCATGAATGTGGACTCGGTGGAGCAGCTCCACGGCTTCGAACTCTGGCGCGATCAGGTGAACGCTGCCGGAGGTGTCAAGGCGGGCGGCAAGAACTACAAGATTCAGTTCGTCAGCTACGATGACGAATCCAACAGCAAGCGCGTGCAGCAGCTTTACTCGCGCTTGATCCTGCAGGACAAAGCCGATTTTCTGTTTAGCCCGTACTCTTCCCCTCTTACCGCTACCGCAGCCATTGTGACCGAACAGTATGAAAAAATCATGCTGACCACCGGCGCGGCCGAAGGCAAGACCTACACCCTGGGCAATCATTACCTTTTCCAGATGTTCACCCCCGGAGCGGAATACCTGAAGGGCGTTCTGGACATGCTGAAGACCAAGGACCCGAAGGCGGCGGTGGCGTTTGTCTATGAGGACTCCTCGTTTTCGGTCGCGGTGGTCAATCCGGCCAAGGAGTATGCCCAGAAGCTGGGCTTCAACGTGGCCTTCAGCGAAGCCTATGCCCCGGGCACCACCGACTTCAGCGCCATCATTGACAAAGTGATCGCGTCAAAGTCCACCGTCCTATTGGGTGGAGGGCACTACGCCGACGGCTCCACGCTGGCGCGGCAAGTTTACAGCCACAAAGTTCCGCTGAAGATGATCACCTTGCTGGTCGCTCCGGACAGCCCGCAGTGGACCGAGCTGGGCGATGCCGCCGTGGGCGTGATGGTGCCCTCGCAGTGGGAGCCCCAGACCGCCTTCAAGGCGCAATATGGGCCGAGCGGCGCCGATTTCGCCAAGGCATACACCGCCAAGTACAAAACTCCGCCCAGTTACGAATCGGCGGGCGGCTACGCGGCGGGCCTGGTCCTGCAACGCGCCATTGAACAGGCAGGTGGCACCGATACGGCGAAAGTGGCGGCGGCGCTGAATGCCACCGACATCACAACGTTCTATGGCCGCAGCAAATTTTCGACCGCGGCCAATGATCATGGTCTGCAGGTGGGCCATGCGATGGTCCTGGCGCAATGGCAAAAGGACAAGGCGGGCAAGCTGGTGAAGCAGGTGGTCTGGCCGCTGGCTGGTAAGAGCGCCAATCTGGTGTATCCGATCCACTAATTTTGCAGTACATTGAGGGACGAACTTTGCGCGCCGCACCGGCGAACCATGCGGCGCAAAGGGTGAGAAATGTCTGGCATTCTGGCTTCCATGATTGATGGCCTGCTCATCGGCTCGGTCTATGGGCTGGCCGCCATGGGCCTCAGTTTGATCTGGGGAGTGATGGATGTCATCAATCTCACCCATGGCGCGGTCATCGCTCTGGGCATGTTCGGCATGTACATTTTGTTCGCCGCCTTGCCGGTGAACGCCTACATCCTATTGCTACCCGTGATCGCGGCGGGTTTGCTGCTCGGTCTTCTGATTTATTGGATCTCCGTGCATTGGGTGATCGGCCGCTCCCAATTGTCGAGCCTGTTGTCCACCTTCGCCGTGAACATGATGATCATCGGGATCGGCACGGCGATTTGGAGCACCAGTCCCTACAACGTGAACTTCACGCTGCGCGGCATTACCGTGGGCGCCTATACCTTTGACGGGAACCACCTGGCCGCGGCCGCCGCTGCCGTCATCATTGGGTTGGCGCTGGAGCTGTTTCTGTATCGCACCCGGCCCGGCAAAGCCATCCGGGCCGTGGCCGACAACCGCGAAGCGGCCGAGCTGATGGGTATCTCCTCGACCATGGTGCTGGCTTTGGCGTTCGCCATCGGCATCGCGCTGGCCGCGTCGTCAGGCGCATTGGTGTCAACCCTGTTTCCCTTCACCATTCTTTCCGGCGCTGGTTATCAGATGAAGAGCTTCGTGGTGACCGTGCTGGCGGGGCTGGGCAAGCCCCTCGGGGCCCTCGCCGCCGGCCTATTGCTGGGCCTATTGGAGGGAGCGGTGACCCCCTTCCTCGCCGTCAGTTGGATCCCCCTGATTGAGTTCGGACTGTTTGTGGTGGTGCTGGTTGCCTTTCCCAAGGGCATCTTCGCGAGGGCCACGGCATGATGATCCTGCGGCGCCCGCTCTTCTGGCTGATCCTGATTTTTGCGGCGCTGATGGCGTTCCTTCCGTTCCATGCCAACGATGTCTCCATGCGCGAGGACCTCATCCTGATCGCGATTGCCATCATCCTGGCCAGCAACCTGAACCTGATGATCGGTTATACCGGGTACGTGAACTTCGGCCACATCGTGTTTTACGGTCTGGGTGGCTACGTCGGACTCTATCTCGCCACGGTGCGAAATTGGAACCTGGTGCTGGCCGCCTTGGCTGCGGGTGTGGTGGTCAGCCTGTTCGCTTTGGCGTTAGGCATGGGCATTCTGCGCTTGCGGGGCGCCTATTTTGCGCTGGCTACCATCGGCGTATTGGAGGCTGTCCAGTCCTTCGTCGCCAACTTCGATCCCTGGGGCAGGTCCACCGGCATGTACGTTGCCTTCGACTCGTACGAGAGGCTGGGGGGAGCGCGTCACGCTCTGTGGACCACCTACTTCTTGGTGATCGGCGTGATGGCGCTGTCGATGGTCCTGAGCCTGGGCATTAAGATCTCGAAATTCGGCCTGGGCCTGTTCGCCATCCGCGAAGACGAAGATGCGGCCCGGGTCCTGGGCGTTAACACCACCGTTTTCAAAGCCATTATTTTCAGCGTGTCGGCATTTCTTCCGGCGGTAGCGGGCACGCTGATGTTCTATAAGAATGGCATGATCGATCCCTCGATTGCTTTTGAATTCATGCTCTCGCTGGAGGGAATCGTGATGCTGATGCTCGGCGGCAAAGGTACGGTCGTGGGCGCGGCATTGGGCGGAGGGTTGTACGAGAAGCTGCGCTCCTACCTGTTGACTTCTCCCAAGTTCTCCAACTTTCAGTTGGTCATTGCCGGCGGACTGCTGCTGCTGGTGGTGCTGTTTGCGCCCGGCGGCCTGATCGGCTGGCTTTATCGCCTGGCGCCACGCGCCCGCAAGGTGATCGAATGACTGCCTTGCTGGAAGTGAGCGGCGTTAGCAAACGCTTTGGCGGACTGCTGGCGGTCTCCGATGTGAGCTTCAGCCTGGGGGAACGCGAGATCCTGGGGTTGATAGGCCCCAATGGCGCGGGCAAGACCACGCTGTTCAACGTGGTGAACGGCGTGTACAAGGGGGACAAAGGAACGGTAAAGTTTGCCGGTGAGGACATCACCCATTGTTCTCCCAACCAAGTGGTCCACCTTGGGTTGGCGCGGACCCACCAGATTGTGAAGCCGCTGCAGGACATGACGGTGTTGGAAAACGTGACTGTCGGCGCCTGCTTTGGCCGCGAATATCTGGCCCTGAAGCCGGCGCGGAAAGTGGCGCTGGAAGTGCTGGAACGCGTCGGCCTGGCCAAGAGTGCCGAGATGCCGGCGCGTTCCCTGACCATCGCCGGCAAGAAGCGTTTGGAGGTGGCCCGCGCACTGGCGGCGCGTCCCAAGCTGCTTTTGCTGGACGAAGTGCTGGCCGGGTTAAATCCCACCGAAATCACTCACATGATCGGCATTGTGCGAGACATCCGCGACAGCGGCATCTCGGTGTTCATGATCGAACATGTCATGCAGGCCATCATGAGTCTTTCTGACCGCATCGTGGTGTTGAGCTTCGGCCAGAAGCTGGCCGAAGGGCAGCCCGAGGAGGTGGCGCGCGATCCCCAGGTGATTGAAGCTTACCTGGGCGACCCGGACATCGCGGAAAAGCTCAAGGGGAATGACTGATGGACGCCGTTCTGCAGATCGAAAAACTCGAGTCTGGCTACGGCGAAGTGCAGGTGCTATGGGGCATATCGCTGCAGGTGCAGGCCGGCAAGATGACCACGGTCATAGGCGCCAATGGCGCGGGCAAAACCACCACGCTGCGCACCATTATGGGCAGCGTGCCGTGCTGGGGCGGCCGCGTCCTGATGAACGGAGAAGATGTGACCCGGATGTCGACGCACGCCAAAGCCAGCCGCGGCCTGGTCCTGGTGCCTGAAGGCCGGCAGCTTTTCCCCGATATGTCAGTGGAAGAAAACCTGGAGATGGGCGCGTATTCGCAGCGCGCGCGCAAGCGGCAGAAGGACAACCTGGAGCGCGTGTACCATACTTTTCCGCGCTTGCAGGAGCGCCGCAAGCAGAGGTCATCCACCCTCTCCGGCGGCGAACAGCAGATGTTGGCCATGGGCCGGGGATTGATGCAGGAGCCGGTTGTGCTCATGATCGACGAGCTTTCGCTCGGTCTGGCGCCGGTGCTGGCGCAGCAGTTGTTCCTCACGCTGAAAGAGCTGAGAAAGCAAGGACTGACCATCGTGCTGGTCGAACAGAACGTGCACCTCGCCCTGGCGCTGAGCGATTATACCTATGTGCTGGCCGAAGGCCGAGTGGAGATTGAAGGCGAGTCGCGCGAGGTCGCCAACATGGACGAAGTGCGGCGCGCCTACCTGGGGCTTTAGGGTTGGTGAACACGCAAGCAGTTCCGCAATAGCCGGGTCCGGTTTGCCGGGTAGGCGCTACCCAATCGAAACTCCTGCATCATCCGGCAGCCGCAGGTGTTGCCACGCGCTTGGGAAGGAATTCTCCGATGCGGCGGATCTGGGCGCCCACTCCCCGAAGTTTTTCTTCGATCCGCTCGTAGCCGCGGTCGATGTGGTACACGCGGTCAATGATGGTTTCGCCTTCGGCGACGAGGGCGGCCAGCACCAGCGACGCGGACGCGCGCAGATCGCTGGCCTGCACGGCCGCGCCGCCCAGCGGCGTTTTGCCTCGGACCACCGCGCGGGCCCCTTCGATCCTGATGTTGGCCCCCATGCGCACCAGTTCCTGGGCGTGCATGAAACGGTTCTCGAAAATATTTTCGGTGACGATGCTGACGCCCTCGGCCTGGGTCGCCAGCGCCATGAATTGCGCTTGCATGTCGGTGGGAAAGCCAGGATATTCTTCGGTCACCATGTCAGTAGCCCGCAACGGGCCGTCGCCGGTGACACGAACGCTGTCGCCGTTGGTCTGGACCTGTATCCCGCACTCCTCCAACTTCTGGAGCAGCGCGCCCAGATGTCGAGGATCGCAACCGGACACCAGCAAGTCCCCTCCGGTCAGCGCGCCCGCGACAATGAAAGTGCCGGCTTCAATTCGATCAGGAATAATGCGGTGGCGCGCGCCATGCAGCCTCTCCACACCTTGCACGCGGATGGTGTGCGTGCCCGCGCCGGCAATCTGCGCGCCCATCTTGTTGAGCAGCGCCGCCAGGTCGGCGACTTCCGGCTCGCGCGCACAATTCTCCAGAATGGTTTCGCCCTCGGCCAGCGCAGCCGCCATCATCAGATCTTCGGTCCCGGTCACCGTGATCTTCTCGAAAACGACGCGTGCGCCTTTCAGGCGCTCGGCCCGCGCTTCGATGTAGCCATGCTCCTGCCAAATTTGCGCCCCTAACCTCTCCAGCCCTTGGAGGTGAAGGTCAATCGGGCGGGCGCCGATGGCGCATCCACCCGGCAAAGAAACCCGAGCGTGTTTCATGCGGGCGACCAGCGGGCCCAGCACCAGGGTGGACGCGCGCATGGTCTTGACCAGTTCGTAGGACGCTTCCGGATTCACCAAGTTGCGGCAGCAGATGGTGGTGCGGTGCTGGGCGCGGCCATAACCCAGTTCTACTTCAGCGCCCATGGCCGCCAGCAGTTTGCGTTCAGTCTCGATATCACGCACCTGGGGAATGTTTTCCAGGATGACGGGTTCTTCGGTGAGCAGGGCGGCGGCCATGGCCGGAAGCGCGGCGTTCTTGGCGCCACTGATGCGCACCGTGCCCAATAGCGGATTGCCGCCGCGAATGACAAACTTGTCCATGTAGGGAAGTCCTAAACCGGCGCTGCGAACGCCAAATTTTTGAAGCACAGCGCTGACCTCATTCTACGAGGATTGGGGGCCGAAGTCGCCGGGGGCCTGCCGGGTGATGTCAAGCTGCTTGTGTAAATACGGAGAGGGTGCGGGTTTTCCATTCCAGGTTGAATCTCTGGAAGATGGAGTAGATGATGCGGTCCACGCTCTCGACATTCACAAAGCACACCATCGGCCGGGTGCGCCGCCGGACTTCTACGAAGCAGCGCTCGATCACATTGGTTGTCCTCAGCTTGCGCCACAGGTGGCGGGGAAAGGCGAAGAAGGCCAGCAACTCGGGCAGATCGCGTTCCAGGCGCCGCACCATGCTGGGGTAGTCTCGCCGCCAGCGGGCGCGGAAGCGACGCAAGGCGGCTTCGGCTTGCCCCCGGCCGGGGGCCAGGTAAATGGCCTGCGCCCCGGCCTTCACTTCCTCGTAGTCTGCCTTGCGTACTTTCTGCAGAATATTGCGCATCTTGTGCACCCAGCAACGCTGATGCCGTGCTCGGGGATATACCGTCGGAATCGCCGCCGCCAAACCGGCACAACCATCGGTGATGATCAGGGCCAAGTGTTTGCCTTCCAGCCCGCGGCGGTACAGATCCTGCAGCAGCCCCTCCCAGTCCGCCTGACTTTCTCCCTGACTGCGCAGAAAGGCCAGCAAATGACGAGTGCCGTCACGCCGCACCCCATAGGCCACCAACATCTGTACCCGTTTGCGTCCCCCCGGACGCCGCACCCGCAAGCTCACCCCGTCCAGAAACAAATACACGTACTCGTCGCTCAGCCTGGCCTGGTGAAACTGGCGCACCGCCTCGTCCAGATCGCGGGTCAGCTTCGACACCGTCTGCGCGCTCACCACTTCGCCGGTCAGGGTGGCCACTACCCGTCCCACCTGCCGGGTCGAGATGCCGCGCAGAAAGGCTTCGCGGATCAGCATCGAGACTTCTTCGGCCCGCCGCTGAAACCGCTCCAAGCCCGCGGGCAGAAAACTCTTCTCCCGGGTGCGCGCGATGCGCAGCCGAAGGGTCCCCAAGCGGGTCACGAAATCCCGCTCGTAGTAGCCATTGCGATAGACCCGGCGCTGGCCCGGCCGCCGTTCGTACCACTGCGCGCCGGAAAAGCGGTCCCGCTGCCGCTCCGACTGCAGCTCGAAGAAGCGCTGCCACGCCAGCTTGGTCTGGCCATACAGATCGCCCCAGAATGTCTCCTTCATCTCCGCCAGGAAGTGTTGGAAGTGCTCGCTGATCGGTGTTACCTTCGCCATGGGTGTAAGTCTCCTTTTCTAGGGTGGCTTTAGCTTGCTAGGCCAAAGCCAACTTACACCCTCTCGCTTTTTACACAATCAACGTTACGTCACCCTGCCGCTTAACGTTCGCCTCTGGAATTGTCATTACGAGTGCAGCGAGGAATCGGAAGGCCCGCTTACCCGAATATCTTGGGAACTTTACACGTGTGTTTGCCAAGGGGCAACGGGTAACTTGCGAAAATGAGTCGAGTTTGAGGGAAAATGTTTTGCTACGAAGGCAACCTGGTTGCTCACTCCTCCAGTGCCTCGACGATGGCATCATGCACCAGCGGCCGGACCTGGCGGATGGCCTGCGACATGCGGTTGGGCCAGGTGCGGTTGGTCAGCAACGTCACCGAAAGCTGGCGCGTGGGATCGATCCACAGGGAGGCGCCGGTGAATCCGAGATGCCCAAAGGACGCCGCCGAAAAGTGAGTGCCCGACGAGGCCGGCGGCGACGGAGTGTCCCATCCCAGCGCCCGCGACGAACCGGCAGGCGATTCCGCCCGTCGCTTGAAGAGCTGTACGGTTTCCGGCTTGAGGATGGGCGCTCCGCCGCGCAACATGCCCTCCGCAAAGCGCGCGAGATCGATTGCCGGAGCGAAGACGCCGGCGTGTCCGGCGACACCTCCCATCACGAAGGCATTCTCGTCATTCACTTCGCCCTGGATGATGCGCTTGCGAAAAGTGCGATCGTCCTCGGTGGGCGGAATCCGGGGCTTCCACTCCGGCGGCGGATTGAATCGCGTGTGGACCATGCCCAGCGGAGTGAAGATCTCCTGCCGCGCAAACCGGTCGAGCGCCAGGCCAGCTTGGCGGGCCAGCACTTCGCCCAGCAGGAGGAAGCCTACGTCGCTGTACTCGGCGCGGGTGCCGGGCCCGGCCACCAGCCGCGTGGTAAGCGCCGCCCGAACCAGTTCGTCGCGAGAGCCGGCAACCTCAAACAGCTTCTCGTAGGCTGGCAGCCCGCTGGAGTGGGCGAGCAGCATGCGCAGCGTGACCGCCTCGCGCGTGGCCTGCTGATGCCTGGGCGCGCGCGCCACAAAATCGGGAAGAAAGTGCCCGAGCGGAATGTCCAGCGGCAATTGTGCGCGCTCGTAGAGCAGCATGGCCACGGCCGTAGTCGCCGCGACTTTGGTCACGGACGCCAAATCGAAGATGGTGTCGGGCTGAACCAGCGGCGCATCGTTCTCGTAAGTGAAGCGGCCAAATCCGCGCAGCGCAATCAGCGACCCGCGATGAGCGACGGCCAGCGCCGCCGCGGGGAAGGCGCGTTGCTCGATGGCTTCGCGAACCACGGCAAAAGCCCGCGCAAACTGCTTTTCCTGGAGTTCGAGAGCCGATGGCAGGTCTGCGAGCTGTTGTGGCACTGGGTTCAAAAGCACCTCTGGAGGCGAGTGCAACCTATAATAGCTTGCCGGGAGAATACACGTGTTTACGGGGCCCGAGTGACGGTGTGGGATGTGCCGTCCCTGAAGGGACTCGTTAATTTTCTCCACTTTACCCAGGGCTTACGCCCTGGGCTAAAAGCAATTCCGCCCCTGTGGGGCTGGATTTTGCGCAATCGTTCCACTGTACCGACTGAAAACGAGGTCTCACACAAGCTCTGAAAGGCCGGCACAACCCAGACATCGACTTGTTTAGTGTTTCCTGAATCACGAAAGGTTTCGGACCCATTGAGGCTTCGTCTTCGGCCAGTCATTGCGCTTCTTCTCTTCGGCCTTCTGCCAACCAGGGGCGCGCTGCTGGCAGCGCAGAAGGCGTCCGCTCCTGCCGTCACGCCGTCCACCGCAGTCAACGAGGCAGACCGTTTTGCCCCGCTCGATGCACTGCTCAAAGATGCGGTCGAGAAAGGGCGCGCGCCCGGAGCGGTGCTGCTGGTCGGCCACAACGGACATTTCGTGTATCGCAAGGCATTCGGCTATCGCGCGCTCGATCCCAACAAGGAGCCGATGACGGTCGATACTATTTTCGACATGGCATCGCTGACCAAGGTGATGGCCACCACCAGTTGCGTGATGCGCCTGGTGCAGCTGGGGCAGGTGAAGCTGAACGATCCCGTTGCCAAATACATTCCTGAGTTCGCGCAGAACGGCAAAGACGACGTGACCGTCCGCCAGTTGCTGACGCACTACTCCGGCCTGCGGCCCGACCTAGACTTGAAGCAGTATTGGAGCGGCCTGGAGGAAGGCTATAACCGCGCCAATGCCGAGAAGCTGATCAATCCGCCAGGCTCGATGTTCCTATACAGCGACATCAATTTTGTGGTGCTGGGCGAACTGGTGCAGCGCGTCGGCGGTATGCCGCTCGATCAGTATGCGCAGACTTACATATTTGGTCCGCTGGGCATGACGTCGACGCGTTTTCTTCCGCCCGCGGATTGGAAGCCTCGCATTGCGCCCACCGAACGCGATGAGCGCACAGGACAGATGCTGCGCGGCGTGGTGCACGATCCTACTGCCCGCCAGATGGGCGGAGTTGCCGGTGACGCCGGAGTGTTCTCGACCGCCGATGACGTGGCGAAGTTCGCCCAAGCGCTGCTGAACGGTGGCGCGCCCGTGTTTTCGCCCTGGATTGTCGAGAAGATGACCACCCCGCAACAGCCGCCTAACCTGACGGACGTGCGCGGACTGGGCTGGGACATCGATTCACCATTTTCCTCCAATCGTGGTGAGTTGCTTCCGGTTGGCTCCTTCGGGCATACCGGCTTTACCGGCACGTCACTCTGGATCGATCCGACCACCAATACCTACATCATCCTGCTCACCAACGCGGTGCATATCAAGGACGGCAATGTGATTGCATTGCGCACCGAAGTGGCCACCGCAGTTGCTGCCGCGTTGCAGTTGCAGCCCAGCGAAGAGCAGAAGATACGGCTGTCGCGGATTACCGGCTACAACGAAGCGGCAGTCGCCGGCCGCCGCGTCCTGGTCCGCAACGGCCAGGTGTCCAACGGGATTGATGAACTGGAAGCCAATAATTTCGACGTCCTGCGAGTTCCCACTGCGGCGACGCCGAAGATAGGGTTGGTCACTAATCAAACCGGGGTTGACAGCCGTGGCAACCGCACAATTGACATCCTGGCCCATGCACGCGGTCTGCAATTGAGCGCCATTTTCAGTCCCGAGCATGGCCCACAGGGGACCTCCGACAAAACCGACATCGCGGACACGAAAGATGGAGCGACCGGAGTTGCGGTTTACAGCGTGTATGGCGGCAGCGATGCCAAGCGCCGCCCGCCGCTCGATGTGCTGCGCAAGCTGGACGTGCTGGTGTTCGATATTCAGGACGCGGGGGTCCGCTTCTACACCTACGAGACCACACTGGGATACTTTCTGGAAGCTGCGGCCACGCTGGCGAAGCCGATCGTGGTGCTCGACCGTCCCAACCCCATCACCGGGGCTTACGTTCAGGGCCCGGTCTCCGATAAAGGCCAGGAGAGCTTTGTGAATTACTACCCCGTGCCCGTGCGCCACGGCATGACGATTGGCGAGTTGGCGAAGCTATTCAACACCGAGCGCAACATCAACGCCAATCTCACAGTGGTGCCGATGAAAGGCTGGATGCGCGGCGATTGGTTCGACTCGACATCGCAGCTATGGGTGGGTCCATCGCCTAACCTGCGCGACCTGAACCAGGCGACGCTATACCCGGCCGTGGCATTGATCGAACAAACCAATGTTTCGGTCGGGCGAGGCACCGATACTCCCTTCGAAGTAGTGGGGGCGCCCTGGGTAGGCGCGAAGCGGATGGCTGCGTACCTGAATGCGCGCCATATCGCCGGAGTACGCTTTGTGCCCATTACGTTCACGCCGGCCAGTGGACCCTACGCTCGCCGGGAATGTGAGGGAGTTGACATCATCGTGACCAATCGGGACGCTCTGGACGCCCCCGAATTGGGGCTGGAGTTGGCGGCGGCCCTGCACGATGCGGCCCCGACCGGGTTTGACATGGCCCGCATGAAACCCTTGCTGGCGAATCAGGCGGCGTTCACGGCGCTGCAAGCGGGGCAAGACCCGCGGCGCATCGCCGACGGCTGGCGCGATGGCGTCGAACAGTTCCTGCCGGTCAGAAAGAAGTATTTGATCTACTGAGGCTGGTGTGGTTCTTCAACACGAGGGAGGTTCCGATCGAGTTGTCATCACGAGCGCACCCGGGGTCCCCGGCGAGTGCCGATTTTGCACTCGCTGGGTGGAGGAGCGAGGGACCTGCTCTTGCGTGGCGCTGGAAAGCAGATTCCTCGCGCCAAACCCAGGCGCTCGTAATGACAACTCATGAATCTCTCCTCGCCCTTTACTACTCTATTGTGGCGCTCTGTGGACCTTGGTTTCGTCGATGGTCAGATTGCGCTCCAGCACCATTTCGATCGAGTCGCCCACCGCGAGATGGATTTCGGGCCCGCGGGTGAACAGTACGGTGGCCAATCCGAGCGCGCCACCGCTGAGGGCGCCGATGCCTGCGCCTTTGGCGCCTCCGGCGATGGCCCCGATTCCCGCCCCCGGTACGGCTGTGCCGACGACGGTCCCGGCGTCCTTTCCCTTACCGCCTTCCCCCTGAATGGTCCCTTCCTTGTCTTTGACGCCTGCCGTGTTCGGGTCCCCGGGAGTCCCCTGCACAGCGCCCGGCAGCAGCAAGGTATAGCCATTGGGGAAGATTATGGAGGTAAAGCTCAGCTGCAATTCGGCGCGCCCCTTAACTCTGCCGGGACGTTGCACCCGCCGGATTTCTCCCTGCACGAAGGTACCGGGTGGAATCACAATGCGGTCCTTCATCACGATGGGAAACGAAGTTTGGGCGTAAACCGGATCGCCCGGGCGGGCGTTCTTGGTGGTAAGGCCCTGCTTCATGAGGAGCGGAACTCGCGTGCCCGAGGGGACCGTGACCGAGTCGGCGGGAGCGGCGGAGCTGTTCTCCTGTGCTTCCGGAGCCGCGCGCGATGTGAGTTGAGGCGTGGCATCCCAGTTCTGCGCGGAGGCGAGTATGCTGGCGGCGAGAAAAACAGCCAGCAGAACTGCTGCTGCTCTCATGTATCCTCCCAGGACAACAAGTTTTCCGTAGTACATTGAACGCCCCATCGCGAGGAAAGTCGCGCTCGCTTATTTCAGCATATACAGCGCATTCACGTGCGCCGTAACCGTGATCTTCTGCGCCCCAAACTCAGCCGTGGGAGGAGGAGGAGCGGCCCTAGTCTCCACAGTTGTTGCCTGGCCGAACGCCATCGGGCGGACTGGGCTGGGCTCATAGGTGTCAACCGACGCATAGGAGAGTTCGCCCAGAGTGCGGCCGCCGAATCGTGCGACCGCGTCGGCCTCGGCACGCGCGCGCGCCAACGCATCTTCCACGGCCTTGATTTTGGCGGCTTCCATATCGTCGAGAAGATAGCTGAGCGACTGATTGCCGGTCACGTCCTCCATGTCGGAGAGTCCCTGGGTAATCGGCCCCACTTTGGAGAAGTCTTTCAGCTTAATGCTGATGTTGGTGTCCACCCGATAGCCGACCAGCTTACGTTTCGAGTTCTTATAGTCATACACCGGCTGCACCGAGAACTGTCCGACCTGGGCGTCCTTGGGATCGAGCCCGTTGGAGTGCAGAAGCTGTCGGACCTGGTCGGCGGCGCGACTGGCCTTCTGGTTCGCGTCCTGCAATTTGCCCTCTTGTGCCGCGATATTAAATTGCAGCAGCACGGTGTCGGGCTGGGCTTCGTACTTGCCGTCAGCGCCGACCCATACCGTGTTGGGTATGGGAGTTGCCGAACGGACTTGGGCCCCCAGGGGAGCGACGGTGAACAGCACTGCGGTGAAAGCCAGGAATGAAAACGCGATGAACTGCCAACTTCTGAGTCGCATAAGAGCACCTGGGCGCCACGCGTTCTCCAGCGCAAGCCAACCGTAGAGCGGCCGAAACTGCGATGGGCGTGGCTCCTTTCCCTTCGAAATCATAGTCTGGCGGGCTGGGTTTGACCAACCGCACCCGCCGAATGCCTTCCTGGAAAGAACGCTGGAACTTGCCATTCTTGCGCGAGATCGGCGCTGAGCTAGCGGAATTAGACCGCCGCCGCGGCATTCCCGTTTGCGGTCAGGTCGTGCTCCCGATTCCCAGAATCAAACTCGCTATGTACTTTCGTGGCGAAACTGTCATCCAGATGTTGAAAAAGCGAATCCAACCAAGTAAGTTGCGGTTAGTTGTATTTCCACGGCGGAGTCGGACAAGGAGCGGCCGATGCGCAGATGGTATGTGCCACTTACAATGTTGGGGCTGGGAAGTATTGGGGCGCTTTTGCTGAGCGAGCGCGGCAGAAATAGCTTGCGTGCCATGTCTGAAAATTTCGACCATGCGCCGGAACGCTGGCTGGAATGGAATGAGAGCGCGCAGGGCGAACTGGATCGCATCCAGGCCGCCTTGAACCGCATTGCGGAATCGTTGGAGCCACGCACCGAACTCGGGCAATGAGCGATCGCTGGGCGCAACGGCTGGCGGCGCTCGAGGCCGTTGGTAATTCTGCCGGCTTTTCTAGGTGGACGCCGTGGAAGGCGCCAGTTCGTTGATTTTTCCTGCCATGCGGATATCGCGTTGCGTGACCCCGCCGGAGTCGTGCGAGACCAGTACCATCGTCACCTGGTTGTAGCTGATGTGGATGTCAGGATGATGGTTCACGGCTTCGGCTGCTTCGGCGATCTGATTCACGAAATCCATGGCTTGCACAAAGTTTGCGAACTGAAAATTGCGCTCAATCGTTTTGCCATTTTTCTTCCAGCCGGGAAGCTTCTGCAGGGCCTGCTGAAGCTCGGCCTCCGATAGAACTGCACTCATGCCGTGCCCCCTTTATGGACCTGGGTGGACCTGAACCAGCCCCAGTATTAGCCTAACAACTCATCCGGGTCGCGGCGAGACCGCTATTGCTGCCACGCGTTACTTCGGGGTCGGGACGCCAATTTCATTGCGCAACTCTTGCCATATATGATCTGGAATGGCGAGGAAGACTTGCACAATGTCCGGATCGAATTGCCGTCCCGCATTGCGTTCAACTTCTCGCCGCCCGGCCGGAATGGATTGCGCGGCGCGATAGGGCCGATCGGAAGTAATGGCGTCGAAGGTGTCAGCGATGGCGAAAATGCGCGCCCCCAGGGGAATCTGGTCGCCCTTTAAACCGCGGGGATAGCCACTGCCGTCGAAGCATTCCTGGTGGGAGTAAACAATGTCGGCGGCCTCGCGCAGGAAGGGAATTCGGTGCAAAATCTGGTACCCCAACTGGGCGTGCTGGCGCATGATTTGCTGTTCTTCGGAACTTAGCCTGCCGGGTTTGCGCAGGATCGCGTCCGGAATCGCCATTTTGCCAACGTCATGAAGAAACGCGCCGCGGGCGATCACGCGAATGTTGTCGTGCGGCAATTCCATGGCCCGGGCAATGGCGATGGTAAAGGCGGTCACGCGCTTGGAATGACCCTCGGTTTCGGCGTCTTTCAGGTCGAGTGCGTCACCCAAGGCCTCCAAGGTGATGTCATAGGAGCGCTCCAGGTCGGCCAGGGCCTTACGCAGCATCTCGGTGCGCGCCGCCACCAGCGACTCCAGCTTGGTTTGATAGGCCAGGTTTTCCTGTTTCAGACGGCGATTTTCCATGGCCCGGCGAACGATGGCCAGCAGTTGTTCGCGCTCGAAGGGCTTGGGCAAATAGTCGTAGGCGCCGTTTCGAATGGCAGTCAGGGCGACGGAAATGTCGTTGACGGCGGTAACCATTACCACCGGAATGTCGGGATGTTCCAAACGGATCCGCCCCAGCAGGGACAACCCGTCCATCCCTTCCATGATCAGGTCCGACAACACCATCGAGTAGCCGGCGTCGGAATGTAACAACGCCAGCGCCTCCTCCCCCGAGGTAACGGGCCGACAGTCGAAACCCGCCTGGTTCAGAATCGAGCACACCACTTCCCGGATGGGATTCTCGTCGTCGACTACCAGAATGCGTTCATCGGACATACTAGGAAGTCCTTACCGGCAGTGGTGCTGACGGTCGTTGGTTCGATTTTTATCCACTTCGGCCCGGATGGCTAGAAAAATAATGCATGTCGCACCCAATCGCCTTATGCGTCCTTCGGGGAAAGGCCGGACTACCAGTTGGAAAAAGTTACATCCCGCGTCCCAGCGCAGTTGGCATTTGATGCCGATTTAGGGCAGGTGGAACCCAAAATTACCTAGCAGGGGAAAATTAACCCGCCTTTGTCGCCTGCATCAGCAGTTGCACCTCACCCCCAAAGATACATGGTAGTCCAATATTGTCAGTAGGTTAGCTATATTTTCAACAAAACATTCTCTGATCCAAAGCTTTGGGCACCAAGATTGCTCAATATTCAGGTGCTGACGAGCAGACAGGGTAAGCGAAGCGAGCAACTCGACGGCTTCGGGCTGTCGGAAACACTCGAAACCAGTCAGGCCCACGACGGCCCAGGATTCGCTGAGGCAGAAACCATGAACACTGTCCCGGAAGCAAAAATGCTTGGTTTTGCAACCTACATGCCGGCGGTATTGCCGCGCAGCATAGACCGCTACAACGAAGCCTACGAGCTGAACCGCCATCGTGTCTATGCGCTGGCATTTTGGATGACGGACAACGAATTGGATGCGGCCCAGTTGATGACCCACACCTTCTGCCGCGCCTTCGCCAGGGCCCATACCCCAAGCGCGGAACAAATTGATCGCTGCCTGATCAGCGAGCTGCGCGAATATATGCCGCTGGGAAGGCTGACCCTGAACTGCGCTCCCTGTGAGAAAGTCTTGTCGGTGCGCCGCAATACGTTGCGGGTCGATTTGGAACGCGCTGTGGTCCAGTTGCCCCCCACTGAAAAGATGATCTTCCTGATGCACGACGTGGAAAGCTACGATCACGCGCGCATCGCCCGCACTCTGGGCCTAAGCGACGAGGAATCGCGCCTCGGACTCCACCAGGCCCGGCTGCGCCTGCGCGAGCTGCTGGCGAAATAAGTTTTCACGTACGACCAACCCCTCTTTTCCTTGAACACTGGCGCCCCTCGAAAGAGGGGCATTCTTATTGGCCTTCTTAGCTCTTCGCCGCCTCTCCCTCGGCGCTGTCCAGTTCCTCTTCCTCTTCGCGCTTCAGGGGACGCAGCAGCGGGAAGAGAATCACATCGCGAATGGAGCGCGAATCGGTCAGCAGCATGGTCAGGCGATCGATGCCGACGCCTTCGCCTGCGGCCGGCGGCAATCCGTACGACAGGGCGCGAAGGTAGTCCTCATCCATCTGGTGGGCTTCTTCGTCGCCGCGCTCGCGTTCGCCGAGCTGCCCCTCGAAGCGCCGGCGCTGCTCCTCGGGATCGTTCAGCTCGCTGAAGGCGTTGCCGATCTCAAGGCCGCCGATGAAGATCTCGAAACGCTCGACCCAATCGGCGTTCTCTTCCGGCTCGCGCTTGTTCTTCGAGAGTGGCGAAATGGCGAGAGGAAAGTCGTAGATGAAGGTCGGCTGAATCAGGTGAGGCTCGGCGACAAACTCAAAAATCTCGGCGATCGTCTTACCCATGGGTGCGACCGGATCGTACGGAATGTGCGGATGCACCGCGTTGTAGCGGTGCACCATGGCGGCAATCTGTTCGGCGCCGGAAAAGTCGCTCATCTCAGGCTTGTCGCCGGCATTCTCGGGCCAGAACTTGATGATGGCCTCGCGCATGGAGAGGCGCTGGAAGTCGCCAAAGTCAATTTCGTGCCCGTTGAAGTGCGTGATGGTTGTGCCAGTTACGTCGCGCGCCACCTGCGCCAGCATCTGCGCGGTGAAGTCCATCATGTCGCGGTAGTCGGCGTAGGCCATGTAGAACTCCAGCATGGTGAACTCGGGATTGTGCTGGGTCGAGATGCCCTCGTTGCGGAAGTTGCGATTGATTTCGTACACGCGGTCCATGCCGCCCACCACCAGCCGCTTCAGGTACAGCTCGGGCGCGATGCGCAAATATAGGTCCACGTCGAGCGTGTTGTGGTGGGTGATGAACGGCTTGGCCACCGCGCCGCCGGCGATAGGATGCATCATCGGGGTTTCAACCTCGATGAAGCCATTGTTGTCGAGGAAGCGCCGCATCGACTGCACCACTTTGGCGCGCTTCAGGAAGACCTCGCGCACGTCGGGATTCATCGTCAGGTCAACGTAGCGCCGGCGATAGCGCGTCTCCACGTCCTGCAAGCCGTGCCATTTTTCGGGCAGGGGAAGCAGGTCCTTCACCAGGAAGGTTATCTCCTCCACGTGGACGGTCAGCTCGTTGGTGCGAGTGCGGAAGAGATAACCCTTGACGCCGATGTAGTCGCCGAGGTCGAGCAGCTTGTAAAGCTGAAACGCCTTTTCGCCGACGTTGTCGAGGCGGACGTAAATCTGCAAGCGCTTGCCGCCCTGTTGCAGATGTGCGAAGCCGGCTTTTCCCTGCACGCGGATGGACATCAGGCGTCCGGCAACGCTGACGTCGACGCGTGGGGACTCAAGCTCAGGGCCGGTCTTGGCTGAATATCCTTCGAGGATATGGGGAATGGTGTGTGTGGTTTCGTAACGATAGGGGTACGCCTGCTGCCCCAGCGCTTCAATCTGCTTCAGCTTTTCTTTTCTGAGCGCGTAGATTTTCTGATCAAGTGCCACGGCGGTCCCTGCTGCCTGGCTTCCCACAGGCCGAAAGGTAAAGAAATCCGATTATAGATTGTGTGCTCGCGGATTAGTGATGGGAGGGAGCCGGTTGTCGATTTAGCGGAATGAGTCTTGACATCGTGGTTGCCTGTGCGCAGAATTTCAGGTCTGGCACATATCACAGGAGGCCCCACATGCGTCTCGTTCTTGCGATGGTTCTTATGGGAGCTTTGGTACTGGCAGTCGGGTTGACTCCCGCGACCCCTCCATCCAACGACGCCCCGGCCGGCTTCGACAACAAGAGCAACGGACTGGTGGACGATGCCACCCATCAGGCGGACCAGACGACGTTCGAGGAAGTCGAACAGATCAGCGACGGTCTGGGGCCGCTTTACAACGCGCAGTCCTGCCGCGAGTGCCACCAGAACCCAGTCTCGGGCGGACCCAGCCAGGTGAACGAACTGCGGGTCGGCCACGTTGGCAGCAAGGGCGAGTTCGAGAACCCCTCGATTCCGATCGCTGGCGGCAAGGAAGTCATTACCGGCCGCACACTGGTGAACGACCGCGCCATCTGTCCCAATGGTGCGTATCCCGATACCGAGATCCAGGAGCGAGTGCCCGACACAGAAAAGGTCCGTACTTTTCGGGTGTCGCTGAATCTGCTGGGCGACGGTTTCGTCGAAGCCATTCCGGACCAGGCGCTCATCGCGATCGCGAAGGAACAATGCCGCAAGAGCTATCGCAGGATCTGCGGAGTGGCGTTGAGAGTTCCGGTCCTGGAAGCTCCGGGCGAAACTGCTGTCGGTCGCTTTGGTTGGAAAGACCAGCACGCCAGCCTGCTCTCCTTCTCGGCGGACGCTTATTTGAACGAAATGGGCGTTACCAGCCGCCTCCAGCCGGATGAGGTGACGAACCTGTGCAACACCGTTTCTGAGCCCAACGACAAGGTGGGCGCCGACGGTCTTTCCGACATCGACCGGTTCGCGCGATTCGTTCGCGCCAGCAAGGCGCCGCCGCCCGACCATAGTCTGGCTGCCAACGACAAGGCGAAGCGCGGCTCAGAAGTATTCGACAAGATCGGCTGCAATGACTGTCACGTGCGCACCATGACCACCGCGCCAGCAGGAACGAAAGTCGATGGTGGAGCGTTCACCGTTCCCGATGCGCTGGGGTCGAAGCAGTTTCATCCTTTCAGCGATTTTCTGCTGCATGATGTTGGCACCGGCGACGGCATTGTGGTCCCCGTCCCCGAACACTATGGGCGCGCCTTTGCCAGGTACGCCTGGAAGGAGATGGGGCCCGACAACTTTCAGCCGACCCGCTACCGCATGCGTACCGCGCCGCTTTGGGGGCTGCGCATGAGGACCCGCCTTATGCACGACGGGGCCTCGTTGACGCCGCGCGACGCCATTCTCCGTCATAAGCGGGAAGCCGAAAAAGCGGCCAACAGATTCAAGATGTTGCCAGCCAAGGACCGAGAGGCGCTGTTGGCATTCCTGCAATCGCTGTGAAGCCGCGGGCTGCGGGATAATGAAACGCAAAGCGAAAGGCTTGCCAATGGGAGAGCTAGACCGAATCTCAATGGAATCGCTGATCTCCGATTTCACCAAATCTGCGCTCGAACGGTCGAAGGAAATGAGCCAAGAAGAGTTCGACCGTACGGTCAAAGAGTCTCACGAGATTATTGATCGCCGTGTTTCTCCTTCCCGGCTGACGGCTGATAGCTGAAAGCTCAGCGAACAGCGAACCGCAAAAAGCGGCTTTTGTGACGCATGTCATTGAATCGCGTTCCGAAGCGCGGTATAGTGGCGCGTTCGTTCCTATCCGGATCGCGCTTCGGCGCGACCATTGAGAAAGCACTTTATGCCGCAGAACTATGTACCGATGTTCATTTTCGCTTTCCTGGCGTTTCTGGTGGCGGCCGGAACGCTTGCACTTTTCTACATTGTCCGCCCCCGCAACCCATTCAAAACCAAGCTGATGCCCTACGAGTGCGGCATCACGCCCTTCGACAACGCGCGT
Organism: uncultured Acidobacteriaceae bacterium; assembly: GCA_963710585.1. Classification (GTDB taxonomy): domain Bacteria; phylum Acidobacteriota; class Terriglobia; order Terriglobales; family Acidobacteriaceae; genus Bog-257. The sequence continues at coordinate 955,417 of CAVQAM010000001.1, read as the reverse complement.
GGCCGCTACACCGTCCGTTTTTATATCGTGGCCATTCTGTTCGTGGTGTTCGACGTGGAGACCATCTTCCTGTTCCCCTGGGCCGTGCAGTTCAAGCTGCTGGGTCTATTTGGGTTGCTGGAGATGCTGATCTTCCTCGGCATCCTGATTGTGGGATACATCTGGATATGGAAGAAGGGCGCGCTGGAGTGGGTGTAGGGGAACGGGGGTTTGGCAACGGTCAAGCTCAGGTAGCGCGGCGCTTCACGGCGTCAGGGAACGCAAAACCTGCTCAGCCGTCCCTTCTCACACCTGCTTTTTAGGCCTCGCGTGCAATCTGTCCACGCCACGCAGCAAAGAAAAGCCTCTTTCCCGCGGTACTCGGATGACCAAGCAGTCGGAAGGTATGTCGTGCAGCGCCTGACGGCGCTTGGTCCAGCCCGCCATCATGAACCCGATGGCCAAGAAGAACAGGGAGAGGAATTTCATGAAGTGGCGGACCGTAGCCTGACCGAACCCTATTCGGTCGCCCTCAGCGGTGACCACCTGCAGACCTAAAGCGCGCTTACCGACGGTGGCGCGCCACGAAGAACTTTCGGTGAAAGCACAGTACAGCCACGAACCGACGGCCAAAATCAGGATGAAAGCTATCCCGGCGGCGTTCTTTGGCACGAAGGGGGCAAAGCGGCGGCGCGCAAGCTCGATGACGAACGTAAGGACGAGCGCTCCGCCGACCTCCAAGGTTACGTCGATGGCGCCGGCCCAGACCCGAAGCCAGAATCCGGCGTAGGCAGGAAGAGCCAGCTCGCTTGGCGCGGAAGACCCGGGCGGCTTGGCAGGTTGAGAAGTCACTATACCTCTGGAGTTGGGCTCCGAAAGCACCTCGCCGCAGAAGAGACAAAAGCGTCTATCCGGCAATCGCACATTGCCGCAGGTGGAACAAACCGGGTTCAGCACCATCTCCATTCGGAGGGGAAATACTACGCTGCACCCGTTGCCTATGTAAAGAGAACCGCAGTCCGAGGTGATGTCAAGCTGCTTGTGTAAATACGGAGAGGGTGCGGGTTTTCCATTCCAGGTTGAATCTCTGGAAGATGGAGTAGATGATGCGGTCCACGCTCTCGACATTCACAAAGCACACCATCGGCCGGGTGCGCCGCCGGACTTCTACGAAGCAGCGCTCGATCACATTGGTTGTCCTCAGCTTGCGCCACAGGTGGCGGGGAAAGGCGAAGAAGGCCAGCAACTCGGGCAGATCGCGTTCCAGGCGCCGCACCATGCTGGGGTAGTCTCGCCGCCAGCGGGCGCGGAAGCGACGCAAGGCGGCTTCGGCTTGCCCCCGGCCGGGGGCCAGGTAAATGGCCTGCGCCCCGGCCTTCACTTCCTCGTAGTCTGCCTTGCGTACTTTCTGCAGAATATTGCGCATCTTGTGCACCCAGCAACGCTGATGCCGTGCTCGGGGATATACCGTCGGAATCGCCGCCGCCAAACCGGCACAACCATCGGTGATGATCAGGGCCAAGTGTTTGCCTTCCAGCCCGCGGCGGTACAGATCCTGCAGCAGCCCCTCCCAGTCCGCCTGACTTTCTCCCTGACTGCGCAGAAAGGCCAGCAAATGACGAGTGCCGTCACGCCGCACCCCATAGGCCACCAACATCTGTACCCGTTTGCGTCCCCCCGGACGCCGCACCCGCAAGCTCACCCCGTCCAGAAACAAATACACGTACTCGTCGCTCAGCCTGGCCTGGTGAAACTGGCGCACCGCCTCGTCCAGATCGCGGGTCAGCTTCGACACCGTCTGCGCGCTCACCACTTCGCCGGTCAGGGTGGCCACTACCCGTCCCACCTGCCGGGTCGAGATGCCGCGCAGAAAGGCTTCGCGGATCAGCATCGAGACTTCTTCGGCCCGCCGCTGAAACCGCTCCAAGCCCGCGGGCAGAAAACTCTTCTCCCGGGTGCGCGCGATGCGCAGCCGAAGGGTCCCCAAGCGGGTCACGAAATCCCGCTCGTAGTAGCCATTGCGATAGACCCGGCGCTGGCCCGGCCGCCGTTCGTACCACTGCGCGCCGGAAAAGCGGTCCCGCTGCCGCTCCGACTGCAGCTCGAAGAAGCGCTGCCACGCCAGCTTGGTCTGGCCATACAGATCGCCCCAGAATGTCTCCTTCATCTCCGCCAGGAAGTGTTGGAAGTGCTCGCTGATCGGTGTTACCTTCGCCATGGGTGTAAGTCTCCTTTTCTAGGGTGGCTTTAGCTTGCTAGGCCAAAGCCAACTTACACCCTCTCGCTTTTTACACAATCAACGTTACGTCACCGCAGTCCGACCCTGAATCGCTCCTATTTTTCTGCGGCACTCGCCGCACTGGCGGCTGCGGCGGGCGCAAAATCCAGCAGGTTGAGCTGTACTCCCCCGAATTCGGGATGCTGGTTGTAATCCACGGTGAAGGCCAGATCGAGCACACTGCCCAGCAGCAGCGACTCTTGCGTCGCGCGCTCGGCCATGCGCCAACCCAAAGCGTCGAAGCCACGTTGAAATTTACTGCCATTGGAATTTCGCTCATTGGCCACGACCCGCAGCTTTAGATGTTTCTCTTTGAGCACCCGAGCCGGCTGCACCAGCTTCGCATTCCGGGCAACGAAGACTGGCACGGGATTGCCTGAGCCAAATGGCTCCAGCTTCTGCAAGAGCAGCCAGAAGGCGTGCTTGACCTCGTCGAGCGCGATCTCGGCGTCGTAGCGCAGGATGGGAACGAAGTCCTGCGGGGTCAGCCGTTCGCGGGCGAAAGCATCGAGCCGCGACCGCAGCTCGGGAATCTTTTGCACGGGAAGCGAACAACCCACCGCGTGCGCGTGCCCGCCAAAACGGGTAAACAGCTCAGGGCACGATTCCAACGCTTGCAGCAAATGGAACGCCTCGATGGAGCGGCCCGAGCCATGCGCTTCGCCGTCCTCGCAGGCGAAGATGAGCGTGGGGCGGCGATACCGCTCCACGACCCGCGTGGTGCAAATGCCGATTACGCCGCGATGCCAGCCTTCGCCCTCCAGCACCAGGCAGTACGCCGCTCTCATCTCGGGCGAGGCTTCAATCTTGGCTTGAATTTCGTCCAGAATGCGCTGCTCTTCCAGTTGGCGGTCGCCGTTAAGCTGATTGAGCCGAAGGGCTATCTCCGCCGCTTTGGTTGCGTCCTTCTCGGTGAACAACTGAATGACGTGCTCGGCCACATCCATTCGCCCGGCGGCGTTCAAGCGCGGCGCTACCCGGAAAGCGATGTCGCCAGCGCTCAAAGGGCGCGAGCCGTCGAGTTGGCAGTTAGCCAATAACGCGCGCAGGCCGGCGTTGACCGGTTTTCTGAGCCCCTCCAGACCGAGCTTGGCGAAGACACGGTTCTCGCCGATAAGCGGCACCGCGTCGGCGATGGTGGCAATGGCGACCATCTTCAGAAATGACGGCAGCAGCCGCTCGCGTCCGGTCTCTTCGAGCAGGGCTTGCGCGATTTTGAATGCCACGCCCGCGCCGCACAACGATTTGCAGGGGTAGTCACAACCTTCCTGATTCGGGTTCACCACGGCCAGCGCTTTCGGAACCCCATTGGCCTGGGGCAGGTGGTGGTCGGTAACGATGAGATCGATGCCCCGGCGCTGCGCGGTTTCGCCGGCCGCGAACGCCCGGATGCCGGTGTCCACGCTGACAATGACGCGAATGCCGCGATCGGCGGCCTGCTCGATGACCTCATCGCGCATCCCGTAGCCTTCGCGGATGCGATGCGGCACATGGTGCTCGGTTTGTCCGCCGCAAAGTTCGATAGCGGTCTTGAGAATCACGATGGCGGTGGTGCCGTCCACGTCGTAGTCGCCGTAGATCAGGACGGTTTCGCCGCGCTCGATGGCGGCGCGCAATCGCTCGACGGCAACGCGAAGGCCGGTCATCAAGCCGGGCGAATGCAGGTCTTGCAGGGAAGGAGTGAGGAACTTGTGCGCCTGCTCGGCTGTTTGTATGCCGCGGACCGCCAGCAGCCGCGCAGTGGAGATAGGCAACCCGGTTTCCAGCGCGAGCCGCTGCACGTCTTGCGATTCGGCATTGCGGAGGTCCCAGCGCACGTCAGCGTTCGTCGTCCAGGTCGGTCCCGTCGATCGCCATGCTGCCGAAGTCTTCCACCAAATCCAGCAAATGCTGATACCGCTCGTACCACTCGGTGGAGACCTCGTACAGAAACATGATGCCCTGATGCGGCCAGCCGAGCTGGATGAAGCCGGTCTTGCCCACGTGGTTGCGCAACCAGCGGGCTTCGTCCATGTCTTCATCGCTGGGATAGTTGGCGTGCTGCAGGCGCTGGATGAGGTAATCGAGTTCGTCGCGCTGCAGCACTTCCTCATCCATGGAGAGGAACTCGGAACCGGCTTTTTTGGCCAGCTCGACAAAATCCTTCCAGCTTTCGGGATTGTCGCGCGGGTCCCACATGACGCTGTGCACGTCTTCGGTAACGTATCCCTGGAAGCGGCTGAGGCCGTGTCCCAGGATGAAGGCGTTCATGTCGTCTTTGAGGTTGGATAAATCGTCTGGCATAGCAGTCTCGCGGGCCGCGCCCCCAAGAAGTGGCAGCCGCGAAAATCATCATACTCCCATGCGGGCCCGGCTGACACGGCGCCGAGAGGGCTTGCGGAAAAAACGATGTTCGGAGCAGATCTTCCAGCAGCTCGAGTACGCACCCGTGCGCCTCTCCATTTGCCCTTCACGATCAGTCCGTATCCGGACAGTCCGTTCGGAATCGAACGCATTTCCACCGCCCTGTTCCAAGTTCATCCGCGGTTCTCCAGTGTTTTCATCCCCTTGCAAATAACCCTCTGGCAAATCACGTGCAACTCCTTCTGTGGGACGCCCCGCGAACCGTAGCTTCGTAGTTCGCGTATCTGAGGCGAAAGGGAGAAGCTGATGGCTGCCTTGTTGCACGACATTCGATATGGCTGGCGGGTGCTCCGCAAGAGCCCTGGATTTACCGTGGTCGCAGTTCTGGTGCTTGCCCTCGGCATCGGTGCCAACACTGCCATTTTCAGCGTAGTCAATGCCGTGCTGCTCCGCCCGCTGCCGTTTCAGGACTCCGGACGCTTGGTTGACGTGTGGCACGTGCCCCCGCCGAAGAGTTTTCCGGGGATGACCACGTTTGCCGTCTCGCCAGCCAACTTCCTTGACTGGCGCAGTCAAAACGATGTGTTTGAAGGCATGTCGGCCTATGGGTTTGGCCGCTACACCCTCACCGGTACCGGTCATCCCGAGGCGCTTATCACGGTCGTGGTGTCGCATGGTTTCTTCTCCATCTTGCGTGCCCAGCCGCTGCTTGGCCGGGTCTTTCTGGCGGGCGAAGACCAGCCGGGGCATGATCACGAAGTCGTCCTCAGCTACGCGATGTGGCGCAGCCGTTACGGTGCCAACCCCGGCATTGTCGGCAAGAACGTTGAACTCAACGGGGAGAGCTTCAGCGTGGTCGGCGTTATGGGCCCTGGGTTCGAGTTTCCCATCGTCACCGATCCCAACTATCGCCCGCAGATGTGGAAGCCGCTGGCTTGGAGCGATCAGGAACGCGCAATTCGCGACAACCACAACTATTCGGTTGTGGCGCGGCTGAAGCCTGGTGTCACTCTCAAGCAGGCACAAGCCGAGATGAATACCATCTCCAACCGCCTGGCGCAGCAATATCCCGCCGACGACAAGGGATGGGGCGCCATCGCCATCCCGCTGCGCGACGATCTCGTCGGCGATGTGAAGCCGGCATTGCTGATTCTGCTGGGGGCGGTGGCCTTTGTCCTGCTGATCGCGTGCGCCAACGTCGCCAATCTGGTTCTGGCGAAGACACTCGCACGGCGGAAGGAGATTGCCATCCGCACCGCGCTGGGGGCAAGCCGTCGTCGCGTGCTGCAGCAGGTGCTCTCGGAGACCGTGCTGCTGGCGGTTGCGGGAGGCGCCCTCGGCTTGGTGTTCGCGCATTTCGGGGTGATATTGATCGTCAAGTTCCTGGCGCAGCAGTTGCCTCGCTCCACGGAAATTGGACTTGACGGTTGGGTGCTGGTATTCACGCTGGGCATTTCGTTGTTGACTGGACTAGCTGCTGGCTTGTTACCGGCCTTGCGCTTGACCAGAGGGGATGTGAACCAGGCATTGAAACAAGGTCTGGGCCGCACGTCTTCGGAATCCGGCGGGAACCGGACGCGCAGTGTGCTGGTGGTCTGTGAGGTCGCACTGTCGCTGATGCTGCTGATCGGCGCCGGACTTCTGATTCGCAGCTTGTGGATGCTGCGCAATGTCAATCCCGGTTTCGATCCCAATCGCGTCCTCACGATGACGGTTTCCATTCCTCGAACCAAGTTTCCTGTGCCCGCCCAACAGATCAGTTTCTTCGACCGAGTGCTGCAGGGTGTGCGCACGTTGCCGGGGATTGAGTCTGCCGGCCTGATCGATAGTCTGCCCTTGACTGGCGGCGGCTCTCACCAGCCATTTGCCATCGAAGGCCGTCCCGCCGTGCCCATGGCCGAACAACCGGAGGTGAACGTTCGCGTGATTAGTCCCGGTTACATGAGTGCCATGCGAATACCAGTGGTGCGGGGACGCGACATCGACGACTCGGACGTAGCCGGAAGGCCCGGTGCCGTGCTGATCAGTCAATCCATGGCCAGACAATTCTGGCCAAACGAGGATCCCATCGGCAAACACATCACGCTGTATTTCTTCCCCAGCGTCACGCGTGCGGTGGTCGGCATCGTGGGTGACGTAAAAGAAGATGCGTTGAACCAGACTCGGCCTACAGCCGCACTTTATTTCCCGCTTGCCCAAGTTTCGCCGCCGAACACTGGGGAATGGCACTCGTTTGGCATGACGCTAGCCGTGCGCACCAGCATGGATCCGTCGACTACCGTCTCGGCGATCAGCAACTCCGTGCATGAGGTGGACTCCGATGTACCGCTGCTGAATACCATGACTATGGGTGATATGGTCTCCGACTCGCTTTCTCCGCAGCGCTTCACCATGCTGTTGCTGGCGGCGTTTGCCGGGCTTGCACTGCTGCTGGCGGCGGTCGGGATTTACAGCGTGCTGTCGTATGCAGTGCGACGGCGGGTGCGGGAGATCGGGATACGAATGGCCCTGGGCGCGCAACTTAGCGATGTGTTGCACATGGTCGTGCTCGAAGGCATGAAGCCGACGCTGATCGGTGTGCTCATTGGGCTGGCATGTGCACTGGCGTTAGGACGAGTGCTGTCGAGCGTCCTCTACGGGGTGAGTGCCCGGGACATGGTTACCTTCGGGACTGTATCGCTGCTGTTGACGGCAGTGGGCTTTGTTGCCAGCATCATTCCTGCCTACCGCGCCACCAGGGTGGATCCGATGAGGACGCTGCGCGAGGAGTAGTTCGCCACCGCTCGACTACTCCTCGACGACTCCCTCGAACAAGTCCGTCTCGAGCTTCGCCTCGCGCGGCTCGCGCGTCACGGCCAGATGATACATCTCCACGGTGCCGCGACGCTGGCCCAGGTTCTTTCTGATCCGCTCAAACAGCGGCGCCTGCGTGATGTGCTGTCGAAAGGCTTCTCCCTTCTTGGCGAAGCGCTCGGCGCCGACTTCGATACGCGTGGTCACCGTCGGCGGTGCAATGATCTGGCGATCGGGCAGCACGAAGTCTGCGCTAAGGTAATACAGCTTTTGTGCGCGGTGCGGCGCTAGTCCCTGTTTCAGTTGCTCGGGATAGCGATCGGGACGGCCCGCCCATTCGAATGCCATAGTCGCGAAAACGCCTGCCATAGCATGGTCAACGTGACCGGTGAGTCCGCCGTCGGGCCCAAAGGTGAGCACCACATGCGGACGAATCTGGCGCATGCGCTGGGTGAAGTCCCCGACAACTTGATAAAGATCGGTGCGGTTGAGCTTTCCGTCAGGATAGTCGAGCACTTCGTATTGGCTTACCTTGAGCAGCTTGCAGGACGTAGCAAACTCGGCGCGGCGCATGGCAGCCAGTTCCTCATTGGAGCGTGAGCTGCCGCGATTGTGCGCCGCAGTTCCGGCTGTGATGCAGACGACGTGGGTCTCGACCCCGCGGTCGTGGTACAGCAGCAGAGTGCCTCCAAAGGCGCCGGCCTCGTCGTCGGGATGAGCGGTTACGCAGAGAAGTTTGAGCATAATTTTTTCGGACCGTCTGTGCCCGAGCATGTAGCCGCGGAAGACGATCGTTTCCTCGCCTTCCTACAGATTACAACGAGGATCAGGCGGAGCCGGCTGCCGCCCGCTCCGCGGCCAAATCCCCTGAAGTGACACACATCACAGGGCCCGGTGATAAGACTCACGGCCCTTCAGGTCGTGAAAATCCTATCGTGGATACATACAACGAGCCGAATTCCGCAAGAGCGGGGGAGGACAACAGCAATGAGCAAAGGCAATGGCAGTGCCGATCCGGCGGCCACCAAGCAATACACGCCGCGCCTGATTTTCTGGGAAGTGACCAAGGGCTGTAACCTAAGGTGCATCCATTGCCGCGCCACTGCGACCGAGCTCATGTCGCCCGCCGACCTGCCGACCGACAAAGCGCTAGACATCATTTCGCAGATTGCCGACTTCGGCAATCCGATCCTGGTGCTTAGCGGCGGAGAACCTCTGTACCGGCACGACATTTTCCAACTGGCGGAGTACGCCACCAGCTGCGGTCTGCGCACCGCGCTGGCCACCAACGGAACGCTGGTGACCAAAGACATCGCGCAAAAGATCAAGCAAGCCGGAATCAAACGAGTGTCGATCTCGCTGGATGGATCGGACGCCAACACTCACGATTCGTTCCGCGGCATCCCCGGCGCGTTCGACGCCGCCATCTATGGCATGCGCAACCTGCAGGCGCTGGGAGTTTCGGTGCAGATCAACACCACGATCGCGCGCCACAACGCGCACCAGTTGCCGGCTGTGCTCGACCTGGCGCGCAGCCTGGGCGCCGATGCGCTGCATACCTTCCTGCTGGTGCCGGTGGGATGCGGCGTGGATATCGCCGCCGAGCAGATGGTGCCTCCGGAAGAGTACGAGCAGATGTTGAATTGGTTCTACGATCAGTCACTGCAAGGCGGAATCGAGCTGAAGGCAACCTGCGCTCCGCATTACTTCCGGGTGGCGCGGCAGCGCAAGGCTGCCGACCGCATGGCGGGCCGCGAGCAAGTTGCCGCCCCTGCACCCAGCGCCGACGAAATTGGACCGACGGACATGACCATGCCAGGCTCGACAGGGATCAACCTGAAGCCGGGTGGCGGACCGCCGGTCGGACACACCGGCCATCCTGCCGGCCACCCCGGCGACATGAATGCCATGACAAAGGGCTGCCTGGCGGGGACCGGTGTCTGTTTTATCTCGCACGAGGGCGAAGTTTTCCCCTGCGGATATCTGCCGGCAATCGCGGGTGATTTGCGGAAGCAGAGTTTCGCTGAAATCTGGAACGACTCCGACGTCTTCGCCCAGTTGCGCGACGACGACAACCTGAAAGGGAAGTGCGGCTGCTGCGAGTTCCGCCACGTTTGCATGGGATGCCGCGCCCGGGCGTACGCCGCCACCGGCGACTTCTTGGCGGAAGAGCCGTTCTGCGTGTATGAGCCGGGCACCTCGAACCAGATGATCCGCGAGGCGGCTGCAAAGCGCTAATAGCGGCCAAGAAACACATGAGAAAACTCCCTCGTTCTAGTCGCCGGTTCCATGGGCAACGGGCAAAGCAGCGCGAGACGACCTTAGTCTCACTTCCCCGATACGACACTCAGGCGGACTTCGATGGGTTTCATCCGGAGGAGGCTGGAGACGACTTTCGCGAACAAAACAAAATGGTTGAGCGTTTCGCGCAGGACATTCAACATCCGGGGCTCCTGATCCAGTTCGTGACGGTGCACAGGGGACACTTCGCGACCTGGCTGGCCGGCAGGGAGATCACCTCTGAACTGCGCGCTCAATATCTAGCCAATCTCGGCAGGGAACACTACGAGGCAAAGCAGGAATGAGGACGGCCAGATAGGATGTAGTCCCCGCTGGGACTTAAGTCATATCCGGCGTATTCCGGCAGCATTATCATCGCAGCATGGCTGCTCACATCAGCACCGTATCAAATTTCCGACAGAGAACAATGATTATCCCGCGCGAGCACGGCGCGTGGGGCATGCTGCTGGTCCCGCTCGTGACCGGCGCGGTGGCGGCGCTACGCTCCAGCATGAATGGCGGCGGCGCGCTTGCGCTCTTCATCGTTGCTGCGATGTCGCTCTTCTGGCTGCGCACGCCGGTTGAGAGTTGGCTGGGCGCCTCGCCGATCAAGGCGCAGACCAGAGACGAGCGCGCGTTCGTGCTGAAGGTGATTGCCGCTATCGGCGTGTTGGCCGTCGTCAGCATAACGGCGCTGTTGTGGAACGGACAGCATCTCGGATTGCTGACGATCGGCGCGATTGCAGCCTCCGCTTTCGCGATGCAAGCTGGCGTCAAAAAGCTGGGGCGCAAAGGAAGGATGCCGGCGCAAATCATTGGAGCCATCGGCCTTACCTCCACGGCGGCGGGCGCGTATTACGTTGCCTCCGGCAAACTCGACCGCATTGCGGTCGCGTTGTGGCTGGCCAACTGGCTGTTCGCCGCAGACCAAATTCATTTTGTGCAGGTGCGCATCCGCGCCAGCCGCGCCGCCAGCCTGGACGAGAAGATGAAACAGGGATTGCCCTTCCTGTTGGGCCAAGTGGGTCTCATTGGCGTAATTCTCGCCGCCTGCCGATTGGGACTCTTCTCAGGCGCCATGGCGTTGGCTTTCTTGCCCGTGCTGGTTCGCGGGACACTGTGGTTCGTCCGGCGACAACGTCCCCTCGATGTGCACAAGCTCGGCCTCAGCGAACTGACTCACGCCGTCATCTTCGGCGCGTTGCTATGCGCGTCGTTCTTCGTGTAATCCTAGGCCACCATTTTGATATTGCCTGTCTTCCCTTACAATGATGCCGATGACTTCGGCGAGCAACTTCTCCGCACCGGTGATTCCGAAGCGTTCCGCGGCAAAACTCGCCGCGCTGGCGCTCCTGCTGGGAACCGTGGGCGGAAGCACGCTCGCCGCGCAGTCACATCCCTCGGCAGGAGGTCGTTCGTCTATGGCACTTGCGCTCAAGAGCACCGCATTCGCGCCCGGAGGAGAGGTTCCGAAGAAATATACCTGTGAGGCCGCGGATGTTTCGCCTGCGCTGGAATGGGGCGGGCATCCGGCGCGCACCATCAGCTTCGCGCTGATTATGGATGACCCCGACGCGCCTGCCGGAACCTGGGTGCACTGGGTGTTGTGGAACCTGCCGGCGAGCGCGCATCAGCTTCCCGAGGCTGTCGCCAAGCAGGACCAGCTAGGCGACGGGACGCGGCAGGGCCGCAACAGCTTCCGGAAGGTTGGCTATTACGGGCCGTGTCCGCCGCCGGGCAAGCCGCACCGGTATTTTTTCCGCTTGTATGCCCTGGATGAAAAACTCGACCTCGCGCCGGGCGCCAACAGCGCAGATCTTCACGAGGCCATGAAGGGACACATCATAGGCCAGGCGGAATACATGGGAACCTACCGGCGATAGCCGTTCCCGCTGGTTTATAGATGACTATTTCTTTAGCGTAGGTGAAGCAGCGCGGACCTTGACCTGGGTCCCATCGGGGAGCGGATTCCCCAGGAATTCGACTACGCCGTTGCGCACCACGCCATTGAGTTCGGGGATCACCGACGCAACCCCACCGACATCGGTGGCGTTTACCGCGGGCGCCTTCCTTTCAACTCCGCGATCCATGGCCAAGTTCGCCAGGCGGTCGGCGTCGCGGTTCTTTTCGCGCAGCACGTGCTTGATCTCGAAGTAGTCGAGCTGCTCGATCATCTTCATCGCGCGGGCGTGCAGTTCCTTCAGCGTGGCATTGCTGACCTTGTACTCGCCATTGATTTGCTTCACCATCAGCTCGGAATCGCTGACCACCTTCAGGGCCTTAAAACCGTGCCGGAGGGTATAGTTGAGGACAGCCAGCAGGCCCGAATATTCGGCGTAATTGTTGGTCTGCCGGCCAAGGAATTCGCTGAGCTCGGCAACGGGGCGGCCAATCTCGTCCTCGATGACAACGCCATATCCCGCGGGACCTGGATTGCCCCGGGCGCCACCATCAATGTAGGACACGAGGTAGCCTTCGTCCGAACTATCAATTGCGCCGCCGTCGAACTCCTGCGAGCGATATCGGGATTTTGTGGGAAATGGGCGAACGGGCATGACTATAGTTTACCCCTAGTTCATTGGATGTGGTGACCTAGGAAAGGTCTGATTAAGTCCGTTGGACATCCCTCAGGGGCCAAAGCCCCGGCCTCATATTGGGCATTTACGGACGGCCTGAAGGCCGTCCCCTTCAAAGATCCGAACTTACTCAGAGGCTCCCTACCCTACCGTCGCGTAACCCGTGAAACTGTTTGATACTACCGTCCGGCCACTAACCGCAGTGCCAGCCGCTCCGGCAGCGAGGCCGCGAAAATCCTGTCCTGCGCCGCCTTTATGTCGTAAGGAACGCGGCAGAAGGTGACCTGCGCAGGTTCACTCCTGTTCTTCTCATAGAGAGCGAAGGCCGCCCGCCAGTCACCATCGCGGGGCTGGCCAACCGAGCCGGGATTGATGAGGTAACGCTCACCCGGCGTAAGCGTGAGGGTAAACTCCGCAACGCCCTCCATGCTGCCGTAAGCAGGCTCGAAGTAATGCGTCTTGCCCTCTCGGTGTGCGAAGCCCCCCTGCACATGGGTGTGCCCAAACATCATGACATCGGAATGGTCGGGCTCCCGAAAATTGGCGGTGGCGGTGGACGCGCTCAACAGGTACTCATCTTCATCGCGCGGGGAGCCGTGCACGAACTCTAGTGCGGGAAACTCATCGAGGCGGGCCGGCCCCTGCGGCAAGCTCCGCAGCCAGTCCAGATGTTCGGTGGCCAGCGTGTCTTGGGTCCAACGCGCCGACAAGGCCGCCACCAGGTTGAACTCCGAGAGGTCGCTCAGCCCGCTGCAGGCGCGATCATGATTGCCCCGCACCACCGGACCGCCCATGGCGCGCACCCGCTCGCACACTTCATTCGGCGACGCGTTGTAGCCGACCACGTCCCCCAGGTTCACCACCCGATCGTACGCAGGAGCGGCGGCGAGGCAGGCTTCCATCGCTTCCAGGTTGGCATGAACGTCGCTGAGCACCAGAAGACGCATCGGTCAGCGGACCTCCGCGGAGACAACCGGACAGCGGGCCAGATGGCCGGGCGCAACTTCGACCAGCGGCGGCAGCACAGTCGAGCAACTGGCAATGCGCCAGGAGCAGCGTGGCTCGAAAGCACAGCCCGGTGGCAGGCCCGTTATGGCAGGCACAGTTCCCTCGATGGTCTGGAGTGGTTGGCCGCGCTCGGTGCGCAGCGTCGGCACAGAGTGTAACAGCCCGCGGGTGTAGGGATGCACCGGACGACGGAAAACTTCCTGCGCGGTTCCCATTTCGACCAGGCTGCCGGCGTACATGACTCCGATGCGGTGCGACACTTGCGAGACGACGGCGAGGTCGTGGGAGATGAACAGCATCGCCAGGGAGAATTTCTCGCGCAACTCGCTAAGCAGGTCGAGCACCTGCGCCTGGATGGTGACATCGAGCGCGGTCGTAGGCTCGTCAGCAATCAGCAACGACGGCCGGTTCACCACGGCCATGGCAATCATCACGCGCTGACGCTGGCCGCCGGAAAGTTGATGAGGATAGTCGCGCGCGCGCCGGTCGGGGTCGGCAATGGCGACAGTCCGCAAGGCCTCGACTGCCAGCCGCCAGGCCTCGGCTTTGCTAACCTTGTCGCGCCCAGAAGTCGTAGTGTTGTCATCCCGAGCGAGGTCGCCGTGACGACCGAGTCGAGGGACCTGCTTTTCTGCGAACCCTTGACTTCCCGGTGCCGAACCGTTGTGCGCTAGCACCGCTTCGGCAATCTGATCACCCACGCGCATCACCGGATTGAGCGCGGTCATCGGCTCCTGGAAAATCATGCTGATGCCGGCGCCGCGGATGTGTCGCATCTCCGGCTCCGGCCTGGTGAGCAGGTCTTTGCCGCGGAACTGAATGTGGCCGTGAATGCTCGCCTGTGGTGGCAGCAGGCGCAAGATGGCCAGCGCACTGACCGACTTCCCCGAGCCTGATTCGCCCACCAGTCCCAGCACTTCGCCCGGCGCGATCTGAAAGCTCACATCGCGGACGGCGGTCACGTTTCCCTGAGCGGTGGCGAATTCGACGGTGAGATTTCGGACCTCAAGCAGCGGAGACACAAGGCTATGCTAGCAGGTGGATTACGCATCCCGCATAGTCGTTGGTCTCCCTAATTTGTCTCATGCCGGGGGCTTCAGACCCACTTGTATATTTGCAACGAATGGCGGTCCGAGGGTTGCCGGTCTCACATCAGCAGTCGGTAGGTTGCGCAATGCTACCGCGAGAGCGTGACCTGCCGGCGTTGATTCATCCACAGAACACATGAGTCCATACTTCGGCGGAGAGACGGTTCCCGCAATGGAGAGCTGAACTGACCACCCAGCATCGTGCAGGACGGCGAGCAGGTCGTCAGCGAATTGTGCGGCTTCCGCATCTCCGAGCTTGAGTAACTGTACCGCCGAACCTCGAAATCGCTGTAAGGATACGACGAGTCGGTCGTGCTCGGATTGGCTAATTCGGCGATGTTGCAAGCGCTGCTGGAGTTCTAAAAGGGCTTTCTCTGCGTTTGCGGCCCTTGTCTGCTGTTTCGCCATTTCCGACTTGGCACTTGCAGCATCCGTTTCCAGCCCCGCGACTCGCGCATCAGCATCGGCTGCCCGTTCCTGTTGTTTTCCTAACTCGGTTTTGGCGTCGGTCAGTTGTTTATCGAATTCTCGCAACTGTGCCGCTTGGCGGTCGTTGAGGCGGTTGGTCGTAAGCACCACCCCAGCTCCAAAGACGAATGTTAGGAACAGCAGAATTACGCCGCCAATTTCAAAAAGCGATTTCCATGCTTCCAGCGGCATCGAACAATCCCCAATCAGGTTCTGGAGAGGCAAGTTAGGAAACTACCATATGGCTCCGTCGTTTGACGGGGATAGTTTGACCTACCCTGCCCAAACACGCTACACTTTTATGGTTTGCCTGTACTAGCAGGTCCCGTCAGGGACACCCCGCCTTTCCGTGAAGGTTTCCTTCCTGGCTCGGGGAAGTGCAAGCGCACAAAGAGGTTAACGCCGTCCGAGCCACAGCTATGCGCGGCCGACGAAGCCAAGGACACTCGCTACATTGCGAGCCGTCGAGGTGAGGGCGAAGCAGCCAAGCGCTCTGACCGGAAAAGTTCATTGGAGGCATTGCCATGTACGCGGTGATCCGCGCCGGGGGAAAGCAATATCGCGTCGCACCCGGCGACGTAATCAAGATCGAAAAGGTGCCGCAGACCAGCGGCGAAAACATTCAGTTCGATGAAGTGCTGGCCGTCAGCGGCTCCGAGGGTGAACTCGGCAAGCCGTCGAAGGCGTTCGTCAGCGGCCAGGTGGTCGAGCAGGGCCGCGCCGACAAGATCCTGGTCTTCCACTTCAAACGCAAGAAGCAATACAAGAAGCTGAACGGACATCGCCAGCCGTACACCGCCGTGAAGATCACTGGCATCAACGTGGACGGCAAGGACCTGAAGGCTAACGGCTGATGCTGCTACACCAGTTGATTCCGGCCCTGGTCACTTTGGCCAAGCGCTTCGATTCGGTGTTGCTGGGCTTCCCCGCCCTGATCCGGCGGGTGGTCTCGCGGGCCCGCGAAAGCGGCTCTGATTTGCAGGAAACTTAGACGAGGATCTCAAGAGTCAGCGGTCTATTTTTCCGGGGCTAAAGCCCCCGATAATTTTGGACGCTTGGACGCCGGCCTGAAGGCCAGCTCTACCCGAGGGGTTTCTTGGTGGAAGCTTTTTCATACTGATTTTTTTGAGGAAATTGCAATGGCGCACAAAAAAGGTTTAGGTAGTTCCCGGAACGGCCGCGACTCGAATGCACAGCGGCTGGGCGTGAAATCGTTCGGAGGCCAGATGGTTTCGGGCGGCTCCATCATCGTGCGGCAACGCGGCACCCGCATCAAGCCGGGTCTCAACGTGGGCCGTGGCAAAGACGACACGCTGTTCGCCAAGGTGACGGGCGTGGTCGAGTTCAAGAACCGCGGCCAGATGGGCAAGTTTGTGTCGGTCACGCCGCAGGAAGCAGTTAGCAATTAACGCTCACTTCCCGCGTACGGCGGCGTGGATGGCGTTCCTCAGCTCCGAATGAACGAAGCTATATCCGGCGGCCTTCAGTTTTGCGGGTTCGGCGCGAATTGAGGTCAACAGCAACTCCTCTCCCATCTCGCCGAGGAGTGTACGCACAATCCAGGCTGGCAACGGGAAGATCGTTGGACGGTGGAGTTCCTCTCCCAGCGCGCGCACGAACTCCACGTTGCGAACCGGGTCGGGTCCAACCGTGTTCACCGGTCCACGCAAGCTATCGTTGTGCAAAGCGAACAGCGCCACGCCGATCACATCGTCAAAGGCGATCCAGCTCCAGAACTGCTTTCCGCTGCCGATCCGCCCGCCAAGGCCAAGTCGAAATGGCAATAGCATCGGCTTCAGCGCCCCGCCATCGCGGGCAAGCACTACTCCAATGCGAAGGCTCACAACTCGCAGCCCAGCTTCGCTCGCGGGAGCAGTCGCGGCTTCCCATTGGCGGCTGACCTCCGCGAGAAACCCCGTGCCCGAAGAACTTTGCTCAGTCAGCAGTTCGTCGCCACGATTTCCGTAATAATTGATCCCTGCGGCTGAAATGAAAATTTGCGGCTGTCCGCTTCGGCGATACGATTCGGCGGCCGCGGTCGCCAGAGTTCGAGTTCCTAGCGCGCGGCTCACCAGCACTTCCTGCTTAAACTTCTCCGTCCAGCGACCTGCAACGTTCCTGCCAGCCAAGTGGACAATGGCATCCGCGCCCGCAAGTTTCTCCGGATCGAGGGGCTCGCCCGGATTCCATTGCACCTCGTTCTGGCGTGGCGCGCGCCGAACCAGCGCGACCGGTTCGTGGCCAGCCGAAATCAAAGTGGGAGTAAGCGCCCGTCCTATCAATCCCGAAGCGCCGCTGATCAGTATGCGCATAAATGAGAACCGTCGTGCGGCAACTGCAATAACCCATGATAAATCAGACGGTTAGCCAGCTAAACGCTTTATTATGAAGGAATGGCTGAAAGGCAGGGATTCTCGCCAGCTTAAATGAACAAAATCGCAAGAAACCTGTTGAGACCCAACTCACTAATGAGTTACGTCGTGGATCTTGTGGCTTCTCGGAAGGCCGCAAATCGAGCAGGTACGGAAGCCAGCAGTGGGCTTGAACGAATGTGGATTGTCTGACCCACGCCGAGACAGTTGCTGCCGCACCGCCTTTGCCTCTTCCGACTCTTCCATGTTTTGACTAGGCACTTGCAGCCTTCCTTTCTTTCTTCGCGACACTCATTCAGCACTGGGCCGCTCGATCTTCGCTTCGCCCGAAGGGAAAGCGCGCCCCATGGGAAAGTGAACGATAGCTGCGCAGGTTTTTCGAGGGCAGAGAGAGACGCTCTCATCGAGGTCCTCTCGACAACTTCCAACTACATTTTACGGATTCCGAGGGAAGTCTGCGCCATAAACGTGCAGAATACAATTGCCTAGAGGTGTCAAAATGGCCCACCACGTAGAGGCGATCCGATTTGGGTCGCCTGGCGCTTTAGCGTTACACATCTGCCCGGCTGTTGGGGTCTATCTACTTGGCGCTTACGCGGCGCCAGAGACCTGGGACTGGGTGTGATTTAAATGGGGGAAAAGTCGAAAAGCGGGTCCCAACCGCCGCCGCAAAGTGCTTGGTTGAATGCCACGCATCAATCGGCACGAGGGCCGAATAGGCTTAAACAAAGGGAAAAATTATGGCGGAGAGACAGGGATTCGAACCCTGGATACCCTTTCGAGTATACACGCTTTCCAAGCGTGCGCCTTCAGCCACTCGGCCATCTCTCCGTTGGGAAAAGCGTCTGGCAGTGACGCCAGAACCACAGCGTCGTCTCATTGTAACGTATGGCAAGGGGCAGGAAATCCGGCGCCCGGGCTGCTTGCTTACTCGCCTTCCTTCAGTTGTTGCGCCAGGTAGTTGGCAATTCCCATCTCGCTGATGGC
The DNA here is from genome assembly GCA_963710585.1 of uncultured Acidobacteriaceae bacterium. Taxonomy (GTDB): domain Bacteria; phylum Acidobacteriota; class Terriglobia; order Terriglobales; family Acidobacteriaceae; genus Bog-257. The sequence continues at coordinate 937,245 of CAVQAM010000001.1, read as the reverse complement.
GTGCAATTGGCCTTCGAGCCAGTCGATGTGGTGTTCTTCGTCGCCGAGGATCTTTTCTGCCAGTTCGCGCGAGCCGGCGTCGTTAGCGGCTGTGCACAGCTTGATTCCGTCATTCAGGCGCTTGACCGCGTCGTATTCGAGTTGCAGATCGTTCTTGAGCTGCGCCTCGACCGTAGCTCCAATGTTGATTTTGAAGTAGTCGGACATGTTAGGGGTACCGTCGAGGTACAGAATTCGCTCCATGCACTTTTCGGCATGCACCATTTCTTCCATGGATTCCTTCTTGGCCAGCTTGGCGAGCCGCTTGTAGCCCCAGTTCTCGCACATTTCGGCGTGCAGGAAGTACTGATTGATGGCCGTCAACTCCGCCTTTAACACTTGATTTAAGAAAGCAATAACTTTGGCATCACCCTTCATATCGCCTCGCTGAACTTAGTAAGTGAACACAATTCGGCACAGCTGCATGTAAAAAAGTGCGCCTCGCCCGAACCCTTTATTGTAGCCCGCCGGCAACGATATCGCTATCAGCAAGTTCACAGACCGCCGTGGCGAAACTCATTTTTCGGCAATCATGTACTGCTCGAATTTGCCGTCGGGCATTTCGTAGACGATGATGACCAAATTCTTGCTCGCGTATTTTACTTGATACACCCGTTCCGTCATCCCGCCACGCAAGGAAACATTGCTCTGCGTGAAGCTCAGGGGAGCACCCAATGGACCAAGGCTGCTGGCATAGTCTTTTAGTGCCTGGTCGGTGAAATACGCATTGGCATTGTCGGTAAACAGCGAGCGGTCGATCTTGCCCTGCTGCAATCCGTCATACACCTTGCGGATGAGGGCATCCTGCTTGGGGTCCTGCGGGTGCTCGGCCTGGAGTATCGCCGTCCGCACCTGGCTTCCGATCTCGGAAGCGGCTTCGGCGGCGTCCTGATTGGTCAGCACCACGACCGCCATCCCATCCTCCGGCATAACGATGTTCTCGGCGGTGAATCCCGACACCTCCCCGCCGTGCTCCAGCACGCGATGGCCGCCCATGCTCATGACTTGCACGCCCAGACCGTAGTGCGTGCCGACTCCGTTCTTCAGCAACGCCTCGGTTTCCATCTCACGATAAGAAGCCGGTTTGAGGACCGTCTGGTGGATCATGGAGATGTCCCACTTCGCCAGGTCCTCGGCGGTCATCGCCAGTTCGCCGGCGGCGAACATCCAACCTTTGCCTTCCTTGGGCGCGGGATGCAGCGGCCCGATGGCATAACGAAAATAGCCGCTCGGGTCGGTGGGCGGAAGCTTGCTCTCGTTGGTATCCGTCACGCTCTTCATGCCCAGCGGAGAAAAGATACGCTGGCTGAGAACTTGCAGCAGCGGCGCCCCGGAAACCTTCTCCACAATCACTCCGGCAATCACGTAATTCGTATTGCTGTACTGCCACTTTGTGCCGGGATCGAAATCCAGCGGCTTGCGCGCCCAGCGGTCCATGATTCCGTCCGCCGTGATGGTTTGCAGCATCAACGGGGGAACGTAATCTTGCGGCCAGAAATCCTGATAGCCGGAGGTGTGCGACAGCAGCTCGCGAATGGTAACTTCACTTCCCCGCGTCAAGCCGGGAACGTACTTCGAGACGGGATCGTCGAGCGCCAATTTGCCGTCCTCGGCCAGCAGGAGAATCGCCGCAGCCGTGAACTGCTTGCTGATGGAGCCAATGCTGTACCGCATTTGCGGCTGCGCGGCAGTGCGCGGATCGAGACGGGCTTCACCGTAGGCTTGCAGGTAGGCAATCTTGCCATCCGTCACCACCGCCAGCGAAGCGCTGGGGACACCGGTCGTCTCCAGGACATGGCGTGCGATGCCGTCGATCTGGCTGCGCAAATCGGCAGCCAGCAGCGGCGCCGTCTGGGCAAAGGACGGAACAACAGCAAGCGCAAGAAGAAAGACGCACGCTATTGAATATTTCCGGAAGATGGAATGCAAACGGTCCATGGTTGCCTCGGAATGAAAAGTCTGGAAATAAGCTACCGCAATGCCCGCATGGCCACAACTCGAGACCGTTGCGTCCCAGGTTGCGCGGACCAGATTGCCGCTGCATGTCCCGCGCCTAGCGATTGTTCGAAGGGGAATCGTGCCTTTGCGGTTTAGGTTGAGGAGATCGTACCTGGCCGGAAGGGGAGGCTGACGCGGTTGCCGCCTGAGCTGTCTCGGGCGCTTCCCCCGGGCCCGCAACCCGCTGCCGCGGCTCGCGCGCGGGACGCGGGATGTAGCCATCCAGCAAACGATGATGCATGCTGTAGAGCGCTAATTCCAGGCGGTCGGTGACCTGGAGCTTGTCGTAAATCTTGCGCAAGTAGTTCTTCACTACCTGCTCGGTGGTGCCGACTTCGCGGGCGATGTCTTTGTTCTTCAGCCCTTGGGTGACGCCGCTGATGATCAGCATTTCTTTCTCGCTGAGGCGCAACTGTTGTTTGGGGGCGTTGCTTTGGAGGGCTTGCGAGCGATAGGCTTGGATTACCCAGTTTACGCCCTGCTTGTCGAGCCAGGTTTCGCCGGCCGCGACCTTGCGCACGCAGCGCACCAGCAATTCGGGCGAGACGGTGCGAGTGAGAATGCCGCGAACCCCGCGCCGCAGGTAATCCACCGTTTCCTGCTCGCCCGCAGGCGGCGTAACCAGAATCAATTTCGCTGCTGGAAGCACCGCCCGCCGGGTCACCTCGCTGACCGCTTCCGCCGGAGTGGGAGACAGCCCCGCCTCGAACAGAATCACGTCGGCCGGCGTTGCCGCTACGGCGCTAAGGGTCTGCGCCAGGGTATCCGCCTGCGCCACCACATCCAAATCGCTCTCGCCCGAGAAAATTCTGGCCATCCCCATGCGGAAGATCGCCTCCGAGTCGGCAAGGATAATTCGGATGCGAGTTGTTTCCGGTTCCAGGGAATATTCCGGGGACGAAGAGGCGGGTGAAACATCCTCTTTGCCATTGCGAGGGCGAGGGGCCAGGCTGCCGCCTTGGGCTGCGGGTTTAGACACGTTCGAAGTGGTATTCATCGATGACGACCGCTACGCTCCGTCCTGAAGTTTCTTCTGCGAATCGCACCACGCGGCCCTGGCATTTCACTAGCACCGCATGCTTCGTTCCCAGGACGTCAGGCGGCATTTCAATGGTGAACTCGACCTCCGAGCCCACCGCGATCTCGGATTCGGAGTGGAACAGAATGCCGCCGGCGGAAATGTCGATGGTTTTCGCCCGGTATTCCGCCGTCGGGGTCTTCAAGGTTACCTTAAGGTGCAGGGGAAACCGGATCGCATTACGAAGCTCAGACTCGTTGGGCATAACTGGTTACTGACAAGAATACATCGCGCAATGGAGAAGCGCTTGTTACTAAAGTACCATTGTAGGTAACCGGGAAAATCATATGAATTCGCCAGAACTCCTCTAAAACTTTGTGGTCTCGGTGAAATTGAACTCGCGCACTTTCATGGCAGGCGCCACCATGTCGAACGACTCTTCCCCACAGGAGCGGGTTGGGATGCCCATTACCTCAACGTTTTGTAGCATTTGCAAGAGACTCTCATTGAATCGAAGGTTTCGGATACCGCAGACCACCTTGCCCTTCTCGACCAGGAAGGTGCCGTCGCGCGTCATGCCAGTGAGGATTTTCTCGTAGGGATCAACTTCGCGGATGTACCACAACCGGGTTACCAGTATGCCGCGCTCGGTGGCGGCGATCATCTGCTCCATGGTCCGCGATTCGCCCTCCGGTGGGCCAGCAAAAACGATATTGAGTGGGGCTTCGCCGATTTCACTGGGCAGCGTAAAGCCGTGGCCGGTGGGCCGAACCTGGCCAATCTTGCCGGCCATCTCCGACGCTTGCATGCGTTTTGCACTGGAGCGCGAGTAAGTCACCGCGCGGACGACGCCACTCTCGATCAGCTTCAACCGTTGTCGCCTCATGCCTTCACCGTCGAAAGGAACGCCTGCCTGCAAGGGGTGATACACGTCATCCCAGACGGTGATGTTCTCGCCGAACAGCTGCGTTCCAATGCGATCGTTCAAAAACGATCTCTGTTCGAGCAACGCCGAGCCGCCAAAATCCCAGAACATGAATCCCACAATGTCGAGCACCGCGGCCGGTTCAAGAATGACTGTGTATTTTCCCGCGGGCAATTCCCGGGGATCTTTCGACTCGATTGCTTTTACGGTGGCGACTTCCGCCAGGCGCGCGGGGTCGAGCCGCGCCATGTCGGGTGAGTTGGCCTTCTGCCATCCGGAGGAGGAGCTGCCGATCATGCTGACCGAAACTTCGGCTAGAGTCTGCTCGTACCAGTGGGCCACGCCCTTCGAATTGAAGATGCCTTCGACAATTTCCGCCGAGGAGAAGATGCCCGCAGCGGCCAGATTGTGCTTCTTGGCGACATTCACCATGGAGGCAACGCCCTGGGCGCGGTCTTGCGGAGTGAGCCGGGCCGTGGCTTCGAAGTAACGGCTGACCATCCCATCACCGCAATCCACATTCGCAGCGGCCACTTCTTCCTTGGTTGGCATCGGCAACAAGTCGGGATCAGGATGCTGCACCTTGGCCAGCGCTTCGGATGACTGCACCACGCGGCGCAGGCTGTCATCGTCGTGTTTGTTGGTGCTGGCACGGGCAGTGCAGTTCCCGAAAGCAGAGCGCACGGAAATGTGGTACGCCTCTTCCGCGACGTTCTGATGAATCGTGTTGTTGGCAAAGCGCGTAAGGGCGCTACGCCCGCCGGAGATGAGCAACTCGATCTCGTCAGCCTGGGACAACCTGCGCAGTTTGTCGAAGATATCGCCAGCCTGATCGCGATCAAGCATCGCTATGCGCTCCCCTTATAGGCAGTGCCGACCGCGACATTGCGAAAGCGCGCGGGCACCGCGCCGTGTCCGGTTCCCATCACCTGTTGCGGCTGGCCCTTGCCGCAGTTCGGAGTGCCCCACAATGTCCACTCATCGCGCGAGCAAATGGCGTCCATCGAGTTCCAGAACTCCGTTGTAATGCCGGAGTAGGAAGGGTTCTTCAGCATCCGTCCGCGCTTGCCGCCAACGATCTCCCAGCCGATCTCGCAACCGAACTGGAAGTTGTAACGCTTGTCGTCGATGGACCAGGAGCGATTGGTCTGCATCAGGATGCCGCGCTCGGTGGATGCGATCAGTTGCTCCAGGGTCAGCGGCGACTCGCCGGGAAGGATGCTCACATTGGTCATGCGCACGATGGGCAGCCGGTTCCAGTTTTCGGCGCGCAGGCATCCGCCGCTGCGGGTCGCGCCAATCGCAGTTGCGGTGTCGCGCGAGGTGAGATACCCGGTGAACAGCCCGTCGGTGATGATCGGAGTGCACTGCGCCGCGACCCCTTCGTCGTCGTAAGCAAATGTGCCCAGCCCCGGCCCGTGCGCCGGAGTGGCATCGGCCACAACGTTGACGATCTCGCTGCCATATTGCAAGCTACGCAGTTTGTCGAGCGTGAGAAACGAAGTGCCCGCAAAATTGGCCTCCATGCCCAGCACACGATCGAGCTCAATGGGATGGCCGATGGACTCGTGGATTTGCAGCGCAAGCTGCGACGAGTCGAGGATGATATTGAGGTTTCCCTCGGGACATTGCGCCGCCGAATGCAACGCGACCGCCTGCTCGGCCGTTTCCGTGGCATGTTCCAGCAGTCTCAACTCTTCGATCAGTTCATAGCCTCTGCCCTGAAACTGTCCGCCGTACGAGTTAGGATAAGAGCGCTTCTGGATCTCCGTACCCTGGAACGAATAGGCTGCGTAACCCGCTCCGGAAGTGACGATCGTTTGGTGTATCGCGGAACCCTCCGACGAATAGAACCACTGCTCATAGCGGCGAAAGTTCATGCTGGCCTCGGCGAGAGTTACGCCCTTCACCGTCAGCAGGGCAGTGTCAATGGCGAACAGCAGATCCAGATGTTTTTCGATGGCGATGTTGAACGGATCGATCTTGCAGGGCGAAGCCCACTCAGCTTGGGCGGGCGGTTCAGGCACGAGAGACAGCTCTTGCGACTTTACGCTCGACGAGGCGCGCGCAATCTCCACCGCTCTGGCGGCGCAACCTTCAACCCCGTCGCGCGACAAGTCATCGGTGGCGGCAAAGCCAAAACCTCCGTTGGCGATGACGCGAATGCCGACGCCCAGGGATTCGGAGTCGGAGGCACTGGCGATTCTGCCGTTCTTGGTGGCCAGCGCACGGCTGCGTTCGTCCACAATGCGGGCCTCGGCGTGCGAAGCGCCGCGCAGCTTAGCTGTTTCCAGCGCCCATGAGGCGATATCTTTCATCTGCGATCACCGAGTTAGAGATGATGTCGTGTTCTTCCGCGTGTTGCCAAGATGCACAGTAGAGAGGCCCTTTAGCTGGATCATTCTGCACGCACCCCGGAAATCAGCGGGCCGGAAATTCCTTGCGGGCGCTTCGTTCAGGATGACACTTCAACGCTACTGGCTGGGCGGAGTCGCCGGTTTATGTGTCGGCGCGGTTTTCGGCTTCGCTGCAGCATGATGCGGCTCGATGATCTTGATGCGGATGATCTTCGGCGGATCGTAGGGAAGATTTTTGCGAGGATCGGCCGCCACACGCGCAATCTTCTTCACCACATCGAGGTCCTGGCATTGTCCGAAGATCGTGTGCTTGCCATTGAGATGGGGCGTGGGGACTTCGGTGATGAAAAATTGCGAGCCGTTGGTATTGGGCCCGCTGTTGGCCATCGCCAAACGTCCGGGCCGGTCAAAGGTGAGGGAGGAACTGAACTCATCTTTGAAGCTGTAGCCAGGATCGCCCGATCCATTGCCGGCGGGGTCGCCACCCTGAATCATGAAGTTCGGGATGACTCGGTGGAAGATGGTGCCGCTGTACAGCGGCACACCATGCATCGTCTTGCCGGTCTTCGGATCTTTCCAGTCTTTGGTTCCCGTCGCCAGTCCGATGAAGTTGGCGACCGTCAGCGGCGCTTGGCCAGGAAAGAGGGTGCAGGTAATGTTGCCCGCCGTGGTTTCGAAGACAGCGGTCGGTTCCTTCGGTGGGGCCACAGTTTCCTGGGCAGTCTTTTCGGTATTCGCGTGTTGCGCCGTTGTGGAACTGGCATTCGAAGCTTGGGCTCCCGCCAGGCCGGTGAGGCTGAGGCATAGGAGTGCTGCTAACAGGTTGCGCATAAATCCTCCCCAACGAAAAGTTTTCGGTGTCACGGCAGCGCCGTGGGTGCAATCTCGCGGCGCGTGTCGGGATTGGTTTCGGCCTGCATCTGCCGGGCCAGCTTCTCCACTTCGGCGAACACCCGCATCAAGTTCCCGCCCAGAATTTTATCAAGATCGGCGGCCTTGTAGCCGCGATCGTACAGTGCCTGCGTGATCTTGGGCAGGTCGGCGGCGGAGTCGAGGCCCCGCGGCGAGCAATCGATGCCATCGAAATCGGAGCCCAGGCCGACGTGGTCCACGCCCGCCACTCTCACCATATGGTCAATGTGATCGATCAGGTCGCTCAGCGGCGGACGCGGCAACTTGACCAGGAGGCGGGCCTTGACTGCATCCAACTCCTTTTTGACCTCAGGGGTCTGCGCCTTCATGAAAAGCGATTGTTCCCTCTCGTAATCGGGATCGTGCTGCTCTTTAAGCTGTTTTTCGCGGTCCACATACTTTTGCGAGATAAAAGCGCAATAGAAGTTCACCTGCGCCACGCCGCCGTTGCGGGCCAGCGCGACCAGCATGTCGTCGGTCATATTGCGGGGAGCGTTGGTGAGCGCGCGCGACGAAGAATGCGACGCGATGACCGGCGCGCGGCTGGCCACCAGCGCCTGGTAGAAGGTGCGGTCGGCGACGTGCGAGATGTCCACCATCATGCCCAGCCGGTTCATCTCGCGCACCACCTGCCGCCCGAAATCGGTGATGCCGTCGTGGTGCGCGACACTCTTGTCGGTCAGATCGCCGCTGGAGTCGCCCAGCTCGTTGGTGTTCGACCAGGTCAGCGTCATGTAGCGCGCGCCCAGGCGGTAGTAGTCGCGCAGGATGCGGATGTCGCCTTGGATGGCGTGTCCGCCCTCAACCCCCAACAGCGCCGCCAATTTGTGCTGGCGATGGGCGGCGAGAATGTCCTGGGTGCTGAAGGCCATCATCATCTTGTCGGGATGCAGGCGCGCCTGCTCGTACACCGAGTCGATCATGTCGAGCGCGCGCTTGGCTTCGTGGCCCTTGTTGGCTTTCGGCTCGACCCAGATGGAGAAGAACTCGGCGCCGAGATTGCCGGCCTTGATCTTCTTGAAGTCCAGGTAGCCAGTGCCGGCGTCCTGCGCGAGGTCAAAATTCTCATCGACGAAGCGGCCAGGCGTGTCGGCATGGGTGTCAATGACGAGCGCCGAATTGTGGATAGCGCGCGCGCCGGTCGCGACGCCCTTGGCTGAAAGTGTAAGCGCTTTGGATGGGGATTTCCTCGGCGTGGCGCTCGGCGCCGTATTGGCAGGTGGATTCGCGTTCTGGGCCACCGCAAGGGCAGGGAAGAGAACTGCGCAGATGAGTAACCGGTGGAAGCGTTGCATCGGGATGACTGACACTCCAGAGACAAATGATGGCGCGCTTGGATTGTAAATGAAATGACGGAGAAGAGAATCCACCTCGAGCGGACGTCTCACATGTCTTATACGACCGTCCCTAGCTTGCGGATTGCTTGCGATTGGGGAGGAATTCTCTGCACGCCTGAGGCAATGCTGGCCCAGGAGAATTTGCTCGGCAAAACGTATACAGTATGGAGTCGAGTTCTGGAGAATCCTTGTGACCCATTGCTTTTTCGGCCGTCGAGGCGCCACGGCGCTTTTCGCCGCCTTCGCCATTGCTCTCAGCACTGCGGTGTATGCGCAAAATTCAGCGGGCCCACAGCCCGCACCGCTGCCTCCGCCCATTGCCGCGCCGGCAGACACGCCCTATCCCGGCGCGATTTCCGTGCTCGTCGATCTCACCAACGTCACAGATCGCGTGATGAATGTGCATGAGACAGTCCCTGTAAGTGGCCATGCGCTTACGCTGTTCTATCCTGAGTGGCTTCCCGGGACGCACTCCCCATCGGGTCCGATATCGAACCTGGCAGGGTTAGTGGTGTCGGCCAACGGCAAACCCATCAACTGGGTCCGCGATCGCGTGAATGTCTTGGCCTTCCACATTGACGTGCCGCAGGATGTAACCACGCTGGAAGTGAATTTTCAATACCTGGCGCCGCTGAAGCCGGAAGCGGGCCGCGTCTCGTCGAATTTCGCCAATCTTTCCTGGAACACCGTGCTTCTCTATCCGGCGGGACACTTCTCGCGACGCATCGAATTTTCCCCTGAGGTGCGGTTGCCGCAGGGCTGGAAATTCGCTACTGCGCTGGAAGTGAAATCACAGGATGGAAACCTGGTCCAGTTCAAAGAGACTTCGCTGAATACTCTTGTGGACTCGCCGCTGTACGCAGGCGTCAACTACAAGCGCATCGACCTGTCCACTGGCGCGGACAATCAAGTGTACCTCGATGTCTTTGCCGACACGCTTGCCGAGCTCGAGATCACCCCGGACGAACTGCAGTATCACCGCAACCTGGTGAAGGAGGCGGAGAAGCTTTTCAACTCCCATCACTATGGCCATTATGATTTCCTTTTCTCGCTCAGCGATACGGTCAGCGGCAAAGGCCTGGAACACCACCAGTCCAGCGAGGACGGCACACGCGCCAACTACTTTACGGACTGGCTTGCGGGGGTTGGCGGCCGCGCCCTGCTGGCCCACGAATATACGCACTCGTGGAACGGCAAGTTTCGCCGGCCTGCCGACCTGTGGACGCCCAACTTTAACGTGCCGATGCAGAACGACCTGCTATGGGTTTATGAGGGCTTGACGGACTATTACGGCAACGTCCTGACAGCGCGTTCCGGACTGCGTACACCGGAGCAGGCACACGACGTGATCGCGCAGATTGCTGCCAACTTCGACATCAGCCCGGGACGTACCTGGCGCCCGCTGCTCGATACCACCAACCAGCCCATCATCGCGCGCAGGGACCAGGCGATCTGGCCAAGCTGGCAGCGTTCCTACGACTATTACCCGGAATCGGACCTCGTCTGGCTCGATGCCGACACGAAAATCCGGGAGCTGAGCGGCGGAAAGAAGTCTCTCGATGATTTCGCTAAGCTCTTCTTCGGGATGGACAACGGCAGCTACATCACGGAAACATATACCTTTGACGACGTAGTTGCAGCATTGAATACCGTGCAGCCCTACGATTGGGCAGGATTCCTGCGCACCCGCGTTTATGATCTCGCTCCGCAGACGCCGGAGAACGGGATTACCCAAGGCGGATATCGGCTCGTCTACAACGACAACCTCCCGGACTGGATGAAGCACGTGGGGAGTGCCCGCCCAACCAGCTTTGCTACCTCACTCGGCTTCAGTGTGAAGGCAGACGGCAAAATTGAAGGAGTATGGTGGGACAGTCCGGCCTTCAAGGCAGGCATCACTCCGGATATGCAGCTGGAAGGCGTGAATGACCAGAAGTTCAGCATTGAGAGCCTGCGCGAAGCCATCCTCGCTGCAGCGGCCAGTATGAAGTCGTATCCGATTAAGCTTCTGCTGAAGCGCGAAGACCAGTTTGTCACCGTCAGTCTGGATTACCATGGCGGGCCGCGGTACCCGCACCTGGAGAGAGAGGAGGGAACGCCTGATCGCCTCGATGCAATTCTCGCGCCGTCGAAATAGATAGCGAACACATGCCGCAACCGGGCGCCTGCGATCTGGATCGCCGCAGTTGGTCCACCCGTGCCCCTGCGCTTACGTCCGGAACAGGTCCTTGATGGCTTGCCACATCACCTGGCCGCCGACGGCGGCGATGGATTTGGTCAAGGGCAATTCTTTGGGGCAGACCTCGACGCAGTTCTGCGCATAACCGCATTCCTGGATGCCGCCATCGCCCATCAGGGCCTTCAGCCGTTCCTTCTTAAGGGCGCTGCCGGTGGGATGCGAGTTGAAGAGCCGGACCTGCGCGATGGTGGCTGCGCCCACGAAGCCCGTCTTGTCGTTGAACTGCGGGCAGGCTTCCATGCAGCAGGTGCACGAGATGCAGTTGGACAGCGGGTACGCTTCCTCCTGCATTTCCGCGGACTGGCGCGGGCCGGCGCCGAGATCGTAGGTGCCGTCAACCGGAATCCACGCCTGCACCTTCTTCAGGTTTTCGAAGAGCACGCTGCGGTCCACCGCAAGATCGCGAACAAGGGGGAACTTGGTGAGCGGCGCCAGCGTGATGGGCTGCTTCAAGTTGGCGATCAGGGCTGAGCACGCCATCTTCGCCCGGCCATTGATGAGCATGGCGCAGGAGCCGCAGATCTCCTCCAGGCAGTTGGAATCGTAGGTGACCGGAGTGGTCGGCTTGCCTTGCCGCGTGACCGGGTTGGCCGCAATGTCCATCAGCGCTGAGGTGACGTTCATGCCTGGGCGGTACGACAGTTCGAACTCTTCCCAGTACGGTTTGGACTCGGGAGTTTGTTGGCGTTTTATTTTTAAGATTACGCTTTTAGAATTCGCCATTTTCGCTTGTACGCTCTTCGCTATTAGCTCTTCGCTTTTCGGTTCTTGGGTGGTTAGCTCTTAGCTGTTAGCCGCTGGCACCAGCGGTGCAGCAAAGACCAAGTACGAATTGCGACTTAAGAAACTTGAAACTCGAAACTCGAAACTGACAACTGACAACTGACCACTGGCAACTGCTCTTACGACGCCACGTCGTAGCGCCGCGGACGGGGCTTAAGCAGCGACGTATCCACCGGCTCAAACTCGAAGCGTGGCTCATCGGCATCGGCCGCGAAATATGCCTTGGTGGTCTTCAACCAGTTGGCGTCATCGCGCTCCGGGAAATCCGGCTTGTAATGCGCGCCGCGCGATTCGTCGCGCATGGCCGCGCCTTGAGTAATCACCCGCGCCAGTTGCAGCATGTTGTAAAGCTGCCGCGCGAACGCGAACGACGTATTGGCCCACATCGAGCGGTCGCTCAGGTTCACGTGACGATAGCGCTCCAGCAGCTCCACTAGCTTGGCATCGGTCTCGCGTATCTTCTTGTTGTAGCGGATGACCGTGACATTCTTCGTCATGGTGTCGCCCAGTTCGCGCCACAGGAGGAACGGATTCTCGGTGCCATCGTTCTTCATCAGGCGCGCGTTGATCTCTTCCTGCCGCTTGCGCTCGGAGTCGAAAACGCCATTCGACGGCGCGCCAGCGCTCTTAACCAGGTTTTGCGCATAGTTGACCGCATTCGGTCCCGAGATGAATCCGGCATAGATGCACGACAGCAGCGAATTGGCGCCCAGGCGGTTGGCGCCGTGATACTGATACTCGCATTCGCCGGCGGCGTACAGGCCCACGATATTGGTGCGCTGCTCAAAATCCACCCACAGCCCGCCCATGGTGTAGTGCACGCCGGGGAAGATCTTCATGGGCGTGTCGCGCGGATCGTCGCCGACAAACTTCTCGTAGATCTCGAGGATGCCCTCCAGCTTGCGATCCAGGGTGGCGCGGTCGATGTGCGTCAGGTCGAGATAGACCATGGGCTGCCCATCGATACCGAGGTGAAGCTCGTAAACCACTTTGTGGATGGCGCGGGTGGCGATATCGCGCGGCACCAGGTTGCCATACTTGGGATACCACTCTTCCAGGAAGTACCAGCGCTCGCCTTCGGGAATGCTCTTGGGATCGCGCTTGTCGCCGGGCTGCTTGGGCACCCACACGCGTCCGCCCTCGCCACGCGCCGACTCCGACATCAGGCGCAATTTGTCTTCGCCCGGAATGCACGTGGGATGTACCTGGATGCACTCTCCGTTGGCGTAGTACGCCCCTTGCTGATAGAGCGCCGATTGCGCCGATCCGGTACAAACCACGGAATTCGTGGACTTGCCGAAGATGGCGCCGACGCCGCCGGTGGCAATGATTACCGCGTCCGCCGGGAAGGTCTGCACGGCCATGCCGCGCAGGTCCATGGCGCAGATGCCATGGCAGACACGCTGGTCATCGATCACCGCAGAGAGGAATTCCCAGGCTTCGTACTTGGTGACTTTGCCTTCGGCCTCATAGCGGCGCACCTGCTCGTCGAGCGCATACAGCAGTTGCTGGCCGGTGGTGGCGCCGGCAAACGCGGTGCGATTGTAAAGCGTGCCGCCGAAGCGCCGGAAGTCGAGCAGGCCTTCGGGAGTGCGGTTGAAGGGAACGCCCAGGCGATCGAGCAGGTCGATGACGCCGGGCGCAGCCTCGCACATGGCCTTTACCGGTGGCTGGTTGGCGAGGAAGTCGCCGCCGTAGATGGTGTCATCGAAGTGCTGCCAGGTGGAGTCGCCTTCCCCCTTCAGGTTCTTGGCGGCGTTGATGCCGCCCTGCGCGCACACCGAGTGAGACCGCTTGACCGGGACGATGGAAAAGAGGTCAACGTGACCTCCCATCTCGGCAATCTTGATGGTGGCTGAGAGACCCGCCAGCCCACCACCCACAACAATGATCTTAGGCTGAGACATGATGATGTTTAAGCAAAGTTATAAATCCGGCCGAAGCCGCCCATCGTGAAACTTGGGATTTGAAACCTCTAGTCGTGCTCGACATAGGGGACTTGACTAGCCGGCGTTTGCACGAAGCCGGTGATTGTCCAAATCCCGATGCCGATCAGCAAAATCGCCAAAGCCGTGCAAACGTAGCCGAACTTGCGGCGCGCGTTATCGCCCGTCGTAAAACCCCACTTGGCGGCAAACAGCCAAACCCCGTACGCGAAGTGCCACGAAGCGGCCACGATGCCGATGACGTAGAAGGCGACCATCCAGGGACTCTGGAAGTCGAACCACACTTTTGAGAAGGCGTTGTTATAGCCGCCGCCCATCAGATGCACGCCCAGGAACCGCATGGTGATAACGTGGTACGCGATATAAATGAAGGCGATGATCCCGGTCCAGCGCTGCGAGGTGTAAAGCCAATTGCCCGTCCAGGGGTATTCACCGACGTTGGAATCGCCCTCGTACCAGATGTATAGGCCGTAGATTCCGTGATACAGCAGTGGCAGGAAGATGAACACCCATTCCAGCACGTGCACGAACGGCAGGTTGGTAAGGAACTTAACCTGATCGTTGTAGGCCTGAACGCCCTTGGTTGCTTCCGAGTTGGAGATGAAGTGCTCCAGGAGGAAAGCCCCGATGGGAACAATGCCCGACAGGGAATGCAACCTGCGCAACACAAAGGAATAGCCCTGCCCGGCGCGCAGCGGCGCCACGCCTGGCTTAATGCGAGCGGAACTCGTGTCGATAGAACTGGCCGATGAAGCCACGAAGCCAACTCCTTATGACTGCGGAGTGTATAAACCAACCTTGCATTATCAATTTCGCCAACAGCGCAAGTCAAGAAAGCCACGGACGCTTTGATCGGCGAAAAACCTGAGACGCACAATCTCCGGCTGACAAGCGAGGTTCAGAATATCTGCTGCGATGGCGAAATCGTTGTGATATCCATCACAATGCCTTATGACCGCGCGGCCCGATCACCGGTTGGTGTGAGGATGTTGCTCGTGACTTTCATCCTCCCACGCCAGGAACGCGCGAAACGCCGCGCCGCGGTGACTGTAGAGGGCTTTCTCCTCGGCGCTCAGTTCGGCGAAGGTCTTGCCAATCTCGGCAAAGTAAAAAAGCGGGTCATAACCGAAACCGTTGGAGCCTCGAGGCGAGCGCAGCAGAATGCCTTCGGCTTTGCCTTCAAAGACCGCCAGAGTGTGGCCGTTACGGGCCGCGGCGATAGCGCAGACGAACCGGGCGGTGCGATATTCGTCGGGGACCTCGTGCAGTTCACGCAAGAGACGCGCGTTGTTGGCTTCGTCGGCGGAGGTCGGCGCAGGTAGAGGCGCGTCGTTCTCGTCGGTAGCATAGCGTGCAGAGCGAACGCCTGGAGCACCGCCCAGCGCATCGACTTCGAGGCCGGAGTCATCAGCGATTACCAGCTCGCCTTCGGCGAATTTGCTGTAGTGCTCGGCCTTCTTGCGGGCGTTGGCTTCGAAGGTCAAGCCGTCTTCGATGACCTCCGGCAGCGATGAGAAGCCGGGAAAGATTTCGATTTGCACGTGGTGGGCCGCGGCGGCCCCCGCAAGGTCGCGAATTTTGCCCGGATTGGACGTCGCCACCAGGACCCGTTTCATCAGCCCCTCCCTGCGTTCAACGTATCAGAATCCGCAAACGATGCAGAGCCATGACTATGTTGCTAGCGTGTCGCGGTCGGCGGTCAAAGTTTCGCATGAATTGAACATCAAGCGCCGCAGTTAATTCTCTTTTAACCCTTCGTTCACGCCCATTTGATCTCAGCACGGTATCAACGCATATGAGTCCACTCTGCGGACTAGAAAGGTGAGGAAGAATATGCGTCGATTTTTCGCAGCTACGTTAATGGCGGCCATGGCGTTTGGGCCGTTGGTAAACGCCTACGCCGCTTCGGCAGCCCCGCAAGCTAGCTCTGCCCCGGCGGGCCGGACGTCCACGCCGATCAAACATCTGGTGATTATCTTTCAGGAAAACGTTTCCTTCGACCACTACTTCGGAACCTATCCCAACGCCTTGAATCCCAGGGGCGAACCCAGGTTCCACGCTCTGCGCGATACGCCGACGGTGAACGGCTATACGCCTACGCTTCTGTACAGTAATCCCAACCTCAATCCGGCCAACGGCGCTGGGGCCACCAATCCCTTTCGCCTGGACCGTTCGCAGGCCTGGACCGTCGACCAGGACCATGATTATGGACCGGAACAAGCCGCGTTCGATGGCGGCGTGATGGACCTGTTTCCACTCAATGTGGGGACCCCTGGACCTCCGCCGTACTCCGGTCCTCCAGTTGTTGATACCACAGGGCTGGTGCTGGGCTACTACGATGGCAACACCACGACTGCGGTGTGGAACTACGCCCAGTACTATGCGATGAGCGATAACTCCTACGGGACGACCTTCGGTCCATCGACGCCTGGGGCACTAAACGTTGTTTCGGGCCAGACCGACGGCGTCATCCAGAACATCAACTCCGACTATGCCGTAGTTCCCGATGGCAACGGCGGATTCTCGCTGGTCAGCGATACTGATCCGGTCGGCGACGCTTGCTCAGGCAGCTCGCAGGTGCAGATGGGCGGCCAAAATATCGGCGACCTGCTGAGCGCCGCGGGCGTTACCTGGGGATTCTTTGAAGGCGGTTTTGATCTCACCATCACCAACCCGAACGGAACCACGGGATGCCACCGCTCCCACACCTCGGTCTATGTGGGGACGCCGAAGGTGGATTACATCCCGCACCATCAACCGTTCCAGTACTACGCTTCCACCGCCAATTTGCAGCACACGCGTCCGACCTCGGTCGCCATGATCGGGCACAATGGCGACGCCGCCAATCACCAGTACGACATCCACGACTTTTTCGACGCCGTGAATGCCGGAAACTTCCCCGCCGTGAGCTACCTGAAAGCCCCGGGATATCAGGATGGACACGCCGGCTACTCGACGCCGATCGACGAGCAGAACTTTATCGTCCAGGTGATCAATTTCCTCGAGCAGCAGCGGGATTGGCGGAACACCGCGGTCATCATCAATTGGGACGATTCGGACGGCTGGTACGATCACCAACTGGGGCAGATCGTCAACCAGTCGCAGACCTCGCAGGATGCGCTCAATGGGCCGGGACTTTGCGGCAGGGCGCTTCCCACCCTGGCTGGCGTCACCGGGCCGCACGCCCAAGGCCGCTGCGGCTATGGTCCCCGGTTGCCGCTGCTGGTGGTCGCTCCCTATGCCCGGCATAACTTCGTCGATCACACCATGACCGATCAAAGCTCCATCGTGCGTTTCATCGAGGACAATTGGCTGGGTGGCCAGCGCATACCAGGGTCATTCGACGCCATCGCCGGGCCGCTCAACAACATGTTCGACTTCAACCAGGGCCAGGACGACCGTGTAATCCTCGACCCGCAGACCGGAGAAGTAAAATTCGCTGACAACGCGGCCAGCCGCGCGGCGAAACAAGCCGCCAAGTAAACCAGGTTGCTTGGGGCGAAGGAATCGTCCTGAGCGACCACCTCCCATGTAACGGCGGGCCGTGTACGGCAAATTCAGCGTACATGTCCCTGCCGTTTTCTTTTGTATGATGTCCGCATCGCCGAGGCGCCAATCGTTATCTACGGCCTCTTGAAGGTTCCAAACGGCGACTGTTGCGGCGCTGCAGCCTCCGGAACAACGTGCGTCCGCATGGCGGCGTCACACACCGCGTAACCCCAGTCAATCAGTTGATGCTGTAATCCCTGGTCTAACGCGGTCAGGCGGGTCGGAGTCGCGGCCAGCTTTTGGGTGAAGCTGTGATCGCACGGCAGCGCAGTGCCCAGCTGGTAGTGCGCGATGTCGGTGCGGATGCCCCAATAGGTTCCCTCGTGGACCTTGTTTTCATAAGCCTCGATCAGCTCGCGCTTGCGCAGAGCACCGACTTGGTTGTCGATGACATCCAGCACGCGACGCGACTGTCCCAACCACTCGTGCCCCGGATCGGCCTGCATCGCCAGCGCCGCGCCGCCATCGCTGACCAGGATGGTTGTGTAATGTTTCGCAGTCTCCAGGCCGAGGTTGTCGTAAACGCCGCCGTCGCTGAGCACGATCTTTTGCCGGAAAGCGGGATATGTAACTCCCGGCGGTGGCGGATCCTGGGCATTGGTAAAACTGTGCGGATCCAGGTCGAGGACCGCAGGCGACAGCACCGGAGGAAACGCCGACGAAGCCGCAACGGCTGTGGCCAGGCCAAGGTCGGGATTCTTAATCAGACCTACGATCCAGTCGCCCATGAATGGTTTGGAGAAGCGCCAGAGCACTCCGGTTTGCAGGTTGGTGGCATTGAAGACAAAGCGAGGACCCTGATTGTCATCCGGGAGGTCTTGCAGAGTGGTGTTGCCAAATAAAGTATCACGATAATGTTTGGCGACGTCATGTGAGACCCCGCCGAAGATGCCGCCGAGCACGGAGCTCACGTCGATCGAAGTCGAGGCCATCTTACTGATGGGCTGCGTTATCAGTTGGTCGAAGTTGGCCGCACAGCCCTCGGCGTTGAACTGCAGCTTCTTCCAGTTCATCGCCAGCACGCCACTGGTAATGGACCCTCCGGAAACACTGGAGACGCGGTTGAGCTTCGGCAGATATTGCAGCTCATTCAAGCGCCACAGGGTGCCGAGGTGAAAAAGCATGGCGCGGTATCCGCCGCCGGAAAGACACAATGCAATCCCAGGGGATGGCTGGTCGGGATCGCCAGGGTGATCGTGGACGGGCTGCGCCGTAGCTTGCGGATTTGTTTTTGAAGAATCGTCCGGCATAGGTCCTCCGATTAAGAATTGACAGGTGAAGTTGACTGGAGTCTGGTGAAATTGAGCGACCGAGGGGCCCTTTTTCAGGGGCGCCCACACTGTAGCACTGTTGCCTGTCATCGCAAAAGCATTTAGGGTGTGAGCGGCAATCATTACGAATACCGCGGACGCTCGTTCAGCACTGCAGGGCGAGCGTGCGGCCAATTCTCATCGCGAGGCGCCATGAAATACATTCTGCGCATTCTTTTGCTTCTCTCGCTCATCTCCACATTCAGCACGGCACAATCGGCGAAACCAATGAGCCATCCCCATCAAGCCAATGCGAAGTTTGCCCAGATGACGGACCAGTTCGTGAAGGATTCGCTGGCGCTCTCGCCGGTAAGCGCTTCCTACGCCGGTTATCACAAGCATCTCGACCCCAAGACCGGCAAGACGATCGACCTGGACGCTGAACTCGACGACGTTAGTGCCCAGGCCATTGCCGCCCAGGAGAAGTTTTATCGCGAGTGGCGACATCGCTTCCAGACCGAGACGCCGCTCGCGAAACTGAATCCGCAGGACGCCGCCGACTACCGCCTGATCGACGACCAGATCGCGCTGAACCTGCTGGAGTTCGAGCACATCCAGAATTACAAGCACAATCCGACAGGGTATGTAGAGCTAATCGGCAACGGGTTATTCCTGCCGTTGACGCAGGAGTACGCGTCCCAGGAAGTTCGCGTGGGCGACGTGATCTCGCGCATCGGCCAGATTCCGCGCTTCCTCGATCAGGTCAAGTCGCAACTCACGGACTCGGACCTCATCTTCATCTCGACCGCCGTGGGAGAGGACAAAGGCAATCTTGATCTGGTGGACTCGGTGGCCGCCGATATTCCGGCAGGTTCGCCGATCAAAGCGCAGTACGACAAGGTAGCGCCTGCGGCCAAGAAGGCGCTGACCGACTTCAACGCCTGGATGCAGAACGACCTGGCGAAACGTCCCACCCATGGCCGCACCTGGCGGCTGGGCAAGGAATGGTACGCGCCCAAGTTCCGCTACGTGATGGAGACTTCCATCGAACCGGCGCAGTTGCTGACTGACGCCGAGGCCGAGCTGAAAAGAGTTCGCGCCGAAATGCTGCAACTGGCCCTGCCGCTTTATAAGCAGATGTATGCCGGCCAGGACGACTACAGCAGCCTGCCGGTCGAGGAGCGCGAGAACAAAATCATCGGCGCGGTGCTCAACAAGATCAGCGACGAACACCCGCAGCGCGATCAGTTGATCGAAGCGGTGAAGGCTGACCTTGACGGCATCAAGCAGTTCATCCGCGAGAAGAAGATTGTCGCGCTCAGCAGCCGCGACAACCTGAAAGTCATCCCCACACCGGAGTTCGAGCGCGGCATCTACTCGGTAGGGGGATTCCATGGCGCGCCACCGCTGGAGCCGAATGCCGAAGCCCAGTACTGGGTGACGCCCATCGATCCCAAGACGCCGGAGGCGAAGGCGGAGAGCAAACTGCGCGAGTACAACAACTACGCGCTGAAGTGGCTCACCATCCACGAGGCGTTGCCGGGACACTACATCCAGTTCGAACACGCCGACGACGTTCAGCCGCCCACGCGGCGCGTGTTGCGCAACCTCTTCGGCAATGGAGCGTACATCGAGGGGTGGGCCGAGTACATCGCCGACGTGATGACGCAGGAAGGCTATCTCGATTCCAGTCCGAAGTTCCGGCTGGTTCGAATGAAGATTTGGCTGCGCGCGGTGGCCAACACCATTCTCGACATTCGCCTGCAAACCATGAACATGACCGACCAGCAGGCGCTCGATCTGATGATGAAAGACACCTTCCAGACCCAGGCCGAAGCCGACGGCAAGCTGGTGCGCGCCAAGCTCAGCTCGACGCAGCTTCCCACATACTTCGTGGGCAACCGGCAGTGGTGGTCGTTGCGCAAGAAATATCAGGCGGCAAAAGGCAGCAGCTTCACCCTGGAGGAGTTCCATAATCGCGCGCTCGACCAGGGGCCCTTGCCGATCGAGTATCTGGAGAAAATCATTCTGCCGGAAGCAGCAACAAGCAAGTAGCGAACGATCGCAAAAAATGGACAGCCGCGCAAGGGGCGACATTTGTAAAGAATTGTAAAAACTGGCTTGATTTCGCGGAGTGGGATGAACCTTTTGCGCCGGGCTACGTCTATACCAGTAACCCAAATCCAAGGCGGGCGCCGTAACCCAACGGAAAGACAAACGGCGCCCACCGTCCATTTTTCCGACGCACTGCCTCAGTTCAGCTTTCCGGCCACCTCTTCCGCCGCCTGTAGTATGGCCCCTTCCTTAGCAACGCGCGTCAGAGTGTTGATGTCCTCATACAGCGGCCTGTCTTCATCCAGCCTGCTGACATATTGGCGGACCAGGTCGTAGGCCGCCTGCGAGGCCGGTGACGGCCTGACCGGAGCTCGCAGATCGAAGGCCTGCGCCGCCGCCATCAACTCGATCGCCACCACCGTCCACGCGTTCTCGATAATCTGCCGCGTTTTGATGGCTGTGGTCATGCCCATGGAGACGAAATCCTCCTGGTCGGCGGCGGCCGGTATGGAGCCGGTAGCGGCGGGGTGGCTGAGCACGCGATTCTCGCAAATCAAGGCTCCGGCAGTGTACTGCGACAGCATCAACCCCGAGAACATTCCGGCGCCCCTGGTCAGAAATGCCGGCAGGCCCATGGACAGGTGCGGGTTCATCAAGCGGTTGAGCCTGCGCTCGGAGAGTGCCGCCACCGTGGTGACCGACATGCCGACCAGCTCCAGGGCAAACGCCATCGGCGTGCCTTGGAAATTTGCGCCGGTAAGCACCAACTCCTCATCCGGGAAAAAAGTGGGATTATCGGCGGCGTGGTTGAGTTCGATCTCCAGCATGTAGCGCGCCCACTTGAAGGCGTCTTTGGCGGCCCCGACCACTTGCGGACTGGAGCGCAGGGAATAGGCATCCTGCACTTTCTTGCCGGGCAAGTTCAACAGCTCAGAGCCTTCCGTCAGCCGGCGAATGTTCTCGGCGCACTCCTGCGCTCCGGGGTAACCGCGGGTCGCATGAATGCGGGGATCATAGGCCATCATGTTGGCGTTCAGCGATTCGAGTGTCATCGCCAGCGCGACCTCCTGGGTCTTCAGCCAGCGCACCGCGTCGAACACTTCCAGGCATCCGATGCCGGTCATGAGATCGGAGCCATTGATGGTGGCCAGGCCATCCCTCTCGCGAAAGACGACCGTGGGAATTCCCGCTTCCTGCATGCCTTGCTTCGCCGGTAGCCGCCTGCCCCGGTAAAACACTTCGCCTTCGCCCATCAGGGTGAGCGCCATCTGCGCCATCGGCGAAAGATCGCCGCAGGCGCCCACCGAACCTTTCTGACAGACGACCGGGGTGACGCCTGCGTTCAACATCGCAACCTGGGTTTGCACAATCTCATTGCGGATGCCCGAATGTCCCCAGCAATGCGTGTTGAGACGGGAAATCATTCCCGCACGGACGTCCTCTTCCGCGCACGGCTCTCCGCAGCCCGCGGCGTGAGAATAGAGCAGATACTGCTGGAACTTTTCCGACTGTTCAGGGGTCAGAATCACTTCGGACAACTCGCCGATGCCGGTGTTCACGCCGTACATGACTTCGCGTGCGCGCATCTTGCGCTCCAGCAGATCGCGGCACTTATTGATTCGAGCGACGGCCTCCGGATGCATCCCGATGGCGTGGCGGTCACGGGCAATGGCCACCACATCTTCGATTTTCAGTGAATGTCCATCCAGGACAACGGTGCTGGCTGTTTGAGTGCGCGGTAGTTCCTCTACTGGAGTGGTCATGGTGCTCCCTCGGGTTGCGGGTGCGACATCCCCGCAAGACGAATGTAGCCCGCTGTCGCGCCTTGCGGTATGACCCGTATCACCGGGTGGCGTGACTGTCTCGGAGGGAAGATCGTGCGCGGAGAATTCATGGGCGGAGTTCGCTCGAGAAGCATGGTCTCCGATCGCGGTTCGGCGGTACAATTAGGGAGAAGCAGTTACTATGCAGTTAACAGTCGTGCAGCCCCAAGTTCACGAGGCGCGCTGGTGGGAGACAATGGCCGACGGCCGTCTCCACTGCTACCTCTGTCCGCGGCACTGCCACATCGGAGAAGGCCAGAGCGGCTTCTGCTTCATCCGCAAGAATGAAGGCGGACGCCTGCTGCAACTCGGCTACGGGCGGCCAGCCGCCGTCGCGATGGACCCGGTCGAAAAGAAGCCGCTGAACCACTTTTTCCCGGGCACGAAGATCCTTTCCATGGGCACCGCCGGCTGCAACATGGGTTGTTCTTTCTGCCAGAACTGGGACATCTCCAAGGCCAAGTCCGACCAGGTCAACGCGCTGACGCTCAGTCCGGAGAACGTGGTCGAAGTGGCGCTGGAGCATCGCGCGCCCCACATCGCGTTCACCTACAACGAGCCGACCATCTGGGGCGAGTACGTCATCGACATCGCGCGCGAGGCCCACGGCGCCGGCCTGAACACGGTGATGGTCTCGAATGGCTACATCACGCGCGAGGCGTTCTTCGATATCTATCGCTACATCGACGCCGCCAACATCGACCTCAAAGCGTTCACCGAAGAGTTTTACGGCAAGATCACGCTGACCCACTTGCAGCCGGTGCTGGACACGTTGAAGTGGCTGCGTCATGAAACCGGCGTGTGGTTTGAGATCACCAATCTCATTATTCCAACGCTGAACGACGGCGACACGGAGTTCCAGGAGCTATGCGGCTGGGTGCTGGAGAACCTGGGCGACGACGTGCCGCTGCACTTCACCGCGTTTCACCCCGATTTCAAATTGCAGGACAAGACGGCAACTCCCCCGGAGACACTGCATCGGGCGCGCAAGCTGGCCATGCGGATGGGACTGAAGTACGTTTATGAAGGCAACATCTTCTCCGATGGCGCGAACACGATTTGTCCGGGATGCAAGCAGGTCGTGATCACGCGGTCGTGGCACTCGGTGATGTCGAACCGGCTGAAGAACGGCTGCTGCGAAAACTGCGGCACGCGGATTCCAGGTGTGTTCACGAAATCGGAAGCCGAGAAGCGGCGGGAGTGGGCGGACATGCTGCAGAAATCCTAACCACTTCAACGGAACGCTAGGTGCTACCGTTCCTCGCGCTCAATCCACTTCGCAGTAGGCTCGGAGCGAAATACCTTCAGCTTTTCCAATAGCCGCGCCGGATCTTCGTCATCCAGCACCAGCCTCCGGTTCTTTTCGCGCAAGAAGCCTTCGCGCACGGCGTGGTCAAACAACTCCAGCAGAGGAGCGTAATAGTTCGCTACGTTAAGCAGGCCGCAAGGCTTGGACTGGAGGCCGAGCTGGGACCAAGTCACGACCTCGCAGAACTCTTCGAGCGTGCCGAAGCCGCCAGGCAGCGCGATGAAACCGTCGGCGAGGTCGGACATCACCGCCTTGCGCTCATGCATGGAGCTCACAATGTGCAACTCGGTGAGGCCGGTATGGCCAACCTCCTTCGCCATCAGCGACTCGGGAATCACGCCAATCGCGCGGCCACCTCTCACCAGTATGGTGTCGGCGAGAACGCCCATCAGGCCGATGTTTCCACCGCCGTACACCAGTTCGATTCCGCACTCGACCAGCAACAGTCCAAGCTGTTCGGTGGCCGCGCGATAGGCCGGACGGCGGCCCGTATAGGAACCGCAGAAAACGCAGAGGCGACGAAAAGGCATGAGAAGTTGATTGTATAGTTCGCCCACCTAAGGGTTCCTTCGACTTCGTCGGCGTCCGCTGTCGCGGACGCCTCCTGCGCTCAGGATGACAACTTCAAAATTTTCTCCATGTCCTCCGTGCCTCTGTGGTGAAAATTCTTGACACAGACATTCTGAATCCTTTAATAACTATTATCATCTGATAAGTATGCGCCGGGAGACTTACAACGAGTTTCGCCGGTTGTGCCAAAAACACAGCCTGGCGGCGACACACCAGAGGCAAAAAATCTACGAGGCGCTGGTGTCACGACCCGGGCATTATTCGCCGGAGGAGATCTACGAGCAGGTAAAACAAGACTTGCCGTCGATCTCACTCGCGACGGTTTACAAAAATCTCAAGACCTTCGTGCACGCCGGTATGCTGCGCGAGGTCAGCCCTCATCACGGCCCCTGGCGCATCGACGCCAATCGCCATCCCCATCATCATCTGGTTTGCACGCGTTGCCGGTCCATTACCGATTTGGACTTCGATTCCCTGGCCCCGGTGAAACTGCGCGCCAAACTGCCTTCGGGTTTCAGGCTGGAAAAGTTTACTATCGAAGTGCAGGGCATCTGCAAGGCCTGCACGGCGGCAGAAACCAAGCGGTCTTAAGCTATATTCGAAATTCGAACGGAGATGATACGAAATGCTAGGCGTAGGAGAGCAGTTCCCTCATTTCAGTCTTACTGCAACCGTGGGCACCGACAAAGACGCCGCCTTCAAAACCCTTACCAATAACGACTACTGGGGCTGGTGGAAAGTAGTCTTTTTCTGGCCGAAGGATTTAGGGGTTGTCTGCCCGACTGAGCTCGCCACCTTCGGAAAGTTGAACCAGGAATTCCAGGACCGCGATGCGCAGGTCCTGGGCGTCAGCACTGATTCCGAGTATGTCCATTTGGTCTGGCGCAACAGTCACCCGGACCTGAAGGACCTGCCTTTTCCCATGCTCTCCGACAGCCAGCACGAGCTATCGTCCGCACTGGGCATTCTCTATGAGAAGGCAGGCGTAGCGCGGCGCGCCACCTTCATCCTTGATCCGGAGAATGTCATCCGCTTCGTTTATGTGACGGACTTTTCGGTGGGGCGCAATCCTCAGGAAGTGTTGCGCGTTCTGGACGCGCTGCAAACCGACGAACTCTGTCCCTGCAACTGGCAGAGGGGGCAGCAGACCCTGAAGCTATAAGCGGTCCACGTGGGGTGTACCTTTCGGTAACCCCACCGTCGGGCGCAATTTCTTTAGCAGGCCAGCCCATCTGTTACGAGCTTGCCCGAAAGGGCCGTTGCCCCGCGGCCCCCGGCCGTCACAGGTCACCAGCGTGGGGCGCAATTTCTTCAACCGGCCTCGGTGACCATCTTGCCCGAAAAGGCCGCTGCCCGTTGCCCCCGGCCGTTACATGTCACAAGGCATTGTGATCTGTGTACTTGTTGGGTGTGCGGTAGGAGTGTTCCGCTGGATTGTATCTGGTGTAAAACCTTGAGCGCCGCAACCATGCCAGAACGCCCTGGAGCCCTAAACATGAGGGTCCCCCGCAGTTTAGCGGATCACCTCGTTGGGTGACCGCCCGCACACACGCAAGTGCGGGCAGGGAATACGGCGGCAGAGCAGGGTTTCCACCCGGAAGCGCGGTTGCACGCGCAATCCGGCCGTATGACGCGGGGATATGAGTTGAAGTACAGGGGGTCGTCGTGCTTACACCATATGGCTTGGACATCATAGAAAGCTGCCTGGCTTGCAAGATGCGGGCCGAACACATATTTTGCGATCTTCCGCCGGCGGCTTTGCAGACCTTTGAATCCGTCAAATACGCTACTGCCTACCCGAAGGGCGCGGTCTTGTTCGTGGAGGGCCAGACGCCGCGCGGCATTTTTGTGCTGTGCAAGGGCCGGGTCAAGCTCTCCATTTGCTCCACCGATGGCAAGACGCTGATCTTGAAGATTGCCGAACCGGGAGAAGTGCTGGGCCTTAGCGCCACGGTGAGCGGCAAGCCCTACGAGCTGACCGCCGAGACCGTCGATCCTTGCCAGGTGAACTTCGTCAAGCGCGAAGACTTCCTGCGTTTTCTCAAGGAACACGCCGATGCCTGCCTGCGGGTAGCCGAGCAATTGAGCGAAAAATACAACACCGCGTGCCGCGAGATCCGCTCGCTAGGCCTTTCGCACTCCGCAGCCGAGAAATTGGCGAAGCTGCTGTTGGAGTGGAGTGCCAAGAACGGCGAAGCCGCGAAAGCGGAGCCGCGGGTGAAGCTGGCCCTGACCCACGAGGAGATCGCGCAGATGATTGGCACCTCGCGTGAGACCGTAACCCGCTTGTTTGCCGATTTGAAACGCCGCCAGATTGTCCAGGCCAAAGGTTCGACTCTGCTGATCCGCAACAAGGCAGCGCTGAAGGCACTGGCCATTACGCAGTGAGCTAAAGGGTAATGATTACTGCCGATTGCGGCCTCGCACCACCACCTCCGGACGCGAATTGACCGCTGTTGCCGCTATTTCCGGATTAAGCCCCGAAGAGCAACTGGCCAGCCTGGTGTGAACAAGGTCACGGAAATCAGTGACTGCAATCACTGCATTGCAAGGGGACGGAGACGTATTAACTCGATTATGGAGAGCATGATTCAGTCGAGTTGCTTGACCTGCGATTTCCGTCCCGACCGGCTCTTTTGCGACATGCCCGCGGAGTCGTTGAAATCTTTCGACGAGATCAAATCGCTCACCGCTTACCCCAGGAGCACGGTCCTGTTCGCCGAGGGGCGGCCGGTCCGCGGCATTTACATTTTGTGCGATGGCCGGGCCAAGCTGTCCATTTGCTCCGATACTGGAAAACGGCTGACCTTGCGCATCGCCGGCCCTGGAGAAGTGCTGGGACTGGGGGCTGCCCTGTCCAATACCCCTTACGAGGTCACGGCAGAATTGCTGGACAGCTCGCAAGTGGTTTTCGTGCGCAGAAAAGATTTGCTGAAGTTCTTGCGGGACCATCGCGAGGTCTGCCTGCAAATCGTGCGCATGTTGAGCCAGGACCTGCATGGGGCCTACGAGCGCGTCCGCACCATTGGCATGATACGCACGCGGCGGCCGCGCATCATGTTCCGTCCCCGGGCTTTGCTGGTCTAAAGCCGGGGATTACCCCGTCGGCCCGCGATCTTCTCGCGGGCTTTTTGTTTGGTGCGCGCAATACGGCCTCGGCCTTTCCTGGAATGCGCTAACCGGCACTCCCCCAGCCCGAACATTGGACCATTCTTCACGCCGCAATGGGCATCGAGTTGGTGATGCCGCTCACGTCTTGCGGTGAGAAGCGCCCCGGGGTGTGACCTCAATCACACCCGCCCGTGCGTGCACTCACTGCCCCTTCCCGCCCTTATCGGCGATGTTAGTAAGGGACGCGACCTAGCTGCCGCGTCCGGCGAAAGCGAGGGTTGCGGTGAAGCGTTGCGCTATGGTTTTCTTTATTGCCTTGCTGCTCGGCACGGGGGCGGTGGCCAAGACCACCCCCAAGATGAGCAACGAGGAGTGCCTGGCCTGCCATAGCGATTCCACTCTCAGCAAAGAGGAGAACGGCAAACCAGTCAGCTTGCATGTGGATGACGCGAAGTTCAAGGCCTCAGTGCACAGCGTCTTCGGCTGCACCGATTGTCACAAAGACATCACGGCGTTCCCCCACGATCCCACGCCCGCCAAGCCAGTCTGCGCCACCTGCCATGCCGACCAGCAGACCGCTTACAGTCACGGCGTTCACGCCAAGGCGGGTGCGGCAGGCAACAGCAATGTCGCGAAATGTCAGGACTGCCACGGCAGCGTGCACGAAATTCTGCCGGCCAGCGATCCCAACTCAAAAGTAGCTCGGGGCAACATTCCGCGGACCTGTGGCGCCTGTCACGGACAGAAGTTCGTCATGGAATCGAGCGGCATAAGTTCCGCTCCCTTCGTGTCGTACCAGCAAAGTGTTCACGGTAAAGCCGTGGCTGCCGGTTTCGACAAGGCCGCGGTGTGCACGGATTGTCACGGGGAGCACGATATTCTGCCCGCCACCAATCCCCAGTCGCCGATCAGCAAATTCAACGTTCCGGTCACCTGCGGCAAGTGTCACAAGGACATCAAGCAGGAGTACATGCAAAGCATCCACGGCCAGGCGATCACGCGGGGCAACTGGCAGGCGCCGGTGTGCACCGATTGCCACGGCATTCACACCATCAAAGCGCCCTCCAATCCGAATTCCTCGGTGGCTGCGGCCAATGTGGGCAACACCTGCGCCCAGTGCCATGGCAGCGTGCGTCTGTCCAACGAGTTTGGCATGCCTTCGGGCCAGGTCAACAGCTACCTGTCCAGCTATCACGGCATGGCCTCGAGGATGGGATCAACGACGGTGGCCAATTGCGCCAGTTGCCACGGCGTCCATAATATTTTGCCTTCCAGCGATCCCCGCTCCACCATCAATCATGCCAACCTGGCCAAGACCTGCGGGCAATGTCATCCTGGGGCCAACGAGAAATTCATCAGCTTCAAAGTGCATTCTGACCACCTGGCGAAAGCCGATTTCGGCAGCAAGGCGATTGGCTATATCCGTAAGTTCTATATCTGGATGATCCTCGGCGTCATTGGCGGCATGGTGCTGCATAATCTGATCGTCTTCCGCAAGAAGCTCATCTTGCACCGCATCGGACGGTCCCGCATTCTGTTGCGCATGACGCGGGGACAGCGGGTGCAGCATCTCACCCTGCTGTGCAGCTTCTTCATCCTGGTGCTGACCGGCTTTGCCTTGCATTATCCGTCCTCGTGGCTGGCGGTCGTGTTCGTCAACGAGGCGGTGCGCAGCCGCGTCCATCGAGTGGCCGGCGTGGTGCTGATCGCCGTCAGCCTGTTCCATCTGTGGTATGTGGTCAAGACCGCGGACGGCCGCCGCCTGATCAAAGATATGCTGCCCGACTGGAAGGACGTCACCGACGTTCGTGACGCATTCCGCTACTACCTGGGGCGTAGCGACCAGCGCCCCCTGTTCCGCCGCTTCACTTACGCCGAGAAGGCTGAATACTGGGCCTTGGTGTGGGGCATATTCGTGATGGCCAGCACCGGATTGATGGTGTGGTTCAGAGTCGGTGTGGGCAATCGGGTGCCGGGCTGGTGGATCGATGCCGCGCTCACCATCCACTGGTATGAAGCCATTTTGGCCACCTTAGCCATTATCGTATGGCATTTCTATGGCGTGATCTTCGATCCCGATACTTATCCCATGAATTGGGCTTGGTATGATGGCAAAATGTCGGTTGAGGCCCATGAGCATGAGCATCCTCTTGATCGGCTTGCGATTAAGCGGTCCACGGGTTCGGAGGAAGAGGAAGCAGAGCCGGTGGAGGCGACCGTGACCGAGGAAGACGAGAAGGTCGCAAGTTAGGAAGCAGGCCTGAAAAAAAGCCTGCCAGTTTGAGGTGAGGTAAGCGGCACGTTCGGTTTTTTGGGATTGCAACCCGATTTTATTATGGTAATTTGCGACCCTGAAGGTGCGTGATTTGCACAGGGGTGAGGCGAAGAAGGGACAATCAAATAAATGACTGAGGACACGCAGAGGGACCCTCTACGCGATCATCCGCCAGTTGCGCAAAATCTCATTCGCAATCCCCTCAGCCTGATCGGTCTGGCGCTGGCCGCCGTCGCGGTCGCCAACATCGTTTTGCTGGTTCTCATTGACCTTCTGGCCAGCCAGCCGTCTCCCTACATCGGCATCCTCGCCTACATGGTGGCGCCGGGATTCCTGGTTTTCGGGCTCATTCTGGTCCCCATCGGGATGGTAGTCGAACGGCGGCGGCGGCTGCGCGCCGTCGGTGCGCCGCCCCATTTTCCGCGGCTCGATCTCAACAATCCCGCGCAACGCAGTACCTTCGCCTTTCTGCTCAGTTTCGTGGTGATCTTCGCGCTGGTCAGTTCCGTCGGCAGCTACAAGGCTTACGAGTTCACCGATTCCGTGGATTTCTGCGGCGAGTTGTGCCATACCGTTATGCATCCCGAGTTCACGGCCTATGAGGCCTCGCCGCACGCGCGTGTGGCCTGTGTCGAATGCCACGTCGGATCGGGTGCGAGCTGGTACGTGAAGTCCAAGCTGTCGGGCCTGCGTCAGGTTTACTACACCACGCTCGGCACCTATCCCCGGCCCATCCCCACCCCGGTGCAGAACCTTCGCCCCGCTCAGCAAACCTGCGAGCAATGCCACTGGCCCAAGTTCTTCTGGGGCGCGCAGCTTAAGACCTTCACCCATTACGGCAGCGATGAGCAGAACACGCCGCGCGTGATCCGCTTGCTGATCAAGACCGGCGGCGGCGACCCCAGCCTCGGCCGGGTCAGCGGAGGCATCCACTGGCACATGAACATCGCCTACAAGTTCACCTACTTTGCCACCGATGAGCAACGGCAGGTGATTCCCTGGGTGCGCATGGAAGACCGGCAAGGACACATTACCGAATATGTCACGAAGGACAATCCGCCAACCCAGGCCCAGATCGACAAAGCGGTGAAGCGCCGCATGGACTGCATCGACTGCCACAACCGCCCATCGCATATTTACGTGCCACCCGATCTTTCCGTGGACCGGGCGATTACCGAGCGCACCATCGATGTCACCCTGCCGTTCATCAAGCAGCAGGGCGTTGAGGTGCTGACCGCCGACTACAAGACCACGGACGAAGCCCTGGAGGCCATCGCCGAGAAGGTCCCAAAGTTTTACCAGGAGAAGTATCCGCAGATCGCATCGGCCAAGCCGGACAGCATCAAGGAGGCGGTCGTCGAACTGCAGCGCATCTACAGCACCACCTTCTTTCCGTACATGAAGGTGGACTGGAAGACCCATCCCAACAACATTGGGCACTTCTATTATCAGGGCTGCTTCCGCTGCCACGACGGTAATCACGTGAGCAAGGATGGCAAGGTCATCAGCAAAGACTGCAACTCTTGCCATACCGTGCTGGAGCAGCAGGAAAGCGGCACAGAGGTCGCCTCGTTGCCCGCCAAAATCTTCAAGCACCCGGTTGATATCGGGGACCTGACCGCAGTGAACTGCTCCGATTGCCACAGCGGAGGCGTTGGGCCGTAAAGAGCCATCGAAGAAGATACCCTTAGGCGGGTGGTTCGCGCCAGCGAGTCACACGTCCAAGAACAGGCGGTGGGTCAGTCTCCAGATTGCCCGTGACTTGCTAGGTGAAGGGGTCGCGGCTGAAATGGCGATCTTACGGCCACCCCACGAGTCGTCCCTTCCCGGATGCCATCGTCAGATCTTGCCTGGCCTCGACCAACCTCAGGAGGCTTTTTCAGATCGTCATTGGCGGTCGTGAAGCCCGATAAAGCTGCCAGGCAAACGCTCCCAAACCCACGCAAACCACACCCAAGCGGACCAGCCCGCCCAGATACGGGATGAAGCCGACGATGGTGAGGATCAGCAGGCCCACCAGTAGTCCCAGCAGCCAATCGCTCTTAGTCGTCCCAGGTGATTTCAGAAGTATGTGGCCCAGGAATGCGGCAACCCAAATCTTTGCCAGGTAGATGGCAATCAGATACACCGCGAGCAACATGAGCGAAGCCGGAAGGCCAACCAGCGTGATGGCCATCAAGATCATGGCCACAGGCACGCCCGCCAGGACCGCAACCCCAAGCCCGAGGCTGCGCCAGCCTGAGCCCACCGCGTGGGTGCTGGCCTGGAAGAAGCCGGGAAACAGAAGCAGGCCCAACCATCCCACCAGCATGGCGGCAGCCAGCCAGACAGCTCGGTAGAAGTAGAATCTGGGGCGCGTGAAATGGCTCTGCCGCACGCGCACCTGGATGTCACGTGCGCCGGTAATCGTAGCGCCGTCGGCGATGTGCACGTTTTTCAGCTGGCGCACGCGAACGCTCAGGTTGCCGCCGACCCGGGAGCTGTTAGTCAGGGTAAGGCTGTCCCCGGTCATGGCCAGTTCGCGGCCGATGCTGCCGCTCACGTCGGCATTGCCGGCGTACATGGTCACGCTGCGATCCACCCCACCCTCCAGGCTGACATCGCCGGCCCCCACCAGGATACCGCCGCCCACGCGACCCCGGTCATTCACACGCAAGGATTGCATTCCCCCGTAGATGTTGTGGCCCAATTGCCCGTCCAGGTCGAGGGAATTCGAAAAGTTGTAAATGTTGCCTTCCACGGTCCCGCTTACCACGGTTCTCTTGGCAAAACTCACCAAGTCTCCCTTGACGGTGCCGCGCACTTCCACCGACTCGCCAAAAGCCAGCAAGTCCCCATTGACGACGCCTTCCACGCGCACAATGTTGCCGGTGGCCAAAAGGGTGTCGTCTACAGTCTGGTTCGCCGCTACGGTGACGAACTCACCGTGACGCCGCTCCAAGGCAGAGCCCGGCAACGACAAGGCAAGCAGCACGATCAGCAG
Organism: uncultured Acidobacteriaceae bacterium; assembly: GCA_963710585.1. Classification (GTDB taxonomy): domain Bacteria; phylum Acidobacteriota; class Terriglobia; order Terriglobales; family Acidobacteriaceae; genus Bog-257. Next base: position 904,766 of record CAVQAM010000001.1, on the reverse strand, counting down.
GCGCAGCCCAGGTTGGCGTGGCCGCCAGCGGCGTCCCAGCAGCAGTGCGCTGCCGCCCAACAGCAACAGCAAAAAGAACTTCCCAACGACAGCAGCATAATCACCCAGCATGGCAGCACCTCCGTGTGCAAAGTAATAAGAAAGGTTGAAGATCAGGTTCGTGCGGCCGTTTAAACTGAAGGGATTTAGCCACTGCAACGCTTCCGGAACGCTCAGCTTATCGATCCAGCCGACAACGATTGAACCTACCGCCAGCACCGCGGCCACGACCACCACGTCACCCCACCCCAAAGACCACGGCAAATGGGGGGAGCCCGCCGGGCTGGCGGCTTCTTCCGGAAGCTCTTGCAGGCTTTCGCTCAGCACCCGGTTCTCCGCGCGTAATGCGTCCAACAGTTGCCGGCAGCGCCGGCAGGTGGCCAGATGGTCGCGCAGGCGCCGCGCCTCCTCCACCGCCAGTTCACCGTCCACGAAGATAGAGACGATCTGTTCCGAATAACATTCCATGATCACTTGCTCCTGTGGCCCAGTTTCCGGCGCAGCTCCTGCTTGGCGCGAAATAACAACGCCGCCACGTAGTTCCTCTGCAGGCCCAACTGCTGTGCGATCTCGTCATAGCTCAATTCGCCGTAATAGCGCAGGACCAGCGGCACGCGATAGTTCTCCGGCAGACGTGCAATGGCATCCCGCACCTGCGCCCTTTCTTCCGTGCTGAGGACCGCACCCAGGGGCGACGGCTCCGAGCTGGCTGCCTCGAGGACCGCGACTCCTTCTTCCACTTCCACAATCACCTGCCGGCCACGCTTGCGGCGCCGCAAAGCGTCAATGCATTGGTTGCCAGCCACCCGCAGCAGCCACCTGGGGAACGGTATTGAGCCGTCGTAGCTCTCGATGGAGCGCTGTAGCTTGAGGAAGACTTCGCTGGTGGCATCTTCTGCGCTCTCCCGTGAGTCCAGCATGTAACGGCACAAGCCGAATACGCGCCGGACATAGAGGCGATAGATCTCCCCCAGCGCCTCGGCATCGTGGCCTTGTGCGCGCTCGATTACGCTCTCCAGATCCGGCCCCTCCATTTGCGTGGCTTTGCCCTCCTGGAGCTGCGGTCCTTTCGCATTGTTTCTCTTGGCGTCCATAAAGCAGTACGCTGCAGATCGAACAAAGTTACACACATTTTAGGGATGAGGGGAACGCAAGGCTGGACGACTAGTCACGGATGAGCTGACTACCGGATGGTCGCCAAACCGGCCACTGGGCCACGCTAGCACCAGCTCGCGCTTGCCAAAGAGCGTAACGGTAAGCAATAATAGGTCTTTGCCTCCAGTAGCGGGGCCCTGGCAAGCATCGCAGTGGTGCTTGATGGGGTGTAAGTAGCGGGGGTCCAAGGAACGCCTGGCTGCGTTCGTTGGGGTGTGGAGCGAAGATGTGGTTCGCTGGAGCACCCGCCCGAAAAGTCCGCCACGGCGGACGCTGTCGGGGACTTCGATCATCTCGCCTGAGGGAATTTGTGCCACCGGCGCTTCCCAGCGCTCCCAACTAAATCCGTTGTCCTAGCTTGGGGAGGGAATGCGCACACGTGTGGACATTGCCGAGCAGGAAAGGGAGCAGCTTCTGTGTTGATGATTCGCCTTTCGCGCCGCGGTGCGCGCAAACAGCCTTACTACCGCATTGTGGTAATCGAGAAGGACCGTGCGCGCGATGGCCGCTCGGTGGAAGTGGTCGGCACCTATAATCCGCGCACCAATCCCGCCAGCGTGGAATTGAAGGGCGAGCGCATTGCGTATTGGACCAGCAAGGGCGCGCAGTTGTCTGACCGCGTAAAGAAGCTGGTGGACAAGGCCGCCGCCAGCGCCCCAGCTCCGACCGCTGCCTAACGTGCAGTTCGAAGCTAACGTCAAACAACGGGAGCCGCCTGAGCTATGACAAGCAGCGTGAACATGGTTGCGTTGGTGGAACATCTGGCCAAGGCGGTAGTGGAAGCGCCTGACGAGGTGACCGTGGAAGCCTTTGACGAAGGCGGCCAGACGGTGTTGGAACTGATTGTGGCCGAGACCGACTTGGGGCGGGTGATTGGCCGTCAGGGACGCATGGCCCGCAGCCTGCGCACCATTGTGAATGCGGCCAGCTTGCGCACGCGCAAGCGGTATCAGTTGGAGATCGTGGAATAGCCGGCGACTTCATTACGATTGCTCGTGTGCTCGGTCCGCAAGGACGGCGCGGCGAAGTTATGGCGGAGTTGCACACGGATTTTCCTGAGCGCTTCCAGGAACGCAGGCAGTTGTCGGGCTTGGCGGCAAACGGTAGCCGCCGCGACTTGCGGCTTGAAGAGCACTGGTTTCACAAGGGCGGCGTGGTGCTGAAGTTTGGCGGCGTCGAGAGTATCAGCGATGCCGAGCAGCTTGCCGGTCTGGAATTGCAGGTTCCGTTCGAGCAGCGCGCCGAGTTGGAAGCGGGCGCGACGTATGTGAGCGATGTCGTCGGCTGCGAAGTGTGGATAAGGAATGCCGACGGTCAGCAACTGCTTGGGACTGTCAGCCAAGTGCAGTTTGGGGCAGGCGAGGCTCCGCTGCTGGTTGTGCGAGCGAAGATTGGCGCTGAGCAAGAAGTTTTGGTTCCGTACGCGGAAGAGTTTCTGAAGTCTGTTGACTTCCCGCAGCGGCGGATCGAGATGGAGTTGCCCGAGGGACTGCTGGCATTGGATTCTCCGCTGAGTGGGGAAGAGAAGCGGCGGCAAAAGACCGAAGCCGACGAATCACGATCGGCGGGCGTTCGCCGCAAGCGAAGGAAATGAGATCAAATCCCCATGCGCCCAGAGCGCGAATTGGGGAGGCCCGAATGAAGTTCGAGATTCTGACGATTTTTCCGGACTTTTTTCGCGGGCCGCTGGATTACGGCATTGTGCGCAAGGCGCGCGAAGCCGGGCTCATTGAAATTGGCATTCACGATCTGCGGGCGTTCACGCACGATCGGCATCGCACGGTGGACGACCGGCCGTTCGGCGGCGGCGAGGGTATGGTGCTCAAACCCGAGCCCATCTTCGAATGTCTGGAATCGCTCGGTGTCTCACCGCGTGAAGAGCGGATGCGCGCCGATTCGCGCGAGACCGTGGTACTGCTTTCGCCCCAGGGCGAGTTGTTCACCCAGGCGATAGCGCAGGACTTGACGACGCGCGAACGCGTGGTGCTCATCTGCGGACGTTACGAAGGTGTGGATGAGCGGGTGAGCCAGCACCTTGCCGATCGGGAGATTTCGGTTGGCGATTTCGTGCTGAGCGGCGGGGAGTTGGGGGCAGCCATTATCGTGGACACGACGACGCGGTTGCTTCCCGGCGCGCTCGGCAACGCGGCCTCGACGCAGCAGGAATCGTTTACCGCGTCGGTTGCGGCGGAACAAGAAAAGGTTTCAGGCGGGCCGCCGAGTTCGACGTGCGGGTCCGGCGGATTGCTGGATTACCCGCATTACACGCGTCCCGCAGAGTTTCGCGGGATGCAGGTCCCCGAGGTACTGGTGAACGGGGACCACGATGAGATCCGAAAGTGGCGGCGCCGGAGTGCGCTGCAAAAGACGTTGCGCAATCGTCCCGATTTGTTGCGCGATGCCGAATTGAGCAAAGAGGACCGCAAGTTGCTGGCCGAGATTGCGGCTGAGCAAGGAAGAGCGTGAAGTTCGAGCGGGAGAGATTCTCAGCGATTGGGCCCTCGACTCTGCTGCGATCCGTCGAAAAACGTGCGGGTCGAAAGTGAGTGGGCAATATAGGGGGTCCTTCGACTCGCTGCGCTCGCTCAGGATGACAGGATGCTAAGAGCTAATTGCTAGTTGCTAATTGCTAGTTGCTATTTTGGCCGCCGCGAGGCGTGTGACACGGAAGGAAAAGAACAAATGTCAAACAACTCACCCATTATTGACCGGCTACTCGCCAAGACGCGGCGCACCGATCTACCCGACTTTAAGCCCGGCGACACCGTCCGGGTACACGTGAAGATCAAGGAAGGCGACAAGGAACGCTTGCAGGCGTTCGAGGGGGTCGTCATTTGCAAGAGCCACGGAGACCAGCCCAGCTTCACGGTGCGCAAGATGAGCTTTGGGCAGGGCGTGGAGCGCATCTTTCCCACCCATTCCAAGGTCATCGACAAGATCGAAGTGCTGCGTTCGGCGCATGTGCGCCGCGCCAAGCTGTATTATCTGCGCGCGCTGCGCGGCAAGGCCGCCCGTCTGCGCGAAGTAGATACCAAGCGCGCGTAGCTGCCCCGAAAATCTCGCTGGAAACAGCGACGCCCACCATGTCTTTCGATGCGGTGGGCGTTAGTTTGCCGGCAGCGTGGTTCAGCGGGTTCGCCCGGTTCGCTTGCCGCAACACCCATTCAAAACGCCAAACCCCGCCTCATAGGCGGGGTTTCGGGTCGCGACTGCGGTCGCGATTGGTGGCGGGTAGTCAGGCAGGAGTGGTTGCAGCTAGATTTTTACCGCCAGTTCCATCAAACCCACGGCCATGGCAATCCAGAGCGCAAACGCTACTGCAGTGAGAGTGAAGCGAACCGCGCCGTTGTCGATCAGCCAGTTGTATTTCGCGTCCATAGTGTCTCCTTGAAAAACGGGTTCCACTTCGACAATCGCATTGCGCTATCGGGAAACCCTGAGGTTGCGCCCGGCGTGCCCTGCGGCGTCACCGGATCATGTTCTGCTGCTATATACGGGCGAACTCGCGAAAGGTTCCGTTAGGATTTGGTGAATACGGGCCAGTTGCAGGAATTCGGTGGCAAAGGCAGGTTGTGGTGGTGTAAAGAGTTCGCCGGTACCGTCACGCCGCTGGAGACAACGCAAGTCCTCCGACTCAGACGCGATTCTTTCGTCGCGGCCTGAGGATGACAAGAGTAACTGGGACTGACAACTGACAACTGGCAACTGGCTACTGGCTACTGGCTACTGGCTACTGCTTCTTCTTCTCCGGCTTGATGACGATGCCACGGCGCAGCGGCACCAGCGCCCCGCGGCTGGGATCGGCGTTTTGCGCGCGCGCCATCACCTCATTGCGCACGTAGCTGACGAAGCCCGCCATCTGGCGCTGCATTTCGTCCATGCGCTCGCGCATTTGCAGAATGATGGCGATGCCCGAGATGTTCACTCCCAGGTCGCGCGCCAGCGACAGGATCAGTTCCAGGCGCTCGATATCTTCGTCGGTGTAGAGGCGGGTGTTGCCTTCGGTGCGCGACGGCTTCAGCAGGCCTTCGCGTTCATACAGGCGCAACGTCTGCGGGTGAATGTCGTACATCTCCGCCACTGCGCTGATCATGTACGCGCCTTGCTTCTTACGCTTGGCCATAGTCCTCTCGATAGCAGTCAGCTATCAGCCGTCAGCTTTCAGCCATCAGCCGTTAGGTTTCGAGAATTAGATCGGCGACCGGCATTTGGTGTTTAGCACTCAGCATTCAGTCTGCGAACCTCGCTGTTTGCGGAACCCGGTAGTTCTGAAGATCGAAACCGCTAGCTGCTAGTTGCTAGACTTTTTTCCACAACTCTTCCCGCGGATCTTCGGGATTCAGCTTGGCCAGCTCGCGCAGGATTTCCTTGGAGCGCTCGTCGCTGACCTTGGGAGGCACCAGCTTGATCTCGACAATCTCGTCGCCCCGTGCGCCTTCCTTGACCACCGAAGGAACACCCTTTTCCCGCAGGCGCAGCTTCTGTCCAGATTGCGTGCCCGGCGGAATCTTCAGCAGCGCCCGGCCATCGATGGTGGGCACCTCGATCTTGGCGCCCAGCGCCGCTTCGCTGACGGTGGCGGGCACGGTGAGATAAATATCGTCACCCTCGCGCTTGAACACCGGATGCTCACCCACCCGCACAATGATGTAAAGATCGCCTGCGGGTGCGCCCATGGTCCCGGCGTTGCCGCGACCCGGCAGGCGAATGCGCTGGCCGTCCCGCGTCCCCGGCTTAATACGGACCTTCAGCACGTCACTGTGCTCGATGCGGCCGTCCCCGTGGCAAACCGGGCACAGGGTGCGGTCCTTGCCGCTGCCGCCGCAGCGCGGGCACACCACGTTGAACTTCATGCTGCCGCTCTTCTGCGTGATTTGTCCCTTACCGTGGCACTCGGGACACTGGCCGGGGCGCTCCAGGAAGCCCTGGCCGTGGCAGTTGGTGCACAAATCGCGGCGGGGAATCGTGAGCTGCATCTCGGTGCCCTTGATCGCCTGCCAGAAGCCGGCGTTCACCTGGTATTCGAGATCTTCGCCCGCTTCGGGCCGCGCCATCGGCGCCTCGCGCCCGCCGCCGAAGATGCCGGAGAAGATGTCACGGAATCCGCCCGCGCCGCCTTTGCGTCCGGCCGCACCCGCGCCCTCGGCAAAGTCATTGAAGTCGAAGCCGCTGAAGTCGAACGGAACTTCCTGGGTATAGGTGCGTGTTCCGCCTCCGCCCGCGCTGCCACCGAAGGGGCTTGCTGCCTGGCCACCGCCGCGCGCGTAGGCTTCCGCCGTGGCCGCGTCGATATTGTCGGAGTAGAACCCAACCTGGTCGTAGATCTTGCGCTTCTTGGGATCGCTGAGAACGTCGTTGGCCTCGGAGAGCGTCTTGAACTTCTCCTCGGCAGACCTGTCGCCCGGATTCACGTCGGGATGATACTTGCGCGCCAACTTGCGAAACGCCTTGCGGATGTCGTCCGCCGAGGCCGTCTTCTTGACCCCGAGGATGGCGTAGTAGTCTTTGTCTTTGTTGGCGGTGGTGGGCATGAGATTACGTGCGATCCTTTCGAGCTAGCCGGGTGCCCCACTCATTCGCGGTTTTCGAATTAGTGGGATCGCATCAGTTGATGCTAGCCTGGCCGCCGTCGCCCATTGGAATGACGGCGTGTGCGACGAAGCCGAATTCATCGCTGATCACCGGAATGGCTTTCATCCGGCCGTCGGCGCCGGCGGTGATCAGATACCAGCGTCCGTCGCCGTTGTTAAAACTCAACATGTAGGACTGACCGTTCACTTCAAATCGCACTGTTGATACACGCCTTTCGCTCTTCGCGGTTCGCTTTTCGCAAAACCAAAACCGACTCGGACGTACCCGCCGCGGCGGGTCGCGTCCTCGCTCAGCATCACAACTCATGTGAGCAGGGGCGCTTGCACGCCCCGTACTCGTGAAACTAGTTGCTAATTGCTAGCTGCTAGTTACTTCTTCTCGTCCACGTCCACGTACTCGGCGTCGATTACGCCCTCGTCCTTCTTCTTGTGCTCGCCACCTGCGGCGTGTCCATCTCCTCCCGGCGGCGGACCGCCGGTTGGAGGCGTTTGCGCCGAGCTCGCCTTGTACATGGCCTCGGCCAGCTTGTGCGAAGCCGAAGTCAGGTTCTCGCGCGCCTTGTTCATCGCACCCGAGTCGGTGCCCTCAAGCGCCTTCTTGGCATCGGCCAGCGCGTTCTCGACATCGCTGCGCTCCTGCCCAGAGATCTTGTCTCCGTGCTCGCGCAGCATCTTCTCGATGCTGTACACCATGCCGTCGAGCTGGTTGCGCGCTTCCACTTCCTCGCGCTTGGTCTTGTCTTCGGCGGCGTGGGCATCGGCGTCCTTCGCCATGCGCTCGACTTCTTCCTTGCTCAGACCCGAAGACGACGTGATGGTGATCTTCTGGTCCTTGCCGGTGGCCATGTCCTTCGCGTTGACGTTCAGGATGCCGTTGGCGTCGATGTCGAACGTCACCTCGATCTGCGGCATGCCACGCGGGGCCGGCGGCAATCCGGTCAGGTGGAACTTGCCGAGGGTGCGGTTGTCGCGCGCCATGGGACGCTCGCCCTGCATCACGTGCACCTCGACCGATGTCTGGTTGTCGGCCGCGGTCGAGAACATCTCCGTCTTCTTGGTCGGTATGGTCGTGTTGCGCGGGATCATCTGCGTCGCCACGCCACCCATGGTTTCGATCGACAGGGTCAGCGGAGTCACGTCGAGCAACAGCAGGTCTTTGACTTCGCCGCCCAGCACGCCGCCCTGAATGGCAGCGCCCACCGCGACCACTTCGTCAGGATTTACACCCTTGTGCGGCTCCTTGCCGAAGATCTCCTTCACCAGCGCCTGAATGCGGGGCATGCGGGTCTGGCCGCCGACCAGCACGACTTCGTCGATCTTGTCAGGCGTGATGCCGGCGTCCTTCAGCGCAGCCTTGCACGGGCCGATGGAGCGGTCGATGATGTCCTTCACCATCTCTTCCAGCTTGCTGCGGGTCAGCGTCTTCACCAGGTGCTTGGGACCGCTAGCATCCGCCGTGATGAACGGCAGGTTGATTTCGGTCTGCATCGTGGTGGAGAGCTCGATCTTGGCGCGTTCGGCCCCGTCGCGCAGACGCTGCAGCGCCATCTCGTTGCCCTTGTCGCGCAGGTTCAGGCCTTCGTCCTTCTTGAACTCGTCGATCAACCAGTCCACAATGCGCTGGTCGATGTTGTCGCCGCCCAGGTGCGTATCGCCGTTGGTGGACTTCACCTCGATGACGCCTTCGCCGACTTCGAGGATCGAAATGTCGAAGGTGCCGCCGCCGAAGTCGTACACCGCGATGGTTTCGTCCTTCTTCTTGTCGAGCCCGTAGGCCAGCGCGGCCGCCGTCGGCTCGTTGATGATGCGCTTGACTTCGAGGCCGGCAATCTTGCCTGCGTCTTTGGTCGCCTGGCGCTGCGCGTCGTTGAAGTAGGCGGGCGTCGTGATCACGGCGTCCGTCACCGTCTCGCCGAGATAGTCTTCGGCGGCCTTCTTCAGCTTCTGCAGAATCATGGCCGAGACTTGCGGCGGGGTGTATTCCTTGCCCTGCGCCACGATGGCCACGTGATCGCCCGACTGCACCACCTTGTAGGGCACCATCTTCATCTCTTCATTGACTTCGTCGAAACGACGGCCCATGAAGCGCTTGATGGAGTAAATGGTGTTCTCCGGATTGGTGATGGCCTGGCGCTTGGCGACCTGGCCGACCAGCCGCTCCCCGTTCTTGGTGAATCCCACGACCGATGGCGTGGTGCGCCCGCCTTCTTCGTTGGGGATGACTTTGGGCTCGCCGCCTTCCATGACGGCCACCACCGAGTTGGTGGTTCCCAAGTCAATTCCGATAATCTTTCCCATTGCAGCCATCCTCCTAGCTTGTAAGTTACTGATAATAAGTGCAATTTACTGCATCTCAAGCCTCACAACAAACCGACTATAGAACTTGAGTGAATCATTGTCAAGGTTTAGATGTGCCGGGAGGGGCGGACGTTGCACGAAATTGGGAAGGACCAAAAAGGTACGAGTGTCCCCGCCCGAACCGAAAGCAGACTAGAACGGGGCACCCAGATTCAAAGTCCGACCTGCACCAGTTCTGTGGTGTGCTTGAGTTGGCCGCAGGCGGCGTAGATGTCGCGGCCACGCGGACGGCGGACGAACGCCGGAATTCCGGCGCGCGTGAGCACGTTCTGAAATGCCAGCACGCGCTCATCCGACGGCGTCGCAAAGGGAATCTCCGGGCCGGAATTCAGCGCGATCAGGTTTACCTTGGCGCGCAGTCCGCGAATCAGGTCAACCATCTCGCGGGCGTGCTGAACGCCATCGTTGACGCCGCCGAGCAGGACATACTCGAAGGTCAGCCGCTCTCGATTGCGGAGAGGGAACTCGCGCAGCGCGGCCATCAGCTTCTCGATGGTCCACTTCTTCGTGATCGGCATGACCTCGGTGCGCAGCGCTTCATTGGGAGCGTTGAGCGACACCGCTAGCTTCGGTCGCACGGTCTCGGCCCCGAAGTCGGCGATGCGCGGCACGATGCCCGAAGTCGAGACCGTCATGCGCGACTCGGGAATGCCGACCGCTTCCACCAGCAGGCGCACGGCTTGCATAAAGTTGTCGTAGTTCAGGAACGGCTCACCCTGTCCCATGAAGACCAGGTTGACGCGGTCGCGCTGCAGCTCGACTTGCTGGTCGTTGAGCACGGCGAGAATCTGGCCCACGATCTCGCCTGCGCTTAGATTGCGCTTCAGCCCCAGCAGCGCGGTCATGCAGAAGGCGCACTCCACGGCGCAGCCTACCTGGCTGGAAACACAGATAGTGGCGCGCTGCCGGGGTAAAGTTTCAAGTTTCAAGTTTCGAGTTTCGAGTTTGCGAAACCGAGTTTGCACGGATGCGATGCGTGCAACCGAAGGACCCTTGCCTATGCTGCCCGGTACCGGCTCGCCGTTGCTGAGTGCTGAATGCTGATGACTGAATGCTTGTTCGCGCAACGCCGCATCTCCATCCTCGGAGCCATCGCCGGCCTCTCCGCCGTCGCCGTCGGGCATCCACACGGTCTCGACACTCTGGCTGTCGGCGAACGCCAGCAGATACCGAATCGTCCCGTCGGTGGAAACAAACTTCTTCTCGATGCTGGGTAAACCAACTGAGTAGCCCGACTCACTTAGTCGCTGCCGAAAGGCCAGTGGCAGCATGGTGAAGTGGTCCAGCCCCGGCCACCTTTGCCGGTACAAACCGTCTAAAAGCTGGCGGGCGCGGTAGGCCGGTTGCCCGAAACCTTCCGCAATCTCCGTAAGTTGCTGAATCGTAAGGCCTAATAGTTCGGTATGTTGCGGGGTGCTCATGCATCCAATATGCTGACTAGGTTAGATTCCTATGGCCCGACGACGCTGCGGGCATTTTCGCAATTGCCGATTCATTTTAGCGAGTGATCATTTTATCCCGAGGGCCCCGGAGCCACAGGGGCAGAAGTACGGATTCGGTTTAGAGGAACGTCCCCGCCCTAGCCAAAACCGGGCTAGAACGGGGCACCCCATGTTTGTCAGGAAGGGCAGAGTGGAGCAGTAAGTAAGCAAATGGTGGAAGAAATCCGCAATATAAAACGCGAGGTATTGCCCAACGGCCTCACCATTCTGACCGAACACATGGACCACATCCGTTCGGTCTCGATGGGGATCTGGGTGAAGACCGGCTCGCGCCACGAAGATCCCACGGTGAACGGCATTTCGCATTTTGTCGAACACATGGTGTTCAAGGGCACCACCAACCGCACCGCCGAGGACATAGCGCGCCAGGTGGATTCCATTGGCGGCAACATGGACGCCTTTACCGGCAAAGAGACCATCTGCTTCAACATCAAAGTTCTGGACGAACACCTGCCCATCGCGGTGGATGTGTTGAGCGACATGGTCCTGCATCCGATCTTCGACGCCAACGAGATCACCCGCGAGCGCGGCGTCATTCTGGAAGAGATCAAGATGGATGAGGACAATCCCGACTACCTGGTACACGAGATCTTCACCCAGAATTTCTTCAAGGACCACCCGCTGGGCAAGCCGATCCTGGGAACCAAGGAGACGGTGCGGCGCTTCGATCGGGATGCCATCCACGGTTTTTATCCGGCGAAGTTCGCTCCCGGCAACCTGATCATCTCGGCGGCAGGCAACGTCAACCACGAGGAGTTTGTCGAACTGCTGCGCCACGGCTTCGGGCAGTTGCCGGCGGGCTCCAATGGCTGGCACGACAGCCCGCCCAAGGTCCATTCCCGCATCATTCTGCGCAACAAGAAATCTCTGGAGCAGGTGCAGATTTGCGTGGGCGTTCCGTCTTACCGCATCAGTGACGAGCGGCGCTATGTGTCGTACATTCTGAATACGCTGCTGGGCGGAGGCATGAGTTCGCGGCTGTTCCAGAATGTTCGCGAGAAGCAGGGGCTGGTGTATTCCATCTTCTCCGAGCTGAATCCCTTCCGCGATACCGGGCTGCTGTCAGTGTACGCCGGCACCTCGCGCGAGTCGGCGCCTAAAGTCGTGCAATCCATCGTCAACGAGTTTCGCCAGCTGAAACTGAATCCCATCTCCGACGAAGAGTTGAAACGCGCCAAGGACCAGTTGAAGGGAAGCTTGATGCTCAGCCTGGAGTCGAGCACGGCGCGCATGTCGAACCTGGCGCGGCAGGAAATGTACTACGACCGCTTTTTCGGCATGGACGAAATCATTGAGCGCATCCAGGCAGTGACCGTGGAAAGCATCTTGGTATCGGCGAACGAACTGTTCCAGCCGGAGCGCATCGCGGTGACCGTGCTGGGCAATCTCAACGGATTGAAGATCAGCCGCGACTCCCTGGCCTGCTGAGGAAGAAGCTGTCAGCCTTCAGCCGTCAGCTTTCAGCCCCTGAGGGAACGCGAATTTTGCAGGTCTAGAAGCGAGTTCCTGCTGCCTCAGAATCCCCGCAGCAATACCTTTGCTGGCGGCCAGCGTCCAAATTACAGGTTCTAGATCTGGAAAAAATGGGGGTCGAGGTACAGTTTGAGTTGCTGACCCCTCGCATCATCCGCAAATCTGTGCGATGCTGTGGGCATGGGAAATAAGAACGCACCAAAGCGCGAAGCCAAAAAGCCGCCGAAGAAGAAATCCAAAGCGACCCTCTAAGCTCCACGTAAGCCGCTGGGTTGGTGAACCGCGGAATGCCGAGGTCCGGGCGCCGGGCATTGTTCCCTCCGGCAGGAGGCCGGGATTCGGGCGGCAGAGCGCGGCTAGACCGACCAGGACGGCTGAGAAAGGTTGCCCGTTATGCGTAAACGTAACCGAGACCGGGGATTCACCCTCATCGAACTGCTGATCGTCGTAACCATTATTCTGATCATCGCGGCCTTCACCATACCGAAGCTCACGAAGTCAACTATCCCGGCGCACGAGGCTTCCGCCATCGCCAGCATCCGAGCGATCAATGAAGGCGAAATGATCTATGCCAGCAGCCATCCGGACTTGGGATTCACGGCGGATTTAATCATGCTGGGAGGTACGACGCAGACCGGTGGCGAGGGGACCCTCGACAACAACCTGGCCAGCGGCCGCAAGAGCGGTTACACCTTCACCTATACGCCGGGCGAGAAGGTGAACGGCGCCATCCGCTCGTACACCATCACGGGCGTGCCCGATCAGGTCGGAACCACCGGGCAGCGCCGGTTCTACTCCGACGAGGCGGGCGAGATCCATTACAACTCCTCCGGCCCGGCAGATGTGACCAGCCCGGTGATTCAGTAAGGTGGGGGCGCTACGCCAGGATGACAGCTCGCGTCCTATCCCGCTGCAATCCTGCCGCGGTTGTATTACTTCTGCTGCTCGGTTCAGCTCCCCTCGTCGCTCAGCACGGCGTGCATGCCCTCGCCGCCAAGGTGGACCAGCGCTACGACCACATGCGCACACTTGAGGCCCGCTTCACCGAAACCTATAGCGGCGTCGGCATCAACCGCACCGAGAGTGGGACGCTGCTGATGAAGAAGCCGGGCCGCATGAGGTGGGACTACGATCAGCCGCGCCCCAAGCTGTTCCTCACCGACGGCCACACGGCGTGGTTTTACGTTCCGGGCGAGAAGCAGGTCCGCCGCACGCCCGTCAAGCAGCTCGACGATCTGCGGTCGCCCCTGCGTTATCTGTTAGGCAAGACCAAGCTGGAGAAAGAGTTGGATGGGCTATCGCTGGCGCCCGATCAAAAGCCGCTCAACCTGGGCGATGTGGTGCTGCGTGGGGTTCCGAAAGGAATGGGCGATTTTATTGAGCAGACCCTGCTGGAAGTGACACCCGACGGACTGATCGCGCGCATCGTGGTCGAAGAACGCGATGGCTCGGTCACCGAATTTCGCTTTCTTCAGCAGAAGGAAAACGTCGAAATACCAGACGGACAATTTCGCTTTACTCCGCCGCCGGGAACGGAGGTCGTGGCCGGAGGGGAGTTGGTGCAGTAGGGGCTAGGGACTAGGGGTTAGGGAACAGCTTCCAGTGGTTGGTATTTAGGATTTAGCAGTTGGTATTTGCACAAAGAGCTCGTGAGCGTTCGGAAGAAAGCAGGTCCCTCCGGGTCCTGGCTGCGCACGTCGCTCGGGATGACAATCTGAAAACTAGCTTGGATCTCGGGATGACAAGGGTGCTAACGGCTAACGGCTAAAGGGTAAAGGCTTCCGAATGTTAGACTACTGATAACCTCTCCTAGGGAACTTCTCAACGATGGCCGAATACCTGATCAAGATGGCCGACGAGCGGGGCCACGTCCTCGAGCAAACCGAGAATGGGGGCTCGGAGGTCGAGGTCCGCGACCGCTTCGCGCAGCAGGGTTTCCTGGTTTATTCGGTCAAGGTCAAGGGTCTGTTTTCCGCCCAAGCGGGTTTCCCGCGCCGGCGCAAGATCAAGCAGGACCAGTTCGTCATCTTCAACCAGCAGTTCGTGACCTTGATCCATGCCGGCCTGCCCATCATCCAGTCGCTGGAGCTGCTGATCAAGCGGCAGCGCAACCTCTTCTTTCGTTCCGTGTTGCAGAATGTGCGCGACCGGGTGCGCGGCGGCGAGCTGCTCTCCGAGTCGTTCGAAGCGCAGAAGGTTTTCCCCAAGGTGTACACCACCACGCTGCTGGCAGGCGAGAAGAGCGGCAATTTGGAAGAGGTGATGGGCCGCTATATTTCGTTCCAGCGCCTGGCGGTGAGTTTTCGCAAGAAGCTGGCGGCTTCGCTGGTCTATCCCGCTCTGCTGGTGGCCATGCTGATCGTGATGATGACCTTTCTCATCACCTTTGTGGTCCCGCAGTTCGCCACCCTCTACCAGCAGCTGGGTTCGCAGTTGCCACCGATGACCTCCATGATGCTGTCCATCGGAGTCCATGCGAAGCAGTATTTCTTTCCTTCGTTGGTGGTGCTGGGGGCGATTGGGTTCTTCCTGTGGCGCTGGATGAAGAGCGACAGCGGCGCTACCAAGATGGACCGCATCAAACTGAAGGTCCCGCTGTTGGGAGACGTCTGGCTGAAGTACCAGGTGGCAGTATTTGCCCGAATGCTGTCAACCCTGCTGTCGGGCGGACTGTCGCTGGTGCCGTCGCTGGAGACGGCCTGCGAGTCCATGCAGAGCCGCCTGATCGCGCACGGCATTGAGACGGCCACGCGCGGCGTGCGCGAAGGTCAGGGGCTGGCGCACAGCCTGGAAGAGACCAAGGTCTTCCCCGCGATGTCGGTGGAGATGATTGAGGTTGGCGAATCGACGGGCGCGCTGCCTGCCATGCTGAACTCGGTCTCCGAATTCTATGAAGAGGACGTGCAGAACGCGCTGGCCACGGCCATGGCCCTGATTGAACCGGTTATCCTGATTGTGATGGGCGTGGTGGTGGCCTTTGTGCTGATTTCTCTGTATTTGCCGATCTTTAGCTTGGGCTCGGAGGGACTGCATTAAGAAGAGGCTAGGGGCAGTAGTCAGTTGCCAGTTGTCAGTTGTCAGTTGTCAGTTGTCAGTTATTACTGCTAACCGCTAATTGCTAACGGCTAGTTGCTAATTGCTAAAAGGTATTCACGCGATGGCAGACATTAAAAAACCCATATTCGTAGGCGGCGGCAACGGAAGCCCGGCCGGCGACCAGGATGAAGTCGAGCACGGCAAAGAACTGGCGCAGCGCTATCGCTGCGAGTTCGTGGACCTGAAAAACTTTCACATTCAGCACGACCTGTTCCGCAAGATTCCGGTGGACTTGATGTTCCGCTACAACTTCGTGCCCTTGGAGGACAGGCCCGATGGCCGGCTGGTGATTGCCATCGCCGATCCCAGCCAGTTGATGATGATCGACGAGATCGGCCTGCTGCTGGGGCGGCGCATCACCACCAAGGTTGCCAGCCTGTCGCAGATCAGCGACATCCTGAAAAAGACGGAGCAGTCGCAACGCGTGCTGGAGGAAGCCAGCGAGGGCTTCGCGCTGGACGTAATTGTCGAGGACGAAAATTCCGACGAAACCATCTCCATCGAGAAGCTGACCGCCGAGACCGACATCAGCCCCATCATCCGGCTGGTGGACACCACCATCTTTACCGCGTTGCAACGGCGCGCCAGCGACATCCACATCGAGACGCGCGACGACTCGGTGGTCATCAAGTACCGCATTGACGGGGTGCTGCAACAGGCCATGCAGCCCATCGCCAGGGAGCACCACTCCACCATCATCTCGCGCATCAAGGTCATGAGCGAGCTGGACATTTCTGAGCGGCGGGTGCCGCAGGACGGGCGTTTTCGGGTGCGCTATCTCGGCCGCTTCATCGACTTCCGCGTCTCTATCATGCCCTCGATTCATGGCGAAGACGCGGTGCTGCGCGTGCTCGACAAAGAGTCGATGAGCGAGAAGTTCCACAAGCTCACGCTCGACGTGGTCGGCTTCAGCGACGAAGACCTGCGCAAGTTCCGCCGCTACATCAAGGAGCCCTACGGCATGGTGCTGGTCACCGGACCGACGGGCTCGGGAAAAACCACCACCCTGTACGCCGCGCTGAACGAGATCAAGAGCGACGAAGACAAGCTGATCACCATCGAGGACCCGGTCGAATACCAGATTCGCGGCATCACCCAGATTCCGGTGAACGAGAAAAAGGGACTGACCTTTGCCCGCGGCTTGCGCTCCATTCTGCGTCACGATCCCGACAAGATCATGGTGGGCGAAATCCGCGACACCGAGACGGCGCAGATCGCCATCAACTCCGCCCTCACCGGACACCTGGTGTTCACCACCGTCCACGCCAACAACGTGGTGGACGTGCTGGGCCGCTTCCTCAACATGGGAGTCGAGGCCTACAACTTCATTTCGGCGCTGAACTGCATTCTGGCGCAACGGCTGGTGCGGGTGATCTGCGAGTTCTGCAAAAAAGAGGTCCATTATTCCGTCGAGGAGTTGGAGGCCAGCGGGTTGAATCCGCAAGAATGGGCCGACTTCCCGTTCTATGAAGGCGAGGGTTGCATCGAGTGCTCGGGCACCGGCTTCCGCGGACGGACCGCGATCCACGAATTGCTGGAGTTGACCGACAACGTGCGCGAGATGATTCTGTCGAAGAAACCCAGCAGCGAGATTCGCCGCGCTGCCAAGGACGAAGGCATGCATTTCCTTCGCGAGTCGGCAATTGATAGAGTGAAACGAGGGGTGACCACGCTGAAGGAAATCAACAAGGTCACCTTCATCGAGACGACGCGGTAAGAAGCAATTGGCAATTAGCAGTTAGCAATTGGCACACTGACTACTGACTACTGGCAACTGGCTACTGCTTCTGTCATCCTGAGCGAGGTGCGCAGCGACGAGTCCAAGGGACCCCTATTGTGCCAGGATCGTGTGGGCTGACTGGGTCTTATTTGCCGCAACTGGAAACTGGAAACTTGAAACTCATGTCTTCTAACCACATTCCGCGGCCTCGGGTGGCCTGTGAGATAAGCGCCGAGCGCGTGGTGGCCGGTCGCGCCGGCGAAGGTGCGCAGACCCTGGAAGCCGCCTCCGCCCAGGCCATTCCCAACGGGGCGCTGGTGCCCGGACTGCAGCAGGCGAACGTTACCGCCCGCCAGGCGCTGGTCTCTGCCCTGCGCGATGCCTTGTCGACCGTGGCGGGACGTTCCCGCGATGTCTGTCTGGTGATTCCCGACGCCACCACCCGCATCCTGCTGCTGGACTTCGACACCCTTCCCGCCAAGCCGGAGGAAGCGGATGCGGTGGTCCGTTTCCGCCTGAAGAAATCGCTGCCCTTCGAGGTGGAGCAGTCGGCGGTGTCGTTCGATCGCCAGGGGACCGCGGACCCGGTCAGGCTGGTGGCGGCGGTGACGCCGCGTAACATTCTGGAGGAGTACGAATCGCTGGTCCGCGAAGCCGGCTACAATCCCGGTGCGGTGGTGCCTTCCATGATTGCCCTTCTCGGCGTGGTGGACGGTTCGCGCCCCACCATGGTCATCAAGGTGGAACGGGGAACCACCACCTTCGCGATTGTGGACAATAATCGACTGCTGCTGCATCGCGCGCTGGAGAACGGCGGCTCGGCGGTCAGCGGCGAGTCTCTGGTGGATGACGTGAACACTTCGCTGGTGTACTTCGAAGACCGTTATTCCGTGGGCGTGGACCGCGTGCTGGCAACCGGAGTCGAGTCGGTGCAGGCCTTGCAGCAGGCCTTGAGCGCCAGTTCGAATATTCGCGTGGAAGAGCTGGTATCCAGCAGCAGAACGGGCGCCGCGATCGGCAACGTGCCTCGGTCGGCGCTCGCCGCCGTGGTGGGAGCGCTGGTGTCCTGATGCGTCTCAACATCAATCTTGCCAGCCAGCCGTACGAAGCCGCGCGCTTTTATCGCCGCCGCGTGGGCGCGCTGGTGCTGGCGCTGGCCGTCGTCACGGCGCTGCTCGCGGGCTACATCGTGTATCAGCGGGCGCAATCGCGAGGCATCAATAAGCAATTGGCCCAGGTGCGGTGGGAAATCAGGGGCCTCGATTTTGAAGATGGCCAGGCGCGCGCCCTCCTGAACAAGCCGGCGAATCGCGACATAGCCGATCAGGCGGAGTTTCTCAACCAGTTGTTTGCCCGCAAGGCCCTCTCCTGGACGCGGGTGTTTACCGAGATGGAAAAGATCGTGCCGCCCAACCTGCATGTCGTCTCCATGAAGCCGGAGTACACCAAAACGAATGACCTGATGCTGCGCGTGGTGGTGGCCACCGACTCGCGCGACCGCGCGGTCGAACTGGTGCGCCGCATGGAGAAATCGAACCACTTCCGCCAGTCCCAGGTGATGGCCGAGGCGGTCACCGCGAACACCAGCGATCAAAGTGCGGGCCCGGGCAATATCCAGTTCGATATTGCCGCCATCTACATTCCCAATGCGCAGGACAACGACTCTGCCGCCGACGAGGGCAAACCGAAGGAGCCGAACCAGAAGAGCAGCAACCCGCAGGCGCAGTCCAAGGCCCCAGTCACGGCCTCGCCGGCGCCGACGCAAGCGCAGAATAAGCCCGCGAAATCCATGCCCGCGAGGCCGCACTGATGGCCAGCATCCGCGAGATTCGCAAAACCTGGATGCCGGTGGTCATCACCCTGGTGGTGCTGGACCTGGCTGGTGCCGGCTATCTTTTGTCGCCCGCGGGACGCTCGCGCCAGGCGCGGCAGCGCGATTATTACGAGCAGCGCGCCCGTCTCACCGCCAAGCAGCGGGAGGTGCTGCCCACTCGCGGCATGGACGCGAAGTTAGTTCAGGCCTCGAATGACATCGACAATTTCTACGCCCAGCGGCTTCCGTCGCAGTATTCGGAGGTGGTGCAGGAATTAGGCAAGGTGGCCGCTGACACCGGTGTCCACTTTGCGGGCGTGAAATACGACGACAAGGACGCGCCCATCGAAGGCTTGCGCAAGATGACGATTGAGATCTCTCTTTCCGGCGACTACCTTCAGGAAGTGAAGTTCATCAATCAACTGGAACGCGACAAAATGTTCTTCCTGATCGATGGCATCGCACTGGGCGAGCAGCAGGCCAATGTCCGCCTGCAACTCAAGCTGGAAACCTATTTGCGCAGCGGGGCCGAACGCTCGTGAAGATTGGGACCGAAAACCGGACGAAGACGATCATCGCCGCCGTGTTGTTGATCGTCGCGGCCGTCCTGGTGGTGCGCGCATTTCGTAGCGGAGACGAGGAGCCATCGCCCGCTCCGTCGCCAGCCGCCACCGCTTCCCGTCCAGCGCCGGACAGCGCAACCGGGCAAGCTGCGCCGGGCGGCAGGAAAACCGCCCGCAAACCGTACCCGCTGCTGGCCCAGACCCTCGATCCCACCTTGCGCTTCGACCTGCTGAAGTCCAGCGAAGGTGTGACATATATGGGGACCGGGCGCGACATCTTCCGTTCGCAGGCCGAGGAACCTCCGATTCCGAAACCGCTGCCTCCGGACATACATCCCCCCGCCGTGACGCCGCCACCGCCGCCGCCCATCCCTTTGAAGTTCTATGGCTTTGCCAGCCGCAAAGACGGCAACAAGCAGATCTTTCTCTCCAAAGGGGAGGACATCTTCGTCGCCAAGGAAGGCGACATCGTGGACCGGCGCTACAAGATCGTGCACATCGGAGCCAACTCCGTCGAGGTGCAGGACGTCCTGACCAACTACCCGCCACAGACGCTTCCGCTGTTGTTAAGCTGACGCTAGCAATAGCTACGCCTGCGAAGAGGTATACAACCCGACGGTTGCGACTTGCCCGCCAAGCAGCATGACCTCTAGAATCGCTGGTTGCATCGAACCATTATCTGGAGGCCAAGAATGGCAAATCTGAACATCGGCGATGAAGTGCCGGATTTCGAACTGCCGGCGGTGGTGGGCAGCATCAAGCAGCAATTCAAGCTGAGCGATTACCGGGGAAAGAAGAACGTGGTCCTGGCTTTCTACCCCGCCGATTGGACGCCGGTGTGCGCCTCGCAATTGCCGTCTCTGAGCGCGGAAACGGAGAGGCTCGCCGGCTATGGGGCGCAGGTCGTGGCCATCAGCGCAGACTCCATTCCCAGCCACACCGCCTGGCAGAAAAAAGAGATCGGCACCATGAGCTTTCCTGTGGCCAGCGATTTTTACCCGCACGGTAGAGTCGCCAAGATGTTCGGGATCCAGCGCGAGGGCGATCCGCTCCCCGGGGTCAATGAGCGGGCGGTATTTATCGTGGACAAGAATGGCAAGCTGGCGTTCGCCAAGATTTATCCCCTCGGCCAGGTGCCCAGCAATGAGGACATATTTGAGGTGTTGAAGAAGCTGTAGCCGCTGCGCTGGGGATGGAGCGGACAATGCTGTTACTGCTCAGGCGTTGCTGATCGTCCTACTCGTTGACCGCTTTCAACGACTGCGCCTGCTCCTCACGGAAGGCCGCGACCAGAATTTCCAGCACCTTTCTGACATCGTCAAAATTGTAATTGGCGATAAACTCAGACCGCTTCGCCACCACCGGGTCGCGCAACAGGCCCTCCGTCATCCCCATGAAGGCGGCGCGCACCGCTTGCAGGTTCACATACGAGCGAATCTGGCCGCGGTCCCTCATCTCGCTCAGGATTCCATCCACCACCTCGGCAAAGCGGTGATATCCCTGGCTCAGCAGCACGTCCCGGTTGTCTTTGCGCACCCGCCAGGCCTCCAGCAGCATGATTTCCTTCAGATCGGAATCATTGTCCAGTTCCACCGCAATGGCTTCCAACGCTCCGAAGAGCCTTTGCGCGAGCGAGGCATTTCTTGGCGCCATTTGCACGCGCTCGGCAATCGCTGCCCACCCGCGGTCAAAAATAGCGGCCAACAAACCTTGCTTGCTGCCGAAATGCTTCATCATTTGCGATTCGCTGGTGCCGGCCTCGCGCGAAATGGCCACCGTGCTGGTGTTTTCGTAGCCGTTGCGCGCAAACAAGCGCTTGCCCGCCATCAGGATTCGGTCGCGGGATGACAGCGGGGGCGGGGACTCTACCGCAGTTTTGTCGGGCATATCGATTCGATCATAGCAGCCCGACGGGGGACTCAAAGTTCCGTCGCCGTTCCGGGCTGGCCGGAACTCGCGACCCTAACGGAAAAAGCTCGCCTTTGCGGCGAGCTTTCCCGGCGGCCCCGCAAGCGATTACTGAGCGCGCCCGGACTTATGCGCGGTGGCCGTTTTCTTCACCGCCGGACTGCTCCCGGTTTCCTTGATCACCTGTTCAATCAACTCGTAGAGTCTGGACCGGTCCACCACCTCGATGAACGGCTGCCCGCGCACCGTATCGCTCACGATGTAGATGGTGGGAGTGTGATCGAGAGGAATGCGCTGCCCCAGTTGATAGTCGGCCTTGACTTTGGCGGTGAGCTCTCCGTTGGGGTCCATCACGAAGGGCAGTGCAACTTTGTGCTCGTCGGCAAACCGCTCGGTCATGCCGCGCAGGTTCTGCTTGGTAATTTGCATCTGGTTCTGAAAGATGTAGAGGCGATACTCGTCACCCAACTTTGGCGACTTGCTGCTGAAGAAGCGGGCGTTCACCGCGGCCTCAAACGACCAGGGATGCATGGGCAAAGGAAAATCACGCTGCACCAGTGGGATGTTGTATTGCTTGGCCGCCTCATGCAGCAGCGGCGCCGCCCGCGCGCAGTCGGGACATTCCAGATCTTCAAAAACGATGATGGCGACCTTCGCTCCCTTGGGAGGCCGCAGCATTGAGGTGTCGGCGCCCCACGCTGCCATGCTGCCCAGCAGCACAATAGCAATCAGGGCGAATTGCCAAATCAGAGTACGTTTCATTCCAGGGTTTTCCTCATGTTGCCCCGAGGGGGCGGCAAACGTTAGACGATTTCCTCTCGATATAGTAACGGATAGCGGACTCGTGAGTCTCGCCCGGCGCATTGTTTCCCCCCAAGCCATGGAGGATGAATTTTAGAGTTGAATCCGCGAGACGGAAAGCGTGGCGTTCTACCCAGAGAACAGATAGCCCGCCAGCATCTTCTTCGTCTCGGCGATGATGAGATCGCGCTCCTCGCGGGTGGGCTGCTCGTAGGCGTAAGCAACCAGGCGCTCGCCGGCTTCGCTGACCACGCTCAGCATGAGCTCGAGCTCGGCGGTAAAGTGGAAGCCCAGGCGCTCGACCATGAAGGTGGTTAGCATGGCGGGAAGACCGGTGCGGGGCGAGGCCTGGCGTGCCTTGGTGGCGGCGCTGATGTGGCGCCCGAACGAGATGGTGCGGAAGTCGGGATGGGCATCGAGATACAGGACGTAGGCGTCGATCATGCGATCGAGCACCACGCGGGGATCGAAATTTTCCAGATTCTGGAGTTGCTGCAACAGCGGCCGCATGACGTCCTTATCCACCAGAGCGCGAAATCGCAGGACATGGCGGACGGCAATGGCGTCGATGATGGATTGCCTGTCAGGGAAGAAGCGGTAAACCGCGCCCACCGAGAGCCCGGGTTCGGAGGCAATGCGCCTGGTGGTAACGTCCTCCAGCGGCATTTGGGTGAGCAGCGAGCTGGCCGCGTCCAGAATGCGTGCCACGGTGCGAAGGCTGCGGTCCTGGGCGGGGCTGCGGCGATTCGCCGCGATGGCCGCACTGACCACGGAATCAATGGAAGGTTGGTTAGACATGACCAGAGTCGGGCGAATGCGGCGGGTGGCCCGGGTCTCGCGCTTTTCGAGACCCGGGAAGTCCGTCATCGATCACTTGCCTAGTGTGCTCGCAATCACAGCACGAGGCAACGGTTAGTTCTACCGCGTCGGACTGTAGTTAGGAGGCTTTCGACAGCGGCGGGTGGCCCGGCCAAAGCTCTTGTTGACGAAGTCTGCTCAAACATGGGGTGCCCCGTTCTAGCCTGATTTTGGCTAGGGCGGGGCAGTTGCCGGCTGGGTAATGCGAAACCCGCCTGGGGCGCCTGGCGCACCAGCACCCCCTCGTTGAACTATAGTCAGGATGCTTTCGACAGCGCCATCTTCACGTTCGCTGGCAGGCGGAGCGTGATGAAATAATCCGCGGGATAGAGGTAGTCCTCTCCGGATTCGTCGATAACGCGCATCAAGCTGTGCCTGGCGGCGGACGCATCCCGAACCGTGGCATACAACTTTCTCGGTTCGAGAGACGCCGGGTAGCCTTCGTTGCGGACGCAAAGCACGAAGGCCTCGCCTTTAGTCTGCTTGCGCGAAGAGCCGTTTGATCTTGAATTCTTTCTTGCCAATGCCATGGGCTTCATACCAATGTAACTCCGCCGTCACGCGCGGACACCTCTAGCGGATGCGCGCCTTTCGCGCACCGGCGCGAATCGGCACGCCCAGATCCCTCGCTTCGCAAAAGAGGCTCGCTCGGGATGACAACCAACAACCCCGGCCATTCGTCGAATACGTGTAGCGAATCTGCATCTTTCCTGCGTAATTCTTGGCTTGCGCTACTCCCTCGGTCAGTCCTTCATCCCAGGCCTTGGCCTCGACAACGGCGAGCTTGGTGTTGCGATACTCCAGCACGTAATCCGCAATGAGCGGCTTTCCCCGCCGTCCTTGCCTTCGATACGGCCCGGCGCAATCGTATGTTCGCGCCGGATGCGGCTGCCCTCGACGACACCCCATGCCGCCGCTTTCAACGCGGGGTCAATGTGTTCGGCGCGGGTCTCGGCTGCGTTCATAGAGTTTCTCAGGCAGGAATCATGGCAGGATGCGGAAAGCCCGATTGCGAGTGGAGCGATACACGGCAAAATCCCGGCGGTCGAGGGTGAAGATGGTGTCGATCCCTTCGCGGCCAGCCAGATAAACCAGCGCGGCGTCGGCCAGTTGAGGACGGATGTCCTCGTACTCCTTCATCACTTCGGCAATCGCGCTGGCCTCCGCGCCGGCCAGCGGAAGCAGTTCCAGAAAGCCGCCTGGCTTTTCGGAAAAGCAGCTTCTTAGAAGTTGCTGGACAGCCCGCGGATGGGAACGCAAGAGCCATACCGCCTCGGTGATCACCGGCCAGCAGGAAAATAGAGGGCCGGGAAGTTGATGAAGGGCTTTGACGCAAGCGGCGTGGTGCTCGTCCACGCTGGAGAGAATGGCAACCAGCGGTCCGGTGTCCACCAGTACGCGACGCTTCATTTGGATTTCCCGAAACCTTCCAAGTGGCGGGGACTGGAGCTGAGGTCGGTTGCCGGAGATTTCCGTCCGCGCCCTATACAGCCAATCAATCCCGCTTCTTCGGCCAGTTCGTAGGCTGGCCGCGCCTCGCTGGGCTGCCCAAGATAGGTTTCCAGGGCCTCGCGGACCAGTTCCGACTCCGGCTGCCCTTTTAGCCGCGAGCGGTGGCGCAGGCGCTGCCCAAGGGTCTCTGGAATGCGAATGGTTATACGGGCCGATGCCATGTCTGACATCATAGCATAAATGTCAGACAAGGCCGCCGCTTTCAACGCCGGGTGCCCCACCCAAGCCGGTTTTGCTTGGGTGGGTTTTGTCTGCCTCAGCGGCTGAAGCTGCAATGACGCACGCGATTGGCGGGTGGCCCGGGTCTCGCGCTTTTCGAGACCCGGGAAGTCCGTCATCGATCACTTGCATAGTGTGCTCGCAATTAAAACACGAGGCAACGGTTAGTTGTACCCTGCTAGCATGCCTTGGGCCTGGAACGCTGGCATGGCGGACGCGGGGTGAACGATTGGAGCGTGCAAGAGGTGAAGCTTAGAAAGCCGACAACTTTTCCCCAGTCATGATACTCACCCGGGTCTCCAAAAGCGCGAGACCCGGGGCACCCGTAAATACTTGATTCGACAAACGACAAACCATGTACGGGAGACATGGGCCGCCCGCATGAATCAGAGCGTAGAACCCCCTTGATGCTGATATCGACGTCAGGTTTACGTCCGGGCACGATGATCTCCTAAGTTGGATTGTTAAGAGGATGGCTGTCGATATCGCCAGATGATTAGGTGCTTGTCAAGACGGGCCAAAGGCAGAGACAATGAAGCGTCGAAGAGGTCGCTTTAAGTGCTGGAAATTCGGGCTCTTTAGCAGAATTCGTGGGTAAGAGGGTCGTGGAAAAAGCCGCTGCGTGGAAAAGTCCAAGGGCGGGACTTTCCCCCTCCGCTTGGAAATCCCGCAAAAGCGGCGAGATTTCCACTTTTCCCACCGCCCCGGCTACGACGAGTTAACTTTCCGATTTCACCCCAAGCAGAGGAATAGCTGAAGTCCAACAAGCTCGCTTAGTCTGCTGTTTGTCAGGACAGAGACCGAGGCGCCGGGAGATCAGCTATTCAACTACAGGTTAAGACCATCTTGAATCGAGTACAACGTTTTGTGGGGTTCGTCTACGAAGAGGTGCAGCTGCATTGTCGCCAGGGGCAGCCGGAGGCCATTGAGATTCGGATCGCGCCGCACGGTGGTATTCGCGGGCGCTGCTCGCTGTGCCAGCGACCGGCAGCGGGCTATGACCGTCTGCCGGAACGGCGCTGGCAGTTTGTGCCGTTGTGGGGAATCCCAACCTGGTTTCGCTACGCCCCGCGGCGGGTGGAGTGCGCCGAGCATGGCGTGGTGGTGGAGCAGATTCCCTGGAGTGAGGGCAAACGTCCGGTGACCCGCGCCATGATGGGCTTCCTGGCCCGCTGGGCGCGGCGGCTGAGCTGGCGAGAGACGGCGCAAGTATTCCAAACCAGTTGGGAATCGGTATATCGCTCGGTGGAGTGGTTTGTGCAGTGGGGCCTGACCCACCGCAAATTGCACGAGGTGGAATCGCTGGGGGTGGACGAGATTCATTGGGGCCACGGCCTGCGGGCGGACAACTTCCTGACCGTGATCTACCAGATCGACGCCCCTTGCCGACGCCTGCTGTGGGTCGGGAAACGGCGGTCGGAGGCGACACTGCGGCGGGGGCTGAAGGCACTGGGGCCGGAGGTGGTGCAAGGGTTGCGCTTTGTCTGCAGCGACATGTGGAAGCCCTATTTGAAAGTCATCGCGGCGCAAGCGGGGCAAGCGCTGCATGTGTTAGATCGTTTCCATATCACCACGCACTTGAATCAGGCGGTGGATCAGGTGCGTCGTGCCGAAAGCACACGTTTGCGGGCTCAGAGCCAGCAGCAGGCGCAGCAGCTCAAGCACATGCGCTGGCCGTTGCTGCGCCGGGGCAGTCGAGTACGCGGGCGAGCCCGACAGAAGCTCGATGCCCTGCTGGCCAGCAAGCTGGCGACGGCCCGGGCCTGGGATCTGAAGGAGACCTTCGCCCACTTCTGGAGCTACAAATCCGTCATCTGGGCCGAAGCCTTCCTCGACTACTGGTGCTATCGGGCCATGCGCAGCCGACTGGAGCCGATGAAGAAAGTCGCCCGCATGCTGCGCGACCATGAGGAGCTACTGCTGAACTGGTTTCGCGCCAAAGGAGAGGTTTCCAACGCTGCCGTCGAAGGGCTCAACAACAAGATTCGTGTGGTGACTAGACGTTCCTACGGTTTCCGCACGTACGAAGCCATGGAAATCGCTCTCTATCACACGTTGGGCCGGCTTCCAGAGCCGGAATCAACCCATAGATTCTGCTGAGGAGGCGAAATTCTAAAACTCGTAGTGAGCATCCTGTTCGGCGGCGCTGCCGGGGCTTTCCTGAACGAGTGGTTTCGTCGAAGGAAGGGGAAAGTCCAGAGAATTTCGCTGATTGAGAGAGTAAACAGGTCAGCGAATCCGGAATTGGAAGGTATTACGCTCGCAAGGATGGTTGGTGAGGAGCCTCTTCGGCATCTGGAAGAGCTAGCTAATCTACGAGAATACCAGTTGACGCTGCGGAACACCTCGTCGATCAACCTTCAGAATATTGAAATCCAGTTTGAATTTCCATCTACGGATGTGGAATCTTGGGTTTCGCGACCCTCGATGAGCAAGACCGCTTTGGTTCCGATTGAAACTGATCCGACCGCTCAGGAGGAAACTACTTTCCGTTGGCGAATTCCCCACCTCCCAGCAGGCGATTCAATCGAATTTACGTTTCGGGCTGTAAATCCGCCGTCCGGAAACTATGAGGTCGCCCTATACAACAGTGATGCGGTAATAATCGAAAAAGTCATTGGAGAACCCCCTCCCAAGACAACGAAGGTGAGCACCGGCGCGTGGATAGCAATTACTGCAGCGATGGCGGTTTTGATTGGCCTCCTTTGGCTGGTTGCAAGCGGGCGATTAGTCAACTCGTCCGGCGAAAAGTTCAGCGCTGTAAAAGAAGGTGGATGCGACTTACGCGTGGTCTCGCTTTATGACCAATATGGTACTCAGTTCAACAGTCCGTGGAGGATTAAGGACCGCATTTTTAATGCCGGTACACAGGGTTGCATAATCCAGTTTGGGCAGATTAGTCAGAAAGGACCATTCACAATTGGGCCGGGTGACGTATTTGAGAGGGAGTGGATAATAGAAAGGGTGCCGGTATTGGTTAGATCCGACCTGTCAGTCGGGCTGTCGGACGGGACGATGAAAAAGATACCTATTCAGGTCTATGCGGAACAGTGATTTGGCGCCGGGTGGTGATGGGATACCCTGAAGCTTGGAAAGCCAGCAACCTTTCCCCAGTCATGAACACGCACCCGCATATACTTGATTCGCGGCCAACGAAAAACCATGTACGGGAGACGTGGGCCACGCATTATAAAAGGGCGCCCCTTTCGAAGTAGGCTATGGTTGCTGTGTGAAGCAGTAAACCAATGCCTGACGAAAGGAACACCCATGGATAGCATCAAGTATATCGGCCTCGATGTCCACCAGAGCACCATCTCCGTAGCCGTGCTCAACGCTGACGGCAAGCTGGCGATGCAGTCGGTGATCGCAACTCATGCCGCCACCATTCTGGATTTTCTTCACGGTCTGCGCGGGACCTTGCATGTGACCTTCGAAGAAGGCACGCATTCCGCCTGGCTCTACGATCTGCTGGTGCGGCGCGTGGCCAAGCTGGTGGTGTGCAATCCGCGCAAGAATGCCCTGCTGAAGGCGGGCAACAAGGGCGACACCGTCGACGCGCGCAAACTTGCGGAACTGCTGCGCGCGGGGCTGTTGTCGCCGGTCTACCACGGCCAGAACAGTACGGCGGCGGTGAAGCATCTGGGGCGCAGTTATGCCGCGCTCACCGAGGACAGCACCCGCATCATGGGCCGGTTGAAAGCCCTCTACCGCAGCCAGGCCATTGCCTGTGCCGGCAAAAAGCCCTATGGATCAAGGTATAGGGAGGAGTGGTTGGCCCAGTTAACCGAGAGCGGGTTGCAGCGCCGCGCCCGGCGACTCTACCAGCAACTGGACCTGCTGCAAGAGTTGCGCCGCGAGGCCCGCCACGATCTGATTCTGGAGTGCCGCAAGCACAGCGAAGCCAAGTTGCTGCGCACCATTCCATGGCTCGGTCCCATCCGCGCCGCTTTACTCATCGGGCGAGTGCAGACGCCGCATCGCTTCCGCAGCAAGCGGCAGTTCTGGGCTTACTGCGGCCTGGCCTTGGAAACGCGCAGCAGCGCCGACTATGCTTTCGTCAACGGGCAACTGGAGCGGAGGAAAAAGCCGGTGTTCATCCGTGGACTGAACCTGAACCACAACCACGATCTGAAGAACCTATTTAAAAGCGCGGCCACCACCGCCAGTGGCAGTAACGGACCCTTTCGCCCGTTCTACGAAAATCTTCTGGGGAAGGGGATGAAGCCCGAGCTGGCCAGGCTGACCTTGGCGCGCAAGATCGCCGCCATCACTTTGCATGTCTGGAAGAAAGGAGAACCGTTCGACGCCGAATATCTGAAGCCACAAACCGCTTGAGCGCGCCGATCCCAAAGACCCTACCGGAGTCACTTCCACGATAGTCGATTGCTTCTGCGGGCTCGGGTTCGAGGGTGAGTATCCTGGGCGGGTTAGGCGGGGTGCGCCGTTGGCGCCAAGTCTCACGGGCCACCATATGCCCCCTCGGACAACCCAACAAAGCCATAGTGCCGCGCCTCGGCGCGAGTCTCAGATAGAACCATGGTTGGCCTCATGGCCACCGTTTGGCTTGTGCAGCTTCAGCACCCAACGACGTAGTAGCGTGGACGTGAAAAACGGAAAGACAACTGCGGATCTCCGCCAGCAGCACGACGAAAGGGGCTGGATGTCAAAGAACTATCCCTGCTTCCAGCGAAAGGAGAAGTGTTTTCTCTTGACATCCCCTTTTATAGAACCCGCCCGCTGCCTGCGGGGTCGCAGAAAAGCCAGGCAGGCAGAGGAATCCATCAACAAAGGTGTAAGGGACGGAGCAGTGTCTGGGAAATCGCACGGAAATGAAGCAATTTCTGGTTTTCTGTACCCGGAAGAAGTAGGGCTGGCCCCTTCATGGGTCACTGGAGTCGTTCGGGATGGGAAGGATTGAAAAAATGGTCCCAACGGTGGCGTCTGGATGTATGCTAGCTGGCGTCCGGGAAGGCAAAATGGAAATCCTGAATAAAATGTATTTAACCGGCCCGAATAGCTGCTAATTTCGGCAATTATTTACTTGACTCCACCAGCCCAAGGGGAACATGATGGAGTTAGGGGTGCCGAATGACCCCTCAAATCTGGAGCCTTTGGGAAATGTTCCGCTTCTACGAGCCATTGTTTTTGGCCGTAATGCTTCATTCGCAGACCCCTCACCTTGATTGGGTAGAGGGAAAAGTAAGTGAAGCCGAATACAAACAACGTGTAAAACGAAGCGCCGAAGACATTCGAATTGAGTCCGAACGGTGCAAATTATCCGTCATTACGGGAATTGCCGACAAGGTGATCCGGTATGCCGATTCCCCCTGTGACGCCAAGGCCATAATAACAATTGCCACAGATTCGGTCGGAGACATACAGAGAGAACTTTTACGCCACATCTATTTCAGGGTTCCCGAAGAAGATAAGGGTTATTTCGATGAGATACCGATGTCAGAGAAGTCCGCGAAGGCATTCCCCTCGGCAGTGAGGGATATTCGCGCTGCTGGCCGTTGTTTTGCTTTGGACGAGCATACCGCGTGCGTTCTCCACCTTATGCGCGCACTTGAGCATCCATTGGCTGCGATGGCCGAAGAGCTAGGGGTTTCGATCA
The DNA here is from genome assembly GCA_963710585.1 of uncultured Acidobacteriaceae bacterium. Lineage (GTDB taxonomy): Bacteria > Acidobacteriota > Terriglobia > Terriglobales > Acidobacteriaceae > Bog-257. The sequence goes on along the minus strand of CAVQAM010000001.1, from coordinate 874,544 downwards.
CCAACCCGAATTGGCACACTGTGCTGACAGACTGCGAGGAAAAGATTGCGCTGCTGGGCAATCAAGGTAATCAGCCCCTTGGATGGAAAGAGGACAAGTCGTTCTTTTCTGTCGCTGCTGCAAATTTCAGATATTTCAAAGATGGTTGGCGCAATCATGTCGCGCACGGCAGGCAGACTTTTGGTCGGCCAGAAGCGGGAGAAATCTTTTCTCACGTCAGTAGCTTTATGGATCACCTGAGTAATCGGATTTCGGAGAAACGATGAGTGAAGAATCCGCCAAGTTTGATGCGGTAGTGCGCAAGGTATTCTCTGTTTCCCACGATGAGATCGTGAGGCGTGAGAAGCAGTATAAGCAAAAGCGCAAGCGAGCAAAACAAAAGCGGGCTAAGACCGCTTCAAAATGATGACTATAAAACCATCATCGCTGCTGGACACGCGGGTCATCTACTGCGGCGACAATCTGGAGCAGTTGAAGAAACTTCCGGATGGCTGCATAGATCTGATTTATATTGACCCGCCGTTCAACTCCAATCGCAATTATGAAGTGTTCTGGGGCGAGACGAAAGAGAAACGGGCCTTTGAAGATCGCCACGAATCGACGCAAGCATACATCGAGTTCATGCGGCCCCGCTGCGTAGAACTGGCGCGAGTGCTCAAGAAAACGGGCAGCTTCTATTATCACTGCGACTGGCACGCCAGCCACTACATCAAGGTCATGCTCGACCAGATTATGGGCGAGGATAATTTTCAGAACGAGATTGTGTGGAAGCGGAGCACGGCTCATAGCGATGCGCGTCAAGGCAGCAAGCATTATGGACGGCTCCATGACGTGCTTCTGTTCTACGCGGGCGCTGCGACTGGCTATACATGGAACCAACTCTACCTGCCGTTGACCGACAGCTACACCGAATCTCACTATCGCAATGTCGATGAACATGGTCGGCGATATATGTGGGACAACTTGACAGGTCCGGGCGGTGCTGCGAAGGGGAATGCATATTACGAAGTGCTGGGCGTCACGAATTATTGGCGTTATACCAAAGAGAAAATGGAAGAATTGATTGCCGGCGGGCAAGTTGCAATTCCTCCGAAGGGCAGGACGCCACGGCTCAAGAGATTTCTTGACGAGTCGAAGGGCGTCCCATTGCAAAGCGTATGGGATGACCTTTCGCCCGTGAACTCTCAGGCGAAAGAATCTTTAGGGTATCCCACACAGAAACCCCTTGGCTTACTGGAACGCCTAATCAAAGCATCTTCCAACCAAAATGACATCGTGTTGGACGCGTTCTGTGGCTGCGGGACGGCCCTGGTTGCCGCACAGAACCTAACCCGTCAGTGGATTGGAATCGACATATCCCCAACGGCCTGCCGCGTCATGGCGAAACGGCTACGCGACGTTTGCCGTCTGCATGAGGATGAGAACTACTGGCGTCACGGCAAGGGCTTCGTGGTGCGCGATCTGCCGTGGCAGGAAAAGCAACTCCGCGAAATGCCGCCGTTTGAATTTGAGAACTGGGCAGTAATCGCGTTGGGCGGCATCCCCAACAAGACCCAGGTTGGCGACATGGGTATAGACGGGCGCATTTATCCAGTAGGCTCCGCGCCGAAGGAAGCCGAGAATGCGGAACTCGGCTTCATGGACGAGTGGTATCCAATCCAAGTGAAGCAGCGTGACAAGGTGGGCCGTCCCGACATAGACCAGTTCGAGGCAGCGATGGCACGGACGAAGCGGAAGAAAGGGTTTTTCGTGGGCTTCGGATTTTCCAGCGATTCGCTGACGGAGATAAATTCATTCTTTCGGCGTGAGCACACGGTCATTGTGCCGCTGACGGTGCGGGAAATCTTGGACGAAACTATTGCTCAGAAACTGGCCTAAGTGCCCTTGGGAGAAAAATGACACCACGCAATGTATTAGCGGTCGATTTCAATGAAATCAAAGCGGTCGAAGTGCGGTGTAAGTGCGGTGCTGTCACATCCTTGCCTTTTCGGAAGGATGCATTCAGCATCGAGCACTTCACTTGTATAGGCTGTAACTCCATGCTTTGGTTTAAGGATGCGGATGGTACCCCCTACAACAAAGTTAAAGCGCTTATAGATGCCATAAGCGCTTGGCAATCTGTAGAGGCCGCGCCATTCACTCTCGGATTTTCTCTTGAGACTTCGGGCCGCGCTTCAAACGGTAAGGATTAGAAGGCTTCCGTTTCGCACAGCTTTCCGGTAAGCGAGGCAAAGGTTAAGCGCTTGCCAAAGATTTTGCGAACGGCCATGTCGAAGCGATCTGAGTCGTTCAAGGGATTGTCTCTGGTCGCACGATTGTTGTAACGGAATACTTGCTCATCAAGGTAACGAAACAGATGGAATGGTTCGACACTAACGTAGCTTCCCGCGATGCCGCGTTTCAACAGGCTCCAGAAGTTTTCGAGTCCGTTGGTGTGAACCTGCCCGTCAACATATTTCTCGGCATGGTCAATAACTTTGTGGGCGTAGTCCTGAGCCAGTCCATCATAGGATTTCAGTGCATCGGAGTAGAGAGCCGCGCCAGCTTCGACGTGCTCTTTCACGCGAGCATGGAGTCCCTTTTTCTTCCGGTCATCGACTACAACGGTGCGAACCTTGCCACCGCGTTCCAATGCACCAAACACAATGGTCTTATCTTTTCCGCCAGTACCGGTGATGCGCCGTTCGCGTTTGTCGAGATGCATATTGCGAGCCTTTCCGCCGATAAAAGTTTCGTCAACTTCGACTTCGCCGTTCAATTTGCTTCCGAAGAATTCATCCTGCAAAGCCAAGCGAATGCGATGCAGCATGAACCATGCGGTCTTTTGAGTGACCGCGAGATCGCGGGCAAGTTCGCAACTGCTGATACCGTTCTTGCAATTAGAGAGCAGCCACAGAGCGGTGAGCCACTTGTCAAGGCCAATGGCGGAATCTTCGCAAACACTTCCAACCTTCACGGAAAATTCGCGCTTCGCATGATGACTAGAGCAAGTCCAAGTGCGGCGATGCGCTCTGAATTTCACCTTGTCAGAGCCGCAGGTTGGACAGGTGACCTTGCCGTTTCGCCAGCGGCGAATAGAGAGATAGTCAATGCAGTTGTCAGGATTCGAGAAATAAACGATTGCTTCTTGAAGGCTCTTTGGTTCGCTCATGGTCTTGCTCTCCATGAACAAAATCATAGCCTAAATACGTGGTGGAGTCAAGTAAATAATTGCCCTAATTTCGGAGGGTCTCAGATGGCATTATGCGCGGTGGGAACAGGAATTTGCCGGGTGCGAGAGCGAATATGTGCGGGGCCAAGGCGCCGCTTCGGTTTACTAGTGGTGATCTTAGCTCTCCTCTGTTCGCTTTGCTGGGCTGGCCAGCTTCAGCACGCCTTAGGTGCGTCGGCACCTGCGCCTCAGCAGCAAGGGAACCAGGCAGGCGAACAGAGCAAGGGGCAATCAGTGGAACACGAACTGCCGGTTCGGGAGAGAGTTCTACTGGAACTCGTCAAGGTTCTCTTTTCATGGCCCACTCTGGTTGCCCTAATCCTGATCTATTTTGCCTTCTCGAAGTTAGCACCGTATAAACTTGCGAAGGTGCTGAGGCCATTTCGATCCTTAAGGCTTTTCGGAGCTGAATTTGTCCTCAGCGACGAAGTTGGAGCAGATGCAGAGCAGGCAATTGTGATCTACCGCAAGCGCGTTAAACGGCAGTTCGATGCGCTCGTGGAGAGCTACGCCGTTCGGGTGAAGCTGGAATCGGTAATCAACAGCGTCCAGACGACTATTCCTGCGCTGAAGCTGGTGTCGGATGTTAGGTGGACCATCCACGTGCCTGATATGCTTTTCGCCGACACGCTTTATCAACTTGTGGACTACTATCCGCGAGGAGGGGGCAGGGCGCGGGTTTTTTCGTTTCGTTTCGGTGTTATTGGGCTCTGTTGGAGGTCAAAGGAGGCGGTCGTCAAGGGCGAGGTACCTACCGATCCCAAGAAACTTCTGGGCGACTGGGGAATGAGCGAGGAAGAGGCAAAGGCTTCAGGTTCCGGGAAACAGTCGTTTGTCGCCATCCCTCTCCGAGATGAGAGCAATACTCCAGTTGGCGTCTTCTACATGGATTCAAAGCAGACGAAAGCATTTGCCACCGATGCGCCTGCTAAAGAGTTACTTGAGCAAACCGTCGTTAAGGCATGCAGTGATCTGAAATTGACTACGTCCCTGTCCAACATTAACGACGATCTCAAGAACAAAAGGCCAATGATTCGGGTTCACGAACTATGACACCGCTTGCGGGCCGCCGACCCATTGAGACGGAAGCGTCCTACGAACTCGTCGCAAATGAGTACTATGACTCGGACCGACATCCGACGTGTGCCAATTTCCGAGAGGCCAGCCGTATTTTGCTTCGAAAGTGGCTGCTCCCCCTCACAAGCAGTTGGCGTGTGTGTGAGATTGGGGCGGGCAAATCGATCACGGCAGAGATTCTTTCCGAGGAGAAGCGCCCGCTCAATGGGTTGACGCTCGTCGACGAATCGCCATCTATGCTGGCGTATTCAAAGCAATGGGTCAGGAAGGGGGCAAGTCTGAAGCTTGGTGTCGCTTCGCAACTGCCTTTCGCCACCGAAGAAGTCGACGTTGTCGTTTCGTGTTTAGGCGATCCCTACAATGGCGTTTCCTTCTGGAGAGAGATTAGTCGCATTCTAAGGCGCGAAGGCGTGTGTTTGTTCACTACGCCGTCGCATGATTGGGCCAGAAGCTTCAGACAGCAAACTCATTCTGATCAAGAATCGGCACAGTTTGAGCTACTGGACGGTACGCAGGTGCTCCTACCGTCCTTCATTCTTCAGGATAGTGAGCAAATTGCGCTTGTCCAATTATGCAAGCTGGAGGTTCGCAAGGTCGCACACATTTCAGTATGCGACCTCAGTGGTCACAAGCTTTCGCCAAAGCTTCTTCTCGGTCGCGGCCCTGACGCGAGCGTTGTAACTGGCTATCTGATTTCCAAACCTTGAACGTTTCTTAGAGGCACGGGCTGGGTGCCCCACTCATTCGCGGGTTTCGAATGAGTGGGAAAGCGACCACAAAGTAGACTGTCGCCGGCTGAAGCCGGCTCGGGAATCAATAAACCAGCCTACCCAGGACTCCGCTACCCACCCCAATTCGCGCAAAGGCGGCACGAATCGGGGACCCCGGTTTGCTCCGTCCTGGGCTAACCCCATCTCCACCCCTTCGGAGTTCGAGCATTCGCAATTCCAGAGCGGAGCCAACCGGGCCCGCGCGGCCTTAGCGCAGCGCGCAGCGAATCCGGGCTGACAACTCCAGGCCAGAGACGATCAATCACGTCTCGGTCTAATCAAGCTTCTCCGGTTCCAGCGCGATGCCCTTCTCGCCGGCGGCCTTCCTCTCCCAGTACTTGCGGACCCAGGCTTCCCAGCTTTTGCCGGCGGCGGTGTCGCGTCCGCTGAACGCCAGTGCGGCGATGTCGGAATAAGCAATGGAAATTTTCTGCGAGGGATTCTGCGGCGAGGAATTCTGCGGAATGAGGCGCACCATTGAGGCGTCGAGCGTCGGGCCGTTGCGCCGGTCGAAGACGTAGCCTTCCACCCGCCTCGTGATGACAATCGTCTGATTAAAGCGATTGTTGCTGTTAGGGAAGAAGCGGCCCTCACCAAGGCGGCTCGAAAGCTGCTCACCTGGGTGGCGTGCCCGGCCTCGCGGGTTGACAGCATGCCGTACCTGATGATATGGCTAGCCATATGAAGACGACCGTCCAGATTCCTGACAGCCTCTTGCAGGAAGCCCGCCGATTGGCCCAGCGGGAGAATACGACTCTGAAGGCCCTGGTCGAACAAGGCTTGCGCCGCACTCTTGCCGAGCGCAAAGAGCGGGGAGAGTTCCGCCTCCGCAAGGTGGCTTTCAAGGGTAAGGGGTTGCAACGTCCTGTCGCCGGGGCTTCCTGGGAACGGATTCGCGAACTCAGCTACGAGGGCCGCGGCGCGTGATGCCGCCCAGTGAAGCCGCGCCCTTCAAACCTTGAATAATCCAATATGATCGCCGTTGACAGCAACGTCCTGGTGTACGCTCACCGCGAAGACTCTGCCTGGCACGAGTCAGCCTACGCCTGCGTTATGGAGCTGGCGGAGGGGCGCAACCCTTGGGCGATACCCTGGCCGTGCATTCACGAGTTCCTGGCTATCGTGACTCACCACCGCATCTATGCCCCACCCACACCACTGGCAACCGCGCTCGAGCAGGTGCAAGCCTGGCTCGAATCACCGAGCCTGGTCCTCATTTGCGAAACGGAGGATTACTGGCGACGGCTGCAAGCGCTTCTTCGATCGGCTCGTGTTTCCGGGCCGCAAGTCCACGATGCCAGGGTTGCCGCGCTTTGCCTCGAGCACGGAATCACAGAGCTGTGGACCGCGGACCGGGACTTTTCCCGCTTCCCGGAGCTTAACGCTCGCAATCCCCTGGTCAGCTGACAGCTAAGAGCCGGAATTTCTCTCGGCCTGTCTCGCCGGCTGAAGCCGGCTCGGGAGTAACCAGCCTACCCAGGACTCCACTACCCACCCCAATTCGCGCAAAGGCGGCGCGAATCGGGGACCCCGGTTTGCTCCGTCCTGGGCTAACCCCATCTCCACCCCTTCGGGGTTCAAGCATTCGCAATTCCAGAACGGAGCCAACCGGGCCCGTGCGGCTTTGCGCAGCGCGCAGCGAATCCGGGCTGACAACTCCAGGCCAGAGACGATCAATCACGTCTCGGTCTAATCAAGCTTTTCCGGTTCCAGCGCGATGCCCTTCTCGCCGGCTGCTTTCCTCTCCCAGTACTTGCGGACCCAGGCTTCCCAGCTTTTTCCGGCGGCGGTGTCGCGTCCGCTAAACGCCAGAGCGGCAATGTCGGAATAAGCAATGGAAATTTTCTGCGAGGAATTCTGCGGAATGAGGCGCACGACGGAGGCGTCCAGGGTGGGGCCGTTGCGCCGGTCGAAGACGTAACCTTCCACGCGCGATCCGTCCTTGCGCGTGATGGTCACGTCGCCACGATAGTCGAAGGCCTTCTCCAGCGCGTCGCGCAGCTCGGCCTCGCTGGCCAGCTCCGGAACCCAGCCTTCCATCTTTTCGTGGTCGCGGCCGTCAACGACTTCCAGCGCGTCAACGGTCAGATTGCGCTGCGGTTCGCTCATGTTTTCGCTATTCGCCTTTCGCTTTTCGCTGTCCGCCAGAGTTCCTATTCACCACAGAGCCACAAAGGCACAGAGAAACCCATGTCAATTCACTCTCTGCCCCGCTCGTGAACTCAGCTTTTTCAAACAATGAATTCGACATCCAGAACTCAATTCCCTCTGTGTCTCTGTGCCTCTGTGGTGGAAGGTCCTCTTCTCAACGTCAGGACTCGACATTCCCGATCTGCACCAGCGGATCGTAGGCGTGCACCGGCCGAACGTTTTCGTTCAGCATGGCCAGCGCCTCGTCGTCCTTGTATTTGCTGGAGAAGGTCGCGCGCACCGTTCCCAGAAATCCGCGCAGCGAGCCGAAAGTATCGTTCACCGCCGAGGCCTCGTATCCGCTGTGCACCATGCAATTGACGCACTGCGGATTGCCCGACTCGGTGCCGTACTTGTGCCACTCGGTCTCGCGCATCAGCTCTTCGAAGGTGTCGGCGTAGCCGTCCTGTAGCAGGTAACACGGCTTCTGCCAGCCGAACAGGTTAAAGGTCGGCATGCCCCACGGCGTGCACGGGTAGTCGCGCTTGCCCATCAGGAATTCCAGGAACAGCGGCGACTGGTTGAACACCCACTTGGCTTTGCGGTTCGACAACATGGCGCGGAACAGCCGCCGGGTGCGGGCGCGTCCCAGGAAGTGTTTCTGGTCGGGCGCCTTGTCGTACGAGTAGCCGGGCGAGAGCATCATGCCTTCGACGCCGAGGTCCATCATCTCGTCGAAGAAGGCGCGAACGCTGTTGGGATCGGCGCCGTCGAACAGCGTGGTGTTCGTGGTGACGCGGAAACCGCGCTGCAAGGCTGCCTTCATGCCGTCGAGGGCGATGTCGAATCCGCCTTCGCGGCAGACGGAAAAGTCGTGGTGCTCGCGCTCGCCGTCCACGTGCACCGAGAACGTCAGGTACTTGCTGGGCTTGAACAGCCCAATCTTCTCTTTGAGCAGCAGGGCGTTGGTGCACAGGTAAATGTATTTCTTGCGCGCCACCAGGCCGTCCACGATCTCGGCGATCTGCGGGTGCATCAGCGGCTCGCCGCCGGGGATCGACACCATCGGCGCGCCGCACTCGTCCACCGCGCGGAAACATTCCTCGGGCGACAGGTTCTGCTTCAGCACGTGCGCGGGATACTGGATCTTGCCGCAACCGGCGCAAGCCAGGTTGCAGCGGAAGAGCGGCTCCAGCATCAGCACCAGCGGATAGCGCTTGCGGCCCTTGATCTTCTGCTTCAGGACGTACGTGGCGACCGTCCACATCTGCGAAACCGGAACACCCATGCGGCAAGCACCTCGTTAGAGTTGTGAGCTGTCAGCTATCGGCCATCAGCTTTCAGTTGTCAGCCGGCTCGCTGTTCGCTCTTCGCCCTTCGCTTTTCGCGTCAGAATCCGCGAGATTTCGGCTGTCATCCAAGGCGCCGAGGTCGCCGTGGCGACCGAGCAGTCGAAGGACCCCTATTCTGCCTACACCTCGCGCGGATAACAAGAACGCGAACTCTCTTTCGCTTTTATACGATTTGTGCCATGATGTCAAGGAGAGGAACCATCCGGTAGTGGTGCATGCACCACTACCAACCATCCACTGGCTTTGTACTGACAAGATGTCCCTTAAGAATCAAGCCGATGCAACTCAAGTTGAGAGTGAAGTTTCGACCTCGGCTCGGCGCACTCCGGTTCAATCGCGCAGCCAGCACACGGTGCAGCGGGTGCTGGACAGCGCCAGCTCCCTACTCACCCAGATGCCGCTGGAGGATGTAACCACGACGCGCATCGCAGCGGAGGCCAGCCTATCGATTGGCGCGCTGTACCGCTTTTTTCCCGACAAGCAGACCATCATTGACGCCATCGCGGTGCGGCATGTGGAGCAGTTCCGCGCATCCCTGGTGGGTACGGTGCTGAAGTCAGTCGCCGGCAACCTTGCCCGGCTGGAGAAACCCAGCGCGGCGGCCATACTTGATGCGATCATCGATGCCTACATCGTTTACCTGGACGCGCATCCCGACTTCCGGACGATTTCCTTTGGACGACATATCAGCACTGCCACCCGGGAGCGACAGGCGTCACCTAACGCGGGCGTGGCCGCGCTATTGAAACACTTCATGCTGGAGCGGCTGGGAATGCCCCCCAGGGCGGAATTGGACTTGATGTTGCGCATCGTCAGCGAGGCGGGCGAGCGGCTCATTGCGTATGCCTACGAGCAGCCGACTCGCGAAGATCGCGATCGGGTGATCGCGGAGATGAAGCGCATGTTGTCGAGTTATCTCTTCCCCTCTGACGCAGCGAGTGAGCATCGCTGAGAAAGTCCTGACGCCGCGCGGCACAGCATGACGCTCAGCAGCGCATTTGCTAAACTGAAAGGGCTGCTCGGGTCTTGTCGCCCGTCGAAGACCGGGCAGCAGGCCTACAATTCGGTTGCCGTTGATGCGGAGAGGTGCGTGAGTGGTTGAAACGAGCCGCCTCGAAAGCGGCCATACCTTGACGGGTATCGGGGGTTCGAATCCCTCCCTCTCCGCCAGCCTTTAAGCAGAGTTTTCACAGCAGAGAGGTCCCTCGCAGCGCTCGGGATCTTGCCTGCGGGCTCAGACGCCCGCAAAACAGCTCACGTTCGAATCCCGCCCTCTCCGCCAGCCTTTCGTTTATGGGCTGGCGGCGACGCGCAACACTTCACTTTTTACAAAACCTAACCGTCAATGGTTTGTGATCGACACCGGTCGATACCCGGCAATGTCTCAAGTCCGGCGGCGCGCGATTGGTCGTGGGCAAACGCTAACATGGCCTGCTCGCGATCGGGAGAAATCTCCGGCCGGCGATAAGTTGCCACCAATTCGTCGGCCCGGTCCTGCGCACGGCGAAGAATGTCCGGGGCAGAGCCATCCAAACTGGGAGCTCCACGATCGATCACGGCGGAGGGGAAGTGCTGTTCGCCACGGAAAAGAGCACGCGTTTCTTTCAGCTTCAGAAAATCACCACGCAGTCCGGTTTGCGCAAACATCGCCACCGCCAGCGACTCGGTGCGCGGCTCGATACCCTGCACCAGGCGCTGCGCCGATGCAATGGCCTCCGCGTCAATCACCAGCTTCTCAATGCTGTGGCACGCCAGGAAGTCCAGCATACCCGCGCCTGAGATCATGTTGATTCCGGCCAAGGCGCCCAGCACCGCCGAGATGCCGCTTTCCATCGCAGCCTGAGCATCAACCAGCTTTCCGTCGCCGGCCACCAGGTATGCGTGGGTCGGCAAGCCGAGATGCTTGCCCACCTGCGCGCAGCCCAAGTCGAGCATCGCAGTTTCGATAGCGCCCATGGGGGTGGTGCCCGTGCGCATGTCGAAGATAGCCGGTGCTCCGCCCCAGACAATCGGGGCGCCGGGGCACGCCAATTGATGGATGGTGATGCCGCTGATGCATTCCGCCGCATGTTGCACGATCGAGCCCAGCAGAGTGACGGGGGCAGTGGCGCCTGCCAGCGGCATGCTCACGATTTCCGCGGGCACACCCGCGCGCGCCAGGTCGATCATGTTTTGCGAGGCAAATTCTGACCAATTCAGGGGCGGCGAAGGACAGACGTCGAACACGGCCCGCGGCTTCTGGCGCAGTGCGTTCGCACTTCCACTTTCGATGGCAAGCAGCTCCAACAGCGTATGCAAACTTGAAGCCGAAAACGCGCCTGTGACGACAGGCTTTTCGGAATGCCATAACACCAGCAGCAAGCGATACCAGTCACCGATCTCTGCCGGCACATCGTTGCAGACCATCGCTGTGGATTGGGCGGAGAACTGCGGCAGCATCTCGGCCACCTGCACCAGCCGCACCAGATCGCAAGACTGCGCTGGGCGGGCCTGCAGCGTTTCCGGATCGAGGATGTTCAGGCAGGACGAGCCCGGATCGAAATGAACGCGGTCGCCACCGTAGTGCACGGCCGGGTCCCCACGGCGGTCGTATAGAAAAAATTCGCGCGGAACTGTCGCCAGCGCTTGGCGCGCCAAGGCCTCGGGAATCCGAGCCAAGTCGCCGGCAATGCTCGCCCCACCGGAACGCAGCAACTCAACAGCATACGGGGCAATGCGAACACCGGGCCCGCGGATGAGTTGGAAGGCTTCGTCGAGAATGCGTTCGATCAGGGGCTTGTCGAGCAGTTCGAGCTTCGGTCTCACAACAACACCGCGGCGGTAGCAGATTGCATCTTCCCTTCCATAAGTCTTCTGGCGAGGGCGACGGCGCTCATAGCGTCTTTCGCGTATCCGTCGGCCCCAATCTCTTCGGCCCAGCGCCGCGTCACCGGAGCGCCTCCAACCATGACCTTGACTTGCGCCCGTAGGTCCGCCTTTTCCAACGCCTCAATGACAGTCTTCTGGTTGCGCATCGTTGTCGTCAGCAAGGCCGAGACTCCTACGATGTCGGCACCCAGTTCGAGCGCCTTGGCGGCGAACTTCTCGCCCGGGACGTCCGCCCCCAGGTCATGGACTCGAAAGCCGTTCGCCGAGAGCAACGTTCCCACCAGCTGTTTGCCTATCTCGTGAATGTCGCCCTTGGTGGTACCCAGCACCACTACCCCAGCCATCGGCCTCTCCGCTCCCTGCCTTTGCAGTTCCACTTCCAGCACAGCCATGGCGCCCCGCATGGCTTCGGCCGAGGCCATCATATCGGGGAGAAACATCTGCGCCCTGGCAAACTGCTCACCGACGGCTTCCATTCCAGGAACGAAGCCCTGGTTGATGGCGTCCAAGGGCGCTATCCCCAGGGAAAGCGACTGCTGCGCCAGGCTGGTGGCTGTGGCTGGCAGTCCGTCGATAATGCTTTGCCGCATGGCAGAAAACATCGGTTGCTGCATGAAGGCCCTCGGCTTGTATTTGACCGGGCTGTTGCTCAGATGTCTGTGACCGGGGTCACCGTGGCCGTTCGCACCGCGGCCAGGGTAAATGCCGTGGGATCAGCGCGCGGTTTTACAGGCTGCGGAAAAAGTGAGAAAAGTAGATCCCTCGGGGGCTAAACTTTACCCCAACAAGCCCGCCACGGCGGGGGGTCCTTCGACTCAGGATGACAGACGAAAGCGGAACTGCTCTAACGATTCTGTCCCACCAAAGCAACCTGGTTGAGCCTGTCCTCGGCCTCGGCTTCAGCTTTTCGTCCACCGGGCCGCTTCTGGAACTTGGCCTGTAACTTGTCGAGGTACACGTAGTAAACCGGCGTGATGTAGAGGGTCACGATCTGCGAAAAGAGCAGACCACCCACTACCGCCAGGCCCAACCCTCGGCGCGATTCTGCGCCCGCGCCAAAGCCGATCGCAATGGGCAGCGTTCCCGTCAGGGCCGCCATGGTGGTCATCATAATTGGGCGGAAGCGGACCAGCGCGCCCTGATAAATGGCTTCCTCCGGGCCCTTGCCCTCGGTCCGCTCCGCTTCCAGGGCAAAGTCAATCATCATGATGGCGTTCTTCTTGACGATACCGATCAGCATGATGATCCCCACGAACGAGTAGAGATTCAGTTCCTGGTGGAAGAGGTTGAGAGTGAGGAGCGCGCCCACGCCGGCGGAAGGCAAACCCGAGAGGATGGTCAGGGGATGAATGAAGCTCTCATACAGAATTCCCAGAATGATGTAGATCACCAGAATCGCCCCCAGCAGCAACAGGCCCATGCCGGTGAACGAGTTTTGGAAAGCTTGAGCGGTCCCCTGGAAGGTGCGCTGGATATCTACCGGGAGCACGCGATTGGCCTCGCGCTCGACCAGCTTTGTGGCGTCGCCCAGAGCGGTCCCGGGCTTGAGGTTGAAGCTGATGGTGGCCGCCGGCAACTGGCCCAGATGATTCACCGTCAGGGGCCCGATAGAAGGCACCACCTTGGCGACGGTGTCGAGCGGAATCATTTTTCCTGAGTTGGAGCGGACATAGAGAAGGGAAAGCTTGTCCGGATTGTTCTGGAATTGGGGCAACAATTCGATGATGACGTAGTACTCGTTGTTGGGCGTGTAGATGGTGCTGATCTGGCGGGTACCGTAGGCGGAATAGAGGGCATCGGAAACCTGGGCCGGGGTCAAGCCCAGCGCGTAAGCTTTATCGTGGTCCACTTCGACGCTGAGCTGCGGGTTCTGCACTTGCAGGTCGCTAGTCACGTCTTGCAATTGCGGAAGGGCGCGCAGGGCCCTCTCCAGCTTGGGCGCATCCTGGTAGAGTTCCTTGGTGTCGGGCGATTGCATGGTGTACTGATATTGCGACTTGGTCAGAGTTCCGCCGATGCGGATGGTGGGCGGAATCTGCATGAACACATTCAGGCCGGGTATCTGCGATACCTTGGGACGTAGTTCCTGAATGACCTGCATGGCGCTCATGTGGTTGACGCGGTCCTTCTTGTCCTTCAGCCGAAAGAACATGCGGCCCTGATTGGTGGGACTGCCGATCGCAGACATGGCGTTCATCACGTTGGGATCGAAGCGCACCACATCGGCCACCTTTTGCTGCAATTGCATCATGTCCTGAAATGCAATTCCCTGTTGCGCTTCGGTGAAGGCGAAGACCAGGCCCTGATCTTCGTCGGGAATAAATCCCGTCTTCGAGATGGTGTACAGATAAAACGTCAGCCCGATCAGGCCGAAAGACACCATCAGGGTGGCGAACTTGTGCCGCAGCACCCCCTTGAGGCTGCGGTTGTAACCGCGCAACCAGGCATTGAAAACCCGCTCGCCCAGATTGAACAGCCGTCCGTGCTCCGACCGCTCCTGGTGGCGGAGGAAGCGGCTGCATAGCATTGGCGTCAGGGTCAGCGACACAAATCCCGAAACCAGGATCGCGGCCCCGATAGTGACCGCGAATTCATGCAGCAAACGTCCAATGATCCCGCCCATGAACAACAGCGGAATAAAGACCGCGGCCAGTGACATCGTCATGGAAAGAATGGTGAAGCCAATCTCGCCAGCGCCATCTCTCGCGGCCTGGAGCGGCCGTTTCCCCGTCTCCATGTGGCGAACAATGTTCTCCAGCATGACGATGGCGTCGTCCACCACAAATCCCACGGACAACGTCAGCGCCATCAGCGAAAGATTGTCGATGCTATAGCCCAGCAGGTACATGATCGAAAAGGTGCCGATGATGGACATGGGCAAAGCCAGCGACGGGATGATGGTGGCGGAAATGTTGCGCAGGAAGATGAAGATCACCATGATGACCAGAGCAATGGTCAGGAGCAGGGTGAACTTGACGTCGTTGACCGAGGCGCGAATGGAGACCGAGCGGTCATAGAGCGTGTCGATTTTGACGGCGGCAGGAATATGCTGTTCCAGCCGGGGCAGCAGCTTCTTGATGCTGTTTACTACGGCAACCGTGTTGGTGCCCGGTTGCTTCTGGATGGCCAAAACGATGGCCCGGGTCCCGTTATACCAACTCGCGGTCTTGTCGTTCTGCACACTGTCAATTACCCGGCCAAGCTCATTCAGGCGAACCGGGGCGCCGTTGCGATAGGCCACCACCATGGGCCCGAACTGCTGCGCATTCATGCGCTGCCCGTTGGACAGAATGGTGAACGTATGGTTCTGTCCATACAGGGTGCCGGTGGGAAGGTTGGTATTTCCCGCTTGCAGCGCGGCGCTGACTTCGTCGATCCCGATCTGGCGGGAAGCCAGGGCGCTGGGATCGAGCTGCGCCCGCATGGCATATTTCTGCGATCCATAGATCATCACCTGGGCCACGCCGTTCACCATGGAGACGTTTTGGGCGATGGTGGTCTCGGCGGCCTCGTCGATGTCGGACAGCTTCATCGTGGGTGAACTCAGCGCCAGATAAAGGATGGGCGAATCGGCCGGATTCACTTTCTGAAAAGTCGGCGGCGTCGGCATCTCGGGAGGCAATTGTCCCCCGGCCGCGGTGATGGCGGCCTGCACGTCCAAGGCGGCGCCATCGAGGCTGCGGCTAAGGTTGAACTGAATGGTGATGCTGGTTTGCCCGAGAGAGTTCGCTGACGTCATCGAGTCAATGCCGGCGATGGTGGAGAATTGTTTTTCCAGCGGAGTGGCCACGGAAGAAGCCATGGTGTCCGGACTCGCGCCCGGCAGAGAAGCGCTCACCAAAATGGTGGGAAAGTCGACGTTCGGCAGGTCGCTGACCGGCAACAGTTGATACGCGAAGATCCCGAAGATCAAAATCGCGGCCATGACCAGCGTGGTCATAATGGGCCGCTTGATGAAGATCTCGGAGATGCTCACAGTCCGCCTCCGGTTACACCCTTGGCGGCCGACGAATCCACCTGCGTTCCGGGCAAGCGGCTTTGCACCACCACTTTCGCATTTGGTGCCACACCCAACTGGCCGTCCACAATCACCTGTTCGCCGGCGTTCAATCCTTCCGCAATCACGGTCAGGTTCTGATACGCTCCCACCGTCTTTACGGGGCGCGATTCAGCCGTGTTGTCCGCTCGGACCACATACACGTATTCGCCCTGTTGTCCGGTTTGAATCGCCTTGGTCGGGACCACCACGGCATTCTTCTGTATGGAGAGCCGCAACGCGACATCCACGAATTGACCTGGCCACAGCCGGCGGTCCTTGTTCTGAAAGGTGGCCTTCAGCTTGAACATGCCGGTGGTTGTGTCCACTCCGTTGTCGATGAACGTCAACTGGCCCTCTGCCGGACTGTCCGCTTGTCCCTTGGGATAAGCCAGGACCTTGAGCGGTCCAGCGGCGAAGCGCTGTCGCACCCGGTCGAGATTGGCTTCCGGCACAAAAAAGGTGACGTAGATGGGAGTGACCTGGTTCAACTGCACCAGATACGGGGTATCGTTCGCCTTCACCAGATTGCCCAGATTGATCAGCAACGCTCCCGCGCGGGCGTTGATGGGAGCGACGATATCGGTGTACTGCAGTTGCACGCGGGCCGCATCGACGGCGGCCTTGTCTGCCTCCACCGCAGACGCATCGGCCTTGGCCTGGGAGGTCAGCAGGCCGCCCTGTTCGTGGGAGACAATGCCTTCCTTTTCCAGACTGGAGTATCGCTCTACCTGCATCCGGGAATTCTCCGCCTGCGCTTGATCGTGCTTCATCTGGCCAATGGCTTTTTCCAGGTCCGCCTGGAAAGGCCGTTTGTCCAACTGAAACAGCTTCTGGCCCTGGCGCACGTCGTCTCCTTCCTTGAAGAAGATTTTCTGGATTTGACCATTGACTTGCGACCTGATCTGCACCGTCTGGTAGGCTTCAACGTTGCCGATGGCGTTGATCTGGACCGGGATGTCCAGTTGCTCGACACCAGCCACCACCACGGGTGCAGGCGGACGACTCCCGGAACCGCCCATCTGTTGTGCTTTGTTCGTGCACCCGGATACCACCAGAACCGCGGTCAGAGGGATCAACCAAATCGACAACCGCAGTCGCTCGACGGCGTGCTGCATTACGGTAGGCTCTCGCAAGCTTGAGACATACATGAATTCTATATTGACGGGCGGGACCGGGTTTCGTCAGTGACTGCTATCACTGGAAATCCCGTGGCTGAATTCTGCCGATGCCACAGCTCCACCCACGTCATGCTACCTTGGCCGCAATCGGACTGCGCTTCCTTCTTGATGAGAAGGATAAATGGAAAGAGGCTGATGGCGAAATCCTGTTCCCAAAGGAGCAACCGTCGTGCTGCAATTATGGCTGTTGACCGTTTGTGTGGAAGCGCTGCTCAGCGGAGAATACAAGACGCTAGTCCCTGCCGCCGCGGGATCGACGGTATTGCTGGCCATCAACGCCGGACTGTTGCGCTACGTCTTCCGCTTCGACCGCGATGCTCAGGGAGAATGAGGTCGAGCGGCAACACGCTCCTCGAATGCAAATGAATCGCACCCCAGTTCAAGCTTTTGCCAGCGGGCCAGAAACGCCTGAGCAGGTTTTTGCCCGCACCAGTGCGCGCGAAGTCCAACTCTCGCGCTTGCTCATCTTCTTCATTTCCGGCGGGCTGGGGTTCATGCTGCTGCCAGGAACGTTTCTGGGCGTGTTGAATCTCATTTCCATTAGCGATCG
The DNA here is from genome assembly GCA_963710585.1 of uncultured Acidobacteriaceae bacterium. Classification (GTDB taxonomy): domain Bacteria; phylum Acidobacteriota; class Terriglobia; order Terriglobales; family Acidobacteriaceae; genus Bog-257. Next base: position 857,369 of record CAVQAM010000001.1, on the reverse strand, counting down.
CCGCGCTGCCCAGAGCATTTCGCCTGCCTGGATTCAGGCGCACGGACACGCCCAGGTGCTGGGCTGGATTGGCAGCTTTATTCTTGGGATCGGTTTCTACTCGATTCCCAAATTGCGTGGCGGGTTGAAGCCTTTCGGTCTGTGGTCGGCATGGCTGACGGGCGCGATGTGGATGGCGGGTGTGCTGCTGCGCTGGTTGGCGAATGTGTATCTGTGGCAGTGGCGCGTGCTGTTGCCGGCTTCGGCCGGGTTGGAACTGGCGGCGTTTCTCATCTTTTTTCGTGCGGTGTCGCAGCACAAATCCGACAAATCCGACAAATCCAAAGACAGCGGCAAGAAACGGCTGGACACCTGGATTTTCGTCGTGATCGCCGGGGCCATGGGGCTGCTGGCCACACTGCTGCTCAATCTGGGCGGGTGCATCTGGATGGCAATGCGCGGGGATTCGCCCGCTTTTCCGCCAGCCTTCGATCAGCGCTTTCTGGTACTCGCGGCCTGGGGATTCATGGTGCCCTTCGTATGGGGTTTCAGCGCCAAGTGGCTGCCGACTTTTTTAGGGACGCAGCCGCCTATCAATCGGCTGTTGGCGTCGGCGGTCCTGGTCCACGTGGTTGCCATCGCTTTCGGACTCGCAGGTTTCTTTCGCGCGACCACCGTCTTGATCGTGCTTTCTTCCTCACTCGCCATTTTGGCGCTTCGCATTTTCGCCAAGCCAGAGAAGGCTGCCAAAACTAAGGGCATTCACGGCAGCTTCCCATTTTTTGTGCGCGCCGCTTACGTGTGGCTGATAGTAGCCGCGTCGCTTGGCGTGTGGGCCGCAAACACTCCGAATCCAATCGGACTTTGGGGAGCGTCGCGTCACGCGTTGACGGTGGGATTCATCGCGATGATGGTGTTCTGCGTGGGGCAAAGGGTCCTGCCGGCGTTCTCCGGCATGAGGCTGCTCTTCAGTCCCAGGTTGATGTTTGCAGGATTACTGCTGCTCTTTGTGGGATGCATCTTGCGAGTGTCGGGCGAGGTGCTCGCCTACCAGGAGATTGCGCCTGTCGCGTGGTCCTGGCTGCCCGCTTCGGCGATTCTGGAGCTCGGCGCAGTCACCCTGTTCGCCGCCAATTTGATCGCCACCTTTCTCCGGCCGCCGGTGGTCCAGCGATCTTGTAGCCCGTGATTTGCGGTGGCACGCGATAAGCCGGCGTCGAGGAGGGCACACGGTAGGCTTGGTTGGAACCGGCCTACGAACACTAGCGAAACATTCGGAGGTCAAATTCGAAGGGCTTGGGATGGTGTATTTTGACCCTGCGAAAGTCAGGATGGGCCGGATTTAGCAGCACATTCCATTCCCCGCGAATGGCTGCGGAAGGCACGTGCAGGGCGGCGGTCTCGCCCGCCCTCATCCAACGGTCGCCAAACTTTCTCAGCGACTCATCTCTCAGCTTGTACCAGTTGCGGGGAAGGAGCTTCAGATCAAGGCGCTCGCTAGGGACGTCGGCGGCAAGCTCCGCCTCAATCGACACCAGATCGTCGGGCCGCAGATTGGGTTCGAGATGAACGAAAGTCTCGACCGCAGCCAAGGCGAGCGAGGGAGATGTGTACACCATGCTCACACCTTGGGTGTTCCAACGGCCACCGTAGAGGCGAGCCCCCTCACCCGAGAAGGCGCCGGCAGCATGGAGTTGGCGGCAAACCCTCCAAACTCGCATTAGCTGTAGACGCCATAGGCGATGCGCCCCAGGATGTTTTCCACTTCTTTGCTTCCGAGATCGGTATCCAATTGATCGATTGGGACCCCGCCTCCCAGCGCGCGGTTGGGGGTCCGCAGCCACTGCGCGGCCTTTTCGGCATTGCCGATCATGTCCACCGCGGTGGCATATACGCGCGCCAGCCGAACCGTGCGGTCCGACTCGGCGGCGGTGAGCCGCGAATGCCGGCTCAGACGGCGGGTCAAGGTCCGCTGGGGAATGCCCAGCTTCTTGGAAAGCGCGGTATTCTTCAGATCGAGCTTTGCCCCAAGCACGAGCAGAGAACCTGCCGGCAATCCCTTGCGGACCAGTTCCGCAAGCTCGGCGAAACTCTTGATGGAGCGGCCCAGGACTTTCCTGCCTCCCAGGACCTCGGCAATTACTCCGGAAGTCATTGTAGCCTCTTGGCTATTTAGAATACGCCAATTGGCGGAGGGTGGCAACTATACCCTCTTCGCATGACCCCCGAGGTCCCGGCGGTCCGGTCGGAGCCGCAGACCATCACGCTCAGCGAACGCGAGCATCGGCCCTAGAGATCAAGTTGGCCATGCCAGAAACCGAATGAAAGACCTGTGGCTAGATCGCCAGTAGTGATTAGCGCCGAAAACGATTGCTTATGATATGGGCTGTTATCGACAAATGGCTTCACTAGCAACCTTGTTCGGCAAGATTCGACAGACTCCGTGGTCTGGAAATTCGAACCAGGGCACCCAGACACTCGTGTGCGGACATCTGGGTCCGCCGTGTCATCTGCGACTGTTGAGCAAATCGGGGTTTACGGTCATGACATAGTACATTCCGTTGAGGTCCGCGATCATGTCCCGAAAAAACTCACGCATTGCGTCGACCGAGTAGTGGTCATCGCGGAGGTCCTGCATCTCACGCTTGAGCGCAAGATCAACTGATTCCTGGGGTGATTTATACAGGCAAATGCCTCCAAAAACATTCCAATGCCGGCTCTTGTCAAAGCCGTCCTCCTTGTTGCCGGGGAGAAGGAAGTTGTCGAGTGCCAGAGAACTGGGTAGCTCCTCGCGCGGTATCGATTTCACCCAGAGAAAAGGAATACGAATAGCTTCGTCGAGCAATCCTACGGCTTTCTTCTTGTCGCCACCCTTTATGCGGAGTGCCTCGCGGAATAAAAGCTCCATAGGAAGATTGTGATTCATCTCCTCTATGTCCGTGAGCTTGCGACTTGTTCGTGAGACAGCGCGCAGATAGCGGGGGTCATGCTGCGCGAAGTTGATCAGCGCACGGAAATCCTCTTCCTTTGCAGAGCTTTTGTAGTATTGCCATTCGGAGCGCTGGAGGTAGTTTTGGAGGTGAGTTAAATTTCTGGGAGGGGGAAGCGTTTCGAACTCGTATGAAAGTCCGAGGTCTGTCTGAAGATGACCAGAGACGACTTTGAGCACCGCTTGCCAAGGCTGTTTGCCCGCCTTGAACTCAGCATAAACAGGCGACTTGAGCGTTTCACGGAGGTGATCGCGGAAAACCAGAATTTTTAGTGGAAACGCCGGTTGATTCCGCTCGGTGAGTGTTTCGGCATCCTCGACTCCGTCGATGAGGGCAAGGAGCAACTCGAAACGCTCGCCTTGTTGTTGAAGCGTATTCATGCGCGCCAACTTCTGGGAGGCGTATTCACGCTCCATGGGGAGAAGTTGTGGTTCCCTCTTCCGCCAGTCCTGATCAAACCGGATTGCCTCCGCGTAAATGTCGGCATCGAGTGCTCCGGAATATGAACTCGTGCTTACGGGTGGATGGAAATTGGAGAGCCAGTTCAGCACCGAATCGCCTGCGAGCGGGTAGGGTAAAGCCCAGAGGGGACGTGGATGATATTCGGCGAGCGTGATATAGCGATAGAATTCTCGGGGTCGGGGAAATGGCTCGCCTTTGGCCCGTGCGCTTTCTTCCGCCGCATAGGGGTCACTTCCTGACGCGACAAGTGCGCGAAGAAGTCGGATGTCCTCTTCGTCGATCAATCCGTTTTGATTCATGTCGATCTGAAGTGCTACGGCGTCGGGAAACGCAAACGGATCCTTGAGAAAGGACTCAAGTATCTTCAGGTCGTTGCCAGTCCATCGGTGATCACCGTCCAAATCGCCGAGCATGATCAGTTCGGAGTGAGTCTCCACTCGATGGGTGGGAATCGCGAACTTCCAGTATGCCAATCCTAGGATCACGAGAACACAAATGGCCAAGAACGGGCGATTCCACTTCTTCATTTGCAAGCTCCCAATGAGTGCGCCAACAAGTGTCTAAACGATGACCTTCTCTTCACGGTCCAGAACAACCGCTCAAAACGCACTCTTTCTTCTCGGGACTTTTGGAATATGAATGAAATCATTACTGTCCAAGTTAGCCGGGGATGGAGCATTTGGATAGGCTAACTCACTGATTCTATTGAGTCGACCTTGACGGAGGAAAGGAGGTTGTCGTTTGGCTCCAGATGCTGTCCAAATTGCTGCCAACGGCACCTTAACGATCGCCCGGTGCCAAATCGGGCCGGAGGTGGCGATTTTGCGATGGTTTCAGAGGGTTATGGCGGCGTGGACGGCCCGTAGCACCTGTCCAATGCTGTCCAAGTTAACGAACGCCAAAACTTAATTTGGACAAGAGTGGAATGAAATATAGTCTTCTTCCCCTGTGCATTGGAAAGAGGTTTGGCTGGGTCGCCCGGCGCAAAATCCCCATTTCACAAGCTACTAATTGCTAATTGCTTCCTACTGGTAGGTGACCCGCTTTTCGCCCTTCACGATGCGGCCGATGGTGTAGCCCTTCTCGCCGCAGCGCTCCAGGATGACTTGCACCTTCTTGAACTTCTTGGAGGGCACCACCAGGACCATGCCGATCCCCATGTTGAAGGTGCGCAGCATCTCGTCCTGGGGAACGTTGCCGATCTTTTGCAGGTGTTCGAAGATAGGCGGCACCGGCCAGGAGTTGATCTCGACAATCGCGCCCACGCCCTTGGGCAGCACCCGCGGCACGTTCTCGGTGATGCCGCCGCCGGTGATGTGCGCCATCGCCGAAACCGCATCGGCTTCGATCATGCGCCGCATGATCGGCCAGTAGCTCTTGTGGGTCTTCATCAACTCGGTGCCGACCTTGCCCTTGATCTCGTTGACATAAGAATCGGGCGTGTAATGCGCCACCGAGAAGAAAAGCTTGCGCGCCAGGGAGTAGCCGTTGGTGTGCAGTCCGGTGGAAGGCAGACCGATCAGCACATCGCCGGATTGCACCGCTTTGCCGGTGATGAGCTTGTCGCGGTTCGCGACGCCGACGATGAATCCCGCCAAATCGTATTCGCCGTCGGGGTAAAAGCCGGGCATTTCGGCGGTCTCGCCGCCAATCAGCGCGCACCCGTTCTGCTTGCAGGCATCGGCAATGCCGGCCACCACCTTTTCGGCGATTTCCGACTGCAGCTTGCCGGTGGCGAAGTAGTCCATGAAGAACATGGGCGTGGCGCCCTGCACCGCGATGTCGTTCACGCAGTGGTTCACCAGGTCGGCGCCAATGGTGTGGTGCAGCTTCATTTCAAAGGCGACCTTCAGCTTGGTGCCGACCCCGTCCACGCTGGAAACCAGGACCGGGTCCAGGTACTTTTTCTTGTCGATGGCGAACAACCCGCCGAAGCCGCCGATCTCGCTCAACACGCCGCGATTGAACGTCTTATGGGCGAGATACTTGATGCGCTGCTTGGTGCGATTGGCGCGCTCGAGGTCGACGCCCGCGTCGGCGTAAGTGATGGTCCGGGGTTCGGTCGTCTGTTGTGCCAAGTGTTGGGGTCCAGTCCAGAGGGCGCATCGCCGCAGATTTTTACGCGGGAACACGCATTGTATCATTCCGCGTTTTGAGTGGGCTGTGATGGGTATTTCCGTCGCCGAGGACGAGGGAGGCGAAGGAGTTAAGGACCAGCTATGGGAGGCGCAGACGCAGAGCTGGCGCGGATTTTCACTGCTGAAAGACTGCGGAAAAAGTCGTCGCGATGAAAGAAGCCGCAGATTTCTCGGGTCTGACGCCCCTCGGAATGACAAAAATAGAGGGTTTACAATGGCGCACCTAAAGGTACGCCCCTTCAAAACCGTCGGCATTCGGGTTTTTCCGCAGCCTGCGAAGGCAGCATTTCCCGCCCATTTCTTGCCAGACGCAAAACGGGAAATTTTGTGATCGCCGCACCACCTCCTGTGGCAAGTTGCTCCCGGCCCACTCCCCCAGGGCTTAAACTGGAATTTGATCCTGTGAGGCCAAACATGACCACTATTAGCGCCAGCAAGCCCGCAAGTTCAGGCGTCATGAAAGCCGACCCTTCTTCCGACGTTTACCGCTCGGAAAATCATCCGCTCGATCCCCTGTTTCTTCCCCGAAGCGTGGCCGTAATCGGCGCGTCAGAACGGGCCGGCAGCGTAGGCCGCTCCGTGCTGTGGAACCTGCTCAGCAGCCCGTTTGGCGGTACGGTGTTCCCGGTGAATGCCAAACATCCCAGCGTACTGGGTATCAAGGCATATCGCAGCGTCCGAGACCTGCCCGACAAAGTGGACCTGGTGGTGCTCATCACTCCGGCCGATACCGTGCCCGGCCTGATTGCGGAGTCGGTGGAGCTGGGCATCCCCGCGGCCATTGTGATCTCCGCCGGGTTCAAGGAGCACGGTGAGCACGGAAAAGAATTGGAGCGCCAGATCTCACAGATTATTCGCGGCAAGATGCGCTTGATCGGCCCCAACTGCCTGGGGGTAATGAATCCGGTTCGCGGCTTCAATGCGACCTTTGCCCATTCCGTAGCGCGGCCGGGAAACGTGGCCTTCATCAGCCAGAGCGGCGCCCTGTGCACGGCCGTGCTGGACTGGAGCCTGCGCGAGAATGTGGGCTTCAGCGGGTTCGTCTCCGTCGGCTCCATGCTGGACGTGAACTGGGGCGACCTGGTGGACTACTTCGGCAGCGACCCGCGCACCCATAGCATCGTGATCTACATGGAGTCCATTGGCGACGCGCGGCTCGTTCCTCTCCGCCGCGCGCGAGGTTTCCCTGACCAAGCCGGTGATTGTGATCAAGGCCGGACGCACGGCTGCCGCGGCCAAAGCCGCGGCTTCCCACACTGGAGCGCTCACCGGCAGCGACGAGGTGCTCGATGCCGCCTTCCGGCGCTGCGGCGTACTGCGGGTGAACAGCATCGCCGACATCTTCTTCATGTCCGACGTGTTGGCCAAGCAGCCCCGACCTCGGGGCAAGCGGCTGTGCATTCTGACCAATGCCGGCGGTCCCGGGGTGCTGGCCACCGACGCGCTGGTTGCGGGCGGAGGCGAACTGGCCGAGTTGTCGGCGGAGACGCTAAAGGCATTCGACGAAATTCTTCCCCCGCAGTGGAGCCACAACAACCCGGTGGACATTCTGGGCGACGCCGAACCGGAGCGTTATGCGAAGTCGCTGGAGATCGCCGCCAAAGATCCCAGCATCGACGGCATGCTGGTGGTGCTGACCCCGCAGGACATGACCAACCCGACCCAGATTGCCGAGAAGCTGAAGCCGTATGCCAAGGGGCTGGGCAAGCCCCTGCTGGCGAGCTGGATGGGTGGCGCCGAAGTCGCCGCGGGCGAGCAGATCCTGAACCAGGCGGGCATTCCCAGCTTTCAGTTTCCCGAGAGCGCGGTGCGCGCCTTCAACTACATGTGGCGGTACTCCTACAACCTGAAGGGGCTGTATGAAACTCCCGCGCTGCCGCAACACGCCGATGCCGAAGTGAACCGCGGAAAGGCCGGGAACATCATCCAGCAGGCCCGTCAGTCGGGCCGCACCATGCTGACCGAGTATGAAGTCGAAGCAGTTGCTCAAGGCCTACGATATTCCGACTGTCGATACCCGGTTGGCCGCTACCGAACCGGAAGCGCTGCAAGCGGCCGAGGAGATCGGCTATCCCGTCGTGCTGAAGCTGCACTCGCTCACCATCACCCACAAGACGGACGTGGGCGGAGTGCAGTTGAACCTGCGCGATGCGGGCGCGGTGAAGGCCGCCTTTCAGGCCATCCAGCAGGCGGTCACCGCACAAGTTGGCGCCGCGCACTTTCAAGGCGTAACCGTGCAGCCCATGGTGAAGCTGGATGGTTACGAACTGATCGTCGGCAGCAGTCTGGACGAGCAGTTCGGCCCGGTCATCCTGTTCGGGACCGGGCGGGCAATTGGTCGAGGTCTTCAAGGACCGCGCCCTGGCGCTGCCGCCTTTGAATTCCACTCTGGCCCTGCGCATGATGGAGCAGACCAACATCCTCAAAGCGCTGCAAGGGAGTTCGCGGGCGCAAGCCGGTGGATTTGCAGGCGCTGGCCGACCTACTGGTGCGCTTCAGCCAGCTGGTAGTGGAACAGCCGTGGATCAAGGAGATTGACATCAACCCGCTGCTGGCTTCCGCCGGAGCGTATCGTCGCGTTGGACGCGCGGGTGGTGGTCCATGGTCTGGACATGACGGAAGACAAGCTGCCCACCAGCGCCATTCGTCCCTATCCGATTCAACTGGTCAAACCCTGGAAGATGAAGGACGGGGGGGACGTGGTGATCCGGCCGATCCGGCCGGAAGACGAGCCCCTGATGATTGAGTTCCACAAGAAGCTCTCGGAAAGAAGCGTCTATCTGCGCTACTTCCAGCCGTTGAAGCTGACGCAGCGCACCGCCCACGAGCGCTTGACCCGCACTTGTTTTATTGACTACAACCGCGAGATGGCCCTGGTTGCGGAGCGCAAGAACGAGGCCGGCGATCCGGAGATCCTGGCGGTCGGCCGGCTTAGCAAACTGCATGGCCGAGACGAGGCCGAACTCGCCGCCGTGGCCACCGACACCGCTCAGCATAAGGGTCTGGGCACCGAGCTTTATCGCCGCCTGATCGAATTTGCTCGTGACGCGAAACTTAAACGCGTAGTCTCCACCATGCTTCCCGAGAACCGTGAAATGAGGGCGGTGTGCGTCAAGCACGGGTTCAAGATGTCCTCCAACCTGGAAGACAACACCATCCAGGCCGAGCTGGAACTATGAAAGCTGAATGCGCGCTAGGGGAATACGCAGGAAGCGTCAGCCAATAATTGACAAGAATTGCCATACATGGTAGGGTGACTCCGTAAGGAATTTGTTATGCAGACAATGAACATTTCTCTTCCCGACCCGATGAAGGAGTACGTGGAGGAACAGGTCAGTGCAGGGGCCTACAGCAGCGCCAGCGAGTATGTGCGTGAGTTGGTGCGTGCTGACCAGAAGCGCCATGCCAAAGAGCAGCTGGAGCGGGTACTGCTTAACGCCATCAACTCCGGCGACCCTATTGACGTTACCCCCGCGATGGTCGAGGCGGTCCGGCAGAGACTCCGTGCCCGTGCTGCGCAACGCAAGCCGGCCAAACGCTAGATGCCGCGCCCAGCAGCACCCCTCGAACGAAGTTCTTAAAAGCAGAAAGCAAGCCGGTACGACTCAGAGCTAAAAGGAGAACGTGATGACAGAGTCCGTACCGGAGACATTTCCGCTACCGCCGCGTTTTACGGTGCGCCCTCTTGCCTGGTGCGAGATTAACGTTGAGCTTGATTATCTTGAGGGACAGGCTGGACCGGAAACTGCCGAGCGCTTCTTTGACCAGCTGATCGGCACCTTTGAAAGCCCTATCCCAAATGCCGAAAATTGGGTTTCGGTGCGGTTTCCGTAAGCCGGCGACCCGCCGCCTTCGTCGCTGGCCGGTGAAGGATTTCGAAAATTGGTTGATCTTCTACCAGCCAAGGCGCGACGGCGTGGAGATCGTCCATATTATGCACGGAGCTCGCGACATCGAAAGCCTGCTAGGTGGGTAGGCGACACCCAAATAAACCGTGCGCGACTTCTGTATCCTGCCGCTCTTGGCCGCCATGTTATGATCGGGAGCTTGCAGAAGTGCAATCGGCGGCGGCTGCCGCGGTGCGAAGCGGCCGGCGCGCGCAAGGGGCGACTACTAGAACGTGCCAAGCGAAAAACAGGTGAAATGGTCGCAACTCCGAGTGGGGCTGACCGTACTTGTAGCCCTCGTGACCCTCGCCGTCCTCATCTTCGTCATGACCGGCACCACCGGCCTCTTCACCAGGAAAATTGTAGTCCGTGCTTACGTGGACAACGCGGGCGGCCTGCGGGTGGGCGCTCCGGTGCGACTGGAAGGCGTGGACATCGGCAACGTTACCGGAATTCGCGTGGTTGCCGATCCCAAGCGCCGCCTGGCGCCGGTGGAGGTGACCATGAAGATCACCACCAAGTACGCCGACACCATGCGCAGTGATTGCCAGGTTGAGCTGACGACCGCCGGCGTTTTAGGTGAGGTTTTTGTGGATATGGATTGCCGCCAGGCCAACGGCGGTCCCATGGGAAATGGTGGTGAGCTGCCCACCAAGGATGTTCCGCAACTGCAGGACGTGGTGCGCGCCAGCCAGGGCACGCTGGAAAATGTCGACACCCTGGTGAAGCGGCTGGACAGCATTCTTAGCTACATCCAGAGCGGACAAGGCTCCATCGGCAAGGTCATTTACGACCCCGCGCTGTTCAATCGGGCCAACGACATGCTGAACCAGTTGCAGCAGGTCGTGAGCCAGATCAACTCGCCCAACGGAACCATCGGCAAGCTCATCAATAGCGACGAACTCTACCAGAAGGCCAACACCTCCATCGACAACCTCAACAAGATCATCGATGAGGTCAACAGTGGCAAGGGAACGGTCGGCAAGTTCCTCAAAGACCCCTCTCTTTATGACAACGCCAATAAAACCGTCGCCCAAGCCAACCTGCTTATCGGTGGCATTAATGAGGGCAAGGGTACGCTCGGCAAGTTTGCCAAGGACGAGGAGCTGGCACGCAAGCTCGACGACACTATCACTCGTCTAAACAACATTGCCGACCGGCTGGACCAGGGTGAGGGCAGCGCCGGCAAATTCCTGAAGGACCCTTCCATGTACGACAATACCAACAAGCTGCTGGTAGAGACGCGGGACCTTATCAAGGCCGTCCGCCAGGATCCCAAGAAGTATTTGACCATCCACCTGAAGCTTTTCTGAAAAGCCGCCACTTTATTCCCGCTCACCCAGCACCAATTTCCCAGTCTAATAGCCGTTGTAGTAGTGTTTCCTGTGGAGACCTTCTTCGTCTGCGCAGGACGCACTTGGCCCTATCTTTTGTCAGCGCGCCGCGCAAGCTGACTGGCTTGCCGTGGAGCGCCAATTCATATACGAGGAAAATATGCGGATTCGCTCTCTTGCCGTTCTGCCATTGCTGCTGGCTGCCGTGCTCTCCGTGGCCCAGACAGTGCCTGCCACTTCTTCTTCCTCCGAGCTTCCCAAGCCGATTCCCAACTTCGACCTGACGGCCATCGACAAGACGGTCGATCCCTGCGTCGATTTCTACCGGTATTCGTGCGGAAACTGGATGAAGAACAACCCCATTCCGGCGGACAAGACACGATGGGGCCGCTTCAATGAGCTGGACGAGCACAATCTCTATGTTCTGCGCGATCTGCTCGACCAGGCGCAGGCACCCGGAAAGCGCAGCGCCATCCAGCAGAAAGTTGGCGATTACTACGCGGCGTGTATGGACGAGAGCACGGTCGAGAAAAAGGGGACCGCGCCGCTGCAGCCCGAGATGCAGCGCATTGCAGCCATCAAGACCAAGCAGGAGATCATTCCGCAGGTCGCCTACATGCATAGCCATGGCATCCCCGCGCTGTTCAGTTTCTATTCCATGCCCGACATGCACGATTCCAGTTTGACCATTCCGAACCTTGACCAGGGTGGCATCACGCTGCCCGACCGCGACTACTACCTCAAGGACGATGCCAAGTCGGTGGAGACGCGGCAAGAGTACCAGGAGCACGTGCAGAAGATGTTCGAGCTGGCCGGCGATAAGCCGGAGGCCGCCGCCGCCGAAGCCAAAACGGTGCTGGCCGTCGAAACCGGCCTGGCGAAGGCGGCCATGGATCGGACCGAACGCCGCGACCCGAAGAAGCGCGACCACATGATGCCGGCGACGGAGATCGCCGCGCTGGCCCCGAACCTCGATCTGAGCCGATATTTTGCCGATAACGGCTCGCCCAAGTTTGCCCGCCTGAACGTCGGCAATCCGGATTTCTTCAAGGCGGTGAACCAGCAGCTCGACGCGGTGGGGCTCGACGATTGGAAGACCTATCTCCGCTGGCGCGTGCTCGCCACTTACGCCCCGGCGCTGCCGAAGGCATTCATGGACGAAGACTTTCAGTTCAATCGTCAATACATGGCCGGGCAGAAGGAAATTGAGCCGCGCTGGAAGCGTTGCATCCGCTCCACCGACCACAACCTCGGCATGGCCTTGGGCCAGCTCTATGTGGACAAGGTATTCGGCCCGAACAATAAGGCGCGCACCGTCAAAATGGTGCAGGCCATCGAGCAGGCCATGCACAGCGACATCGGGCAGTTGACCTGGATGTCTGACACCACCAAGCAGCAGGCCTACGTGAAGCTGGCCGCCGTTGTCAACAACATCGGTTATCCCGACAAGTGGCGGGATTACAGCACGGTCATCGTCAAACGCGACGATTACGCCGGCAACGCCACCCGCGCTGCCGCCTTCGAGGTCCATCGCCAGTACAACAAGATGGAAAAGCCCACCGACCGCAAAGACTGGTCGATGACGCCGCCGACGGTGAACGCCTATTACCGTCCGCCGATGAACGACATCAATTTTCCCGCCGGCATTCTGCAACCGCCGTTTTACGGCATGAACATGGACGATGCGGTGAACTATGGCGGCATCGGGGTGGTGATCGGCCACGAGCTGACCCACGGCTTCGACGATCAGGGCCGCAAATACGATGCCCAGGGAAATCTGAAGGATTGGTGGACTCCGCAGGACGGCAAGGCCTTCGAGGAACGCGCGGGCTGCACCGCCGATGAATATTCCAGCTTCGTCGCGGTGAAAGACGACAAAGGCGAGGTGCACGTCAACGGCAAGCTCACCCTGGGCGAGAACACCGCCGATAACGGCGGCCTTAAGCTGGCCTACATGGCGCTGATGAATATCATTGGCAACACGCCGGTGAAGCCGATTGACGGGTACACGCCACAGCAGCGCTTCTTCCTGGCGTATGGCCAGATCTGGTGCCAGAACATCACCGACCAGCAGGCCCGAGTGTCGGCCATCACCGACCCGCACTCACCCGGACGCTGGCGGGTGAATGGGGCGGTGCAGAATTCGGCCGCGTTCCAGCAGGCATTCGGGTGCAAGGCGGGCCAGCCCATGGTGCGCGAGAACGCCTGCCGGGTGTGGTAGGGCTGTAGCACTGTCAGAAGTTCGGCGGGGCCTCGGTTCCTGCCGAACTTTTGTGTCGATCAGTACGTATCCATCGTTGGCCCTCACCGGTTAACGTGAAAAGCACCGCGTTCCAGAGTCAGAGGAGTTTTTGCAGTTGTTCAACACTGATGTCGGCGTCCCGCATGATGGTCTTCAGCAGTTGAGGAGTTTTTGCAGTTGTTCAACACTGATGTCGGCGTCCCGCATGATGGTCTTCAGCAGTTTCGGATGAAGAATGGTTGGGCCGTGGAAAGGAACCGTAACGCGCTTGCCAGCGGGATTCTTGTAGATCATATGGCTTCCACTTTGCCGGACGAGCGAGAAGCCCGCCTTTTCCAACGCGGCAATGATTTGGCGAGCGTTCAGGCGCGGAAGTTTGGTCATTAGACTGCTACTTCAACCGTCGAAAGACTTACGGAAACAGGCTCGGGAATCTCTTCGCCGGCGGCGAGCCGGTCCTGGATGTGGAGATGAATAGCATCCTTGATATTCTCCACTGCCTGTTCGTAGCTTTCTCCCTGGCTGTAGCAGCCTTGCAGTGTTGGGCAGGAGACAAAATATCCGTCTCGGTCGGCTTCGATCACCACTGGCAAGGTCAGGTGCCTCATACGCGGATTATAGTAGATGATCGCGCTTGGGTGATGGCCGGTAAGCCACGAAATTTCTGGCCACCATTCTGCACGTCAGGGCTGATTGGTTCGCGCTCACGTTATTCTTGGGATACAAACTTTGGCGTTTAACTTTACAACGAGGTCATACATGCGACATCTTTCTCTTGTAGCTTGCGTTCTGCTGCTTGCCGGAATCGCGGCGCAGGCGCAAGGCCCGGCCAGTTCCTCCTCTGAGCAAATTAAAAACGTCCCCAGCTTCGATCTGAACGCGATGGACAAGTCCGCCGACCCTTGCGTCGATTTCTACCAGTACGCCTGCGGCAACTGGATCAAGAACAACCCCATTCCCGCGGACCAACCGGAATGGGGCCGGTTCAACGAGCTGCACGAACGCAATCAGTTGATCCTGCGCAACATTTTGGACAAGACCTCGGCCGACAATCCCGGCCGTTCGTCCAACGACCAGAAAATCGGCGACTATTACTACTCCTGCATGGACGAGGCCGGCATCGATGCCAAGGGCACGGCCCCGCTGAAGCCGATGCTGGACCGCATTGCCGCGCTGCAGAACAAATCGCAACTGCCGGCGCTCATCGGCGAGTTGCACAACAACGGCGTCCGCGTGCTCTTCGATTTTGGCTCCGAGCCTGACGCCAAAGACTCCATGATGGAAATTGCCGGCACCGATCAGGGTGGGCTGGGCCTTCCCGATCGCGACTACTACCTAAAGACGGACGCGAAATCGGTCGAACTGCGCAAGCAGTATGTCCAGCACGTGACCAACATGTTCAAGCTGTTGGGCGAGTCGCCGCAGAAGGCTGCAGCCGACGCCAAGACCGTTCTGACCCTGGAGACCGAGCTGGCCAAGGCCGCAATGGATCGCGTGGAGCGGCGCGATCCCAACAAGGTCTATCACAAGATGACCACCGCCCAGCTGCAACAACTGAGTCCGGCGTTTACCTGGAAAGAGTATTTCGTTGCCGTTGCCAGCCCCAGCTTCGATAGTCTCGATGTGTCGGTGCCCGATTTCGTAAAGGGCATGAACCAACTCGTCGCCACTAGCAGTCTGGACGACATCAAGACTTATCTTCGCTGGCAGACGGCACATCATGCCGCGCAGTTGTTGCCCGCTGCTTTCGTGAACGAAAACTTCGCCTTCTACGGGAAAATTCTTACTGGAGCCAAGGAGCTTCGTCCCCGCTGGAAACGTTGCGTGCAATTTACCAACAGAGATCTGGGAGAGGCCTTGGGCAAGGCCTATGTCGCCGAGGCCTTTCCTCCCGCGAGCAAGGCCGCCACGCTGAAGATGGTCCATGAGCTGGAGGCTGCGCTCAAGGCCGATATCAGCGAGCTGTCGTGGATGACCGAAGAGACCAAGAAGCAGGCGCTCGACAAGCTGTCGCACATCGAGAACAAGATCGGGTATCCCGACAAATGGCGCGATTACAGCACGCTGACCATCGTCCGCGGCGACGCCCTGGGTAATGGACAGCGGGCCAATCAATTCGAGTTCAAGCGGCAGTTGAATAAGATCGGCAAGCCGGTGGACCGCAGCGAATGGGGCATGACACCGCCCACGGTCAACGCTTATTACAATCCACAGGAGAACAACATCAATTTTCCGGCGGGCATTCTGCAGCCGCCATTCTACGATCCCAAAGTTGACGATGCGGTGAACTTCGGCGCCATTGGCGCGGTCATCGGCCATGAACTCACGCACGGCTTCGACGATCAGGGCAGCCAGTTCGATGCCCAGGGAAATCTCCGTAATTGGTGGACCCCCAAAGACCGCGAACAGTTCGACAAGTTGGAGGGGTGCGTCGTCAACGAATACGACAGCTTCGTTGCGGTGGACGACGTTCACGTTCGCGGGCAACTGACGCTGGGCGAAAATACCGCCGACAACGGCGGGCTGCGCATCGCCGACATGGCTCTGCTGGATGTGCTGGGCAATGCGCCGCAAAAGCCGATTGACGGCTTCACCCCCGAGCAGCGCCTGTTCGTCGGCTGGGGCCAGGTCTGGTGCGAGAATGACCGTCCTGAGTTCGCCCGCATGATGGCCGGAGTCAACGAGCACTCGCCGGGGAAATTCCGGGTCAATGGCGTGGTGGGAAACATGCCCGAGTTCCAGAAAGCGTACAACTGCAAGCCCGATGCGCCCATGATGCGCAAACCAGCTTGCCGGGTCTGGTAGCCAGACTCTGCACCTCTGTCATCCTGAGCGAGGAGCGAAGCGACGAGTCGAAGGATCCCTATAGCTGCCACGAACATTGGCTCAACCATAGGGGTGCTCCGGCTCGCGTTTGCTAACTCCGGCGAACGCTCGCTCAGCATGACACCTCCGAAGGACAGTGAATAATGCTTCGGGCCCGCCAGCCCATCAAACCGAGAGCATCACCACAAATACATTGACTCGGGGAGCCGCTCGGGATTAAATGCTGGGCACTCGAAACTCGGAGGAGGGTTCGGTGTCTGTGAAAACTCGTATCGCTGCGCTCACCATTCTTTGGCTGGCATTGGCTTCTGTTCCAGCTTGGGCCGGAAGTTGGACGTACGAAAACGGTCCGATCAACGGCAACATCGACGGCTGGACCATCAACTTCGGATTCACTGTCAGTAACAGCTACGTGGCTGCGGGTACGTCGGCCAACGGTTTCGAGTTCGGCGTGCACGAAGACCCGGGCGACAGGGTGACCGGAGTGGACTGGATCCTTAGCACTGGCCCGTGTTCCGATCCCGGCAGTGGTTGCGGAACGATTGTGGGCTTCGGTACGGCCACCGGCAGCAACCTGACCGACCAATTTCTTTACACCAACAACTTTGGCTTCGACATTGACCTGATCACGGTGTCGAATCTCAACGTCCCAGAAATAAATGGCACCGGGTACTGGCTGACTTTGGCCAACGCCACTGTCACCAACGGTGACCCGGTTTACTGGGATGAGAATAGCGGCGTCGGCTGCCACTCCGCGGGCTGCCCGTCGATTGCCTATGAAAACACTTTGGGTACGATTCCTTCGGAAGATTTCACCATCGGCGGCGGCAGCAGCGGAACCACCCCGGAGCCCAGCAGCATCGTGCTCTTCGGTTCGGGACTAGTCGGGCTTGCAGGCGTTCTGCGTCGTAAGCTGAACATCTGATAACGACGTCGAAGGCATCAACCAGAAACTGGTTGAGCATGGCACCTTAAAGCTGTCATCCTAAGCGGAGTGCGAGCTTCTCTTGCTCGTACGGAGACGAAGGACCCCTATCGCCTCCATGAAGCCCGGCTCAACCATAGGGATGCTTCGACTCGCGTCCGCTGACCCCGGCGAACGCTCGCTCAGCATGACACTTACTCTCTCCCTTTCGCGTAGAATGATGGGTTTCTACTTTCATCCTCGACTCCACTGGAGGCTTCCTCTATGCGCAGAATCGCAATGATTGTCCTCATCCTCCCCCTGGCAGTGGTTCTATCACTCGCTCAGAGTTCCGCGAAGCCCGCCATCCCCGTTCCGCACGTCGCTGCGCTTCCTCCGGCGGCGGAACAGGCCATGGCCTCCGTCGATCCGGAGAAGATTCGCGCGCACGTGAAGTTTCTGGCCAGCGATCTTCTGGAAGGCCGCGGCACCGGCGCGCGTGGAGGCGATATTGCCGCCGAGTACATTGCCACGCAGTTTGCCTTGTACGGACTGCAGCCGGCCGGCGACCGCGGCAGTTATCTGCAAAAAGTGGCGATGCTGGGCATTGCCACCCAGGATGACTCCACGTTCGCTCTGGTTCCCGACAAGGGTGAACCCATGAACTTGCGCAACCGCGTGGACGTCGTCGCCATGGACGAAACCACCAAGACGGTGGACGACGTGGACGCTCCCATCGTGTGGATGGGCTACGGCATCGACGCTCCCGAGTTCAACTGGAACGACTACAAGGACGTTGACGTAAAGGGCAAGGTGCTGCTCATGATGGTCAACCAGCCGCCTTCGGACGATCCCAAATTTTTCGGCGGTGGCAAGGCCCTCACTTACTATGGCCGTTGGACCTACAAGTACGAACAGGCTGCGCGCATGGGAGCCGTCGGCGTCATCCTCATTCACAAGACCGACATGGCCAGCTACGGATGGAACGTGGTGCGCAACTCGTGGTCGGGTGAGCGCGCGTATTTGCGTGACGACCCGGCCCCCAAGCTGAAGGTCGCCTCGTGGATTCAGCTTGACGTTGCCAAGAAACTCGCCGCGGATTGCGGCATGGACCTCGACGAGATGATGGCCGCAGCGCAGAAGCCGGGCTTCAAGGCGGTCGTATTGCCAGCTAAGCTGAAGGCCCACATCGTCAGCACAGTGCGGCCGTTTGAATCGAGCAATGTGCTCGCCAAGCGCGAGGGTTCCGATCCCAAACTGAAGGCCGGGGCCGTCATCTACAGCGCGCATTATGATCACCTGGGCATCGTGCCCGGCAGGGCGGGCGACAACATTTACAACGGCGCGCAGGACAATGCCACGGGTGTCGGCATTCTTCTGGAGATCGCGCGCGCCTTTGCCGAAGCGCCGCAGTCGCCCAAGCGTTCCGTGTACTTCGCCTCGGTCACGGCGGAAGAGCAGGGTTTGCGCGGCTCCGAGTATCTGGGCTTGCATCCGCCGGTCCCGGCGAAGGAGATTTCGCTCGACCTGAACTATGACGACGTGCCCCCGCTCGGAGTGCCGGAACAGGTAAATGTGTCGGGCGCCGAGCGCACCACTTTTTATCCCACCGTCGAGCGTACCGCCAAAGGGTTTGGCCTGGCGATTGTGCCTGATTCGCAACCCGGCGCCGGGCACTATTATCGCTCCGATCATTTCAGTTTCGCGCAGGCGGGTGTGCCAGCGTTCTCCCTTAACGAAGGTGACAAGTACCAGGGTCATGACGCGGAGTGGGGTAAGCAGCAGGCCCGCGACTATGTTGCCAAGCACTACCATCAGCCCAGCGACGAGTACTATCCGGCGATGGATTTTCGTGGCGACGCAGTGCTGGCGCAATTCGGGATCGCCCTGGGATGGCAGGCCGCAAATCAACCGGCAACGGTAGGCTGGCGCCCCGGCGACGAGTTCGCGAAGGCGAGAGGGAGCAACTAGCAGCTAGCAGTTGGCAGTGGCCGGCGCTCATCTCTCTCGCGCGGTTTAGCCGCGAAGATTTCCCGCCGTTCGTCCCACTGAAGTTGTAATTAAGATCCCTTCCGTAGTACTGTAGCCGCATCCTTACCTCGATGTTTTTTTAATCTACACGGGCTCCGCTACACGATTACCCGCTTTCATGCTGCGCGGCTGAGTTGGTCTGCGCTGAACGGAAAGACTGCCAGGCCGTGGAAGTGACGGCTGGGGCGGTGCTGCACAGCTGTCACTTCGATATCTCACCAAACAAAAAATAAGGAGCCAACCGATGAAGAACATGATTCGCGTTGTCGCGGTGCTGGCGTTTGCCGCGATGTTGCTGCCCAGCGTATCACTCGCTCAAATGCCCGTGCGGCCGTTCCACGACGGTCCGGTGTGGGACATCGCCTTCATAAAGGCGAAGCCTGGTTTCGGCCTGAAGTACATGGAATGGCTGGCCAGTGATTGGAAAGCTGAACATGAGGCGTTGAAGAAGGCCGGGTTAATCCTCGATTACAAAGTGATTGCGACTGAGGCCCATGGTCCTAACGATTTCGACATCATGTTGATGACGGAATACAAAGACTTGGCAACCATGGAAGCCAACCAGGACAAGGCCGAGGCGGTCGCCAATCAGGCCACCAACAGCAATGACCAGAAGATGGTCCAGGGATATCAGGAGCGCGCCAGCTGGCGGGAGATCATTGGCGACCGCCTGGCGCGCGAAATCATCCTGGAGCCAAAAAAGTAGAGGACTCTCACGTCGTAAGATAGACAAAGGCGCGAGCGATCGCGCCTTTAGTTTTTCTCCGTGCCTCTGTGTGAATCACTCGAAGATCAATATCGCCGCCGCGATCACCGTGGTCCAGCGGCCGCGCTTGTCGCCGACGGCGCTCTGGGTGATGTTAGCGGTGCGCACGATCTTGTTCGACAGGCGATAGACCTCTTTCTTCTCGTCCCATGACTTGTCGGCGTCGAACTCCACATCGAGCGTGGTGGCAAGCATCTCGGCGGCCAGCTCTTCGGCATAGTCCCCGGCCACGTCGTCGGTTTCGCCGAAAGAGTGATGCTCGCTCAAATAGCCATAAGTACTGCGGTCAGCCGGAATCGCCAGCCCAATCGAGGCGGCCGTCAGGCGGTGGGGCTCGCGCGTGGAGTTCTCCGCCACCACCGCGAAGGTGACCTCTCCCGGCGACAGGTACGGCAGTCCGTCCTTGCGCGGAACCAGCTTGCAGTTGGGAGGGAAGATAGACGACACCCGCACCAGGTTCTGGGCGGCAATACCCGCATCGCGCAGCGCCAATTCGAAAGAGGTGAGCCGCTCCCGGTGTTTCCCCACGCCCTTGGTGAGGAAGATGCGCTTGGGGACCATGTCTTTGGCCAATTTGACATTCTCCAAAACAGAGATGGTTGTTACTGAATCGTTAAAAATAACACACGCGAACAAAGCGATTGTGTGAAAACCACGTTAAAAAGAATCGAGATGGAGAAAAATTCTCCGCGGGGGTCATCGGGCCGTGCTTGCTGCGGGCGGCGCCGCTTTCAGCTTCACGGCGATGTCGATGAAGGCCAGCGCGGCGCGGCTGAGCGCCTTGTCTTTGCGAAAGACCAGGGCCAGGTCACGTTGAAGGCTGGCGTCCGCCAGGGTAAGCGCGGCCAGCGCGTTGGCTTGCAGGTCCTCGGCCACGTGGGAGCGCGGGATGAATCCGATGCCCACGTCGGCGGCGACGAAGCGCTTCAGCAATTCGCTGGAGTCGAGCTCCATGGATATCCTCGGCTTCAATTTGCGCTCGTGGAAGAGCATTTCCAGCGCGTCGCGGGTGCGGCCCACCTTGGGCAGCAGCAGGGGATACTCCACAACTTCCGCCACCGTCGCCTTATTCTGTCCGGCCAGGGGATGATGCGGCGGCGTGATCACAATCAATTCGTCGCGATGGATGGGCACCACCGTCAGACGCTTGTCGGGCACCGGCATGGACACGACTCCGAAGTCACAGGAGTTCTCGATGATCGCCTCCAGGATTTTGTTGTGCTCCTGCCGCTTGACGCTGACCGCGACGCTGGGGTATTGCCGCTTAAACTCGGCGAAAACTTCCGGCAGGATGTGCAGGCAGGTGCCTTCATTGGCGGAGACCACCAGCTCGCCGCGCGGCACGCGATGCATCTCCGCCAGCGCCACCAGCATGACGCGGCGCTGCTCTAGCACGTCTTCGGCGTACTTCTGGAAAACTTTGCCCGGCCCGGTGACGGCCACTTTTCCGCCGCTGCGATCCAGCAGCTTGGCCCCGACTTCTTCTTCCAGGGCGCGAATCTGCGACGAGATCGCCGGCTGGGTGCGAAAACGCCGCTCGGCCGCTCGCGAGAAGCTGCTGAGCCGTGCGACCTCCAGAAATGTCTCGAGCTGATCGAAGTCCATGAGAAAAGCAGCAATTAGCAACTAGCAGCTAGCAGCTAACAATTAGTGATTAGCGATTAGGATTAGGGAAGGGCGTGCAACTGGACCTTTGGAGTTCAAACAGCGATCCCCTCATCCGAAACATCGACTGCCAAAACTGATAGTGGACGCTCTGATTTTACGGGGGTGTCCGGGCTTTCGCCAGCAGAATCATTAGGTTGCAGTTTATAAAGCCGGGTTATGCCGGCCATAAAAACATTGTATGAGCTGTGTGTCGTTGCGCCGCGTATGCTGATTGCGTGCGCTTGGGGTGCAGCCCGAAGCCACACCAATTTCTTAACCAATGCAGTTCGCAGTTCCGAATTCTTACTCCGGAAGGCCGCACCGCTCCGTCGGGCAAGCTGGTGCTCGAGCGGGCAGGGCGTTCCGCAAGAACTTCACCGCAACACAACCGCCGTCCTCGCACGCCGCACGCGGGTGCGCCTCTGGCCGAGTGACGGACAAGGAGAATGCGAATGGCTGATAGCAAGCCCGATCCGAAAGCAGTGTTGGCGTTTGTCAAGGAGAACAACGTGCAGGTGCTCGACCTGCGCTTCACCGATCTGCCCGGACTGTGGCATCACGTCTCTTATCCCATCGGTCAACTGAGCGAAGCGTCGTTTGAAGAAGGCTTCGGCATGGACGGCTCCTCGATCCGTGGCTGGGCGGCCATTCATGAGAGCGACATGCTGCTGGTTCCCGACGCCAAGAAGTACATACTCGATCCCTTCACCGAGGTCCCGACCCTGGTGATGGTGTGCGACGTCATCGATCCGGTCACCAAGCAGCGCTACGACCGCGATCCGCGCTACATCGCCACCAAGGCCGAGATGTATCTGGCGTCCACCGGCCTCGCCGACACCGCTTACTTCGGCGCCGAAGCGGAGTTCTTCATCTTCGATAACGTGCGCTTCGATCAGAACGAGCACGAGGGCTACTACTTCATCGACGCCGAAGAGGGCCGCTGGAATTCCGGACGGGTTGAGAATAATCTGGGCTACCGCCCGCGCTACAAGGAAGGCTACTTCCCGGTGCCTCCCACCGACCACTATCAGGACCTGCGCACCGAGATGGCGATGACCATGCAGAACTGCGGGCTGGTAGTCGAGTGCCATCATCACGAGGTTGCCACCGGCGGACAGACCGAAATCGATCTGCAGTTCGATTCGCTGATCAAGTCGGCCGACGCCATGATGCTCTACAAGTACATCGTGAAGAACGTCGCCAACCAACACGGCAAGACGGTGACCTTCATGCCCAAGCCGCTCTTTCAGGACAACGGCAGTGGCATGCACACCCACCAGTCGCTGTGGAAGGCAGGCAAGCCGCTCTTTGCCGGCGATGGCTATGCCGGCTTGTCGCAGATGGCGTTGTGGTATATCGGCGGACTGATCAAGCACGGGCCGGCCTTGTCGGCCATCATTGCGCCCACCACCAATTCCTACAAACGTCTGGTGCCGGGCTTTGAGGCCCCGGTGAACCTGGCTTATTCGCGCAGAAATCGTTCGGCGGCGTGTCGTATTCCGATGTACTCGGCTTCGCCCAAAGCCAAGCGGGTGGAGTTCCGCCCGCCCGATCCGAGTTGCAATCCGTACCTCGCCTTCTCGGCGATGCTGATGGCGGGGCTGGATGGCATCGAGAACAAGATCGATCCGGGTCAGCCGCTCGATAAGGACATCTACGATCTCGGTCCGGAGGAGTTGGCCAAGGTCCCATCCATGCCGGGATCGCTGGAGAACGCATTGGACGCCCTGGCGCGCGATTATCAGTTCCTGCTCAAAGGCGACGTTTTCACCGAGGAGACGCTGAACACGTACATTGACTACAAGCGCGAGAAGGAAGTAGACGCCATGCGCCTGCGTCCGCATCCTTACGAATTTCAGATGTATTACGACATCTAGCGTTGAGGGTTAGAACAAAGGTTTGGGTTAGCGTACTTTCGTACGCGGGCAAGCCGTGTGCAAAACTGGTATAGCTCCTGCCGTTGCAAACGCCACGGCAGGAGTTTTTTTGATCTCAAGGATCATCGTTCCCCTTGTCCGTCGCAATCGCAGAGATAATAGAATGCCGTGAACTGGAGAAGCTGAATGAAGCTGGAAGTATTTGAGGATGCCGAGGCGGTGGCACGGGCCGCGGCGGCGCTGATTGCAGCCGACGCGCGGGCTGCGGTTGCTGCCCGTGGACGCTTCATCATCGCGGTCAGCGGCGGCAAGACGCCATGGATCATGGTGCGCGCACTCGCGGGCGAACAGGTGCCCTGGAAGGACGTGCATGTCTTCCAGGTTGACGAGCGCATTGCACCCGCCGGCGATCCGGACCGAAACCTGAAACATCTGCGCGCCAGCTTGCTCGAGCACGCGCCCCTGCCGCCGCACCAGATCTATGCCATGCCCGTGGAATTGCCTGACCTGGTGGCGGCTGCCCAACAATATGCGCGAACCCTTGAGCACGTTGCCGGATCTCCGCCGGTGCTGGATCTGGCGCACCTGGGCATGGGACCCGACGGCCACACTGCCTCGCTCGTGCCCGGCGATCCGGTCCTCGAGGTGACGGAGGCTGACGTTGGGCTGACCGGCGTCTACATGGGCCGGCGTCGCATGACGTTGACCTATCCGGTGCTGAATCGTTCGCGGCGCATCTTATGGTTGATGACCGGTAGTGATAAGGTTGCAATGCTGCCGCGTTTGCTCGAAGGCGACACCACCATTCCCGCCGGGCGCATCAGCCGGGAGCAGGCTGTGGTGCTCGCCGATCGCGCGGCCGCAGCGAACGTGAAATCGAAGTAGCGGACATCAGAGACGAATGGCTGATGAATCAAACGGGCGGGCGGCGATCTCTCCGCTGGCAGGCAAGCCGGCGCCGAGGGCGATGCTCGTCGATGTCGTTCGGCTCGAAGCGGAATATTTCGAGCGTAAGCCCGACGTAAGCGACGCGACACAGATGGTCAGCTTCGGGACCAGCGGCCACCGCGGGTCATCGCTGCGAGGGACCTTCACCGAGGCGCACATCCTGGCAATTACTCAAGCCATTTGCGACTATCGCCGCAGCCAACGAATCGATGGTCCGCTCTATATGGGGAAGGACACGCATGCGCTGTCGGCCCCGGCGCAGCGCACCGCGCTTGAAGTCCTGGCCGCCAACAACGTCAAGACAATAATCCAGCGCGACGACGGTGTTACACCGACGCCGGTAATTTCTCGCGCCATTCTTGCTTATAACCGCGGTCGCAAGGAGCACCTGGCCGACGGCATTGTGGTCACGCCGTCGCACAATCCGCCCGAAGATGGCGGCTTCAAGTACAACCCGACCAACGGCGGACCGGCCGATACCGACATTACACGCTGGGTTGAGGACCGCGCCAACCAGTTTTTGCGGGCCTCGACTGCCGGTGTGAAACGCGTGCCGTACTCAGCGGCCCTCAAGGCTGCTACGACACACCAGGAAGACTTCGTGCTGCCTTATGTCGAGGATTTGCACAACGTCATCGACATGGAGGCGATTCGCGCGGCTGGTCTGAAGTTGGGCGTGGATCCACTCGGCGGCGCGGCTGGCCCCTACTGGGAGCCGATCAACGCGGTGTATGGTCTGAACATTGACGTCGTAAATCCGAAGGTTGATCCAACCTTTTCGTTCATGACGGTGGACCACGACGGCAAGATTCGCATGGATTGCTCCAGTCCGTACGCGATGGCGGGGCTCGTCGGCCTCAAAGATCGCTACCAGGTGGCCTTTGCCAACGACCCTGATGCGGACCGGCACGGCATCGTCACGCCCGCTGCCGGATTGATGAATCCGAACCACTACCTGGCCGTTGCGATTCAATATCTGCTTACCCATCGCGAGCGCTGGGCGGCGGATGTCGCGGTCGGCAAGACGCTGGTCAGCAGCAGCATGATCGATCGCGTGGTGAACCGGCTTGGCCGCCGCCTGTGCGAAACCCCGGTAGGCTTCAAGTGGTTCGCGCCGGGACTGTTCGACGGTTCGTTCTGCTTTGGCGGAGAAGAGAGCGCAGGTGCAAGCTTCCTGCGGCGCGACGGCGCCGTGTGGACCACCGACAAGGACGGTCTGATCATGAACCTGCTGGCCGCGGAGATTACTGCGCGCACCGGCAAAGATCCCGGCGAGCACTACCGCGAACTGACAGCGGAATTTGGCTCGCCGCTTTACATTCGGATTGACGCACCGGCAACACCTGAGCAGAAAGCCAAGCTGGAAAAACTTTCACCCGAGTCGGTGAAGGAATCGCGCCTGGCTGGCGAGCCCATCCTGGCGAAGCTCACGCGCGCTCCCGGTAACAACGTCCCGATCGGCGGCCTGAAGGTTGTCGCTGTCAACGGCTGGTTTGCCGCCCGGCCCTCCGGCACCGAGAACATTTACAAGATCTACGCTGAGAGTTTTAAGGACCAATCCCACCTGGACGCGATCGTGCAAGAGGCCCAACAGATTGTGAATAACGCACTCGTGTGATCTGAGCCGCGGAGTTCTGCAATGGACCCAGCCGAAGCCCTCGGAATCAATTCGACGATCAGATAGACTTAGCAGGATGATTTACGCCGCTGGTTCGCAGGTCCTCAGTCAGCAAAACGCACTGGTAGCGCCGGGCATCGTAGCGGGTTGCCAATTTTGAGATGGGCATGATTGCGACCGAATACCGCACTCTCATCGACGCCCTCAACTGCGCTCCCGCGGGCCGTCCCTTCGTTACCGCATGGCTTGACGAAGACACGCGCGAAACCGTGACCTTTGGCGAGTTTCGCCGCCGCGCCCGCTTGCACGCCGCACTACTGGCCGATCATGGAGTAGGAGTGGGCGATCGCGTTGTGGTTATCATGCCCCAGGGAATTCCCGCGATGACGATCTTCGTTGGAGCGATGATGCTGGGCGCGGCGCCGGCCATCATTGCCTACCCCAACTTCAAAGTTGAGCCGGCAAAATATAGCTTCGGGCTGGCTGGCGTGACGGCAAACCTCAGGGCGCGCGTGGTCGTCATCGATCAAGAGTTTCCCGAAGAGACGCTCGGGCATGTCGCCCTCGGCGAGGGGACAACCCTGGTCCGTGCTGGCGATACCACGGCGGATGGCAGAGACGACGAATTGCCCGACCCGGGCAATCAGCCCCAGAGCCTCGCGTTCATTCAACATTCGGCGGGCACGACTGGCCTGCAGAAGGGCGTGGCGCTGACTCACGCTGCCGTGCTGCGCCAACTGGGATCTCTCGCCGAGGTGCTGAAGATCGACGGTGGCAGCGACCGCGTTTATAGCTGGCTGCCGCTTTACCATGACATGGGGTTGATTGCCTGTTTCATCCTGCCCATGGTCTGCCACATGCCCGTCGTGATGCAGTCGCCCTTGGACTGGGTGATGCATCCTGAAACCATGTTGCAGATCCTCAGCGAGTACAAGTCCACGCTGGCCTGGCTGCCCAACTTCGCCTTTCAGTTCGTTCCTCGCCGGACATCGCCCAGCCGATGGCCGCAGTACGACCTTTCATCGGCGCGAGCGCTGATCAATTGCTCTGAGCCGGTGCGCGCTAGCAGCATGGACGAGTTCTATCGCGCTTTTGCTGCGATTGGGTTGAAACCTGAGGCGCTGCAGTCGTCTTACGCGATGGCGGAAGACGTTTTTGCCGTGACCCAGTCGGATATCCATCGCCGCCCCGAGCGCATTTGGGCGGATGGCCAACGGTTTCGCGCCGAACACTTTATCGCGCCGGTCGTGGAGGAAACTCCCGAGGCAGTGTCATTCGTATCGTCGGGCCGTCTGCTGCCCAACCATGAAGTGCGTATCATCTCGGATACCGGTGCGCTCCTTCCTCAAGGCGGGGTCGGCGAGATTCTCATAAAATCCGATTGTATGTTCGAGGGCTACTACAACCGCCCGGACCTCACCTCGGAGGCGATCGTGGACGGCTGGTACCACTCGGGCGACCTGGGTTTCTGCCTTGACGGCGAACTTTATGTGGTGGGCCGGAAGAAGGACCTGCTCATCATCGGCGGTGAAAATATTTATCCGCAGGACATCGAAGAAGCCGTGTGCGGCCACCCAGCGATTCATGATGGGCGAGCGGTGGCGATGGGCCTGTACAGTCCCGATCTCGGCACCGAGGAAATCATCGTGGTGGCGGAAGTGGAGCGGGAAGAGCTTCTGGAAACTGCGGCTGCCCTGGAGCGCGAGGTCCGCAGCCGGGTGGTGGCGAGCAGTGGCGTGGCCGTTCGAACCATTCTTCTGAAGCCGCCGAAATGGATCGTAAAGAGCACGGCGGGGAAGCCAGCCCGCTCCGCCACGCGTGAGAAGCTGCTGAAGGAGCATCCCGAACTCAACCCAGGGCAAGAGGAGAATACCAGTCGGTGACCGAGCAAGCGCAACAGATGATTGAGCATGTCATCCACGTCATTGGGAAGCCGGGAATCGACATTGACGAAACTACGCCCCTGGTGTCTTCAGGGCTGATCGACTCCATGGCGCTGGTGGACTTGTTGCTCAAGCTGGAGGACCTGACACAAATGCGCATCCCGCCTGGAAAAGTGCAGCCCAAGGACATGGACACCGTCGCGCTGATGTTTGCCACCGCGCAGCGTGTTGGACGGCCGCGCAAATAACATCCATGGAACGCACCGGCTTCGAAGCGGACGGGGAAGAGGGCAGACGTTGAGTACGGTTCAGACGGCAGGTCAAGTGGATTCGCTTTCGAAGCGCCCCGGCGGGCAACGCGAGGTGAAGGTCCTCTTGTTTCTGGTGTCTGTAGTCATCAGCGCGGCCGCATTCGTCACTTTCGATTATTTCTACACTGCGACAATCTTGGGGTCTGCCGTCTCGGGTGGGCCGCACGGTTTTTGTTTTGCCCGCGATCCCGTGCGCAGCTTCGCCTTCCAGCCTAACTGCTCTTGTATCCGTCCGTGGCTGGGAAACTCGTATGAGTTCAACACCAACAGTCTGGGCTTTCGCGACGAGCGCGTCAGAGATGTGTCGTCCACCAGCGCCCGGCCCCGGGTCCTCATTCTCGGCGACTCTGCCCCCGAGGGAATGACCGGCTGGCAGGACAGCTTTATCGGACGAGTGGCGGCCAAGTTTCCGCAATACGAATTCCTCAATGGCAGTGTGGAGGGTTACTCGCCCTCCAACTATCTCAACACGGCGCGAAAGCTGATCGACGACGGCATCGAGTTTGACGAAGCGATTGTGTTCATCGACCTCTCCGATGCGCAGGATGAGGCGGCATTCTTTCACGATGTGGATTCGTCAGGCGCGGTAGCCATCGCCAAACAGAAACTCACCAAAGGGAACTGGTACTCCAGCCTGCGGCGGAGTATCAACGATCACCTGTTGCTGACCAACGATGTCTTCGAGTTTTTCGAACGGAACCTGGTCCGGCTCGGCTGGTATCACCTTGATCTGGGACACGGCGGCAACGAATTCGACCTGGAGCGCTCGGCTTGGACGTATCGCAAGGTTTCCGATAGCGATCCCTATGAAACCGGCTATGCGCCACTGGGATTGGAAGGCGGCATTGCCAGGGAGAAGGCAAAGATGGACCTGCTCTGGCAGGAGCTTGCCCAGCGCAACATTCCGATCAGCGTGGTTGTCTATCCGTGGCCGGCGCAGCTTGCGCATGACTCGGCGGATTCGCGACAGGTGCGCATCTGGCGCGAATGGTGTAGCGGCAAGTGCCGGCGCTTCATCGATCTGTTTCCGGCATTTTTTGCGGTGAAGGACCAGTGCCCGCGGACCCGGCCCGGCTGCTGGTACCTGAGCCATTTCATCTTCGGGGACACGCATTACAACTCGGCAGGTGACGCGATCGTTGCCGGCGTCATCACGAGCGGCCTCACAGAAACGCCGGTGCTAAAACGCCAATCGCAGGCTTCCAGCCGGGATTCCGCTGAGCAAACTAAACCGCCCGCACGATCTACGAAACACCTGCGCGGTCAATCATGAGGAATTTGGAATGCTGCTGACGGGATTGCTCTACGGCGTTGCACTACTCATCGCGTTACTTGTGTTCGGGAAGATCCCCTCGTTCAAAGTACGGCAAGCCGTTCTTCTTGTCGCCAGCTATGCGCTGTATCTCACGTGGGGCGTGTGGTTCGGGGTGGTGCTGCTGGCCTCCACGGTGATGAATTTCCTGCTGGGCCGATGGCTGAAGCGACAACCTACGGCGACGGTTTTGTGGGCGGGCCTCGCATTTAACCTGGCGCTGTTGGCGGTTTTCAAATACATCCCCGGAATCGCGGTTTCGATTCCGATCGCGTCTTTGCAGAGGTTTTCTCATCTGGCTCTGCCGCTCGGTATCTCGTTCTGGACTTTTCAGGCTATGAGCTACCAGCTCGACCTGTATCGAGGCGAGGAACTGGATCCGTCCTTCGTGGAGTTCGCGTTATACATGGCGTTCTTCCCGGTCACCATCTCCGGTCCCATCTGCCGCATGACCGAAATGTTGCCGCAATTTCGCTCCGAGAAACGGGTTTCACGACATGACATCGGACGCGGATTGTCTCGCGTTGCGACTGGAGTGCTGATGATGCAGATGGCCCAGCTCCTGGGCAAGGGCATCCTGGGCGGAGCGGGAATCAATGGCGGCTTCGACCATCTGACTGGCTGGAGCGGGCTCGACGTTTGGTGTCTGGCGTTTGGTTACGGTTTGCAGCTCTTCTTCGATTTCGCCGGCTACTCGCACGTCGCTATTGGGGCCGCGCAGGTCCTTGGCTTCACCGTGCCGGAAAACTTTGTCCGGCCATTTGTATCCACCACGCCCTCGATCTTTTGGACACGCTGGCACATGTCGCTTTCGTATTGGATTCGCGACTACGTGTTCCTTCCTTTGGCGGTTTTGCGGCGCGAAGTGTGGTGGCGAAACCTGGCGCTGGTGATTTCAATGGTCGCGTTCGGATTGTGGCACAAAGGAAGTATTTTGTTCGTGTTATGGGGAAGTTATCAAGGGATACTTCTAGTTCTGCACCGGCAATCGCAAGCCCTGCAGCGCAGGTTGAAATGGGAGCCTCCCGCCGCGATTTGGACGCCCGTATCGTGGGCGGTGACTATGGCTCTGATCAGCGCGGGATGGATCTTGTTCCGCGCTAATTCACTGGCGCAGGCGACTCAGATGCTGGCGGCGATTGCGTCGCCGGCCAGCTACCTCGATCACATCCTTCCCCGAAGCCTGTATCTGCTGGTCGCGGGTCTGACCATCGCATACGCTGCCGTGTTGTTCGTGATCAACTGGCTGAATCGCTACGCAGAGAGCCTGGGAACGCCCATCACGTCCCGCTCGGAGATCTTAGAGGTCATGGTGCGAGAGCGGTGGGTATGGGTAGCGCCCATGTGGGCGGCCGCGTCACTGCTTGTCGTCACCATGATGCAACGTCAAAGTGGCGCAGCCAATGTGTTCATGTACCGGTTCTTCTGAAGCGGGAACTACAAAGGAGGCCCTACGGCGCCTTAACGGCATCCGCTTCCGGTTGCGCGTCCACGGACTTCTTGGCGGCAGCCGGCGACTTTTGAGCGCTGCCGGTCTGGTGGTGTACGTCACCACGGCCTACGCTGGTGTAGGTGAATCCGTGCTCTGCCATCGTGGCCGGGCTGAACAGATTGCGCCCGTCAATCACAATCGGGTATCGCAACACTTCACGCAAGCGGTCAAGATCAATCGCGCGAAATTCTTCCCAATCCGTGAGCACGAGCAAAGCATCGGCGTCCCGGGCCGCTTCCATGGCTGAGGCTGCGTACTGGATGTTTTGCGTGCCCAGCAACTCCCGCGCATTCTGGGCTGCGGCGGGATCGTAGGCTTGAATCTTGCAGCCCTCGTCCAGGAGGGAACGCACCACCGCAACGGCCGGGGATTCTCTGACATCGTCCGTGCCGCCTTTGAATGCCAGCCCTAACACGGCGAGCCGTTTGCCCTTCAAGGTCCACAGCACGCTGCGCACTTTACGCAGGAAACGCTCACGCTGCTCGTTGTTAATGCGCATGACTTCTTCGAGCAGACGAAAATCGTAGCCACATTCTCGCGCCACGGCGCGATAGGCGGACAGGTCCTTGGGAAAACACGATCCGCCGTAGCCGATGCCAGGGCTCAGAAACTGCCGCCCTATGCGCAAATCGGAACCGATACCTTCGCGCACCTGGTCCACATCGGCGCCCACGGATTCGCAAATCGCGGCAACCGCATTGATGAAGCTGATCTTCATCGCCAGGAAGGCATTGGAGGCGTACTTGATGAGTTCGGCGCTCTTGGCGGTCGTCACGATGAGGGGAGGCGGGGACGTGACCGGTTTGTGCGGGAGCAGCGAATCGGCCCGCCGATAGTAGCTGCCGTCGAGCAACGGCTGATAAATAAGGCGCAAACGTTCCGCGCAGGCTTCGTTCTCCGTGCCAATTACGATGCGATCGGGATACAGAAAATCAGTGACCGCCGTGCCCTCGCGCAGGAACTCAGGATTCGAGGCAACATCGAACAGGCTGGCGGGAGCGCCGTTGCGCAGCATGACCTTGCGCACCCATTCACTGGTGTACACGGGCACGGTACTCTTGCCAACAATGATTTTGTATTCCTTGATGGCCGACGCAATTTCGCGCGCCACCGATTCCACGTAGGAAAGATCGGCCTCGCCATTGATGTCGGGGGGAGTGCCGACGGCGATGAAGATGGCCTCAGCTTGGCTGACCGAGTCAGCGAGCGCATCGGAAAACAGCAGCCTGGTGCCACGGTGACGCTGGAACAACTCCGGCACGTGCTTCTCGTGAATCGGACACTCGCCTCGTTGCAGGGCTTCATACTTCACGGGATCGTTGTCCACTAGGATGACATCGTGGCCTAACTCGGCAAAGCACGCTCCCGAGACCAACCCCACGTGCCCGGACCCGATTACTGCAATTCGCATGAAGAACTCCAGGCAACAAAAGCCTAATCGCCGTCTTCCGGCGGCCTTGTTTGGAGGCGCCGCTGAAGCAGGATAGCAAGTTACCTATTGTACATGCGGGCTGCCTTAGGAGAGTCGCGGGATTGGGTGCGACGGGCCATTCTTTAACGGTCATCGCGAGCGTTCATGCCGCGCCGTGTGCAGTCAAAAAAGGGCAGAACTTCTGGACGGGCCGCCTAAGTGGAACTCCCGGCCGCGGCAGGAATTGAGGTTAATTGGCTAGTGCTCGCCATGGAGTAGAGCTCGGTTTCGTGGCCCACAAAGAAGGAATAGTCGCGTATGGGGAGAAAGCCAAGATGACTACGAGTCATCATGGCAGAAAAAACCAACATGAAGCAACCGAGCAGGAACTGACCGCCGAGGACGATTAGAACTGCTACGCCAATTGCGGCCCAAGCGGGAATCGCTGCATGCGTGAAAAGCTTGATTCCCACCCCAATGCCCAATAGCAGCAGCAACATCAAGGTGGTAAACAAGGCCATCAGCAACAGACGCGTGCCCACCACTTCCTGATTAGCAAACAAGGCAGACATTCCATGGATGACCAGGCTTACGAAATTCATGCGCGACTCGCCCGCCAGCCGCCGGCCGCGATCGCAACGCACCCGGGTGTAGGGAAGGCGCGACTTAAGAAATGTGGCCGAGTAATGGTTCCACAACTCGGGACACACCACCAGGCTATCGAGGTACGCCCAGGGCAGAACGCTGAAGTTCCCGAAGCGAATGTCGCGGCCGGTGAACACCCTGTGCAGCAGCGAGTAGCAACGGTACATGACCCGGAAGGTCAAACTCTCAAGGCGGCGACCGCGCTCGGCAAAGACCGCGGTCGGATGCCCAGCATTTCCCATGGCCTCCAGGAGCCGGGGAATGTCCTCAGGCCGGTCTTCTCCATCGGCATCCATCACCACCACCGCGTCGCCCTTCCAGTGTCGCTGGAGGTAAGCAAAGCCGACCGCCAGCGCCCTTTGATGACCCAGGTTGCGGCGCAGGGTCAAGACCGAGACATGGTCGAGAGCTTCGGGTCGAAAAGAAAGTGCGGGCGGGTACATCGTAAGCGCACTGCCGTCGTCAATGAGGAGCACGCTGGCGCGCAGCGAACTCTGCTGGCGAAGCACCACGTCGATATTGCGACAGAGTTTTAAGGCCGCGTCCCAATCCTCATAAACGGGCATCACGATGACGATGTGCATGGTGCAAACCTGGGTATGTGTCTTCGCTTCCCGAACGACTGGTGCTGCCCCTGAGCGTGTCTCCGTACAATATACAATGGCGCAGCCAGTTTTTCACTGAGGGCCGAGAGCTGCAACGGTGACGGCTGTGAGGAGAATGGCATACCTCTATGGAGAAGCTCGACCTTGTGGTGAGCAAGCCAGGCTCGCAAACTCAAGCGCCGGTCTCGAAGACTTCGATGTCGCGCCTCCGGCGACACTGGGACGCGCTGGCGATGGTGCTGTTGGCGCTTATCGCATGTCCTTTGCCATGGCTTTCGCCACGCACCCTAATCGTGGTTACGCGTCCCATGGCCTTCGACTACAACTGGGTCCTAGATAGCGCCTTCGCGGCCTCGCGCGGAATCTGGTTCGGCTCCGGCATCATCTTCCAATATGGTCCGCTGTTTCAATGGATTTGGACTGCCCCCGCGCGCTGGATTGGCCTCTCCATGGGTACCGTCTATGCCACCTGGAAGGACACATCCCTGCTGTGGTTCAGTCTGGTGCTGCTGTATTGCACGCTGCGGATGCTGCTGAGGGAACAACCAGCGTGGAAGCGATTTCTTCTGTTAGTGCTGCTCGCTGTCTTTTGGCTGCCCTGGGACGGACGGACGATCCTCAACATCTTTCTCTTCGTGTTGTTCCTGAAGGGCTGGTATGGAGTGCGCGAGGGGCAGTTTAAGCCAGTCTTGCTAGGTTGCACCGCGGCGGTGCTGTGTGCGGCCGCGTTTTTATATTCGGCCGACGCCGGTATTTATGCGATCGCGGCCTTGCTGCTGGCACTCGCAGGAGTGGCATGGGAAGGCCGGTGGGCGCCGCAGGCCTTTCGGCGGTACGCCGCCGCCCTGCTGGTCTTTGCTGGGTTTTCGGTGGCGCTGGTTTTTGTCATCAACGCCGCCATGACCAAGCCTCTCGACTTCCGCTACTGGAAAAGTTCAGTGGCCATCGTGAACTTGCACCGCTGGAAGGAACCGGCGCCGATGACGGAAGATGGCAAGGTCCGATTATTGGCCGCATTGATTGCAGGGGGCGTTGTCTTTCTTCTGCGCCGCCTGGCGCCCCGCGGCAAGGCTGGGACCACAGTTCGCAGCGGATTCCTGCTTAGCGCATTCGCGTTTGCCGTGGTTACCATGCAAAGCGGACTGGTGCGGTCTGACGACCAGCACATCGTCTTCGCTATCTTTCCCATGGTGTTGTTCGCCAGCGCGATACTGTTTTCGTTCGACTCGTTCATCCTGTCTGCCGGTGCGGCGTTAGCAATGGTTGTATGTTCCGTGCTGTTCACCCAGCCCGCTGCCGTGTTCCGGCCATCGATGGTTCGCTTCCGCCTGGAGCAATGGCAATATCCTCTTACGTCCTGTCCTCCGGGCTTTCGGGAATTCGATCGCACCTGCTTTCCGGCGGATTTTACCGGCATGTTGCAAACGGTTTCTGCTTATGTGCAGCAGCATAGCGGTCCGCAGGATTCGGTGGCGATCTTCCCCTACCAATACATCATGGGAATGGCGTCGGGCCGCAACGTGGCCAGCGGGGTGATGCAGGCGAATCTGGCCGCCGGGCCGTACTTGTCGCAAGTTGCTATCGCGGGAATGGAGCAAGCGCCGGCCCCCGTTGGCCTCTATTTCCCCGACGGGCCCCTGAGTTTTCCCATCGACAGTGTGAGCAACTTTACCCGCACTCCCGATGTCTGGTTTTGGATCTGGCGCCACTATCGCTCGCAAGAAGAAATCTTCCCCGGCGTTCTTGGGTTGCAGAGAGACGATTCGCGCGCGGGCAGAATCTCCCTGCAGGCGCGGCCGCTCCTGATGGCAGCGAAAAGCTTTGCGATTCACGACCGCAGTTCTTTGCTCGATCTCGGCAACCCTGCGTGGCCGGTGGAGAGCGGCGACTTCCTCCGGTTGCGGGTCAACGTTCACTATGGTCCGATGTTGAAGTTGCGCAAGCCGGAACGCTTGCAACTGGAGATCATCCGGGCCGATGGCAGCCGGGATGTGAGAGCGTTCGTGGTGGAGCCGAACGTGTCATCGGAAGTGTGGTTTTATCCCTGGAACGAACCGGACCTTGCCCATTACTTCGACGCTGACGAGATGCAGTGGCGCATCTCGCCGCGCCCTGCGATTACGCAGCTTCGCTTGTTGGTCACGCCCGTCGACTGGGTTTCGCAACAGCCTGACTCGATCGCGATCGAATCGGCCGATGCGGTCACCGTCAGCCTGGCGCACCAGTAACGCCATCGAAGAATCATTTACCACGCGTTCGCTTGGTGGATCCGCGCGGCGCCGGTTGGCGCCGCGCGATGAATTCCTTACGGCGTCATGGCTGACGGAAACACGAAATAGAAAAGCACGCCGATCAGGATGAGATAGCCGAGGGTAATCAGCGTCCACGCCATGTTGTGGCGGATCACCTGGCCTTCACTGCGCACGTAGGAACTGGTGGCAACTCCCACACTGCAGGTCTGTGGCGCCACCGGTTTCCCCACCTCGGCTCCCACCGAGTTCAACGTCGGCAACAGCAGCAGAGGGAAATTCAACAGACGGCCAGCCACGGCTTGTACCGGGCCAAACATCGCGTTGGTAGAGGTATTGCTGCCGGAAAGGGCGACGCCGATCCAGCCCACCACTGGGGCCAGAAGCAGATACCACGGCCCGATGCGCGACAGCCCATACGCCAGGGAATTCGCCATGCCGGTATAGACAAATGAAAACGCCAGCCCAAAAATGAAGAAACCGACCAGCCACGCGCCCCACATTTGCTTGAAGGTGCGGGCGAAAACATCTTTCAGTTGGCTGCCGCTGGGACGCAGAATCATCAGGATCACCAGCCAGGAAGCCAGGATCGATGTACCCCCACTGAGGGGGTTGAAGTTAAACACGGAGGCCAGGGGCTTGTGTGAAACCGACGATATCGCCCCCACTTTCAACATGAAGAAGCTGAAGTTAGGCAGGTGCGACCATGGCCCCGTCCAAGCCACCACTACCAGAATTAGCACGATATAGGGCATCCAGGCGTGAAGTACGCTGGGCAATATCTGCGTGTCAGCCCCGCCGCCCTGGCCGGCCGGGGCCTTCCCGGAATTGCTGTGTTGCCGCAGGGCCCCTTGTATCGGCACCCCGCCAAAACCACGCAGTGTCTTTGGCTGCCACACCTTCACGAACAGGAACAACAGCCAGAACGAAACCAGGGCGCCGCTCAGGTCGGGCAGATAAGGCCCCAGGAAATGCGCGACCGGCCACTGTCCTAGTATGTAGGAAAAGGAACCCACGATCGCCAAAGGCCAAGCCTCTTTAAGTCCTTCCCATCCGCTGACCAGATAAATGAGCACCCAGGGCGGAGCCAAGGCAAGGACCGCGACCATATCGCCCACCGATGCCGACAATCTCAGCAACGGAAAGCTGGTGACCGCGGCCAGGGCCAGGATGGGCGATCCCAGGGCGCCATAGGAGACGGGCGCATTGTTGGCCAGGGCGGCGACCCGGATCGCATCCAGGTCGGCAATCCCCAACCCGATCAAGATAGGGGTGACCACCGCCCAGGGATATCCGAAACCGACCAATCCCTCCAGCAACGCTCCGAAGGCCCAGGCCAGCATGATGGTTTGAATACGCACGTCCGCGGTGGCCTGGTAAACCATCCATTTCCGGAAACGCTCGAAATCGCCGGTGACCACCAGCGTGTTGAAGATGATGAGGCCCCAGAGGGTGATCCAGTCGATTACCCACAGGCCCGTCAAACTGCCATAGAGATAGGCGTGCATAGTGTTGCCAAACGGCGCACCCCAAACGAAAACGCCCATGATGACGGTAACGATCCCTGCAATCAGAGTTGCCAGCCATGCCGTTATGCGCAGCACGGCCAGCAGGAACAGCAGCAGGGCCACGGGTACCAGAGAGGCGAGAATGGTTAGGCCTAGGTTGCCTGCCGGCATCAGCTGTTGAGTGAACATCGCATTCCTCCGGCGGAAGTACTACGTTCTACCTACTGCATTGCCCAATTCGAAGGGTGTTCAAGGCGCGGGCCCCTGCGAACCGGCAGCTGGGTTGAGCCTGAAAGTTTACATGCCGCGCAAGGCAAGTCAACAACGTTTTGGCTTTTTGATTGACCGCGTTCGGGGGATCGGCCTTTTCCGCTCGGAAGACGGGGTCTCAGGTATATTGGCCACTGGGTCCGGCTTCGCGCCCCGGCCCCGATCGCATGACTGACTTGGTTACACCCAACGAATTCAGGGCCGCCCTGGGCCGCTTCGCCAGCGGCGTTACGGTGATTACCGTCGAGACCGCCCAGGCGGAAGTGCACGGCATGACTGCCAACGCCTTCTGCTCAGTGTCGTTGCGCCCGCCCCTGGTGCTGGTCTGCATTGACCATCTCGCCGAGACCTACCTGCACATCCGCGAGCGCCGCCAGTTTGGAGTGAGCGTGCTCAAAGCGGAGCAGGAAGCGCTGTCGGAATTTTTCGCCGATCCCGAGCGCAACCACGATGCCGCCTATCGTCTCGGCATCGAATACCGTAGGATGCGAAGCGGCACGCCCGTTCTGCAGAATGCGCTGGCCAACCTGGATTGTTCCGTGGTGAATTCCGATGACGGGGGCGACCATACCATCTTCGTCGCCGAGGTGAGGGAAGTCATCGTCGCCGAAGGCGCGCCGCTGCTGTATTTTCGCGGGCGGTATGGAAGTTGCGTCGTTCCGCAGGAACCGTAGATGAGCGTGAATAATTTGCAGTGTCATCCTGAGCGACGAGCGAAAACGGGGTCTCCGGCAAGCACCGGGTTTGTGCTTGCTGGGGTGTTGAAGCGAGGAGTCGAAGGCTCCCTATGGTCTCCAGATCGCATGTCCAGCGAATTCCTGACGGCCCATTTGCGCGAGGTGCGCGAGGGGCGGGCACTCTCGGCGGACATCGCCTGCCAGCTCTTGCGCTGCGACGACGAAATCCTTCCCGAGCTGCTCGCGGCTGCGCGCGCGCTCAAAGAGCAATATCGCCCGGGCGTTGTCACCTACTCGCGCAAGGTGTTTATCCCGCTGACTAATTTGTGCCGCGATTATTGCGGATACTGCACCTATCGCCGCGATCCGGGCGAGCCCGGTGCGCACACCATGACGCCCGACGAAGTTCTGTCGGTCGCGAAGGCAGGCGAGAAGCTGGGCTGTACCGAGGCGCTGTTCTCGCTGGGCGACCGTCCGGAGGCGCTGTTTCCCGAGATGCGCGAAACTTTGCGCAAACTCGGCTATCGCAGCACCCTGCATTACCTGGAAGCCATGTGTGAGATGGTGTTGCGCGAAACCCGGCTACTGCCGCACGCTAATCCTGGCCTGTTGAGCGCAAACTGGATTGAACGCCTGCGCGACAGCAATCCCAGCCTGGGGTTGATGCTGGAGAGCACCAGCACAAACCTCGCGGCCGCACACCCGCCGGATCGTGCTCCCGACAAACTTCCCGCCCTGCGACTGAAGACGATCGAAGATGCAGGCAGACTGGGAGTGCCGTTCACCACCGGAATCCTGATTGGCATCGGCGAGACCATGGAAGATCGCGTTGAGTCGCTGCTGGCCATCAAGCGCCTGCACCAGCGGTACGGCCACGTGCAGGAAGTCATCATCCAGAATTTTCGCGTGAAGCCGCCCATTCCGATGGCGGCATGGCCCGAGCCCGACACTGGCGACATGCTGCGCACGCTGGCGGTGGCGCGCTTGCTGCTGGGGGACATGAACATCCAGGCGCCGCCGAACCTCACCGAGAAAGGCTACGAGAAGTTGCTGGACGGCGGCATCAACGATTGGGGAGGCGTGTCGCCGCTGACCCCCGACTACATCAACCCGGAAGCTCGGTGGCCGCACCTGCTGGATTTGCAGCGGCGCACCGAGGCCGCTGGACAGAAGCTGAAGCAGCGCTTGCCGGTGTATCCCGAATTCATTGCGAGTGTGGCGGCCCGCAGGGGACTGCTGGGCGAGCGGCTTGCAGCGGCGGCGGATGCCGACGGCTATGCGAGGGCGGCATAGATGGTCGTCGTCTTCACTGGCGGGACCGGCGGGACCAAGCTGGTGCAGGGCTTGCAGCAGGTAGTCGCGCCCGAGGGCCTCACGGTCATCGTCAACACCGGCGACGACATCGAGTGGTGGGGACTGCACGTTTCGCCAGACATCGATTCTGTGCTCTACGGATTGTCGGACTTACTCAGCAAGGACCGCGGCTGGGGCGTGGACGACGACAGCTTTCGCTGCCTGGAGCGCATGAAGCAACTCGGGCAGCCGTCGTGGTTTAGTCTCGGCGATCTCGACCTCGCGACCCATCTCACGCGTACGGCGATGCTGAGGGCAGGGAAGTCGCTGAGGCGCACCACCGCCGAACTCGCGAGCAAAATAGGGATTCGTGTGCGTGTACTGCCCATGTCGGATGAGCGCATTTCGACCATGCTAGACACCACTAAAGGGACATTGACCTTCCAGGAGTATTTCGTGCGCGAGCGGCATCAGGTTGCAGTGCGCAGGGTGCGTTTCGAAGGAGCCCACCGCGCCCATCCCGCGCCCGGCGTGATCGAGAGCATCGAAGCGGCGGACGCGATCCTCTTTGCGCCCAGTAATCCGGTGACCAGCATCGGGCCAATTCTCGCCGTGCCGGGAATTCGCGATGCGTTGCGGCGGGCGAAGGCCGCGATTGCGGCGGTGAGCCCGATTGTGGGAGGAGAGGCGGTTACCGGCCCGGCGGGTGCGCTGATGAAAATGATGGGCTGGGAAAGTGGCATTGCAGGAGTTGCCAAAGCCTATGAGGATTTTCTGGATGTGCTGGTAGCCGACCGCGCCGACGAAGCCGCGGCTTCATCGGTGTGCACTGCGGGCCTACGCGTTGTGTGTACGAACACCATCATGAAGTCAATGGACGACAAGCGCGAGCTGGCGCGATTCACATTGGAGGCGTGCGCTGCGAAACGTAGCGCCAAGGCCTAACCATGCGCGGCATCCTGCTCATCCCGGTGAAGAGCCTCACGACGGCCAAGCAACGTCTGGCGGCGGTTTTGGATCAGGGCCGGCGCTCGCAACTTGCCGAAGCCATGTTGCGCGATGTGATGACCGCGGCCGCTGGCGTGTGGGGCCGCATCGACGCGGCGCTGGTGACCGGCGATGCGCGGGCGCGTGCCCTGGCCGCCGAGTTCGGCTTCCTGGTGATCGACGACCTGCGCAACGAAAGCGAGACCGCCGCCATCGAGCTGGCCACTGTGTGGTGCGAGCAGCGTGGGTACGACACCACCATCGTCGTGCCCGGCGACATCCCGCTCATCACCAGCGACGAACTGCAGCGCGTGCTTGACGCCGCTCCCGCCGAGGGCGCGGTCTTCGTGCCCGCGTACGATCGGCGTGGCAGCAACTGCATTCTGCGGCGGCCGGCATCCATCATTCCGCTGCGCTTCGGCAACGACAGCTTTCTGCCGCACTGCGAAGCCATGAAGAAGACGGGCAAGCCATTGGTCATTCTCGAATTGCCCGGCATCGGACTCGACATCGACAATCCTCACGAACTCGAACTGCTGTTGCAGCGCGAAGGCAGCACCAACGCGCAGCGGCTGCTGCGATCGTGGAACTTCGGCGCGGATGAAAAGTCGCCATGGGAAGCAGCGGTCTGATGCCATCTACGCCCACTGTCAAGGCTGGCGAACTGCGCGCCATTCCCGTGCTCGGCATTCGCGACGTTATGGCCGGCGATTCCATTGCCGGTCTCGTCGTGGACGCGCTCGCTCTCGGGGGGCTGGAGTTTCACGACGGCGATATTCTTGTGGTGAAGCACAAGATCGTGTCCAAGGCGGAGGGCCGCAGAGTTGCGCTGGATTCGGTGAAGCCATCCGCTGCCGCGAGGCGTTTTGCACTTAACAATGGTGTGGGCGCGGACGCTCGCGTGGTGGAGTTGGCATTGCGCGAGGCCAGGCGCGTGGTGCGCAAGAAGCACATCCTCATCACCGAAACGCAGCACGGGCTGGTGTGCGCCAACAGCGGGGTGGACGTCTCCAACGTGGACGGCGGCAAGACGGCGGTGTTGCTGCCCGCCGATGCCGACCGCTCCGCGGCGCAGATTCACAAAGAATTAAAGAAGCGCACCGGACGGTACATTCCCGTGATCGTCGCCGACAGCTTTGGGCGTCCGTGGCGCGAGGGACTATGCGACGTTGCCATCGGCGTGGCGGGGATGAAGGTGATTCACGATTATCGCGGCCGGCGCGATCCCTACGGTTACAAAATGCACGCCTCCGAAGAAGCGGTGGCCGACGAACTGGCGTCGGTCGCAGGTCTGGTTTGCGGCAAAGATGCGCGCGTTCCGGCTTGTATAATCCGGGGTTATCCCTATCGTCGCGGCAAGGGCAGCGCGCGACAGATGGTGCGGCCTGCGGACAAGGATTTGTTTCGGTAAAGCGGTGTCATGCTGAGTGGGAACCAGGACCGGGTCCCTTCAGGGACGGCACAGTTCTCACAGACCCTAGTTCGAGTTGCCGATGGCAGCCACTATCAAGACCGTGAACCTCGAAGCCGGAATGCCGAGCATACCCCAGGCACGCTCGCGGCTGAGTTCCGAACTTCGCATCGCGCAGCAGAGTGGCGTGCGCGTGCTGAAGCTGGTGCACGGCTACGGCTCCAGCGGCGTCGGCGGAGACTTGCGCATCGCGTTGCAATCGACCTTGCGGCAAATGGCCCAGGCGAAAGACATTCGCGATTGCATCTACGGCGAAAACTGGCGCACCAGCGATGAACGCAGTTGGGCGCTGCTCAAGCTCATGCCCGAACTGAAAAGCGACAGCGACCTGGGCAAGGGCAATCGCGGCATCACGCTCGTGGTGTTGTAAGGGTTACCCTCGGCGGCCGCTATTTCGCCTGTACCGCCGCCTTGAAGTAGTTCAGCGACAGGAGCAAGCCGCTCCGCAAATCGATGGTGGGCTCCCATCCCAGCAGGCGCTTGGCCTTGCCGATGTCGGGCCGTCGCTGCCGGGGATCGTCTTGCGGGAGCGGATCAAATCGCAGTTTGCTGCGCGACCCGGTCACTTCCAGCACCGCCTGCGCGCACTCCAGGATGGTGAATTCGACAGGATTGCCGATGTTGGTCGGCCCGTGTTCGTCCGACTTCGACAACGCCAGAATCCCCGCCACTTCGTCGCTCACATAGCAGAAGCTGCGCGTCTGCGAACCATCGCCGTACACCGTGAGAGCTTCGCCGCGCAGCGCCTGCTTCATGAAGTTCGAGATCACCCGGCCATCGTTGA
Source organism: uncultured Acidobacteriaceae bacterium (assembly GCA_963710585.1). Taxonomy (GTDB): domain Bacteria; phylum Acidobacteriota; class Terriglobia; order Terriglobales; family Acidobacteriaceae; genus Bog-257. The sequence continues at coordinate 814,822 of CAVQAM010000001.1, read as the reverse complement.
TCTGCAGCCGCGGACCATAGGTGTTGAAGATGCGAACAATGCGAGTGTCCACCCGGCGATGGCGATGGTAGGCCATGGTCGCGGCTTCGGCGAAGCGCTTGGATTCGTCATACACCGATCGCGGGCCGATGGGATTCACGTGCCCCCAGTAGCTCTCTTTCTGCGGATGCTCCAGGGGATCGCCGTAACACTCCGAAGTGGAGGCCAATAGAAATTTGGCGCCGTATTTCTGCGCCAGCTCAAGGCAGTTCAGGGAACCGAGCGAGCCGACTTGCAGGGTTTCGATGGCATGTTCGAGATAATCCACCGGGCTGGCGGGCGACGCGAAGTGGAAAATATAGTCAACCTTGCCCGGATCGAAGGGACGGCTGACATCCTGCTCGAGAAAAGCGAATCGAGACTCGTGCCGCAGATGCGCGAGGTTCTGCATCCGTCCCGTCAGTAAATTGTCGGCGCAGATCACGGAGTGGCCCTCCGCCAGCAGGGCATCGCACAAATGCGAGCCAAGAAAACCTGCACCGCCGGTCACCAGCACATGCATGATTGCGATTCCTCGATGAAATAGCGAGATCAAACTGCGTGTTCCCGGGGTTTCACAGTTTGCTGAAAAACTGGAAAAGCAGGTCCCTCACCGACTAAAGTCGGTTCGGGATGCCAAAAATAGAAGGACTCATAATGGCGCACCTGAAGGTGCGCCCCTTCAAACCGGCCTAAAGAGCAATCCGTGAGAACTCGTTCTTGATACAGAGCAACGATTGGTACAAAATCAAAGCCCCGCAGGGGCGACATAATATTAGCCCAGGGCCGTGAGCCCTGGGTAAAGTGGGAAAAATTAACGAGTCCCTTCAGGGACGGCACAGTTCTCACCCACCCTCTCAAGGCCGGCTCTACCGGAACTTCGATCTGTTCAGAGTTTGTTCTAGCGGGCAGCCAGGGCAACCCCGTGCTCCCGCAAACGGGCGCGCTGGTCCGCGATGATACTCTCCAGCGTCTCTTCCAAGGAGACCCGCGGACGATAGCCGATGAGTCCGGCCACCTTGCTGATGTCGGGGACCCGCCGCCGCACATCTTCGAAGCCCTCCTCATAGGCCTTGCCGTAGGAGACGAAGACAATCTTCGAATCCGAGCCGGTCATGCGTTTGATGCGTGTCGCCAGGTCGATGATGGTGATTTCGTGATCGCTGCCCACGTTATAGACTTCGCCGTTTGCGTCAGGATGGGCCATGATGCCGGCCAGCGCATCCACCGTATCGTTGACGTGGGTGAAGCAGCGGCTTTGCGCGCCATCGCCGAAGACCGTGATGTCGCTGCCGGTCAAGGCCTGGACCACCAGGTTGGGAACCACCATGCCATAACGGCCGATCTGTCGCGGGCCTACGGTATTGAACAGGCGAACAATCACCGTGGGAACTCGCTGCTCTTTCCAGTACGCGACGGCGAGAAATTCGTCGATGGCCTTCGAGCAGGCATAACTCCAGCGGCCTTTGTTGGGCGGGCCCATCAGCAGGTCGTCATCTTCGCGAAACGGGAGCCGGTCCCCCTTGCCGTACACCTCCGACGTGGAGGTGATAAGCACGCGTTTTAGTTTCTTCGCCGCCAGGTTAAGTACAACTTCGGTGCCGCGGATGTTGGTCTCGATGGTGCGCACGGGGCTGTCCACAATCAAGCGCACCCCCACCGCAGCCGCCAGATGATACACGACATCGCAGAGGTCCACGAGTTCGGCCATCAGCCGCGTGTTGGTGACGGTGTCAATGTGGTAGGTAAACTCGGGATGAATCTTGAGATGTTGAATATTGGCGACCGAGCCGGTCGAGAGGTCGTCAACGATGCAGACTTCGTCGCCCAGGTTGAGGTGTCGCTCGGCAAGATGCGACCCGATGAAACCAGCCCCGCCCGTGATGAGCACCTTCATTGTCGTCTTAGAGTAATGTTCCTGCGCGAGCAGCGCAATGTTTGTGATGTGCGTCCTAGCAGCGGTAGCAGCCAGGCCCTTATAATCGCGAGTTTGCAAGGACAGTTGCAGTGGCTTATGGCGGACCGCGAAACCGGACTCGTAATCATTGGCGCGGGAATTGTCGGACTGGCGACAGCTCTGGAGATCACGCTGCGTTTTCCCAACATGACCTTGGTGGTGGTGGAGAAGGAAGATCGCGTGGCCGCTCACCAGACCGGACACAACAGTGGAGTCATCCACTCCGGCCTCTACTACAAGACCGGCTCGCTGAAGGCGCGCAACTGCGTCGCCGGGGCCGCGTCCATGAAGCGCTTCTGCCGGCAGCACGGGGTCCCTTTCGAAGAGTGCGGCAAACTCGTGGTTGCGACCAGCCCCGAGGAAGTTCCGCGGCTTGAGCAACTGCATCAGCGCGGGATTGCCAATGGCGTCCCGGGTTTGCGAGTGCTGAATCGCGACCAGTTTCGGGAAATCGAACCCCATTGCGATGGGACCAGCGCGCTGGCGGCGCCCTCCACCGGCATCGTGGATTACACGGTGGTGGCGCAGAAATACGCCGAGTTGATCGCGCGAGCTGGAGGCGAGATCGTGTTTCGTGCCAGGGTGCTCGGGCTGCGGCAAGATGGAAACTTCAATATCGTGGAGACCGGCGCCGGCAGTTTCAGGGCGCGATACGTCATCAACTGCGCCGGCCTGTACAGCGATACGATCACCCGCATGGCCGGAGTGCAAACCGACCTCGAAATCATCCCGTTCCGCGGAGAGTATTACGAAGTGAAACCCGAGCGTCGCAACCTGGTCAAGGCGCTCATTTACCCGGTTCCCGATCCGCGATTTCCGTTCCTGGGAGTGCATTTCACCCGCCGGATCAATGGCAGCGTCGAGGCCGGCCCCAACGCTTTGCTGGCCTTCCGTCGCGAAGGGTACACCGGCACCTCGCCCGATCTCGACGAGGCCGTGCAGATGCTGCTGTTCCCCGGCTTCTACAAGATGGCGTGCAGGTATTGGCGCATGGGACTGGCGGAACAATACCGCTCGTGGGTCAAGGCGGCCTTTGTGAAGTCGTTACAAAAGATGGTGCCGGAGCTACAGGAGTCCGACCTGGTTCAGGGCGGCTCTGGGGTGCGGGCCCAGGCGGTGGACAAGAGCGGCAACCTGGTGGACGATTTTCATTTCGTCCACAGTAAGGGGATGATCCATGTCTGCAACGTACCGTCCCCGGCGGCCACGGCATCGCTCGAGATCGGCAAAGAGATTGTCGATATGCTGGCCAAGCGATTCGACCTGGCTGCGAACAGCCCGCAGCCGGTCCCCTCTTAGCGTGCTAATCTTGACACTATGGCGCAATATCTAGTGACCGGCGCGGCCGGATTCATCGGCTCGGCCCTGGTTCGCGCGTTGCTCGAACGCGGCGAACGAGTGCGTGGCTTCGACAATTTCGAGACCGGCAAGCGCGAACATATTCGGGAGGTGGCCGGGCAGATTGATTTCCGCGAAGCCGACCTGCTCGATCTCAAGGCCGTGCATTCCGCCTGCCAGGGAGTGGACTACGTGCTGCACCAGGCAGCTATTCCCTCGGTGCCGCGATCGGTGGAGGACCCGGCACGAAGCAACGCCGTCAACATCGACGGCACGCTGAACCTGCTGATCGCCGCGCGCGACGCACGAGTGAAACGCGTGGTTTATGCCGCTTCTTCTTCCGCCTATGGTGACACGCCGACGATGCCCAAGCGGGAAGACATGCCGGCCAATCCGATCTCACCCTATGCGGTATCCAAGCTGGCGGGCGAGCTTTACATGACTTCGTTTTATCGCGTGTATGGTTTGCCAACGGTCAGCCTGCGCTACTTCAATATCTTTGGACCGCGCCAGGACGCGAACTCACAATATTCCGCGGTGCTGGCTAAATTCATCACCAGCATGTTGCAAGGTGAGACACCCACAATTTATGGAGACGGCGAACAGTCGCGCGATTTCACCTATATCGAAAACGTGGTTGCAGCCAACCTGCTGGCCGCCACGCAACCCGAATCGCAGGTCGCCGGCCAGACTTTTAACATCGCCACCGGCCATCGCTACACTTTGAATCAGACATTCGCCATCCTGAAGGAATTGACCGAATATGCAGGCGGGGTCGAATACGCACCGGCGCGAACGGGAGATGTCAAACACTCGCTTGCCGACATTTCGCGGGCCGAAGCGCAACTGGGCTATCGGCCGCTAGTGGACTTCCGCGAGGGCTTGCGGCGCACCGTCGCCTGGTATCGCAGCTTGGTCGCGGTGACGGCAAAAGCCACGAGCCAGGGAACGGTTGGCGCCTCGGGATGACAGATCAAGAAATGGAATTACCCATGTCTTTGCCATCGAAAGCTGCAAGCTCCGAATTGTCTGAACTGCTGACACGCAAGATCGAGTCCCGCACCGCCAAAGTCGGCGTGATTGGAATGGGCTACGTCGGCCTGCCCCTGGCGCTGCTGTTCAGCGAACAGAAGTTCCCCGTGACCGGCTTCGACATCGACAAGAAGAAGATCGACGTGCTCCAGTCCGGCGGTTCCTACATTTACCGGATTGCGCCCACCGAGATCCAGGCGGCGCGCACCCAGGGTTTCACCGCGACCTCGGATTACGCCAACATCGCCAGCATGGACGCCATCATCATCTGCGTTCCCACCCCGCTGAACGAGTACCACGAGCCTGACCTCAGCTACATCACTGCCACCGCCGAATCGATTGCCCCACATCTGCGCGCTGGTCAACTGGTCGTTCTCGAGAGCACCACCTATCCCGGCACCACCGAAGAAATTCTGGTGCCGATTCTCGAGCGCTTGAATAATCACGGGCTGCGGGCCGCTCGCGCCGGCGTCAAAGGCAACAATCTGTTCCACGTGGTCTTCTCTCCCGAGCGTGAAGATCCGGGTAACGACACGGTGGCGCGCCGCGACATTCCCAAGGTCATCGGCGGGCTTGATCCGCTGGCCAGCGAACTCGGAGCGAAACTCTATGGCGCCATCTTCAACCGCACGGTTCCGGTTTCGACACCTGCCGCTGCGGAGATGACCAAGCTGCTGGAGAATATCTACCGCTGCGTGAATATCGCGATGGTGAATGAGTTGAAGATGCTCTGCCTGCGCATGGGCATCGACATCTGGGAGGTGATCGACGCGGCCAAGAGCAAGCCCTTCGGCTTCCAGGCGTTCTATCCCGGCCCCGGACTCGGCGGGCATTGCATTCCCATCGATCCGTTTTATCTGTCGTGGAAGGCGAAGCAGTTCGACTTTCGCACCCGCTTCATCGAGCTGGCCGGCGAAGTGAACACCAATATGCCGTACTTCTCCGTTGAGGCCGTCGCCAATGCGCTGAACAAGCAGAAGAAGGCGCTCAACGGCGCGAAGATCCTGGTGCTGGGACTTTCCTACAAGCGGGACATTGACGACCTGCGCGAGTCGCCATCGCTCACCATTATCGAGCTGCTGCAAAAGCGCGGCGCCATCGTCAGCTACAACGATCCCTACTTCCCGACCGTGGGCCAGGGACGCCGCTATGCCCTGAACATGACCTGCGCGCCGCTGGAGAATTTGGACGAGTATGACTGCGTGGTGATCGTCACCGACCACAGCGATTACGACTATGCGCGAATTGTGCGGGAGTCGAAGCTGGTGGTGGATACGCGCAACGCCACCAAAGGGATCGACTCGCCCAAAATTGTGCGCTGCTGACCAGAGCGGATACAGAGGCTGCTGAAAGGCCGGGAACGTTCTCCACCGCCCACGCCAAAGCCTGCGTCACCTGTTGCAAAGTTACCGGGGCGAGCCGTCGGCCCATGCCCCGCGCTTCCAGAGTGGCTTTCCTATGTTTGTTGACGAAGCAAAAATCCGGGTGAAGGCGGGCGATGGCGGCAACGGCTGCATGGCCTTCCGGCGCGAGAAGTTCGTGCCCCGCGGCGGTCCCTCGGGCGGCGATGGCGGTCATGGTGGCGACGTGGTGATGGAATCCAGCGAGCGTCACAACACCCTGGTGCATTTCCGTTTCAATCCCGAATACAAGGCCGAGCGCGGACGCCATGGCGAGGGATCCAACAAAACCGGCCGCGAGGGCGAAAGCGTCGTGCTGAAGGTGCCCGTCGGGACCATCGTTTACGACGAAATGACCGGCGAAGTAGTGCATGACTTCTCCCATCCCGACGAGCGCATCGTGGTGGCGCACGGCGGTCGCGGCGGCCGCGGCAATGCCCGCTTCGCTACCTCGACCCATCAGGCCCCCCGCGAGCACGAGGAGGGACGCCCCGGAGAAGAGCGCGCCCTGCGTCTGGAATTGAAGCTGCTTGCCGACGTCGGGCTGGTCGGATATCCCAACGCCGGCAAGAGCACGCTGATCTCACGCATTTCGGCGGCGCGGCCCAAGATCGCCGATTATCCCTTCACCACCTTGCAGCCCAATCTCGGCGTAGTGGTTGCCGGGGAAGCGCCCGAAGAAATGAGTTTTGTGGTGGCCGACATACCTGGACTCATCGAAGGCGCCAGCCAAGGCGCGGGGCTGGGCACGCAGTTTCTGCGGCACATCGAGCGCACCCGCTTGCTGGCGCACCTGGTGGACGTCTCCGACGCCAGCGGAGGTCCTGACCCGGTGCAGGATTACGAGGTGATCACCCGCGAACTGGCGACCTTCGGCGCGGGACTGGACTCGAAGCCGACGATCGTCATCGCGTCGAAAATGGATGTGGCGAACAAAGAAAAGCTGGCCAAGCTGAAACGCTACTGCAAGCGCAAGAAGCTGGAGCTGTTTCCCATCTCGGCGGTGAGCGGCGCGGGGATTGACGATCTGAAGTGGGCGATGGCCGAACGGGTGGAGAAATTGCGGCGAGGAACTTCTGCGCCGCTCGCGGGTTCATAAGCCTTCCGGCTGCGCAGGTTTCATAAGAATCCAAATCCCAGGAAGTAAGTTACCTTGCCGACTCAATCGCGATCGCACGCGCCAACACGCTGGATTCTATCGGCGACACTGACATCTCTCCTGCTGTCATATCTGCCATTGCGGGGCCAGCAGACGCCGACCTTCTCATCCGACGTCAAGGTAGTCAATGTGCTGGCCAGTGTCAGAGACAAACACGGCCAAATTGTAAACAGCCTGACCAAGGACGATTTCAAGCTGGAGGAAGACGGCCGTCCGCAGACGATTCGCTACTTCGCCAAAGAAACCGACCTCCCGCTCACGCTCGGTCTGCTGGTGGACACCAGCCCGAGTCAGCGGCGCGTGCTGGAGCAGGAGCGCATCGCCAGCTATGCCTTTCTGGAGCACCTGATGCGCGAAGACAAGGACAAGGCATTCGTCATTCATTTCGACTGGGAGATCGAACTGCTGCAGGACCTGACCTCTTCGCGTAAGAAGCTCAACACCGCTCTGGAGAATTTGGACACACCGAAGTTCGAGCAGGGCGGTGGAGGTCCATCCGGTTCGGGAGGCCATCACCGGGGCGGAGGCACCACCCTCTATGATGCCGTCTTCCTTGCCTCGGACGAGCTGATGCAGAAGCAGCAGGGCCGTAAGGCGCTCATCATCCTCTCCGACGGCGTGGATACCGGAAGCAAACTGACGCTGACCCGAGCCATCGAGGCGGCGCAGCGCGCCAACACGCTGGTTTACTCCATCCTTTTCTCCGACCGGGAGGCCTATGGAAACAGGGACTACGGTGTCCACATAGGCGGATTAGGTGGAGGAATCGGTCGTCAAGGCGGCACGGGTCGCGGCGGACCTGGAGGATATCCTCAGCAATCCCATCCCGATGGCAAGAAAGTTATGGAACAGATTTCACGGGAGACCGGCGGCCGCTTCTTTGAAGTCTCCAAGAAGCAGCCGATCGATCAAATCTACGCCAGCATTGAAGAAGAGCTGCGCAATCAGTACAGCCTGGGCTACACACCCGACAAAGCCGATGCCGCACCCGGCTATCACAAGATCCATCTGACAACCACGCAGAAAGACCTGGTGGTGCAAGCCAGAGACGGTTACTATAGCGGCAGTGCCGTTCAGCCTTAGTTTTTGGGTGGCAGGGCTGACGCCTCGCCGAGCGAATAGGCGGGAAACTGGATTACTGGGAATCTCAACGCCCAAGTCGCGCATAAGGAAAGTCAAATGGAGGTTCAGGCTTTGCGCCTCGCAGGCGCTATTCTGGTTACTTGTGAAAATGGAGCAGTTATCAACAGCATAGATATCCGTCGGCTTTCTCTGCAAAACTGAAGCATTCTTAACACGGAACCGGCTAGAATTCACCTCGAGGGTTCTTCATAATCTCTTAATGAAACTCATGCTTGCTGTCGCAATTGCAATTTTGACCTCTGCTCTTTCCGCTGCGCCACAGACGGATAAAGAGAACCGAGCTTCGAGGCCGATACCGAAATTGCCGTCCATCACCGCACTTTCGGCACTCATCATGGACGAGGCTGCTCTGCAACTTCCCGCAGACGTGAAGACGACTGCCGGGGGGATAATGATTTACCAGATCGTCGTTGACAGCGATGGCAACCTCCTGCGGTCGCAGCCGATCACTCAGATCCAAGATCTGCAACCAAACGCGGACGAAGTCATGAAGGCTTGGCGATTCAAACCGGTTGAGAATCGCGGTTCGCGCACAGCATGGTGGAGTTTCGTTGGAGTCTGCTATTCGCCGGGATGGACGAGGTTTTTGCCATGTGCCCCACCGGTTGGAGATCCGAAGGACTACACTGCTCAGACTATCCCCACTCGAATTTACACAGCCGGAACCAGATCGCTGGCGAAGTCAGACCGGAAACTCGATCTCGATTTGCATCCGGACACGCCCCCAAATCCCCTTTACCCCTCCGCTGCACGTGACGCGCGAGTTCAAGGGATAGTTCAACTCGACGTAGTCATTGCGCCGGACGGGCACGTGTCTCAGGCCAAAATCATTTCGGGCCACCCGATGTTGACAGGTGCGGCACTCAAGCTTGCTCAGGATACGCATTGGACACCGCCGACTTTTCTAAATCGCTCAGTCGAAGTGGAAATACACTTGAACGTCGATTACAGCTTATCTGGGTCCCATTAATCGCATGTCACTCGTGATCTACGTCGAGGTTCCGGTTCTAGCTCACCACAGACGGTTACTGTCGAGAGATCAACGTTACGGACACAGAGAACCTGGAGGCGCGCGTGGGAATCGAACCCACGCATAAGGGTTTTGCAGACCTCTCCCTTACCACTTGGGTACCGCGCCGTATGGATGCTTTACCGTAACGCGTTCGACGGTCTAAAATCCAGTTTGCTCTCCACTGCTGGACAACGCCCGGCCTGCATTTACAATCCATACACTTTCCTATGGTAAAGGAATTCGGAAGTCGCTATCGAGGATCTTCAGTAGAGCAGTTTCACACCTGGCGTGTAGGGTGGAGCACCGCTTTGGCGTTGCGATTAGCTTCGGGCACGAATCGGCTTTTAGAGGCTCTGAAAAACTCTGTGGGAGCCTTTTGGTGGAAGCCCCCTGCTTTAGCAGGGGGAGTTGGACTTTAGTCCAGCGGGAAGGAGTCGATTTTGAAATGGGCTTTAGCCCCGGGTTTTCGATTCCCAGCGCTAAAGCGCGTGATCAAGATCGAGCTTTTTCCGGAGCGCTGAAGCGCTCCTCCCCCGCATAAATGCGGGGGCTTCCACCATGCACACCTGAAAGGCGTGCTCCACCCAGGACCTATATATTAGAAGTGAAACTGCGTTAAGCATCCATGAACGTCCTTGAATTCAGCGCGCTGATCGGCCTTGGTTCGTTGCTCGCCGGATTTCTCGGAGCCCTGACCGGCCTGGGCGGCGGGGTCGTGGTGGTGCCCATGCTGGCGCTGCTGTTCCACGTGGACATCCGCTACGCCATTGGCGCCTCGCTGGTTTCCGTGATTGCGACCTCGTCCGGCGCGGCGGCGGCGTACGTGCGCGAAGGCTACTCCAACATTCGCATCGGCATGTTTCTGGAAACCGCCACCACGGTGGGCGCGCTCGCCGGGGTCGGCATCGCTCTTTATGTTTCCAGCAGCGCGATCGCGATTGTGTTTGGCGTCGTGCTGCTGTACTCCGCGTATCTGTCAAGCCGCCACTATGTGGATGGCGCTCATCTGCCTGCCTCGAAGCTGGCGACGCGTTTGCGCCTGAATGGTTCTTACCCCGGTCTGGAGGGAAAGGAGTTCTACAACGTCACCGGGGTCGGCGCCGGATACGGCCTGATGCTCACCGCCGGCGTGCTCTCCGGACTGCTGGGCATTGGCTCGGGCGCGGTGAAAGTGCTGGCCATGGATCGGGCGATGAAGATTCCGTTCAAAGTTTCCACCACCACCAGCAACTTTATGATCGGCGTGACTGCGGCCGCGAGCGCGGGACTGTATCTGCACCGCGGCTACATTGTTCCCGGTTTGGCCATGCCGGTGATGCTGGGCGTGCTGGCGGGCTCGCTCCTCGGGGCGCGGGTGCTGGTGAAGGCCAGAGTCAAGGTGCTGCGATACTTGTTTGCCGCGGTGGTCGTGGTGTTGGGACTGGAAATGCTCTACAAGGGGATCGGCGGGCGTATATGAGCGCGCACGATTGGGGCGATCAACGCATTGAAATCATTATCGGCGCGCTGCTGCGTACCGGAGTGACGCTGGCCGCGGCTGTCGTTTTCTGCGGGGCCGTAGTGTACTTCGCTCGCCACGGCACCGGGGTGCCGAACTACGCCGTGTTCCACGGCGAACCGGAAAACCTGAAGAGCGTGAGCGCCATCGTTCACGGCGCGCTGGGCATGAGCGGCAGCGCCATCATTCAACTCGGATTGCTCCTGCTGATCGCCACCCCGGTGGCGCGGGTGCTGTTTTCCGCCATCGCCTTCGCCCTCGAGCGCGATTACTTGTACGTCTTCATCACCTTGCTCGTCCTGGGAATTCTGCTGTACAGCCTGTTCGGAGCCGGCGGGTGAGCTTTGCAAAGAGGCGCGCTTGCCAAAGGCGCTGCAACCCGCTATTGTCGAAAGCCGCCGCCTATGCGGCACGTGACTCATAACTCACAGTGGGGGAAGAATGGCGGGAGTAAATCTTGCAGATGCGCGCCGCGTGATTGCGGCCGCCGAAAGAAAGGCACAGGAAATTGGTCAACCCATGAACATCGCGGTGGCTGACGAGGGCGGCAACATCGTGGCGCATGTTCGCATGGATGGCGCGTGGATCGGCAGCATCGATATCTCCATGAAGAAGGCCTACACCGCGCGTGCCTTCGATATCACCACCAGGGACCTGGCCACGCATTCGCAATCGGGCGGACAATTCTTCGGTATTCATGTCTCCAACGACTGCAAAATCATGATCTTTGCGGGAGGCATTCCGCTGAAACGCGACGGAAAAGTTGTGGGCGCCATCGGCGTGAGCGGTGGCTCGGGCGAGCAGGACCATGCCGTTGCCGAAGCCGGAGCTGCGGGGTTCTGAGTAGGAGGCTGAGATGGAAGACGACGTGTTCGCTGCGATTACCGCCAACGACAAGGAACGCATTGCGCAGCTGATTGTGGCAGACCCAGGTACGGCGCATGCCCGCAATGCGGGCGGTATTTCTGCGCTGATGCAGGCGCGTTACGAAAACAGAATGGAGATTGTTGACCTGTTGCGCAGGGCGGCGGGCGACCTCGACATCTTCGAGTCGGCGGCCCTAGGCGATGTCGCGCGGCTCAACCGGCTGCTGGCCAACGATGGCGAGCTGGTCAAGGCGCGCAGCGCCGATGGCTTTACCCCGCTGCATCTGGCGTGCTTCTTCGGGCAGCTCGAAGCGGCGGAGACCCTGGTCCAACACGGCGCTGACGCCAATGCGGTGTCGCCCAGCCGGATTGCGGTGATCCACAGCGCGGCTGCGTCACGCCAGGCGGCGCTGCTGAAGCTTGTGTTGCGCGCCGGAGCGGACCCCGACTTGCAACAACAGCGTGGCTACACCGCGTTGCACGAGGCGGCCATGCACAACAGTGTGGAAAGGGCGCAGGCGCTGTTGGACGCGGGCGCCGATCTGGCCATCAAGAGCGATGCGGGCCAGACGGCGGCCGATATGGCGGCGCAAAACGGCAACAGGGAAGTGGTCGAGTTGCTGGCGTCGCGGAAATAGAACTGCGGTAGCGATTGGCTATTCCGTTTCCACTTGGCCGGTTGCAACCGCGGAGTGGTTGCGCAGTATCACGGTGCCGGTGAGCACCGCGCAAAACAGCAACAGCACGCGGGCCACGTTCGCGTGGAGTACGGGGTCGCCCAGCAGAATTCGCACCAGTCCGAAGCCGGCGCTGGCTGCGCAAAAAGCGAAATAAAGCTTCTCCTTGGTGCAATGCGAGAAGCGCAGCAGCACCAGAAGGACCGTCGTAACGATCACATAAATCCCCAGCAGAACGATGCTGCCCGCAATCTTCTCGCGGTGGAGCGAAAATGCCACGGCGTGAGACACCGCCAGTTGCAGCCCGGCCACGCCCAGAAAAAAGACGGAATGCACCAGCGCGATGATCGCCCGCTTGCGGTTGGTGATAATGGCAAAACGGTCCATAAACACTGTTATAGTGTGTCGCCTCGGCCGCACAATTGGCTGTGACCGAAATCACACGGGGATAGGTTTTTCTTAGGGACAGCCGAGAGCTGAAGGCTGACAGCTGAAAGTTGGAGGCGCGGGTGGGAATCGAACCCACGCATAAAGGTTTTGCAGACCTCTCCCTTACCACTTGGGTACCGCGCCTCGAGGACACGTGGTGCGAAAAACCCTCGCGCACGGCGAGGGCGACGAATCCTGGAGCGGGAGACGGGATTTGAACCCGCGACTTCGACCTTGGCAAGGTCGCACTCTACCACTGAGTTACTCCCGCTCGCCGCTTGTGATTATAGCGAATGCCTGAACTGCCGGGCAAATGAGAGCGAGGACACCCACTGCGTCGAAAGCCGTTCGTCAGTCGTGGGCGAGGCTCCATTGCGGGTCCCTCTCCGGCGGCACGATGGAACCGTCGCGCATGTGAATGATGCGATCGCCATACGACGCGGCCTCGGGATTGTGCGTAATCATCAACACCGTCTGTCCCAGTTCCTGGTTCGATTGCCGCAGCATTTTCAGGACGATCTCTGAATTCTGCGAATCCAGATTGCCGGTGGGCTCGTCGGCCAGCACGATGGCGGGCTGATTCACCAGCGCGCGCGCCAGCGCCACTCGTTGTTGCTCACCGCCGCTCAACTCGGCAGGGCGATGCTCCAGACGCTGATCAATGCCCAGCAATCGCGTGATTCGATGGATGTATTCGTGGTTGCCTTTTCCGTTGCTCTTGCCGGCGATGTCGCGGGCGATGTCGATATTGCCTTTCGCAGTCAGCGTCGGCAGCAGGTTGAACTTCTGGAAGACGAAGCCAATTTTCGATTTGCGCATGCGCGTGCGCGCCGAGTCCGATAAGGCCGTGAAGTCTATGCCGTCGATCAGCACCCGCCCGGAGTCGGCGTGGGTCAGGCCGCCCAGGATGTAGAACAGGGTGGACTTCCCGCTGCCAGACGGCCCGACAATGCTGACGAATTCACCCTTCCCGACCGCGAGAGAAACGCCGCGCAACGCTGCCACATCCACTTTGCCGATGTGGTAGGTTTTGCGAACATTCTCAGCTTGGATCATCCACGCCATGCGAATTCTTGATCTTACACGAAACGATTGCGCGGCCTAGAGACTATGGTTTGGCACAGTGGAATGAAGCGGGCAAGAAAAGCCCCGCAGGGGCGAAAGAGCTTAGCCCAGCGCGGAAGCGCTGGGTAGAGTGGGAAGTGAGACTGAGTCCCGTAGGGACGGCACAGGTTCCCACACAGTCTCTCTAGGGCCTGTGCGCGCCGCCGAACTCGCACCGCCTGCCACTCTTCCGATACTCCCCAAGCCGCCGAATTCGAGTTACAACAGCAGCATGATAAGAGCGTCTTGCGAGGCCAAACATGCGCAGTTAGTTGAGCGGGCGGTGGAGTGGCTGCGCTATACGTACCGATGCGGCATCGTCCTCTCGGAGCAGTCTTGCGCCAGCGGTGAAGTCCCCGACGTGATCGGCTGGAAAGGCTTTTGCCAGTCGGTACTGGTGGAATGCAAAGTCTCGCGCAGCGATTTTCTCGCTGACGCCAACAAGCCGTTTCGCCTGAAGCCGGAAGAAGGTCTCGGCAGCCGGCGGTTCTATATGGCGCCCGCGGGCCTGATTGCGCGGGAAGAATTGCCCAAGCATTGGGGGCTGCTGGAGTGCAAAGGCCGGCAGGTGCAAATATCGGTGAAGCCGGGCAAGCAGGACCTGAGAAGCCCAGTGGGTCTGATGAAAGAGATGAACCTGTTATTAGCGAGCCTGCGGCGGGTGGAAGTACGCATCGAACCGCAGACCATCACTGAGTTCCTGAAGTGGAAGAACCGCTTGGCGGAATACAACGGTGGGCGCTTGCCTGAGGGTATCGTTGCGCCGGATGAAGAACAGAACTATTACCTTGTGACCTGACTCCTGTATCACGCGCTGGCAGCAAACAAAAACCTGTTGTCACAGAATACTGCAAAAGGTTTAAGCTCACCCTAGTTGGCTCCTCGCCACGTCGCGGAGGCGAACATGAACGGTTCCACCAGCTTCGACCTCTATCTCGAACCCTGGCTTACGACGCGCGTGCCGCGCATGGCCGAGTACAGTCGGCAACTCGCCGACTTCTACGACTGGGTGCGCACAGAGGTGGACGCGCAGGCGAACTATACCGATCGCTACGCGCCTCCGGCTCTGGAGACCTACGACCGCAATGGCGAAGTGGTGAACCGGGTTGTCGCGAACCGGTGGTACGACGAGCAACATCAGGAACTCTATCGTCGCGGCATCATCGGATTGCCCTATGCGGAGAAGGCGCCTCATCTGCTGACCTTTGCCATGGGCTATGTGTTATCGCAGGCCGACATCAGCTTGCATTGTCCGGTTACACTCACCGGAGCGGTGACGTACGTACTCAGCGCGCACGCGCCGGATGCAGTGCGGCAGCAATTTCTTTACGACGTTGCGCGCATGGACGGCCTCGCCAAGACCGGCGGCACCTGGGCGACCGAGCAACATGGCGGCAGCGACGTAGGAGCGACAACCACCACGGCTGTTCGCAACGGCGACCGCTTTGCGCTGCACGGATTGAAGTGGTTTACCAGCAACGCCAACAGCGGTCTGGCGTTGGCCACGGCGCGGCCCGAGGGCGCCGCCGGCGGGACCGCTGGACTTGGTCTCTACCTGGTGCCCAGTCATCTGGAAGATGGGCGGCCCAACCACTATCGCATCCGTCGCTTGAAAGACAAGCTGGGCACCAAAGGGCTTCCCACCGGAGAGATCGATTTGCTGGGCGCAGAAGCTGTCGAAGTTGCTGCGCCGCCCGAGGGCTTCCGGTTGATGATGGATGCGCTGGAGTACAGCCGCATTCACAACGCCGTTGGGTCGGCGGGCGTACAACGCAGGGCACTGCGCGAGGCGCTTGCCTGGGCGAAATCCCGCCATGCCTTCGGCCGCGTGCTGGCGGATTACCCCATGGTGCAGGATGAGCTGTTGCGCATGCGCGTGCAGTTTGAGGCAGGCGCATTGCTCGCCTTCGAGGCTGCCATTGCTTTCGACGAGACGCAGCAAGACCAGGAACGCCGCACCTGGTTGCGGATGGTTACCGCGCTGGCGAAATACTTGACTGCAGAGTATGCCATCACTGCTGCCCGGGCTGCGCTGGAGTTGATCGGCGGCAACGGCTACACCAGCGACTATCCCGTGGCCCGCCTGTTGCGCGATGCGCAAGTGCTGACCGTGTGGGAAGGTCCGGCCAACATTCAGGCGCTGGAGCTGCTGCGCTTGCTCGCCCCTCGCTATCGAGGCTGGGAGCAATACCAGTCGCGAATGCATGCAATCCAAGCGAAGCTTCCGCAGGCGCAGAGCAAATTACGCAATGCCATGCAAGCCAGGCTCGACGGGGACCACGAGGCCGTGGCGATCGCCATGCGCGACGAGCAGAGTGCACAACGCTATGCGCGGAAATTGTTGCACCGCTTGAGCCAAAGTCTGGCGTTTGCCCTGTTGTGCGAAGCGGCCAGCGACGCACAGGCGAGCGGCAACCCGTTGCCGGCGCACAGCGCCTGGCGCTACTTTGAGGAAATTGAACCGCCGGCCTTCGGGATGGAAGACGACAACGCGCGCCGCGGCGTTCTGGAATTATTAAGCGATGAAGCGTTACGCTCCGCACCGGTGATTTAGACGCCTGCGCTGGAGATTGGCGATGCGCGCAGGCGGGCGGCGGCGATTTCGTCCCAGCGCACCCAGGCGATATAGAGGACCACCATGATGTTGATGCCGAGGACCACCCAATGAAACGCATTAGGGTGGCGCACTATTTTGTACACTTCGAACGGGATGTACACGCATCCTGAGATGATTGCCAGCCATTCCGCCCACGCCCGTTGTCTCCACAAGCCGTAGCCTTCGACAAAACGCAGAAGGGCATAGGCGACCGCCAGCCCCCCTATCAACATCACGTTCACGCCCGACATCTTGTCTGCCGCATGCAGGAACGCCTGCGACAGGCGACGACCAGGATTAAGGTGCAAAAAGAAGAGAATGCTTTCCGCGGCGCTCTCGAAATCAACGTCGCGATGGATCATGGAAATGAGCACGTACGCCGCCAGCAGCGCCAAAGCGCCCTTGAGGGCTTCCACCACGGCCACTGTCCGCAGACCTCCCTTGTGGGTGTGCGGGTGGGTCCCCGGCGCGGGGGTGGTGAGGTTGCTGCTCATGATTTGGCCCGAATCGCGTCCTGCACAGCCTACATTACCCAGGTACGCTGTGCCATCTTGCCGTTGTTGATTGCGCGCCCTGTTCCGGATTGGAAACTCAATTTCGCGAGCTGGTTTTCGAGGTTTGTAAGGCCCTGGTGTTCGTCCCCTCGCAGCCCCAAGCTACACCGACCGAAGGTGCTGTGCCTGCGCCGCCTCCAACATCCCGGCCAAAGTGTTGAATTTTATCCTGCAACGTTCGCCGCTTGCGCCCGCCAATTCGGCGGCATCGGTTCGCCGCCATCCAGCGTAGTCCACCCGACAGATCTGCCTTTGTTCGAGCAGACGCCGGATTGCCTCTCTGCCCGGTCGAGCGCCATCCGGTACTTCGCGCGCAATCTTCTGGGCCACTTGCTGAGCTTCGGTGCGATTGGTCGGAATGGTTCCCGAAGGCCCTCGCTTTGCCCACCCCACCACGTAGAGCCTGTCTTTGACTTTTCCTTCTGCGTTGGCGAACACCCCATTGGCGGGAGTGGCCGTGCAGCACGGACGCGCCTCATATCCAATGCAGGTGATGGCCAGCTGCGCGGGGATTTCGCTGAGCGCTCCGTCGGCAGAGCGAAACTGCACCGCCCTGAGCCGGTCATCGCCGAGGAAGGCGACGGGCGTCAAGTTGAAGTGAAAGTAAATTGTGACCGGAGCCGTGCGCGATTGGTTCTGCGCGAAACTGCGTAAGGTTTCAACCATTGCGCTATTTCCGGCGAGGGCGGTCGGATCCTGCACCATGGGACACGCGCGCTGCAAAGTGCCCAGCTCGGCGAGTTCGTGCTGGCTGAACTTCGCATCCGCAGCACTGCGCCGGCCGACGACGTGGATGGTCTCGATCGGCTGGGTTTCCAGCCACGACGTCACTTCGGGTGAAAGATCGGAACCGGCAAACTCGGCGGAGTTCTTGGCCAAAACGCGGGCCACATCAATCGCCACATTGCCGTTGCCGATGACGACTGCCGACTGCACACCTTGGATTGCTGGCGGTGGGCCGTCCGGATGGCCGTTGTACCAGCCGGTAAATGCGCCCGAGCCGAGAACGCCCGGAAGGCCCTCGCCGGGAATATTGAGCTGGCGATCGCGCGAGGCGCCGGTGGCCAGCGCGACGGCATCGTAGAGCGACATCAACTCCTCAAGCCGAAGGTCACGGCCAACTTCAACGTTGCCGAAGAAGCTGACGCGGTCGCGGGAAAGCGCGCGGTCCAGCACACGCGCCACCGCCTTTGTGCCCTGATGGTCCGGAGCAACCCCATACCGCACCAGTCCGAAGGGCACTGGGAGCCGTTCGAAGATGTCGATGGAAGCATCGGGAATCAGGCGAAGCAGATTGTCCGCCAGGTAACAACCCGCCGGACCGCTGCCGATGATCGCGATGTGTTTCATGAATGCCGCTGGGCGCTGTTAGCGTTTCGCCCGGAGTTGGTAGCTTTCAGCTGTCAGCTCTCAGGTTCTCGCTGATCTACGACTAACTAGCCCCTGACCCCTAGCCCCTGCTTTAATGCAGCTTCACGTACTCGTAGTCCACGGAATTGTTGTTGATGCCGCGATCGGGCGGCGCAATCCAGGCGGCCATCTTGCCCTGCTGGTGTACTCCATGCATCAGGCTGAGGATGTACGTCCGGTCGCTCTCACTCGGCAGCCAGTCACTAATCTGCGCGTTGAACTGTTCCTGGCCGATCGGCCGTCCGCTCAGATCGGTGGGAACGCCGGCCCAGCTTCCAATATTGCGCCGGAAACGCGTGCTGGGCAGCGACAACCGGAAGGAATAGCCGGCCTTCTCGATCAGCCGGTTCCAGCGTTTCACGCCCAGCTCGCAGTCGCGGACGTAGGAGCCTCGCGTGACTTCGTTCATGGCATTGCGCATCGGGATTTGCTCGGTCTTCGTGCTACCGTTCCCGTCCGGCAGCTCCAGCGAAAAGCTCTGTTCGATAGCGATGTGATCTTCGTATTGCGCCTCGTCCGGCCGGCCCTTCAATCCGTTCGCGAAATAGGAAGCCGCATTCGAGGAAGTCTCCGACCCGAACAAATCGAGCGACGAGCTGAACCAGAAGTTCAGATACTTCTGCACCGTGGGCAGATCGATCGCGCCCGCGTTGCGGACGGCCAACGGATCTTCGGTGCCTAACTCCTTCATCACTTCCAGCGTGCGCCGGACCACGCGATTGATACCGGTATCGCCAACAAACATGTGGTGCGCCTCTTCGGTCAGCATGAACGAGCAGGTGCGAGCCAGCGGATCGAAGCTCGATTCCGCCAGGGACTTCAACTGGAATTTGCCGTCGCGATCGGTGAAGTAGGTGAACATGAAGAAGCTCAGCCAGTCATTGATGGGCTCGTTGAAGGTGCCGAGAATGCGCGGCTTGTTGGCGTCCCCGGAGTGGCGTTCCAGCAACTCTTCGGCTTCTTCGCGGCCGTCGCGCCCAAAGTAGGCGTGCAACAGGTAAACCATCGCCCACAAATGGCGGCCTTCCTCGACGTTCACCTGGAACAAATTGCGCAAATCATAAAGTGACGGAGCGGTGTGGCCAAGCATGCGCTGTTGCTCCACCGACGCCGGCTCGGTATCGCCCTGGGTGACGATCAGGCGGCGCAATATGGCGCGGAATTCACCCGGGATCTGCTGCCAGACTTCCTGCCCATAGCTATCGCCAAAGCCAATCTTGCGATTGGGGTCGCGGTCCCCGAGAAAGATTCCCCAGCGGTACTCCGGCATGTGGACGAATCCGTAAGTCGCCCAACCCTTCGCGTCCACCGAGGTCGCGGTGCGAAGATAAACGTCGGCCACCTGGAAATCGCGCGGGCCGAGGTCCCGCCACCACTTCAGAAATTCCGGCTGCCAGTGTTCCAGTGCGCGCTGCAAGGTGCGGTTGGAGCCGAGGTCTACATTGTTCGGAATCCGGTCCTGATAGTTGATCGACATGAAGGAAAAACTCCCGTCTGAACTTCAAGGGGAAACAATAAGGGCCGCTGTATCGACCGGCAAGCATTGCGATGCAGCTTCTTTGATTCCCATTGACCCCAGAAATCGAGAAATATCACTGATTCCGATAGCATTCAGGGCTTGATGGAAATCTTTCAGGGTGTGTAAGTTGAAGAACCGCTTCTCCGGAGAGATGTAAAGCACGACTTTCTTGCCCGCCGTGAGAAGGTTGATCACGTTTGCGACGGTTCCCTTGCTGACACCGTCCCACAACATAAAACCGTAAGTAGCATCTTTAGCCATGGCAACGTCTTTGATTCCGTAATAGTGCCTGTCGTGCTTGAGGTTAGGTTGAACTGCATGGGAGCAAATGGGCCATTCTCCGATGTTGTTGCGGCACATCTCCATGCAGTAAACGGTCACCCGCTCGTACTGACGTGTGGCCAGGTACCGTTGGACAGCTCTGTCAGCACCATTCGCGTCGCCGACCAACACGGCGAGATTCCTGTCCATAATGTTGTCCAGTCGTGCTCTAATTTGCGGATTTAGCCTCGACAAGGCGCGGGAGCCCGCCACAAAAACAGAATGCATGCCTTAGTTCCTCGTATGAGTAAGTGCAAGCGCGTAAACTCGATTCGCTAATCCCTGTTCTTTCAGGGTTCGCGCCGCAACGTTCATAGTCGCACCCGATTGAAAAAGGTCGTCTATCAGCAGTATTTGCCGTTCTGCAAAAACCTTGTCACTCGCAAACGCAGATTCGAGAGCAGCGACACGGGCCGTAAAATCACCGATGTCTTTCATTTGTGGTGTTGCCTTGGTCTTCTTAAGGGATGTCGTATCGAGGGCGATTCCAAGAGCGTTGGCCAACGCAGTGGCAATCTCGACCACGGGCTGAAACGCGCGCTGCAATTTCGATGGTGGTACAGGGACGACCGCGTCCGGACGGATTTTCCAAGTATTCACGAATCCCACGGTCGCTTCAACAATCGACGGTACGACAGTCTTGTCGGCCTTATACTTCAAACGGTACACCAGTTCACCTAACTGGGATCGAACGGTGTCGAACTCAGGGTGGCCGAATTCGTTGTACCCAATCATCGTGCTTGAAATCGTGTGCAGGTCGAGAACATATCCTCGATCCCAGGATCCTTTAATTTCCTTGGGGTGAATTTCGATCATCTGTTCTTTTCACCAGCTAACATTGCTAATTATTCCTTATACTCTCTCCCAATTGAAGCGCGCCTTCGATCCCGTGCCGAACAGCTTGAGCGCGCCCTGTTCGCCGGTCGAGTTCGGCCGGACAAATACCCAGTTCTGCCATGCGGAGAGCCGGCCAAACACCTTGGTCTCCGTGGTCTCCGCTCCGGGGAAGCGCAGGCTGGCTTCCATCCCGGTGAGCGCGTCGGGCGAGAGCGCCGCACGCTCTTCGATGGCCATACGGACCTCGTCTTCCCAGTCGAGATCGTCCGGCGCTAAGGTAATAAGGCCGAGGTCAAGAGCTTCCTTGGGGCCAAGGAGTTTGCCCTTGGCTTCCACCGCGCCAGCCATGCATCGTGCATTGCCGCTGAATCGAGTTTCGATCCGGCCGCGACCATTCACCGCAGGCAGCAAACCGAAATTCATTTCGTCCACAGCAATCTTCGGAGTGGGCGCGTCGCCTTCTTCTTCCGGAAGCGCCAGCATGTAGCTGCGATCGGCGGCCAGCGCCAATTCCAAGAGCACGCCGGCGAAACACGAACCCGGCTCGATGATGGCGTACATGCTGCGCGAAGAAACATCCAGCCGCGCCAACGTGCGGCGCAACATGCCAATGGTTTCATGCACCAGCCAATCGTTGCGATGCTGGAGCATCACGCGATCCGACGCCAGCACCGCGTCGATGCTGCCGGTCGTCTTGAGCAGCAGCAGCCCCAGCTCCAGTTCATTGACCCGCAGCATGAGAATGGCGTCGTCAAGTTCGCGCGCCATCGCCAGCGGCCACCACTGGTCGCCTGCGGCGTGAATCGCATCGGGATCGAGAGGCTGTGGTCCTTCAGGCGCGCGCACGGTCAGCGTCGCGGTCCGCGCAGCGCGATCGAACACAACATCCACATACCTGTAGTGGTAGCCGTCGTCGTCGAACGTGCGCTGCAGTGGAGTCAGCTTGATTCCCTTGGCATCGGCAGGACGGATTGAGTCGTTTACCAACCCTTGCGCGTGGGTGCGCACCACTTCCTGGAATTTCTCCGGGACTGCGACGTCGTCCACTAGGCCCCACTCTTTTGCGCGCTCGCCCTTGACGCCATCGGGATTGGTGCAGAACATGTCAGCCAGGTCACGACGCACTTTGCGCTTGTCCACCACACGAGTGAGACCGCCAGTGCCGGGCAGGACGCCGAGCAGCGGAACTTCGGGCAGGCTCACGGCGCTGGAACGATCATCGACCAGCAGAATCTCGTCGCAGGCCAGCGCGAGTTCGTAGCCGCCGCCGGCGGTGGTGCCGTTCAGCGCCGCCAGAAATTTCAGGCCATCATGACGGCTGGAGTCCTCCATGCCGTTGCGCGTCTCGTTGGTGAATTTGCAGAAGTTCACCTTCCAGGCATGACTCGAAGTGCCCAGCATGTAGATATTGGCGCCGGCGCAAAACATGCGCTCGCGCGCGCTGGTGAGAACGACGCACGCCACCCCCGGGTGCTCGAAGCGAAGGCGTTGCAGGATGTCGTGCAACTCAATGTCAACGCCGAGATCGTAGGAGTTGAGCTTGAGCTTGTAGCCGGGCCTCAGGCCGCAATCTTCGTTGACGTCCATGGCCAGAGTGGCCACGCGGCCATCAATCGTTAGCCGCCAATGGCGATGCTCCCCCGGAGCCACGTCAAATGTGACCAGTTCCTTCTCATTTACGGTTGGCATGTCAGGTCGAACTCTCCTCAAGGCAGTGCCGGTCGGGCGCCTACGGATCCCCACGCGAATAGATGTATTATAGTGCATTTCTTAGATCTTAGGAGAGGAAATATGATGCAGATTTACGATTGGCGGCCAGGCGAACATGCCTGGGCCAGTTTCTCTGCAGTCTCTTCCACCGAACCGCCGCTGGTGTCGATGGTTGCGTCCGCCTTGCGATAGAGCGGCTCTCGCACGTCGAGAATGCGTCGCAGGTCCGACATCGATTCGCGGTTGTCGGCCATGGGCCGCATGTCGCCCTGGGCGATGACACGCTGCATGTGCTCTTCCGGCGTGGTCCGCAGCCAGACGGTGAAGCACATGGTGAGCAACCGCTCGAAGGTCGCGGGCTCAGAGACCAGGCTGCCGCCGGTGGCCAGCACGAATCGCGGATAGCGCTCGATGACCTGGTCCAAAACCCGGCGCTCCAGCCGCCGAAAGCCGCTCTGCCCATAAAGATCGAAGAGGACGCTGAGGCTGACTCCGCTCTCCTGCTCGATCAGGCGATCCAGCTCGAGAAACGGCGCCTCCAAACGATCAGCCAGCGTGGCTCCCAAAGTGGACTTGCCGGCGCCGCGCAGGCCGACCAAGGCGATGCGGCCGCGCCTCGCGTCGAGGTCAACGCCGCCGAAGTGTTCCACCAGCAGTCGGCGCGCCTCCACCAGTTCCGCCGCCGGCAGCCGCCGCAGGAATTCGGTGGTGTGCACCAAGTCCACAGGAGGCTCGGGGCCGTCGAGCACCAGGGTTTGCAGAGGAGTGTCCAGCGCCTGTGCGATTTGCCGCAGCAGCAAAATCGAAACGTTGCCCTGCCCGCTTTCGAGTTGCGCCAAGTAGCGCTCGGAAACTCCCGAATCGCGGGCGAGGATCTTGCGGGTCATACCGCGTCGCGCGCGCATCTCGCGCACCCGCTCGCCCAGCAGCCGGAGGTATTCGGATTCGGGGCCGCGACCAGCAGCGTCAGCCGAAACCGCTGCGGCGGGATTCTCCGCTGTCTCTTTCTCCTCAACATGCACTATGTCGCGTTTCCGGCTCACCGTAGATGCATTATACTTCCATAGCCGCACGTATAATAGTGCCTGGGTGGAGACGCAAGCATGGGCCGCGACATCACAATCCTGGTGGGCACCATGACCGGCACGGCCGAGATGGTGGCGCAGGAGGCGCAGCAAGCGCTGGAGGCGGCTGGCCATCAGGCGACGATCAGGGTGATGGACTTCCTCGACGCGAGCGTCTTTCAGACTGGCGGTATCTTCCTGATTTGCACGTCCACCTACGGGCAGGGCGATGTCCCCGACAACGCGCAAGCGTTGTTCAGCAACCTTGAAAGTGAGAAGCCCGACCTCTCCGGCGTAACCTACGGGGTGATCGCGCTCGGTGACCGCACCTACAAAGACACCTACTGTCATGGCGGAATTCGCTTTGACAAGCTGCTGACCTCGCTCGGCGCCAAACGGGCCGGCGAAATCCTGACCCACGACGCAAGCTCAGGTACGCTGCCGGAGGAGGTAGCGGCGCAATGGGTGGTGCCTTGGGCCGAGCAGCACCTCGCATCGTCCTCGGAGATTGCGTAGATATGGCTGCGGCAGCACCTCACCAATGCGGCGAAGTTGATGTTGACGGCAAGCGGCTGGAGACACTATGGATCGAGCCGGCAGACAAGCACCGCCCGACGATCGTCATGCTGCACGAGGGCTTGGGCTCGGTCGCGCTGTGGAAGGACTTTCCCGAACGGCTGGCGTCGCGCACCGGCTGCGGCATACTTGTCTATTCGCGTTATGGACATGGGAATTCCGACCGCCTGCTGGAAAAGCGTCCGGTGGAATTCATGCACCACGAAGGCGAAGTGGTGCTGCCGGAGTTGCTCGACAAGCTGAGCATCGCGAAGCCCATTTTGCTGGGCCACAGCGACGGCGGATCGATCGCTTTGATCTTTGCGGGCAAATATCCCGACCAGCCGCGTGCGTTGATTCTGGAAGCGCCGCACGTCTTTGTGGAAGACCTAAGTGTCGCAAGCATCACACAGGCGAAGGTGACCTACCGGACGACCGATCTGCCGCGGAAACTTGGGCGCTATCACCAGCACGTGGATGCAACTTTTTGGGGCTGGAACGACATCTGGCTCGATCCGCAATTTCGCTCGTGGAACATCGAAGAGTATCTGCCGCCGATACGCTGCCCGATTCTGTGCATTCAGGGCGAAGAGGACGAATACGGAACCATCGCCCAAGTAAAGGCGATCCAGGCACGCGTGCCTGCGACGGAAATTCTGATGTTGCCGAATTGCAAGCACTCACCGCACCGCGATCAGCCAGACGCGACGCTGGAGAGCATGGCGATGTTTGTAGCAAAAGTTGCGGGGAGTGAGGAAGCGGTGAGCGGGATAAACTCCGCCGTGGAGGAACAAGCGGCATTGCCGCTGCTAGCGAATCGCGAAAGGCGAAAACATGGCTGAATGGGTGCACACCTTCAAGGGCGCTGTGCTGGCGTCGGAGTACGATTTCGCAAGTCACATGAACTCGCACATGTATGTCTCGCGCTTCGACCAGGCCACCTGGTTTTTGCTGCACGCGATCGGAATGACCCCGGCTTCGATGAAACAAAAAAATCTGCGGGTGGCGATCGTTCGCCAGAATTATCAATTCCTGGCAGAGTTGCGGGGCGGGGAACTGGTGGAAATCAAGAGCGGCTTCCTGGCCATCGGTGAAAAATATTTTCGCTTCATCCATCAGATGTACAACGACGAAACCGGCAAGATGGTGGCCACCTGCGACAGCGTCGCCGTGCAGGCCAGCCTGGAGTCCGGCAAGAGCGTGCCCATGACCGAGGAGCTACAAGAAAAGGCCAAACGGCATCTGGTGACGGCCAATGTCCCACTGGACGAGGCGATAGGCTAGTTGAAACCGTTTGAGTTGTCGGTTTTCAACGGCGTGGCTAGCGGGTAAGATGTTCCTCAGGTGATTCCATGAGCCCCGACTCTTCCGAAGAAAACACCACTGCAACCAAAGACCACCCAGCGGTCGAGCATGTTGCCGAAGCGCATCGCATTCTGAGTGGACTGCGGCAGCAACTTGACAAACATCCCGATTTGGATGAAGCCATCGCCAAGCTGGAGATGGCGCTAAATGTGCTGACCACGAAAACCGGCGGAATGTTGTAGATCAGATTGAAGGCGGCCCATGCGCGCGAGCATCGAAATGCACGGGTGGTTCCTCCCATAGATCAAAACATTTCATGAACTCCAGCGAGATAGACTACAACCCTGTGAAGACTGTTTGGCATCACCCGCAGAGGCGGGCGGAGGTAATAAGCGATGAGCCGTACTGGTGTGGCCGTTTTGCTGTTTTCGTTGCTTCAGTTGGGCAGTGCCGCCAACAATCCCGGGCCCATGGATGGCTACTCGCCCGCTCATGCAGTTGTGGAAAGCGATTGGGAGTCGAAATTCCGCAACCTCCCCAACCCTGACGCGATGCGCGAATCCATGCAGCACTTGAGTGCCCGGCCTCACAACGTCGGTTCTGCGTACGACAAGGAAAACGCCGAGTGGATCCTGTCGAAGTTTCAGCAGTATGGCTTCGATGCCCACATCGAGAGCTTCGATGTGCTGTTTCCCACGCCGAAGGAACGTCACGTCGAGCTGCTGTCTCCCACGCACTTTGTGGCCAAACTACAAGAGCCGCCGCTCAGCATCGACCCGACCTCACAACAATCTTCCGAGCAACTGCCCACCTACAACGCCTACTCCGCCGATGGAGATGTCACGGCCCCGCTGGTGTACGTGAACTACGGCATGAGGGACGATTACGAGCAGCTGGAGCGGCTGGGAGTTTCCGTGAAGGGCGCGATCGTGATCGCCCGCTACGGCGGCGGCTGGCGCGGGATCAAGCCCAAAGTCGCTGCCGAGCACGGCGCCATCGGCTGCATCATCTACTCCGATCCGCGAGACGACGGCTACTTTGAGGGACAGAATTATCCGGCTGGGCCGTACCGTCCCGAGGAAGGTGTGCAGCGTGGCAGCGTAATGGACACCGAGTACCCCGGTGACCCGTTGACGCCCGGAGTGGGGGCCACCAAGGACGCCAAGCGCCTGAGTCTGAAAGAAGCGAAAACCATTACCACGATTCCGGTGTTGCCAATTTCGTACGCAGATGCACAGCCCTTGCTGGCGGCCATCTCTGGGCCGACTGCGCCTGACACTTGGCGCGGAGCGCTTCCCATTACTTACCGGATCGGGCCTGGTCCGGCCAAGGTTCATCTGGTGGTGAAGTCGAACTGGGACCTGAAGACCATCTACGACGTGATCGCCAAGATTCCGGGAAGCGAAACTCCCGAGCAGTGGGTGGTCCGAGGCAATCATCACGACGCCTGGGTCAATGGAGCTGACGATCCAATTTCCGGCATGGTGGTCGAACTGGAGGAGGCAAGAGCGCTGGGCGAGTTGGTGAAACAGGGGTGGCGCCCCAAGCGGACCATTATCTATTGCGCGTGGGACGGCGAAGAGCCTGGCCTGCTGGGTTCCACCGAGTGGGTGGAGCAGCACCAGGATGAATTGCGCCGGCACGCGGTGATGTATCTGAATTCCGATTCCAGCGCCCGCGGTTATTTGGGCGTGTCCGGGTCGCACACTCTGGAGCGCGCGGTCAACCAGGTTGAGCGCGAGATTCAGGATCCGGAGAAGCACATTTCCGTGTGGAAACGCGCTTATCTCCGGCGGGTAGGACGCGCCGCCAGCCCGGAGGACCGCGAGGAGTTGCGCGATCACGCCGACCTGCGCCTGGGAGCGCTGGGCGATGGTTCCGACTACACGGCATTCCTCGATTATGCCGGCGTGGCCGCGCTGAATATGGGATTCGGCGGCGAAAGCGGCGGTGGCGTTTATCACTCCATTTACGACGACTTCTACTGGTACACGCACTTCGGCGATCCGAAGTTCGTTTATGAGCGGGCGTTGGCCCAGGTGGCCGGGAGCACGGTCATGCGCTTTGCCGATGCTGATCTGCTGCCCTTCGATCCCACGGGATCGGCCGATACCATCAAACGCTACATTGCGGAGCTGAAAAAGGAACTGAAGCAACAACAGGACAAAGCCCGCGAGCGCAACCGGGAGATTGAGGAAGGAGTTTTCACCGCAACTGCCGATCCGGAGAAACAGTACGTTCCTCCTCCGCAAGAACCGGTGCCGCCATACTTGAACTTCGCCCCGCTCGACAATGGTGTGGAAGCCTATGCTCACGCGGCGCAGCGCTATCGCCAGGCGGTCGCGAAATTGAGCGACAACAACGGCGCCGCCTGGCAGTCTCCTGCGCTAGCGGCCATCAACGCCAAGCTGCTGTTGACCGAGAGGAGCTTCACCGTCAGCCAGGGTCTGAAGGAGCGTCCCTGGTTCAAGCATCAGATATACGCTCCGGGCGCGTACACCGGTTATGGCGCCAAGACGATTCCCGCGGTGCGCGAAGCCATGGAAGAACACAAATGGAAAGACGCCGATGACGGCGCCGTCATCGTTGGTCAGGTGCTGATGAGTGAGGCCAGCCTGGTGGACTCGATTGCCCAGGAGCTGGAAGAGGCGGAAGGCCAGCGGCCGGCGATGCAGCAGGCGAAGCGAACCGAAACCAAAGGACAGCCACCGCAGAGGCAGCAAGCTGGGCGGTAAACGGTACAAACAGCTTAGAGCAGTTCCAGAGTGGAGGTAGCTCGGGTAGAGCGGGCCTTCAGGCCCGCGTTAAGAGCGTCTTCCCGACTCCGGTTTGAGGCGCTGAGGTCGACGACCTCAGCGCCTCAAACCATCTTCTTGCGGCCTTTGGACGCAGGTCTGAAGGCCTGCTCTACCCTTATTCGTGATCTGGGTTCACACGCGGGCACGCCGCTGCTGTCGGTCGAGACGGCGCACCCGTATTCCATGATCTGTTGCAGCATTCGACGGGCGCGATGCAGCCGCATCTTAATCGTGGTCAACTTCACGCCGAGAAGACTCGCGATCTCGGGCGCCGTCAGCGCGTGGATCTCGTAAAGCAAAATCACCGCGCGATAATTGTCAGGGAGGTAGTCCAGGCAGCGCTGCACACATAGGCTGGTTTGTCTTCGCTCGGCGATGTCGGCCAGCGACGGGTGAGTACGAGCCGCGGCATCCACGCGGTTGGCGGTTTGTTCGTCGTCGATGGAATCCTGCGGTTTGCGCTGCCGCAACCGATCCAGGCAGACGTGAGTGGCGATGCGGTACAACCAGCTACCAACCGCCTCGGGGTGGCGAAGCAAGTACAAGCGCCGGTGCGCTCGCAGGAAGGTCTCCTGCGTGAGGTCTTCCGCCTCGGCCGGGTCTCGCACCATGCCCAGGATGTACCGGCGGATGCGATCGCGGTAAGCCGTGAAGAGTTCGCCCGCATCGGTTGCATCGCATACCGGCTGCATATGCCATTTATGGTCCCAAGCCGACCATATTTCC
The DNA here is from genome assembly GCA_963710585.1 of uncultured Acidobacteriaceae bacterium. Taxonomy (GTDB): domain Bacteria; phylum Acidobacteriota; class Terriglobia; order Terriglobales; family Acidobacteriaceae; genus Bog-257. Next base: position 785,794 of record CAVQAM010000001.1, on the reverse strand, counting down.
GTGACCATAATCACCCGCGCTGGTGACTGCGGCCCGAAGCGGCGGTCCTCGAATTTACCCGTTCAATTGATTTCCACCTCCAATCCTCCCACCCAACCAGAGGCAAGATTGAAGATGAGCGCGCTGATTACGGCACAGATGCCACCAATGATTCCGTATAAGAGAGGGCACAGTACCACCGCGAAAAGGCCGACAGCAGGACTGACCCAGGGCAGGTGTGCATGATGGACCGACGGAGCGGCGAAGGCGATGACGCTGCAGAAAATACCGGCGATCAAACCCACCAAACCGTACACTACAGCGCCAACTTTAAACGCGGATACCGGACCAATGCGCTTGAGATAGGACATATATAGCCTCCAGAACGGCATTGAAGTGGAACGAATGCCGTCCTATCCCAAAGACGAAAACGGAACAAGAAAGGATACAGCGACAGCGGTTGCTACGCCGTCCCCAGCCGCTTCAGCACGTTCTCCCGGAAGCCGCGGCTCAGCGTCAGCTTGGTGCCGTCGCGCAGCAGAATGGAATAATCGCCATACAGCGAAGGCCGCAAGGTCTTGATGCGGTCCACGTTCACCAGCGTGGAACGGTGCACCCGCAGGAATTGCCGGTGTCCCAATCGCGATTCCAGCGAGGTGATCGTTTCCCGCAGAATGTGGGTAATGCCTCCCACGTGCAGGCAGACGTAATTGCCTGCCGATTCGGCCCAATCAATCTCGTTAGGCTTCAGGCAGACAATTTCTCCATCCGCCTTGATCACAATGCGCTGCGGAGTTTGCTGCCGCGATTCCAGATCGGCCAACAGATCGAGCAGCTTGCGTTGAAAAGTCGCCTCCGAGGGATGCGACAATTGCTTGCGGGCATGGCCCAAGGCCTCAGACAGGCGGTCCTTTCCCACGGGCTTCAGCAAATAATCGAGCGCGTGCACCTCGAACGCCTTCATCGCATACCGGTCATAGGCGGTGACAAAGATGGTGAGCGGCACGTGGCCTTCTTGCAGGGCCGCGATCACGCCGAAGCCATCCACCTCCGGCATCTGAACATCGAGGAAGACGAGGTCAGGCTTCTCCTGTTTGATCAACGCGATCGCCGACTTACCGTCGCCACACTCGGCCACGATTTGCAGGTCAGCTTCATCTTCCAACATTCTGCGCAAGCGCGCGCGCGCCAGCGCTTCATCATCACTAAGCAACACTCGGATGGACATCGGCGGTCACGGCCTCCTCGGAACTTTCGCGGAACGGAATGTGGATTTTGACGACGCAGCCTCCGCCGGGCTGGTCCTCCAAAGTCATCCTGTGATCGTGGTTGTACAGTTGTTGTAGGCGGGCGCGCGTGTTACGCAGCCCCACGCCTTCGGTCGGAACGCCGCCCCGATGGCCGGCCAGCCCCTGGCCGTTGTCGCTGATCTCCATCCACAGCTCATCGAAGACCTGGCGAGTCGAGATGCGAATCGATCCCGGAGCGAGGCGCGGGCCGATGCCATGGCGAATGGCATTCTCCACCAGCGGCTGCAGAATCAGGTTCGGGACCAGGGCTGACCGGGTGTGCGGCTGGATATCCATATCCACGCGCAGCCGGTCCTGGAAGCGCGTCTGCTGGATGTCAACGTACTTCTGCAGGAAGGTCAACTCGCGGCTGAGCGGCACCTCGTGGACGCCGACCGCGTCCAGCGACAGGCGCAGCAGGTCCGCCAGTTGCAATGTCATATGTTCGGCGGCCGGACCATCGTTTCTGGCCAGGGCGGCAATGGAGTTCAGCGTATTGAACAGGAAGTGCGGTTCGAGCTGGATCTTCAGCACCTCAAGTTGCGCATAAGCCAGTTGGGCCTCCAACTGTGACGATTGCAATTCGCGCTCCCGATACTTGCCGTAATACCCAATCGCCTGGGTAATCAGCAGGACATACCAGTAGCGCTGGAAATCCATGAGGGCACGAGAAAAAGTATGTGCGAGAAACGGGGCGTGAGTTTCCGGGGTCCAAGTCACCAGCGGGTACAAGGACACAATCAGCGCCGCCCCAGCCAGCGTAAGCACAGTGCTGGCGACGAGATGGAGGGGAAGCGCCAGCCTCCAATTGCTGCGATCGAAGGTAAATCGCCGGGCCAAGGCGTACACCGGCGGCGTCAGCAACGACCACACAAACGAGATGGTGATGTTCCAGGCAAGCAACTGCGCCCAGCTCTCCGGGCTGCCCATGGACGCGGTATAAACATGCGCCCCGGCGGCGCTCAGGAAAGCCAGCAGTGTCCACAGCACGAAGCCGATGGCCCAGACGCGGCCCCACTGTTTCAGCATGGTGAGCTACCTACTCTGCATGGACTCAAGACAAAAAGACAATTCGAGACGAGCTGCACCTACGCAGTCATAGACGAAATCCGGCGGCGGATGTTTCCGGAAAAATACGGGCATCCCGGCCCGACAATTGACGGGTTATGATGAGTTGGTTCCGTCGTGAGGGGTGTCCAATTGCGGACACAATGCGGATCTGGAGCACAAGCCTTGCAGGGGGCGCTAGAATACTGAATATGACTCTTCCTGACATACAGCGCGCCATCGAAGCCCTTCCCCAGGAGGAGCAAGCGCAGCTTGCCACTTGGGTTGCCGACCGCGACTTGGCAGCTTGGGACGCGGAGATCGAACGCGACTTCACGGCCGACGGTGCTGGTGCGGCCCTGCTCGATAGCGTCCGCCAGCAGGTGCGGGAAGGGAAGTCCAAGCCCTTGTCGCAGGGTCCGCGCCACCTGTGAGTTTCCGCTCGTTTGCCGTCCCTGAATTCTGGAAATGCTACGAAAAGCTTCCCGGCCACGTGCGTGAGCTTGCCGACAAAAGGTTCGAACTCTTCACGCGCGACCCGTTCAATCCTTCACTCGGCCTGAAGCAAAAGGGTGGGGTATGGACGGTTGACATAGGCCGCTCCTATCGCGCGATCGCCCTCCGCGAAGAGAATGATTTCCACTGGTTCTGGATTGGCTCGCACGAGGCCTACAACCAGTTGCTTCGCAAACTGAAGTAACGCGTGCGGACTCTTCCTACACTGTGATGAAGTTGGTTCCCTTGAGAGCACGTGTCCCATTGCCGACACTCACTCGGGGGAATGAGATTTGGGGGGCGAGGAGGAACAAGGTCGAGGGTGCGAAGCAAGGGCAACCTGAGAAGCGGAAGCTGCGCAGCATCAACTACCCAGCCGGCAAAATGCGACAATACCGTTGCCGATACTAACTCAATCATGCATGAATTAGGCATCGCCGCCTCCATTCTCGAGTCCGTTCAGGCCGAAGCCCTCCGCCATCCCGCCGGTCGCATCACTAAGGTAGGCGTTAAAATCGGGGAACTGTGTGGCGTTGACCGCGATGCGCTGCAATTCGGCTTCGAAGTGCTGGTGAAAGACACGGAATGGGAGCCTGTCGTGCTCGACTTGGAATACATTCCACGCGTGCAGCGCTGCTCCAAGTGCGCGCACCAGTTTCGCATGATCGACTTCGACCCGCAGTGCCCGCAATGCGGCGAATTTCTTACCGATTGCATCAGCGGAGAAGAGCTCGACATCGCCTACATGGAAGTGGATGAATGAACCGCATCGAAGTGGAAAAGAAAGTCCTGAACGAAAACCAGGTCCTGGCCGAACAGTTGCGCGAACGCTACCGGCAACTCGGGGTCCTGTGCATCAACCTGATCAGCGCCCCCGGCTCGGGCAAAACCGCTCTGCTGGAGAGGACCCTCGAGCGCATGGACAAGGGCTCGCGGGTTGCGGTGCTCACCGGCGATCTGCAAACCGAAAATGACGCGCGCCGGCTGGCCAAGTTTGGCTTCCCGGTCAAGCAGATTACGACGGGAGGGACCTGCCATCTCGATGCCAAGATGATCGGAAAACATCTCGAAGACTGGAAGCTTGAAGACATTGACCTGCTGATCGTAGAGAACGTGGGCAACCTGGTTTGCCCCTCTAGCTACGATCTTGGCGAAGACGCAAAGATCGTTCTGCTGAGCACATCGGAAGGCGAAGACAAGCCGCTCAAGTATCCTTCTATCTTTTTCAAGTCGGAGCTGATGCTGCTGACCAAGATCGATCTGCTGCCCTACGTTCCCTTCAACCCGGACGTGGCGCGTGAAAACGCCAGGCGCGTTCATCCCCAGATGGAAATCATCGACGTTTCCAGCACCACCGGCGAAGGCCTCGATCGCTGGATGGAATGGCTGCGCGCCCGCCAGGCGCGGGCCAAGGCAAAGCTGCACACCGCAACCGCGCCACAGTGAGCGAGGTCGCCGCGACGACCGGAGTCGAGTTACTGGATCTGCGGTTGTCTTCACTGACAACCGACAACCGACCACTGACAACTGTTGCTTGTCATCCTGAGCGGAGGCGCGCGGCGGACGAAGTCGCGGGACCTGCGGTTGCCTTTACTGGCAACTGGCTACTGGCTACTGGCAACTGTTCTTTTGCCTAGGGCGGGGATTTTCGCTGGTTAGGACGAATCGCCCCACCCTTCGACTTCGCTCAGGCAGGTTCCAAGCAAAAGTAGCTTGCGTGGGCCACGCGCCGATTACCCGCAATTATTGCTGTGGGGGCTGGGGCGTGACTGTGGTGGTCGAGGTGGTGTCCTTCTTCACCACGGGCGGCGGCGCGGTCGTAGTGCTCGTGACGTCGGTTACCGGCGCTGGCGTGGTTGTGGTGGTCGTGGTGTCGGTTACCTCCGGCTGAGGCGTGGTTGTGGTCGTTGTCGAATCGGTCTGCTTCACTTCCGGGCCGGCCGGCGTAACCGTCGTATCCGTGCTCTGAGTGACCTTGGACGGCGGCACCGATGCCGGATCCTGTGGTGTCATGGTGGTGGTGCTCTGAGCGGCGGGTGGATTCTGTGTCGTCGTGGTGGTGCTGGATTGTGTGGTGCTCTGTGCCAGTACCGGCAGGGACAGGGCGAGCACGATCAGCGACGCCAGGACGACAACAAATAGCTTCTGGGATTTCATTCGATTCTCCTTTTTCAGGTTGGTCAGACACCATGGTATGGCTGCCGCTATCACTTAATCTGTGCAAAATTGCTCGCTGCCCGCCCAAGTTTCGGAACCCAGTTTCGAGTTTCGAGTTTCGAGTGCCAAACCAACCCCTTTCATGAATTTGTCATCCTGAGCGAGCGCAGCGAGTCGAAGGACCCCTATACCCGCAGAAATCCCTTACAGTTTGTCATCCCGAGCGGAGCGAAGCGGAGTCGAGGGACCTGCTTTTCACTGACAACTGACAACTGGCCGGGTGGGTATGAGGTGGTCACGAAATAGTGCCCACCCTCTCGCCAAAAGCGGGCGAGAAGGATGGGGCACCCATGTCTGAGAAGCCCAATCAAGTCGAAGGGCCGGGCCACGCATTATAAAAGGGCGCCCCTTTCGAATAGGCTATGGTTGCTGTGTGAAGCAGTAAACCAATGCCTGACGAAAGGAACACCCCATGGATAGCATCAAGTATATCGGCCTCGATGTCCACCAGAGCACCATCTCGGTAGCCGTGCTCGACGCTGACGGCAAGCTGGTGATGCAGTCGGTGATCGCAACTCATGCCGCCACTATTCTGGATTTTTTCCACGGTCTGCGCGGGACCTTGCATGTGACCTTCGAAGAAGGCACGCATTCCGCCTGGCTCTACGATCTGCTGGTGCGGCGCGTGGCCAAGCTGGTGGTTTGCAATCCGCGCAAAAACGCCCTGTTGAAGGCGGGCAACAAGAGCGACAGCGTGGATGCTCGCAAGCTGGCCGAGCTGCTGCGCGCGGGGCTGTTGTCGCCGGTCTATCACGGCCAGAACAGCACGGCGGCGGTGAAGCATCTGGGGCGCAGTTATGCCGCGCTCACCGAAGACACCACCCGCATCATGGGCCGGTTGAAAGCCCTCTACCGCAGCCAGGCCATTGCCTGTGCCGGCAAAAAGCCCTACGGATCACGCCATCGGGAAGCGTGGTTGGCGCAGTTAACCGAGAGCGGGTTGCAGCGGCGCGCCCGGCGACTCTACCAGCAACTGGACCTGTTGCAAGAGTTGCGCCGCGAGGACCGCCACGATCTGATTCTGGAGTGCCGCAAGCACCGCGAAGCCAAGCTGCTGCGCACCATTCCGTGGCTGGGTCCGATCCGCGCCGCCTTGCTCATCGGGCGCGTGCAGACGCCGCATCGCTTCCGCAGCAAGCGGCAGTTCTGGGCTTACTGCGGCCTGGCCTTGGAAACGCGCAGCAGCGCCGACTATGCTTTCGTCAACGGGCAACTGGAGCGCCGGCAAAAGCCGGTGTTCATCCGTGGACTTGAACCTGAACCACAACCACGATCTGAAGAACCTATTTAAAAGCGCGGCCACCACCGCCAGTGGCAGTAACGGACCCTTTCGCCCGTTCTACGAAAATCTTCTGATAAAGGGGATGAAGCCCGAGCTGGCGCGGCTGACCCTGGCGCGCAAGATCGCCGCCATCACGTTGCATGTCTGGAAGAAAGGAGAACCCTTCGACGCCGAATATCTGAAGCCACAAGCCGCTTGAGCGCGCCGATCCCAAAGACCCTACCGGAGTCACTTCCGCGACTGTCGATTGGTTTCTGAGCGCTCGGGTTCGAGGGTGAGTATCCTGGGCGGGTTAGGCGGGGTGCGCCGTTGGCGCCAAGTCTCACGGGCCACCATATGCCCCCTCGGACAACCCAACAAAGCTATAGTGCCGCGCCTCGGCGCGAGTCTCAGATAGAACCATGGTTGGCCTCATGGCCACCGTTTGGCTTGTGCAGCTTCAGCACCATCGACGTAGTAGCGTGGACGTGAAAAACGGAAAGACAACTGCGGATCTCCGCCAGCAGCACGACGAAAGGGGCTGGATGTCAAAGAACTATCCCTGCTTCCAGCGAAGGGAGAAGTGTTTTCTCTTGACATCCCCTTTTATAGAACCAGCCGCTGCGAGCACTTCCGGATAGGCGACCATCCGGGAACCAGCTCGGTTACTGGTCACAAGGGTGTTTGAACGAAGCCGCTGTGCGGCGGACGCGTGCGCGTGCGTTGTCGATCCGACCGCACCACAGGTGAGTTGAGCTAAGTTATGTCGCAGAGAAGGAGGCATCTCTGTGACCCATCTACGCCAGATCATGCTGGAGGAGCTACGGCGACGCAACTACGCCGAGTCCACGATCGAAACTTACATCCGCACACTTGAGCATTTCAGTCGGCACTTCCATCGTCCCCCTGATCAGCTTGGCCCGGAACATATTCGCCAGTATCAGGCCGGGCTGTTCACTCACTGGAAGCTGGCCCCGAACACCGTAACGCAACGGCTGGCAGCTTTGCGCTTCTTCTATGTTCAGGTTTTGAAGAAAGGCTGGAGCGTTGCCGAGACGCCATACCCGAAGAAGGTTTGGCACCTGCCGCAGGTGCTGAGCCAGGAGGAAGTGGCACGTTTGATCGACGCGGCAGATTGCCCCTTTCATCGCATCCTGCTGATGACGCTCTATGCCACAGGCGCTCGCCGCGCCGAAGTGGCGCGCCTGAAGATCAGCGATATCGACAGTCAGCGGATGGTGATTCATATCCGGGGAGGCAAAGGGCGCAAGGACCGCGATGTCATGCTCAGCCCCAAGCTACTCGATGCACTGCGCCTGTACTGGCGTGGGCTGAGGCGCAAGCCCACCGACTGGCTTTTCCCCGGCAACCGATGGCATACGGCAAGTTCCCCTGTCACCGTCAGGGTCCTCTGGAACGCCTGTCAGAAGGCCGCGCGACGAGCCGGCCTTGAGCACAAGCACATCCATCCTCATACTCTGCGTCACTGCTTTGCTACTCATCTGCTGGAAGCTGGCGCCGACCTTCGAACCATCCAGATGCTACTGGGTCATCGCGACCTTGAGGAAACGACGATCTATCTGCATCTCTCCCGGCGGCATCTCAGCGCCACCGGCAGTCCCTTGGACGCACTCACGATCAGAGGAGAAGGAGAGCAAACACAGAGCGCATGAACCGGCTTCCTCTGGAGGTGGCTGCCATCGTTCGCTGTGCCGGGCCGTCTTTTCTGGAGCGCAACTGTAAGTGGATCACCTGGCAACACCAGAAGGTGCTGCTGGCCATTACGCGCTGTCGTACCGCTGTACTGGGTGGACATCGCGATCAGTGCTCGGATTGCGGACACGTGGCCATCTCGTACAACTCGTGCAGAAACCGGCATTGCCCAAAATGCCAGGGCAACGCCCGTGTTCGCTGGCTCGAATCCCGTAAACAGGAACTGCTACCCACCCGCTATGTGCATGTCGTCTTCACGCTGCCGCGGGAACTCGCTCCGCTGGCGCTGCAGAACAAGAGGGTGATCTATAGCCTGCTGTTTCATGCCAGTGCTGAAACCCTGCTTGAGATCGCTCGCGATCCCCGCCACCTGGGAGCCGAGATTGGATTCTTCAGCGTGCTGCACACCTGGGACCAGCGCCTACAGCATCATCCCCATGTTCACTGCGTGCTTGCTGCTGGCGGCCTCGCCCCGGACCACGCCCGCTGGATCTCGTCCCGCTGTTCCTTCTTTCTTCCCATCAGGGTGCTCAGTCGCGTTTTCCGCGGTAAGTTTGTCGCCGGGCTTAAGCAAGCTTTCCACCAAGGCACGCTCCAGTTCCACGGCAGCCTGGCGCCATTGGCAAAGCCACCCCTCTTCGGCTCCTGGCTCAGGCTCCTTTTCCGCCACAACTGGATCGTCTACTCGAAGCGGCCCTTCGGTGGCCCAGAACCCGCGCTCAACTATCTCGGCGCTTACACCCACCGGGTTGCCATCTCCAACAACCGACTCGTCACTCTTGCCGATGGCGACGTTACCTTCCGTTGGCGAGACTCCGCTAACGGTAACAAGAAACGGCTGATGACTCTGCCCGTTGATGAGTTCCTACGCCGCTTCCTCCTGCACCTACTCCCGCGCGGCTTCGTGCGTATCCGCAATTTCGGCTTCCTCGCCAACCGTCGCCGCGCCGCTTGTCTTCCACTCTGCGCCCACTTACTGAAGGCAACGGTGCAATCCACCAACCCAGTCAGAAAATCTGCGCCCACTGACGCGCAAGGCTCGACCTTCTGGAAGTGCCCACACTGCGGCGGCGACATGAAGCTTGTCGAGAGGTTCACCGCAGCCCAAATTCAACTTCGCGCTCCACCCGTTCTCTATAGAGGTGCCGCGTGAACCACCAACACCAACTTGTCACCTTCACGTGCTTTGGCACGAGGCTGCTCTTCTCCGCCTTGCCGCTATCCCATCTGTCCGCTCTCATAGGTCAAAGCAGAAAACACCCACTGAATGTTCCCACGAGACCCGACCACACCAACACCAACCTCACTCCTTATCGCTCTCCTCACACTACCCAGCCGCTACCATCGCACCGAATCCTCATTCAAAACCCATAGTCCTCGATGCGCCTTCCTTCAAACCGCTGTATCCGAAGCGCCCGTACACAGCACCTCAACCGACGCCTCCCTGCTTGGGGCGCTTCAGATACAGCACTAAGGTTTGTCGTTACCAATCCGGGAGGCATTACTTCCGGATTGTCCGTCACTCGACCGCGATAGAAGGATTGTGGTCTCTTCCTCAACGCTGCGCTGGAGTGCTCCCCATATCTGCTGTAGACCGCGGCTTTCATCTGATGGACGCCCGTGCTGCGCTGGCCTGCTCCTTCCATCGTTGAGCGTTCACGCCGGCCACGAGGAGCCACAGGGTCAGCGCTAGTTCCCCGAGGCCGGCAGCAAGATTGTAGGGGGACAGATGCTTTGCGAGCGCCGGCGACAGAAAGATCAGCCAACCCGAACCGGCAAGCGCCATTCCCGCACCCAGGATGCGAGGCAGGAAGCTAGACCGGAAAATGAGGTAGCCGATCGGGAGGCAATAAAATCCGAAAAATACGAAACTGATGTTGAAGCACTGACCATACAAGTTGAGAAACATAAGCGCCAGCGCCTGCAACTGTTCCACCTTGAATACGTTCAAGTACTGCGCCCCTTCCAGGACGGCCAGGGGGGCGAGCTCAAAGAGGCAGCTGACAGCTCCAATGGCGCATCCCACGAGGCTGAAGAACGCTGCAAGTAAAGAGAGGCTCCTGTTCACCGGCTTAAACAAGTCATAGAAGAGACCCGTGACAGCGACATAGCACGCGAACCCAAGGAGGTTGGCTGCGAAACCCAACTGAAATAAAGACGGGTGCGCCAGGATGTTGGTTGCTGTAGCCGCGGCGTCGCCAGATACAAAAAGCCTGCGGCCAACAAAGAGGATGGCGAATCCTCCCGTCAGCATTTCCAGCAAATAAAAGACACCGGCCATTCTGGCCTTGAGACGCGGTGATGCCTCTCCAATCGGTTCCATGATTACAACTCCTGTGCCTGAAGATTGCTTTGGCTCCGTAGCGATAGTGCTAGGCCGACGATCATCAAAGTCAGCAGTCCGAGGTTTATGTAAAATCCGGGTGGCGTTCCGGTCCTGAGCATGGGAACGAACTGAAGAAGCAGTTTTCTGCTCAGGTGTTCCAGCAAGAGGAACGCAAACATGAAGGGAACCATGCTGCGGTATCGCGCCAAGACCAATATACACAGCAGGCAGATCATGAGGTGGGCGAGCCCCCAGATCGCGAACAGTGAAACGACCGTCTGTGCGGCGGCGGAGGGGAATGTGTCAAGGGGGATCCCGTCAGCGGAACTCGCCACCACGTAACCGTTGAAGATGGAGTTCAGGCTCATGGCAAGCTTCATAAGCACGACCGCGCCGAAGAGCCAGAGTGCGAGCTTGTGACCGCGATACGTGTTGTCGACGCGCTGGGGGAGGAGCCGGTCGGTCAATTCAGCTGTGCTCATACTCTTTGCCTCCTTGGCAAACGACTAAATCAAGGGTGCCGCGGGGCGCGCCCTATCGCCGCTCGATCAAGAGGCTGGGGCGGGCAACGGTTGCAGTTTTGCGCCCTAGTCGACGATGGCAGTTCCTTCGTGGCGGAGGAGCGGCTTCCACATGAGGCCTAACGCCCTTGCGCCTTGGCTTTGTCGTATTCCGGGCTTAGCATAGCCCAGCACAGAACCAATGGACATGACGCCACGTATCAATAACATGACCGCAGGTTGCAAGGAGGACCGAAGCGGTGCCTGAGCCCACAGTTGCGGCGGGAATTGCCCGTGGATTGATGGAGCTCGCTGTGTCGAACGGGGCCAGGCGCGGGGCGTTGGCCGAACGATCCCTCATCGATCCCGCAGAGTTGCAAGACCTGGACAATCGCATCCCCTTCGCCAAGTATGTTGCCCTCATGAGGGCGGGCAAAGAGCTGTGCCATGATCCCGCCCTTGCTCTGCACTTCGGCGAGGCGTTCGGTTGTGCCGAGATATCGATCGTCGGCCTCATTGGCGAAGCCTGTGAGACCCTGGCGGAAGCCTTCACGCAAATGAATCGTTATGCGCGGCTAGCCGTCGAGGTTGACCTAGGGAGCGCCGATCGCTTTCAGCTTGAGCATCATGGCGGCGAAGTTTGGATGGTCGATACGCGCAAGAACCCCAATGACTTTCCTGAGCTGACCGAATCCACCTACGCCCGCATGGTTTGCACGTCCCGCCGGTACTTCGGCGAAGCGCAATTCATAAAAGCCGTGCATGTCACACACGCGGAACCGGCGTATCGCGACGAGTACGATAGGATCTTTCGGATGCCCGTCGTCTTCGGGGGCGACAGGAACGCGGTGCTGACCGATGAGAGGTGGCTGACTCACGGAAATGCGCACCCGTCGCGATATGCTTTTGGCATTTTGAGCGCGCATGCGGAGGCACTTCTCAAAAGCTCCGATAGCGATCGCACGTTTCTCGGTACCAATCCGGACGCATTAGTCCGCATTGCCCGTCAGCGCTCTCATACGCTTCCTAGCTGCAAGATCTGATCAGAGCGACCGCTCCAAGAGGAACGCCTTCGCAGCTCCATAGGCCGCAAAAACTATTCAGGTTTTGCCTGGTACCTGACCGTTTTCACTACAACCCGTGGCATGGGGCGATTGGTTCAATCACCGCATAGATCATCACGAGCTCCCTCTAAGGTTGTCCGTAATCGACAATCTGTGTCGCAAAACTAAGGATGACTGGCCAGCGTCTTTACGAAGTCAGTGGGCAAACGCTATACCAGTCGCGCCATATCAGAGATCGCGATGTTTGACCGGATTATGCCAGGGACCCTGGGGAAGCAGAGCGACCGGTGCAGGCTGCACTTCGTCCGCCTGTAAAACATCATCGTAAGAAGGCCCGGGCGTACTCTGCGGGAACGACGGCATCGACATTGATAAATATCTCGCCCTTAACATTGATAAATATCTCGCCGTTATGGGAACTGGATAGCGACCCGACACTTCCTTCATTGAACGTGACTGCATCGCGAGCAACACTACCTAGAGTTGGCGCGATCATTGTTCCGGCGGGGACTGAACAGCCTTCATCCGCTGTTCCAGGGCTTTCATCGGGGGTTCCGAGAACGGCGCAGCCGATTGCGGGTCCATGCGATGAGCCTCGATAGCTGCGCCGAACAACACAGATGCCGGATCGAGCAGGGCCTTGCGGGTGCGTGGGACAAGAACAAAGCGGTAGAGCAGGCGGTCAGAGATGGACAGCTTGGTCGCTTGATCCACGGTTGCGAAAATCTCATCGGCATTGAAGCGCGGGTCCTGCGCGCAACGCTTGAGGAATGCAAGCAGCGGCTGGATGTCCGTGGTCTGTCCGGGTACGGCGGCACTGATGGTGGGAACCTCATCGCCTGGTGTGCGCTTGGAGATGGCGTGGCAGAGTGCGCAGTTTCCTGTAACGCGAACATATCCGACTCTCTGCTTGGCAAAGCCCACCGGCATCTCACGCCCTTCTTCCCAGGAGAGACCCAGGGCAGCATAGCCGCCCGGTCCGGGCATGTATTCGGGGAACATACGCGGCAGCGATAGCCAGATCCAGTAGGGAATTCCAGGTACCTCGCCGTCTCCCACTGAGCCATAGAAATAGTTGTCGCGCTGGCCGGCTGCGATCCACGCAGGCTGCGGCACCACGCGGTGCATCTTCCACCAGATCGTTATTCCGGCAACTATCGCGAGCCCGGCGAGAACGGCGATGGTGATGAGCAATCTTCTCTTCATAACAGTCATCCCACCTGATCAGAAGGTTTTCAGGTACTCGATCAATGCCTGCTTTTCTTCGGGCCGAAGATCGGTACCGTAGGTATGGCCCTCGTGTCCCCCATTGCCATTGCCGTGCTTGCTGGTGTCATAGATGAAGAACTTGCGACCGTCCTGCTCGGTGACGTTCGAGACAAAGCCGACGTTCTTCGGATCGAAGACGTCGTTGCCGCGGTAGAACACCTTGGTGCGATTGGCCGCTGGCTCCAGCAACTCGCGCAGATTTGGCACGGAGCCGTTATGCAGATAAGGTCCGCGCAGCCATATGCCATCGAGCGGAAGATTAGCGTAGCCGTTTGTCTTGCGGAAATGTGAAAAGCGCTGCGGATAAGGCGGATCGAAGCCCCAATCCTTCTCATATCCAGCATACAGAGTACTTTGGTTCACCGCCAACAGCCAGGTATAGGAGTCAAGCCGCCAGCGGTCAGTGCCGATCTTGGCGATGGGCACGACCGTCCCGACCTTTTCGTCAGGATGCGGTGGATTATTGCGGAAGGGCGCGTTGCGCCAGCCATGACAGCCGGCGCAATACTCCTGGTAGACGGCAGCGCCCTTGGCAGCGAGAGCCTCGTTGATTGGATAAGGATAGGCGGGCGGCTTGGCGGTCTCCAGGTACTTGGCCATGCGTTGTACTCGGGGGGCGTCGAGAGTAGGAGGATAGGCGCCGGTGCCGAAGGCGGCGGAGAGATTTCGCTCGGAAACCATGGAATTGTTCCCGTCCCAGTGTAGTTGCATGCCCTCGCGTGGGCCCTGGTTCCACACCGACGGGAAATCCACGTTGCCCATCAACTCTTTCGGATCGGCATACTGCATGGGGAAGTTCAACAGTGCTTTGGGAGCATTGAAGGTATCGACGCGTCCCGGTCCCCAGGTCGAGGTGTCGATGAACGAGAGCCGCTGGCGCAGGATGATGAGTTGGTCGCGCATCAGATCGGCCGCGAGATAACGTAGGATCAGCCGATTTATGAGATCGGGCTTGTCCACCCGGCGATGCGTATCGTCCTGCATTACTTTGATCTGATCGAGCAGACGCTGCCCGGTAAATTTCTGGTCTAGCGGAACGGACGTAAGAAAAGTGCCCCAGGCGCCCAGGTCGAATCCGTGGGCGGGCATTCCCGGGATCACACGCGGAACTGCGTCCGGCGCAACGCGCACTGTACCGATGTGACATGCGCCGCAGTTAAGATACACGACGTCGATGCCGCGCACGTTGCGCATCGACATGCCATAAGGCAGGGCATAGCGCGGGTCGTCGCCCTTGGCGTAGATCAACCCAAACGACGAATAGCCGCGGCCTGGCTTCTTATCGGGCAGGTATTCGGGAAATAGCTCGGGCAGCGCAACCCAGTACCAGTAAGGGATGCCATTCATTTTCTCGCCGCCGGTCGAGCCACGCTCGAAGTGCAGAACATCATCGGCATAATCCACCGGCCGGTCGCGGGTGAATCGCTCGAGCAGATCGAGCCCGCCCACAGCCGCCACCGCGAGGCACACGAATAAAGCAATCCTGACCCATCGCCGTTTTCCGGCGCTCACCGTTGGCGCAGTAGAAGCATTCATGATGAGAGCTTCTCCTTCCCGAGGAGTACTGGGACGTTGACTGAGAAATCGCCACCATCGCCGCACTACGCTTTCGTGCTCGCGGCGAGCACGCTCAGGCTGGCTGGCCGGACGGCTGTGCACGCTGGAGGGATATACGCTCTTGCGCAAATCGGTCAGGAAACCGTGCGGCGCAAAACCGCGGCCCTCGACGGGATCAAAATGCAATGACTCCTGGTCGAGTGAGATTTCCTCTTCGAAGCGAATCTCAGCGATGGGCACGAACGGGTGCGAGCTGTCTCCCACTTGCTGCACTTCAATTCTTATCGTCGCGTGACCTGCGACGGCCTGGGTGAGCATCACTTCGCGCGAAACGCCGTCGGTTGGCGAGATTTGCCGCGTACCGCCGAGATCATGCGCCAGCCGCACCCATACATCGAGCCTGCCGTCGTCAATCTGGTATGGCACATCGGCGAAGTAAAGGTTATGAAAGTAATCAAATTGGTCGAGGTCGTACATCCTGCCGCCGGTAGCAAAATTCAGCAGCAGCTTCCACAGGCGGTCGCCGCCGGCGGTGCTCAGCAGGTCAAGGTCTTTCCCGGGGCGGCGCTCCAGCGGAACTTCGCCGGTAGCATCTGTCGTGAAGAAGCGCGAGGCGATGCTCGGCGCGTCGAGAATGTGGTCGGCCAGCCACGGCGGCATTCCCTTTTTCATGACGCCCATGCCGATGCGCATCAAGACGCCGCCCTCAAGTTGCGCGGCGGCGCGCGCCAGACCTTCATCCGCCGGATTGAGGGAACGGACGGTGCCCCGGACTACCCTGCCGTCCGGGTGAAATGTGCGTGCATTTCGAACCACGCCACTAATGAAGCCGAAAAATCCGGCGATCCAATCAGCGAACAGCGAGACGCGGCCCGGATCGCGTTCCGAGCGGAGATCGGTGCGCCACGCCCGCAAGGTCCAGAGAAATCCCCCGAAGGCCGCAAGTGAAAACACCAGCGCCAGCGAGCTGGGAATCATCCCTTTGCGCCACAAGATGCCAAGGACGATCACCGCCAGCGGACTAACCGACAGAGTGGCGAAGACGGCGCCGGTGGAATTCAGGCTGCCGCTGACGACGTACAGCATTCCCAGTCCGCCAACCAGCAGGCCAGCCAGCCGGAAATAGTTAGGGCCATCCACTGGCAGCGCCGGCAGGTGTAGCAACGAGGCCGTCCAATACGGGGCCACGAGAATCACCAGGCCGGACACGACGAGGATCCAACCGAAAATTTCGACAGAGCGAGCGGCGCGGCTCTGTCCCTGGAAGGCCGGACCGCCGATGTTCAAGCCGTCGCCTGCGTCGGCCCGGCAGGCGAAGAGAGTCCACAGAAAGCCGCCGAAGTCGCTAAAGGAAAACGCCACGGCCAGCGGACCAGGAAGAATGCGCCAGTACCACAGTAGCGCCATAATCACAGGAACCAGCGGCCGATCCAGCAGCGACGCGGCGACAAATCCCTCCGCGTTTAGGCGCCCGCTCACGATGTACAGCAGTCCCAGCCCACAAACCAGCATTCCCACGAGGCGGAGATAGTTCGCGTCCTGAGCCGAGAGCGCAGGAAGATGCAGCAGTGAAGCAGTCAGCCCCGGAGCGAGGAGAATAATAACGCCGAGAGTCAGATCGATCCATCCGAAATATTGAAGCGACCGCATGGCGCGAGTTTGCCCCGCGGCCCTCCATACGCGGCGGAACATCTCGCTCAAGGCAGGTGTCATCTCGAGACTCGCTATATCCGGAACTGCTCCGGCGGAAGAAGCACTTGGCACTACTCTTCTCACCCTGTCATCGTGTTCCCATACTGGTGATCATTTCAAGCCGCTCGAAACGCCAGTGCGCCTGATGCCATTCGGCGCACGTCCGGGGCTGAGGGTTATGAACTGGGAAACTGTAGCGCGAAGTTGATGGTCCGCGTCTTGTCCCAGTACACAACGCCGAGATATTCGCCCGATCCAATCTGCCGGATCTCGTCGCGGACATGGCTGGCCACCAGGGAGGTCTTCGAGTAGTCGAGCACAATGCATTCCTTGCCGTCGAACCAGCTTTGCCCCTTGTAAACTTCGGCGACGATGGCGTTCAGCCCGAACGCCAGAATACGGTTTCTCAGCGTCCCGTGCGTGCCGTCGAAGGTCTTTCCCTGCCATCCAAAGGTGTTGATCAGGGAGGCAATCTCCGGGCTGAACGTGGTGCCAGGAGCGATGATGGCGGTTCCCTCGGCCTCACCGTTAGGGATGTCGCCGGGGGGACTGCTGGAGAAGAGATTGTCGAGGTCCTCCTGAGACATGGTCAGGAGTTGCGGGACGGTGTACGCCATTGCGGAATATCCTCCATCCGCCGAGACGTGTCTGCCCGCCCTCGGCGTAGCTTGCGTTTCTTGGGAAAGCGCCCCAGTAAGAATGTTGCCCACTATGGCGTCACAGTGGGCCTTTGTCAATGGCCGGAAGATGCCGGGCGGGCGTCGGCCAAGATAGCATCGGCAGCCTTCTCGCCAATCATGTACACCGAACTGACGATAAAGAACCCGGGAATGCGGGGAAAAACCGAGGCATCAACCACGCGCAAGCCTTGTACTCCGTGAACGCGAAAATCGCTGTCCAGCACTCCGTTCTGTTGCCGCGGACCTATGGCGCAACTGCAGGATGCGTGATGACCCCAGGCTTGGTTGCGCACGAATTCTCGTAACTGGTCATCCGACTGCACATCCTCGCCGGGCTGCTCTTCCTGGGCGATAAATCCCTGCTGCTTCAGTTTCGCTGTCAGCTTGCGAACGAAGCGGATGCCATCTACCACCGAGTCGAGATCCTGGCCGCCATCCGCGGTCCCCTCGTCGAAGTAGTGAAAGTCGACCTGCGGCATGTCGAGTGGGTCAGGCGATCGCAAGGTGACCTGGCCGGCACGGTTGTTAGTGTGCGCCTTCAGCACGGCCCAGGTGAGGTAATTCAGATTGCGGGCAAACAGGTCAGAGTATGTTGGAAAGTACCCCTGAAAATTTCCCAGGAAGGCCACGCAGAACAGGTCGGGCAGAGGACGCTCAGCCGCCGAACGCTTGAACAGGGAGAGCACGGCGCCATTCGTAATGTACGGTCCTTGGCGGCTGTTGCGCCACAGCTTGAACTGGGTATCGCTGGCATCGAATTTGGCGCCTTCGAAGATGTGCCATTGCTTGAAAGCCATTCGGTTGACCACGCCAACTTCGTAGCGGTCCTGTAGGTTCTTCCCGACTCCCGCGAGTTCGACCTTGACCTCGATGCTGTGGCGCTGCAACTCTTCCCGCGGTCCGATGCCAGACAGCATCAGCAATTGCGGGGTGTTGAATGCTCCTCCCGACAGAATGACTTCGCGCGAGGCATGCAGTTGCAGAGGAGATGCCGCCGGTTCACTTGGCCGCGCGTGCGCGCGATAGAGTCGTTCTCCCTTGAGATATTCCACGCCGATTGCACGCTGGTTTTCGTCAAACAGGACGCGGGTCACCAGAGCGTTTAATTCGATCCGCAGCCGGTCAGGATGTTTGCGGGAAACCTCCAGCACGCGCTCGCGCGAGCCTATGCGTGCGTGGTTGCGTGTGGTGAGTGGCGTGTATCGCAGGCCGAAGGAATTTTCTTTCACCGTGCGCCAGTCGTTGGGATCAAGCTTGCTCTCAGCCAGCCATCGTGCGCGCACCGGCAGGTGTCCGATGTCTTTGATCACCTCAATCGCGGACTCGCCAAGCACCTGCAGAAGATCGCGATTGCCCAGCGAAACCATGGGAATCGCCTTCTCCGTCTGCAGCCATCCCTTGAAGCCGTGGCGGGAGGGATTGATTCCCAGCTTCGAGAGCCAGCGGCTGAGCGGCCGGTGATGGCAGTTCTCCAACCGCTGAAAGTAGCGGCGCATGTTGGCGGCCCGCCAGGAGTGATCTCCCGTCAGCTCAGCAATGTTGTCCCAGTCGGCATCGTGGGGATACACGAAGATCATGGCGTTGTGTGCCGTGCATCCGCCAAGCACACCCGCGCGCGGATATAGCAGGCCGTCCACGCGCTTGCCCTCCCACTCAACACGATACTTGGGATCCTTCCGCTGGCGCTGATCGTCGCCGTAGTGGCGCACGAAGAAGTCCCATTTGATGGCGTCATTTTCCGAGGCGAAGGCATGAAAGCAGGGAACGTCGTAGTCGACGGGAAGCCGGTCCGCGTTCGGCTGCAAGGCATCACCGCCGCTGAGCGCGCGGGGGTCGCCGCCGGCCTCCAGCAAAATCACGTCGTGACCGGCTTCGGCGAGACGCGCCGCGACAGTTCCGCCTCCAGCGCCGGAACCGACCACGATGTACTCACTGTCGGCCTTTGGATTCCGCTCCCCTGTCATTGTCGACCCATATCCGAAAGCACTCTCGACATTTTTGCTCGCGCTGGTTGCATAACGCGCTCGTCAACTGTGGCGAAGTGCCGTTCGATATTACCGCAAAGACCCTACGGGATACTGCAAGAGTGGATGAAGACGTTAACCGCACGATAATGCTATGAGTGCAGTTGCGCGATCCGTGATATATTTCACGCCAATATTCTGGTGGGGCAAATTTTCTCAGTACTACCCTCTTCATTCGCAAAGATGGCCGTCTGGCGCACTTGGCGAGGTCATCTTGGGATTCGAGCTTTCAGAGGGCTGGCCGCACGCAACTTCGTATAACGATCGGAGACGGTTATGACTCGGTTCGGCCTTCGATATGCCTGCCTGTTAGCGACTACAGCCTTGTTGTTCACGGCTTGCAGCAAAACCCCGAAACCAGGTCAGGTGCAAGATGAAGCCAGCCTGGCGAGACGTCCGGCATCGTCCTTCCCCGCAGCAGATGAGGATTACTTCAATGCTATGGATGGCGGCGTGGCGCTGAACGCAGATGAAATCAAAGGCCGCAATATGTGGATTGTATGGACCGGCGGCGACGACAAATTGTGGGACACATTGGTCGTGACCAGTGTTGGTACGCTCGATTTCTTGAAGACAATTTCCTCCCGTCCCGGACTGCCGGCCAGCCGAAGCAATCGCTGGGAGTATCTGGGAGTAGTGAACGAGCCGTGCTTTAGACAGGCAACGGGCCCTGATCCCAATCGCTACGGACTATGGCTCGATACGCGCGATCCCAGTTGCCCGCCCGACCCGTTCGAAAACGAGAGCAAATATCGGGGAGTAAAGATTGGCGCTCGCGGCAAGAACATTCCCGTCGGCTCCTACTATGGCTATGCTACTGGCATTGTCGGACTTCGCCTGTTCCCCAACCCGGACTTCGATGAAGCCGCCGCGAAGAAGTGGGACCCAAAGCGCTTTTACGATGATCCCACCTACTACAATGATAAGAACCTGATCCGGCCTTATCGCGTCGGGATGTCGTGCGGCTTTTGTCACGTTGGGCCTAACCCAACTAATCCGCCTGCCGATCCCGAAAATCCCAAGTGGCAAAACTTGAGTTCGATTGTCGGCGCACAGTATTTCTGGACAGATAGAATTCTCGCGTGGCAGTCAGACCAAAGCAGTTTTCCAATTCAGATTTTCAACACCTACCGGCCGGGCACGCTCGACACCTCGCTCATTTCCACCGATAGCATCAACAATCCGCGTACCATGAATGCCTTTTATGCCTTGCCGGCACGCATGGCGGTGGCCAAACGCTGGGGCAAGGAAACCCTCGCCGGTGGCGGCTTGAACAACAAGCAGCTCAACGATTATTTTCCTAACACCCCGCTGGCGCAATACTTCCAGCCGCCGGCCACGGTTTGGACGCCTCGTATCCTTAAGGACGGGTCCGACTCTGTGGGAGTCATGGGTGCGCTGAACCGCGTTTACCTGAACATCGGACTGTTCAGCGAAGAATGGCTGCTGCACTTCCGCCCGCTGGTGGGCGGCCAACCCATTACTCCCATCGAGATCGCAGTGGCCAACAGAAATTCTGCCTACTGGCAGGCCACCCAGATGCAAACTCCGAAGACTGCGCAATTCTTTCTGAACCCCAAGATTGCATTGCCACACCTGCTGAAAGACGCGCCAGGGGGCGACGCTTATCAGACCAAAGACAAGGCGAAACTGGAGCGGGGAAAGATCGTCTTCGCGGAGCGTTGCGCCCGCTGTCACTCCAGCAAG
The DNA here is from genome assembly GCA_963710585.1 of uncultured Acidobacteriaceae bacterium. Classification (GTDB taxonomy): domain Bacteria; phylum Acidobacteriota; class Terriglobia; order Terriglobales; family Acidobacteriaceae; genus Bog-257. The sequence goes on along the minus strand of CAVQAM010000001.1, from coordinate 764,974 downwards.
ATTCCGACGCCTCCACCGGGAATCGATCTCGAAGGGTGCTCAGGGCAGGAGTATCTGGACTGTTGGAACAAGTACTGGGCCTGGACTAAAACGGACGACTTCAAGTCCAAGATGCGAGCTCTTGTCCAGCAGAAGGACTTCCTCGACAGCAACTATCTCTCCATCGATCAGCGCGTTCCAGTTACCCTCCTGCAGACCAATGCTTGCAGCCCGCTCGCAACCAATGCGCTCGGCGGTAACATCTGGGACAACTTTTCGTCACAAACCTACAAGGACTTGCCGTCGGTCGGAACTATTACCTATTACCATCCTGTCACCGGCCAACCTCGTACGTATCAAATGCCCGCGGGCGGACGCGGCTTCACTCGTCCTCCGTCGCTAATTAGCATCTGGTCCACCGCGCCATTCCTGTTGAACAATAGCGTGGGTAAATTTAATTCCAGCCCGTCGGTGGCCGCTCGCATGGATTCATTCCAGGATTCCATAGGGAAGATGCTGTGGCCCGAGAGACGAGATAGGGACTCGGTGCTCGGGGAGAAGGTTCTGGGGAAGATGGACCGCACCACAGTCAAAAGCTACCTGCGGATTCCGGCGGGATATCTTCCCGACTTCCTCAGACCCTTGCTCCCGCCGGGCCAGCGTTTTCTGCCTTGGCTGTTCGGAGATAGTGGCATCCAGATTGGTCCGATTCCTGCCGGTACGCCGGTTGATTTGCTGGCGAACTTAGATATTCTGGGCGAATCAACCGATCCAGGGGAAAAACTGAAGCACGATGAAAAACTCCTCAATCTTCTTCTCAAAATGAAGCACGACCTAGAGGCGGTGCAGGGAGCCAGCGACGACGAGACCAGGAAAGTTTTCGCGAACCTGGTCGACCCGCTACTGGAGTTAAGCAAGTGTCCGGACTTCGTGGTCAATCGCGGCCACTATTTCGGTACCAGCTATTTCGCAGAAGAACCTGGACTGAGCGACGAAGACAAGCTGGCACTCATCGAATATATCAAGACTTTCTAGTTGCAGGATTATGATGTGCGTGCCTCCAGTGATCGCGCCATGAAGAGGGCGGTGGCAGGGATTATTCTTTTGGTCGTGGCGGCGACCCTCGTACTGTTATTTTGCGCGAAACACCGCTCTTCCATTATTTCCGACGACGCCAAAGCCGCAGGTAAAACTGTTGCCGACTTTCCAGAGAGCAATTCCCACGCGTTCGATGCCATGGATGGCGGCATAACGCTCTCTGGCGACGAGACCAAGGGACGCAACACCTGGCTGTTGTGGACGGCGGGCGACCAGGTTTTCTGGGACAGGATGGCGCGGTACAGTTATGGCACCGCCGACCTGCTGAAGACGATCGACTCCCGCCGCCGTGGGTCCCGCTTCAAAGACATGGGCCTAGTAAACCAGCCGGGGCTGGAGCGGGCTGCGGTGCCAGATCAATACGGTTTGTGGCTCGACATGGGAGCGGCGGAGAACGGCGTCGATACCGCTGTGTATGGAAGGCCGTCGGGCATTGTTGGCCTGCGAGTTTACCCCAATCCAAAATTCAACAATGAGGCTCGCAAACGCTGGGACGTCACTCGCTATCGTTCTGATCCCGGCTATTACAACGATCCAAGTCTGGTGCGCCCGTATATCGTCGGCATGTCCTGCGCCTTCTGCCATGTTTCATTCAATCCCGAGAAGCCACCTGTCGATCCCGAAAATCCCCAGTGGGAAAATCTTTCCTCCACCATCGGGAACCAGTATTTCAATGCTGGCGCCATATTTGGAGGCGCAGCTTCCGCCGATAGCTACGCCTATCAACTCTTTCATTCCTGGGCGCCGGGAACTGTGGATACCTCTTTTATCGCCACCGATAATCTGAACAATCCCGGCAATATGAATCCCATCTATGCGGTCGGGGCCCGCATGTCGGTAGCACACGAGGAACAAATCAAAGGTGGCGCACTCAACATCCCCGGCGAACAAAAACGGATGGCAGTGCCGCACGTACTCAAGGACGGCGCTGATTCGGTCGGTTTGATCGGCGCACTAAGCCGCGTGTACGTCAGCATCGGTGAGTACAGCCAGGAATGGCTGCGCGATCATAATGCGCTGGTCGGGGGCACGCCTCAACACCCGTTCGAAGTCGCAAAAGCGCAGAAAGGCTCCGTGTATTGGATGTCAACCATAACGCGCTTGCCGAACCTGGCAAAGTTTCTGATGAAGTTGGAAGGCCCCAAGCTGGCGAATGCGCCAGGCGGCAACGCATTCCTGGCATCCGACCGCCGGCAGCTGGAGCGCGGGAAGATCGTTTTTGCCGAGAATTGTGCCCGCTGTCACTCCAGCAAGCAGCCGCCTCTCGGCGTTGTCACCACACAAAAGCAATATCTCGAATGGCAGCGGACAGAAGTGCAAAAGCCGGACTTCTTGCAGAACAATTTTCTATCGACCGAAGAGCGCATACCGCTTGATGTGGTGCAGACCAATGCAGCTCGCGCGCTCGCTACCAATGCCACCCGCGGTCATGTCTGGGACAACTTCTCATCCGAGACGTACAAGAGTTTGCCCTCCGTTGGGGACATCGAGGTACAGGCCCCCTTCGCCCAATCAACGCGAAAGTTCCGCGCTCCCGCCGGCGGTCCGGGCTACTACCGCGTACCTTCGCTTATCGGTATCTGGGCCACGGCTCCGTTGTTGCACAATAATGCACTGGGTACTTATACCGGTGATCCCTCAGTGGCAGGCAGAATGAAAGCCTACGACGATGCCATGACCAAGCTGCTGTGGCAGGAAAAACGCCAGGGAGCTGCCTCTATTCTACGAACGACGGCCGAGAGCTACATTCAGATTCCGGTGGTCTACCTCCCGAAAGAACTGCGGCCGCTGGCGAAAGCCGACTTTCTTGAGATCGGTCCCATCCCGACGGGAACGCCCATTGATCTCTTAGCCAATGTCAACCTGGATTTTTCAAGCACCGGCATTGCAGCGAACCTCGTGAAGCTCATCGCCAAGGTTCAGGGCGATCTCCTGACCATCCGCGAGGGCCATCTCGACGCAAGCGCCGCGCAACGATTGATGCGCAACCTTGTTCCCGATCTGTTGGCGGTTAGCAAGTGTCCGGATTTCGTGCAGGACCGCGGACACTATTTCGGCGACACGCTGTCCGACGCCGACAAGCGTGCGCTCATTGAATTCCTCAAGACATTTTGAGCTACAGCTTTGCAATAGCGTCGGCGATGCAGTCGCACAACATGCGCCGTTGGGTGATGAGTGCCGAAAAATGACCGGCCGAAATCCAGCGCAACGTACTCCCTGCCCAATGTTGGTGTAGCCGTTCGGTCTCGGCCCGCAGTACGTAACCGTCTCGCGTACAACCCGCAATAACGGCAGCATCGGTCCTCAGTGGAGCGGGGTAGTAGGTAAGGTCGGCCGCGGCAAAGAAACGGCGTAGCCGTTCTCTCACAATGGCGTGTTGGACAGGCGGTCTGCCCAAAGCACCGACGTCAACACTCCAAGAGAGCAGACCGCGGGTGTAGATGCTGCTGGCCGACGCTCCGGTCGCCAAGGCGGCACAAGCTATGGGAAACGGCGTCACCGCGGCGGTGATTGCGGCCATGTGGCCGCCCATGCTGTATCCCGACGCCGCTATCCGTTCATAACTCCCGCGCAGGTGCTCCAGCAAAGCGCGCGCCTCCAACACCATACCGAGAGCCATTAAACCTTGGTCGCTGACGGTGACCGCAGCAGGTCCTTCGGCAGTCCGCCGGCGGCCATAGAACGGATTCTCGAGGAAGTAGAGATCGATGTCACGCCCCAGCAAAGCGCCGAAGACGCGTTCCCGAACCTTGTAGCCTTCGTCACGCGAAGCGCCAAGAATTACACTCGCCGCTGTGTGGCCGCTGCGTTTCCAGGCGCGCACGTGCACCGTGCCTACCTTCGGTGGAAGACCACCCAGAGGAGATTCAAAGGTCCCGTCTTGCACCACTGCTCTGCCGCACTTCCGCTCCTCGCCCCACGCAATGCGAATCGGCACGGACGGGTCGTCACAAGATACGCGCCCCGAAAGACCGCCGAGCAATTCTTCATCTCCCCAGCCCTGCGAGAAGACCTTCGAATGGCTCGATATCCACGCGACCAGGGTGTCCAGGGGATGTGCTTCAGCGATCCTGACCCTCATATCTGCCATACTGTCGTAACAGCTTTGCTCGTCAATAACCGTACTGGGTCCTACTATCCCGCATTTCGCATGTCCCCGCTAGTCCTTTTTCTAATTTCACCCAGTTGTCAGCCTACCAACTGGTGGGCGTCTATTACGGTCTGGCGTTATCGCCAGACGAAGCGTTAATCTACTGCCTATCGAAAAACTCCGACATGATCACGGTGCTTGATCCGAACCGGCTGGCCGGCTGCCAGCCGCCGCTGATCACGAAATATCGAGAGGTGGTGCGACCTTGAGTTCGGACATTTGGACGACCTATCCGGCGCTTCCCCATGCACTCCCTTTCCGCACCATGTTCGGCGAGTACCGTGTAAGGCGTCCGCAGGACCTTGCCCGCGCAGTGCTTCAGGAGATCCTGAACCCGCAGCGTACTCCACAAGACACCGAGAGTGCAGCGCTGGCCGAGATGCTGAAATCGGTGCGTAGTTTGGAAGACCTTGCCGAAGCGGTAGCGAAGCACATTCTGAAATCGGAGCATGTGCCCCGAGATCTTGCTACCGTCGTGGGGAAGCACATTCTAAAGCTCGAACTGACCCCGCAAGACCTTGGAAGGATATGGGCGAGGCTCGATGACGACATCACGAAGTCTGAGCAAGCCTACTGGGACCTGGGACAAGCGAAAGAACATTTGCAAAACCAGCGGCAGACGCCTCGCGAACCAAGCGAGAAGTTCAAGGAGAGACTGGTCGAAGCTTACGAGCGAGTGCTACTGGCGGAAAGTCGTTGCCAGTTTCAGGATGAGCCGCTGAAATCCATTCTCTACGCCATGCAGGGTACGGCCGTCTGCCTCTCCGGCGGCGGCATTCGCAGCGCCAGTTTTTCGCTGGGTGTTCTGCAAGGACTGGCACGGTTCAGCCGGCGTGCGGCGTCCGCCGAGAAGCAGAAGCCCCTCCTGGATGCGCTGGACTACCTATCTACGGTTTCCGGCGGGGGCTACATTGGGAGTTGGCTGATGGCTTGGTCGCAGAGGAGCGACTACCATCAGGTCATCGACCAATTGGCCGCCGCCGCTCCGACCTCGGGGGACCCCGAGCCGCAGCCCATCCGCCACCTGCGCGAGTACACTAGCTACCTCTCGCCACGCTACGGCTTCACGCTGGACACGCTGACGCTGTTGTCGATCGTGGCGCGCAATATGGTCCTGAATTGGCTGATTCTTGTACCGCTGGTCATGGCGTTGTTCTGTCTGCCGGAATTCCTCTACAACTTCTCCTACGGCTGGGCCTTCGCCCATCAGCGGTCGGGAAAAACCTGGTTCAGTGAAGTGATGGTATTGGCCATCGTGGGCGTGGTGTTCGCTTCCGTGACTGCCGTATGGCGCATGGCACGACCGCCCTATACGTCCGGATTCACCAATCCGCAGAAAAAAGGCAGCACTTTTCTGGAGCTTTGGTTCTTCGCTATCCCGCTGCTGGTGAGCGCCTGGCTGTTGGGCGAAGCGTCCGCGTGGGCCTACGTCAGCGGCGCTCTGAGTGGAAATCAGTGGCCCGTCCTGCGTCTGGCCGGATGGCTCACGGTCTACACTGCGGTCCCACCCTTGGCCATGTCGCTGGTTCGCCTACGCCTGCTCTGGCAAAGCGATGGCAAGAAGCAGCCGACTGTCTTTCACAAACATGATGGAAGCGGACATCTGGCCTGGGGCAGGCTGCTGTGGTCGTTTGTCGCGCCCTTGGTAGTGGCGGCCCTGGCGGCCTTTTTGCTGGCCGAGTGCGCTTTGAACCTGGGCAGCCGATTGATGGAGGTCAGTCCTTGGCATCTTGTGATCAGCCGCAAGTTTGTGGTGCTGGTGGTCCCCATCGTGTTCGGCGTGATGATGCTGGCATCAACCCTGTCGACCGCATTATTGACCCATATCGAACAGGAAGAGGAACGGGAATGGTGGGCGCGCGCGGGAGGTCTGCTGTTTTCGTGCCTGTTGTGTTGGCTGGCCTTGAACGGCATCGCTTTTTTCGCCACCGACTGGTTACACTTCCTACGCGCTTCGATCCTCGGAGCACTGGGGCTTGGCGCAGGTTACGTCGCCAGCGCGGCGGGACTGAGCGCGGGTACCGCCTCCGGCCTCAAGCGCGTCAAGGCCGAGCAACTGACGAAGTTCGAGACGTTCCTGAACAACCATGGAAAGATCGCCCCCGTAGCCTCCGGCATCGCGCTGGTTTGTCTGGCGTTGACGGTCGCAACGTTCACCAGTTGGCTGCGGGTGAAGCTGTACAATCGGCTGATCGACGGGGCGCTGCACCCTGGCGTCTTGCAATATTACCTGTTCCATTATCTCGGAGTGAGCGTCCATGTTTCCATGTCGGGGTCGGACCACTGGATAGGGACCCTCGACCGGCTCAAGCTGGACTCGCTTGCCGCCTTGGTCGTGTTTGCGGCGGTTTGCCTCTTGGCGCTTTTCGCCAACCTGTTCGTCAACATCAATACTTTCTCGCTGCATGGGATGTACCGCATGCGGCTTACGCGCTCCTACCTGGGGGCCTCGAACTTCGCTCGCCATCCCGACGCCTTCACCAACTTCGACCGCAGTGACAACATGTCCGAAGCCGACATACCCTGCAACGACGCGCCGCTGCATGTCATCAACACCGCGTTAAACCTGGTAGCGACACGGAACATGGCATGGCAGCAGCGCAAGGCTGAACCCTTCACCTTCAGTCCGATCAGCGTCGGAAGCTGGCGTCTCGGGTACGTGCCCACGGAAGATTACGGTGGCAGCAAGGGGGTAACCGTCGGTACAGCGATGGCAATCAGCGGGGCGGCTTTCAATCCCAACATGGGCTACAACTCTTCGCCACTGGTCACGCTCTTGATGACCTTCTTCAACGCCCGACTGGGCTGGTGGCTTCCCAATCCCATTTGGCCCCATCTGCAGAAGTGGCCCGTCGCTAGAAACAAAACGCGTCACTTCCTCGGAAGAAACGGCCCCAAGTGGGCCTTGATGCCCCTGCTGAATGAGGCGCTAGGCAACACCGATGATTCCTACAGGTGGATCGAGCTATCCGACGGTGGCCATTTCGAAAATCTGGGACTTTACGAAATGGTCTTGCGGCGTTGCCGGCACATCATCGTAGTGGACGCCGATGCGGACAGCGAGTTTCAGTTTGAAGACTTGGGCAATGCGATTCGCAAAATCGAGATTGACCTCGGTATTCCCATCACATTTCCCGACTTTCCGCAGGGGCTCCCGATGGAGAAGGGAACTAAACCTGTGAACATCTACTGCATCCGCGGATCGATCCAATATGACTGCGTCGACGGCTTTGCGCCCAAGGGCGAGCTGTTATTCATCAAGCCCATGCTGAACGGAAGCGAGCCACCGGATATTCGCGCCTATGCCGCTTCCCATCAGACCTTTCCTCATGAGGCCACGTCGAACCAGTTCTTCAATGAAGCGCAGTTCGAAAGCTATCGCCACCTGGGGTCGTGGATGATCTCGTCTTACTTCGAGAATGCGCCTAAGAACGTACCGCCGGCACCGGTCGGGTGCGACATAGCTACGTTCTTCGCCCGTGTAGCTTCGGTTCGGAATACCAGCCGGAGTGCGATGCAGAGGGGTTAGAGCTTCGAGCAGAACTTGTCTTGTACGGCAACGCGGGAGGGACAGATTCGACGCTCTACTTGCCCACCGAGACGAGATTGAGAAAAACCTGAGAACCGCAAGATCTGTAGTATCTATATCGAGCGGGCAATTCCTGCGTCATCTCTCGCGTTGTGCAATGACAGTCAACTCGCCGAGCCGATAGTAGTAACCGGAAGGATCCCTGGCAGGCTCGTACATTTGGATATGCGCATGCAGGGCGCCGCATTCGGCACGTTCCGGACGGATTGTCGTCGATCCGCAAGTGATCACGCTCTCCAGATATTAGTAATGATAAGTCGGCTTCTCGCGAGCGATCGGTTGATCGCTGCTAGCGCGCTTGCCGGGACCAATCAACTGATGGCTTCCGATTAACCAATGACAGATAAGTGGTAGGCAGAGAAGCCATCGCGCGCGCGCTCCAGCCTCAACTACGCTTTCATTCATGCGACGCCGATTTTGCGCCAATTGACAGATTGGGCTTTGTGTCACTTCCGTTTAGCCGCCAAACCATCCAGAATCGTCGGATCGGCTGCAACGTGCTGCGCAGGCTATAATGGCGCACGCATGGCACTTGCCTCTGGTACCAAACTCGGCCCCTACGAAATTCAGTCCCCGCTCGGCGCAGGCGGCATGGGAGAAGTGTATCGCGCAAAAGATACGCGCCTGGGGCGCGATGTAGCTCTGAAAATTCTCCCGGAATCGTTCGCCCGCGATAGCGACCGCCTGCGTCGCTTTGAGCAGGAGGCGCGGGCGGTGGCCGTGCTTAACCATGCCAACATTCTCGCTATTCATGACATCGGTCAGCACGACGGCTCGCCTTTTTTGGTCTCCGAGTTGCTGGAGGGGGAAAGCTTGCGGGCGCTGCTCGATCAACGGACACTGCCGCAGCGTAAGACGGTCGAGTACGGCGTGCAGATCGCACACGGACTGGCGGCGGCGCACGAGAAGGGAGTCGTCCACCGCGACCTGAAACCCGAAAACATTTTTGTCACCAAGGACGGGCGCATCAAGATCCTCGATTTCGGATTGGCGAAACTGGCGCAGAAAGCCGGCGCAGAATTGGACGAGGCCACCCTCACCAGTTCGCACACGGCAGCGGGCATGGTGATGGGCACGGCGAGCTACATGGCGCCGGAGCAGGTGCGCGGCGAGCCCGCCGATCCTCGCAGCGATATTTTTGCGTTTGGCGCGGTGCTCTACGAAATGCTCTCCGGGGTGCGCGCTTTCCGCCGCGACACCACGGCCGAGACCATGACCGCGGTCTTGAAAGACGACCCGCCGGAGCTGTCCGATCCCGGGCATCTAGTTTCTCCCGGGCTCGAGCGCATTGTGCGCAGGTGCTTGGAAAAAAGCCCGGAGCAACGCTTCCAGTCGGCGCGAGATCTGTCCTTTGCTCTGAGCGCACTCTCCGGAACCGAGTCGAGCACGATGGCGCGCGCCGCGGGGGCGCCTCGCCGGACGCCGCTGCTGCCGTGGCTCGCAGCTGGACTGGCGCTGGTGGTCGTCGCCGCAGGGACCTGGTTTATTGCGCGGCGTCCCCAGCCGACCACGCGCATGCAGTTTGCGTTGGCGGTTCCCGATGAAATGAACATCAGCCACATGGCGCTGTCGCGCGACGGCTCCATGCTGGCGTTTGTTTCGCCGGAGGAAAGCTCCGCGTTGCCCATGCTTTACCTGCAGCGCATCGGCTCCTCCAGCGTGACGCTTCTGCCCGGCACGCAGGGCGCGAGCTTTCCCTTCTGGTCGCCCGACGGCGCCTACGTCGCGTTTTTTGCCAACGGCAGATTGCAGAAAATGGCCATCGCAGGCGGCACGCCCCAGGTGCTCGCCACCGCTTTGGTGGCCCGTGGCGGCAGTTGGGGAAGCAAGGGTGTGATCATCTATTCCCCGGACGCTGAAAGTCTGATCTGGCGCGTCAATGCAGACGGGTCGGGGAGAGCGCCGGTCACTCAGGGCATTAGGACCGCGGACGATCAATCCCATCGCTGGCCCGTATTTCTTCCCGACGGCAAGCATTTCTTATTCTGGGCGGGAAACTTCGGCAACCTCAAGGACGACCGAGCGAGCGGCATCTACCTCAGTTCTCTGGAGGGCAAGGAAAGAAAGCTTGTTTCCCTTTGCCAATCGAGTTTTGGCTACGATGCCCACAATTTGTTTTATGCGGATGCGCAACGGCAGTTGGTGAGCATTCCCTTTGACGCATCTACGGGCACGGTTTCGGGGAGCGCGAGCGTGGTCGCTAGTACCGTCGGATTTCAACCCTCCACGTATTGGTCGGCTTTCACGGTCGCAAACAATGGTACGTTGATCTACAACGCCAGCGTTGGGGCGGCGCAGTCGGCCCTTACCTGGATGGACCGCTCGGGCAAAGAACTGGGCCACATTGGCAGTCCCGCCATCATGGCCAACCCCACGCTCTCGCCCGACGGAAGTCGCGTCGCCCTCGATATCACCGACCAGCAGGCGAATAATGTGGACATCTGGATCGAAAGCACGGCCGGAGCCGGCAACTCGCGTTTCACTTTCGGTCCGGCGGAACAAGTGGTGGGTGTGTGGTCGCGAGACGGAAGCATGCTGGCTTACCGCATTGCTGAAGCCGAGGGCACCAGTGTGGCGTTAAAGCCGGCGACCGGTCTGGAGCGCGAGCGCAAGCGATTCACCGTCCCCTCCATGGGCGACACCCTTCCCAATTCCTGGTCTTCAGACGACCGCCAGATTCTGTTCACCCGTCAGGGCGCATCCGGCGAACATCTGGAATTACTGCCGGTGGCGGGCGGCGAACCGACCCGATTTCTCACCGGCAATGCGAGCGAGACGAACGGACAGATTTCCCCCGATGGAAAATGGGTGGCTTATGCCTCCGATGAGTCGGGCAATTGGGAGATTTACGTGACGTCGTTCCCCGGCGCGGCGGGAAAATGGCAGGTGTCGCGTGGCGGCGGCACGGAGCCACGCTGGCGCGGAGACGGCAAAGAGATTTTCTACATTGCACCCAGCGGCATGTTAATGGCGGTGCCGGTCAACGGCGAAAGCATTTTCGCGACGGGGACGCCAGTACCTTTGTTCCAGATTCACGGACGCGCCCCAATTTCTTCCACCGACGTTTTTACGTATGATGTGGCCAAAGATGGCAAACGCTTCCTGGTGAACCGTTACGTCAAGCCCGAACATGTCGCGCCTTTGACCATCTTGCTGAACACCGCCAGCGGCAATCCATCCCCTTAGAGCTGAAGAGCGGACATGGCGTGGTCCCTGCCGCCCGAGTCACGGACGATCCGGAAGTTGAGCGCCAGTTGGCGATAACAGGGCGTTGCGTGAGTTGAGGCGGCCGTAGGGACAGGCGTGGCCAGTCGCGAACCATCCCTTTCTTTCGATTAGATTAGTATGAGAAGTCGGCTTCTAGGAAGTGATCTCCGCTTGGCATGGAATCTGGGGAGATCATGTGCAACCCATCGACAATCGTCCCTGAAGCGCCAGGCCCGTTCCGCGATTCTGACAGGCTATTGTGAGCTCGTCATCCCCTTAAACACTTCCCCGCCCTTCATCACGAAATTCACCCGCTCCAGTTGCGTGATGTCGGCCATGGGATCGGCGGGCACGGCGACAATGTCGGCGAACTTGCCGGGCTCCAGCGAGCCGATCTGGTCCTGCATACCCAACAGTTCGGCAGCGCTCATGTTGGCTGAGCGCAATGCCTGCGCCGGGGTCATGCCGTACTTCACCATCAGAGCAAATTCCTTTGCGGGATCGATGGTCCAGGCAAATCCACCGGCGTCAGTACCGAACGCGATCCTCACGCCGGCATTCAGCGCGCGCCTAAACGTGGCGGCGTGAATGTTGATCATGTCCACCCACACGTGCGCTCCCGCGGCTGCGCGTCCTGCGGCGACGTACTCCCCGACAAACAACGTGGGCACGTAGAAGGTTCCCTTGGCGGCCATGGTCTTGAGGTCGGCGTCGGCAATGTAGAAACCGTGCTCGATGGAATCCACTCCCGCCTCCACCGAGTTGTGCACGCCGTTCAGCGCCGAGGCGTGAGAGGCGACTTTGTGGCGCTCGCGATGCGCTTCATCAACGATGGCGCGCAGCTCGTCAACGGTGAAGGTGGGAATATCGTCGAGCACGCCGTCAGGCCGCACTCGATAGCTGCGGTCGGAGTACACCTTGATCCAATCCACTCCGTTGGCGAGCTGCTCGCGCACCGCCTTGCGTCCGCCTTCCGCGCCGTCCACCTCTTGCACCCCCTTGGGCATCTTCAGCTCCCAGGAATAGCCGAGCAGAGGATAAGCGCCGGTCACGTCCATCGCGCGTCCGGCGACCTGCATGCGCGGACCGGGAATCACTCCGGCCTCGATGGCGTGCTTGATGTCCACATCGGCGTAGCCGGCGCCTTCGGTCTCGACATCGCGAATGGTGGTGAAGCCGTAGTCCAGCGCGTGCTGCGCCGCCACCGTCCCGAGAATGGTGCGGTACGGGGTCGAGTACTTCAGCAGTTGCACATCGTAATCTTCGGCGGTGATGTCGCCTTGCAGCAGCACGTGGGTGTGCGTGTCGATCAGTCCGGGCAGGCAGACCTCGCGGGTAAGGTCGATGACTTGGGCGCCGCTCTCGGGCTGCACGTTGTCGCCGAGCTGATCGATCTTTTCGCCTGCGATGCGCACCGTAACGTTCTTGCGCGCGGTGTCGCTCTTGCCGTCGTAAAGGGTGCCGCAGCGCAGGTAGGTGATATTGGGCGAAGAGGGTTGCGGTTTGGCTTGAGAGAAAGCGGTGGTGGCGGCGAGGAAAAAGAAGAGGACGAGACGGAATTTCATGGTGCCCTCCGGTATGGGTGAACGACCATGACTATACCAGCGCAAAGGGGCATCGTCTTGCCATGGGACGCCACGGTGTCCCGCTTTTCCTCACAATCCACAGTCGTCCACACAGCTGCACCGAGAACGGGCGTTGAAGCGGAGGCATCGCGGGGCTAGAGTCCAAAGGTTGGGCCACCTTTCGAGCTTTGCGGTGCGGAGCGAGAGCGAAGCGCAGATTCGCTGGCTGGCGCTCGCCTCGACGAGGAAGATCGGCTGGCGAAAAGCGTGTTGGCATACGGTCCGCCAAAGAGGTGGCATCGTACTCCGAGGCCTCGTCCAGCGCGGAAAGTTTAAAATCTGGGCGACTGGAGGGGTTTACTCTTTTGGTCCGGGCTGGAAAGGCGTAAAATACAAGATGTAGCGTTATGCACTTGACATCCACAAGATGTCGGGAGTACTGTTCGCGAATGCTAGGCGGTTTTGGGGGGTTCTCCCCCGGCCAAGGCGGGAGGGGTGACCGTCTTGGCATGCAAGTGGGCCCGGATAGTTTGACGATTCCTCCTCTGATGCGGCGCAGGTTTCGTCAAGCGCAGCGATTTAGGGTGTCCCCAACGCGCGCGGTTTGAGGTGCCGAGGGGTAGCAGGTGGGCCGACGAAGTCATCGCAAGGCGATGGCATCAGCGGTGTTCCTTTCCAAGTCAGTGCGGCACCTCAGCGCGCGAAGTTTGCGCGCATGGGTTGCTCGTCCGGGGCCGCCACAGGAAATATTTCCTGGGCGGCACGCAGTTGTGCGGTGGCGCCGGACAAAGATGGACTGGGGGCTTCTTTCCTGTCAACGTTTCGCGGGCAGGCGAAGAGGCCCCCACAACCTTCTGGGCGGAAATTGATAAAGCGGGCCTTCAGACCCGCGCAAAATGAATCAGACCCACGTAATAACGCAATAATTAAAGACTGATCAGGAGCACTCTCCATGGCCGAAGTCACCAGCAAACCAACCACCCCGACCACCACGTCCATCGCGACCGGCGACGCCACCGCCGCCGCCGCATCCGCCACCACCGCCGCATCCGTCACGCCCAAGAAGCGCGCGCCCGGACTGACCTTCAAACGCTTCTTCACCAAGGCCGGCGTCTCGCCCTACGACGAGTTGGAATGGGAGCTGCGTCTGGCGCAGATCACCGACTCGCACGGCGGCATCATCTTCGAGCAGAAAGACGTCGAGGTCCCCAAGGACTGGTCGATGACGGCGACCAACATTGTCGCCAGCAAATATCTGCACGGCCCGCTGGACACGCCCGAGCGCGAGACCGGCGTGCGCCAGCTCGTCACCCGCGTCGCTGAAACCATTCGCGACTGGGGCATCAAGGGCGGATACTTCCGCAGCGACGACGACGCGGCCATCTTCCATGACGAGCTCGCCCACCTCCTCTTGCAGCAGAAGGCGGCCTTCAATTCGCCGGTATGGTTCAACGTGGGCTGCGATCGCATCGAGCCCAACTCCGACGCGCAGAACTGGCACTGGAATCCGCAGGCCCAGCGCGTGGAATACGGCGCGGTCGGCTACAAGAACCCGCAATGCTCGGCGTGCTTCATCAACTCGGTACAGGACTCGCTCGACAGCATCCTCACCCTGGCCAAGACCGAGGGCATGCTGTTCAAGTGGGGATCGGGCACGGGCACCAATCTGTCTCCGCTGCGTTCGTCCACCGAAGCGCTCTCCGGCGGCGGCACCGCCAGCGGCCCGCTCAGCTTCATGAAGGGCTTCGACGCCTTCGCCGGCGTCATCAAGTCGGGCGGCAAGACGCGTCGCGCCGCCAAGATGGTCATCCTCAACATCGACCATCCTGACGTGGTTCAATTCATCGAGTGCAAGCAGAAGGAAGAAGCCAAGGCCTGGGCGCTGGTCGAAGCCGGATACGACGGCAGCGGGCCCGACAGCGAGGCCTACTCGTCCATCTTCTTTCAGAACGCCAACAACTCGGTGCGCGTGACTGACGACTTCATGTACGCGGTGTTGCGCGATGGCGACTTCAGCACGCGCTCGGTGAAGGACGGCCATCCCGTGCAGACCTTCAAGGCGCGCGAGCTGCTGCACAAGATTTCCGACGCTACCTGGCACTGCGGCGATCCCGGCATGCAGTACGACACCACGGTCAACCGCTGGCACACGTCCAAGAACACGGCGCGCATCAACGCGTCGAACCCGTGCAGCGAGTACATGTTCCTCGACGACTCGGCCTGCAACCTGGCAAGCCTGAACCTGATGAAGTTCGCGCCCAACGGGACGTTCGATATCGAGGCGTATCGTCACGCCTGCGCCATCATGATCACCGCGCAGGAAATTCTGGTGGACAACAGCGGCTATCCCACCGAAGCCATCGGCAAGAACTCGCACGACTACCGTCCGCTGGGACTCGGCTATGCCAACCTGGGCGCACTGCTCATGGCCGCGGGCCTGCCCTACGACTCCGACGCCGGACGCGACTACGCCGCCTGCGTGACTGCGATCATGTGCGGCGAGGCCTATCTGCAATCGTCGAAGATCGCCGAACTGTGCCAGCCGCTCACTCCCGCCACGGAAAAAACGTCTGTCATCCTGAGCGAGCGCAGCGAGTCGAAGGACCCCTATACCCGCGAAAATGTAGGCGCCGCCTGTCCCGGCTGGTACATCAATCGCGAGCCCTTCCTCGACGTCATCCGCATGCATCGTGCGTCGGTGAACAACATCGACAAGACCCACGTTCCGCCCGCGCTCTTTGAAGCCAGCAAGAGCACCTGGGACGAAGCCCTGAAGCACGGCGAGAAGTTCGGCTATCGCAACGCGCAGGTCACGGTGCTGGCGCCCACGGGCACCATCGGCTTCATGATGGACTGCGACACCACCGGCATCGAGCCCGACCTGGCGCTGGTGAAGTTCAAGAAGCTGGTGGGCGGCGGCATGATCAAGATCGTGAACAACACCGTGCCGGCCGCGCTGTTCAAGCTGGGCTACACGCCCGACCAGACCAACGCCATCGTCAGCTACATCGACGCCACCGGCACCATCGAAGGCGCGCCCTCGGTCAAGGAAGAGCATCTGCCCGTCTTCGACTGCTCGTTCAAGCCGTCGAAGGGCACGCGCACCATTCACTATCTGGGACATGTGCGCATGATGGCGGCCGCCCAGCCGTTCATCTCGGGCGCAATTTCCAAGACCATCAACATGCCCGAGAACGCCACCGTGGAAGACATCACCGAAGCCTACATTCAGGCGTGGAAGCTGGGGCTGAAGGCGGTCGCCATCTATCGTGACGGATCGAAGAAGGCGCAGCCGCTCAGCTCCATGGGATCGGCCACCGCCAAATCGAAAAAGGGTGACGCGCTCGCTGCCCCGGTCGAAGTAGAAGACGAGGCCGCCGCGCCGCCGCGCGCCATGCGCCACCGCCTGCCCGACGAGCGCCTGTCCATCACCCACAAGTTCAGCGTGGGCGGACACGAAGGCTATCTCACCGTCGGCCTCTACAAGGACGGCATGCCCGGTGAGCTGTTCATCACCATGGCCAAGGAAGGCTCGACCGTCAGCGGCCTGATGGACAGCTTCGCCTGCGCCACGTCGCTGGCCTTGCAGCACGGCGTGCCGCTCAAGCTGATGTGCGAAAAGTTCGCGCACACCCGCTTCGAGCCCAGCGGCTGGAGCCATAACCAGGACATCGGCTACGCCAAGTCCATCATGGATTACATCTTCCGCTGGCTGCAATTGCGCTTCCTGACCGGCCAGCAGCAGGCGTTGTTCGACGGCCTGCGTCCCAAGTACGTCAACGCCCCGCCGCCGGGCGTCCCGGACGAGAACGGCTATGGCACGGACAAGTCAATTACGGGTGTCATCCTGAGCGACCCCGAACATCGTGAGGGGGAGTCGAAGGACCCCTATAACAGCAACAATCCGTCACAGCTTGTCATCCCGGGCACAGCGGGTGCCCCATCTTTGTCCGGCAGTATTAGCGGACAGGGTGGGAAAGCCGGCCTCAGCGGGCCCAGGGGCCACCATCACGCCTCCGACGCGCTGCAGGACCTGATTGACATGGGCGACGCGCCCGTGTGCTCCGTCTGCGGCGCCATCATGACCCGCAACGGAAGCTGCTACCGGTGCATGTCCTGCGGGAGTACGAGTGGGTGTAGTTAGACGTGAGCACGGGTAGTGCGGCGCTTTAGCGCCGCGTCAAAGTTAGGTTGAACCAGGAAATATATGCCTGCAACGCAGGGTCACTGTTGGCTGTGCAATCAATTTGGAAAGCTCTCTAAAGAGCACATTCCACCTGAAAAGGCGTTCAACGACTGCCCGCTGTTGTTGATGAAGGTCGATGAGCGCAGGACTAAGGCAGGCGTTTTGGAATGGGCCCTAGATCGAAGGCAACGCGGAGTATATTTCCGTAACCTCTGCGAAGTATGCAACAGCAAGTACGGGAGCCTGTACGGTGGAGCATACGTTGATCTCGTCAAACGAATTGCTGAACGCATCGGTGATGTTCAGGACTTTCACAGAATCTCGATTCTCGGGGTGGAGCGCCCACTGGCAATTCTAAAACAGGTCATGTTGCAGTTTGTCACCGCAAATGGGCCTGGTTTCGTTCGGGCGAACGATTGGGTGGCCCCGTTCATCAGATCTCGTACTAACACAACAATCCCGAAGGACATCGGTATATATCTATTCGCTTCCAACAGGCAAGGGATGCGCAAGACGGGCGTATCGGCGCACATGGACTTGAATATGTCGTCTGACGCGAAGATAGTTGCGGAGTTCACGTTTTGGCCCCTTGGAACCGTTGTTTCCTTCGGCGAGCTCAATGACAAGCGCTTGGCGCCCATTCACCAATGGGTGCGGTTTCCCTTCGGCTACCGAGGTACGGCTGACCTACACCTTTACGTCAATCCGGTAGCTACCGACTATCCGCTCGACTTTCGGACTGAGTCACAGGTGCAGTCCGATGCCGTAAAACAAAACGTAGAGATTAAGCGCCCCTCCGAGGGGGCTTCCCGGGAGATGATGAGAAAAGCGATTTCCCATTCGGGAAACGATTCCGACGATTGGGTCTTTTCTGGACATCCAAACACCGTCAAGAAAATGACACAATAGTTCGGATAGAGGTGCTCGCTCACCTACAAAGGGAGTTACAACAATGGCACCGATCATGGCAGGCACGGGCCCTGCCGCAATGGATCAACGGCAGTTCCTTTCAGAAGTGAGTAACATTCAGAATTCCCTGTTCGACCAGGCATCCAACTACACGAAACTCGTCCTCGGTTTGGGTTACGTGGGCTTCTTCGCTGCATGGTCCGGTACGAAAGCGAACTTGCGTCCGATTGAACTTGTCGCCTCGGCACTCCTGATGTGCCTCTCGCTATTCGGCTATATCGTTTTCGAAATCCTTCAGGCTCGATTTCTCTCAAAGGTGGGGATCGATCTGGCAAGGACGCTGAGCAAGCCGGGGTTGGAAATGTCCGCAATTGCGGAATACAAACGACGAACCGCGAAGGCACAGGAGTATTACTTCAAGTTGTGGGGCTGGATATTTCATCTGTGTGCCGGAACAGGGATTTTGGGTGCCCTGATTCTGATCGTCGCATTCGTTCGATCCCTTTGGAGGATGATTTAGGCGGGTGGCCCACCCTTTCTCTGTGTCTGCAACAAACCGTGGGTGCCCCATCCTTTCGCCGTCTCCCACCGTTTGTGCCAATAACCGGCGCAAAAACATGGGCACCCAGCGGTGATCAGTGATCCTATCTGCCCTCGCTGGCCTTTCTGCTGAATTCGGATGAAAGCTGCAATAGGAAAACAAGGCTAAAAGGAGGGAACCATTGAAGAGAACTGAGGTTATTGACAAACGATTTCAAGCGGTGATCAGTGATCCTATCTACCCTCGCTGGCCTTTCTGCTGAATTCGGATGAAAGCTGCAATAGGAAAACAAGGCTAAAAGGAGGGAACCATTGAAGAGAACTGAGGTTATTGACAAACGATTTCAAGAGGTACTTGAGCTTGGAAGCCGCGTCCTGTTAACGAGACGATCGGCGCCGCCCGGTGTTGTCGGCCAAGCCCGGGTAGATGCTCAACAGGCGCAGCAGTGGGCGGCCAGCGCAGCGCAGCTTCTGGTCGATGTCGTTGGAAAAGACAGCGAATACGTCGACCAATTCAGGAAAGGGTTTGAAGTTCCTGGATTCATCTCTGATATGACACGCGGATTCGCTGTCGTCCAAGCCGCCTGGAATGACTATTCAAAAGGCTATCTTGTACGCGTCAAAACGCTTATTGAAGCGGAGCTATTTGACGAATTATTGGAGCAAGCCGGATACCTACTTGAGCAAGGATATTATCAAGCAGCAGCAGTCCTAGCCGGCGGCGTTCTAGAGGATTCGCTGCGCAAGCTCTGCGACCGGAAAGGTGTTGTCCTTCCAAGCAAACCGAAAATAGATCAAATGAACGCAGACCTCGCAAGGAGCGGTACCTACAACGTCTTGGTGCAGAAGCGAATAACATGGCTAGCTGATCTAAGGAACAAAGCGGCTCATGGACAGTGGACGGAATTTTCCTCGACAGATGTGGGCGATATGCTCCGACAGGTTCGCGAGTTTGTAACGGACAACGCGGTCTGAAGACAGGTTGGGCGGGTGGCCCACCCAAGCTTCTTTTGCTTGGGTGGGGGTGTTCGTGGTTACGACGAAAATCCCCGCGGCACGCGGCTCCGGTGGTGTCGCCCTTCGGGCTATTTGCCGCCCACGAGATCCATTAGTTCGGACTGCGCCTGGCCCCAATCCTCGTCAGCACGGTTGTGGATGCTGCCGCGAGACTCGTAGATTTGGTAAGCGCGGGTCCGTATCGCGTCTTCCGAGAAGGTACTGGCTGAATCTTTGTTCAAGATTGCTTGCGGTTTGGAGCGGTCAGACTTCTGGCTAACGCGGACTTTGGGATTAGACACTGTAACTCCTATGACTGCCACGACTAAGAGGAGAAAACTCCAGAACGGCTGACCTAGTTCAGGGGATCTGAATGAGAGGTGGGAAATCTCTCTCGCTTTCGATGGTACGCTGAGTAAGCGCTATTGTCCAGGTTTGACAATGCTGAGGCAATCAGGTATAGTTGAAATTGAGGTTAGTTTCCACCCTCTCCTCTTTCAGGTTCCCTGAATATAAGTCAGCCCATCTGAAGTTCCCTCCTTCTTATATGCGACGCAACCTTTAGGAGGTTGAATATGTACGCACGCAATATCTCTTTTCGCCTGAAATCCAATATGCAGTCTGATTACACCCGCACATTCGAGAACCAGATTCTTCCCTTGCTGCGCAAGCAGAAGGGCTTCAAAGACGAAATCACGCTGTGCAACACCGGCAGCCAGGATGCGGTTTCAATCAGTCTGTGGGACCACAAGAACAATGCGGACGATTACAACACCAACACCTATCCAGAAGTGTTGAAGACCCTGGCGAAGGTAATCGATGGAACGCCGAGAGTCCAGACGTTTGAGACGGTCATGTCGACCTTCCATAACGTTGCAGTAGCTGTGTAAAGCCTGGCGGGCGCCGGCTAAGCGCTCGACATGTTTTAAAATCCAGATGGTGCCCCATTCCAGCTTGTTTTGCTTGGGTGGGGCATCTCGTTTTACTAACAACAGTTGTCAGTAGCCAGTAGCCAGTTGTCAGTGAAAAGGCGGGTGGCCCATCCCTTCAGCTTGACCGGGCTTCTCAGACATGGGTGCCCCATCCTTCTCGCTCGCTTTTGGCGAGAGGGTGGGCACTATTTCGTGACCACCTCATACCCACCCTGTCGCTGCGCGACAAGGGTAGGGCACCCGGCAAATTCTTCGAGGGCACTCACCTACAACCTGACCACGCCACAGTGGCACAGCTCTTGCCGCGCTACCCAATTCTGATCGTATACTGGCGGGAGGACATAGCTATCCTAATAGACCGTTTCGTGCTACCGGTCACATCGCGATCGGCGCGCCGATCGTTAGTGTCGCCGTGGGACTAGCGCGGGGGACCAGAATTGCGCGGATCGAGCGAGAAGAAATGCGGACCCCAAAAGTCCGGCGCTTCGGGAGGTCTGAATGAACGCACTATCCGGCATAATTCTCCCAACTGCTATTCAGGAGCACCGCAAGGGGGAGTTCCTGATCAGCACCGATCCCGGCAAACTGGATGTGGCGGCCATCCATGCGTTCCTCACGCGCGGATACTTCGACACCGCTGGGATTGCACAGGAAACGGTGGCGCACGCAACCCGAGGTTCGCTTTGCTTCGGGGTTTACCATGGTGAACAGCAAGTCGGCTTTGCTCGAATCATCAGCGATTACGCCACGTTCGCGTATCTCACCGATGACTACATCCTGGAAGCCTATCGGGGGAGGGGCTTGGGCAAGTGGATGATGGAGTGCATTCAAGCGCATCCCCAGCTGCAAGGTTTGCGGCGCTGGATTCTGGGGCCGACCCACGATGTCCGCCTGTACGAAAAATTCGGATTCCGATCGCTGCAGGGCCAGTGGATGGAGAAGTAAACGAATAATGGTTGATTCCTGTGCCGTCCTGCCGGACTCGTCCCACCTAATAACATCAACCCAGGACTTACGTCCTGGGCTACGATTATGTCGCCCTTCGGGCTCCGTGTGCGCTAGGTAAGCGTTGTAAATCCCCGAGTCCCTTCAGGGACGGCACCTCGGGTGGACATAATCTTGACGGCACGGAAGGACGTGATGGTGATTCACGTGCCGTCCTGCCGGACAACAATGGAAGAATGCTCAGGGCGCAAACTCCGAGTGCGATGCCAAGCAGCTGGTTCGCGGCACGATGTCTGCACCCGTAGCGTCTCTGCATGGGAGGTTTCCTCACCGCCCGTGCCGCTGGGGCGCGGGTGGCTATGATCGTCACACCTTAGCGACCCCGTGAGACTCAGTGGCAGGATGAATCATCCTGAAAGCTGCCGCTGCCCAGCATCGAAGCCAGGAAACGCCAGCAAGTTATTAGTTTTTGAGATTGGGGGTCATTTCGCAGCGCATTCTCTGACATGGAATATTTCGCCATGTCCATGGACTTTTGTGCTTCGACCAGTTTGTTGCTCCAGTCACGCACGCCCTCGAACTCATTGCTAAGCAATTGCAGAGCATTTCGGTCGGCGTTGGTCGAGGCTGCCACCGACGCCAGTCGGAGGCCGGACGCCGCCTGTTCCCGGTAACGGGTCACCCATTCTTCCTTGATTGGGTACCCATTCTGGACAGCATTCCCCACCGGACTGCCCCATTCTCGCATCAGTGCGATCTCCTCGATCCCCGCCTTCATGAAATCCCGCGACAAGCCGGAAGTGTCCGCCGGGCTGGGCGACTCAACGCTTGTGGGTGTGCTGACTGTAGCCGACGGTAGCGTCAAAACAATCCGATTCGCGTTCAAGCTCAGCGACCCATTTGCGATCTGCGCCAGGGCGGCCAGGTCAACATATGTGCGCCCGTTCTCTTGGATAACGGCCGCTTGTCCGGAATGTCCATTTACCACCAAGGTGCGCGACCGATGCTCAACTTGCGCGAAAGCCATCCCCGACGTGACCAGCAGCACGGTTAATGTCCGCGAGCAGGTGTTTCGCATATATCCTCCTACAATGCCTTTCACATCGATCTGTCGTCCTTGGCGGGAATTTCCCTTGGCTCGAGACCGCCACCGCAACACATGCACATCTCGCCGTGACCGACGCTGTAGAAAGCCAGGGCGGTCTCCCCAACCGGCGTAACCAAGAACAGCCTTGCGGCCGGGCCGGCGTTTATGGATTGAGCATTGGAATCATGGAAGCCAGTTGCAAGTCGATCACTAAGTTGACCCGCCGATCGAGTTGGAAGAACAGCGCCGCCTTTTTCCCCGGCAACACCCGCTCGACATTGGGGATGTACTGTATCCGCAAATTCGTCATTGCCTGGTCTGCTGCCGCCCATTTCTTAATGAGGCTCTTGGCCTCGACATCGGTCATGTTGTCGTAGGTCTGAGCGTACTCTTTAATCAGCGCCACGCGCGTATCGCCAATCTTGGCGGCTGCTGCACTGTAGGCATCGTAAACCGGCCAGAACTTGACGGCTTCGGCGTCGGTTAGTTGCAGGTTGGCAGCGATGATCTGCTTCTTCTGCGAGCGGACGTCCTCGCGTAACAAGCGTATGTCCTGGTCCGTTCCGGCCGCGGCGGTAGTTGGCTGCTGCTGTTGCTGCGCAAGTGCGGCCCCACCCGGCAACAGCAATGTGCCGGCCAGGATGAATATCGAGCAGATTCTCTTCATCGTTTCTTCTCCTTTTTCGTGTAATGTTGTTTGAGCGGTATCGATGGCCTTCGCGCTGGGCGTCCAAGGCTGGTTGCCAGAAACCTGCACGACAGCATTCGTCTAGTTCTGGCTCCGCCCCGATTGCTCAGTGCTTTTCGCCGGTATCCATTTCTGCGATGACATTAAATCGACAACCTGCTTGGCGACATTCTTTGCCATGCGCGAAGCATCCGCCGAAACCGTTGCTTTTTTGTCGCCCATGGTTTGGGTTGCAGCCCCGGCCGCGGCACTGGCTGCGGAACCTGCGCCCATGGTCACGGCCGCTCCCGGCTTCTTTCCGCTGGAAGTGTCGGCCGTGAACTGGGAGAGCACGATGGTTTGCGATTCTGTCTTCAAGGAAACGACCACCTGCGCTTGCACGTCGCTCGCTCCCCTACCGAAGCCAATCATGATGCGTTGCGAACGGTTTCCCTGATTGACACTGGTGAACTCTCCTTGAATGAGCAAGGAATTGCTGGGCAGGAGCGAATCGGCGCCGTCCCATTTTTCGACGGGGAAAGGCAGTTTCTTCAGTTCCTGCTGCAACGTGTTGGTGAAGCTGGTTTGGATCTGTTGCGTGACGACCGCCAACGAATCGTCGGTAGGCACCTGTTGGCGCTGGTTGCGCCGCCGTTGCAGACGAGCGGCCGCCGATTGGTCAATGGTGACGACGTCCGCCGGAACGCGGAATGTATACAGCAGCACCTTTTTCGGCTTGGGCAACGAAGGCGAGGCAGCCCCGCCGGAAGCAGTTGGAACAGTTGTGCCCGCGGCTGGCGGCTCCTGAGCAGCGGTCTTTGTGATTACTCCCAGCACGATCAGGATAAGGGCACAGCTCAGGCACACCATGGCCTTTCGGTACATGATTTTCCTCCTTGCCTAGTACACCGTCAGCTAACTGCCTCACTCCTCGCGACAAGCCAGTGCTGGCCAAAGCCTGCTACGGCCTGCGGTGGTTACCGGCGACGGCCGCCTCCGCCTCTAGCGGCGCCCGCGCCGCGGGAGGATGTCTGCTCGCGCGCCGTTCCCCGCCGGCGCGCGGCGGCTTCCTGGTTGAGTTGCTGCATGGTTTCCGGGGAAGCCGATGAGCGACCTTGACCTAGTTGCGTGGCCGCTTGCCCGGTCTGTCGCTCGGGGACTGGCGTGACTCCTTGGCGATTTTGGCCGGCTGGCGCCTGGGCGCGTTGTTGCAAATCAGCGGACCTTTGTTGGTTGAGGGACGTCGGTGACGTGGCCGTTCCCTGGCGCGACTTCAGCGTCGAGTTATCGCCACCGGTTTTGTGTTGTTGGCCACTGGACTTGTCCACTGGGTCCCAGTTTCCATTGTCGTATTTGCTCCAATTTCCGCTCGGGTCGCGCTTGTAGACATTCCCGTCCTTGCCGGCGTAAACGTCGTCATTCGCGGTCTTCGCCACTCCGGCGGCGCCTTGCGAGCCATAAACAACTCTTCCCGCGCCTCCATCCGAGGTCCTGTAGCCTGCTGTTCCCCCTTGAGCGGTCGAGACGTGCCCCGTACGCGCCCAATCGTCGCCTCGGGTGACCACCGAGCTTCCCCACTGCGCATAAGCATTGTGGCCTTGTGCGGTGGCTGCGTAGGTGCCTGTCCACGGGTTGTAGGCTTGGGCGACCGTGCGTCCGCCGTAAGCGGTTTGCACACTGGCGCCTCGTCCATAGGTTCCGGTCGAAGGGTTATACCAGGCCGCCCTGCCAGCGGCGCCATAGGGTCCGTAGACGGCGCCTCCCACCCCGTAGAAACCGGTCGCGGGATTGTAGACCGCCCGGTAGCCGTAACTATTGGGGTAATGATAGTAAACGGGATAAGGATACGGTCCCCAATGATAGTAGGGCGGATAGTAATATCCGGTGCCGTAAGCCACGCAAGCCCCTACCGCCGCCCCCAATACGAACATGCCTGCGTAGCCGCTGGTGTAGCTGCTCTCCACCGTCGTGGTAGTGGGATTGCTCACGGTGACATACGTGACGTTGTACACCGGTGAGGTGGCCGGGATCTCATAGATCGCCTTAGGCACCGAGTCGGCTGTCTTCCACGGCCCGCTGGGGCTGGTGGCCATGAACCACACGCCCTGGAAGCAAAGGTAATAGAGATCGCCATACTTGATGACCTTGTCCTGGGTGTTCGCCGCGTAGGACAAGGAAGTGCCTGCGATCGGCTTGAACTGAGGGTCGCCCGCATAGACGACTTTTACCTTGGCTTCGGCTTCGGCGCGATTAACGATCGCCGTGGTTGGCACCTGCGCCAGCAACACCGCGTCCCGCGCCGCCTGGGTGCCAGGAACCGACACCAATACATGCGCGCATGGGTGATTGGCCGGGATGCTGGCAAAATCTGCCGGCAAGTCAGGGCCCGCGTACGTCCACGGACCGCGCAGCGTTGCAGCCCGGAACCAGCGCCCGGAGATCAAAACATAGTTTTGGTGGTCCGGACTGTGCTGAAAGACATCACTTTTGGTGTTCGTGGCATAAGCAAGATTGGTCTTGGGAATCTTCTTGTACGTCGGCTCGCCTGTAAACAGCAGCAGTTCCGCCGGCTTGGTTGTGAACATGATCTGGGGTGCCGCGGTGGTTGTCTTAGGTGGAGGGACCGCTTGCCGGACGTCGTCCCAATTCTGTCCCGCAGGGAGGTGTGTCATGTCCGGCGGCAACTTCGTCGTGGCCGCCCAGGGTCCGGACAAGGTCTTCGCCTTCAGCCAGGTCTTCTGGTCCAGCAGATAGTAATCCGATTTGTCGTACAGCAGATCCCAGTTGGTATTGACTACATACTCCAGCTTCGTGCCTTCAATGGGCACGCGAACCGGCTCGCCATCGACAAACAACAGGATCGCCGGTTTGCTGCTGAAGAAGATTTGTGGCGGTTGCCTGCTGATGGGCGAAGGCCCCGCCGGTTCCTGGGCCATCTTGACGCCCGCCAGCAAGCGATCGAGTCCGATGGTCATCCCCGCGCCAGGAAAGGTGGCGCGCACCACTCGTTCCATGGCCGCAGAAGCATTCGCATCGAGCGACGGAAAGCGCGCCTGGGTAATCTGGATGTCTTTAATCACCACGATGCGCGCCTGGGTGTCCGTTACTGTGGTGGAGCGCCACGAGACCACGCCCAGGGCCGGCTTACCACCCTTCGGGGTGATCGAAATCGCGGTGTCGGACGTGAGTTCGCGAAACTTGTTCCAATCGCGAATCTGCGGCTGATAGACGATCAGCACATTTCCATCTTTCAGGAACTCCACCGGCCACTTCGGCGGCGGGATGTTGCTGGTGGACGGTGGGGCTTGCGCCAAGGCGGAAACTGCACACGTCACAGCGCAAACTCCGACCAGGACGCAAAGTACGAACTTGAATGATTTGCTATCGACCTTCCATCTCTCCATTGTCAGCCTCCTTCGAAGGCACTGTCTTTGGCTTCTGCTGCAACGTGTTAGTGAAGCTGGTTTGAATCTATTGCGTGACGACCGCCAATGAGTCACTCTCCAGCCTGTCTAGTTCTTGGATGGGGGAGGATAGTTCTTAAAGAGCTTGGCCATTGCCTTTTGAAGGTTCTTATAGTTCTTATCCGGGTCCCTCTTTGGGTCCAGCGTCTTGGTGGCATCGCCACGCCATATCAGTTGCTTCCGGCCGGGATCGTACATGTCGATTACCAGCTTCCCGACCGAAATGGTGGTGGTCTCTGCCTGGGCTGTGCCGCCCATCCAACGCGGGCCCGTGCCCCAGACATTGACACTCTTTTCCTGGTTTACGGCAGCCTGATAACCGACAAAAAGGTCGGCATTATTTTCGACCTCGGTCAGACCTTTCAGGGCGAGTTGCTCATCAACCGCTCTCTTGATGTTCTGGTCCATCAACTGGTCCGGCACTATGCCACCTTTTATCTCCACCCATTGATAAGTCTTATAGGTTGCGAAATTAGTTCCCCGGTCGTAGTTATAGTGAATGTCTTGCCCATAAATGGAAACGGGTAGGCATAGGCAGGCCACTAAGAGCGACGCAAGCCATGTAAGTTTCATTCCATTTCCTTTCGAGTGCAGATCAGGACCGATTTCATAACAATGATTCTCCCCTCCGTGTGCAACTCACCGGGCACAGTGACGATGGCGTCGTGCCGGCCACCCGTTCACAGTTGAATTCACCAATTGCCTTGCTGGAGCTTGGCCTTCCACCCGCACCCTGCGCGTGATCTCCGGCATCACCGGATCAATGTGCTCCCAGAATTTTCTAAGTCCAACGCAGAGATAGTTCAGACCAACATCGCCCTCGGCGGTGCGCAGCAAGCGGTTCTTCGGGCACTCTCCGTTGCACGCAAACAGATATTTGCATTCCCGGCAGCAAGGGGGCAGCGAAAGAAATTTGTCGAATCCGAAATTCTTCTGCCGCTCCGAGAAAACCAGTTCGGCGCTCGAAGTCTGGAGGTTGTTGCCAAGCCGGTAGGCCGGATAGACGTAATGGTCGCAGGAGTACACGCTGCCGTCGTGCTCCAGCGCCAGACCCTTGCCGCAGAACTCGTGATAGACACAAACTTGGGATTCCATGCCCATCCATTGGGCCACGGCAGTTTCGAAGAGGTTGACAAATACTTTGCCGTAGTCCCGGGCATACCAGTCGTCCCAGACCTTACAGAGAAACTTGCCCCAGTCCTCCGGATCAACCGACCAATCGGTTACCACCGAATCGGAGTTTCCCGGCCGCGCCGCCGTGGATCCGAGTTGTGGCAAGCTGGCTGGGTCCCACTGCTGAGGGGCCGTGTTTTGGAAGACCTTTGGTTCCACGCAGGGAATGAACTGCAACTCATGGGGACGCACTTCCCGGCTGAGGAAGCGATATACGTCCAGGGGACGGGTCGCGTTCAGCCGGTTGATGACGCTAAGAGTGTTGAAGCGGACACCATACTTATGCAGCAACTCCGCTGCCGTGAACACCTTCTTGAAGGTAGGCTGCCCGCCTTTGCTGCGACGGTAGGCATCGTGCAGTTCTTCCGGACCATCGATACTGAGGCCCACCAGAAACCGGTGCTTCTTCAGGAAGCGGCACCACTCATCATCCAGCAGAATGCCGTTAGTTTGAAGATCGTTTTCGATGCGCTGTCCCGCCCGCTTGTACTTCTGCTCCAGCACCATCACCTTCTCAAAAAATGGGAGTTCCAGCAGGGTGGGCTCGCCGCCCTGCCAGGTGAAGACGACCTCGTCACCATCCTGCCCCTCGACGTACTGCCGGATATGGGTTTCGAGGACCTCGTCGGACATGCGAAAATTCGAGTTGCTGCCCAGGAGTTGTTCTTTATGAAGGTAGTAGCAATAGGTGCAATCCAGATTGCAGAGAGAGCCGATGGGCTTCACCATCACGTGATAGCGGCGCACCGCGCCTTCTGCTGGCTGAACGCGAGTTAAAACAGGATTCGCCATACCACCACTATCTGCTAAGAACTTTGGTCAGGGCCCGCGCCGCTGGGGCGCGGGCCGTTGTGTTGGTCACAGGCTCAATCCGCTGCCTGCAGTGCCCGTTCCACCGCTTCCTCGCGCGCGGTCTTCTCTACCGCCGCTTTGGTGGTTGCGTCCTGCGGCTTCAGATCGACCACAACTTTTTCGAGGGTGCCGGTAAACTTGAACGGCACGTCGTAGTCCAGGCCCACGGGTGTCCCGGTGTCTTCGCCTACGTCAAAGGTCTCATCGAAGGAGAAACGCCCGGGCATGGTGTGGTCGATCCGCCCTTGAGCGACCTGCTTACCGTCCACGTTGAGCGTGCCTGTGCCGCCTTTGCCGATGCCCCCGCCGTCGTACGTGAAGTCAACAACAACGGTATGCTTGCCGGGCGCAAGGGCGTCCTTGGCCGCGATGTCGTAGTGCGCGACGTTGGCCAGGTTGTAATGGAAAATCGGCTTGCCTCCCCTGAACAGCAGCGCGTAGCCGGCGGACAGGCCACCCTGGGTCACGACCACACCTTGTTCGCCGCCCTTTAGGAGAACCACGTTGGCGGTGATGCGAAACGATTTGTTCTTCACATCGGGCGCCGCGCCCTCCGGGATGCGCGTCACGGTCCCGTAGTAGGTGAATTCAGTGCGTCCGCGCGTCAGGCTGGGCCGAATGGACACGTCCAACCGGGCCGCTTTGCTGTCGTCCAGCGGCAGCACGTTATATTTCGCAGCCTCGGCATAGAACAGCAACTGCAGTTCATGCAGCTTGTCGGGATTCTGATCGGCAAGGTTGACGGCCTCACTGAAGTCGTCCGCCACATGATAGAGCTCCCACTTGTAGCCGCTGATCACATCAACCTGGGCAGTCCCAGTGATGAGCACGTCCTCCCATGGCGCCAGTCTTGGGGTTGTGCAGGCGACCCAGCCGTCGTGGTAGATGCCGCGGTTGCCGAACATCTCGAAGTACTGTGTCCGGCGCGTGGACGGCGCTTTGGAATCATCGAAGCTGTAGGCCATGCTCACACCCTCGATGGGCTTCTGCGCCACCCCGTTTACAACCGAGGGCTGCTGCACTCCGGTAACGTCCAGGATTGTCGGGACGATGTCAATCGTGTGGTGCCACTGGGGCCGAATACCGCCCTGGTCCTTAATGCGGGCCGGCCAGGAGATGACCATCCCGTTGCCCGTGCCACCATAATGCGAGGCGATTTGCTTGGTCCACTGGAAGGGCGTGTCCATCGCATGGGCCCAGCCGATCGGATAATGGTTGTGCGTTTTCCACGTGCCCAGATCGTCCTTGTGTTTGAGCACGGTTTTGTAGTCTTCAAATATGCCGTTAATGGTGGCGATCTCGTTCAGCGAGCCGTCCATCAGGCCTTCGGCGCTGGCGCCGTTGTCGCCGACGATGTAAATGACAAGGGTGTTGTCCAGTTGACCCAATTGCTCAATCGCATCCAGGACGCGGCCGACGTTGTAGTCGGTCTGCGATAAGTAGCCAGCGTAGATCTCCATCATGTAGGCATCGAGCTGTTTCTGCTCGGCATTGAGGGAGTCCCAGGCCGGTATTCCCAGGGTGCGTTTGGTTAACTGGGTATCGGCCGGCAGCAGGCCCAGCTTCTTCTGCCGCGCCAGGGTTTCCTCACGTACCTTGTCCCAGCCCTGGTCGAACTGGCCCTTGTATTTTGCGATCCATTCTTTTTTGGGGTGGTGTGGTGAGTGAGTGGCTCCGGGCACGTAATAGACGAAGAACGGCCGGTCGGGCGCGACGGCCTTCTGGTTGCGCACCCACTGGATGGCTTGATCGGCCATGTCGTAATCGAAGTTGTAGTCCGGGTTGCCCAGGTACGGCTCGATGGGCTTGGTGCCATCAAAGGCCGCCGGCCTCCACTGGCTGGTTTCTGCGCTAACAAAGCCATAGAAATGCTCGAAGCCCAGACTGGTTGGCCACAGGTCGAACGGTCCAGCCTGGCTGCTCTGCCAGTCGGGAACGTTGTGGTTCTTGCCGAACCAGGCGGTGTTCCAGCCTTTCTGTCGCAGAATTTCGCCAACGGTTGCGGTGTCCTTCCCCATCAAGCTGTCGTAGCCGGGGAAGCCGGTGCCTTGTTCCATGATGACGCCGGTATGCACCGAGTGATGATTGCGGCCGGTGAGCAGCGCGGCGCGCGTGGGCGAGCTGAGGGCCGTAGTGTGGAACTGGGTGTAGCGCAGCCCGCTCCTGGCCAAGCGCTCAAGCGTCGGCGTACTGATGGGGCCGCCGAACGTGCTCGACGCGCCGAAGCCGACGTCATCCAGCATCACCAGGACGACATTGGGCGCTCCCTTCGGCGCCAGCACCGGTTGGGGAAAATCGGATTTCGAATCCTTAGCGCTCAGCCCGATCTGTCCCTTGAAGGGCGCGGGGGGCGCGGGTAGTACCTCCTGAGCAAGCATTGGCAGGCTGTAACCCGCGAGCGCTACCGATAACGCTTTCAGCGCAACGTTTCGCGACCTCATGGTTGACTCTCCTTTCTTATCTTGCCGTTGTTGCAATTGCATCTCTTTTCATTCCTGTTCACTTCACCTTCTCGATGTCCGGCAACGGCCAGCGTCTTGTCGAAGTAGGGCTCCAGCGGAGCGTAGAAGCGGAAACAGGCGAACCACGCCTGGCCGGGCACAGTGGGAATCCAGTTGCTTCTCGGAGCCTTTCGGCGCGGCCGGACCGAAGTAGAGGTCCACCGAGCCGTCGGCGTTCTTCACGACGTCGGGCATGCGCGAGCTGCGGTCGGCGATCTGCTGTTTGTTCTGGATGAGGCATCGGGTGTCCACGTCGTAGACCGTGACCGACCAGAACTGCTTGGCCGGTATGTTCGGTGGCACGTGCAAGTGATAGCTTTGCCCGCCATCGAAGGCGTGGCCTTCCTTGTCGCGGTAGGCGCCGACGTACGCCTGGCCGACGCCCGGGGTCTTGCTGACCATGGACTTGGACATGCCGGACCATTCGTAAAAATAGGCCGCACGCTCGTCGAGCTGGCTGTAGCCCGGGAGGTCCTGCGCGGGGTCCACCATGATGATGTATTCCCAATGCGCGTCCGGCCGGTAGCTCGCGCCCGCGAGGCGCTTGTCGAAGTCGTTCGCCTTGGCCATGGCCTCGCCGACGAACGCCGCCTCGGTGAGGATCTTTTTCTGGCGAGCGTCAGGCTGGAACGGCTTGCCCTTTTCGATGCCGAGGGGCTTGAGCATCGCCGCGAAGAAACGGTCACGATCCTCCACCGGCTCACGCTCAATGACCCAAGCAACCCGCTCCCAATACGCCATGCCACGGGGCATGGCCGGCACCTGCGTGACCTTGACCGGGTCGGGCGTGAGATACCGCGTCGCGGGCGGGTTCGCGCGCTGGCTCCAGGGATAGATGCGGAAACTCTTTTTCAGTACCTCGGCCCTTGCCGGGTCGGGGTCCATGGCCCGGTAATAGACCGCGATATTGAAAGTCGGCGAATGCAGCACCCTGGCGTCTGGCATTTGAGTGGCCTCCTGCCCCGGGCCGACGAACAGATACTTGCCGCCTTTGCCCTGGTCGGGACCGGTGACGCCGAAGTCCGTGAGGGGCCGCTGCCAGAGATCCATGGCCGACCCGGCAACGAGACCGGCGGGTATTTCCACGACCATCGGGCCGCTTGCGGCCAGGTCGATGGCACCGCCAACGTAAGGCGTCGTCACGTTGGCGGTGAGAATCGGGGTCAGGTTGTGGTAGCCCTCAAAAATGACGACGTCGCCGTTCTTCGGGCTAGCGATGAACTCCATGATTGTGGTTAACTCAGCAGAGTTGACGGCGGGCAGCGCCCACAAATAGAGCTGGCAGGCGCGCTGGAAATCCATTTCGTTATAAAGCTTCGCGACGGTTTCCTTGGTCGGCACGCCGTGCTCGAAGTCGAGCTTCCCGATGCGGGTTTCGACGGTCTGGGCTTTGACGGTCACGGCGATGCTTATCACGGCAAGGACTGCGGCGACGACACTCAGCTTCTTTTTCATGATGTGCTTCATAGTGATAGTCGATTTCGTAGTGAAGCGGGCCGCGTTGCAGCGGCCCGCGCTTGCTTTGGCCTAAGGTGTTGGCCTGCCAGTGCCGCTCTTTTTCATCAGCTCTTTCACCTGGGGTGCAAGGATGTAAAGTGGCGGGTTGTTCGACATAAAGCCAACTTTGAACTGCGGCGGATATTTGAAAAGATCCTTCAGATAAGCCGCGCCCGCGCCTGATATGGGCACGGTCATCGGGATATGCCGAATGCCCACGTTCACATCCTCTTGTGGATTCGTGTAGAGGTTCATCATGATGACCCCGCCCGTATCGGTCACAATCGATCCGCTGAAGCCGCCGAGATCGCCCTTCTGGAATATGCCATTCTCGATCTCCATGGTGAGCAGCAGCTTGAACTCGTCGATCCGTATCCCAGACAAATACTGGTTCATTGTGTAAATCCGGCTTCGCCGGGCAGAGTAACCATCATCCGCGACGAGCCACGAGGCCTGGTCCACGCCGTCGATGTAGGTGGTCTTCGGGAACAGGTCCGCCAGCTTCGCGCCGGGAACCCCGGCCAGCGACAACGCGGTCGGCATAATGTCGGCGAAATCAAACAAGCCATCATCCCGGCGTGGATTGATCATGCCCTTCCAGTACGCGAACGTCGGCACGCGCACGCCACCCTCCCAGCTCGATCCTTTGCAGCCGCGGAACGGCGTGCGGCCGTGGGGTGGAATTTCGCATTCAGGTCCATTGTCGGAGGAGAAGATGATCAGCGTGTTTTCCAGCTCACCGGTTTGCTGAAGCTTGTCGTATAGCTGCCCGAGTATGTAGTCCATCTGCACCATGCAATCGCCGTAGCTGGTGCGTGACATGGATTTGCCAGCCCACTCGTCGGAAGGATAGTTATCAAAGTGGCAGCCACGGGTATTGTAATAGAGGAAGAAAGGCTGCTTGCTACCTTTCATTTTGTCGAGGAAGTTCAGACCGACTTCCATCCAGTGCTTGTCGAGATTCTTGATATACGTGAGGTCGATGAGCCTGCCGTCCTCGCAGTTGGTCTTGTTGGCGGTGGTGCAGTGCACTTCGTTGTGGCTGAAGTGGTCCTGCTCCATCATCGCAAAGCGCCCGGGTGAGAGAGCCACTTCCGGGTTAAAGGTTTCGTCGCGCCATTCCGTGTACATGTCGGACACGCCGAGAAAACCAACATAGTCGTCAAAGCCGACATTCTGGGGTAGCGAACCCTGGTTCTCGCCAATATGCCATTTACCAACGCCCTGAGTCACATAGCCCTGCTTCTTGAGCAACGATGCAACCGTGATTGCGCCATCGAGGCCGCCAGGCTCGCCGTACATCGGAGGGCGCAGAATGCCATGGTGCAGGGGATTTTGCCCGGTCATGATGGTGGCGCGGCTGGGCGAACTGGAAGGCGTCGAATAGGCGGACGTGAAGACCAGACCTGCATTGGCGAGTCGGTCCATCACCGGTGTGGCATTGCCCACGGCCTCGCCGCCGCCGTTGAATCCCGGATCCATCCAGCCGACGTCGTCCATCAGGAAGATAAGAATGTTGGGTTTCTTGCCGGTCTTCTGCTCCAGGGCGGCAAGCTTCTTGCGCGCCTCGGCGTCCTGCTCCGGATGCAGAATGACCGGATACATGTTGTCGGCGGGCTTCACGTCTTGCAGGTGAATATACTGACCTGGGTGATCGTAGCCCCTTGCTGTGGTGGGCCCAGTGGCCATGCCGCGAGTGTTCTGGGCCATTCCGGCACACGAGGATGCGGCCGCGAACAGCGCGATCGCGGTCTCCAGTCGCCGGCCAGCGAACTTCTCTCTCAGTGTCTTCATGCCTTCCTTCTTTCTCTCCTTGTTGATGAACCACGTTAACTGCTCACCCATGTTGGCGGCGCGAGCGAGTATCCTTCGAATCCCTACTTGCCTGAGCTGGAGTAACCTGCCCCGATTAACTGCTGCAGCCGGGAATAGGCCAGCCGGTGCTCCAGTTCCGCCTGGAGCATTTCCGCCTCGCTGTTCGCCCGTGCCGCTGCCGCGTCTTCCGGTTCATACTTCACTTCCACTGCCCGGTTTGCCGCATTCATGCGGCGCGCCAGTTCGCTGAACTGGCGCGAGCCATCCAGTTGGTAATAGGCCTTGGTCACGCTGGCGGCAACCTTGGCCTTGACCAGCATTAGGCCGGTCTCTGCCATCGAAACCTGGGCGTTGCGTTCTTTCACCGTGCGCTCGCGCTTGCCGAAGTCAAACAGGTTGTAGCTGGCCATGACGCCGACATACGAGAAGTCGTTCGGTAAGGCTGGCATGGCGGTTTGATAGGCATAGCCACCCACCACTGCCACGTCGGGCACATAATCCAGGGTGGAGAGTCTGGCGGCGGCCCGCGCCTTGACCACCGTCTGTTCCGCCTCGACCACCTCCGGGTTGTTCTGCATCGCCAGCGCGGCTGCCTCGGTCACCGAAATGTCCTCGTAAAACGCAGCGGGCACCACCAGCTCAAGCTGGGTATCGAGCGGCCATCCCAGCAGGGCATTGAGGGTCGCGGCTGCTTCTCTTACCTTGCTGTCGGCCAGCACCAGCGCTTTGCTGGCCTCAAGCCACTCCGCGTCGTGTTCTGCCAGTCCCGCAGGCGGAGCGGAGATACTGGCCAGGCGCCATTGGTTCTCGACCTTCTTTACCTTGGCGTTGGCGACTTCCCTTTGGCGCTGAGCAACCAGCAGCTCGAAGTACGATTGCTCGACATTGCTGGCTACCTCCTTGACCGGCAGCCCCGCTTTGGACCTTGCGATTTGCTCGTCGGCACGGGCAATGGTGAGCACCTGGCGAAGCTTGAACAGTGGGGTAATCGGTTGTGTGGCCATAGCAGCGACCATGGTTTGGTTCTGACTGAATATCGGCAGAGCGATTGGGGTGGTGCCGCCAGAGGGTTTGTGGATCTCGATCAGCTCGCCCATGAACTTGTTGAAGTGGAGATTGGCGAAAGAAGAGCTAAGCTTGGGGAAGAAATCCGATTCCACACCCAGCCGGTGTTGCTTGGCGGCCTCGACGCCTAATACGGCGAGGCGGAGCATCGGATTGGCCGCTGTGGCAGCTTGCTGTTGCGCTTCGTCCAGGGTGATGCGGCGAGGGCCAGCACCCAGGGGAGAGCTTGCGGTATTCACTGCGGCTGCGTTCCATCGAACCGAAGGAGAAATCGGAACCGGGTTAGCGGTGTCAGCCTTTCCGGTTACGACAGGCATGAAGGATGGCGCAAAGCTGGAAATGCCCGCCGGCTGCGTGGTTGGGGAAACACCGGCTGCAGGTCGCTCCTGGGCCGCAGCGGCTTGCACGCAGATGCAAAGGCCGATGACGATCAGCACGCCCAGTACAGCTGTCGTGCTACGATGCCGGATCTCTATCGAATCTGTCATGACTTGACCTCCTCCCTTGCTTGTTGGCCACGCGGGGCCTTCGATTTCCTGTTGCGGTCTCGCAGATGGCGATGACCGCGTCTTCGCGTTGAGTTCTGACCGTCGCGCGAAACGGGAGGGCGGGAAAATACCGGCCCGCCCTTGGTGCTTCTTATTCCGCGGCCAGCGCTGCTTCCCGCTCTAGGTTTCTTATCGTCTCCTGCTCGGCAGCACTCAAGTGGGCCGGCTGGGTGTCAATCACCACCTTCTTGATCGTGCCGGTGTACCGGTTCGGTGAGGCGTAGGCATTGCTCACCGGTGAGCCGCTGTCTTCGCCAATGTCGAAGGTTTCATCCGCCGAGAAACGTCCCCAGCAAGTTTTTTCGATCCGGCCTTCGCCGACTTTCTTGTCATTCACGAAAAGCGTTGTTGTGCCGCCTTTGCCGATTCCGCCTCCGTCATAGCGAAACTCCATGCGGATGACATTTGGCCCTGGCGACAGAGCCTCGGAACTGGTCACCGTATAGCGGTCCTGCGTGAAGAAGTTGTACTCATAGGTTGGGCGCCCATCCTTGATATAGAGCGCATAGCCACCCACCACCCCGCCTTGGCCTACCAGAACGCCGTCTGCTCCAGCTGGCGGCACGTTCACGTAAGCCGTAATCGTATGTGACCGGTTCTTGATCGGGGCTGCTGAAGATTCAGGTATATATATACCCGGATAGTAGGTGAAGCTGGTTCGTCCCTCGATGAGACTGGGACGCAGGGCTGGATCGGCGCGCTCCACAAGGCGGTCGTCCAAGGGGAGCACCTGATATTTTTCGGCTTCCACCCAGAACTCATCCTGAAGTTTTTTCAGCCTGTCTGGATACGTTGCGGCAACATCGTTGTATTCGCTGAAATCCTGCCGCAGGTCGTAGAGTTCCCAGGTATCCTTGTCGAAGTCGTAAGTACCTGTCGTCCACGGGAGCCGGCCATGCCGGACGGCCGCGATCCAGCCGTCTTTGTATAGCGCGCGATTGCCGAACATCTCGAAGTACTGCACACGCCGTGTGCCTTCGGCATTAGCACCGTCGAACGTGTACACCATGCTGACGCCTTCGATCGGCTTCTGCTTGACCCCGTTCACCTCGGTGGGCTGCGGGACCTTCGCCGCCTCCAGGATGGTGGGCGCGATGTCGATCACGTGATGAAACTGGGTGCGCATGCCGCCCTGGTCCTTG
Source organism: uncultured Acidobacteriaceae bacterium (assembly GCA_963710585.1). GTDB lineage: Bacteria > Acidobacteriota > Terriglobia > Terriglobales > Acidobacteriaceae > Bog-257. The sequence goes on along the minus strand of CAVQAM010000001.1, from coordinate 728,066 downwards.
ATACGGTCGGGCCAGGCGATCACCATTGGGTTACGCGTACCTCCAAAATGCGAGGCGACCTGCTTGCCCCATTGGAAGGGCGTGTTCATCGCCCAGGCCCAGCCCACCGGGTAATGGTTGTAGGCATTAGGCCCACCAATCTCGTCCAGGTGCTTCACAATGTAAGCTGGATCTTCAGGTACGGCACCTATCGCCGCCATCTCATTGAAGCAGCCATAAAGCGTGCCCTCCATGGAGGAGCCGTTGTCGCCGATGATCCAAAAGATCAGCGTGTTGTGCAGTTGGCCGACCTGTTCCAAAGCGTCCAGGACACGGCCCACCTCATAATCCGTTTGCGCGGTGTAAGCTGCGAAGGCTTCCATCAGACGCGCAGCCACACGCTTCTGGTCGAGGGTCAAGGAGTCGTAGGCCGGAATTTCCTTCGGGCGCGGCGTCAGCTTGGTGTCCGCCGGAATCACTCCCAGCTTGAGCTGCCGCTGATACGTTTCCTCGCGGTACTTGTCCCAACCTTGGTCGAACTGCCCTTTGTATTTGTCCATCCACTCTTGCGGGACGTGGTGCGGAGCGTGAGTGGCGCCCGGGGCGTAGTACACGAAGAAGGGACGATCGGGAGTTACGGATTTCTGTTGGAAGATGTACTTGATGGTTTCATCTGCCAGCGAGTCGTTAAGCGTGTAGTGTCCCTCTCTTCCCTTGGGGACTTCCATCTCCACTCGCTGATGGTCACGATAGAGGGCCGGTGCCCACTGATTCGCTTCCCCGGCTATAAAGCCATAGAAGTGATCGAAGCCTTGCAGACCGGGCCAACGGTCGTAGGGGCCCGAGATGCTGGTCTCCCAGTCGGGAACGTTGTGGTTCTTGCCAAACCACGCGGTGCTGTATCCGTTCTGCCGCAGGATTTCCGAGACCATCGCGGCGCTCTTGGGAATCTGGCCGCTATAGCCCGGATATGCGTCTCCGGTCTCAGTGATTACGCCCGAGCCCACCGAGTGGTGATTGCGCCCGGTCAACAGCGCCGCCCGCGTGGGCGAACTGAGGGCGGTGGTGTGGAAGCGGGTGTAGCGAATGCCCATCGCCGCCAGGCGGTCGAGATTGGGGGTAGGAACCTGGCCGCCGAAGGTGCCCCAAGCGCCATAGCCAACATCGTCAATCAGGACGACCAGCACGTTGGGAGCGCCTTCGGGCGCCTTGGTAAGGGGAATCTTGTCGGGTTGGGAATCTTTGTAGGTCCGTCCGATCTTCCCCTTGAATGGAGGCTCAGGTTTGGGTAGCACCTCCTGCCCGTAGAGCGGCAGGCTGCACCCGGCGAGGGCCACTGAAAATGCGGTCAAGGCCAATTCTCGCGATTTCATGAATTCTCCTCATGTTCTGCTGAAAACGGAGTTCGAATCGGCCCACGACATCTTTCTAAAAATACAAATTAAGTTTCAGGCCGATGTTCTCCAGTTGTTGATTTGGCATGCAGCCAGTCTGGTTGAAATGCTGGTAATAGGGTTCCATCTCGGTGTGTGTCTTGATAGGAAAGCTGACGCCGGCTGTCAGCAGGGTCGCACTCCACTTGCTGTACTGGCTGTCGTAATATGCCTCGCCACGGAGATATGGCGTGAAAGTGTACGAATGAATAAAGACTGCCCGCTCCACGCTCAGGCGATTGCGGTAACGCCAGGAGAAATCCCCGGCAATCATCCGGAGATCGCCGCGACTTCGATCGGTCAGCACAACCTTCCAGGCCAACGGGAAGCGCGGGCTCGCCTCCAGCACGATCCGGTTCTCCGGCGCCGTCCCAAACGAGGTGAAATAGCGATAGCCCACGCTCAACGTCAGGGTCCGTAACTTGGCCCGGTCAGGCTGTTGACCCACAGCCGTGCGCAGCTTCAACAGCGGCTTCACGTAAACTTCCAGATTGGACCCGAAGGCCGCCTGCTCGGGAGCGCCTTCTTCCAGTATCCTTCCCGCCTGAAAGGAGAGCCGCGCGCTTTGGCGCAGGTTGACATAGACGTCCATCTCCGGCGAGAACTGCACGGTTTGGGCCGTGGCCATCCGGGAAATCAGCGATATGTTCCAGCCCGCGAAGAGGGCGGTCAGCACTCGGGCACTCAGAGCTCGCAGCGTCATAGATCGCCTTTCGGTCTCCGCACTCTCCGCCCTATCGCAAATTCGCATCTGCCGCTTCTCCCGTGTGCGGGCCGTCAAAAACCTCCGCCAAGAGCAAGGTGCAGATTGATGCGATTGGCCAGCAGCTCATATTGAACTTCGGTCACCGCGGTCTTCGCTCCCAACTCTGCAGCTTGCAGTTGCAACACGGGACTGAGGTCAACTTGTCCGACGCGATACTTCGTCTGTTCCACTCCCAGGGCCTGCTCGATATTTTTCAACACCGCATCGACGTCTTGCTTTTCTTCGCGCAGGTAGCGTTCATTCGAGAGACTGACCTCGACCTCGCCGAAGGCCTGGAGCGCAGTCTGGCCGTAGAGCGCGAGGGCCGCTCTCTGGTTGTCGTTGGCGATTTTCACTTGCGCCTGAAGGAATCCGCCGGTGTAGAGTGGCGCGGCGAGGTTTGCTCCTACGGTCCAGATCCACGGACGCAGGGCCAGCTTCTGATAGATCTCGTTCGTCATGTAGCCGCCGGCACCGGTCAAGCTGAGGGAGGGCAATCGCGCCGCCTTTGCGGATTGCACCATGTGGAACGCCGCATCAAAGTTGCGCTCGGCTGCAATGACGTCGGGGCGGCGCTCTAGCAGTTGCGAGGGGACACCGGCGGGGACCGGAGGAGGCAAAGCAACCATCATCTCGGCCACCTGGAGTTCCGCGGAAGGATAGCGCCCCAGCAGAATTTCGAGTCCCCGTACGACCTGTTCATACGCGCTATTGACCTGGGTCAACTGGCTCTGTGCGGCGGCCAAATCGGCCCTCGCCATGGCAATTTGTTGGTCCTGGATCTCACCGACATGGAGCTTCGCCTCGGCGAGTTCGAGGCTCTGTTGTTTGAGCCGCACATTCTGCGTGGCGTAGCTCTGCAACATTCGCGTGCTAACGGCCAGGTACCAGGTCTTAGCGGTCGCCGCCGCAAGCGATTCCCGGGCAAACTGCACATCGGCTTGGGTGGCGGCCAATTCCTGCTGCGCAGCAGCCGTCTGCGCGCGAATGCGGCCCCAGAGGTCCAGTTCCCACGACACGGATCCCAGCAGACTGGACGCGTTGAATCTCCCCTTGTCCTGCCCGCGGACACCTTTCTGGTTGTAGCGGCCCAGATAGGTGCCGGATCCCAAAACGCCCACCATCGGCAACATTTGCGAGTGGGCCTGGGTGACAATGTTGGCCGCGGCGTCAATCCGGGTGGCAGCCGCCTGCAGATAAAGATTGTTCTTCAGTCCTTCCGCGACGATGGCATCCATTTGCGGATCGCCGAAGCTCTTGAGCCACTCGGTTTGCACCGGAGCGGCGCTGGCGCTCTGGCTGGTCCACTGGTCCGGAATCTTGGTCGCCGCCGGTAACGAGTCCTTAACCACTTGCGTCGTATTCGGAGGACGTTTCACGGCGCACGCACCGGCAAGAAGCGCAAGAATGGCGCTCGCCAAGATCAAAGCCACTGGCCCGAAATACCTTCTCCGTTCGCCCTCTCTCATGAGTGACGCCTCTACCCCGGGAAGCTCAATATCCCGCAAAGATGTAGTTGGTCCACGTGTACCAGCGCATGATGACCTGCCGGATGATGAACAGTCCCTTCCACGAATCACCGCGAATGGCAATCCAGCCATTGGATCCGACCGTAACCACGTACTTGCTCAGGTCCTCTTCCAGATGGAGCCGAATGAACATGCGGTCGGGCGGGCGAGGGACCATGCTGGTGGGGAGCCTGCCCTCGGGCTCGAGCTGACCCGCTCCGGTCGCAAGCTCGATACTCGTGACCCTGGCTTTCAGAATCCTGCCCGGCAGCGCCGGCAGCGCGACCTCAGCCTCAGCGCCGACTTTGAAGGTGTTGAGATAGTTCTGCATGACCGTCGCAACCACCAGACTTCGCTCGGAGGAACTCACGAACACCATCACCGGCGTAAGCGAGGCCATGGCGCCCGGTTGCAATTGCAACTGCGTGACGTAGCCGTCGTCGGGAGCATAGACGGTGGTTTGGTCCACGTTCCACTTGGCGCCTTCCAGTTGGGATTTGGCTTGCGCCAGTACCGCCGGCCGCATCTGCGTGGCGGTGGCTAATGCTGTTTGTGCCTGGGCTTGCTGGGCCTTGGCCGCAGCCAGTTGCTGCTGCTGCGCAGCCATCTGTTGCTGCTGCGCGGCCACTTGTTGGGTAAGGCTGCTGACGTCGGCGGCGTATCGCTCGACTTCGAACTGGCTGCCGGCGTTCTTGCTGGCCAACTCGGTATATTCCTTCAACCGCGTGTTGGCCAGGTCTAGGTGCGCCTTGGTCGCCTCGATTGCGGCGTTCGTCGCCTGGATAGCGGCCTCGACCGCCTGCGCGTTCGCCACCGCGGCGTTAACGCCCTGGTTGGCCTGGGTAATGGCAGTCGCGGTTTGGATGTCAGCCTGCGACAACCCCGATTCGGCTGCATGGAAGCTGTCCAGGTAGGGCTGCGGGTCCATCCGAAACAAGACATCGCCCCGCTTCACGCGAGAGTTGTTTTGCACCGGCACTTCAATCACACGACCGGGGACCCGCGCCACCACCGGAGTCGTGAATTCCGACACCGTGGCTCCCATGGTAAAGGGTTGCGTGAAATTCATTCCGAACAGCACGATGAGCAAGCCCACGAAGCCGACCATGCCTGTGGCAATCTGCGCCGGCAGATTGAACGGAAGGAGCCGAAACTTGATGAAGACGAGATACAGACCGAGACAGTACACAATGGCGAGGAAGGCAATCATCGCTGTGCTCCCAGGCGCTGGGCCAGTGCGCGGTACTCCGTCTCAACCCGTATCAACCGGTCGGAAACCTGCGCCAACGCCTTCTTGATCGTGGCGTAATCGGCCGGGCCTGGCGGCGTTGCGCCGGCCTTCAGCCGGTCTTTCTCCCGGTTCTTTTGGTCCAGCCACCGCAAGATCAGCACGTAGCCGATGACAAGGATCGCGACGATCATGGCTGTGATCCCTCCGTGCCGCGCGACATCGTTCGTGAAGCTAATTCGCGCATTCCTGTTTCTATGGTGGCAATGCGCTGGGAAATCCCCGTGATGGTCGCCGCCAGTTCCGTAGTCTCGGCTTCGCTGATGGCAATCGCAGCACCCTCCCCAGCTCTTGGCTTGATGAATGCCGCAATCAGCGCCAGCATCCAGATGGGCGGCAGCAGAATGCCGATCCAGCCGGCCACGTTAATGGCTTCCGCCCAGGGACTGTGGCGCTTCTTCGCAAGGTCCCCTGGCAACCACGCCAAAAGCAGGAGAATCGCTACCACTAAGGCAAGAATGACCAGCAGAACGAAGAGCGAGAAGATGTCGAGAAAGCCCATAGCAAGGCCCCCGGGGAGTTCAAGGTCAAAGATAACTGGGTTGACACTTTCAGATGGCAGTGGCTCTCCCGTCCGGGAGTGGGCGCGACACTGCTTCAGGCAGGAACGCGGGTCAGATGCCACCTGTACAGGCATCTGAATCTTGCACTATCTATATTCTCCGAGTCCGTGACCTCAATCACCCTCTCATGTGAGCCGCTCGCCGCCACAGCGGAAGAGGCGCTCTCTCTTTTCTTAGGTCGCATATTGCCGTCATTGCGGAGACACCCACACCCAGGCGCTTTCCCTTCCAGGCGACAAGTGCAAGGGCTGTTCCACGTCGGCCGCGGTCGGCGTAGCAGGAATGATGATGCATGGAGAGAACAAAACACAGGTGCTGGCCTCTCGTGGCCAACTGTTCCTCATTCCGCTCGGTCTGGGAGAGCCGCAGCAGATCACGCACGATTCCATTGATCACAAGGACGCTTGCTTCCAGCCGGATGGCAGACGATCGCTGGGGGCAGCCCGCGCTATATCTCCTGAGGGCGTCAACGGCGCCACCCCTACAACAGACGGCAAATTTGTTTTTGGTTGGTCCGATGCCGTGGCGCTCTATCCGATCAACGGCAAGGGAGCACTGCGGCCGCTTCCCGGAATGCATCCCGGCGATGTCATTGCTTCCGTGTTAGCCGATGGCCACTCCCTATTGGTGGAATCTCCGGTCAATAACACCTCGATCAACGTGTTTCGCGTGGACTTGCCCAGCGGCCGGCGCGAGCTGTTCAAGGAAATCGTTCCGGCGGATCCGGCCGGAGTTTTCATGGTTCCCGCCGGCTTGTTCACGCCGGACGGCAAGTACTATGCGTAAGCCTACAATCGCACCCTCAGCGAGTTGTATGCTGTGGATGGTTTGCGATGATTGACCCGATTTGCATCAGGGCAGGGATCGCGACGCCTTAACTCTTTGCGTGACGATGTAAGAATGTGGCTCCGTCGTGCCTGGATGACGGACAATCCGCAAGTAATGCCTCCAGATTGGTCCCGAGAAACGCGCTTGTGTCCACGAGTGGTGCAGTTCCGGGTTTGTCGGCAAGCCGGAGAGCGCCGGGATAAACCGGCATGTTGTAGGGGATGAAAGAGCCCTACAGGAAAGGAGAGCAGCGAATCCATCCTGGCCTCGAGTCTTGCAGGCGATATCGCGAGGTGTCGCTTGAAGCGTAGACAGAGGTATCGGTGGGCCGGGCTATTGAGCTTCGAAAAGCCGATGGATCAGGATGCCGACTCCATTCCGAGTAGGGAGGAAGGCAACACGGCAACCACGTTAATCGCGAGTGGTCGTTCGATCCTGCGTAGTCTAAGAACCCGCGCACGCTGAGAAACAACATGCACGAGAACCGGGAGATCTCCTGCACGTCTTGGTCAGCGGACCAAGGCCGGTCCGCGAAGGCCATAAACCGAACGGCGGACATGAACGTACAGGAGAAGTCGGACTGTGCCGTAGTATCCGTGAACCAGCCGAACAAGGAAGGGCAGCCTTCCGCGGAGGTCGGGGAGGGAAGGGCACAGACTGAGGAGAACATCGTTCCATCTCACATGCGCCCGACACAGAGCGGGAAACGCATGTCCCAGGGGTTGCACGGTGTGCGGCAAGCAGCAAGAGAAAGGAAGCAGGAACGGTTCACCGCTCTGCTCCACCATCTCAGCGTCGGATCTACTCCGCGATAGCTTCTACGCCCTTCGAGCGTCAAGCTGCTCCGGGAATAGATGGCGTGACGTGGCAGGAGTATGAAACCGGACTGGAGGATCGACTCATCGATCTGCACAGCCGGGTGCACCGTGGAGCGTATCGGGCACAACCCTCAAGAAGAGTCTATATACCGAAGGCTGACGGGCGGCAACGTCCGTTGGGCATCGCGGCGCTGGAGGACAAAATCGTTCAACAGGCCGTGGTGACGATCCTCAACCAGATTTATGAGGTCGACTTCAAAGGCTTCTCGTACGGGTTCCGGCCGGGTCGCAGCCCGCATCAAGCGTTGGACGCGCTGACAGTGGGCATCCAACGGAAGCGAGTGAACTGGGTGCTCGATGCGGACATTCGTGGCTTCTTCGACAACATGAGTCACGAATGGACCATGAAGTTCATCGAGCATCGCGTGGCCGATCGCCGGATACTTCGCCTGATCCAGAAATGGCTGAAGGCGGGAGTTTCGGAAGACGGTCAGTGGTCGGAGACGAAGTTGGGTACGCCGCAGGGAGCAGTTGCCTCACCGCTGCTCGCCAACGTGTACCTGCATTACGTGTTCGATCTATGGGTTGAGGTCTGGCGCAAGAAAGTGGCGAAGGGCGACGTGATTGTCGTCCGATATGCCGATGATCTTGTGGTGGGCTTTCAATACCGGACGGAAGCCGAGCGGTTCCTGCAAGAGTTCCGGGAACGGCTGGCCAAGTTCGGTTTGGAATTACATGCGGACAAGACACGACTGATCGAGTTCGGGCGGTTCGCCGCTCGCAACCGGAAGCAGCGTGGCAAGGGAAAACCAGAGACCTTCACGTTCTTGGGTTTCACCCACTTCTGTGGGCAGCGCATCAGCGACGGAGCTTTCATCGTCTGGCGGATTACGGCGAAGAAGCGGATGGTGGCGAAGCTTAAAGTCATCAAGGCTGAGCTGCAGCGCCGGAAGCATCATCGCACGACCGAGGTCGGTGCATGGCTTCGGAAGGTTGTGCTGGGCTACTACCAATACCATGCCGTTCCGGGTAACTCGACGCAGTTGCGCATCTTCTGCCGGCGCATTGGCTGGTTGTGGCGGAGTGTCCTAATCCGTCGCAGTCAGCGGGCACAGGTGCGGTGGGATCGTCTAACCCCTCTCTTGACCCGGTGGATTCCTCAACCCCGCATTCTGCATCCTTACCCTGACGCACGCTTCGCCGCCACTCATCCTCGGTAAGAGCCGTATGCGTAAACGCGCTTGTACGGATCTGTGCGGGGGGCGATCAGCGATGGTCGTCCCTACCGCGACAGTTGAAACCTCGAGGTTGTTGCGCTACTTCTGTGGCCGTCCGCCTGGAGGCTGGCTCTACCCTGTCTGCGCCAGCTTTGAAACCGCTCAAAATTTCCTCTTTCCCCCTGCCGTAGTAATCTAATGACAACTAGATGCCCTCGGAAAAAGTGTTAATTGTCGACGACGAGAAGCTGGTTCGTTGGTCTCTCCGGCAAAAGTGCGAAGAGTGGGGTTACCACGTGCTGGAGGCCGACAACGGCTCGGCTGCGTTGCGCGTGGCCCACAACGAGTCTCCCGACCTCGTGCTGCTTGACGTGCGCCTGCCCGATGCCAGCGGCATTGAAATCCTGGAGCAACTGAAGAAATCCAACGACACGCGCGCCGTCATCATGATCACCGCCGATCCGCAGCTGGAGGACGTGAAGACGGCGCTCAAGCTGGGCGCCTACGACTTCGTGGGCAAGCCGCTGGACTTCGACGAGCTGGCGGTGGCGGTGAAGAACGCGCTGGAGACCACCCGTCTGCGCTCCGAGGTGGAGTCGTTGCGCGGCGAGGTCCGCCGTCGCGCCGGCTACCACAATGTGATCGGCACGTCCCAGAAGATGTCTGAGCTGCTGAGTTTCGTCAACAAGATTGCCACCAGCGAGGCGACCACCATTCTGGTGCAAGGCGAGAGCGGCACCGGCAAAGATCTCATCGCCAAGGCCATCCATTATCAAAGCCGCCGCCAGGACAAGCCGTTCGTCGCCATCAACTGCTCGGCCATTCCCGAGACCCTGATGGAGGCCGAACTCTTCGGCCACGAGCGCGGCGCCTTCACCGACGCCAAGGCCATGAAGAAGGGCCTGTTCGAGATGGCCGACGGCGGCACGCTCTTCCTCGACGAAATTGGCGAGCTGTCGCCGCTGTTGCAGGCCAAGTTGCTGCGCGTGCTGGAAGACCAGGTCATTCGCCGCGTCGGCGGGGTGCGCGATATGCAGGTCGATGTGCGCGTGATCGCGGCCTCCAACCGCGACCTGGAGCGGGCGGTGCGCGATGGCCAGTTTCGTCAGGACTTGTATTACCGGTTGGCCATCATCTCCATTTTTCTGCCCACCCTGCGCGAGCGCAAAGACGATGTGCTGCCGCTGGTGGAATACTTCATCGCCCGCTACAACCGCAAGTTCCGCAAATCGGTGAAGGGCATCACCGACGAGACCCGCAGGCTGATGCTGAAGTACGACTGGCCGGGCAATGTGCGCGAATTGAAGAATGCCGTGGAGCGCGCCATGATCCTGGAAGACAGTAACGAACTGCATCCTGAATATATGCCGTTCGCGGTGGCCCAGCAGCAATCTGCCTATACTGCCTTTGAGATCTCCTCAGCCAATAACGGCAGCGGCGCTACCGGCAAGCAGTTGCCCGATGGCCGCAGCCTGCCTAAGCTGGAGATTCCCGAGGGCGGCACTTCGCTGGAAGAGGTGGAGCGCGAGTTGGTGGACATGGCCATGGCGCAAGCCAATGGCAACCAAACCCATGCCGCCCGCCTGCTCGACATCAGCCGCGACGCCCTGCGTTACAAGCTGAAGAAGTTCGGTCTCATCCGCGCCGAAGAAGACGAGCCCACCACCGCCTCGTAGGGGCACACCCAACCTCCAGGAGCGCTCAACCAATTGCTGGGCCTGAAAAGAAACCCTGCGAAGAACAATGATCTGCGGAGAAAATCAGGAGGGCCCAAGCCGTTTAGCCTGGGCCCTTCATTTTTCGCTTGGGTCCGCGTGCCGTGCGTCTAGTTTCTGGCGTGGCCCGCGTTCCGTTCCATTTAAGGCTGAGCGAATCTTGTCGCCGTCGGTCCGCCGCTACATGTCGTTACATCACGAGGGCGATGCTCTCCAGTTCTCGTTGGAAGGTCTCCAAAGAGCCACCCAGCATTCCCGCTCTGGCCACCGCATTGCGAGCTTCCTCGGCCGATACGCCATAACCGTGTCCGGCGAGGAACATCTGGATCAGCTCGGCTGCATCCTTCGAGTCAAATCCCTGGAGCAACTCGCTCCTTAGCGCCGTTAGTTCCGGGACGGAAAATTTTTCTGCCATCGTTCACCTCACCTCCGACCCTTACGGGCTTTGCTACCTTAGACGGAGCAGACAGCTATTAGGTTTCAAGCAATTCGAGTGCCGAACTCGATACCCTGCCAGCCTTAGCGCCCTCTTTTTGTATGAATCCAACCCCTTCATGCTGCAATAGTTGCAGGTTGCCCTCCCGAAAAGGGCGTCGGGTTCCCATTTCTGCCACAAAAGTGAGGTGTGCGGCCTCTCGCCGCTGCAAGAATTTGCGCAGACGAGGAGGGGAAATGCTCTTTGTAACCTTAGCGGTGCGCACTATTTCGGGAAAACTGGGCCATTTCTACCACTGCGGGAGGCCTCTTTCGGGCTTAGGGCTCCGGCCGCACGGGGGGCCAGACACCCCTTCCGGCGGCTGCGAAACTCGCTCACCCCGTGAGGTTCAAAGTTGCTCGATGGTAGCTTCTCGGTTCTAGCAGGATGGGGATGCCATTGCGAATGGGATAAACGCGCTTGCACTCGTTGCACTTCAGGCTGTCTTCGCCACGCAGCACGAGCGGCTTGCGGCAAACCGGACAGGCGAGGATTTCCAACAGGTCGGGGCTGATCATGAGGATCAATTCTAGCAGCCTGGGCCCAGTCACGGTTAGCCGCCTCAAACATCTCGGCAGTGTGTCAGTTTGAAGTCTTCATCGGAAACCGCGAGCAGCCCACATCAACGAGATGACAAGCGCAGGTAAGAGAGTCAAGCTTGCTGAGAAGATTAAGCCGACACGAAAGACTTTCGGTCGTATTGCCGAGGTCTGCGCAGTATTTCCCCAAGCCCAAAGGAGTTCTGTTATCCATCCGAGCGTATAGCACAGATTAGCAGCGACCGCGTACAAGGCGACTGCGATGAATGGGCTACCGAAGTCCTGGTCTGGCTTGAATACGTGGCTTCCAATCAGAACGACAATGAACCCGGATACAAGGCCGGCCGCTAGAATGAGAAGATTAAACGGAATTCGGCGGATTTCCCACCAGGCCACGGCATCCCACGGCTGTTTCATGCGACTAAGCTACCGCGGGCATTAGCCCTTCGTCCAGCAAAGACATCCCGCGACCGTCCGGTGCCCGCGGTTTCAAACTAAGACAGCCTGCATCTCGGATCGATCACGGGGATGTTCTCCGATCTGCTAAACTTTACACTTCCCTTATGACGGAGCAATCGCGTTCTCGCGTGTTTCTCTGGGTCCTGCTGGGCGGCGGGGCCTTCTTCCTGTTCCTGGTCGCCATCTTCGCATTGGTTTACTTCACGGTGCGCTCGCAACAGAAATCGACCTTCGGCGGTTTCGGCGACAAGATCGCCGTAGTTGATTTGGAGGGTGTCATCCTCAGTCCAAAAGACACCGTCGAACAGCTCAAGAAGTTTGCCGACGACGGCTCGGTGAAAGCCATTGTTCTGCACGTGAATTCTCCCGGCGGAGGGGCTGCGGCTTCGGAAGAAATTTATCGCGAGGTGTTGCGCATTCGCGAGACGAAGAAGAAACCGATTGTGGCCTCCATCGAAACGGTGGGCGCCAGCGGCGCCTATTACGTCTCTTCGGCCACCAACAAAATCTTTGCCGATCAGGCCAGTATCGTCGGCTCCATCGGCGTCATCGCCGAATGGTACAACTATGAAGAGCTGATCAAGTGGGCCAAGCTGAAGGCCATCACGCTGAAGGCGGGCGAATTCAAGGACACGGGATCGCCCACTCGCGACATGACCCCGGCCGAACGTGCTTATCTGCAAGGGCTGATCGACAACATGCACACCCAGTTCATCCACAACGTAGCCACCGGACGGCACCTGAAGGACGACCAGGTGCAGGAGCTGGCCAACGGCAAGGTGTGGACGGGCGAGCAGGCGCTGCCGCTGAAACTGGTGGACCAGATTGGCGACTTCCGCGACGCCATTGCCGACACCGCAAAATCGGTCGGCATCAAGGGCGAGCCCACCCTGGTGCACCCGGAGAAAACGCGCAAGAGCGTGCTTGACCTTCTTTTTGGCGATATCTCCGACTACCTGCCCAGCCGCGAGAAATTGATGGAAACCAATGTCGGGTTCTATTACCTTTGGAAGTAGGCGGTGCGGTCGTCTATGAAAACACGGAAGTCCAAGGAAAACTTAGGCTTGCCAACCCCGCAACAAATCTGAGAGTATCCGTTGTGGACAAGCGATTGGTTTCGCGATAAGGGGCGTGCGAGATGACCAAGGCAGACTTGATCGATGAAGTTTCCCGGCTGGCCGAGCTCACTCGGAAAGACAGCGAGGTCATTGTAGAGACCATCTTCGAGAGCGTGGTGCGTTCGTTGCGCGCCGGCGATAAGATCGAGATCCGTGGATTCGGCAGCTTCCGCACCCGCCAACGTAAGTCCCGCGTGGGTCGCAATCCCAAGACCGGGGACCGCGTCGAGGTTCCTGCCAAGAAGATTCCGTTCTTCAAGCCCAGCAAAGAGCTGAAGGACATGGTCAACAGCTACGCCGAACCGCGCCCGCACGTGCAGACCGCTGCGGAAGGCACTCCCGAGCCACAAACGTAATCCTGAAGGCCCCGGCTTCCGTGTACCCTGAGTCTTCCGAAGGGTGTGAAGTCGAAGCCCGTCTTCTGTCTGTCATCCTGAGCGACCCCGAACATCATGAGGGGGAGTCGAAGGACCCCTATAGCTGCAAAAAATCACGGTGTAGCCGCCAGGTACGGCAGCAAATTTGGGATTCGGCGCGCTCATGAATGCTCCAGCTTTACCGGCGAGTCGTGCTGCGCACCATCGGGTTTATGATGAAGGCATCACCTGAGATGCGCTTGAGCCATCGACAATCTATGGTGTCCTGTAAACAGCAATCTCTTCCACGTTGCTGCGCGAACCCGGACCTCTCCTCGCCTGCGCTGCTGGGCAGTAAACGGTCCCTGCTGTTGCTTGTCTTCAGTTTGACTTTGAGTTTGAGCTTGTGGACGGTCTTGAGCGGGACCGCGGCCGCGCAGATATCTCCATCGCGCTCGGCCAAGAGCGACGCCACTTTTACGCTGAGTGGCTCGGTCATAGACTCCGTTACCGGGGAGTCCATTGGCCACGCGCTGGTCCGCATAGCCGGCAGTTCGCAACGCACAGTTTTTACCGACGGCGAAGGGCACTTCCAGTTTGAGGGGCTCGCGGCCGGGAGGGTCATCCTCACCGCGCAGAAGCCGGGCTACTTCAGTCCGCAGGAGTTCAGAGGCAGCGCCAACAAGCTGATGAACGTCGGTCCCACCACGGACTCAGTGGTGGTGAAGCTCACTCCGCAGAGTGTGATCTCGGGCCGAGTCACGGATGCCACGGGTCAGCCAATCGAGCATGTGCCGGTCCATTTGACGGCCCGGGCGGTGCGTGGCGGCCGCAAACATTGGGAAGCACGGGGCCAGCAGCAAACCGACGAAGATGGCCGGTATCGCTTTGCCAATCTGATGCCGGGGACGTACTACCTTGCCGCTGGACCCGCTCGGGATGAAATCCGCATTCTGCCCGGCGCCGAGAAGCCAAAGGCCGGCTATCCCAGCGTGTATTACCCAGGCGTGCCCGATTTGGCGTCAGCGTCGCCGCTGCAGCTTGCCGCCGGCCAGCACGCACAGGCCGACTTCTCCATGAGCGCGGGCCCGGTGTACCACGTCTCCGGCAGTGTCACCGGGTATTCTCCGCACTACGGCGTGGGATTTCAGTTGTTGAGCCAGTCGGGAGATGATCTGTCGCTCCCTATCAAATTCAACGAGGAAAGCGGACGCTTTGACGTGGATAGCGTGCCCCCGGGCAATTATGTGGTGAAGGCATTTTCCCAGGGCGGCGCGAGTTTGGACCAGCCACTTCGCGGGGAATTGCACCTGAACGTGGCTGCCAGCGTTGAGAACCTGCACCTCGTCCTTGGACCGGCCATCTCCATTCCGGTGAGTGTGCGGATGGAGTCACGAGCCTCTTCGAGCCAAGGGGCTGCGGGGGCAGGAATTCAGGCTGCGCCCATCGCCGTGCGGTTGATTTCCTCGGACCCGACCACTGCGGAATCCTACTCGACCATCGTACGCGGCGGCCCGGGAGCTTATTCCCTGGTGCTGCAGAACGTCGAGCCGGGGAAGTATTCGGTCGATCTGATAGCGCACGGTGCCTGGTACGTGCAGTCTGCGCAATATGGGCAGACGAACTTGCTCAATGACGATCTCACCATCGCATCGGCGGGACAAAGCTATCCCATGGAAATCGTCTTGCGCGACGATGGCGCAACCTTGACGGGGACGGTGAGGACCTCAGACGGGACCTATGCAGAAGCTACTGTAGTGGCGGTGCCGGAACCTGCTTCCAAGGTTGCCCCCAGGGTCGCGTACGCGTTTGCGCAGAACGGCTTCACCTTCAATGGGCTCGCTCCCGGCGAGTACTTGATTTACGCCTTCGACTATGCCGAGGGTATCGAGTATTCCAATCCTGACGTCCTGCAAACCTATGCGTCGCAAGCCGCGCACGTCACCCTGTCGGCCAATCAGAAGACGCAAGTCGCGCTCGATCTGATACGCACCGGGGAGGGAGACTGACCGGAATGTTTGCGCGGCTCGCCTTCGTCGTGCTTGTCGCCGCCGGATTGTCTGCGCAATCGAACCAGCCGGCCCATGCGGCATCGGCCCAGGCCCCGCAAGGCTACCGCATTGCGGGAGTCGTGGTGAACTGGGCGAGCGGACAACCGGTGCCCGGAGCTTCGGTTGCGATCGCTCCAACTACGCAAAGCACACAACGAGACATATCACAGTCGGTGACCACGGGCGCCGACGGCCGCTTTGCTTTCGCCGGCTTGGGTCGCGGCAAGTACTCGCTGATGGCGGCCGCACATGGGTCCACATTGCAGTACTTCGATCGCCACGGCATGTATGCCACCGCCATTGTGGCCGGCCCCGATCTCGATTCGGAGCACCTGGTCTTCCGGCTGCAACCGGCCGCTTCCGTCGAAGGCCAGGTCACCGACGAGAACAATGACCCGGTGCAGAACGCCACGGTGCGCCTCTTTCAGCAATCGACGGAAGATGGACGGCAGCGGACCGTTCCCGTGAACCAGGGGCAGACCGACGATCAGGGCCAGTTCCACATCGGCCATCTGGCGCCGGGGACGTATTATCTGGCCGTCTCGGCGCGTCCCTGGTATGCACAAAACAGTCGTATGTTTCTTCGGGGGAAATCGAACAATCCCGATGCCGAGGCGCGAGCGGCGCAAGAGGCTGCTGCGCTCGACGTGGCCTACCCTCTCACCTTCTACCCCGATTCCGCGGATTCGGCAGGCGCGAGTCCCATCGTGTTACATCCCGGTGAGCGGATCACAGGGGACATGGTCATGCGTGCCGTGCCCGCGCTGCATCTCAGGATCCGCACCGGCAATGCTGGCAGTGCTGGCGGTCCGGGAATGGTCGGCTTCCCGCGTGTGTTGCAGCGCATCTTCGACGGCTATTTGGACCCTGTATTCAACGCTAGTGAGTCAGCGTCGGTAATGGAGCCGGGCGTAGTTGAGATCGCCGGCCTGGCGCCGGGCCACTACGTTATCGAGATGCCGAGTTCGAAGGGCGCCAGTGACAAAGGCGCCCATCGCGAGGGATACCGCGAGGTTGTTCTGGCGGGCGATCTCGAGATGAATGCCAATGACAGCTCGGGATTCGTTACCGTTGCAGGCTCGGTATTGTTTGAGGGCGCAACGCGCGCTCCGACCGGATTGGCCATGCAGTTCTCAAATCAGGAGACCGGCGAATATCTCGGCAGCGAAATCCGCGATGATGGGCAGTTCCAGGTCGAGGGAATGAAGCCGGGACGTTATATCGTGGCTCTCCAGGGCAGCGGCGGATATTTCCTGAGGAAAATGTCGGTGACCGGGGCAAAGCTAACCGGGCGCACACTGGAGATCGGCGGCAGCGGCAGCGTCCATATTGCCGCCACGGTAGGGCGTGGCGTCGCGCAGGTGGATGGAGTTGCGCTGCGTGGCGGCCAGCCGTTTGCTGGCGCGATGATCGTGCTCGTCCCCCGGGATGCCGCCAACAATTCGCCATTATTTCGCCGCGATCAGA
Organism: uncultured Acidobacteriaceae bacterium; assembly: GCA_963710585.1. Classification (GTDB taxonomy): domain Bacteria; phylum Acidobacteriota; class Terriglobia; order Terriglobales; family Acidobacteriaceae; genus Bog-257. Next base: position 711,507 of record CAVQAM010000001.1, on the reverse strand, counting down.
GCGACAGTGACGGCAGCTTCACGCTGCCCAACGTTGTGCCCGGCCAATACACCGTGCTCGCGCTGGCCAATGGCTGGGACCTGGAGTGGGGCAATCCTGCAGTGTTACAGCCCTATCTGCAAGGCGGCGAAGCCGTCCAGATTACCGGCGACGGCAAGCTGCAAATCAAAGTGCAAGTGCAGTAAGGGCTGATATGCCAAGGACGGCGACCGCCCCACCGCAATGGGCGCTTGCAAACGAGACGTCGATTTCGTGGAATCCCTCCGCCCCTCTCACAATAATCCGTGACCTGGCTCACTGCATTGCGCGGCGATTCGCGCTGCAATGCAGATGTCTGCTGGAGCGTAGGTTTGCCTCCGAGCGGCTTTCATATCCGGCGCTAGGCCGGGAGGTCGGAATCATCATGCAATCGGAAAAAGATGAAGTCCTCTGCCCGCTGTGCCACGGCCACGGCCGCGCACACCGGGAGGTTCTGGTCGTGCGTTGGCGCAGCCGCGAGTTCGAAATGGCGCTGCAGAAAATCGCCGACGAAGCGGCCTTTGGAAGCACCGGCGGCCTCGACAGTCCGTTTGCGGCTGAAGAGCCCGTTTACAGCAACGAATCTGACTAGCTGCCCTCCGGCGTCCGCTGCGGCGGACGCTGGAGCCAGTCCCTGGCCAGTCGCAACCGGACCGCTCTCAGGGTCCACCTGGGCCCGATCACGGTGGTCCGCCACCGGAAAGGCCAGCCACCATGCCTGCCACTGCCCCCGCTAGAAAAATTCTGGAAGATCTCAATCCGTTAAACATTGCCGCCCAGCAATTCGAAATTGCCGCCGACTACTTGCAATTCGACGCGGGATTGCGTGAGATGCTGCGCCGTCCCCGCCGCTCCATTGCGCTGACGCTGCCCATCAAGATGGACGACGGCGCCATCCGCGTCTTCGATGCCTATCGCGTGCAGCACAGCAACATCCGCGGACCCTGCAAAGGTGGAATCCGCTATCACCCCAACGTCACCTGCGACGAAGTGTCGGCCCTGGCGGCATGGATGACGTGGAAGTGCGCCCTGGTGGACGTGCCCTTCGGCGGCGCCAAGGGCGGTATTAGCTGCGATCCCAAGCACCTGTCGCGCGACGAACTGGAACGCCTCACTCGCCGCTATACCTATGAGATTGCGGCGCTGATCGGCCCCGACCGGGACATCCCCGCGCCCGATGTGAATACCGACGCGCTTGGCGGCTCTCCGGGCACCTGCGAAGCCAGTGCCCGCGGATGTTTGTTCGTCCTCCGCGAAGCCGGCAAAGTGACGGGCCTCAACTTGAAGACGGCGACCGTCGCCATCCAAGGTTTCGGAAACGTGGGCAGCGCGATGGCGCGGCTACTGTGGGAGGAGGGCGCCCGCGTGATCGCCGTCAGCGATTCGAAAGGCGGCATCCGCAATAAGCAGGGCATCGACATTCCCGCCTTGTTGCGCTTCAAGGCAGCGGCCGGCAGCGTCGAAGCCTTTCCCGGATGCAGCCCAATCCCCAGCGACGACGTGCTGAAGACGCCATGCGACATTCTCATCCCCGCCGCTCTGGAGAACCAGATCACGATTGCGAATGCCGGCTATGTTCGGGCGAAGATCGTCGCCGAAGCCGCCAATGGACCCACCACACCGGAAGCCGACCTCATGCTCAGTCGTAAAGAGGTGATGCTGCTGCCTGACATTCTCGCCAACGCCGGCGGCGTGATCGTCTCCTATTTCGAATGGCTGCAAGACCTCCAGCAGCTCTTCTGGGACGAGGCTGAAGTGGACCGCAGACTGGAGCAGGCGATGGTGAAGGCGTTTCACGAGGTACACGACGCCACTAGGAAGCACAACTGTGACTATCGCGCTGCGGCGTACATTGTTGCCATCGGTCGCGTGGCTACGGCGGTCATCGAGCGCGGCATCTGGCCGTAGAATGGCAACTCCGCCGAATTCCGTGCGTTTGACCGCCATTCGTTATAAGCTGCGAGGTTCCCGGATGCAGCCGCTTATGGTTTTGGAATCTTCTTCCGTCCTACAGTTCGTGGAGAACGCCGTCAAAGCGGTGGCCACGGTCGAAGTCATCGAGCGCTCTCCCTCTACGCTGCGCGATGCCATCCTGCGCGAAGCCGGAAACGCGACCTGCATCCTCTTCGCTCCTCCGCAGGAACTGCCGATGGCGCTGTTCAGCGAGTTCTTAAACGATGCGCGCGTGGTGGCCAATCCAACTCCCGACCAGATGGTCCACTCCGCGGCAGGCGTGACCGAGGCCTTCGCCGGGGTCGCCAGCACGGGCTCGGTCTGCATCGATGTCAGCTACGAACGCACGGGAATGGTGAGCCTGCTGGCCCCGCTGCAAATCGCCGTGGTCGCCGCCGAGAGCATCGTGCCCAAACCACGTGACCTGTTTCGCGCCGACATGCTGGATGGTAAAGGGCTCAAGCGCGACTTTGTCTTCGTCACCGGCCCCAGCGCCACCGCCGACATGGGGCCGCTGGTGCGCGGCGTACACGGACCGCACAAGCTGCACATCATCGTGGTGAGGTGAGCCATGGCCGCGCCCTTAAGTTCGACAGAGATCCAACCGCGTCAGGTAGCGAACAAGAGCAACAAGAAGGCCCTGCTCGACGCCATCCGCATGACGCTCGAGGTGCAGAGCGCTGCTGTCCGGCACAATACCCAGACCTTCAACCGCAATCGCTACGCCGCGACTGCGCTGCTCGCCGATTACAACGAACTGAAAGACCGCGCCCGCCAGATTAAAGAGAATGCCATCGCCAACCTTCCCGAGCTTTTGCAGCGGCTGGAGGCCAGTGTGCAAGCCAACGGCGGGCACTTCTATCTGGCGAAGACCGCGGCCGACGCCGATCAGTACATTCGCGACGTGCTGGTGCGCCACCAGGTCAAGCGGGTGGTGAAGGGCAAGAGCATCACCTCGGAAGAGATTAAGCTGAACCACGCCATCGAAGCTGCCGGCATTGCCGTCGCCGAGACCGACCTGGCGGAATTTATTTTGCAAGTCGCCGACGAGCAGCCGTCGCACATCATCGCGCCTGCTCTGCACTATTCCCGCGAACGCATTACCGCGCTGTTCAAGCGCAAGTTCACTACCGACCTGCCGCTCGACACCGGGGAAGAGCTAACACGATTCGCCCGCGAGAAATTGCGCGAGCAGTTCATTGCCGCCGACGCCGGCATCTCCGGCGCGAACCTGATCGCTGCCGACAGCGGCTCGCTGATGCTGGTGGAGAGTGAAGGCAACATCCGCATGACGACGACCCTGCCACCGCTGCACATCGCGATTGCCGGCATCGAAAAAGTCGTCCCCTCACGCACCGACTTTGGGACGTTTCTTGAGTTGCTGCCGGCCAGCGCTACGGGACAGCCGCTGACGTCGTACGTGAGCATCCTGCATCCGCCCTTGCAGGCGCCGCCGTTTGTCGCGCCGGGCGCCACCGCCAAGCCGCGCGAGTTCCATCTGGTGCTGATCGATAACGGTCGCAGCCGCATGAGGGAAGATCCGGTGCTGCATGAAGCGCTGTACTGCATCCGTTGCAGCGCCTGCTTGAACTCATGCGCCAACTTTGAAACGGTGGGCGGGCATGCCTTCGGCGGAGAAACCTATTCCGGCGGCATCGGCGGTTCTTGGGAAGCCGGCACCGGCACGCTGATGAATGCGCGATTCAGCGAGCTGTGCACTGCCTGCTCGCGTTGCGTGCCGCAATGTCCGGTGCGCATCGATATCCCGTGGCTCAACGAGAACCTGCGGCAGCGCATGAATCGGGAGCAGCCGCCATCGGCCGCCAAGTTCGCATTTGGCGCAATGAGCGGCAGCGCGCAGCAGGACCGGGTTGCGCCGCTGCAGAAGCAGTTCTTCGGCAACTATCACAGCTTCGGCAAGTGGGGCACGCGCTTGGCTGGGCTGGCCAACGCGTCCATGCACCTTCCGGGAGCGCGTGGCCTGATGGAGACTGCGCTTGGCGTCGACCGCAGGCGCAGGCTGCCTGCGTTCCCCAAGAAAACGTGGGAGCAGTTGTTTCGCGAAGAGCGCGGCGTGAAGTCCGGCGCTATCGACCCCGGCGTGGTAATGCTGGCCGATGTGTTCACCAACTACGGCGCGCCGGAACGCGGGATGGCGGCGATTCGCGTCTTGCGCGCGGTTGGCCTCGACGTGGCGCTGAGCCCGGCCATGGCGGACGGCCGCGCCGCCATGTCGCAAGGCCTGATGGAAACGGCGCAGCGGCAGGCGCGCGCGCTGGCCCCGGCGCTCAGGCGTTACGTGGACGAAGGCAGGAAGATCGTCGTGCTTGAACCCAGTGTGCTGGCCATGTTGCGCTTCGACTTCAAGCATCTGCTCGACGACCCTGGCACGCAGGCGTTGCTGGCGCAAAACAGCTTTGAGCCGCTGGAAGCACTGTGGGGAGTCGCGCAGGAGATGCAGCTCGATTTGGCGAAGATATTTCCCGCACGCAAGTGCCCGCAGGGCACGCGCCTTTTCTATCACTCACATTGCCAGCAAAGGACGTGCAATTCCGCGACGCAAACCGTCGAGGTGCTGCGCGCGGCGGGCTTCGATGTGGTGACATCGTCGGTGGAATGCTGCGGCATGGCCGGCAGCTTCGGATACAAGCGCGAGTATTACGAGTTGAGCATGGCGGTTGGCGAAGACCTGTTTGCGCAAGTGCGTCGCGCCGAAGCGGAGAGCGGTCCGCGGACCCTGGTCGCCAGCGGCATTTCCTGCCATGAGCAATTGGCGGCAGGATTGGGACGCGAGGTCTTTCATCCCGCGGAATTGCTAGCCGGCACGCTCTGATGCGGATACCATTGTGGCGCCGCCCTTAAATTCTCGAAAGCCGTGCCAGAACGGGATTTCGGGCGACTACTATCCGTCACGTAGATCACCGAATTATTTACCTGAGATGTATTTACAAATTGAAAGTTTCGCGGCACAATGCAGTTGCAGTCAGGCAGTTCTTGGGGGAGGGCTGCCGTCCAGGCGCTCGGTGTTCACACGCTGAGCGCCTTTGATTTTTTGGAGGGGGCCGCAATTTCCTGCTTCTCTCCCAATGCCAGCGCTGCTCGCGCCAGGCTATTCTTTAGTTGGAAAACGGCTGCTTGCGTCCACATGCGGGCCCCAGCATCTAATGGAAGCCGCAATGTTACGATGAATTGCAGGCCTGGCCGCCACGGCGGGCTGGACTGAAAGCCGGCGACCCTCAGGAGGATAAATGGCAAGTGAAGCAATTGTAGAGGTAACGGACGCCAATTTTGACCAACTGGTGCTGAAGTCAGAGCAGCCGGTCATGGTGGATTTCTGGGCGGCCTGGTGCGGCCCCTGCCGGGCCCTGGCTCCCATTGTGGATGAAGTGGCCCAGAGCTATACCGGACGGGTCAAATTTGGCAAGATGGATGTGGACAAGAACGCTTCCACTCCGCAACGCTACGGAGTGCGCGGCATTCCCACCTTATTGGTCTTCAAGGGTGGCCAGGTGCGCGAACAGATCGTCGGCTACGTTTCGCGCGAGGTCATCGAAAAAGCGCTGGACAAGAGCCTGTAAATGGCGAGGGGTTCCTCCCGTGCATTTCTCAATCCAGAGGGGGAATCATCGCACGCGCCACCTTATCGTAATGGGCGGCACGCCCGTCTCCGCCGGATAGCGACGCGCCTCGACCGCGAGCTCAACTTCCTTCGCAAATAACGCCGGCGATAGTACAAAAGCTGCGTCCTGTGCCTGCAAGCGGATGGTCTCGCCGTTGGGTCCGATGCGCTGCGGAAATTCGACGCTCTCCTTCGAGCCACAACACAGATACAGCGACAGCAGATCGCAAAATTGCAGCACGTCGGTCCAGTACTGCACTTCGCTTTCGCCACGGCTTTGCCGGCGAAGTAAGCGGCAATGACGCTGCTCTTCCGCCGCCAGAAATTCGCGCACCTGCTGGGTATCCTGCACCGGGTATGTGCCCAGGCTGATCCCAAACTTGCCCAGCCGGCAGAAGTGCCCGCTGACGATCAGCGCCGCAATCGGCGCGACCGCCTCGGCGGCATCAATCGAGCCTCGCCACGCCCGCAGGAAATCACCCGCCTTGATCTCCAGAAACGACAGCGGCCTGCCCTCTGCGCTCAGAGCGACATTTTCGCGGGAATAGGTTGCGGAAGTCACGCTCAGCCGCTCGCTTCCGTCGTCGAAATCTTTCCAGCCCTCATCGTGCAAGCTGATGCCGCGCACGATGTCGTCGTCCATCGCAGGGGCGCCCGCAATCGCAAGCTGCCGGGCTATGTCGCCGGAAACCCGCGCGTGCTCGGGCTGGCGCACCAGATGATACCTCGCCGAGGTGATTTTCTGGGCGCGGGCCACGGCCTCCCAAGCGGAGCCGGACCCGTTATCGGCGTGGGCAGGTTGAGTTTCGGGCCGCAGGACCATGGAGCTTATCGCGGCCGCGCGGCGCGCCCGCGCTTGGTGGCCGCGGCGCGGATGGGGCCGGTCCCGGTGGGAGGCTTGCGCCCGCCGTCGATCAGTTGCTTCAACACCAGCGCGTTGTTGCGCTCTTCGTTCTTGGAGGCGAACAGCAAAGTCAGGCGGCGGCGTTTCTTCTGTAACTCATAAAGCCGTTGCAGCGCTGCGTCCGCTGCCTCGGTCGTAAGCTCCTTAAGATACTTTTCGCGAAACTTGTTCCACTGCTGGGGATGCGCGTGAAACCACTTACGCAGCTCATTCGAAGGCGCCAGGTCCTTCAGCCAGGCATCGAGCGCGGCGTCGGACTTCGTCAAGCCGCGCGGCCACAGCCGGTCCACCAGCACGCGCGTGCCATCCTGCGGCGACGGCTCGGCGTAAACCCGTTTGAGAGCAACTGTCATGCGAGGTGTATTCTAACTCTGCCCGGGCCGCAGTGGCGGCACAGATTTGCCCGGAGACCTGGAAAAATGCCGAGACCAAAACCCGCGCCTTTTGCCCTGTTGACTGCAATTATTCTGATCGTGATCACCATCTTTGTGGCCTGCGATTCCGAGCCCCGTAAGAGCGACGCCGAGCTGGGGCTGACTCCGCAGCAGGCGCAAGGCCGGCGGGTTTACGACGCGCGTTGTGCTGAGTGCCATTACGCCTACAGTACCCATGACCTGCGCGGACCCAGCCTGAACGGGCTGTTCAAAAAGCCATTCATGAAAAACGGCATTCCCGCCAACGACGACAGGGTCACCGACATCATCCTGCTGGGCCGTACCAAGATGCCGGCGTTCCAGAACAAGCTGACACAGCAGCAACTGGACGATCTGATCGCGTATTTGCATACGTTGTAGAAGCTGTCAGCCATCAGCTATCAGCTATCAGCCAAACCCAACCCGACTAATCCACTGGTGCAATCGACTAAGGCTTGACATTCCTGCGTTGTGAGTCCCCTCGTAGCTAGCATGAATCGAAGTTATGTTGAGGAAGCTCTCGGCTGACAGCTGATAGCTGAGAGCTGACGGCTGACAGCTTCCGTACTTGTACAATAGTCACGTCCCATGGCTACTGCTCCCGACCTGATCCAGATCGAGATTGGCCCGCGCCGTCCGGCGCCCAAGCCGGAATGGCTGAAGGCGCGAGCGCCCATGGGCGAGAACTACCACAACCTTAAGACCCTGGCACGCAACCTGGAGTTGAACACCGTCTGCGAGTCGGCGCATTGTCCCAATATCGGCGAGTGCTGGAACCATCGCACCGCGACCTTCATGCTGCTGGGCAATCTCTGCACCCGGCGCTGCGGCTTTTGCGCCGTGCCGAAAGGCCGCCCGCAGCCGATCGATTTTGAAGAGCCTCGCCGGGTCGCCGAAGCGGTGGAGAAGCTGGGGCTGAAGTTCGCCGTCGTCACCAGCGTCAATCGCGACGACGACAACGTCGGCGGGGCGCGCGTCTTCGCCGACACCATCCGCGAAATCCGGCGGCGCGTTCCCGGATGCCGCGTGGAAGTGCTAATTCCCGACTTTCAGGGATTGGAAGAGCCGCTGCGCATCGTGATGGACGCCAGGCCCGACATCTTGAACCACAACACCGAGACCGTGCCTCGCCTGTACCGCGTCGCCCGCTCAGGCGCGCGTTACGAGCGCACGTTGCGGCTGCTGCAGCGCGCCAAGGAAATGAACCCGGCGATTCCGACCAAGAGCGGCGTGATGGTCGGTCTGGGCGAGAGCACCGGCGAACTGCTCGAAGTCTTCCGCGATCTCGCGGCCCACAACGTCGATATCATCACCATCGGCCAGTACCTGCGGCCTTCGAAGGACCACCTTCCCGTAGCGCGCTTGTACACGCCCGACGAGTTCCGCTTCCTCAAAGACGAATCCTTGCAGATGGGTTTCCGCCATGTCGAGTCCGGCCCGCTGGTGCGCTCCAGCTATCACGCCGACGAGCAGGCCGATGCCGGCATCCGGATGATGTAGTTCGAATCGAGGGGGGTTTGATCTGCCACGTGGTACTTTGTAAAAATAGTCATACTTCATCATTGCCGTATTACTCTGTGGTATAATCTACTACCATGAGCAACATTGAATACTCAGCCGTAAACGCCAAGGGCCAAGTCGTCATTCCCGCCGATATCCGGGAACGTCTTGACATCAAGCAAGGGACAAAGATCGCTTTTGTCGAAGACGAAGGCCGGCTGCTCCTCCAACCTGTTACCGACGCCTTCATCAGGAGCATGCGGGGAAGCTTCGCAAGATTGGGTATGCCATCAAAACTGGAGCGCGACCCCGACCGGGAGCTTTGATGAAGCGCCACGTGCTCGACGCCAATGCGCTCTACCGTTTCTTGATGGGTCAGCCCGGAGCCGAGATTGTGGAGAGGGTGTTCCAACGGGCCCGTGACACCGGAACGACTTTACTGATCTCGGTGATTAATTGGGGAGAAGTTTATTACAGCCTGGCGCTTCGCAAGGGCTTTAGGGAAGCGCAAGTGGCCATGTCACAAGTTCGTCTCTTGCCCTTGAGCATTGTGATCGCGGATGAACCGATGACGGAAATCGCGGCCCAGATAAAGTCGGGGTACAAGCTGCCTTACGCCGACTGCTTCGCTGCGGCGCTTACCGGAAGAAGCAATGTCCTGGTTACGGCCGACGTGAAGGACTTCAAAAAGGTCCCTTGGCTGCAAATCCTCCCTCTGCCACAGCACAAACCCTAGCGGACGACTTCATCCTCCAGCTATCACGCCGACGAACAGGCCGACGCGGGAACGCGCATCCAGGGCACGAACAGCCTGAAGGTGGGAATTCCTGGAAGCTTGCCCATTAACCGACTTTCACTTCGACCTCACGCACAACTTGGCCGCGCATAAGTTCGGTAACTGCTTCCAAATATTCGCGAATGGCATCCTGAATGTTCTGCAAGGCTTCTTGCTCGTCGGCGCCCTGTGACCAGCAACCGGGCAGCCCGGGACAGGACACCGCAAAGCCTTCTTCCGAGGGTAATAGCACCACGCGGTAAGTCATGGAATCTATCCTACTCCAGCGATGCCAGCGGTTGGATCGCTCACTCCCTGACAAAGCTCTTCAGCTTCCGCAGCAGCGATTCCGGGGCTTGCACTTCCAGTTCGACGTAGCCGTCGCGATACTCCCGCGCAAATACCACGGACTTGGCATCGAGCGCCGCCAGCGCTTTGCCTTCCGACTGAGGCACGCGCAAATGCACCCGGCGCACCGGATCCTCGGCGATGAGTTCGTCGATACGCTCCAATAATCTGTCGAGTGCAAACCCCTTTGTGGACGAGACGTGGATCACGCTTGCCGTATCGCGCAGGCTCTCGCGTTTCTTCTCCGGCAGCAGATCCACTTTGTTCATCACGTAGAGCCGCGGCTTGTCCTGGGATTCCAGCTCGCGCAATACTTCTTCGACCTGCGCCTGCTGCTCGGCCGCCGTCGGGCTGGTGACGTCGGACACATGCAATAGCAAGGAAGCGCGCTGTACCTCTTCCAGGGTGGCGCGAAACGCCGAAACCAGCGTGTGCGGCAGGTTGCGGATGAATCCCACAGTGTCAGACAGCAGGACCTGCCGCCGTGAAGGCAGGGTCACGCTACGCAGTGTGGGATCGAGCGTGGCGAACATGCGCTCGCTCTCCAGCACCCCGGCCTGGGTGAGCGCATTGAACAAGGTTGACTTCCCCGCGTTGGTGTAGCCGACCAGCGCCACGGTTGCGATGGGAACCGACTCGCGCCGCTGCCGCTGCTGCCCGCGGATGCGGCGGACATTTTCCAGCTGCTCTTTCACGTGGCGAATGTGCCGGTAGATTTTGCGGCGGTCGGTCTCCAACTGGGTTTCACCGGGGCCACGGGTTCCAATGCCGCCGCCGAGCTGCGACATCTGCACGCCGCGTCCCGCCAGTCGCGGCAGCAGGTATTGCAGTTGCGCCAGCTCCACCTGGAGCTGCCCCTCACGGGTGCGCGCGTGACGGGCAAAAATGTCGAGGATGAGTTGGGTGCGATCGATTACTCGCAGGTCGAGCCCGCGCTCCAGATTACGCTGCTGCGAGGGCGTGAGGTCGTGATCGAAGATGACCAGATCGGGCGCACTGGAAGCGACGGCGCCTTTCAGTTCCTCCAGCTTGCCGCTGCCGATGAGTGTAGCGGGGTCCGGCTTTTGGCGCCGCTGCTGGAACTCGCCGATGACGGCCGCTCCCGCGCTGGTGGCCAACTCGCGTAATTCGGCCATCGACTCCTCGGCGGAAAATCCGCGATGCTCCTGCCCCTCTGCGTTCAGATGAGAGGCGGCGACGCTGCGCGCCACGCGCGCGCTGGGGGGAACTTTGCCAGTAGATTGCTGCCGAGGAAGCAGCGATGTATCGGGTTCTCCTGGCCGACCCTGCGAGCCACGGGTTTGGGTATCGCGTCCCGCCGCTGACCGGGAGGAGAATTCCACCCCAACCAGGAAGGCGCGTTCCGGCTCGCCCTGGCCGGTTCGCCATGAGCGGCCATTCGCTCGGGAGTTCATGCCATCCGCGCGAGAAATAGGCTAGCCCTCGGAGGTCGTGTTCGCGGTCTCGGTCGTGTTTGTGGTCGCGGCCTCCGCCGCAGCCGCTGGTTCCGTCAACACGTGCTGCTCAACGTGACGTTCGGAATGGCTGGAACGCGACATAACCACAGTGGAAATGGCGTGCTTAAAAATCAATTGCTCCTGGTTGTTGGTGTCCAGAACGATGGAATACTTGTCGAAGGAGCGAATTCTTCCCGTCAGTTTCACCCCGCTGAGCAGGTAAATGGCAACTACGAACTTGTCTTTACGGGCGGTATTTAGAAATCCGTCCTGTATGTTCTGTGCTGCCTTGTTCTCCATAGGCCTTCCTCCCTGGCAACATGCAAAAAACAGCACAGCCCCAGATTCGCCACCCGGTACGATTCCGGGCCTGTAGAAACCCGTCCGCAGCCGAATAGGCCACGGCCGCAGAAGCAATCATAAGCCACTTTACGATAAGGCGGCGACCGCGCGATTTCAACTGCAACCAGCACAAGGCCCTGTGATGTAGAATTCGCCCACCGCTCCGAATCCCAAAGCACAGCGTGGGATGCGGGTCTAAGGTAGGTGAACAACAGATGAATTTTCGGCTAGTGGCGCTACTCCTCTCGCCCGCGATCCAATTCCCCGGCGGCGAAGCAACCGCCCTGATGGTGCTTCGCTGGATCCACTTTATCGCCGGCATCACCTGGATCGGCCTGTTGTACTTCTTCAACCTGGTGGGTGTGCCGTTCGTGCAGGAACTCGACGGGAAAACGCGCGGAATTGTCGTTCCCAAGCTGATGCGGCGGGCCTTGTGGTGGTTTCGCTGGAGCGCGGTGGTGACCCTCCTGGCCGGCATCGCCTACTGGATGCACATCGTGGCCAGCGACGTTCGCAATGCGGTGTCGGCGGGCGAGCCGGCCTCTGCTGGGATGATGTTCGGCACGTTCTTCGGGCTGTGGACGCTGGCGTTCGTCATTGAGATGGGAGCCCTGATGTCCCCCGCCGAGGTGCCCAGGAAAGGGCCCGTGCTGGGCATCATCGTGGGGATCGCGCTGGCCGCGGCGGCGTACATTTTTCTGGCCTTGAACCAGAATGGCTGGGAGAGCAATCGCGCCCTGGCGATCGGCATTGGCGGCGGACTGGGCTGGTTCATGCTGCTGAACGTTTGGGGCGTGGTGTGGCGCATGCAGAAGAAGTTGATCCGCTGGACCGAGGCCAACGCCAGCCAGGGAACGGCGATGCCGCCGGAAGCGCCCAAGGTGGCGAGAATTGCGCTGCTGTGTACCCGCCTGAATTTCTGGGTGTCGTTCCCCATGCTGTTCTTCATGGGGGCAGCCAGCCATTACATTTTGTTTGCGGGGAGGTAAACAGCGCATACCCGTTGTTTCTTGCCAGGATCGGTTGTGATAACGCCTGTTCACGCCAGCTATCTACGGACAGCCAACCCTCGCGGTTGGGACGACCATCACTGATCGCCCCCCATTTCTCCCCTGCAGCCCTACGGCGCAAAATAGCTGGAGATGTCCAGGATCAATTGGGTAATTCCTGACGCATAAGCATCGACCTTTCCGTTCGTGCTGGGCACAATCGCCATGTTGTTGGTGATCGCTCCGTCGATTGCGTTCAGGGTCGAGACCACTGGCTGGCTCTCGCCATCCGGCCAAAGCGTCAGATAGCCGAGCCCTCCCACCGGTACCACCGTAGCATTGAACACATAGGCTTGCGCTGTGCTGGGCGGGGCACAGACGCTGTAAACTACATCCACTGGTGGACTCAGTGTTCCACTGAAGGGCTGCCCACTACCTATCTTGCGGGTGTCGATCACCCGGCAGGGCGCCGCCGGATACAGCGATAACCCGCCTTCTGCGGCGGGCGCGAAGTAGCCGTTGGCGTCGATGACCAGTTCGGTGTTGTTGCTGGGGTACACGGTGATCTTTCCATCCGTGCCTGCGGGCACCAGCGCGGCGTTGGCCACAATGGTTCCCGTCAGGTTATTCAGCGTGGAGACCGGGTGCTGGGGCTGCTGGCCTGTGGGCCACACCTCCAGATAGCCCAAGGGGCTGCCGGAACCCGGCGGGTAAGGCACGGCGGTCAAGTTCAGCGAGTACCCCTGCGCGGTGCCGGGAATGCCGCAGGTGCTGGACAGCACCGGGAAATCGCGCTGGGCGCCGCCGGTGAGGTGCGGCGTGCCCAGCCCGGGCGGGAAGTCGGATCTGCGCGTGTCTGCCACGCGGCAAGGCGGGGTCAGCGGATAGAAAGCCAGCGTTGAACTGCTGACGGGGGCGAAATACGCATCGATGTCCAGAACCACATCCGTGGTATTGGTGACATACACGTTGATCGCGCCCTGATATCCCGCCGGCAAAATCGCGGCGTTAGCCTTGATGCGCCCATCCAGAGAATTCAGCGTAGATACGACAGGCTGGTGCTTGCCCGTTGGCCACATGGTCAAATACCCCAGATACCCGTGGGGCACGACGGCTACATTCAGCGAATAGGCAACCGCAGTGGACAGATCGGCACAGCCTTTCGATTGTGCCAACTGAGGGAGGTGAAGGGTCTTGAAGGTCCCTCCTGGAATGGGCCCGCCGCCGCCGTACTGCGGCCGGGTGTCCACCAGACGGCAGGGAGTTACCGGAACGAATTGGACTGGCTGCGGCGGGGGAATGGTGGGCGTAATCGATACCCACACCGGAGCAATTCCCACCGTAACCGTGGCTACTACGGTGTTGCTCGCCGTGTCGATTACGGAGACGGTGTTGGACCCGGAGTTTGCCACATAGGCAAAAGCGCCGTCGGGTGTGATGGCGTCACCGCAAGGATAGGATCCAACGACAACCGTACCCACGATCGCGTTGGATAGCGTGTCGATTATCGACACGGTGCCGGAGCCCCATTCCGACACGTATAGAAAGGCCCCATTGGGAGTAATGGCAATTCCATTGGGGTACGATCCCACTGGGAGAGGTATGGTAGCCACGACTCTATTCGTTGCTGTGGCGATCACCGACACCGTACTCGAGAGCCTATTGTTCACATACACAAAGGCGCCGTCGGGCGTGATGGCAAGACACTGGGGCTGCGAGCCAACCGGGACCGTCGCAACAATCGTGTTAGTTACCGTGGCGATTACCGACACTGTATCGGAACCGAAATTGGTCACGTAGGCAAAGGCTCCATCTGGCGTGATGGCCACCAGGGCGGGATTTACTCCGACTCCAAACGTGGTGGCCACGGTATTGCTAGCCGTGTCGATCACGGAGACCGTATTGGAACCGTCATTTGTTACATAGGCAAATGCCCCATCCGGTGTAATAGCCACATCCTGCGGGTTCAGCCCCACCGTGACAGTCATCGACACGATGTTCGTTGCCATGTCGATCACTGACACGGTATTGGAGTGGAAATTCGCCACATAGGCAAACGTTCCATCAGGCGTAATGGCCATACCGGCGGGGAATTCTCCGACCGGAATGGTGGCGACGATTATTTTGCTGGCTGTGTCCATGACCGATACGTTGTTTGAACCTGGATTCGTCACGTAGGCGTACTGGGTCGCTGCGGCAGGTGCAGCGGTGAGGACAATCGCCACCAGGTTCAGCAAAAGAGACACCACCCCTGCCCACTTGCATTGCGTTGCTGGTTTCATGGGTCTTCTCTCTTTCTGGGCGAGGCGCGCTTCAATCAGGCGCGGTTGAGTCTCAGGATGGGAGCACGTACTGGAAGGTTTTTACCGCGGTAGTTTAGCAGAACGGCGCAAGCATTTACCGTGACCTGGGTCACACTGGCGCGTGAGCAGATAGGAATCAGCCCTGGGCTCTGCAAATGAAATGAACGGACGCGCGCTGCCCTCAAATACGTGCTGTAGGTAAGTCGATGTTGCCTCCGTCTTCGCATCCGCTGAGCTGAGATTCCGGTTCAACCGAAGCTTGATGGAGTGCCATCACGAGGACGAACTTGGCTCCTCCTGGCATACGGTCTACTTGGAATGTCACTTGATGAGAACAGGGCTTCCCATGAATTGAGGTCTCCAACTCCCGGGTCTCCAACATCACTGTTGATAAATCCCCATTACACTCACAATCCCGGGAACGCCGGTTCTTGGCGAGTAATCCGCACTCCGGACGCTGAGCGACCACCGGCCGCTTCAGTCACCTACACCGGTCTGCCTACACCAACCGACAATTCGCTATAGAATCAAACTTTCGTCATGTCATCGACCTCGCCGCAATCGTCTGTGGGTTCCGCGACCCCGCGCGAGCCTGTTCCCATGCTTGACCTCGCTCGTCAATACGAGACCATCAAGGACGAGGTCCACGCGGCCATCGAACGTGTGCTGACTACCCAGCACTTCATCGGCGGCCCCGAACTCGAGGGCTTCGAGCGCGAGTCTGCAAACTACCTGGGGGTAGGCGCGAGCGTTGGCTGCGCGTCGGGAACTGACGCCTGCTGGCTGGCGCTGGTGGCCGCCGGGGCTGGGCCGGAGGCGTGCGTGATCACCACGCCGTTCAGTTTCTTCGCCACGGGGAGTTCGATCATGCGCTGTGGCGCCACTCCGATACTGGTTGACATCGATCCGGCAACCCTGAACCTCGATCCCGAAGCGACCGAGAGGGCGCTGCAGGATGCGCGTTCGTACCAGTTCCGCGCGGTGATGCCGGTGCACCTGTACGGGCAGTGCGCCAACATGGACAAATTCGCCCACCTCGCCGAGCACTACGACGCCAGCCTGGTCGAGGATGCTGCGCAGGCTTTCGGCGCGAAATGGCGCGAGAAGAAGGCGGGAGCGCTGGGCAAGGCCGCCGCGTTCAGCTTTTATCCCACCAAGAACCTGAGCGCCTATGGCGATGGCGGATGCGTCACCACCAATGACGAGGAGCTGGCGGCGCGCGTTCGACGTTTGCGCAATCACGGCAGCCGGCAACGGTATTACCACGAAGAGATTGGCTGGAACAGCCGCCTCGATGCCATGCAGGCTGCGGTGCTGCGGGTGAAGCTGAAGCACATTGATGACTGGAACCTGGCGCGCCGGATGCTGGCCCGGCGCTATCAGGGTCTATTCATCAGTTCGGGCCTGGCGCAAAGCGGCGAGCAGTCGGTGAGCGCACAGGCGCCCATCGCGCTGCTGGCTACGGCGCCCGAGGCGTATCACATCTATCACCAGTACGTGGTGCGGGCCTTGCGACGGGATGAATTGCGGGCCTTCTTGACCCAGCAGGGAATCGGAACGGAGATTTACTATCCCGTCCCGCTGCACTTGCAGGAATGCTTTACTTACCTCGGCTATAAAGCGGGCGACCTTCCCGAGTCGGAGCGCGCGTCAACAGAAGTCCTGGCGCTGCCCATGTTTCCCGAGCTGCGCGAGGACGAACAGCAACGCGTGGTGGCCGCCATCGCCGCGTTCTACAGCCGATAGAGCGACATCACAGCTCTCACTTGCGCTTGTGGCGCGGATGCGCTGGCGCCTGCTTCTTGCGCTGTGCGTAGTGAGCGGCCAACCCGGCCCCGTGCCTGGCCTTTTCCGCAGCCTCTTCTTCCGGCGTCATGACCCGGCGCACGATAGGGCCGTTCAATTTGTAGGTGATGTCCACCATCTGGCCATCGTCATTTTTCTTGCGGATGGTGAAGGTCGGCAGGTCGCCTTCTTTGCCGAAATCCTGATGGCCAGTCTTAACCGGGAAGTAGCCCTCCAAATTGCGCTCCCGATAAGCGGTTTCGTAGCGATGCTTGGCCCGGTTCCGGGTGAAGATTCGAATCTGATTGAAGTCCCAGGGCAGTCCGTCCTTGGGCTCGTTCAACAGCACCAGGTACTGCGGCACCTGCTTGTCTTCCTCCTGCACCGTGTTCAGCACGAAGTAGCCCATGATGCGCTGCCCCTCGGCATATTGCGCAACCTCCAGCGGGATATCGAGGTCGATCATGCGCAGCAGCACCCAGCCCACATGCCCAGCGGAGGTGCGCACCAGATACCAGTCTTCCATGATCGGCTTAGGAAGCTCGGGCGGCTTGCCCGATTCGCTGGCGCGCGCCTTGCTCGAAGCAGACGGCTTAACCAACGGCGGCGCGGAAGGCTTCGGGCTTTGTGTCGCATTCGCAGGCACAGATTTCGGCGGGTTCTTCTCCGCCGTAGCGCGCCTCAGGATCTCAACTTTCTCGCCGTCCTTGAGCTGATAAAGGTGGTCGCCTTCGCGCGACGGGATTATATGCATGTTGAGTTCGGCGCGGGCCGTGCCGTGGGCCTGCACTTGCTGGCTGGCATTGTCGCTGGCCAACTTCTGGGAGGCATCGTAAACCTCCTGGGGGACCAGGCTGCGCTCCTCGATCCAGCCTTCCTGTCCGCTGTCCGTCCGCACCCGCAGGAAACGCCGTTGCTTCTCCAGAACTTCCACGCGATCGCCGCTGTGCACCGTGCCGATCTTGTTGTACATGGTGGCCACCCGGTCGCGCAGGCTGGTCTCCTGGGCTGAGACGTACATGTACTCGTGTTTGGCCAGGGCCCCGCGCCTGCAGGCGCAGCCCAGCACGAGCAAAACCACTGCAAGGGCGAACAGCGGAATCCGAATGTTACGAGAGCAGGAAGATTTCACCGGCAGCACAGACCACTATAAACCAGTGGCTAGGGATTAGTGGTTAGTGGCTGGAAACCAAGGATCGCCTGGCTCTGTTGACATGCTGCTTCGAAAGGGCGCGGCTTCAGCCGCGCCGATAGCCTCCTCTCTCCTTATTGTCATCACGAAGCCGCGCGCAGGAGCGTAGCGACCAAGCGCGGCTGAGGGATCTGCTTTTTGTCCGCCCCTGCAAGGCATTCCCTTCGGACACTAGCGAGCCACTACAGCCCAACCGCGATCCTGGATCGCGGATCGAGATAATCGCGCAGGCCGTCGCCGATAAAGTTGAACGACAGCACCGCCAGCATAACGGCGGCGGCGGGCAAGAGCACCAGGTGCGGCGAATCGAACAGGTGGGAGCGCCCGTCGTTCAGCATCGAACCCCAACTGGCCGCCGGCGGGGGCACGCCCAGTCCGAGGAAGCTCATGGTGGCTTCGGCCAGGATGGCGCCCGCCATGCCGATCGCCGCCTGCACGATAATGGGCTGAATAATGTTGGGAAGAATGTGCCGCACGATGATCCGCAGGTCGCTCGCGCCTAGCGCGCGCGCGGCTTCCACGAACTCGCGTTCGCGCACCGCCAGCACTTGCGCGCGAACCAATCGGGCATAGCCCACCCATCCCCCGATCGAGAGCGCCAGGATCAGATTGAAGATGCCGGGCCCGAGGAACGCCACAAACGCGATCGCCAGCAGGATCCCGGGGAATGACATGAAGGCGTTCATCACGATCACGTTGAGCACGCGGTCGGTGACTCCACCGTAGTAGCCGGCGATGGAGCCGAAGATGAGTCCCAGCGTGAGCGATGCCGCGACCACGCAACTGCCAACCAGCATCGAGATGCGGGCCCCGTAGACGATGCGCGAGAGAATGTCGCGTCCCAGTTCATCGGTGCCAAACCAGTGCGAAGCCGAGGGGCCCATCAGGCGCGCCGGCAGGTCGATCTGCGCGGGATCCTGGGGGGCGATCCAGGGCGCGAACAGCGCGCACAACACGAAGATGGCGACCATCGCCATGCCCGCGGTGGCGAGCGGATTATAGCCGGCGGCCCGGCGGAACGTGACCAGGTGAGCGGTGGACGCCATGCAGCCTCATGGTAAATGAATACGGCGGCGTTCTTGCGAAAACGCCGGCTAGCACTCGGAATTTTGGCTCAGGTAGCTGCACCCTGCGCGACATTTGCCGCTCAGGTCTAAAATCATGGGTTGGTTGTGAGCGCCCCGGATTGTCGGCCCATGTTGCCCTTCAAACTCGTCTATAGCGAAAAATATTTCCTGCCCATCGGCGAGCACATTTTTCGCGCCGACAAGTTTCGCCTCATTCGCGAACGCCTGCTGCAGGAAGGCATCGCCCAAGACCCTGACTTTGTGGTTCCACAACCGGCCACCAAAGCCGACGTCCTGCTGGTGCATTCGCCGCTTTACCTGAACAAGTTGATGGAAGGCACCCTAAGCGCGCTCGAGGAGTTGAAGATGGAGATTCCATGCTCGCCGCCGGTGGTGGATGCCTTCATGCTCCACACTGGAGGCTCGGTCCTGGCAGCCGAACGCGCGCTGCAAGATGGCGTCTGCATCAACATGGGAGGCGGATTTCACCACGCCTTTCCCGATTACGGCGAAGGCTTCTGCATGATCAACGATATTGCCGTCGCTATTCGTACCATGCAGAAGCGCGGCAAAATTCGTCGCGCCATGACGGTGGATTGCGACGTACATCAGGCAAACGGTACCGCCGTTATCTTTGGAATTGGAAGTGGAAGTCCGCCGGCCACCCCGAACACTTTGCCCTCGTGGCCGGCTGCGACCTTGCGGCCTCCGCAGCGGACCACCATGACCGAAGGCCCGCGCAACGATGTGTTCACGATTTCGTTGCATCAGGAGAACAACTATCCCTTCATCAAGCCACCGTCCTCCATCGACGTCAACCTGCCTGACGGCTGCGGCGATGCCGAATATCTGGCCTGGCTCGATAACGCTCTGAGTTCCGGTTTGCGGCAGTTTGAGCCGGAGCTGATCTGCTACGTTGCGGGCGCCGATCCCTACGCCCAGGACCAGCTTGGCGGCCTGAACCTGTCCATCGCCGGGTTGAAGCAACGCGACGAGCTTGTCTTTCGCGTCGCCCGTGCGCGCGACATCCCCGTGATGGTCACTTACGCCGGCGGTTATGCGATCCACATCGAAGACACCGTGACCATTCACTACAACACCGTGGTTGCGGCGGCTGAGGTGTATCGCAGCGCGGCGAGCCAGGGTTTGCGGTGAAACAGGATGGAATTGGAGTACCCCGCATTGTCTCCCCGTCCTGCGTACCCCGTTGACAGCATTATAGCAATTATGCGATAAGTCAATATCGAGGCAGTTTCAGAATTGAGCGGTCAATTCACGATTGAGTACGTCGAGCTGCCAAACCGGCGGGCCCCCGCCCGCGAGTTCGTGGATTCGCTGGATGACAAAGCAGCCGCCCGCATAGACGCGTTCATCGAGCGCTTGCGCATCTATGGCAACCGGATGCAGGGAAAATTCGTTAAGAAGCTCACGGATGACATATTCGAGCTGAGAGTCAAACAATTCGACCGGATCTTTCGGGTCCTGTTCTTCTACCAGCCGGGCATGCTGATCGTGATTGCGTCGGGATTTCAGAAGAAGACGGGGCAGACTCCGCCAGGTGAGATTACAAGGGCAGAGCAGCTCCGGAAGCTGTGGATGAAATATCGGAACCATTACACGGGACCGCAGAAGAAAGAGAAGCTATCCTGAAGGAGTTGGGCCTATGAAACAAACCGTCAAGCGTGACAAACACAATGAAATTGTCGAGCAGCGCGCACGTGAGAGCGTCACCTACCGTAAGACCTTCGCGCACGCCCTGCACCAAATTGATCTGGCCTTATTGGTGCGCGAAATGCGGGAAGGTGCCGGTCTGACTCAGGCTGAACTTGCCAAGAAAGCGGGCACGACGCAGTCCGTGATTGCTCGCTTGGAAGATGCCGAGTATACCGGGCACTCGCTCATGATGCTGGAGCGCATCGCTGCGGTTTGTGGCGTCGCACTCAAACTCCATGCGGAGAAGAAGCCTAATTTCGACCGCGAGGTCGCGCTAGTCTAAGCGGAACGATAAGGGAACATTAAACGACGAACAGCGCTGAAGGCCGGCGATTACGACGCCAGAACGAGCTAGACGAATCAACTACGTACCTGCGTGATATCCTGATTTCAGCGTGGAAACCGCGGGTTTCCGCCCACCCAGCCTGAGCTGTGGACTCCTGACCATGTTTGAGAACCTTACCGATAAGCTGCAGCGTGCCTTTAAGAATTTGCGCGGACAAGGCTCCCTGACGGAAGAAAACATCGGCGAAGCGCTGAAAGAAATCCGCATGGCGCTGCTCGAAGCCGACGTTAACTTCAACGTCGTCAAAGAATTGATCGAGCACATTCGCGAGAAGGCGCTGGGCCAGGAAGTGCTGACCGCGCTCTCGCCCGCCGAGCAGGTGGTCAAGATTGTTCGCGACGAACTGATCGCCGTCCTGGGCAAAGACTCAGCCAAGCTGAAGTTCGCCTCCCAGCCGCCCACGGTTGTGCTGATGGCGGGTCTGCAGGGTTCGGGCAAGACCACCACTTCGGGCAAGCTGGCGAACTGGCTTAAGCAAGGCGGGCACCGGCCCATGCTGGTCTCGGTTGACGTTTACCGCCCGGCGGCGCGGGAGCAGCTCAAGGTGGTTGCGCAGGCCATCAAGGCCCATATCTACGAAGGCAAGGTCGAGGAATCGAACACCGCGACTGTCGAACGGCTGGTGAAGGAAGCCCGGCGCGAGGCCATCAATAACGCCTGCGACGTGCTCATCGTTGACACCGCCGGCCGGCTGCACATCGACGAGCAATTGATGGACGAGATGCAGTCGCTGAAGAAGATCCTCAATCCGCAGGAGATCCTCTTCGTCGCCGACGCCATGACCGGCCAGGACGCGGTAAAGTCGGCCGACGAGTTCCACAAGAAGCTGACGCTCACCGGCGTGATACTCACCAAGATGGATGGCGATGCCCGTGGTGGCGCAGCCCTTTCCATCCGCAAGGTCACCGGGCAGCCCATCAAGTTCATTGGCATGGGCGAAAAGTACGATGCCCTGGAATTATTTCATCCCGACCGAATTGTGGGACGGATTCTCGGGATGGGCGACATCCTGTCGCTGATCGAGAAGGCCGAAGCCCACCTCGACAAGAAGAAGTCGGAAGAGTTTGCCCAGAAGGCGCTCAGCGCCGACGGCTTCTCGCTGGAGGATTTTCGCGATCAGTTACGCCAGGTGAAAAAACTCGGCTCGTTGCAGAGCATCATGGGCATGATGCCCAAGATCGGGCCGTTCGCCAACCTGCAGAAGTCGGGGGCGGACAAAGTGGACGAAAAGCAACTCGGCCGCGTGGAAGCGATCATCAACTCCATGACGCCGTACGAACGCGAGCATCACGAGTCGATCAATGGCAGCCGGCGCAAGCGCATCGCCCGCGGCTCGGGGACCAGCGTCCAGGAAATAAACCACCTGTTGCGCCAGTATGCCCAGATGCGAAAGATGTTCAAGAGCATGGGCAAGCCCAGCTTCGCGCGCCGGCTGGCGGGCATGAAGATGCCGGGGATGTAGCGGAGGCCGCTGTTCACTCTGAGAGAAAATCGCGGGGTAAATAATGCCCCTCAGGAATTGTCATTACGAGCGAAGCGAGGAATCTGCTTTTGTTTGCGTTAGGAGCAATGCTGTAGAAAAACAACAGATCCCTTACGGCCTGAAGGCCGTTCGTGATGACAACTCAGAAATCACAAAATAGGGCACTGCTCATACAAGAACTCAATGGTCCCGGCCTTCCGGCCGCAAGAGGTAAATTCATTGGCTATTTATCTACCCGCAACCGCAGATGACGAACACGTCGCACTCGACGAATTGACCCCGCGCGAGATCGTGCGCGAACTTGACAAGTATGTTGTGGGGCAGGACCAGGCGAAGCGCGCCGTGGCCATCGCCCTGCGCAATCGCATGCGCCGCCAGAAGCTCACGGCCGAGCTCGCCGAAGAAGTGATCCCCAAGAACATCATCATGATTGGACCCACGGGCGTGGGCAAGACTGAGATCGCCCGCCGGCTGGCGAAGCTGGCCAATTCTCCCTTCATGAAGGTGGAGGCTTCCAAGTTCACCGAGGTCGGCTACGTGGGCCGTGATGTCGAGTCCATGATCCGCGACCTGGTGGAGATCGCCATCGACATGGTGCGCGAAGAGAAGCTGGAAGACGTCGCCGACAAGGCCGAACTCAACGCCGAAGAGCGCTTGCTCGACCTGCTGCTGCCGGCCATGCCCGCTCCGGTGCAGACTCGTCCTGTCGCCCACGACCCGCAGCAGATCGGATTCAATATCGGCAGCGAACCCTTGCTGGCTGGCGAACCCGGATCGCGCACCCGCGAAAAATTCCGCCAGCAATTGCGCGAGGGCAAGCTCGACGAGCGCATCGTCGAGCTGGACGTCCGCGAAAAATCGATGCCTGCGTTCGAGATCATCACCAATCAGGGGGTCGAGGAGATGGACGTCAACATGAAAGACATGTTGCCCAACATCTTCGGCCAGCGCACCAAAAAGCGGAAGATGAAGGTCAGCGAGGCGTTCGAGTACCTCATCCAGGAAGAAGAGCAGCGCCTGATTGACATGGACCAGGTCACGCGCATTGCCGTGGAGCGCGTGGAGAACTCGGGCATCATCTTCCTCGACGAAATCGACAAGATTGCCGGGCGCGAAGGCGGCCATGGACCGGACGTTTCGCGCGAAGGCGTGCAACGCGACATTTTGCCCATCGTCGAGGGCACCACGGTGAACACGCGCTACGGCATGGTGCGCACCGACCACATCCTGTTCATCGCTGCGGGCGCATTCCACGTGTCCAAGCCCAGCGACCTGATCCCCGAATTGCAGGGGCGCTTCCCCATCCGCGTCGAGTTGCAATCGCTGACGGTCGAAGACTTCATCAAGATCCTCACCGAGCCCAAGTCGTCGCTCACCAAGCAGTACATCGCGCTGCTCGACACCGAAGGGCTGAAGCTGGAATTCACGACCGAGGCGTTGGCCGAGGTGGCCAACTTCGCCTTCCGCGTGAACGAAGGGACGGAGAACATCGGCGCGCGCCGCCTGCACACCATCATGGAGCGCGTGCTGGATGAGATCAGCTTCGAGGCCCCCGACATGAAAGAGAAGAACGTGACCATCGATGCCGACTACGTGCGCAAGACCCTCACTGACATTGTGAAGGACCAGGACTTGTCGCGCTACATCCTGTAGTTCAGCGGCGAAACTTTGCCTAGGGGCACGGATGGGAGGCCAGGCTTTCCGTCTGACAACTGGCAACTGGCAACTGGCAACTGACAACTGCTCACATCCCCGCCCCGCCTTCGAAGATCTTCTCCATCTGATAAGGGAACACGCGATACAGAGCGTAGCTGATGCCGGTATCCGAGTACTGGCGAAAGAGCAAGTCGCCACGGCCGTTGGCGTCAGCATCAACGGCGTCGATGATCTGCATGCGCGGGAAGGCGTCGAGGTGATTGCGGTCGGTGACCATGCTGAAGATCTCCTGCGGCGTGCCGTTGAGATCAACCCTGGCCACCACGGTAACGTAGTAGTCGAACTCGGCTCCGGGAGTGGGCTTTGCCGGCGCCACCGGCAGTTTGGCGCTCAGCACCAGCGTGGGCGAGTTACTGTAGTCCAGATCGAAGCCGCGCAGATCGTAGTCGGTGATGGCGGCTGTCTTGGGCAGCGCCGGGCCATTGTGTTTGCTTGCGTACTTGCGGACCGCGTCCATCGCCATTCTCGACATCGGCCCACCCAGGCTCTCCCTTTCCCCGGTCGCCATCCCATACAGCAGAGATCGGGTTTGGTAGTCGCTCGCATCGGAGATCGCAATGTAGGCTCGCGGCGCCTGTGTGGCTTGGGCCGAAGCTCCGGGAGTCGCGGTCGCAGCGCCTCCTGCGGCTGGTTTGGCTGCCTGATTCACACTTGCATCGAAGCTGTCTGTATCGTCAGCCGGTTGCGCGGCTGGCTTGCCTCGCCGCAGTACCGGACGGTTGGGATCGTCTTCATCGGGAGACGCCGCTGGCGACGCATTCGAAGCTGGTGCTTGCGTTTTCGCTTGCTGAGTATTGTCGCCGAGGCTCGGCTTGGAATTCGCAGGCGCCGACGGCGAGGTCGACGGCGAGGCTTTTAGCGTGGGCCGGTCGGAATCGTCGTCTGATTTCGGCGGAGCATTGCTGTTCGCCGTGGAACTCCCGCCGCCGGACGGAGTCGAATTCCCGCCCGAGGCCGAAGCTGGCGCGCCGCTCTTTCCAGCGCTGGGAGAAGCCGTATCGCTTGCTCCAGGGCGGCGCAGCACTGGCCGCCCTGGATCGTCGCTGAGCACGTCCGGTGCCTTCGGCTTCAGCTTGCGCTGCTTCGCGGCCTGCTGGGCCATGCGGGCTTCAACGGGCGTTTCCGGCTTCCATTGTCCCTGCGCAACCCAATTGCCGTTGACGTCTCGCGGCGTGGTCACCGTGAACCATCCCGCCGGCTCGCCGTAAGCCAGCGCCTGGTACAGCGTTTCGGGCGCCAGCGCCATAGGCTCAGGATTTGCGCCGTACAGGCTGGCATCGTAGAAGTGGTCGTCGATCCACAGCGCAATCGGCACCAGCCGCGTGCCGCCGCCGGGCAGAAACTCAACCACGGCAATGGCGCGCGGGCCGTGCTTGTTCTTCTTGTCGCGCCTCTGCGCCTGCTGCTGGTCCTGATCGCCCGACGAGTGCTGGGTGCGGTCGCGAATCTGCGCCGCGACGAACGTTGACAGCAACAGGATGGCCAGCAGCCCCGCGGTGGCCCATTTCCCGGATTTGCGGTATAGATAGTGCGATATGGAAATCAAATCGAAAGCTCCCGACTTTATCCTGCCCGACGAAAACGGAAACCCGGTTTCGCTCGCTCAGTTCCGCGGCCAGACCGTGGTCTTGTTCTTCTATCCCAAAGCCAACACGCCCGGCTGAACCATAGAGGCGTCCGGGTTCCGTGACGCATACAGCAAATTGCAGAAGGCCGGACTGGTGGTGCTGGGCATCTCCGGCGACACGCCGAAGGCACAGTTAAAGTTTAAAGAAAAATACGGCCTGCCGTACACCTTGCTGGCCGACGAGAAGAAAGAGGTCGCCCAGAAGTTCGGTGTCCTGAAAGAAAAGAACATGTACGGAAGGAAAGTGATGGGCATCGCCCGCACGACATTCCTCATAGGGCCGGACGGCAAGATCGCGCACATCTTCGAAAACGTGAAGCCCGACGGCCACGCGGAAGAGGTGCTGGCGGAGGTGAGGAAGCGGAGATAGGGTTCGGGGGAGAGCATTTTGTCCTTTCCTCCTTACGTCCGTTGAGCGATCTCTCACTCATTCGTAAACGGCGCGAACGAGTGACTCACGGGGCGCCGGGCGCCACACTTCCCAAACCGGCCTGCGTTCGAAAAGAAATCCCGAGTTAAAGCATCCTCTCCAGCACCTCTAGCATCTGTCTTGCGCTAGGTAAGATTCACCCACGCGCCTCTTCGTCCACGGGCCCCCAGATCCATATCGCGCGCGACGTGCTCACCAGCTAGTTTGAGCGGCTAAATTCCAAACAGCCGGTGAGCAAAGCCCTGCTTCTATGCTCACGACCTGTTTACGCAGCATTGACGCAGCAACCCTCCACGGAGCCAGAAAAAGCTCCTAAAAGAAATTATTGAGAACGGCGAATTACGGTGACACATCGCGTGAAGCAGGATTAATAGCTTATCCGGCACTTAGGTGTCATTGTTGGAGTGGCTGACTAATGCTACTCTTTGCCGCATTTGGATCCATTGCTCGGAGGGACCGACGGATCGGGTCGCCCTGCGCTCCTAGTAACAACGCGATGGAGAATGTCACCACATTGTGCGCGAATCTTAATAAACAGGCCGGATTCCTACCGTTTGCTCCTTTAGGGCGATCTCAGGGTCGTTGTTTTGTCCCCCGGATAAAGGACCGCCTCAAACGATTCCGTCGATCAACCGACCATCAAGGAGGTCGCATGAAAAGCAAGTTTGCAACCATCGCGGTAAGCGTTCTTACCATCATCTTTCTGGCGTTGATGCCAGCAGTTCTGGCGTCGGCGCAGGAAACATCCGCCCATCCGATGGTGCTCACCCATCCCGATGTGAACTACCCCGTTCACTTTGACATTTCACCGCCCCTACGCGACATGGCAACCCAGGTTTCGCTGCAAGAGGGCGCACATGTCGCGCCGCTCGTCAGGTATCCCAAGCTCCGGCAACTTATGGAGGCAGCCCGGGGCGGGCAGGGACCCGTTGAGGACGGCGCCCTCCAGAGCTCCTCCAGCGGCCCCTTGGTGACCGCCACCGTCGGCCTGAACCTGCTGGGCGTGGGGAACGGCTTTCCCGGCTACTCCGTTCCAGACGCTCCTCCCGACGTGAACCTGGCGGTGGGTGACACCCAGGTGGTGCAGTGGGTGAACGTATCGTATGCCGTCTTTAACAAGAGCACCGGTGCAGTTGTGGCGGGGCCGGTCCTGGGCAACGCGTTCTGGTTAGGTTTTGGCGGAGCCTGCCAAACCAGCAACAGCGGCGACATTATCGCCCAGTGGGACAAAGTTGCTCACCGCTGGCTGATGACCCAGAACGTGTTTTCGTCGCCCTACATGACTTGCATCGCCGTATCCACGACTGCGGATGCGACCGGGTCCTACTATCGCTTCGCCTACCCGCAACCCGGCTTTCCGGATTACCCGAAGTGGGGTATCTGGCCCGACGCCTATTACCAAAGCCAGAACAACTTCGGAGCGAGTGGCAGCAGTTTTGTTGGCGCCTACGCCTGCGCCTATGAACGGGCCAAGATGTTGGCAGGCGACTCTTCCGCAAAGCAAGTCTGCTTCCAGGCCAGCTCGTTTGACGACAGCCTGCTGCCGGGCGATCTCGACTCCGCTGCCACCCTGCCGCCCTCGGGGCAGCAAGAGGTTTTCGTGGGCAGCATCGACAACGGAGGTTCTCACGTTTACCAGTACCTGTTCCACGTGAATTTCACGACACCGTCGAGCTCCACCTTCACCGGCAGCGGCGGGACCACGCCGATCCCCGGTGTGGCCTCTTTCAGCTTGGCGTGCGGTGGCTTCAGTGCCTGCATCGCGCAGCGGGGTACTACCGCACTGCTGGATTCGCTGGGCGATCGCCTGATGTACCGGTTGGCTTACCGCAACTTCAGCGGCGACCACCAAACCTGGCTGGTGAGCCACTCCGTGACCGCCGGCAGCTCGGTGGGCGAGCGATGGTATGAGTTCCGCGCGCCGGAAACTTCTACCAGCCTTTCGACGTATCAGCAGGGCACCTTTGCTCCCGACAGTAACTATCGCTGGATGGGCTCGATCGCCATGGACAGGGCGCAAGATATCGCGCTGGGCTATAGCGTTTCCAGCTCCAGCGTGTACCCCTCGATCGGCTACACGGGACGCGTATCGACAGACACGTTGGGCACCATGGAAACGGAGGCTTCCATCGTCGCCGGCGCGGGTTCACAGCCCGACACCTCCAATCGCTGGGGCGACTACAGCAGCATGGTCATCGACGCCGCCGACGATTGCACCTTCTGGTACACAACCGAGTACTACATGGTGACCGCCTCATTCGATTGGAGCACTCGCCTGGCGTCCTTGAAGTTCCCCAATTGCGGCAGCTCGGGCGGCGGCGACTTTACCATCTCAGCCGCGCCCTCCTCGGTCACCATCGTTCAAGGCCAGCAGGGCTCCTCCACCATTACCACCACCATCAGCGGCGGCTTTAACAACGCCATCAACCTGTCCGCCTCGGGAGTTCCTACGGGGACGACAGTGAGCTTCAGTCCGAACCCGATTCCCGCGCCGGGCGGTGGCAGCTCCACCATGACCATCAACGTGGGCGCCACTACGACTCCGGGCACTTACCCCATCACGGTGACCGGCGCCGGTGGCACCACCCAGCACAGCACCACCGTCACGCTGACGGTGACTGCTTCATCGTCAGGTGACTTCTCCATCTCTGCCTCGCCCTCCTCGCTCACCATCACCCAGGGCAACCAGGGCACCTCCACCATTAGCACCACCCTCAGCGGCGGGTTTAACAACGCCATCAACCTGTCCGCCTCGGGAGTTCCTACGGGGACAACGGTGAGCTTCAGTCCGAACCCGATTCCCGCGCCGGGCGGTGGCGCCTCCACCATGACCATCAACGTGGGCGCCACTACCACTCCGGGCACTTATCCCATCACGGTGACCGGCACCGGTGGCACCACCCAGCACAGCACCACCGTCACGCTGACGGTGACTGCTTCATCGTCAGGTGACTTCTCCATTTCTGCCGTGCCCGCCAGTCAGAGTGTCAGGCGCGGCTCCGCTGCCCACTACACGGCGACCGTGACAGCTTTGAATGGATTCGCCAGCAACGTTAACCTGAGCATTTCTGGCTGTCCTGGGCGCAGCACCTGCTCATTCAGCCCCAACCCGGTTTCGCCGCCTTATCCGGCAAACTCGACACTCACCGTCTCCACGGATCGCAGAACTGGTACCGGGACGTACACCTTGACGATTACTGGGACCAGCGGCACTCTGCACCACTCAACCACCGTAAGGCTAACGGTAACTCGCTGACCCTGGAGCAGGGGCGGACCAATGTGTCCGCCCTTCCCTTTCTTCCAAGCCAGAAGGAACCACCAGCCAGTGGAGAATGAATAGCAGACGGCAGGCGGGAGTTGTCGGTGCCCACTGATCTGCACCTATTGCGAATGGGTAGGAGAGGGACGCCGGCTATTTTTCGGGCGCTCTTGCGAAAAGCCTGTGGGAAGAAGCGAAAATCGAATAGCGAAAAGCGGGCCCCTACAGCTTCTGCAGGCGCTGCACGTCACGCACGCCGGGGATTTTGCGCACGCCGGTGACGATGCGCTCCAGGTGCTTGAGGTCGGCGATGTCGGCCACCAGGTCAACCGTGGCGTGGTCTTCGGCGGTTTTGGCTTCGATGTTGCGGATGTTGGTGTTCGCGTCGCTGATGACGGTTGCGATCTGTTTCAACATGCCGGGACGGTTATCGCAAAAGACCGCCAGCTTTACCGGATAACCAGCTTGCCAGTTCGACGAAGCGGCATCCTTCCCCCACTGGACCGCAATTTGCCGGTCCGGTTCATACATCAAGTTGGTGACGTTGGGACAGGTCTTAGAGTGCACGGCCACTCCCTTGCCCCGGGTGACATAGCCAACAATGTCTTCGCCGCGAATCGGATTACAACAGCGCGCGCGGTACACCAGCAGGTCGTCGTGCCCCTTGACCATAATGGCTGACGTTTCCGAGCCAAACACGCGGCGGATGACGCTGGTGAATCCCCCCGTCGCGTCTTTCTCCGGTTCTCCTGCGCCGGACACGCCAGACGAGGCGTCGGCGGGGAGCACGCGCGCCAAAATGCTGCGCGCCGAGTACTTGCCGTAACCGATGGCGGCCAGCAAGTCGTCAGGCTTGGCCAACCCATTTTCGCCGGCCACCCGCGTCAGTTCCGCTTCGCTCAGATTTTTCAGGGCAATGCGATACTTGCGCGCCTCCTTTTCGATCAGCTTGCGGCCGATTTCGATGGCCCGTTCGCGCTGATGCACGTTCAGCCAATGCTTGATCTTCTGGCGGGCGCGCGGCGATTTGGCCAGTTGCAGCCAATCCCGGCTGGGATGGTGGCCGGGCGAGGTTTGAATTTCCACGATGTCGCCGGAGCGCAACTTGTAACGCAAAGGCGCCATGCGCCCGTTTACCTTCGCGCCTACGCAGGTATGGCCGACCTCGGTGTGGACGGTGTAGGCAAAGTCAATCGGCGTGGCATCCTGCGGCAGGATGACGATCTTGCCCTTGGGAGTGAAGGTATAAACCTCTTCCGGGTAAAGGTTGATCTTCAGCGTGGACAGGAACTCGTCCGAGCTCTTCATGTCGCGCTGCCACTCCACCACCTGACGCAGCCAGGCCAGCCGCTGCTCATCGCGCGCCGACACTGGACCGTCTTTGTACTTCCAGTGCGCCGCAATGCCTTCCTCGGCCATCTTGTGCATTTCTTCGGTGCGGATCTGCACCTCAAACGCATGGCCCTTCTCGGAGATCACGGTAGTGTGCAGCGACTTGTAGAAATTATTGCGCGGGATGGCGATGAAGTCTTTGATCCGTCCCGGCACCGGCCGCCATTGGTTGTGGATGATGCCCAGCACGGCGTAGCAATCGGCTTCCGATTGCGTAATGATGCGCAGCGCCAGCATGTCGTAGATCTGGTCCACCGAGATGCGCTGCCGCTGCAGCTTTTGCCAGATGCTGTAAAGGCGCTTGATGCGGGCTTCCACCTTGGCCTGGATTTTGGCTTCCTTCAGCTTCTGCGCGATGACGGTCTGCACCTCAGCCAGGAAGGCCTGACCCTGTTTGCGGCGTGACTCAATGGCTTCCTTGACCTGGTTGTAGGAGATGGGATCGACGTACTGGAAGGCCAGGTCTTCCAGTTCGCCGCGGATCTTGCCCATCCCCAGGCGGTGAGCGATGGGAGCGTAAATTTCCAGCGTCTCTTTGGCGATCTTGTACTGCCGCTCCGGCGAGAGGAACTTCAAGGTGCGCATGTTGTGCAAACGATCGGCCAGTTTGATGAGCACCACGCGGATGTCATCCATCATGGCCAGCACCATCTTGCGCACGTTTTCGGCCTGCGCTTCCTCTGACGACGCGAAGTCGATTTTGCTGATCTTGGTGACGCCTTCGACGATGTGGGCGACCTGCTCGCCGAATTCAGCCTGGATCTCTTCGATGGTTACCGTGGTGTCTTCCACCGCGTCGTGCAGCAAGCCGGCGACAATGGCGGTGGGGTCCAGCCGCATCTCCGCCAGCAGGGTCGCAACCTCCAGAGGATGCACCAGGTAGGGCTCGCCCGATTCGCGGGCCTGACCTTTGTGATGTTCCAGGGAGAATTCGTAGGCTTTCTTGATCAGGGCCTGGTCGTCGTCGGGACGGTAGGAGCGGACCTTGCGCAGGAGATCGCGAAAACGTGTAACCGTCAAAACATTGGTTGCGATGTGCTGGCGCAAAGTCGCCATGTCCGATTATACGACGTATTCGCACCAGTCCCGACAGGTTGATGTTTGCACTCTCTTCGCCGCGTCGCAGGGACGAGAGATTACGTCGTGCGTCGCGCTCTCCTCTCGCTCGCGTAGTAGGACAAAAACTGTCGTATTTACTTTACCGCGCCAGTGACTATAGTCGGGAAGACATGTCCAAACAGTATTGGCGCGCGCCCCGAAACTACCACGATCAGGAGAGAATTCGCAAAAAGCAGGAAACGCTGGAGCTACTCAAGGAGATTCTCGAAAACACCGCCGATGAGCATGATTTTGTCGAGGCGGTGAAAAGCGTCAATCCAAGCGTATCGGCCGAGGAACTAGCTGAGCTGATTAGGCTGTTTCACGCTTCGGTGCGCGAGAAGCGCGGACTCGGTCGCGGAGGGCCTTGAGCTTCCGCTGCGATACCTGGATGTCTTCGTCGCTCATCTCGTCATACTTCTGGTCGATCATTTGAGCGAGCTTTTCAATCAAGCCTTCCGTTGCAGCTTGTGGTTTTACGCCTGCGCGAGGCATCACTGGATCCTTCTTTCTCGGCAACCCGACCATGACACTATACCTCATATGTCCATACGTTTTCATGCATGATTCGCACCGGGTGATTTGGGCAAAATCCATTGCTACGCTAAAATGAGTCAGCCATCGTGGGGAGGACTGTGCCATGAGAAAATTTGCGCTGCTGGCTTTGACTTCGGTGTTGGCTGTGGTCTGCTTGGCCCAGGGCGATCGCGTGCCCGCCTATCATGATCATGCCCTGCAGCCCGGCGATGCCATGCCCATCCTGCCCAGGGACCAGCTATGGGGCGAGTCCTTTCACTACCCGTACCAGGTGAAAAGCTATGAACTGGCGGCCAAGATTCCCAGCGTGTTGTACCAGATGCCGTGTTACTGCTATTGCGACCGCATCGGGCACGGCAGCCTGCATAGCTGCTTCGAGACCACTCACGGAGCGCATTGCGGAATCTGCATGAAGGAAGTTTTCTACGCGTACCAGCAGACCAAGTTGAAGAAGACCCCAGCCCAGATTCGCGCCGGGATCATCAAAGGCGAATGGAAGTCCATCGATCTTGAATCGGCGGCCAAAAGCGACTAAGTTCATCAAGGGTTGCGCGCGCCCAGCTTTCGCGAGTTGACGGCCATCCCAACTTGCGGGTATAACTCAGCACAATCAGCCTGTGTGGGACCAGGGTTTGCACCGCCCGGAGCAACTCCCTGGCGCGCCCAACCTAAGGACGCCATCGGATGAAGAAAAAAACCGCCGAAAAAGACAAGCCGACGAATGCTAAGCCTAAGGGCAATAGCGACTTAGGTTCGTCCGTGGCAGGCTTGGAGACCCGCTCCCGGGGAAGTAAACCGATGAAGTTGACCGACGATCCGCGTTTTACTCATGCGGTACAAAACTACGAGGCCGGACTGAAGGCCCTGCAGGCCCACAAGTATGATCGCGCCAAGGCGTGTTTCGAGAAAGTTGTGGGCGGTCCCAGCCCCGAACTCGCCGATCGCGCCGCGGTCCACTTGAATAGCTGCAGCCAGCAACTGAGCTGTGCGGTCGTCAACACCTTCAAGACTCCCGAAGAACAATTTGACTACGCCGTGTCGCTGATGAACATGGGCGATTACGTCAGCGCCCGCGAGAATCTTGAAGCGCTGGCCAGGAATTGCCCCAAGCTGGACTTCGTGTGGTACGGAATGGCGACCTTAAACT
The DNA here is from genome assembly GCA_963710585.1 of uncultured Acidobacteriaceae bacterium. Classification (GTDB taxonomy): domain Bacteria; phylum Acidobacteriota; class Terriglobia; order Terriglobales; family Acidobacteriaceae; genus Bog-257. The sequence goes on along the minus strand of CAVQAM010000001.1, from coordinate 678,094 downwards.
GCCTGACTGGCCGCTTCCCCGAGGCCATCTCCAGCTTGCATCAGGCGATTCGCTTAAACCCGGCCAATCGCTACCAGGCGCGCAACGACGGCGACTTCAAGAACCTGGCCGACGATCCTAGGTTCACCGAACTGCTTTATCCCGATACCAGCGCAGGAACTCCGTCTCCGCCAGACCAGTGGCGTTATTAGCTGGGTATATTCTTACCGATAGCACATGCAAAACTCCTCCAACTCCGCGGCGCCGCGGGCCGTAAAAGTTGTCGCCATGGGCGGAGGAACAGGACTGTCCACGCTGCTGCACGGCCTGAAACAATATGTCGCCGCCGCGGGGGAACCTCCACTTCCAGGCCTGCCGCCGCGCATTGACGACCTCTCCGCCATTGTCACGGTGAGTGACGACGGCGGTTCCAGTGGGCGCCTGCGCAAAGAGCTGAACGTGCCGGCCCCCGGCGATGTGCGCAATTGTATTGTGGCGCTTTCGGAAGACGAGGCCCTGCTGTCGCGCCTTTTCCAATATCGCTTCCCGGCTGGCGAGGGCCTCGGGGGGCACAACTTCGGCAATCTCTTTCTTTCGGCCATGACGGCGATCGCCGGCGACTTCAGCCAGGCGGTGAAACATTCGTCGGAGATTCTGGCCACCCGCGGGCATATCTATCCCGCGACTACCAGCAACGCGCAACTCTACGCCATCATGGACGACGGCTCGTTCGTCCGCGGAGAAACCAACATCACCGCCAGTCAGCGGCGAATTGTCGAACTGCGTATGGCACCCGCGAATGCGAAACCTCTGCCGATGGCGCTGGCGGCCATCGAAAGTGCCGACCTCATTACCATCGGTCCGGGTTCGCTGTTCACCAGCCTGGCGCCCAACTTGCTGGTGCGCGACGTTTCCAAGGCGATTGCCACCAGCCGCGCGGTCAAGGTGTTTGTCTGCAACTTGATGACGCAGGCCAACGAGAGTCTCGGGCTTACCGCCTCCGATCACATTCGTGCGCTCTACAAACACGCGCGTCACCAGTTCTTCGATTACGCGCTGGTCAATCGCACGCCCGCATCGCCTGCGCTGGCACAGAAATATGCCGAACAGCAGCAGGCGCAGATCGAGACCGATGTGGACGCCATCGAGGCGCTGGGGGTGAAGCCGATCGTGGGCGACTATCTGGTGGAAGCCATGGATTCCACCGAAGGCCTGATCGCCCGCCACGACACCCACCGCGTCGCACATGACCTGCTGCAGCTTATGATGGAATTGCGCGAATCGCCGGTGACAGCTCTACAGCGGGAGCGTTAAGCATCTTTCTGGCATAAACGCTATCCTGCTATTCTCTGAGTCGAAATGGCAAAGCCGACCTCCAACTCCGCCAAGTCCGTCAAGACCAAACCGGGCCAGTTCGCCATCGCGATACTCGCCGCGGGCAAAGGCACGCGGCTGAAGTCGCGCTGCCCCAAAGTCCTGCACGAGATCGCCGGAAAGCCGCTGCTGGCGCATGTGGTGGCGACCGCCAGCAAAGTGGTTCCTGCGCAGAACATCTTCGCCATCATCGGTTACGAAGCCGATCAAGTGCGCGAGGCGCTGGCCCCAACCGGCATCAACTTCGTCGTGCAACGCGAGCAGCGCGGCACCGGGCACGCCATGATGGAAGCGCGCGACGCGCTGCAGAGGTTCAAAACGGTGTTAGTGCTCTCGGGCGACGTGCCGCTGATCGGGGCGAAGACCATCAAGCGGGTCCGCGATTTTCACCAGGCGCACCATGCCGCCATGACCATACTCACCGCCGAGCCAGCCGATCCCACGGGATACGGCCGGATTTTCCGCAAGCAGGGCAAAGGCAAGGCGAGCGGCGAGGTCGAGCGCATCGTTGAACAGAAATCGCTGCGCGGTAAGGAAGCCGAGCAACGCGAGGTCAACTCCGGCATGTACGCGTTCGCGACCAAGCCGCTCTATGCCCACATCGGCAAGCTCAAGACAGACAATGCCCATCACGAGTACTACCTGACCGACATGGTAGCGCTGCTGGCCAAGGCCGGCGAAAAGGTGCTGGCGCTGCGCGCCTCCGACTCCAGTGAAGTGTTCGGGGTCAACACGCGGATCGAATTGGCAGAGCTGGACGCCAAGCTTCGCGATCGGAAGGCCCGCGAGCTGATGCTGGCCGGCACCACCATCTTCCGCCCCGAAACGTGCGACATCGATGCCGACGTTGAGGTTGGCCCCGACACCGTGATCGAGCCCTTCGTGCAACTGATTGGCAAGACCAAAATCGGCGCCGACTGCCGCATTCGCTCGTACTCCGTCGTCACCAACTGCGAAATCGGCGATGGCGTGCTGATTCGGCCGGGCTGCATCCTGGACGATTCCGTGGTGCGCAACGGCGCGCAACTCGGACCGTACTCGCATCTGCGGCCCGGCAGCGACATTGGCGAAGGCGCACACGTCGGCAACTTCGTGGAGACCAAGAAGGCGCGGCTGGGCAAAGGTTCCAAGGCCAACCACCTCACTTATCTTGGCGACGCTGAAATTGGGGAAGACGTGAACATCGGGGCGGGCACCATCACCTGCAATTACGACGGCGTGAACAAGCACGGCACAACGATTGAAGACGGCGCGTTCATTGGAAGCGATGCCACGCTGGTGGCCCCCATTCGAATCGGAAAGGGCGCCTACGTGGGGGCGGGATCGTGTATCACGGAAGATGTTCCCGCCGATGCACTGGCCCTGGGGCGCGGCCGGCAAGTCACCAAAGAAGGCTGGGCGGCGGAGCGGCGCGCCAAGCTGGACAAGGCCAGCAAACAGTTGGAACTAACCCAAAAAAAGGGAGGCCCGAGGGCCTCCCTGCATTTCCAATGCTGAAAGGTTACCGATTCGGATTGGCTGGCGGGTTTAGCGTGATGGAACGTGCCAGCTTGAAGGTGACCGCCGACTCCACCGGAATCTCTACCTCCTTGTTGCCGGTTAACCCTGCGCCCGCGGTGCCGGCTCCAGCGCCCACCAGACCGCCGATCAGCGCGCCCTTGCCGCCGCCGGCTATGCCACCGATCAGTGCACCGGCGCCTGTCCCACCTCCGACCGCCACGGCCGTGCGCTTGCCTTTACCCTTGACGACCCGTGTATAGGTAGAAGTCTTGATCGCCACCGGCGCTCCGCCGACGTTAACGGCGGTCAAGGCGATCGACAAGATACCCTCACCTTTGAATTTGCCCGGCGATTTTACATTGACAACTCTTCCGCTCACGCCAGCACCGGCTGGGATCGCTACCACCCCGCCAACTGCAACCGGGCGCGCCAGAGAACCTGTGAAGGTGTCGCCCGGGCTCGCGGTTTTCGAGGTGATGCTATTTCCCATGCGAATCACAATGTGGGTGCCAGGCGGAACCACCAGCGGCGGAGGCGGGGGCGGCTCGGTAGCTTTAGCGCTCTCCTGCGCTGGCGCCATTGCTTGTCCCTGCGGAGACTGCTGCGCAGGCGTCATCTGGCCAGTTGCAGGCTGGCTGGCTGGCGGTTGGCCGGTGGTCGCAGATTGAGACTGGGCCGCCGTGGAACTGCCGCCCGCCGGCGCTGCCGTGTTCTGGGTTTGATCTTTCTTGCTGCAGGCCGCGAAGCTCATGGCGAGAACTGCGATGAACATGAGCGTAAGTAATCGAGAACGCATAGCATTTTCCTTTCGCTGCGCCGCAGTTGCGCCTGGCGGGGTGGAAGCGAAGGCCGCAAAGGCGCGCCAGACGAGTGGGCGACCGCGCTACAAAGACGGGCATAACGCGGATCGAGTCAAATTGTATCGCGTTTCCAGGAACTTACTAGCCTGCATTATTCATGAGGCTCTTACGCTTTGAAGGGACACGGCTTCAGCCGTGCCCCTTCAAAGTTTGCTGTCCTTAGCTGCCGAAACAAATGAATAATCCAGGTTAAGGTGAGGTTCACCTGCATTCGAGGGCTGGGTTAAGCTCCGCGATCGCGCATAGCGAAATACCCCAGCACTCCCGCCAACAGGGAAGCCGTCAGCACTGCTGTCTTCGCTTCTAACAAATAAGCCGCATCGTCAAAGGCCAGCGAGCCGATAAAAATGGAGACCGTGAAACCGATGCCGGCAAGAATTCCCACCGCGCTCAATTGGCGCCAGGTGACGCCGTTGGGGAGTTGAGCCAGACCCGCGCGCACCGCCAGCCTGGCAAAGGCGATGATTCCCAGCGGCTTTCCCAGGACCAGACCGAGCACAATGCCCCAGGCAATCCGGCTGGCCAATAACTCGTGCCACGCGCCTCCGGAAAAGGTCACTCCGGCGTTGGCCAACGCGAACAAGGGTAATACCAGAAACGAAACCCAGTCATTTAACTTACGAGTCAAAAGCTCGGATGGCGATTCCGTCCCCTGCACCAACTGCTCGATGGAGCCGAGTAAATTTTTGGCCGTTTTCTCGTCGTCCTGGGCCAGCGCACTGCGGAACCGCTCCACGATTTCAACCCCAATCTCCTGAAACTCGCGCAACGACAAGGTTGCGGTGGTGGGGACCATGAACCCCAGCACCACGCCCGCGATGGTGGCGTGAATGCCGGAGCGCAGAATTGCCACCCAGAAGCCTACTCCCAGCATGAAATACAAGACGGGCTGCGCGATGCCCACCTTGCGCAAAAGGAAAATAACCGCCAGCAGGAGCACACCTATGATCAGGGACTCCACATGCAACGAGTCGCTATAGAAAATCGCAATCACTGCAATAGCGCCGATGTCGTCGGCAATGGCCAGCGTCAGCAGAAAGATCTTCAGATCCTGGGGAACTCCTTTGACCATGCCCAGCACGCCCAGCGAAAACGCGATGTCGGTGGCCATGGGCACGCCCCAGCCGTGCTGTCCGGCATGTCCAACGTTCAGGGCTATGTAGAGAAGCGCGGGGACGATCATGCCGCCCAAGGCGCCGAAAATCGGCAGCGCGGCCCGGCGCATGTCGGCGAGTTCACCGTGCACGATCTCGTGCTTGATCTCCATGCCGACCAGGAAAAAGAAGATGGCCATCAAGGCATCGTTGATCCAGGCGTGTACGGGCAAGCGCAGACGGGAGAGGGTCAGCTCCATCTCCCAAACGCGGTGGTAGGAATCCTGCCACGGCGAGTTGGCCCACCCCAGAGCAGTGATGGCCGCGCCCAGCAGCAAGATGCTGCTGATGCCTTGAGTGTGAATGAATTGCTGGATGGGCAGGACCAGAGCGCGCGTCACCAGCGATTCGCGCAGCCTGACCTGAAGGGCACCGTATGTGCGGGGCGGGATTCCCATAAGCTGTCACTGCAGGCGCACGTCTCGCGCGCATTAACATTCAAGCTCGAAAACGCAATGCGGTCAATCCAGGAAGAACTGGCAAGCGCCGGGCAATGCCGTTGGGTTATGCTGTGGTCTCGCATGAACGCCATCGTACGAAACGTGCTGCTGGTTTTTGCCGCGCTGCTGCCCATCGTGAACCCGCTCGGCATGGCGCCTATCTTTGCGGAAATGACCCTGGGCTACGACACCAGCATTCGCCGCACCGTGGCCATGCGGGTCGCGGTCAACGGCGCAGTGCTGCTGGTCGCATCGCTGTTCATCGGTTCGTACATTCTGCAGTTCTTCGGCATCAGCCTGGCAGCGGTCCAAATGGGCGGCGGACTGGTCGTGACTGTGGCCGGCTGGCAAATTCTGAATCGCGCGGGTGAGCCGCAGGACGGCCCGCTGAAACCGCCGCCCAGCCGCGAACGAATCCTGTCGCAGGCTTTTTATCCGCTCACCATGCCGCTGACGGTCGGACCGGGATCGATCGCGGTGGCCCTCACCCTAGGCAGCAACATACATGAGGAAAGGCACCTGCAACTGATCGTCAGCGCACTGGCCGCAGTGATTGGAATCTTGCTGATTGGGATAACGATTTTCTTGAGCTACCGCTTCGCGGACAAATTGGAGCGGTTCTTCGGCCCGCTAGGGAGCAGCATCGTCATCCGCTTGTCGGCCTTCATCCTGGTCTGTATCGGGATACAAATCATGTTCAACGGGCTGATGGACTTCTACGACATGCTCCATGCGGTGGCCAAGTAGCGCGCCTTGAGTAGCGCCGTCTATGCACCCAATTCGGCCTTCCGTACAATCAGGATGGTATGAATTTTCCCGCAAGCTCCCGTCATCTCGTTTACGGCAGCAGCCTATTCACGCTACTTTTAATGCTCTCCCTGACTTTCTGCTCCAAGGCTCCAGCGGCCAAGCGCTATGAGTTGGAAGGCCGCGTGGTCGCGGTCGATCCCACGGCCCGCCAGTTGACCATCGCTCACCAGGACGTGCCCGGCCTGATGAAAGGCATGACCATGCCGTTCACTGTGAGCAAGGACAGTAGCTGGGTCTTTAAGGCCATTGCGCCCGGCGATCACATCCGCGCGACGCTGGTGCTTAGCGATCATGCCGAACTGCAGGACATCAGCTTCACCCAGCACAGCGACACCGAGACCGACGGAACCTCAGCGCTGCGCATTCCGCAACCCGGTGACCAGGTGCCCGACTTCACGCTGATCAATCAGAGTGGCAAGACCATCCACTTCCATCAATTTCGCGGCAAACCGCTGTTGCTCACCTTCATCTACACGCGTTGTCCCTTCCCGGAATATTGTCTGCGCACGAGCAACAACTTCAGCCAGGTCATGCAGCAACTGCAGAAAGACCCGAAGGCGTTCAGCGAGGCGCAATTGCTCAGCATCAGCATCGATCCGGAGAACGACAAGCCCGCTGTCCTGCGCAGCTACGGCGAGCATTATGTAGGACGTGTCGATCCCAACTTCAGCCATTGGGAGTTCGCCACCGGTTCGCCGCAGCAGGTGCGCCAGGCCGCCGATTTCTTCGGACTGGCTTATAACCAGAAGGACGGGCAGATTGTTCACGGACTGCGCACGCTGCTGATCGGCAAGGACGGAAAAGTCGTCAAGGTATATTCTGGAAGCGATTGGAAACCCGACGACGTGGCCGCCGATTTCATCGCCGCCACGGGCGCGTAATCGCTGGAGACAGGCTTTCCCTACGGCCTCCAACCACATACTTAGAGCAGCAGCAAAGGAGCTTACATGGCGCAGACCTACGACCCAGTGGCCAAGCTAAACGAATTGATCAAGGGCATCGATTTTGCCATGCTGACCACCATCCGCAGCGATGGCAGTTTGCATAGCCGCCCGATGGCGACCCAGGAGGTGGATCGCGATGGCGTAATTTGGTTTTTCACCGACAGCAATACTCAGAAGGTGGAAGCTATACGCAAGGACAATCGCGTCAATCTTGCCTATTCCGATCCCGGCAGCCAACGTTATGTCTCCATCGCCGGCCGCTGTGAACTGGTGCGCGATCACGCCAAGGCCAAGCAGCTATGGAGTCCTCTGTACCGCACGTGGTTTCCCAAAGGGCTCGATGATCCCAATCTCATCCTGCTGAAGATACACGTGCAGGAGGCTGAGTACTGGCATGTGCCGGAAGACCGCATGGTGCAGCTACCGGGTTTCGCTAAGGCAGGCATTGCTGGCTAGCAGGGCTGAAGTGGTTCTGAGAAGTTGTCATTACGAGTGTCACATGGACCTGCGGCCCACCCATAGAAATGAAAATTAACCACGGCGGCACGGAGATCACGGAGAAAGTTTGATGAAAATCAAAAACTCCGTGTCCTCCGTGTCGCCGTGGTGAATGACTTTCGACGGAGTGCTCATGGGCTTGCGGCCCGCCCAAAGGGTTAGCGGCCCGGAACCTTTCCGGCTTGCCCGCATCCAACCAAATCTGTATTGCTTCGTCCGTACTCCTTCCCAACCCGATGACCGAGATGCTCGAATTCGTAGTTCATTACGGTTACGCCCTGCTGTTCGTGTGGGTCTTGATCGAGCAGGCCGGACTGCCTATTCCCGCGACGCCGCTGTTGCTGGCCGCCGGGGCCTTGGCCGGGCAGGGCCGCATGCATCTCGCGCTGGCCATGCTGATTCCGGCATTGGCTTCGCTGTGCAGCGATAGCTTCTGGTACTTCTTTGGCAAGCGACGCGGCGCGGTGGTGCTGAACCTGCTCTGTCGCATTGCGCTGGAGCCCGACTCCTGCGTCCGCAAGACGGAAACCACGTTCACCCGATACGGCGCGCGGACCCTGCTCATCTGCAAATTCATCCCCGGTCTTAACACCGCGGCGCCGGCGCTTTCTGGAATGGTGGGCGTGGATTTTCCGCGCTTCGTGCTCTTCGATTTCCTGGGAGCGCTGCTGTGGAGCGGCGCTTTTGCCGGGCTGGGCTTTCTGTTCAGCAAGCAGCTTGACCTCATTGCCGCCTATGCCTCGCGCTTCGGAGGCTCGCTGCTCCTGCTGTTCGCCGCAGCCGTGATTGCGTACGTGTTCTACCGGTGGAACGAGCGCCGCCGCTTCATCGAACAGGTCAAAGGCGACCGCATCACTCCCGACGAGTTGAAGCACAAGCTGGAATCAGGCGAGCCGCTGACCATCATTGACTTGCGGCATCCGCTCGACCGGCTCACCGATCCCAGGACGTTGCCTCATGCTCTGCAGATCTCGCCGGAAGAACTGGAGGCGCGGCAGGGAGAGATCGCTCGCGATGGGGAGATCGTGTTGTTCTGTACTTGACCCAACGAAGCCACCAGCGCCCGGGTGGCGCTGCAATTACGCAAGCACGGCATCCGCCCGGTGCGTCCGCTGCTGGGTGGATTCTATGAATGGAAACGCCTCGGTTTCCCGCTTATCGGCACGCCGGATGGCGACGAAGAACCTGTCCGCAAAGCAGATCCTTCGTGGGCTTAAAGCGCGCGCGTGAACCTCTTCGGCCTGCGAGATTTCTGAGTTGTCATCACGAGCGCAGCGAGGGATCCGCTTTCTGCCAGTTTCGCGGAACAGCAGATTCCTCGCTGCGCTCGTAATGACAATTCCAAAGACGTAATTGCAAACGACCCAGGCGCGCCGTTGTGCATTTCGAAAGTCCGCGATCGAGACCATACTGACAGTGGGCCGTCTAAACGATTAAGATGAACTCTGTGCCTCGCGAAGACAACTCCGCCTTGCCTCCCTCGTCCTCATCCGATGCCGCGCCGCCGGCCGTCGCCTCGCCTGCCGGGCCAAAGGGAATGAAGCCGGCAATTTCGGGCTGGCTGCGCGACGTGCTGGTTTCGCTCGCGGTCTCGGCCTTCTTCATCATCTTCCTCTATCAGCCAGTCAAAGTGGAAGGCACCAGCATGATGCCCACGCTGGCCGATCAGGAGCGGGTCTTCATCAACAAGTTTGTTTACAAGCTGGAGCCGATCGAACGCGGCGATGTAGTGGTCTTTCGCTATCCGCGCGATACTGCCAAAAGCTACATCAAGCGCGTAGTGGCCGTCGCTGGAGACCGCGTGAAGATCGAAGACGGCGTGGTGCTCGTGAACGGGCATCGCTTGCGCGAGCCGTACGTGCCTGACGCCTATGAAGACGTGCGCTCGTATCCGGAGACCGTGGTGCCGCCACATTGCTATTTCGTGCTGGGCGATCATCGCAATCTCTCCAACGACAGCCGCGACTTCGGCCCGGTGGACGAAAGCTTCATCTACGGCAAAGCCGTCTTCGGATATTGGCCGGTAGCCAAGTTGGGCAAACTGCGGTAGTGCCTCACATCGTGTGCACAACAAATTCTCCGGCGCCCCTCTTATGCTGTCGCGCATTCCCTGATAAAATCAATAAAATCCAAACCCCGGAGATGCAATGCAGGCAATCCTTGCGCTGGAAGATGGACGCGTCTTCCACGGCAAAGGCTACGGCGCAAAAGGCGAATGCTACGGGGAAGTTGTTTTTAATACCTGCATCACCGGCTACCAGGAAATCTTCACCGATCCCTCCTACGCCGGGCAGATTGTAGTTCTCACCAACCCCGAGATCGGCAATTACGGCACCAACTCCGACGATAACGAAGCCACGCGTCCGTACATCGAGGGCCTGATCGTGCGCGAGTTCTCTCGCGTCAGCTCCAACTGGCGGTCGCAAGAGGTTGCGGAAAGCTATCTCGAGCGCTACAAGGTTCCCGTGCTGGGCGAGATCGACACGCGCGCTCTGGTGCGCCATCTGCGCACCTACGGCGTGATGCGCGGCGTTATCTCCACCTTGGAGGCCGACACCGACAAGCTCGTCGCCAAGGCGCGCTCCATCCCGAAGATGGATGGCACCGATCTCGCGAAAGAGGTCACTACTCGCCACGTGTATCAGTGGGATGAAGGGGTGCGCTCGCACGAGCCGACCGAAGTAGTCGGCGTGAAAAATGGGCCGCCGAAGTATCACGTCGTTGCCTACGACTATGGAATCAAGCACAACATAATGCGCCGCCTGGTGGGCGAATGCTGCCGCGTGACCGTGGTCCCCGCCACCACCAGCGCCGAGGCCGTGCTCGCGCTCAAGCCCGACGGCGTCTTTCTGTCGAACGGCCCGGGGGACCCTGAGCCGGTGACTTACGCCCAGGAGAGCATTCGCAGGCTGATGGGGCGCGTGCCCATCTTCGGCATCTGTCTCGGGCATCAGTTGATCGGCATCGCGCTGGGCGGAAAGACTTACAAGCTTCGATTTGGGCACCACGGCGGCAATCATCCGGTGAAGCAGATGAAGACCGGCAAGATCGAGATCACCGCGCACAATCACAACTTCGCCGTCGATCCGGATTCGCTGAAGCAAAGTGAAGTGGACCTTACCCACATCGATCTGAACGACAACACTCTGGAGGGACTGCGCCATCGCTCGTTGCCGCTGTTCAGCGTGCAGTACCATCCTGAAGCCGCGCCCGGCCCCCACGACTCGCACTACCTGTTCAAGGATTTTGTGAAGATGATGGAGGAGTGGAAGGGCCAGTAATGCCACGCCGCAACGACATCGCGAAAGTGCTCATCATCGGCTCGGGGCCCATTGTCATTGGCCAGTCGGCGGAGTTCGACTACTCCGGCGCGCAGGCCTGCAAGGCGCTCAAGTCCGAAAGCTACGAGGTGGTGCTGGCCAATTCCAATCCGGCCACCATCATGACCGACCCGGAAATGGCCGACCGCACTTACATCGAGCCGCTCACGCGCACCTATCTCGAAGAGATCATCCGGATTGAAACTGAAATGCTGGCGGCCAGCGGCAAGCCTGGCATCTTTGCGCTGCTGCCGACGGTCGGTGGACAGACCGCGCTGAACCTCGCGGTCGAGCTGGCCGACAGCGGCGTGCTGGAAAAGTGCGGCGTGCAGCTCATCGGCGCGCAGCTTGGCGCCATCAAGAAGGCCGAAGACCGGCTGCTGTTCAAAGACGCGATGACCGCCATCGGCCTCGACGTCCCCAAGTCATCGCTGGTCAACAATCTGAAAGATGGAATCGACTTCAGCAGCAAGATCGGTTTCCCGGTGATTCTGCGGCCCTCGTTCACGCTGGGCGGCACCGGCGGCGGCATCGCCTACAACCGCGAAGAGCTGTTGGAACTGCTGGCGCGCGGTCTCGATCTGTCACCGGTCCACGAGGTGCTGATCGAGGAATCGGTGCTCGGCTGGAAGGAATACGAACTGGAGGTGATGCGCGATCTGGCTGACAACGTCATCGTCATCTGCTCCATCGAGAACTTCGATCCCATGGGCACGCACACCGGTGACTCCATCACCGTCGCTCCGGCGCAGACGCTCACCGACCGCGAATACCAGGCCATGCGCGATGCGGCCATTGCCGTCATTCGCGAGATCGGCGTCGAGACCGGAGGCTCGAACATCCAGTTCGCCGTCGATCCGCATAACGGGCGCATGGTCGTCATTGAAATGAATCCCCGCGTCTCGCGCTCCTCGGCGCTGGCGTCGAAGGCGACTGGCTTTCCCATCGCGAAAATCGCGGCCAAGCTCGCAGTCGGGTACACCCTCGACGAAATTACTAACGACATCACGCGCAAAACGCCGGCGTGCTTCGAGCCCACGCTCGATTACGTTGTGGTCAAGATTCCCAAGTGGCAGTTCGAGAAATTTCCCGGCGCCGACGAGTCGCTCGGCCCGCAGATGAAATCAGTCGGCGAAGTCATGGCCATCGGCCGCACCTTCAAGCAGGCGCTGCTGAAGGCGGTGCGCTCGCTCGAGACCGGACGCCGGGCGACGGCGGAAGACATCGAGCCGCGCATCCTGACCAAGCGGCTGGTGACGCCCCATCCGGAGCGGCTGCAGTACATTCGTTACGCGCTGGCGCAGGGAATGACGGTGCGCGAGATCGCGCAGATGACCAACATCGATCCGTGGTTCCTGCACCAGCTAAAAGAGATTTCCGACATGCAGGCGAAGCTGGGCGCGGAGCCCATCGACGCCGAGCGTTTGCGCGAGATCAAGCGCATGGGATTTTCCGACGCCCGTCTGGGCGACGCCTTGCAGTTGAAAAACGGCCGGACCGCCAGCGAGAAAATTCATCAACTGCGCCAGCAGCACGATGTCCGCCCGGTGTTCAAGCGGGTGGACACCTGCGCCGCGGAATTTGAAAGCTACACGCCGTACCTCTACTCGACCTACGAAGAAGAGGACGAAGGCGCGCCCACCGATCGCAAGAAGGTCATCATTCTGGGCAGCGGGCCCAACCGCATCGGGCAGGGAATTGAGTTCGACTACTGCTGCTGCCACGCCGCATTCGCGCTGCGCGATGACGATTTCGAGACGATCATGATCAACTGCAATCCCGAGACCGTCTCCACCGACTACGACACCAGCGATCGCCTCTACTTCGAGCCGCTGACCTACGAAGACGTGATGGCGGTGTATGAGCACGAGGCGGAAGGCGGCGCGCCGGTCGGCGTGATCGTGCAGTTCGGCGGACAGACCCCGCTCAATCTCGCGCTGTCCCTGAAGGACGCCGGTGTGCCCATCATTGGGACTTCGCCCGAAAGCATCGATCTGGCGGAAGATCGGCGGCGCTTTGGCAAGCTGTTGGACGAGCTCGCGATTCCGCAACCGCCTGGCGCAACCGCCGCCAGCGTTGAGGAAGCCCTTGCCAACGCCAATCGCATCGGCTATCCCGTGCTGGTGCGGCCGTCCTACGTGTTGGGCGGGCGCGCCATGGTCCTGGCTTACGATGACGATTCGCTCATCGGCTACATGAAAGAGGCGGTCGAATATTCGCAGGAGCGGCCGGTGCTGATCGACCACTTCCTCGAGTCGGCGACCGAGATCGATGTGGATGCGCTCTCCGATGGCGACGACGTCGTGATCGGTGGCATCATGCAGCACATCGAGGAGGCCGGTATTCACTCCGGCGACTCATCGTGCGTGCTGCCGGCGGTGGACATCCCCGAGCCGCTGCTCAACACGATTCGGGAGTACACCTTCCGGCTGGCGCGCGCGCTGAAGGTCGTCGGCCTGATGAACGTGCAGTACGCCATCCAGCGCGACAAGGTGTTTGTGATCGAGGTGAACCCGCGCGCCTCGCGCACTGTGCCCTATGTGTCGAAAGCCACGGGTGTGCCGCTGGCCAAGATCGCCGCGCGCTTGATGACGGGCCGCAAGTTGCGCGAGTTTTTGCCCGAGAACGTCGAGCGCGGGACCGACCTCGACACCGGCAACTTTTATTTTGTGAAGTCGCCGGTGTTTCCGTGGGGCAAATTTCCGGGCGTGGACACCGTGCTGGGGCCGGAGATGAAGTCCACCGGCGAAGTGATGGGCGTGGCCGACAACTTCGGCGAAGCCTTTGCCAAAGCGCAAATCGCCGCGGGACAACTGCTGCCGATCGGCGGGACGGTGTTCATCAGCACCAACGACCGCGACAAGCCCTTCATACCCGAACTGGCGCGGCGCTTTGTCGAGCTGGGCTTCAGCCTGGTCGCCACCCACGGGACGGCGCGCGTGCTGGAGCAGGCGGGCCTGCGCGTCGAGCGCGTGTACAAAGTCAAGGAAGGCCGGCCCAACGTGGTCGATCTGATCAAAGGCGAGCGCATTCAGTTGATCTTCAACACGCCGCATGGGGCCGAGCCCTGGTTCGACGAAAAAGCCATTCGCCGCGCCGCCGTAACGGCGCGCATTCCGACCATCACGACTCTGTCGGCCGCGCGTGCGGCATGCGAAGGAATCGCCGCATTGCAACGCGGCGAAGCCAAGGTGTACGCCCTGCAACATCTGCACGCGGAGCGGGTGGCGGCGGGGAAGTAACTTCGAGCGTGGCGTCGCCTGCACCTCCGGCTGCAAGTCCAATCACATTGGTAACCGTCATTTGACATGTACGGTACAACCGTACATAATGAAAATGGGGAAGGAGTGGGATGCGGCTTATCCGGTTTCGCCACAAAGGGCTGAGGCAACTCCATGAGGATGACAATGTCAAAGCAGTACCGCCCGCAATGGCTGACAAGCTGCGCAAGGTCCTGTTCGCGCTGGAGACGGCTAACGATCTTGACCAAGCGAGCCGGTTCCCGGGCTGGAAGCTGCATCCGCTGAAAGGCAACCTGAAAGAATTCTGGAGCCTGACGCTCACGGGAAACTGGCGGTTGATTTTCCGTTACGACGCAGAGGCGAACAGCGCCAGCGACATCGATTTGATCGACTACCATTAGGAGGCCGGACTATGGCCATGAAGAACCCGCCCCATCCGGGCGATCTGATCAGAACTGAGATCATAGAAGCCCTCGGGCTGAACGTCTCCAGGGCGGCGGAGATTTTGAAGGTGCGGCGTGCCACGCTCTCCGACCTTCTGCACGGCAAAGCTGCATTGACGCCTGGAATGGCACTGCGGATCGAGAAGGCATTTGGCCCCGACATGGACCACCTGCTGCGCATGCAGCTTGCCTACGACGTGGCGAGAACGCGAAAGCACGCGCGGGACATCGCGATCAAGCGGTATGTTCCGGCTTAGAGACGATGCTCTGGGTAATGCCTCTACCAGTGATGCGAAATGACCTCATCCCGATACTCTGGAATGAGCCGGGTGCCCTACACATTCGCGCTGTTGGCAAACGTGTGGGATGGAGTGCGAAGGGAACAAGTATCCCACTCATTCGCAAAGTGGGCGAATGAATTGGGCACGCGGCAGCTACCATTAAGAATGGACTTTGCGTCGAGGCAGGAGTTGCCAAATGAGTTTTGATCTGGGTGTTTGGCGTAGTAACAAGCCTGTCGGAAGGAAAGAAGCAGGTGAGATTTACGTTTGTTTATGTGGCGGCGGCACAGTTTCAAGCGGCGATAGCTCTGAAGTGAGCGCCTTCTATGACGAAATCACACGTCGGTATCCGGAGATCGATACGCTTTCAGAGGACGAGGTCGATGGATCACCTTGGGCGTGTAGGCTAGACCGCTCGGGGAAATACGTTCTGATGGCGATTGTGCCATCGAGAGCGGAGGAACTTGTCGAAGTCGTGAGTGTGCTGGCTCGAAAACATCAGCTTCTATGTTTTAACCCGCAGAGCGACGATGTACTGGTACAGGCTCCATACGCTATGTGATCTTTGTCTCGGTCAACCTCGAAGATTGCCAGTGCAAAATCGCCTTATCACCAGCAATGGCCTCCGATTCGGTCCGGGTCCTTCCGCGTCCTATAATCACCGCTGAGGCACATTATGCTCTTACACGGAATCTTTCCTCCCATTACCACGCCGTTTTATCCTGACGGCAAAATCTATTTCCGCAAGCTGGAACAGAATGTCGAACACTACTCGCGCACGCCGGCAGTTGGCATCGTGGTGCTCGGCTCGACCGGTGAGGCCATCCTGCTCAGCGACGAAGAGCGCCGCGACGTGTTGAAGTGCGCCCGCGAATCTGCTGCCAACGAAAAAGTTTTGATCGCCGGCACCGGAATCGAGTCGGCCATTGAAACCCTGCGCCTGACCGAATACGCCGCTGAGCAGGGCTACGATATCGCGATGGTACGCACGCCGCATTACTACAAGGGCCAGATGGCGAACCCGCAGAACATGCTGGCCTTTTATCGCTTTGTGGCCGACCGCTCGCCATTGCCGGTCGTCATCTATAACTTCCCTCAGGCCACGGGATACGATATTCCTGTTGAGGTAGTGGTTGAACTCGCTGAGCACCCCAATCTCATCGGCATCAAGGAGTCGTCCGGTTCGATCGAGAAAGTGCAGAAGATGGCCGCAGGCACCCGCCACATCAAGCGCAGCGCTACCGTAACGGAGACCTTCGCTGCGGTGACCGGGCGAATGCTGAAGGCGGCGAAGGCTGCGTCGGCCAGCGCCGACGGAGGGGCCTTGGTGACTGTGAGCGCGCTGGCCGGAACGGGCGCGCAGAAACCGTCGTCAGCCGCGGTCACGGTCGTCGGCGCTCTGAAGACACGACAGAAGGAAATTGGCTTCCAGGTGCTGGTGGGCGCCGCCCACAAATTGCATCCTTCGCTCGAGGCTGGCGCAGTGGGCGCGATCCTGGCATTCGCCGATTGCGCTCCCACTGCCTGCTATGAAATTTACGCGGCGTGGAAAGAGGGTGACGCGGCCCTGGCCCGCGAGAAACAGGAGCGCATCACCAAAGCCGCCGAGCGCATCGTAGCCGGCTTAAGCATTCCCGGCGTGAAGTATGCCATGGATTACAACGGCTGCTTCGGCGGCGTCCCGCGCCTACCGCTGCTGCCTCTGACCGCGGACAAAAAAGCTGAAGTGGAGCAATTGCTGGAAAACATCAGGAACTGAACTCAGTAGCCAGTAGCCAGTAGCCAGTAGTCAGTAGTCAGTAGTCAGTTGCCAGTTGTTCCGCTTTTGGGAATTGTCGGCGAAATATCTCTCGAAAGTGCTAGGCGGTTCGGCCCCAATGTGCTAGCTTGAAGTTGGCACCGAAACAAGGTATGCATACCTTTTTTCGGTGCCTTTTGTTTTTGCCGCTGAGAAACTCGACGTGTGCACCGGCGGCGGAAGCAAAACAGGCTGGCCCAGTGCCCGTTGCCTGACGCGCGATATTTGAAAACTGAAATATTAGGGCACTCGCGCCGGGGCCCCGTCAGCGCAGCGCGGCGACTGCGCGGCGGGCACAGCAAGGTCCTGTTCCGTACTCGAGACGGACGAAGCCACCAGGGCCTTGCTGATTTTCATCGACCGGCAGGGGAACGGCCTTTGGCTAAATCTACGCCGCGCGTTTCTTGCGATTCTTGTGATTGCCTCTCGCAGGAGTCTTGGCTGCGTCGCCGCTGCGAATTCGCTGAACATTTTCGGACGCATCGAATATATTGACTGCAATGCCTTCGCTCGCACTTTCGGACCTGATTGGCGCGCCGGTCACCGACAGCACCGGCACGAACGCCGGCAAAGTGCGCGAAGTCACTCTGCTGCCGCAGGAAAATTCCAGTCGAATCGCCGGCTTCGTGGTGAAAACCCGTCACGGCGACCGCCTGTTGCCCACCAAGTCGCTCAGCCTGATCAATGGCGGCCTGCGCATCGCTACCCCCGCCTCCGAGTGGGGCCCTTACGCCGGGGGTGAAGGCATGCTGCTGCTGGAGCGCGACCTGCTTGACCAGCAGATCATCGACGTACACGGGCGCAAGGTGGTGCGGGTCAATGACATTGACATCCACGAGGAGTTCGGGCACGAGCACATTGTGCTCAAGGTGGGCGCGGTGGACGTGGGTGCGCGGGGTGCGGTCCGCCGGCTGCTGAAAGGCGTGGTCCCAGCCGCGGTGCTGAACTTGCTGCTCGCCAAGATTCCGCCGCGCATGATCCCGTGGGAATTTGTTGACCTCATCGAGACGGACCCCGCCCGTCGCGTCAGGCTGAAGATTTCCCTCGATCGGCTGGCCAAGCTGCATCCGGCCGACATTGCCGACATCGTGGAAGACCTGGCGCCGGCCGAGCGCGAAGCCATCTTCGAAACCCTGGACGAGGAGGTCGCCGCCGAGACCCTGGAGGAAGTCGATCCCAAGATGCAGGTCTCGATTCTCAGTTCGCTCGACTCCGACCGCGCCGCCGACATCGTGGAAGAAATGGATCCCGATGCCGCCGCCGACCTGCTGGGCGACATGCATCCCGATGACTCGCAAGAGATCCTGACCGAGATGGAGCCGGAGGAGCGCGCCGAAGTCGCCGAGTTGATGAACTTCGAGGAAGACACCGCGGCCGGCCGCATGACCACCGACTACATGGCCCTGGGACCGAACGCCAAGGTGGAAGACGCGATCGAGATGCTGCGCAATTTCGAGGGCGGGGTGGAGAGCGTCAGCACGATTTATATCGTCGGTGACAAGGACAGACTGCTGGGCGCGGTCCCCCTGGCCAAGATTGTGCTGGCGCCCCCCGGCACGCCGCTGATGATGCTGAGCACGGGACACCTTACCACCGTGCATCCCGGCGCCGACGAAAAGGAAGTGGCCGAGCTTTTCGATAAGTACAACCTGCTTACCTTGCCTGTGCTCGACGACAACGGTGTGCTGACCGGCGTCATCACTGCTGACGACGTCATCAACATGCTGCGCGCCAAGTTGTGAATCAGTAGCCAGTACCCAGTAGCCAGTTGCCAGTAGCCAGTTGCCAGTAGCCAGTTGCCAGTTGCCAGTTATCTCACTTCAGCGAATTTATGAGGCCGTTTAGGATTCTCCCCAGCTCAGACGAGCTGCACAGTACTTGACCTGCGGTTTCGGAACCGATATAGCACAACCGCTCGGCAATCATGATTTGGGTTTGCAATTCCATCAATGAACCGCCGGCCTGACGCAGAAAATGCCTAAACTCGGCCACACCGTGACGTCCTTGTCCTTCCGCAATGTTGCTGGGCACTGACACCGCTGCTCTGCGTAGCTGTGACGTGAGCCCATACAGCTCATCCTTAGGGAAGGACGCGCTGACTTGATAGACCGCGGTCACCAAGTCGATGGCTTTCTGCCGGCAACCAGATCTCGATATGACTTCCCCATGTTCCCGCACGCTCCCAACGATTTCCGGCAACGGATTACTCACCACTATAACTGGCAACTGACTACTGGCTACTGACTACTGTATTCTGGTCACCGTAACTCCCAGTGTCATGTCCGAGAAGCGACGGCTTAAAGTCTGGAGAATCCGCCTGCTGATGTTCCTGGCCGTCATCGGCCCGGGGTTCATCACCGCGAACGTGGACAATGACGCCGGCGGTATCTATACCTACTCGGCCGCCGGAGCGCAGTTTGGGTATCTGCTGCTCTGGGTCATGATCCCCATGACGGTCGCCCTGGTGGTGGTGCAGGAGATGTCGGCGCGCATGGGTGCGGCCACCGGCAAAGGGCTCAGCGATCTCATCCGCGAAGAATATGGCTTGCGGATTACGTTTTTCATGATGCTGGGGCTGGTGATCACCAACTTCGGCAACGTGGTCGCGGAGTTCGCCGGAATCGCCAGCAGCCTGGAGTTGTTCCATATTTCGCGTTACGTGAGTGTGCCCGTAGCCGCACTCGTCGTGTGGTTGCTGGTGGTCAAAGGCACCTACAAGAGCGTGGAGAAAGTGTTCCTGGCGGCGTCGTTTTTCTATTTCGCCTACATCATTGCGGGGGTGCTGGCGGGTCCGAGTTGGAAAGAGGCCTTTGTCGCCACGTTCAAGCCGCCGCACACCGGGGCTTTTCACGGGTCGGCTTACATTTACATGGTCATTGCCGTGGTGGGCACAACGATCGCTCCGTGGATGCAGTTTTACCTGCAGTCGTCGATCGTGGAGAAGGGAATCACGCCGCGCGAATATCGCGCCTCGCGCTGGGATGTGATGCTGGGATGCATCTTCACCGATCTGGTCGCGTGGTTCATCGTGGTGGCGTGCGCCGCAACGCTTTATGCGCATGGGGTGCGGCAGATCCGCGGTGCGGCCGATGCCGCGCAGGCATTGCGTCCTCTGGCAGGCGAGTACGCCTACATTCTGTTTGCCGCGGGGCTGTTCAACGCTTCGCTCTTCGCCGCTTC
This sequence comes from uncultured Acidobacteriaceae bacterium, assembly GCA_963710585.1. Lineage (GTDB taxonomy): Bacteria > Acidobacteriota > Terriglobia > Terriglobales > Acidobacteriaceae > Bog-257. The sequence goes on along the minus strand of CAVQAM010000001.1, from coordinate 658,271 downwards.
CATTCTGCCGATCTCAACGGCTTACACGGTGTGCGAAGGCCTGGGCTTTGAGTCCGGGGTAGGACATAAATTCAGCGAGGCCAAGGTTTTCTACTGGCTGTACACGCTGCTGCTCATCGCCGGCGGCGGAGTCATCCTGCTGCCCAACATCCCGCTGGTGAAGATCAGTATTCTGTCGCAAGTGGTGAACGGCGTGGTGCTGCCGTTCGTGCTCATCTTCATGCTGCTGCTGGTGAACAAGAGCGAGCTAATGGGCAAGCACGTCAACGGCACGTGGTTCAACCTGATCGCGTGGGCCACAACCATCATCATGATCGGGCTGACGGTAGCCTGGTTCGTAACCGGCCGGGCGGGAAGCTAGAGCAGCTTGCCCGCGGCGAGCTGTTGTACCAGCGCGCGGTCGGCATCCAGGAAGTCCAGCGCCGGCAAATCGCCCCGGTGGACCCAGCGGACCTCGCGGAAAATGCGGTTCTGCAACTCGCCTTCATAACGTTCGACCTGGAAGAAATGCAGCTCCACGGCGTTGCCGTTCACATAAGTGTGCTGTAGTTGCGCGACTTTGCGGCCGATCTCCGCGTGGACGCCCAGCTCTTCCTCGAGCTCGCGCGCTAAGGCCTCGGGCGGCCCTTCGCCGGCCTCGATCTTGCCGCCGGGAAATTCCCATTTCAGCGGCAGGGCCTGATATTCCGTTCGCTGGCAACACAGAATTTCCTGGCCACGCACGAATAAGGCGGCAACCACCTGCTTGATCAAGGCATGTGCCTCACTTCTGACGCCCCTCGCCCGGCGCTCACGAAATCTTCTCCAGGTAGCGGCCGACCAGATCGGCACAGTGCTCGACCAGCTTGCGGTCCGCATAGCCGAAAGCGGCCGGGGTATGGCTGTCAACGTCAAGCTCGCCCACGACTTTGCCCTTCACCATCACGGGCACGACAATCTCGGAGCGGGTTTCGACCGAGCACGCCAGGTAACGCGGATCACTCCCGACGTCGTCCACGACCAAGGTTTGGCCGGACGAGGCCCCTGCGCCACAGATGCCCTGATTGAGCGGAATGCGCTCGTGCGGCGTGTCTGCGCCGACATAGGGGCCCAGCACCAGGACGGGATCTTCGCCTGGCAGCCCCTGCTCGATCATGTAGAAGCCGACCCAATCGAAGTGGCGCAGCCGTTCTTGCAGCCGGCCGACGATGACGCTCATCAGGTCTTCGGCACTGGCGGCCGTGTCGGCGGAGGTCGCGAGTTCGTCGGCGAGGCGCTGATAGTTCGTCTGCATGGTTCTCCATTCATATCACAGGCGGTGAAGCTGGCGAATACCGGCAGGCCGCGGAAATCGTTCCGGATGCAAAACCCAAGCCAGAGCGCGCAGTCCGCCGAGCAGGCTGGTCGCCGGCGTGTTCAGCAGTTCATCGTGGATGCAAAACACTCGCCCGTGGCGGACAGCCGGCAGGTCTGCCCAGCCGCGCTGTTCCACGATCTTTTCCAGCGGGACGCGATCTCCCGCTCCGCACCAGGCCGCCACAATGACATCCGGTTGCGCGGATGCGACTTCCGCCGGGGTAATCGTCTGGCCGGGGGCGGCGAGGAACTCGCCTGCTGCGGCTTCCACCAACTCGGCGACCCAGGGCTGCGACGCGATGATCGGCTTGCCCCATTCCTCGCAAAAGACCTTAGGCTTGGATGCAGAAGCGGCGCGTTCGCGAACGGCCTCGATGTCATGTTGCATACCGGCGATCACGCTCTGACCGCGCTCCCATGCGCCCATCACGCCGGCAATCGCAGCCATGTCGGTGTAAATGTCGGCGAGCCTGCGCGGCGCCAACCCGAGAAATCGCACGCCAGCTTTCAGGATGGCAGCCACCGCTTCCAGTTGGTAGGGGACCGACGCCAGCACGAGGTCGGGACGAGCGGCGAGAATCTGTTCCGTCTGGGCGGTCCAGGAATCGGAGACAATGAGGCGCGAACCGTCGGCAGCCCCGGGGCACACATCGGCGCAATATTTGGTGCAAGCAACCAGGCGACCGAGCAGGCCCAGATCGCGCAGCGTGACCGTGGCGCTGGGCTGCAGAGAGACTACACGCTGCGGAGTGTGAGTAGTGTTCAAGGCTGTTCGATTATACGGAGCGCGGCCCCATGACCGGCAACGCCTGGCGCGGTAAGCTACTGCTGAGGGATTCTGCGGCCATGTATTCTCCTCAGCTTCTCGATCACTTCGAGCGACCGCGCAACTCCGGAGAATTGCCCGACGCCGATGCTCAGGTGCGCATCGAGAATCCAGCGTGTGGCGACATTCTGGAGCTTGCGATCAAGATGGTCGCGGGCCGGATCGGCGAGATCCGCTTTCGTGCCAAAGGTTGCGTGCCCGCGATGGCGTGTGCCTCCGCCATGACGGAGCTGGCGAAGGGAAAGTTCCGGCAAGAGGCGAGTGCCATCGGCAAAGCAGAGGTCGTGGATGCAGTTGGAGGCGTGCCGCCAGCATCGGGTCATGCAGCGCAACTGGCGATTGATGCTCTAAGGGAGGCGTTGAAGAAGCTCCGGTGAACAGTCCCCGGCTGTTTTCCTGAGAGCTTGTGGCTTTTTCATGCGGTTTTCCTTGGGGATGTGCGCTATAAGTGAGTACAGGAGCGATGCCGACCCGGAAATGGGTCGGACCAAGCACCCGGTGCGCCTGGTGATGGCGGTGGTGGAGAAGCTGGAGCTAGCTGCTTTTGCGAGCCGATCAAGGCGCGCGAAGGCATATCTCAGGATGACAAACATGAGAAGAGCGGCACTCAGGATCCAGACCTGGAGGTTGGCCGCCTCGTTCGGATGACCCGTGGGGAACTATGCACGACATTAGTTGGGCCAATCAGCAAACGCTGCAGAGTGTGACGTGGGCCGATGCGCAGCGGGGGGTCAGTTCGCCCGTGCAAACGGCATTGGAGAAGGTGCTGTCGTTTTTGGATGGCGGTGTGCTGACTCGCGAGGAATGTCTCGCGCTGGCCGGCTGCAGTGGCGCCGACCTGTTTGGATTGGTGGTCGCGGCCAACGAATTGCGGCGGCAGTTGGTGGGCGATGTGGTCAGCTACGTGGTCACCCGCAATATCAACTTCACCAACGTGTGTTTCGTGGGTTGCAAGTTCTGCGCGTTCAGCGTCGGCCCGCGCGATGAGACGAGCTATTTTCTGTCGCTCGACGAAGTCGCGCAGAGGTGTCGCGAAGCCGAGCAATGGGGTGCGACCGAAGTCTGCATCCAGGGCGGGCTGCCGCGCAATCTGCCGCCGTTTTACTACCGCGACATTTTGCGGGCGGTGAAGTCGGCTACGCCGGCCATGCACGCCCACGCCTTCTCGCCCATGGAGATGGTCCATGGCGTCGAGCTGACGGGCATGCCGCTGCGCGAGTATCTTCTGATGCTGAAGGAGAATGGGCTCGACACGTTGCCGGGCACGGCGGCGGAAATCCTGGACGACAGCGTGCGACACGTGCTTTCGGCCAACAAGCTGAGCACGGCGCAATGGTGTGAGGTGATCGAGACCGCGCACGAATGCGGCATCCGCAGCACCTCGACCATGATGTACGGTCATGCCGAGACGCCGGAACACTGGGTCAACCAGCTATTGCTGCTGCGCCAGATCCAGTCGCGCACCGGCGGCTTCACCGAGTTCGTGCCGCTGGGATTCATTCACGACAACACCTTGCTGTTTGCCCAGGGTTTGGCCCGAGCGGGCGCGACGCAGGAAGAGCACTTGAAGGTACATGCGCTGGCGCGTGTGCTGCTGGCAGGCTCCATCAACCACATTCAGGTCTCATGGGTAAAGCTGGGCCGCGGAGTTTCGCAACTGGCGCTGCTGGCGGGCGCCGACGATTACGGCGGCACGCTGTTTGAAGAGAACATCTCGCGGCTGGCGGGAGCGACTGCGGGGCAGTACATCTCGACGGCCGAATTTCAGGAGCGGATTCTGGAACTGGGCCGCATTCCCGCACAGCGCAACACGCTTTACAGCAGGTACAGCTATCCGGGTCCGGTCAGTTCCTCGCAGGTTGCATAGTAACGGAGGCATTCCTGGAATTGCGGAACAGATTTATCGCTGTCAACTTTAGCTTGAAAGGGCACGGCTTCAGCCGTGCCCTAAAGTTGGTCCCTACAAAGTGGCTTTAGCCACTGAGGGACTTTGGTTTGAAAGCTAAGGGGCAACCTCAGCGGCTAAAGCCGGACGCATGATTAGCTGCTATTGGCACGGCTAAGGCCGTGCCCCTTCAAAGCACGATGCTGCATACAGGGAGCATCAACTGGGGTAGCGCATGATCGCAATTGTCGGCGGCACGGGACCGGAAGGGTCGGGGCTGGCGCTGCGCTGGGCGCGCGCCGGGGAATCGCTCATCATCGGCTCGCGCAATGCGGAACGCGCCCGGGCCAAAGCGGCGCAGATCGCGGGCAAGGTCGGGCCTCTGGGCAGCGTGGAAGGCGCAGACAACGCCACCGCCGTTAAGATGTCTGACATTGTGGTACTCACGGTGCCGTTCGCCGGACAAGCCGAATTGCTGAAGCAACTGAAGCCGTCATTCCGGCCGGGCACCGTGCTGATTGACGCGACGGTGCCTCTCGCCGCGGCGGTTGGCGGGCGGCCCACGCGCGTGCTGGGGGTGTGGCAAGGTTCGGCAGCCGAGCAGGCGGCCGAGATCGCCGGCAAGAACATCGCGGTAGCCGGCGCGTTTCACAGCCTTTCGGCAAGCGTGCTGCAAGGCGATCAGCCGGTGGACTGTGACGTCATCGTGTGCAGCGACGACGATCGCGCGCGGCAGGTTGCGTCGGAACTGGCGGCCAAGATTCCCGGCGTGCGCGCCATCGATGGTGGCAAGTTGGAGAACGCGCGCATCGTGGAAGCCATGACCGCGCTGCTGATCACGCTCAACCTCCGCCACAAGGTGCATGGCGCGGGATGGAGGGTGACGGGGCTGGGAATATAGAGGCAGTTGTCAGTTGCCAGTAGTCAGTTGCCAGTAGCCAGTTGCCAGTAGCCAGCTGTCAGTTGTCGATGGCAGTTGCTACCTGTCTTCTTCTAGTTTGGAGCACAAAGCCGATTCCCGGGGTGGTGGGCGATTCTTATTGCTTAATAGTACCTCGCCAAACCCGTTCAACTGAGGACTGACAACTGGCAACTGGCAACTGGCAACTGCTCCCTACGCTTCTCGCAGCGCTCGCGTGATCGGCATTCTGGCGGCACGGAAGGCGGGCAGCAATCCGCCAACCAATCCCATCAGTACGGCGAAGGCCAGGCCGATCAGCAGCAGGCCGGGAGTGACCTTGAAGGCGAACGCGAGTTCGCTGAAGGCGTTGGTCCCGGTCGCAGCGGTGAAGCCGTTCATCGGCAGGGCGATCAGGCAGCCAATCACGCCGCCGACGACGGCGAGCAGGACCGATTCCATGACAAAAGAAAACAGGATGCTGAAGCGCGAGAAGCCCAGGGCGCGCAGGGTGCCGATCTCGCGGGTGCGCTGCGAAACGATGGCGTACATGGTGTTCATGGCGCCAAAGACCGCGCCGATGCCCATCACGACGGCGACAAAGGAGGCCAGGATGATCAGCGCCGTCGCCGTACTTCCGGCCAGGTTCTCGTAATACTCTTTCTCGGAGTCGGCCTGCACCTGCATCTGCGGGTTGGCCCGCAAGTCTTTGTCGAAGGACGCGAGCACGGCCGGGTTGGTGAGGCGCACGGTCAGCGACTCGCAGCCGCCGTTGCGGCCGATGGCCGGCGCCATGGCGTCATAATCGCCCCAGATCTCGCTCTCGAAGGAGCTGTCGTCGGCGGAGAACAGGCCCACCACCTTCCAGTTCTTGCGCTGGATGTTGATGGTCGAGCCGATGTCCACGCCGCTTACCCGGTCGGCAATCCTCCTGCCTACGATGACCTCGTACAGTCCCGGCGTGAAAGTCCTGCCCGCGACAATCTTGATGTTCTTGCGCACCGTAAAGGCAATAGGCGTCACCCCGCGGAAGGTGATGTTCATCGGGATGCTGGTGCCTTTCTTGGGGCGTGTGGTGATGATGACGACTTCGCACGAAGCCAGGGGCTTGCCGTCAGCCCTGCGCGCCACCCGCGGATCGACCGCGATCAGGTTGGCATTGCCAATGTCGATCCACGAGGTCAGCTCCGACATGGAGCCGCGCTGGGTAACAATGGCATTGTTGTCGGAACCGGTGGAACTCAAGGCGATGTTGAAACCGCGGGCCATGGACAAGATGGTCACAAGCGCCGCCACCACCAAGGCAATGCCGAAGATGGCCAGCAGGGTGACTTTCCAGCGGGAGCGCAGGTTGCGAACGTTATAGCCGAGAGGAAGCGCCATCACACTTGCCTCAACACTTCGGTTATGCGGGCGCGATAAGCCAGTAGCGAGGGGACAAAACCAGCCAGCAGTCCCAGCAGCAAGGCAGTACCCAATCCATAGGAAACAATTTTGGGCGACAAGCCCAGGCCTGGGAACTGGCGCACCACATCGCCGACGAAGGGAACGTGGGGCAGGGCATGGATCGCCCCTCCGGCGAAGAGCAGACCGAGCGCGCCACCCATGACTCCCAGCAGCAGCGCTTCGATAAGGATGAGCGCCATGACCAGACCGCTCGGGAACCCCAGCGTCTTGAGCACGCCAATTTCCTGCTGCCGTTCACGGACCGCGATGCTCATGGTATTGGCAGTCACCAACAGGATGGTGAAGGCGACCGCGAGGCCGATGCCGTTCAGCAGCAGCGCCAGATTTCCCGCCATGGCGATGAAGCTGGCGCGAAAAGCCTGCTCGGTTTCGGTCTTGGTTGGGGTGTCGCTGTTTTCAAATTCAGCGTCGATGGCCTTGCTGATGCGGCCCGCGTTCTTGGGGTCGTCAATCAAAAGCGTCAACGTGCCGATGCCCGCCCTCTGCCCGGTGGCTTCGTAGAGATACTTGTAGTTGAAGTACATCGCGGTCAGATCGGTGCCGGGATATTTCACCGGGTCGGTGTCGTAGATTCCGTCAACCACGAAGTCGAAGGGCTTGCCCACGCGGTACGGGGGGATAAAGCTCTCCAACTGAAAATGATCGCCAACCTTCCACCCCCATTTTTCAGCGAGCTGGCGGCCGATAATGCAGCCTCGCCCGTCGTGAAACCACGCCTGCTTCTGGTCTTCGGGCAGCATGATCTCCGGATAAATCTGCAGGAAGGCTTCCGGTTCGACGGCCATGTTGGGGAAGAAGTACTTCATGTCGCCGCGATACATGCCGCCAAACCAGTTGACGATGGTGGTGTTGGTGACGCCTGGAACTGCGGCAATCTTGTTCTTGTAGGAATTGGGCAGATTGAAGACCAGGCTCACATAATGACGGGTCACCAGGCGCGACGCGTTGCCCAGATGCAAGCCATAGTTCACCGCGTCCACCACCGTCTGCAGGGTGCAGATGAGGAAGATGCAGACCGCCATGGCCAGCACGGTGCTGAGGGTGCGAATCCAATTTCTGCGCAGATGTTTGAGGACCAGAGGTGCGAATCTCATCAGGCGGTCAGCACTCCCTTCTCCAGATGGCGCTGGGTGTGCGCCCGCGCAGCCGCCCGCGGATCGTGAGTCACCATTACGATGGTCTTGCCGAATTCCCGGTTGAAGGTCTGCATCAGGTCCAGGATCTCCTCCGCGCTTTGGGCGTCGAGATCGCCGGTGGGCTCGTCGGCCATCAGCACGGTGGGGTCGGTGACCACGGCGCGCGCAATGGCGACGCGCTGTTCCTGTCCGCCGGAAAGTTGGCGGGGATAATGCTTGGAGCGGTCGGCCAGTCCCACAATGCGCAGCGCGGTCATGGCGCGCTCGCGGCGCTCGCGCTTGGAAAGAGGAGAGAGCAGCAGCGGCAGCTCGACGTTCTCCAATGCGTTCAGCACCGGGATGAGGTTGTAGAACTGGAAGATGAAGCCGACATTGCGGCTGCGCCATTTGGCCAGCTCGCCCTCCGACAGCGGGCCAAGGTCGGTTCCGGCGACCACCACGCGGCCGGAGGTGGCGCGGTCGATTCCTGCGATCAGGTTCAACAACGTGGTCTTGCCCGAGCCCGAAGGCCCCATCAGCGCCAGAAATTCGCCCTGCGGCACTTCCAGATTCAGGCCGTCTAGCACCTTGATCTGCATACTGTCGCGCTGGTAAAACTTGCGAACGTTTTGTACGCTGACCGCGCCCGTGTTGGTGGCCACTTCGGTTGCACTCATGATTTCTCCCAATCGCTAAGCAAGCAGATTCCTCGCTTCGCTCGTAATGACAATTCCAAGTGGTGCGCCGTACAGCCCACCGCCCAATTCACAGAAGAGAACCGTCAATCGGAGCAATCACTACTTAGCTCTTCACCTTCACCGAATCGCCGTCCTTTAGCTTCTCCGGTGGATTGCTTACCAGCGTCTCGGACCCCACCAACCCGCTGGTCACGATCACTCCCCCGCGCAAGTCGGCTCCCGTGACCACGGGAAGCTGATGAACTTTCTTGTCCTCGACCTGGAAGACCACCGACTTGCCGTCGCGCGTAACGATGGCGTCTTTCGGAATGGTCACGATGCGCCTGGGCCCGGCCGCGGTTTTGTCCGCTCGCTTCGGCGGCTGCAAAAACGTGACGTTGCAGCTCATCTCCGGCTTCAGATACTTGTCCTTGTCGAGGATCGAAGTCTTCACCGTCACTGTCGCCTTGGTGCGGTCGGCGGTGGGAATGACCTGGCGCAGCACTCCCTTGTAAGTATGGTTGGGAATGGCCTGCACCGTGATTTCCGCGGGTTGGCCCGACTGCAGCTCGGCCACATTGGCCTCATTCACGTCCACTTCGGCTTCCAGCGAATTCATGTCGGCGATGGCGACGATGGCGCCCGACGACGTCGAGATATTCACACCCGGAGGAATGGGCGCTACGCTTTCGCCCGCCTCCGTCATCTTTTTCACCACGACGCCGGCGAACGGCGCGCGAATGGTGGTGAAGTCGTAATTGGCCTGCTGGACCTGTAGGTTCGCCTTGTCCTGATCGATGGTGGCTGCGGCGAGGGCGACCTTGGCTTTGGCGGCGTCGAGCGCGTCCTGCGATACGACCTTGTCGCGGAACAGGCCCGCCTGCAACCGCTCTTGCCGCTGCGCCTCCGCCAGTTCAGCCTTGGCATATTCGATATCGGCCTTGGCTTTGGCGATGGCGGCCACGTAATCCTCGTTTTCCAGCGTCGCCAGCACATCGCCCGTCTTCACCACGCTGCCCTCTTCCACCAGCAACTTGGCGATGCGTCCCTGGATCTTCGACGACACCACCGACTGCCGGCGCGCCACCAGATAGCCGGAGGCGGTAAGAATTGGCGTACCTGCCATGGGACCGCTGCCGCTTTGCACGCTGGGGGTGACGGTTTGGACCTCGACGGCGCCGAAGGCGGGCCGGGCCCGCACGAAGTACAGTCCGCCGGCGGCGACGATGGCAAGAAGCAGCAAGACAACGAGCCAGCGCCATCTTCCCTGGTGCGGCGCGTCCCGCTCGATCCGTAAAGATGCGAGTTCGTCTTTCAAGTCCCGCATAAACGGTAGTCCAACTCTCCTTGGCGGTGCTACTAGCATCGCATTGTTGCCGCCAGTTGGGAAGAGCGCGGCCGCTGATTACTACGCTCCAGACGCCGGTTTAGGCTTAGCTATTTTCGCACTCCAACTTGACAGGGATGATTGTCGCCGAGTGGTATGACCGGCGCTAGTGTGGAATGTCAACGCTGCGAGATGACAAATGTCATGCAGCGAGGGGGACGGCGATGGGGCCACTTTTCTGCGAGCTGATTGCTGTTCCGTTTCTGCTGCCCGCGAGGCGGCCGCTTGGGGTGATGCGTGCTGAGAAAATCTTTGATGTCGCCGCTGGCCGGGGGCGGGCCGCCCCGGAACTCCGTCAGCGGAGACCAGACGCGGATGTCCAGTGCGGTATGATGTGAGCATGTCGTCGCGACTCAGGGTCACCTCGGCCATGCTGGCCATACTGGGGTTTGCCGGCCTCAGCGGCTGCAAGCCCAAGGCGAAAAATACGCCCGTCGTGGTGCGGGTGGGGCGCAATCTCAGCTCCCCTTACGGCAGCGAAATGGACCGCCGGATCGTGGAGTTTCAAATCAGCAATCCGCGCTTGCCGTCCGGCAACCCGATTGTTCTGCAGACCGTCGAGAGTGACTATCACGATCTGCTGCAGAACCATCTCGGCAACGCCGACGTGGTCATTCTGGATGCTCCGTCGGATGCCGACCTGAATCCCGCCCTGCAGGCCGATATGGCGCATGCGGTGAACATCTGCTCGGCGGTGAAGGCTTGCCCAGCCGAGGTCCCGGCACTGATTCCATCTGCCGGCGCGCCCGATCGCAGGGAAGCGGCGCAGAGGTTCCTCGACGCCTTGCAGAAACAAAAGTAGGCGCGTGCAATTTTCGGAGGTGACCGTCGGGTCTTGATGCCACTTCGATGGCGGAGAGAGCTTGAGCGACTGCGGGCAACTGTGGACGAGTTCAGCCGTTGCCAGCCGACATTCATTTTGCGCGGGAAGACTTCTTGCGCATCGCGACAGCCTTCTTGGACCGCCTCACCGTGACTTTCTTGGCTGGGGCAGCTTTCGCCGCGCTTGACGCTACCGTCTTCTTCGCCGGTTCACCCGCCAGCGGAAGGTCCTTCATCTCGGCGGCGCGCCACAAGTACCAACAAGCGACACTGCGATAGGGACGCCAGCGCTCGCCATAGGCCAGCAACTCTTTGGGCTTGGGCAGCTCGGCGAGTTTGTGTATTTTGGCGAAACCTTTGCGGATGCCGTAGTCGTCCACCGCCAGCACGTCGGGGCGACCCAGGCGAAAGATCAGCAGCATCTCCACCGTCCAGCGGCCCACGCCGCGCACGCTGTCGAGCCGTTCGATCAGCTCCTCATCGCTCATGCGATGGGCCTCTTTGACCGTTGGCACGGTGCCATCAATGGTCTTGGCCGCGAGATCGCGGACGGCCAGCATCTTGGCGCGCGACAGGCCCGCCGAACGCAGCAATTCTTCCGACGCGGCGAGGATTTGCTCCGGCGACGGGAATCCGTCCACCAGCCCGCGACGAGTGCGGAGGCGCTTGGTGTTCTCGGGGAACAGCGCCTTGACGCGCGTGGCGATGATGGCGGCAACCTTCCCGTTGAGCTGCTGATAGATGATCGCCTCCAGCAGCGCCTCGAAGATGCTCTGCGTGGTTTCTTGTTGCAGGCGGCATTCGCCGTGGCGAACGATGAACCGCGCCAGGCGGCGGTCGGCCCGTGCAAGATGTTCCAGGGCGGAGGTGTGGTCGAGTTTTTTCGGCATGATGCAGCTGTCAGTAGTCAGTTGCCAGTTGTCAGTTGAGCAGCCGACAGAGTGAGTGGGCAGTATAGCGCGCCAGCAGGATAGGGGTCCTTCGACTCCTCATCCGGTCGCCACGGCGACCGGACTCGTCGCTCAGGATGACAATTAGGAAACTGGAAACTGACAACTGACGACAACTGGCTACTGGCTACTGGCTACTGGCTTCGCTTTCCAGCGCCGAGAGCGTCTCGTCATCCACGTCCCACTTCTTCAGGATGCGAAAGATAATGCCGCTGCTGAAGCCGGCGCGCATCAGGGTGCGAAACACCCGCGCTGCCTGCTTCTGGCCCACGGGTTTCACGATGCGCTTGCGCTGCAAGAACTGGCGCGCCAGGCGCTCCTCGTTGACGTCGCCGTAGGCCGCGCCGACCACGCTGGCGATAATGTCGCCGTGCACGCCCTTGATCTTCAGGTCTTGAATGACGCGCAGCCTCCCGAATTTTTCATTCTCCTTGCGGAAGCGCGAATAGTTTTCGGCATAGCTGGTGTCGTTGAGATATTTCTGTTCCTTCAGGCGGGCGACCACCATCTCGACCAGCAGTTCGCCGTGTTCCTGCTGCTTCACTCGGTTGCGCATCAGGCGCTTGATTTCGGCCACGGTACGCATCTGGCGCGCCAGCGCTCCCACGGCGTATTCGTAGAGCGATTCTCCGTCGTAGGTTTTGCGCGCGCGCTTGAACGGCATGAAGGAGATTATAGGCGGCAAGCGCGGAGAGCAGCAGTGAGTAGCCAGTTGTCAGTTGTCAGAGGAAGCATTCAGCATTCAGCTGAGGCGACCCCAAAGAAGCTGCCTTTGTTTAAGACGCCAAGCGCGGGAGCAGGCCTTTCGACTGGTTGTTGCAACACCGCAGCTAATAGCGGCCCGCCGACGGCCAGTTGCCGGTTGCTACTTGCTGGTGCTGCTAGACGGTTAAGAGTGTGCGCTTGGATGGCTGCGCGGGGCCGAGCACGCAGACGGTGTCCACGCAATAAGTAGAGACTCGGTCGCCGGAGGTCGCGAACAGGATTTTTGTTCCGGTGTCGGAAGGCAAGACCCCAATCGCGCGATTTTTCCCAAACGTCTTGGCTTCAAAAACCCCGCGGTCAGCCAAGCCGAGGACCGCCTCCAAGGGTACGGCATTGGGTTCGGCTGGGTCCCAGGGGAAAGCCGCCCAACCAATCGAGCAGGTCTGGCGCAAGTTGATGGCAAGGGTGTTGACCATGTCGGATTCTGGATTTGCCACTGCGGTTAAGATGCGCAACGCAAATGCCGCCGCTTCTGCCCGATTGGAATAGCGGGACACGACCAGGAATTCATCGCCGCCCCAGCGGACCAGGACGTCGGTGCTGCGGATCACGGAATTGATGCGCCGGGTCACCTCCAGCAAGACCTGATCGCCAACGCCGTGCCCGTAGCGATCGTTGACTTCCTTGAAATCGTCCAGATCAAGCATATAGAAGATCAAGTCGCTGACCCGGAGTTCTTGTACCTGGTACGACCGCAGAGCGTGGTTCGCGTCGCCAGCGATGGTGGTGTCGAAGAACCTCCGATTTCGGGCCCCCGTAAGAGGGTCGGTGGCGGAGGCTTCCTGAAGCACCAGGTTGGCGTTGGCCAAGTCAATCCTCATCGTATGCAGCTTGGCAAACATCAGAAATGCCATCACCAGCATGGTGCCCAGCGTAACCAGTTCTCGGAACTGAGTAACCGGCGGAGGTGTAGCGTGATTCAGCACCGTCCATGCGCCCATGACCGGCAAGGACAGCACGGCCAGCATTCCCAGCCTGGTGACCGGAACGGGCGCCTTCGATAGTTTCGGGGCCGCCGGAGCGCTGGCCAGCATGAAGCCGGATAAGCCGCCGAGGGTGAACGCTGCGAGAGCCACCGAGTAGGGAACGTCGTACCAACTGCCCGGATAATAGAGATGCTTGTCGATGGCTTGGTTCGCTACATAGCCGCTCGTCGTGATGAGCAATTGCGCTCCAAAAAGGGTCGCATAAAACCATTTCCAACGTCCGAAACTCCGGCTCCATAAGAAAGCCAGCGTCAGCAGCAGGACAATATCCAACAGGCCATTGAGCCGGTTGTAGTTCCAACCATCTTTGGCCTCGTCAATCACAACATATTGCCAAGGGACCACGAAGAACAGGTAGAGATAGAGCCACCACAGGAGCAGCAAGAGAAAATCCACAGCACCCTTGGAGTTATGCTCCTTACCTGGGTCAGCGTGGGGCTGCAAGAGCAGGGCGGCCAAGAATGGAATATTGGACAAGAAGATCAGGATGTCGCCCGCAAACAGGTTGGGTACTTCCTTGCGCAGGACGAGATCGAAATGCATCCACATCGCCTGCGCGACAATGGTTACTCCCCAAGATGCCGCCAGCAGCATCCAGAACAGTCGGGTTGGTCTGGGGCTGGCGCTGGCGTTTACCAGGAAGACGAGCAGCGCCGACAAGATGAGAAGAAACTCAATAACATCGTTGAGTAGAGTGAGCGAAAATGAGCGAGGAACAAAGACCGTCGCGACAAGCTGCCCCAACGTCAGAAAAACAACCAGGGCAGCCCAGATTCTTAAGGGATTGCGCAGGTCGGGACGGGTTGCGTGCGGCGAAGAGTCAGCGCTCATCTGCCGTCCGTTGCCGCGTCCGGGACGACGGCATTCTTCCCGTAATCGAAATGGCACCCATCATAAGTGCTCGACATAGTTCACGCTGGTGGAGTGAGTCCCAGTCGCGACCCTGGGGCGTATTCTGCTGCCGGCATCACGGGCGGAATTTTGCCGATGGCACCGGCCCTCGCCCGTTCCGTCGCCGAGGCGCACTGAGCCCATACAGTTTGCCAACCTGTGTACTAGGTTCATCCAACACCGACTTGCGCCCGGGTGAACCTCCCGAGCCAGGCCCCCCATTCCCATTTCCAGAAAACCAGCCATTACGGAAACACACGGCGACCGCATGAGCCCGGTTATCGGCGCCCAGCTTCAGATGGATTACCCGCATCATGTTCTTCACCGCTTGCCGCGTGGTTTCAAAGTGGTCGGCGATGGCCCGATTGTCATAGCCGTACGACACCAGTTCGAGCACATTCAACTCTTTACTGGTCAGTATTGCCTTGTGACTGGGTGAGCGAAGCACGCCCGCAGGTCGGCTGTTCGCTGACTTGGCTTTCATGACATCTTCGGTCTCCATCTTCATGCCCCACAATTGCGGAATTAGACGAAGTGGGGCTGCATTATCTTGCCCTCTTCGGGCAACCAGAGTCAGTGACGATCAGGGTAGGCTGCTTACGAAAGTAACCATCAGGACATGTACCTTTGGCGGGCAAGGTGAGTCTAGTGGCTTCGGGAGTCGCGGGGGTGACGGGCCGTCCCGATTTGGGAATCGTCTCTGTTTCGTGCCGCACTATTTACTTCTTTGCAACCCAGTTTGGTGGGACTATTGGGGCGTAGCAACTTCGCCTCTCCGAAGAGCAGTTCCGCCCATCAAGCGCCCACCCCCTGAGGCGAAGAGGCTTAGCTTTCCAAAGAGCCAAACGATCAGCCTAGCACCAGAAAACTTCACGGACACGAGGCGCACTATGCAAGGCAATCGTTCCTTCGTCGATCCATCGCCAGCGTTCAGGCTCATTCCAGTTCGTACAAGCAGTGCGATGCGGGGATATTCCAAGCTGAGGAGGATGTTTATGCGAGGCAAGCGATTTTTCATTGGATCGATAGCAATCCTGGCAATCTTTGCTGTAACGCTCTTTGTGACGAGCACGTACGCGGCTGCCCAAGAACAAGAAGAGGTGCTGTATAGCTTCGGCGGTGGCACGGACGGTCTTCAACCCGGTGCCGGCCTGATCTGGGATGCGGCCGGCAATCTCTACGGCACTACGCCCAGTGGCGGCCCTTACGGGGGCGGGATCGTGTTCGAGTTGACGCCCGCAGCCGGCGGGGGCTGGACGGAGAAGGTGCTGCATAACTTCAACCCCTTCAGCAGCACGGACGGGGCTGAACCCTCGGCGGGTCTGATCTTCGATGCCGCCGGCAATCTCTACGGCACGACGACCTATGGCGGCACTTACAACAACGGGACGGTGTTCGAGTTGACGCGCAGCCCGCACGCAGTGGGCGGGGGCTGGACGCTGAAGCTGCTGCATAGCTTCGGCAACGGCACGGACGGGGTTAACCCCACCGCCGGCCTGATCTTCGACGGCGCTGGCAATCTCTACAGCACGACCGCCGCGGGCGGCGCTTACAACTGGGGGACGGTGTTCGAGTTGACGCCCGCAGCCGGCGGAACCTGGACGGAGAAGGTGCTGCATAACTTCAACTACAACGGCACGGACGGGGATAATCCCAGGGCCAGCCTAATCATCGATGCCGCAGGCAATCTCTACGGCACGACCTTCTGGGGCGGTACTGACGACATCGGAACAGTGTTTGAGTTAGTTCCGATGCCAGGCGGGAGCTGGACCGAGCGGGTGCTGCATAGCTTCACCTATAGCGGCACGGACGGGGCTTACCCCTATGCGGGCCTGATCTTCGATGCTGCAGGCAATCTCTACGGCACGACGTCCGAGGGCGGCATTTCACCAGGTTCGACTGGCGCGGGGGCGGTGTTTGAGTTGACCCGCAGCCCTCACGCAGTGGGCGGGGGCTGGACGGAGAAGGTGCTGTATAGTTTCCTCCACGACACGGATGGGTGTTACCCCTCCGCGGGCCTGATCTTCGATGCCGCCGGCAATCTCTACGGAACGACGCCCGGTTGCGGCGGCCCTTACAACCTCGGTACGGTCTTCGAGTTGACGCCCCAAGGCGGCGGGGGCTGGACGATGCAATGGGTGTATGCCTTCACAACGGGCGGGGCTTGTCCCGAGGCGGGCCTGATCTTCGATGCCGCCGGCAATCTCTACGGCACGACCGTCGAGGGCGGCACTTATAACATGGGGACGGTGTTCGAGATACCATATTAGCGTCAGTGCTCTAGCCCGACCGAGTTAACGACAGATTGGAGGAACTGCCGGGTGTCGGCTGCCCCATCCTTTCGCCCTTCGGCGAAAGGGTCGGCATAGAAGACCGTGGACGCAGGCACCCAGAGAACTACGCCATCTCGCTCGGCTCAGTGTGGATTATTCGCGGAAGAATGTTTTGTGTATCCCAGTGCGAGTCATTGCCGGATGACGAACCACCCATCGGGACGGTGTATCCAGTAGCTGCCGGTGTCCCAGAGCCATTTCGGCTTGCCATCCTGTGCGAGTTGCTTCGAGGCGGCGTGGATTGGCGCCTTCCCGCCGGGGCTGGTCACGATGAAGAGACGGTTGCCGTAGCCACTTTCCACCTTCAGATCGGCAGGCAGGGGCTCGACCTTTGGGTTGCGGGCGTACTCCGCCATCTGCTGCAAAAACGCGTCCCGGGTACCTACGGCGGCTTCTCCCATGTAGGCAAGCAGGTCGTCGTACTGGGGTTTGAATGCGGCCTGCAGTGCCTTGGCGTCATGGTCGACGAAGGCCTTGTGCAGGGCGCGCACCGCGGCCAGGACGTCATCCTTGTTGCCGGTGTAAGGCTGGACCTTCAGGAACGCCCACTGCGGCACGTTCTTCAGGACGATAGTCTTCTCGGACTTCCCACTGCCTGCAATCGTCTCCTTGAACAGCGGCGGCTTGTCGAAGTCGTCGAGCGATCCGGTGGCCACCATGGCGATGAAGGTAGTGGTGGCCTTGGTCTCACCTTTCTCCGGCCGCGCCTCCACGGTTACCACGTTCGGTCCGTTGGTAGCGAAGGTAGAAAACAGACCCAGCGAATCGGTGAGCGACCCGTTCCCCAACTTGGGGTCGGAAGAGAAATGAAGGATGAGAACGCCATTCACGCGGACATCGCCTTCCGAGCCATCGTGTTGAATATTGATCAGGGCCTCCTTGGCGTCGATGGGCGCAGTCTGCGCCGCGGCTGGCAAGACGGCGAGCAAGGCGAGAAGGAGAGCGAGTTGGAATGGGCGTGGCGTCACGGCGGAATTATACGCGTGGCTTTGGGCCGCGCAGGCCTACTCCAGGTCACTTGTGATATGGGCTGTAGCTGTTGAAAAACTCGCTTTCAGAGCACGCGTTTGTCCCTGCCATGCGGATTTTTGTTCTACCCTTTTCTATTGGTCTCGATTCTCAGATCGCTTCGGTTGCCGGTTGCGGTCCGAAGCTAAGGAACCGCACCAGTCGTTTGAGGTTCTGGACCGCCGCTGCCAGGTAGAACTGTTCGCGTACAAACCGTATTCTGCGCAGCCGCAGACGTCGCAGTCCGATCTGGTTCTTCAGTTCTCCGAACAGCGCCTCCACCTTGCGGCGCGCGCGTTGCGCCGGTGCGAACCCCGGAGTTTTCGCCACGGCATACGCTCGCTGCCGTGCCGCTTCACAGGTGTGGATGGCAATCATGCGATACTTCCCGCGCGTACACTGGTCTTTCTGCGAGCATCCCCGGCAACGCTTCGGTGTCGAGTAGTAAAGGTGGGTGCGGTTTAGCTGATTGATACCGACGTACTTCAATGGCTTGCCTTCGGGACAGACATAGCAGTTCTCTTCGGGCATGTAGGTGAACTTCTCGATCCCGTACAGGTCGCTCTTCGCCAGAGGATTCTCTTTCACCCGGATATAAGGCGTGATACCACGGTCATCGAGCCATTGCAGCAGTTCACCGTTGCCATAGGTATTGTCGGCCGCCAGACTCTGCGGCAGTCGGCCGTGTCGTTCCCGGTAACGCTCGATCATTTCCCGCGCTGCAGCACTCTCCTGGCTTAATCGCGCGGCGGTCGCCTGCACCCCCACAATCACACAACTGGAGTTGTCGATCAGGTAGTTGTCGAAATAGCCCAGCTCCGCAGCTCGGTTGCCCTTGCTCGAGTAGGTCGCGTCCGGATCGGTCGTGGATACCTTGTCTTGCTGATGTACCGGCTCGCCATCGCCGTTCTCCTGCTCTACCTCCGCCAGATACTCGCGCACCGTGCGCTTCACCTGGGCCGCTTCCGCCAACTGCTCGCGTGGGATGCGGCTGTGGTTGCTGGCATTCGCCAGAATGAAGCTGCCATCGACCGACATGTGCTCACCGTTGACTAAACCCGCGCTGATGCACTGATCAACCACGCGCTCGAACATCTCCTGAAACAGATTCGACTCTTGGAAACGGCCATGGCGGTTCTTCGAAAACGTGGAGTGATCAGGAATCTCCTGGTCGAAGCCCAAGCCGGTGAACCAGCGCCACGCCAGATGCATGCGCAACTCTTCCACCAGCTTCCGCTCGCTGGTGATGCCGTACAGATAGCCGAGCAAAAGAATGCGCAACAGCACTTCTGGATCAATCGACGGCCGACCGGTGTCGCTGTAGGAATCGCGCAGCTGCTCGCGCACAAAAGCAAAACTGATATGGCGATCGATCAGGCGCAGCAGATGGTTCTCTGGGATGTGATCTTCCAGGCGGAAGTAATAGAACAGCGACTCCGATCGGGTGTGTTGCCCCATCATGACCAGCAAGCCTCCGAGAATGGCGATCCAGCACAACATGCACAGCACTCATATTGCTTGTATCGCAATTTACCCGCTGATCAAAGGTACTTTTTCAACACCTACGGCTCTTCTCGACAGCGATCGACCTTGCTCACTAATCTCCAAAGATTCCCGTTTTGGGATCGCTGGCGTAAATCTCTTCCGAACCCCTTGGAGTCACTGCTTTTCCCCACGATGGTGGTATAGCCTGACCGGTTACTCTGGATCGGCAATGCCACCATCTGCTGAGGAGGGCTTGTCTCTATGCATCATCTGGTTACTGGCCAAAGGCTGCTCTTGCGGTTGATTTGCCTGGCGGTCGTACTGTCCTCCATTCCGGTCCGGCTGGTCGCGGGCACCGGCTGGGCGCCTATCGATCCCACTGAATTAACGATGAAGAGCGAGCCGCTGGCCCCCGGCGCCGCAGCCATCATCCTCTACCGCCAAGTCGACCGGGACGACAACGGCAGCACCTCGCATGAATTCAATTATGTACGCATCAAGATTCTGAACGAAGAAGGACGGAAGCATGCGGATGTAGAAATCCCTTTCGTCAAGAATGTGAACGATGTGGTGCAACTCAAGGCGCGCACCATCCGACCGGATGGTTCGGTGGTCAACTTCGAGGGCAAGGCCTTCGAAAAATCCATCGTTAAGTCAAAGGGAGTGAAGTACCTGGCCAAGACGTTTACCCTCCCCGATGTGCAGGTGGGGGGCATCATTGAGTATTCCTACACGTATGACTACCCCGAACATTACATCTATGATTCGCATTGGATCCTCAGCAATGAGCTGTTCACCAAGCATGCCAAGTTTTCCCTGAAGCCCTACAGCAGTCCTTATCAACGCTTCACCGTACGCTGGAGCTGGCAAGGATTGCCCCCGGGAACGGCCCCGCCTAAAGATAGCGGGGACGTTATTCGGCTCGAAGCCTTCAATATCCCACCCTTCCAGACGGAGGACTTCATGCCTCCGGAGAATGAGCTGAAGGCAAGAGTGGATTTCATTTATAGCGAAGATGCCGTCGAGAATAATGCTGACGCGTACTGGAAGAAAGTCGGCAAGCGGCTGTATGACAGCATGGAAAGCTGGATCGGCAAGCGCTCCTCGTTTGAACAGTTGGACAGCCAGATCGTAGCGCCTGGCGACCCGCCAGAGGTGAAGCTGCAGAAGATCTACGCGCGGGTACAGCAGCTCCGCAACACCTCTTACGAGCGGGAAAAGAGCGCGCAGGAGGAGAAGCGCGCCAACGAGAAGGACTCCAACAACGCCACGGAGGTATGGAAACGCGGGCGTGGCGACGGAATCCAGTTAACTTGGCTCTACCTCGCGCTGGTGCGGGCGGCGGGATTCGACGCGCACGGGATCATGGTTTCGGACCGGGCCCGTTATTTCTTCAACCCCAGGTTGCAGGACAGCAGCCGGCTGAATACCAACGTCGTACAGGTGCACCTTAACGGCAAGGACATCTACTGCGATCCTGGCTCCAAATTTGCGCCCTTCGGGCTGCTTCCCTGGGCGGAGACGGGGGTGCAGGGACTGCTGCTCGACAAGAACGCCTCCACCTGGGTGCGCACTCCGCTGCCGGAGTCCTCCGCCTCGCGCATCGAACGCACGGCGCAGTTAAAGTTGTCCGACACCGGAGATCTGGAAGGCAAGCTCACCCTCAAGTACACCGGCTTGGAAGCCATGGTGCGCCGCAGCGAGGAGCATAACGAAGATGCCGCCGAGCGCAAGAAGTTTTTCGAGGACCAAGTGCAGGAGTACATCCCCGTTGGCAGCGAGGTGGAGTTGACCAACCATCCCGCTTGGGACGATGCGGCTTCGGACCTGGTAGCGGAATTCACCCTCAAGGTTCCCGGATGGGTATCCAGTGCGGGGCGCCGCGTGTTGTTTCCGGCCGCGCTGTTTGGCGGGGAGGAGAAGCACGTCTTCGAGCATGCCAGTCGTACCCATCCGATTTATTTTGAGTTTCCCTTTCAGCGAATTGACGATCTGACCGTCAAACTGCCCGCGGGGTGGAAAGTGACGAGCCTGCCGGCGGCGGACAAACAAGGCAATGAAGTGATTGCCTACAATCTGAAGCTGGAGAATGACAAGGGTAAGTTGCATATTGTGCGGACCCTGAGCATTGGTGTGCTCCTGATGGACGCCAAGTACTACTCAGCGTTACGAAACTTTTACCAGGGTGTGAGGACGGGCGATGAGCAGCAGATTGTTTTGCAGCCGGGTACTGCGACCGCGAGCAACTAGCGGGCAGGGAGCAGTCCTGCTGGGTATGCTGGCGTGCTTAATGATGTGCCAGCCGACGGCGGCGTTTGGCGACGCACCGGGCTGGATGCACGCCTTGGTTAATGCATCCGAACCTGCGCATGATGAGAAGACCGACGCAATCCTGCTGTACGCGGAAAAAACGGTCAGCGTGCAGAGCGTTGACAAGATCAAGATTTCGGTGCGCGAGGCCTACAAGATTCTGCGGCCGGGAGGTCGCGAACACGGCACCGTGGTCGCCATCTTCGATTCCCACGAAAAGATAACCGGCATGCGCGGCTGGTGCATCCCCGCGCAGGGCAAGGACTACGAGGTGAAAGAGAAGGATGCCGTGGAAGTGTCGCTACCCAAAATCGAGGGTAGCGAACTGATCTCGGATATTAAGGCCAAGGTGCTGCGCATACCGGCGCCCGATCCCGGCAACCTCATCGGTTACGAGTACCAGATCGAAGAGCAGCCCATGGTTTTGCAGAGTATCTGGCACTTTCAGGGTGAGAGCCCCACGCGCGAAAGTCACTATACCCTGCAACTGCCTCCGGGCTGGGAATACCGGGCGTTGTGGCTGAACTATCCCGAGTCCAAGGCGACCCCGGGCGGCAGCAATGAATGGCAATGGACCGTGAGCGAGGTGAAAGCGGTGCGGGAGGAAGAAGAGATGCCTCCGCTCGCCGGGATTGAAGGGAGGATGGTGATTTTTTTCTTCCCTCCGGGCGGATCGCCAGCCAGCGCATTCTCCAACTGGCAGCAGATGGGAGACTGGTATCTTAAGCTGACGAATGGGCGGGTAGATACCTCTCCGGAGCTGAAGCAGAAGGTTAGCGCGCTTACGACTTCGTTGCCGACGCCCCTGGGCAAGATGAGAGCGATCGCGCAATTCCTGCAACACGACATTCGCTATGTCGCCATCGAGTTGGGAATTGGGGGCTTTCAACCGCATGCGGCCTCCGAGGTGTTTGCTCATCGCTATGGCGACTGCAAAGACAAAGCCACTCTGATGGCTGCCATGCTGCATGAGATTGGCGTGGATTCGTATTATGTAGTGCTGAACGCCCGGCGCGGTTCGGTGACTTCTGACACCCCGGCCCAGATGAGTGCTTTCAACCACGTGATCCTGGCGATCAAATTGCCAGCTGGCTTGAACGATCCGTCGCTGGTCGCCACCCTTCACGATCCCAAGCTGGGCACGCTGTTGGTCTTTGATCCGACCAACGAGATCACGCCCTTCGGCCAGATCGCAGGACATCTGCAGTCCGACTACGGCTTGCTGGTTGCACCCAATGGCGGCGAGTTGATCGAACTGCCCAGGCAACCCTCGAACATGAACAGCATTAAGCGCACCGCCCTGATGACGCTGGATGCGACCGGCACTCTGAAGGGCGAGGTCAAAGAAGTACGCCTGGGCGATCGGGCTTGGGGCGAGAGGTGGGCCCTGCGCAACGCTGTCAAAGAGAGCGACCAAATCAAGCCAATCGAAAGCCTGCTGGCCGGCTCTCTCCCCAACTTTCACATCACCAGCGCTAGGGTGATCAACCTGCAACATACGGACCAGCCCTTCGGCTTCGACTATTCTTTCGAAGCCAGCAACTATGCCAAGAATGCCGGCGATCTGCTTCTGGTGCGGGCGCGCGTGCTCGGAGTCAAGTCCAGCGGCCTCATGGAGACCAAAGAAAAGCGCAAGTATCCGGTTGAGTTTGACGGGCCGGCGCGCGATGCGGACATCTTCGATATCACCATTCCCCAGGGCTACCAAGTGGATGAATTACCCCTGCCGACCGACGCGGAGTATAGCTTCGCGAGTTATCACTCCAAGACCGCAGTCAATGGCAACGTGATTCGCTACACGCGCACGTTCGAGATCAAGGAACTGACCGTGCCCGTCAGCCAGGCCGAGGAGCTCAAGAAGTTCTATCGGATCATCGCCGCGGACGAGCGAAACATGGTTGTGCTCAAGCAGGTGGGGAAGTAAGGCCCCGCTGATCGCTTCGAGTGACGGCTCCGGGCTGACAGCTAAGAGCTGAGAGCTAATTGCTTCCGGCCGATTCCCGCTTTACACTGCTCCCGTCCTCTGGCAAAGTAAATGGTGGAAACGCAAGCGATCGTCGTCCTCGACTTTGGCGCGCAGTATTCGCAACTGATCGCGCGCCGCATCCGCGAACAGAACGTCTTCTCCGTCGTTCTGCCCTGTACCGCTTCGCTCGACGAAATCAAGAGCTACTCTCCCGCGGGCATCGTGCTGTCGGGCGGGCCGTCGTCGGTGTACGACGCCGATGCGCCGCCGGCCGACGAGCGCGTCCTGCATCTCGGATTGCCGGTGCTGGGCATCTGCTACGGGTTGCAGTTCATGGTGTACAAACTGGGTGGCAAGGTGCGCGCCGCCGACAAGCGCGAGTACGGCCACGCTCAGGTCGAGTTGCTGGGCAGCAATTCCGCGCTGTTCAAAGGGCTGCAAGGCCCGCTGTCAGTCTGGATGTCGCACGGAGACGAGGCGCTGGACCTTCCGCCCGGATTCGAGCTGATAGGCCGCACTTCCAACGCCGTCGCGGCCATCCAGAATCCCGCGCAGAAGTACTACGCGGTGCAGTTCCATCCCGAGGTGCATCACACGCCGCAGGGCACCGACATCCTGCGCAACTTCGTGTTCGAGATCTGTGGCCTCAAGCCGAACTGGACGGCGCGCAGTTTCATCGAGGAGACCATCGCCAGCGTTCGCCAGACGGTCGGCAAGGGCCGCGTGATTTGCGGCCTGTCAGGCGGCGTGGATTCCTCGGTTGCAGCCGAGCTGGTGCATCGCGCGATTGGCGGCCAGTTGACCTGCATCTTCGTGAACAACGGCGTGCTGCGCAAGAACGAGTTCGTCACCGTGCAGAAAAATCTGCGCGAGAAACTCGGCCTCAATATTGACGCGGTGGACGCCAGCGAGCGCTTCCTCAGCAAGCTGGCCGGCGTGAGTGAGCCGGAGAAGAAGCGCAAGATCATCGGCAACGAGTTCATCGCGGTCTTCGAGGAAGAGGCGCACCGCATCGAGCAGTTGCACGGCAAAGTCGAGTGGCTGGTGCAGGGCACGTTGTATCCCGACGTGATCGAGTCGCGCTCGGTGCGCGGGCCGTCGCAGACCATCAAAAGCCATCACAATGTCGGCGGGCTGCCCGACATCATGAAGCTGAAGCTGATCGAGCCGCTGAAAGATTTGTTCAAAGACGAAGTGCGCAAGATCGGCCGCGATCTCGGTATGCCGGAAGAGATCCTGCAGCGCCAGCCGTTTCCCGGACCGGGGCTGGCGGTGCGCATCCTGGGCGAAGTGACCGCCGAGCGCGTGGCCCTGCTGCAAGAGGCCGACGACATTGTGGTAACCGAGATCAAGCGCGCCGGGCTGTACAACAAAGTCTGGCAATCGTTCGCAGTGCTGCTGCCGGTGATGTCGGTGGGCGTGATGGGCGACATGCGCACCTACGCGTACACCTGCGCCATCCGCGCGGTGCACTCCGAGGACGGCATGACCGCCGACTGGGTCCCGCTGCCGCACGAAGTGCTGAAAACCATCTCCAGCCGCATCGTGAACGAGGTGAAGGGAATCAACCGCGTCGTGTACGACGTGACCAGCAAGCCGCCGGGGACGATTGAGTGGGAATGAAAGTAGGCAGGAGGAGCGCTCGAAAATTGTTCCACGTGGAACGATTTTTTGGACTGTAAGCTGTTGCAGCCCAGTAACTTATGATAGACCACATTGGTGTGGTAACTAAGGCTCCCAGTTCAAGTAACCTCCATCAACGCGACCCCCGACTTTTATTGCAAATCGGGCAGGACTGCTGTTCTGCGCGCTGTTGCACCAAAATGGTGTATATTGGTGACACGATGGCGACTGCGAAACGGACAGCAGCGAAGCAGGTGCGGCGAAGCGTAACCCTGCCGCGAGAAATCGCAAAGCAGGTGGAAACCATGTCCAAGCAACGCCGCCTCAGCGATAACCGGGTCCTGGTGGAACTCATCGAGCAAGGAATCCAGGCGCGCAAGGAAAAGGAGCAGGCCTTTTTCGAGCTGGCGAAACGCTTTCGCGACGCGAGTGATCCTAAAGAAGCGGAGCAATTGGGCGATCAGTTGGGGCGCTTTGTGTTCGGTGAATGAGTCGAGGGATCTGCGGTTACGATCGCGCCCGTTTATTTTTCGTTATCAGACCAGTGACCGAGAGTGCGAAAGGTAGCGGTGCTGTTGTCCGTCGTACCCGAAATATTTTCCCCACGCCTAACGCTTCGTGCGGACTCCGCGAAGCGTCCCTCAAACTCGGCCAATACAGGTTCGATGTCCGTATACATCTGCTCGATAGGCCACTGTTTCGCTCGCTCGTAACGGAGGGTCGTGCAGTGCTGAAGAAACTTGGAAATCTCCAGATAGCAACTGCTAAGTGTCTCATCCACTGTGACGCTGTAGTTGAGATTAAATTCCTCGACTAGCTTGATCAATCCAGAATATTCAGTCTGCTCAATATCCTTTCCTGCCCATACCGCAGGTTCATTGACAACCAGATCAGTTGGTTTAGTTTTGCCCTTCGTAAAGAATGCGAGCAGATTCCTGAGATGCAGCAAAAATCCCTCGATCGCCAGGTAATACTCGGCGCGCGCAGAATCGGATATCTGCTCCTCAGCCCTCTTTTGCGTAATGCTCTGGGCGCAGTGACGCAGCATATCAATCTCGTAAAGAATCGTGTCGAGATGGCTGTTCTTTTCTGACCGGTGATGCATAGCCACGTCTGTTTCCCTTCTGTAGGCCCATGTTGAGTTGCGTCCGGAGTCGTCGGGTGCCCTACTCATTCGCGTTTTGTGCGAATGAGTAGGGCACGCGCGGCTGCTACGCGGCGGACCGCGGCTTGATCTTACTCAGGGGCGCGCGGGCTGCTGCACGCCGCAGGTCGTAGTCGGCTTGCAGATTCATCCAGAACTGCGGCGTCATCCCAAAGTATTTACCCAAGCGGAGCGCGACGTCTGCGCTGATAGCCCGCTGTTCGCGCACGATCTCGTAGATTCCAGGCAAGTGCAGGGCCTTCGCCAGTTGGTACGCCGTAATCCCCATAGGCTCCATGAATTCCGTGCGTAGAATCTCCCCAGGATGAGCGGCGATCGTTTTTTGCGTCCGCCGGGTCATGTTCTCGACTCTCCTCAATGACAATCCGTCGTCTCAGTGTACCCGACACCCCGCCGCACCTTGTCGCTGTGACCTGCCTCATAGCCGTAGCCGCTGCTCTGTGATACACAATTATGTAAGCCAAAGCTGGCCGAAGGGCCGGCCACGAGCCAACTATGAGCCATTCCGTTTCGCGGGGCATGGGCTCCGCATTGTCACCCCTGCAAGCGCAACAATGCCATTTCCGCCAGGGGCTAAAGAGGGCGGGTGAAAACTGTGCCGTCCCTGAAGGGACTCGTTCATTTTTTCCGCTTTACCCAGGGCTTACGCCCTGGGCTAACATTATTTCGCCCCTCCTCCACCCCATTTCGCGCAAAAGCGGCGCGAACTGGGGACCCCGGTTGCGCGGCTCGACTTTGGGCAAATCGTTCCACCGTGCCAACTCGAAACGAGTTCTCACACGCGCTCTAAAACCCCTGAACATCTACAACGGCTTACACGCGGACCTGAAGGTACGCACTACCCAAGCATCGACTTCTTCCGCTGCCTGTGAAGCCAGGCCCCTTCCATTCCCCGGGCCTCGGAGGGCGCCATGTTAAGGTCGCTCTTCATTGGGCTTTCCGAAAGCAAACGATTACGCCATTTCGCCGAACAATCGCCGCTGGGGCTGCGCTTCTCCAGCCGTTTCGTAGCCGGCACGCAGCTTGACGACGTCATTCGCGCCACCCAGGCGGTGAACGAGTGGGGCGCCGGTGTCAGCATCGACAACCTGGGCGAGAACGTCACCAACGCCGACGAATCCAAGCACAGCGCCGAGTTGTATCACCGCCTGCTGGACGAAATCTCCAGCCGCAAGCTGAACGCCAACATCAGTCTCAAGCTGACGCACATGGGCTTCGACGTGAGCGAGGACCTCGCCTTCAGCCTGGTGACCGAAGTCGTGGACCACGCGGTGCGCATCGACAGTTTCGTGCGCGTGGACATGGAAGGCTCGCCCTACACCCAGCGCACGCTCGAGTTCGTCCGCCAACTGCATCGCCTGCCGGGACACGCCGGGCGGGTGGGCACCGTCATCCAGTCGTACCTCCACCGCAGCGAGAAGGATGTGGATGGGCTGCTGGCCGAGCGCATTCGCATTCGCTTGTGCAAGGGCGCGTACAAAGAGCCGCCGGAGATCGCCTTCCCCAAGAAGGCCGAGGTGGATGCGAACTATCTGAAGCTGGCGCGCACCCTGCTAAAGAGCGGAGTCTTCCACGGCATAGCCACGCACGACGAGCGCATCATCGCCGAAGTGAAGCAGTTCGCGCGCGCGGAGAACATCCCGGCCTCCGCCTATGAATTCCAAATGCTGTACGGGGTGCGGCGCGATTTGCAGCAGCAACTGGTGCGCGAAGGCTACGGCTTGCGCGTTTACATTCCGTTCGGCTCGGAGTGGTATCCGTACTTCATGCGCCGGCTGGCGGAGCGTCCCGCCAACGTGCTGTTCATCGCCCGCAACATGTTCCGGCGGTAGGAGCGAATGCGGTATTGCCCCGGCGTTAGTGTCTAAACCTGGGCACAATGAGCTTTGAAGGGGCACGGCTTCAGCCGTGCCCCTTCAAGCTGGTTGTAGAAAATCCGTACTCAGGACCGGGTTGCGTGATCCTACTTAATTTGGATTGTCATCCCCAGCGACGAGCGTCGTGAGTAGGATTCTGCGTTAAGTAGGGGTCCTTCGACTCTGAGTCCAGTCGCCACCGCGACCGGACTGGTCGCTCAGGATGACAGGTCAAGAAATTTGAGAGGTCAAAAGCGAACCGCGAATAGCCAAAGGCGAATAGCCAAAGGCGAATAGCGGCCTTCCCCGGCGGCGCAAAAATATATTCGCCGGTTGACCCATAACTTGCATCCTAAGGTAAGGATGGTTTTTGGGCTTGCATTTGGGCCCTAAAGCTAGGTACGATAGAGGTGTTCCCCAATCGCCGCACTTCCCGTGCAGGCGGCCCTCGCGCCTAACGTTCCAGGCGCCAGACGGACGTAACTGATTTCGATTTCAGCGAAGTATCCAACCGCCGAGCCGGCACGCAGGAAAAATGCGAATGCCTGGCCCATAACAGCGCTTTACAAATGTGGGAGCCCGCCACCTGCGGGTGAAAACGATTAAGAGAGAAGCATGAATCAAGGACCGAATCCTCCCTCCGGCGGACAGCCCGGCGGGAAGGGACGCAGACGGCGGCGCGGCCGCCGTGGACCCGTCACGCACGCATCGCCGGCACAACCTGGACAACATCCCGGACAACAACGCCACGGGCCTCCCAAGCGCCACGGGCGCAAGCCGGGCGGCTGGCCGGCCGGACCGAACCAGCCGGGCGGCGGCATCTACACCGCGCCCATGGACCATAGCTATCGCGCGGCCCAGGGCACCAACAACGGCAATACGCACCGGCCGTACCGGGGCGGTCGTCCCGGCCAGACGTTCGGCAAGCAGTTCCTGCCGCCCGAGCCCGAGCCGGTGCCCATGACTTCGACGTCGGATGCGGCACCCGCGCGTATCTTTGCCTTTGTTGACGATCTGTTTTTCCTGGCCAAGATCCAGGAAACGGCGCGCAAGATGAACGTGAAGGTCGAATTCGTCAAGACCGAAAAGGACCTGAATGAGCGCATGGGCGAGAACGGCGACGACAAGCCGGCGCTGATCATCTTCGACCTGAACAATGTCTCGGCCAAGCCGCTCAGCATCATCCCGAAACTGAAGACGAGGCTGAAGAAGGCCACCAACATCATTGGCTTCGTCTCGCACGTGCAGGGCGAGCTGAAGATGAAGGCGCAGGAAGCGGGATGCGACATGGTGGTGCCGCGCTCGGCGTTTTCGCAGAACCTGGCGCAGATCCTGCGGCGCCACGGCGCTCCCGAAGAATTGCCCGAGCCCGGACAGTAGGCCGCGAACCGCGCATGGACCAGCGCCTGACCCCGGCCGCACTTCGCAAACTCCGCCACGCATTGCAGGCGTGGTACGACGAATATCGTCGTGATCTGCCCTGGCGCCGTGACGCCGATCCCTATCGCGTATGGGTGTCGGAGATCATGCTGCAACAAACGCGGGTCGCGGCGGTGGTTGACCACTACGCGCGCTTCCTGCAGAAATTTCCCTCCGTGCAAAAATTGGCTTCCGCTCGCGAGGCGTCGGTGCTGGCGGTGTGGAGCGGTCTCGGCTATTACCATCGTGCGCGACGCATGCACCAGGCGGCGAGGCTGATCGCGCGAGAGCGCCGGGGACGTTTCCCGCGCACTGCGGAAGAATGGCGCCAGCTTCCCGGTATCGGGCGCTACACCGCAGCGGCGATCGCGAGCATCGCCTTCGGAGAAGCGGTGGCCGTCGTGGACGGCAACGTCGAGCGTGTGCTGGACCGCGTGTTCGGAGCGGCCGAGGGAAGAGAAGCGGCGTGGCGGCGGGCGGAGGCGCTGCTCGACCGCGAGCGCCCCGGCGACTTCAACCAGGCGATGATGGAGTTGGGTGCTACCGTCTGCACGCCACGAGCGCCGCAATGCCTGATGTGTCCGCTGCGTGATTGGTGCACGTCGCGCGGGGCCAACCCTGCACTGCCGCAACCGGCACGCAAGCGCAAGCAACTTATCTATGGCTTGGTCCGGGGCTTGGCCCGGCGGAACGGTTCGGTATTGCTGGTGCAACGTCCGGCGGATGCCTCGCTGATGGCCGGGATGTGGGAACTGCCCGTTCTTTCCGCTGCGCCGCACAATGGAGATGCGCCGATGGCAAGGTTGCGCCATGCCATCACGGATACCGACTATGAGGTATCGGTATTCGGGGTCGCGCCCGCGACGTTTCACACTTCGGCGGTCAATGCTCGATGGTTTGTGCGGCGGCAATGGGAACGCCTGCCGCTCACTGGGCTTGCGCGGAAAATCCTTCGCCGCTTACCCGCCTGAGTCCGGCGGGACACCGAATGAATCTAAACTGCAGTTGCAATTTCTCGGAGGTCCGATCAATGGCTGCATTAAACGCGGGCGTACTCGCTCCAGACTTCACTCTGCCAACCGTGCAAGGTGGGAAGGTCTCACTGCGCGAGGCGCTCGCCAAAGGTCCAGTGGTGCTGGTGTTCTTCAAGGTGAGCTGCCCGGTTTGCCAGTATGCTCTGCCTTTTCTGGAGAGGATGTTCCTGGCGAATCGAGCTGCGAACGTTAGTGTGCTCGGCATCTCGCAAGACAAGGCGCGCGACACCAAGGATTTCCTGCGCGAATACGGCGTGACATTTCCTGTCGCGCTGGACGATCCGGCGAAGTATGCGGTGTCGAATGCGTGCGGTCTGACCAATGTGCCCACAATTTTCTACGTCGCCCCGAGCGGCGAGATCGAAGTTTCGTGCGCCGGCTGGTCCAAGCCCGACGTCGAAGCCGTCAACCAGAAGTTGGCCGAGTATCGCGAGCAACCAGCCACGCCACTGTGGCGCAAGGGCGAAGACATTGAAGACTTCCGCGCTGGTTGAAGCTCCAAGAATTGATCCGCGGTCCGCGGATCTGAGTTCAGTGAGAAGTGTGCCGTCCCTAAAGGGACTCGTTTATTTTTTCCACTTTACCCAGGGCTCAACCACCCCAACAAGCGCAAAAGTGGCGCTTGTTGGGGACCCCGGTCACGCCCTGGGCTAATGTTGTTTCGCCCCGGCGGGGCTGGATTTTGCGCAGTCGCTTCACCGCGTCAACCCAGAATGAGTTCCCAACGCTCTTAGGGCATTGGGCGATTTTGAGGGCCGTGGGCCCTGAGGTTGGTCTGGAAACTCTGACCTACAGCTCTTCGATGGTCACTTTGTCATTGGTGTAGATGCAGATCTTGCCGGCAATCTTCATCGCCTCCTCGGCGATGCGGCGGGGCGGCAGGTCGGTGTGCTCGAAGAGGGCGGTCGCGGCCGCTATGGCATAGGGGCCTCCGCTGCCGATGGCGGCGATCCCGGTGTCGGGCTCAATCACATCACCCTGCCCGCTGATGAGGAAGGTCTGGTTCTGGTCGGCGACCAGCAGCAGGGCCTCCAGCGAGCGCAGCATTTTGTCGGTGCGCCAGTCCTTGGCCAGCTCGACGGCGGCGCGGCCGATGTTGCCGTGATACTGCTCCAGCTTCGACTCGAAACGTGCGAACAAGGAGAATGCGTCGGCGGTGGAACCGGCAAATCCGGCGAGAATCTTGTCCTGGTAAAGGCGGCGGATCTTGCGGGCGGAGTGCTTGATGATGCCTTCGCCGAGCGTGACTTGGCCGTCTCCGGCCATCACGACCTTACCTTCCCGGCGAACACAAAGAACAGTAGTGGAGCGGACCAAACGCTTCTGTGCCATGAATGAGGTTGATTATAACAGCGCCAAACCGAGCTGTTGCCGAGCATCGCCCTACGCCTTTGCTCCTGCCGGATGAGTGGCATCCAGTTGGGCCAGCAGGTCGTCCACCCGCGCTTCGAGGATATTGCGGAGGGAACAGATGCCCAGCACTTTCCCGTGATCGTCCACGATGGGCATGTGGCGGTAGTGCCGTTCCAGCATGACCTGAAGCGCCTCGCTGGGAGTGGTCTCTTCGGTTGCCATCTCGACCATGGGGCTCATGAGCTCGCGCACCAGCGTGCGCTTGGGATCGTGCCCGCTGAGGACGAACTTCGCCAGTACGTCGCGCTCGGTAAACATGCCCGCCACTACGCCCTGCTCGTCGATGACAGCCACCGCGCCCACTTGTTTCTCCAGCATCGTGTGGATGGCATCTTCCACCGTCGCTTGCAAGGACACCGTCGCCGGGCCTTCGTCGCACCACTTGAGGAGGCTCATGATTCCCTTCTGTAGCCGTCAGCTATCAGCTATCAGCCGTCAGCTATCAACCACTAATCCTTCTGCAGCCGTCAGCTGTCAGTCGTCACCTATCAGGTGAGAGAGCGCGTTGCTGAAGGCTGACGGCCAATGGCTTCTTCACGCACTGATCGCCATGCCAAACACGGCATTCGATGCATCCAGCATCGCCTCTGACAATGTGGGATGTGCATGGATAATGTTGGCCAGCTCTTCGGCGGTGCATTCCATCTCCAGCGCCACCACCGATTCGGCGATCAGTTCCGTGGCGTTCGGCCCGATGATGTGCACACCCAGGATCTCGCCGTACTTGGCGTCGGTAACAATCTTGACGAAGCCTTCGTGCTGCCCCACGATGCTGGCGCGCGAGTTCGCGGTGAAGGGAAACTTGCCAACCTTCACAGTGTAGCCCTTTTCTATGGCCTTGGCTTCGGTGAGGCCCACGCTGCCGATCTCGGGACGGCAGTAGGTGGCGTTGGGAATGCGCAGCAGATTGATCGGCTTGACCGGCTTGCCGGCAATGTGGGTCACGGCGATAATACCCTCCCTGGCGCCGGAATGAGCCAGCAGCGGGTAGCCCAGCGCAATATCTCCGATCGCGTAAACTCCCGGCTCGGCGGTGCGCATGTATTCGTCAACCTTCACAAAGCCGCGCTCCGACTCGATCTTGGTCTTCTCGATGCCGATATTCTCGGTCATCGGGGCGCGGCCCACCGCGACCAGCACCTTCTCGGCTTCCAGCTTCTGCGGCTTGCCATCGACGGAAAAGGTGACGGCGACGCCGGTCTTGGTCTTCTCCACCTTCTCGACCTTGGCGTTCACGAAGCCGTTGATGCCGCGCTTGCGATAGACGCGCGCCAGCTCCTTCGACACCTCTTCGTCTTCGAACGGCACGTATCGCGGCAGCATCTCCAGGATGGTCACGTCCGCTCCGAAGGACTTGTAGATGCTGGCAAACTCGACGCCCACCGCGCCCGAGCCAATCACGATCAGCGACTTGGGGATCTGGTCCAGGCTCAGCACCTCGATGTTGGTCAGGACCTGCATGTCCGCTTGCAGGCCGGGCAACATGCGCGCCGACGAACCGGTACACAGTATGACGTTCTTCGCCTGGATCGACTTCAGTTCGCCGCCTTCCAGCGCGACCGTGTGGATGCCATCTTTAGCGGGGCCGGTCAGCTTGCCGTATCCGCGGACCACGTCCACCTTGTTCTTCTTCATCAGGAACACCAGGCCCTTGGCATGCTTGTCCACGATGCCCTGCTTGCGCTTCTGGATCGCGCCCCAGTTCAGCGAGACGCCAGCCGTGTTCTCCAGTCCAAGTTCCACGCCTTCTTTCACGTGGTCGAAAACCTCTGCGTTGAACAGCAGCGCCTTGGTCGGAATGCACCCGACATGCAGGCAGGTGCCACCCAGGTAGGGATCTTTCTCGATGAGGGCGGCCTTCAGCCCAAGTTGCCCGGCGCGAATGGCCGCAGTGTATCCCGCGGGCCCGCTGCCGATGATAGCTACGTCGTAAATTGTTTCTGGCAAGTTCGTGCTCCAGTCTTATGAACGTGATGATGGCCGGGAAAAATGGGCCTAGGCAAACAGATGATTGTAAATCACGGAAGAAGCAGGCGGGCGGTGCGCCCGGTCTGCCACGCTGTCAGCGGTGAGGTCGCCAAAGGCGCCCGAACGAAGCCGAAGGACCCCTATCCTGCCCGGAATCCGTGGTTAAGCCGTCCGTGAGTCTTTTTCTCGCGCTGCTTCGTATATCCCGTTAGTATGGTCGCCACCGCCTTCAGTTCGCTGGTTCCGATGGAAACCGAAGAGTCGCAAATTGCGCTTGGGCTGCGGCGTCGCGACCCCGATCTGCTCGACGCCCTGATCGAGCAGTATCAGCACCGGCTGCTGCGCTACCTGCTGCACCTGACCGGCAATCGCACCGCCGCCGAGGACCTGTTCCAGGAGACCTGGCTGCGCGTGCTGGAAAAGGGCCATCAATACGATGGCCGCAACCGGTTTGTGACCTGGCTGATGTCCATCGGACACAACGTGGCCATCGATTACCTGCGCAAGAAAAATCCTCGCAGCCTGGATGAACTTCAGGACCCGGAAGATGGCGCCCCTTTTGAACCTCCGGCGACCGGTCCATCGCCCTTCGACTTGGTATTGGCGCAGCAACAGCATGAAATGTTCGACGCCGCCTTGGGACAAGTGCCGGCAATTTTCCGCGAGGTCCTGGTGCTGCGCTTCCAGGAACAAATGAAGCTGGAGGAGATCGCACAATTGATACACATTCCCCTGGCCACCGTAAAGACCAGAATTTATCGCGGCGTGATGGCCTTGCGGCCTGCGCTGACCGGAGGCGCCCAATGACCAATCGCGAGCATGAGCGGGCCCTTGACCTCATCACCCGCCGCAGCGTGGAAGACACCGCCGCGGCGGATGCGGCGTGGCTGGAGTCGCACCTGGCGACCTGCGCCGACTGTGCCGAATATGCTGCGCTGACGAACAGCACGGGCCGGCTTCTGCGGTCGGTTGCGATCACCGCCAGCCCGGCGCTGGTGGCCACCACCCAAGCACGGCTGCGCGCCCGCGCGACGTATCTGCAAGAGCAGCGGTCGCGCATGGTCCTGATCGCCATTTCATTCTGTATCGGAGCTATGTCGTCGGCGCTGTCAGCGTGGTTGTGGTGGCGCTTCGGCGGCTGGGTGGCGCGACATGTGGGACTCCCATCGGCGATCGTCGAGCCGGGAATCCTGCTGTTTCTGCTGTTGCCCGCCATCGTGATCGCCGGCTTGTTGCTGGTGTTTCCTCATCCCATATTCGAAGGCCCGCTCATGCTGGCGCTGGCGAGGGAGCAGGAAGGAGAAAAGCGATGAACCAGGCGAAGTCTCACTTTCGCAGCGAACTCGCCATTATTCCGCCGGTGGCAAGGGTGATTGCAGTTGTGGTGTTCGCGGTTATGCAGATCTGCCTGCTGGGACTCGTGCCTCGCTATGTGCACGGTCCAGACGTGCCTCCGATGCCGGCGTTGGTGGCAATCAGCCTATTCGGTGGCATCATCTTGGCCGTCATCATCCTGATGGTGGGCTACGTGTACGCCGACTCCAAGCGTCGCGGCATGAATGCGCTGCTGTGGACGCTGCTGGTGATATTCGTTCCCAAGGCCCTGGGCTTTATTGCGTACTTCCTGCTGCGCAAGCCTTTGCTGATACCGTGCCCCAACTGTGGCACCGAGGTCGGATCGGACTTCCGATATTGCCCGAAGTGCGGCCATGCCTTGACCCCGTCATGTAGCCACTGCGGCCGCTCCATCAGCTTCGGCTACGTGTGCTGTCCCTATTGCGGCAAACCCGTGGGAGCGACGGCGACCTAAGGGGAAGCAGTGCCGTCCTTGCAGACCGTCTAGTTAAGCGTGCCGCCGACGACCGTGTGCAGCACTTTGCCAGAGGGCGAGAAGACCGCGACGTCGGCGTCGGCGCCAGGTTGCAATGCGCCTTTCCGGTGTTCAATACGCAGCACTCGCGCGGGATTCAGCGTGGCCATGCGGATGCTGTCTTGAAAACTGAGTTGGGCAAAACTCATCATGTTCCGGACCGCGCGATCCAGCGTCAAAATGCTGCCGGCCAGTTTTCCATGTGACTCGCAGCGGTTGTCGCGCACCTGCACCTTAAACGAACCCAGGCGGTAAGTTCCGTCGGGCATGCCAGTCGCGCTGATGCCGTCGGTGATCAGCACCGCGCCATCCACCCCCTTGCAACGCACGAACAGGTCAACGATGGCCGGGGCGACGTGAATTCCGTCAGCGATGATGTCGGCCGTCATCTTGCGGTCGGTGAGAATCGCGCCCAGCAATCCTGGATCGCGATGATCGAACCTGCGCATAGCGTTGAAGGTGTGGGTAGCGTGACGGGCTCCGGCGTGGATGCCGGCGGTCGCCTGCTCCAGGGTGGCGTTGGAGTGCCCGAGGCTGACACACACTCCGCGACGAGAAGCATCGACGATGAGATCCAGCGCGCCCTCCACCTCAGGCGCAATGGTCAGCATCCGGATGCGACCTGCGGCGGTGTCCCACATTTGGTTGAAAGCTTCGCTCGAGGCCGGTTGCAGATGGATAGCAGGATGGACCCCGCGCCGGGCATGGCTGAGGAACGGGCCTTCGAGATGAATCCCCAGCGGCTGCGCGCGAGTGAAATCTGTGCCGCCGTCACGGTCCGCGCGTTCCGCAGCCCTGGCCAAGTCCTCGAGGGATTTGAACGTGCGATCCAGCGGGGCCGTGACCGTCGTCGGACAATAGCTGGTGACGCCATGGCGCACCATCAACCGCTCGATAGCGGAAAGGCTTTCGTCGCAGCCTTCCATCACGTCATGCCCAGCGCCGCCGTGAACATGGATGTCAATCAGCCCGGGTGTCAGGATGGAATCGCCGAAGTCCACAATTCGCGCCTGAGATGGAATCGTCACGGCCTCTCTCTTGCCGACGGCCGCTATGATTCCGCGGTCCGTCACGAGAGCGGCATCCTCGATGCGCTCAAGCGGAGTAAATAGTTGCCGGGCTAGGAGAACGGTTGACACGTTGCAGGCTTTGATCCTTCAGCTAGATGTTCTGACACTTGAGTGTACGATGCTCGGTTGAGTGTACGATGCTCGGTCGGACGGCAGGGCCGTTTCGGAGAAAATGTGTTCCTTTGCCAACCGACCGGTACCGACGTACCAACCAGCGCGCCCAGCGTTTTCGAGACCCGGCTGAAGCCGGCGCTCTCTTCCAAGCCACCGCAATAACGGAGGGCCACTAAGGATGGAGAGTGAGCACGTGTCGATTCACGGCTACGAATTCAGCAACGTCGAGTTTAACCAGTACACGGCTGGGCGGCGGCAGCAGCTCTGTTATAATCATGCTCTGGCGCCGGCTCATCTGCATCAAAGAACGGACGGAGGCGCCTGTACACTGCGTTGCATCGTTGGCGCAGTTCCTTCCATGTCGGGGAGTGGCTCAGCCTGGTAGAGCACCTGGTTCGGGACCAGGGGGTCGGAGGTTCAAATCCTCTCTCCCCGACCAATCTTTTCCAAGCACTTACAGCAGCAGCGAGACTCGAAAACCGACCCTCCTGGTTTTGGCCCAGGTGCTCTACCACTCGGGACCCGCATAAATGCTGCCCTCCGTGCCATCGGACTGATGCAGCACCGTCTACAAAATCGACCGCAGCGCTATGATGGAAAAACCAGTGAAGTAATGCAAAAACGCAAACTTGGAAAAAGCAATCTGGAAGTCTCGGCTATCGGGCTCGGCTGCATGGGAATGAGCTTTTCCTACGGCCCGCCCAAAGACAAGCAGGAGATGACCTCTCTTCTCCGTGCCGCCGTGCAACGCGGCATCACGTTCTTTGACACCGCCGAGGTGTACGGCCCGTTCCTGAACGAAGAGCTCGTAGGCGAGGCCCTCGCTCCGCTCCGCGGGCAAGTGGTGATCGCCACCAAGTTCGGGTTCGATCTCAGTCCTGACTTCGATCCGCGGGGAATGAAGGGTGCGCCGGCCGTGAATAGCCGGCCGGAGCACATCAAGCAGGCCGTCGAAGGTTCGCTCAAGCGGCTCAAGGTCGAGACGATCGACCTCCTCTATCAGCACCGGGTTGACCCCAACGTGCCGATCGAAGACGTCGCCGGCGCGGTGAAGGAACTGATCCAGCAAGGCAAGGTGAAGCACTTCGGACTGTCCGAGGCAGGCGCGAAGACGATTCGTCGCGCCCACGCCATCCACCCCCTCACTGCGCTCCAGAGCGAATATTCGCTTTGGACGAGGACCCCCGAGAAAGAAGTGATCCCGACGCTCGAGGAACTTGGGATTGGTTTCGTGCCGTACAGCCCTCTCGGTAAGGGCTTCCTAACGGGCGAATGCGAAGTTCGACAGCTCCGACTTCCGCAGCACCCTCCCTCGCTTCACGCCGGAGGCCCTCAAGGCGAATCAGGTCCTGATTAATCTGCTCGCCAGCCTCGGAGAACGGAAGAAGGCGACACCGGCCCAGATCGCACTCGCTTGGCTGCTCGCTCAAAAGCCGTGGATCGTTCCGATTCCAGGCACGACGAAGCTGAACCGCCTGGAAGAGAACATCGGAGCAGCGGCAGTCGAACTGACGCCCGATGACCTCCGCGACATCGATACCGCCGCGTCGAAGATCCAGGTGGAAGGAGCCCGCTATCCGGAACGGCTGGAGCGAATGACGGGTCTGTGAGCGGCAAGAGGTGACTAAACGAAAGCTGGGGCGACATGCGCGTTGGCATCTTGGGTTCGGGGTTGATGGGGGGCAAGCGCGGACCATCCAAGAGCCGCTCTACGGGCAATTTTGCCCGCGGTGGTCTTTTGGATTCTGGATGCCTGTTATTTGGCGCTCGAGTGCAGTTCCGGCATTTGTTTGACGTGGCGAAAGCAATCGTAGACGATAATCCCGATTTTTCGTGCAAGGTGAATGTCGGTGCGACGAGACTGAGCATGAAGAGTAGTTCTCACTCTCATCTGTCAAGATCAGGCTTGACCACGAACATCCACAACTGCCAAACCAGCACCAGCAGAAGAACCGACCAGCTCAGCCCACATAAGGTAACCGTGAGGTGCAAATCGAAACTGAACTAGATTGTCCCCTCGATCAACGGCAACGGCACGAAAGATGAAATCTCCTCCAAGCGCGCCGTCGTCATCGTTCTACATTGTCTATAAATTCGCTGTTCCAGACTACTAGTAATCTGATCCATCCGGAGGAGGGCGTTCGCTACACATAGCCGCGGCGCTGCCGTACATGAAACAGCAGAAAGCCGGGTATATCATCAAGCTATGATTCATCACACGAGCAACAATCGCTGCGCTCATTTCGAACCACTACCCCGCGGCGCCATTGTCGCGGACAGTTGGGCGCCGCGAAGGTGAATGCGAAGACAGCATGTCCATCAAATCTCTTCAATGACGGTCCCGATGGCGGTTGGAAACATGATCTTCTCAGGTACTTGGCTCGAGCCAGGATTCGTGTGAATGCGAGCCCAGTAGGGAAGCGGCTAAGCGCCTTCTGGGTCTGGGTCCTCGGTCTCGCGAACGAAATAGGAGTCAACCGCGGCCAGCAAGGCGTCGCGATCCAGGCAAGGCACAGCCTCCTTGTAACGCGCCTTCCAACAGATTTGGTTCACAAGGTCTGCGGGATGGCAGGCCCGCAGGGGTTCCTTCAGCTCCCTCCGGATGATATTGATCAACTCATCGATGACGCCGGCCTCACACTGAAGCTTGCAGGTGCTGCAAACCGCACGGAAGATCGCGTGGAATTGCTGCTCGGAAACAGCACCCACTTTGATCTTGGTCTGAATTCTTCGCAAGAATGCCTCGTCGGCCAGCGTGGCCGGATTCAAATTGGTGGCAAATACAACGCACGGCTCGAACGGAATCTCGACCTTTTTCCCTCCTGCCAAACTAAGGAAGTCGATTCTGCGATCGAGGGGAACGACCCAGCGGTTGAGCAGTTCTTCCGGACGCAGCCGCTGACGTCCGAAGTCGTCGATGATCAGGACGCCATTGTTGGCCTGCATTTGCAGGGGAGCCGTATAGAATTTTGTAATCGGGTTAAACTGCAGCTCCAGCATTTCCATGGTCAGCTCGCCGCCGACCAGGACCGTCGGGCGATGGCAGAGTACCCAACGCGCATCACCACTCTGCGCAACCGGGTCGTTGATTTTTGTGTGAACATGAGGGTCATAGACGCAAATAATTTGACCGTCGACTTCCACCGCGTGCGGTATCCATACCCGATCCACCGAAAGCACTTGCGCCAGCGCTGTCGCGATCGTGGTTTTTCCCGTGCCACTGGGTCCGTAGAGGAAAATTGAGGTGCCCGAATTCAGAGCGGTTCCGAGCTTCTCCAGGACCGTGGCGTCGAGAACAAGATGGGCGAAGGCACGCTCGACCTCAGGCGGATGTACATCCACATGGCGGACGCTTTGTTCGTGAACCTGTTGCTTGTAATTGTCTAAAGAAACCGGAGCCGGACCGGTATACTGGTTCACCCCCGACAATTCCGCCGCTCGCGATCTGCCTCGCGAGGTGATGGCGATCTGAGGAATATTCCCCGTCATTCCCGTGACTTCGCAGAGCTGCTCGGCACGCATCCGGCGAAGCAGCTCGTTCACCACCGAGAAGGGAAGCCGGATGTGCGCCGCCAATTCGCGCAGCGACAAAGGACCGGAGGTATAGAGAATCTTTAGCGCCAGATCTTCGAGGACGGCTTGGCGCACCCCAACTTCGGCAACGGATTCGGGAGCGTGCAGGGGTCCGCGCCAGAACGCGCTTTTGACCGCAGACGGATCATTCCCGAGTGACGCCTGTGCGGCCACGGATCCGCTAGATTGCAGGGGCCCGCGCCGGATCCCGCTTCTGACCCCAGACGAAGAATCCACGCGTGCGGCCTGGGAGGGAACGGACCCGGAAGTGTGCAGGGGTCCGTGCCGGAGATCGCTTTTGACGGCAGACGAAGAATCTACGCGTGCGGCCTGGGAGGGAACGGCCCCGGAAGTGTGCAGGGGCCCGTGCGGGAGCTCGCTTTTGGCGGCAGACGAAGAATCCACGCGTGCGGCGTGGGAGGGAACGGATTCGGAAGTGTGCAGGGGTCCGCGCCGGAGGTCGCCTTTGACCGTAGACGGATGATCCATGTGTGTCTCCTGTGATGCCACTGGTTACCGACACTAACCTTTATCAACCTGATGATCGCCTACGTGCTCTGCCACAACGGGCGCTTCCTCATAAATCTCGCCGATCCCGGCTGGAACCACTGCCAGCCGTTGCAGGAGTGGCTGCTGCCGCCTGGCATGGCGGGAGCATTCGCCCTGCTATTCGGTCCCTTGCAGTTCCCGGATCGCCTGTGCCAGCTCTTCTATGCTTCGCAGGAATGGCTCCCAGCGTGGGTCGGAGCGGAAGGGATCGAGCGAGGGATTCACCGCAGCCGTTGCGAGCACCGCAAAAGCAAGGTCTCGAGCCCGCTCGAGTTCCGCAAAACCGCTATCGAGCTCACCCAACGCACCATAGATGGTAGCGGCGAAATAGGCGCCATCCGCCAGTGCCGCGGAATCCAGCTGGGCGAGAATGCTCTCGGCTTGCTCGCGCTGCCCAGCGAGAGCGGCCACGTAGGCCAGCAACAGCTCCCCTACGGAGTCGGGCCCCTGATTCAGGAGCTCATTGACCTGGGCCATAGCTTCGGAAAATCGCCCCGAGCGGGCAAGAACAATCCCGCGCACCGCCCGTGCCATCAAGAAGTTCGGATGGATCTCCAAAGTACGTTGCAGCTGTGCCTCTGCCTCGTCCCACCGCCGTTGGTAATACAGAAGCAGTCCATAGCAGTAATTCATGGGCGCCATCAGCGGATCGATGGCGCAACCTTCCCTGGCCTGTTCGATTGCTTGGTCGAGCCGGCCACAGGCGGACAGGGTCTGCGCATAGGCATAGCGCGCGATGGCGGAGTCAGGGTTCAGCTCCAGCGCTCTTTCTCCCTGCCAAAGGGCCTCGGCGAGATTGAAATCACAGAACGCCTCAGTGAGACTCAAGGCGGCGTGCGCTTCCGAGAGCGCCTCATCCAATTCAATCGCCCGTCGGGCACAGGCTTTGGCTAGGCCAAACGCCTGCGCCGTATCGACTCGGCCCACGACCGTCAGCATGGTATGCGCAATCGCCATGCACGCATAGGCCGGAGCGTACCGCGGATCGGCGTCGACGGCCTGCCGGTAAAGTTCGATAGCACGCTGCAATCCGTCCGGGGTCCACTGGATCGCGTGCTCGTTGCCACGAAGGA
Organism: uncultured Acidobacteriaceae bacterium; assembly: GCA_963710585.1. GTDB lineage: Bacteria > Acidobacteriota > Terriglobia > Terriglobales > Acidobacteriaceae > Bog-257. The sequence goes on along the minus strand of CAVQAM010000001.1, from coordinate 616,438 downwards.
ACAGTTCCTGCGCGTCATTGTGTACAGGCGCAGGAGAGGATTTGCGGGTAGCTTTTTTGCTGCCGACCGATGACGGTGCCCGGAGTCTTTCGGCCACCCGCCGGGCGATCTCCTCCTGGACATCCAGTACGTCGTTTGGGCTGCAACTGAACTGCGCGCCCCATAGCTGGGTGTCCTTGGCCACGTCGATCATTTCCGCTCGAATGGATAGCAGGTCGCTGCGCAGGGCGATACGGCCGCTAAGAATAGCGCGGACTGCGAGTTCGCGCCCCACCGCGTGCGGGTCATCCGCGCGATCCCGGTGACGGAAGGATTTACTGCGCGGTAAAACGCGAAGCTTGGGCAGATGAGAAAGCCCGTCGATCACTCCTTCGGCGATGGCATCACCCAAGTAGTCGAGTTCCGGATTACCGGTTGCATTAGCGAACGGCAGCACCGCCAACGAATCGATGGTCTTCCCCGCTTTGCGTGCCGTTGGGGGACTTGCGGGGGCCGCCTTGACCGGACTTCGGTCACGCTGCAGGCGGCGCAGGTCCGCCACGACATCCGACGCACTCTGGTAGCGCAGCCGGCAGTCCTTCTCCAGCAGCTTGGTGACAATGTTGCCAAACGCGGGCAGGAGACCGGGGTTATAGCGAGAAAGGGGAACAGGCTCGCGATTCAGAATCGCATCGAAGATGAGCGCCGTGGTGTTGCCAGAAAAAGGCAGCTCGCCTGTCGCCATCTCGTACAACACTACACCCAAGGAGAACAGATCGCTCCTAACGTCCAACTTCTGGCCACGCGCCTGCTCCGGTGACATGTAGGCGATGGTCCCGACGGTTTGGCCCGGACTGGTCAAGGCAGAATCAGCATTACCGGTGGGCGCGGCCGTAACCCCGGTCGCGGTGGCGGCCAGCTTCGGTGCTGCCAGCTTTGCCAAACCGAAATCCAAGACCTTAGCCTCGCCGCGGCTGGTCAGAAACACGTTTGCTGGCTTGATGTCGCGATGAATAATACCTTTTTTGTGCGCCGCATCGAGGGCATCGGCGACCTGGATGCCAATCCGGACGAATTCGTCCGTGGGGATCTGGCCTTCTCCAATCCGCTCGCGGAGCGTCTGGCCCTCGAGTAGTTCCATGGTGATGAAGTGATGCCCGTCGGCTTGATCAACTTCGTGGATAGTGCAGATATTCGGATGGTTCAGGGAGGACGCAGATCGCGCCTCCCGCACCAAGCGATCCACCATCTGCGGGTCACTGGCGACTTCCGGGGGCAGGCACTTGAGCGCCACCTCGCGTCCCAGGCGCGTGTCTTCGGCTCGGTACACCACGCCCATGCCGCCTGAGCCCAGCTTGTCAAGCACCCTGTAGTGGGAAATTGTTGTTCCGAGCATCACTTGCCAAATCGCGGAGGATATAGTGTCAAGACTATATCACTGGTTGAGCTGAGAATGCAGGAGATTTTTCTGGGATTCATCGTGTCCCAGCAATCGGCAGTTGTGCCCTCCTTCACCTTGGAAGACGAGGCTATTTTTCCCTCTCTTCGCAGAAGGGGCGCCCGCGACGGCATCGTGGGGGTGTGAATCTGGACCCTTGAGTAGATCTGGCCGCCGTGTTTTCGCTGCCCGCTTGCAGGCTTGGTGCGCGGCGGCAAGGCTCGCTACATCGGATTGTCGGAGGTTTCACCCCAGACCCCAGCGCGAGACGGAAAAACCAGACGCCTACCCAATTGCAAGGTGTTGAATCAAAAGGCTCGCAGGTGCTGCGGTTGCGAGTCCACACCAGCTACCCCGATTGACAGCGGATAGGGATTCGGGTGAGTAGCCGAAAGAGCAGAAGGGGTTTCGTTGTCGTTTTGAATCAGGGCACGTCTTCGGACGTGCCGCACGGGCTTGCGATGACGTGGGTTTCAGAGGCTGTGTCGCAACCTCTGCGGTCCCTACGGGACCCGGATTTATTTCCCGCTCCTACCCAGCGCTGAAGCGCAGGGCTATAAGCTCTTTCGCCCCATTCGGGGCTGGTTTCGCAGGCTTCCTACCACATCAGCAAACCGATAATGGGTCGCGACACAGGCTCTTCAGCCCCTGGAGACCGTTTTTCCCGGGGGCTAAATCCCGGATCCATCCACCGCATCGATCGGCACGACTGGAGGGTGCCCTGACACAAAGCGTAAATTCTCATTCAATCCCAAGCTCTCCTCAACGTGCAACCTTTGCCACAGGTGGTTACTTTCGTGCGGAAACTTACTTGACATCACAGACCCCCGAGGCAGCACTTGCCTAGCATTGGAATTTGTCTGGTTCAGGGAACTCCGTGAACACCCCGGTGGGAGTTTCTGCGCCGCGGAGGGCTAAAAGACTCATGGCCATGATGACTAAAGTTACTGTCGGACGACTATTGCTCTTGGTTTTTGCCCTGACGCTGCTGGCAGGATGCGGCAGCTCTTATAGCCCCAACTCATCAGAGCCGCCAACTCCCGCTCCGCTGAGCGCCGACAACCTCAACCTGATCTTCGTGGTAAGTGAGGATTTAGCTTACCAAGCTTCCGGAGACGTCAACCCCAGCACGGCAAACCTCACCAATCAGGGTTTACAGCGATCGCTCCTCATGGCCCCGTTCCTGCAACAGCAGGTACTGGGAATGCAGAATGTAACCGGCATCTACGCGCTGGAACCGATGACCCATTTGCAAACCGCAGGCAAGTATCCCGACATTGTCGCGCTGGAGACGATTCAGCAGTTCGCCATGCTGAATCAGACCAGCGCGTCGTACCAGGGCAGCGGGCCGGTTACCGCAAACAGCTATCCTATCTTTGCATCGTATTCGTTAGAGGCCGCATTACCGGACGACGTTGCGCCGCCGCCGCCGGGGTTCCTCTGCGCGGCTTGCCAGGGTCTCGATTTCCGCGACCAGGACAGCGACAACGAAGTTCTGGTTAGCGGTATCCTCAAGGCAAACGCGCCGGGGTTTTATGTTTTCTCCGCGCCATGGGAGACCGTGAGCGCCGTAATGACGAACCTCAACCAGCGCGAAGGTTATAACCTGACCCTTCCGGCGAGCTATATCAGTCCCAACTTTATTTACGCGATTTCGGTCACGCCGTCGGGAAGCGCCAGCCTGGTTACCTACGACAGCCACCTGACCCCGCCTTCCACCTACCCTGTGCTGCCCCCGCCGCCGCTGGTCAGCACTCCCTGCAACACGGCGCTGACGCAGGCGTTTTTCAGCAGAACCGTGACCGGCGGTATTGATGGCGCCGTAATCCCGGCGGGGACCAACACCAACGAGACGGTTTACTTTGTCCGGCACGCGGAGGCGCATCCCACGAACTGGTGGGACGACGGCAATTATATTGGCGCGGGGCAGTGGCGCGCCCTGGATCTTCCCAACGCATTACGCGGCAAAATCCAGCCTACGCAGGTTTACTCCATCGATCCCGCGGTCGGCAACCCGGGCGAAGAAGGTAGTGTCGCTTCGTCGTATGTCAGGCCTTCGTTGACCGTGGAACCGTATGCCATCGCCAACAACTTGCCCTATAATCTGGCCGCCAGCGTCCCTGTTTTCGCCCAGAATTATCCGCCTCTGTTATCTACTTACGCCAGCACTTTTTTCTTCAACGGCGGCGCGTTTTCCAATCAAACGATACTGGTGGGCTGGGAGCACGATCACATCCCACCGACCATAAATGCGCTGCTCACGAGCTATCAACCCAACGTCCAACAAGCACCCAAATGGCCGGACACCGACTATGACACCATCTGGACGGTGAAGCTTGACGCGGTGGGCAACGTGACGGTGAACAACGGGATGTGCGAAGGCATCGATTCCGCGGCGCTGCCGAAAACGCCTCCTCAATTCTGAACGTGTGTCGGCGCAGTGACTAAACGCGGATTATGGAGTTTGCCGAAAGTTGTAAGAAAGACTGACAATGAATAAGCCTACCGTTGTATGGCTGAATAAAACTAACGTTGTATGGCTGCCGTTCCTGGCCTTGGCCTTGACACTGCTCGCAGGCTGCGGCAGCTCTTTCAGCCCCAAGTCATCAGAGCCGCCAACTCCCGCTTCGCTGAGCGCCGGCAACCTCAACCTGATCTTCGTGGTAAGCGAGGATTTGGCTTACCAGGCTTCCGGGGACATCAATCCCAGCACGGCAAACCTCACCAACCAGGGTTTACAGCGGTCGCTCTCAATGGCCACGTTCCTGCAACAGAAGGTACTGGGGACGAACAATGTAACCGGCATCTACGCACTCGAACCCATGACCCATTTGCAAACCGCAAACAATTACCCCGACATGGTAGGACTGGAGACGATTCAGCAATTCGCCATGCTCAACCAGATCACACTGTCCAGTGACCACGCGGGCGGCGCGCCACTTCCCAACCACAGCTATCCCATTAACGACTCCTATGCGGAGGTGCCGATGCCCATCGGAGTTGTGCCGCCGGCGTCGTTCTGCCCCAATTGCCAAGGGCTAGACTTCCGCGACCAGGACGGCGACAACGAGGCCCTGCTGACCACTATCGTGAAGAACAACCCGCCGGGTTTCTATGTCTTCTCGGCGCCGTGGGAGACCATCAGCAGCCTACTGGCAAATATCAATAAGCTCGAAGGTTATAACCTCACCCTTCCGGCGGGCTATATCAGTCCCAACTTTATCTACGCGATTTCGATCGCGCCGTCGGGAAGCGCCAGCCTGATCACCTACGACAGCTACATTACCCCGCCTGCCACCTACCCGGTGTTGTCCCCACCACCGGCCAGCACTGCCTGCACGGCGCAGACGCATTTCAGCATCACCGTGACCGGCGGTCAGAATGGCGCTGTCATTCCGGCGGGCATCAACACCAACGAAACCCTCTACATCATCCGCCACGCCGACGCGCATCCGCAGCTTTACTGGGACGACAACAACTATGTCGGTGCCGGGCAATGGCGCGCGCTGGATCTTCCCAACGCCTTGCTCGGCAAAGTTAATGTTAACCAGGTATATTCGAACGACCCTGCTCAATTCGGCCCGGGTTCGGTCGACCCCGTCACGGGAGACCACAACTGGTCGACGGTTGCGCCCCCGTTGACCGCTGTACCGTACGCCATCGCCAACAACTTGCCCTACAATCTGGTTACCGGCTTCGACCTCTCCGATAGCAACGTCGACCAGGAGACCAGTACTTTCTTCTTCTTCAGAAACGGCGGCCAATTCTCCAATCAGAGGGTGCTTCTGGCGTGGTCTTACCAATTCATACAACCAACAATCTTAAAGCTGCTCACGAGCTATAACGCCGCTCAACAGGCTCCGCCTTCCGACGTGTGGCCGCCCACCGACTACGACACCATCTGGACGGTGAAGCTTGACGCCCATGGCAACTTGACCGTGAACAACGCCATGTGCGAAGGCATAAGCTCGGGGACACTGCCGCCCACGCCTCCGCAATTCTGATGGCCGCTGAAGCGGCGGCAAGCCAGTTGCGAATGAAATCGCTCGCCGCCGCTGGGCCCGCCATCATCGCCAGCCGGTCCAAAACTGGCAACAGAACTGGCGGCGCAACAAAGTTGTAGGCGAGGTAACGAGATGCGATTCGTCGAGTTCACTGTCGCCCAGGCAAAGGGCGCCAAGTCATGGTGCTGGTGACGATGGAACAGGAGATTGCGATGCGATCCATCCAAAGGCTGGTTCTTTCACTGATCTCAGTGTTCCTTCTTCTCAGCGTTTGCAGCAGTGGCGGTAGCTCCATTCAGCCGCCCTCGGCACTCAGCTACGCCACCAGCACAGCGATCTATACCAAGGGGGTGCTGGTCGCGGCGAATATCCCGACCAGCACCGGCGGAGCGGTGACCTTGTATGGTATTAGCCCGGCCCTCCCGGCGGGTCTGAGCCTGAGCAGCAGCACGGGTATCATCAGCGGTACCCCGACGGCCGTGACTGCCGCGAACAGCTATACGGTAACGGCATCCAACCTGAGCGGCAGCACCACGGCGACCCTGACCATCACGGTGACTGACCCGCCCCCGGCGCAGACCCTGCCCAACCTGGGCCAGCAGATTACGCCGCTGGCGCCCCAAGATTCCCGCTTCGAACCCATGAACCCCGACCTGCCCGACAATCCAGCCTGGCTGGCCGGGCAGGCGGTCACCACTGTGGTGAGTCCGGATGGCAAGACTCTGCTGGTCCTGACCAGCGGGTACAACCGCGTCTACAACCCTAACGGCACACCTTTTAAATGGCCGGACTCGAAAGAGTACGTGTTCATCTACGACATTTCGAAGTACACGCCGGTCAAGAAGCAAGTAGTGCAGGTCCCAAATACCTACAGCGGAATTGTCTTCGATCCATCGGGCAAAGCTTTTTACGTGTCCGGCGGCATGGGTGACCTTCCCTTTGACAAGGCCGGCGACAATGTCCACATCATTGCGCTGAGCGCCGACGGAACTTGGGTAGAGCGGCCCGGAACCGAACTTGCCTTGGGCCACCGCGCGGGCCTCGGCCTTGCCGTGCCTAACGACGGATTAGTCCCGATAAACAGCATGGTTTTCGTGCAACCTTGCGCCGCCGGCGTGGCTATTTCGAATGATGGCAAGACGCTGGTGGTAGCGAATTACTACAACGACTCGATAACGGTGTTCCATGGAGGCTTGGGCAGTTGGTCGAAGGGAACGGAACTCGATCTGCGCCCCGGCAAGAGCGACCCCTCACAGGCGGGTAGGCCAGGCGGCGAATATCCGTTTTGGGTAGTGGTGAAGGGTAACGGATCGAGCGCGACAGCGTATGTGTCAAGCATTCGCGACCGCGAGATCGACGTGGTGAATTTGGGCCTGTCGCCGAAGCCTAAGGTAACGGCCCGAATCCAAGTGAAAGGCCAACCGGGCAAGATGGCGCTGAACGCGGCCCAATCGCTGCTGTATGTCGTCGAAGACCAGTCGGACACGATTGACGTAATCGACACCGCGAACAATGCGATACTCGAAACCATCCCGGTGATCGCTCCCGCGTCCGTAGTGCCTTCCGCGCTGACGCGATATACGGGCGCGAACCCCGACAGCGTGACGCTCTCGCCGGATGAGGCGCAACTCTACGTAACGAACGGCAATCTGAATTCCATCGCGGTGGTGGCGCTGGGCGGAAGAAATAACGGCGATCAGGTGGTTGCTCTCATCCCGACGGGTTGGTATCCGAACTCGGTGAGCTTCAGCGGCGATGGCAAGTGGGTGTATGTGGTTAACGGGAAGTCGCCGACCGGTCCGAATCCCGGCTTCTGCTATAGCGCCGGACCGCCGACCCACAAAAATTGCGTTGCTTCGGGCCAATACAATCCCCAGTTGATCAAAGCAGGCTTCCAGAGCTTCCCGCGCCCCAGCCCGGCGCAACTCACGACGCTGACGGCGCAGGCAGCCACGAACAACCGGTTCTCCAGCACCGAGAGCGCCAACGACGCCGCCGTTATGGCGGCCGTGCGTCAAGGCGTCAAGCACGTTATCTTCATCATCAAGGAAAACCGCAGTTACGACCAGATCCTGGGCGACCTGGAAATCGGCAATGGCGATCCTGACCTGGCTGAGTTCGGCCAGCCGCTCACGCCGAATCTGCATAACCTGGCGCGAACCTTCGTCACCCTCGACAACTTCTTCGACAGCGCCGAAACCAGTAATGACGGCTGGCCCTGGACCACGTCGGCCCGAGCCCCCGACGTGATCGAACGCCAATTCCCGGTGGCCTATGCAGGACGCGGCCTAAGCTTGGATTCCGAAGGCTTAAATCGTAACGTCAACGTTGCGATTCCGACCCTCGCCAAACGCCGGGCCGCCGATCCCCTCACACCCGACGATCCGGATCTATTAGCGGGCCAGACCGACGTGGCTGCGCCGGATGGACCGGACGATGAAGTGAATACCGGCTATTTGTGGGACTCCGCGCTGCGAGCGAACCTGACGGTCCGCAACTATGGTTTCTTCGTGGACACGACCCTCTATCCGGTGAAACCGCCGGCCGGGACCCACGTCGTCCCCATTCCCCTTGACCGGGACCCGTTCTCAACCAATACGACAGTGGCCTTTCCGGCGAGTGCTTCCCTCGCCCCGTACACCGATCCGTACTTTCGCGGTTTCGACAACCAGTTTCCGGATTATTACCGCTACAGGGAGTGGGCGAGAGATTTCGATGCCAATTACGCCAAAGGGCACCTGCCTTCGTTGAGCCTGGTTCGCTTCATGCACGATCACACTGGAAGTTTCGGTGACGCGATTGACGGCGTGAATACTCCGGAGCTGCAGCAAGCCGATAACGACTATGCGGTCGGCTTGCTTGTCCAGAAGATCGCCAACAGCATATACGCGAACAACACTCTGATCTTTGTAGTGGAAGACGACTCGCAGGATGCCGGCGATCACGTCGATTCGCACCGCAGTGTCGCCTTCGTGGCGGGCGCCTACGTGAAGCGAGGAGCACTGGTCTCGGCGCAGTACAACACTATCAACTTGGTGCGCACGATGGAAGAGGTCCTGGGCCTCCCCCCGATGAACCTGAACGACGCGCTCGCGAGGCCCATGGCCGAGATTTTCAACACGAAGCCCAGCTCGTGGAGCTTTACAGCCACTCCCTCGGCGTTTCTCTACGGCACGGAGCTGCCCCTCCCTGCCAAACCGGCCAGCCTGATCGTGCCCAAGCCGACCCACAACGCGCAGTACTGGGCGCGGGCCACGAAGGGCATGGATTTCACCTCCGAAGATCGCATGGATTTCGCGGACTACAACCGCATTCTCTGGAAAGGGCTGATGGGCAACGAACCGTGTCCCGCCTCGCCGACCGAAATGGATCTACGCCAGAATCGTAAGGAACTCCTCGCGCGTTACCAGCGGTCTGTGAAGCGAAAAGCGGCGCACGCACCGAAGACTGGCACGAATTGAGCACGACGAGGCGGGCGCGCCACATTCGACACTTTCAGTATTTCGGCAAACCCGAAGCGGAGTCCTGTTGCGCGACATGACTAGGAGGCCGAAGGCCCTCGCGGAGCACAAAGCGCAATTTCAAAGGCCGTTCTCCCCGTCGTACTCTGCCGGCCGTTGGCGCGGCGGCGACAGGCGAACGCAGTTTCGGCATTAGGATTGGCATTGATCGGTGAAAGGTATTTTTCCTCCAGCCGCTCCGCTCCGCCAGCGTGAGGGCAACCCGACTAGAACATAACCAGCATCGCTCCCGTCATGCGGTTTTCGCTCTTGACGAGATCGGGCGCCCAGCCGGGCACGAATGAACCCGGCGCGCCGGCGTTTCCGCCGGGAGGCGTGACGCCACCAGATCCGGAGAAATAAGGCACGTTGGCCGCGCGATGGTTGTACTCCATGCGGAAGGTGACGTACTGGCTCGGCATGTAATCCACCGTGGCGGAAACATCCCACGCCTTATAGGGATCGCCGGGATTCTCCGTGAAGTACGGCGTACCGGAGATCGCGGTTGCTCCGTTGATGGGAGGCAGCAGCACCAGGTAACGTCCCGGATTGTTGATCTCGCCGCCGCCAATGGTCAAAGCGTAGAGGTCTCTGTGGAACCAAAGCCGGTTGTAAACCATGAAGCCAAGAAAGCTCTGCTTGGGACCCTTGGCGGAATTACCCGAGCAGCTCACGCCGCCGCCGTGCTCGCATCCCATGTCGCCGGTAAACGAGAACGCGGCCATGTCGAGGAAGCGGGAAGGATTCTGGTAGTACTTGTATTGCAGGCTGTCGTCGGTGTGGTAACGCACCCTATTAGGAACGCCGAGTGCGTCCTCGCCCAGCATGTACTGATTGCCCAGAATCGACAGCCGGCTATTGGGCCGCCATAGGATCTGCATGCCGATGCCCGGGCGATGGTTGAAACGTCCATACGACTGCCATCCGTTTACCAGCCAGGGCTCGATTTTCAGGTGTTCATTGGGGAAAATCTGTACGCGCATGCCATTGAAGAACCAGGGCGTGTTCGAGGACACATACGACGGCTGATAGGCCCAGTTGTCAAAGTTGTAATAGCCGAACAGGCCCACATACGACATGAAGATGCCGGCTTGAATATTGATCCCATCCATCACGTTGAGGTGGTAGCCGGCATAAGCCTCGGAAACGTAGCGATAGGCGTCGGCAAGCTGCCATTGGCCGCGGGCTGGGCTGGCATCGTTGCGTGGGGTGGTCGTGGAATACATGCCGAACTGCGTCATCACTCGGGCCTGGACATTGTCGTAATGAAAGTCGCCGCCCACTCCGAGCTGCGTGACCTGGAATTCGTTGGCGCGGAAGATTTCGCTGGAACCGCCTATCGTGTTGTCCTTGGGATGATTAAAGTCGTAGACATAGTCCACGTCAGCGCGAATCTCGGGTGTGAAGAATTTGCTGTCGAAAGGGACATCCTTCACACGGCTGTTGCCATTCAACCAACTGAAGTCGCCGAACGAAAACGGCTCCGGCTTGGCAGGCTTCGCCGGGCCGGCCTTTTCCTGGGCGCCAGATGCGGGGCTTCCAACCATGTTCATCGCAGGCCCACTCGCCCGCGTATCTTCGGGCGGCGTGTGCGCAGCGGAAAGCGGAGCAGTGGCCGAACTCGCATCCAGGGAGTTGGATCTTTCCGCCTGCTGAGCTTCAAGAGCAGCGAGACGACGCTCCAGTTGGTCAACCTTCTGGATGAGTTCCTGCTCACGAGCGGTAGGCTCCTGTGCAACAACAGACGGATTGAAAAGCAGCGCCAGTAGGGCGATGCCAAGTGCGCAAACATATCGTTGGGGCAAGAGACCTCCTAAATCAAATGAGAATCGTCCAGGGATTCCAATTATTTGGGGTGGGCACGCTGGCTATCGAGATCGAGATTCAGTTCAAGCACGTTGACGCGCGGCTCTCCCAAGAATCCAAACTGCCTTGCTTCGATGTGGGCGGCGAGGACCTGCCGCAGCTGTGCTTGGGACAGGTTGCGGGCGCGGGCTACGCGCGGGAGTTGGAACTCCGCGGCAGCTATGGAAATGTCCGGATCGAGACCCGAAGCCGATGTGGTAACCATGTCAACGGGTACGGGCGCGCCTGGATTTTCTGCCTGCAGCGCAGCCGCGTCCCGCTCAACTCGGGCAATTAAAACCTGGTTGGTGGGGCCGAGATTCGTGCCGCCCGAGTTCGCGGCGTCGTAGCCGGTTCCGGCTGCGGAAGGGCGCGGATGGAAGTATTCCGGCCCGGTAAATGGCTGCCCGATAATGCGCGATCCAATGATCTTGCCGTCGCGCTGAATCAATTGCCCATTAGCCTTAGCGGGGAAGATCGCCTTCGCGAGCACGGTTACGAACAACGGGTAGAGGATGCCCAGCAGCACCGTCGTCACGATGGTCATCAGCACCGAAATCAGCAGATTCTTCTTCATGTCTACGCCTATGCCAGTCCGATTTTCGTAATCACCAGGTCGATGGCCTTGATCCCGATGAACGGGACCACGATTCCACCCAATCCGTAGATGAGCAGGTTGCGCCGGAGCAGCGCGGCGGCACCCGTGGCGCGATATTTCACTCCGCGCAGCGCCAGCGGGATGAGCGCAATGATGACGACGGCATTGAAGATGACCGCGGACAGCACCGCCGATTGCGGCGTCTTCAGGTGCATGATGTTGAGCCCGTTGAGCACGGGAAAGGTCCCGGCGAACATCGCCGGGATGATGGCGAAGTATTTCGCCACATCATTGGCGATGGAGAAGGTGGTCAGCGAGCCGCGCGTCATCAGAAGCTGTTTGCCGATCTCCACCACCTCGATGAGCTTCGTGGGGTTGGAGTCGAGGTCCACCATGTTGCCCGCTTCCTTGGCGGCCTGGGTGCCGGTATTCATGGCCATGCCGACATCGGCCTGGGCGAGCGCAGGAGCGTCGTTGGTGCCGTCGCCGGTCATAGCCACTAGCTTGCCGCCGGCCTGTTCGCGCTTGATGAGGTCCATCTTGTCGCGCGGCGTAGCCTGAGCGAGGAAATCATCCACTCCGGCTTCGCGCGCGATGGCCGCTGCGGTGAGCGGGTTATCGCCGGTGATCATCACGGTGCGAATGCCCATGGAGCGCAACTGATCGAAGCGGTCGCGCATGCCGCCCTTCACCACGTCCTTCAGCTCGATGACGCCCATTGCGCCGCGGCCCTTTTCGGCGACGACCAGCGGCGTTCCGCCCGAGCGGGCGATTTGCTCGACCGCGGCTTCCAGTGTCGCCGGAAACGCGTGCCCAGCTTGCGCCACATAGGCCCGCATGGCATCGGCGGCGCCTTTGCGAATCTCAAAGCCGTTGAGGTTTACCCCCGACATGCGGGTTTGCGCGGAAAACGGCACGAACTCAGCTTGATGCGAACTGAGCTCGCGGCCGCGCAGGCCATATTTCTCTTTGGCGAGCACGACGATGGAGCGGCCTTCCGGCGTTTCGTCAGCGAGGGACGATAGCTGCGCCGCATCGGCAAGCTCCGACTCCGTGACACCCGGAGCGGAAATGAATCGTGAGGCCTGACGGTTGCCAAACGTTATCGTGCCGGTCTTGTCGAGCAGCAGCGTGTTGACGTCGCCGGCGGCCTCGACAGCGCGGCCTGACATCGCGAGCACGTTGTGCTGCACGAGACGGTCCATGCCGGCGATGCCGATGGCGGAGAGCAAGCCGCCGATGGTCGTCGGAATCAGGCAGACCAGCAGCGAAACCAGCACGAAGACGGTTTGCGGCGAGCCGGAGTAAATCGCGAACGGCTGTAGTGTGACAACGGCAAGCAGGAAGATGATGGTAAGCCCTGCGAGCAGGATATTGAGCGCGATCTCGTTGGGGGTCTTCTGCCGCTCGGCGCCTTCGACCAGGGCAATCATGCGGTCGAGAAAGGTTTCGCCGGGATTCGATGTGATCTCAATGCGCAACTGGTCCGACAGCACGCGTGTGCCGCCGGTTACGGCCGAGCGGTCGCCACCGGCTTCGCGGATCACCGGAGCCGATTCGCCCGTGATTGCCGACTCGTCCACCGAGGCGACACCTTCAAGGATGGTGCCGTCGGAGGGAATCAGCTCGCCTGCGGAGACCAGCACCATGTCTCCCGCGCGCAGCTTGGAACTGCTGACCTGCTCGATTGCTCCGCCGGCTGTGATTCGATTCGCAACCGTCTCCGAGCGAGCTTTGCGCAAGGTGTCGGCCTGAGCTTTTCCCCGGCCTTCCGCCATGGCTTCGGCGAAGTTGGCAAACACAACGGTGAACCACAGCCAGAGCGTGATCTGAAGGTTAAATAGAAACTCCGTGCCGCCCCGCACCAACAGCACCGTCGTGATGACGCTGCCCACCTCGACTACGAACATGACCGGATTGCCCATCATGTGCCGCGGATTGAGCTTGACGAAGGAGTCCAGGACGGCGCGCCAAACGATCTTCCCCTGCCAAACGGCTTTCTTGCGGGGTTTCATCGGCGAGTGCCCGAGGCGCACCATCTCCGGTTCCGTGTCGATCTTAGGTTCCTTCGTGCTTGCCATTACAGAGTTCCTCAGAATGTCTTGCCCGCTGCCATCAGCAGGTGTTCAAGAATCGGTCCCAGGCTCAACGCTGGGAAGAAGGTCAGCGCCCCCACAATCAGGATCACGCCGATCAGCAACGCCGTGAACAAGGGCGTGGTGACCGGGAAGGTTCCCAGCGAAGGTGGCACATACTTCTTGCGGGCGAGATTGCCGGCGATGGCCAGCATGGGAATGATCATCAGAAACCGTCCGATCAACATCGTTGCGCCGCCGGTGACGTTGTACCAGAGCGTGTTTGTGGTGAGCCCGGCGAAGGCGGAGCCATTGTTGCCGGCCTGCGAGGTATACGAGTAGAGAATCTCGCTCAGCCCGTGAGGCCCGGGATTGAGGATGCTGGAAGTTCCGAACCGCGCGACGGAAGAGATCGCTGTGAATGTGAGAATGACCAGCGGAAACACCAGTGCCACCAGCATTGCCATCTTCACGTCGTAGGCTTCGATCTTCTTGCCGAGATACTCCGGCGTGCGGCCGACCATCAGGCCCGCGATAAACACAGTCAGCACGATGTAGATCAGCATCCCGTACATGCCCGCGCCCACGCCGCCGAAGATCACTTCACTCAGCATGATGTTGACGAGGGGCACCATGCCCCCGAGAGGGGTGAAAGAGTCATGCCAGCCATTGATGGCGCCGCAGCTTGCGTCGGTGGTGACGGTGGCCCACAAAGCGGTGTTGGTAATTCCGAAGCGGGCTTCTTTGCCTTCCATGTTGCCGCCCGGCTGGGTCGCAGTCACCTGCTGATTCACGCCGGCAAGCAGCGGATTACCGCGGGCTTCGGCCCAGTAGGCCACCGTAACGCCCACCGAGAACAGGATCGCCATGGCTGCCCATACTGCCCATCCGTGACGTTGCGAACTCGTCATGCGGCCCAAGGTATAGGTCAATCCTGCACCAATGGTGAAAATGGAAAACAACTCGATGAGATTGGAAAGAGGGGTTGGATTTTCGAACGGATGCGCGCTGTTGGCATTGAAGAAGCCGCCGCCGTTGGTGCCGAACTCCTTGATGATCTCCTGCGAGGCCACCGGGCCTTGCGCAATCGTCTGTTCCGATACCGTCTCCATCACCGGCTTGCCATTGGCATCGAGGGCGGGCTTGCCGTCGGGGCCGAGATGTGGCACCTGTTGCGGTTCGACCAGCGCGACCTTGTCATAAGGACGGAAGTTCTGGACCACTCCCTGCGAAACCAGCAGAAGGGCGCCGACAACGCAGAACGGCAAAAGGACCCAGAGCGTGGCGCGCGTCATGTCCACCCAGAAATTGCCGATGGTTTGCTGCTCGCGGCGGGCGATGCTGCGAATGAAGGCAATCGCCAGTGCAATCCCAACCGCGGCCGAAATGAAATTGTGATAGGCGAGGCCCGCCATCTGGGTGAAGTAGCTCATCACCACCTCGCCGGAGTAGTTCTGCCAGTTGGTGTTGGTAGTGAACGAGGCGGCGGTGTTGAAGGCGAGATCTGGCGGCACGCCGGCGAATTTCTGCGGATTCAGCGGCAGCCATTGCTGAACCCGCTCCATCACGTAGAGCAGCAGCATGGGAACCAGGCTGAACAGCAGCATGGAAACGGCGTATTCGGTCCAGCGCATCTCGTGCGCCTCATCCACGCGCGTCAGGCGGTAGATGAGGCGCTCGATGGGGCGCAGGAGAGGATCGAGGAAGGTGCGCTCGCGGTTGAAGACCCGGGTCATGAAGACACCCATGGGCTTCGTGACCAGGAAAATCAGCGCGAGGAAGACCGCGATTTGAAGCCACCCATTGATCGTCATTTCAGAACTTCTCCGGCCACAGCAGCGCGTAGAAGAGGTACACCATGACGACGACGGTGATGGCGAGCATGGCGATGGATTGCGTAGTCACGAGGACCTCACCTCACCCGGTCGCAGAACTGCACGTAGCCGAGGGATAGCGCGAAGAAAACGATGGTTAGAGCGATGAAATAGAAGTCGTGCATTTACCCTCCCGCAAGACGTCGGCTGCCTGATCGGGCCCGAGTCTTCACGTCAGCCGGATAATCCACGGTGTCGGAACTGTGATCGGCGGCAAACACATTTGCGGTTTTCGCGGGCCGAGCGACCTCCCCTGAAACGGCAGAACTTTTCGGAGCTTGCATCCGAACCACGGAACCACCCCGCACTTTACGAACCCGGGCCGGGCCTGAGCGCCGTCGCTTATGGTCTCGATTAAGCGCGACGAAACACACGATGTAGAACGCCAGAGCGAGGCCCACGACTACGAGAAAGACCGGCATTGCGAACTCCTGCACGTCTGCGCTAGCTACATTCAACAACCGGCGACGTAGCGGTTGGGTAAAAGAGAAATAAGGAGTTCGTAAAATCAGGCGCCGGGTTCGAAGCGGTATCCGACCCAGCGGTCGGTGAGCAGGTACTTGGGCTCGGCGGGATTCTTCTCGATCTTCTTACGCAGTTGCCCGATGAAGACGCGAAGGTACTCCGGCTGCTCGGTGTTCAGGTCGCCCCAGACCGCACCCAGGAGCGTGCGGTGCGTGATGACGCGGTGAGGGTGTTCTGCGAGGTAGGTCAGCAGGTCGAACTCTTTCGGGGTGAGCTTCACTTCGTCGCCGCGCACTTTAACTTGCCGGCTTGCCAGGTCAATATGGAAGTCGCCGAGCGTGAGAAACTCGCGAGTTTCGCTTTTCGGGGCCCGCCGCAGAGCTGCCCGGACGCGTGCCTGTAGTTCACCCATGCTGAAAGGCTTCGTAATATAGTCATCTGCGCCCGCATCCAGGGCCTCGATCTTGCTGCGTTCCTGTCCGCGCACCGAGAGCACAATGATGGGAATTTCCGACATCGCCCGCACCCGCTTACACAACTGCACGCCATCCAGGTTGGGCATCATCAGATCGGTAATGATGAGGTTCGGCGACCAGTCCTTCATGATCTCCAGCGCCATCTCTCCGTCGTTGGCGACCCGGACCTCATAACCCTTTGCTGTAAGTGTGGTGCGCAGAACGCGTGTGATCTGCGGTTCGTCGTCGACGACGAGGATGTGCGGATGCCCCATTACCGCACCTCCTGGGTGACGATGTGCACGTCGATGGGCGGGGCGTCGCGCAGGAAGCGCTGGATGGCAGTGAGATAAAGATACTTTTTCCATCTGGTCTGGGCAGAGCGGCCAAAGATGACCTGGGTGATGCGTTTTTCGCGCACAACTTTCGCCACGGCTTCCGCGACGCTCTTGCCCTTCATGCGGACGATGGTCCCGCCGAGGTTCTCCGCAAAGCGGACGTTTTCGGCGAGGGTGCGCTGATTGCGCGGCGAACTGTCCTGGCCGATGTCCACGTAGACGACGTAGAGTTCGCCTTTGATGGCGTGCGCCATACGCGCGCCGCGGGCGATCAGATACTGCGCCGCGGGGTTCGAGCTGATGCAAACCGCAATGCGCTCGCGCACGTCCGGCGTTTTCTCAACCTGCTCTTTGGCGAGATACGCATCCAGGCTGCGATCAACCACCTGCGTGACCTGGCGCAAGGCAAGTTCGCGCAGTGCGATGAGGTTGCCCGGCTTGAAGAAATGGGCAAGCGAGCGTTCCGCGCGTTCCGTCGGATAGATGTCACCGCGCTTCATTCGCTTCTGCAATGCCTGGGGAGTGACATCGGCCAGCACGATCTCGTCGACGCGCTGCATGACCCAGTCGGGGATGGTCTCGCGCACCTGTACCCCGGTGATCTGAGCTACGGAGGGTCCGAGGCTTTCGATGTGCTGGACGTTCATTGTGGACAGCACGTCGATGTTGGCCGCCAGCAGGTCCATGGCATCTTCGTAACGCTTGTTATGGCGCCCGCCTTCGATGTTGGTGTGGGCCAGCTCGTCAACCAGTACCACCTGCGGGTGGCGTTGGAGGATTGCGTCCAGGTCCATCTCCTGGAACTTGGTGCCCTTGTATTCGATAGTGCGGCGCGGGACGGTTTCGATCTTCTCCGCGAGCTGCGCGACGGCCCTGCGGCCGTGCGTCTCGATGACGCCGATGACGACATCCTCGCCGCGGCTGGTCCGCCGGATGGCTTCACTCAGCATGGCGTACGTCTTGCCGACCCCCGGGGCATAACCCAGGAAGAGCTTAAAGATCCCCTGAGTCTTCGGGGGGGCCACTTCTTCGAGCCAGTCCTCGGGAGTCTTTGCCATGTGACCTTAATTGTAAGCACCGACAAATAAGTTTCACGTAAAGAGTACAATCCCGACCGGGATGAAGCTCAGAACAGCGATTACTCGCACCCTCGCCATTGCCGCGGTGCTCGCGCTGGTTACGGTTGCGTATCGCCGGATTTTCCCGGTGAATCCGACGACCGTCGCCCTGAGCTTCCTCGTCCTGGTCCTGCTTACATCTGCTTTTTGGGGCTTTCGAATCGCGCTGTTCACAGCCTTCGCGGCGACCGCGCTCTTCAATTTCTTCTTTCTTCCCCCGGTCGGGACTTTTACCATCGCCGATCCCGAGAACTGGATAGCGCTGTTCGCTTTTCTCACCACTGCGGTAGTGGGTAGCAATCTGGCC
Organism: uncultured Acidobacteriaceae bacterium; assembly: GCA_963710585.1. GTDB lineage: Bacteria > Acidobacteriota > Terriglobia > Terriglobales > Acidobacteriaceae > Bog-257. Next base: position 598,442 of record CAVQAM010000001.1, on the reverse strand, counting down.
GAACGCGTGCGTCGTCAGGCCGAGCTCGCCCAAGAGCGCCGCCTGGAGGTGGAAAGACTCTACGCGTTTAGTCAACAGCTTCTGACTTCCGACAATACGGTCCGCTTATTCAACCGCTTGCCCGATCAAATCGCGCAGACATTTGGATCCCAGGGTGCGGCCCTTGTGGTGGGCGGACGCGATCCCATTTATCGCTCCCGTCCGGACCTGGAGTTCGACACAGAGATGCTGCTTCGCGCAAATGCACACGGAGAGATCAGCGAATCAGAAGAAGTCTCATACGTGCCTCTCCGTATCGGAGTCAAGCCGGCTGGGGCGTTGGCCATTGTCGGAGCGAAACTTTCTCGCGAGACGCTGGAAGCCATCGGCAGCCTCGTCGGAATTGCTACCGAGCGTACCCGCGCCATCGAGGAGTTGGCCGATACGCGAGCAGCACAAGAAAGTGAAAAGCTACGATCTGCTCTTCTCGATTCTGTTACCCACGAGTTTCGAACGCCGTTAACGGGTATCAAGGCCAGCGTCACAGCCCTTCTGGACGAAAACGCGCTTGATGCCGCACAGCGACGCGATCTGTTATCGGTGATCGACGAAGAAACTGATCGGCTTAATCGTCTTGTGGGCGAAGCGGCCGAGATGGCACAGCTCGACGCTCACATGATTCGGCTGGAACGGTTGCCCCATAGGGCGAAAGACGTCATCGAAGCGGCGATGGACAATGTGCGGGCAGTGCTCGCAAGCCACACCACCGAGCTCGACATCCCCGCTGATGTTCCCGAGGTCTCCTTCGATTTCGAACGGATAGGTGAGGTGATCACACATTTGCTGGAAAATGCGGCAAAGTACTCTCCCGCAAGCAGCCCAATTCGAATCTCGGTAGAGCACAATGCCGGCGAGGTGATCATCAACGTCGCGGACCAGGGTAGCGGGATCGATGCAATGGAACAAACCCTCATCTTCGAGAAGTTTTACCGCGGCCGCGAGCACCGGTACATGGCGCAAGGCACAGGAATGGGTTTAGCTATCGCCAAGGTCATCGTCGAAGCCCATGGCGGCTCGCTGTCGGTCGTGAGCCAGCCAGGAGCCGGTTCCGTCTTCTCGGTCCATCTGCCAGCAGCCCATTGACGATTTACGGAAGTATCTGAGCTGTGCACTGCTTGGCGCACAAAGTTGCGCTATTTATTCGTACATTGAACGGCGGACGATTTTGTAGCGGTTGCGGCTCCGGTTTGCTGACCAATCGGTGGTAATACCTTTTTTTAGCTGAAAGGGCAGCCCGACAATGCCACCTAATCCAGGGGGCAAGAAATTCATGCGGATGTCACAGACCTGCCACAGGCCTTTGCGTTATTGTGAGAAACAACATTGCTGAACGCTGAGCTGGCCGCCAGGCTGCACGGATTCAAGGGTGAGCTGCATTCGTTGTTCATGGTTCGTGGAGAGCAGCAGACGGCAGCCCTTCTGTCGTAAGGTTCTTAAGAAGTGCAGGGGTGCTAGCAGTAGATGGACCGTTTGGCCACAGAATTGCACATGTGCAAAGGTGACGTGAAAACCGGGCGATAAAGATGGGGTGTGCCGTCAGCACAGTCTCCGTCCTGGGTAGCCGCCCAGCTCGTCCCGCGCCTCTTCAAACCCCCAGTGATAAGGAAGACGGTAAGTATGCGTCCTCTCAGAGTACTCGTTGTCGATGACGACCCCGATACGTGCTCGTTTCTTCAGGCTGTCTTCGGGGCCGAAGGGCACCAGTGCGATGCGTTCCTGTGCGCCCCTGACGCCGAGCTGTACCTTCGCACCAATCGCGCGGACCTGGCTTTGGTGGACGTGTACCTAGGGAATGACAATGGAGTGGACCTGGTGCAGAGGTTCAGAGAACTGCAACCTGATCTCCATGCAGTAGTGATGACCGCCCAGGTAAGCCTGGAGACCGCAGCTCGGTCGCTGGCCGAGGGAGCGGTGGATTACGTCAGCAAGCCACTGGACATCAGCCGCATTCGCGAGCTGTGCCGCCGAACGGCGGAGCTGGCAACCCATGATGCACGCCGCTCGCAGTCGGAGTTGCCTCTACAGGCCTCCTCCACCGCGATGGTGGGGAAAAGTCCGCGCATGCTGGAAGTCTTCAAGGACATTGGGCGGGTCGCTTCCAGCAACGCCAACGTGTTGATCACCGGGGCGAGCGGCACGGGAAAGGAACTCGTGGCGCGCGCCATTCATCTGCACTCGAAGCGTGCCGAACAGCCATTTATACCTGTCAATTGCGGGTCCCTCACCGAAACCATTCTGGAAAGCGAGTTGTTCGGACACGAGAAGGGAGCATTTACCGGCGCCGAGCGGCTGCACAAAGGATTGGTGGAAACCAGCACCGGCGGAACTCTCTTCCTGGATGAGGTGACGGAAACCACTCCAAGTTTTCAGGTAAAGCTGCTGCGGGTGATCCAAGAGCAGCAAGTGCGCCGGGTCGGCTCCAACTCCAGTATCCCCGTGGATGTTCGCATCATCGCTGCGTCGAATCGCGATGTCCCCGATCTCATGCGGCGAGGGCTGTTTCGCGCAGACCTTTACTACCGGCTCAGTGTGGTGCAGATCGCGGTGCCCTCGCTGGAAGAGCGGCGGGAAGATATTCCGCTGCTGATCGCGCACTTTCTGCAGCAATTCACGCTCAAGAATGACCGGGCTGTCACCATTGCCCAGGAAGCAATCGAGTACCTGCAGGTCCAGAGTTGGCCGGGCAATGTTCGCGAATTAGAAAACACCATCAATCGGCTGGCGATATTTGCCCGGACGGGGCGGATATCCATGGCCGAGGTGAAAGCCGAGGCGCAGCGTGTGGCGCGCAACGATCCTCAGGTGCGCGGCCTCGGCCCCGCCGCGCCCGATCGCCTGCTGGAGTTGGAGCGGCAGCACATCATTCACATCTTGAAGGCGACGCACGGCAATAAGTCCGAAGCTGCCCGGCGGCTCGGCATCGAGCGCAAGACGTTGTACAAGAAAGCGGTGCGTCTGGGTATCAATCTGCAATCTGTGGAAGACCTATGATTACGGCCCGGCAACGAGAGTGGTGGCGCACATTGTCGCTGGCTACCATTCTGTTTCTAGTAGTGATGGCGGTCACTGCCATTCCGGTGGTGCGCGACTTTCAGATGCGGATTGCGGATACCTATTTCCGTGCCGCGCCACCTCCGCTGCAGCCGTCGCCCGTAGTGCTGGTGCTGATTGACGACGAAAGCCTGCGTGAGTACGGTCGCTGGCCGTGGTCGCGCGCGCGGGTCGCAGAACTGGTACGCAATCTCGATCGCGCTGGGGCTGGGGTGATCGGGCTCGACATACTCTTCTCCGAGCCGCAATCGGCGGGCGTCGATCGCGAGCTGGCCGATGCCTTGCGCGAAAGCCGCCGAACCGTCATCGTGGACAAGATTGGGATGTATCCGGATGGTCCGCACTGGATTGAGCCGCTGCCGGTGTTGGCCGATGCTGCTCTAGGCGTCGGACACGCGCAAGCGGTGCTGGATAGCGACGGGCTATGCCGCCGCTTCCCACTCCGTGAGTTGACGATTGATGGACCTCGGCTGGCGTTTGCACTGGAGGTCGCGCGCCACCTCGATGCGCCGCGGACGGCGCAGTTTCTTGCGGCGTATGGTATTGCCGGGCGGGACGATGATCCGGCGATCATGACTGCCGCGCCGGTGCTGGCGCCAATTGCATTCCGCCGCGACGCCTTCCAAACCATTTCAGCGGCGGTGGTGCTGCAGGGACGCGACCTCGCCAACCTGCGCGGGCGGCCCGTTCTTGTCGGCTTTGGTCCCACGGAGATCGCGGACCGGCTAAGCACTCCGTTGACCGGACCGTGGCCTGCTTCCGGGGTCGAAATCCACGCGCAAATCCTGGACAGCGTATTGAGCGGCCGCATCTTGCACCCATTGCCGCGGTTGGCGGCGCTTGTGCTTCTTTTCGCGACGTGCATGAGCTCTGTGCTCTTCTTCCGCAACCGAAAAGCTTGGAGCGTCGTTGTGTGGGCGATGTGCTTGGGAGGCATCGTCTATTTCGCCGGATGGTCGGCGTTTGTGCTGGGCTCGAGAATCCTCGCGGTAGGCCCCATGCTGCTCGCCGTCATCTTTGCGCCTGTGGCTGTCTACGCCGCCGACTTTGTGCTGGTGGAGCGGAGCGTCCGGAGACAGATGCAGCTTCTGCGGCAATGGCTGGCGCAACATCGGCGATACGAATTGCGCGAAGATCCCGAGGACATCGCCCGGAATCTCGATTTGCTGCAGGAGCTGCAAATCCAGCTCGGGTCACTCTACGAACTGCACGAAACCTTGCTCGATGCTACCCGCGATGCCATCGCAATCTTCGATACTGACGGCAAGCTGATCCTGCAGAACCGAATCTTTGCCCGAATATTCCGCAGCCATCGGCAGCTCACGAGCCTGCACGAGGTGGAGGCAGAGGTCCACTGGCTTGAGGAAGACACCCGTCCGAAGGGGGGAAACAGCGTCGAAAGCGAGGCCTACATCGGAAACGAGCTGTATTCGATGCGCCTCATTCCCCTTCCGCCTACGACACTATCGCCAAAAGGCGGGACCATTTGGATCCTCACCAGCTTGAAAGCGCGCGAGGAGCGCGACCGGTCGCGGGCCGAGGCACTGGGCTTCATCACCCATGAATTGCGCACCCCGCTGACTTCTATTCAGGGGTTCGCTGAACTAATGATGCAATATCCGAATTCTCCGCAATGCGCGGGCGCTCCGGCGACGATCTATCGCGAATCAAAGCGCTTACTGGCGCTCATCTACAGTTATCTTGATGTTCTGCGCCTTGACGCCGGCGCCCGGCCACTGCAGCGCGAGGACGTCCTCGTTAAGGAAGTTGTGCGTCAGGTATTCGAGATTCTGCGGCCGCTCGCCGCTTCCAACCAAATGGAATTGACATGGCAGGGTGACGATGCGATGTCCGCGTCTGGCGACAGCGCTTTGCTCAGCGGGGCAGTGCTGAATGTGGTCAGCAACGCGATCAAGTATGGCGAGCCAGGAAGCGAGATTCGCGTGGCCTGCGCGCAACGCGAGGGCCAGGTGCTAATTTCTGTTCACAACTACGGCACTCCCATTGCGAGCGCCGACCTGCCCAACCTGTTCTCTCCCTACTACCGCGGCAGCAAGGGACGCGACACCGTGCCCGGATGGGGACTTGGTCTTGCCTTTGTCAAGCGGATTGCGGAAAGACACGGAGGCAGTGTTCAGGTGGAGAGCTCCAGCGCCGGTACGACCTTTACGATCCATCTGTCGGCGGCAGTGCCCATAGCTGCGGTAAGGGGGGCTGGATGAAAACGAAACGGCTGGTGCATCTGTGCTTAGCGTTGATTACGCTGACTGGTTTGGCCACCGCACAGGCGGCCCAGAGTGAGCCGGTGGCGCTGGTGTCCGGCTCGGCTGTCATCGCGGACTTGAAGGGCGAAGTGATGCTGCAGTCCGCGCAAGGGGCCGCATTGCCGGCGCGCAGAGGCCAGGTTTTGCCTGCGGAATCCAACATCGAAACCGCGAAGGGAAGCCTGCTGTTGAGCCTGCAGGACGGATCGCAGGTGCTGGTCAAGCCGCATAGCCGCGTGATCCTGAAGGCGCCGGAACAGTCGCAAGGAAACTTCCTGCAACTTTTTCTCGGCAACATCATGGCGAAAGTCCAGAAGCGGCTCGGCAACGCTCCCTCCTTTCGCATGGGGACCCCGACCGCCGTGATCACCGTCCGCGGCACGCGCTTCTCGGTCGAGGTCACCAAGAGGAACAAGACCATCGTGCAGGTCTATGAAGGACTGGTCGAGGTGGTCGGGCTTGCCATGCCGGACCGCCCGATACTAATCAAACCAGGCTTCTACACCCAGGTTGAAAACGATCGTCCGCCACAGAGTCCCCGCGAAATGCATGGCCCTGAGGGCGAAGGCGAATCGCCGTTTCAGCGCAACCAGAGGACCGGAGATGCAGGCGAACGCAACCTTCCACAAGGAACGAATCCCGGTGAGGGCGAGCGTCCACAGCAATCCAAACCCGAAGGTCCGGATTAGCTGCGTCGGGGCATCGCCAAGGCGACAGTCAATTTCCTCAACAGTGGGATGGGTCCGCTGGGAACTCGCAGTGAGTCCAAACGACACAGCTTCGTTCGACCTTTAGGCTGCCGCCTGGCGATATTGAGGGTTGTACAAGTGATGGCCAGCAATCCCATGTGACGCTCGCAATGACAATTCCAGAAGTGAACTGTCAATTCCAACCCCCGCGGGAATCTCAATCCGTTCATCCCCTCTGGGAATGGCCACCCAAGTGCATTTACGAAGTTGCACAGCAAGATGTGGTTCCCTGGCCAACCCATAGCAAGCTCCGACGATTTGCCTTGATCGCAAGAAAAATGGAACAGCGCGGAAGTGCAAAGAGCGCCCAGGACCACTCGCCAGGGGATGGAATTGCAAACGCCGAAGGGAGACACGCCCAAACCGCAGACTGCAATACCTTCGCCCGCAGAGGCGTGGTTCTGCGTTCCCCGGGCGCGGCAGGTCTTCTGGCTGTCGGTCCTTGGGATCATGCTGGTTGTATTGGCCCTGCTCGCTTCTCCACTCCACGCGCAGATCTCGCCGGGAGCGCTCTCGCGAGCGCATCACAACCTGGACGGCCCAGCCGGGTGCGTGCGCTGCCATGCTGTCTCACCAGGTTCGCCGACGTTTCTTTGCCTCGACTGTCACCAGGAAATCGCCGCCCGGCTCAAACAGAAACGCGGCCTGCATCCGGCGTTCATGGCGGAACCGAAAGCCTCGTGCGGGCGCTGCCATTCCGAGCACAACGGAGTGAACTTCAGTCTCCTGCACTGGGATCCCTCGCCGGCGAAATTCGATCACGCTAAGACGGGTTTTGCACTCGACGGCAAACACGCGGGCCTCACCTGCGCCAAGTGCCACAATGCCGCCAACGTCGGCCACTTGGAACGCACGACGCTGCAGGTGAAGGACCCCAACCGAACTTACTTAGGCTTATCTCGCAGCTGCGTCCTGTGCCATGAAGACAAGCACAAGGGGCGACTTGGGGCGAACTGCCTGCAATGCCACAACAATCAGGACTGGAAAGACGCGCGTAACTTCGACCACTCAAAAACCAAGTTCGCGTTGACCGGGCAGCATCGCCAGGTCACCTGTCAGAAGTGTCACGCACCCGGCGCCGACGGCGCACCGAAATACGTCGGACTCAAGTTCGACCGCTGTGCGGCGTGTCACAACGATCCCCACCGCGGAGAGTTCAAGCAGGGTTGCGAATCATGCCACAGCACTTCCACCTGGAAGCGAAGCTCGTTCGTCGCTCAGTTCGACCATTCCAAGACGAAGTATCCGCTTGCTGGAAAGCACCTTGAAGTGGGTTGTAACGTCTGTCATCGCGGCGCGGACTTCAAGGCTCCCATCGCGCACAATCTCTGCTCCGATTGTCACAAGCCCGATCCGCACAACGGACAATTCCTTGCGCGGGCCGATGGCGGCCGCTGCGAATCCTGCCACTCAGTGGATGGCTTCAAACCAGCGAAGTATTCCGTGGCTGACCACAAGAACACGGCATTTCCTCTGCGGGCGAAGCACGCTGAAGTGGCTTGCGCGAAGTGCCATGTGCCGGCTGGCCGCGCCACCGTGTTCAAAATCAAGCTGTCGGGATGCGTCACCTGCCACCAGGACGCACACCGCAACCAGTTCGCGCGCGCACCCTACTTCAACCGCTGCGAACAGTGCCACAACGAGACCACGTTTCACTCTGCCGGATTCAGCTTGGCGCGCCATCAGCAAACCCGCTTTGTGCTTACTGGCAGTCACATGGCCGTCGCATGTATTGACTGTCACAAACCGGCGGAAGGCGGCCGCAGCGTTCTCTACCATTTCGAGCTTCTGAGCTGCACGACCTGCCACGCTGACCGGCACAAAGGCCAGTTCGCAGCGCGCATGGCAAGCGCCGGCTCCAACGGCAAGCCGCTGGGCTGCGAGGCCTGCCATTCCACCCAGACGTGGAGCGATCTTTCCCGCTTTGACCACGGAACCACGAAGTTCGTGTTAACCGGCGCGCACCGGGCCGTGGACTGCGCCGCCTGTCATCGTCCGCCGAACCTGGAACGCAAATTGCTGAATGTGAACTTCAAGTCGGCGCCGTCACAATGTGAGGACTGCCACGAAGAACCTCACGGTCGGCAATTCGCGCGGGGAGGCACCGTCACCCACTGCGCGGACTGCCACCTAACCGGCAAGTGGAAACCCTCGCTGATCGATCATGACAAAACCGCATTTCCGCTGAAAGGAGGACACCAGAACGTCCGCTGCGGCGCCTGCCACAAAGCCCTTCGGCAGGTCGAGGGACAGGACGTCTTGTTCTATAAGCCAACGCCAGTCCAGTGCGCTGCGTGCCACGGCAACGCAGTTGCGAAGATCGCAATGTGAGCCCTGCGTGATTCGACTAGAAACGTGAGACAAAGCTCGTGCCAACACTGATACCGCTGTTTTTCTCGCTGCTGGGAATGTTGCTGCCGGTACCCCTGAGCCAGCAGTCGCAGGTTATCCCGCGCGCGCAAGTCCAAAGTCCGCACGGGAACCTCAACATGCCATGCGAGGACTGTCACACGTTCACTTCGTGGCGGCCCATCCGCAATATTCCCGAGTTCAATCACGACAAAACCAAGTACCCGTTGCGTGGCCTGCACGCCAACGTGAGTTGCATGCAATGCCACACCAGCCCGGTGTTCAGCAATGTGGGAATGCGTTGCAAGGATTGCCACGCCGATCTCCACCGTGGACAGTTTGGTGCCACCTGCGAACAATGCCACACGGTGAAGGGATGGCGCGTATCCATGGCGGCCATCCAGCAACATCAAAACCGCTTCCCGTTGATTGGAGCGCATGCCGCCCTGGAATGCGATGCCTGCCACAAGAACGCAGCCGTGGGGCAGTTCCAAGGGCTGTCGACGAATTGTTATTCATGCCACCAAACCCAATACCAGAACGCGATGCCCGATCATCGCGCGTTAGGCTTCCCGCCCGTATGCCAGGACTGTCATTCCTCCATGGATACATGGTTGGGCGCGAAGTTCGATCACGGAAGGTTTACGGGCTTCCCTCTAACGGGAATGCATGCCACGTTGGATTGCACAGCGTGTCATGTTGGGGGCCGTTATAAAGGGACGCCCGCCAATTGCTACGGCTGCCACTCCAGGGAATTCATCGCGACCAAGGACCCCAACCATGTGCAGGCTGGGTTTCCCCACGACTGCGCCGTGTGCCACTCGACGGCAAGCTGGAACAACGCTCATTTCGATCACGGGGCCTTCACCAAGTTCCCACTTACCGGTGTGCATGCCACGATTGCCTGCACCGCGTGCCACATCAATGGCAGGTATGCCGGCACGCCGGCGGACTGCGCCTCATGCCACATCGCCGACTACAACAAAACCACCAACCCCAACCACAAGGCAGCCGGATTTCCGACGGATTGCTCGATTTGCCATTCGACCAGCGGATGGAGTCCGGCTAGCTTCGACCACTCCAAGACCAAGTTCCCACTCACTGGCAAGCACGCTACGCTCCCCTGCGTGGCCTGCCACGTGAATGGGAACTTCACCAATCTTCCGACGACATGCGTTTCCTGCCATCTCAACGACTACAACGGCACCACCGATCCGAACCACAAGGCGGCGGGATTTCCCACGGACTGCCAGGTTTGCCACTCCACCAGTTCCTGGCAGGGAGCGCAGTTCGACCACAGCAAGACGGGATTCCCGCTTACCGGGGCGCACATCAGCGTGCCCTGCGTGAAGTGTCACATCAACGGTGTGTACAAGGGCACGCCCACCGACTGCTATTCGTGTCACAAGGCGGACTATCTGGGTACGAACAATCCCAACCACCTGGCGGCACATTTTCCAACGACCTGTGCGACCTGCCACACCACGGCAACCTGGCTGGGAGCAATCTTCAATCACACGTGGTTCCCCATTTACTCGGGGACGCACGCGGGCCGTTGGATGACCTGCGGCGACTGCCACATCAACCCCACTGACTATTCGGCTTTCTCGTGCATCACCTGCCACGAGCACAGCAAACAGAATACTGACCCCCAACACACCGACGTGCAGGGCTACGTGTACAACCCAACCAGTTGTTATTCGTGCCACCCCACTGGACAGGGAGGTGGATAACCATGGTCCACCGCATCACTTCCGTGCTGCTTCTGCTGACTTGGTCAATGCAGCTTGGGGTTGCGCAAAGTCGTCCGCCGGCTGCCACCGCACAGGATGCGCAACCGACGGCAGCGGTCGAAATGCATACCACCTTCCGTGTGCACTATGTTAACGGCGCCAATGTGTATGTCGAAGGAGGCCGTAGCGCTGGTTTGGCCGAAGGCACTCGCCTGGTGGTTCGAGCCGGCGCGGCTTCTACCCCGGCCCTGTCAGCCGGCCGCGAATCGCAGCAACCGGCCAAGGCCGCAGAAAATTCGGACGACGCGACCGGCCTGACCACGATTGCCGAACTGAAGGTGGTTGCCGTCGCCGAAACGTCCGCCGTCTGCGAGGTGATCTCGGCCACACGTCCCCTCGTGGCCGGCGACATGGCTACGCTGCCACAGGAAGAGATCGAGAAACTGGTGGAGAAGCATGCCCTGAGCAACACCCGCAATTATCCCGCAGTCGTGAGCTTCACCGAAGGCGATCCCATGGATGAAGATGTACGCGATGCCATACCCCGGCCACCTTTGCCGGAAGTGAACCGTGCCCAGGGCCGCATCGGCTTCGACTTCAGCACCATACATAGTGGCGGGCCATTCAGTACGTCCTCAACCACCACCGGGGTGGTCTTGCGAGCCGACATCACGCGAATCAATGGCACCCATTGGAATTTGAATGGATACTGGCGCGGAGCGATGACTTCAACCAGCAGCCGAAGCCAACCCACCCTGCAGGACCTTCTTAACCGCACCTACACCATGAGCTTGACCTACCAGAATCCCGACTCGCGCTGGGTTGCCGGAGTGGGGCGCTTGTACCTGCCGTGGGCAAGCAGCCTGAACTCCTTTGACGGCGGCTACTTCGGCAGGCGAATGTCGGACCGGGTGACCGCCGGAATATTCGGCGGATTGGCATCCGACCCAACAGCGCTGAGCTACGACCCCAACCGCCGTATCGCCGGTGGTTTCACCAACATCAGTGGCGGCAGCTACGACGACGTGCACTACAGCAGTACCTTTGGCGCCGGAGTAGGAATGCTGAAGTGGAGCATGGACCGGCCGTTTGTCTTTACCGAAAACACGATTGATTACAAGCGTGTCTTTTCGGTTTACGAGGCGCTGCTACTTGACCGGCCTCGCACTGGACCGGGTGTGACCCCGGTCGGTGCAGGTGTGGCCAGCAGCTTTGTCACCTTCCGGGTTCAGCCCCACCCGCGTGTCAGCCTCGACTTCAACCATAGCTACTTTCGTGATGTTCCTACCTACGATCCGCAACTGGTGGGAACTGGTTTGCTCGACAAGTATTTGTTTCAGGGCTTCAGTGGGGGCGTGCGGGTGGAGGCGCCCGCCCACATAACCCTGTACACGGCGGTGGGCCGCAGCAGCGGGAGCGGCGATCCCAAGGCTTCATGGAACACCATGTATGGCATCACCTTCAACCGGCTCTGGAAGACGGGGATCCGCCTGGACGCCCGCTACTCGAACTTCAACAGCTCATTTGCCCAGGGCAACTATCGTTCCGTCTCCGTCTCGCGCAGCTTTCGGGAGTCTTTTCAGTTCCAAGTTCAGGCTGGCCTGCAGAAGTTCATCTCGCCGGTGTCGAAAGACAACGGTTCGCGTTTTCTCAACGCCTACGGCGAATTCTTCCTGGGCCGCCACTACTTCATCGATGCCGGATTCACCATTACTCGGGGTGCGTTGCAGAACTACAACCAGACGTACACCACTTTCGGTTATCGCTTCGATAATCGCTGGAAGCGAGAGGCGCCAAGTGCAACACAGAAGTAAAGGCTGTTTCCGTCGGGGTCTGTTGGTCATGACTCTTGCCTTGCGGTGTGCGCCGACGGCTTGGGCTGCGGACGCCAATGCCATCGTGGACCGGGCCAGCCGTCAGGTCACTGCGTTTCTGGACCAGATGTCGGACGTGAAATGTTCGGAGCATGTGACCCAACTCAAGCTGGACAAGAACGGCCACACCGCCTACCAGGAGAACAGCAGCTTCGATTACCTGGTGCTGTTGCAAGGTTCCGGCGATGATCTGCTGCTGAACGAATCACGCCTGGCCGACGCGCACAACACACGGCGCAACAAGAAGAACGTCCCGTTGCTGATCACCAATGGTTTCTCGATGCTGATGCTCATCTTTCATCCTTACTACCGCAACAGCTTCGAGTTTACGGCGATGCCCGACGAGATCGTCGCCGGGCATCGTATGGCGCAAATCCGGTTTACCCACATTCCCGGAACACGCACGCCAGCGGCGTTGGCGGTTCGAGGCCGGGAATTCCCGCTGGAGTTGACCGGCACTGCCTGGATCGAGCCGGAAACCGGGCAGGTGGCGAAGCTCAAGATCGGGCTGGCGAAGGACATGAGCGATGTCGGATTGAAATCGCTCACCGCGGAAATTGAATATGACTCAGTACAACTTCCCGGCTGGACGCAGACCTACCGCTTTCCCTCGGTGGCCACGGTTGAGGTGGAAACCTTGCGCCAACGCTGGCGGAATATTCATCGCTTCAGCAACTACAGACGCTTCCTGGTGGATACCTCGGTCTCGGTGGCTGACCCGGAGCCAAAGAAGTGAGCGCTCCGGCCAGCATCCTGGACTATGCTGCCGTGCAGCGCACCCGGGAACGCGCTCACCGGATGCGGCTTCACTTGGCTGCGGGAACAGCGGTGGTCACCATGGTTGCGCTCGCTGCCTATGGCTGGAACTACTATTTGCTGTCCGCGGCAGAACGCCCGTTCTCTCCCAAGCACGACTTGCTGAAGCCCAGCGGCTCCATCGCCATCAAGCTGGGAATCGCAGGCGTCATGTTGTTCCTGATGATCTTCCTTTATCCGCTGCGCAAACGCATCAAGTGGCTGGGCAGCATGGGGTCGGCGAAACATTGGCTCGACTTCCACGTGATCGCGGGGCTCACCGCGCCCGTACTGATTGCATTTCACGCATCGTTCAAGTTCCGTGGCATCGCGGGCGTCGCGTTCTGGATCATGCTGGCGGTCGCGATCAGCGGTGTTATCGGAAGGTACATCTATGCGCAAATACCGCGTTCCTTGTCTTCGGCGGAGCTCTCGCTCAAGGAATTGGCCGAAATGGAGGAAGCACTGTCCCAAGACCTTTCTGCCCAGGGACCGCTCTCGGCGCAGGATTTTGCGCCGCTGCTGCAGGTCCCAACTCCAGCACAAGTCCGCGAGATGTCAGCCTTACGCGCCATTCTGCGGATGATCGCGCTCGATGTATGCCGTCCCTTTCACATCGCGCGGCTGCGTATTCGCGTGCTGGGATGGCGCCGGGTACTGCCGTCCTTCGGAGGGTTGGTCCGCACCTCGCACGAGGACCTGGAGCGGGCCATCCGCATAGCACGGACCAAGGCCGCGCTCTCCAAGAGAATTGCCTTCCTCTCACGCACGCAACAGGTATTTCACCTGTGGCACGTCATTCATCGTCCCTTCAGCTACTCGTTTGCCGTGCTCGCACTCATTCACATCGTCGTCGTTATTGCTCTGGGATTTGTGTGATCAAAGGATGGAGACGTTACTGACATTTCTGCTCGCCGGGGCCATTACCCTGTTCTTCGTGCGCGGCTACTTGAAGAAGTTGACGGCGCCGAAAGCAACCCGCGCACCCAATGAGTCCGCCGCTCTCAAGGCGATGCGGTCATGCCCGCGTTGCAGCAAGTCCCTGGAGAAGGGCTCCGCATTTTGCCGCCATTGCGGCGCGGCCATGGCCATGTGGACGGTACACGACGCCGCGGCGCAATCGCCTGGCACAGGAGGCAAACCAAGCGGGACTGCTAAGCCCGTCATCAATGCGTCGATGTGCATTGGTTGTGGCAGTTGCGTGCACGTGTGTCCTGAGACAGGCACGCTGGAACTCGAGGCCGGCAAGGCGATTCTGGCCCATCCCGAGCGCTGCACCGGACATGCCAAGTGCGCCGAAGTCTGTCCAACGCAGGCGATCACGCTTTCCATTGGTGGCGTACTTCAGACCATGCGCGTACCTTCGGTGCGCGAGAACTTCGAAACTAATGTGCCCGGTGTTTTCATTGTCGGCGAGTTGTCGGGCATGGGGTTGATCAAGACCGCCGTAAATGAAGGCAAGTTGGTGGTCGATCACCTGCGCGATCGCCTGAACTCAGTTAGCGGCGAGGAACGACACGGCGACATGTATGACGTCGCCATCGTGGGAGCTGGACCCGCGGGCTTGAGCGCCTCATTGACAGCACAACAATATGGTTTGCGCTACCTTACCCTGGAACAAGGCGAAATCGCATCCACCATCCGGCAATATCCGCGGCAGAAATTCCTGATGGCCGAGCCCATTCAGATTCCCCTGTATGGGACCTTGTACGTGGGCGATGGCACCAAGGAAGCTTTGCTGGCGGTTTGGGAAACCATCATCGCAAACACTGGCGTGCGGATTCGAACCAACGAAAAAGTACAAACGGTCCAGAAAAATTCATCCGGCTTTCACGTGCGCACGATCCGCGACGAGTATCTGACGCGCTATGTCGTGCTCGCGCTGGGCAAGCGAGGCAGTCCGCGCAAACTGGGCGTCGAAGGCGAGGAGCTGCCCAAAGTCTCGTACAAGCTGATCGAAGCCGATAGTTACTCCGATAAAAACATCCTTGTGGTAGGCGGCGGAGATTCGGCCGTCGAAGCGGCGCTGGCCCTGTGCCGGTCGGGGAAAAACAACGTCACGTTGTCCTATCGTGGCGATTCGTTTCGACGCGCCCACGAACGCAATCGCGAGCATCTGCTGCAAGCCCAACGCGAAGGACGCTTGCGTGTGCTACTGAATTCAAATGTTGAGCGTATTACCGCGGAAGGGGTCATCCTCAACCATTCCCTAGGGCAAGACACTCTCCACAACGATTTCGTCTTTGCCCTGATTGGCGGGGAAGCGCCGGAAGAATTTCTTCAGAAGATCGGCATCGACATGGTCGAAAAGGCAATCGGGGAATTCTGAACTGCAAGCCGCGGCCCGGCTTCCCAGCCGGTGCGGCAGTTCAGCGAACCAGCGGACTCCCAGCCCTATCTAGCTGGCTACGATCATCAGTACCAGTCCCGGAATCACGTGTGCTGCAAAGCGCCGACCGCCAGCCACCCTGGCAAATACAACCTTGCTTACGGTGTTGGTGGTGAGCCCCACCAGAATTGGTAACACGGCGTCCCGTGCCGCCATCTTGTTGGCCGCTACCAGCGACGCAACCGAGACTGCGGCCGAGTGAGTATCGGCAAACCCGGCGATGGCAGCTGCCGCCAGCACGCCCCTTTCCCCGAACCAGGCGTTAAGTGCGGCCGCCAGCAAGAGCACCACCGCGATCCAGGCAGTCGCACGCTTTACAAATTAGTGGGCGTCCGGTTCACCCGGCTTCGCGCCTTCTCAGAAGCCGTGTGCACCTGCGCCGCCAACTTTGGGAAGCGCTTCTGCAACTTCTCGAGGACGCGGTGGGCCCATACATACTCGCTCGAGAGAATCACCAGGCCGATGAGCAGAAACAATATTCCTTGCAGGATTGGCAGAACCAGGCCAGTGATTCCCAGGAGGACAAATCCCCAGCCGGTCAGCAATATCAGCCATCGCTTGCGCTTCTGATTCAACTCGCGCTCTCCAAAGCTTGGCGCCAAGTTTCCGGCGCTCTGGAATGAAATTTGAGTTCCAGGCATCAAGGTCGAGCGTGCCCGGCCAGATGGTCCGCCAATCTTGCCCCCTGGTGTGCCGCGATGATCAGCAACACGGAGCAGAGCACGTAAACCAGTCCAAATACAACGGAGGTCACCGATAACGGCTTCGGCTGCGCTCTGGTGACAAGTGATCTCCAAGCCAACAACGCGGTCGCAAACAGCAGTGCGGTCGCCACAAAGGTACTCACTGTGAGGATAACCAAATTGTGCTGATGTTCCAATACCTCCGCTCCAGCCTGGCCGACCCGAAGCGCTTCGACTGTAGGTTGAGTCTCGAAGAACGCAACAGACAGGAGGGAGGACGCACCCAAGACGATCAGCATCACGGCGGGCACAATAAGGGCAGGGTTGCTATCTTTGCGCAAAGCGTTTGCCGCCAGTAACAAAGGCGCAACCAGGCTGTTCAGCTAGTACTTCCCATCATCAGGGCCTGGCAGGCAGTCGAACCAGAAGCGGCAGAGCAGTCCGCCTCTTTTTGCTCTTCGACGGAGCTATTGGGCTACCGGTATGGCGCGAGCATCGCGCGATCCGTGCAGCTCCTCAAATTTCCGACCTCACAGCTATCGGTGATTCCAGTCACAGAAGTGCTGTGCGCAGCTGTGGCATAAGTCCTGCATGAAAAGTGTGGGTGTGAAGGGCAATATTCTGAAGGCGTCTGACGAATTGAAAGCCCGCCTGGAAGCGGCGGGCCGAAGGCAAGAGTTTCCGCCGGCGCATGTTCTCTTTGCGGAAGAGGGAGAAACCGCGGGTGTATTCCTTGTATTTAAGGGCAAGGTGCTGATGGGCATGCGCAACATGCCCGAGTTGGACAGAGTTTTTTCTAGGGGCTCGCTGCTGGGATTGCCCGCCACGTTTACCGGACGTCCGTACAGCCTGACCGCCGTGACGGTGGTCCGGTCGGATGTAGTTCACCTGCCGCGGGAAGAATTTCTGCAACTCATGCGCGAGCGCCCCGACCTCTGCCGCGAAGCGACCGACATGCTGGGACGCGAGGTGACCTTTATCCAGTCGGCGCTGGCGAAGCGGTACCGCCAGATGGCCACAGCGAGCTGACAACCTTGAAGCGCATTGCCGGTAGCCACCTGCCCGGGCTGGCCGTTGCGGCTACGCTCTAAGGTTGCAAAGTGCATTGAGTTTATTGCTTTCACACTGGAAAGCGCAGTCAGCGGAATGGGTGACGAACCGGTCGGAGCCCGCCCTGCATCCGGCCTAGGGCCAAGAAGAACCAGGGCGATTAAGGGAAGGCATGAGTTCCCGGCGGCAGAAAATAATCTTAATTGTTGCAGCTACTGCAGCTCTGCTCGTTCTGTGCTGCATTCTCGTCTGGCGGTGGCGCAGCTCACCCGAACGATGGAACACCTTTCTGGTCGGCGACCCACGCATGGGCGCACAAACCTTCCAGCAAAAGGGGTGCAGCCGGTGCCATTCGGTTCTCGGCGCCGGCGGGAAGC
Source organism: uncultured Acidobacteriaceae bacterium (assembly GCA_963710585.1). Taxonomy (GTDB): domain Bacteria; phylum Acidobacteriota; class Terriglobia; order Terriglobales; family Acidobacteriaceae; genus Bog-257. The sequence continues at coordinate 581,089 of CAVQAM010000001.1, read as the reverse complement.
TAGCCCCCGATCTGGGTCTGCAGGGGGCGGCAGGCTCCAGCATGAACGAATTAGTTACCCAGATGTGGAATCACGCGCCACGCATGTGGAAACAATTAAAGATCAATGGCGTGAGTTTCCCCCAGTTTACCCCCGAAGACATGGCCAACCTATTTGCCTACCTCTATGTCACCTGCTACGACGACGAATCGGGAAACCGGGCCCACGGAGAGCTCCTGTTCGCGCAGAAAGGGTGTATCCGCTGCCATTCCATCGGTGAACACACGGGAGGCAGCATCGGGCCCAATCTGAGCGAGATCGGTCCGGTGGTCACGCCAATTTTCTGGTCGCAAACTATGTGGAACCATGCCCCGGCGATGCAAGCCCACATGCACCAACTCAACATGGCTTGGCCCCAATTTGAGGGCGAGGAGATGAACGATTTGTTGGCCTTTGTGCGCTACGCCCGAGGGGGGCCAGAGCGGGAGTCTGACTTACTTCCAGCGGACCCGCGGCGCGGTTGGGTTTTATTCCGCGAAAAGGGATGCATCTCCTGTCATGCCATTCACGGTAAAGGAGGAACCGTAGGCCCGGACCTCGGATCGGATCGCCCGTTGCCTCGCACTCTGACCCAGATGGCAGGCCGGATGTGGAATCATTCTCCGCAAATGTGGGCAGCTATGAAGACAAAGGGCATCGAGCGCCCCACCTTTCAAGGCGCAGAGATGGCCGACCTGATCGCATTCCTTTACAGCGTGCGCTATTTCCAGCTCGGAGGCTCACCCATCATCGGACAGGAGCTATTCAACGAACGCAAGTGCAGCCAGTGTCACGGCAGCGACGCGCTTGGGGGAAAAGTCGGCCCTAACCTGAGGAAGGCCGGCAAGGTCTATACACCGGTGAACTTCGCCCTGGCTCTCTGGTCTCACGGACCCCGCATGTACGCCAAGGCCGAGGAACTGGGTCTGGGTTGGCCCACCTTGAACGAGGGTGACCTGAGCCACTTGTTGGCTTTCTTGAACAGCTCCCCCGTCCAGGAAAAGAAATGAAGGGCGGTCCGACTTCCAACACCATTCGATGCTGCTGGACTCTCTGCGATGAGCGGTTGAGGAATCGGACTGACACCGCCACGTGTGCCGTGCGGATCCGAATAACGACGCGAGCTGGTTTGCCGAAACACGAATCACACCTGAGGGTGATTGGCATCACTGCCTCGTGTAAATCGCGAATGTTATCTTGCCGCCACCTTCGACAGAGACGAACGTTCGTTCGAGGGTGCTGCTGTGATTCTCTTGGATGCGGCAGCAGGAAGCCGTTCGCGTGGGTCTTCCTTTCGTGGCAGCAGGTGGTTACTCCACGACTGGGTGGGCGCTGGGTCTGCGGGCAGTCCGCCGCGGGTTTCAGCTGCCTCGATCAAATTGCAAGTCAGTCTATCTAGGGAGGGTTTGAATGAAACGGATGTCGCCTTGGCTATTGCTCATCGCCTTTATCGTCTCAGTCAATTGTTTCGCGGATTCCGGTAGCGCGGCTCTCTTCAAGTCCAAATGCGCCATGTGTCACGGGCCCGACGGCACGGGAAGCACCATGGGGCAAAAACTCGGCGTCAAGAGCTACAAATCGGCTGATATTCAGAAGCAGTCAGACGCCGATCTGAAGAGTGCCATCACGAACGGCAAGGGCAAGATGCCGGCCTACAAGAGCCTTACACCTGAACAGGTGGACGGACTGGTGAAGTACGTACGTGAGCTCGGCAAATAGGGGGTGGGCGTTCGATGTCCTCGGTACCCGATACAAGCGCAGCGGTTCCGTCCGCACCGGCGGACCCGCTACGCCGCCGTCTGGTCAACATCCTACTGGGAACCGGCCTGCTGGCCTCGGCCGCCTCTTTCCTCTACCCCATTCTGCGTTACCTGGTTCCGCCCCAGCTGCCCGACCTGGGAGGCGACGCCGTGCTTGCCGCCCATATCTCGGAGCTGAAGCCCAACACCGCCAAGCTGTTTCACTTCGGCAGCCGCCCCGGGCTGCTGGTGGAGACGGCCTCGGGTGAGTACCGTGCCATGTCGGCAACCTGCACTCACCTGGGTTGCACGGTGCAGTATCGTCCCGACCTGCGCCAGATCTGGTGCGCCTGCCACAACGGCATGTACGACCTGAACGGCCGCAACATCTCGGGGCCGCCGCCACGTCCGCTGGAGGCCTTCACGGTCCAGATCCGGGGTGACAGCATCTTCGTGCGCCGTAAGCAGGAGGCCTGATGGCGAGCCCGGTGACCAGCCTTCGCGAGTGGTTCGGCGAACGCTTCCCTCTGGACGACCTCAAGGCCCTGCTGCAAAAAAAGAAGGTGCCGGTACACCGTTACTCGTACTGGTATTTTCTCGGCGGCATGACCCTGTTCCTATTTGGGGTGCAGATCCTCACCGGAGCCCTGCTGTTGATGTACTACCGTCCGGGAGCCGACGAAGCCTTCGAAAGCGTGCAGTTCATCATGACCCAGGTGCAGTTCGGATGGCTGATCCGCTCGGTGCACTCGTGGTCGGCGAATCTTTTGATCTTCATCGCATTCGCCCATCTGTTCAGCGTCCTCTTCCTGAAGTCGTACCGCAAGCCACGCGAGCTGACCTGGGTGAGTGGCGTACTGCTGCTGTTCCTGATGCTGGGGTTTGGGTTCAGCGGATACCTGCTGCCGTGGAACACGCTGTCGTATTTCGCCACCAAGGTGGGCACCCAGATACCCGCGCAAATCCCCATCATCGGCCATCCCATTCTGCTGTTCTTGCGCGGGGGCGAAGACATCACCGGTAGCACCCTGACCCGGCTATACGGCTTCCACGTCGCCATACTGCCGGCACTGGTGACCGTGCTGATCGGCGTGCATCTGGCCCTGATTCAGTGGTTCGGCATGAGTGTGCCGCCCAGCGTTGAAGCGGAGTGGCGGGTTCTTCCGCTGAAAAAGCGGGAAATCCGCTTTTTCCCCAACTTCCTGCTGCACGAACTGATGGCGTGGTACGTGGCCCTTGGGCTACTCGCCGCACTGGCCGCGCTGTTCCCTTGGGGCCTCGGGGTGAAAGCCGACCCATTTGCTTCGGCGCCGGCAGGCATAAAGCCCGAGTGGTACTTCCTGTCCATGTTCCAGACGCTGAAGCTGATTCCCGCCAAGGTCCTGGGCATGGACGGCGAGATGTTGGGCATCCTGGCGTTTGGCTTGATTGGCGCCGTGGCCCTGCTGTTGCCCTTCCTCGACCGTGAAAAGCCTTTCCATACGCGGCGCTGGATCACCGGGTTGGCTTGTGTTTTTCTCGCTTATATGGCGGCTATGACCGTTTACGGCTGGGTGGCAAAGTGAGGCGGCATGATTAAGGGTGGCAACTCGATGGCTGGCAGGTGTGGGGCGGCAGTGGTGGTGGCTGTGTGCCTGATTTGCAGCGGGCTGATGACTTTCGCACAGACGAAAAACTCCTGCCTCGATTGCCATTCCAATTTGCCGGAGCCGCTGGGTGTCAGCGTCGAGACTTATGCCCAGAACATCCATGCGCAGAAGGGGCTCACCTGCGCGGCGTGCCACGGTGGCGACGCCAACAGCGACGATCCTGAAAAGGCGATGAGCCGCACCTCCGGATGGAAGGGCAGGATCGAGCGCAAGCAGATTCCCGAACTTTGCGCTTCCTGTCACTCCGATGCTGAGATGATGAAGAAGTACAACCCCAGCCTGCGCGTCGATCAGTTTCAGGAGTACAAGACCAGCGTTCACGGTCGCAAGTGGGCCAAGGGCGACACCAAGGTCGCGATATGCACCGATTGCCATGGCGTGCATGACTTGCGCGCCCCGTCCGATCCGCGCTCCAAGGTGCATCCTATCAACATCGCCACCACCTGTTCCCGTTGCCATGCCGATGCCGGGTACATGAAGCCCTACGGCATCAAGACGGACCAGTTTGCAGATTACGAGCAGAGCGTGCACCACGAGGCCATGGTGGTGCGAGGCGACCTGAGCGCGCCCACCTGCACTACCTGCCACGGCAACCACGGAGCCACACCCCCAGGGGTCGCCAACGTCACCAATGTCTGCTCCAATTGCCACGTTTTCCAGGCCCAGTTGTTCGAGACCAGCCCCCACAAAGACGCGTTCGCCGCCATGGGGTTCCCGGGTTGTGTCACCTGCCACAGTAATCACGCCATCAAAGCTCCCACCGACGAAATGATCGGCGCTGGCCCCAAAGCGGTGTGCATGAAGTGTCACACCGCAGGCGATGCCGGCTCCCTGCAAGCCGAAGCTATGCATGCTCAACTGACCAGCCTGGCGTCGGCGATTGCCGCCTCAGAGGGGCTGCTGGGGCGGGCCGAACGTCAGGGCATGGAAGTCAGCCAGCCCAAGCTGCAGGAGGCGCAAGCGCGCGATGCACTGTTGAAGGCGCGGGTCGCGGTGCATGCCTTCCGCGACAGCGGCCTGAAGCAAGACACCGATGCCGGACTTGCGGTGACACGTCAGACCTACGCGGCTGGCGTGAAGGCGATGCAGGAATGGAGGTCTCGACGGGTCGGGCTTGGGCTATCGCTGGTGGCCATCGCCCTCACCCTTGTGGGGTTGGGGCTCTATATCAGGAACTTGGAACGGAAGTGAGGCGCTTCACGCTGCGATTCATCCGTCATCGACCGCCCCGTTAGTCGGCGGGAACCGGATGAGTTCCCCATTTTCAGGGTTGGCGTGCGAGAGGAGTGTGCTGTATGGCCATGCTAAATGGACGCAAGGAGCTTCTCTTTTGGGTCCCGGCAGCCCTGATTCCCGTAATCTTGTTAGTGGCGGTGTTCGTACAGGTGCGCCGGCCCAACACCACGCGTCGCGCACTCTACATTGTCGGTGAACCCGCTAGAGGGGCCGCCCTGTTTTTTGGTGACAAGCAATGCGGCATTTGCCATTCCGTCAATGGATCGGGTGGACGCGTTGCCCCGGACCTCTCCGGGACATACCCCGGCACCCCCGCAATGGGGTGGCTGGTGACGGTATTGTGGAACCACGGACCCGGCATGTGGCGGCAGATCCGCCAAAAGAACGAGCCTTATCCCCAGTTGAACTCGCAAGAAATGGCAGACATCCTTGCCTTCTTGTATCAGGCGAGCAGCATTGATCGCCCCGGCGACCCCGGCGCCGGCCAGCGGGTATTCAACCAGAAGGGTTGTGTCCACTGCCACTCGGTGGGCGGGACCGGCGGCAAAGCTGCGCCCGAGCTGTCGGCCATCGCCACCGCTGGCGACTCCAACGCCTGGACAACCGCTATGCTTAACCACGCCGGATCCATGATTGCTCCTATCACCAGCAGCCTGGGGCAATGGCCCCAGTTTGCTGGTAATGAGATGAATGATCTGATGGCGTACGTGAACACCAATTCTCCCCAACCAGCGACCAACCTGCGCCCAATACCCGGCAATGCAGAACGGGGCTGGGGAGTGTTTCAGGGCCGATGCATACAGTGCCATTCCGTACGCGGGCAGGGCGGCAGCGTAGGGCCGGAGCTGGGGCCCGAGCATGATCTTCCGCTCACCACCGGGCAGTTTGCCGGTATTCTGTGGAACCACGCCCCGGCGATGCTCCGTCAGGGCCGCCAAAACGGGATTCCTCCTCCCGTTCTTCAGGGCAACGAGATGGCGGATTTGCTGGCGTTCCTGGCGAGCCTGCGTTACTTCGAGCCCAGCGGGTCCGCGTTGGTGGGAGAGCGCGTTTTCTCGCAGCGCGGTTGTGCTGCTTGCCATGGCCGTTTGGCCGAAGGCACACAGATTGGCCCCGGCCTCCGCTCGGGCCCCGAAGCTTTCACCACCGTTTCCTTCACCGCCGCTCTCTGGCGACATGGCCCCCGCATGATCGACCGCGCGGAGGAATTGGGCATACCCTGGCCGACCCTGAAGGCCACCGACATCGGCGATCTGGTGAGTTTCCTTAACGCACCTGCGCCCCAGAAGTGAGTAGCTGGCGAGCGCTCGGGAAAGCGACCGCAGTTGGAATTCTGGCGAGAGAAGGAACAACATGGACATTCTGAACATATTGGCCCAACTCAGTCGGGAACATGTCCGAGTCTTGGCTGATGCCCTGTAGTCAATTGACAACATTGCCGCAAATCCGGAGTTTCTGCGGTTCGCGCAGGTTGTTCCACCTTTTTTATTCTGCAGTACAGTTAGCTGAAATACACTTCGAAGGGCCCGAGCCGAAGCGCGACCTTGGCCCCCCGATGACGGTGAAGGAATTCTGCGTTCCGCGCAGGTTGATGGTTTGGGTCGGTTGGATGCGCGGCGATAATCGGCACCGGGCAGTACGGCCAAGGGTAGTTTAAGAATTACCGTAGTCGAGCGAGCACGGGTGGCGCGGCGCTTCAGCGCCGCGTTCCCGCTGGTCCTTCACCTCCGAGCCGGCTTTAGCCGGTGCACCGCGACTACACCAATAACTAAACTGCCCTAGCCAAAACGAAAGCATCTCGACCTTTCTTGAAGATTGGACCGCCGATGGGAATGTTATTACGTTAGCCGCAAAAGGACCTTGGCCGCAATAGTTTGGAAGGCTGTGTTTAGTTGAGCTTTGCAGCTCGCGAGAGCGCTACCCGTACAGCTTGGTATGTAAAAAACAACCCTGATGGTTGGCCTTTAATGTAAGTTGCAGGATAGTTAGGGTCATTTGCAAGTTGTGCCAGGAAAGCTTGCGTGGTTGTGGTTACGCCCGTGCCCAACCCGATAGTAAAGATATAGGTGGGGACAGGGCTTTCGGTGCGCAAAGCAATGGCAGTTTGAATGGCGCGGTACTTGGCATCGGCGGTGACAGCGGACTGGGAAAATGTTACCTGTGTCCCCTGTGACTGAGAGGGAAACTTGGTTACAATGTTTCCGTTAATATCCTTGCAAATGGCGCCTCCGGAGGTGTACGGGAAGCCTGTCCCGCTGGTGTAATGGCCCCAGTCCGTTGTTGCACTGGTAGGATCGAAGAAGTCGACCTGCGACCCTGAGTCATGCCCTCCGTAGTTGATAAGCGTTAAAGTGTTATTAGTTGTACCCCCGCAATGAAAATTGTCCTGAACGGTGTTCATCAGGCCGTCCGTGAAATACACGATAACTTTGACTACGTTCTGCCCCGGTTGTACGGTAACGCTGGCGTTTTGTAATTGGGCGAGCGAGAGTGGCGCCCCCATAGTATTACTTTGGATGGGTGTGGTTCCTGCTCCCGTGCCGAACGTGCCGCCGGTGAAACTCAGGGCGTTGACCGCAGTGGTGATCGGCGTCTTGAAGTTGTAATTGATGGTATAGTCCGCCGTCGCATTGGAAGAGAAGCTAGCCACCGCAACCTCGTCGGTTGCGTCATTGAAGTCGCCGATGAAGGTTGGAACGGCAAATTTTAGCGCCTCTCCTCCATTGTCCCCGGTCACTCCGGAATCGCAATGCTCAGTTCCCCCGCACATTGAGCCCGATCGGTCCAGCACGATGGACATGACCAGTTTGCCGCGTGTTGCCACCGCGGTGGCGCTCACCGGTACGGTGGCCCATTGCGGGAAAATACCCATGAAAAGAGTGTGCACGTAAGCGGTGGCCGTTACCTGGACCAGCTGGTTGCCGTGGGCATCGATTGGAAAGGTGACGCTTGGCGTAGGCGGATTAGCTCCGAAATTGGCGTTAAAGATACCGGCGCCCAGTTCCGCAGCAGACGTCTGTCCTAGCAGCCCGTGGTGTAAGTAGCTGATTTCCGGCACGACCAGCGGCGTCTTCGGCTTCTTAGTCTTGCGAAGGATTTCGCGCGGAACGTCGGGATTTGGCTTCGGCAGAGCCGATTCGAATCCTTGCGCCGTGTAAACAGCAAAAAAAGGAACAGAACTAGCTTGGCGACGCGGTTTCTCCATTCCCGCGGCGTTCCCGCACCCAGCACCCGGCGCAGGATCAGGCTCAGGTTGAACGCGCCCACATGAACCAACTGCCGCTTCAGAATGTTCTCGTGTCCGCGCAGATGCGTGCGCCTCATGCCGCCGGTGTCGTAGCAGTGCGCGAAGCTGCGTTCCACCAACTCGCCGCGTCGCCGCAGTAAGCTCTTGCCGTAGTCGCCGCGCACTCGCCGCCGATTCTGGTAGACCGCCTGCTGTTCCACCTGCTTGCCCTGCCAGTTACGTCGCCCTTTTGGTTGCTTCTCCGGAATGTAGCTGCGCACCTCGTAACTCTTTACCCGCTCGACCACCGCGCCGCTGTGATAGCCCTTGTCGGCCACCAACTCTTCGATCCCGTTGACGTTCACCTTGGGCTTATCGTCAGGCCGCAACTCGACCTCGCGCCCGATCTGCTCTGCCACTGCCATCCCCGCCTCACACAACGTCTCGTCCAGCGTTGTCGTGTCGCCCTGATCGGCGCCTTGCAGCGTCACCGCCACCACCGCGCCCGTGTCCAGATCGACCGCGTGTTCGGTCTTGTGCGCCAGATGCGTGCGCCCGTCTTTCATCTTCGCAATCCGCGCATCCCCGTCCCCAGGACTCTTCCACTCCTGATTCGACATACGCTTCTTGCGCTTGCGATCCAACCGCGCCAGGTCTTCCCGCGTCGGCGTCTCGATCCCCGAGGCTTTCGCCAAGCCGCGCAAAAACTCCTCGTAGTTCTCCCCCGTGTCGCGCCGCACGATCGCCCGCATCGCCGCGTTGGCTTCCAGCGTGGTGGCATCGATGGCGATCCGCTGACCCTTCAGCAGTCCCCGATCGGCCAGCACCCCCAGTACCCAGCCGAACACTTCCCGATGCGTGTCCACAGCGATCAGCCGCCGCGTGCGCGAAATCGTCGAGTGGTCGGACAAGTTCTTCACGGTCGTGAGGCATGCGGCATCCACAGCCGTCGATAGCTTGGCCTTGGTGGCATAAAGAAGTCCCGAGTCAATGGCTAACCCTGCGATCAGTACAAGGGCGGGCAGAACCAGCGCGAGAACAATAACGATTTGGCCCCGGTCGCTCTTTACAATGTTAGCATTGCACATATGCGTATCCTTCCTTAATAATAAGCCGCGCTGTACAACTGAGATGGCATGCTATTTCCTAACAGCGCCGATATGGGCGTGATGGTGTTGTAAGTGTAGAAGAGTTCGGTCACGTAAAGGGACGACCCCGTGGATTCCGCTAGCAGTGTTGTAGATGCCGCTGCGGGGAGAGTAGCACTCGAACTGCCACAGCTTCCTTGTCCGTTGAGGCAGCCGACGTTACTGGTACACGCGATCCCACCCTGAGAAGCTTGGCCTGTGACTTGGAGAGAACCTGAGTTGTTGGTGACGGACGTAACAATAACGCATCCCTGGCTGCCTAGGTTGATGTCCGACCCCGCGTAGTTAGCTACGGTTTGCGCGGTTGTCGCAAGACTGGCTCCACGCGAAGCCATGCTGGAACCCTCTCCAACGAGGTTCTTCATTACTTCAATTTCATAGATGGCTCGGCCGAAGTCAATGACACCAAAGACGAAGACACACAGAAGGATGAACGCGAACGGTAGTTCTACTAACGCCTGACCCGACTTTTCCCTATTTATCTTTCTTATCTTTGTCTTCATACGCCCCCCTAACTTTGGCTGGGTGGAAAGATTTCATTGGTGAAAGCCGAACTTACCTTTAACGTGTACGAGCTGCCCGGAAAGAACGCCCCGATCGGCCCGGTCATAAAATGATATGGGTAGGTTACGGTGATGGTTACGACATCACCCGGCCCACCAGCTCCGTTGGGGCAGCCTCCGCCCTCGTCCTGACAAGTTACGCTGATCTGGGAGCCGTTAAGGCGGCCGAGTGAGGCATTTTCGACGGTTTGGATGACTGAGTTGTACCTCGATTGGAGGCACGTGCCGTCACTGCCGGTTATGCATTCCCCGGTAATAGCATACCGTCCCCCTTGCCGCACTGCGTTCTGAAGGGTTACCTTCGTAGAGAACAGATATCCATAGTCCACGACTCCTAGTATGAGGAGCAAGAAAATCGGCAAGGAGATCGCAAACTGTACCAGCGTTTGGCCGGAATCATTTGCTTTTAGCATTTTGTCGAGAACCCCCTTTAGGCGAACTATATTTCCCCAACTTGCTGAAGGATAACGTCTCCCTTAAAATGGCACGGCCCCGTGGACTTACCTCTTTGCGCAGATCTCTGCGGAGAACACACTAGGCACCTTTGCTGAACGTGTCACGCACGTCCCGGAGCACATTCAAAGCCGACCAGGCTTCCAAACGCATCGAGAACTCCTAGGTCCCACCAGCCTTGCTCGGCCTCACGGCGGATCTGATGGATCGCTTGCGTATGGGAAAAGCTACCGCGGTAGGGCCGGCGGGTGGTTAGACCGTCGTACACGTCGGCAAGTGACACCACGCGGGTCAAAATGGAGATCTGGTTCCCTCGCAGCCCGTCCGGATATCCACTCCCGTCCAGTCGCTCGTGATGGTTGCGAATGATTTGCAGCAGAGGACGGAATGAGGATAAGGGGGCGCAAATGCGCTCTCCCAAATAGGTATGCGAGTTGAGGACCAGCTTTTCGTCCGCTTTCAGTGGACCCAGCTTCCCCAGAATCTCTTCGGGGACTCCCACTTTGCCGATGTCGTGCAATAACGCCCCGCGACGAACCCATTCCCGGTCTTCGGAGGACAAGCCCATACGAACGGCCACGGCTACCGCGGTTCGGCTCACCCGGTAGCCGTGTCCAGCGGTGTAGGGATCCTTCCCTTCCACGATTTCCGCAAGAGTAAGCAACGTCTTCTCCGCGTCCCCGAGGTTCTCTGTAAAGCGCTTTTTGTCGAGCAGCGAGCGCACCCGGGTAATCAATTCGATGTTATCGATGGGTTTTTTTAAGCGTGCGTCGGCATCGGCGCCGCTCTCCATTCCCATCCCACGGCGTTGGTCGGACTCCCAGCCGGTGAGAAGCACTATGGGAACCAGCTGGGTCTCTGGATTGTTTCTCAATTCCCGGCATAAAGTTATGCCGTTCGTTTTCGGTATCATCACATCAACCAAAGCCATGTCAATGCGTTCGTGATGCATTACTGCCAAGGCCTGGTCGACGTCCTTGGCACAGAACGTCTGAAATCCCTCGGACCGAAGTAAATCGGAATACAGTTGCCGATAGTCTTCGTCACCATCAGCAATCAAAATGTTTGCGCGACTACTTCCTAAAATCAGATTAGAGGGAGCGTGATCTTTTCTACTGCGCCCTGGTTCAATATGCTTAACATGGCATCCTTTCTGTGGCTTGCAACCGATGGTCAGATCGGGAACACATGGGGGAGTGCACGCGAGTGCCCATACGCTGTAACCCAAAAGGAAATAATGCGCAATAATTCACTTGACACAGAAGCTCTGAAAGCGAGTAAAAATTGCACAATCTCAGGGGACTTTGCTCGTCAGACATTGTCAACATGTACGGCAGTATGGCGCAGCATGTTGGCTCGATGAACTACCGCCACCGAAAGCCCAAAAAATGCGATACTGCGAGCATGACCGCGCTCGTATCTGCGTACACGCCGGAGGGTTTTGCTATCGGGGCTGATAGTTTGCGGCTTGATATTCACGACAAGGTTGTGAGCGAAACCGCAACTAAGCTGTATCCCACCAATCATCCCGATTTTTTGGGAGCTTACGGTTTCACCGGACATACGGCACTGGAATACTCAGGTCAAAGACCGATGTTTGACGTGTTGGGAGCTGCAAGTCACATTGCGGAAGATTTTGCCAAAGCTCCTTTGGATAGCCCGCAAGACTATGTCGAGAATTTTTGTCGAGATCTGGCAGACAGAATTGCAGTCGCTAGTACCGGAATCGTTTTACCCAACGAACAGGTGTTTCTCAGGGCACTATTCGTTGGCTATCACCAAAGGCAGCCGTTCCGCCTCCAAGAGATTTTTTCTTCAGTCAACGGTCGCTTGCAGTCGCCATCCTTGAAAGAACTGACTGCGGAACCCAATAATGAGTTTTGTATAGCTAGCGGTTCTCAGGTGGTTTGGGAGGAGTTAGCTTTGGAACGTGATAGACCCGAAACTTTGCAAGAAGGAGTTGAGTTTGTTCTCGACTACTTAGCAAGATGCATCGAAAACACCACCGACCCGTACTGTTCAAGCATCGGAGGGCATCCTCAAATTGCGACGGTAACGCCAGACGGATTTAGTTGGGTAGTGAGACCTGATTCTTGATGCGCTAGAATGCTCTTATGACCGACGAAAAGACGCCAGAAAAACCCGCGAAGCCAGAACCAGAAGACGATCTGCTGGACATCGAGATTGACGAGAAGAAGCTAGAGGACGATCTTCGAGTGATGCTTAAGGCGAGACCGCTGCCGATGAAGAAGCGAAAATACACTTCGGATTAAGTTATGGTAAGAGACCACTCTTGTCCAAATTAAGTTTTGGCGTTCGTTAACTTGGACAGCATTGGACAGGTGCTACGGGCCGTCCACGCCGCCATAACCCTCTGAAACCATCGCAAAATCGCCACCTCCGGCCCGATTTGGCACCGGGCGATCGTTAAGGTGCCGTTGGCAGCAATTTGGACAGCATCTGGAGCCAAACGACAACCTCCTTTCCTCCGTCAAGGTCGACTCAATAGAATCAGTGAGTTAGCCTGTCCAAATGCTCCATCCCCGGCTAACTTGGACAGTAATGGTAAGAGACCTAGATTTGGACAAAGCCCTAAGATCGGCCCCTCCGAGTGTGGAAGCGTCCATTCGAGCAGCAGTTGCATCCGGCCAGATTCCTTTCGAGAAACTCCCCTCTTATAAGCGTGGTGGAGTGGTTCGCAAGACAGGGCTGGCGAAGGTTCACAAAGGCGAGCGCATCACCCGCGCTTCTCGAATCCTCGGCGGGGCGAAGAAAGCCCGCAAGGTCAAGCGGCGGGCAAGAAGCTAGAATTCGTTTGTGCAGTCCGCCCAGAACCGATGTATGGTTTGTTGCGCGGTTCCCATGTTGGCTGCGTGAGAGTATTCGCACAGGATGTGCCTTCCGTCCGCATGAAACACTTCCTTGTAGTGTCCAGTGTAAGGAGAGTCTTGACCATCAATCGGGCATGGTGCGGAAGTCGGATAGGCCCAAGCACACGTAACCAGCAGCAGGATCGTTAATAACGTGCGTTTCATAAGCGCCTCAAGCTTCTGGCGAGCGGTCAAGGTGAAGGCTTCTTTCGAGTTTCTCCACCCCCAGCGCAGACATAAGTCTGTCGGCCACGCCGCTCGCCAGCGGAATTCTATTGGCCGGGGCGCCGCTTCGGCGCGGTGTGTATGTCATTTCCCCGCCTACTACTGGCAAATTGCGATAACCCCAGCCAGCGGAATTCTACTCTCAGGACACTTCCCGAGTCAGTGATTAGAGAATTTCATTTTTCATGGCCGGACAACCTCAGAATCGAAAGCAGCACTTTTGAGGGTTGGTGAAATCCGCACCAACCCCCTGACGCGGGCAATACGCCCACGGCAAACGACTCGCGCAGCAGGTCTAAATCGCTTTACAGCGACTCATCGTCGGGTGTGCATCGGTTATAGCCTAGCCCACCAAGATGCGCCGTTTCTAGAAAGCGGCGGCAGGGCAGCAAAAACCCCACGTTGCCGGAGTAACCCTTGCTGTCCGCACTGCTGGCACCGGGACTACCTCATGAGGTAAGTGATAAGCTTACGCATGAGTTCACCTCCGTACCGGAGTTCCGGTTTCGCCCTAAAGTGTAACTCTTAGAACACTGCGCGAGTCAGTTTTTTGTTAGCTCGGCAAACGGCATCGCTTCCTTCCTAGCGACAGCCTTGACCGTATCCGTGAACAGGTTCGGATCGTGGCGGCGGTTGAACCTAAATTCAAACTCGCCAAGATATCGGTTCAGGTGTTTGACGCTGACCCAGTGAAAGTTTCCGATGATGCCGCGCTTGAGCAGAGAGAAGGCGTTCTCAATCGAGTTGGTGTGGATGCCGCCTAACCGCGCAAACTCCCGTCTAGAGTGAACCACGGTTTGGTGCCGTTCTCCGATGTGGGCAAGAGCGAGCGGGTATAACACAGACTCGTCGGTGCAAACCATCTCGGCATTGGGACTGACATTTTCCTTGATGAACGCTTCAGCGAACTTACCCTTGACCGTTGGTGTGCCCGTTCCGAGGAACCGAAGATCGCCGTCGCGTCGAATGATACCCATAACGGCAGTCTTGGATTTCTTTCCGGTATAGACACCTTGACCTTTCTTCTTGCCGCCGATGTAGGTTTCATCAATCTCCAAGACTCCGCTCATTGGCGAACGGCTGCCGGGTTTCATGGACTCACGAATCCTGTGCAACAGATACCACGCTGTCTTGTAGCTTCCTAGTCCGAGGTTCCTCTGTAGCTGGTATCCACTGATGCCCTTCTTGGCCTGAGTCACGAGCGCGATAGCGCTGAGCCAGGTCAACAGCGGTAGATGGGTGTCGTTCATAATCGTGCCGGACGTGACAGTGAATTGCTGGCGGCAGGTCGGTTCTAAGCACTCGAAGATGTACCGGACAGTCTGTTTCTTGCTGGACGATTTGATGCGGGATATGCGGTCGCACCCGCATGTCATGCAGCGGATTCCGTCGGGCCAGCGCAACTTCTCAATAAACGCCAAGCACTTTTCTTGCGTGTCTAGCTTGGTTTGCAATTCGCGGAGATTCACGATGTCGCCTCTTTCAGAGACTCTAACAAAAGACCAAGCACTTCGGATTCTGACATATCAGATCGAAGAGCAGCGATGGGGCCACGAAAGAAGTCAGAAGCGTGGGTACGATATGCCTGTCTATTACAGTAATCGGAAAATAGTTTCTGACATTACTGTCCAAGTTAGCCGGGGATGGAGCATTTGGATAGGCTAACTCACTGATTCTATTGAGTCGACCTTGACGGAGGAAAGGAGGTTGTCGTTTGGCTCCAGATGCTGTCCAAATTGCTGCCAACGGCACCTTAACGATCGCCCGGTGCCAAATCGGGCCGGAGGTGGCGATTTTGCGATGGTTTCAGAGGGTTATGGCGGCGTGGACGGCCCGTAGCACCTGTCCAATGCTGTCCAAGTTAACGAACGCCAAAACTTAATTTGGACAAGAGTGAGTTTCTGAGGTTCTTCGCCCAAGCAATAGTTCAGTGCAATATACCGCCACGCTCGGTACTCAAGGCAAAACTTTTCGAGAGATTCGAGAAGCTTGGTCGTGTCCGTTTTGTCCGCCATACAACCTCCCACTTGATGCAAGTATGGCAGACATTCTCTCCTGTGTCAAGTGAATTATTGCGAAATAATGTGCTCTGTTATCAGAAGGTTAGAAAACGGTATCGGAATCGAGGGGAAATCCCAATGAGGGAAAGTGTTCCTTTCTGGGATATGTGCGGGATTGGCACACGGGTTTGTTCTCCCAGCGAATGCTCCGCAAGGCAGAGTTGTCCGCAATTCAGAGTGGCAAGACAAAAAGCATAAGTATTGGGTTTGTCTCTAGGAAGGCCGTTTAGGACGAGCGGGGCTGCGCTTAAGCCAGGAAGCCACCAAGGCATTCCCGGAAGAGTCGCTGGATTCCTACAGGAGTTGATAGAGACTGAGAGGCTGATTTAAAGTATCCCGACGGCGCGCTCTGCTTGTTCCTATGCACACTTTGCAGCATGCGCTCAATATACATATACATCAGGCAAAGGCGCCAGCACAGGCTCCGTTGCTTCCACCTGCAACTGCGGTCCGACCCAGCATTCCAATATCGTTAGACGGCACACTACAACAGGGTGGCTGTGGGGATTGCGACTGCGATACTGGGCGCATAGAGCCTATGCCCAACAGATCGTTGATTATTTTCCGGCCTAACTGCTCCGGCATATAATGCTCCGTCCCGATCTCTGCCACCATAGCGCTGTCAGCAGCGAGAACCAGCGTGATTACTTGCGGAAGTTTAGTGAAGCTGCGATCCGTACTCACGCTGATAGAGTTGGTCTCTTTCTGATAGTTCAAGACCGTGACCCTCTCCTGGGCGCGAATAGGCCGGGCCAGGACTTGCAGGCCGCTGTCGCCCTTACCGCCGAGCGGACTTATCGCTAGCACCTGACCGCCAAATCGAGTGTTAAATTTCACATCTATGGTTTCGAGCCACGCGAAAAGTTCTGTGCAGAACTTACTAGCAAGCCTTGCTTTCAACGCTTCTTCTTGGATCAATTTGTCTTCCAGCGCCCGCTGCGCCTGATATTTGTCCTTCGTCTGTTGTACAGCTTCGTCGAGCCAATCAGTCGCTTCCATTTGAGAAGACTCCATTTCTTAAATACGCGTCCCTCCGACTTCCACCACTCCAAACAAGACAGCATGTGAATAGCCAAGGACCCCAGGAGGAAGCCAAATGAAGCGCTTTGTCATCAGTAGGTTAGAATACACGGTCGAAATTCCGGAGAGATCCCGATGAGGGGAAGTGTTCCTTTCTGCGATACTGTGCGGGATTGGCACACAGGTTTCTTTCTCCAACCGGCCGCTCCAACATTCAGAGTTGCCCGATAAGAAGGGGATAAACCCCGGATCCATCTCCGCTTAGGGTCTTCAGGATGAAGAGGGCCGCTCTTAAGCTAGGAGTCCGCTAACAGCCTGTGGTGAAACTCTGGATGCCTGCCCAAAATAAATGAGTCATCCACAGGCTTTGTTCGTAGAATGCGCGCATGGCAATGGGAACCCGCAAGCAGCGGGAGAAGCAAGAAGACATTTGGATTGCGCACACCGAGTTGGCGTCGGCTCCGGGACATCCGTTCTATCAGCGGCTGAACGAGTTGCTGGATTCCGAGGGCTTTGACGAGTTTGTCGAGGGCCGGTGTGCGAAGTTTTATGCGGCCAAGTACGGGCGGCCGTCACTGACGCCGGGCATCTACTTCCGGTCGCTGCTGATCGGGTATTTCGAGGGCATCGACAGCGAGCGTGGGATCGCCTGGCGGTTGGCGGATTCGCTGGCGTTGCGGCGGTTTGTGGGCATAGCGCTGGACGAGTACACGCCGGACCACTCGACGATTTCGCGCACGCGGCGGCTGATCGCTGTGGACACGCATCGGGAAGTGTTCGGCTGGGTACTGGGGGTGCTGGCCGATCGGGGACTGCTGAAGGGTCAGCGGATCGCCATCGATGCCACCACGCTGGAAGCCAACGCGGCGATGCGGGCGATCGTGCGGCGCGACACGGGGGAGAACTACGAGGAGTTTTTGCGCGGCTTGGCGAAAGCCTCGGGGATCGAGACGCCGACGCGGGAAGACCTGGCGCGGTTGGATCGCAAGCGCAAGAAGCGTATGTCGAATCAGGAGTGGAAGAGTCCTGGGGACGGGGATGCGCGGATTGCGAAGATGAAAGACGGGCGCACGCATCTGGCGCACAAGACCGAACACGCGGTCGATCTGGACACGGGCGCGGTGGTGGCGGTGACGCTGCAAGGCGCCGATCAGGGCGACACGACAACGCTGGACGAGACGTTGTGTGAGGCGGGGATGGCAGTGGCAGAGCAGATCGGGCGCGAGGTCGAGTTGCGGCCTGACGATAAGCCCAAGGTGAACGTCAACGGGATCGAAGAGTTGGTGGCCGACAAGGGCTATCACAGCGGCGCGGTGGTCGAGCGGGTAAAGAGTTACGAGGTGCGCAGCTACATTCCGGAGAAGCAACCAAAAGGGCGACGTAACTGGCAGGGCAAGCAGGTGGAACAGCAGGCGGTCTACCAGAATCGGCGGCGAGTGCGCGGCGACTACGGCAAGAGCTTACTGCGGCGACGCGGCGAGTTGGTGGAACGCAGCTTCGCGCACTGCTACGACACCGGCGGCATGAGGCGCACGCATCTGCGCGGACACGAGAACATTCTGAAGCGGCAGTTGGTTCATGTGGGCGCGTTCAACCTGAGCCTGATCCTGCGCCGGGTGCTGGGTGCGGGAACGCCGCGGGAATGGAGAAACCGCGTCGCCAAGCTAGTTCTGTTCCTTTTTTTGCTGTTTACACGGCGCAAGGATTCGAATCGGCTCTGCCGAAGCCAAATCCCGACGTTCCGCGCGAAATCCTTCGCAAGACTAAGAAGCCGAAGACGCCGCTGGTCGTGCCGGAAATCAGCTACTTACACCACGGGCTGCTAAGGTATTCTGGGGGCCGTCGGTGGACTCCTGTAGGATTCGATAGAGGCTGGAGCGGCTGATCTGAAGTATCTCGCCTGCGCGTGCCTTGTTCCCATCCACGCTCTGCAGCACGCGCTCAATGTGCCTTTTCTGCACCTCAGCCAACGGTGTTAGCAAATCGTTCCCATTGCTCCCACCGGCAGCTACGGTCTTCACCGAGTCGGGAAGATCGCGGACATCTATGGTGTTCGTCGTCGTCATCATGCAGGCGCGTCCCAGAACGTTTTCGAGTTCACGAATATTTCCGGGCCAGGAATGGCGTAACAGCACGGTCTGCGCCCGGCGTGTCAGGGTCGCGACCGGTTTCTTCAATTCCGCCGCATAACGGCGAAGAATGCCCTGCTCAAGCAGACGCAGGTCTTCTTTGCGATCGGCCAGCGGCGGCAGCTTGATTTCGATCATGGAAAGCCGGTAATACAAATCCTCTCGAAATTGTCCCTGAGACGCCATCTTGCGAAGGTCGCGGTGGGTTGAGGCGACCACGCGGACGTCTACCTTACGAGAAGCCGTGGCCCCGACCGGCCGCACCTCTTGGTTCTGAAACACACGCAACAGCTTTGCCTGCATGGCCTGTGACATCTCGCCAATTTCATCCAGAAACAGCACGCCGCCATGAGCGGCTTCTATCAAACCAATGCGGTCCTGACTGGCTCCCGTGAACGCTCCCCGCACGGATCCGAACAACTCACTCTCCAGCAGCGTTTCCGTGACAGCGGCACAGTTGCAAACCACGAAGGGCTTGGTAGCACCTGGACTCAGCCGGTGCAGGGCGCGCGCCACCAGTTCCTTGCCTGTTCCCGTCGCACCGCCAATCAACACGGTCCGAAAATGCGGCGCGATGCGGCGTATGCCGACGAACACTTCCTGCATGATCGGGCTCTGTCCCACCATGCCCTCAAACTGGGCCGAGTCGTAGAAGTCCTCCTCCAGCCGCGTGCGGAGCTCCCGTTGCTGTGCTTCTCGGAGTAGCAAGCGGACGCGTTCCCGCAAACGCTCGACCCCGATTGGCTTCACCAGGTAATCGCACGCTCCCGCTTGAATTGCACGTACCGCTGACTCGGTGGAGTAGTCTGCGGTCAGCATAACCACATCGACGTTGGGATCGATCCCGAGAATGCGTTCTAAAACTTCCATCCCCGGGGCCGCAGGCATATTCAGGTCCAGCAGGATGACCGGGGGATGCCGCTTCTGGACGATGGCGAGCGCCTCTTCCGGGTGGGTCGTCGAGAGAAAATCCACGTTTTCAGAAGATATTGCCTCGCCGACAAACTCCAGGAAGTCGGGCTCGTCGTCGATCGCCAGCACAGCCAATTTCGATTCATGCGAGTCCGCTTTCTTAACCTGTTCCAGTTCACTCATTGAATCATCTCCCCCGAGATTTTTCCTGGTCTCCCGGAGATTCCCCTTTGGGCAGAAAGCAACCGGGCTGGGCAGCTTTCTCCCTAGGCCCTGAAGATACTGCGCAACTTCTCATCCAGAGCCATTTTGGTGAGGGGCTTGTGGGCGAAGTAAGCTCCGGGCTCCAGGGCGCCCTCCCGCGAGATCATGTCACCACTGTAGCCAGACACAAACAGCACCTTCAGCGCGGGAATTTCTTGCTTCAGCTTATCGGCCAGCTGTGGGCCACTCATGCCGGGCATCACCACATCGGTAAGCAGCAGATCGATTGGCCCGTCTTCTTTTTTGGCCATCTGGATGGCTTCCGGACCGTTGCTGGCCGCGAGGACGGTGTAGCCCAATTCTTCCAACTGTATGCTTACAATATCCCTCAAGGCGGCGTCGTCCTCCGCAAGCAGAATCCTCTTAGAGGCGCCAGTCCTTGGCTTTGTATTCTCTCTTTTTGCAGGGGCCACATGAGCCAATCCACACTGGCGAGGGAGGTATATTTTGAAGGTTGTACCGCCCGGTACCTTCGTGTCGACCGATACGAAACCTCCGCTTTGTCGGGCAATCCCGTACACTGTGGACAGACCCAAACCCGTTCCTTTTCCAATCTCCTTAGTGGTAAAAAATGGATCGAAGATGCGCGGCATCACCTCCGAGCTAATGCCAGTCCCGGTGTCGGAAACACAGATCATCGCGAAGGGCCCGGGTGGCACGCCCGGATGCATGGCGGCGCAAGCCTCGTCAACTTCGACATTGTGCGTCTCAATCACCAGCTTGCCTCCCTGCGGCATGGCATCGCGGGCGTTGACGGAGAGGTTCAGTAGCACTTGGTCAATCTGCGAGGGATCAGCCTTAACGGTCCACAGGTTCCGATCAAGCGATAGCGTTAACTGGATGTCCTCCCCGAGCAAACGCGGCAGCATTTCGGCGAGATGAGTAATGCTCAAGTTCAGGTCCATTAGATTAGGGGCGACCACCTGCAGGCGGCTGAAGGCCAGCAACTGCCGAATCAACGCGGTGGCACGCTGCGCGGCGTCCTTGATCTTTATGATCCGGCGCAGGTTTACGTCCGCAGGCGGCATGGTCTCGGCGATCAGATCGCTGTAGCCGATCACAATGCCCATAATGTTATTGAAGTCGTGGGAGACCCCGCCCGCCAACCTGCCCACGGCCTCCATTTTCTGCGCCTGCAGGAGTTGAGATTCGAGCTGCTTTCTCTCTGTATTGTCGACCAGAAATCCGTGCCACAAGACGCTGCCATCAGGCTCACGTTCCGGCAAGGCATCTACTTTGATCCAGAGCAGCCCCTTTTTCGGGTGGTTCACACGGAACTCGTCGTGCCATGGGGTTAAGGATCGGAATGAATAGGCAACGGCCGCCTTAAAGTGGTGCAGATCGTCAGGATGAATGGCCGCCAATACAGGGCCGGCGTCATCTCGTACCGCGTCGGGAGCTACATCAAAAATATCGTGCAGCCCGGCGCTGGCAAATGGTATGGCGCTGGACCCGTCTGGGCGCATGAGAAACGCAAGAATAGTTCCCGGGATGCTGGCAACGATTCGTCTCAGTTCCTCTTGGACGGCCTCTGCCTCCTTGCGCTCGGTAATATCTTCGACGGTGCCTTCGTGAAGCACGGTTTTGCCATCGGCGTCACTCACGGCCCGAACGTTTGCTGAAACCCACCTCTTCTTGCCATCTTTGCCGGAGATTCTCAATTCGACACTGTGGACGCTGCCATCGTTTTGCAGCACGCGTGTCAATTCTCTTCGCGCCTTAGGATCAACGAACAACTGGCGGCCCCCGTTCGCGAATTCCGCCAGGAGTTGTACGGGAGAATCAAATCCATGCATCCGTGCCAACGCGCGATTGACGCTGACCAGACTGCCTGCGGGAGTGGTTTGGAACATTCCAATGACCGCATCTTCAAAGATAGAACGATACTTCTCCTCGGCGTGGCGCAACTGCTCTTCGACAATCCTTCGCCAACTGATGTCGCGAGCGAATAAAAGAATCTGGCCCGTACCTGGAAGGGAAGTAGCGCTGATCTCGAGGTCGAACAACTCGCCATTTTTATTGCGATGCTGGGTCTCGAAGCGGTCGCAGCCTTTCGCCACTATCTGCTGCACTTGGGCGAGCACCCTTTCGTCGTTTTCTCCCCCGTCCAGTTCATCGAGGCGCATTTCCAACAGCTCGTCGCGCGAGTAGCCACTCATCTGACAATACGCCTCGTTCACATCGATCAGTTTCCCCTCGTGGTCAAAGCAACAATAGCCATCCAAAGTGGTTGCGATGAGAGCTTCGCATCGATTCCCAAAACTTCGAATGGTCTTTTCCGCCTTCGTCCGTTCGAGGGCGTACTTCAACGCCTGCGCCAAAGCCGATCCGGTGAGTTTCTCTTTTACGAAGTAGTCTTGCGCTCCCGCGTGGGCAGCCTGTATCGCGGCTTCTTCAGCGTTCAGGTTTGTCAGTATCACCGCGGGAATGTCGGGGAACTCCGACTTAAAGCGAACCAGGGTATCTACTCCGCGACTGTCCGGGAGCGAGAGATCCAGGAGCACAACATCGGCAGGATTCGACCTCAGCTTCCGAAACCCACCCGACAAGCGCCCGGCGCACTCAACCGTAAACCAATCACCATCAGTTTCCTTCAGCATCTCTACAATGAGCCGCGCATCATCCGGATCACCCGCGATCAGCAGAACATGCATCGGCATGAAGTTCTCGGCTCTGTGTTCTATTTGGGAGGACGGTTTACCATGCTCAGCCACGTATCTTCCCTCCTAACGCCGGCGCCAGAACCGTCCAAGGTCCCGAAGAAGTTCTGCACATTCAATGCGGCCCACATTGGAAAGTGTCTGAAGCGCCGGTCCCAGCGCAACTTTACGGCCATGGCACAGAGGTAGCATCTGTGCCGAAAGGTGCTGTTATGCCAACAGATCTTCGATTATCTTCTGACCAAGTTCTTCTGGCCGATAATGCTTGGTGCCAATCTCTGCCAGGGTTGTTCCGCTGGCAAGAACCAACTTGATCATTTGTGTACTTTCGGCACCCCCATCAAAACCAATACTCAACATCAAATAATCGGTATTCTCGTGGTAGTACAGTTCGGCAAGTCTCTCATCGGCCCGTATGGGCCGCGCCAGAACCTGAGCGCTACGGTTACGCTCGTTTCCGGCGACCGCTACCGTAATCATCTGGCTTCCAACGCTACGATTAAATCTAGCTTCTATGCTTTCCAGCCACGCAAATAGTTGTCGACAAAAGTTACTGCCAAGCTTGCGTTTCAGCGCCTCTTGTTGGATCACCCTTTCTTCCAGGTCCCGTTGGATCTGGTACCTTTCCTTTGTCCTCTGCACCGCCCTGTCGAGCCAATCAGCCACTTCCATTTCAAGAAAGCTCCGTGTGGAGGTGGCTCCGAGACAGATGCTGCGTCACTGGATATCGTTCAAGCTGCGACGGGTGCACATACGTCGAAGGGCGCCACGATCCATCCGGATCGCTTGCGGAGTCGCCACCTACTTTCGCTGCCCTCGCTGAGAATGGTGGCCAAAACCATTCCTATGAACACTGAGGGCGCGGGTCAACTTGTGACTCTGCGGCAGCGCGCCAGAGCTGTAACCGCAAGCAGATCCTAGTGCTTGACCTCTATAGTGAATACAAGCTAATTTGATAAGAAACACCGCACAAAATGATGTGATGTAGCTCACATCACATCACTTTAATACTCCATTCTAGCTGGTACAAAAGTGCTATATGGTAACTACTCTTGCTCGATGCGGTAACCTGTTCGCGCGAATTCGACGCCAATGTGGTTGGGCATCTTCAAGTTCGGTTCGCTTGACCGACTTCCAGATCACCTCGTTAAGTTTTCCCGCAGGCGCACTGTCTGGGGCATTCCAGTTCTCGTTCAAATGGAACTTCTGACAGGGGCAGGGCACTGGAAGCTGCCTGCGGTGCAGCGAGTGAGGCAGTCTCAGAGGGAATTGACACAAACAGTTAGGCCGCACCTAAGAGCAGCTACTCCTCGACTCACTAGACCCTCTTAGCCCGCACCGTCATCCAGTTCAGCGACGCGCTTTACGTAGCGCGTCATCGAAGCTGCGACTTTATCAAGCACCGTCGCCCACTCTCGCAGGTGGGCCTCACCCTTGCTGGTGAGAGCGTAAACGCGCCTGGCCGGACCGTTTCCGGCCACCTGCCATCCTGACTTGACGTAGGCATAATGCTCCAGGCGTCGAAGGGTCCGGTAAAGGGCCGCCCGTTCGATCTCCGCGTCGGTGAAAACGTACCCAGGGAGGTTGGACGACAAATCATATCCATGGGTGTGTCCTTTTTCTTTCAGGATGAGAAGGACGACAGGTTCCACGAAGCGAGAAAGATGACCCATAGCGCACGAACATGGATAGTCGTGCCGGCGACAGCCGTCACGGACGCCAGTCGTCCGTCTCTTTTTCATCTTTGTTATTGGCATACAGCCTCATTGTGGCTCTGCGATTGAGTGATCGACCTGGTGGTCTTCCCGAATACCACGGCGGGAAGCAAGATACATCGAAAACGGGGCCCTCGATAGAGGTTCCCCAGTTCAGCGCTCCGCGACCTACATTGCACACTCCCATTTCGGGAATTCCGCGGGCGAATCTGCAGATCCGAAGCAAAAAGCACTGCCCTCTCCACAAAGATGATGATAGCATGTAGATGTTATCAACATCTAGAAGATATTGACATCGGAATTTCCTGTGCCGTCCAACATAGCGAGAACGTCAAATGCAAGGCGCACAGCAGTTGCCAGATCAGCCCGGACAAAGCGGACAACGCACAGGCCAATTGGTCCCTACAAGTGGTCTAACCTCACCATCTATGCCGAGAGTTCCTGTGCAACATATCACTGCTGAGCAGCGGGAAAAAGCGTTCGCCTGCGCGAAAAAGGCTGAGATCATTGAGCGGCAGCGCCTTCCGGTCCGTTATCACGTGGAAGACTTTTGTGTCGCCGATCGTCCGCGCCGTTTTCTGGAGGCCTTTGCAACCATCCTGAAGCATACGAATTACCGGGTAGCGCTTGATCATTACATCCGCATCAGCGCCAAATGCGCGCGCTGCAGCGTAGCCTGCCAGGTGTACGACGCTACCGGCGATCCTGGTGACGTGCCGTGCTATCGGTCGGAGCTGCTGCTCTCCGTCTACCGCCGGCATTTCACGGTTTCCGGCGTCTTGCGTGGCCGGCTGCTTGGGGAAGCGGGGCTGAACGATGAAAAGATCCAGGAGATGGCGGCGGCGTTTTACAACTGCACCGCCTGTCGTCGCTGCCATTTCGAATGCCCCATGGGTATCGATCACGCCTTAATCACCCATCTGGGACGCTACGTTCTCTCCGAGATAGGCATCACGCCACGTGCCTTGGTCGTCAGCACGCGAGAGCAGTTGATGGGAAAGTCGGGCAACACTTCAGCGATTCCTGTGCCCGCGTTAATCGACAGCCTGGAATTCCTGAGCGAATCGATGCAAGAGGAACGTGGGGTCGATATTCCTTTCCCCCTCGACCAGCAAGGCGCCGAGTATCTGTTCCTGCCGGCGGTGTCGGATTTCATGATGGAGGCCGACACGCTCATGGGGAATGCCGCGGTATTTCGCGCTACCGGCGATAGTTGGACCATCGGAACCGGCTACTACGACGGCATCAACTATGGGCTCTTCTACTCCGATCAGGTAATGGAGCACGTGCTCCAGAAAGTCCACGCCGAAGCGGAACGCTTGCAGGTCAAGAAGATCCTCATCGGCGAGTGCGGCCACGCGTCGCGTACCGCCAAGTATTTCTATCCTTCATTCTGTGGTGGGCATTCGACCCGGCCGGTGATCAACATCATGGAGTACACCTACCAGGCCTGGAAGCAGGGCCGGCTGAAGTTAAAGGCTGACGCTATTACGGAGGCGGTCACCTATCACGATCCCTGCAACATCGCCCGTCCAGGATGGATCGTGCAGCAGCCACGCGAGCTGCTGAAGGCGATTTGCAGCAACTACGTCGAAATGACGCCCAACGGGCGCAGAAATATCTGCTGTGGCGGCGGCGGCGGCACGGTCTCGATCGACGAGCTGCGTCCCTACCGCACTACCGTGGGAGGCCTCGCCAAGGCGGAGCAGATACGCGCCACCGGGGCAAAAATCTGCGTTGCGCCTTGCGCCAACTGCAAGAAGCAATTACGCGAACTCATGGAAGATAACCACATCGACTGCCAGATCGTGGGCCTGCACGATTTGCTGTACAAGGCGATCATCTTCGACTGAGGGAGACGCCGTGGAATTCTGGATTCAATTCGGCCGTGGACCGTTGTTCGCAGCAGCATTTGCTGTGATGCTGTTAGGCATCGTCCGCATCTTCGCCCTGACCCTGGTCGGCGTCGTCGAAGCCTACCGGAGAAGTTGGGACCGCATGGTCAACTGGAAGGAAGTTGCGCGCCAGACCTTCCATTGGCTGGTACCGGTGGCGCGGCTTTGGCGCACCCGTCCCCTCTATAGCAGCGTGTCGTTGTTGTTCCACGCCGGCCTGCTGCTGGTCCCGTTTTTTGCCGCCGCTCACGTGTTGCTGTGGCGACGTGCGATGGGATTCGGATGGAGCGCGATGCCGCAAAGTGCGGCGGATGTGCTGACCGTTCTCACCTTGCTGGCGGGCGCAGGCCTGCTGCTCGGGCGTGTGACCTCGTCGGCGGCACGCGGCATCAGCCGGCCGCAGGAATATCTCTGGCCCATCCTTTTGTTGGTCCCTTTCGCCACCGGTTATGCCTGCTCGCACGCAGCCCTTTCCGCCAAAGCGTACCAGGCGTTGATGCTACTGCACGTCTATTCCGCAGACCTGATCATGGCCCTGCTCCCGTTCACCAAGATCGCGCACTGTGTGCTGGCGCCGCTTTCCCAGATCGTTACCGCGGTGGCGTGGAAGTTCCCGCTCGGCGCGGGAGACCGGGTGGCAGCCACGTTAGGGTACGCCGACCGTCCGAGTTGGGTCCCCAAGGCGCGGCTGGAGGGCCCGGCAGTTGTGTTCCCGCCGGTTGCCGCTGGCGTTACGACGCCACGTGGCGACGTGGGAATGGTTAAGCAGGAGGTGACTGCGCAATGAGCGCCGCGATTCTCACCGACGTGACTAAATGCACCGCCTGCAACCAGTGCGTCGTGGCTTGCAAGAAAATAAATCATTTGGGGGATGATGTTCCGCGCCGCTGGGATGAGGATGACGGACTCACCGCGCTCAACTGGACCTCCATCGTTACCGGTCCGAAGCAGGCGCACGCCCGGAAACAATGCCGCCATTGTCTCGAACCCGCCTGTGTTTCTGCGTGTCCGGTCGGCGCCATGCACAAGACCGAGATGGGCGCGGTGGTTTATGACTCCGCCAAGTGCATGGGCTGCCGCTACTGCATGATGGCTTGCACCTATGGCATTCCCCGCTACGACTGGGACAAGGCCGTGCCTTACGTGCGCAAGTGCATCCTTTGCTACGAACGAATTCGCCAGGGTCAAGCGCCCGCCTGCACGGAGGCATGCCCGACCAAGGCAACCATCTTCGGCGACCGCGACGCGCTGCTGGCCGAGGCACACCAGCGGATTGCCGAGAAGCCGGAGCTGTACATCAACAAAGTCTGGGGCGAAACCGAGGCCCAGGGCTCGTCGGTGCTGTATGTCTCGAATGTCGACCTTGATTTCCTGACGGACGGCCACGCGATTCCGAGCGATCCCTTGCCCGAGAAGACGGCCGTGGCGATGGCAGCGGTGCCTTATACGTTCTGCGGCGTGTTGGCGATCATGGGCGGGGTGAACTGGGTGATTGCGCGGCGAATCAAGCTTCAGAAAGAGAACGTGGATGGACAGAGTCCGGAAATTTAAGCTCCTTCTTTGGCTCAGCGTGGGGCTGGCGCTCTCCGTCGCGGCGGCACGCTTTCGGTTTGGCCTGGGTGCGACCACTAACCTCGGCGATAGCAATGCCTGGGGACTGTGGGTCGGCTTCGATGTAATGGGCGGGGTGGCCTTGGCCGCAGGCGGCTTCATTGTCACAGCCGCGGTATACATCTTCAGGCTGGAACGCCTCCACGACATCGTACGTCCAGCCGTGCTGACGGCGTTTCTGGGTTACGCCGCAGTCGCCATCAGCCTCCTGTTCGACCTTGGCCTGCCTTGGAACATCTGGCACATGCTGGTGTACTGGAATCCGCATTCGCCCCTGTTCGAGGTTGGCTGGTGCGTGATGTTGTACCTCACGGTTTTGTCGCTGGAGTTTCTACCCGTTCCCGCCGAAGAATTCCCCCGACTGGCAAAAGTGCGGGCGGTGCTTATACGCCTGCGGCTGCCGCTGGTATTACTGGGCATCGGACTTTCCACCTTGCATCAGTCTTCACTCGGGTCCCTGTTCCTGATCATGCCGTACCGGCTGTATCCGCTGTGGTATTCGCCGATTCTGCCGCTGCTGTTCCTGGTTTCCGCCATAGTCCTGGGCATGATGATGGTGGTCTTTGAAAACCATCTGACCGCCTATCTTTATCGCCGCCAGCCGGAGACGGAGGCATTAGGGCCGTTGGCCGGCGCGGCACGCTGGGTACTCATGTTGTACCTCGCCCTCCGATTCGGCGACTTGATGGTTCGCGGCCAAGCGCACCGCCTGCTCGAACCGGGTATTTATACCGGCTTGTTTTGGTTTGAGATTTGCGTGATGGCGCTCATTCCGCTGCTGCTGCTGTGGATCCCGCGCGTGCGTTACAGCGGCAACGGGCAGTGGATCGTGGCCGCGGTGGCTGTGTTCGGCGTCGTCTTTAACCGCATCGATACCGGCGGTCTGGCCCACGTGAGGGCCGGCGGCCATTTCTATGTCCCTTCGTGGTCGGAAATCAGCATCAGCGTGGGAATTGTTTCCGCTGCGGCCCTCCTGTTTCTGTTCATGGTCGAGCGCTTTCACGTATGGGAGCGGCCGCCGGCCGATCCCGAGGCTGACCCGCTGCAGGCCCCTGAATTCGCGCCAGTAGGCACCACGTGGTTAGGAGTGCCCGCGGTTGCGTCGCGCACGGTGTACTCCCTGGCCGTGGTTCTTGCCGCTGCCGGCGGCTTCGGTCTCCTGGCGGCGCAGCGAACCCAGGGCCGCGGACTCGACCCGGTGCCCGTGCATCGCGCTCGCGGCGGCGACATCTTGTGGATTGACGGCAACCTCGACGGCTTTGGCGTCGCGTTCAACCACGCGGAACATAAGAAGCGGGAAGGCGACAAAGCCTCCTGTGTCCTGTGTCATCATATGAACCTGCCCCACGATGAGGGCTCTGCCTGTGCCAGTTGCCACACCGACATGTATCAGAGTGTGGATGCTTTTCGCCACGACTGGCACGCGTCGCCCGCGGGCGGGAACATCGCCTGCTACCAATGTCATACCCGCGGACAGGTGCGAACGGCCAGCAATGCGATCGGCTGCGACCGCTGCCATAAAGGTCTGGTGCCGGCAAAAGCATCGATCCAAATCAAGAACTACCGCGCCGTCAGCTACACCCAAGCATTCCATCGGCTCTGCATCGGTTGTCACAGCAAGAAAGCGGCGGAAAAGAACAAGCCGGAAATGACGCGTTGCGCATGGTGTCACAAGGAGAGCCGGGAAATTATCGAGGCGCATGATATCGAACTGCGCCGTCACGCCGCTGGCAGTGGTAGTCCAGTGCTACCTCCGATGGGGCAGTGAAGCATGTCAACCATGGCCAAAGTCGACATCGAAGGCATTGCCCAGCAGGGGCTTTTTGACCAACTGCCCTTTGCGGTCGCCATCATGGATGCCGAGTCGAACATCGTCGCAGCCAACGGCAATTTCCGCGAATTTTTTGGGGATTGGCGCGGCCGTAAGTGTTACGAAGTGTTCAAGCGGGAAAGCAAAGCGTGCCGCCAGTGTCAGGCGCGGACCGCCCTGCGCGACGGGTTGGTGCACGTGGTGGATGAATCGGGAGTCGACCGGCACGGACGCTCTTGTCAATATGTCGTCCATCTGACCCCTATCAAGGACAGCGAGGGCGAGGTGCGCTACGTCATGGCGATGGCGTCAGATTTGACCGAGACGCGCCACTGGCAGCGCGAGTACGACTGGCTTTTCGAGCGCGTTCCGAGCTTGGTTTTCGTGCTGGATCGTGACTTTCATATCAGTCGCGCCAATGAGAAGTTCCGCCAGGCGTTCGGCGAACCGGCAGGGGGGCTCTGTTACTCAGTCTGCAAGCGCCGCAACTCCCGCTGCGAAGAGTGTCCTGCGGTCATGACCTTTGAGGACGGCGAAGAGCATTCTGCCCAGCAGGTCGGGGTGCACAAAGATGGCTCGCCTTCGCATTATGTTGTGACCAGCGCACCGCTGGCCCGCGGAGAGCACGGGGTCGAGCATGTCATTGGGATGGCCGTGGACATCACCGATACCCACATGCTGGAATCGGAGCTGCGCGAGGTCCGCGACTTCTATCATCGGCTGATCCGCAGCGCTCCCAACGCGATCCTGGCCATCGATCCGCACGGCAACATCAAGATGATGAATCGCGCGGCGCGGACCTTGCTGGACTGGGCGCCCCGCCAGTTACCCAGCGGCGAATGGCTGAAGCGGGTGTTGCCGGCTGAATTCTTCACGCCGGCCGCACAGCAGAGCGAAGTGTTGGCTTTACACGACACCTCGATTGCCACCACACACCAGCGGCAAGTGCCCGTGCAATTGTCGGCGGTACCGCTGCGCAGCGGCCACAAAGAACTGGGACGGGCGGTATTCCTGGTCGACCTCACGGCCATGAAGCAGCTGGAGCAGGACAAGCTTGACGCGGAGCGTATGGCGGCGGTCGGCCAAACGGTCGCTGGGCTGGCGCACACCATCAAGAACCTGCTCATGGGCCTGGAAGGCGGTATGTACATGGTTGACACCGGATTGCGTCGTGGTGAAGCCGCCCGCATCCAGGGTGGCTGGGAGATGCTGCATCGCAATTTCGAAAAGACTACCGAGTTGGTGAAGGACTTCCTCACTTTCGCGAAGGGACGTGCGCCCGAACTCCAGCCGGTCGACCCCAACGCGCTGGCGAAGGACATTATTGCCCTGTACCAAGATGCCGCCCGCCTTCAGGGAGTGGAGTTGGTCGCGGAACTGGGTCCCGAGGTCACGCTTGCACCGCTCGATCCGAAGGGGATGGAGAGCAGTCTGACCAACCTGCTTTCCAACGCAATTGACGCTGCTATGATGCGTGAGGACGGGCACGGAAAGGTCGTCTTGCGCACCGCCCAGCAGAATGACGAACTGCTTTTTGAGGTCACCGATAATGGCATCGGCATGGATTCGGAAGTCAAAGCCAAGGTCTTCACCACATTTTTCACCACCAAGGGCAACAAGGGGACCGGCCTGGGTTTGCTGACTACTCGCAAGATCGTGCAGGAACATGGGGGCCGGGTCGAGGTCGAATCGGTCCCCGGTCAGGGAGCAACTCTCCGCATTCGCCTGCCCTTGCGGCGCCTGCACATGATCGCCGAAGGTTCCCCCAGCGGCACAACTGAGACCCAGGAGCAGATATGAGTGCAGATGCCAGCAAAGAACGGCGCAAGCGAATCTTGGTCGTGGATGACGAGGCCGATGTGCGAGCGTATCTCAGCCTGGCCCTGGAAGACGTCGGCTTCGAGGTGAGTACGGCGGCAGACGGTCTGGATGCGCTCGAAAGGGCGCGGCAGAATCCGCCCGACCTGATCTCGCTTGATCTGGTCATGCCGCGCCACTCTGGGGCGCGCTGCTATCATGATCTCCAGAAGGACAAGCGCCTGGCGAAAATCCCGGTCTTGATCGTGACCGGTCACGCACGCGACCAGTTAGGCCGCGCCGACTTCCAGGAGATGACACTTTCGGGGCCCGGTATCTACCTGGAGAAGCCGGTCAGCCCCGAATCCTATGTTGCAGCCGTCCGCACGCTGCTGGGAATGGAACCTCCCGCCTCGACTGCTTCCGCCGTTGGCCAGCTTCGCAGCGAGCTGTCGGAAGCGCTGGCAAAGGCGGACGAGGAGACCCTTAAACGCGCACTCCATGCGATGCAAAGAAAGTGAGGACCACCATGAATGCCAAGTCGGGAAAGAAAATATTGGTTGTCGACGACGAGCCTGACGTAGTTGCCTACGTGGAGCGATTCCTGGAGGACCGCGGCTTTGACGTGATCACCGCCAGCGATGGCAAGCAGGGGTTCGCGAAAGCCAAGGCCGAACTGCCCGACCTTATCGTGCTGGATATTGTGATGCCCAAAGACACGGGAGTAAGAATGTACCGGGACCTCTACGAGGATGCTGAAACCCGGCACATTCCCGTGGTCATGCTCACCGGTATTGCGCATGAGTTCAAACGCTTCATCGCAACCCGGCGGCAAGTACCGGCTCCAGCCGGCTATTTCGAGAAGCCCGCCGACCTGAACAAAATGTTGGAGAAGATTGAGGAAATTCTGAGCTCGCGTCCGGTGCAGTGAGCGACTGACAGCGCTCATTGGGGTGATGGGGCGCGAGGACCCTGCTTTTCCGGTGGACCGCCAAAAGCAGGCCCCTCGCTTTGCTCGTTATGACGATTCCAAAGTTTCGCCACAACAGGGAGTGACCAATTGTTTCGGGTGCATGCGCTAACGCACCAAGATTTCAGCGCCGAATTCGGCGAGCATCGCGGCCGCGGTCAAGCGAGCGATCTGTCCATAAGGATCGCCCTCTCATGCTCCCGAATCGAGGCGAACACGACTTTGTTTTCGTACACGAAGTCCTGGTAGGAGACGCTGAAACGGTCCGCAAAACCGCTCGTCCGGAATATATGCTGCGAGACTCTCCCGGTGGCTTCGGTAAGCGCCATTCGATAGCCCTTCCGAAGTCCGATATCGAGGCAAGCTTTAACCAGCCCTTTCCCAATTCCCCGGCCCGCAGATTGCCCATCGACCCCCAACATGAATAAGTGAACGTATTCCCCGGGCGAAACAGTCCTGCCCTTGCGGAATTGCGCATCCAGCGTCTCCAACATGGACAGGATGGGCAGAAACTTCGAGCTGATCTGGCTAAGGTCCACGGCTGGGGGTGAGGCGAAATCGTCCGTGAGAAGTATGCCAGTCAACTGTCCCGTGTCCTTGTTCCGCGATACAACCGTAAGTTCATACAAAAGGATTCTTGGCACAACCAGCTGAAGAAATTGTTCCATGTCGCGGTAGGAAAGAGCCATCGCCACGGCTGGCGGTTCGGACGCGCTGAACACGCTGGCCAGTAGCCGAACGATGTCCTGCGAATCAGACGGCTTGGCTACGGCATAGTTCACAAGCTGCATAGGCGGCTCCCCAAGACATGTAAACGAGAACCTACTGCGTAGGTACCCGGAAAGTCAAAGCGGGTGTTGACATGTAAAATTTGTGACTGCACCGGGCCTGTGCTCCAAAAGTGGTGCATACCGTGGGTTTCATTCATCTTATCGCCGCCGTTGCCGATGGCTACTGTTGGGACACGACGCATGGTTGCCAACCCCGGACGGGAGCTCAGGCATCTCGGATGGTTGCGCGAACCGAGGCGTAATGGAAATCGCTGAGATGCGCTGTCGATGGACAATAAGCCGATGAAGCCGCTCTCCGAGCCTGGGGTTGCCAGCGACCGCAGGGTCCTCATCTCGATCCCCATCGTTCATACCCAGGCCGACATGGGCGCGCTGAACGAGCCCATACAACGGTTGAAAGTCAAGCAGCTGGGAAAAAAGATGTGGGAGCGCAACCTGGAGCTGGTCAAGGACTTCTGGACGCAGATCGAGCAAGCCACCCAGGGCCTCGCCCTCGCCTACGAAAAAGTTCGGCTCTATCAGGATGGATTGCCGGTTTGCGGGCACGAATTGGAGATTGTCACCGATTTGGCCAAAGCGGGGAGCCGGAACTATCAGTTGCTGCTCAAGCTCAAGGAGAAGGGTGCAACCCTCATGGGCACCGAGTCCTCCGAACTTCTGCTGGAAGAGTATCAACTGGTCAAGCAAGTTTTTACCGGAGAAATGTTTCGCGGGCCTTCTGGGCGGGCGGCCCGGGCCAACGATTTGCAGCATTCCTTGCTGCAACGCCGCGACCAGTTCATGGCCCGTCGCATCAGCCAGACGCTGCTGGGCGGCGAGACCGGCCTGCTCTTTGTCGGGATGCTGCATTCCGTGGAGCCCTGGCTCGACCAGGACATCCGCGTGCTTCACCCCATTCGCCAAGCCCGGAAGAGCGGAGACAGACCGCAGTGACCGTCGCCGGCAACAAGATCCTCATCGTCGACGAACAGGAAGGAATCTGTGCCCAGCTTTCGGAGTATGTGCAACGTGAGGGAATGATTCCGATCGTGGCCCACAGCGGGGCGGCCGCCCTGGAAAAAATCCGCAGCGAGGCGCCCGACCTGTTGATCGTGGATTTGAAACTGCCGGACATGGACGGCATGCAGACGCTGCAGGCCGCTAAGGCCCTGGACGAAGATCTCCCCATCATTCTGGCCACCGGTTACCCCAATATTCGGGAGGCGGTCTCGGCCATGCGGGCCGGGGCCCACGACTACCTGGAGAAACCCCTGAAGCACCACGAAGTATTGCGCGTGGTTTTCCGCGCCTTGAATGAGCGCAAGCTCAAGCGTAAGGTGCGGGTCCTGTCCTGCCAGGTGGAAGACGCAGCTTCCCTGCGCGAGTCCATGGGACCGAGCAGCGGCATCACCCGCTTGATCGCGGAGGTCAAGCAGGTCGCCAAGACCAATTTCACGGTCCTGATTCTGGGGGAAACCGGAGCGGGAAAGGACCTGGTGGCGCGCGCCATCCACGGACTGGGCTCCCGCTCCCAGGGCCCGTTCATTGCGGTGGATTGCGGAGCCATTCCAGAGACCCTGATCGAAGGCGAATTGTTCGGCTACGAAAAAGGGGCGTTTACCGGGGCGGACCGGCAGAAGATCGGAAAATTCGAAACCGCCCTGGGTGGGACCTTCTTCCTGGATGAAGTCTCCAACATGCCCTTGGGATCGCAGGCCAAACTGTTGCGCGTGTTGCAGGACAAGATCATCCACCGCATTGGCGGCACCCGGCCCATCGATGTCGACGTTCGAGTGCTGGCGGCCAGCAATCAAGACCTGGAGAAGTTGACAGAAGGAGAAGAGGGCTCGCTGCGACGCGACGTTTACTTCCGCTTGAACGAATTCGCCATCCGGGTCCCGCCCTTGCGCGAGCGCCGGGAGGACATCTTGTATTTGGCCAAGCGGTTCGTGGATCTCACCAATCTGGAGTTACAAAAAGAAGTACGAAGTTTCACCCAACCGGCGGTGGACCTGTTGCTTTCCTACCATTGGCCGGGAAACGTCCGCCAGCTTCGTTCCACCATCCGCCGAGCGGTGCTGCTGGCGGACAACATCATTGAGGAGCAGCACCTGGCCATTGAAGGCGCCCGTCCCGCGGTGCTGGCCGACTTGGAGGGCACCCCCAGCGTCCAGATTCCCGCGCATCCGGACTGTTCCCTGAAAGAAATCGTGCAGCACAACACGGCGCTGGTGGAGCGCGGGGTCCTGGCCCGGGTGCTGCGCGAAACCCGGGGCAATAAAGCGGAAGCGGCCCGTTTGTTGCACATCGATTACAAAACCATTCAGCTGAAAATCAAGGGATACGGCCTACAGATCGATAGAGCCACAAGAGGAGGCTTCTAGTGGAAAGAGGAAAAGAGAGAAACCTGCATCATGAAATGGGCGGCGGCCTGGGAGGAATCCTGAAAGGCTTGGGAGATTTAGTGGAGAAACTTGGCGACTTGGAACAACAGGGAGAGTTTTCCCGGACGGGCCCGATCAACGGGCCGGGAGAACAACTCCGCGGCATCTACGGATTTACCGTCAAGGTCGGATTGGGAGACCAGGGGCCCCGCATTGAGCCGTTTGGCAACATTCGTCGCGACGCTACCTCTGGCCGGACCGAAGTTCAAGAGGTCCGCGAACCCATGGTGGACGTCTTTGAGGAGGAGCACCATCTTCTGGTTCTGGCGGAATTGCCCGGCATCGGGAAAGACGACATCAAGGTTGACCTGAAAGACGATGTCCTAACCATTACCGCCGAGCGGGGAGCGAAAAAGTACCGCAAAGAAGTTCTGCTGCCCTGCTCGGTCCCGAAGGCGAAAATGCAGGTCAACTGCAACAACGGGGTCCTGGAAATCAAGTGCCCTAAGAAGTCGTAATTCAGATCTCGGGAGCCGTATGACAGTCGATAGCAAGACGCTCAAGCTCAAGGTCAGCGAAGCGCTCAGCAAGGATGTGGGCCGGGCCTACGGCCGCATGGGGCCGGAGGACCTGGCCCGGCTGGGCGTCGAGGTGGGCGACATCGTGGAAGTGGCCGGCAAGACCAAAGCTGTCTGCAAGGCGATGCCGGCTTACAAGGAGATGCGCGGCCAATCGCAGATTCAACTGGATGGACTCACCCGGGAGAATGCCGGGGTCGGACTGGACGAGCATGTCCAGATACGCCCTATCCGTTGCCCAACCGCTGAGCGGGTGGTGCTGGCCCCGACCAATGTTGTCCCTTCCGAGCGTGACATGGACTACATTGGCAGCCGCCTGGACGGCCTGCCGGTTTTGGTGGAGAGCCGCATTCGGGCGGTCCTGTTCGGGTCGCGTTGGGCCGATTTCAAAGTGGAAAGCACGGTGCCCAAGGGCCCCGTGTTAATTAGCCCGGGCACGCAGCTTCTGATCTCCAAGGCTAAATCGCAAGAAGTGGCGGAGCGAGCGGTCTCCTATGAAGACATTGGCGGGCTGAAGCCTCATCTGCTCCGAATCCGGGAAATGATTGAGCTGCCGCTGCGCTACCCGGAAGTTTTCGAGCGGCTGGGAATTGATGCGCCCAAAGGCGTGCTTCTGTATGGCCCCCCGGGTTGCGGCAAGACGCTGATCGCCCGGGCCATCGCGCACGAGACGCAGGCGAATTTCTTTTCCGTCAGCGGCCCCGAAGTGATCCATAAGTTTTATGGGGAAAGCGAAGCCCATCTGCGCAAGATCTTTGAAGAGGCCGGCCGCAAGGCGCCCAGCATCATCTTCCTCGACGAACTGGACGCGATTGCGCCCCGCCGCGATCAGGTGGTGGGCGAAGTGGAAAAGCGGGTGGTCGCCCAGTTGTTGGCCCTGATGGACGGTCTCTCCAAACGCAACAAGGTCATTGTGATTGCCGCCACCAACCTGCCGCAGGTGCTCGATCCCGCCTTGCGCCGGCCGGGACGCTTTGACCGCGAGATTTCCATCCCCATTCCCGACCGCCACGGGCGCCTGCAGATCCTGGAGATTCACAGCCGGGGAATGCCGCTGGCGGAAGCAGTCGATCTGTCGCACCTGGCGGACATCACGCACGGTTTCGTGGGGGCGGACCTGGAAGCCCTGTGCCGGGAATCGGCGATGATTTGTCTGCGCCGCATCATGCCGGACGTGGACTTTGCCTTGGCGCATATACCCTACGACCAACTCTCCAAGCTCGAGGTCAAGATGGATGACTTCCTCTCGGCCCTGCAAACCATCGAACCTTCGGCGATGCGCGAGGTGTTTGTCGAAGTTCCCAACGTGGGGTGGGAGGATGTCGGAGGCTTGGCCGAGATCAAGGCCCGCCTGGTGGAAGCGGTCGAGTGGCCGCTGCAATATCCCGGCCTGTTCACCCAGGCCGGCATCCGGCCACCCAAGGGCATCCTGCTGTCCGGGCCTCCCGGCTGCGGCAAGACCCTGCTGGCCAAAGCGATTGCCAGCGAAACCAACGTCAACTTCATTTCCATCAAAGGGCCGGAACTGCTTTCCAAGTACGTGGGCGAATCCGAGAAGGCGGTGCGCGACATCTTTCGCAAGGCCCGGCAGGCGGCGCCATGCATCATCTTCTTCGACGAAATCGATGCCCTGGTGCCCAGCCGAAGCGCCGGCACTTCGGACTCGCATACCTCGGAGCGTGTCCTGAGCCAGTTTCTTACCGAGTTGGACGGTGTGGAAGAGTTGCGGGGAGTGTTGGTGCTGGGGGCAACCAATCGCCTGGACATGCTTGACCCCGCCATCATCCGGCCGGGCCGCTTTGACGAGATCGTGGAAATCCCGCTTCCCGATGCAGCCGGGCGGGCCGAGGTCTTGCGCATTCAGCTTCGCAACAAACCTCTGGATGGGGAAGTAAGCCTCCCAGAATTGGCGGCGCGGACCGACGGATACAGTGGCGCCGACATTACTGCGCTGTGCCATCAGGCTGCCCTGCGGGCAATTCGGCGGGCGGTTCACGCCGGCCAGGGGCGGGATGGGAACAACCTCAAGGTGAGTATTGAAGCTGCTGACCTGGAAGCGGCCATGCAGACCGTGAGTCGATAGGCTTTGGGATTGGGTTCGGATCAGATGGAAAACGGCGAGACAGCGCTCTACTTGTTCTGCTTTGCCCGCGGCGACGCAGTGCGCGGGCTGCAAGCGACGGCGGTGGACGGACACCACCCGGTTTTGACGATGCGTGTTTCTCTCGCCCTGAGTGCCGTGGTCAGCGAAGTCGCGCGGGAGGATTTCTCTGGACCCGCGGCCGAGGTGCATCTGCAGCAACTGTCCTGGGTGGCGCCCCGCGCCGTACGTCACGAGGCGGTGATTGAAGAAGTAATGGCCTACTCTCCGGTCCTGCCGCTGCCTTTCGGCACGCTTTTTTCGTCGGCCGAAGCCCTCAGCAAGTTTGTGGACCAACATCGCGAGACGATTGCTCGATTCTTGCTCCGAGTGGCGGACCACGGGGAGTGGTCGGTAAAGGGCTGGTTGGATCGCAAGCAGGCGCTCGAGGGCCTGACCTCCACCCGGCTGACAGCCGAACAGAATCGGCTCTCCGCCTTGCCTCCTGGGACGCGCCATTTCGCGGAACAACGCATCGCCAGAGACATCGAGAGGGGGTTGGGCCTTTGGCTTGACGAAACCAGTCGCACCGTCGCCAGCGATCTCACCAGCTATGCTTCAGATTTCCGCGAATGTGCGCTGTCACCGCGCGCCCACCCAGAAGGCGGGGCCGAGGAGGTGCTGAACTGGGCTTTTCTGCTGCCCGAATCAGCCATCGCTTCTTTTCAAGAGCGCGTGCAGCGGGCCAACCTGGACTACCGGCCGCAGGGATTGGCGCTGCAACTCTCTGGCCCCTGGCCGCCGTTTCGTTTTGTCCCCGCTTTGTCCTCGACCGGCGCACCATGAAGTACCTGCTCTACTGCGTCTTTCGCAGCGTTCCGCAGCCGGAACGCGAAGCCCTCACCGGCGTCGAGGAGAAGCCGGTGTTGGTTATCGACCATGGCGGCCTGGGCGCTGCCATCTCCGAGCTTGGCCAGCCGGATTCGCTTCCTGATGTCGCGGCCATCCTTGCCTATGAGAGTGTGGTTGAGTTTTTTTTCAGCCGACGGACCGTAATTCCCATGCGATACGGACGCATGGTTCGGGACACAGCGGAACTCGCCGCCATGTTAGACGAGCATCATCAGCAGTGCGACGCGTTACTCGATGGGCTGGAAGGGTTGGCCGAGATGGGCATTCAAGTTCCAGCCAAGGGCTCCGACGCAGGTCCCGAAATTGACGCAGCGCCAGTCTCGCCAGCACGCTTTCCCGATTCCAATCGA
The DNA here is from genome assembly GCA_963710585.1 of uncultured Acidobacteriaceae bacterium. Classification (GTDB taxonomy): domain Bacteria; phylum Acidobacteriota; class Terriglobia; order Terriglobales; family Acidobacteriaceae; genus Bog-257. The sequence continues at coordinate 542,045 of CAVQAM010000001.1, read as the reverse complement.
TCGGGTGTTTCTTATCTATTAGCCAAGAAGCTGCATTACGGCAGCGCGGACCGAATGGCCGAACGGCAAAACGAACTCGTGAACACACTTTGCCACCCGCTGTCCGGCCTGTTCGTGCGCCGTAAGGTAGAGTTGCCTTCCCGTGGAGAACCTCTCCTGTCTCTCTACTTCCTCGTACCGCGCACTTCCGTCGAATCCTTTCGTGAGGCAACCCGGCAATGTCTCAACGACGGGCCCGCAAAACCGCTGGTGAGCGGACCTTGGCCGCCGTACAACTTCGTTGATTTCTCCAACATTAACGGAACCTCATAAACAAGGGGAACTATAGCTCACTGTAAGGGTAGGCGCTCTATGGAATGAACTCCTCAGTTGTTGACTAAGCGTAGGCACTCTCACCGCAAGAGTACCTTCGCAATATTTTTTTCTAGTTCAGATATTGTTCATAAGAATGGCAATCACTCTATCCTTCACTAGCGCAGGTCTAAAGAAGCCGGAAATTCGCTGACCCGTTCACTAGAAGGCCCGTTACGTGCACTGTGTATTGATAGGTAAGGCAAGTTAAGCCTTTCTAAGAAATGGAGAAATATCATGGCGAAGGTTCAAAAGTCCACTGACTCTTCCAGCTTAGCGGAAGTAGTCGATCGAATTCTTGACAAAGGCATCGTGATCGACGTTTGGGCGAAGGTTTCGCTGGTCGGGATCGAGTTGCTATCGGTGGAAGCCCGGGTAGTGATTGCCTCGGTTGAAACCTACCTGAAGTATGCGGAAGCCATTGGGCTGACGGCGAACGCTGCCGCTCCTGCCTAGGGCATGGTTGGAGGGCATAACCACAACCAAGTTGGGGGGGCGATCTTGGCCCCCTTGGCTTGGCTGAATAGCGAAACGACAGCCGTTTAGAAACGACCCAAGGAGGACACCAATGGGTAAATTGACGAAAGACATGACCCGGTTGTGCGAGGAAATCCAGACGTTGCGAGCCGACCGTCAGGAGCTGAAGAACAAGCTGGCGGAGGGAACCAAGGCGCGTCAAGTGGAGGTCCTGGAAACCTGCGCAGCTTATACCGACGCGCGAGTTTGGAAGGCTGAGGGCGCACGCAATAGTCGGCAGAGCTTCGTGGATAACCTGAAACAAGTAGTGGCCGAACAGGTAAAAGACACTCGGGACGATCTCGCGATGGCGTGGCGCTCCTGGGGCAAACCGCGGCAAGCATGACGACCCTAGCTGTGCCGAGTCCCTATCGGTAGTCGGCAGGGAAAGCCAAGAAGGATGAGGGTGCACCCTCGTTCTGAAGGTAGGAAGCTTGAAAGGAGTTCAAATCATCGTGCCAGCCCTTGACCTCACCCCATATCCGATCACCCAGCCCATCCCCAGCGACGAGCTGCCAGTCAATGGCGACCATTCCAGGAGCTTCGAAGATGTCGAGGTCAAGCTCCTGGCTGAGGACATCAATGTGGTCCCGGAACCCAGCGATTCGTTTGTCTCAACCCCCTACATTGAGAGTCTCACCGCCCGCGCACTCACCTACTTGGAGGTGGGATACGCGCTTCACTTTGCGGGGCCGGCGGGGACGGGAAAAACCACCCTGGCGTTGCATGTTGCCAGAAAGCGCGGGCGGCCGGTGGTACTTATCCATGGCGATGACGAGTATGCCAGCTCCGACCTGGTGGGCAAAGACTCCGGCTATCGCAAGTCCAAGTTGGTGGACAATTACATTCACTCGGTGGTTAAGACCGAGGAGAGCTTGAACCGGGTTTGGGAAGACCAGAGGCTAACCACCGCCTGCATCAAGGGCTTTACCCTGGTCTACGATGAGTTCAATCGCTCCCGGCCCGAAGCCAATAATGTTCTGCTCAGCGTGCTGGAAGGCAAGATCCTCAACTTGCCCAATCTGCGCCGGTCAGGCGAGGGCAATCTGCACGTTCACCCGGAGTTTCGCGCCATTCTCACCTCGAACCCGGAAGAATACGCGGGGGTACATAAGACCCAGGACGCGCTGCTGGATCGCCTGATTACGATGGGCCTTGGACACCTGGATCGCGAGACCGAGATAGCGATCACCATGGCGAAGTCCGGACTTCCCCAATCTGACGCGGAAATAATCGTAGACATCATCCGCGAGTTGCGTGGGGTGGGTGTCAACAATCATCGCCCCACCATCCGCGCGGGGATCGCCATCGCCCGTATTTTGGCGCACCACAACGGCTCCGCCCAGATTGGCGATTCCGTCTTTGAGACCATCTGCCACGATGTGCTCAATACCGATACGGCCAAGATTACCCATCAGGGCGAGTCGCTAATGGCGGAAAAAGTGAAAGAAACGATTCGCGCCGTGTGCGGCGGCCCGCCTCAAGCAGGCAAGGACCGCCGCAAACCGGAACGGGGAAAGAGGTAAACGTGCCCATCCCACTTCGAGGTTTGAGGACCATTCATACATTAGCGGGGAAGGTGGACCTGGTTGCGGTTCCCCATCGGGCGCACTTACAGGTGGCCTGCCTGGAACTGGAGAAGGCGCGGCGTACCACCGAGCGAAGCAGTACGCTGCGGCGCTTGGCGGAGCTCGATGCCCGGCTCAGGGAGATCGATGCGGAGCAGGCCCGCCTGCTGCAAGGCTTGGCCGAGCGAAAGGAAACAAAAATTGCAGCCGCAACCGGCCGCCCCTCGCGGGGGCATACCCAGCCGTTCAAGATCAGGTATTGACCATGGACTCGGCGCGGCGCTGGTTTCAACATGCAGGCTACTGTGCCCGCTAATCTCTCATCTATGGAGGCGAACCACGTGAGTACCGCTCACATCCCGATTGCAAAACCTAGTGCCCGACGCCTGCCGAAGCGCGTCGCCCCGTCAGAGAAAATATATCTGTACGCCATCATCGCCGGTGGGCAAGACAGAGTTTACGAGGAACTCGGCATCGACCGGCGCCGGCTGTACACCATCGCGGCCGGACTCGTCGCCGCCGTCGTCAGCGATGTAGCCGACGACAATGTGCGCCCGGAACGCGCCCGCCTGGCGGCCCATCACGAAGCCTTGAAGCGGCTGATGGCCGAAACCACGCCGCTGCCCATGTCTTTTGGAGTCGTGGCGGACAGTCCGGCCGCAGTTCGCAGGATGCTGGTTCGCAACCAGCAAGTTCTCCTCGATCAACTCCGGCACGTCGCCGATAAGGTCGAGATGGGACTGCGGGTCACCTGGGATGTGCCCAACATTTTCGAATATTTCGTGAACACCCATCCGGAACTCAGGATGGCCCGCGACCGATTCTTCGGTTCGCAGAGCGAGCCCACGCAGGAACAAAAGATCGAACTCGGAAGAATGTTCGATCGCCTTCTCCAGGAAGACCGCGAAAGCTACACCGACCTTGCGGAGGCAATGTTTGCCAGCCACGGAGGTGAAATCAAGCGCTTGAAATGCCGCAGCGAGCGCGAAGTGATGAACCTGGCCGGCCTGGTCAGGCGGGACGCGATGCCGCAGTTCGAAGCCGACGTGTTCGAGGCCGCCAAGCAGTTCGATAACAATTTCGCCCTCGATTACAACGGGCCGTGGGCCCCGCACAACTTTGTGGATGTCGATCTTGAACTGTAGAAGCCAGGGGAGGGCAGGATGTTTGTTGTGGACGATCTCCTAATGGCCCCAGCCCACGGCTTGTTCTGGATCTTTCGGGAGATTCATCAGGCGGCCCAGGAGGCGCTGGTTACGGACGCTGAATCCATTACGGCGGAGCTGAGCGCTCTCTACATGAGACTGGAAACGGGGAAGCTCACCGAAGAAGAATTTGCGGTCGAAGAGAAGCGCCTGCTCGAGCGTCTGGACAAGATACACAAGCCCGGCAAACAGATTGGATAGGAGCGCCCGGGGGAAAATTCGGGGCCTAGAGCAGTGAAGGGAGCAACCGTGGAGGCGTACGTCACACCCACCAGTGGTACGGGAACTCCAGGCTTCCTGGGCCCCGGGGACTTGCAGCTAATTATCTTCGGCGGGAAAGGCGGGGTGGGAAAAACCACCTGCGCGGCGGCCACCGCGCTGCGCTTGGCGGCTCGAGCGCCGCAGTTATCGTTCTTGCTGGTTTCGACAGACCCGGCGCACTCGCTCGCCGATAGCCTGGCCGATCTGGCTTCCCCGAGCAATCTGAGGGTCCTGGAACTCAATCCACAAGAATACCTGGCCGATTTCATGAATAAGCACGGCGGCCAATTGCGCGAAATCGCATCCCGGGGGACCTTTCTCGATGATGCAGAAATCAACCGTTTTCTGGATCTTTCCCTGCCCGGCCTGGATGAACTCATGGCGTTCCTGGAGATATCCGCCTGGGTGGAAAAGCGCGCTTACGACTGCATCATCGTAGATACCGCCCCCAGCGGCCATACTTTGCGGCTGCTGGCCATGCCGCAGTTCCTGCGGAAATGGGTGACCATGCTGGAGACGCTTCTGGCCAAGCATCGCTACATGAAATGGGTTTTCGCCCGGTCCCGCGAGCGCGACCATCTCGACACCTTTCTGGATGGATTGACCAGTTCGATCGGGCGGATGGAAGCTATCCTGGAAGATTCGCGCCGCTGCAGTTTTGTTCCCGTAATGCTGGCCGAGGAAATGAGCCTGCGCGAGACGGTCGCGATCGTCAGGGAAGCGGACCGCCTCAAGCTCCCTATTAGCGACATCGTCATCAACAAGCTGTTTCCCGACAGCGCTTGTCCGGTGTGCCGCGAAGAATACTGCCTGCAGAGTTGTGAGCTTACCGATCTGTTTCTCAACACCTGCTTGGCTCGGTTTGCGCTCTGGGGAATCCCCCTCTACGCCGAGGAAGTGCGCGGGCCAATTGCCTTGCAGTCATTCTGGGAAGCAGCCCGGCAGATCCGCGAGCCCCCTCCGGCGTTACCGCAACCGAAGCTAGCACCCGAGATCGAGGTGGCGGCCGGCATTCCATCCCCTCCACCGGAAACTAAGCTGGTTATTTTTGCGGGCAAGGGCGGTGTGGGCAAGACCACCTTAGCGTGCGCCACCGCCCTGCATTTGGCGAAGCGCTCAGCGGATAGCAGGGTGCTGCTAGTCTCCACCGGACCGTCCCACTCGCTGTCCAGTTGTCTGGACATGCCGATCGACTCCCAGCCGCAACACGTCCTGCCTGGCGTCACCGCGATCGAGATCGATTCCGAGGCGGAATTCGCGGCCTTGAAACGACAGTACGCGGGCGATATTGAGACGTTCCTGGAGACGCTCTCCAGCAATTTTGACCTGGCATTCGACGGCGAAGTGCTGGAGCGAATTCTCGATCTTTCCCCTCCGGGATTAGACGAGGTGATGGGCCTGACGCGGGTCATGGCGCTTCTCGCCTCCGGCGAATTCGACCTGTTGGTGCTCGATTCGGCGGCCACCGGTCACCTGATTCGGCTCTTGGAGCTTCCCGAGATCATCGACCAGTGGCTCAAGGCCTTCTTCGATCTATTTCTAAAATATCAACCGATCTTCCGGCTTACGGGGTTTTCTCGAGAGCTGGTGTCCTTGTCGAAGGACCTCAAGAAGCTGCGGCAATTGCTGAACGATCCGGCCCAATGCGCGCTTTATGCGGTAAGCATTCCTACCGACATGGCCTATGAAGAGACCCGCGACCTGCTCGCCGCCTGCGGGCGTTTAGGCCTGAACGTGCCAGGAATATTCCTCAACCTGGTTACGCCTGCGAGTGATTGCCGCTTGTGTTCAGCAATGAACCGGCGGGAATCGCCGATATATGAGAAGTTGAGACAGAATTTTCGCGGCAGCATTGGCGTGATCTACCGCCGCGGCGAGATCCGAGGTCTCCACGGGCTGGAACAGATGGGAGATGCCCTTTATCAACCCGAGCATGTCGATGCCGAAGCCGCCTATGCCCACTGATACAAAGACGATAGCCAGCCTCGCCGCGGCCCCTCGGCTCACTCTCGGTGACGCCCAGCGGCCTTCGCTGTGCGACGTGCTCGACCGGGTCCTAAACAAAGGCGCCGTCATCGATGGGGAAGCGACGATCTCGGTGGCCGGGATTGACCTGGTTTACCTGGGATTGAGGCTGGTGCTGACCTCCATCGAGACGGCCCGTCGCAGGTCTCAGTTTGGAACTGCCGAATTCGATCCGGCAAGTACCAGGGAGGAACGGTTGCATGGCGTCTGCTGAAATGGCGCGCATTGAGTGTGAGAGCCTGAGCGCTTGCGCTCAAGTGATGAATGCCGGAACCCCGTCGCTCGGGTCCGAAGCCGGTGTGGGCTTGCAGAGCCGGTCCGGCCGGTTGAACTTCGATGTCAACGGCGCCAAGAACGGACTGGGACAACTGGTGCTGACTCTGGTTAAGCTGCTGCACGAATTGCTGGAGCGCCAAGCCATCCGCCGCGTGGACGCGGGCTCGCTGACCGATCAGCAGACCGAAAGGCTGGGACTGGCCCTCATGCAGCAAGCCCAGGAAATCGAGCGGCTGAGGAAGGAATTCGGCCTGGAAGAAGAGGACCTCAATCTCGATCTCGGCCCGCTCGGAAGGCTTCTATAAGGAAACATTATGCTACAGCAACAAGCGTTATCGCATTCGGTCCAGTCTTCCACCTTGGCAGATGTCCTCGAGCGCGTTCTGGACAAGGGAATCGTTATCGCCGGCGATATCAGGGTAAAGCTGGTTGACATCGAACTGCTCTCCATTCAGATCCGCCTGGTCATCTGTTCCGTTGACAAAGCCAAAGAAATGGGCATGGACTGGTGGGTAAATAACCCTATATTTCGTCAGGACAAGCACCCGGAGATCGCGCCGGCCTCGCTTACCAGCCTGGAAGAGAGACTGGCTACGTTGGAAGCCACTCTGCGCAACGCGGCGCCACCCTGCAGTTGAGCCAGCAACGTTCACCGTTTGTATCGAGCACATGCATCGCTGCGAAAGCGGTCCTTCCCAACTCTTGCTGTGCTGTATCCGCTCTAGCCAAAGGTTTATCACTCTAACTGGTGACCCGGATCACGGACTGGTACGTGGGTAGACGTGAGAGTCTATAATGTTTTTGGCGTTCGTCCTGGCCGGATTCGAAACCAAGGCTTAACAAGGCCTTCTACCTCATCCTTCGATCTTCTGGGTTCAGGTTCTCTCGCCAAGGAGGCTGGATATGAAATACCGGGCCACGATCCTGGTTCTGATTCTCCTCCCCATCCTGGTAGGCGGCGGTTTTGCCCTCGCTAAATGGCCCATGAACGCTCCCGTGATTGCAATCCTGGGGGCGGTCATGATCTGGCTAGGCTACACCGGGTATGCCCGCCGAATCGACCAAAAAGTCATTCAACCTGATGCCAAGAAGGCTACTCCCGCGCGCATGTATATGGACGGGGTGGACTTCATGCCTACGAGCCGCAACGTGCTCTACGGATATCACTTCAAGTCCATTGCTGCCGCCGGTCCCATTGTGGGCCCGATTGCCGCGGTCGCACTCTGGGGATGGTTGCCCTCGCTACTCTGGCTTACCCTGGGCGTTACCTTCCTGGGCTGGGCCAGCGATTACTCCGCCATCATGGTGGCGGTGCGCAACGACGGCAACTCGCTGTCGGCCATTGCACACAAGCTGATTGCGCCGCGCGCCCGCGTCATCCTCTTTGTGTTCATCTTCTTTTATTTGCTGCTGCTGGCTGGGGCCTTCGTGGGAATCATGGCCGGCATCTTTGACCCGCGGGCCGACGTCCCGTTTGGCATCTTCATTCTGGCCATCATGGGTCTGGTAATGGGGCAGATGCTCTATCGCTGGAAGATGGACCTGATTGTCGTCACAGTCCTCGCGGTTGGCTTAACGATGGGTGCGATGGCGTGGGGCGCGCGTGGCATGTCCATCGTGAAGGGGAAAACTCCGGCCGGTCAGCCTGGCGCAGCCGTCGTATTTGGTGGCCCCGTCAATTCTCTGGTGGAGAAGCTGAATGGCGCCATCAACCAGCTTTCGGGCGGGCAACCTCTGTACACCGTAGTCGATCCTACGAAATCGGATCCGCGTCTGGCGGCGATGACCGTCAATGCCCAAGGCCAGATTGTGCCGAAGTACATGGCCGGCGGCGGCGCCATCAAGATGCTGCCCTCGTTCATCTTCTGGTGCCTGTTCATCTTCGCCTTCTCGTATCTGGGGACGGTCTTGCCGATCTGGCGCTTCGCCCAGCCCACAAACTATATAGGCTTCTGGATCACCTTCCTCACCATCGGCTTCTCGGCCTTGGGTGCAGTCGTCGCGGGACTCCGCGGACTGTTGGGGAATACGGTGATGACCCAGGCCGTGACTTTCCAGACCAAGGTGTTTGGGGCCTGGATTCCCATGACGCAGGCGAAGGATGCCGCCGGCCATGTTCTGCAGAACCTGCCGGCCATCCAGCCGATCTGGCCGATGCTGTTTGTGACCATCGCGTGTGGCGCTATCTCGGGCTGGCACTCGCTGGTCGGTTCCATCGGCACCGCACGGCAACTGGAATATGAGACCGACGCGCTGCCAGTGGGCGGCGGTGGCATGTTCACGGAAAATGCGCTGGCCTTGCTGGCGCTGGTGGCGGTTTCCATTGCCGGCGGAGCGGGCGCAGGAGCGTTCGCCGGCGGCGTCGGCAAGCTGCTGGGACTGGTCACATTCGGCGGGATCCAGCAAGCCTACGGGACCGCGCTGGGCTTCGGCGTGTTCGTGGTGATCGTCTTGACCATGGTGCAACTGGTCTTTCGCGTCATGCGCGTCACTCTGGGTGAATGGCTGGGCGATGTGTGGCTGGGCTTCAAGAATCCGCACATTTCGGCCATCATTTCCATGGGCTTGACCATGCTCCTGGTCCTCAGTGGGACCTGGATCTACCTGTGGCAACTGTTTGGAGCTTCCAACCAGTTGATGGCGGCGCTGAGTCTGCTGATCGTGAGCCTCTGGCTAAAGTCGGTGGGACGCAGTCCGCGATATGCGTTCTGGCCCATGCTGTTCATGTACATCACGACCATGGCAGCCATCATCGTGACCGCCTACAACCTGTACGCCAGCATATTGTCGAACCAGCAGATCGCCTCACAGACCATCAACTTGTTCGGCGCAGTGGCGATGATCGTGGTGGCTGTCTTGCTGTTTGTGGCGGCGCTGATCATTGCCTACGACGCCTGGCACGCCTGGGGCCGGTTAAAAGGGCCGGCGCAGGTGCAGCCGATGGCGGCGGACTGAGAACCTTAGCGAAGCTTGCACGAAGTCTTCGGGCTTGGTGCAAGCCTCAAACTTGGCGGGCGAGGCGCTGAACGGTTTCGAAAACGGCGCGCGCCGCCGATGCTGGCCGCGAAGGTAGTCGCCACTGCATCTCGAAGCTGTTTTTGGCCCGGCGCACTCCGATGCGGACCAGCGAGAGACCTGGGCGTTCGGCTTCGCCCACCAGTTCAGCGACGTTGGCCACCGGAGCGAGAGCGTAAACCTGGAGCCTTGGGTTTTCGAAGGGAACCGGTTGCCACTGCTGCTGTCGAACTTCTTTATCGATAGCGCGGACCGACCAGGCTTGCGGATCGAGGATTTCGACCTGTATCTTGGGGACAGAACGCAACTCGGTACGAACAATCAGCAGATCGCGTCGGCCGCGCAGGCGCGAGAGCAGCCACCATGGCGGAACGTCCCGGGGTTCCAAAACGACCAGGACTTCGACTCGGCGGAAAGGCTCGCGGGCGTTTTCAATCTGGAGGTGGACGACGGAGGAGCCCAGCCAGCGCAGGGTGGTTTTTTCTCCGACCAGCGGCAAGCCGCTCTGCAGCCATTCCAGGAAGCGATGGCCCTTGCGGACATTCAGGTGCGTACCGAGCGCAAACCATCCGACGATGGCGATGACAACCACCACGAAGATGGCTAGCTCTGGTGACATGCGTTTTGCGGCTAAGTCAAAGGACCGACGACCATTATGGCATACACTCTCGCCCCGGAAGAGCGCTGACATGCGCGTAATCATGATGCCGGCAACACGAAGTTGGCTCGACAACGTCCGCGAGTTTTTCTACGGCATGATCTCTTTCGAGTTCGAGCAGCAAGCCCGAGAAGAGCGGGGAGAATTGGAGTCCGCGTTCATGCTCCTGACCTTGGGTGACATGCTTGGTGTCCCCGTGATGCCCCCGCTGTACGCGCTTCGCATCTTGCCCTATGCGGTACCGATGATTAGTACCTGGAAACGGAGGGTCGGGCGCGAGCGTGACCTCTCCGAGCGGGAAGAGTTTCACCTGCACGGGGTGTGATGCCCCGGGCCAATAACAGGCACGGAATGGAGTTTTGATATGCCAGACGATCCAAAGAAAAACGAAACCGAAGAGAAAGAAGAGAAACAGGGACTGTTCAGCAAGCTGAAGGAAATTGCCTACGGCATGAGCGCGCATGATATGTCGCGCTACGCCCTGCGCACCCGCGCCAGCATGGAACACCTGTTCATCCTGATTACCATGGGGGACCTTATCGGAGTCCCCATACTTCCGCCCTACTACTCGCTGCGGCTTCTACCCTACGTGGTTCCCAACATCTCGACGTGGAAGCGCCGCATGTTGCGGGAAAAGGACGTATCGGACGCGATGTTCTGAGCCGGCAGCACTGCTAACCAATACCAGCAATTCATACGAGGACTTTTCATGTCATTGCGAGAAACATTCGAAACCCACAAGGACCGCCGCTACATCATGTTCGGCGGCAAGGGCGGACTCGGCAAGACCACCTTCTCCGCGGCCACGGCGTACTGGCTGGCGAAGCAGGGGCACAAGGTACTGGTCTTCTCCGTCGATCCCCAGGCGTCGCTCAGCGACATCTTTCAGCGCGACATTTTTGGCAAGGGCGCAGTCGAGATCATGCCCAATCTCTACGCGCAAGAGGTCGATGCCGACCGTCACATCCACGATTACCAGGAGCAGATCCGCAAAAAGATCCGCGACATGTATGGCTTGGATGCCGTGCCCGAGGAAATCGAGCAGTACATTCAGGCGGCGTCAGCGGAGCCGGCGATGGAAGAGTCCGCCATCTTCGACGCGGTGGTCGATATCGTGGTCGGAGGCGAGTACGACTATTACATCTACGATCTGGTTCCCCTGGGGCACGCCCTCTACTACCTTTCCATGGCCAAGGTGTACGACGAGTGGATCAATCGCATCACCAAGCTTCGCCAGGAGATGCGCGAGCAGGAAGAGATGGTGGCGCGCATCAAACGCCAGAAGACCACCGAAGAAGACCATATCCTGACCGAACTGCAATACATCAAGGACCGCATCAACCAGTCCTCGCGCATTTTGACGGACAAACAAAAGACGGCGTTCTTTTTTGTGATCGTGCCGGAGGAGATGATCATCCTCGACACCGAAAAGGCGGCCGGACTGTTCGCCAAATTCGATGTTCCCATTGTCGGGTATGTGGTGAACCGCGTGCTTCCGGCAGACCTGGCCGGACAGGTAATACCACCCTATCTCCAGAAGCGTCTCACCATGCAGGGAGACTACTTGCAGAAGATTGACAAGATTTTCGGCAAGCAGGTCGTGGGGCGCGTTCCCGAACTCGAGCGTGACATTACCGGGCTGGCGATGATCGAGAGACTAGCCGACATCATGTATGGCAACGGAAAAATGTGAGCGGAATTATGTCTGAGATAAAAGAGAGCTTTACAGAATTTGTGACCGCGCATCCCAAAATGAAGTTCATGTTCTTTGGCGGCAAGGGCGGCGTAGGCAAGACAACCATGGCGGGCGTCACCGCCCTGCACCTGGCGCGCGAAGGCAAACGCACCATGCTGGCCTCCACCAACCCGGTGCACAGCTTGAGCGGGTTGCTGGACCAGAACGTCTATGGAGCGCCGACGCAGGTCACCGGCGTCCCCAACCTGTGGGCGTACGAGATCGACACCAAGGAGACCATCGAACGCTCCAAGCAGGACATCAAGACCAAGATCCGCTGGTTCCTCAAGTTCGCCGAAATCTCCACCCAGGCCGACGCCTTTGTGGAGAGCGCCACCATGAATCCCGCGTTCGAAGAATCGGCGATGTTCGAGAACATGGTTGACCTGATGCTCAAGAACGAATATGACGCCTACGTCTTCGACACCGCGCCCACGGCCAATGCCCGCCGTCTGCTGGGCATGAGCAAGGTGTATTCGCTCTGGGTCAACAAGATGGTGAAATCGCGCGCGGAAGCGCAGTCCCTGCGCGAACTCCTGTCTTTCACCAAGAAGAAGCAAACCGACCCGCTGATGGAGTACCTGGTCGGTTTTCGCGAACGGATCTTGAAGGCGCGGGAATTGCTGACCGACGTCGAGCAAACCGCCTTCTTCTTTGTCACCCTGCCGGAGGCGTTGCCCATCGCCGTGATCAAGCGATTCATCAACTGGTTCCACGATTTCGGTATCCCCGTTGGCGGGGTCATCGTGAACATGGTGATTCAGAAAGACCAGGTCAAACCCGACTCGCCCGAGTTCGTCCGCAACCGGGTCGCCATGCAAGACGGCTACATGCAGGAAATCTGGCGCGACTTCGACAATGTGCGGGCGGTGGTGCCTCTGCTCGACAACGAAGTGCGCGGGACGGAATCGCTGCAGGGGGTCGCGCGCTACGTGTTTCCTGCCAAGCAGGAGATCAGTTCTCCCATGGACGCGCTCCGCTAGCTGCGCTGCTACACGGCTGCAGTGAAGCAGCTGGGACATAACTGCCCCGCCCTAGCCAAACCCAGGCTAGAACGGGGCACCCGATGTTATTGGGAGGCGGTAGGGCGGGCCACCCGCCCGGGTCTATGATCGGCTTTTCTTCTCAGAGTAGCAACGGCTCGGCTCATCCAGGTCGTCACCTCCCCGCCAGCAGGCGAATTCAGAATCATCAATTGAAGTCGACTGCCGTATTGCATACGGCACTCCAGTTCATATACGGGTTGGTCGACGACCAAAGCGTCGCGAAGATTCGTGCCAAGCCGCAGGTGTTCGAATGAACTAGCTAAACGGTCGACCTCAGGCAAATTTGAAAACTCTACCTTCAAAAGTAACGGGCCACCGTTTTCAGGTCGTGCCTGACACGCTTGGTTCCAAAGTGAAGTACTCGTCGCCGCTGTATAGTCAGCAACGGCATGTCCATCGAAATACTTTGTAATGCAAACTCGTGTCTCGGGCTCCCAGGGCGCAATTTTGCGTATGCACGTGCGCCATTTGACATCGGGTGCGACTTCGCCGAACCAAAGAGGCATGAACCGCTCCCTAAAAGTCTGCCTTTGAGCATGGGAACACTCATCATCCTTCTCTTTTCGGCTCTGTGCCGTCGCTTCAACAACGAGGCAAAGCGCTATTGCCACGGCCACCAGACCCCGAAGAAGTTCATCAGCCGGTCGTTTCATCACTTGCTCCGCTCTTTGCATGTACATTTCTTGAGGTCAAAGCCTCCGAGGAGTTCAGGGCCAGCCGGGTGCCCCACCCTTGTCCGCCGATGTTGCGGACAGGGTGGGAGTCGGGAATCTTCAACTGCTCTTGCCGCCCTGCGGAGCGGGCGCTCCGCGCAGTAATCCTTCGGTGCTGATGTCTTCGTCAATGTCTGGCCAGTGGACACCGTAACCGCCTCCGGCAATCTTCCAATTGCGGCGCTGCCCGGCGGTGGCGTGGAATAGCCTGGGGTACCACGCGAGCGGAACGGAGATGGTGCGGCCATCCTTCAGGCGCACGCTCAGCGCGTCTTGATCAAACGATACGTCCGCCACTCTCTCATCTGCCGCTACTGCCAAAATACCCATTCCAAGCCTCCAACAGCCCTTTCCGGTTGGTCTCCACGAGTGATTGTATCGCGTTCACCTCATGGGCGCTGAAGCCAAAGTTTCGTGCCAGCCCGACGGGATCAAGCCAGAATTTTGCGGAGAGCTCGTCGCGGTCCACGTGGACATGGGGCGGCTCGTTAGGCTCATGGCTGTAGAAGTAAAAACGATACGGCCCCGACCTCAGGACGGTTGGCATTGTTGTGCTATGAATTGTACTGCACGCGAAAACCGGATATGCCGGGTGCCCCACTCATTCGTGATTTTCGAATGAGTGGGAGGTACATGAGTAGATAAGTTGGGCTTTGGTGAAACCGAAGAATCGATTCGGGTACGTTATGTCTCCCACACATTCCAGACGGCGGGATGTAGGGGCACCCGGCAATACAGCTTGGTGAGAGCTATTGGGACCAAGGGGTAGCATCTACCGTGGCGGGGTTCAGATCGGCAAACACAAATTGATCGCGCACGACGCTCTTGCCGACCGAAACAGGAATGTCGACGCTCAGCATTGGCCCTGCATATACAAATGAGTGAAACTCACCTTTTTCACCGCAGGGGTCGACTCCGTGGGGCAGGGCAGACAACAGGTTCTCGTCAAACTCGCGTCCGGCAAACGAAGCGTCGAGTTTCAGCGTGTCAACACAGGTCAGTTTCGCCCGCATGCCAGAGGCGATCATCTGTTTTGCTAGGTCCCGAGTGGGCCGCCCCCAGAGGGGAAATATTGGCAGTAGGCCAGTGTTTCTCATTTGTTTTTCGCGGTACGTGCGCACGTCTTCGAGAAACAGGTCGCCAAATGCGATCGCGTCGATTCCAGACGCGACTGCTTTGGCGCACGTTTCAGCCATAAGCAACTCGTACTGCTCGTTCGAACAAGGCCAAGGAAGAGGAACATTCCAAAGCGGCAAACCGGCCGCCGAGGCCTGCCGCTCGACCAGGTCGCGACGGACGGCGTGCATGGCAACACGACCAGCCACCTCGTTGAATGTCGTCAACAGTCCGGCGACCTCATACTCTCCGCGCTGACGGAGAACATATAAACTCCACGCACTATCTTTGCCGCTGCTCCACGACAGCAGAACGCGCTTCATAGTCGATTCCCCGGATCGAAGCAAGATGCTATGCCCTACGACGCCACCGATGGCGGGTTCACTGGCTCCGTTTTCTTGGCTGCTACCGAAACCAGCAAGGTCTTGAGAATCACGTACAGCACCGGGATGAAGAACAGGTTGAGAACGGTGGAGAACAACATGCCACCAACAATCGCCGTTCCCACCGAATGCCTGCCCAGTTTGCCTGCGCCGGTGGCAAAGTACAAGGGCAGCACGCCCAGGATGAAAGCGAAGGAGGTCATCAGAATGGGGCGCAAGCGCAGCTCAGCGGCTTCGATGGCGGCCTCAATGATGGAGCGTCCGCGCTCGATCAATTGCTCGGCGAATTCCACGATCAGAATGGAGTTCTTCGCCGAAAGGCCGATCAGCATCACCAGTCCGATCTGCACGTAAACGTCATCAACCAGCCCGCGCATCGAGATGAACGACAGCGCACCCAGCACCGCCATCGGCACCGCCAGCAGAATGATGAAGGGAAGGGCGAAGCTTTCGTACTGCGCCGAGAGCGTGAGATAGACCACGACAATACCGAGGCCGAAGATGAGGATGGCTTTGCCGGCGGCCTCGACCTCTTCCAGCGCCAGGCCTGACCAGCTGAACGTCATGCCCTGTAGCATGTTCTGCCGGGCCAGGTCCGCCATTGCCGTCAGGCCCTGCCCGGAGCTAAATCCGGGAGCGGCAGCCCCGTCGATTTCGGCGGAGCGGAACAGGTTGAAGTGGTTGATCACCTGCGGGCCGGCGCTGTCTTGCAGCGAAACGATATTGCTTAGCGGCAGCAGGCCGTTGGCGTCGGAACGAACGTAGTACTGCCGCAGGTCCGCGGCAGTCATGCGGAAGGGCTGGTCGGCCTGCACGTACACGCGGTACGAACGATTGTTGAAATCGAAATCGTTGACGTACTGCGATCCCATGTAAACGCCCAAGGCCTGCGTGACCTGGCTTAGTGGCACTCCCATGGCCTTGGCTTTCTCGCGATCGATTTGCACCAGTTGCTGCGGGTCGTTGGCGGTGAAGCTGGTGAAGAGCCCGGTGAGGTCTTTGCGCTGGCGGCTGCCGGCAACGATCTTGTGCGCCACCTCATCCAGGTCCTGCAACGTATTGCGTCCCAGGTCCTGCAGTTCGAACTGGAAGCCGCCGAAGCTGCCGATGCCTTGAACGGCGGGCGGCTCGAAGGCTGCCACAATGGCTCCGGGTATGGCGAAGAGCTTGGGTGCGACCCGGGCGACGATGTCGCTGGCCGCGTGCCCTTTGGCTTTGCGTTGGTCGATGGGCTTCAGCGGAGCGAAGATGAGCCCGTAGTTTGACGCATTGCCGCTGAACGAGAAGCCCGGGACGGCGAAGGTGCCAAATATATCGGGATCGGCGAGCAGGACCTTTTCCGCCTGCGTCGAGACGTTCGTCGTATAGGAGAGCGACGCTCCCGGCGGCGCCTGTACGACCACGATGAAATAGTTCTGATCTTCCTGCGGCACGAAGCCGGTAGGAACGTGAATATACATGTAGGCGGTGGCAGCCAGTCCGGCAAAGAACAGCGCAACCATGACGTAGCGGAATTTCAAGGTTGCGGTAATGGCTTTCCCGTAGCCGGAAGCCAGGCCACGGATAGCGCGATCGACGCCGCGCGCAAACTTGCGATACGCGGTTGCGAGCCAGCCAATGCGCGTCCAGTCAAAGGCTGAATACTTGTATTCCTCGCCGCGCAACAGGATGGCCGCCAGCGCGGGCGACAGGGTCAGCGCATTGAACAGCGAGATCGCGATCGCGAACGCGATGGTCAAGGAGAATTGTTTATAGAGAATTCCGGTGGTGCCGGGGAAGAACGATACCGGAACGAATACCGAGATCAGCACCAGCGACGTCGCCACTACCGCCCCCGACACTTCCTTCATGGCTGCCGAGGTGGCCGCGCGCGGACTGGTCTTGTCCGTATCAATGTGGCGCTGCGCGTTCTCGATGACCACGATCGCGTCATCCACCACTAATCCCGTGGCCAGAGTGATGCCAAACAGGGTCAGCGAATTGATGGAGAAACCGAAGATCTTGATGAAGGCGAAGGTCCCGACCAATGAGACCGGAATTGTGACTGCCGGAATGATGGTCGCGCGCCAGTCCAGCAGGAAGAGGAAGATCACCGCGATTACGATAAAAATCGCTTCCTCCAGGGTGGTCACTACTTCCCGCACCGAGTCGCCAACCACGGTGGTGGTGTCGAAGGCGATCACGTATTTGATTCCGGGCGGGAAAGACTTCGCCAGCTCCGCCAACGCCGCTTTCGCCTGCTGGTCCACCGCCAGCGCGTTGGCATTCGAGAGCTGCTGAACCCCGATACCAATGGCTTGGTGCCCGCTGTACATCAGGTTGGAATCGTAATTCTCGGAGCCGATCTCGGCCCGTCCAACGTCTTTCAGTTGAACGATGCCGTTACGGGTGTTCTTCAGGATGATGTTCTCGAATTCCCTGGGGTCCGACAGGCGTCCTATGACCCGCAGGGTCACCTGGAAATCCTGCTTGGGATTGGAGGGCGGGCGCCCCAACTGTCCGGCAGGGATCTCGACGTTTTGCTCCTGCAAGGCGGCGACCACGTCGGCGGCGGTCAACTGGCGCGCAGCCAGCTTGCTCGGGTCAAGCCAGATCCGCATGGCATACTTGCGCTCCCCAAAGATGATCACGTCGCCGACGCCGGGCACGCGCTTCAACGCGTCCTTGACGTAAACGTCGAGGTAGTTCGAGATGTATTGGTTGGAGAGGCTGTTGTCGGGCGAATAGAACCCGGCGCCAAACACGAAGTTTGGGTTTGCCTTGGTGATGGTGACCCCGGTGTTCTTAATTTCCTGGGGAAGGCGGCCTTGCGCGGTGGCCACGCGGTTCTGTACGTCCACCGCTGCAATGTTCAGGTCGTAGCCGGTGCGGAAAGTCACATCGATGCTGCTGGTGCCGTCGTTGGAGCTGGCCGAGGTGATGTAGTGCATGCCCTCGACGCCATTGATCTGCTGCTCCAGCGGAATGGTGACCGCGGACTCTACCACCTGGGCATTGGCGCCGACGTAATTGCTGGTGACGTTGACTTGCGGCGGTGCCAGGTTGGGATAGAGTGAAATGGGCAGCGTAGGAATGCACACGGCTCCCGCAAGAATTATGAGCAGTGCGCAGACCGTGGCAAAAATAGGCCTTTGAATGAAAAAGTCAACCAAACGAAAAGTTCCTCTCCGGCACCGGCCACCACCGGCAAAATCTGCTACTCATCGGGTGGTGTTGGCTAGCTGATTGGCTGAATGGGTACGCCGTCGATCAGGAACTGCGTGCCGGAGACGATGACCTGGTCACCGGGCGTCAGGCCGCCGGTCACGGCATAGTTATTGCCGACGGTGTCGCCAAGAGTTACTGCGCGCTGTTTGGCGACGTGTCCATTCCCCTGCTGGGCAGCGACGTAAACGAATGGCTGCCCGCCGATACGCGTAACCGCCAGTACCGGAACGGTTGGCGTGGGGGCCGTGCTCCAAATCACCCGCGCCTTCACCAGTTGTTCGTTGCGGAACCGGTCGAGCGAACTGTGGATGGGCGCTTTCACCAGAACCCCCTGAAGAGCGTTATCCACCTGCTGCGAAATGAAATAAATCTTTGAACTCTCGATCAGCTCCCCCGTGCTGTTGACGATTTGCACCGGCAGGTCCATGCGGATGTCGCCGGCCCGCTCCGTCGGGATGTAGATGTAGGCCTCCAACTCCTGGTTCTCGTCAACCGTGGTCAATAAGGTCTGCGACGAAACGTAGTCCCCCAAGTGCACCGGGATGTCGCCTACGATGCCGGCAAAGGGGGCCTCCAGGTTGTAGTAGGCAAGCTCGCGCTGCTGCGTGATCTTGGCCGCGGTGGCGGCTTCCCAGTCGGCCTTTGAATTGGCGAACGCCTGCACCGCCTGGTCATAGCTTTGTTTGCTGGTCACCCCGGATTCGTAGAGCACGAGCTGCCGCTCCAACTCGATCTTGTTGTAGTCGTAGATGGCTTTTTTCTGTGCCTCAGTGCTGCGCTGCTCATCCACCGTGGCCTGTTGCTTTAGCGGATCGATGGTCATCAATACCTGCCCCGCGCGCACGTGATCGCCCGACTTGACCAGGATGCGGGTAAGCGTGCCACTCACCTGGGGCTGAATACTGGCGGAACGCCGCGACTTGACCGTGGCCACGTATTCGTCCGCTCGGGGCACGGGTTCAAGACTGACCGTCTGCGTCTTTACCGGCATGGGTGGCCGCGCAGGTTGTTTCGCCTCCGTACGGCTACACCCCGAGTTTGCCAGGATCGCGAACAGAACCAGCGCCGATTGCGTCATAATTGCAAGGTATTTCACGGTCTCTCCTCGGCTAACACATGAACAATAAGGATGCTTTCGGCGGGCGAAAGGTTCACGAGTTTCATCCGGAACTCGATGACCCTCGGGATCGAATCCCCACGTGGGTAGTGAATCGCAGAAATGGGTACGACTTGGCGACGCAAAGCAGCAGCACTGGAGCGGTGATCTTGCGAATCGTCGAGGACCCGATGGCCGGAAAACAGGATCCCGTCGCCGTTTTCTGGGGGAACTAAAGGTTCGGAGAAGGCGGTGGGAGCCTACCATTACTTGTACTTGTCGCGGGCGAGCGCTTCCGCCTTGCGAATGGCAGCCTCATGCAAATGGTAGGCGATGAGGGCCTTGCGGGCCCCTTCGCGGGTCCCGCTGGTACTCATTCGCTTCTCGGCTTCGGCGAAAACATCCTCCGCATCCTCATGGGCGTTGTAGGCGTCGTCATCCGCTTCCTTCACCTGCTTGACTGCGGCCATAAGTTTGGAATCGATCTTGGGCGCTTCTTGCTTTTTCGCGGACTTTGCTTCCTGCCGCGCTTGCTTAACGTCGCCGCTTTCCGACACTAGTTGATTGTAAGCAATCTTCAGATCGTCGCTCCATCTGGCCTTGACCTTCGTCTCGCATTCATCGAGGGCGGCCCTGGCTTTATCGGCGATCTCCCGCACTCGCTTCTTTTCCATCAGCCAGGTCCAGACTCCCCACTCCATTCCTTCCGTCATGATGGCCCTGGCCTCTTCGACGGCGGGAAGTTTTCGCATGGCAAACCTCGTTTACAAAGAAGATTGAGTGAACTAAGTAGCGAGAGTTTCCGTCGAGCCGACCAGCAAAGCGTCCCCTTACTGCAACTGAACGTGGATCTCCTGGTTGCCGCGCAAGGAGAATTTGGCCGTCGAAAACGGTGGCGTCTTAATGTGAGCGCGGGGATTGTTGGACATTCCCCATTGCTCGGCGGCAGGGTCCCTCCAGGACAAACAACCGCGCTTGCTCCGCGCAGCCTCGTCGGCCGCGCGGAGCAATGGTTTACTTGTGTTTGTAACTGGCGGTTCGGCCGAGATTCCGGCAGCGTAGCGATCTACTCCTCGGACCAAACGCGGCAGCCGGCCACCATGCTTACGCTACTTAGCCAGGATGTTCTTGCCAAACGAGAACTTCGTTCCCACCGTGAGGCGCACGCTGTTGCGACCGCCATTCAATAAGTCCGAGAAATAGTTAAAGTGGACCACGTCGGTGGCTACGCGAAGGCCAAAGTTCGGTGTGACCTCCCAGGTCAGCCCGCCCCCGAAGCCGTAAAACACTGCCGTGTCAGATTTCGTCGGATTCGTGCCTAGCAGGCCGTTGACAATCTGTTTGGCGATGGGGTCGCCCGGCTTGACCGTGACGGCCGCGTGCAGGGCCCCCAGCGCCGGACGCACGAACAAGGTCACCTTTCTAAATCCGCGGTAATTGAATTGTGGTCCGGCCTCATACGTATAGGTCGCAGAGTCGTAAGGGACCGCCAATACGTACCCCGGAGGGAGATATGGCAGAAACGGCGCTAATTTCGCCTGTGTGGCTGCATTAAGATATTTCGGGACCAACGAACTGCTGCCAACGGAGTAGCTGAAATCGCCACCAAGCGTCAGCCAACTGCGCACGTTGACGCCAAAGTCCCCATCAAATCCGCGCTGAGTCAGGTTCAACGACGGCGTGCTGAGATAGGAAAAACCGCCAAATGTGCTGAACTGCCTGATGTCGGTTTGTTGGGAGAAACCAGTGAGAGAGGTTAGAAGAACGAATAAGAACACGACGAACAGAATCCTGGGCCGCATGCTAAATCTCCTTTTGCTCGCCCTCAAGTTGGAGCAGGGCGGCCAATTACAAGTTTGCAGTGGGTCGTGAACCGTGGGCGTTGCTTTGCCTTACTGGTTCCGTCCCGACTGTGCCTGAATCCAGTTTGCGCCATAGGAGGATCGGGATCAGTAACAAAATGAAATGTTTGTGGTTCCATTCCCAAATTGGAACCGCGGCGGGCGGTACGAAATTCTCGCTCTTATCACAACCGTTGTGTGATGGAGGTGTTTGGAAAATTTTGCGGAATATGCTGTAGAGATACCGGCCGCACGGATCAACCGGGCCAGATAACGGGTGCAACCTTCATAGAAAGTTGAGTGGCGAGGTCACAGTAGATGCTTGCAACGATCGCTGCGGGAACGTCCGCGATCGCCGGCCGCAGCGCAGATGCGCTGTTCGCCAGCTCTTCCTAGTCGACGGTGGTTGCCTCCGCCAGGCGATTCGCAATGATGGTGTAAGCCGATGCGTTAAAGGCCAACCCGATGTGCGTGCCTGAAACTTCAAAATCGCTGTTGGCATTGCCGGTGATGCAGTACCGCCAATCCACCACGCCATCCTGGCGGGTGTAGATTGCGGTTTCGACCATGGAGCGGGGCATCTTACGGCGCAGGGAAGCCAGAAAGTTACAGGTGCAGCGTCCGGTGTAGCAGGCGGGCTGCACTCCGGGGCCGTGCTCTTGCAAAATTCGCTTGCGGACGGCGTTAGCGGCATTCAGGACGGTGCGATGGGCCACCGTTCCCCGGAAGGGTGACCCTAAGGTGATTACGGATGCGATATCGTCCGGCCTTTGATTGGCTACCGAGCGGGCGATGATGCCGCCCAGGCTATGGCCGATGAGATGGATCTTGCGCCCGGTTTGGTCAAGCGCCTTGGCGATGTTGTCATTGAGACGATGCTGGATGAGCAGATTGGGACATTCGGCATTCAGGCCAATACCGGAAAAATAAGCCTGGTAGCCAATCCGCCGGAGCCAGGAATGCAGTTGCTTCAGATAGGTGTCGGTACCCAGGAATCCCGGAACCAAGACGACTCCGGAACCGTTGCCATGCGGTATGCCTAGACCGTAATAGATGGGGGAGGCGTGCAGTAACAGCACCTCTGCCCCAAACAACGCTTCCTTCCAAATGGTAACGTCAGCCTCTACATGGTCCTGTCGATAGCCGTAGTTGGGCGAGGCCATGGTTGATCCGGAGCGGTCCGTTGTGCTTGAGCCTCATCTTGCGGTGTCCAAGTCCAGCGAAGAGCCGACGCCCAACAGCCTGGGCGGACGTTGCGCGCTATCTCCGGAGGGTCAGTGTAGCTGGAGCTGTCAAGAGTTGCCAGAAATTTGTAGATTTTCTGCAACAGGGGAATGCCAGGGCTGGAATGATTTCCCATTCAGGTACGTGCAGAAACTGAACGGCGTGCCGCAGTATCGGTGCTGCGGCACGCCGAACAGCTTTCGACAACTCACACGCTAAAGAGATACATCTCTACAGCATCAGCTCAGTTTCAGGCTGCAACGTGAGCTGTTTTTACCTTGATCGTCCGCGGTCTCCGGTGCGTTGTTTTGCGAGCGGGTTTGTGCTCGGGGGTACGTTTGGTAACGGTGTCGATCAAGGCCTTCTCCGCATTCACAAAATGCTTCACGTTTTCACGGGTGAAATCCGGCAATTGCGTAAACGCATTGGGTGAAATCATGTTCAGCCCGCGGTTGGTGGCTTTCAGGTTGGCATGGACCTGGCGGCCGGCTACGTCCGCCAGCTTCTTTTGTGCCTCGATAAAAGCATCGGTGGCGTGGCGTGCCAACTCGGTGATTTCCGTCGCCTTCATGTGCTTGGCTGCGCCGTTCTTGCCGGTAGCCTTGCTGGCCTCGTCGGCAATGACGTCCAGGAACTTCTTCTGCGCGTGGACGAAAGTGTCGAAGCTCTCGCGAGCGGCCTCGACCAGGCCTTCGCTGTCGTAAGGCTTACCGGCCTTAACCGCGGTCAGCCAGGTGTGCATCTGTTTGTTGGCGATCTTAAGGATCTCCTGGTGCATCTCGACAAAGGTATCAAAACCGCGACGCATGAAATCGGTGAGGGCGGTGGCTGCCGGCGAACCGCCAACCCGCTCTTTCACGCCGTTGGTGACCAGTTCGTATTCCTGGCGGGCCAAGTTGAGGAGCAACTTCTGTCCTTCAACGAAGTTGGTCACTCCCTCGCCGGTCAGATCGGTCAAAACCTCGGCCGGACAATAGGCGGGGTCGTTCAACCGCTCCCGCAGCATGTGCATGACATCCGCATTCTGACGCGTGATCAGATCTACCAGGATCCGTTGCGTGGCAAAGAAATTCTCTACCCCCTGCTGCACCCATCCCGACAGCAAGGAAACAAAGGATGACTCCCGGGCGTGTGTGGTTGTGGGCTCGGGCTTAATTGTTCTAGGCATAATGACCTCCGTTTTTGCTGCATTGCAGCATCAAGTTAACCCTAGTATTCCTTGCGCTGCTTGTCAATCTAAAAGTACAATTATTTTGCAATGCAACAAGGAGGCAGCCAGTGGGCCCTGGCAAGGTAGTCATCAAGAAGTACGCAAACCGCAGACTCTACGACACTTCTGGGAGCCGCTACATCAACCTGGAAGATATCGCCGCTCTAGTCCGAAACGGGAAAGACTTGCAAGTTGTCGATGCCAAGACCGGTGAGGACCTGACCCGTGTGACCTTGACCCAGATCATCGTGGAAGACGCGAAGGAGCAGCCCACCGGATTGCCGCTGGAACTGCTGCGGCAGCTCATCGTAGCGTCGGACCGCGTCGGCCAGGAATTCATCATGTGGTATCTGAAATCGGCGTTTGATGCTTACAAGAAAGTGCAGAACACGCTGGAAAGCCGTTTGACCGATGTGCAATCGGTGGCCCTCTCCCCGCTGCAAATGATGAAGAGGTTCGTGCCAGGATCGGCGACGGAAAAGGCAAGCGAGGCCGGTACCGAACTACAAGAGCTGCAAGAACTGCGGAAGCGCATCGCGGAGATGGAAGCTCGTCACCAGAAACCCGAGAAACCGAAGCGGCCGAAAAAGCGCCGCCGCGCCACGGCTTAGAAGGTTGCGACATAGCCGCGTTGTCCCAACGCACACCCCATCCTTGACAATCGCATCCTGGCGGCTCACGATTCGCAATAGGCCAGACCCTTATGGCGCAGACTGCCAACATTGTGCAGCTGAAGCCTCGTACGCTGGCGGCTTTCGAAGCGTACATCCGCGAGGCCGAAGCAGCCATGGAACCGTCGTTGCATGGGCACGGCTCATTCCTGTGGTCTGACGCCGATCGCCAGATGACACAGCAAGTGCGGCATGGAGACATCGCTGCGCAACTATGGTCGGGAGACGCGTCCGTCAAGGTGCCGAATGGCCTGATCCACGATTGGATCGGGGCCGCATTCATTCCGCACGCAACCGTCGCTGCCACCCTCGCCCTCATTCAGAATTACGACAACCACAAAAATGTTTACCAGCCCGAGGTGATGGACTCGAAGCTGATCTCCCACAACGGTGACGATTTCCAGATCTTCCTGCGGCTGCTGAAAAAGAAAATCATTACCGTGGTGCTCGACACCGACCACGACGTGCATTATTCATCGGTGGACGACGCTCGCTGGTGCTGCCGCTCCCATACCACACGAATCGCTGAAGTGGACGATGCCGGCACGGAAAAAGAAAAGGTGCTGCCGCCCGACACCGGTTACGGATTCTTGTGGCGTCTGTATTCCTATTGGCGTTTCCAGGAGCGGGATGACGGCGTGTACATCGAGTGCCGCGCTATTTCGCTGACGCGCGACATCCCTCTTGGGCTGGGATGGGTGATCGAGCCGATTATCCGCAAGCTGCCCAAGGAATCGCTGATCAACACGCTGAAAGCCACGCGCGACGCGCTGACTTCGGCGTAGCGGCCGGTCGTCGGTTCCACGATGGCCGGGCTGAGACCTCCGCTGCAAATTGGAACCATATTCGGGCTTGCAACGATTACACTATTAGCCATGAATATTCTGATTCTTGCTACTGCCATCGTCATTGCCGTGGGCACTCTCCCTGCGCAAGCTTCCAGTCAGAAGTTTGGTCCTGCCAACCCTTTCTTCGCGCCCAGCACGCTGCCGTTTCAGGCGCCTCCTTTCGACAAGATCAAGGACGGAGATTATCAACCGGCGATGGAGGCGGGCATGGCCGAGCAGCGCAAGGAGGTCCAGGCGATTGCGGACAATCCCGCGCCGCCGACCTTCGAGAACACCTTTGTCGCAATGGAGAAGAGCGGTCAGTTATTGCAGCGGGTCCTATCTGCGTTCTTCGCCGTGACCGCCGCCAATACCAATCCAGAGCTGCAGAAGGTGAGGGCTGTGGAGGCGCCGAAACTGGCGGCTCACCAGGACGCAATCTTTCTCGACCCCAAGCTGTTTCAGCGGGTGGCGACGATCTACCAGCATCGCCAGGCGCTCAAGCTCGATCCTGAATCGTTGCGCCTGGTGGAGCATTCCTACGATGAGTTCGTACATGCCGGGGCCAAGCTCAGCGATGCTGACAAGACCGAGCTCAAGAAGCTCAACGCAGAATTGGCGACCTTGTCCAACGACTTCACTACCAAGCTGCTGGCTGCCACCAAAGCTGGCGCCTACGTGACTAAGGACAAAGCGGCGCTGGCTGGCCTCAGCGATGCCGAGATCAGTGCTGCGGCCGAAGCGGCAAAAGCCCGCAAGGCGGAGGGCTTCGTCCTTCCATTGCAGAACACGACGCAGCAGCCCGATCTGGTCTCTCTGACGAATCGCACTACGCGCGAGGCGCTGTTCTCAGACTCCTGGAACCGCGCGGAACGCGGCGATGCCAACGATACCCGTGACACCATCGCGCGCATCGCCCAGCTTCGCGCCCAGAAAGCCAAGCTGCTCGGGTTTCCCAACTTCGCTGCGTGGAAGCTGGAAGACCAGATGGCCAAAACCCCGGAAGCCGCGCTGAAGTTTATGAACGCGCTGGTACCTCCGGCAACGGCGCGGGCGGCCAGCGAAGCCCAAGACATCCAGGCGGTGATTGACGAGCAGAAGGGCGGATTTGAGATCCAGCCCTGGGACTGGGACTTCTACGCCGAGCAGGTACGCAAAGCCAAGTACGATCTCGACGAGGAGCAGGTCAAACCGTATTTCGAGCTTAACAATGTGCTCGAGAACGGGGTTTTCTACGCGGCGAACCAGCTCTATGGCCTCACCTTCAAGGAGCGCAAAGACCTCCCTGTCTATACCCCGGGGGTGCGCGTGTTCGAAGTTTTTGACGCCGACGGCAAGTCCCTGGCGCTGTTTTACTGCGACTACTTCAAGCGCGACAACAAGCAAGGTGGCGCGTGGATGAACAACCTGGTCGGCCAGTCGAAATTGCTCGGTACGCGCCCGGTAGTCAGTAACGTCGCCAATTTCTCCATGCCCGCTGCGGGCGAGCCCGCTCTGCTCACCTCGGACGATGTCAAGACCATGTTTCACGAATTTGGTCACGCGTTGCACGGCATGTTCGCCAACACCGAATACCCCAGTCTGTCCGGGACCGAAACGGCGCGCGACTTCGTCGAATTTCCATCGCAGTTCAATGAGCATTGGGCCACCTACCCCGCGGTTTTCCAGCATTACGCCAAGCACTACAAGACGGGCGCGCCCATGCCGGCGGAGTTGTTGGCGAAGATTAAAAAGTCGGGCACCTTCAACAAGGGCTACGACATCACCGAGTTGCTGGCGGCGGCCGAACTGGACATGAAGTGGCACGCGCTGCCGGCAAGTGCGCCAACCGAGAAGCCGGATGCATTCGAAACCGAGGCGTTGGAACAAACTCACTTGGCGATCAGCTATGTGCCGCCGCGTTACCGTTCCAGCTACTTCGCCCACATCTGGGGCAGCGGATATGCCGCCGGTTACTATGCCTACCTATGGACCCAGATGCTCGACGACGATGCTTTCCAATGGTTCGAAGACCACGGCGGTCTCACTCGGGCCAATGGTGATCGGCTCCGCAACATGGTGTTATCGCGGGGCAACACCGAGGACCTTGAGAAAATGTACGAAGCGTGGCGTGGCGGTCCGCCCAGCATTGGACCCATGCTGAAGTATGAGGGTCTGGCGCCAGGCGCTTCCAAGTAAAGCGCTGGCGGTTCGCACAGTTCGCTGCACAGTTCACTGCCGACGCCTGGCTTTCGGCTAGAACCGAGTGCGCGCCTGCTCACGGCGGGCTATCACGCTTGCGAATGGGTGGTAATGGTCTCCAGTCCGTGGGCGTTGGGGCCGGTCTCACGGTGACGCAACAACAGGGCAAAGAACAACGCCAAAAAGCCCAGAATCGAGAAGATCCACATTCCCAACGCGTAGCCGCCGAAATGGGTGGGTCCGGCGTGGCTTATGTCGTTGGCCTTCCCGATAGCCAGGTTGAAGATAAAGAAACCGATCTGCTGCAATAAGCTCATCAGCGCGTAGGCGGTGCCCAGCCGCCGCTCATCCACGATGTAGGCGACGGAGGGCCACATCACCGCCGGAATCAGCGAGAAGGCAATCCCCATCAGCGACACCGGCACCAACAGCGAAATGCTGCTGTAGGCGATCATCAGGTACACCGGCATCATCAGGAACGATCCGATGACCATGAGGCCGGCGCGCTTGCCGATGCGGTCGGCGAGCAGGCCGAAGAGCGGTGTGGCAATCATGGCAGAGAAGGGAAGCAGACTGTTCAGCCAGCCCGCTTTTTGCTGGGCCACAGCGAAGGCAGCGGTCGAACTCGCGAACGCACCCATCTGCGATAGGTATTTGCTGGTGAACAGGTCGATGGCAAACGTACGGAAGGGAAAGATTCCGGAGTAGAACGTGAAGCACAGCGCCACTACGTACCAATAGGAAGGATTGAATTTCAGTCCTTCGCGGAAACTTAGCTTGTCCGGCTCGCTCGACTTGCCAAGGTGGTAGCGCGTCTCGGCATAGGTCTCCTGCGCCCAGTACACCAGGGCGCCGATCACGGCCGTGGAGCCGACAACCACGGCGAGTACCAGGGGACGATGCCAACTGGGCTGGGCATTGACTCCGTTGGGAAAGAAGGCGAACTTGGCCCATGTCGGCGAATTGTCGGCTGCGATGGAGGCGATTCGGGCAATCGTGAGATTGATGCCGAACGCGAAGCTGAGTTCCCTGCCCTTGAACCACCGTGCCAGGGCAGTCGTAACCGCCACGATCTGCGATTCCGCGCCCAGTCCAACGACCGCACGGCCAGCGACCATGAGATAAAAATTTCCGCTGAGGGACGTCAACAGAGCTCCCAAAACAATGAGAGCTGAAAAGAGCATTAAAGATTGCTTGATTCCGAAGCGATCGATGAGGATGCCGCCGATCAACAGCGTTGCCACCGCCGCCACGCTGTAGCTGGCATTCAGCCAGCCGAACATGGAAGCCGAGTAATTCAACTGCTGGAGAAAGATGCGCTCCAGCGGGTTGATGCTGTCGTAAATGTAGTAATTGCCGAACATGGCCAGGCTGACGAAGATCAGCACCAACCAGCGATACGACTTGCTCGGCTGCGGGCGGGTATCGACCAGGGTTTCGGATACAGACATTCAAGCGGTCTCGGGTAAGGTGAATGGAAAAGATATCAGAAGAAGCAATTAGCCGTTAGGGGCTAGGGGCCAGGGATTAGGATTCAGGATTCATTCAGGATTCAGCATTCAGGTTTCCCTAGCCCCTGACCCCTAGCCCCTTCCTCACGACCCGATATAGCGCGCATACAAACTGCGCGCGATGGCAGTGTCGGTGGTGCCCTTGATGATGGCCCGGCCGTCGGGGAAGAGCGTCAGCTCGTACGGATCGCGCCAGAATTTGAGAATGAATTCGCTGTGCCGCACCGTGCCGTGAGGGGTGAGGCGGCGGGTGAGTTCGTCGAAATCAACGGGCCGTTGGCGTTCATGGATCTGGACGGAATTGCGCCCGCAGAGCGTGATGTGCGGCCGTCCCTCGCCGGCGAGGTGGACAAAGTCGTGCCGGTCGCACGCCCGGCAACCCAGCCGAGGCTTGGCCGTCTTGATCTCCGCGAAGTCGTTGCTCCACACGTCGTAAGACAGAAGCGTGCGCCGGACCTGGTCGCGGGCGCCGACCAGCAGCTTGATGGCTTCGGTAGAGGCAATCGAGGCGACAAAGTTCACGGCCGAATTCAGAATGCCCGCAGTGTCGCAAGTCTCGACCATGCCACGGGGGGAATCGGGAAAAACGCAGGCCAGGCACGCCGTCTCGCCGGAAAGGATGGTCATGGTGACCGCGTAGCTGGCCACAGCGGCGACGTAGATCCACGGCAATTTCTTCCAGATGGCAAAGTCGTTGATCAGGTAGCGGGTTTCGAAATTGTCCGTGCCGTCGAGGATGAGGTCAACATCGCTGAGCAAGGCCTCCACATTGATGGGCGTCAGGTCCGCGGCGTGTGGCTCGACTGCAATCTCCGAGTTGAAACCTCTAATTTTGCGGGCGGCGGCGATGGCCTTGGGCAGAGACTCGGCGGCGTCGGCCTCATCGAACAGCAGCTGCCGTTGCAGATTGCTGGGCTCGACGTAGTCGCGATCGATGAGGCGCAGGCTGCCTACACCGGCGCGGCCGAGCAAGGAAGCCATGGCCGACCCGGTCGCTCCACATCCCACAATCGCGGTCCGCGCCGCCGCAAGCTGCTTCTGTCCTTGCGGCCCAATGGGTGGAAAGAGGATCTGGCGGGAATAGCGTTCGGCGAATTCCAACGACGGTACCTGCTCCGGGGAAGGCTTCCTTGTTTATTATAGGGATTCGACATTCACTTCGCGGTGAGGACCGGGTTTATCTTCGCCGGCATGGCATACCAGACTGGTCCTTGCCGGACGAGGCCCTCCGGGTAGGCGCCAGTGCTGAAGGTCAGAGTTTGACGGAGCCAATCACGTCATCGTTCCATGAAATTGCGTTGTTGTGCGCCTGGCTGGTGCTGAGCGCTCCCTTGGCGTGGCCGCAAACTGGGCCCTTGACCACCGGTCAAAATCCCGGCCCCACGGCCTCCCAGGCCGAACTTCCCACGGCGCTTGGCGAACTGAGCAAGTACCAGGGCGAGACCGTTCAGGCCATCGAGTTTCGCGGTATCCAGGGCACCAACCCGGAGATGCTTCGGCAATTGCTGGCGCAGAAAACCGGGGAGCCGCTGGATCGCGAAAAAATCCGCGCCAGTCTGCGGGTCCTCTACGCCACCGGACGCTTCGCCACGCTGCAGGTTGAGGCCGAGTCCAGCCAGCAGAAGGGGCTGTCCCTGGTTTTTGTTGCCACCGAGAACTACTTCAACGGCGGCGTCAACGTGGACGGAACGCCGCCTAAGACGGGTCCCAAGGCGCACCAGTTGGTGGAGTCCAGCAAATTCGATTTGGGCGATACCTTCTCGCAGGAGAACGTGGATCGCTCTGTCGAACGCATGCTGAAGGTGATGGCGGACAATGGCTACTACAAGGCCAGCATTACCTATGATCTCATTCCCCACTACGACACCCGGCAAATGGACATAAATTTTCACGTGGTTCCGGGCGAACTGGCGAGGGTAGGCGCGGTCACCATCGAAGGGGAAGCCGGCATTTCGCCCGACCAGGTGCGCAGCCTTACCAAGCTGAAGGCTGGCGACAAAGTGAAGCGGGAGCACGTTACCCGCGCCCTGGAGCGGCTACGCCAGAAGTATCAGAAGAACGATCATCTGGAGGCCCAGGTCTCGCTCATCGACCATCGCTACCATCCCGACACCAACCGTCTCGACTATGTCTTCAAGGCGGAAGAGGGACCCACGGTGGCAATTACCGCCGAGGGCGCGAAGATCAGCAAACGGCAATTAAGGAAGCTGGTTCCGGTTTACCAGGAGAACGCGGTGGACGACGATTTGCTGAACGAAGGACGCCGCAACCTGCGCGACTACCTGCAGACGCAAGGTTATTTCGACGCCACGGTGGAAGTGGCACAGCAGCCGTCACTGGAGAAGAACCACCTCAACATCATTTACCAGATTGATGCCGGCATGCGCCACAAGCTGGCCGCGGTGCGCCTGGAAGGCAACAAGTATTTCGATGGCGACACCATCCGCGAGCGCATGGCGTTGCAGTCGTCAAGCGTGCTTCTGCCGAATGGCCGTTTCAGTCAGAGATTGCTGGCCGGCGATCTGACCGTCCTCAAGAACCTCTACCAGGCAAACGGGTTTCTTGATGTCAAAGTCACTGCCGACCTGCAGGACGATTATCAGGGCCGGGAAGGCCAGATGGGGGTAGTGATCAAGATTGAGGAAGGCCGGCAGACGCTGGTGAAGTCGTTGCAGGTGGCAGGCAATCACAGCTTCCCGCGGGAGCGCTTGACCCCGTTAATGAGCGAAGTGGAGGGCCAGCCCTACAGTGAAGTCAACGTCGCCAGCGATCGCGACGCCGTGACCTACTTTTATTACAATCACGGGTTTCCCAATGTGCAGTTTGAGGCCGCCGCATCGCCGGCGCCGGGCGAGCCGCAGCGCATGCAGGTGACCTACACGATCACCGAGGGGGAACAGGTCTTCGTTGATCGCGTGTTGGTGAGCGGGCGAGAGTACACCCGTCCTTACATTGTGGATCGCCAGATGCGCTTTGGCGACGGCGATCCGTTGAGCCAGGCCCGAATGGTGGATTCACAACGCCGCCTCTACGACCTGGGCCTGTTCAACCAGGTGGACGTGGCGGTGCAAAATCCCGATGGCCAGGCGCCTTCCAAGGATGTGCTTTTCAACCTGCACGAGGCCAAGCGTTGGACCTTCCGCTATGGGGGCGGCATCGAGTTTGCCACCGGCAATATTCCCACCACCAACAACCCACAAGGCAAAACCGGCGTCAGTCCCAACGGAGTACTGGAAGTCACTCGCCTCAACATGTTCGGACGGGACCAGACGCTCACCATGCGGGTGCGGGCCGGTTTGCTGACCCGCCGTGCCTTGATTGGCTATGACGCGCCCCGCCTGTTTCACCGCGAGAAGTGGCGCCTCAACGCCACCGTCTTCTACGACAATACGGCCGACGTGAATACCTTCACCTCGCAGCGGCTGGATGGGACCCTGCAGGCCGAGCAGAAATATAATCGGGCGATCACCCTGCTTTACCGGTTAAGTTATCAGCGCGTGTCGATCGATCCCAATAGCCTGGTCATCGATCCCACTCTGATCCCGTTGTATTCGAAGCCGGTGCTGCTGGCCATTCCGAGTTTCACCTATGTGCGCGACACGCGCGACAATCCCATCGATTCGCACAAGGGAAGCTATAACATCGCGGATTTAAGTTTGGCGACCAGCGCGCTGGGTTCCGAGGCGAACTTTGGCAAGGTGCTGGTGCAGAATTCCACCTACTACACTTTTAAGAAGCGCTGGGTCTTGGCGCGCAACACGCAAATTGGGATCTTGCATGCCTATGGCGTCAACCACTTCCTCAGTTTGCCACCCTCGGGAAAGCTGCCGACGGAGGCCACTTCCGTCCCCTTGCCCGAGTTGTTCTTCGCGGGCGGCAGCAATTCGCTGCGCGGCTTCTCCATCAACCAGGCTGGACCTCGCGACTTGGTAACCGGATTTCCCATTGGCGGCCAGGGGCTGTTCGTCAACAACCTGGAGATTCGCACTCCTCCCGTGGCCTTGCCCTACGTAGGCGATAACCTTGGATTTGTTTTCTTCCACGATATGGGTAACGTGTTCGACACTGCAAACCATATCATCAGCGGGATGCTGCAAATCCGTCAGCCCTCGATCGCCAATTGCTCGGCGTCGACCAGCAAGGCAACCTGCAATTTTAACTATAACCCCCAGGCTGTCGGCGTGGGATTACGCTATAAGACACCGGTCGGGCCGGTGCGCTTCGACGTTGGCTATAACTTTAATCCGACGCGGTACCCAGTCCAGAAAAAGGATACGGTGGAAACGCTGCGACATATCAATTTCTATTTCAGTATTGGACAGACATTTTGAGGAAACGAATTTTCCATTTAACGATTGGCTTATTGTTCTTGCTGCCCACGGTTGCGCCTTTCGCCTTAGCGGGCGAGGTCATCGATGGAATCGTTGCCACCGTAAACCGCCAGCCGTTGTTCCAGAGCGATTGGGAAGAGGCGATCGGTTTCGAGGCGTTTATGCAGCAGAAGCCCATCGCCCAGGTCACCCAGGCAGATCGGGCGAAGGCTTTGCAGCGCCTTATTGACCGCCAGTTGTTGCAGGCGCAGATGGGCGGCGAGACTTTCCTGCAGCCGTCGCAAGGCGATATAGACAAGGATGTCGCCAAACTCCGGGCGCAGGTCCCGAACGGCGCCGACGACCGCAGTTGGCAGAAAGTGCTCGCCAACTACGGTCTTACTCCGGACACATTAAAGGCGCACCTGCGGACTGAAGTGCGAGTGATGAACTTTGTGGAGGTGCGTCTGCGTCCCAACGTGCACGTTCAGCCCGAGGAGGTTGAGGCGTACTACAAAAGTCAGTTGCTGCCCAATATGCAAAAAAATGGCGGCAAGATAGTTCCTCTGGACGAAGTGGGAAGCAGGATTCGCGAGTTGCTTGTCCAGCAGCGCATGGATGAAATGCTGGACGTGTGGTTGCATAATTTGCGCCAGCAGGCAGAGATACACAGCACCATGCCGATCCCCGCCGAAACTGCTCCGGTCGAGCAGAACCGGGCCTCCGGCGCCAACTGAGAATGAAACCAGAAACCCAGCTTCGCCGTTCGCACACTCGCTTGTGGATTGAGGCCGCAATCGGCGTGGTGGTGTTGGCGGCTGCTACTGTCCTGGTGTGGTATGTGCGAAGCCCTCGGTTCGCGGACCTGGTCCGTAGCAAAACCATTGCCACCTTGGAAGAGGCCACCGGCGGCCGCGTCGAGTTGCGTGCTTTTCGCTGGAACCTGTCCAAGCTTGAGTTCGACGCCGATGATCTGACCATTCACGGACTGGAAGCTCCGGACCAGCAGCCGTACGCGCACGCTGACCGCATCCACGTCCGGCTGCACATCATCTCCTTCGTGGAGAAGCGGATCAGCCTCAAGGAATTGACCCTGCACCGTCCTGTCGTGCACCTCATTGTGAATCCCAACGGGACGACTAACGCTCCGGAGCCGAAGCTGCGCAGCCATGCCACGCCGGTGCAGCAATTGTTCGATCTGGCGATCGCCCGCCTCGATCTGCACAACGGCTTGTTGCTGGTGAATGACCGAGCGTTGCCGCTTGATTTTGCCGCCGATGATGTCACTGCAGCCATGACCTACGATCGCGGCGATCACCGCTATGACGGCGCGGTGCAAGCCGGCAAGATGGACGTAAAGTACCAGGACCTCCGCAATGTTGCGGCGCGGGGCGAGGTGGCGTTCAGCCTGTGGTCCAACCGGCTGCAAATCAAGTCGCTGAATCTGACGTCGGAAAATTCCTCCCTGCAGGCAACTGGAAGGCTCACCAACTTCGACAACCCCGAACTGGAGTTCAAATACAGCAGTGCGCTGGACGTTGCACAGTTGGGATCGGTCATCCGCTTGTACGAGTTTCGCGGTGGCAGGGCAACGCTCGACGGGCTGGGCACCTATTCGTCCACCACGGGCGTTGCCACGCGAGGGTATGTCGCGGCGCGCGGCGTCACCTATCTGGACAACGGAGTCGAGGTGCGCGACGCGGGTGTAAGCGCGGATTTTTCGCTCGCGCGCGATAATCTGGCGCTCAGTCGAATCGCGGGGCGCTTGCTGGGTGGAGGAGTGACCGGCGACGCCGAAGTCAGAAACCTTTTGTCAGGCTCGACCCGTGGCATGAAACCGAGCCTGGAACAGACCACTGAACGCGCGAAACCCGGCGCGAAGCAACGCCCCCACAGGCGTAAATCCATTTTTCCGCCAATCTCGGGCCCTGGTCTGCAGCAGGGGACGGCTCACTTACGGGTGACCGGCCTATCTCTGACGGAGCTGGCGCGCATGTTCTCCACCAAGGCAGTGCCGTACGAGAAGCTGAACCCAGTGGGCAGCGTCGGAGGGACGGTGAATCTGGCGTGGACGCAGTCCGTGGCCGATGCCAGCGCCGACCTGGCGCTCGACGTTACCCCTCCGGCGCAACCATCCGGCAACCAGTTGCCTGTGACCGCAACAGTGCGGGCCCGCTACAACCCCAGAGCGCAAGTGATGGATTTTTCGGCCCTGACCATGACGACCCCGCACTCCCATTTGAGTGCGACGGGCACTTTGGGCTCAACCTCGGCGGCTCTGCACGTAGTCCTGAATACCACTAGCCTGACCGAGTTCCAGCCGTTGCTGACGGCCATGGGTAGCCCGCCACCGCCGGTTGAACTCGCAGGCGGAGCAAGCTTCAACGGCACCGTCAGCGGCAGGCTGAATGATCCGCAGATCGCCGGCCATGTCGAGGCATCTGACTTCACTTACATCTATACGCCCACGGTGCAGGGTCCGGCGCCCCCGACCCCGGCGCCCGCGAAAAAGAGATTGCTCTTCCACTTCGCGTCTGCGCCGCCGCCTCCGCCACATCCAACGGCGCAACCCCGGCGCATTCATATCGATCAGTTTTCCGGTGACGTGCAGTACTCGTCCACGGGCGTTGCCGTGCATCACGGGGTCATTCAGGAAGGTGGCGCGCGCTTGGAGGTGGATGGGTCGGCAACGCTGGCGAAAGGCAGTTTCACGGAGAACCTGCCGTTCCAGGTGCAGGCTGCTATTCGCAATGCGGACGTCGCGGACCTGCAGCGCGCCGCCGGTCTGAATTATCCCGTGACGGGCACTCTGAATTTCACCGTGCAGGCCGCCGGAACGCAGGCAAATCCTCACGGTTCGGGACATTTCTCATTGACGGCAGGGCAAGCCTACGGCCGTCCGCTGAAGGCGCTCACGGCGAACCTCGCGTTTGCAAATCACGAGGCGCAACTCGATGACATCCAGATGCAGGCCATGCGCGGCGAACTTACGGGTTCGGCTGCCTACAACTTCGGCAACAAGGAGGTGCGCTTCGACCTGACCGGCGAGAGCCTCGATCTGGCGAATATCCCCGAACTGCAAATGCCGCGCATGCAAGTAGGAGGCATCGGCAAGTTCACCGCCAAGGGATCGGGTACCATCGAACAACCGCTCATCACTGCCCACGTGCAAGTAAGTGGCCTGGTGCTCAACGGGGACCGTCTCGGCGGCGTTACGGCCGATGCGGTGACCCATGGCTATCATCTGCAACTCACGGCGCGATCGAATTTCCCCGCGGCCAGCTTGGCGGTGGATGGCGGGATTGAACTGCGCGGCGATCTGCCGTCGGATCTGAAGCTGGAGTTTTCTGGCCTGGACATCAATCCTTTCCTGCCGGCGGAGGTCCGCCAAAGGGTCACCCACCACGCGTCGCTGGCTGGACATGCGGAACTGTCCGGACCCCTGAAGCAGCCCCGGCTGCTGAACGGCAAGTTCTACCTTGACCAGTTCGCCGTGGAAGTGGAAAGGGTTGCGATCACCAGCGATGGGCCCGTGGAGCTTGCGATGGCGAACCAAGTGGTCACGGTGCAACGCTGCACCCTGGCCAGTGGCGATTCGCGCTTCACCTTGACCGGCAGCGCCAGCCTGAAAGACGATCGCCGGCTGGCCCTGCGCGCCAATGGCCATGTCGATCTGAACGTGGTGCACACGCTTGACCCTGAGGTGAGTTCGTACGGCATCTCGAATCTGGACCTCACCGTGAATGGTCCGATGGCGCAGCCCGCCATCTTGGGGCGCATCGATGTCCAACACGGCGGTCTGTCGATGATTGACCTGCCCGCCGGACTTGGCGATATCAACGGAAGCCTCGTCTTGAACCAGGACCGGCTGGAAGTGGAGCGCCTGACAGCGCGTACTGGCGGCGGGCTGGTGACGTTTGGCGGCTTCATAACCTTCGGCCGGACCGGCGGCGTCAACCTGACCGCCAGCGGAACTGAAATTCGCTTTCGCTATGCCGGAATCAGCGTTACGGCGGATGAATCGCTTCGCCTGGTGGGCACACTGCAAAGCTCAATTTTGAGCGGAGACGTAACGGTTACCCGGTTCGCGCAGATTCCGTCCAGCGACCTGACCTTCGCTTTGGCGAAGGCCACCCCGGCGCCTATACCGGTTGTAAACTCGCCACTCAATAATCTGCGTCTGGATGTGCGCATCGTTTCCACGCCCGAGTTGACGGTACAGACGGCGCTGGCGAAACTGGCGGGCGACGTGGATCTGCGGCTGCGGGGCACGGCCGCTCGGCCAGTCTTGCTGGGACGCATCAACATTGCCGAAGGCGATATCAAGCTGGCTGGCGCCAAGTATCACCTGGAGCGCGGCGATATTACCTTTACCAACCCCGTGCGCATTGACCCGGTTCTGGATGTAGAGGCCACCACCCGGGTCCGCGATTACGACATCACCATCGGCTTGCACGGCACTATGGAGCGGCTGAACACCACCTATCGCTCGGACCCGCCGCTCTCCAGCGAAGACATTATTGCTCTGCTGGCCTTCGGGCGGACACAACAGGAAAGCGCGATGAACGCTGCACCGCAGTCAGGCTTTGCCGAGAGCGCCTCGGGCGCCCTACTGGGACAGGCGATTAACCAGGCGGTTTCCAACCGCGTATCGAGGATATTCGGCGTAAGCTCCATCCGCATCAATCCTTCCTTGGGCGGCCCCGACAACAATCCTAATGCCCGTGTCACCTTCGAGCAGCAGGTCTCAAACAACGTGACCCTCACCTATATCACCAACCTGACCCGGTCGGCGCAGCAGGTGATTCAGTTCGAATACAACATCAACAGCGAATACACCGTGGAAGCGATACGTGACGAAAACGGCGTGGTCAGCTTCGACGTTCTAATCCGTAAGCGAAAACGATGAACGGCCACCACACCCCGTGGCAGCGGCGCGCTCGCATGGTGGAGGAGCAACTCCGTGCGCGCGGCATTCGCGAGCCCCGCCTGCTGGCTGCGATGGGAAAAGTCCCGCGTGAGGAGTTCGTCGCCCACGAAGACCTGGGCAACGCTTATGGCGATTACCCGCTCCCCATCGGCGCTGGCCAAACCGTTTCCCAGCCCTACATCGTGGCCATCATGATCGCGGCGCTGGAGTTGCGTCCCACGGACCGTGTGCTGGAAGTGGGCACGGGCACGGGATACCAAGCCGCCATCCTGGGTGAGCTGGCGGCTGAGGTGTGGACGATCGAACGGCACGCCGAGCTGGCCATGAAGGCGCGCGCGATCCTGGCGAGGCTTGGCTACGTCAACGTTCACGTTGTGGTGGGCGACGGAAGCGTTGGTCTGCCACCACATGCTCCGTTCGACAAGATCCTGGTTGCGGCAGCGGCGCCGAAAATTCCGGTGAGCCTGGTCGCGCAGCTTGCCGATGGTGGCAGGCTGGTGGTGCCGGTGGGAGGCCGCTTTGAGCAGCAGGTGCAGGTCGTGCGCAAAGTGGGACCAAAGACGATCGTGAGTTTGCACGATCTCTGCCGTTTCGTTCCGCTGGTTGGGGAAGAAGGATGGGAGCCATAGAAGAGAGCCGTTAGCAATTAGCATTTGACAATTAGAGCATTTTCAGCGATAGTGTAGACTATTAGTGGCGATTTTCTGCTCCACCCGATGGCACGACCCTACGCGAATGATTTGCGGCGAAAGTTTTTGCAGGCGTATGAGCAGGGCAAAGGGACCCTGGGGGAGTTGGCGGAACAATTTGGGGTAAGCGAGGGCTGGGCCAAGAAGATCTCCGCCACCCGCACGCGCACGGGGCAGATCGAGCGGCCACCGTGGCGACGTGGCCCGGTGAGCCGGGTGACGGTGGCGGTGCAGGCGTGGCTGGGGGAGCAAATCCGCAAGCAACCGGATCTGACCCTGCGGGAATTGCAGGCGCAACTGCAAGTGGCCCAGGGGTTGCGATTGAGCTCAAAGTGGCCGGGGTGTAGCAACTCATCACCGCCACCGGAGCGCGCCTGATTTACCTGCCGCCCTATTCCCCTGACTTCAACCCGATTGAGCAAGCCTGGTCGAAGATCAAGCAGGGGCTGCGCTCGGCCAAAGCCCGCACCGCAGAAGCTCTGGAAAGCGCCATTGCAGAAGCCTTGGCAGCCATTACTGCCGACAACGCCTTAGCTCGGTTCTCTCATTGCGGGTATGGTCTACAATAACGCTGAAAACGCTCTAGCCACTAGCCACTAGCCACTAGCCACTAGCCAACTAACCAGCCTTCACTAGATTCTCTTGATGCCGTAGATGTCGAAAATTCTTTCGTTGCTGACCAAGGGCAGGTTTTCGCTCGGTGCCTGGGCAACCACCATCAATGGCCCCAGGCATCAAGTTCGTCGTCAGGCAGCGGCTGCGAAAAATCAGCCGGGACCATGAATTTGCTCTTGAAGAGATCCAATCGCCGGAATTTCGGCGCGGCAACAATTGGCACAATTTTGGCAACCACTTTCTTGCCGCGTGCGATCAGTACCTCTTCGCCGTGTTCGGCCTGCTCAATCAACTTCGAAAGCGTGGTCTTTGCTTGATGGATGGTGGCGATCAGCATTGCAGCTCCTTAGCTAAGTATGGCATAGCTAAGCTGATGACCTCCCCTGGTTCCTGCCTATGAATTGTCATTACGAGCACCCGGGTTTGGCGCGAGGAATCTGCTTTTTCTATCGTCAAATGAAAGCAGATCCCTTGTTTCGCTCGTGATGACAAATCCGATGCGAATGTCACTACATTTGTGAACCTCAATCAGCGACGGCAGGCTCCGTCAGTGCACCATAAATCCGCGGGCTGCGGCGACAATGCCGATCGTCGCCAGCACCAATCCGAAGTACCAGTAGCGGCGGTTATCCGTAAGCAAGGTGATGGAGGTGACGACCAGCGCGATCTCCAGAAACACCTCGCCCAGGTCGAAGCGATCGGCTTTGCGGCCGACGCGTTCCCTTTCCGCCTCCAGGGCACGCGCTTCGCTCTGAATGTCCTTCTGCTGGTCGCGATATTTGTCAATCTCACCGTGGAAGCGTTTCTGCACTTCCTGGGCGCGTTCGGCCTTGGTATTTTCCAGCGCCGTAAGCACATCGGAGAGCGCCTCCAGATTACTGCGCCGCATGTTCTTGGCCTGGTAGTAGGCCCACTGGTCGGTGGCCTTGGTCTGCAGCAGGATTTCTTCGGTATGCGCTCGGTGGCCGAGCAGCGAAATCGTGGCGACGAACACTGCCACGATTGAAATGGTGAGACTGATCGGCGCCAGGTGCTTTCGTTCCCTGGCTTCTGCGGCTGCTTCCTTCGCTTTGTCCAGCGCTTCCATTTCCGAGCTCATGAGGTCTCCAGTAGCAACTAGCAGTTAGCACTTAGCATTTAGCCAAAGCTACAGCCTCCCTGCCGGCTCAAGGGTAACTGCGAACTACCAAGTGCTAAGTGCTAAATGCTAAATGCTATCCGACTTTCCAAAGTAGCGCAGAATGGCGTCGGCTTGGGGGCGGCTCACCACCGAGGCCAGCGCCGCGGCATCCGCTTCCTTCACGGCTTGCAAGCTGCCGAAGTGCTGCAACAGGCGGTTGGTGGTCCGTTCACCCACGCCAGGGATGTCCAGCAGTTCGGTCTTGCGGTCACGCATCTGCCGCCGTTTGCGATGGAAGGTCACGGCAAAGCGGTGGGCCTCATCGCGCACCAGTTGCACCAGGTGCAGCACCGGCGAATGCCGGTCGAGCACCACTGGCTCGTCCTCCTGACCCAGAACGTAGATGATCTCCTCGCGCTTGGCGATGGAGGCCAGCGGCTGGTTGATGATGCCCAGCGCCTCCAGCGCCTGCGCGGCGGCGTGCAATTGCCCGATGCCGCCGTCAATCAGCACCAGGCTTGGCATCGTCTGCTTTTCTACTTTCACTCCAGGGAGCGCAGAATCGGCGCTTCCTGGGGACCCCGAATCTTGGACTCGCTTGTAGCGGCGGGTCACCACCTCGCGCATCGAGGCAAAGTCGTCCACGCCCTCGACACCCTTGATGATGAACTTGCGATAGTCCGACTTCTTCACCTTGCCGTCTTCCCAAACCACCATCGACGCGACGGTTTCGGCGCCCTGGATATGCGAGATGTCGAAGCACTCAATGCGCTTGGGCAGCTCCGGCAGCATGAGCGCGTCCTGCAAGGCTTCCTGGATCGCCTTGGCCGCGGGCTTCATCACACGGAAGCGCTGATCGTATGCCTGCTTGGCATTCTGTCCCACCAGATCGATCAGCGAGCGTTTGTCGCCGCGCTGCGGCACGTGGATCTGCACTCTCCGCTTCTGGCCTTCCGAAAGCACCTCCTCCAGCGTGACGCGATCTTCGAAGTCCACCGCAACGTAGATGGTGTGCGGAACATACTGCTGGTCCAGATAGACCTGCTTCAGCAGCGCCGAAAAGAATTCTCCCGGTTCAAAGCCCGCAGTGCCGGCCATCCCGCTGAGGTCCTCCCAGAAGAACTCGCGCTTGTCCACGATCTTGCCGCCGCGCATGTGGAAGAGATTCACCGCCAGCATCTCGTTTTCGTAGTGATAGCCAAAAACATCGGCATCGTCGCCCTCAACCGCCGCGATGCGCTGCTTCTTGTCCAGCAACTCGACGGTGGAGATGAGGTCGCGATACTTGGCCGCCAGTTCATACTGTTGGCGCTCGGCGGCAGCGGCCATGCGCTGCTGCAACGAGCGCGAGAGATCAACGCCCCGGCCTTCGAGGAACATCCTCACGTCG
This sequence comes from uncultured Acidobacteriaceae bacterium, assembly GCA_963710585.1. GTDB lineage: Bacteria > Acidobacteriota > Terriglobia > Terriglobales > Acidobacteriaceae > Bog-257. The sequence goes on along the minus strand of CAVQAM010000001.1, from coordinate 500,355 downwards.
TGTACGGCTTCGGCGTAGCGCTCGGGGGTGGTCAACCCTTCCACGCACGGCCCCAGGCAGCGCCCGATGTAGTACTGCAAGCATGGCCGCGGATAGTAGCGGTTCAGGTCGAGCTTGCACGAGGGAATGAGGAAGTGCCGGTGGATGAGATCAACAATTCGATAGGCCAGGCTTGTGGGAAAGTATGGCCCGAAGTAGAGCGATCCGTCGCGCCGCAAGCGGCGCGTCGGATACACCCGCGGATGGCGTTCGCCGATGGTCAGTTTGATGTAAGGATAGGTCTTGTCGTCACGCAGAAGGATGTTGTAGCGCGGCTTCTTCTGCTTGATCAGGTTGTTCTCGAGCGCCAGCGCTTCCTTCTCGTTGTCCACAACGATGTAGTCGAGATCGACCGCTTCGCGCAGCAGCGATCCGGTCTTGGCGTTGTCCGCCGCCCCCTCCAGGAAATAGGAACGCACCCGCGCGCGCAGGCTGTTGGCCTTGCCCACGTAGATGATCTCGCCCTCGGCGTTCTTGTACAGATACACGCCGGGCGAGGCTGGCAACGTGCGAATTTTCTGCTGCAGGTCCATTTATTTTTGATGAAAAGATCTGATCACAGAAATGTTAGGTAGACCTTCATCGAATGCGATAACAACTTTCCTTCGGAATCGAATTCAAATGTGAGTACAATGTCCTTCCTGTAAATCAAGTTTTCAGCGACACCAACAAATCTTGCCTTAACCTGCTTTCCGTTGTCGTCAGAGAAAAGCGGGTGCCGTGCTCTAATGAAATTGACCACATCTGTCTTCGATGAACCGGGCGGAAGCTCTTGTCTGATGGCGTCGTCCAATTTTGCCGAACTCAGTACATAGTGTTGGCGAACGAGCAAAAAGGCACAACCGAGAACAATCAGCGCTAATGACAGCCAAGCAATATGGTTCCTCTTGATCACGGAATCGCTCCCCGACGCCACCGCTCCGGATTTCGCCTGCAGGCTCCCGTTCTTAAATGACCGCTCGCTCACGCCGGGAAAGCGGCTCAACCCGGTAAAAATTCTACTCCTCGCGTCAGGATTATCCGGCTCGTTAGACCGACCCCAAAGGAACGCCTCCCGCCTGCTCCTAAACCATTGAAATTAATACGCATTTCTCTCAGCCGCCGCGATCCTCCAATGGCAGCATGGTTGCTCATTTGTTCCCCAGAGGGCGGAGACCCGAAACGCCGCCGTCGCAGGTTTGCAAGGAGCTTATCCTATGAATCGCTTTACCCTCATTGCAGTGCTGGTGGCCGGCAGCCTGCCGTTCACTGTCGGCTGCGCCACCAAGAGCTACGTACGCAACGAAGTTACGCCGACAGTGAACAAGGTCAATGAATTAGATGATCTGACCGCGAAAAATACTCGCGACATCCGCGACACCGACGCGCGCGCCCAACAGGGCGTTCAGCAGGCGAAGTCGCAGGCTGACGCCGCCGATCAGAAGGCCCTGGCGGCGGGCCAGGCCGCCGACCAAGCCAATCAGAACGCGACCCAGGCCTCGCATCGCGTGACCAGCCTGGCGGGCACGGTTGAGAATCTGGACAACTACAAGCCGGTCAACGACACCACGGTTTTATTCGGCTTCAACAAGGCGGACCTTACGCGCAAGGACAAGCAGGCGCTGGACGAGTTCGCCGAGCAGTTCGGCACTCAGAAGCACTACATCGTTCAGGTTGAAGGCTACACCGATTCGACGGGACCAGCCGGCTACAACTATCAGCTCAGCCAGCGCCGCGCCGACGCCGTCATCCAGTATCTGGCGCAGAAATATAACGTCCCGGCGCACAAGATTTTCCTGATTGGCCTGGGCAAGGACAATCCCGTGGCCAGAAACACCAGTGCCGCCGGGCGGGCCAAGAACCGCCGCGTGGATGTCACCTTAATGACGAACAACGTAACCGAGTCGGCTTCATCCGCTCAGCTACACGAGCAGCAGTAACCAGGCAAGAGGCGCGGCCAAAGGGAATCGGCCACGCGCTCAAAGTTCTTCTCCTGAGGGGTTGAAGGCGAAAGCCGCCCATCCGACGAAGGCCGTCCATGGTGGACGGCCTTTGTCATTGTTCTCCGGTACTGCCTAATCTCAGCACGACGCGCTCGATCCTTGACGGTCTATCATCGTTCTAATCCATGGCTACGAAACTGCAACGACTCATGCTTCGCGCCATCAACATCTGGCCGCCGTTCTGCGGCGCCGGAATCCGCGTGCACTGGCGGTCCAACCAGGCCGTCGATGTCGAAATGAAGTTGCGCTTCTGGAACCGCAACTACGTCGGCACGCACTATGGGGGATCGCTCTACTCCATGGCCGATCCGTTTTACATGCTGATGCTGATGGAAAACCTGGGCCGCGATTACATTGTCTGGGACAAAGCCGCCACCATCCGCTTCCGCAAACCCGGGAAGGGAAGAGTCAAGGCCGAGTTTCGCTTGACCGACGCGCAACTCGACGACATCCGCGAAAAGCTCAAGCTTCAGGATACGTACGAGCCGACATTCGTAGTCGAGGTGAAAGATGAAGCCGGCGACGTAGTCGCCGAAGTGCAGAAGCTGCTGCACATCCGGCACAAATGAGTGGCCATCCCATCAGCGAGTCTTCAACGGAATTTCCGGGTTGCAATAGAATATGGGAGTGCGTTTCCGTTATCTGACTCTCGCCCTACTTTGTCTCGCGTTTACCGGGGTTGCCATCGCGCAAGATCAGCAGCCGGTCGAGCAGGTCCCTACCGATAAGTCTGCGCCGCCACCTAAAGACAACCGCAAGAATCCGCCGCACTCTGACAATGTTCCTGCCGGAGAAAGCTCCAGCAAGCAGACGCAAATCGACATCTCGCCTCCGTCTGACGACGCCAGAAAGCATCCCGAAGCGGATCTGGGAAACAACAGCAGCGATGTCGATGAGTTCACGCCCTACAATCCCATGAAGGCGATGAAGGACGTCGAGGTCGGCGATTTCTACTTCAAGGTCAAGCAGAATTATCCCGCCGCCATCAGCCGCTACCGCGAGGCCCTGGAGTACAAACCCCACGATGCCGAAGCCACCTTCAAGCTGGCAGAGGTGTTGAACAGGACCGGGGACAAGGCTGGCGCCCTTGAAAATTACCAGGCCTACTTGAAGGTCCTGCCCAATGGACCCTATGCCAAGCGATCCAGGGAAGCAGTGGATAAGCTGAAAAAGCAGTAGGCAGTTGTCAGTAGTCAATTGCCAGTCGTCAGTTGCCAGTTCCGATCGCTGTTGTCATTCCGAGCGACGAGCGTAACGAGGAGTCGAGGGATCCCTATATTGCTGCAAGAATGCCGCGGGTGGTGGATCGCTTGTACCAATCGGCGTCCTTCGGGTACGAAGCCGCCGGATCCAGTTCGACTGATTGCACAGAAAATCCTTTGTAGCCGCTCGTTTTTGTAGGATAATGTCGCCTCTCATCCGTCAGACTACTTTTGCACAGGAGACCTCGGTGGCTATGAAGAAGATGTGTGCCGATGGGTTACGTTGTGTCTGCTTCGCCGCGTGGTTGTTCTTGAGCTCTACCGTCGCCTTGGCGCAGGTTGCCGTTACCACGTATCACAACGACAGTTACCGCTCGGGTTCTAACCCGCAGGAAACGGTCCTCACCCTGTCGAATGTAAGGACGCAATCGTTCGGTAAGCGGGCTACGTTTGCCGTGCAGGGGTACGTCTATGCTCAACCGCTCTACGTGCCGGGACTCACGATTGGGGGAACATCGCACAACGTGTTGTTCGTCGCCACCGAGCACGATCAGGTTTATGCCTTCGACGTGAACAGTGGTCAGCAGCTTTGGCACGCCAATCTTCTTGCCAGCACGGGATTTCGTTACGTGATTAGTCCCGTCTCCAGTGGCGACGTGAACTGTGGCGACCTGGTCCCCGAGATTGGTATCACCGGGACGCCGGCGATCGATACCGCCACCGGCGCCATGTACCTGGTTGCCAAAACAAAACAATACGACTCGGTAACCCACACCACCTCGTTCCATCAGACGTTGCATGCGCTCGATATCAAGACAGGCCGGGACAAAGTGGTGCCGCTCGTCATTACCGCCACGTCGCCGGGCAACGGTACCGGCTCGGTCGGGGGTATTCTCACGTTTGACCCGCTGGTGGAAGGGCAGCGTTCGGCGTTGCTGCTGCTGAAGGGACAGGTATTCATTGCCTGGGCTTCGCATTGCGACCTCGGTACTTATCACGGCTATGTGATGTCGTTCAACAAATTGAATCTGGTTCGCAGCGGCCTTTATGTGGACACCCCGAACGGTTACGAAGGCGGTTTCTGGGGCGGCGGTTCTGGTCCGGCGGCTGATTCCGGCGGATCGATCTATGCTGCCACTGGGAACGGCCGCTTCGACGGAGGCACAGATTTTGGGGACACTGTTCTCCGCCTGACCTGGCCGAGCACCTTCGGAGCAATCTCTTTGCGCGACTATTTCACTCCCTGGAACCAGCAGACCTTGGATCAGAACGACTACGACTTCGGCTCCGGCGGCGCCATGCTGCTTCCCGATCAGCCAGGTACGCCCTATCCCCACCTGCTGATACAGGTCGGGAAAGAAGGCACCATCGATCTGGTGAATCGAGACAACATGGGACACTTCCATTCGGGAAGCGACAGCCAGATCATACAGACCCTGCGCTACGCGATTGGCGGTATTTTTGGCGCTCCCGCCTTCTGGAACAACACGGCTTACTTCGGCGGCGTCTACGATCACCTGAAAGCTTTCGCCTTCGATCCTCACGCGCAGCAGCTTTCCACCGGTTCCACCTCCGCCTCTCCGGAGTACTTCAACTTTCCTGGACCGACGCCGTCTGTCTCGTCTAATGGGACAAGCAATGGGATCGTCTGGATCATTCAAAACGATACCTATGGAGGAGGCAACGCGGTGTTGCGTGCCTACGACGCAACCAACCTGGGGACCGAGCTGTACAACTCCGAGCAGAATCCAGGCCGCGACCGCGTAGGGTTGGCGGTGAAGTTCACGGTCCCGACCATCGCGGACGGAAGGGTCTTCGTCGGGGCCGAGAACCAGGTTGTTATGTATGGGCTGTTATGACAGTGAAAGTGGGCTGCCTGCGATTCGGTAGAGCAAACGTTTAGCCGCTGACTAAGCTTGGCAATTTTCAAGGGCGCGGGCGGCTTCGGTGGACCGTCGTGGGGCGCTTGAAGATCCTGCCCAATGGACCCTATGCCAAGCGGGCCCAGGAAGAAGTGGACAAGCTGAAAAGGCAGTAGTCAGTTGTCGGCTGCTAAATCCAATTGCTATCGTCACTAGTTCCGCTTCTCGTCCGGCGCCGCAATCTCTGCCAGCTCCCAATACTTCTTCAGCAGGGGGGCGGGGACGTTGACTGCCCGCCCGGTCAGCATGTGTTTCAACTGCAGCGCGTTTACGGCCGCTTTGCCTTCGAAGTGATTGTTGGCGATGACAAACGTCTTCTGCGCTTTGGCGGCGATGGCGTCAATGCGCGCCTTCCATCCCTGCAATTCGGGGTCGGTGTAGAGATAGTTGTAGCGGTCGTTGCGCGAGTCGCTGTCGAACCATTGATCGTAATTGCGTCCGTGCAGGCGCACATAAGCAAACCCGGCGGTCACGTGTTCGCTGGGAGCAATCGCTTTTCCCAAGCGCGGCTGGTCGATATTGCAGAACGCCACTCCCTTCTCGGCGAAGTAGCGCAGGGTCCCCTCATTGGTCCAACTGTTATGCCGCACTTCCACCACCAGCGGATATTGCTTGAACCTCTCGACCACACTCTCCAGATAGTCGCAGTTCGCATTGGTGTTCTTGAACGAAATGGGAAACTGTGCAAGCACCGCGCCGAGCATCTCTTCAGCGGCGATGGAATCTAGGCCGTCCTTGGCGAGCCGTTCGTCATCGGGGCTGGCGACAATGGTTTCCGCGGAGGTGCTCTCCACCACGGCGATCGGGGAGTGGGTGAAGGCCTTGTTCAGCTTGGCCGTGAACATGAAATCGGAATTGACCGCGCGCGACTTACGGCACCACAGTTTGCCCCATTCCGGCTTGATGTGGCCATAGAACGAGGTGTTGATCTCGATTACGTCAAGATAGCGCGCCAGGTATTCCACCGGATGCAGCGACTTCTTGATCTGCGCCGGATAGACGATGCCTTCCCAGTCTTTATACGACCAGCCGGCGGTGCCAACATAGATCTTTGCCTGCTTGTCCATCCTTGAAGGCGAGATTAGCACAGACCCAGCGGGCCAATGAAAGCGGCAGAAACAATAAGGAACACTTGGGAAGGAAAGGCGCGGCGGAAGTGCCGCGCCTTCGGTTATTCGCTGTCGGGCGTCAAGTTGTTTTCCAACCAGGAACGTCCAATCAATTCACATTTCCTGGAGCAAAACGTCTGCCCGTCACGAGCCCGGCTTGTGCTTTTGAGATATTGGGAATAGCACCAGAGGCACACCGCAGTGGAAGTGGCGGCGTCGTACTTATTGGGTTGCATGCACTCTCCAGTGGAAAGCGAGCATAGGACAACTCGCCGCCAAACGCAACCAGCAAAATTGTGGAATCAAGAGAGTTAATCGGATAACACTCCGGTGGGGTGGTCAGGCGCGCTCAGGTGCCAGTAATTCACTGATGGACTCGCGCTTACGCACCAACCGGACCCGTTTGCCGTCCACCAACACTTCCGCCGGTCGGGGACGGCTGTTGTAATTGGAAGCCAGCGACATGCCATATGCGCCGGTATCGAGAATAGCCAGCAGCTCGCCTTCCTGCACAGTGAACAGCTCACGGTCGCGCGCCAAGAAGTCTCCCGATTCGCACACCGGCCCGACCACGTCAACGGTTTCTGTGGCTCGTCCTTTTTGCAGAACAACCCGAACGATTTCGTGATAGGCGCCGTAGAGCGAGGGCCGGAGCAAGTCGTTCATGGCCGCATCGACAACGACAAACTGCTTGCCGTCGTTGCGCTTGCGATAGATGACGCGCGTCAGCAGGGCCCCGGCTGGACCTACGATGGCGCGGCCAGGCTCCAGCAGAAGATGCATGCCGAGATTCTTTAGCGGGCCCAGCAGCGCCCTCGCATATTGTTTGGCTTGCGCGGCAAAGTTTGCTTCCGGATTGCGTTCGTACTGGATACCGAGACCTCCGCCGGCATCGACCAAGCGAATATCGTACCCTTCCGCCCGCAACGAACTCGCTACCGAGGCGACGCGCTCCATGGCTTCGCCAAAGGGCGCCACGTCCGCGATCTGCGAACCGATATGAACGCTGACCCCGGCCGGTTTCAGGTATCGATTTTCGGCGCCCCGACGGTAGAGTGCTGCCGCATCGCGCCAAGGCACACCAAATTTGTGCTGATGCAGGCCCGTGGAGATGTAAGGGTGGGTTTCGGCCGCAACATCGGGGTTCACCCGCACCGCGAAATTAGCTGACTTGCGAAGATGCGTCGCCCGCGCCGCCAGCAATTCCATCTCGCTGGCGCTCTCCACATTGAAAAGCAAGATGCCGGAGCGAAGTGCCAGATCGATTTCCGTCGATAACTTCCCGACGCCAGAAAAAACAGTTTTCGATTTGATTTTGCCGCTGGCGTCGATTACCCGCTGTAGCTCTCCCCCGGAAACGATGTCGAATCCCGCGCCCAGGCGGGCAAGCAGGCGCAGGACTGATAGATTCGAATTCGCCTTCACCGAGTAACAAATGGTGTGCTCGCAGCCGCGAAACGCCTGGTCGAACTGCTGAAAGCGCTGGCGGATTGTCGAACCTGAATAGACGTAGAGCGGCGTGCCGTAGAGCCGCGCCAGCCGAGAGAGCGGAACGTCGTCTGCGTGCAGTTCAGCGTTGGATTTGGACTCGCGCAGCAGTCGCTTATCGCGTCTGTAGGTGAACGCGGACGGGCGTTCCGGTGGTCGGTCAGCTTTCACTTTTTAGGGGATGGTCCTTTCACCTTGATGGCCACGATGGTCTGGTCATCGAACGTCTCCACGCCTTCAGCATGGCTGGAGACAGCGCTGAAGATGGCATCCACGATTTCTTCCGCGCTGCGATGCGCATTGGCTCGCGCGATTTTCTCCAGCCTATGGCGCCCGAACATCTCTCCCTGCGAGCTGGTGGCGTCGAGAATGCCATCGGTGAAGAAGAGGAACACATCGCCGGGCCGCCCGTGCAGATTCAGCTCGTCGTAGGTGGCATTGGGGAACAGACCAATCGGCAAGCCGGTAGCTTGAATCTCTTCCAGTTTGCCATGGCGGCAGTGAAGGGGACGCGGCAAGCCGGAGTTGGCAATCTGGAGCAATTGCTGGGTGTCGTCCCAGATAGCGTAGATCATCGAGACGTACTGGCCTTCGATCGGACGCTCCGCGAGCGACAGGTTGATCGCCTCCAGCATGCCGGCGGCACTGGGTTCTTCGTTGGCCAACGAGCGTGCGAGGCCGCTGACCAATGCGGCATAGATGGCGGCAGGCGCGCCCTTGCCGCTCACATCGCCGACGGCGATAGCGGTCATGCCTTCCCCGCTGTACTTCAGGAAGTCGTAAAGGTCGCCGCCGATCTGGCGCGCCGGGGCAAAGCGCGACGCCACTTCGGCATTCTGAAAGGTCGGCATTTTCTGCGGCAACAGCCGGAATTGCAGCTCTCGCGCCAGCGCCAGGTCCTGCTCCAGCCGTTTCTCCTGGCGCGCGATGCGCTCATACAGCGTCGCGTTCTCGATTGCGATGGCCACCTGCGCCGCCAGGGTGGTCATGGTGCGCACATGGTCGCCGGTGAAATACCCGCGGCGGGTGTGTTCGATATCGAGGACGCCGATCACCTTGTCTTTGTAGATCAGCGGAATGCAAAGCTCCGAGCGCGTCTCCGGATTGGCGTTGATATAGCGCGAGTCCTTACTGACGTCCGGCGCCAGGACCGCCTGCTTGTGCTGGGCGGCGTATCCCACCAGGCCGACGCCCAGGGGAATCTCGTGCTTGAGCTTCACGCTCTCGTTGAAGCGCAACGAGAAGCGATGCTGTAACAGGGTGCCGCTCGGATCGAGCAGCAGGATGGAAAACATCTGGAAGTCGATGATGCGGGTCACCAGTTCGGCAATCCGCTTTAGCAGTTGGTCAACGTTGAGAATGGAGGTCAGTTCGCGGCTGATCTCGGTGAGCAAGGTCAGTTGCCGGGCCTGTCGCGAGACGCGGGTGTACAGGCGCGCGTTCTCGATGCCAGTGGCGATCCGCGACGCGAACAACGTCAGCAGGCGCTTGTGTTCCTCGGTGAACGCGCCCGGTTGTGCCGCTTCCACGTCAATGACGCCGATCACCTTGTTCTTGGCGATCAGGGGAGCGGCCAACTCGGACCGCACTCCCGGCGCGGAGTTGATGAAGTTCTGCTCGGCCGCCACGTCGTTGACCAGCACGGCCTCGCGGCGCTGCACGGCTTGTCCGGTAACGCCTTGTCCAACCTTGATGCGGATGCGTTCCGCCACCTCGGGAGGATGGCCGACCTGGAAACGGACGTGCAGCTCTTGGGTTTTCTCGTTCAGCAGCAGGATGGCAAAAATCTCGTAGTCGATGACCCGCTTCAGCATCTCTGCCACACGTTGCAGCAGAGTGTTCAAATCCAACGTCCGGTTTACCGCGTCCGCCACCTCCAGCAAGTAACTATCGACGGAGGCGCGTGCTGCAGGTAGTTGGTTTTGGGATGGCATCGGGCTGGAACTCTTGTCCTTCATCATAGCAGTTAAATCGACCGTAGAATGGGCCTGGGAAGTGCGTTCTGAGCCTCTCCAACAGCATCGCAGTCAGGCTTGGCGCCAAGCCAGCATGGTAACACTGCGACTTGCCGGCTGATGTATCCTCTCGGTGAGGCGTGCGAACCGTGGTGGCGTGTCGCAGCTCCTGGTCCACGCCGGGTGAACGCCTGTGAACTTCCTCCTCACCCATAAACGGGAAGTGGCAACCCTGACCGCCGAACACCTGTGGCTGGTGGGAATTTCGATGCTGCTGGCCATCCTCATCGGAGTGCCGCTTGGAATACTGCTGACGCGCCGTCCGAAATGGAAGGCGTTTGTGCTTGGCAGCACGAACGTGGTCCAGACCATTCCCAGTCTCGCGCTCTTCGGATTACTGCTGCCGCTGCCGTGGCTGGGCGCTCGCGCCGACCGTTTGGCCATCCTTGCGCTCGCTCTCTACGCACTGCTTCCCGTGGTCCGCAATACCTACGTGGGGATTGCCGGCATTAGCGCGCCGGTGCGCGAAGCGGCGATTGCCATGGGCCTCACTTCGGGCCAACTGCTCTGGCATGTGGAACTGCCGTTGGCGCTGCCGGTGATGCTGGCAGGCATTCGCGTGGCCGCTGTGATTACCATCGGCGTTGCGACCATCGCGGCCGCCATCGGCGCGGGCGGACTGGGCGAGTTCATATTCCGCGGCATCGCCATGGTGGACAACGGAGTGATTCTGGCCGGCGCCATCCCCGCGGCTTTGATGGCCTTGGCTGCGGACCTGCTCCTCAGCGGCTTCGAAAAGCTGATGGTCCGCAGGATCCACTGACATGGACCGCCGCCGCTTCCTGGCTGGACTTGCTCTGCTCTCCGCGGCTGGTTGCACTTCCCGCAAGAGTGCTCTCACTGTCGGCTCCAAGAACTTTACCGAACAACTGGTGCTGGGCGAAGTGCTGGCGCAATTGCTGGGGAGCGCTTGTCGCCAGCCAATCGAGCGGCGCTTCTATCTGGCCGGCACCTACATCTGTCACCAGGCCTTGCTCGCCGGACGCATCGACATGTACGTCGAGTACACCGGGACCGCGCTCGCCGCCATCCTGAAAGAACATCCTTCGGGCGATTCCCAGAGCGTGTATCGACAAGTGAAGGATACGTACAAGCGCCAGTTCAATCTCGATGTCATGCCCTCGCTTGGTTTCAACAACAGCTTCGCCATGGTCATGCGAGGAGATGACGCGCACCGCCTGAAAGTAACCACACTTTCGCAGCTTGCCAGTGTCGCCCCGAATCTACGCTTGGGAGTGGGATACGAATTTCTCGAGCGCCAGGATGGATATAAGGGCTTGGTCAGCACCTACGGTCTGAAGTTTGCGGAAGCGCCGCGCGTGATGGATTTAGGGCTCCTCTACCGCGCGCTGCAAAACAAATCCGTGGATGTGGTTGCAGGCAACAATACCGATGGCTTGATTGCGCCGCTTGGATTTGTCGTGCTCGACGATGACAAACATTACTTTCCTCCCTACGATGCGGTGCCGATTGTTCGTCCGCAGGTCTTTCAAGAATATCCCCAGGCGAGAGCAGCCTTCGCCCGGCTGGGCGCTCGCATTACCGCCGAGGACATGCGCAAGATGAATTACGCGGTGGACGGCGAGAAGAAGGACGCCGCAGAGGTGGTGAGGGGCTTCCTCCATGACCGCGGACCTGCCAGCTTGATTGGAACTCGCAAAATTCAGAGCGTGGGGTAAGTGGCACAAGTTCTCCATTTGGGGCGGCGTTAATGTGCAACCTTCTGCAATGCCTCCCAATTCTCGGACTTCAAGTAATTGATTCTGTTGCGTTTAATTTGGTCATAAACTTGCATTAACCGAGTAGGCAGTTCCAGCTTCAGAGGAGGGTTTTTCATGCACCGCTTTCGCGGGCTGTTTTTAGTGCTTTGTCTCTGCCTGTTCAGCGTCGGAGCTTTTGCTGATTCCGTCACTGGCGACTTCACCATCGATGTAAATGGGAACCCCGTTACGAGCCAGGGATTTGTGACCTTCACCCTCAATCCCGACGGATCAATTGCGGCGTCCCTGACCGTTACAAATGGCGCTAACATCCTGGGGTTCGGTTTCAACTCGCTGACAGCTGACCTGCCCGAATCGAACTTCTCACCGACCCAACCCGACAACCCATTCGGCTGGTCAGATGCCTTTGGCCTGCAACCGTCGGGATTTTTCTGCAGCCAGTGCGGCACCACCGAGACTTGGACCATCGACGGCAGCTACTCGTCGGTTTACGATGTTCTAGACGGAGGCAGCCAGTCCTCGGTGGACTTCTTCCTGCTTGACTCGAACGGCAACCAGTGGGGCGGCGACGCTACGCTCAACGGCGGAACAACCCCTGAGCCCTCCAGTTTGCTGCTGCTGGGCACGGGTGTGCTTGGAGTGCTGGGTACCATCCGTCGCAGATTGATGTAAAAGAGTCTCAGATTTTTTCTGCTTGCGCCGAGACGATAACCATCGCTCGGCGCATTTTTTGCATTGCGGAGCGCTTCAACGGCGCACCTAAAGGTGCGCCCCTTCAAAGCAAGATGTCAGTCCACTCTTCTGCACTCTATTCAGACTGACGACAGGCTTGGATTTAGGATTTCCTTCCGCAGCCTCTCAATGCGCGCAAACCCCTAACCGCCCGCGGACCCTGCACTTGACTGCGCCGAACTTTCGTCCGGCAACAGAAACTGCGATACTAAACTGGAATCGCGAGTCTTTCCTATTTTCGCGCTGCAAGCGGCGTTTGATCCAATTGCCCAGGTCGCGTTCGGCACTTGGCATCCCGCAGCGATAACTTTCCGGAAGACCGCAATGCAAGACCAATGAGTGACTTTCTACAAGCCGTACAGGAAAGGGTCGTCATCTTCGACGGCGCCATGGGCACCAGCATCCAGGCCCGCAACCCCTCTGTGGACGACTACTGGGGCAAGGAAGGCTGCAACGAACTGCTGGTGTTGAGCCGGCCTGACATCATTAGGGACATTCACGCTGCCTTCTACAACGTGGGTTGCGATGTGGTGGAGACGGATACTTTTGGCGCGACTCGCGTGGTGTTGGCGGAGTACGACCTGCAAGACAAAGTACACGAGATCAACTTCGCCGCCGCCAAGCTGGCTCGCGAAGTGGCTGCCGGTTTCTCATCCAACGGCCGCAAGCGCTTTGTGGCGGGATCCATCGGTCCAACCACAAAGCTACCGTCGCTTGGACACATCACATTCGATGACATGGCCGCGGCCTACACGGAACAGGCGGTCGCGCTTATCGAGGGTGGAGTTGACGTTCTCCTGCTGGAGACCTGCCAGGATATTCTTCAGGCGAAAGCCGGACTGGTCGGGCTTTTCGACGCGTTGAAGCAAACCGGCAAGAACGTTCCCGTGCAGGTGCAAGTCACGCTGGAAGCTACCGGCACCATGCTGCTTGGCACCGAGATTGGCGCGGCGCTCACCACGCTGGAGATGTTCGACGTTGCCGCGATCGGCTTGAACTGCGCCACCGGCCCAAAAGAGATGAACGACGCGGTGCGTTACCTGGGCGCGAACTCGCCAAAGCATGTTTCCGTGCTGCCCAACGCTGGGTTACCGCAGAACCAGGGTGGCCGCGCGGTGTACCTGCTGCAGCCGCAGGAGCTGGCCGACTACCACAGGCAGTTCATCACCGAATACGGCGTGCGCATCGTCGGCGGCTGCTGTGGCACCACGCCCGAGCACCTGAAAGCCGTCGTCGAAACCTGCGCCAACCTTGAGCCCTCGAGACGCGACGTCAAGATCACCGCAGCGGCGGCCAGCGCCTACTCGATGGTGCCGCTCGATCTCGATCCCAAGCCGTTGATCGTGGCCGAAGAGATGAACACCACGACTCGGGTCGAGCACTTCAAGAACCTGGTCCGCAGCCAAGACTATGACGGGATTCTCACCCTGGCCAAGAAGCTGGTCAATGAAGGCTCGCACATGCTCGACTTGTGCTGCGCGATTGTCGGCGAAGACGAGAAGGGCTACATCAGCAACATTTTGGAGAAGATTGCCACCCGCGTGCCTGCCCCGATCACTGTCGATTCCACCGAAGCCGATGTTGTGGAAGAGGCGCTGAAGCGTATTCCCGGCAAGGCGATCATCAATTCCATCAACCTGGAGGACGGCGAGAAGCGCACTGCCAAAGTCCTGCCGATGGCCAAGCGTTACGGCGCGGCCGTCATCGCGCTGACCATCGACGAAGATGGCATGGCGCTCACGGCGGAGAAGAAGCTGGCGATCGCCAAACGCATCTTCGATCTGGCGGTGAACAAATACGGCATTCGTCCGGCCGATCTCATCTTCGACGCGCTGACCCTGCCCATCTCGACCGGCCAGGAAGATTATCGAACTGCGGGCCTCGAAACCTTGAAAGCGGTGAAGGCAATCAAGGCGGAGCTGCCCGACGTAAAGACGATCCTCGGTGTCAGTAATATTTCCTTCGGATTGAATGCCTATTCGCGTCGAATTCTGAACAGCGTCTTCATGCACGAAGCGGTGGACCACGGTCTCGACATGGCCATCGTGAACTACAGCAAGATTTATCCGCTGTACAAGATTCCTGAAGCGGAAGTTGATCTGGCGCGCAAACTGATTTACTACGATCAGTCAAACGGCGACCCGCTCCAGGTTTACATGGCGCACTTTGCCGGCACCAAGGGCAAGGAAGAGGCGACCACCGCGCACGTGGACACGCTCTCCATCGAAGATAAGCTGAAGTGGTCGATTATCAACGGCGAAAAGACGATTGGTGATGGCGCGAACAAGAAGTCGCTGGCCGAATTGCTGGAAGACGCGCTCGTCACCTACACGCCGCTGGAGCTCATCAACAACGTGCTGCTGGATGGCATGCGCACCGTGGGTGACCTGTTCGGCGCGCGCAAGATGCAGTTGCCGTCCGTGCTCGACTCGGCTGGCGTGATGAAGGCGGCCGTCGCCTATCTCGAACCCAAGATGGAGAAGAAGGAGGGCAGCCAGAAGGGAACCATCGTTCTGGCGACGGTGAAGGGCGACGTCCACGATATCGGCAAGAACCTGGTGGACATCATTCTCACCAACAACGGCTACCGGGTCGTGAATCTTGGCATCAAGCAGCCGTCGGACACGATCATCAAGTCCGCGCTGGCCGAGAAAGCCGACGCCATCGGACTGAGCGGCTTGCTGGTGAAGTCCACGCTGGAGATGAAGTATGTAGTGCAGGACCTGCATCACCAAAAGCTCGACTTCCCGGTGATCTGCGGCGGCGCCGCGCTGACTCGCAAGTACGTGGAAGACGATCTGCGCCGCGAATACAACGGAGGCATTTTCTACGCCGATGACGCCTTTGCCGGGCTGCACATCATGGAGGACCTCGCCTCGCCCAACGGAGCGCGCGAGAGGCGCATCGCAGAAGGTAAGGTTGTGAAAGAGTTCGCGCGGGCAGCGGTCGCCGGCGGCGATGGCGATGCACCCACTGCGCCCAGCATCGACATTGCGCCTGCGCCGAACATTCCGCAGCCTCCGTTCTGGGGCATTCGCGTACTGAAGCCGCAAGATTTCGATCTGCGCGAAGTCTTCCGCTACATCAACGAGACGGCTCTCTTCAAAAATCAGTGGCAGTTGAAAACGGCCTCGCAGGAAGACTACCCCCGGTTGGTCGAGACCAAGTACCGGCCCGTTCTGCAAGACCTCGAAGAAGAGGTGATCGCGGCCGGCTGGTTCGAGCCGAAAGTTGTGTACGGATACTTCGGTGCGCAAGGCGAAGGCAATGACGTCATCGTGTACAACCTGCCCGAAGGCTGGAAGCAGGGCGACGCAGTTCCGCTGGAGACGCTGCGCTTCATCTTCCCGCGCCAGCGCGAAGGACGGCACTTGTCCATCTCCGACTTCTTCCTTCCCAAGAGTGGGGGGAAGATGGACGTGTTGGGGATGTCGTGCGTGACCATTGGCGCCATAGCTTCGCGCGAGACCCAAAAGCTGTTTGAGGGCGGAGAGTACACCAAGTATCTCTACCTGCACGGACTGAGCGTGGAGTCGGCGGAAGCGCTGGCAGAGTTGTCGCACAAGCAGATTCGTGCGGAGTTGGGAATCGCAGGCGGCGACTCGCCCCATATTCGCGATCTGTTTCATCAGAAGTATCGCGGATCGCGGTATTCGTTTGGTTACCCAGCGTGCCCCCATCTGGAAGATCAAACCAAGCTATTCGCGCTGCTGCACCCGGACGAAAACATCGGCGTCCATCTGACCAGCGGATTCCTGCTCGATCCGGAGCAAAGCACCTCGGCCATTGTCGTGCATCATCCCGCGGCGAAGTACTTCGTCGTCTAGGGACTACTGTATCGCCACGTGCTCCAAAATCGCGTTCTCGGCGCGCTTGATCTCGTTCTGCGAATGCGGCGATAGAGCTTTTTGCCGGTCCTTATGCGCGACATAGGTTCCGACACCATATCCGATTACCGAGCCCGAAAAGACATCGGCAGGGAAGTGCACTCCGCCGGTCACACGGGTTGTGCTGACCGCGGTCGCCGCTCCGTACATCAGCAGACGCATGGGCCAGTTCGGGTACTCGTGCGCCATGACCGAGGCGAGCGTCCAGGCGAAGGTTGCGTGTCCCGAGGGGAAGGAGCCGCTCGTCCAATTGCCGGAGAAGAATTTCCCTTCGCGCGCGCCGGTGTAAGGCCGCTGCCGCGCCAGGACCGCTTTCAGCGCGGCATACAGGATGACGCTGTCGACGCTGGCCTCCGCGCTGCGTATCCCCGT
The DNA here is from genome assembly GCA_963710585.1 of uncultured Acidobacteriaceae bacterium. Taxonomy (GTDB): domain Bacteria; phylum Acidobacteriota; class Terriglobia; order Terriglobales; family Acidobacteriaceae; genus Bog-257. The sequence goes on along the minus strand of CAVQAM010000001.1, from coordinate 483,886 downwards.
GTCGGTAGCGTGCTGGTTGTGGGTGACCAATCCCGTGATGAAAATGCCTCCGGCTGCCGCGCCCAGACCGTATACGCCGGCATTGGAGATATTGATACTGGTGTTGTGCCAGCTCGGCGAGACTTGGTGGGCAACGCTCTCGTCGTTCGCGATCAGGACCCCTGTGGCGCCTACCGCTAGAGCATCCCATTTAAGAGCGCTTACCGAAAACGGGGACTTGACGATGTGGAGTTCATCCTCGCCAATCGTCTTGACCGCAGTTCCCAACGATTTTCCGAAGGAGCTCGACTGGGATTCCTTTGCCGCAGAGGGGGCATCGGGTAGGGTCGCCTGGTTCGCCGGAGTCAGCTCTGTCGCAGTCGACTCGGATGGGTGTGCCTGTGACTGCGCCATTGACCACGTCGGCGTCAACCAAGCGATAGCAATCGTCGCCACCAGAATTGATTTCCGTGGCGGCGTCGGACAAGATCGGAACTTTGTAGATACGCTCATCGGATCATGCACTCCCGTTCCCTGATTGCGTGATTCCTATGGACAAACCTGGCTGATGTTTGGATTCACGCCAGCCGCGAAAGTGTGCCAATCCTGACAGATTTGTAATCAACCGGCTTGCACTTTGGAAGCCGGCCCTCCCGCCTTCTCAATCGACAACACTGCCTAAGATGCAGGACCCCTCGCCAAAGTTCGTCTGCCAGCTGCGTCCAAGACCGCGGTAGGCCCATCCAAAAAGGACGACAAACCTGCTTACATTATGGCCGAAATGCCTGCCGGACGGGCCTCTTCCGCCGTGTGCGCTGTGTCCGCCGGGTGTGTGACGTATGCCACAGACTCAATGTACATGCCCCCGCAGAATCAAAAGCGGAGGGTATTGTGTTCGAGATCGTAGAAGCGCGCCCGTTGGCGCGCGGTATCAAGCTATTTGTGATCAAGGCGCCCCGTATCGCGCGCAAGCAGCGGCCCGGGCAGTTCGTCATTGTGCGGCTGGATGAGTGTGGGGAACGCATTCCGCTGACCATCGCCGATGCTGACCCCAAGGCCGGCACGGTGACCATCGTGGTGCAAGCCATCGGCAAGACCACCATGCTGCTCAGCATGTTGGAGGCTGGCGACTTCATCCGCGACGTGGTCGGTCCACTGGGCAAGCCCTCTGAAATCGAGAAGTTTGGGACCACCGTCGTGGTGAGCGGCAGCGTGGGAACCGCGATGGCCTACCCCACTGCTCGGGAGCTGAAGCGGGCAGGCAACAAAGTCATCTCGATCGTCGGAGCGCGCAGCAAAGATTTGCTGGTGCTGGAAGACGAGGTCCGCGCCGTCAGCGACGAAACCTACGTCGTCACCGACGACGGCAGTTACGGCCAGAAGGGTCTGGTCACCGACAAGCTGAAGGAGCTGGTGGACGCCGGAGGCGTGAATTACGTGCTGGCCATCGGTCCGGTGCCGATGATGCGCGCTGTGGCGAACCTCACCGGCCCCAAGGGGATCAAGACCATCGTCAGTTTGAATTCGATCATGGTGGACGGCACCGGAATGTGCGGCGGCTGCCGCGTTCTGGTGAACAACACCAGCCAATTTGCCTGCGTGGACGGCCCCGATTTCGATGCCACCCAGGTCAACTTTGAGGTACTGACACAGCGCAACAACATGTATCGCGAGCAGGAGCGTGCCAGCATCGAACGCTTGCAGGCCGATCCGGAAGCGGAGTTGAAGAGGCTTCGCGAGAGCAATCGAGCGCACGCCTGCGCTTTGGAGCCGGTCGAGGTGAGCCATGACTGACAAGATCCCCAGCAATAATCCACTGCCCAACAAGGAACGGGCCAAGCTGCCGCGGCAGCGCGTGCCCGAGCAGGACCCCCAGGTGCGCGCTCACAATTTCTGCGAAGTGAACCTCGGCTTTCCCGCCGAGCAGGCGCGGCAGGAATCGCTGCGCTGCATTGAATGTCCCAAGCCCGGTTGCGTCGCGAAGTGCCCGGTGTCGGTGAACGTGCGGGCGGTGATCGACCTCATACTCGCCGGCGATTACCTGGGAGCGGCATCGAAGGTACGCGAAGACAATGCACTGCCCGCCATCACCGGGCGCGTGTGTCCGGTCGAAGACCAGTGCGAGGCGGGTTGTGTGCTGGGCAAGAAGGGCGAGCCGGTTGGAATTGCATACCTGGAGCGCTTCGTGGCCGACTGGGAGCGCGAATCCGGACAGTTCGGATCTCCCGTATCCGCGCCCGCCACGGGCAAAAAGGTTGGCCTTATCGGCAGCGGCCCGGCGAGCCTGGCGTGCGCTGGCGATCTCATCCAGATGGGACACCAGGTGCACGTGTTTGAGGCCCTGCACGAACTCGGCGGCGTGCTGGTGTATGGCATTCCAGAGTTTCGCTTGCCGAAAGATATCGTCCGTCACGAGATTGAGGTGCTACGCCGCCGCGGCGTCGTCTTCGAAACCAACGTCGTGGTCGGCAAGACGGTCACGATTAACGAACTCATGCAAGAAGAGGGCTTCGACGCCATCTTTGTCGCGACCGGCGCTGGTCTGCCGAAGTTCTTGAAGGTCCCCGGTGAGCACTTCAACGGTGTTTACTCGGCCAACGAGTTTCTTACCCGCGTGAACCTGATGCGGGCTTATCTTTTCCCCGAGTACGACGAGCCGCTCTACCCGTGCAAAGACCGCGACGTGATCGTGGTTGGCGGCGGCAACACCGCCATGGATGCGGTGCGCAGCGCGCTGCGCCTGGGCGCGAAGAGCGCCAGCATCTACTACCGCCGCACCGAGAAGGAGATGCCAGCTCGTGTGGAAGAAGTGCACCACGCCAAGGATGAAGGCGTTCACTTCGAGATGCTGGTGAATCCGGTGGAGTTCTTCGGCGACGAGAAGGGCAATCTCACGTCCGTCAAATGCATTCGCCAGGAACTGGGCGAGCCCGATGATTCCGGACGCCGCAGTCCGGTGCCCATTAAGGGCTCTGAGTTCGTTGTGCCGTGCCATGTGGCGATCATCGCGGCCGGCACCTCCGCGAACCCGCTGATTCAGTCAACCACTCCGGGGCTGGCGGTGACCAAGCGCGGATACATCTCGGCGAGCGACGACACCCTTGCGACCTCGAAGCCGGGAGTATTTGCGGGAGGCGACATCGTGACCGGCGGCGCAACCGTGATCCTCGCCATGGGCGCTGGACGCAAGGCCGCCAAGTCAATCAATGAATACCTGGTTGGCCCGAAGCCAAACGTCGAAGTGGTGCAGGTGTCGGTCCACAGCTAAGTGATCTCCGAGCACGTGCGGCTGCGAGAGACTGAGCAGCGGCACATGATGGTCAGTTTCTCCCACGCATTCGCAAACGGCGCGAATGAGTGGAACCCGGCTTCGCGGTTAGACTTGCGTGCAAGCCCTGGAAGCAATGAATAGGAATTGAAGGGGCATACCATGATCGACACGTCTGCCGAGGCTACGAGGCTCTCTCCGTGGTGGAGACACTCGGCCATCCTCGTAATGATCGCTGGCTTCTCGGTTCTATCCTTTGTCACGGTCCTGACCTACACAAACGCTCCACCGATCCCCGAGCAGGCCGAGGATGTAACAGGAACCGTGGTGTTTACCGGAGCCGACATCCAAATGGGCCAGGAGGTGTTCCTCAAGTACGGTCTCATGGAGCACGGGACCCTGTGGGGCCATGGCGCTTACTTGGGTCCTGATTACAGTGCGGAGTACCTGCATAGGCTCAGCGAGGTGACCCGGGACACGATCGCGACCGAAAAGTACGGCAAACTCTTTGCGCAGCTTTCCCCGGACGAGCGGAGCGTCGCATCTGCGCAGACGATGAAGGTGCTCAAGGAAAACCGGTACCAACCAGCCTCGCGAACTCTCCGGCTCTCTTCAGGCGAGGTGGCTGCCTACCGCACACAGCTTCGCGAATGGAGCGACTACTTCACCAGGAAGGACGCCGCTCCGGGGCTACCAGCCAACTATATTCAGAACCCCGGGGAGCTGAAAGCTCTGACCGCCTACTTCGCTTGGGCCGCCTGGGCCACAACGGCGAATCGCCCTGGGAAGAATTACTCTTACACCAACAACTGGCCCTACGAGCCCATCGCAGGAAACCGTCCTTCCACCGAGGCCTATGTTTGGAGTGCCTTGAGTCTCATCACCCTCCTGTCAGGGCTGGGTTTGATTCTCTTCGTGGTCGGCAAGTTCGACTACTTGGGCTGGAAGGGCGAGGGCGCTGGCTCCCATGTTATCCACTCTGTTCCCCCTGTTTTGAAGCTCACGCCCAGCCAGTGGGCTACGGGATGGTTCTTCGCCGTCGTGGCCCTCCTGTTTCTGGCGCAATCATTCCTGGGAGGCGTGCTCGCCCACTATCGGGTGGAGACAGGAGCCTTTTATGGGCTCGACATCGCCCGCTGGCTGCCCTACAACCTGGCGCGCACCTGGCACCTCCAACTCGCCATCTTCTGGATCGCGACGGCTTGGGTGGGCGGCGGCCTTTTCCTGGCGTCGTGGGTCGGTGGCGAAGAGCCCAGACACCAGAGGACCGGCGTCTACGCACTCCTCGGGGCGCTGGTGGTGGTCGTCGTCGGCAGCCTGGTAGGCGAGTCCCTCGGCATCAACGACAAGCTGGGACAACTCTGGTTCTGGTTCGGTCACCAGGGTTCCGAGTACTTGGACCTCGGGCGGCTCTGGCAGTTTCTGCTGGCAGTTGCCCTCGTTTTCTGGCTGTTTCTGATGTTTCGGGCGCTCAGGCCCGCCTTCAAGATCCATGACAAGCGCGAACTGTCCTCACTCTTTCTGTACGCGGCCGTAGCCATCCCTGTCTTTTACCTGCCCGCCCTTTTCTATGGCCCTCACACCAACTTCGCCGTCATCGACAACTGGCGCTTCTGGATCATCCATCTTTGGGTGGAGGGATTCTTCGAACTCTTCGCGACGGTGCTGGTGGCCATCATGTTCCACCAGATGGGCGTGGTCAGCACCAAAACCGCCACCCGCCTGATCTACCTGGATGCCATCTTGTATCTCAGCGGCGGGATCATCGGCACAGGCCACCATTGGTACTTCACAGGCCAGGGAACTCTCAACATGGGCCTAGCGTCGTGCTTCTCCGCTCTGGAAGTCGTGCCTCTCACGCTTCTGACTCTGGACGCATGGGATTTCATCAAGCTGAGAAAGGCGGAGTGTTCCGCGTGCGGCCACGATCTGGCCTGGAGCCAGAAGTGGTCCATCTACTTCCTCATGGCCGTGGGTGTCTGGAACTTCGTCGGCGCAGGGGTCTTCGGTTTCCTGATCAACCTGCCGATCGTGTCCTACTTCGAGGTGGGCACGTCGCTCACCGCCAATCACGCACACGCCGCACTGTTTGGTGTCTTTGGGATGTTGGCCTTAGCAGTCCTGATCTTCTGCTTGAGGGCCATGCAATCCGACACCACATGGAAGGAAACTGAGAAGTTCGTCCGGGTGGGCTTCTGGGGTGCTAATGTCGGCCTTGCACTCATGATCACGCTGGATCTGTTCCCCGGAGGAGTAATCCAGCTCTGGGATTCCATCGCCAACGGGTATTGGCACGCGCGCCGCCTGACATTCCTGATGGGCGGCACCTACCACAAGCTGGAATGGCTGCGCATGGTGGGGGATGTGGTCTTCCTCTTCGCCGGTGCCCTGCCCATCACGCTCGGAGCGTTGCGCAGTATGTGGAAAAGGGATCTCTCTCCCACGCCGTAAAGGCTGCACCCCACCGGATACCCGTTAGAGCTGTTGCGACATCGCCATCTCACAACTAAAGATGTCAAGTGCCCCTTGCGTTTCCCGCCGATCAGGGAAGAGCGACGCGCGAACCGGAAGTTATTGAGATAGCGAAGCACATCTGACACGCCTGACCTCAGCCGACACCAGGGCGGCAAGGTCAAGTCCGGCCTAAAGCAATGAGTGTGCTGCTGTTATGCTGCGCTGGCTCTGTGGTCGCTCTATTCCACCCATAACGTCGCCGAGCCGTCCACCCATTTATCGCCCCGACCGAACGGCCTTCGCAAGACCGCTCAGTAATTCCAATGTTTCGTCCCATGCCATGCACGCGTCGGTGATGCTCTGCCCATACACCAAGGGTTCTCCTGGGACCAGCTTCTGTGCTCCCGCGACCAGATTGCTTTCCAACATGACGCCAATAATGTTCTGGTTCCCCGCGGCAATCTGCCCGGCGACATCGCGGCAAACCGCAGGCTGACGAGTATGGTCTTTGTTGCTGTTGGCGTGGCTGCAGTCAATCATGACTCGCGGCGGCAGTCCGGCTTTCTGTAACTGTTCGCACACATGGGCGACCGCATCGGCGGTGTAGTTCACCGTCTTTCTTCCGCCGCGCAGGATAACATGGCAGTCCGGGTTGCCCGTGGTTACGAATATGGCCGATTGCCCGTGCTTGGTGTGTCCCAGAAACGTATGCGGATGAGCGGCCGACAAAACCGCTTCGATGGCAATCTGCACGTCTCCCGAAGTAGCGTTCTTGAAGCCCACCGGGCAGGAGAGACCCGAAACCAGTTGCCGATGCACCTGGCTCTCGGTGGTACGTGCGCCAATTGCCCCCCAACTGACCAAGCCCGCCAAATACTGGGGCGTGATCATGTCGAGGAACTCCGTTCCGGCAGGCACTCCCATCTCCGCTAGATCGAGCAGCAGACGCCTTGCCAGCCGCAGGCCGTCATTGATCTGGTAAGACTGGTCGAGGTGGGGATCGTTGATCAATCCCTTCCATCCGACTGTGGTGCGGGGCTTCTCGAAATAGACGCGCATCACGATGCGCAGTTCTTTGGAGAACTCTGCGATGGCGCTCCGGAGCAGACCCGCATACTCCCGCGCCGCCTTGGTGTCGTGAATCGAACAAGGCCCGCAAACCACCAGCAGACGACGGCCTCTGCCGCCGAGGATCTCGCAAATCTCATGGCGAGCCTGATAGACGGTTGCCGAGGCGGCCTCGGTGGTGGGCATCTCCTCCTCCAAGAAGACCGGAGGAAGCACGACCTTGGTCCACTTTATGCGCAGGTCATCGATGGGATGGAACATGATGGTCTATGTTGGCAGTGTAACCCGAGGCGGCGCCATACGAACTTCGCCGACCGTGGCGAGTTCAGCCTGGATGTCAGGCTCATTCATCGAATTGATCTTCTCGACCAACGCGGGCGGAAAGGTGGTCTCCATGCCAAAAATAACTCCGACTTTCTTCACGGCTGCTCCTTCGACAGCGATACGAATCGCCTTGGTTTCGCTCGCAGATGTACGTGGGAAACCCCAGGAAAACAGCGCCGGGCACGCTACGACTATTCAATTATTGTAGGCGAAAGTGGTAGGAATTTGTAGGGAAAAGGCCTTCGTGCGGTTAGTACGAGCTGCTGTGTGCAGCTTACGCGCCGACCAGTTTTTCCAGCACGGCTTTGTTGCGCACGGTGAGGGTGGATCCTTTCAGCACCGCGATCTGGCGCTTGCGGAAGTCGGCCAGCACGCGAGTGACGGTTTCGCGCGAGGTGCCGATAATCTGCGCAATCTCTTCGTGGGTGAGCGCCAATTTGACTCGCGGCTCGACTTGTTCGGGACTGGCGGAGGTCCACTCCAGCAGCAGGCGCGCCAAGCGCTCGGGCGCGGAGTGCGACAGGCCCAAACTGCGAATTTGCTGATAGGCGCTCTGGCAGTCCTTGCTCAAGTGTTGCGCCGCTTTCAGGCAGGCATCTCCGTGCTTCGTCAGAAAGTTCAGAAAGTCGTCACGCTTGACGAAATTTAACTGGCAAGGCTGGCCGGTTTCAGCGGTAATTTCATACGGCGTTCCAGAGACTGTGGCGTGCATGCCCAGAACTTCACCCGGCTGGGCGATTTTCAGGATGAGCGTCTTGCCTTCGGCGGAAGTGGTGGAGAGCTTGACCCGGCCTTTGCACAGCATGTAGATTCCGCGCGGCGCCTGGCCTTCGACAAACAGCACCGCTCCCGCCGGATAGGAGGCGGTATATTTCATCTTGTCGAACGCTTCTAGTGCAGTTTTGGGAAGAGAGCAGAAGAAGCTGTCGTTACGCAACTTGCAGATGAGGCAATTCTCAACCAGCTCAAAGCCATAAGGTGAACCCACGAATTCCTCCGGACAACACCCGTATAGTATCACCTCAGGCAACCCCTAAGGTACAAGTCAATCCCGGACGGGCAACCTCCGTCCTGGAGCGGGTCAACCGGATACCGGGTGACATACGTCACAAGCACCCGTATCCGGAATCACAGACCGCTGCCCCCCCCGCGCAGGAGAATTTCGCCCACAACGGCTCAAACAGGCGGGAGGCGAAGGTCTCATAACTTCACCCTGTCGGGTCTGCCGGCGAACCCACGTTCCCGGTCGGAAGATTGGAATTCTAGTTCCAGTCTGCAACGTTGCACCGCAAGGATGAGGATCTTGACCACTCTCCTCTACCCCAAGTCGCCTCCCGCCGACGGTTTTGTACTCGGCCTGATTCGCCCAGACCAGGCAGGGGTATTACGCAGCAACGAAGGTGAAGTGGAGGTCGTAACGGCGGTAATCGGCAGTCCCAAGGCTCTTACAGTTTTTCTCTGAATGTTGAGTTCAAGTATTTCAAATATCCTCGATTTTACGCACTAGAGCGGCGCGAAGGCGCTCCTCCGGAAAGGATGAACGAGATGGCTGAGGTCACAGACGCAGGTATCTACAAAGAATGGTGGGCCAATCCGGCGGTGGTCGGGCTGATGGGTTTCGGCTTGACGACCATGGCGACCGGCCTGCATAACGTAGGATTCTGGAGCGCCGGACCGACTCTGGCGCTGGCAATCTGCTTTGGCGGCACGGCGCAATTCATCGCGGGCATCGTGGACCTGCGCAAAGGCAGCATCTTCGGCGGCTCCGCCTTCATGTCGTACGGCGCGTTTTGGTGGTCGCTGTTTGTGCTGCTCTACATCCAGCCGAAGACGGGCATCCCGGCGGGCAAACCCGAAGAACTGGGTTTCTTCCTGATGTGGACGCTGTTCACCTTTGGCTTTTGCCTGGCCGTGCAAAAGGTCGGCAAGTTCCTGGCAGTGCTGTTCTGGCTGCTGTTCCTGGCGTTTGTTTTGCTGGACGGCGTGGTCTTGGGTTTTGTTTCCCCGAAACTGGCGGGCTGGGAGATTTTTGTCGTCGGGCTCCTGGCTTGGTATATCGCCACCGCCACGCTGGTGAATACAGTTAACGGCGGCAAGAAGGTCCTGCCGATTGCGTAAAGTCTGAGACTCACGCCGGAAAAGGAAGACCCTCGGAAGCGTGACGTGGCACGGCGGGATGTCACGCTCGCCGACTTAACCAGATCGAATTGGGTCCGGCGGCAAAAAGGGCGGTGCTAAGGTTCTTTGCCCCGGTAGGAAGGGAGACATTAGAGATGGCAACAGCAACAGCAGCACCAAAACGAACAGAAAGCGTTAAGCCAGTTGAGATTGGCAGTACCGGGTTGAACCGCTGGTGGCGGGTCGTGGGTGGGCTGTCCATGAACCTGGCTCTAGGCAGTTTGTATGCCTGGAGCTTATTCGTACCGCAGCTTAAAAAAGACGCTGAATTCAAGATGTATGCACTTCCGGATTTCACGTTGACCTTCACGATTGCCGTGGTGGTCTTCGCGCTGACGTTCATCCTGGCCGGCCGTATTCAAGATAAGAAAGGTCCCTTCATCTGCTCGGTGATCGGCGGCGTACTGGTCAGCATTGGTTTTTTCATGTCCGGCCATGCTCATAGCCTGACGGCCCTGTACATCTGGTTTGGCGCCGTCGGCGGCTTGGGCAACGGCTTCGGGTATGCCACGCCCATTCCGGTGATGGCCAAGTGGTTCCCCGATAAACGCGGCTTGGCTGTGGGACTGGCTGTGGCTGGTTACGGCGGCGGCTCGGCAATCTTCGGGAAATTGGCCCTCAATTACCTGATTCCTGCTTACGGCTGGCGCTCCACGTTTGAGATCCTGGGAGGCATCTTCCTGGTGATGACGCTGTTCGGCGCGTTCCTGCTGAAGAACCCGCCGGTTGGCTACAAACCCGCGGGTTGGACGCCGCCGCCGCAAACCGCCAAGGCGGCCGCCACCACCTACGAGTTCACTCCCGCCGAGACCCTGCGCACTCCTACCTTCTACTTTATGTGGGTGGCGTATGCGCTGGGCTGCTCCGCCGGCCTCATGGTCATCAGTGTGCTCATTCCTTTCTTCATGGAAAGCCTGAAGGGTACCGGTCTGAGCCCTGCTGCGATTGCCAGCTATGCGGGCACGGCGTTTATCGTTGGCGCCGTGGGCAACGCATCCGGACGCATTCTTTCCGGTTGGATGTCCGATCACCTCGGGCGCATCAACGTTCTACGGCTGATGATCGGCATCTCTATGGTCGCCATGCCCATCCTGTACCTGGTGGGCGGCAGTCTCGCATTGTTGTTCACCATGGTGTTCATTGTGTACTGGTGCTACGGCACGCAGTTGTCGGTGAACGGCTCTGCCACTTCCGACTTCTGGGGCACCAAGAACGCGGGTATCAACTACGGCATGCTGTTCACCGCCTGGGGTGTAGCCGGCATTGTCGGCCCCATGTTGGGTGCGAAACTGCGTGTGGCATACAACAGCTATCAGGCACCGTTCTACGCGGCGGCGGTGCTGGCTGCAGTGGCGCTGTTGTCTGAGTTCATGGCTCGCCGTCCCAAACATGTATGAAGTACTTGGCTTGGCCGGACTGCTTTAGCGCTGTCCGGCCAGATTTGCGATTGGAAGGTTGACGTTAACTGTCCGAGATCCGATGCGGTAATTGGGGCGCCCTGTGCGCCCCGTTGTTTTGCGTCTCACGCTCCCGTTGGCGGTGCTTCGGGGTCCGCTAGTGGCGGCAAACCCGGTTCAGGGACCCCAGGAGTTTCGATTGCTTCGATCGCCTCTTCCGGTTGCGGCGTCGTGTAACCTACCGAATCGGTGGGAACCGCCACGGCGTACTGCTTGTACCATGCAGTGGCGCTGGCCAGTTGCCAGAATCGGGTCACCAATTGTGCCAGCAGGATCAGTTCCAGCAAAACAAATGTGACCGGCGTAGCTGTTGGCGGCAGATGCGCCCAAATCGCCACCCCAAGGGCCAGCGTCACCCAGGCGAACAGGCCGATGCGAAAGTACATCCAGAACAGGCCTCCAAGGTCCCCCCAGGTGATTCGGTAGGCTTTCCACAGATTGCGCCACATGCCGCGTTCGTTCTTGGCCACAGCTCGCACCTGGGCCACATCGAACCACAACCGTACTGCGAGCGCGAGCAGCAGAAATACGACCATGCTGGCCCACCAGGAGAAGATGCCAACCTGATCGGCGACCGCCTTGTTTCCGAAATAGTCCGATAGCTTGTCGAGGCCTTGATAAATTGCGCCAACCATGACGAAAGGAATAATCGAAAGCAGCATCGATCGCACCAAACGCCAGAAAAATGCGCCCGAGGCGGCAAAGAAGTCGCCGGTGGTCAGCCCGCGGTCCTGGCGATAGGTCTCCAGAATTCCGCCGCTGACGAACAGCATGAACAGGAAGAACACGAACGCGAAGAGATACGAACTGGTTGTGGAGCGCATCAGGCTTGCGTTCGGCAGCCTTAGCAACTCAAAGAACATTCCTAAATCAAAGCCCCTGCTGAGAGGCTGTCCGGCCATGCTGTGATGCAACGCGCGACTCAACTGCAGCGCAGCCGGAGCAGTCCCCAGCGCGCCGCAGACGAAGTTCACCACGAACACCCACCACAGAATTCCTTGCCGGCGCCATAGCAGGCTAAACCCGGCAGTCACTATACCTTTCTCGTTGTCCGCCATGGTTTCTCCTTTATGCCAGCCAGCTCAGGAACTGGGCCAGGAATTGCGTCAGGAACATCCAGTAAGTTGCAATCTTCGCCGTTGCTCCGTGCTGCGACTTGGTGACGTGGCTGTTGTTGAGGTAGTCGCGATCCAGCGTGACCCGGTAGTGGGGATCGATTTGCACCGATTCCACCTTCGCTTTCTTGCGATACACGTATCGCACCCACCGGTCCTTCCCGTCCCATCGCTCGCGAATGCTCTCGCCGTTGTCGAACTTCACCTCCACCTCAACCGGAAAGATAAACTCTCCTTTGCGATGCAGGATGACTTGCGTCTCGTAAGTCGTCGCGCCTTTCTTCTCCGTCGCGTTCTGGTCGTACCAGTTGGTCGGAGTGGAATCGACCCGTTCCACTTCGTAATCGAGCACCTGTGTCGCATAGACAGCCTGGTCCCAGTACCACTTCAAATCCTGGCCCGCCACTTCGTCCACCGTGTGCATGAAATCTTCCTGCGTGGGATGAGTGAACCGGTACCGCAGGAAGTACGTGTGCAGGGCGTTTCTGAGGGTTTGCTCGCCAAGGATCGCTTCCAGCGAAATCAGCATCGTGGCCGTCTTGCCATAGGTGACGCCGCCATATGTGTTCATGCTCATGTCGGTATAGCTGGGCCGCGCCAGCGGATCGGTGTCGGCTACGCCGAGGTACTCCATGCGTTGTAGTTCGCGGTCGCCCATCTGTGCCCCCAGCAAGTTGATGGCGCTCGCATTCGCTCCATACATGCTGTCCAGCACCTTCACTTCGCTATAGCTGTTGATCCCTTCATCCAGCCATCCGTTCTCGAATTCATTGGTCGCCACCATTGCGTACCAGTACTGGTGGCCGAATTCGTGTTCGGTGACCAGATCGATCAGGTGAATCCCCTTGGGAATGAACCAAGCGCTATCGCCGGTGATGAACGTGGGATACTCCATCCCTCCGGCTTCACCGCCTCCATGGGGCGGATCGACCACCGTGAGTTGCGCGTAAGGATACGGGCCGTACCAGTCGTCAAAGCGCTTCATGGTCTGCTGGACGCAATAGATGTACGGCTGCCACGAACTCTTGTGGCTGTCATACGTGAGCAGCCGGATTTTCACCGGCCCAACACTGCCGTCGAATTCGCCGTTGATCACCTTGAAATTGGGATCGGCGGTCCAGGCAAAATCGTGGACATCTTCGGCGTGAAAGCTCACGGTCTTGGTACCGTTGCCATTATCGGTATCGCCGACCTGCACGCCGGTGGCGCCGATGACGTAATCCTTCGGCAAGGTGACCTTCACGTCGAAGGTGCCGAAGTCGGCAAAAAACTCGGTCAGGGCATGGAACTGATGACAATTCCACGCTCCGCGCCACCACACTCCGACCTTGGGAAACCATTGTCCGGCCAGCAGGAAGGTGCGCCTGTAGCCGGTGCGCGCGATCACTTCAGGAAAAGTCGCCTTGAATTTGATCCTGAACTGCACATCCTGCCCCGGCTGGATCGCACGCGGCAGTTTTACCTCGAAGACCGTCTTGTCGTTGGGATTGCCATCGTCCGGGGAGATGAACTTCATCTGCTTGGTCAGGTCTCCCATACCGACGACCTCGAAGGAAGTCACCTCGTTCGCCCCATAGTCCTCAGGTTTCCACTTATCCAAACTGCTGGTGCGAAAGTTTCCGTCGCGGTGCGCCTCATAGATCCAGGTCGACTTGGGCTGGAACGCATTCAGATAGAGGTGAAACGGAAATCGGTCGAGCGGCTGGCCGGTCAGGTTGTGGTAGGTCAGGGTCTCGGTAGCCTCAACAGTGTGCTTCGCAGGATCGTACTTCGCGTCAATCTGGTAGGCCACGACCCGCTGCGACAGCGGCCCGGAAACCTTCGGAGCAAAGGGACTTTGCGCCATTGCTGAAGCGCAGTAAAACACTCCCATGGCAAACAGCAATAGCGCTGGGTGACGTTGCATCGGCAACCTCCAAGACATTCCTGGCTGCACTTACTTATTCACCGGGGCGGCAGGCATGGGATCGATCAATCCCATGGCGACTTCCACCAGTTCCGGATCGACAGGACGCGTTTTGTGGATGGCATCTACCAGCGGAATGGTGACAATGTCAGTTCCGCGGAGCGCGACCATCACACCGAATTTGCCTTTGTGGACCTGGTCGATGGCGCCGATGCCGTAACGCGACGCCAGCACCCGATCGAAAGCGCTGGGTGTGCCTCCGCGCTGGATGTGGCCCAGCACGACGTTGCGGGTCTCCAGCCCGGTGCGGTGTTCGATTTCGTTGGCCAGGATCTGGCCGATGCCGCCCAGGCGCACGTGACCAAACTCGTCTTTGCCCATGTCGGTGACCACCGGCGCCTTGCCATCTTTGGCGAACTTCGCTCCTTCCGCCACCACGATGATGCTGAAGTAACGCCCGCGCGCATGGCGCATCCTAATGCGTTCGGCAACTTCTTCGATGTCGAAAGGACGCTCGGGAATGAGGATCACGTCCGCCCCGCCGGCGATCCCGCTGTACATGGCGATCCAACCCGAGTCGCGGCCCATCACTTCCACCACCATCACCCGCTGATGCGCTTCCGCGGTGGTATGCACGCGGTCAATGGCTTCGGTCGCGGTGTTCACTGCGGTATCGAAACCAAAACAGAAGTCGGTCCCCATCAGATCGTTGTCGATGGTCTTGGGAACGCCGACCACTTTCAAGCCCAGCTCGTACATGCGTTGGGCCACGCTCATGGTGTCGTCTCCGCCAATGGCGATCAGGGCTTCCACACGGTTGGCCCGCAGGACCTCCATGCAGCGCTGCAGTCCGCCTTCGCGCTTGGCCGGGTTGGTCCGCGAAGTGCGCAGGATCGTGCCTCCCCGCGGCAGAATGCCCGAGATCGCATCCATGTCCACCTCCATGGTCTTGTTCTCGTAAACTCCCCGCCACCCCTCCATGAAGCCGACAAACTGATCGTCATAGTGCATGATGCCTTTGCGCACTACAGCTCGTATGACGGCGTTCAGTCCAGGGCAGTCGCCCCCGCCGGTCAAAATCCCAATTCTCATGTTCGGCAGTACCCCTCTACAGAGATAGTAAAGCCATCGCGACATTTCTGCATTCGGGAGTACACTGTCCCAACTATTCCTGTCATCCCGACCGAGGACTTTAGTCCGAGTGGAGGGACCTGCTGTCGCTTTCCTCGCGACAATTTCTCCCGCAGCTTGTTTAGTCCTACCTGATTTGTCATCGCGAGCGGGCGAACCGGGGTAAAGTTCAGCCCGCGAAGGATCTGCTTTTCGAACGCTTCGCGCAAGCCCCTTCCACCGGTTTACTAGCCCGTTGCCGTCTTCGATTTACCCTCTGAGTCCGCCGCTTCTCCTGCTACACTCGCCACAGGCTGGAAGCTTATGCGCATCTTGGGAATCGATTGCGGCGGCGAATACACCGGCTACGGAGTGGTCGAGCAAGACGACGAAGGCTCGCTGCATCACCTGTGCAGCGGGGCCATCCGGCTGTTGCCGCGGGAACCGCTGGAGCTTCGGCTTAAGAAGATTTGCGAGAAACTTAGCGAAATCATCGCCACCTATGCACCGGAGCAGGTGGCCATTGAAGATGTCTTCTACGCGGTGAATGTTAAGTCGGCGCTAAAGCTTGGGCATGTGCGCGGGGTGGCGATGCTGGCCGCGGCGCAAGCTGGTTTAGGGGTGGTTGCCTACTCTCCGCTGTCGATCAAGTCAGCCGTGGTGGGATACGGCAAGGCGGAGAAGTGCCAGGTGCAGATGATGGTGGCACGCCTGCTCGATTTGCCCGCGCCTCCGGAGCCATCGGACGTTGCCGACGCGCTGGCCATCGCCATTTGCCACTTGCACACCGCGGGCACGCTGCGGCGGCAGCACACAACCACCAGCTGAATCCACTTTGACGGTCCGGGCCCGCGCATCCGGCAAAATCAGATAAAATCTCTGCCCAGCATGAGACTGTGCTTGGCCTCCGTCGTACTTCTGCTGGTCCTACCGGCTTCGGCACAACCAGAAGCCGCTACGGCTGCCGCCCAGCCTGCGGTGACTTTCGACTTTGACTGGAGGCAGGGAATCCCCTGGCAAACGTATTCCATTACGGTGCGGGCGGACGGCAACGCACATTTCCAAGGGACGCCTGCGCCGGACAAGGCTGGCGGCGATACCGGTCTCTTTCAGCAGGACTTCACCATGTCCGAGGCCAATCGCTCGAAGATCTTCGACCTGGCCAAAAAGCTCAATTACTTCCACGGCGACTTCGATTCGCACCTGAAGCGAATTGCTCAGACCGGACGCAAAACGCTGGAGTACAACTCAGCAGGCAAGCATAGCTCGACCCGTTACAACTGGTCGCAGAATGCCGATGTGCAAGAGTTGAGCCGCCTGTTTGTGGCCATTGCCAATACCCTCGATTACGGTCGCAAGCTGAATCTTGAATACCGCTTCGACAAGCTAGGCGTGGATGCCCAACTGAAGGAGTTGGAGGGCTTGCAGGCCGATCATTACGCCGAGGAACTGAATGCGATAGCGCCGATCCTGCGCCAGATCGCGGACGATCCCGATATGATGCACATCAGCCGCCAGGCTGCGCAACACCTACTTCGCACCCTCGGCGGGCCCAGCCAACCGAACGCAACATCGGCCCGGCCGTGAGCCGGGGGCCGAATCTTCACAACTTTGCAGCGCACCGGTGTTTAATACGATCAGGTAGAGAACGCCTCGACCCAGGCTCGTGGTCCCCAACCTTCGGTCCCATCTCGAGACGTAGAATTAAAGACACGCACCCCAGGAGTAACGGTATGCCACGGCACCTGAAATCCACGTTAGCATTCACCATGGCGTTTGTGCTGGCCGCAGCGGCCGGCGCATTCGCAGAGTCGCATGTCAGGATCGTTCGCCTTAGTTACGTTAGCGGGCAGGTGCAGACCGACCGCGCAACCGGGCAAGGATTAGAACGCGCCATCTTGAATACACCTGTTACTCAGGGAGTGCGAGTGGTGACCGGGGATGACGGCCTGGCGGAGGTGGAATTCGAGAACGAAAGCGCCCTGCGAATTGCGGAGAACTCTGAAATCCAGTTTCGCGGGCTGTCCATGAACGACAAGGGCGCCAAGATCAACGAGATCGAGGTCGTCAAAGGTGTTGTCTATCTCGACGTACGCTCCAAGGGCGATGACCTCTATCGCATTAAGAGCGGCGATTCAACCTTCCTGGTGCAGCGCGACGCGCAACTCCGATTAAGCGCGGGTCCTGACCAGACGTGGCTGGCCGTCTTCAAAGGCAATGTCGAACTCATCGGCCAGCCACAGGTTGTGAATGTTCAGCGCAAGCAAACTCTCACTATCGACCCGGCCGATCCGGCTGGATACAAAGTCGCCAGCGGCACCGAAGCCCTTCCAGCAGATGCCTGGAACCGCGAGCGCGAGGCTTACCGGCAAGCCTACGCCTCCAATGCCGGCAATCCCGGTCCCAGGTTCGGCTACGGGCTGCAAGACCTCAACTACTACGGAAGCTACTTCTATGCCCCCGGCTTTGGATATGCCTGGCAGCCCTACGGCTTCGCCAACTCGATGATTGGTTGGGATCCCTACAGCATGGGCGCGTGGCTGTTCGCTCCCGGTCTCGGCTATACCTTTGCTTCTCCATACCCGTGGGGCTGGCTGCCATATCACTACGGCTCATGGGCTTTCTTAGGCGGCGGTATCGGATGGGCCTGGATTCCCGGCAGGAACTATGGAAACGGCTGGTATGGCAATGGATTTCGTGCTGCTCCCGTTGTGGCAAAGGCGCCTTCCGGCTGGACGGCCCCCGTTCCTCCGCTGGTGACGTCGGCTCAGTCTGCGAAGCCGACCGTCATGGTTGGTAAAGCCGCTTCAGCGGCGTACATCCCCGGCGGACGCATACCTCCTGCTTTTAGCAGCGTCATTCGTGGACCTCGTGTCGGTGCGAGCGCAAGGGGCCAGAGTTTCAGCGCTGCCAACGCTCGCAATCACGCCGCCAATGACCACGTGTTCACCACCCGCTACAACGCTTTCGCTGGCGGACATACTGCGCACGCGGGACACGTATTTGCCGCTCCTGCTCCTTCGCCAGCGGCCATGGCCAGTCCGATGGCCGTCGGCCCCGGTTATGGTACGAGTGCGGGTCGAGGAGGTGCAGCGTCTGCGGCGCCCGCAGGCCACCCGAGCGCTGGCGGCCACAGCTCCGGTCCGGCTCACCGCTGAAGGACCGCTAGACAATTGCAAAGGGCGGCCGTTTGGCCGCCCTTTGCGTTTCAGCAGAGAATTCAGTACACCGCGATGCCCGCGTATCCCACGACCATGTCGCGGTCTCCCGAGACGTCGCCGGACGTGGCATAACGGACCAACTCCGCCTGCTTGGCTCCCAGCTTCTTGGCCGCGGTAAGCATCGCCACGGCGGGCCCGTATCCGCACATGCTGATATTGGCCTGATGCACCGTCTCGTATAGTCCGCGCGGATCGAGCGCCAATATCTGATCGATGGCGCGCCGATCCTTCACCCGGGTCACCTCGTCGCTCTCGTAGTGATTCATGTCGCTGGAGGCGATGACCAGCACCGGCCCGCCGGCCTCCGCGGCGACGCTTCCGATCACGACTCCCAGCGCGCTCAGCACCTCGAAATTGCTGGTTCCCACGGTGATGGGTACGAACTGAAACCCCGGCGCCAGCACCTGCAGAAAAGGTAGCTGGACTTCCAGCGCGTGCTCGAAGCGATGGGCCTCCTGGTCCTCGGCAAGCAGCGACATGCGTGCCTTCAATTCATTTGCCATGGCCTCGTCGATGGGGACGTCGCCCAGTGGCGTCTGCCACGCGCCCTCGCTCATGATGGCCAGCGGCTCGCCCACGCCGGTGTGATTGGGGCAGAGAATCACCAGCCGCCGCGGCAAATCGAGGCGGCGATAGACCGCTCCGGCGACGTGTCCGGAGTACATATATCCGGCGTGGGGAACGACGCACCCCAAGGCGCGGATCCTCCCCTCAGACTTCGCCGATGCGTCGGCCCGCGCCGTGGTGTAAGTCTCAACTTCCGCCCGAAGATGCTGCGCGTTGGCGGGATAGAAGCGTCCTGCCACGGCCGGCTGACGTACTGCGGTAGCCATGATGCTCGCTCCTTCGTGCGCTGCGACGACCGGGTCGCAAGGTGCGTCGTCGGGCCACACAGCAGCCCCCTGCAGAGCGTGTGTGAGAACCCCGTTCTGAGTTGATACGGTAGAACGATTGCGCCGAATCCAGCCCCGCAGGGGCGGAATGACCTTAGCCCAGGGCGTAAGCCCTGGGTAAAGCAGGGAAAATTGACGAGTCCCTTCAGGGACGGCACAGTTCTCAGCCTCAATTTTACGCCTGCCGCAAAGCCCGAAACACCGCCGCCGTTTTTTCCAGCGCCATGGCTTCGGCACGAACATCGGCGCGCAGTCCCGCCGATTTCAGCGCCGCTCGAATAGCAACTTCCTTGTACTGGCCCCGAAGATTGTTCAGCAAGGTCTTCCGCTTGTGAGCGAAGGCCAGCTTTAGAAACGCGATGAACGGACCTTCTTCCACTTGCAATTCTTGCAGCCGGGGCGCCATCGTCAGCCGCAACACTGTGGAGTGGACCTGCGGCGGAGGCGCGAATGCCCCCGGCGGCAGCGTGAACAGTTTGTCCACCCGGGCGAACAGTTGCATCGTGGCCGAGAGCAGTCCGTAATCCCTGCTACCCGGCGCGGCCGCGATACGGTCGGCGACTTCGCGCTGCACCATAATCACCGCGCGCTCAATGTTCTGGTGCAATTCCAGAATCCGCAGCACGATGTCGGAGGTGATGTAATACGGCAGGTTGCCGATTACGTCCACCGTCTCCGGTTGGGTGGGACGCAGATCGTGCAGCGGCCCCGGCCTGCGCCCGACCATGGAGGTGAATTCCGCGGCAACAAAATCCGATTCGAGAATTTCGACATTTGTCTTGGTCGCATACCGCATGCGCAACTGCGCCGCCATCACGCGATCGAGCTCGATTCCAATTACGTGCTTGGCTCGGATAGCTAACACGTCCGTAAGCACGCCGCGGCCCGGGCCAATCTCGATGACAGTGCGATTGGACACATCTCCGAGGGCCTCCACGACGCGCTGCGCCGCACCCAAATCGGTGAGAAAGTTCTGCCCCAGCTTCGGCTTGCGTTTAACGCGGCTAACGGATTTCTTCGTCGCGGCATTGGCCACATTGACCCTCTTTCAACTCGCCAATTAGACTCAACTTCTCGGTATTTCTTACATCATAGTGCGCAGTCAATTACGCAGTTCGGCGCGGCCTGCGGAAGCCCATCTCCGTTCGCGCCCGGAGGTCTCATGAATATCGCCTTTGTGGCATCCGAATGCATACCCTTTTCCAAGACCGGCGGGCTGGCGGACGTCATAGGCGCTTTGCCGCCCGCGGTCGCCAGCTTAGGCCATCAGGTTACCGTTTTCCTGCCCCGTTACAAACAGACCAAGCTCGACAAACCGCGCATCGTCATCCCCAGCATCACCGTTCCCTTCGACGACCGCTACCGCTTCTGCTCCGTCCTCGACGGCGGTGTGCGCTCCGGGGTGCAATTCTATTTCATCGACTACCCGCCGTTCTTCGACCGCGATGCGCTCTACGGTACACCGTTGGGCGACTATCACGACAATGCCGAGCGGTTCGCGCTGTTTTGCCGCGCCGTGTTGGAGTCGGCCAAAATCCTCGGCACCCCCGACCTGCTGCATTGCCACGACTGGCAGACCGCCCTGGTTCCCATACTGCTGAAGACCCTGTACGAGGAAGACCCGGCCTTCGCCAGCACGC
The DNA here is from genome assembly GCA_963710585.1 of uncultured Acidobacteriaceae bacterium. Classification (GTDB taxonomy): domain Bacteria; phylum Acidobacteriota; class Terriglobia; order Terriglobales; family Acidobacteriaceae; genus Bog-257. The sequence continues at coordinate 463,273 of CAVQAM010000001.1, read as the reverse complement.
CGTGCGTCTTCACCATTCACAATATCGGATACCAGGGACTGTTCCCGCCCGAGATCCTGCCCTTGCTCATGTTGCCTTGGGATTTGTTTACCATCTCGAAGCTGGAGTTCTATGGCAAGGTGAATTTCCTCAAGGGCGCCATCACCATGGCCGACTACATCACCACCGTCAGCCGGAAGTATAGTCAGGAAATCCAGACCGCGGAGTACGGTTTCGGCTTGGAGGGTGTGTTGCGGCCGCGCTCTGGTACAGTTAGCGGCATTCTGAATGCGGCGAATTACGGTGAATGGGACCCCGAAAACGATCGCTTCATTGCGGCGCACTACTCGGCGGCGGACCTCAGCGGCAAAGCAAAATGTAAGGCGGATCTGCTGAAGCAATTTGGCCTGGCCGAAGACACGCAGTTGCCGGTGGTCGGAATAGTGTCGCGCTTTGCCGCCCAGAAGGGCTTCGATCTTATTTTGCAGGCCGCCGATCGCCTGGCCCGGCAGGAGTTGATCATGGTCGTGCTGGGCAGCGGCGACCACGATTATGAAGATTTGTTTCGCAAACTGATCAAACTGTATCCCCAGAAATTCGCCGTGAAGATCGCTTACGATAACGCCCTGGCGCACAAGATCGAAGCGGGCAGCGACATCTTCCTCATGCCCTCGCGTTATGAACCGTGCGGGCTGAACCAGATCTACAGCATGCGCTATGGGACGGTCCCCGTGGTGCGCGCCACCGGCGGGCTCGACGACACCGTCGAGCAATTCGATCGGCAGACCCTGAAGGGGACCGGATTCAAGTTCAAGGAACACAGTGGCGAAGCGTTGCTTGACACTTTGCAAGCGGCAATGGCACTGTATCGCACCGATCCCAAAGCCTGGCAAGCGCTGATGCGCAACGGCATGGCGCAGGAATATTCCTGGATCAACTCGGCCCGCGAATATGTGAAAGTCTATGAACGGGCGAGGCAGATGAGGGCGGCAGCGAACGGGTAGTTCTGGATTATCTATGAACTCGACGATGTCATCCTGAGCGGAGCGCCCGCAAAGCAGTTCCGACCCGCTTCTTTTCGGGGTCCCCAACGAGCGCCGTTTTTGCGCTCGTTGGGGTGATTGTGCGGGTCGGGCGGGCGTGCAGTCGAAGGATCTGCGGTTGTTTCCTCTTCAAGGCGCGGCATCGTGCTGGCGCAAAGCATCTTTAAGCCTATCTGGACGAGATGTGATTCCGATTCGACAACCGTAAAAACCCCCACCTATTCCGCGATATCTCCTAAAAATGCTAGAAGCGGAGCGCGTCGAATATAAACAATTAGCTAAAGATGCCGCCGCTTAATGCCACGTCTTATTAGCGGTTAGATTGGGATAGTTGACGTCAGACGACCAATCTACCGCTTCTACTAACTGTTCTCCCTTGCCAGCTCCTGTAGCCCTGCCTTTCTTATCCACGTCAGGACCCATCTTATATAGCATGTACCTATACAACCACCCGCCGTGCCCGTCCTCCCGAAGATCCAGGTATTCATTAAAACTAAAGTTTTGGGCACTAATGTAGATGATGCCGCGCCGAAATCTTGGTTCGCCGTTATCCCCTCCCGTCTCCTGTAAGCCCTTCGGCTGTATTGATGGACCAAGGACAAGGCGTTTTCCATGATGGAGAGTACCAACCTGAATTCTGCTTCTCACGGATTGCATAATGCTCTCGTGTGTCATCCGCAGCCATAGCCCAGCCGCATAGACGGTAACGCTCACGCCGGTCAGCGGCTCATCGCCCCGATTGATAGCTGCTATCGGTATAGAGTCGTCTGCATCTAAGTGAGGCAGCATCGGTATAACCACCGCATAGGAATCTCCACCCGTAATGCTGTCGAGTACAGCCCGAGTCCTGCCGATTGTGGCGCTAAACTGACGTTGATTTGCCTACATGCTAGCGTCGAATTGTTTTTGGCTGTTGCCCGTCGTTCTGAAGAGCCTCATCGCACCGAGGCTTTTCCCGTTGCCGAGACCGGGACCTGCTCCACGATTTCGATGCCGAAGCCTTCGAGGCCGGCGACCTTGCGGGGATGGTTGGTGAGCAGGCGAATGCGCTTGAGGTTCAGGTCCGACAGGATTTGCGCGCCGATGCCGATCTCGCGCTGAGTGCGGCGCTGGCTCTCGGGTAGGGTTGCCAGTTGCTGCTCGTGGTGGAACTGGATGGTCATGCGGTCGCCCAGCCGCTGCACCGAATAGCCCTTGGAGGCGGAGTGCAGGTAGATCAGGGCGCCGCGGCCTTCTTCGGCGATGCGGCGCATGGCGGCGTCAATGACATCGCGACATCCGCACCACTTCGCGCCGAAGACATCGCCCACCAGGCAATAGGAATGCATGCGCACCAGCACCGGCTCGTCGCCCGCATTCTCCACGTCGCCCTTGACCATGGCGATGTGCGAGTTGCCGGTGATCTCCGACTCGTAGGCGATCATGCGAAACTCGCCGTAGGCGGTGGGCACGACCGACTCGGCCAGCCGCCGCACGTAGCGCTCGTGCGCCATGCGGTAGCGGATCAGCTCGGCGACGGTGAGCATCTTCATGTCGTGGCGGCGGCAGAATTCCGTCAGCTCCGGAACACGCGCCATGGTGCCGTCTTCGCTCATGACCTCGCAAATCACGCCGGCAGGAACCAGACCTGCGAGGCGGGCTAGATCGACCGAGGCTTCGGTCTGTCCGGCGCGCACCAGCACGCCGCCTTTCCGGGCGCGAAGCGGGAAGACGTGTCCGGGACGCGCCAGATCGTTGGGGCGGGTTGCCGGATCGATCGCCACCTGAATGGTTTGCGAGCGATCGTAGGCCGAGATGCCGGTGGTGACGCCGTCCTTGGCGTCGATGGACTCGGTAAACGCGGTGCCGAAAGTGGAAGTGTTTTCGGCGGACATCTGGCCGAGGCGCAGGTAGTCGAGGCGCTCTTCGGTCATGGCCAGGCAGACCAGGCCGCGGCCGTATTTGGCCATGAAGTTGATGGCGTCCGGTGTGATCTTCTCGGCGGCCATGGTCAGGTCGCCTTCGTTTTCGCGGTCTTCGTCGTCGATGACCACAACCATGCGCCCGGCGCGGATGTCGTCCAGCGCGGTCTCGACGTCGCAAAATGGGGAATAGGTGGACACGATGGCTGGTGAAGATTCTAGCAGGGAAGCGGGGAAGCCGGGAATCGCGGTTTGCTGTTCGCCTTTTGCTAAGCGGCGACCGAAGTGCGCCTGCCTCGAATCGCATTTCGTTGTAATGAACTATCGGCAACTGCTGAGCAGCAAAAAGGGCCGCACCAGGCGACCCTTGCGGAAATCGGGTGGTTTACAGGGTGGACTCGATTTCGAATCCCCAAGCTTCCAGAAGAGGCTCAGGGATGTACTTGGAATTCTTGTTCTTCCGCGCCCATTCCCGCAGGCGGGTGGAACGAATGTACTGGTCAGGTTGGAGCTTGAACTCTTTCACCACCTGCTCGAATTCAGTGATTGTGGGAACCACCGGCCCGATGGGCTCCGGCTTGCCCCAGTTAGGATTGCCACGACGTTTTGCCATATTTGCGCTCTTTCCGCTTTCGGACTTGATATCTGGATGACGTAATCGGCCCCAAATGATGCCTATACAGCCCGGTTATCTAATTGGATTCGCGCCACTTCTACAAGGATTCAACGGGCGCATTGTCCCATGGGGGACACGAGGGTAGGGTCCCAACAGAAGGCCTAGAGACTCGATACTATACCTCGTTTCTCCCCTTAGATCAAAGGAAAATGCAAATCCTTAGGGCTGGTGTGGAAAAATCCACGGGACCAGCCATAGTCTTTGCTTATCCCTCATGGAATGAGACGGTTGAGGACGAGAAACGTAATCAGGGACCTGAAAAGTCTTACAGGCCGGACAAACATTGGCCGCAGGCGCGCAGATTATTGCACGGTAAGACCGGTAGATCCCACAATGCCCCCCAAAGCGGCGGTGATGTTCGTGAAGCCGGATGCCACCGCGGTGGCCAGCGTCTGGCTTTGCGGACTCACTGAACGGTCAGCGTTATAGGGTTGCTGGTGACCGTGCCGATGGAGCCAGCGGACGTCGCAGTGATGACCGTAGTTCCTGTCGCCTTGCTCGTGGCCACCCCACTGCCGCTGCTGAGACCGGTGCTGATCGTAGCCACGCTCGTGTTCGACGAACTCCAGGTTACGGCGTTTGTAATATCCTGGTTAGCCGATCCATTAGCGTAGGCGTAGAACTGCAGGGTTGATGGTATCCCGGACATCGAAGCGGTCGATTGGGGGACAGTACTCCCCTGCGTCGTAGTAATTGCTATGGTTGTCAAGTTTTCGACCGTGACGGTGACGCTGCCTGTCCCGCTGACGCCTTGCGCGGTGGCAGTTATGGTTGCGGTGCCCAGGGAGACTCCCGTGACCAGTCCGCCGTTCGTGATCGTGGCTACTGTGTCATCCGAACTTGACCAACCGACCGTGGATCCCGAAAGGGGCTGCCTGCTTCCGTCGGAGTAGGTGCCGGTGGCGGTTAGCTGCTGCGTACCGTTGACGGCGATCGTAGTCGAAGCGGGAGTGATAAAAATTGAACTGATTGAAGGATTTACAAAGAAACCCGTGCAGCCTGCCCACGCCAGGCATAGGAGAATGGCGATGGTTGTCGCTAGCACTAAGCGCCGCCTAATACTCACCAGCCGAAGAACTCTCCCGGCTGACGCCAGTTTCGATTGAATTTTGCCTGGCAAGGGCGATCCTGCCTCGGGATGACAAGACAAATGGAGCTTTTGGTTGCGTCTGCGCCGGACTGTATCATTCATCTCCACTCATCTCCACTCTCGAGATTAACCCCAGTTTGACCACTGAGTTGTCAAGGTCGGGTTCAATTTGAGCACATTTCAAATTTACTCAGTGCTTCTAACCCCGTATCTTACTACGGCGCGAAACTGCCTGCGAGCCCTGCTTCCGTCAGTGTCCGCTGGGTAACTGCACCGCGAACGATTTGGTCTCCGGCAGACGGAGGATGTGGGGCGTGATAACCACTAACAGCTCGTCCTCCATGTCGTTCTTAGTGTGACCCGAAGCGGCGTAGGTCAGGCCCGGGACCCTAGCCAAGAAGGGCAATCCGCTTATGCTGCGGCTGTCGGCGGAAGAGATAAGGCCAGTAACTACGCTGGACTCGCCATTTTTCAGCGTAATGCTGCCGCTGTACTCGCGGTTGTTGATGATGGGAATGCCGTTCACCGTCTGCGCGCCCAAGGAGCGGATGTTCAACTCCAATTTCAAAGTGACGTCGCGGTCGGCGTGAATGATGGGGGTGGCCTTCAAGTTCAGCCCCAGGTCTTCAAAATTAAAAGATGGGAAGGGCGCAATGTAGCTTTGGTTGCCGATGACTTGCGAGATGGCCGAGGAGTTGTAAATGGGAGCGAATGTTGCATTTATGATGGGATAACGTTCACCCACCTTAAACACGGCAGCGTTGTTCTGCGAGGCGCGCAGGGTAACGTGCTCCAGCGAACGGATGTCCGACTGATTGAGATTAAAGTTGACGGTGGTGCCAGTGCCTCCGCTCAGCCCAAACAGCGTAGCACCACCGCCGAAGGTGGCGAACGGGGTCGATAAAATCGAACTGGCTTGACTGGACAGTTGCGCCAGCAATGCCTGAATGGCCTGCGAATTGGCCTGGTTGATGCCGCCGGAAGCGATCAATTGGTTGATGAGATTCTGGGAGTTTTGTCCCAGGCCGGCGATGAGCGCCGGACTGATGTTGAATAGATTGAACTGCGCCGGCGGGGTGGTCCCGAGCTGCCGCAGGAAGCTGGAGCTGATCTCATAGACGCGCATGTCGAGCAGGACTTCGGGACGGCCACCGGCCAGGCTTTCCAGCAACTGGGCCACGGCGTCCAGCACCGGCTCTTCCGCCCGTACGGAGATGGTGGATTGTGCCTTGTCGGGCGCGATGTAGCGCAGATTGAGCAGCACACGGAGCGAGTTCGTCATCTCCGTCAACTCCTGGTCAGTCGCCAAGTCAGGCAGGTAGAAAGTGCGCAATGACATGCGTGTGTAGGTGCGCCGGTTCTCGACGGTATCGGGCGCGAATAGAATTTGCCTGGCCGATAACGGCACCCAGAACGTCTTGGTGACGCGGGTCGCCGCTTCTATCGCGGTGGCGAAGTTCACGTCCTCGATGTCAAATCGGACCCGCTTGGGGTGCACCGAGTCATCGAACTGCGCGGTTATCCCGTAGGTCTGGGCCACTTGGGTGAGCAGGCCCTTGCCATCGCCCTTGTAATGGAAGTCATGGTGCTTGGCCGTGGGCTGCACTTCGATGGGAGTGGATTGTTCCACCACCCGCATGTTTCGGCTCACCGGCTGGTCGTCCACCGGCATCGAGTCGCGCAAGCGTTGGAGCGCGTATTCGTTGCTGGGATCGAACTCCAGAGCGCGCCGAAAGCTGGCCATGGCAACGATCTCGTTGTGGTCGAGCATGGCCTGGTTGCCCTGCTTCAGGAATTGCATCACCAGTTGCTGACGCGTGAACTCACGGGCGGTAAGGAACTCGACGTTGTGAGGAGTGAGCTTTGCGGCAAGCTCAAACTTCTCGAAGGCGGCGTCGAGATGGCCGGCCGACTTCAGCTTCACACCGGCTTTGAACTGGCGCTTGGCCTTGGCGACATCGTTGGGGTCGTCGGGCGGCAGAATTACCGTGTCAGGCGGTGCAGGAGCAGTTTGCTCTGCCGCAGCAGGCTGTGAGGCTGGCGCTTGCGTGGGCGAATTGGTGTCGGAAGCTGGCTGGCTCGGTGGGTTGGAGTTACCCGGCTGGATCGATTGCGTCGTGCTGGCTGCTGTGGTTGGGCCGTTCGGCGGAGCAGCAGACGCGGCGGGCGCAACCGTCTGCTGCCCAGCCAGCGTGCTCGTCATCGCGAGCGCAAGTAGAATCCCGGCAAGAAAACGCATCAGTAGTGAAATTGTATGCCAGGGGTTTGCGGCTTGTCGCGCCAGACAGCAGGATTGAGCAGCTCCGTCAGAAATCATTCACCACGCTTCGATTTCGCTCCGTCGAAGAACATGCCAGGCGAAAAGTGAGTGGGCAGTATAGGGGTCCTTCGACTCCTCGTCCGGTCGCCACGGCGACCGGACTCGTCGCTCAGGATGACAGGCGGGAAAAGAGATCGCGCAAGACTTCCTGTGCTAAACTTCACTCAACGAGGGGTTGAGGATGAACACGGTTTTACGCAAGCTGATGTTCGTGGATTTGATTAAGGGACTGAAAGTCACCTTCCGCAATCAGGACCCGAAAGAACTCATCACCGAGCAATATCCGCTGCAGCGGCCTGAAGTCGCCGAGCGTTTCCGCGGCGCACCCCGCCTCAATAACAATCCCGAGACCAACGAGACCCTGTGCATCTCGTGCGACCTGTGCGCGCTGGCGTGCCCTGAGCACCTGATTGTGGTGAACAGCGAGCGCAATCCTCACACCCGGCGCAAGGAGCTGACGGACTTTACCTACGACCTCAGCCGCTGCATGTTTTGCGGACTTTGCGAAGATGCCTGCCCTACCGACGCGCTGGAGTTGACCCAGGACTTTGAGATGGCGAACTACAGTCGGGAAGGGCTCATCTGGAACCGCGAGACCCTGGAGAAGGGCCCCGAGCCCAACGTGTACCGGCGCTAGGCGGGGATCCAGCATTCAGCACTCAGCAATTAGCACTTGGCATTTAGCATTTAGCTCATGAGTTGTCATCCTGAGCGAGGTCGCCGCGGTGACCTCGCTCAGGATGACGACTCGTTGGCTGAGTGCTTGGTTACTAGAAGCCATCTCATAAATACCGGTGCGGCCCAAAGCGAGGCACCCCAGGGGCTAAAGCCTAGTCCGTAACGGGCCATTTGCGGCACGCTGAAGCCGTGCCCTTTCAAAAATAATTTGTGAGATAGCTTCTAGTTGCTTCACTGCAGATGTCTCATGCGGAAGGGAATCTGCACCACGGCTTCCAGGGCAACGGGCTGGCCGTTTTTTGTGCCGGGGCGGAAGCGCCAGCCCGACAGCGCGCGGATTGCGTTGGCATCGAGGCGGGAGTCCAGGCTGTCTAGCACTTTGATATCGTCCACGGTCCCATCGGCGCGGATCACGGCATACAGCGTGACCGTGCCTTCGACGTGGTCGCGCAGGACGTCGGGCGGATAGGCGGGATCAACCTTGGTAGTGGCCACCGGCGCGGTGAGCAGACCCTTATCGGCGCTTTCTTTCAGCTCGGCAAAGCGAATGATCCAACTTCCGGTGGCCGAGGTCAGGTTGGGCATGTTCATGATGAGCGAGAAATAGGCCTTCGTGCCGAAGACCCGCTTCTCAATGCTGGCGTCGGGGTCCTCTGACAATGTGGGAGGTGGCGCCGGAGGGCGCCGGTCGCGGAAGCCGGGCAGCGACGGTTTCATGGCGGCGGCGATCAGGCGCTTGCGAACTTCCATGTCGGGATTCGAAGCAGGCGACTTGGCAGGTGTTCCGGCGACGGCAGAAGTAGTGGCTCCCGGCGGAGGCGCTCCTACCGTGATGCCCGGAGGCAGGCCGTTTCCAGCGCCGCGGCCGGCGCCGCCGCTGGAATTGTTGCCGGTACCGGCGACGTTGGGCGTGCCCGGCGCGTCCGGTTTGCCGCCGGGCGAGGCGTGAAATTCTCCGCTGCGATTGCCGCTGGGCACCGTGATGGGGCCGCGCACGTCAGCCGGACTCAGGCCCAAGGCGATCAATTGTCCCTGCCCCTGCGACGCGGGAAGGTTCTGCACGTCGGCCGCTGGTGGCACGTTCTTCGCTCCGTTGTCGCCGACGCCGCCGGCGCGCTGCGGCGGTACCGGCAGCTTGGGGGCCGCCACTTGAGGCTGCAGTTGCGCCATGTTGAGCTCTCTCTTTTGCAGCTTCAACTGGTCGGGAGACAAGGGAGGCTCGACCACGGACGGCTGCGGCAGGGTGGGAAGTTGCAGCTTCGACTTGAGTTGCGAGACGTCCGCGGTTGGGGCCACCACCTGCGGGTCAAACTGAGGAACTTTCAACTGCGAAACCGGGCGCGCCGAGGCGGCTATCGGTTGGGCAGCGGGCACGGGCGTCCAGGCGACAATGTTGGGCAGCGGCAAGTCATGAGTCAGCTTGACCTTGGGCGGCGTGACGATGGTCTGGTGATGGTTGTCCGGTTCCGGCGGGACAGAGAGGATCTCCTGCCGGGCCAGCTTGGGCGCGCCTTGGCGCGGCTTCATGGGCGCCTCGCTGGCGGTGTTGATGGGCGGCAGATACTCGCTTACGGGATAGTACTCGACCTTGGCATTCTCCAACGGCGATTGCAGTTTGAGCGGGCGGTTGAAAAATGGCAGGGTGCAGACCAGATAGACCACGATGGTGAAGGCGATGTGGCCGGCGTACGACTCGGCAAAGCGGTAGGCATCGATGCCGGTGCGGATGAAGTATCCCGGCCGCAGGGCAACAGGCTGTGCGGTGGTCTCGACCGGAGGCGGCTGGCGGTGCAGAAGCAGGTCGCCGAGATTGCGGAAGAAAACGCGAGGCCACGGTTCCAGTTCGCACAGCAGTGCCAGTGGCCTGAAGTCCCCGTCGGGCGGCCCGCCGCGGCGGGCGCTCTCAGGGGTGGCAGGACGGCCCGCTGAAGGATCGCGCTGGGGCCCGGTTGCGGTACTGTGCGACATCATCCTCGACCGTGGAGCAAGTACACGGATTATAGCGGAAAACTGCGCCTGGGGCGGGGCGATCGCGCTGCGAAGCTTGCTCTTTCGCCAACCCGTAGCGGCGTGCAATGATGAATGACCACGGGAGCGAACATGACGAGGAGATGTCTGGTGTTGGCGGCGTTGGTCACGGCGCTTGTGACGTTGACGTTGACCTCGGCGCTGGCGCGGCAGTCGGCAACGGCGGCATCGCCGGCCCAGCAGACGGCGACGCCCGCTTCCGTCGCGGACGATCCCTCCGGGATGTATTCCTTCTTGCGCGAGGGCGAGGTCGTGCAATTCGCGGTGGAAGATGGCAAGGTAGCCGGGTACATCTCGCGGTTCGGCGACGCCGACAGTGACAAGGGCCAGTTCATCGACCAGTTCTTCGACAAGGCCAGCCTTGCGGGCGACCGTCTGTCGTTCAATACCAAGACGGTACACGGAGTCTGGTACGAGTTCACCGGCGTCATCGCCATAACGCCGGGCAAGCAGCCCGGCCAGGAAGACTACCGCGTGATCAAGGGCACACTGACGCAGCACACAATCGACGCCAGTAGTCACGACAAGGCCACTCAGCGACAGGTGGAGTTCAAATCGTTTCCCCAGGACCTGAGCAAGCCGTAAGACAGCCGTCAGCTGTCAGCTTGCCTTCTTGTCGTTGGTGGGATGGGGGACGAGCTTGCGCTGAATGTAAGCCACGTGGCCGTCTTCCATTTCGGCGAGTTCGCGATAGAGCCGGCGCAGCTTTGCTTCGTGGGTCTTCTCTGCCAGGTCCGAGTAGTAGCGTTGGGCGCTTAACTCAGCGGTGAGCGCCACTTGCAAGGCGCGCTCCCGCGCGTTGCTGGTGCCGCCTTCAGGGGTGGCAGCGAAGACGTCGCCGTCCTCCAACTTCGGGACTTCGATCCACTCGATCAGGTCTTCTTCCGTCAGGGCGCAGCGCGCGTTCCCGTACTCTTCGATGTACTTGTCTTGCAGGGCCGAGCTGTGATTTCTTTCTTCCGCCGCCATCTCCCAGAAAACGCTGGCGATTTCCAGCGATTCGCTATCGCGGAACTCGACAAACATCTCGGCGAAGCGGTGGTACAACTCGGCGTTGCGTTCCTCGATGAAGATGGCGACGTGCAGGGCTTCTTGAGGGTTGAGGGAAGCAAAACTCCGTTTCATGTTGGCTCCGGCAGGCGCTGGCCCGATGCCGCATTCTATCCGCAAAAGGCTGGAGAATTCCACGCGCGCAGATTCTTTCGTAAGCTCGGTTCCGAATCGGGACGGACTTGAACGGCCTGCGGCCCGGCCGGCAGTCGCCTATCCCGCCTTCTGCGGTGCCAGCTCCCCCTTCCGTTCGGCGCGATCGGCTTCGATTCTGGCGATGGTGCGCTTCAGCCAGTGCTTGACGTTCTCCCGCAGCTCTTCCTCCGTCTGATTCGGCGTTGCGACCGTAACCCCTTGGCGATTCAGGAGGATGTGATGGCAGGGCACGTCTTCGGTGCGGTATTCTTCGGGAACGAAGTCATAGAGCAAGCACTCATGACAAGCGTGCGGACGGGTGGGATCCCCGTGGTTTGGGCAAGTAAGCGAGTCCTGGAAGATGGAAGCCGGCCCCCACGGCGTGCTATACCAATTTCCATAGCCTCCTTGCTCCAGGAAGTTGAGTTCGTACCGCAAAACCTCCAGAACATCGCGTTTGTCTTCCGACATGGCTCCCTCCTCGACGGCGGCGCCTGACTTGCGCCTCACTCTGCTGCGATTGTGGTCTCAAGCCGGACAACCCTGCTGTGATCTATCTCACGTTTTGGTGTGACGGATGGCCGCTGGCTTGGCATGGTTTCCATCCTCTCATTTGCATCTGTCCCACCCTCTTGCCATAAGCAGGCGGGAAGGGTGGCGCAAAATTATCGCCACCCAAGCAAAACCAGCTTGGGTGGGGCGCCCCACGGCGGAAGCCTAGGCCACCCACCCCATTCGACTTTCAAAACGCGCTACGATAATTGGTGCTTAGTTTGGCAGTGCATGGTCGCCTCCCGCCCGAATCGCATGACGTCCCAAATACGTAACGCCAAATAGTGACCACACTAGTCCAGCCAAATTCGTGACCGGTCGATGCCCCCTCAGTAATGAAATGATTAGGAGACAGGCTGGAAATCCGCATGCTACAGCTAGTATCCCGCATGCAACTCTTTGACTGATGGATCTACCTCGCTCGATTCCCTGTACGTTCTTGCACTGATCAATACCTCTTCCAATCCAGTACCACAGTCCACAGACACATATCAGGTAAGCAGTTATCCAAATAGTCGGGGTATATCGGTTGAAATACTCGATAGGCGAAGAAACGATCAGTGCTGGGAAGTTAAGACCGAGAACGATCTGAGTTGTCATTGGCACATAATCCCAACTTGGAAGGTCATACGAGTGGCTTCCAGTCACTCGAAAATCGCGACCATACGCTGCACTAGCGGTTCTTCCAAGTACGATCAGCACGAGAGCCAATACGCACTGACATGCTGGTAGAAGCACCCGCCATCGAACATTTTTCATATGTTCCTCGCGACGAGCATGAGAAAAGACCTCGTCCAAGTCTATCAAGTGGGCTCTCGATAGACTCTTGCGACGGGGTGGCCCAGCCTAGCTGTTGCCGTTCTCCCGGTTCTTCTTCTTGATCTCAATATTCAGGCGCTTGATTTTCTGGTTCAGGGTGGAGAGTGGAATGCGGAAGCGGTCGGCCGCCTCGGTCTGGTTCCAGCCGCATTTTTCCAGCATATCGCCGATAACGCGGCGTTCGCAGTCTTCAATGATTTCGAACAGCGAGGCATCGGGCTGGTGCTCCATGATGGCGAACTTGCTGCCTTTGCCAATCAGATTGTCGGGCAGCAGGTCCACGGTGAGGTTGGGCCCGGTTGCCAACACCACGGCGCGCTCGATCACGTTTTCCAATTCGCGCACGTTGCCCGGCCAATCATATTCCAGCAGCGGACGCATGGCTTCGGGGGTGGTGCGCAGCGGCAGCCGTTCGTTCTCCTCGGCAAACTTGGCGATGAAGTACTGCACCAGCATGGGAATGTCATTCTTGCGCTGGCGCAACGGCGGCAGTTCAATGGTGATCACGTTGAGCCGATAGAACAGGTCATCGCGGAACTTGCCGTCCTTCACCTGTTGCTGCAGATTGACGTTGGTGGCGGCGATAATGCGCACGTCCACTTGTATCTCGCTGACGCCGCCCAGGTGCATGAACTTGCGGTCCTGCAGCACGCGCAGGATTTTGGCCTGCGTCTCCAGGTTCATGGTGCCAATCTCGTCGAGGAACAGCGTCCCGCGGTCGGCCACCTCGAAAAGGCCTTTCTTGCTGGCGATGGCGCTGGTGAAGGCGCCCTTGACGTGGCCGAAGAGCGTGGACTCCAGCAAGTCGGCTGGCATGGAACCGGTGTTCACCGGGACGAACGCGCGGTCGCGGCGGGTGGAGTTCATGTGGATGGCTTTGGCGATCAGCTCTTTGCCAGTGCCGCTTTCGCCTTGCAGCAACACGGTGGAGCGGCTGGGCGCAACCTGCGCCACCAGGTCGAAGATGCGCAGCATGGGCTCGCTCTTGCCGATGATGTGCTCGAAGTTGTAGCGCTGCTTGAGGGCGCGCTTCAGTTGAATGACTTCTTCTTCGGCGCGCCGCCGGCCCACCGCGGTGCGGACGTCGGCCAGCAACTTTTCGTTGTCCCAGGGCTTCTGGATGAAGTTGGTGGCCCCGGCCTGCATGGCATTCACAGCGTTCTCCACCGTGCCGTAGGCGGTGATCATGATAACGGGCAGATCGGAATCGCGTTCCCGGATGTCGTGCAGGATCTCAATGCCATTGCGCTCGGGCAGCGCGAAATCCAGCAGCACCAGGTCGAAGGGACGCTGCGCAATGCGCGCCAACCCCTCATGGCCGTCGTTGGCCACCTCCACAGCGTAGCCTTCAAACTCCAGCAGAGTCTGCAGCGACTCGCGGATGGCGGCTTCGTCATCGACGATCAGCACGGAGCCGGCGGAGACCAGATCCTCGCGTCCCGTAGCCATATGACTGACGGCCAGTTCAGGCATTAACCACCTTTCTCAACATGGGAAACTCCATGATGAAGGTCGTGCCTTGACCGGGCGCGCTGGCCACACGAATCTTGCCGGCGTGTTCCTGGATGATGCCGTAGGTCACCGACAGCCCCAACCCTGTGCCGCCGCTGTGTCCCGTCTTCGGCTTGTTCTTGGTGGTGAAGAAGGGATCGTAGATGCGATGAATATGTTCCTGCGCGATTCCACTGCCCGTATCCGACACCTTCACCTCCACGTGATGGCCATTGGAGGTGCTGATCAGCAGGGTGCCGCCCGCGGGCATCGCGTCTTTGGCATTCAGAAACAGGTTGAGAAAGACCTGCTGGAGCTTTCCGGTGTTGCCGTAGATGGGCGGCAGTTCCGGCTGCAGATCGGGTTGCACTTTGATGCGCGCGGTCTTGAACTGATGATCGAGCAGGGTCAGGGTGTCCTGAATGACGCGATTCAGGTCCACATTGCTGAATTCGGTGCTGGAGGTGCGCGAGAAGTTCAGCAGGCTGTTCACGATTTCCGAGGCGCGGAAGGTCTGGCGGGTGATCTTGTCCAGCAAGCCGGACTGCTTCTCGTCGCCGTGGACCTGCTTGGCCAGCATCTGGGCGTAGGACGAAATCACCGCCAGAGGAGTGTTGACTTCATGCGCGACCCCGGCTGCCAGCAGGCCGATGGAGGAGAGCTTCTCGGCTTGCGAGAGTTGCGATTCCAGCTCGAAGCCGCTCGGTAATATCGTCCACGATGATCAAGCGGCCAATAACGCTGAAGTCCTTGGTGACCAGCGGCGCGATGGCGATATTGGCCACCCGAGAGTCGCCGGCAGTCGTGCCCAGCCGGAACTTGTACAGATTGTGGATGCCCGGAGTCTGACGCACGCGGTAATACTCTTCCAGAAACGCGGGCGCCATCACTTCGCCCAGCGGGCGTCCCAGCGCTTCCAGGCGGGGCAAGGCGTACATCACTTCCATCTGCGAATTCCACGACTCGATGCGATCGTCCAGGTCCACCGCGAGCACGCCCACGCTGATGGATTCGACGATGTTCTCGTTGAACTCCTTCAGGCGCTCATACTGCCCGGCCTTCTGTTCCAGAGACTTGTACAGGCGCGCGTTCTGCACCGCGATGCCGATGTATCCGGCGAGGGTTTCCAGCAACTGCACATCTTCGCTGGAGAGGAAATCGCCTTCCGACGTTTTCCCCAGGCCCAGGACTGCGATCATGCGATTCATGACCGTGCAGGGAATGTAATAGTTCAGCTCCAGGCGGCGGATGGTGTCGCGCGCGCTGGGAGTCTCACGGACCGCCTGGTTGGTGTTGTCGAAGAACAGATGGCCCAATTTCCACTCCGGCCGTTCGAGGTGCAGGAAGTCGAAGTCGAGCCCGCCGGTGTTGGAAATGCCGTAGGACTTGGCCAGCGAGAACTGCTCCGTCTGCTCCGGGCCGGAGAGGAAGATGGCCAGCCGGTCCACCAGCAAAGTGCGCGACAAGCGGTCCACGATGGAGGTGAGCATCTTATCGAGATCGGTCTCCGAGTTCAGGTCGCGGCCGAACTCGGTCAGCGTCTTCCGGTAATCGTAGCGTTTGCGATAGAAGAATTTGTCCAGGTAATCCTGCACCCAGTTCTTGAAGGGATCGAACAGCAACGCGGTCACGGCGATGGCCACGATCAGTCCGACGGGGCCGACGCTGGGGAAGCTGCGATGGAACAGCACCGAAGCGATACCCACCGCCGCGAAATAGGCCCCGGTGATGGCGCCCGCAGCGATGGTGTAAGCCATGCCGCGCTTGAAGATGAGGTCCACGTCCATCAGGCGGTAGCGGAAGATGGCATAGCCGAAAGTGAGGGGCAGAAACACCAGCGACAACACCGAGATCTTCATCCACATCCACAAAGCGGGGGGGCTGCCCGCCAGGTAGGGGAGCACATAGAGCAGAGTAAACGGCGCGACGGCCAGAATGGTGCCGCGCGTCACCCACTTCATCTGCTGGCGCAGAATGGCCGACTCGGCATGACGATAGCTGTGCCATAGCACCGCCGCCGCCAACACAAAATAAGTGGCGAGGTACGACATCTGCAGCCGGTCGAGGTTCCACCGCAGCACTTCACTGGGTTGCAGCAGGGCGAGGGCACAGATGTGCGCGATCAGCAAAATCGCGCCTGGGACATACACGGCCGGAATCAGCCAGGGACGGCGCTCCACCAGGCCTTTGCGTTCCGGAAAGGTGAGCGAGAAATGCAGGAACAGGGCCGGTTGCAGCAGCAATGCCACCACATTGGCCCAGTAAACGATCCAGTCGAAATCGTTCAGTTTGCCGGTGTAGTGGAAGGAGTAAAAGATGAAGGAAACCAAGCAGAAAACGTAAAAATGGGTGCTCTTAGGAGCCGTCCAACGCCGCAGCAGAACATAGATGCCGATGCCCAGGTAAACCAGGGCAATAAGGCGCAATCCGGTAAACAGGGAGCGGTCGGCGGGCGCGAGAATCAGCGGCGCTTCCAGGTTCACGGCCTGCCGCACCAGCGAGTAGTTAGCTTTGGACCAGATTCCGGCGCGATAGAGCTGCCGTTCCAGGCTGCCGACGTTGGTTACATTCCGGCCGTCAACCGCCAGCAGATGGTCGCCCAGCTTGATGCCAGCCTTCTGGCCGGGGCCGTCAGTGTCCACCCGGGCCGCCCGCAGATGGCTACCGTCTTCCACCCACCAAACTCCATCGTAGGGGGCGGAAAATTCACGGTCCTTCTGGAAGTTGATCCACGCAAACACCACCGCCGCCACGCTCAGTAGGGCCAAGATGACAGCAAAAAAACGCGTTTGTAGATCTCGTGCCATCGGGGTAGGTGGCTGATGGTTACGGCGTACCGGTGGGATTACGCCCACGGGTGCATCATTAGTGTGCAAGTTAGATGCCACGCTCGCCCCGACCGACTGTGCAGTAACCCACATTTTATGAACAGCTTCCCAAATTATAGATCAGGAGACGCGGTGGACGTATTATTTTTGGAATATCCCTCCAAAATTCAGAATGACTGGAAGTTACTAAAGGGGCATGACTTGAGCACGGTAACCAGTTAAGCAGAGTTGCAGATAGTAACGCGGTTGATGCAGTTGGCTGGTTAGGCAGGTTGAGTTTTCGAGCCGAAATGGCACGGCTTGAATTGCGCCGTCTTGCTTGGTCGAGTGGCTTCGAAGCCGCTCGCGGGCGGCTTATCTGCCGCCGATGAAATGAGGCAACGTCTCAGGTCGCAAAACTTTCTTGTCTGTCATCTTGATCGACGCTGCGGGGCCTCCCCGTGTGTCATCCTGAGCCGAAGTCGAAGGATCGTACAGCATAAGGTACGGGTTGCCGGATAATGCATCAAAATTATCCAGTTTCCCCGCGCAGAGCACACAGATTTCACCGGCGTGTCCGGAATATCAAGGCAAGAGCGATGATCAGCACCACCCCGACCATCCACATCCAACCCATGTTCCACCCTTGCATACCATATCCGTGCACGGGACCTCCACCAGAATTGCTGCTTGGGAATACGGTGCGCTGTCAGACTTATTTCTTCTGACTGTCCATCATCTTCTTATCTTTCTTCATCGTCTGCATGTGATCCGTCATGGCTTGCAAGTAGTTAACTATCGCCTGCTGCAGCTCCATCTGGCTCTTCATGCTGGCTTGTTCGGTTTCCATGTGGCTCTTCATGGCGGCATCGGCGGCAGCCATTTTCGTCATGGTGTCCTTCATCTGGGCCTGTATCTGGTCCATCTGCGCACTCATCTGCTCCATCTGCGCTTTCATGCTCTTCATGTCCATGCCGGAACCTTGAGTGGCGTTCTGGGCCTGCAGCGGCGCACCGTAAAAGCCCATTAGCAATAGTGCGAGAATAGATACGAACAGCAGTTTTGTCATGCTTCTCCTAGGTGTTCTCAAATCGATTGTCGGTAAAAACCGGATCAACGCTCCCGCAACAAGCACAGTTTCGTGGCCCAACCAGACTACCAAGCTGACCAGCGCCTGATCTGCTCACAATTGCTCACATCCGGCCTGGACGGATGGTAAGTTCCAATATGGCGGTCTGGGGAGGTTACACCGCCCTCGCCGGACAGAAAATTTGGAAGGAAAATCTGTTCGAATAGCGGATGGGCCGCTTAGAATGGGGATGTAAACTGAAATGGAAATCCGGGAAGGTTCATCATGGTTGGCAACCTCCTTATCAACAGCCAACTGGGTGACCTTGTCATCGACATTGGGGAATCAACCTCAGGCTCGTAGCGACGGCAAAGATTCTTTCCCGCAACCTCCCCTGGACTTACGCGTCTATACAATAGGATTACGAAAAGCGTGCGACGTCATCTTCCAGTTCGGGCCCTCGATTCTCGCCGGCGGCAGCGTGAGGGCGGCTATTTGCTGTTGGCTATTCTGTTGATGATGGCGCTGATGATTATCGCCGCCACCATCGAAGCGCCGCGAGTGGTGCAGCAAATGAAGCGCGACCGCGAAGAGGAGATGATCCATCGCGGCACCGAGTACGCGCGCGCCATCAAGAAGTTCTACAAGAAGTTTGGCCGGTATCCCACCAGCCTGGAGCAGCTCGACAACACCAACCAGATCCGTTTCCTGCGCAGGCGCTACAAGGACCCGCTTACCAAAGACGGCAAGTGGACGCTGCTGCACTACGGCGACATCCAGGCGCTGGCCAATCCCAACGCACCTGGAACGCCCGCGGCCGCGCTGGGCTCGACGCCGGGCGGTGCGGCCTTGACCAACGGTCCCGGCTCGGACGGGAGCGGCGCCCCCTGGCCGACCATGCCGGTTGTGTCTCCGCAGTATATGCCTGGCCCCGAGTCGGAGGGGAGCGGTGGCACGTTTGGGGGAGGTCCTCCCCAAGGCCAGCAGTATATGCCTGGCCCCAATTCGGAGGGGAGCGGTGGCACGTTTGGGGGAAGTCCTCCCCAAGGCCAGCAGTATGTGAATGGTCCGGGTTCGGACGGCAGCGGTGCGCAGCCGGGCAATGGCCTAGGGAGCAGTCCTTTTGCCAGCAGCGGCAGCGGACAGACGGGTGCTCCGGGCTCGGCGGGCGGCAACGTTTTCGGGCAAAGCTCGGCGGGCGGCAATCAGACGTTTGGCGGTGGGGCGATTGTCGGCGTCGTAAGCACGAGTAAAGATCCCACCATTCGCATTTTCAACAAGAAGAAGAAATATAACGAGTGGCAGTTCATCTATGACCCCATGTCTGACCGGCCAAATGTTTTGCTGCGCGGCCCGTACCAGCCGCCCGCTTTCGGTGGAGCGCAGGTGGGGACCCCAGCCGGGCAAATGAATGGCCAGCAGCAAAGCCCCTTCGGGCAGCAACCAGCTCCTCAACAGAATGGAACGGGAATGCAAGGCCCGGGAAGCCAGTTTCCACCCGATCAGAACCAGCCACAGTAGCAGAGCGATGGGCCAGGTAGAATCATGGCAGCTAGCCTTCGAGCGAAGTTTCCCATGATCGCCGCGGTCCTTACCGAACCCCAGGACATTTCGAAGCGCCCTCTTCGCATAGACGATGTTCCGCGCCCGGCGCTGGAACCGGGCCATGTCCTGTTGAAGGTCCGAGCTTGCGGGGTTTGCCGCACCGACCTGCATATTGTGGAGGGAGAACTTCCACCGCGGCGGAAGCACCTGATTCCCGGACATCAGATTGTCGGCGACGTCGTGGAAGGCGCCACCGCGGAGCTTGCGGCCGGCACGCGCGTCGGAGTTTCGTGGATTGGCGGCACCGATGGAACGTGCTGGTATTGCCGCCGGAGCCTGGAGAACCTTTGCGATGCGCCCGTCTTCACCGGCTATACGGTAAATGGTGGTTACGCGGAATATGCGTTGGCTCGGACCGATTTCGTTTTCCCGCTTCCGTCGGCGCTCGACGACTTGCATGCCGCGCCGCTGCTCTGTGCCGGCATCATTGGCTTTCGCAGTTTGCGGGTTGCCGGAGTGCAACCCGGGGAGCGCGTGGGACTCTTCGGATTCGGAGCGTCGGCCCATCTCGCGATCAAAGTGCTGCACGCCTGGAACTGTGGGGTTTATGTTTCGACGCGAGGAGCTTCTCACCGCCAACTGGCAAAGTCGCTCGGGGCCGCATGGGTGGGAACGGAAGCGGAAAGGCCGCCCGTCGAACTCGACCGCGCCATCACCTTCGCGCCCAGCGGAGACGTGGTGATCGCCGCCCTGGCAAGTTTGCGCAAGGGTGGAGTTGTTGCCATCAACGCGATCCATCTCGATCGCATTCCCCAGTTCGACTATGACCATCTGCTTTGGGGCGAGCGCCAGATTCGCAGTGTCACCAACATGACTCGCGCCGATGCCCGCGACTTTCTCAAGATTGCCGCCGAGATCAAGCTTCATCCCAAGAGTACAAAGTTTCCGCTGCCGCAGGCCAATGAAGCTCTGTTGGCGATCAAGAACGATTCCATCGACGGCGCCGCGGTCATCGTTCTGTGAGCCAGGTTGCTCTTTCGGCCGAGTTGTGAAATTTCAGTCGGCATAGCCAAGGCATGGTAATGTCTCCTAACGGGACGGTCGGGAGCACCTATTTGGCGGCCACAACACGTCCGTTGCTAATCCGCAAACAGATACGTGTGCGCGGTATCGTGCAGGGTGTCGGGTTCCGTCCATTCGTCTACAACCTCGCGCGCGACCTCGGGCTAACGGGATACGTCTTCAATTCATCGGCAGGTGTGACGGTCGAGATTGAGGGGGCCGACGAGCGCATCCAGAAATTCTTGGACACATTACGGCACTGGCCGCCGCCGCTGGCGATGATCAAAGAAGTCAGCGTGGCCGAGCTCGATCCACTTGGCGAAACTGACTTCGTAATACGGCAAAGCCACGCGGAAGCGGGCGAGTTTGTGCTGGTATCGCCCGATATGGCGACCTGCGACGAGTGTTGGCGCGACTTCGGCGACCGCAGGAACCGCCGCTTTGGCTATCCTTTTACCAACTGCACCAATTGCGGACCGCGCTACACGATTATTCAAGACATTCCATATGATCGCCCGATGACCACCATGTCATCATTTCGCATGTGCGAGCTTTGCCAGGCGGAATACGAAGACCCAACCAATCGCCGCTTTCACGCGCAGCCCAATGCCTGTCCGGTGTGCGGCCCGGCTTTGGCGATCGCGGCATCCGGATCGGCTTTCCCGGAAGATGTGGACTACAACCCCACTGGATCCGCCGCCATCATCGGTAAGGCGCGCGAGCTGCTGCGCGAAGGCAAGATCGTAGCGGTCAAAGGGCTGGGCGGCTTTCTGCTGGCCTGCGATGCGCAGAACGACGCCAGTGTGAGGCTGTTGCGGACCCGCAAACGCCGCAGCGACAAGCCTTTCGCCTTGATGGCACGCGATCTTGCCGCGGTCGAAAGCTTCTGCGTTGTTTCGGACGCGGAGCGTGCCGCGCTGCTCAGTCCGCGACGGCCCATTGTGGTGCTCCGCCGGCGCCCGGAGGCGAAGATTTCTCCGGCTGTCGCTCCGGCAAATAACACCATTGGCGTCATGCTGCCGTACACGCCGCTGCATTATTTGTTGTTTAGCGACTCGCCGGACGAAGCGCCGCAGTTTACGGCGTTGGTGATGACCAGCGGCAACCTCAGCGAGGAGCCTATTGTCACCTCAAATGAAGAGGCGTGGGAGCGATTACAGCCCGTAGCCGATTGGTTTGTATTTCACAACCGCGACATTTACATGCGCACAGACGATTCGGTGGTGCGCACGCTGGAGGGACGTGAGCGTGTGCTGCGGCGTTCCCGCGGATACGTGCCGCATCCCGTGGACCTGGGAATCCCACTGCTGGAGATCCTGGCTTGCGGCGCCGAGCTGAAGAATACGGTTTGCCTGACTAAGGGCAACTACGCAATCCTGAGTCAACACGTTGGCGATCTGGAGAATTACGAGACGCTGGTGTTCTTCGAGGAAACACTGGCGAACCTGAAAAAGCTCTTCCGGGTTGAACCGCGAGCGGTGGCGTACGACCTGCATCCGCAGTACATGAGCTCGCGTTTCGCGCTCAGATTACCGATTGCGCAAAAAGTCGGCGTTCAGCACCATCATGCGCACATTGCCAGTTGCATGGCGGAAAACCACCTCAGCGGCAAGGTGATCGGCGTGGCTTTCGACGGCACCGGTTACGGTACGGATGGAAAGATCTGGGGCGGGGAATTTCTGGTCGCCGACTTCGCTGGATTCGAGCGGCGGGCGCATCTGCGTTACGTTCCGCTGGCGGGCGGCGATGCCGCGGTGCGGCAGCCCTGGCGCATGGCGCTCAGCTATCTGCGCGACACTTTCGGTGCGAGCTCACTGCCGCCGGGCATCCGTTTTCTGGACAACATTCCGGAGAAGCAAGTCGGCCTGGTCGAGGCCATGCTCTTGCGCGGCATCAACAGCGTCGAGACCTCTTCCTGCGGCCGTTTGTTCGATGCCGTTGCCTCCCTTATCGGCCTGCGGCAGGAGGTCAATTTTGAGGGCCAAGCAGCAATCGAGTTGGAAATGATTGCGCAAGCGGACCTCGAACAGCGGTATCCTTTCCTGGTGAGTGATGGCGAGCCGGCGCAGGTGGACCTGCGGCCCATGATCGAGAATATCGTGCAAGACCTTGCGCGCTCGAAGCCGGCGGGATACATTGCTGCGTGTTTTCATAACACCGTCGCCGCCGCGATCGTGGAAAGTTGCCGGAATATCGGTAAGCGCGAGCAACTGAAGCGCGTTTGCCTGAGCGGTGGCACCTTCCAGAACATGTATCTGCTGCGCCGCGCCGTGGAAGGATTGCAACGCGAGGGGTTCGAGGTTTACCTGCACAGCCTGGTTCCTCCCAACGATGGAGGAATCTCGCTAGGCCAGGCCGTTATCGCGAACGAAATGTTGCGAAGAGGAAACTGACATGTGTTTGGCGATTCCCGGCAAAGTGGTCGAAGCATTCGACCAGCAGGGCATGCGTATGGCCAGGGTCCAGTTTGGCGGCGTCGTGCGCGAGGCCTGCCTGGAGTACCTTCCGGAGACCCAGGTCGGCGACTATGTTCTGGTCCACGTGGGTTTCGCCATCAGCCGGGTCGATGAGGCAGAGGCGCAGCGCACCTACCGGCTGCTCGAAGGATTGGACCAACTGACGGAACTCAATGCGCCGCTCGTGGATGAGATCGGCGATGGGAGACGCAAGCCATGAAGTACCTGGATGAATATCGTGATGGACGGCTGGCCGGCAAGATCGTCGAGGAAATTCACCGTATCCAGACGAAGCCGTGGGTGATCATGGAAGTTTGCGGCGGCCAGACCCATTCCATTGTGAAGCATGGAATCGACTACCTGCTGCCGCGGGAGATCGAATTGGTGCACGGCCCTGGCTGCCCGGTTTGCGTGACGCCCCTGGAGATGATCGATAAAGCGCACGCCATTGCCCGGCGGCGCGACGTGATCTTCTGTTCGTTCGGCGACATGCTGCGCGTGCCCGGATCGGACGGCGACCTATTTACCATCAAGTCGCAAGGCGGGGACGTTCGCGTGGTTTACTCGCCGCTGGATTGCCTGAAGATTGCGCACGCCCATCCCGACAAGCAAGTGGTCTTCTTCGCCATTGGCTTCGAGACTACTGCGCCAGCCAACGCCATGCTGGTCTGGCGAGCCCGGCAGGAAGGCGTGAAAAACGTTTCCATGCTGGTTTCCCATGTTCTGGTGCCGCCTGCGATCGCCGCCATCCTGCAATCGCCGCTGAACCGGGTGCAGGGATTTCTGGGGCCGGGGCACGTCTGCGCGGTGATGGGGTATCGCGAGTACGAACCGCTCAGCGCGCAGTTCAAAGTGCCGATCGTCATCACGGGGTTCGAGCCGCTGGACATTTTGCAGGGAATCCTGATGACCGTCCGGCAGCTCGAGAGCGGGCGCGCCGAAGTGGAGAACGAATACTCGCGCGTCCTGGACCGGGAAGGGAACAAGCCGGCGCAGAAATTGGTGTTCAAGGTGTTTGAAGTCGCCGATCGCAAGTGGCGAGGGGTGGGGACAATCCCGAAAAGCGGTTACAAATTGCGCGGGGAGTTCCGCGAACATGATGCGGAAAAACTATTCGACGTGAAGGAGATCGATACGCTGGAGTCCGAGGTTTGCATCAGCGGTCAGATTTTGAGCGGCATCAAGAAGCCGCACGATTGCCCGGCCTTCGGCACGGAGTGCAATCCGCAACATCCGCTGGGCGCGACCATGGTCTCAGCCGAAGGCGCCTGCGCCGCCTATTACGCCTATGGCAGGCATCTAAAGAGAGACAAAGATGACGTCAAGCTGACGGCGATTTCCACCGGAGGCCCGGCATGACGGTATTCGGTTCCTGTCCACTGCCGATCTTCGAGCACAAGCAGATCGTGCTGGGCCACGGCAGCGGCGGCAAGCTGACGGCTGAGCTGATTGACAAGATCTTCCGTCCGGCCTTCACCAACCCAATTCTCGACAAGCTTGACGACCAGGCCGTGGTCCAGGTGAATGGCACTCGGCTGGCGTTCACCACGGACTCGTTCGTGGTGACGCCGATTTTCTTTCCCGGCGGAGATATTGGGCGACTGGCAATCAACGGCACGGTGAATGACCTGGCGATGAGCGGTGCCCGTCCGCTGTATCTGGCCGCGGCGTTCATTCTGGAGGAAGGCTTGGCGGCTGATGACCTTCGTCGCGTGGTCGAATCGATGCGCGACGCGGCGAACGAAGCTGGTGTGCTGCTGGTGACCGGAGACACCAAGGTTGTCAATCGCGGCAAGGGCGACCAGGTGTTCATCACGACGACCGGGCTGGGCGTGATCGACCGGCCAGTGGAGATCTCGGCCGATCGCGCGCGTCCGGGCGACAAAATCATTCTCAGCGGATTCATTGGCGATCACGGCATGGCGGTCATGTCGCAACGGGAGAACCTGGAGTTTGAAGGGGCCATCGAAAGCGACTGCGCGCCCCTCCATGGCCTGGTTAATGTAATGCTTGAAGTGATGGGCAGCGACGGACTCCCGACCATCCACTGCCTGCGCGATCCAACCCGCGGCGGCGTAGCTACCACCTTGAATGAAATTGCGGGCCAGTCGCGGGTCGGAATGCTGCTGCAAGAGCGCGATATTCCAGTTCGCGAAACTGTCCAAGGCGCCTGCGAAATCCTGGGACTCGACCCGCTTTATGTCGCCAACGAGGGCAAACTGGTCGCGATCGTGGCGGCTGAGGCAGCGGATGAAATTGTCCAGCGCATGCGCCAGCACCCGCTGGGCGGCGAAGCTGCGGTAATCGGAGAGGTGGTTGCCGATCATGCCGGCATGGTGCTGATGAAGACCGAGATCGGCGGCACGCGCGTTCTGGACGTCATGTTCGGCGAGCAGTTGCCGCGAATTTGTTAGCGTGGCAACCCACGCGTCAGGGGATGGCATCGCACCGGGCTTGAGTACCAGGGTTGGGGGCTCGGACTCAAATGCAGCCTACGACGAGGAATGTTTTTCATGGCCCAGCGTGCTAGCATGAAAACCCGACAGGTGCCGCTATGAAAGTTAGTGACGCAGTTGAATTGCTGCTCAAGCAAAAGGCCAACAACGCAGTTTTGTCCGTGGGCCCCGAACAGTCCGTTTACGAGGCCATTGACAAGATGGCTAAGGAGGGAGTCGGAGCCTTACTAGTGTTGTTTGAAGGCAAACTCGTGGGGATCCTCTCCGAACGTGACTATGCCCGCAAGGTCATCCTTAAGGGACGGTCCTCGAAGGACACTCGAGTGCGGGAGATCATGACCAGTCCGGTGATCTTTGTAACTCGCAAAAACACAGTGGACGAGTGCATGGCCATCATGACCAATCGCCATTTCCGGCATCTTCCGGTAGTCGAGGAGGGCACCGCTATCGGCATAGTGTCGATCGGCGATCTGGTGAAATGGATCATCTCCGGTCACGAAGAAACTATCAGGCACCTGGAAGGCTACATCACGGGAAAGTATCCAGCCTGAAACCAGCCCCGCAGGGGCGGAATTGCTTTTAGCCCAGGGCGTGAGCCCTGGGTTAAGTGGAGAACATTAACGAGTCCCTTTAGGGACGGCACAGTTCACACACCCTCTGAATTCCCGCTCTGCCCAGCATCCATCTTCGGATTATGACAGAATGAACCTGTACCCTCATGTCCAACCCAAGCATTCCAGATTCCCAACCTACGGCCGAACCCGACGAGTCATTCGGTGAGCTTCTTTCCCAGTTCGAACAGAGCCATTCGCGCAAGGCTGAAGACGGCAGCAGACAAATCGAAGGCACGGTGATTGCCGTCTCTGCGGAGTCGGTTTTCCTCGATATCGGTTTCAAGAGCGAAGGCATCTTGCCGCTAGCAGCGTTCGAGAGCACCGGCGAACAAGTGAAACCCGGCGACAAGCTCGTGGTCTCGGTGAAGGGCCGCGATCCTGACGGCTACTACCAGCTTTCCCGCTTCAAGACCGCCCTGCCCAGGGACTGGTCAGCGCTGGAGCGCGCCTTCGCCGACAAGTCAACGATCATGGGCACGGTGACAGGAGTCATCAAAGGCGGACTGAGCGTGGATGTAGGAGTGCGCGCGTTTATGCCGGGTTCGCGCAGTGGCGCGCGTGACGCCGCCGAAATGGAGAAGTTGGTGGGGCAGGAAATCCGCTGCCGAATTATCAAGCTCGACGTAACCGACGAAGACGTGGTGGTGGACCGCCGCGTCGTGACCGAAGAGGAAGAGCGCAGGGGGAAGGAGCGCCGGTATTCGGAGGTCAAAGAAGGCGAGACGGTGCATGGCACGGTCCGAAGTCTCACGGATTACGGCGCGTTCGTTGATATAGGCGGAGTGGACGGCCTGCTGCACGTCGGCGACATAGCCTGGAGCCGCGTTTCCAACCCTGCCGACGTGCTCTCGGTGGGGCAGGAAATCGAAGCAAAGGTTCTCAAGATCGACCCAGAAAAGCGTCGCATCTCGCTGGGCCTGAAACAGCTTCAGCCTGATCCCTGGCATTCGGTGGCCGAAAAATACCGAGCCGGCGAGCGCGTGCGCGGCGCGGTGACGCGCGTCGTTGACTTCGGAGCATTTGTGGAACTGGAGCCGGGGGTTGAAGGCTTGATCCATCTCTCGGAGATGTCGTGGGCCAAGAAGGTGAGGCAGCCCAGCGATGTGGTGAAACCGGGCGAGGTAGTTGAAGCGGTAGTTCTGACGGTCAGCCCAGGCGACCGCCGTATTTCGCTGGGACTGAAGCAGGCGCTGGGAGATCCTTGGGCCGAGGTGACGCAGAAGTTTGGCGTCGGCTCGGTCATCGAAGGACCCGTTACCAGCCTTACCAACTTCGGCGCCTTTGTGCAGCTTTCCGAAGGCGTCGAGGGGATGATTCACGTCAGCGAAATCAGCGCCGAGAAGCGCATCAAGTATCCCCAAGAAGTGCTGAAGGTTGGGCAGGTGGTCAAGGCGCAGGTGCTTGCGATCGACAAAGACAGGCGGCTTTTGCGGTTGGGGATGAAGCAACTGGTTCCCACCAGCCTGGATGAATATATCGCCGAGCACAAAGAAGGCGATGTGGTCACGGGACGCATGATCGAGATTTCGGACGGACACGCTCGCGTGGAATTGGGCGAAGGCATCCAGGGCACTTGCCCAATCTTCGCGAAGAGTCCAGAGAAGCAGGAGACGCGGGCGGAATCGAAGGCGGATTTGTCAGCGCTTAGTTCCATGCTGACGGCGCACTGGAAGGGCGGCGCTACCGGCATCCCGGCTAAGCCGGAAGCCATTCATGCCGGACAGATTCGCAGGTTTCGCATTGCGAAGCTGGATGCGGTCGCGAAGAAGATTGAATTGCAGTTGGCGGAATAGGCTAGAGCAATTCCAGAGTCTCGCCTTTCAGGCGTGCATGCCAACAAGCGTTCACCCTGCGCGTGTTTGACCCTGCCAGGAGCGTCATGTACACTCAAATAGTTGATTCCGCTCTAGTACCACCTCGTAAGAGGCGCGTACGACGGGCGGTTAGCTCAGTTGGTTAGAGCGCCTGCCTTACAAGCAGGAGGTCGCAGGTTCGAGCCCTGCACTGCCCACCACACTCGTCACCGGCGAGTAAAATAAGCTAGGTGACACGTCCCGAGCGGGACAACAACCGCGCAAGCGGGGTCGTAGTTCAGTTGGTTAGAACGCTGCCCTGTCACGGCAGAGGCCGCGGGTTCGAGTCCCGTCGACCCCGCCATCATTCCAAGGATTTGCGGAATGGTGGCTCGAAAACTCAATCCAGAATCCAGCCACAGCTCACTCCAAGACCGCTGATGCATGAGAGATTAGGTAACAGCTAGCGGCTTGCTTTATCCTCATCTCGTATGCCCGCACTCGTAGAATGTGTACCCAACTTTTCTGAAGGGCGCGACAAATCCAGAGTCGACGCCATCCTCGAAGCCATGAAGATGGACGGCGTGTATCTGCTGGACCGCGAGATGGACGCCGACCACAACCGCTGTGTCATTACGCTGGTCGGAGATCCGGTGAATGTGGCGGAGGCCGCGATCCGTGGAGTCGGCAAGGCCGCCGAGCTGATTGACCTGACCAAGCACACCGGAGCGCATCCCCGGCTGGGCGCAGCCGACGTGATCCCGTTCATCCCGATTGACGGAGTGACGCTGGAAGACTGCGTGGCCATTGCCCGGCGCGTCGGCGAAGAAATATGGAAGCGGTATCGCGTGCCGGTTTACCTGTACGAAGCTGCTGCGCAAACGCCCGAGCGCCAGAACCTGGAGAACGTGCGCCGTGGCCAATTCGAAGGCATTCGTGAGGAACTGAAAACAAATCCCGTGCGCAAGCCCGACTTTGGCAATGCCGAGCTGCACCCCACTGCGGGAGCGACCATTGTGGGCGCCCGCAAATTTCTGGTCGCTTACAACGTCTATCTCAATACCCCCGATGTCGAGATCGCGAAAAAGATTGCCAAGGCGGTGCGCTTTTCCAACGGTGGCCTGCGCTACATCAAGGGAATGGGCGTGCCGGTGCGCGGGTTGGCACAGGTCTCCATGAACCTGACCGACACCGACCAGACGCCAATCGCGCGCGTATTCGAGTATGTGAGGCGCGAGGCGGCGCGCTATGGGGTCATGCCTGTGTCCAGCGAGATTGTCGGCTTGATTCCCAAGAAGGCGTTGGAAGATGCGGCGGAGTGGTTTCTGCAGATCGAGAACTTCGACTCGTCGCTGATCCTGGAGAACCGCCTGGCCGCCGTGATGAGCGGGAAAATGGCAGTCGGAGGAATTCGCTCCGGGGTCGAGCCGTTTATCGAGCAGCTCGCGGCGCCGACGGCTGCGCCCGGTGGAGGTTGCGCAGCGGCTGCAGCCGCGGCGATGGCTGCGGCGCTGGGCAGTATGGTTGCCGGAATGTCGCGCGGCAAGAAGGCTTATGCCCAGTACGAGCGCCAATTGAGCGATGCCCTGGCGCGGCTGGCTGAGTTGCGGGAGCACTTCAAAGCGTCGATTGAGGCCGATGCCGAGTCGTTCAACGAGGTGATGGCGGCATTCAAGAAGGCGAAGGACCATCCCGAGGCGAAGGCCGAGGTCGAAGCGGCTACCAAGAAGGCGACGCTGGTTCCGCTGGTGGTTGCCGAACGGGCAAGGGAAGTGCGGCAGATACTTGAATCGCTGCGGCCGATTACCAATCCGAAGATGGCATCGGATTTGGCCGTGGGTGTGAGCTTGGCACGAGCTGCGGTGGAAGGCGCGCTGGCGAACGTGGAGATCAATCTCGGTGACATTAAGGATGAGGCTTTTGTCGCGGATGGGCGGAAGCGCGTGGCGGCGGTGAGAAGTTAGTGGATAGTGGGTAGTGGATAGTTACTACGCGACGCCGGTTTCACAGCCCCTCCAGGCATATTGTCGTCTGATCGTGAGCCGTGTTGATGTTGGTGCGCGTCTAACGTCTAAACCTCTGAGCGGAAATGCAGTAAAGCAACGGAAGCTTACAATCTCGCATCTGCCATGAATTGTCGAGTAGAATAATGAGCATGAAGCAGTTCCTCACAGCCCTTTTTTTGAGCGCCGTCTTCGGCCTGCCCGCGGTCGCGGCGCCCCTGAGCAGCAGTGCCCGCACCGTGGTTCCAGCGGCGGTGCAGCAGATCATTTCCATCGATTACCGCGCACTGCGGGATTCGCCACCGGCGCGCGCCCTCAAGGACCGCGTCCTGCCCGACAACCTGAAGCAATTCGAGGCCGCGCTGAAGGGCGCCGGCATTGATCCTGACAAGGACATGGAGCAGTTAACCTTCATTACCTATCGTCCGGCCAAAGGTGGTGTGCGCGCCATCGGCATCGCCCAGGGCCCCTTCAAGCAGAAGGAATTTCTGCAGAAGATGCGGCTAAAGAAAATCAGGCCGGAGAAATATCTGCTTTCCTACATCTACCCGATGGGCACGGGCATGCACCTGGTGTTCCTGGATCCCAGCACCATCTTGTTCGGCGAGTTGGCTTCCATCAAAGGCGCCATCGATGTGCGCGACAACAGTGCCGCGTCGCTGGAATCCAACAATACCATTGACGATCTGATCACCAGCGTGGACAGTGCGGCGATTTGGAGTGTGCTCGACCAGGCGGGGACGCAGAACATGATGAGGTCAGCGCTGGGGCAGGCGGCTTCGCTGGCTGATTACGATGTAGTGAGGAAGCGGCTGCTGGCCTCGGATTACACCATGGACTTCAGCAATGGGGTGAGCTTCGACCTGAACGTCAAGACGTCCGATACCATGACCGCAGCCACCATGGCTTCGCTGCTGAAGGCGGGAGTGTTGTATCGCAAAATGAACGGCACTCCGACCGAGAAGCTGGCGCTGGACAACACCACGGTGGACAACTCCCACGACATGCTGCAAATGCACTTTAAGACCGACGATCAGCGCTTCACGGCGCTGCTGAAGTCAGACCTGTTCGCGGCGGTGTCGAAATAAGGGCGGGTTGCAGCATTTATAATCAAGGCGCTTTGCCGCACCCCCTCATTCGTTTTGCGCGCTGTGGCCTTCTTCTGTTGGCCACGCTCAGCCTGCCTTGCCATGTGAGCGTGGGCCAGACGCTTGCCGGAACCCGCACCGTGATGGTCATGCCGTTTGAAAATCAAACTACCGCTCCGGGACTGGAGTGGATCAGCGAGGCTTTTCCCGAAGTGCTGTCGCAGCGCATGGAGTCGCCCGGGCTCCACCTCATCAGCCGTGATGATCGCAGCTACGCCTTCGATCATGCCGGCATTCCCCTGACTGTTCAGCCTTCGCGGGCAACGGTCTATCGGGTCGCAGAACAGATGGACGCCGACTACGTCGTGCTCGGCAACTACAGTTTCGACGGCCAGACCTTCATTGCCAATGCGCAACTTCTCGACATGAAGAAGCTGCACCTTTACCCCGAGGTACACAGCAGCGGCGCCTTGACCAGCCTGATCGAGGTGCAGACGGCGTTGGCGTGGGAGCTGCTGCAGCAGATGGCTCCCCCGCCGGCGATCACCCGCGAGCAATTCCTGAAAGCCTCGCGGCCTATCCGCCTCGATGCCTTCGAGAGCTACATCCGCGGAATCCTGGCCACCGACCAGCAGCAGAAGATTCGTCATCTGCGGAATGCCGTAAAGCTCAATCCCAATTACACTCTGGCCATGCTGCAGTTGGGCAAGACGTATTACGGCAGCCACGTATACGAATCGGCCGCTGCGTGGTTCAGCCGCCTACCGAAGGATGATCCGGTGGCCGGCGAGGCCAACTTTCTGCTGGGTATGTCGGAGTTCTATCGCGGAAGTTTCGAGAAGGCGTTCGCCGCCTTCAACTACCTGGCCACACGGCTGCCGCTCCCCGAGGTTTATAACAACCTGGGAGTTGTGGATGCCCGGCGAGGCCGGCGCTCATCGGCGGTCGAGTACTTCTCCAAGGCGGTCAGCGCCGACCCGCACGACCCGGACTATCGCTTCAACCTGGCAGTGGCTCTCTTCAAGAACGGGGATAGCGCGGGGGCCGCGCGTCAATTGCGCGAAGAGCTGCAACGGAGCTCAAGCGACGGAGAAGCCAAGTCCCTGCTTGATTTGATCAACCGGGGTGGTACGCCTCCTCCGGCGGGGAATCCCAGTGCGGCTGCGGCTTCCGGCAGCGCGTTACTTCCGTCCAACCAGCCTCGCATTCCTATGGAACGTATCAAACGCAACTACGACGAGGCGTCCTATCGTCAAATCGAGATGGAAATCAACAACCTTGCCGCGGCGCGGCTGGCCAAGACCGACGGGCACACTGGCGCCTCCTATCACGTAGAACGTGGCAAGGAGTTGCTGGCGCAGAACATGGCGGCACAGGCGGAAAGCGAATTCCGCGCTGCCATCGGCTCCGACCATAACAATGCCACGGCGCACGCGCAGTTGGCGATTCTGCTGGAAAAGAAGGGCGATCTGGCCAATGCGCGGACGGAAGCGCAGACTTCGGTGCGTTTGCAGCCTAACGTTGACGCCTGGCTGGTGCTGGCCCGGATTGACCTGAAGCAGAGCCAGTTGGAAGCGGCCGCCAGCGAGGTGGACCATGCCCTGGCTTTGCAACCCGCCGACCCAACCGCGCAGGTCTTGAAACGCGACATCGCCGCCAAGCAGACCGTTGCAAAGTAGCTGGGTTTTTTCCCTCCCGAGAATCGCACCGCGTCCAGAAGTGCGCGGCTAATCAACATGGTTGATTTTGAGGGTGGCGCCGTACTAGACTTTACAGTACCTAAAAAAACACTGGTAGGGTCGAACTGCGACTCGATCATAGGAAGCGGATATTTCTCGGATACTTCTCCGCTCTGGCCATATGCTGCGGACCATTGCCACTTCACTCGCTCAATCCATCGCCATCCTGTCCGTCTCCGGGCTCTGTTTATTCCTGGCCAGCTATCTCGTGGAGAAGCACTCGTTCGATACGGGGCCGCTGTTTATTCTTTTGCTGTACTGCGTGCCGATCGGGGTAGCGGCGCTGCGCAAGCACAATTCGGTGCTGAGCATCATGGTGACCAACCTTTGGTTGGGCTGGACCATCATCGGCTGGATCGTCGCCCTGATCTGGGCCTGCGACTCCAACGTGGAAGCGGCCAACGAATAAGCCTTCTCGCCCAAGCCCTGACGCAGCGCGGGATGACAAAATCAACCCGTCCATTTCGTTTCCGCCGTTTGGGTTAGCGCGTCAAATCCGCAGTGTAACCAGTATAGAGACGGCCCGATTTCTGGCTCCGGAGAACGTAGACGAAATACATGGAGAGGATATGGCGCGCCCTGAGAGATTCGAACTCCCGGCCTTCTGGTTCGTAGCCAGACGCTCTATCCAGCTGAGCTAAGGGCGCGCACGCTGAGCAGTCAGCAAATTATACCAAACCGCCGACCGACCCCGGCATTGCGGAAGACATCAGTTGTGAAAGGACCTTTCCACTCATACGACAGATCACGAGCCCTCGGCGCGAGTTAATTGGAAACGGAGACTAATTTCCACGATTCGGATAGCACCACGTTAGTGCCTTTGGTAAACTTTTCCTAGTACCGGAAAGTTCTACCGCATCGCCCAAATTGGGAATCCCGTAACCCATTTAGTTTCAGTGAGTAGCCTTTGGCAGGGCGGATGCTCTATACACCAACAGACGAAGTGGCGCAATAAGGGGCCGCTCGGAAGGGAATTTCGGCCAGAGTTCCCTTCGACGAGCGGCCCCTCAAATTTAAACCTCCCCCGAACTCCACCACGCTGTGTGATCGACCGCTAGATCGCCTAAAAGGCGTTCCCACAAGCGCCCATACCGGGCTAAAAGGCGAAGCGCTCCCCCTCCATCGCGCTCGCCTTTTGTATTTGAATCTGGGCGCCTTGGTTACACCAGCGCCAGCTTTTCGCGAATGTCAAGTCCGGCGCTGCGCAGCAGCTTTTCTACACTTGACTCGTTCAGGCGCGTGGCGTCGTATTCCACCCGGATGGTCCGTTCCCGCTCATTCAAGCGCACCCGGCGGATACCGTAGACATCGCTGACTTGTCCCAGCGCGCCCATTTCCATCTCCCCCGGCGGCATTCCATAGCGAAACAAAACTTCGACTGCAGTCATCGAACCGCCCTCGCGCAAACGTGCAATGATGATACGGAGGAACGGGAAGCTTTCTTCCGCATCTAGAATAGCTGTCGGTTGGAAGTTTCGGCCTTCGCGCCGAATCCGCAATTAATATAGAGCATCGCCGCGTCAATGAAAAGCGCGCGCACATAGTTCAGGAGTGGGAGGGAATGAGCGGACCCGAGGACAGCGTGGAGAACCGGATTGTCGATGTTTCGGTGATCGATCCCGTTTGTGGGATGGCGGTGAATCCGGCCGAGGCCCGTGGTAAGGCGCAGTACGAGGGGCAGAGCTATTATTTTTGCTCGCCCGGCTGCATGCACAAGTTTGTGTCGTCGCCAGCCAAGTATCTCTCGGCGGCCCAAGGGGCTAAGGGCGAAGCTCCGCAGCCCGCGGGCGCAGCCAGGAAGCTCGACAAAGATCCGGTTTGCGGCATGGATGTCGATGCCTCCAAAGCCGCCGCTTCGGTGGAGTACGAGGGCAAGCTGTATCACTTCTGCTCGCGCGGCTGCGCGGAGAAATTCAAGGATTATCCGGAGAAATATCTCTCTCCCAACTACAAGGCCGGTGGGATGCCTGCGATGGTCCAAATCGGTGGCGCCCCGGTGCAGATCGGCGCAGCCCGCAAGTTGGAGAAGGACCCGGTTTGCGGGATGAGCGTCGATCCTGTTAAAGCCGCAGCGACGGCGGTGCATCAAGGCAAAACCTATTACTTCTGCAGTCGAGGATGCGGCGAGAAATTCAAAGCTGATCCAGAGAAATATATCTCGCAAAGTGAAGCCCCGAAAATCACCGCCGTGGATGCCGCGGAGCAGAGCAAGACCGCAGCCGCTGCGCCGGGAACAACCTACGTGTGTCCTATGGATCTGGAGGTGCGCCAACCGCGGCCCGGCGCATGTCCCAAGTGTGGTATGGCCCTGGAGCCCGACATCCCCGTGGCCGCGACCCGGACCCAGTGGACCTGTCCCATGCACCCGGAGATCGTTCGCGATGGGCCTGGGGCGTGTCCCATCTGCGGCATGGCGCTGGAACCGAAGACGGTCAGCAGCGCGCAGGAAGAGAATCCGGAACTGCGCGACATGACGTGGCGCTTCTGGACCAGCGTGCTGCTTGGGGTCCCTCTGGTCGCCTACGCGATGCTGCGCATGGGGCCACTGGCGCAGGTGTTCACGCCGCGGGTAGGCACGTGGATTGAGTTTGCGCTGGCAACCCCAATCGTGTGGTGGTGCGGCTGGCCTTTCTTCGCGCGCGGCTGGGCGTCGGTCAAGTTCCGCAGCCCGAACATGTTCACCCTGATCGCCATGGGCGTGGGCGTGGCGTACAGCTACAGCACCGTTGCCACCATCGCGCCGCAAATCTTCCCGCCCTCCATGCGAGGAATGCACGGCCAGCCGGAAGTGTACTTCGAGGCCGCGGCGGCGATCATCGCCCTGGTGCTGCTGGGGCAGGTCTTGGAACTCAAGGCGCGCAGCCGCACCAGCAGCGCCATTCGCGCGTTGCTTGACCTCTCGCCCAAGCTGGCGCGCATCATGCGCGATGACGGCAGCGAATACGACGTCCCGCTGGAGCAGGTGAAGGTTGGCGACAAACTGCGGGTGCGGCCGGGCGAGAAGATACCAACCGATGGTGTTGTGCTCGACGGTCTCAGCTCGGTGGACGAGTCCATGGTGACGGGCGAAGCCATGCCGGTGGAAAAGCGCACCGGCGACAAGATTGTCGGCGCAACGGTGAACGGGACCGGCTGGCTGCTGATACGCGCCGAGCGCGTGGGCAGCGAAACTCTGCTGGCGCAGATCGTGCAGATGGTGAGCAATGCGCAACGCAGCCGCGCTCCCATTCAGCGGCTGGCGGACAAGGTTGCGGCCTGGTTCGTTCCCACAGTGCTGGCGGCAGCCGTGATCACGTTTGCAATATGGCTCATTGTGGGACCAGAGCCGCGGCTGGCCAACGCCATCGTCAATGCCGTTGCGGTGCTGATTATCGCGTGCCCCTGTGCCCTCGGTCTGGCGACTCCGATGGCGATCATGGTTGGGACGGGCCGGGGCGCGCGCGCCGGCATTCTCATCAAGAACGCGGAGGCGCTGGAGACGCTGCAGAAAGTTGACACGCTGGTGCTCGACAAAACCGGCACGCTCACGCAGGGCAAACCGGAGCTGATGTCGGTAGTAGCGGTTGGCGGCGAGACTGAGGATCGCGTGGTGCGGCTGGCCGCCAGTCTGGAGCAGGGAAGCGAACACCCGCTGGCGGCGGCGATCGTCGAGGCTGTCGTAGCCAACCAGTTGCATTTGATGCCCGCGGAAGAATTCCGATCGCTCACCGGACGCGGCGTCGCGGGCCGAGTCGGAGGGCATGAAGTGGCGGCGGGAAATGAGGCCCTGCTGCTAGAGTTGGGAGTCGATGCCGATGAGCTGAAGCCCAAAGCCGAAGCCATGCGCCAGGATGGCCACACAGTGGTCTTCGTTGCGGTGGATGGCCGCATTGCGGGACTGCTGGGCGTTGCCGATCCGATTAAGCCCGAAGCAGCGCAAGCCATCCGCGATTTGCGAAAAGAAGGCTTGCGCGTAGTCATGCTGACCGGCGACAGCCAGTCCACGGCCGAGGCAGTCGCGAAGAAACTCGGCATCACTGACTTTGAAGCCGGAGTGCTGCCCAGTCACAAGGCCGACGCGGTGAAGAAGCTGCAAGAGCAGGGAAGAGTGGTCGCGATGGCGGGCGATGGCATCAACGACGCGCCCGCCCTGGCGCAGGCGCAGGTTGGCATTGCGATGGGGACGGGCACAGACGTTGCGATGGAGAGCGCCGGTATCACGCTGCTGAAAGGCGACCTGGCGGCGCTGGTGCGCGCCCGCCGTCTCAGCCGCGCGGTGATGCGCAATATTCGCGAGAACTTGTTCTTCGCATTTATCTACAATTCGCTGGGAGTGCCGATCGCGGCGGGCATTCTGTATCCCAAGTTCGGCATTCTGCTGAGTCCGATCTTCGCCGCGGCAGCCATGAGCTTCAGCTCGGTGTCGGTGATCAGCAATGCGCTGCGGTTGAGGCGGGTGAAGCTGTGAGCGGTGCCTACATCTTCTTCAAATAATCCACGATCTCCGGGCTGGTCCACTCTTGCGGGCCGATGAATTTGCGAACGATCTTGCCAGTACGATCGATCACGAAGGTTTCAGGAAACCCCGTCGTGCCGTACAGCCCGTTCGTCTTCTGCCGGGTGTCGCGGACGGTAAGCAGATCGATGTTGTGGTCGCGGACGAACTGTTTGTACGCGTTGTCGTCCTCGTCCTCGCTGACGGCGATGATGGTCACCTTGTCGCCGAGCTGCTTCTGCAATTGCACCAGCGAAGGCATCTCCTGAATGCACGGCGGGCACCACGTTGCCCAGAAGTTGAGCACCACGGGCTTGCCTTGAAATTGATTCAGCGAAACCGTGCGCTGCGAGTCGGTGATGGTGAACTGGGGTGCGGCGCTGCCGATGCGCGGCGGATGTGCGCCGCTATTGCACGCCGCGAGGAATCCCAGACAAACAAGGGCGATGGACGAGATGAGACTCTTCACAGAGCTATGATAATCCAAGGCGGCAGCGCTGGCCGTCTGGTAGTCTTTAATCTCCATGGACCAAGGCGGAACCGCTCCCGAGATCTCGGTCATCGTTCCGGCGCGAAACGAAGAAGCCTGTCTGGCGGAATGCTTGCGGTCGCTGGCTGGCCAGGCGGGGCCTGCCTACGAAATCATCGTGGTGGACGACCACTCGACCGATGGCACGCGCGCCATCGCTACAAGCTTTCCGGTGAAGCTGATCAGCGCCGATGAATTGCCGCCCGGCTGGAACGGCAAATGCAACGCGGCCTGGAGCGGCGCTAAAGCGGCGAAAGGGAAGTGGCTGCTCTTTACCGACGCGGACACCAGGCACTCGCCCGACTCGATCGCGCGCGGCTTGCAGGAGGCGAAAGAGGCTAGCGCGGACATGCTCTCCTATTCGCCCAAGCAGGAGGTCCGCGGATTCGCTGAGCGTGCGCTGATGCCCGTAATCTTCGCCGAGCTGGCGACGACCTATCCGCCGAAGGAGGTGTGCGATCCCAAGTCGCCGGTGGCCGCCGCCAACGGACAATACCTGCTCATTCGGCGGGAAGCCTACGACGCGGTGGGCGGCCACGCCGCTGTTGCGACTACACTGCTGGAGGATGTTGAGCTGGCCAAACGGCTGAAGCAGGCGGGATTCGCTCTGCGCTTTGGCATGTCCGACGCAGTCAGCACCCGAATGTATCGTAGCTTTCCCCAGATGTGGGAGGGCTGGACCAAGAACTTGGCGCTGCTGTTCCCCAGTCCGAGCAGACTGGCTTTATGGAGGGCCCTTGAGTTTGCCGCCATCGTGGCTATGCTGACATTTTCGATTGTCTCGCTGATCAAGGGCGACATGATCACATTCATTGTCGCGGCGGCCGTAACTGTGCAGTGGCTCTATCTCTTCGGAAAGCGGATTGCACGCGCCCATTTTGACGGGCTGTCGAATGCACTGGCATTCTTCGGATTGCCAGTTTTTGCGGTGCTTTTGGTCAACTCCAGCATCTCTCATAAGAAGGGAACGGTTCGCTGGAAGGGACGCGAGTATTCCGGTATGCGGGATGTTCAACCAGCGGACGAGGCGGCAATCGCCGCTGAAAATACGTCGGCGCACTAACCCGGATGCAACACCTCAAACATAAGGCCGGCCCAGGAGAACATGGTCTATCTAACCCGCAAGTGTGAGTTTTCCGCGTCGCACTATTACCACAACCCCGAGCTCTCGGCGGAGGAAAACCAGCGCATCTTCGGCAAGTGTGCCAACCTGAATGGCCATGGCCACAACTACACCCTCGAGGTGACGGTGAAGGGCGATGTCGATCCTAAGACCGGCTTTGTGGTTGACCTGAAGGAGCTAAAGGAAATCTTGAACCGCGAAGTACTCGACGCGCTTGATCACCGACATCTGAACAAGGAAGTGCCGGAGTTCTTGCAACAGATTCCTACAACAGAGAACCTTGCCATTGCTATCTGGAATCGTTTGCAAGGCAAGTTGCAGGTGGCAAAGCTGCATCGCGTGCGGGTGTACGAGTTGCCCGATCTCTTTGTCGATTTCTACGGGGAAGCATGAAGGTCCATCTGACGCGGCGTTATCTGTTTTCGGCGTCCCACCGGTTGCACTGTGACGGGCTCTCTGAGTTAGAGAACCAGGCGACTTACGGCAAGTGCAATAATCCGCATGGCCACGGGCACAACTACGCGCTTGAGGTCACAGTGAGCGGACAGGTCAATCCGCAGACCGGAATGGTATGTAACCTGGTTGATCTGGATGGCGCGGTGCATCGTGAGGTGTTGGACCGCTTCGATCACGAGAACTTAAATGCGCGGCAAGAATTCGTGGCGACCGTGCCCACCACGGAAAACCTGAGCGAGGTCATCTTCAACATTTTGAAGCAAAGCTTCACTGCGGCTCATCTTGAAAAGGTACGGCTCGAAGAGACTATGATGAACAGCTTCGAGTACGCAGGCGGAGCGGAATTACGGGTGTGAGCCCTGGGAGACTGATGAGAGAACTGATGGAAACGCCGACCTTGACCAGCGCCAGCTTCGAAGAGCTGGCGCGCGAGATGCTGGTTCGCCTGGGCGAACAGCCCGATCGCGAGGGGTTGCTGAAGACGCCGGAGCGCTACGCCAACGCTCTGCAGTACCTAACCAAAGGCTACGGCGAAGACCCGGAACAGATGCTGAAGGCGGCGCTGTTCAGCGTGAACTATGACGAGATGGTGATCGTGAAGGACATCGAAATGTTCAGCCTTTGCGAGCACCATGTGCTGCCATTCTTCGGCAAGGTGCACGTGGCCTACATTCCCAAAGGCAAAGTGATCGGTCTGAGCAAGGTGCCGCGGCTGGTGGAAGTGTTTGCCCGTCGTCTGCAGGTGCAGGAGCGTCTGACCGTGCAAATTGCCGAGACCATCCAGAGAGCGATTCAACCCTTGGGTGTGGGAGTGGTCATTGAGGCGCGCCATCTGTGCATGATGATGCGCGGGGTCGAGAAACAACATTCGGCCACGGTGACGTCGTCCATGCTCGGGGCTTTCCGCGC
Organism: uncultured Acidobacteriaceae bacterium; assembly: GCA_963710585.1. Classification (GTDB taxonomy): domain Bacteria; phylum Acidobacteriota; class Terriglobia; order Terriglobales; family Acidobacteriaceae; genus Bog-257. The sequence goes on along the minus strand of CAVQAM010000001.1, from coordinate 423,388 downwards.
GCAACAAACCCGCCAGGAATTTCTGTCACTGATCCACGCCAAGAACGGCAGCGGAATCTAATCCATGGCTGCGAAGAAGCCGCAGTCGAAAAAGAAAAGAAAAACTGGCGCCCAGGAATCATCACGGGTAAGCAGTCCTCGACTGCTGGGCAAGGTCGCAGTCGTGACCGGCGGCAGCCGCGGAATCGGGTTTGCCATTGCTCGCACCCTGGCCGCCGAAGGCGCCAGTGTTGTGATTACGGGTCGCGATGGCGCCAAGCTCGCCAAGAGCGCGGCGGAACTCAGGCGGTTGCTTCCGAAACAAACATCTGCGCATGACAGGGGCGGCGCTCAAATCGCCGCCGGCGTTTGCGACGTGCGCGATGCGGATTCCGTCGCGTCGCTTTTCGCGATGGTCAAGCGGCGCTTCGGCAGGCTCGATGTGCTGGTGAACAACGCGGGCATTGCGCAAGCGACAGTTTCCATCGAGCAAACCAGCCCGGAAGTATGGCGTGACGTGATTGATACCAACCTCACGGGCTTGTTTCTCTGCACGCGTGCGGCGCTTCCTCTTATGCAAGCGGGTGCGAGCGTCATCAACAACCTTTCGATCGCGGCCAAGACCATCTTTCCCAATTTCGCCGCCTACAACGCTTCCAAGCACGGGGCGCTGGGCTTCACCTTGTCGCTGCGCGATGAACTCATTCCCCGCGGCATTCGCGTGGTTGCGCTTATGCCCGGCGCAACCGCCACCGATTTGTGGCAGCAATTCTGGCCCGACGCTCCGCGCGAACGCATGGTTAACGTGGAAAGCGTCGCCCAAGCCGTGCTTTACGCCGTGCTGCTGCCGCCCAACGCAAATCTGTCTGAGGTGGTGCTGGCGCCGAGCGGCGGAGCGCTGTAGCGAGCAAACCGGAATATCACAGTCCGTAGTGATAGCGCCGGGTCCGGGCAGGGAACACCTTAATCAGCAGCATGCCCGCCAGAAAGCCTCCGACGTGGGCCCAGAAGGCGATTCCGCTGGAGTTGCCATTGTGCGCTGCAATCGAGGTCGCGGCTCCGCTAAGAAACTGCGCGACAAACCAGTAGCCGAGCACGATCCAGGCCGGCAACCACATGAAGAAGACGAAGAAAAATGGCACCAGGGTCAACACGCGGGCCCGCGGATACAACAGGAAGTACGCTCCCATCACGCCGGCAATCGCGCCGCTGGCTCCGACGCTGGGGACGGTCGAGCCAATATTGAACAGTGTGTGCAACAGCGCGGCCGCAATTCCGCAGACGAAGTAAAGCACCAAATAGAGGGAATGCCCGAGATAGTCTTCCACGTTGTCGCCGAAAATCCACAACGCCCACATGTTGAAGATCAGATGCAGCCATCCGCCGTGCAGGAACATGGAGGTGAAGATGGGAAGGATGGCCGCCATGGGTGGAACATAGCGCGTTCCCAGTTGCGAGACGAGGTCCCAAGGCACGTAGCCATGATTGAACAGCACCACGGTGAATCGCGCGGGGACAACTCCGAATTGAAAGACGAAGAAATCAAGATTCTGACGGCCCTGCGCGCCAATCGAAAGTTCATAGAAGAACGCGAGCGTGTTCAGCACCAGCAGCGCATAGGTCACGTACGGAGTGCCGATCCGGGGTGCGTCGTCTTTCAGCGGGATCATAGGATCTGGGTTAGCCGTACCGCATGGCAGGGAACTGAATTCCCTTCAAACTTTTTGCGGCAGCCGGGTCCTCGCCGGCGATTTGACCAAACCGCAGTTGAACCTACACGATAGCAGAAGGATGCCGCTCAATGGTGTGATCGTGGTGGATAAACCTGCGGGGTGGACCTCGCACGATGTAGTGGCGAAGTCACGGCGCATTTTGGGCGAACGCTCCATCGGTCACCTGGGAACGCTTGACCCCATGGCGACCGGAGTCCTTCCTCTGGTGCTGGGGAGGATGACCCGGCTGTGCCAATTTTATTTGTCCTCGGAAAAGGCTTATGAGGGGGCAATCCGGCTGGGGGTCGCGACCGATACCTACGATTGCGACGGCGACCCGGCGGGACCAGCGCAGGCAGTTAATGTAACACTTGAAGAAATTAGCGCCCTTGCCTCGGGGTTTGTTGGCGTCCTCCAGCAGACTCCGCCATCGTTTTCCGCCAAGAAGATCAAAGGAGTGCCGGCCTACAAGCTCGCCCGCAAGAAGCAGCAGGTCGAGCTTGAGCCGGTCGAGGTGGAAGTGAAGGAGTTTACGGTCCTAGGCCTTGCCGGGGACCTGGTCGATTTCCGCTGCCGGGTGTCGTCGGGGACCTATGTCCGCAGCCTGGCCCATGAACTGGGGCAAAAGCTGGGCATCGGGGCCTACCTGGCCAGCCTCCGCCGGACGGAGGTGGCCGAGTTCAGCATCGAGCAGAGCCACACGCTGGAAGAAATAGGCGAAGCTGCCGCCCAAGGCCGTATCCAGGAGTTGCTGGTCCATCCGCGGCGGGTCCTGCCAGAAATACCGTCGGTCACCGCCACCGACGAGGACATCGCAAAGATCCGCCATGGCCGGACCGTGAACCTGCCGGAAATGTCCCGTTCGCGCTTCGTGAAGGTCTTCGCCGGACAGTCGGAGCTGATCTGCATCGCCAGTCGCGTCGCAGGGACGCTGTTCCATCCCAAGGTGGTGCTTGTGCGGCTAGGCGACGCCCCCGGCGCTTAAACAACGTGCGTGAGAACCCGTTCTCAGCAGGGTGGAACACGGAAAAGGCACCCTAAGTACCCCTCCCCCCCGGCATTTCTGCATCTTTAGTTTTCAATATTTTGACCGCAAAATATTCATAACGCTTGACTTAGACGCAGCTCTAAGTCTTTGTTGCTCAATATCTTGCCGGATTCCCGCCAAAATATTCTATTTAAATCAGTTACACGCAAGATATTCCGAACAAAGCACTTATCGGGTGCCATGGGTGCCCCATCCTAGCCTTCTTTTGGCTAGGGTGGGAATTTGCTGGGTCGCTGGTTTTCAAAGATCGCCGCCGCAGCCCGCAAGCCGTTCACGATCACGGCTGCACAGCGAAGACGGGCATTCGCGGCGCCGGAGACTGACTCCAGCCTTCTCATTCTATTGTGCGGGTATATGTGGGCCGAGGAGAAAACGCATTCTGCAGAACGAAGGTAACCACACTCTCCGGGCGCTCATGCCTGAGGGCAAGCCGATCCTTGTGGACCTGACCAACGTGAGCTTGGTGGATAGTGTCGGCATCGGCGACTTCGTCACCGTCTGGGCTTCAGCGCGAAAAAGCGGCTGCGGGCTCAAATTCATCAATCTGAACGAGCAAATCCATGACTTGTTCGAAATCACCCGCTTGCACGGCCTGTTTGGAAGCGATGCCGCCGGTGCTTAAAACCGTAGGGACAGTCTTTGCCGTTTTACAAACTTCCTCAGCTGATCGTTGAGGTCGAGGGAAGAGGCACTGGATGCGGCTTCCGCTCACAGTCGGGATGCGAGAACGGCCCAATGTCCGATAACAGATATTATGTTAAGTCTATGATTGTCTCAGCTAGAATAGCCTCCTGAAACGTTGATCAGGGACCAAATGAAAAATCAGAAGGCCAGATCTCCAACCAAGCGCCTCCCTAGGCCAATCGGTACCGGCAGGGGCGACTTCGTCGTCCCAGACGACTTCGACGATCCGCTCCCCAAGGAAATCGAGGATGAGTTCTACAAAATTGACGATCTTCTAGAGGAATCCCTCCGTGCCCTCCGTGTCTCCGTGGTTAAAACAAACCGCTCACGCCGTCGCCGTTAGCAACTGCTCCAGGTCGGCGCTAAACCGCCGCAGCGTCGCCAGCCGCTCTGGAGTGGCCTCTACGATCTCGGCCTTGGCCTGGAAGACCTGGCGGCCGTCCTTCTCCACGAGCACGCCCAGCACTTCCCCCATGCGCCAACCCGGCGCACCGACCATCTGCAGGCCAAGCGGCGTTGCCCTCAGCAGCGCGATGCAGCCGTCGCGGACCACACCAATGGAATTGGGATAGCGTTCGAAGGTTTGCAGCTCAAAGCCAGCGAGATAGATGCGTTGCAGTTGCTCGGCTGGGTCGGGCATGGCTACATCTTGTAGCGGCCCAGGTCGTCTTCGCCCAGGTTCTCAAGCCACTTGCGGAGTTCGTCGTTGTTTACGTGGTCGCTGGTCGCGTTGGCCTGCTTGCTGGACTTGAGGACCTCATCCTCGACGAAGATTGGGCAATCCATGCGCAGGGCCAGCGCCAGCGCGTCGGAGGGGCGCGAGTCGATGCTGATGGCCTGCCCGTCGCGCTCCAGCCAGATGACGGCGAAGAAGGTGTCATCGCGCAGCTCGGTCACGACCACCTTTTGCACCGTGGTTTCCAGCCCGACGAGGAGGTTCTTCAGCAGGTCATGGGTCATAGGGCGCGGCGTGGTGACCTTCTCGATTTCGAGGGCGATGGCGTTGGCCTCATACACGCCCACCCAGATCGGCAGGACGGTGTCGCTGCCCTGGTCCTTCAGGATCACGATGGGCATGTTGGTCACGGGATCCATCATCAGCCCGCGAATCTTCATTTCGACTTCCATCATGGTTCCCTCCCCAAGGTCCTTAAATCTTCATACTCCGCATGGAGCATGAAACGCAAACATTTTCTGGATGCTTAGACGGTCATCTCGCCCAATAGGCTGTTGGGAAATGCCTGCGTAACTTGCACCCGGACATATTCTCCGAGGCGCGGCTCCGGCCTGCCGTTGACCACGAAGTTGAGCGTCTTGTTCTGCGAAGTGCGGCCGGTGATCTGTCCTCGGGCCGGGTTCTTCCCTTCCACCATCACCTCAACAATCTGCCCTAAATGCCTGCGATAGCTTGTCCTCTGCAACTCGCGCTGGTGCTCCTGCAGGACCTGCAAGCGGCGCGATTTCTCCGCATCGGGAATGGAATCGGCGTACTGCAGCGCGGGCGTGTTCGGCCGTGGCGAGTACTTGAAGGAGAAAACGCCGTCGTAGCCAACTTCGTCGAGCAAGCTCAGGGTCTCGCGGAATTCGGCTTCCGTCTCGCCCGGGAAACCGACGATCACGTCCGTCGTAATACTGATTTCCTTGTTGCGGGCGGACTTCATCCAGGCGATGCGCTCCAGATATTGCTCGCGGGAGTAATCGCGGAACATGGACTCGAGCACTCGCGAGGAGCCGCTCTGGACGGGCAGATGCACGTGGTCGCAGAGCGTGGGGATGGCGTCAATCGCGTCGATGATGTCCTTGGTAAAGTCCCGCGGATGCGAGGTGGTGAAGCGAACCCGGCGGATGCCCGGCAATTCCCCCACGGCAGTCAACAATTCGGCGAAGCTTTTCTTGCCGGCCGGGTCGTGGTAAGAATTCACGTTTTGCCCGAGCAGTTGAATGTCGGTGTAGCCGGCGTCGGCCATGCGCCTGGCTTCGTCAAGCACCGACCGCGAGGTGCGGCTGCGCTCCTTGCCGCGAGTGTAGGGCACCACGCAATAGGCGCAGAACTTATCGCAGCCTTCGATGATGGTGATGTAGCCGCGATGCGGGTTGGTGCGCGCGGTGAACTCGGTCTCGAACGTCTGGTTGGTTTGACGATCATCGAGCCCGGTGACGCGATCGGCCCCAGCCTCGATCTGAACCAGCATGGCGGGCAAGTTGCGATATGAAGCCGATCCCGCGACGAGCGAGACATACGGGGCTCGCTCGAAGATCTTTTCGCCCTCCTGCTGGGCGACGCAGCCCAGAACGGCGAAGCGCTTCCCTTCCTTGTGCAGCTTTTTGAAATCGGCCAGCCGATGGAAGACCTTCTGCTCGGCCTTGTCGCGGATCGAGCAGGTGTTATAGACGATCAGGTCGGCGTCTTCTTCGCGCTGCACTTGCGCGTAGCCTTCGGAGATGAGCGTCCCCACGACCTTCTCGGAGTCGTGGAAATTCATCTGGCAGCCGAAGGTCTCGATGTAAAACGTCTTTTGCAGCGAACTCACAACCATCCTCGGTACTGACTAGTATAACGGGAAACGCAAGGAGTATTCACCACAGAGACACAGAGGGAATCAATTCTTAAATCCTTTGTGGTCTCAGCGGCGCGAGTTTTATTCGCTACAGGTTTCAGAAATAAGTTCTTGGTCTTCTCTGTGTCTCTGTGGTGAAAAGCAGTTTACTTACCGAGCAGTTTCTCAATCTGCGGCTCGATGGCCGTCGGCGATGTCATCGGGGCGAAACGCTCCACGACGTTGCCCTTCTTGTCCACCAGGAACTTGGTGAAGTTCCATTTGATGCTATCGCCCAACAAGCCGCCTTTTTCGCTCTTCAGAAACTTGAAGACGGGATGCGCGGTATCGCCGTTGACCTCGATTTTCGAGAACAGAGGAAAACTCACGTCGTAATTGACCTGGCAGAACGACTTGATCTCCTGATCGGAGCCGGGCTCCTGATGGCCGAACTGGTCGCAGGGGAAGCCGAGCACTTCCAGGCCGCGTTCTTTGTACTTGGCATAGAGCGATTGCAGCGCCTCGTATTGCGGCGTGAACCCGCACTTGCTGGCAGTGTTGACGATCAGCAGCACCTTGCCTTTGTAGTCGGCGAGTTTCTTGTTCCTACCGTTGTTCAGTTTGGCGGACAGATCGTACAGGCCCATGGTCATTTTCCTCGTGAAATCATGCCCATACAGACGAGTGTCATGCTGAGCGGAGCCTGCCGCGATTTTGGCAGACGGAGTCGAAGCACCCCTATTCGACCACGAAGCACGAGTGGAATAGGGGCCCTTCGACTCGCGGCAAAAGCGGCCGCTCGCTCAGGGTGACACGGCAAAAAACTTTTCCCGCGGCGTAATCAACTTGCGCGCAATATGCTCTCGCAACCACATTGCGCTCAATACGCTTTTGCGACCACGACGCGCCGGTCAACCGGCTCGCCGGTGACAAGGCATTTGCCCGGTCCGTCGTATTCGTCCACCAGGGGAATGCAGCGGATCGTGGCTTTGAACTCCTTGATGCGGGCATCACATCGCGGATCGTCCTTGAGGTGCGCCATCACGAACTTGCCACCGCCCTTTTCGGCAGTCACATCCTTGAGGAGCGATTCCACCTCTTCAATGGAATTGGCCAGCACGGTGTTGGACTTCAGGCGTTGCTTGCCAACGTCGTACATGCTTTGCTGCATCGCCGCCAGCGCCGCCGGCAATTTGGCGGCAACTTCGGATTGCGGCATTGGTTCTTTGACTCCCGTGTCACGCCGTTTCAACACGATGCTGCCCGACGCCAAATCGCGCGGTCCGAGCTCGAGGACCACCGGCACGCCGCGTCGCTCCCAGTGGAAGAACTTTGCGCCGGGCGACTGTCCTTCGCGGTCATCCAACTTCGCGCCCAGATCTTTCGCGATCCGGTGCGCCGCCTCCAGCACTTTTTCCTTCTCTTCATCTTTGCGGTAAATCGGCACCAGCACGGCCTTGATGGGCGCAACCTTCGGTGGCAGCACCAGGCCCTTGTCGTCGGAGTGGCTCATGATCAGCCCGCCAATCAGCCGCGTGCTCACGCCCCAACTGGTTTGCCAGACGTAATCGAGCTGCCCTTCTTTGCTCTGAAATTGCACGTTGAACGCTTTGCCGAAGTTCTGGCCCAGGTCGTGGCTGGTGCCGGACTGCAAGGCAAAGCCATTCTGCATCATGGCCTCAATGCTGTAGGTTTGCAGCGCGCCGGCGAATTTCTCCGATTGCGTTTTCAGGCCTTTGATCACCGGCATGGCCATCACATCCTCGGCGACTTCGGCGTACACGCCCAACATGCGGAAGACTTCCTGCGCGGCTTCCTCGTGAGTGGAGTGCGCGGTGTGGCCCTCCTGCCAGAGAAACTCCGTGGTGCGCAGGAACATGCGGGTGCGCAGTTCCCAGCGAATGATGTTCGCCCACTGGTTCACCAGCATCGGCAGGTCGCGCCAGCTTTTGATCCACCTGGCAAAGAAGTGGCCGATGATCGTCTCCGACGTGGGACGAATGACGTAAGGCTCTTCCAGTTGTTTGCCACCGGCCATCGTGACTACCGCCAATTCCGGCGAGAAGCCTTCCACGTGCTCGGCTTCCTTGTGCATAAAGCTTTGCGGGATCAGCAGCGGAAAATACATGTTCTGATGACCGGTGGCTTTGAAGCGGTCGTCCAGTTCGCGCTGCACCAGTTCCCAAACGGCGTAGCCGTTGGCCTTGATGACCATGCAGCCTTTGACGATTTCGGCCGGCTCGGCCATGTCGCCTTGCAGAACCACGTCCTGATACCAGGCAGCAAAATCCTGAGTGCGCGGAGTGATGGGAGATTCGGCCATAGCGATGAGTGCTTCGTTCCTATCTGTTGATGTGAATGCTTCGTCTTAGATTATGACAGGTAGATGGTTTTCACCACCGAGGACACGGAGAGCACGGAGGAATTCGGGTTCAAGAACGGATCGATCATTTACTGCCGTTCTTCACCAGCTTCAGAAACTCTTGGTGGACGCGCGTATCGTCCGATAATTCGGGATGGAATGTTGCCGCCATCACACTTCCCTTCCGCACCAGCACCGGATCGTCGCCCCGCTTCGCCAGGACTTCTACGCCCTCGCCAACCCTTTCGATCCGCGGGGCGCGAATGAACACCATTTCCAGAGGGTCGCCGCCGAGCGCGCTGGCGGCTTCGACAATTGCGGAATCGATCTGGCGGCCGTAGGCGTTGCGGCGAATCGTCATGTCGATGGCATTCAGGCCAGGCTGATGAGGGTTCTCGACTTCCTTGGCCAGCATGATCGCGCCGGCGCAGGTCCCGAAGGTCGGCTTGGTGTGCACAAAGTCGCTTAGCTTTTGGAAAGTTTCCCGCCCGAGAAGCTTCAGGAAGGTGCTCGACTCGCCTCCGGGAATGATCAGGCCGTCGATCTCGTCGAACTGCTCAGGCTTGCGGACCAGTACAACTTCCGCGCCCAGTTCTTCCAGGCGGCGGCGATGCGCGTCGAAATCGCCTTGCAATGCGAGAACACCGATTTTCATAACGCTAGTTTTCAGCTATCAGCCGTCAGCTCTCAGCTAAGAAGCAATACGGCATGCCGACTGCAACTCTAGAGATGCGAGCAGACAGCAAAAGGCGCGGCAAGGCCGCGCCAACTGAAAGTTGATGGCTGATAGCTGACGGCTGCCTTTCTACCATCCTCGCGTCTGCAGCAGGTCTTTCTCCGCGATGGCGCCGACGGCCAGTCCCTTCATCGCGCCCGTCATCTGCTCGCTGACTTCGGCGAGGATCTTGGCATCGTCGTAGTGGGTGGTCGCGATCACAATGGCGCGGGCCCGCGACTCGGCTTCTTCACGCTCCGCCTTCAGGCTGAGGTCGAGCGGCGTCGCTGCACCCTTCATGAAGATGCCCGAGCCGACGAAGACGGCTTCGGCGCCGAGTTGCATCATCATCGAGGCGTCGGCCGGAGTGGCGATGCCGCCGGCGGAGAAATTCGGCACCGGCAGCTTCCCTGCTTTGGCAACCATGCGCACCAACTCGTACGGCGCCTGGTGGTTCTTGGCGGCGGCGAAAAGCTCTTCTTCGCTCATCACCGTAAGTTGACGCATTTCTTTAACTATCTGCCGCATGTGCTTGACAGCATGTATCACATCTCCAGTTCCAGCTTCGCCCTTGGTGCGAATCAACGCGGCGCCTTCGGCAATGCGGCGCAGAGCTTCGCCCAAGTTGCGCGCCCCGCAAACGAACGGCGTCTTGAACGCATGCTTGTTCACGTGATGTTCTTCGTCGGCGGGCGTCAACACCTCCGATTCGTCGATGTAGTCCACGCCCAGCTCCTGCAGGATCTGCGCCTCGGCAAAGTGACCGATGCGGCATTTGGCCATGACCGGAATTGAGACTGCGGCCATGATCTGTCGAATCAGCTTGGGATTGGCCATGCGCGAGACGCCACCCTCGGCGCGAATGATGGCAGGCACGCGCTCCAGTGCCATGACTGCAGTTGCGCCGGCCTTCTCGGCGACTTCGGCCTGCTCGAGGCTCATCACATCCATGATGACGCCGCCCTTGAGCATCTCGGCCAGCCCGGTCTTGAGCCGAAGGCTGGTATTGTTGCCATTGTTCTCTGACATGACGTCTCTCCCCGGATCGCAGCATTTCGCACTTGGCGTTAGCACTGAGTGCCGGTGGGGAAGCCTTGGCCAAATGCTATGTGCTAACTGCCCAGCAGCAGCGCAATCCTGTACTTGCGGAACCCTTTATTTTACTCTGCGCGGATGCGCCGCGTAACCCCGTGTCATTGCGGTCATCACTTGATTCAATTCCCGGGCGGCAACTCCTATACTTCATGGTGAGAGCTCATCCATATGCCTACCTGTGAAATCGTGCCGATGACAGAGGAACATTGGGACGCGGTGCGCGAGATTTATGTGCAAGGCATTGCGACCGGCAATGCCACGTTCGAAAAGTCGGTGCCCGATTGGAAGGAGTGGGACGAACGCCATTTACCGAGTTGCAGACTCATCGCGCGCTGGGACAAGAAGGTCCGCGGTTGGGCAGCGCTGAGTCGCGTTTCCAGCCGTCGCGTTTATGAGGGCGTCGCCGAGGTGAGCATCTATGTCGCGGACGAAGCGCGCGGCCACGGGATTGGACGCGAATTGCTTGGCGCGCTGGTGGAGGCCTCGGAGCAGAACGGCATCTGGACGCTCCAGGCGGGCATTTTGGCGGAGAACGCAGTTAGTATCCGCCTGCACCAGCGGGCTGGATTTCGCATTGTGGGCACGCGCGAAAGGATTGGCTGCATGGACGGGCGCTGGCGTGACACCGTGCTGATGGAGCGCAGAAGCGCTGTCGTGGGCGTCTAGCCAGCCCGGGAAGATCATGTCGCGTCGCTGTGCTTCTTCTTCAGATACTTGGCAAACATGCGGTGCGCGTCCACCTCGATGAACTTCGAGGTACTGCTGGCCAGCACCTCTCTTTCGCGATTGCGGATCTCGGCGGCGCGGTAATGCTCGCGGCCATGGACGCGCACCTCCCATCCTTCGACGACCAGCGGTTTGAACAGCGGCACCGGCTTCAGGTAGGTGACTTCCATCGTGCTCGTCAGGGCTATCAGATTGTGCAGCTTGTTCACCTTACCCATGGCTTCGTCGAGGATGGTGGCGATGATGCCACCGTGGGCATGGGCCGGGGGCCCCACAAAACGCCGTTGCAGACGAAAGCGGCAGAGGAAACGTTCGCTCTTCTTGTCGAGAACAAACTTCAACCGCAGTCCGGCCTGGTTGGCGGGGCCGCATCCGAAGCAATTGTTGGTGTACTGCTGTTTCTTTACCTCGTGACCATGAACTCGTTCGTGCCGGGGCATAGAACCAAGATGAAGCAGAGTCGGTCAAGATGCAAGTGGGAAACGCTTTTCGCTAGACAGTCCGTGCCGACGCAGTGCCGTCGCCTCAGCGAGCAGCGAACAGCTCCTCAAAACAGATGCGGATTGTTGGGAGTGCCCGAGTCGATCTTGATCTGTTCCTCGGGGTGCCGGCGGGCGTACCAGCAGGGCTTAACCCTGAACTGCGGAAACACGGAATTGGAACAACTGACGTCGTGGTCGCCCGCGTAGTCGTACTCGGTCCGTCCATTCTTCAACTTGACCACGTAGTAGGAGTGGACCGTCACCGTGCCAAAGCTGTCGCGGGCGGGAATCCGGAACCACACCGACACTAGGTCGGCCAGATACAGAATGCCCGCAAGCACAACGGCGATGACGAGTATGCGTTTCATGAGCCGGAGAGCGATTTGCCGCCGTATTCCGAATCCTCACTGAAGCGAAAGCTTCTGAGGTTCGTAGCTTTCGCCCGGCAAAAGTCTCGGGCGGCCGGGATATTCCCCATCCCTAAAATATAACCCTGCCGATGAGTTGAGTTCCGTTGCGACGGAGTGCATCATAATGTCACAGGGCATTGTGACGCGGACCAAACGTGGGTGGCCGCGTTGCAACACCAGCACTCTCAAATTGTCGTCCAGCCTGTGCGCCGCGAAAAATCAGCTACGCGGCAGAAGGCCATCCAAGGGTATTGCAGTCGTGAGCCGCGGAACCAGCATTCGGGTGCCGAGAACGTCGCAAGGCGGTGGAGGCCGGGGTCCCACTGCGGGCTGGCCCGGCGACGGCGGAGGTGGTGGACGTGGCGGCGATGACCATGTGCCCAGCTACGGCGAGCGCCTGCGCCGCTATCGCCTGGGGCTGATGTTGGGACTGTCTTCGGTGGTCATGCTCTTCGTCTCCTTCACCACGGCTTACGTGGTGCGCAAAGCGGGGGCGGTCTGGGACCCGGCGAGCAACGACTACGTCAGCAACTGGGTGCCATTGATCCTCCCCATCAGGCTGCTGGTGGTCAACACCTGCGTCCTGCTGTTGAGCAGTGTTGTCCTGGAGTTGGCGCGGCGGCGCGCCGCCGAAGATGTCGCCCTGGCGCCCATTGTCGGGATGCCCGGCATTCGGGTGAGCGCCAGCCATGCCCTTCCCTGGGTCTGGGCCACCATCGTCCTCGGCCTCGGGTTTCTTGCCGGGCAGGGGTATGCGTGGCACCAACTGCGGCTGACCAACACTACGTTCGCCACCAGCACCAGCAGCTCGTTCTTTTTCATGCTGACGGGCGTCCACGCGGTGCACCTTGTGGGAGGAATTCTGGCGCTGCTGTACGCCGGGATGACGACCTGGCTGCATCGCCCGCCGGAGACCCGCCGCATCGTCATTGACGTGACCGCCTGGTACTGGCACTTCATGGCGGCGTTGTGGATTTACATCTTCGCGCTGCTCTACTTTGCCAGGTAGGGCCCCTCGGCTGCTACGCTGCATGTCCCGTGCCAAAACTTCTGCCGCGTTCACCAAACGCCACGCGTAACTCCTGCGATGGAAACAGGGACTAACCGACCGTGCTTCGACAATCGGTGAACCGGTAGGCGCAGAATAGGTTGGACAATCTTCCCGCCTGGTATGACAATCCACCGAAGGGAATCAAATGCCACAGTTCTTCTACAGTGCACTGTGTCCATATTGCAGGTTCAGCACGCCTCTGCTCGAAACCACCCTTGCAGAGATGATCCGTAATCGGCAAGTGCCAACCACCGGCGAGCCATTCCTGGTATTCGTGTGCCAGCGCTGTACGAAGTGCTTTCCATGGAACTATGGCATGAGGCAAGCGCTGGGACAGTTCGATGCACTGTCGCGCGCAGACCCGGCCTGGATTTCCATTGTTGCCGAATGCGAAAACAAAGAGTGCAAAGGTCAAACTGAACTAATCGCAGTCCGGCCACATGGCACCACCAAGCAAGAGATTCTCGGGGAGCGGCCCACCTGGAGCGCGAACGACATTTATTGCGATAAAGGCCATCGGATCATTATCCCCCTCTAGAACAGATCGGGCGGCCCAGAGCCTGTCCCTTTGGTGCTCACGCTCAGCGGTCCCCAACCAGATATAATTAAAAGTTTCGGCAGCCAGTTTTAGCCGTGTCTGTGGGGCGGGTGGACAATGTGCCGTCTTTCCCACGAACTCTTCCTCTGCCGGAAACCTGGGGTCCATGTCGAACGAGAGCATCATCGTGCGCGGAGCGCGCGTCCACAACCTGAAGAACATCGATTTCGAAATTCCACACAACGCCATGACGGTGGTGACCGGAGTTTCGGGATCGGGCAAGTCGTCGCTGGCCTTCGATACGGTTTACGCCGAGGGCCAGCGCCGTTATGTGGAGTCGCTCTCCGCCTACGCGCGGCAGTTCCTGGAACGCATCGAGAAGCCGGATGTCGATGTCATTGACGGGATTGCTCCCGCGGTCGCCATCCGGCAGAAGAACACCACGCGCAATCCTCGCTCGACGGTCGCCACCGCAACCGAGATCTACGACTATCTGCGATTGCTGTATGCCCGCGTGGGGCGCACCTACTGCCTGAACTGCGGGCAGGAGGTGAAGAAGGACACCGTGGACGAAGTGGCGCAGCAGCTTCTCGCGCTGGAAGATGGAACGCGTGTGCAGGCATTCTTCCCGGTTCAGCCGCCGCCAAAACCTGCCGAGCCGGAAAAATCGAAAGGCCGCCGCGCCGCAAAGAAGAAGGCGCCAAAGCCGGCGGATGATCCGTGGCTGAAAGAGCGTCTGTTTGAGCTGCGCAAGCGAGGCTACAACCGGCTCTACCAGAACGGGCAAAGCGTGGAGTTTTCCACGCCCGAGTCGTTGCTCGATCTCGATTTTGCGGAACCGGTGCTGATGCTGATCGATCGTATTGCGGTCTCACCCGAGGCGCGGGGGCGCATCGTGGATGCCGTGGAACAGGGCTATCGCGAGGCTGGCGAAGTGCTGTTCGAGACCGCTCCGCCTGAGGGTGAAGCGGCGCAGCGGTTGCGTTTTTCCCAGCGCTTCGAATGCAAGGCGTGCAACATTCGTTACGAAGAGCCGGAACCACGGCTGTTCTCGTTCAACAATCCATTTGGCGCGTGTCCCCGCTGTCAGGGCTTCGGCAACACCATCGATTTCGATCTCAACCTGGTGATCCCCAACAAGACCCTCACCCTCGCTGAAGGGGCGATCGAGCCCTGGACCAAGCCGAAATACCGGCCACTGGCGACCGAGATGCGCCGCTACGCCCGCGCCGCAGGCATTCCGCACGACGTACCGTGGCAGGACCTTACCAGCGAGCAGCAAAATTACATCATCAACGGTGATGGCAAATTCTGGGGTGTGCGTGGCTTCTTCGCGCATCTGGAACGCAAAAAGTACAAACTGCACGTGCGGGTCTTCCTCAGCCGGTATCGCGGCTACTCGGTGTGCTCGGATTGCGCGGGCCGGCGCTTGCGGCGCGAAGCCCGGCAGGTAAAAATTGGCGGCACGGACATCTGCCAGGTCTCGGCGATGACGGTTGAAGAGGCGACACACTTCTTCTCGCGCTTGGAGCTGACGCGGCAGGAGGCGGACATCGCCGGCAAGCTGCTGGACGAAATCAACGACCGGCTACGGTATCTGAACGACGTAGGCCTGGAATATCTGACGCTCGATCGCTTGTCGTCCACGTTATCCGGGGGCGAGGCGCAACGCATTCAGTTGGCGACGTCGCTGGGCTCGCGGCTGGTTGGCACTCTCTACGTGCTGGATGAGCCCTCGATCGGGTTGCACCACCGCGACACCACCCGGCTGATCAAGATCCTGCACGATCTGCGCGACCTCGGCAATACGATCCTTGTGGTCGAGCATGATGCCGAGATTATGCGCTCGGCCGATCGCATTCTCGATCTCGGTCCGGGGGCCGGCGAAAACGGCGGGCGCATGATTGCGGTTGGAAGCTACGATGAGATCCTGCACAATCCCGCTTCCCTGACGGGACGCTACTTGAGTGGCGAGCTGCGCATAGCGATGCCGCCGTCGCGACGGGCAGGCACGGGCCGGCAAATCAAGCTGATTGGGGCGCGGGCGCATAATTTGAAGAAGGTGAACGTCTCCATTCCGCTGGGCGTCATGGTGTGCATCACGGGCGTGTCGGGCTCGGGAAAATCGACGCTGGTGCACGATGTCCTCTATAACGCGATAGCCGCGCAAACCGGCCAGGTCACTGGCGGGCCGCAGGCGGAGGTGGATCGCGTGGAAGGCGCGGAGTGGATCGATGAGGTCGTCCTGGTGGATCAATCGCCGATCGGCCGCACTCCGCGATCCAATCCGGTGACGTACATCAAGGCGTTCGACGCCATCCGCGAACTGTTCGCTTCCCTGCCCGAGAGCAAGAAGCACGGTCACACGGCGGGACACTTTTCATTCAACATCCCCGGCGGACGTTGCGAAGGCTGCCAGGGTGACGGTACGGTCACCGTGGAAATGCAGTTCCTCGCCGATGTCGAATTGGCTTGCGAAGAATGCAAGGGCAGGCGGTACAAACCGGAGATTCTGGAGGTCCGGTATCACGGCAAGAACATCCACGAGGTGTTAAGCCTTACCGTCAAGGAGGCCCTGCACTTCTTCTCAGGCGTACCAAAAATTGTGGAGAAACTGCGCGTGCTCGACGAAGTTGGTCTGGGATATTTGCGGCTTGGCCAGTCGGCAACTACGCTCTCCGGCGGCGAAGCGCAACGCATGAAGCTGGCGGCGCACCTTCAGCCCAAGCTGCGCGACATTGGCCGCTCGCAGCTCGAGCGCAACAAGCGCCATCCGCGCATGCTGTACATCTTCGATGAACCCACAACCGGCCTGCACTTCGATGACGTCAGCAAACTTCTAGCGGCCTTCCGCCGATTGATCGAGGCGGGCGGATCGATCCTGGTCATCGAGCATAACCTTGACATCATTAAGACGGCCGACTGGGTGATCGATCTTGGGCCGGAAGGCGGATCGCGGGGCGGCCAGGTCGTGGCCGTGGGAACGCCGGAGACCATCGCCAAGGCGGAGAATTCCTACACCGGCCAGTGGCTGGCGCGCATCTTATCGGCCAACGGGAAACCGCAATCGCATGATCATCCATAGACGCTCGCTGGCGGTCGTTCTGTCCGTGGCTCTGGCCGCGGCCGGGGCCCTTGTCAGCGTCGTCGCACAGGAGAGCAAGCCGACGATCCGTCACCACCGTGTTGCGGAGACAGTTCCAGATGACAGTAGCTCGCCCGAAGTGGATCAGGCGGAAACGGCGATGCAGCACCGCGATTTCACCACTGCGGAGTCGCTTTTGCAGAAAGCTGTAACGGCAAAGCCGAATGACTATCGCGCATGGTTTGACCTGGGATACGTGTACAACGCCACGCAGCGCGGTCCTCAGGCGATTGACGCGTATCGCAAATCGGTGGCGGCAAAGCCGGATGTCTTCGAATCCAATCTGAACCTGGGCATATTGCTGGCTGGGCAAGGCGACAAGGTTGAAGCTGCGAAGTATCTGAAGGCCGCAACCCAACTGAAGCCCACGGCAAATCCTGAGGAGGGCTTGGCGCGGGCCTGGCAATCGCTGGGACGCGTCGAAGAGGACGGCGATCCGCAGCAGGCGCTGGCCGCTTATGCGGAGGCTGCCAAGCTCAATCCCAAAGCCGCCCAGCCGCATCTCTTCGCCGGAATTCTGCTGGAGAAGCGGAATGATCTCGACGCCGCAGCGCGCGAGTTCCAGTTGGCGGCAGAACTCGATCCGAAATCGCCGGAAGCCCTTGCGGGCTTGGCGAACGTCGCGATGAAGCAACAGAAGTATCCCGCGGCCGAGACTGCATTGCGCAAGCTGCTGGCGGCCAATCCCGAGAATAACAACGCGCGCGTACAACTGGGACGGGTGCTGGCCGCCGAGGGAAAAAGCGACGAGGCCGCCCAGGAGCTGCAGCAAGGACTGAAAGCCGATCCCGGCGATCCTCGCGCCGCGCTGGAACTGGGTACGCTGTACGCGCAGGCTGGCAAGGACCGCGAAGCGGAGCAACAGTTTCGGGCCGCGGTCCAGAAGATGCCTCAGGACGCCGGGGCGCACTACGCGCTCGGTTCCTTGCTGATGCACGAGAAGAAGTATCCCGAGGCGCAACAGGAATTGCTGATTGCGGTCAAACTCAAGCCTGACTTGGCGGACGCGTATGGGAACCTCGCGGTAGTGGCTTCGGAGAACAAGAATTACGAGCTGGCGTTGAAGTCGCTGGATTACCGCGCCAAGTTCTTGCCCGAGTCCCCGGCCAGCTACTTCCTGCGGGCCACCTGCTTCGACCACTTGAAGGCCGTGCCGCAGGCCGTGGAATATTATCAGCGTTTCCTGGCGGCAGACGAGGGCAAGCTTCCCGACCAGGAATGGCAGGCCCGTCATCGGCTGATAGCGCTTGACCCGCACCACGCAGAGAAGTATCAAATCAAGAAGCAATAGTATGCGGCCACAGTTACGATGCGCGGCGATCGTGTTCCTGCTCACCAGCATGGCGCTGGCAGCGGACGAGTCTCTGGTTAAACTGAAGGCCCGCGCCGATGCGGCCCATGACGGCAAACAAGCGAAGCTCTGTCTCGAATACGCTCGTCGCGAACTGGAAGACGCCAATACCCTCTACACCAAGGGCGACGTAAACAAGGCCCAAGGCGAGGTCGGCGAAGTGGTGGAGTATGCCCACAAAGCGGCCGATGCGGCGTCCTCCTCGGGAAAACATCTGAAGCGAACCGAGATTGACTTGCGCGAGCTCTCCAAACGTCTGCACGATATTGCTGAAACCCTGTCGGTGGAGGACCGCCCGCCGTTGAAGAAAGCGGTGGATGACATCGAACAGATTCGCGCTGACCTGTTGACCAGAATGTTCGGCCCGCAAGCCGAACCGAAGGGGAGACCGTGATGTTGCGTAGAATTCTATGGCTCGCCGGGCTGGTGTTCCTAATTTCTTCGCTTGCCCGAGTTGGACTAACCCAAATCCGCGATCGCGATCCGCTCAACGAAAAGGAAATCGGCCAGATGCGCGAATCGGCGGACTTTCCGGACAAGCGCCTGGAGTTGATGATTAACTTCGCACGAGCGCGCATGGCATCCATCGATCAATTACGGGCCGACGCAAAAAACGCGAAAGACCGTCCCATGCAGATCCACGATCTGCTGCAGGACTTTTCCTCGCTGCTGGATGAAATCGACGATAACGTGGACATGTATGCCTCGCACAAAACCGATATGCGAAAAGGTTTGAAATTGCTGATTGAAGCCGACAGCGAGTGGGCCCTCAAGCTGCGCAACCTGAAAGACGAGTCCCCTCCGGAGGAGTTGGAGCAATACTCGTTCGTCCTGGCCAATGCCCGCGATGCCGTAAACGACGGCGCCGATGGGGCGCGTGAGGAACTTCAGAAGCAGAATGAGCTGGCCAAGGAAAAGAAACTAAACAAGATCTACACCGAGCGGCCGGATTAGTCGTACCCGCCGCGACCCCGTGCTAGGTTAGTAACACCTTGATCCCAAAGCTGCAGGAGATTTTCCAGAGGACCTACCGCGAGCTGCGGCCACGCGCGCCGCTGCCGGAGTTCCGTATTGAGTTTTATCCTTTCGCCAATGTGAACAGTACCATTCGGGTGCGTGAGACCATAGTTCACGCGCGAATCTCCGACTTGCTGGAAGGGGCCCCGGAGACCGTCCTGGAGGCGATCGCACACATCCTGCTGGCCAAAATATATCGCAAGCCGATCGCAGCCCTGCACTCCACGCGCTATCGCCGGTACGTCTCCAGCCACGACATCAGCACCAAGGCGCAACGGGTGCGACAGTTGCGCGGGCGAAAACGAATCGAGTCCGCACAAGGCGAGGTGTACGACCTGGAGCAGATCTTCGACCAGCTCAACCAGCGTTTCTTTCACGGATTGCTGGGCCGCCCGCAGATGACATGGAGCCAGGCGCATGCGCGCAGAAGCCTTGCGCATTACGATCCCGCGCATAATGCCATCGTGGTCAGCCGCGCCTTCGACCAGCAGCGAGTGCCGGGTTACGCCGTGGAATACATCGTCTATCACGAGATGCTCCACCTCAAGCATCCGGTGAAGCTGCGCGGCAGCCGACGGTGCGTCCACGGGGCCGCGTTTCAAGCGGAAGAAAAGCTATTTCCGGAGTTAGAGCGCGCCAAGGCGTTCCTGAAAAGGCTGTGATTAGCTGTCCGTCGGTCCCAACGGGTCCTCGGCATTAGCCGCCACTGTTCTTTGGTCCTTCCAGTTCTCTTACACAAACTGGAACAGCGTTTGCGGAGTGATCACACCCTCAACACGATTCACGTGGCTGCAGCTCACGACCGGCAGCAAGCCGGGATTCTTGGCTAGCCGGTCCAGCACGCGTTCGAGCGGATGGTCAGGGTGAACGCGGGCGCAGTTATCCGTGACCATCGTTGTGATGGGAGCTTCAGCGGCGCCGAAGTGGAGCGCGCTCTCGGTTTACGAACCCCGGCAGTAAAGGCGAGCACAATGCAACCCGCTGATGGACGCGAATTTAGGCGCTCCCTATAATGAACAGATAGCTTGCGCGTCGATTGCAATCCAGTTAACGGCTGGCGGGAGATATAAGGGAGTGCCGCTCGATCTAAAATCCACGCTGAATCTGCCTAAGACCGACTTTTCCATGAAGGCGAACCTGCCCCGCAACGAGCCGCTGATGCTCGACCGGTGGGAGAAAATGCGGATTTACGACCGCATCCGCGAGGCGCATAAAGGGCAGCCCATCTACGTGATGCACGACGGGCCTCCTTATGCCAATGGCCCCATCCACCTGGGTACGGCGCTCAACAAGACGCTGAAAGACTTCGTGGTGAAGTCGCGCAGCATGAGCGGTTTCGATGCGCCCTACGTGCCCGGGTGGGACTGCCACGGACTGCCGATAGAGATCAAGGTTGACGATCTGCTGGGCCGCAAGAAGCTGGACATGGATCCGCTGGCGGTGCGCGCGGAGTGCCGCAAATACGCGCAGAAGTATCTCGATCTACAACGCCAACAGTTCAAGCGAATCGGCGTCTTCGGCCGTTGGGAGAGGCCGTATTCCACGATGGACCCCAGCTACGAGAGCGTTGTGCTGGAGACGTTCTACTCGTGCTACCAGCAGGGACTGGTTTACAAGGGACTGAAATCGGTGTACTGGTGCGTGTACGACAAGACCGCGCTGGCCGAGGCAGAAGTCGAATACGAGATGCACACCAGCCCCAGCATCTGGGTGCGGTATCCGCTGAGCAGCGATCCTGCGAAGATCGATGCCGCGCTGGCCGGCAAGAAAAACGTCGCGACCATCATCTGGACGACCACCCCGTGGACGCTTCCCGCCTCGATGGCGGTGACCTTCGCCCCCGAAGCGGAATACGTTGCGCTCGACACCGGTGAGTGGACATATATCGTTGCCAGAGAGCTGGCGCAGCAGACGATCGAAAAGTGCAATCTCGGCGAGGCGAAGGAGATTGCGTCGTTCCCTGGCGCGAAGCTGGAGTATGCGACCTTCGCTCATCCCTTCCTGGAGCGCAGTGTCCTGGGCGTGCTGGGCGACTACGTCACCATGGACACCGGGACCGGTGCGGTGCACACCGCCCCTGCGCACGGCGCGGACGACTTCGTCACTGGCGTCAAATACGGTCTTGATTTGCGCTGCGACGTGGACGAGGGCGGCATCCTGCGCAATGGGCTGCCGGAGTATAAGGACCAGCAGGTCTTCAAGGCCAATCCACTGATCGTGGATCTGTTGAAGAGCCGGGGCGTGTTGCTGGGTTTCGAAAAGATCGAACACTCCTATCCGCATTGCTGGCGCTGTCACAATCCCATCATCTTTCGCGCCACCGAGCAGTGGTTCATCTCGATGGAAGGCAAGCTGTCACCCCAACAAGTCCAAAAGCGGGACTTGCCGGGGACCCCCGAATCCGGAGGCACGCTGCGCAGCCGTGCGCTGGAAGAAATCAAGAAAGTGAAATGGGACCCGGCTTGGGGCGAAGAGCGCATCTCGAACATGGTCGCCTCGCGCCCCGACTGGTGTATTTCGCGCCAGCGTATTTGGGGCGTGCCCATTGCGGTGTTTCAATGCGAAGCCTGCCAACAATTTCTCAACGATCCTGCGGTGAATCGCACGGTCGTCGGCCTGTTCGCTCGCGAGGGCGCTGACTCCTGGTACAAACATTCCGCGGAAGAAATTCTTCCGGCAGGAATCAAGTGCGCCAAGTGCGGAGGGGCGAAGTTTCGCAAGGAGATGGACATCATCGACGTATGGTTCGAATCCGGTTCGAGCCATGCGGCCGTGCTGGGTCGCGAGCCCGGACTTCCCTGGCCTGCCGACCTGTACCTTGAGGGCGGCGATCAGCATCGCGGATGGTTCCACTCTTCCCTGCTCTGCGCCGTGGCCACCAAGGGAGCAGCGCCTTACCGTGGCGTCGCCACCGCGGGCTGGACGCTGGACCCGCAGGGCCGCGCCCAGTCGAAGTCGCTGGGCAATACCGTCGATCCGGTCGAGATCGCTGACAAACTCGGAGCGGAGATCGTTCGGCTATGGGTCGCGTCGGTGGATTTCCGCGAAGATGTCATGGCTTCCGACGAGTTGATGCAGCGCATCGCCGAAAGCTATCGCAAGATTCGCAATACATTCCGCTACATCCTCAGCAACTTGCAAGATTTCGTTCCCGCGAAGGACACGGTCGGCTTCGCCGAGATGCATCCGCTCGATCAGTACATCCTGCTGCGCGCTGCCGAAGTCACGAAAGATGCGCGTGAGCACTACGACAATTTCGTCTTCCACCGGCTCTACCATCGCCTCAAGGATTTTTGCATTGTTGATCTGAGCGCGATTTACTTCGACGTGCTCAAAGACCGGCTGTACACGTCGGCCCCGAAATCGCTGGCCCGCCGTTCAGCCCAGACTGCGCTGTGGCGGCTGGGCGAGGCCTTGGTGCGACTGCTGGCGCCAGTCATGAGTTTCACGGCGGAAGAGGTCTGGGGATTTTTGCCGGCCGTCGACGACCGTCCGGAGAGTGTGCATGTCACGCTGTTTCCGCAGCCCGAGGAACTGACGGGCAAGCTACCGTCCGGCTTCGATGCCGACGCTCTGGAAAGCGATTGGGACACTCTACTGACCGTCCGCGATGAAGCTCTCAAGGCGCTGGAGACGGCCCGGGCAGAGAAGAAAATCGGCGGCAGCCTGGAAGCACAGCTTCATGTGGCCGCTCCCGAGCAGCTTTATGTGGTGCTGGAGCGTCATCGCGATCAGTTGCGCTACCTGTTTATCGTTTCGGATGTGGTATTGGAGAAGTCTCCAGCCAGCAACGGCGACACGGGGCTGATGATTACGGTGAATCGGGCCTCGGGCCAGAAGTGCGAACGCTGTTGGAACTATTCCATCCACGTGGGAGAAGATAAGACCTATCCGACCGTTTGCGAACGCTGCAGCGCCGTGCTGGTAGAGATTGAGGCAACCGCGCGCGCACGGTAATGCGCTGCTCTAGGAGACGAGGCCGCGGGAACGCAACCCGTACCGTAAAACAGGCCTTCCGGCGCTCCTTTCCGCGGTGTGATAGCGTCTAAGAACTAGAGCGTGTTTCAAAAACCTCATTTTGCGACACCAGGGCTAAAGCCCTCTTTTTGGAGTCGCGATTTTCGCGGGCCTAAAGGCCCGCGCTTCCACCCAGAGAGCTGCAGGACGTTTTTGAAACAAGCTCTAAGAAATGCATCGAAGTTACGCTATGCGCAAGTATTTCTTCCTCATCGCCGCCGCCGTATTGCTGCTGGACCGGCTGGCCAAATGGTCGGTGGCCAGCAATATTCCGCTGCATGACAGCGTCACCGTCATTCCGGGCTGTTTCCATCTCACCCATGTGGAGAACACCGGCGCGGCGTTTGGCCTGTTTGCCGAATCCACGGCGCAGTGGAAGATTGGCGCGCTAGTCAGCTTCTCGGTCATCGCCCTAATGGTTGTCTCCGCGTTGCTGTGGAAGCATAGCCACTCGTGGAGCACCACCACCATTGGCCTGTCTCTGATTCTGGGCGGCGCCACCGGAAATCTATGGGACCGCATGCTGACCGGGCACGTCGTGGATTTTCTGGATTTTTACGTCGGCAGCTATCACTGGCCGGCATTTAATGTGGCCGACAGCGCCATCGTGATTGGCGCGATCCTGCTGGTTTCGGAGATCGTCTTTGCCAAGTCCGGAAATGAAGCGGTGAAAAGCAGTTCGTAGAGCAGTTGCCAGCGGCCAGTTGTCAGTCGCCGTAAGAATGTCTGCGCAACTGAGAACTGACAACTGACTACCGGCAACTGCCTTTACGGCGTCCCGTACACCCGCTTGTAAACCTCGGCGTTGCGCACGATGGCCTGCACATACTCGCGGGTTTCGGTGAAGGGGATGGACTCGACGAACTCCTCCACGTCGCGGAAGTTGCCCGAGGCGCGCCAATCCTCGACGCGATCGGCCCCCGCGTTATAAGCGGCCAGCGCGTACTCAGTCTTTCCGCCGAAATGGTCAATCATCTGCCGAAAGTAGCGGGTCCCCAGTTCGATGTTCGTGGTCGGATCGAGTAGCGAGTCAGTATGGTAATGTTGCAATCCCGCTTTCTTGGCTTCGCCCTTCCCTGTCTTCGGCAATAGTTGCATCAGCCCGTAAGCGTTGGCGTGGGAGATGGCGCCAGGATTGAACTCCGATTCCTGACGGATGAGCGACGCCACCAAATAGGGGTCGAGGCCGCTCTCTTCCGAGTAGCGTCGCAGTGCGTCCCAGTAGGGGCGCGGGAACAGTCCGTGCCAGTAGGGCGCAGGCAGCCCGTTTATGTCCATCGCAAAATAGCCCGCGATGGCGCGCTTTAAAGCCTGTAGCGCACGGTAGTAGTCGCCCCCGCTGGAATAGATGCGCGCGATTTCCAGCATCTCCCACGACGGGCCGCTCGAGCTGCCAGCTTGCAGCTCCCGCACCGCCAGGTCAGTCACGCCGGCATTCTCCAACAGGCGGGCGCGCATGTAGTGAAGATCGTCCTCGGGCGGGTCGATGACTTTTGACGCGGCATCGTACGCCGGCGCCGAACCGATGCGCTGCAACGAGGCCACAACTAGCGCGGCGCCCGCCGGTAAGACCGCCAACCGCTTGCGCGCCAGCACGCCGTAGTAATAGTTGCGATAACGCTCCGCCAGCTTCTGGTAATACGCGCGGGCAGCGCCATACTGACCCTCGTCCTCCGCCATGCGTCCGCGCCAGTACATCGCGTTCGGAACTTCGTTGGTGCCGGGATAAAACTCAATCTGCTCGTCAAAATATTTCTTGGCTTGCTCCTTGCGGTTCTGGCGATAAGTAAGCCAGGCGCACTTCCAATGCGCGTACGCCGCTTTCGTTCCGGAGGGGAAGCGGTCATGAAGCTCGCGATAATAGTCAATGGCGCGGTCGTAATCCTTGCGCAGCAGGTACATGTTTCCCGCGGTAAATAAAGCCGATTCCAGCCACGGCGACTTGGGAGTGGTGCTTCGCATGTGCTGCAGAATGGTGGTCAGGGCGGCGTCATCATTGGCATTGCGGGCAATCTCGGCCTGCTGATACCACTTCTCTGCGCTGGCTTCGCTGCCATCGTCGGGAATGCGATCGAGCGCGGCGCGGGCATCGCGGGTATTGCCATCGTGCATGTAGCAATTGGCGAGCTGAATCAGTGCCGCTGACTGCTGTTCCGCAGGAGCGAGGTCCGTCAGGGTACGATATTCGTCGGCCGCGGCGGGATAGCGATGCACCTTGTAGAGCGCGTCAGCGCGCCTCAGGTGCTCGGCGTAGGTAACCGGCGGAAGCAAAGCCGCCTGCGGAATTTTCTTTAGATCGGTAGCGGCGCTGTCGGCGGTGTAATTGGTCGCATAGTTGTAGTAAACGCGCCGCAAGACCTCGGCCCCAGCGCGGCCTTGGCCATTTTGCACGTAGGCCTTGCCGAGGAAATATTCGGTCTCGGCGCTGGCAGGCGAGCGGTGGGCTTCCAGCAGGCGGATGGCCTCGTTCGACCGATTGGTCGCAAGCAGCGCCCTGGCGTACGAAATCATGGCATCGTGTTCATAGAGCGAGTCCGGAAAGCGAGTACCGAAGTCGCGCAGGTACGCAAACGACTCCTCGGGGTTGTTGCTGAGCACGTATGAGTTGCCGATGAAAAACGCGGTGTAATCCTGCAACTCGCCGATCCGCGGCTGCGCCTTTTGCATAGCGGAAACGGCCGCGGGATACTGCGCGTCGAGATAGTGCGCGTATCCGATGGCGAACCAAGCCAGCGCTCCAGCCTCGGCCCCAGCATGAGCGTGGGCGTAAGTTTCGACTCCGGCATAGGCGGCGGGCGGGCGAAATTTCACCAGTTGCCGCGCCATCGGACGCAGGTCGCTGGAGGCCACAAAGGTCCGCTTCAGGCGGTGGGCGCGGGCAGCCGTTGCTTTCTTACGAGGCGCGTGATGCCGATGAGCCGACGCCGATTTCTTGCCGGCCGGCTTCGTTGACCTATGCGCGCTGGTGCTGGAGGCAGACTTTTTCTTGTGGGCGGAAGAGGCCGCTTGCGCAAGCATTCCATTGCCCAACAGGGCCAGCACGACGGCCAGAAGAACGACTTGGAAGCGGCTGTGGAGATTCACCGGATTCAGTGTAGCGCGATTCCTTCCGGGCAGGGCCGAAACAAATCGTTTACGAAACAGGTTCCCGCCTGTGACATCTGTCGGGCCCGCGCGTCCGTACAATGGACGTATTTCCACTAGGACCGTGAATCAACCCGGCAGGCGCAACAGCTGGATAAATGAAATTTTGTTTCCCCGGCTTTCCCGAATCCTCGGTGATATAGGTACAATGGCTTTCGGGATTTTTGTGCTCGGCCTAAACCACCCCAAGTCGCGCAAAAGCAGCGCGTCTTGGGCACCCCGGACTAAAATCCTGAATCTACGCAAACATGGGAACCATCCAACCAAAGGTAGAAGCGGCTGGCGATGAACTTACGCTAGTCCACGCGGCCAAAGCCGGCGACATCGGCGCCTTCGAAGAGCTGGTGAAGCGGTACGACCGCAACGTGTTCCGGATCGCGCAACACATCACGCAAAACCGCGAGGACGCGGAAGACGTGGTGCAGGACGCTTTCCTGAAAGCGTACCAGAACCTGGCGAACTTCCAGGAGCAGTCGAAGTTCTATACCTGGCTGGTGCGGATCGCGGTGAACGAAGCGCTCATGCGCTTGCGCCGCCGGCGTCCCGAGCGCATGGTTTCGCTCGATGAGGACATTAAGACGGAAGAGGATTCCATGCCGCGCGAAGTGGCGGACTGGTCTCCCAATCCGGAACAGCTTTACAACCAGGGTGAGTTGAAGGAGATCCTGGGCAAGACGATACAAGGGTTGCCGCCGAGCTTTCGCACGGTGTTTGTCTTGCGCGACGTTGAGGGGCTCTCCACCGAAGAGACGGCGGATGCCTTGGATTTGAGTATTCCCGCGGTCAAGTCCCGCCTGCTTCGGGCTCGGCTGCAGCTGCGTGAACGGTTGAACAAGTACTTCAAAAATCGTACTGGTGGAGATGGCAAACCGTGACCTGCTCTGATTTTCTGAAAGAGCTCACCGATTACCTTGACGACTCGATGGACGCTCAAACACGGGCCGAATTGGAAGACCATCTTCAGTGGTGCCACAATTGTTACGTGGTCTGCAATACAACCAAGATGACCATCGAGATCTACCGCGACTCCCACCTGTACGAACTTCCGGATGACCTTCGCACCCGCCTACGTACGGCCATCGTCTCCAAGTGCGAATGCCACAAGAAGCAAGCCAGCGATCCTCGAGAACCGAGCGACTCCCCGACGGCCAAGTAGCCGTAAATCAAATCCAGCTTATACAGCGTCAAACTTATCTCGAGCTCTCGAGTTGCCGATATCGGGTGTGTACCTTGGCTTCGCAGTAGCACTTTAGAGAAGGCACTTTGGTAATCGCGACGTCGCCCTAAAACGGAAACGCTGCTTCATGCGTCGAACCTTTTTCAGAGCCTTCGAATCTAAAGATTGAGAAGCGGGTTGTCTCAATCGAGAGGCTTCACGCGACTTCGCCGCGCAGCTCGGGGCGCCCTCTTGGCGGGGGCGAGAGGAGGCATATGAGTCTATTCGATTTCGTCTTCGGTTGTTCGCATCAACGTTGCAGCTTTCCCATCACGATGAAAGGAAAACTTCGGCGCAGCGCAGCGGCTGCCGTCACCGGCACCTATGTCGTCTGCCTGGATTGTGGCAAGGAATTTCCTTACGACTGGACGGAAATGAAGATGGTTCGCTCCGAGCCGGACAGTTCAACAGCCCGCAACCCGATTACCGTCGCATCGGGCAGCAAGGCGGCGTAGTGACCGGCGCGCGCCAGCCACTTCTTACTTGCGTGAACAATTTGTTGGAAATTAGAAGGGCGCTCATTCGAACGCCCTTCCATCTTTTATTTCTTATCCCAGGTCGGAGTGAATCCTGCCAAGCAGGCCACGTTCCGGCCCCCGACGTTTAATTCATTTTTTCGTAGCCATTTGCTTGTCGAGCCTTCCGATATTCCAGACATCGCCCAACGACTTCGGTCCATACTGCACTAGCATAGGATCTCCCGAAGACAGGCCGGCAAACTCGGCATCGGTAAGTGAGAACACCACGTGGTGCCAATCTCCGCCGACGTAGTGACTCAGGGTGAAGGATTTTTCGCCAACACGCAATGTGAGCATGGCATCGCGTACTGGGAAGGGTTGATTGCTGGTGATCTCGATCTCCACTCCCGGAGCGCCACGCAACTGGGGCACCGAGGCGAGCCGCTGCAACGAGGTAATCACTCCCGCATGTACTCGCGGTGCTGGTGGTTCGGACTGTTGCAGGAGTTCAACCGCATCGGCAACATCCATCTCCGGCCCATGAGTGACCGGCTGATTGGAAAGCCGGATATTGGCGACGTAGATTGCGCCCGAAGCGGTCTGGTCAAAGGTAAGCCTTATGCCATGCACCAGCGTACCGAGGACAGAGGCAAAACCCGGGAAATCCCTGAGGGGAATCCGCACCGTCTGCAAAATCGGATGCAGTCCGCCGTCTGTCGATCCCACCGGTCCCTGCAAATACGACTGATTGCCGGGTTGGCCCACAAAATTCGGATCGATATACCTACTGAGCTTTACCGAGCTCGTGGTTATGTGGACGGGTGTCTGGAGGGAGATGGAAAAGTCGGTTGGCGTAGTGGGATTCAGGCTGCTGCTTTGCCGGGAAACACGGAGTTCTAACGTTGTATAGCCCGCGAGAAGCCTGCCTGTACCCACTGCCGTCCAGTTGGTTTGGAAGTAGGTGGCGGGCCCTCCCGTGGTTCAACTGATTCTGCCGGCGCGCAGGCTGGGATCGTGGTTGGGCACACTTCCGTGGGAGATGGTGATATTGGAAGCGTCATTTGGAAAGCCGTAGCTGCTGGTCCCCGTCTGTCCGGTGAAGTCCTCAAAGACTTTGATAGGAACTGGCGGAGTGAAACCTCTATCAGCACGGGTTGGGTAAGGCTGTATCACACCGCCTTCATCGGTCACCGTAGCCGGAATTCCCCACCAGGGATTGAAATGGGAATTATCCCTTTAACTCCCTTGGGGTTTCACTTCCTTCTGAAACTTGGTGATTGTTACCTTGATCGTGCCATACCGTTGCAGGAGTTCAAAAAAATCATTCGTGTACCTAAGCCCAGCCATTGTCAGAGCGCCGCGAAAAAACTCACCGTGCTCTTTGAACGTAAAAGTCTTTTCAAAGGTGAACTCTCCGTGCTGACTGCTCCAGATTGGGTCAGCGCGGTCAGTGAAACCCCGAATGATAGCCCGCTGAAGCTCCGCGCCGTTCGTATTGCAGTCACTTTCCGAAGTCCATGCAGGAACAATCGGCTCGGCCACCATATTTAGCTTCCAATCGCTCATTTCAATTCTCCAAGGGAGTTAAGTAGATAATTCCCATTGAAATTCCGGTTGAATGTCTGATCGGCTCCGCTGCCCACATTGCCGCGGAAGAACGCCATCAGCGAGGTCATCGTTGTCAGGCGTTGCTGCGGCGAACCCGGCGACACCGGAAAGATTGGTGTTTGCCCCGCACCAATGCAGTCTGCGGGGTAAGGCGGAATCGGACTGCTGGCGTCACTGATTTGCCATTGGGAATTGAAGAAGTTGTGATTGGCGCCCCAGATCATGATGCTGGATTTCTGCAGCGGCGTCGGTTCAAATGGCGGTAAGATATCCCGATCATAGGGATGAATACCCTGAATGTCGGATACGTCGCCGTCACAAAGTCCGGCAATGATGTTCCACGCCACGCCTTTGGAATTGTTGCCCAGGAAGTCAACCGGTGCGATCTCGAACACGCCCTTGAAGGTAACCGGGTCTTCAATCATGCCCGGCCAGATGCTGCCCGTCATGATGTAGTCGTCGTAGGCAGCGCGGACGCCATCGCCGCCGCGCGAGTGTCCCATCATACCGGTATTGCTGAAATCGAGATGGCCTTGCAATTCGACGCCAACGCCGGCGGGGGTCCCGCCGTGCCGGTTCCAGGTGCTCAGGTGCTGAAGATGGCGCAGCACCATGATCCCGCGCGCCTTGATCAGCCCGCTGTCGCCGGGCAGACCCGGTCCAGCAGTGATGCCGCGATTAGCATCAATGGACGCCACGATGTATCCATAACTGGCCAGCCGAAAGGCCATATAGTCGTACCCGAGATAGCTGGGGGATTCGATATAGCCTGCCGGACACGTGCCGGTGCCGGTGTAGTCCGATCTGTTATCGTCCCGGGGATCGCCCGGCAGGCCCGGATCGGGAGTGCCGCAGGTTCCGTGGTTGCCGTGCAGGAAAATTATCACCGGATAAGTGCCAGTGAGTGTTTGCGGGTAATACACGTGCGCGCGGACATCAACCTTACAGTCATAGCCGGACACGGGCTGACAACCGGGCAGCACTAGGTTGTCAACCTGGGCCCCAAGATCGTATTCGCCGGAAGCGGTGGGAAGCGGGCCAACGGGAGTGGCATCAGGTGCAACCTGTTGGGCTGCGATATACAAACTGCCGAGCAAGCAAAACAGGAAGGCATAGCGAAGAACGCGGAATTTCATAGGGTCTCTCCTAAGCGGAAAGTTGTGTAGCGAAGAACTGCGTCCGCTCCAAGGGAACGGTAGCGTTGAATCTGCAAGCAGGAGGTCGCGGCATTCGACCCACATTCGGACGAGGTCATAACCGGGTAATGCGGGCTGCCGGGAATAGAAGGCGCGCTCTGCCAGTTCTCTGTAACAGTACGAAGAAATGCGCAATCCACTCCCGTCGGAAGTGTACTCCGCTAACTGGCGGTTGCGCTATTCCCTTTTGCAGCAACCCTGCAAGTGCAGTTGCGATACGGGAATTCACGCCCGAACGATCCCGGCACGGCGGGCCGTAAGAGCAGCGCCGTGCAGCCGTTGCATCCAGACCTCCTGCCTGAGCCGCGGACGAGGGCCCAGTCACCGTGAGAACTATACCGCATAGCCGGGCGAGAGGCCGCGTTAAGATAGATCCATGGTGCGCAATAACAGTACTCCCCTCTTCCGGCAACCGACCGCGATGGAATGCACCTTCAATCGGTTGTTCGGATTCCTGGTCGGCCTCGGCTTTGGACTGAAACACAATTACCTGCTTCAGGTCCGAGGGCGGAAAAGTGGGCGGCTGTACCCTACACCGATAAATCTGCTGGAGATTGGTGGCGAGCGATTTCTGGTGGCGCCTCGCGGCCGTACGCAGTGGGTCCGCAACGCCGAAGCAGCCGGCGAGGTTACGCTCAAGAAAGGAGCGTTCCGACAGATCTACCAGTTGCGACCGGTTGCCGATGCCGAGAAACCCGCATTGTTGAAAGCTTATCTCGACAGCTTCAAGACCACCGTGCAGCGCTACTTCCCAATACCCGCCGGGTCAGCCGCTGAGAGTTTTGCAGCCATCGCTGGAGAGTATCCGGTATTTGAGCTGAGACAAAAATAGCGTTTGCCGGCAACAAACCATGCCCAAAGTGAATCCAGCTCGCACATCACCGGAAAAGCAAAACCGGCGGCACACGGCCGCCGGTTGAGCAAGACTTGAAGCAGCTAGCGTTGACCCGTGCTGGCCATGAGGTCATCGTCGCGCCGTTGCAAGGTCGGACGATCGTTGCCATCTTTGCCATTTTTGCCCTTGTTGTCCGCGGTTTGAGTGCGCCGCAGCGAAGGCTTGGCGTTGTCCTTTTCTTCGATGCCCTTCTTGCGGTTCTCTAAGGCCGCCAAGCGGGCCTTCACGTCGTCGAACTCCGACGTGTTGACAATGTATTCCGGTCGCGCGGGCAGAATGTTGCGTATTTCTTCCTGGCTCTTGAGAATCCGGTTAGGTGTCTGGGGATGACTGGCGAAGGCCTTGGCTAGCGTGCCCGGCTTCTTCTTTTCCTGCGCCTTGATCTTCTCGAAGAAAGAAATGAAGGCCTGCGGATCGTAGCCCGCCTTGTACATATACTGAAGGCCAAGGTAATCGGCCTCTGCTTCGAAGCCGCGCGAGAACTTCATAAAGGTAAGCGGTAATGCCAGGCTCAAGGCAGCACTGGCGCCTTCATACAACCCCCAACTTCCTACAAAGATCAATGGAATCGAGGCCATACTGGCGTAGTTGGCGCGGGTCATCTCGCGGGTCGCATGGCGGGCGGCAACGTGCGCAATTTCGTGGGCCATCACGCCGGCCAGTTCGGCTTCATCGTCGGCAGCGAGGATCAGGCCGCTATTGACGTAAAAGAAGCCGCCCGGCAACGCAAAGGCGTTGATGTCGTCGGAGTCGATGACCTTAATGGTAAACGGCACCTTGGCGTCGGAGTTGCGAACCAGGTTCTGGCCGATGCGGTTCACGTACTCAACGACGACTGGGTCTTGAATCATCCGCGCACTCGACTCGATCATCATGGCGTACTGCTTGCCCATCTTGATCTCGGTGTCGTATCCGTACCAGTCGCCGATACCCTTGCCGGAGCCGACCTTGCGGTTGCCAATGTCATCGACGTCGTTCTTGCCCTTGTCGTGAGTGGCTTTCGGCGCGTCCTGCGGAGACGCCGGAGTTGAGGTGCTGCTGGCGGGGGCAGCTGGATCAGGACTCGCCTCTGCCGCGGGTTGCGTTTGCTCTTGTGGATTGCTTGGTGCCTGCGCTGACGGTGCCTGGGTCTGCGTGGTGTTCTGCGCGAACGAAGGAACAGCGAGGCTGGCACTCAGAAGAATGGCGACCGCCATTGCGAGAGCGCGTGACTTCATGGAAAACTCCAGTGCCGAACGCTGAGCCACCTTGCCGGGGTGGTACTTGCGCTCATTATAGACTTGGAGCCGCCTTGTAGCACATTGGATTCCCAGAAACTTAACATTTCCTGCGCTGGCCCACGCCGCAGGACTCGGACCGCTGAAACCGGGTTAGAATAAGCGGTCCGTCCCGCCAGGAGGCGCCTCGGAAATGGCTACGTCAGCAGATCGGGCAACGCGCGGAATTCCAGTGCCGCACTTCATCGATGGCCTGCGGCAACTCAAGGAGGATGACTTCACAGGAGTCAACGGCACGCTGCAATATCTGCGCGAGAATTCGGTTGATCCGGAATCGCTGGACCCGTATCTGTTCTGGAATGCCCAACACTACACCCGCAACCTGATTGACAAGACCGATCTTTATGAGCTGCTGGCCATCTGCTGGGAGGTCGGCATGGGCAGCTCCATTCACAATCACCAGGGACAGAATTGCTGGATGGCCGCGCCCATCGGCCGGCTTGTGGTGCAGAACTTCCGCCTTCTCTCCGAGGACCTCGCCGCCCATCGTTGCCAGATCGTTCCCACCAATGTCATCGAGATCACGCCAGCAAACCCGGTAGCGGTCGATCCGCTGAATCCAGTGCACGATGTCCGTAATCCCCGCGAATGGGGACAGCGCGCCGTGAGTCTGCACATTTATTCACGCCCGTTCGACTCCTGCATGGTGTATTCGGTGGAGCAAGGCACCTGCGGCGAGATCGGGCTGAACTACACGTCGATGTACGGGAAGCTGGTCTGAAGCAGCACTCAGCATTCAGCCCTCAGCATTCAGCTTATCTCCCACGTTTGGGGAATGCGGATTCCTCCGCCCACATTGAATTCCCTAGGTGTCACGCATCTGTGTTCTTATAATTAACGTGGGTGTTTGCCCGGACTCTTACATTCTTTCCTATAGCGAGGCGTAATGACAGTTATCAAGCAAGACGATCTTATCCAGAGCGTTGCCGACGCCCTGCAATATATTTCCTACTACCACCCGGTCGATTTCATTCAAAACCTGGCGCGCGCGTATGAAAAAGAACAGTCGCCCGCCGCCCGGGACGCGATGGCGCAGATCCTGATCAACTCGCGCATGTGCGCCGAAGGCCATCGGCCGATTTGCCAAGACACCGGCATCGTAACGGTCTTCCTGAAAGTTGGCATGAAGGTGCAGTGGGACGCGACCATGAGCGTGGAGGACATGGTCAACGAGGGCGTGCGCCGCGCGTATCTCCACCCCGACAACAAACTGCGCGCCAGCGTGCTGGCCGATCCGGCCGGCGAACGCAAGAACACCAAGGACAATACCCCGGCCGTCGTCAACATGACGCTCGTTCCCGGCGACAAGGTTGACGTCATCGTGGCCGCAAAGGGCGGCGGCTCGGAGGCCAAATCGAAGTTCGTCATGCTGAATCCCTCCGACTCCATCGTCGAGTGGGTGTTGAAGACGGTCCCCACGATGGGCTCGGGCTGGTGTCCCCCGGGAATTATCGGCATCGGCATCGGCGGTACCGCGGAAAAGGCCATGCTGCTGGCCAAGGAAGCCCTGATGGAGCCGATCGACATCCAGGAGCTGATTGCGCGCGGGCCGAAGAACCGCGCCGAGGAGTTGCGCATCGAGCTGTACAAGAAGATCAATGCGCTGGGCATCGGCGCACAGGGACTGGGCGGGCTGACCACGGTGCTGGACGTGAAGGTGAAGGACTATCCCACGCACGCCGCCAACCTGCCGATCGCCATGATCCCGAATTGCGCCGCCACGCGCCATGCTCACTTTGTGCTCGACGGCACGGGCGCGGTCGCGCTGAAACCGCCGTCGCTGAAGGATTGGCCGACGTTGACCTACAATCCCGCGGGCGCGCGGCGGGTGAACCTCGACACCGTCACGCGCGAAGAAGTGGCGACATGGAAGACCGGCGAGGTGATTCTGCTCAGCGGCAAACTGCTCACCGGTCGCGATGCCGCGCACAAGCGCATGACCGACATGCTCAAGCGCGGCGAAAAGCTTCCGGTGGACTTCACCAATCGCTTCATCTACTACGTCGGGCCGGTCGATCCGGTGCGGGATGAAGTGGTCGGGCCTGCCGGTCCCACCACGGCCACGCGCATGGACAAGTTCACCCGCCAAATGCTGAAGGAGACCGGACTGCTCGGCATGGTGGGCAAGTCGGAACGCGGGCCGGAAGGCATCGCCGCCATTCGCGACCACAAAGCGGTGTTCCTGATGGCGGTGGGCGGCGCCGCATACCTGGTCTCGAAGGCCATCAAGAAGTCGCGCGTGCTGGGTTTCGCCGATCTCGGGATGGAAGCCATCTACGAATTCGAGGTCGAGGACATGCCGGTCACAGTTGCAGTGGATGTCAACGGCAACTCCGTGCACGAGTCCGGCCCGAAGGAGTGGCAGGCAAAGATTGCTGAGATGGTGGAGATTGGGTGAGCATTTTTTTCAGATGGATGCGAGGCCGTCGGCTTCCGGCGGCCTTATCGTTTGTGCAGGGCGAGTACGGCCGATCTCGGCGACCGATCCAGCGTCCCCAACATCTGTTCTATTGAGGCGCAATTATGTCCAGTAAGATTTGCACCCGCACCGAAAAAGACTCTCTCGGCCTGAAAGACATCCCCGCGCACGTTTACTACGGCATTCAAACCGCGCGCGCGGTGGAGAACTTTCCCATCAGCGGACTGCGTGCGCACCCTTCGCTTATCCGCGCCATCGCGATGGTGAAGGAGGCTGCGGCGCTCGCTAATCGCCAACTCGGCCTGGTGGACGAGAAGACCGCCAACGCCATCATCGAAGCCGCCAAAGAAGTTCAGCAGGGCAAGTGGGACCGGGAATTCGTGGTTGATGTTTTTCAGGCAGGCGCGGGCGTCAGCTTCCACATGAACAGCAATGAGATCATCGCCAACCGCGCCTCCGAATTGCTGGGCGGCAAGCTGGGCGAGTACAAGCACGTCCATCCCAACGATCACGTCAACTACGGCCAATCGACGAACGACGTCTTCCCTACCGCCATGCGCCTCGCCGCGTTGCTCGAACTGGAAAAGCTGTACGCGGTGCTCGATGGCCTGTTTGCCGCGCTCGACGAAAAAGGCAAAGAATTCCACAACGTTCTGAAGTCGGGGCGCACTCACATGATGGACGCGGTACCCATGCGGCTGGGTCAGGAGTTTCACGCTTACGCAGGCGCAATCAAGCGCGCGAAGAAATCAATCGAGCAACAATCTGAGCTATTGCGCGAGGTTGGACTGGGCGGCTCGGCGGTGGGCACCGGCATCAACACGCATCCCGACTATCGTGAGAAGGCGATCGCCAACCTGGCGCGCATCTCAGGCCAAAAGCTGCACGTCGTGGACGACATGCGCTACGCCATGCAGTCGAACCTGGCGATGTCGTCGGTCAGCTCGGCACTTCGGAACCTCGCATTGGAGGTCATCCGCATCTCCAACGACCTGCGGCTGCTCTCGTCGGGCCCGAACACCGGCCTGGCGGAAATCAATCTGCCAGCGCTGCAGCCGGGCTCGTCGATTATGCCGGGCAAGATCAATCCCGTGATGGCGGAGCTGGCGGCGATGGTTTCGTTCCAGGTTGTCGGCTACGACACGACGGTAGCGCTGGCGGTGCAGGCCGGGCAGCTCGAACTCAACGTCATGATGCCGGCCATGGCCTACAGCGTGCTCACTTCGGTCACCATCATGACCAACATGCTGCGGCAGCTCACCGAGTTCTGCATCAAGGGCATCACGGTCAACGAGAAGCGCACCGATTTTTACGTGCAGAGCACGGTGTCACTGGCGACAGCTCTGAACCCATACATCGGTTACGCTAAAGCGGCGGAGATCGCCAAGGAGTCGGTGAAGAAGGGCAAGTCCATCATCGAGATTGCGCGCGAGCGCGGCGATCTGAGCGAAGAGCAGATCAAGGAGATTCTTGATCCTGCGCGCATGACCGAGCCGGTGCGCCCGCTGGACGCAGCAAAGGATCGGGAGAAGGTCAAAGCGAAGTAGGCCACTCGATGAGCAAACCGTCAACTGCCTCGCCCTAGCCAAAATCAGGCTAGAACCGGCACCCAGCGAAGAGCGCCGCTTAGTACGCCCAGCGCAGCAACGTCGCTCCCGACGTGAATCCGGCTCCTACCGCCGCCAATAGAACCAGGTCACCCTTCTTCAGCTTGCCTTCGTCAATCGCGCTCTGCATGGCGAGCGGGATGGTCCCGGCCGTGGTATTGCCGTAGCGGTCAATGTTGATGATGACCTTCTCGCTAGGCATCTTAAGGCGGTCGGCCGTCGCCTTGATGATGCGCATGTTGGCCTGGTGGGCGATGAAGCAATCCACGTCCTGTCCGGTAAGACCATTCTTGCGCAAAACGCGGTCCGTCATCTCCGACATTTTCTTCACCGCATACTTGAAGACCTGTTGGCCATCTTGGTGAATATAATGCATTTTTTGATCGACAGTTTCGTGCGATGCAGGGTGCAGGCTTCCCCCGCCCGGCATGTACAGATACTGGCCTCCCATGCCTTCGATATGGGCCTCGTAGTCGATAATTCCGTCCTCACCCTCTTCGGCTGGTTCCAGCAACACCGCGCCCGCTCCGTCACCGAAGATAATGCACACACCGCGATCGGTGAAGTCGGTCATGGAAGAGTTCACGTCGGCGCCGATTACCAGCACTTTCCTGGCGCGGCCGGACTCGATGAATTGCGCGCCAGCGTTCAATGCATACACGAAGCCCGAGCATCCCGCCGAAACGTCGAAGCCCCAGGTGCGTGCGATGCCAAGCTTGTGCTGCACCAGGCACGCCGTCGAGGGGTACATCATGTCCGGAGTGACTGTCCCGACTACGATCACGTCCACTTGCTGAAGATCGAAGGGGTGCGACGCGACAAGCTGCTTAATCGCTTCGACCGCCAAGTCGCTGGCGGCTACACCTTTGTCCGCCAAGTGGCGTTCGCGGATTCCGGTACGTTCCAGGATCCATTGGTCGGTGGTGTCCACCATTTTTTCCAGGTCCTTGTTGGTGAGAACGCGAGGCGGAACATAAGCGCCGAGCGCAGTAATCTTGGCGCGACGAGAGTTTGGCAATAGAGTTCTCCGAAATCGCAGTTAGCGATGAGCCTTCATTTTCAACGATACAAAGCCGAAAGTCTATGGAACCGCTCTTCGCTTTTCGCTGTTCGCTGCTGTGCCCATTCATCAGCAGAGATCAAATATCAGGAAAGTAATTGCGAAAAGCGAAGGGCGATAAGCGAAGAGCGAAAACAAGCCAGGCGCCAGTTGACCGCTGCACCCGCACGAGCCTGCTACCGTTGCTTCCTTCCGGACCTGGCGGGATTCACAAGATTGCGTTGCGCGGGACCAGCGCCCGACCCTTCAATATAACATTCCCGCGCGACGGCGCGCTGGACGCCGGCAAGAGCACGGGTCCAACCTCAACTGCTCTGGGAGCCGCGGAAAACAATGCTAAAATAGAGAAATCGCATGCAGCCAATAACCGATTCTGTAGCCCTGCTGGACGTTGCTGACACGCTCGTCCGCGCAGACGCGGCGCGCCTTGACGAGCCCGGATTTAATGCCAGCCCCGCGGCTGCTCCCAAGAAAATTGGATTTGTGAGCCTGGGCTGCCCCAAAAACCTAGTGGATAGCGAGGTGATGATGGGTCTTCTCGCCCAGGGAGGAGCGCAGATCACTTCCCGCGCGGAAGACGCCGACATCATCGTCGTGAATACCTGCTCTTTCATCGACTCGGCCAAGCAGGAATCGGTGGACACCATTCTGGAGATGGCCCAGCACAAGACCACGGGGCGAGCGCAGAAGCTCATCGTGGCGGGCTGCCTGGTGGAACGCTACCGCAACGAGATCCAGAAAAACATTCCCGAAGTTGATGCCGTGGTGGGCACTGGCGAGCTGCAGAAGATTCTCAGCGCCGCGGGCATTGCACCGCCATCGCCTGCCGATTCTCCGTTTGTCATCCTGAATGCGCGTTCCGAGGGTAATGCCCGTGAGGCTGCCGGCCGCTTCTCGAAGGAAGAGTGGGACGGCGCGATTGCCGACCTGCCGAACTATTTGTACGACGAGAACACACCCCGGGTGCTGGCGACTCCGAAGTATTCGGCCTACATCAAGATCGCCGAAGGCTGCGATCATCCCTGCTCGTTTTGCATCATCCCGCAATTGCGTGGCAAGTTTCGTTCGCGGCGATTCGAATCGGTGATCGCCGAGGCGCAGCATCTTGCGGACCAAGGCGTGCGCGAGATCACGCTGATCGGCCAGGATACGACCTGCTACGGAGAAGATCTGGGTCTGAAAGATGGTCTGCCGCTGCTGCTGGAGCGGCTGGCGCAAATTGAGAAATTGCGCTGGGTGCGCTTCCTTTACGCCTACCCCAACAAGATCACCGGCAAGCTGCTGCAAACGATTGCAGCGCATGAAAAGATTTGCTCCTATATCGATGTGCCGTTGCAACATGCTGCACCCGGGGTTTTGAAGCGCATGAAACGGGGCGCCGGCGCAGACATCTTCTTGCGCTCCATCGAGAAAATGCGGCGCGAGATTGCTGGGCTTACGCTGCGTACTTCGTTCATTGTGGGCTTCCCCGGCGAAAGCGAAGACGATTTCGAACAGCTCTGCCAGTTCGTGCGCGAGGCGCAATTCGACTGGCTGGGAGTGTTCGGCTATTCCGACGAGGAAGGGGCCGGGGCTTTCGCGCTGGCCGACAAAGTCCCGCGGAGAGAGATTGAGAGACGCCGCCAGAAACTCATGTCTCTGCAGAAGCAGATCAGCCGCAAGAAAAAGCGTGCTCTGGTGGGGCAGCGGTTCGCTGTGCTCCTGTCGGGTCCCTCGGCCGAAACAGACTTGCTGTGGGAAGGCCGAACGGCGATGCATGCTCCCGAGATTGATGGCACGGTTTATGTGAACGATTTTGGCGATCGCGAAGACATTCGCGAGGGTGAGTTCTATCGTTGCGAGATCACCGAAGCACACGACTACGATCTGGTAGCGCGCATCGTGTAGCAGTCTCCAGTTGCCAGTTGTCAGTAGAAGCAGTTGTCAGTCGCCAGTCGCCAGTTGTCAGAACGTTAGCAAACTGGTGGCGACAGAGGATGTTCGCGGCATCTGTTGAATTGAACGCTGTCGAGTCGTTCACCGGCAACTGAAAACTGGCTACTGACAACTGATTTATGAAGAAAAAGGTGCGCAGCTTACGTTGTCCGACTTGCGGAAAGATCGTGCTGGCCAACGATCCCGAGTATCCTTTCTGCAGCGAGCACTGCCGCGCGATTGACCTTGGCAAGTGGGCGAGCGGGGGCTATGTCATCTCCACCCCGTTGAACGATCCGGAGACCGACGATTCCAACTACCCGAAGCAACGAAGCAAAAAGCCACAGTGAGCCGGGCCTGATTGGAACACCGGCGCCGCGATGGGCCACCCTGGTCGCCACCTTCTTTGGTGTTGGGCGATTGCGACCCGGCCCAGGGACGTGGGGATCGCTCGCCACCGTCCTGTTGTGGTGGCTGTTGGCCTCGCATCTGCCTCCCGTAGCTCGAATTCCGGTGATCGTACTGTTGATCGCGGGGGTGGTCGCGATTGGTATACCCGCCGCGACCCTGGAAGCGCGCGGATGCGGCAAGAAAGATCCGTCGCATGTGGTAATTGACGAAGTCGCCGGGCAACTGCTTACCCTGGTGGCGTGTCCCATCGTGTGGCAAGCGCTGCTTGCTGGCTTTATACTTTTCCGGGCGTTCGATATTGTTAAACCGCCTCCGGTGCGTAGCCTGGAAAGGTTGCCGGAAGGCACTGGAATTGTGGTTGACGACCTTGGCGCAGGCATTTACGGGCTGATTGTCCTGCAGTTGCTACTTCACTTTGGAGTCCTGCGCTGAAAGCAAACGCACGGCTCGCACGAGTTACGAACGGGATCGGCAGATGATGGAACGAAAAACGGGCGCAAAGAACGTAAACGGCAACCCCCATATCGATTCCATCGATCCCACGTGTGCTCTGCCTGGAGGCGAGATTCGCATTAGCGGCAGTGGACTTCGGCCCCGGGAACTGCGGCGGCCACAGGTGCGATTTGGCGATGTGGATGGTTCGATCATCATCAGTTCGGAACGGTTC
The DNA here is from genome assembly GCA_963710585.1 of uncultured Acidobacteriaceae bacterium. Lineage (GTDB taxonomy): Bacteria > Acidobacteriota > Terriglobia > Terriglobales > Acidobacteriaceae > Bog-257. The sequence goes on along the minus strand of CAVQAM010000001.1, from coordinate 382,647 downwards.
ATCGTGGCGCGCGTGCCCGAAGGCGCCGCCTCCGGCGAGGTCGTGGTTGCAACCAACGGTCACAAGAGCAATCCAGGCGAGGTGCGGGTGGGCGTTCCCATCGCGGACGGTCTGCACCCGGTAGCGAACCCAGCGATCGATCAAGATGGCAACATTTATGTCACGTTTTCCGGATCGCGCGGGCAAAAGGTCCCGGTTGCGATCTACCGGATCGACCACAATTACAACATGAAGCCCTTCGTCCACGAAATGATGAACGCCACCGGCATGGCCTTCGACCGCGCGGGCAGTCTGTATGTTTCGTCACGCTATGACGGCACGGTGTACCGCGTGGCGCAGAACGGTACCATGACCTCTTACGCCGAAGGCATGGGCGTGGCGACGGGAATTGTTTTCGACCCCGCCGGAAATCTCTACGTGGGCGACCGCAGCGGCACCGTATTCAAGATCGATCGTGACCGCCAGATCTTTGTGTTTGCCATGCTGGAGCCGAGCGTCTCCGCCTATCATCTGGCCTTCGGCAACAACGGAAATCTGTACGTCACCGGCCCCACGACGTCGAGCTTCGATGCCATTCAACAGATCGATCCTCACGGCGCCGTGAGCATCTTCTACCGCGGACTCGGACGTCCGCAGGGATTGGCGGTCGATGTTGATGACAACCTCTATGTCGCTGCTTCGCTCAATGGCCGCCGTGGCATTGTGCGGGTCACACCTGATCGCAAGGCGTCGTTGGTGGTATCAGGGCAGAACCTGGTTGGACTGGCGTTCGCTCGCGGCGCTTCTGCCGTACTCGCCACCACTAGCGGGGTGCATCACCTTGCGTGGGACATCGAGGGCCGGGAGCTGATTCCAGAAGGCTAGTGCTAATTGCTAACTGCTGAACGCTGCTAGACTGGTTCGGTGATCGCCGAAATCATCGCCATCGGCTCGGAGATGCTGACTCCGTACCGGCAAGACAGCAATTCCCTGTTCCTCACCGGGCGTCTCAATGATCTCGGCATCAGCGTCGCTTTCAAGACCGTAGTCGGCGACAATAGCGACCATCTTACGGCGGTGGCGCGCACCGCCGTTGGCCGCGCCGACATTGCCATCTTCATGGGAGGCCTGGGACCGACGCAAGACGACCTGACGCGCGAGAGTGTGGCCGCCGCGCTTGGAATCTCGCTGAAGCGCGACCACGCCATCGTCACCGAGATGTACAAACGGTTTGCCGAGCGGCGTATTCACATGCCGGGCAACAATGCGCAGCAAGCCGACGTGCTTGAGGGCGCCGAACTGCTGCCAAATTCCAGAGGCTCGGCTCCGGGCCAGTGGCTGGAAACTTGCATAGAAGGGCAACGAAAGATTGTCGTGCTGCTTCCCGGTCCTCCGCATGAACTGCACGAGATGTGGGAGCGGCAGTGCATGGATAGGCTGCGCGGCAAAGCACCACCGGCGGCCATTGCGACGCGCGTCCTCAAGGTCGCAATGATGGGCGAATCGGCTGTAGATGAGCGCACCGCGCCGATCTACAAGAAGTATCCCAATATTGAAACCACGCTGCTGGCTGGACAGGGGCAGGTCGAGTTCCATCTGCGCGCGACCGCCGCCACCAAAGACGAGGCGCAGGCGGAAGTGAATCGGCTGGCTGGCGAGTTGGAAGACGAACTCGAGGACGCGGTGTTCTCCTCGGCGGGCGAATCGCTGGAGGAGATCGTCGGTTACTACTTGCAGATGCGCAACGCGAAACTGGCCGTGGCCGAGTCATGTACTGGCGGAATGATCGCCGAGCGGATCACCTCGGTGCCCGGCAGCTCGCGCTACTTTCTGGGCGGAGCGGTAGTGTACTCCAACGACCTGAAGACGCTGTTTGCCGACATTCCTCCCCTAATGATCGAGGCGCATGGCGCGGTCAGCAAGGAGGTGGCCCTGGCGCTGGCGGAAAACATTCGCGAGATATGCAATGCCGACATCGGCGTTGGGGTCACGGGTGTTGCAGGCCCCGGTGGCGGCACAGAGGAGAAGCCGGTTGGACTGGTGTACGTCGCAGTCACCAACGGCCACAAGCAGGAAGTGGTGCAGCGGCGTTTCTTTGGAGACCGTGACCGCATTCGCCGATGGGCGAGCCAGCAGGCGCTCGACCTGGTGCGGCGCATGCTGATGTAGTGGCATTGACTGAAGTGGCGCAGCTTTAGGTGCGCCGCCAAAGCTTTTCCTATTCTTGTCATCACGAGCGGGCTTTAGCCGGCGAGGGATCTGCTTTTCTATGCGCCTCTTCGTAGCACTTGATATCGATGCGGACATACGCCGGCGGATCACCGAATTCCGCAATCAGATGCGGCCGCTGGCGCCGGATGTTCGCTGGGTTGACCCCGAAACGTTTCATATCACGTTGCAGTTCCTGGGCGAGACAAAGCGGCTCGACGAGATCCAGCGCGCCTTGCAAGCGACGCGGGCCGCGCCCATTGGACTGAACTTCCACAATGCCGGCTTCTTCCCTTCTCCGAAATCGCCGCGCGTGTTCTGGGTTGGGATTGAAGCGGACCAGAATCTGCAAGGAGTGGTGAACTCGATTGGCCAGGCCCTTCAGCCACTGGGATTCGACCGGGACGCCGGTCCTTTCAAACCACATTTGACGCTGGCGCGTTCGGGCAGCGGCCGTCCTCATCCAGTGCCTGGAGAACGTCCCGCGCCTGCCTTGCAGCAGGTGCGCGCCAACCTCGAAACGCTTGGGCCGCTGGAGTTCGGTACAATGACCGCGCACGAGTTCTATCTCTACGAGAGCAAGCTGTCCCCGGCGGGCGCGCGATATTCAAAGCTATCGCGCTATCCGCTGCAATAGCCTTGCTGCCTGCGCATAACCTTGACGAAACTTGCACTCACTATCGTCGTAGTTTCCTACCTCTTGGGTTCGATCCCCTTCGGCTATCTGCTGGTGCGCATTTTCCGCGGCCAGGATGTCCGCAATACCGGCAGTGGAAACATCGGCGCAACCAATGTTGCGCGTACTGGTTCTAGGGGGTTGGCAATTGCAACCCTGCTTCTGGATGCCTTGAAAGGCTGCATGGCGGTGGCGTTTGCGTTCTGGATCGCTCATGCGATGTTTCCCAATCCAAGCTTCATCGGTAGCGCCATCGCCAGCGACGATCTGATGGTCGCTGGCCAAACGAGATTTCTTCTGGCTGCGCTGGCCGCATTTTGCGCCATTCTCGGGCACATGTTCCCAGTGTGGCTCCGCTTCAGGGGCGGCAAGGGAGTGGCAACTGCCGCCGGCGCCTTTGTGGCGCTTGCGCCCAAGTGCCTGCTGCTTTCACTTCTCCTGTTTGGGGTCGTCTTCGCGATGACGCGGTATGTTTCTTTGGGCAGCATTGTGGCGGCCGCGTCATTCCCTTGGTTGGTTTTGTGGCTCAACCCCGCGGAGCGCAACACCGCTCCCATTCTGTTGGTGATTACGGCTTCATCCGCGCTGGTTATTGCGCGACACAAAGACAACATCCGGCGCCTGTTGGCGGGCACCGAAAACCGGTTCCATTGAAAGAGACCTGCTTGTGAGCGAGATCGCAGTCATCGGCGCAGGAGCATGGGGTACGGCGATATCCATTGTGCTGGGCCGCAAACAGACGCACCGGGTGCGGCTGTGGGCGCATGAGCGTGAGGTGTGCGAGAGCGTCCGCACGCGGCACGTGAACGAATTGTTCTTGCCGGGAAACACGATACCGGAAACGGTCCACGCAACCAACAGCTTCGAAGAGGCCCTGCACGGCGCGGAGATTGTGGTAAGCGTGATGCCTTCCCAGCACACTCGCCGCGTGTTTCAAGCCATGCTCCCACAACTTCGGCCAGAGATGCTGTTCGTCAGCGCGACCAAGGGAATCGAGAACGATTCCCTGCTGCGCATGACTGAAGTGATTACCCAACTGTTGAGCGGCGGCCCCAGCGGCTTCATTCCACGGATCGGCGCGATCAGCGGGCCGACGTTTGCCAAGGAAGTAGCGAAAGGTGATCCCACGGCCATCACCATCGCCTCATGCGACAAGGAGCTCGCGGCCATCGTGCAGCGAGAATTCAGCGATCCCTGTTTTCGGGTTTACACCAACGATGATGTCATCGGAGTGGAACTGGGCGGGGCCTTGAAAAACATCGTCGCCATTGCCGCCGGAGTTCTATTCGGCTTGGACCTGGGACACAACACCGTGGCCGCACTTATCACGCGGGGGTTGGTCGAGATCACCAGGCTGGTCGTCGCCTGCGGAGGCCGAGCCGAAACCATGGCCGGACTCGCCGGACTCGGCGACCTGGTGCTCACCTGTACCGGCGGCCTTTCGCGAAACCGCAGCGTCGGCGTCGAGTTGGGACGCGGGCGTAAGTTGGATGACATCATCACCGGGATGCACGGCATGGTCGCCGAAGGTGTGCTCACCACCAATGCTGCGGTCGGGCTGGCCCACAGGGCGGGAGTAGAAATGCCAATTACCCAGCAGATGCACGCGATTCTTCAGCAAGGGAAATCGGTGCAGGACGCCATACGAGACTTAATGCGGCGTCCCTCAACCAGCGAAGTGGGACTCTACCGGAACTAGAGCGTTTTCACGATGACTCGACGAGCAGCATTGGATTGGCGCAGCGCCGCTGCCCGGAAACACATCTAAAAGGGTTGCTTGTACGATGTCATACATGCATGTATGTACTGAATACAACATGGAACGACCTGAAAGCAATGTACTCAAAAACACTTGGCCTGCGCGCTGCGCAGGACTGATTGCCGTCGCCGTCTTGCTGGCGTTGTCTTCTGCGATGGCACAGACTTCTGGACAAGCATCGTCTTCCCTTCCCTCGGCGGAACAGGTCATCAATCGCAACCGGGATACCTTCGCCGGCTCGATTCCGCAGGGAAAAGCCACGGCGGACACTATTGAGCTCACCATCGAAGACGCGCTGCAGCGCGGGCTGAAGTACAACCTCGGGTTGTATCTGGCTGACCGGGCCACGCAACAGTCGCGGGCTTCGCGGCTTCGCGCCCTCAGCGATATGCTACCTGTGGTTAACGGATCGTTTGCGGAAGAGGAACAGAAGATCAACCTGAAGGCGTTGGGACTGAACTCAGCGATTTTTCCGGGAATTCCGGGTTCGGTGGGCCCCTTCGGCATCACGGACCTTCGCGCCACAGGCTCGTGGAATGCCATCGATTTGCATACCATTGATAACGTTCGGGCGGCGAGCCAGAACGTGAGGGCTGCGCAGTTCACCTACCGTGATGCGCGCGACACCGTGGTACTCGCCGTAGGGGCCAACTACCTGCTCACCATCGCCAACGAATCGCGCGTGGAGGCCACGGAAGCTGAACTAAAAACCGCCCAGGCGCTCTACCAATTGGCGGCGGACCAGGAGACGGCAGGGCTTGCGCCCAATATCGATACCCTGCGGGCACGGGTACAGTTACAAGCTCAGCGGGAGTCGCTGATCGAGGCACAGAACGATCTGGAAAAGCAACGCATCGCTCTGGCCCGCGTGATTGGATTACCGGTGGGACAGAAGTTCCGCCTGGTGAGTCGCGTTCCCTACCATCCTCTCCCCGAGATGGAGCTGCAAAACGCCTACGCGCGAGCGCTGCAAACGCGTCCCGATTATCAGGCGGCATTGGCAGCACTGCGCGCCGCGCAGTTGAGCCGGGAGGCGGCCTGGAAGCAGCGCCTGCCCTCCATCGGATTTGCCGGCGAATATGGGGTGCTGGGGACCACTCCCGATGCCATGTCCCCCAATTGGACGGCGGCGGCGACGCTGAAAATCCCCATATTTCAGGGCGGAAAAGTAGAAGCCGACGTGCAACAGACCGACGCCATTCTGAAGCAGCGGCAGGCCCAAGTGGATGACATGCGAGGGCGGATCGAGCAGGACATCGACGATGCGATCCTCGACTTGAAGGCGGCAGCGCAAAATGTGGAGGTGGCGAAGCTGGGCCTTGATCTGGCGCAGCAAGCACTCGGGCAGTCCCAGGATCGCTTCGCCGCGGGCGTGACCAACAATGTTGAGGTGATTCAGGCGCAGCAGCAACTAGCGTCGGCCAACGATCGCTACATCTCCAGTTTATATGCGCACAATATTGCCAAGGTGCTGCTGGCGCGCGCCATCGGCAACGCTGAGCAGGCGGTGCAACAATACTTGGCGACGCCCGGCAGCACGGCGCCCGCGAACGGCGCCCCTGGCCCGGGGAGTGCGGACAACGCGTCGGAAGCAATGCCCAACGTCCCCGCTGGTTCGACTGGAATGGCGGGAGCAGTCAATGCTTCTCCGGCTCAGCAAAAAGTGGGTCCTCCGGAAGAAGAGAAGCCTGCAATTGCGCCGAAGAACACCGGGAATGACAGTGCTCCCTCTGCCACGGTCCCTCACGAATAATTACTGACAGGTGAAACAATGAGTCCGAGCACGACTGACGAAAATGAGCTGGAGCGGCGCGAAGCCCTCGATCAACCTGAGGAAGAACACGTCGATCCGGAGGCGAGGCATTACGAGGAAGGCCGTCGCGGCTTCTTCCAGAAGCATCCGGCAGCCAAACCGGTTGTCTTTCTAATCGCGATGGCGGTGGTGGTGGTGTTGGCTTGGTTCTGGTGGGAGAGCCGCCACTGGGAGAGCACCGATGACGCCGAGATTGACGGCCACATCTATCCCGTCAGTGCCCGCGTGGGCGGCCAGGTGACCAAGGTGCACTATGATGACGGCCAGATGGTGCACAAAGGCGATGTGCTGGTGCAGATTGACCCCACCGATTACCAGGTAGCGCTGGCGCGTGCGCAAGCCGATTACCAGGACCAGCAGGCGCAGGCAGAGGCGGCACAATTCGGGGTGCCGGTTTCCAGTGTTGGTTCGCTTAGCCAGATCCGGTCCGCCAGCGCCGACATGGACTCCGCCCAAGCTGGCGTGACCGCCGCGCTGAAACAGGTTGAAGCCGCACAAGCCCAGGTCCTGGAAGCGCAAGCCGATGCCCACAAGCTCAACACCGATGTTGAGCGCTATCGCCAACTGTTGGACAAGCGCGAGATCTCGCAGCAGCAGTTCGACCAGGCCACGGCGGCAGCCATTGCGGCTAATGCTACGGTCAGCGCGCGGCAGGCGGCATTATTGGCCGCGCAGGCGCAAGTGAAACAAGCTCAATCCCGCATTGAACAGGCCACCGCTGAAATACGCAACGCGCGGGCCACTCCGAACATGGTGGCCGCCACTCAAGCCAAGGCGAAGTCCGCCGAGGCCTTGGCGCAACGCTCTAAAGCAGCACTTGATCAGGCGCAACTCAATCTCGCCTACACGACCATCGTGGCTCCGGTGGATGGCGTAGTCGGCAAGCGCTCCGTGCAGGTAGGAGCGAACGTATCCAGCGGCCAGGACCTGATGGCTATCGTTCCGCTTCGTGACGTCTGGGTCACAGCCAACTTCAAGGAAACCCAACTCGCCCACATGAAGCCGGGACAACCGGCAAAGATCAAGGTTGATACCTACGGCGGTCGCAAATGGGATGGACACGTTACCAGTATCGGGGGAGCAACGGGCGCAAAGTACAGCTTGTTGCCGCCAGAGAATGCCACCGGTAACTACGTCAAGGTGGTGCAGCGCATTCCCGTGCGAATCGACTTCGATGGCAATGACAAACCCGACTTCAACAAGGATGGCCAACTCCGGCCAGGCATGTCGGTCCAGCCCGATGTCAAAGTACGCTGAACCGTGAGCGGCGCTTTTCGGATTCGCCCCTGGCGACGCACTCCCGCCCAGGGCCACAGTTAGCGATATTAAACAATCGTGGATCCGCCATTCGCTTCGGCGACGCCTCGCGGCGTCAAACTGGAACTCGCGTCATTGTCAGCGCAGAGGCGATTGAATGGGTGACGTCTGACTTACTGCGCAAATTTCGGATCAATCCCCACTTTTTGCTTAGAGTTACAACGAATCGCTGTCATACTCTGAATAAGCTCTAAATCAGCGCCAACTTTCGTCATGAACCTCAACGTTCTGCCCAGCCTCGTTGCGCTTGCAATCCTGGTCGTGGTCTTCGAGGCCATTCTGCGTCAGGGCACAGCCGAGCGGCTGCAGCTATGGCCCACGGCTTGGGTCCTCGTACTCATACACTTCATCGCCCAGTTTGTAAACGTAGGGGACGGTCTTTGGAACCATATTGCCACCGCCGTTAGCCTTGGCTCTTTGGAACTTGCAACCATATCTTTCCTGATTTCCATGTCGCCCCGGGCGGGTACTGCCCGCCGTCAGCTTCTACTTGGGACGGTCCTGGGTCTCCCCGCACTGGCTTACATGACCGCTGCAGTTTGGGAGGTGGCGGCGCACAGTTTCTATTATGGCGTGGTGGTAGTGGCCCTCGCGGCTACGTCGCTATTGGCTTGGAACTGGTATCGCGATACGACCGCTTATCTCTCCGGCTTGCTGTTTGGATGCCTGGTGTTCTCCGCGTTGATGATCTGGATGGCTGCCCGCGATCATACCGTCCTTGGGGTCAGCGTTATCCTGGCCGGCCTCAACTTCGTGGTCGCCATCCTATATTGGCGCCATTTCCAGCGCGATACGGCAGGCGTGCTGACCACGGTCTTAGGCTTCATTGCCTGGGGCATGGTCTATCCAATCGAAACGTTTCTGCATCTCCACTCTCCATCGCCGATCTTTGAATCCGGAAACTGGAACATTCCCAAGTATTTCGTGGCGGTGGGCATGATTCTCACGCTGCTGGAGGACCAGATCCGCAAGAATGAATATCTGGCTTATCACGACGAGTTGACCGGGCTGCCTAACCGGCGGCTGCTCGAAGATCGCTTGGAGCGGGCCCTGGCACACGCCGCACGCGGCGGCCACAAGGTGGCTGTGGTGTTGCTTGACCTCGACCGCTTCAAGGAAGTGAACGACACCTTCGGGCATCGAATCGGAGATTTGGCCTTACAGCAGGTGGTGTTGCGGCTGGCCAGCCGGATGCGCGCCTCCGACACGCTGGCTCGTTCGGGAGGCGATGAGTTTACCGTGGTCAGCAATGTGTCCGATGGGCACGGCGCCGAGATTCTGATGTCGGCCCTGGAGTCGGCGCTCGCGACTCCCTTAAAGGTGGAAGGACATTCTATTCAAACCGGCCTGAGCATCGGCGTAGCGCTTTATCCCGATCATGGCCACAGTCCTGACGAGTTACACGCCGCCGCTGATCGGGCTATGTACCTGGCAAAACGCGGTGCCCGCAGCAGGGCCTAAGAAGTCATCGCCTTCCCAAAGTCTCCAGCTGGTTAGACGCTCGCGTTGTCCTCTGCCCAGCGCTGGTTGTCCTTTGCCATGCGCCTGTTGTAGGCTCGAAAGCAGGTGCCCCCTCGGAGGACCCGCTTCCTTCCTCGCCGGGATGGCGAAACTGGCAGACGCAGCGGACTTAAAATCCGCAGACCCGAAAGGGTTGTGGGGGTTCAAATCCCCCTCCCGGCACCAATCACTTATTTGTAATCATCCCATGCTGCATCACAAGAGGTCAGCATTGAAAGTCGAGATGCCGAGGGCCTTCATCGTCGGGCGCTCTACGCCGCCGGGTTGAATAGCCGGATCACCCCAAACGCTAACATTGCGACCAGGGCCGACGCCGGAATGGTTAATATCCACGCCCATACGATCCGAGTTGCAACGCCCCAGCGTACGCCGGACAGCCGGCGTGTAGTTCCTACCCCAACAATCGCGCCTGTGATGGTGTGGGTTGTGCTCACCGGAATACCCGCCAGCGCTGTACCGAACAGGGTAATGGCGCCAGCAGCTTCGGCGCAGAACCCGCCCACCGGCTTCAGCTTGGTGATCTTCGACCCCATGGTATGGACGATTCGCCATCCCCCGAGATAGGTCCCCAGAGCGATTGCGGCATGGGCCGCCAGGATGATCGGCCAATGCCAGCGCCCCCAGTTCGCGGCAAAATCGTGCGGCCTCATGACCCCAGCGGTATAGAGCGCGCCGGCGACGATTCCCATGGTCTTCTGCGCGTCATTACCACCGTGGCCGAGGCTGTACGCCGCAGCCGAGAGCAACTGCAATCGACGGAAAAGCTTGTCCACTTGTTGTGGCGATTTTCGTTGAAAGATCCATGAGATCGCCACCATGAAACCGAAGCCCAGCACGAGGCCCATCACCGGAGCGACCACGATAAAGATCAGCGTCTTGTACCAGCCGCCGGGCACGATGACCTGGGGCGCCGCTCTCCAGCCGTGCAGGATCATGGCCCGGGCCATCGCTGCGCCCCCGTAGCCACCGATCAGCGCGTGCGACGAAGAGGTCGGCAGTCCGAGCAGCCAAGTCAACACATCCCAAACGATCGCACCCAACAATCCAGCCAACACCACGTACTGGGTGACGATGTCCATCTCGATCATGCCTTTGCCAATCATCTTGGCAACTGCTGTGCCCAGAAAGAACGCTGCCAGAAAGTTGAATACGGCCGCCCATACCACCGCTAACTTGGGCGACAGCACGCGAGTGGACACCACCGTGGCAATACTGTTGGCAGCGTCGTGGAAGCCGTTCAGAAAGTCGAACACCAGCGCCGTGACAACCGTAATAACGAGCAGGACGAGCCCTGTACTCACAGCACATGTCCTCGGCTGAATTCTTGTTTTGCAAGCACGGTGCAGCGCCTCAAGCGTTCTTCAGGACTACCGTTTCCAGCACGTTGGCGACATCTTCGGCTTTGTCGCTGGCCTCCTCCAGAATCTCCAGCAGTTCCTTCAGCTTGATCAGAGTAATGGGGTCGTAGCCGCCATCGAACAGGCGTCCGATTGCCTCGCGGCTGACCTGGTCGGCTTCGTTCTCCAGCCGGTTGACTTCGACGCAGTGCTCGAGGAGCTGGCCGTCTTTGCTGAGCAGGCCCACAGCCTTTTTCAATTCTTGCGCTTGCTTCAAGATGATGCCGGCCAACACCTTGGCCGACGTAGAGGGCTCCTTGATCTTGTAGGTGTACAAGCGGTCAGAGGCGCTGAAAACGAAGTCCAGGACGTCATCCAGCGAGGAGGCCAGCAGGTGAATGTCTTCACGGTCGAAGGGCGTAATGAAGGTTTGGTTCAGTTTGATCAGAATCCGGTGCGTCATTTCGTCGCCGTGGGACTCGATCTCCTTGATTTTCTGCACAGCCGCTGGCATCTGCTCGTAATCGTAGGCATGCAACAGGTCGTTCAAAGCTTGTGCACCCGCGACAACATTGGTCGCGATCTCCACAAACATGTCGAAGAACTTGGTCTCACGCGGTATCAGGCGCACCGGGATGCTCCACAGGCAAATGCGGGTGTGGGAAGGTCCATGAGAGATGAGGAATTGCGAATTGTTACAACTTTGTTAAAACCAAACTATCGCATGGGACGGGCAGGGGGGTCAAACCGAAGGCCCTTGAAATCTACTTCTTGACTGTTTCCTTTTCCAGTTGCTCGATCTCTCGCGTCAGTTGTTCGGCTTGATCGTGAAGCCGGTGCAGGCGTTCAGCCAGCGAGGGCGCGTTCTTTTCGCTAGCCGCCACGGCGGGCGCTGGAGCGGGAGCAGCTGCCGCCGGCGCTGGTGCCGCCGTCAGGTCAGCCAGGGCCTCATCGAAGGTGTCTCGGTAGATCAGACGGTCGCCCATGGCCAGCACCACCTTCTTGAGTTGTGGCATACGAGCTTCGGTGGCCTGAATGTAGATCGACTCGAGGTAGAGGAAGCCGCCGGTGATGGGAAGGGCGATAATGTTTCCACGCAGCACGCGCGAGCCCTGCTGGTTCCATAGCGTGAGGTCTTTCGAGATGTTCTGGTCCTGATCGACGCGCGATTCAATCTGCATGGGGCCGTACATCAACTGCTGCTTCGGAAGGTGATAAAAGACAAGTTTCCCTAGCTGATCACCATCGCATCGACCAGCCATCCAGCCGATCAAATTGTCCTTTCCCCGTGGGCTAAAAGGCAGAATCAACAGGTACTCGGGCTCTTTTTCCCCCGGCAAGGTAGCCACGACGTAGGTGGGCGCTACCGGCTCCGGCTGTCCCGACTGGCCGAACAGGTCCCGCGCTATGTCCCAAATGTCTTCCTTGTTGTAGAACACCTGGGGATCGCGCATGTGAAAAGTCCGGTACGCCTCTGCCTGCGCCTGAAAAAGGGCCACCGGATAGCGGGCGTGCCGGCGCAGATCGGCTGGCATTTCTGATGCTGGCAGGAACAACTTTGGGAACAGTTTCTGGTAGGCCTGGATAATGGGATCGCTCGGATCGAATACGTACAAAGACATTTTTCCCGTGTAAGCATCCACGGTAGCTTTCACGGCATTGCGAATGTAATTTGCGCCTTCCTCAATCCCGGTGACGGGAAGCACCGCCGAGTACGGATGGGAGAGCGAAGTTGTGTAGCCATCGACCATCCAAACCAGTCTGCCGTCATCGGTAATCACCAGGTAGGGGTCCTGGTCCCAGTGCAAGAAACCGGCCAGGTGCGCTAATCTTGCTTCCACGTTGCGATAAATCATCATGCGACTTTGCCCAGTCAGATAGCCGGTGAAAACAATGTTCGGCTCGCCCTGGGAGATCGCGGCGGCAACCTTCAGAGGAAAAGACCCAACCGGGAATCCGCCCGTGCCCTGGTAGGTCGAATACTTGTTCTGGTCGCCGGAGGGGTAATCGAACTCCTCGCGGGCGGTGTGAACAAAAACTGGGTCCTGGGTCCTCTCGCCAAAGTAAATCTCTGGCCGGGAGAGCTGAAACCCAGGCGATTTGATCTCCGGAGGCGCGTTCTCGATGAGCAGCACGGGCAGGCCATCGGGCGTGATTTTGTTGACCTCGGCCACGACGACGCCGAAGCCGTGCGTATAAATGAAACGCGGGTTGATCCAGCTCTCGCTGGCCTCGGCAGACAACTGGGTGACGTCAATTTCGCGGGGGGACAGCAGCAGTTGTTTGATGCGGCCGTTGATAAAGTACCGATCAACGTCAGTATCGGGAAAAGTGTAGTAGGGACGTAGCGCTTGAATCTGAGTGATGGTCGCGTTGTACGCCCGCAGGTCCCAAAGCCGCACATTAGAGAGCAACGTCGCATCCTGGATGGGATCCAGCACGCCCTGCCCCGAGGGTGTAAAAGGACGCTCGGTGGCGTTTCGATTAAGACCAAACGCGGCCGTGGTCGCCTGGATGTGGCGCTCGATGTAGGGCCGCTCGATTGAAATCTCATTGGGTCGCACATACACGGCGCGAACAATGGCGGGCAACGCCAATTGCAGGACAAAACAAGACATCACCAGGACGACCACCTGCTTGAACTTCGACATCCAGGCCAGCGGAAGTGCCGCCAAGGTGGCAATAATGAGGAGCCAGCGCAGTGGGAGAGTGACCTTTTCGTCCACGAAATCGGCGCCCGTCATGAAGGCGTGAGAGCTGAACAGAAGATCATAGTTTCCCAGGTAAACCCAGGCCGCAAAACCCACCAATAAAATCACGGCAATGATGCGAAAGAAAGGGGTGCGCGTGGCGCCCGGCAAGCGCAGATAGTCGCCGAGATTGATCGTTCTTGTCGGCCCATCGAGCAGCCGGCCATAGCGCACCTGTTCGAACAACTGCCAGCCGCGGGCCGTGAACCAGAACAGCAAGGCGGAAAGAATCGCCACTACAAACAGGAATCCCAGCAGCTCCGAATAGAAAGGCAGATCGAACAGGTAAAACGGCAGGGCGTGCGAAAAAACGTGGTCCTGCCAGGCGCCCGGTGGCGCGGCCAGCCCTCGCGACCCAAAAAAGCGCATGACTGTCCAGAAGTCAATCGAGGCCGACGCCAGCAACATCGAGATTACGGCGAGCCCGACGGGAACCAGGCGGGAGTACAGAGGGTAGTCGCGTTGGTGGACGCCGGCGAAGTGTAGGCCCCGCGCATGAGCTACGTACAGCGCGATGAAGGCCACCAGCGCGCCTACCGCCACGGGCGCGATGCTGTACCACAGCATGCTGACCCAGGTGCTAACTTGGGCGACCTCTTTCCACCAGTTGTACTCGATGATGAAATTGGCGGCCGTTGGCACCGCCCAACCGATAAACCCCAACGCTACCAATACCAGGATGAAAACGCGGATTTGGGAAGGACGCATAAATGCGATCTTTGAGTGTCCAGCAGTGGCGCCGCTCTGAAGTCAAGACGACACATCTTGAGCGGCACGGCATCGCTATCAACGCAGGTGGTTTAAATCCTATCACGGGCTCCATTGGGAGCGAGGCGCACTCCCACCTGTGACGATCGTCACCGCCAGTTGCAGCGCACGCTAGTTCGCACCCAGCAAGGACTTCGTGAAAGCCAGGCAATACGTTCCCAACCCTCCTTGGTGCCCGGACGCACGTTCGCTCACCAGGGTACGTGATCTGAATCACTGACCCTGTGTGCGAGTTGGACTGATAACTAACACACGTCTGCAACCGCGGCGCGCCGGCCCAGCGGCCCCCGTTTGCTGACGCCAGTTGAAAAAACGAGAGTGGGTTGTGGAAGTTTCCCTAACCGCTGTCTGCAAAAACTCGGCAGCCGCCTGCTGCTTGGCCCGAAGCCCCCGGCCCCGCCGCCGGTGGTTTGGGGCCAAGTTACCGCTAGGGGTGACGCTGTTCATATTATCTATATCGTTGCTAAGCCAGGGTGCTGCAACCGGGCCTACCAGCGACGACTGCCTGGCGTGCCACAGCGACAAGACCATGACCACCAAACGCGGTGGGCGCACGGTTTCGCTGTTTGTGGACCCGAAGAAGTTCGCCGGTTCCATTCACGGCTCGCTGCAGTGCACCAACTGCCACGCCGACTTGGACGGCAAGGACCTGCCGCACTCTACGCCCCTGGCCAAGGTGAACTGCGGCTCCTGCCATAGCGACGAGGCCCAACTGTACGCAAAATCGTTGCACGGCCGAGCGGTCGCTCGTGGCGACCCCCTGGCGCCGCGCTGCGTGACCTGCCATGGCAATCACGACATCCTCCCAGTCAAGGACCCGCGTTCGTCGGTGGCGGCGATGAAAGTCCCCTTTGTCTGCGGGCAGTGTCACCGCGAGGGCACACCGGTCCAGCGGAACCGCAACATCGCTGAGCACGACATCCTGGCGAACTACACCGAGAGCATCCACGGCGAGGGCTTGTTGAAGAAGGGACTGATCGTGGCGGCCAACTGCGCCTCGTGCCACACGGCGCACTCGATTCTGCCGCACACCGATCCCAATTCGTCCATCAACCGGCGCAATATCGCCGCTACCTGCACCAAGTGCCACGCCAATATCGAGCAGGTACACCGCAAGATCATTCGCGGCGAGCTGTGGGAAAAACAAGCCAATACCCTGCCCGCCTGCGTCGATTGCCACCAGCCGCACAAGGTGAGGAATGTTTTCTACTCCCAAGGCATGGCCGATGCCGATTGCATGCGCTGCCATGCCAATGCCAGCCTGAAGGCGGCAGATGGACGCTCGATGCTGGTGCGCATCGACGAAGTGGCGGGCTCGCGTCACGCCAAGGTGGCCTGCAGCCAGTGCCACTCGGAGGTGAACGCCTCGCGGGTGCGCCCCTGCGAAACCATCACCCATCCGGTGGATTGCACCGCCTGCCACGCCGAAATCGGACAACAATATCAGAGCAGTACGCACGGGCAGATGCATGCCAAGGGCGATCCCAATGCTCCGTCATGCAAAGACTGCCACGGCGGGCATCACGTACTGGGCCAGCACAACCCGGAATCGCTCACCTTCCCGACCAACGTGCCCGATCTTTGTGCCAAATGCCACCGCGAAGGCCACAAGGCCGCCGTGCTCTACACCGGTGAGGAGCACCGCATCATCCCTCGCTACGAGGAGAGCATTCACGGCAAGGGGCTGTTAAAGAGCGGGCTGACGGTGACCGCGACCTGTACCAGTTGCCACACCGCACATCGAGAACTGCCGGCCTCGGACCCGGAATCGACGGTCAACCCTAAGAACGTGCCGGCGACCTGCGGCGCCTGCCACCATGGCATCGAAGAGCAGTTCGTGCAGAGTGTCCATTCCGCCACGGTCACCAAGACGGACAAGCCGCTGCCGGTGTGCAACGACTGCCACACGGCCCACTCCATTCGCCGCACCGATCAGGACAAGTTCAAGCTCGACATCATGAATACCTGCGGGCGGTGCCACCAAGAGCTTGCCAAGGCTTACTTCGAGACCTATCACGGCAAGGTTTCCAAACTGGGCTACACCAAAACCGCGAAGTGTTATGACTGCCACGGCGCTCACGACATCCAGAAGGTCACCGATCCGCGGTCGCATCTGAGCCGCGCCAACGTGGTTGCCACCTGTGACAAGTGTCACTCGGGGGCGACCCGGCGTTTCGCCGGATATCTCACCCACGCCACCCACCACGATCCCAAAAAGTACCCGTATCTTTACTACACGTTTTGGGGGATGACGGCCCTGCTGGTCGGCACGTTTACGGTGAGCGGAGTCCACACGCTGCTGTGGCTGCCGCGCGCTTTCCAGATGCGGCGCGAACTGCGCGCGGCGGCAGCCCTGGAAGCAGAAGCCGAAAAGCGCTCTGTCCAGGCAGCTTCCGAAGACAAGGATGGTGGCGATGCTCGACAGTAAACCGCAATTGGCGACCACGGTCGACCACAAGGTCAGAGCAGCAACGGTACAAGGGCCGTCGCTGGTTGAGGTTGGGCCCAAAGCAGTCCCGATCGTTGACCGGCGCGAGTTTGTCCGTTTCCCGCACCTCTACCGTGTGCTCCACGCCTGCATGATCGTCAGCTTCATAACCCTGGCGCTCACCGGACTTACCTTGAAGTTCTCCTATACTCCCTGGGCGGCCAGGTTCTCGCACCTGTTGGGCGGATTCGAGACTGCGGGCTATGTGCATCGCTTTGCCGCCGTTGTCATGTTCAGCACCTTCATCGCACACGTGATCGGGCTGTTTAAGCAGAAGCGCCGCAGCCAGAGGACTTGGAAATCCACCCTGTTCGGGCCCAACACGCTGCTGCCCACCAAGCGCGACGGACAGGAGTTCGTTGCCACCATAAAGTGGTTCGTCGGCATGGGACCGCGGCCCAAGTACGGGCGTTGGACCTACTGGGAGAAGTTCGACTACTTTGCCGTGTTTTGGGGGATTGTGGTCATCGGCTCCACCGGGATGACGCTCTGGTTCCCGGTTTTCTTCACCCGGTTTTTGCCGGGAGCGTTCATCAACGTGGCCACCATCATCCACAGCGATGAGGCCCTGCTGGCCACCGGTTTCATCTTCACCGTGCATTTTTTCAACACTCATTTACGGCCGGAGAAGTTTCCCATGGACACCACCATCTTCACCGGGCACATGCCTCTGGCGGAATTGAAGCGCGACAAGCCTCGGGAGTATGCCGCACTGGTCGCCTCCGGCGAACTGGAACAACACCTGGAAGAGCCGCAACCCGCCATTGTGGTCAAAACCATACGTGTGTTTGCGTGGATCGCGCTGGGCACCGGCTTCAGCGTCGTTGTCTGGATCCTCTACGCGATGATTTTTGCATACCGATAGAGAATTGGCACACAGTGCCGCGAGTCGGCGGTGAGCGAAAGGAAAAACCGAACCCCTTTTCAGCACGGTAAGTAGTAAGGAATCGTTTTGATGGGGACGAGCAGATCGCCCGCATTGCATTGGAGTACCTCATGAAAAGGCTAATGTTTTGTCTACTTGGTCTTAGTTGCTTAGCGCTGTGGATGAGCGCCTGCTCGCAGGACAAGAAAATCGTGGCCGAGGGAGCTGCCAACAAGTGGTTAAAGCTGGTGGACTCCGGCAATTATGCCCAGAGTTGGGACGACACCGGGGACGTACTCAAGGCCACTGTTGCCCGAGACCAGTGGCAGGAAGTGTTGTCGCGCAATCGAGGGCCGCTGGGCGCGCTGATCTCCAGAAAGCTGACCTCGGCTGAGTACACGACACAGCTTCCCGGAGCTCCTGATGGTGAGTACGTCGTCCTTCAGTATGAGAGCAGCTTCGAGCATAAGAACTCTGCCATAGAAACCGTCACTCCCGCGTTGGACAAAGATGGACAATGGCGAGTGTGCCTGTACGTCGTCAAATAAGTTACTCCCATCCAGTCCAAAATCCCATTGACGCTGGGGTGCGGATTCGGCTGCGCACATCGTGTTTCGTGACAATTGAAGGCTGACAGCTGAGCGCCTCCTTAGTGCAACCAGTTCTGCTGGGGAGGCGCCCTGTGTTCACACTCTACCCAACGCAGTCGGAAAGCTCCAGGCTACGCGTCTCCTTAGCGATGTTCGCGGTTATGTGGAGCCGGAACAATAGGGTCGTTGAGGACGATGCCGGTCAGATGTTTATCTGATACACCCAATCTGTGGAAACCATGCAGCAGTCGGAGGTCGGCAGCTAGTATGGCCGCCGCTAGTTGACCGGATTTCGCACGCAGCCTAACATAACCGCCAAATGGAAACCGCGTCCCTGGGGATGATCGGCCAGACCGTTTCTCACTACCGCATCGTGAGCAAGCTCGGTGGTGGCGGCATGGGCTTGGTGTACGACGCGGTCGACCCGCGCTTGGGCCGCCATGTCGCCCTGAAGTTCATTCCTGACAACCTGCTCAATGACCCCAAGGCCCTTGACCGCTTCGTACTGGAAGCTCGCGCCGCTTCGCAGCTGAATCATCCCGGAATTTGCACCATCCATGACATCGAGTACTTGGACGGGCATCCCTTCATCGTCATGGAGAAGCTGGAAGGGATGAGCCTGAAGGACCGGCTGAAGGGCGAGCGGATGAAGGTGGATGAGCTCCTCGACATCGGCATCCAGGTGGCCGATGCCTTAGCGGCTTGCCATGCCAAGGGGATCATTCATCGCGACATCAAGCCGGGCAATATCTTTCTGACACAGAGCGGGCAGGCCAAGCTTCTCGACTTCGGACTGGCCAAGTTATCGCGCGGAATGGAGACCGGCGATGGATTGCCCGACGATCCGCTGTCGGTTGCCGGCGACGTTTTCGGAACCGCGGTTTACATGTCTCCCGAGCAGGCCCGCGGCGAAGAACTTGACCAGCGCAGCGACCTGTTCTCCCTCGGTGTCGTGCTTTACCAGATGGCGACCGGTCAGAAGCCTTTCGCCGGGACCAACGCGGTAACCACGCTGGATGCGATCCTGAACCGCAAACCAGTTTCTCCCTTGAAGCTGAACCCCGCGCTTCCCCCCGATCTGGAGGGCATCCTTGGCCGGGCGATGGAGAAGAACCGTGGCAACCGCTATCCGACCGCACTGGCCATGAAGGGCGATCTTCAGTCGCTGAAGCGGGAAACGGAGCCTGGGGTAACCACCAGCGGACGGTTTCGCGCCGCTTTGCCATACCGTATCCAGACCAGCACATTTCAAACCACGAACCGGACCCAAACCTATTTCCTGCTAGGGGTGATCGCGTTGCTCCTGACCCTGCTGATACCCGTGGGAGCGTGGTGGTTAAAGCGTCGCCTCGGGGTTGGTACCGCCGCCAAGAACACGATTGCCGTGCTGCCCTTGCAGAATACCAACGGCGATATTAGTGTGGAGTTTCTTCGCTTCGCGCTGGCCGACGAAATCGCCAATGTGCTTACTTACACCCGTAGCCTGGATGTTCGCCCTTCTTCAAGCACGCAAAAATATGCAGCCAACAATGTCGACCCGGAGCAGGCGGGGCGGCAACTGCACGTTGCGACTGTTCTGACCGGACACTTCTTGAAGCAAGGGGACAATCTGCTGGTTACGTTGGAAGCCATCGACGTCAACCACGACCGCCTGCTTTGGCAAACCAGCCTGACGACCCCCGCCCAGGACCTCATCGCTTTGCAGGGTGAGATGACCGCCCAAGTGCGTCAGGGATTGCTCCCGACTCTGGGCGTGACCGGCGGGCCCGCCAAAACGGGCACTCGTCCCAAGAACCCGGAAGCCTATGACCTCTATCTGCACAGCGTCGCCCTGCCCCATGATCCCGGAGCGAACAAGGACGCCATCGCGGTGCTGGAGCATGTGGTTGAGATGGATCCGAACTACGCGCCCGCCTGGGAGCAGTTGGGCCTGCGTTGCTACTACGATGCCACCTATTCCGACGGTGGCGAAGTTATGTTCCAACGCTCCAACCAGGCCTACGAGCGTGCTTTGACCTTAGATCCCGACCTCAGCGTTGCCGCCGGGCAGTTGATCGCCAATCGCGTCGAGAGAGGCGAACTGGGAAAGGCCTACGCGGCAGCGCAGGCACTGGTCAAGCGCCGTCCGGAAAGCGCTCAGGCCCATTTTGCGCTGAGCTATGTTTATCGTTACGCGGGGATGCTGGAGCAGTCCACAAAAGAGTGCGATGCGGCGCTGGCGCTCGATCCCGGCAACTATACCTTCCGCTCTTGCGCCTGGGCCTTCATGGAACTGGGTAACACTTCGCGGGCCAGGGATTTCGTCCGCTTGGACGCCGGCTCGGAATGGGCCGCCTACGTCCTGCCATCGATTCTTCTGCGCGAGGGCAAAATCGCAGAAGCCAAGGAAGCCGTCAAGCAAATGTCCACCGCTCCGCGCTATCACCGCGATCTGCTGGAAGCTTGCCTGCAACTGCGGCCAGCGTCAGAGCTGGACCGGATTGCGCAGGAGTTGGAAACCAACCAGGCAGCCGAACCGGACCCTGAGATCTTGTACTTCGAAGGGGCCTTACTGGGATACTGCGGCAAAAAGCAGGTTGCGCTCGATCTGCTGCAGAGTGCTGTCGAGCGAAACTACTGCGCGTACTCGAATATCGTTTCCGACCCGCTGCTGGCCAAGCTGCGGGCCGATCCAGCCATTGACAAGGTGTTGACCTCAGCCAGCCAGTGCCAGGAAGCGGTCCGGTCATCGAGCAATGCGCCGGGCCAATGACGTACCTTTTCAATGGCCCATCTCAATTTCTCTGCCGGTTTGCTTTGCGGAAAGGGGCGGTCACGGTGAGTCAAGGTGGCGCTATCCTGCTGCCGCGCTCTGCTTCCACCTCATGCGCTCACGCAGTGCGGTGATGTGGGTCAAGTGGTGCGCCGAGTGCCACGCATACATGGCCAGCATCTGGTCGAGCGAAAGCACTCCGCGCTCAGGATGGTTCAGGGTGCGGGCAAAGTCCGCGGGCTTCAGCGTCTTCAACAAATCGACCCAGCGGGAATGGAGCGCCGCCAGCAGTTGTAGAGACACTTCCACCGGGGTTATGGCGCTGTCGGGCAGTTCGGCCCACAAGTTTTCCTGGTAGGGCTTGATCGTGGGCCCGTCTTCGGTAAGCGCAAGCTTGAAGCGGATGTAGGCGTTCAGGTGACTATCGGGTACATGATGCACCACCTGCCGCACGCTCCAGCCCTGGGGACGATACGGCGTGTCGAGTTGGACAGGACTTAAATCCCGCACCGCAGTGCGCATCTGCGCTGGCAGCCCGGACAGCACCTCGATGTAATGCACACGCCGCTGGGCCATCTGGGCTTCGTCATCAGGTGGGATCCATTCGAATTTGCCAATAGGGTACCGCAGGTCGTTCATTGAAATCTCCGGTTCAGCGTTCTCTATCTTGCCGCGAAATTGATCGCCTCCGATCTGGCCTGGGGAAGTCTTCAATCCAAGGTGCGTACCGATTCGGCAGGGCGCAATTCGATGCTGCATGGCCCGGCCGGCCCCTGTGGTTCCTGGCTTGCAACCGCGGCGGGTGGGGCTTTTCCCTTGCCGGATGCTCCCGCGACCGATGGGCCTGCTGGCGTTCCGCACGTCACCACGGCCCGCCGCACCACGCGCACTTCGGCACTCGCCGGAAACTTCATCCCCACGTCGGTTTTCTCCAGAACGGCGGACAAGCTCTTCAGCCCATCGCTCCCCTTGATGAACTTCACTTGTTCCACCCTCGCGGGTGAGATCAGCAGGAAGAACTCAGCACTGCCCTTGCCCGATATGTGGAGCGCGGTAGTGCGCCGCCCTTGCAGCTCGCGGCGAGCTTCCTCAACCTTGTGCTCGATTCCTTTGCTGACTCCCAGCGTATCCAGCCGGGCGCGCGCACTGTCGCTGGGTTGATCGCCGGCCAGCGCCGCGACATAGACACGAATCGCTTGCTCACGCTTTCCCTGCTTTTCGTAAATTTCGCCCAGGTGTTCACCGATGGCGCCACTGCCGCTGGCCTGCCATGCGGCGTTGATGTACTGCTCCGCTAGGTCCAGATCGCCCCGCTTGAACTCGATCCAGCCCTTGGTATCCCAGATGTTGTACAAGAACTGTGCCGCCCCCAGGTCCTGAAAACGCAGGCTGTCCAGTCTGACGTCGCGCAGTTGCGTCTGCAATGAATTGATGGCCGCATCGGCATATTTGTCGGCGCGGTCCAGTTGTACGTTCTGTTCCGCCAGGGAGTACGCGATGTTGTTCCAGGTTAGCGGGCTGGGCGACACGCTGATGGCCTTCTCAAATTGCGCCATGCCCTTGTCGGTCTGGTTGGTTGCGAGGTAAGACTGCCCGAGCGAAATCAACAGCACCGGATTGTTGGGCTGAAGAGTTACAGCCTTCTCCAGTTCGGGAACGGCCTCCGCGAATTTCTTTTGCTCAACGTACAATTCGCCCAAACTCGCATGGGCCATCGGATCGAGCGGGTTGATCTCGATTTGCTTCTGGAATTGCTGAATGGCCTGGTCGTACTTCAATTCCCGCTGGTAGGCCACTCCCAGGTCGGTGTATGCGTACTGGTGGTAGGCATCTACCTCAATCTGCTTCTTGAACGCGTCGATGGCCTGATCGTTCTGGTTGAGTCCTAAATAGGCGCGTCCCAGCTCGTCCCACGCCATCTTGTGCTTGGGTTCCAACTTCACCACGCGCTGCAAAAGACTTACCGCCAGCTCGTAGTTGTTGTTCTTGAGGGCCTGTTCCGCAGATTCTTCCAAATCGTCAGCCGATTCGTTGGCGCCCACACCCGCCATCCCGGGAGACTTGTTATCCAGCGAGATCTGTTGCGCCTCATCGGCTGCCACGGCCCGGCGGAAGGCGGCGTAATCTTCGCGTCGCGTCACCGGCAGTTCCCCGCTGAGCAGTTTCAGCGTGCGAATAGCGGTCAACTGCCCGGCTTCGAACTTATAGCTGGAACCATACTGCGCGTAGTCGCGCTTGACCTCGACCCCGATCGGAAGGTGTACGGTGTACTTCGGTGGGACCGTGACCTGCAGCTCAACGCTTGACTCTCCGGGCGCGCCCAGCTTGATGGGCTTGGGATGCGCCTGGTTGTCGTCCTCGGCGTCACCTTCCGGAGGAAGAGCGATCTGCATGAACAGTAAGCTCATCTTCGATTCCGGCGCCGACCAGTCGAAATAGTTGTTCACGGTGGCATCCAGATCGATCTGCAGCGGATTGTCAGGGTCGCTGGGATCGCTGACTTTCAGGTTGTCGATCTCAGCTCCCTGCATCCCCGTGCGTTGCAGCACCATGGTGAAGAAGTCCTTCCAGCGATTTCCCGGCATCTGGCGCAGAGCAAAACGCAAAAACAACTCCTGGTCGCCTCGCAGATGAATGGCGAAGTGCGCCTTCAGCGTCCCGGTTTCGTTGATCGAGCCTTTGACCTGGGTGCGATCGAAAGCGGCAAACGGCAACTCAGCGGGGGTCCATACCAGGCCGGCTTTGCCGTCAGGAAGAATCGCCAGGGCTTGCTTCTTGCGCAAAGGGGCGGACAGCATGCGGAAGGGGGCGACGCCATTGGTGCTGTCGAGCCAGATATCTTTTCCGTTGACCGCAACCCGCGTGATCACATGGTCGAACTGCGACGGAGAAGGAATCTCGGGGTCGAGTTCATGTTGCGACCCGATAAGTACCGAAGTCGCCTGAAACCCCTCGGCCGCCAGCAACGCAGCCAGCAGCGTGTTCTTGTCCTTGCAATCACCGTAGCCGTTGCTTAGCACCTCGCTGGCCGCGTGCGGCTGATAGCGGCCCAGCCCAAAGGACAAGCTGACATAACGAATGTTGCGCGAGACATATTCATACAGCGCCTTTACCTTCGCCATGTCGTCCGTCTTGCCTTGCACCAGTTTTGCGCCTTCCGCCTTGATCGCATCGTTCGGCTGGCGCCGCTCCCGCTCCAGCGAGGCGTACCAGGCTCCCAGCTCTTCCCAGCTTTGAAAGGTGGTTAGCTGGACGGTGGGAATTTCTTCTTCCGGCCGGTGCGGGTTCTTCTTCTTTTTCTTGCCGGTCGGGCCTTCCTCCTCGTCTTTCAGGTGAGTGTAGGTCCAGCGATAGATGCGCCGGTCGCCCTCATCGGTAATCTTGGGCTCATAACCGGGCTTGCTCTTCAGCTTGATCTGCCGCGCCTTGGGAACGTTGATCTCCAACTGCTGATCGAGGATGATGCCCTTGTCGGAAAAGTTGACACTGGTCCAGAACTGTCCCGGGGTCAGCGGATTCGTAATGGTGCGGACGAACTCGTACTCCAGCACGTCTCCCGGACGCAAGGACGGAACGCTGATGTGTTTTTCGTGATAGTCGGTGTACACCGGGGCGTCGGGCAGGGTGAGGTCCTGGATGGCGGATTCCTGCGCGGTAATGACCGTTCCGTCGGGCTTGCGCACTCTCACATAGACGATTTCCAGCTTGTCGCTGAGCGCACTGTAGCCAACCTTGAGCTGGCCCATCCCTTGCACACCGCTCTCGCTGACGATCCTGATTTGGGCATCGAGTTGGTCCCGCCCCGTGCCGTCATTCTCGAAACGCATGACCTGGTGATAATGTTCGATGACAACGGCTTCCTGGGAATAATCCGGAGCGGTTGGCGACTGCGCCGGTCCTGCCGGCGCCGGGTTCACCACTGTGGGCTGCTGTGGCGCTTGTTGCGCAGGAGTTGCTGGCAGTGGGAGAACAGGCGTTTGTGGCGCAGGCACGGCTTGTGTCGGAGCACCGGCGGGCACCTGCTGCGCCGCTGCGAAGACTGTCGTGAGTGAGAAAAGAAAAAGAAGTCCTAAGAAAACTGGTTTCATGGCTATGCAGCTAGGGCGAACCTCCATCGTACCCGAGCCGGAAGCGGAAGCCAAACGCGAAACAGGCAGTTCATAGATGCTGGTGTGGTTGAATCTAAAATCGACGTTCGATCGCAGAGCGCCCTAACGCCACTCTTCACGCAATCTTCTTTTCCCGCTTGTAATCGTCGAACGAAGTCAGGAAGCGATCGAGGTCTTTCTTCTGTAGATAATACGGCGTGGAGAGCCGCAACTTCGACGGTTCGCCGCCGCGGATGCGAATCTTCCTGGTCGTCCACAGCCAGTTCTCCAGGTCGGTGCGCTGGATCGGCGGTACGTTCACGGTAACGATGGCGCAACGCAGCCCTGGGTGGGGCGATGTCCACGATTCCGCGCCGCGTTTCTGCATCTGCGCCAGTATGTAGTCTGCAAGCTGACGATGACGCCGCTCGATGCGGTCCATTCCTATGTCGTTCGCCATCTTGATGGACGCACGCAGCCCGCAAAGCGCCGGCACGTTGGATGATCCGATCCGCTGAAAGCGCTCCGCCCGCAGCTTGGGCTCTTCCCAGCCTTCGGTCACGATGGTGTTCCACAGGCGATCGATCACTTCGTCGCGCACGTAGAGATAGCCTGATCCCTTGGGCGACTGTAGCCACTTGTGAGGGCTTGAGGTGTACATGTCACAACCGAGATCGCGGATATTGAGCCGCATCATGCCCGTGACGTGAGCGCCGTCAACCGCGGAGAGAATGCCCTTCGACCGCGCCAGTGCGCACAGTTCCTTTGCCGGCAATACCACGCCGGTCGCGGTGGTGATGTGGCTGAAGAAGATGATCCGCGTATGCGCAGTGATTGCGTCATTGAACAGATTGAGGACCTGCGGCGCGTCCTTCACCGGCATGGGCAACGCAACTTTTTTCACCACGATACCGTAGCGCTTGGCCTTCAACTGCCACGGCTGTTCGCCGCCGGGATGTTCCTGGTCGGTCATCAGCACTTCGTCGCCGGGCTTCATGTCAATGCCGTTGGCGATGTAGCTGTTGGCCTCCGTGGCATTGCGCAACAGCGCGATCTCGTCGCGGGTGCAGCCCACGAACGCCGCCAGTGGATCGCGAAACTCATTCCATGCTGCGTAGCCCCAGATGGGGTAGTCCTCGGGATCGGCCTCGTCAAGCTTCTCCGTCGAGGTGTAGCCGTCGAAGACCGCCCGCAGCACGGGTGCAGGACTGGAGCCCACGGTACCGTTGTTCAAATAAATTTCGTCGGCGGGGATCAGGAACTGCTTGCGCAGTTCCGCCCAATAGCCCTCGTCATCGCTGCCAAATACCTTCGGGTCCGGCAGCGACGCCGGAACATTCTGCAGTTGGGCGGACAGATCATTACGAAAGGCAAAAGCGGCAGCGAATCCAGCAGTGGTGGTGAGGAAGCGGCGACGGTCGAGCACAGAGCACCTCCGGCAAACGCGGCATCATGTTACACCTGAGAGGAATCACCGGCTAATCGTCACCAATGATCAAATCTGTCATTACAGCGTAAGTTGTCAGTTCTGCCTAATGTGTCAGTTTGTGCATAGAGTGTCATTTGTGCACAGTCTGTCATTTTGTTATGACTTTGTCATCACAGCAACGGGTTGTCATCACAACAATAAGTTGTCACCCCGACCGAGGTCGCAGCGGTGGCCGAGTGGAGGGACCTGCTTTTACTTAGAGTGGGAGAAGAACCTACCAAATTCGTGAACCACATTCTCCGGCAATTGCTCGCGATTCGCCTTCTGCAACAGAGCGTGTCCTGCGCCTTCGATCGGAACCAGTTTCGTGGGCGCAGGAATCAGCTTGATCGCGTCCGCCAATTCTTCAATCGAGCCGAAAGGATCACGCGTACCGCTGACGAAGAGAGCCGGAGTCCGCAGGCTTGGGAAATGCGCGGTCCGCAACTGCGCCGGCCGTCCCGGAGGATGTAGCGGATAAGATAGCAGGAGCATCCCTTCCACCAACGTTGGCTCCGCGGTCGCCAACATGCTCGCTTGCCGTCCGCCGTAGGAGACACCGCCGAGAAAAGCCCGTCCCGCAAACTGCTTCTTCATGAGCTCGACCGCTCGCCGCAGTCCGGCTTGATCATGTTTTGCGTCGGAGGGAGACGGCGGGCCGTGCGGACGGCGCTGGCGAAACGGCACGTCGCAGCGAAGCGTGCTGACCCCAGATGCCGCGAACTTGTCCGCCAGAGCAACCAGCAGCGACGCATTGCAATTGCCGCCCGCTCCGTGGGTGAGCACCAGGAAGCCAGTTCCTGTCTTTGCAGCCCGGTGCAGAAATCCGCGCACGGAAGCTTCACCTGGCGTGTCATCAACGAATGCCTCAGTCACACGATTAATCACAAGGAAACACTCATGGCCAGTGCCGCCCCCGCTTGCGTGCCTTTGACGAGACGGATTGAGGCAAGCGTTATCGCCCCAACTTCCTTGCCTGGCAGGCCTCCACGGTCTTCGTCGGATCGATGGCCTCCGAGTCCAGTTGCATCTCGACCACCTTGCCCTCTTTGTCGATCAGGTAATTTACCCGCCGCGCGGCCTTGTACTTCGGGTTGTAGAGGCCGTACTCCTTGGTAACATCGCCGCCCCAGTCACTGAGCAACGGGAAGGTAACGCCAATCTTTTCCGCCCACGCCTTGTTCGAGAAGGGAGAATCCATACTCACACCCAGCACCTGGGTATCGGCAGCTTCCAGCTTGCTCAAGTTCTGCTGGAAAGCCTGCATCTGCTTGGTTCAACCACCGGTGAAGGCGAAGATGTAGAACGCCAGCGCGACGTTCTTCTTACCCTTGAAGTCGTGCAGAGAAACCTTGTTTCCGTTCTGGTCTTGCAGGGTAAAATCCGGCGCCATGTCGCCCACCTTGATCTTGGGCGGCGGTGCCTCGCTGGGCTTGCCTGCGGCGGGACTCGCAGGCAATAACGACGCCGCGATCAGCAGCGCCAGTAGTATTTGTTTCATGAAGATTCTCCTCTCGATCCGACATCAATCTCTGAAGAATTTGGCAGTCGAGGCATTGTGACACTAAAGCGCCACGATACGCCACACGTTGCCCGGCGAACCATTTTGGGAATCGCGCTTTCGATTGCGTAAATCCAGCCATGGCTATAAATTACAACTGAATGAACATTCATTCGGCAGCGTTGTACCGTCTCGCCGCGCGGATCGGTTGCGGGAGTGCGGGAGTCGCAGACCAAGTACAGCCGCTTCTGTTTGTGGGCCTTTGATGAAGCAGGAATCTCAACCTCTTTTGCCTGCTACGGGCAACGCCGGCGGCGGCACAAACCGCAATGCTGAAAAATATCAGCGCATCCTCGACGCTGCGGTCGCGGTATTTGCCGATAAGGGGTTTTTTAATTCGCGAATCTCCGACATTGCCGATCGCGCCAGCGTCGCTGATGGCACCGTCTATCTCTACTTCAAGAACAAAGAAGAGATCTTGATGACCGCCATCAACACGGCGTTCGATGCATTTATGAGCCACGCGCGCACCGAGGTCGAGAAGCTTCCCAGCCCCGCTCAGCGCTTGCGGCGGCTGGCTTTTCTTCATTTGAATGCCCTGGGGTCCAACCGCAATCTGGCGGTGGTATTTCAGATGGAACTGCGGCAGAGCACGCGCTTCCTGTCCGAATTCTCGCACCACCACATGGTCGAATACCTCCGCTTGGTGCGCGCGGCCATCCACGAAGGCCAGGCCAGCGGCGTCTTTCGCTGCGACCTGCCAGAGAAAATTGCGGCCAACTGTTTCTTCGGAGCGCTTGACGAGATGGTGACCTCCTGGGTGTTGAGTGAGCACGAGTACCGGCTGTCCAATGTGGCGGATCCGGTGGTCGATATTTTTCTCAACGGGATGCAAGGCGGCGGGGAACAGGCAGTTGCTCCGAAAGCAGTTCCGTAGCCCCGGGAGATCGGGCCTGGTTCACTTGGTTGTAACACAGCCATAGATGTCATAGATCACAGCCTCTTGGCCGCGGAGAAGCTAACATTTGGGCCTGGGCCAGCCGTCTCGAAAGATGGTCGCTCGCATTGCTTCGGAAATGAATATTCAGACCATCAACGAAATCTTCTTTGCGGTTGTGGAGCGCAACAGTGGCCGCGTGATGCTGACGCGCGAATCGGGCGCGTGGAAACCCATTTCCTCCACCCAACTGCAGGCGCAGGTATTTGCTACCGCGCGCCAATTACAGGCTTGGGGGATCGGCAAGGGCGACCGGGTGGCCATCCTGAGCGAGAACCGCCCGGAGTGGGCGATTGCCGACTTCGCCACCTTGCTGCTGGGCGCAGTTGACGTCCCCATTTACGCGACCCAGACCGCCGAGCAGAGCCTGTACCTGCTGCAACATTCGGAGGCCGGCATCGTCTTCGTCTCCACTCCCAAGCAGTACGAGAAGATCGCTTCCATCCAGCACCAGACCAAGGTGGAACGCATCGTCATCATGGATGACGCTCCCGAGCTCACCGAAGCCGTCCCCATGCAGAGCTTTTTGCGGAACGCTATCCCCGGACCGGACCCAAAAATCGAGGACTTGGGGCGGGCCGTTGAGCCTGACGACCTGGCGACGCTGATTTATACATCGGGAACCACCGGCATACCCAAGGGCGTGATGCTGACGCACGGCAACCTGGCCGCAAACCTGAGCGTCTCGCTCGACATGTTTGACGTGGGCCAAGATGACCTCTGCGTTTCGTTTCTGCCGTTGTCGCACGTAACCGCGCGGCATCTGGATTACGGCATGATGCACTGGAGCGTTCCTATCGCCTACTGCCCCAGCATTGACGATCTCCCGCGCACGCTGGCCGAGGTGCATCCCACCATCTTCGTGGCCGTGCCCCGAGTGTACGAAAAAATCTACAACTCGGTTGAGCACAAGACGCAGGGCGTAAAACGTAAGCTCTTCAACTGGGCCATGTCGGTGGGAAGCGCCAACCGCGAGGCGGTCCTTCGCGGCGAAACTCCGACTTCCCTCTCGTGGAAACTGGCGAACAAGCTGGTATTTTCCAAGGTGCGCCACGCGATGGGTGGCCGTGCACGCATCTTTGTTTCCGGAGGCGCTCCGCTCGGCCGCGAGATTGCCACCTGGTTCGCCGATATCGGCATTCGCATCCACGAAGGCTATGGCCTGACCGAAACCTCACCGGTCATTGCGCTGAACAATCCGATCAATCATCGGCTGGGCACGGTGGGCAAGGCTTTGTCGAACGTGGAAGTCAAAATCGCTGCCGATGGCGAACTGCTCGCGCGGGGTCCGTCGGTGTTCAAGGGTTACTGGAGAATGCCGGAGGAAACTGCTGCAGCGTTTGAGGATGGATGGTTCAAAACCGGCGATGTGGCAGCCCTCGACGAGGACGGATATCTTTCGATTACCGACCGCAAGAAAGACCTGATCAAGACTTCGGGCGGAAAATTCATCGCCCCCCAGCCAATCGAGAGTTCGCTCAAGGCGAACCTATTCGTGGGTGAGGCGGCCTTGCTTGGCGACAGGCGGCGCTTCCCTGCTGTCTTGATTGTTCCCAACTTCCCCATCCTGGAAGAATGGGCGAACAGCCATGGGGTCAAGTTCACCACCCACCGGCAACTGGTGAAGTCCCTGCAAGTGCAGTCGCTCTACGAAGAGATCGTCGAAGAATTGAACCAGAACCTTGCCCAGTTCGAGAGGCTGAAGCGGGTGCTGGTGATTCACGCCGAGCTCAGCATCGAAGACGGAACACTCACCCCCAGCATGAAGCTGCGCCGCCGTCATCTGGAGCAGCTCTACAAAAAAGAGATTGACGCGCTCTACGCGGATGCGCAACCGCATGCGCGCACGCCGACCAGTAAGGCCAGCCGCTAACCCACTTAGTCATTCAATCGGCTCAACCGCAATCAGCGGCTCACGGCGGTCCTGGCGCTCCGGCCTCTGAGCAAATGCCAAGACAGAATTCTGTGCCGTCCAGACGGGGACTCAGGTTAGAATCCCTCTGCAAGAAGTGGCGCGAATGCAGAACACGAAATTGCCGGTCGCAGACCCGCATCGCCGCTCTGTTCAAACCGGGTGACACAACATATGACCTTGCTGGCCGACGGTTCACTCTATCTCAAACGCGCGCTCGCACTGGCGCTTGCTGTTCAGCTCGTTGGATGCGACGGGACGTCCACTCCGGCGCCTTCTCAGCCTCCACCCGGCGGCCCGAGCACCACCACTCCCATCAAGCACGTCATTATCGTCATTGGCGAAAACCGCAGCTTCGATAACCTTTTCGCGACGTATCAGCCGCGCGATTCATCGCAGCAGGTTTGGAACTTATTGTCGCAGCAAGTCGTGACTGCGACCGGAGCTCCAGGTCCGAACTTCGCCGCAGCAGCGCAGCATCAAGCCAACGACAACGACATCTATCGGTTGAGTCCGCCGCAGACTGGCAACTTTTCTACCCTGCCGCAGCCCAACACAACTTTGAATCCGCTTTTGTTTCCACCGGCGATTCAATATGGCATCGCGTCTGATCCGGGGCTCGCTCCTGGCGACCAAAAGCTGCTGCACGACGGCGGCATTTTCCCGCAATTTTATTTCGTCCCCGACAAGCGCTTTCCCGCCGATTTGCCAAACGGCCCGTTTCCGATCACCCAGTACCTGAAGTACTCGGATACGATGGGCGATCCGGTCCATCGCTTCTACCAGATGTGGCAGGAGATCGACTGCAGTGCCGCCAGCATTACCAGTTCCAATCCGAGCGGGTGCGCCGCTGATCTGTTCCCATGGGTAGGAACTTCCGTTGGCTGGGGACTGGAGAATACGCCTCCACCGTTGCCATTCACCGACCAGTCGACCTTTCAGGGGGCGATTTCGATGGGCTTCTACAACATGGCTGCCGGGGATGTGCCCTACTTCGCGTCTCTCGCCAATACCTACGCCATCAGCGATAACTATCACCAGTTCCTATTGGGCGGAACCGGACCGAACTCCATTTCCATCGGAACGGGTGCGCCGCTCGTCTATAGCGATGCCAGCGGCAACCCCGCCACCCCGCCGGCGCTGCAGGTGGAGAATCCCAACCCTTATGTGGGGAGCAGCAATTGGTATCAGCAAGACGGCTTCTACATTGCAGATTCCGGCAACGAGAGCAATGCCTCCTACACCAACTGCTCCGATTCCACCCAGCCGGGCGTGTCGGCCATCATGGACTACCTGGCCGCGCTGCCCTATAAGCCATTCAATTCCGGCAACTGCGCGCCTGGGGCGTATTACCTGGTGAACAATCAGGATCCTGCCTACAACCGTGACGGCACACTGCGCGCCGACCAGAGCCACAGCGTAGGGCCATCTTCGGTTCCCACCATCGGCGACGCGCTCTCGGCCGCAGGCATTTCCTGGAAGTATTATGGCGAAGGATTCAGTTCGAGCGGCTTTGGCGGAGTTTACTCGCACTACTGTGACATCTGTAATCCCTTCCAGTACGCGCCGTCCATCATGACCACCGATCTCAAGAGCAACCTTCAGGACATCACCCAGTTCTATCAAGACGTGCAGAACGGCACCTTGCCTGCGGTCTCGTTTGTGAAACCGGATGACATCGTGGATGGCCATCCCGGCACATCGCTGCCGGAGCTGTACGAAGCCTTCTGCCGCAATCTGGTGGATACCATCAAGGCGCAGAACAGTTTGTGGCAGCAAACCGCCATCTTCATTACCCTCGACGAATCGGGCGGACTTTACGACTCTGGTTACATTCAGCCCATTGACTTTTTCGGCGATGGTCCACGCATTCCGCTCATCGTGGTTTCGCCGTTCGCCAAGCCCGGGTACGTGGACCACACCTACGGCGACCACGCCTCGCTGCTGAAATTCATTGAGAAGAACTGGGGACTGAAGCCGTTGTCGTCGCGGAGCCGCGACAATCTTCCCAATCCTGAAAGTGCGCCCGGTGCCCCCTATTTCCCGACCAACAGCCCCGCCATCGGCGACCTGATGACGCTGTTCAACTTTTAGAGCGAAAAAGCGCGTAGGTTCCATTGCGCCCAGCGAGGCCTTCATTAACAATCTGCGGCCTCACTCGATCGGCTCAACCGCAATCAGCGGCTCGCGGCGGTCCGGGCGCTCCGGCCTCTGCACCAGGATGGTCGCTGACAACACCACAACGATTCCGACCACCTGCATGGGCGACACCAGTTCGCCGAGGATGAGCGCGGTCAGCAAAATCGCCCACACCGGTTCGAGGCAGGCGGTCACGATAGCGCGCGTGGGATCGAGATGCTGCAATCCGGTGAAGTAGAGCGAGAACGGAACCAGCATGGAGGTGACGGAGAAGACGGCCATGAAAAGCCACTGCCCTCCCGTGTAATGCTGAGCGATGATTTTCCAAGGCGGATTTACCAGTTGCCAGAAAACCGCCGCACCCAGCAGGGAATACACCAGGACCGTCCAGCGCTGGTAAATCTGCAGCAAGTGTTGACCGAAGACGTTATAGAAGGCGAACGAGACCGCTGCCAGTTCCGCAGCCACGACGCCCAACGTATTGAAGCGAATCCCTGAGATCACAAGCCAGGGAAATCCGCGCTGCGCCGCCAGTTCTCCCACCGCCAGTCCGCAGCCAAGCACAGCCAGGACCACACCGCTGACGCGCCGCAACGTCGGCCGCTGGAGCCGGCGCGCCAGCATGTACAGCAGCACCCACACCGGCGCGACATATTGCAGGACGATCGCGGTCGCAACGCTCGTCTTCTGGATGGCGAAATAGTAGAAGTAGTTGGCGGCTGCCAGCCCGAGAATCCCCAACAGAAAGAACTGCAACAGATGGCTGCGACTCCGCACGCGCAGCGACGACCTTCCCTTTAGCAGCAAGATCGGCAGGAGTATTAGAAAGGCAATGCTGGTTCGGCTCTGGGCTAGGATGAGAGGGTCGATCGGACGCAGGGCTTGCCCGCTGGCAAAGAGCCTGCCGGTAAAAACTGCGCGGCCCAGCGTGGCCGAAAGCCCCCAGAAAAACGTGGCCGCGGCGATGAAGAAATACCCGCGAGCGGGGTGGGGCTTGTTAGTCAAGCTAGTGGTAGTGAACAGTCGGGTGGGTTAGCTGATCCGGGCCATAAACTTGAGGCACCGCACCACGTCTGTTGCGCTTTCTAACCACTATCCACTAACCACTATTCACTCTCTTCAGTCGGCCAGCGCCGATTGGCTGTGCGATGAGCGCAATACGCGGTCCACGGTGTAAGGGGCGCGCTTGGCCGGCTCGTAGAAATGCCGCACCTGCAGCTCACCCAGCAGTCCCAGCGCGACCAATTGCACGCCAGCTACAATCAGCACGGCGGCGAACACCAGCAACGGGCCGTGTTCGTCCATGACGTTGATTCCGCGAACGAACTTCTCGAACAGCATCCATATTGCGATCAGGAAGCCAGCCAGCGAACCTAGCGCCCCGACGGTACCAAAAAAGTGCAGCGGCCGCGTCATGTACTTCAGCAGAAAACGGATGGTGATGAGATCGAAGAACACGCGGAAGGTCCGCGAAATGCCGTAATGCGACTCGCCCCGTTCCCGGTTGACATTGCGGATGGGGATCTCGCAAATGGTCGCGCCGTAAGCCGAGGCCAGCGCTGGAATAAAGCGATGCAGTTCCCCGTAGAGCGGGATTTCCTGCACCACTCCGCGACGATACGCCTTGAAGGTGGTGCCGAAATCGTGCAACTCGACCCCGCTCAACTTAGCCATCAGCCAGTTGGCAATCATAGAGGGAACACGCCGCATCACGAAGTTGTCAATGCGCTGCTTGCGCCACCCGCTGACGATGTCGTAGCCCTCGCGCAGCTTTTGCAGAAACAGCGGAATGTCGTGCGGATCGTGCTGCAGATCGCCGTCCATGGCAATCACATACTCGCCTTCGGAGTGATCGAAACCCGCAGCCAGCGCCGAGGTTTGCCCGAAGTTGCGCCGCAGTTTCACCACGACCACGCGGCGGTCCACCGCGGCGATCTGCTGCAACATCCAGAACGTGTGATCGCGGCTGCCATCGTCCACAAATACCAGCTCGAACGGCTCGCCGGTGGCTTCCATCACCACCTTCAGCCGATCATAGAGCTCGGTGACATTCTCTTCTTCGTTATGAAATGGGACGACAATCGAGTACTTGGTCACAGTTTTGTAATTATAACGTCCCGCCATCCCAAAGTGGGCTGCTGTTTTGCTGGAATTGTTCACCCTGAGACAGAACCCGTTCTCACGAATGAAAGCCAGCAACAAATGCCAGCAGGCGCCGGATTCCTTCTGCGAACTCATCGCCGGGAGTAATAAGGCTGATCACCAGATATCCATCCGCAGCGAAGTCGTAAAAATGACCCGGCTGCACCAGCACGCCGGTCTCGCGTAGCCCGGCGATAGCAAGGTCCTCGTCGGGGCCCACAACCGGCACGCGCAATACGGCATACCATCCGCCCTCGACTTCCAGCCGGCGACAGAGTTCTTGCGAGGCCAGTTCAGCATCGAGCACAGCGAGATTTCCAGTCATCCGTTGCCGCAGTTGGCGCTGTATGCCGTGCCGCTCCTCCAGCATGACCGGAACTGCCCACTGCAGTGGCGCATTCATCGACAGGTAGGTATCGGCGATAACTTCGAGCCGGCCCATCGCATCCGACAGCAGCGGCAGTGGGCCGCTCGCCGCAATCCATGCAATTTTCATCTGCGGCAGACCGGAAATTTTCGACAACCCACTCAGAGTGAAGGTCAGTACTGTGCTGTTTGACGAAAACGTGAGCGGCGAATCTTTGGTAAGGAAGTAATCGAGGAAGACTTCATCGGCAATTATTGCCATATCGTCGGCCGCGCAAATGCGATTCAATTCTTTAGCCTCGGGCGGTTTCACAAATGAACCCGTCGGGTTGTTGGGATGCACGACCAGAACCGCCCGGCAACGCGAAGCTGTCCTGCTCGCGCGTTCTATCGCGGCCTGCGCCGAATGAAAATCGATCTGCCATCCGTGGTCATACACCAGCTCGTACGGTTCGAGCTTCACGTCCTGGAGATCGGCGAGGAAATCGAAGAGCGGGTAGCTCGGCGCGGGGACCAGCACCGTGTCTCCCGGATCGCACAGCAGGCGGAAAAGGAACGAATACGCCTCGCTGGTGCTGGTAGTCAGGATGAGATTGTCAGGCGAGACCTGGCTTCCGTGTGCTGCGTAGTAAGCTGACACAGCCGCGCGGGCAGACAGCAGCCCCTTCGGTTCGGGGTTGTAGGTCAGCGCTTCACCATTCACCAGCGCCTTCAGCAGTTTGTCTTCGCGATAATGCAGGCCAATGGTGGTGGGGTTGGAAGCCGTCAAATCAAGCACTTCCCTGCTGGCCCGCCGATGCGCCGCCAGCGCCTCGGTGTAGCGGTTGGTGGTCAGGTTCCACGAGGTGCGTCGGGCGAAGAAGTTGTGCATGAGAGGAAGGATTATACAGAAGCGGGGTAACAGGGCTGTTCCTCAGAAAATTCAGCCGGTCGTGTCGGACTGCGCTATAATCGCCAACCGCAGTCAAGAGTTAACGGAGGATACGCGATGAGGAAACTATTTTTCGTGGGACTGGCGGTTCTGTTGCTGATGCCGGTAGTGGCCTCAGCGCAGAACGCCTTCGATGGAACCTGGAAGATCGATCTGAAAAAAGCCGAATTTCCCAAGAAGCCTGACGTTTACCTGCTGCAGAATGGCATGTATCAATGCAAAACCTGTGTGCCACCGATCGACATTAAGGCCGATGGCCAGGACCAGAGAGTCACCGGACATCCGTATTTCGACAGCATTGCGATCAACGTCGTAAACGATCACGAGATCGAAGAAACCGACAAGAAGAACGGGAAGACCGTCGCGACTTCAAGCATGGCGGTTTCTTCAGACGGCAACACCCTGACGTTCACCTTTAGCGACAGCAGTAACACCAACGCCGAACCGGTCACCGGCAAAGGCGAGGAGACCCGCGTCGCCAAGGGCCCTGCCGGAGCCCACGCGATCTCCGGCTCGTGGCGAACCTCCAAGGTCGATACCGTCTCCGACAATGGGCTGATGTGGACCTACAAGGTCAGCG
Organism: uncultured Acidobacteriaceae bacterium; assembly: GCA_963710585.1. Classification (GTDB taxonomy): domain Bacteria; phylum Acidobacteriota; class Terriglobia; order Terriglobales; family Acidobacteriaceae; genus Bog-257. The sequence continues at coordinate 345,700 of CAVQAM010000001.1, read as the reverse complement.
GCGACGAGTTGACCATGACCACGCCGACGGGTCAGTCCTACACCGCGAAACTGAACGGTGCGCAGGCGCCCTTCAAAGGCGATCCGGGTACGACCAGCGTCTCAGTAAAGATGATAGGCAAGAACACGCTGGAGGAGACCGACTATCGCGACGGCAAAGCCATCAGTGTGGCAAAAATTGTGGTCGCCGCCGATGGCAAGACGTTGAAGGTTATGGTGGACGACAAACTGCATGGAACCAAGAGCGAATTTACGGCGATGAAACAGTAATGCGCTTCTGTCGGCAACCCACCCTCTGCCATGTGGAGGGTGGGTACGCTGGACCTCCAGGATCTCCGCACCTAATGCAACCCCTCGTAAGCTGTGGCCTGCAACAATGCCAACTGCCCGCCCTTGCGCTTGCACGAATGCCTCTTAGTGTGAAGAATCTCTAGGCGCATCTCTGCGAAAATATTTGATCAATCTTGGAGGTTGTACCATCGTGTCACCTGCGCCCAATGCACAACCGTCGCCAGAGCTATTTTTCGCCACCGTTAATGCCTATCACCGTACCGAAGCTTTGAAGGCCGCGATCGAGCTGGAACTATTCACTGCCATCGCTGAAGGCAACCAGACCGCTGACGCAATCGGGCGCCGCTGTCAAGCCTCCGAACGAGGCATCCGCCCGCTTTGTGACTTCCTGGTGGTCATGGGTTTTCTGACGAAGGAGTTGAACCGGTACAGCTTGACGCCAAATTCAGCCATCTTCCTCGACCACCATTCGCCTGCTTACATAGGCGGAGCCATCGGATTCCTACTCTCACCTATGACCACCGAGCGATGGAAGGACGTTGCCGCGGCGGTGCGCAACGGCGGCGCACCTGACATCGGCTCCAGCACCGTGGCTCCGGAGCACCCGGTCTGGGTCGAATTCGCGCGCACCATGGCGCCGATGATGGCGATACCGGCCGAGCTCCTCGCCAAATATCTGAACGCTAACGAAGATCATGCGTCGAAAGTTCTCGACCTCGCTGCGGGGCACGGTCTCTACGGCATCGCGGTCGCCCGACTCAACCCGAACTGTGAGGTGTGGGCTGTGGACTGGCCCAACGTTCTGCAGGTCGCACAGGAAAATGCTGCTAGAGCCGGGCTCAAAGACCGCTATCACACCCTTCCCGGCAGTGCGTTTGATGTCGAGTACGGCAGCGATTACGATCTCGTGCTCATGCCGAATTTCCTGAGCCATTTCGATCTGCCCACATGCGAAAAGTTGCTGTGCAAGGTGCACGCCGCGCTCAAACCAGATGGTCGCGCGGTGGTCCTGGCTATGATACCCAACGAAGACCGCGTATCTCCTCCGCGGCCGGCCGGGTTTGCGTTAATCATGCTGGCGTCCACGCCCGCGGGCGATGCCTACACCTGTGCTGAGTATCGGCAGATGCTGCACAATGCCGGCTTCCGCTCCAGCGAGAAACATCCGCTCATGCCTGATTTTCTTACAGTGGTGGTGGGACGCAAGTAGTCGAAGAGGACTTGCCCGTCATTCTTGCGCCACTCGAAAAAGGCGCACGCTAGGAAAGCTCTAGGAAGATAGTGGCGCCGCTGTGCGGCCCGGTGGTGTTTTCCAATTTAGCCCGGGGCTTGCGTCCCCCGGGCTAAACCCCTCACGCCACTTGGAGGCGGGCTGGTGCAACCGGGATGTTCCCTACCTTCCTACTGGGTTATCGTCTTCACTTCATCGCCCACCTTAAAGCCGGAACCAGAAACTGGTGTACCGACCGCGGAGATCTCATCCACATCGGTCAGACGAATCACGCCCACGGGAGAAGTCATGCGACGAATTACCGCACCGGTGGAAGGGTCCTTGATCTCCCTCGTCACCCTCTGTACGGTGAGCTGATCGCCAACTTTCAGGCCGACCTTGGACCCGATATTCAGGATGACCTGGCCTCCGTCCACAGCGGCGACCAATCCCTCCACCGTAACCGTGCGGGCCTCCAGTTTGGAATTGTCGGCCACCAGTTCAGTGGCCATTTGGGTAACCGCCGCGTTCACCGCCTCGCCGATAATGGTCTGCTGGAAGTCGCTGCTGCCGAAGTCCACGGCGCCGCCGCCCCAACCATGCCAACCGCCGCCGCCGCCCAACAGAGAGGTGCTTTCGCGGGAGGACTCACCTTTGCCGGTAGCCACGCCCATGATTTCCGCCGTGTCGATGTTCACCAGACGCGCGTCCACAACGACCACGGCCTTGCTCTTTTTGTGAGAGAAGCCGCCGATGCCATATCCGCCCCAGCCACCGCCGCCGCCGCCGACCTTCGTATCCTTAGTGTCGTTTCCGAATTGGGTAATACTCCCGACGACAATGGCATCCACGCCCAGAATTTTGCCGATCTTCGCAGCCGATTGCGAATTGGCGCGATCGCTGTTGGAGAAGTTCTGCTCGCCCAGGATCTTGTCCATGGCCTTGCGTTCGATTATGGAGTAGGTACCGTCCTTGACCAGATCTCTCACCAGCAGGTCCGCGATGCCTTTTCCAACGTCCACATTGGTGCCGAAGACCGCGGCCGAGCTGCTCTGGACCGTCGCGTAGTCGAAATCGAAGATAGCAATCCGCTTTTTGCGTGTGTGCAGCGCTTGGGACTCGGCGGTCTGCGCGATGGCTCCCGCCGCAAGAAATGTCGCTACAACAAGTATGACCAAAAAGATTCGTTTCATTGACCAGTCTCCCTGCTTCTGAATGTCCTTCCTCATGCCGACACAGAATACTTCCCCTAATTGACCCCGGCTGGGCGCAACTGTATATGGCACAATCGGCTAAAGCTTGATTTGTTCCGGGATCTTGCGCCGTGATTCTACCACTAAAGCGACGGTTTCCAACCGGAAATCAAGCCAGCGTTGGAGATACTTTCCAATTACGGACGACTGCGCGTCAATTGGGCTGCATCCCAGGTGAGATTCGCTGCCGGGAAATTCTGAACGAAGCTTACCCCTCCGCTTCCGATCATCCCTTGGGGAACCTGCAACTACGCGTTGACCCGCTCCAGCTCGTCGGCATCCACTTCCACGGCCACACTGCGCATGATCAGCTCCAGGGTGAGCACCACCCGTAAGCTGTTTTTCCTGCGGGCCAAGACACCCACCATACCGGCCAGTGATCCTGACTTGATACGGGCCTTCTCGCCCACAACCAAGTAAGGGTGAGGCTCAAATCTGCGCAGGCGAAGTCCCGAACGCAGCGCCTCGATCTCGAAGTCTGGCAGAGCCAGCGGTTCACGTCCGGAACCAACGATCAAGAGAACGCCGGGTACGGAGAGCACTTGGGTCGCGCCACCTCGTCCGACTCGCGCGAAGACATAGCCGGGAAAAAGCGGCTGCTCCACTTTGACCCTACAACCGTTCTTCCAGCGGTGCATCTCCGCGTAAAGAGGCAGGAACGACTCGATCGCCCGGAATTCGAAGTGCCTGGCTACCGCCTTTTCATGGCGGGGAGTTGTGTACACGGCAAACCACTTGGGCGACTCCATCGCCGGGGAGACCAATGCCCCTGACGGAGACATACCTGCATCCAGACCTCCTGGCGTGGGTTCATTGACCACATACATAGCTTCGTCATCCTGACTTCGCGAGGCGAATCCACATTGCCCACCGTATCTAACTCAAGGCGAAACCGAAAAAGCCCGCGGGCCCGTGGCACCGTCCAAAATGCAGTTCGACAAAGACCCTACTGTCCCCAACGAGAGGCAGAGGCCTCCCTGGAGGAGTGAGGCAGTGAGCGGCTACTTGCACTCTGCTGCGATTGGTTGGTCGCTAGGTTAGGACAACAGTTCCGCCTGGTCAAGCGAAAAAGACGTGACTAGTGCTAGTCAGTTGCAAGTATGGCAACTATCATTGTTGTATTCAAGTTACGTCGTAATAGTTTGCGCAACACGTCGAGGCAAGTCCAAGCAAAGCAAGTGCTCACACGCACCCGGCCACAGGAACCATTCTGTCCGCAGCAATCAAACTCGCGGAGGCGCGCTGAATGCGGTCATGGCTTGCGGTTAAGGGAGGCGCAAACTTATCAAGGCTTATTTGGCTCATGGCTCATTCCCATCGGTACCAGAATCTTCCTCGTAATCGTGGGCCAATACTCTTTCAGCAGGTTCACCCCCGCGGAAACAGCAAGTGAGGTACCGTAGTTCTGAAACGTATAGCCCACGGTTCTTTGGGCATCTGGCATATATGTGTTTGCCAACCCGGCTGCCGCCAAGGGTGCAATGACTCCAGGCCAGTTGAACGCTTCTCCTCCATCATCTTTTCGCACGATCACGACCCGGCGAAGGGCATACTTAACGCTTTCCTTCAGGCTTCCGTCTCCCATCACGAAATAACGTGGATCGTCGTGCAGTACGGAGGACAGAAAGTAGGTGCCGATCAGATTTGTGCTGGCACGGTTCGCCATCGAGGCCCCAAATCGCTTGCCAAAGCCTTCGGCGCCTTGACCATACCCGGCGGGGCTGTCGGCGGCTTGTCCAATGCCAGCTCCGAGCCCTGACCCGACAAACGCAACGGGAGAAATACTGGTGACGATAGCCAGTTTGAACTTTTCGCTGGACGTCAACGGTTGGCCGCCGTGAGCCAGGTCAGGGAAGAACAGAGAGGGCTTGGTAATCACCTTAGGTTCCCCTGCCTGCTGCTTCTTCCCCGCGATCGGGGCCGAAGTCTGCGACTGGCTGTTCGAGGACAGTGGAGGCGAATTCGCGTCCGAGGTTTGTGCCAGCGCGGGCGCCTGGCATGCAAGCGAGGCGAGGATCGCAACAATAGCGCCGATGGCGAACCGAATCACCGTAATATGCGTCCTTGAAACTCGTCCGCTGTAGCGGTTCCTCATAGTCATTTTGCGTGGCTTTCCGCCGCTCCGATCTTCCGTGAGTCGAATTGTCCTTGGAGTCTGCCCTGATGTCGCCCGTGGTGGGCATCGAAACGTTTAACACCAATACGTTCGCGCCTTCTAAAGATTCTTGGGCCCTTGCCTCTGCGCCTCAAACCGGCTGCAATAGTACGAACCCCGCCGACAAATGGCAGGGTTCGTTAGCAGTGCAACGCGGCCGCGCCTCTTAAGCCGCCTTGCGGTGACGTTGCCAGAACTCAGTGTTTCATGTCGCTCATGGCGCCGCCGTTGCCGCCTTTTTGCGCCAGCATCTTCACCTTGTCTACATGGATGGAGCCATCCGGGTTCATCTTACCCGTCACTTCCACATGATGGGCAAGGTGCGCCATCACCGAGTCCGGATTGTCGATGGCAACCACCTTCATGTCCTTGTCGGTCACCAACACCGGCTTCTCGCCGGCTGCGATGCACTTCTTGGCGCAGGCCGCATGCTCCGCATTTGCGCCCTTCGCGCCGCACTTGGAATCGCTGATCCAGCCGTTCCAGCTCATGTCCTTCGCTACTGCCAGCACGGTCATGCTGCATAGATAGAGCCCGATTACCAACAACACTTTCTTTGTCATTGTCGAATCTCCTTTTGGATTGCCGCCAGGCGGCCGAAATGGTTTAAGCGGGGAAAGTCCAGCCCACGTCAGGCCGCTGCCGAGTCGCTTTCATGAACAGCACCCCCAGTGCACTCCCGCCGGTACTTTCTCCCTTAACCGAGATACGAGGCAGGAATCCCCACAGATTTCGCTGCCCACAAGTTTATTCCACAAACAGGTTTTACGCGAACCAACGTCGCTGGGCGGGACAGAAGTTAATATTGCCGGCCAGGGGTGGCAGCGGTCCTCGACGCCAGCGTAAGCGATCGCTATTACTGATGGGGATCTTCAGCTACCGTGGGGGCGCGCTTGGCGTCAGGTTTGACCTGCGGCTCGACCAGTACGACCTCGCCGGGTTTAACGTACCCCAATTGCTCGCGCGCTTCTTTCTCGATGGCACCGGGATCTTCCCGTTGCAGGCTGTCGATCTGGTGCTGCAGCTGCTCGTTCTTCCTCTTCTCGCCCTCAATCTGCTGTTGCAGGCGGACAGCTTCCGCTCGCTTGTCCTGATAAACCTTCATGCCGTTGGCGCCAAAGATCACCTTGTAAGCAATGAACATGGCGAGCGCGCCAATGCACAGCGTCGCCAGCAAGCGGCGCATGCGGTAGAACCAACCTCCGGCAATACGGATTGTCAGCACCATAGTCACTGCTCCAGGAGACTCGTCTCCTGTCGGCAAGTTTCGGTTGACACTACACCAACTTTTAGTGGACTTCCGCATGACCTCGCGCGTCAAGCGAAACTCTGGCGAAAGAATAGGAGGAGTCAAGATTATTCACTTGACAAAGGGTAACGAGTTGTGTATCCTGTATCCATGATGCTCGTTACCTATTTCCTTTCTTCGGTTTTCGCTGACTTTCAATCGGCCCCGATTGGAGCATCTTTCGCAGGTCGCGCTTTATGCCTGCAACCAGCTTCCGTGTTGGTACGCGCTGCAACGGTGATTTCGGTTTACGAGGTGCTGCCATGACTCTCCCTGAAGTTAATGAGATGTACTCGACTGATGCTCGCTGCCGTGAGTTGCTTGAGCGGCTGCGCTGGCCCGAAGGCGTTATGTGTCCGCGCTGCAAAGACACACGCGTGTCCCGCCTGAAAGATTATGCTCGATACGAATGTGTCGGCTGTGAATACCAGTTCACCGCGACCAGTGGAACCATTTTCCACGACTCGCATCTTCCGCTGCCGATCTGGTTTCTCGCCACGTTGCTGCTTTGTGAGGCAAAGAAGGGCATGAGTGCTCATCAACTCAAGCGTACTATCTGGGGCTTGCACAAGGGGTCTTACAAGACCGCGTGGTATCTCTGTCATCGCATTCGTCGCGCTATGGTGGAATCGCAGCGGCCAATGTTGGACGGTACTGTTGAAGTGGACGAAACCTATGTGGGCGGCGTAGAGCATCGTGGAAGAACCGGTGGATGCGATTTTCGTCAACATGTCCTTATAGGACATGCCCAGCATAAAGTTGACTGTTTCATCTGACCGTTCCCGTTTGTATAATTTCGCTCCTGCTCTAATGAAACTTCTAATGTTCTGACTTGTTAGCGGTTCAGGTGGGTCTTTCTGCTTCATACCAGATAGAAGTTTGCGGTAGCAATCGCGCAATTCAACTGCTCGCGTCACTGCTCCAGAAATCAGCACCAGCATGTCATCGTCAATCCAATAAAGTTTGTCTTGAATGTCGGCCCCCGCAGAAATCGCTCCAGATATTCGCCAATCTGTGCCGATTACCATTCGGTCTTTGCCCTTCTTATCTTCACAGGCCGCAGCTATGCAGAGAGTCACGCCTCGCCTCCTCTTCTTGAGCCGCTGCCCTTGCTGAATCGCAGGAAGTGGCTTTGGCGGTCTCAAGACGCACCGCCATCATACACCAACCCTTCGTGAAGTGAACAATCTTGGGAGGAGTTAACTTTGCCAAATGGATGCCGTAATTGTTGACGCTGAGAGGCTGATAGAGGGGTTTGTGCTCCCTGCCGTGGTACAGTCTGAACCAAAATATTCGCGGTGGAGCGGAGGATGACAACTGCGCGCATTGTACTCACTACGATCGGAAAGCAGTACGACGCCGAGAAACTTGCCTTGCAGTTGGTCGAGCGCAGAGTGGCGGCCTGTGTCAACATCGTCGGGCCGATCCGCTCGGTGTACCGATGGAAGCAAAAAATTGCGAACGAACCAGAGTACCTGCTGGTGATCAAGACGACCGCTGAACGCGCTGTGCAATTGCGCGCGGCCTTCAAGGAACTGCACTCTTACGAGTTACCCGAATGCGTCGAGCTCGCAGTGCAGGGCGGCAGCGAGGACTACCTGGCGTGGCTGACGGGAGAGGTCAGCATTTGATCAATGGGGGCGAACGGCGTTCGCGCAATTGCGCCGCCCCTATTTTTCTGCCTCGCCGGCATTTCCCGTCGGAAATACGGTGTGGCGAGGTGCGGGCATCGGCATTCTGCCCTTGGCCACCCGCCACAAGATGGCATTGAGGATGTTGGTGTCCGCGGCATCGGCAACTGAGAAGTCGAGCCTAGCTGATTGCTTGGCGCCGGGAGCATCCGGCCGATTCGCCCGATAGATCGTCCCATTATCGCGATTGCGATAGTCAGCCTTGAATGGCGGCTGCTCGCCCCCTCCAGTGAACGAGGGCGCCATGACCGCGGCATAGGCATCGTTGTTGTTCATCGGCGGAAGTCCCAGCAGGACCTCCATTGTGTGGATCAGGTTGACTGTAGTGTAGAAGTGATGGTCCACAGAAGGACGCTGTGGCGTACCCGGCGAATACCTGCTGATCACCAGCGCGATGCTGCGGTGCGCATCGACGTGGTCGGCGCCGTCCTGCGCGTCATCCTCGAGGATGAAGATGGCCGTGTCAGCCCAATAGGGGCTGCTGGAAACGGCCTCGACCACGCGCCCCACAGCGAGATCATTGTCCGCGACAGAGGCGTTCGGCGTGGGCGATCCCGGACGGGTCCCGGCGGTGTGATCGTCGGGCAAGCGCAGCAGCGCGAAGTTGGGCAACTGCGCGCCTCTGCCAGTATCGCAAGCGTGAACGAAGGCCCCAAACTCACGCAGAAATTCGTCAGCGCGGAACTGGTCGGGATAATTGAGATTGAAGTCCGCAAAGTTGGGATCGAAGTGGCCGCGCAACTCCGGCTTGGTGGCCGCGTCATAGGCGATCAGCGGAATCTTGTATTGGTACGGGCTTTTGCCCCCACCCAACTTCTCTGGTAAGTTCTCGCCAAGTTCTACTGCCTTGCGCGCGCAATCCGGCGGATGCCCGGAGATTGCGCCGGTCGATGCCGGGCTGTTCAGGGGAATCTCCGGACACCACCGGGTGTTCACAAATTCGCCATAGTGGCGATAGGTGAGGTTGTGCCGCGCCAAGTTGCCCCACAAGTAGCCCGTTTCCGGCTCGTTCACATCGGAGATTCCGAGGGTAATAGGGTTCGCATCGCCGACATATCCCTCGTAGTCGTAACCCCGTTCTTTGCTGCGATAGTTAATCTCCCAGGTCTTCTCCGTGTAATCGCTGGTGATGGCCGCCGTGGACCACACGTGCCCGTCGCCGGAGACCTCGCCGCTATCGTAGAAGTTGTCGAGAATTCCGAACTGCCGCGCCAGCTTGTGCTGGTTCGGGGTGATGTCTTCCCCGTACATGACCAGCGAGGCATCGCCGTTCGCCTCCCGAATGTCACCAAAGAGTTGATCGTAGGTGCGATTTTCCTTGATTATGTAAATCACATGATGGATCGGATTTTCGCCGCGCTGAAAACTGATCTCGCCGGTGCGGCCTTCCATCCGATTGCTGCGAACGACTTCCTGGGTGAGTTTGTCGCGGTTATTTTCCGCCTCACGCAGCGACACGCGAGCGAGCGAGCCCTGAATCATGGTCGCGATGTAGGGATGGCGGCGCTCTCCCGGACGGCTGGGGTTGTCTTGCCAACCTGCGTTAGGACCTGTTCCCTGCCCTTTCCCGCTCGCAATCAGCAGGTTGTCACCATGGACAGCTACAGCCGTCGGGTACCACTCTGTGGGAATGAAATAATCCGCGCGCTGTGGGTTGGCGGAATGCACGTCGAACACTGCGACCGCGTCGGCAGATGCGGTGGCGACGTACAACTCCCTTCCGTCCGCTGACTGTGCGAGCGCGTCGGGATAGCTGCCACCATAGGTCTGACCCGGCAAGCCGGTACTGAGATATCGCTCAACGTGGCCGTCTGCGGTTGACACGACTGCAACCGAATCCCGGTTAGAGAGCGCCACGTAGAGATGACGCTGGTCTGGACTCAGGAGGAGGGCAGTAGGATGCGACGAGGCGTCACTGTCACGCCGCGGAGGTATCAGCGCGATCTGCCGCACAACTTTGCCAGAGCGCAGATCCAGCTCCGCCACCTGCGACATGTTCCATAACGAGCACCAGCCCCGGCTGCCGTCGGCACTCACCACAACACCGTAGGGAAACGCGGCCGGAACATATTTGCCCCGGCCCAGATCGAAGCGCTGCAGCACCTTGCCGCTGTGGGCGTCCAGCAACAGCGCATCGTCCGCAAGATTCTCCGCGATCAGCAGCGCATCGCCGCTGTCGCGCTCCACTACAGCCAGACCGGCGGGATACGGATTGGCATAGTCCGGCGCAACACTCTTCGGATTGTAGGTAAATTGTTTTCCGTGGCCGAGCGGCGCCGGTGGCAGCTTCAGAAAATGGTCCGCCAGAAGCTTGCCGTTCTGCAAGCGGTACACGGCGACCCCGTTGCCAGTATCGCCGGGCTTCCTGCCGTCCGGGTCAGTAAGCGAAGCCATCGAGGCGTAAAGACTGGCGCCATTGCTGCTCCAAGCCAAGCCAAGGAAGTAAGACTGCTTGGAATGAAGCGCGAGACGCGGATCGGGGAAGTCCCGGAGTTGATTGCTCGCCAAGTCGAGCAACGCAATCGACTGTTGAAACTTGGACTCAGCGGTCCCATATCCATTATTCAAGATGGCGAGGTACTTCCCATCCGGACTGAGTGCCACCGCTGTGGGAAAACTATTGGTGGGCTGCGGTCCCCCTAGCGCAGGCAACAGCAGCCGCTTGCTGGAGGGCAGCTGTACCTCCTTTCCCGGTGCGGACGATTGCGCTGCCGAGAGCAAGCTGATCAGCCACAGCAATAAAAGAGCGCCGCCGATGCTGCGGAGCTTCATTCGTTCCTCGTGATTACGGGCATGGCTTTTCGCCGCGCCGGAACAGCCGAGTCGTGCACCCTGGCGCTGGCAATTTGCCGCTCGTAATGCGCCAAAACGCGGGAGACTCCCTCGGCAATAAACCCAGTCCCGGAGACCACGACATCCGCATAGACGATGCTGGGACGAACATAGCGCTGGCCCATGGGAGCAACGGTCCCGGCATATTGCTCCATGACGGACTCCGGTGTGCGGCCGCGTTCGCGCACATCGCGCGCCTGGCGCCGCATCAGGCAGACTTCGTCATTCATGTCGACAAAAACCTTGGTGCCCAGCAATTCGCGCAGCGTGGGCCAATGCAAAGTAAACAGCCCCTCGACAATGACGACCTGCGATGGACGCAGCACCTCGGTCCTCCGAGTTCGCGTATGGGTGGCGAAGTCGTACACCGGCAGATGCACAGTTTGGTTCTTGCGCAAACGAGCAACTTGCTCGACGAGGAGTTCGTGATCGAGCGCTTCGGGCGCGTCGAAATTCATCCGCGCTCGTTCCCCCAGGGTCAGGTGCGAGAGATCCCGATAGTAGCGGTCAAGCGCCAGTACGCTGGCATGCAATGCCGCGGCAAGATGCGTCGCGAGGTAGGTTTTTCCCGCGCCCGAAGGACCGGCAACACCAATGAGATACATTTCCGCGGGCATCTGCAAATTAGTGTAGCGCAGAGGTCCCCACGCTTTGTGACGATAGCGTTAATCGGAAGCGGCGCGGCCCTCCAGATAGCCCTCGATCCTGGGCAACACCGCCCGCAACAGCGCAAGAAACTTGCCGGCTAGGCGCTCGCCAGTTTCCAATACTTCCTCTGCCGTGATCTTTTCGCCGGTGATGCCGGCGGCCATGTTGGTCACGCACGAGACCGCCAAGACTTCGATGCCCATGTGCCGCGCGGCGATCACCTCGGCCACGGTGGACATGCCGACCAGGTCGGCACCAATGGTGCGCAGAAAGCGAATCTCGGCTGGGGTTTCAAAGTTAGGACCGGTCACCGCCGCATAAACGCCCTCGAAGATGTCGCCGCCCAGTTCTTCCGATTCCTCGCGCACGAACCGCCGGAACTGGGAGCTGTAGGCGTCCGTCATGTCGGGATGACGCAACCCAAGACGCTCGTCGTTCGGACCGATGAGCGGGTTCTGCCCCTGAAGATTGATGTGTCCGCGCAGTACCACAAGCGCGCCGCGGGTGTATTCGAGGCTGATTCCGCCTGCGGCATTGGTCAGCACCAGGGCGCGCACTCCCATGCGTCCTAAGGCGCGCACGGGAAGAACAATCTGGCTGGGCGAGTAGCCTTCGTAGAGATGCGCGCGACCTTGCAGCACGATCAAGGGAATGTTGTCCAGCGTCCCAAGAACCAAAACGCCTGCGTGACCCTCGGCCGTGCTCCTCGGAAAATATGGAACATCTTGGTAGGGAATGCGGACTGCATCTCTTAGCCCATTGGCAGCAGCGCCGAGTCCCGATCCCAGAACTAGCCCGATGCACGGGCGCAGACTGGTGCGCTCAAGAATGAACTGTGCCGCCTGTTCAGCGCGGAGGAAGTCGTCGGAGGCGGAAGTCGCCATGATCTTGATCATTTCTGTCAGAGTGGAGCTCTAACCACGGAGGCACAGAGATCATGGAGGAAACTCCGCGGGAACCAAGACTCCTTGCGCTCCGTGCCTCCGTGGTGAATCGCGTTCGAAGCAGCGGCTTGGGTCTATTTCCCGATCTCTTCCAGGTACTTCTCGGCTTCCAGGGCAGCCATGCATCCCGTTCCCGCAGCGGTGACCGCCTGCCGATAATGGCGGTCGGCCACGTCGCCGCTGATGAACACACCCGGCGCCCGAGAACACACATACCCGTCGGGGATAAGATACCCGTCGCCATCGCGGTCGAGCTGCTCACCCACGAATTGTGCGTTGGGTGTATGCCCGATGCCCAGGAACATGGCACTAACCGGAAGGTCCCACTGTTCACCAGTCTTCAGATTGCGCAGCCTGAGTCCGGTGACTTCCTTCTTGGTGACATCGAAGACGTCGTCCACGACAGTGTCGGTGAGGAACTCGATCTGCTCATGCTGACGTGCGCGCTGCAGCATAATTTTCGAGGCCCGGAACTCGCCGCGGCGATGAATGATGGTGACCTTGGTGGCAAAGCGGGTCAGGAACAGAGCCTCTTCCATGGCCGAGTCGCCACCCCCGATGACGGCAATCTCCTTGCCCGAGAAGAAGAAACCATCGCAGGTAGCGCACGAGGAAACGCCGTGGCCGATGAGTGCCTGCTCGTTCGCAAGACCCAGCCAGCGGGCCGAAGCGCCGCTGGCAATGATGAGAGTACGGGCCAACAACGTCTCGCGGCCTAGGTTCACTTCGATGGGCTTCTTGCCTCCGTCAGACTTTTTCTGACTAAGATCGACGGCGACCACATGCCCAGCAAGAAACTCAGTGCCGAAACGCATGGCCTGTTTGCGCATGTTCTCGATGAGTTCTGGGCCCTGGACGCCAACTGGAAACCCCGGAAAATTCTCCACCAGGGTGGTGATGGCAAGCTGCCCGCCGGGCTCATGCCCATCGATGACGAGCGGGCTGAGATTGGCGCGGGCAGCATAGATCGCCGCGGTCAGCCCCGAACATCCGGAACCGATGATGATGACGTTACGCACCTTGTCAGGCATAGGACTCGACTTAGATTCCGCGCCACGCCGGAAGATGCAACCGCCCCCGCCCCCGGCACGCACACGCAGGAATAACAGCTTGCTACTAAAACGCTTGAACGAACAGAACGCACCATCCGGATTCTAACAGTGCCTGCGGTTTGGAGGAACGTTTAGAATCAGGGTATGGCAAAGTTGACCCTGGTGTATGGATTGCGTCTTCTACCTTCAGAAGAAGTCGCCGAAGTCGGCGAGGGTGCGGTAAAGCTGAAGAATGGGCGCGAGGCGCACGTGACCCTGCATATTATCGAGGGCTCCAAAGAGGAGATCGAGCGGCAGTTGCGCACGAGCGTAGAGGCGTTTTTCGACCTTTATCCCGAGATCTGAGAATGTTGCGATGTGCAGCGCGCCTCGTAAATGTTGAAACTTTCCCCGACGCTTGCTGTCACACCTTGAGGCTGGCGACGACGGCCACCGACTAGCAATAGTTCCACGACCTATGGCATTCAAACTTCCAGAGTCCCGCGAAATCAAGGCCCGGCTGCGCAGGGCCCTGCGCCCCAAGAGCAAGTTGGGACGAACCACGTTGTGGTTTGGCGGATTGGCCCTCATCCTCGAACTGCTGCGCCTTATCTTCCGCGCGCCCAACGGGACCATGCTGAGCGGCTGGGCCACGTTCCTCGTCTTTGTCTTCGTTATTTGCGCCCTGCTGATGGGCCTGCGCTGGGTGCGCCGGCAGCTCATGTGGCGTCTGCGTAACCGCTTGATCGTCACCTATGTCTTTATCGGGGTCATTCCCATCGTGCTGTTGCTGATGATGGGACTCTTGGCCGGCTACCTGTTTGCCGGACAATTTGCGACCTACGTCGCCATGTCGGACCTGCAATCGGAGTTACGGCATCTGGAATCAGCCAACCGCTCCCTGGCCATGCAATTCCTCAGTTTGGCACGCTCCGAGAAACTGAATGAGCAGCTGGCCGCCGAGATTTCCAGCGCTTCGGATGAGAACTTCCGCAATCGGGTGGTAAGCGTCTGGGACGGAGATAAGCCGTTCGTGCTTTCGGCTGGCCGGCCAGCTCCAGGCATCGAACCGATCCACATATCGGCGGCAATCCAGGGGGACTTCGCAGGGTTTGTGCTGGACGGCAAGCGGCTGCACCTGCGCGTGGTCAAACACGTGGAAGCCGGTGCCCATCACCTGACGGTGATCTCCACTGTGCCTGTCACGCCGCATCTCCTGCGGATGGCCGTGTCGCAGCTAGGGTCGGTAACCGTACTTCCCCCGGACGAGGACACGAAGCCGGAACCGGATACTGCATCGAGTACCTCCGCCCGCACCCCTAAATCCTCTTCGGCACCCGCTAAAGATAACAGTAAACTGGTCTTCGGCACGGGAAATTCACTCGCGACAGTGAGCCTGTCTGGCGAAAACGCCGGCTCAAGGGTGGCGGCTGGACACGTGCCGCCTCCTACCAACCGCTTCGACGTGCACATTCCATTTGCCAATCGCTTCAGCGCCATCGACTGGCACACCGGCAAATCCATGACTGGGTTGATACTGGTTGATACCCGGCCCTCGATGCTGTACGCCACCTTGTTCAATGCTCTCGGAGATAAAGCCGAGATCTTCCTCGATGGTCTGGTGGGCATCGCAATCTTTTTTGGCGTGATCGAGCTGATAGCGCTGTTCATCGGAATGCGACTCTCGCGCAGCATCACCAAATCTGTGGCCGATCTCTACGTTGCAACCCAGCACGTGAACAGCGGCGACCTGGCTTATCGCATTACGGTGCGAACCCAGGACCAGATGGCCGCGCTGGAGCAATCGTTCAACTCCATGACTCAATCGCTGTCGAACCTGATGAGCGAGCAAAAGGAGAAGCAGCGGCTGGAGAGTGAACTGGCCATTGCGCACGAGGTGCAAAACTTACTCTTCCCCGCCGACTTGTCCGGCCTGGCCACGCTGGAGGTACACGGAGTATGCCGTCCGGCGAGGACGGTAAGCGGCGACTATTACGATTTCATTCCAATGCGCGAAGACCGGCTGGTGCTGGCGGTCGGCGATATCAGCGGCAAAGGCATTTCGGCGGCGCTGCTGATGGCGACGGTGCATGCGTTCGTGCGCGCCTATTCGCTGGAGCCGGAGCGAACCCTGGCGTCCGTGGCACTGGACGCCGGTCCCCCAAGGAACAGCATTCTGCCCATGTACTATCGCGGCGATGGCGGCGGCGATTCCGAACTCGCTCCGGGATTGTTAATGGCCACGCTGAATTATCAGCTCTATCGCAGCACGCCACCGGAGAAGTACGCGACCATGTTCCTGGGCTGCTACGATGCGGCTTCGCGCTTGCTTACCTATTCCAACGCCGGACACCTGCCTCCCCTGGTCCTGAGCCACAGTGGGCAGGTCAGGCGTCTGGCGACCTCCGGTACCGTCGTAGGCCTATTTGACGGGATGAGCTACGACGAAAGCACGATTGGCATGGAGCCGGGCGATATGTTCGTCGCGTACAGCGACGGTGTCACCGAGCCGGAGAATGAGTTTGGCGAATTCGGCGAGGAGCGTCTGATTGAGCTGATCCAGCGGCATCGCGATCAGCCGCTGGCGCGCATCAGCGAGATCGTGACCGGCGCAGTTACCGACTGGATCGCTGGCGGTGAACAACCGGACGATGTGACCCTGGTGCTCGCCCGGGCACGCTAGAACAGCTCCAGAAGTGCTGTCGCCTGGATGATTTTTTGACGGAGCGCTGCACCAGTACCGTGCTAAAGCCCGATCTGCCGCGCTAAGATTACTGCTTATGCCCGCAACCAGCGAGCGTCCGCTCGTCCATTCTGCACCGAAGCGACACCCCGTTTCGGTTGCAGAATTTACTCCTCGTGGCCGAGTCTGGTTACTCACTCTTGTGACTCTTACCGGGGCGTGGCTCCGTCTGTTTCATCTCGGCAGCAAAGGCCTATGGCTGGACGAAGGCGCCACGGTGACGCTGGCGCGCATGGCATGGCCACAGTTCGTCCATGTCTGGTGGTATGGCGAGGCCAGTTTTCAGGGAGCTTTCTTTCTGTTGATGCGATTTTGGCTGCATTTAGGTCAAACCGAGTTTTGGGTCCGCCTTCCTGCCGCCATCTTTGGGATCGCGTCCATTCCGTTGATCTACCTCTTGGCACGAAAGCTGGTGGGTGTGGCACCGGCGCTGGCGGCGGCTGGAATCTTCGCGTTCAGTCCGACGCACGTGTACTACTCGCAGGAGGCCCGCGGCTACAGCATGACGATTCTGCTGGTGCTGGTGTCGTCGTGGTTCTTCGCGCGGGCGGTGGAGGAGAACCGTGAAAGCGACTGGGCCTTGTGGGTCCTCTTCAGCGTTCTGGCCGTTTACAGTCACACTTTCGCGTCGTTGGTGATGGTGGCACAAGCCTGCTCGCTGTTCTTCCACAAAAAGCCAACGCCGTGGGGACGGCTCATTGTTCATTCGCTGGTGATTTTGGCGATGTGTGCGCCGGAGATCACGTATGTACTGCGGGTTCCGCCGGGAGCGGTCGCCTTTCACGGGATGCCAAAGGCCACTGCAAAGCAACTGTTGCATCTCGCGCTTTTTCTGGGTGGGAGTGGAGAGAAATTAATCCCGTCCGCGATTCTCTGGATAGCCGCCGTGATGGCGATCTGGCGTGAAGGAAAGGGCAAAACCGCAGACGGCAGTTTCTGGCGAGGGATGCTGATCATCTCGTGGACCATTGTCCCCATCCTTCTCACAGGTCTGGCGTCTTTTTTTCATCCCGTGTTCGTTCAGAGATACATGATTTTCAGTTTGCCTGCGGCGGTTATGCTGGCAAGCCGCGGAATGGTCGCACTCCCCAAGCGGCGTCTCGGCTTGTGGCTGGTAATCGCCTTATGCGTGGCCTCAGTACCAACCATTTTCATTCGATACAGGAAGCCCCGCGAAGACTGGCGCGCGCCTACGAACGTGGTCCTCTCCTCCGCGCAGTCCGGGGATGCCGTAGTCATCTATCCGTTCTATGCGATCCCAGGCTTCGATTATTACCGCCAGCTCAGCCCCCACGCCCCAGCTTTGCACCTGTTCACGCAACCGTATTACGGCGTGGGCGATAACGACCAGACGCTGCTAGGAGCGCTCAGTTCCGACTCGCGTGGATTCCGTCACGTATGGGTGATGCTGCGGCGTGAAGGTCCGGGGCGGGACAATCTGCAAGACGATTCTCCGGCTGTTGCCGCCAAGTTGCAGTCAGTGTTCGGATCGCCCGCGACGTGGCAATTCAAGGACATTACCGTGCTGGAGTTCGGCCGCTAATCAGGCCCAGGCGATGGCCTTTTCCATTCTTCGCTCTGCGTTCAGAGGAACGATGAGCTTGCCAGACCGGCCCTACACCTCGGCTGGCGTGGGCAGGAAGCGGTAGCCCACGCCGCGTACGGTGAGCAGGTGTTGAGGATGCGACGGGTCTTTCTCGATGTATTTACGCAAGCGCACCACAAAATTGTCGATGGCGCGCGTGTCGGTATCTTCGTGCAATCCCCAAACTTCTTCGAGAATGGACTTGCGCGAAACAATCCTGCCGCCGTTGCGAATCAGATGCCGCAACAGTTCGGCTTCCATAAGGGTCAGGCGAAACACCTTGCCATGGGCCCGCAGTTCCAGCGTCCCAAAATCGACCTCTTTGCCTGCAAAGGTGTAAACGTCAAACTCGCGCAAGGCATCGGCCCCTCCAGGCTCAGCCACTCGCACTTCCGCCGGAGGGTCGCTGAGTAAGGTCCGGCTCCAGTCGCGGCGGCGGAGCAGGCTACGAATGCGCGCCAGCAGAATAGCGAGATCGAACGGCTTGGGCAGGTAATCGTCGGCCCCGGAGGCGAAGCCCTTCAACACGTCTTCCGGGCGACCGCGCGCGGTCAGCATCAACAGAGGGATGTACTGGTTGGCCTTGCGCAGTTCGGTGGCAACAGCGAAGCCGTCTTTGCCAGGAAGCATGACATCCAGCACCAGCAGATCGAACTCGGCATGCTTCTTCAGCAGCAGATCCAAGGCGCTTTCGCCATCGCCTACGACCCTGGTGGGATAGCCTTCGGCCTCCAGATTGAACTTCAAGCCTCGCGCCAGATGCTCTTCGTCTTCGACCAACAGTATGTCGCTCACTGCGAGTTCCTCGGCAATTGGATGGTGACGGTTGTGCCTTGGCCAGTTCCTTCGCTTTCCGCAAAGGCCTTGCCGCCGTGGCGGCGCGCGATGGCGCGCACGATAAACAGACCTAAGCCGCTGCCCTTTACCGGCGGCGTGGCAGGCGTAAGCGCGCGATAGAAGCGCTTGAAGACGCGTTTCAGTTCGCCTCGAGATATTCCAATGCCATTGTCCTTCACTCGAATCTGCACATGCCGCAGATCGGGGGTGAGCACTTCAACCCGAATATCCGGGTCCTTCTGCGAATATTTAATCGCATTGTCGAGCACGTTGGACAGGGCCGTGGCCAGTTCTTCGCGATCGCCCATGACCGCCAGCCGCTCGGCCGGCCGGCCATCGGCGGCCCAGTCCATCGCCTGGGGGGACAAATGATGGCGCGAGCGCGCCAGATCCAGCGCGTCCTGCACCAGCGGACCAATTTCAACTTCGCTGCGCGAAAGCACCGCATTCTTCTGCACCACCCGGGCCGCGCGCAGCACTTGCTCCACCGTGCCCATCAGGCGGTAGGTATCGTCGAGCATAACTTGATAGAACTCGCGGCGCTGCTCTTCGTCGATATTGCGTTTCTGCAAAGTCTCCAGGTATAGGCGGATGGAGGTGATCGGTGTCTTCAACTCATGGGTCACAGCATTGAGAAAGCTGTCCTGCTGTTCATTACGGCGGATCTCGCGGACCAGAAAAATGGTGTTGAGGATGACCCCGGCAATAATGAAGCCAAAGAAAATCACGCCCAGCATGAGAGGCACGATCGCGCGCCAGTTGAGGATGATCCAACTGGTGCTGAGCACCACTGCCGTCGCCGCCAGACAGACGCCGAGCGTAATAAAGAACGCGATGGTGGTTTTGCGGCTGGTAATGCGCATGGGTTGACGAGAAGAGGATAGCACCGCTGAAATCAGGAGGCGGCTACCGATGGCAGCCACCAGGGGTTAGCTATTGAGCAAGTAGCCGGTCAGCGCCTCGTTGGGCGTTTTCAAGGTTGTGGGTCATGCTCTGAGCTTGCCGAATAGCCGACAGGGCTGCGTCGTTGTCACCGCTTTGTTCCAAGGCCCGCGCCAGCAGCAGATATCCCCAATCCGAAGGCTGCAGCTTCATGGCCCGGGAATACGCCTGAATGGCCGAGCCGACATTTCCGGATTTTTGGTCGACCAGCCCTAAGCCGATCCATGCTTTGGCGAATTGGGGATCCGAGGCCACCGCGCCTTCAAAGCTCTCCCGGGCGTGAGGTAAATCACCCAGCTCGCGATAAACGTAGCCCATATTGTCGAATGCCTTGACTCGCACCCCGGCGTTCAGCACTGCCGAGTCCTGGGTGGCTCTTATCACCTTGTTGTACTGCGCGATGGCTTTCGGGAAATTCCCTTGTTGCTGCTCGTAACCACCGATATTCAGGTTACTGTCAGGATCGTCTGGGTTGATGGCCACTGCCCGGTAGAAATGCGGCATCGCTGCTTCAAGCTGTCCGTCAGCCAGCAGCGCTCCACCCAGGTGGTCCTCCGCCACGTAGTTGTTCCTGGTGACCGCGACCGCATGCGACCACAACTTCACGTTATCGTCCCAATAGGAGACCTGACGGCGAGTCATAATTGCCAGGGCCAGCAGAGCGACAACACTCACGGCAGCCAAGATTGCGCTGGAAATGTGCCGTTGCTTCGCCCACTCCGCTACTCCCCAGCAGACCATGATGAACAAACCGATAAACGACAAATAGGCATAACGGTCGGCCATCGCCTGAATACCCACTTGCATCAGTCCGATCATCGGCACCAAGGTCCCCAGAAACCAAAGCCACCCCACCAAGAGATAACGCCGACGGCGGCCCGCGATGACCAGGGCGGTGACGGCAAGCAGAATAGCGGATGCCGCAATCACTCGCCAGAGTGCCAGCGAATCTCCGCTGGGATACGGGTAGTACAGCGCCAAGCCCGAAGGCCAGAACGCCTTCCCTAGATATCGTACGTAGGAAAGGATGGCACTCTGCAGCCGGACGGGAAATGGGTGGAAGTAAATCCCACTGAGCGTGCCACCCGTGCGCTCTGCCCGCAAGGTAATGACCGCGCTAGCCAGACAAATTGCAAAAAGCGGCAGCTTTTCCAGTATCAGCCAGGAAAAACTCTTTGCCGGAATCGGCGCCAGATTCCCCGACGGCTCCGTGCGGTCTGCAAACATCCTCTGCAATGGCCAATAATCCCAAAGCAACAACACGAAGGGGAAGGTGATCACCTGCGGTTTGGCCATTAGGCCAAGCGCGAAGAGTGCCGCCACGGCGCCATAGCGCGTCACGCGAGGTTCGCGCGCATACCAGCGGTAGGCACTCAACGCGAGCAGGAAAAACAGCATACTCAGCAGGTTCTTGCGTTCGGAGATCCAAGCCACGGACTCGACATTGACAGGATGCCAAGCAAACAGCGCGGCCACCATCAAGCTTAGGCCGGGGGAGCCGGTTGCCCGCAGCAACACCCAGAACAGCAGTAGCACATTCACCACGTGCAGTACTACATTGGTCTCATGATGCCCGCCCGGATCGAGCTGAAACATCTGGTAATCCAGGGCATGAGAAATCCAAGTTAGCGGATGCCAATTGACGAATTCGTAGGTAGTAAATGCCCACTTAATTGTGTCCCAGTTCAATCCAGATTGGACATGAGCATTCTCGGTTACATAAGCGTCGTCGTCGTAGTTGACAAACGGATGCTGCCTGACCGGAGCGTAGAGAGCGATCGTCGCGACAACGAGCGCAAGAGCCAAAATCCAGGATCGAGACTGGTACCGGACAAGTACGCCGGGGTCAGGAGGAGATTGAGGTTCTTTTCGATTCCCCTGCTTCGCTTGCAACCGAGCTGAATACACTCCTGCTCCGCCCCCGAGGCCCAGATGGATCATAGAGAATAGCAATACTCTATCATCAGTTCACGAGCCGGTCTTGGCACTTGCGCGGTTTTGAACGGGCTTTTCTGCCCCACTCGCAATCCCGCGCTTCGTGAATGCTAGAATTAAAGGTTTCATACCTCATCTGGAAGGATTGCCCTCATGTCAGAAGCCGTTGCAAACGCCACAGCCTTTCCCCCCGCCCCCCTGGTTTCGCTTACCGAAGACGAAGTACTGTTCCGCGACACGGTCCGCCAGTTCGCAGACGAAAGCGTCCGGCCTTACGTCAAGGAGATGGACGAGAAGGGCGTCTTCGAGCACAAGCTCATCGAACAATTCTTTCAGTTGGGTTTGATGGGCATTGAAATTCCCGAGCAATACGGCGGAGGCGGCGGCACCTTCTTCGAGGCGATTCTCGCGGTGGAGGAACTTTCGCGCGTCGATCCGTCCGCCGGAGTTGTGGTGGACGTGCAGAATACGCTGGTCAACAACGCTCTCCTGCGCTGGGCCACGGAAGAGCAGAAGGACCGCTATCTGCCTCGCCTGTGCAGCGACACCGTGGGCGCCTACGCCTTGAGCGAAGCCGGTTCCGGCTCGGATGCCTTCGCGCTGCAGACCAAGGCGGAGCTGAAGGGCGACGAGTATGTCCTCAACGGCCAGAAGCTGTGGATCACCAACGGCAAGGAAGCGGGCATCTTCGTCGTGTTCGCCACGATCGATCCTGCCGCTGGATACAAGGGCATCACCGCCTTCATCGTCGAAAAGAATTTTCCCGGATTCACCGTCGGCAAGAAGGAAGACAAGCTCGGCATCCGGGCGTCCAGCACCTGCGAGTTGATTATGGAAGATTGCCGCGTGCCCAAGAGCAACGTGCTGGGCGAAGTCGGCAAAGGTTACAAGATCGCCATCGAGACGCTGAACGAAGGCCGCATCGGCATCGGCGCGCAGATGCTCGGGCTGGCGCGTGGCGCTTGGGAATTCGCCGTCAAATACGCGCAGGAGCGCAAGCAGTTCGGCCGCGCCATCGGGGAGTTCCAGGGCATCCAGTTCCAGATCGCGCAGATGGCCACCGAGATCGAGGCCGCCCGCATGTTGCTCTACAACTGTGCCCGCATGAAAGACGCCGGCATGAACTTCGTGAAAGAAGCGGCCATGACCAAGCTCTACACCTCGCAGGTTGCCGAGCGCGTGGCCTCGCTGTGCATCGAGATCTACGGCGGCTACGGCTTCACCAAAGACTACCCGGTGGAGAAGTTCTTCCGCGATTCCAAGATCGGCAAGATCTACGAAGGCACCTCGAACATGCAGCTCCTGACCATCGCCAAGCTGGTGATGGGCAAGTAACACCGGCAGCATTCGACCCCAGAGTTCCTGCTGTCATCCTGAGCGGAGGTTGGTCCGCCTTGGCGGACGAACCGGAGTCGAAGGCCCCTATTCCCGCAGAGTCTCAACGAACTCTCGCCCACGGCGACGCGGCTTGTTGGACCACTCTTTTATCTCAATCCCGCCTGCCCCAGCATCTCCAGAAATTGCTTCTGGGTGCGCATGTCGATGGACTGCGCCACCAGCTTTCCCTCGCGGTCGTAAACGAAGCTCTTCGGAATGCCCTCCACTTGAAACAGCTCGTTAACTTTTCGTCCGGGATCGAGCATGACCGGATAGCTGATGTTCCGTTCCGCGATAAAAGGTTTCACTTTGCCGGCCTCTTCATCGGAAATTGCCAGGATCACGAAACCTTGATCTTTGAATCGCTGGTAGAGCGTATTGAGATCGGGCATCTCCTTGCGGCACGGCGGGCACCACGTGGCCCAGAAGTTTACCAGCACCACTTTTCCCTTCAACTGCCTCAAGGACCACGTTTTCCCTTGCAGGTCGGTGAGTGTGAAGTCGGCCTCCTGGCGGCGCTGGTCATCGGCTTCCAGCTTCGCCATGGCAGCCTTGAACTGCGGCACGTCTAACGACGCCTGCAAATGCTCGTAACGCACCAACTGCGCAAGCTCCAAATAAGCCGCGGCGGGTTGGCCATGATCGTCAGGTACTGGCTGCTGCCGCAGCGTGGCGGCCAAGGTTGTAGCTACTTCCTGCAACGTGTCGTGCCCGAAATCGCCTTCGGTGGCGCGACTCGCCAGGTAATTGGCCAGCCGAAGCTTGTTCTCGCTCACCGGCAAAGCGCGAATCTCCAGCGCAATGTCCTTGGTGGTGCGGGCCCGGACGTCGTCGGCCAACTGGCGCAGACCGTGGATCTGCTCGTAGATTGGCTTCTCCTGCGCGCTCCAGACGATCTCTTGCTGCTGCGCCCAAACGAAAACCGGACTCATCACAAACATCTGGACTGCCACAACACAAAGCGAAGCCGAAAGCACGGTGCTTCGGGCAACGCTCATGCGGTGACCCCGGAAAACAGCATTCATCGGCTCACAACCTCCGCGGTAATCTTACCTCTTTGCCGGCATTGGCAGATGAGGGCACACGCAGAAAAAGGACAGCGCTGTTCACGCCGTCCTTCGCGATTCTTGCTCGCCTTCGAAGCTAAACGCCGACCAGTTCTTCTTGCCGTTGCGCTGCTGGTTCCCGTTCCGCCACTGGCTTGACGCGGGATGACCCCAGTTTGGGCAGCTTGACGTCCCAGATGAGTCCCAGCGCTTCCAGCGTCTTGATGCCGTACCAGTTCACATCCACCTCGTACCAGGCCAGGCCGTGGCGCGCCGACTGCGGATGCGCGTGGTGATTGTTGTGCCAGCCTTCGCCGAAGCTGAGATAGGCGACCCACCACAGGTTGCGCGAATCGTCATCGGTGGCGAAGCGCTTGGAACCCCACATGTGCGTCGCCGAGTTCACGAACCAGGTGGAGTGCAGCAGCACCACGGTGCGCAGGAAGATCGCCCAGAACATCACTCCCCAGCCGCCGATGACCAGCAGCAGCACGCCCAGCGTAGTCAAAGGGAGCCAGTGATACTTGCTGATCCAGAGATGAAATTTGTTTTTGCGAAGGTCGGGGACATACGCCAGCAGCTCGCTGTTGTTGTTATGAAAGGTCTGCCCGGTGAGAATCCAACCCATGTGCGCCCAAAAGCCGCCATCGCGCGGGGAATGCGGATCGCCCGGCTTGTCGGTGAGCTGGTGATGAACACGATGCGTGGCCACCCAGAAGATCGGCCCGCCCTCCAGCGTTAGCGTGGCGCAAACCGTCATTACATATTCCAGCCACTTCGGACACTTGTAGCCGCGATGCGTCAGCAGCCGGTGATAGCCCATGCCGATACCGAGGCTTCCCGCAACCCAATACACAATCACAGCGACAATCAGCGCCTTCCAACTGAACATAAATAGGGCCGCGATGGCGCCGATGTGAAACGCGAGCATGAAGCCCGTGGTCAGCCAATTGATCTTCTTCCTTTGTTTCTGTGCGGTCATGTTTCCCCTAAGTTGCTGCTTGTCGATTCCGAGATGGGTTAGTGCAGATGCCCAACTCCAGACTAACAACCTAAGAGAGCTCGGTTTGTAATACTTTTGTCACATCGGGTTGTGACGTGGGAATGAAAGGCAGGACCGTGTAGCTTCTTCGGGCGACCGGCGAGATTTGGGCTTTGAAGGGGCGCGGCTTCACGGGCTGCGAAAAACTCTTTGTGGTGTCACCCTGAGCGAGCGGCCGCTTTTGCCGCGAGTCGAAGGGCCCCTATAATCGCCCTAACGTTACGGATCCGATAGGGGTGCTTCGACTCGCGCGGCCAACTACTGCCGCGCTCGCTCAGCATGACACAGGTTTGGGTGTGCGTACTTACTTTTTCAGCAGCCTGTGAAGCCGTGCCCTTTCAAGGTTTGGCGCTGCCTGCGTTCTACTTGCTGCTCTTCCCTGCCGGCTGCGGCAAGGACATGCCGTGAAGCAACATCTCGCTTGCCCTGTCCGCGACTTTGTCATCGTAGCCTTCGAGGATCAGAAGATCGTTGCCTTGGATTTCCAGCATCACTTTGCCCTCGTCGGTCTCGAATGCGAGTGGAGGCTGGCCGCCCGTTGCATTTACTCCGCCCGCCGATGCCGGCTGCTGCAAGACCGCCTTCTGGTAGCGCTTGGGAAGATAGTCAGCGTAGAGTTTGGCGAAATCCCGCGCCGCTTCGGGCGAGTCCCATCGCGAGAAATACAACATTGCGATCTGGCCCTTGGGCGCTGTCTTGGCGCGGGCTGCGAAGTAGTACCCCCCTCGCCAATGCGGATAGTAGTTCGGGGGAGCCCCACCGTACTGCTTGGCGAGCAAGTAGATGTCAAACTCACCCATCCCGCCAAAATCGAAGCGCTCATAGTCGGGCACGATCAGCTTGTCGAGATCGGGAATCGCAAGCGGCGGTACATTTTGCTTCCGCAGATAAGTCTCGGGCTGCATGATCTGCCGCGTGTCAATGGGCGGATTCTCCAGCATGCCAGGGTAAGCCGCCTCCTTGCCTCTTGCGGCGAGCACGGCGCGCACAAACTCCATCCCAAATGTGTAGGGCATCAGCAACGACTCGCGCAAAAACATGGGCGCCGCAGCGAACACGGGCGAGTCTTTGTTGTCGGCCATGCTGGCGCGCATGACATCGACGATCTCGGGGGCGCTCAGAATGTCCTTGCCGATGGGGGCCAGCGTGTAGTCGAGTAGCACCACCATAGCCTGGCCTTCGGTAACGCACTGGCGTGCGGCTTGGGCTTCCTCTACAACCTGTTCCTGCGGATCGGGCTGTGGCCCGGCGTCTTTGGCGCCGGCCAGTTCCCATTTCTCGAGATTGATCTTCTGGTCTTGCAGCGCATGGGTGAGCTCGTGCGCCAGCACCGGCTTCTGAATGTCGGGCTGCACCCAGTCGAGGAGGTTGACGCTCTTCGACTTGGGATCGTAGTAGGCCGCCACCTGCTCGCCCAGCAGGCGCAAAAACTCCGCGTGCAGGTCGTAACCCGGCGGAAGCAGGCCGAATTTCTCCAGCACCAGCCGCGATTGCTCCAGCCGTTGCGCATCCTTGTCGTCCTTCATGCGCTTGTCAACGTAGCGCTCCACCGACTCCCGGGTGATGAGGTTACGCTTAACTTTGTGTTGGATGGGCAGTCCGGTGTCGTGGCTGGCAAAGTCCAAAATTTCGTCTACTGAGCGGAAGAGTTCCTTGGCTTGCGCCTTGGTGACGCGAGTCTCTGGCTCCGGCTTCTCGGCGGACGGTGGCGGCGTGCTTCCCTGCCGCTGGTTCTGCACGGCAACGCCGGCTCCGGGAACTTGCGTCGCGCCCGATGGATTTGGCGTCGGCGCGTGGGTTTGGGGAGCTGCAGGTTGGGAAGGCGTCGCAGCCTGACTCGGCGATTGCGCTGGCGGATTCGATTGCGACTGGCTGGGCCTGGTCTGGGCCCACGACAAGCCCAACAGCAGCAGCACAAGAAAGATTAAGGAGAAAGGCGACGTCAGGAGTTGGAACGATTTAGCGCGCGGTAGCTGGTTCTTGGGCATGGCAGGAGCTTTAAGCATACAGGGACATTTGGGTCCCGAGTAGCACGATCAACCTACAAACGCTATGATCGAA
Source organism: uncultured Acidobacteriaceae bacterium (assembly GCA_963710585.1). Lineage (GTDB taxonomy): Bacteria > Acidobacteriota > Terriglobia > Terriglobales > Acidobacteriaceae > Bog-257. The sequence goes on along the minus strand of CAVQAM010000001.1, from coordinate 318,790 downwards.
CCTCCGCTAGTTCTTCATGAGGAAGGTGCAATGATTCGCATTCGCCGCCAGTTGCTGGCCTACGTCGCGATATTCCTGTTCTGCAGTTCGCTGCTCGCGCAATCCCCCGAAGCCGGTCCGCAAGGACCCACACAAACCGTTACGCCGGTTACCGCAGAACGCAGCCAGCAGCAACGTGACGCCTATCGTAAGGCCATGGAAGAGGCCGACCAGAAAATCGCCGGCGAGGTGAAGGCGCACTCCGAGTTGATGAAGAACCTGGAGTATCTCACTACGGAAATTGGTCCACGCCTCACCGGCTCGCGGCAGATGCAGGCGGCTAGTCAGTGGACCCTCAAGCGCTTCCAGGATTACCACGTTGAAGCGCATCTGGAGACGGCAGAGATTGCGCATGGTTGGACGCGTGGCGTGGAAACTGCCGAGATCACCAGTCCCATCCAGCGCCGCGTCGGCATCCATGCCCTGGGTTGGAGCAAGGCAACCGACGGCGAGATCACCGGCAACGTGCTGGCGCTGAACATCGCAAAACCCTCAGACCTTGGGCCTTACAAAGGCAAGCTGAAGGGCGCCATTGTGCTGCTGCGTAAGCCATACGACCTCTCCCAGGAGGATCCGAACCCCGAAAACGCCTACGACGCGGTCATTGCTCCCGCGCGCGGCATACCGCAGCCTAACCAGATGGACTGGCGCGGCCGCCTGCAACTGATAAAGCAGGTCGCCGCCGAACAACCTGCGTTGGTGCTGTCCGATAGCGGACTGCCCGACAGCTTGTTCAACATGACCGGCGGATTTACCGGATACTCTGCCAGCGACGTGCCGATGGCTTTCCTCACGCACGAAGATTACGACCTCATCTATCGCTTGCTTCAGGCCGGAGCCGTGACCATGAAGGCGAACCTACAGGAAGCTATTAGCGACAAACCGGTGCCAGCTTCTATTACTGTCGCTGAAATCAAAGGCAGCGAGCATCCGGAGGAACGTGTCATCGTCGGCGGGCATCTCGATTCCTGGGACCTCGGCCAGGGAGCCCTCGATAATGGCACCGGCGCTATGGCCACGCTTGAAGCGGCGCGAGCGTTGCAAGCGTTGGGCGCGAAGCCGAAGCGCACCATCACCTTCATCCTCTTTACCGGAGAGGAACAGGGAGGGCTGGGTGCTGACACATTCCTCCACAATCATGCGGCGGAAGTTCCAACGATCGATGCCGTGCTCATCCACGACACGGGCACGGGCAAGGTCTTCAGCATCGCGCTGGAGAATCTGTGGGGGACCGCGGGGCTGATGCACGAAATCTACCAGCCGCTACGGGAAGTGTTCGACCTTCAGCCGCTCTCGACGCGTTACTTCGGCTCCTCGGACCACGTGCCGTTCCTGAACAAAGGCGTGCCGGCGTACTTCTGTGTCCAGTCACCCGCGCAATACCGCGAAGCCCATCACAGCCAGACCGACACCTTCGACAAAGTGATCCCAGACCAAATCAACGAGGGCGCAGCGCTTCTGGCGGCGTGGGCGTGGAACGTCTCCGAGATGCCGCAAGCGCTGCCGCACCACGCCGAGCCAGCCGGGCCGATGGATTAGCGTGTGTGTTCACCACAGAGACACAGAGAAAATCAAATCTCGAAATCAGAGGACAATAGTTGCCAGCGCTGTTTGCAAGGCGCCAACTCAAATCTCCGTTTTTGTCTTCAAAAAGATTCTCTCTGTGCCTCTGTGGTGAGTGTCTTCTTGCGCTAGACACTCTCCACTCTGCCGCTCTTCACGCTGCGGAATGCGGCGTCGAGGGCTAGCTGGTTGCGCAACCCCTCTTCACCGGGAATGTCGAACTCGCGCCCCTCTTCGATGGCCGCAGCAAACGCGTCCACCTGCGCGGCGTAGGCTTGCGCGTTCGAGACTTCCCTTCTCTCGATCACGTCAAACCCTCTGCGCAACTCCACTGTCGGGGGATGCTCCACGTTCAGCGCGTTTACCGAGGAAAGTACCCCAGTTTCTCCGGCCACTTCCAGATAGGTCTGGTACGGCGTGCGGGCCGACACCGAAACCGTCCCTAGTATCCCGGTTTCAAATTGCAGCAGCGCAGTTGCCGAGGCTTCCACAACCCAATGCGAGTCGTAGTGCGCTGCCGCTGAAACCGAACCCACCTCCTGGCCAAGGATGAAGCGCAGCGCATCAATGCAATGCACCCCCAAGTCGGCCAATGGCCCGCCGGCAGCCAGATTGGCATCGTTAATCCACTTTCGCGCGCTGCTCAGCATGGGAGCGAAGAAGTCGGCCCGCGCCACCACCGGCCGTCCGATTGAACCAGCGGCCACGTGCTCGCGGAAACATTTCACGCTCTCTTCAAAGCGCATCACGTGCGCCACTCCAAGCAGGACTTTCGCGGCGCGCGCAGCCTTCACCATCTCTCGCGCCTGCTGCGGATTCATGGCCATCGGTTTCTCGCAGAGCACCGGCTTGCCATGGCGAACCGCCTGCAGCACGTCGTCGCGATGCAGCCCATCTGGACTGGAGACGAATACTGCATCGACCTGCGAACAGGCGCAGAGTTGAGCCGTGGAGGCGAAGGCGTGTTCGACCCCAAATTGCCGTGCAGATTCCTTTGCCTGCTGCAGATCGCGACGCGACAGCGCCGTGACCCGGCAGCGCTTGGCCTGGGCGAATCCCGGCATCAGGCGTTTCACCGCGTGCAGACCAAATCCGACAATGCCAAATCGAACCATTCCTTTGTCCTTTGCATGGCGTAGTGAGTTGTAAACTTTTTTTACGCCGCCAAACTCCGCACCACGACGGCTTCTAATTCGAATGTCCACGAGTTTAAGCGCAGGAAGTTAGATATTGCACCGTGCGCAACTCTCGAGACAATGACGGAAATGTAATTCGGCGCTATTCTGGCTGTGCGGTAAGGTAATAGCTCTATTCCGCAGCTAACCGGCGCTATTCACGACTGGTGATCAGACAGGAAACGCTTGCCCCCTTCGCACCCCGCAGTCAAGTCATTCTTTCTCGAGGGGCCGGCAGGACGGCTGGAGGCCCTGCTAAACGCAGGCTCGCCCACGGCAACCCACGCCGGATTGGTGTGCCATCCGCATCCGCTGGGTGGCGGGACGATGCACAACAAGGTCGTCTTTCACGTCATGAAAGCGCTGCACTCGTTCGGCTTTCCGGTGTTGCGCTTCAACTTTCGCGGCACCGGCCTGAGCACCGGCCAGCACGACGAGGGACGCGGCGAAGTTGCCGACGTACAAGCCGCGCTAGCTTGGCTGAAACATGAGTTCTCGCTGCCCATCATCTTCGCCGGATTTTCCTTTGGCGCTGCCACCGGGCTGCGAGCTGCGTGTCCCGATCCTGAGGTTCGGGCACTGATTTCGCTGGGCACGCCGATCCAGGTCGACGGACGCCTCTTTTCGTTCTCGTTCTTGCGCGGGTGCGCAAAACCCAAGCTCTTTGTCAGCGGCGACCACGATCAGTACGGCCCGCACGATGCGTTGGAGAAAGTGGTTGCGCAAGCTGCCGACCCGAAAGAGTTGGTCTTCGTCCCAGGAGACCACTTCTTCGCAGGCCATCTCGGCGAAATGCGGATGACCGTTGAGAATTGGCTAGGTGAAGTGCTGGGGATCAGCAGTTAGCCACTAGCACTTAGCAATTAGCGACCGGTCGTAAGCGCCGCGTAAAACGCTGCATCGGTCGGCCGGATACAACAGGTCCTTCCACCCATCCATTCTGGAACACCTTCCAATTTTTCTATAGAGGATCTGCCGCGAGATCGCGCACAAATTCCACCAGCGAGCGGACCGCAATTCCTGACGGGCCTTTCGCGATCCAGGGCTTGTTCTCTTCCATCCACGCGACCCCGGCGATGTCGAGATGCAGCCACGGCGTATCACCCACGAATTCCTTCAGGAACATGGCCGCGGTGACTGCGCCGCCCCAGCGACCGCCGCTATTGACGATGTCGGCGATGTTGGACTTGATCATCTCGCGGTACTCTTCGTCCACCGGCAGCCGCCACATCTTCTCGCCCGATTTCTGCAGCGACTTGCTGAACCGCTCGTAGAAGTCTTCGTCGTTGGCGAAAATGCCGGCATTGACCATGCCCAGCGCCACCACGCAGGCGCCGGTCAGCGTCGCCGCGTCGATAAGGTGGGTGCAGCCCAACTGGCGCGCGTAGTGCAAACCATCGGCCAGCACCAGCCGCCCTTCGGCGTCGGTGTTGATGATCTCGATGGATTTTCCCGACATGGCGATCTGCACGTCGCCCGGCTTCTGCGCCTTGCCGGAAGGCATATTCTCGCTGGCGCAAACGATTCCGATCACGCGCAGGTTCGGCTTGAGCTGGGCAATGGCGCGCATCGCTCCGATCATGGCTGCGCCGCCAGCCATGTCGTATTTCATCTTCTCCATGCCGTCCGACGGCTTAATGGAGATGCCGCCGCTGTCAAAAGTAATTCCCTTCCCGACCAGGCCGAGGACGGGCTTCTCCGCGGCGCCTGAAGGTTCGTGGCGCAGCACGATCAGTCGCGGCTCTTCGTCGGAACCCTGCGACACACTCCAGAACGCGCCCATCTTCAACTCTTTGATTTTGTCGCCGCCGTAGATCTCGCACTTCAGCCCGGTCTCGTCGCACATCTTCTTGGCGCGGTCAGCCAGGATGGTCGGGGTCATGCGATTACTTGGCTCATTGACCAGGTCGCGGGTAAAGTTCTGCGCCTCGCCAATAATGTGTCCCTGCTCCATCGCGGTCTGCAGCCCCTTCTGGCCGACTGCTGCCGGGGCGACGATGACCAGCTCGTCGATCTTTTGCTCTTTGCGATCGCTCTTGTAGTAGTCGGGATCGAAGTTGCCGACGAATGCGCCTTCGACGATCGACTTCACGGCGTCTTCCATGCCACCCCGCTGGAAAACCAGCGTACTCCGCAACGCAGGATCAGCCTTTTGCATCCACGAATTCGGCGCGACGAAAGCGAAGGTTTTGAGGTCCTTGGCCTTCAGGTTGCGCACGGCAGCGCCCGCCAGCTTGCGCAGCTCGTACGAGGAAAAGTTCTTGGCCTTGCCGCCGCCAAGCAGCATCAGGCGCTTCGCCTTCAAGCCAGAAGGCTTGTGCAGCAGAGCGATCTCCAGCATCTTGCCGGTGACCTCGCCCGAGGCAATGAGGTCAGCCGCCGCGTCCAGCACAGCCTTGTCATCGGTCTGAATCTGAGGATTGTGTTTGTCCGATTTGTCACCGTTGTTGTTTTCAGCGCCATCGAGCACCGGAACCACGATGCACTCGGTTTCAATTTGCGAAGGTGTTGCGGTATGAAGGGTGGTTTTCATAGTAAGTAGTCCGTTCTAATTCTTTCGGCTTCTGGCGACCGCCTCCCGCGCCTCTTTGTCGGCCGTCTTGCGGCGTTCGGTCTCGCGCTTGTCCCAGTGCTGTTTGCCTTTGGCCAGAGCCAACTCCACTTTCACTCTGCCATTGCGGAAGTACAGCCTCGTCGGGACCAGCGTTAGCCCCTTCTGTTGCGTCTTGCCGATGAGTTTATGCAACTCATTTTTGTGCACCAGCAACTTTCGTGTGCGCAGGGGTTCATGGTTGAAGATGTTGCCGTGTTCATAAGGCCCAATGTGCGCGTTAATCAGCCAGAGTTCGCCGTCCTTCACCAGTCCGTAGGCGTCCTTCAGGTTCGCACGCCCGGCGCGCACCGATTTCACTTCGGTTCCGCGCAAGGCGATGCCGGCTTCGAACTTCTCCAGCAGAAAGTAGTTGTGCGACGCGGCACGGTTGACCGAGGCGTCCCGCTGCCCGCTGGCCGTAGGATCGCGCCGCGGCTGCTTTTCCTTTTCCGGACGACCTGTGGGGGACGACTGACGGGCCATAAATATCCAGGCGCCACGCCAGCGCCGGGCTTCGTTTGTCCCGGACCGTGCATCACAGCAAATCGGAGAACGCGGTGATCTTGCGCTGGGCGGGATTGACCGTAACCATCTTGCACGTCGCGCGAATCTTCGATGCTAACACAGGATTAAAAACAGCGGCTTGCATCCTATGTGACAGGTGTGTGTGATGCTATAATCGCGCCGATTACACGAACTCGGTTCGCCACGCGGCGGTGATGTATTTGCACCCGAATTATGCTCACGTTTGGCGTGGATCCAAGTCTTAAGTTCCGGAACCTGGCAATCTCCAATCACAAGAGCGCCCAGTTCCGGCGCAATTTCCCGGGGTCTTAAGGAACTTGATGAAACGGTTTACCCGTGTCCTGGCGGTGCTCCTGATAGGCGCCGTTCTGCCCGCACTCGCCTCCAACGACAAGGCGGCTAAAGCTCTCTTTCAAAAGGGCAAAGACGCCGAAGTTCGGCAGGATTACATCGCGGCCTACGGTTTTTACCATCAGGCCTACGAGCTCAAGCCCTCGGACCTGACCTATCGTGCCGCCTTCGAGTATGTACGTTTCCTCGCGTCGGGATCCTATGTTCATCAGGGCGGGATTCTGGTCAAGGCGGGAAAACTGCCGGAGGCGCTGACCGATTTCGAGCAGGCCCTCGCCATCGATCCCTCCAGCTTCATAGCGCAACAGCAAGCCAACAAGGTACGCCTGCTTATACAGAAGAGCTTGCATCCTGCCCCGGCCGCTGCGCCCACCACCGAATCGGAACTGACCAAGCGCATGGAAGAAGCCGCCGGACCGGTCGAGCTGGCCCCCATTTCCCAGACGCCCATCACGCTGAAGCTGACCGAAGATGCCAAGACGGTTTACGAGACCATCGGCAAGCTGGCGGGCGTCAACGTATTGTTCGATCCGGATTACACTTCCAAACGTATCCGTGTGGACCTGAACGGGGTCACCCTGGAAGAAGCGCTGGAGATCACCGCGCTGGAATCAAAGACGTTCTGGCGGCCGGTCACTCCCAATACCATTTTTATTGCCGCCGACACGCTCGCCAAACGTAAGGAACTGGAGCAGAGCGTCATCCGCACTTTTTACCTGACCAATCTCTCGCAGCCCAATGAGCTGCAGGACCTGGTCAATATTCTGCGAACTTTGCTCGATACCCAGCGGTTGCAACAATTTCCTTCGCAGCAGGCAATCGTGGTGCGTGGGACCCCCGATCAGATTGCGATGGCCGAGAAGCTAATCGGCGATCTCGACAAGTCGCGGCCCGAAGTAGTGGTGGAAGTTGCCATCATGCAGGTCACCCGCAACAAGATGCGCAATCTCGGCATCCAGCCGCCCGGCAGCGTCACTGTGCAGTTGCAGGACAACAATGTGACCACCAGTAGCACTACCGTGAACGGCAATGCCGGCAATGGCGGTACGGCCACTACCACCACCGGCAATAACGGCAGTATCAACCTGAACAGCCTTGCGCACCTTAACGCCACCAACTTCCAGGTGACGGTCCCATCCGCTACCGCGAATTTCCTGATGAGCGACAGCAGCAGTAAGCTTATCCAACAGCCGGAAATCCGCGCCCTAGACGGTCAGAAGGCTTCGCTGAAGATCGGCGAGCGTATCCCCGTGGCCACCGGTTCGTTCCAGCCCGGCATCGGCGGCGTCGGTATCAACCCGCTGGTCAACACTCAGTTCAACTACATTGACGTCGGCGTGAATATCGACATTACACCGCACGTGCACGGGCTCGACGAGGTCACCCTTAAACTCACCATGGATATCTCGGCGGTTGACAGGTACCAGGACATCGGCGGTATTTCGCAGCCGGTAATCGGGCAACGCAAGATTGAACAGGAGATTCGGTTGCGCGAAGGCGAAGTGAACATCATGGCCGGCATCCTTGAATCCACGCAGACCAAGTCCCTGTCGGGGATTCCCGGGTTGGCTTCCATTCCGCTCTTCAAATACCTCTTCGCCGAGGAGAGCAACCAGACCAACGACAACGAAATTGTCTTCATTCTGATTCCGCATATTGTGCGTGCTCAGGAGTTGAACGATGAGAACGTCAAAGCGATTGACGTTGGCACCGCCAACACCATAGCCCTGCATCACGGCATGAATCAGGCGCCCGACCAGCAACCGCGCAGCACGCCACCCCCCGCGCCGGCTGGCAATCCGCAGGGGGCACAACGCAATCCGCCGCAGCCGCAGGCCGGCTCGACGCCAGCCATCGGCGCGCAGCCTGCCACTGCATCGGCCCCTGCGGGCAGCGCGATCGTGAGCTTTGACCCGGCCATGCTGGACCAGGCGGTGGGTTCCACTTTCACCGTGAATGTGAACCTGAGCGGCGCGCAGAATGTGTATTCGGTCCCGGTGCAGATTCTTTACAACCCGCGGGTGTTGCAAGTGCTGAATGTCTCCAATGGAACGCTGCTGGCGCAGGACGGGCAAACCGTCGCGCTGGTCAACCGCGATGACAGCATGACCGGCATTCTGCAGCTCACCGCTTCACGTCCCCCAGGGAGCGCCGGCGTTAGCGGCGACGGAGCGGTGTTTACCATCACCTTCCAGGCGAAGGCTCCGGGACAGGCAACCTTGAGCGTCAACCGGGCGGGAGTGAAGAACGCAGCCATGCAAAACATCCCTGCCAGCGGATCCCAGGCCATTGTGACCGTTCATTAGCAGCGGCGTCTAACTGGTAGCAACGCCGGACGCACCCATTGTCGCGAACCGGCGTACGTCGGCGGCAGGATGGCCGGTTGATTGCGAAATCAGTTCCGGGAAGGACTAAACTAAGAGCGGTGCCCCTTAATCTTTCCAGTTGCGGTTTGGCTACTGAGAGAGGCAGTGTGCCTGGATTTGCGCCATTTCATCCGCAGTCCCCGGACCCGCGCGCGGCCCGCAGGAACGGTTTCACCCTGGTCGAGTTGATCGTGGCGATGACCATCCTGATGGTCCTGACCGGGGTCGCCGTTCCCGTGCTGCGGGTCGCGATCCAACGCAACAAAGAGCGCGATTTGCGCCGCGATCTGTGGGAAATGCGCGACGCCATCGATCGCTACAAGGACGCCGCCGACCGGGGCGCATTCCAGACCAAGCTGGACAGCCAGGGATATCCCCCCGATCTCGACACCCTGGTGAAGGGCGTAGACTCCAATGGCAAGAAAATCCGTTTCCTGCGGCGCATCCCGGTGGATCCCATGACGGGCAAGGATGAATGGGGCTTGCGCTCGATGCAGGATGATCCCGATTCGGATTCCTGGGGCGGGCAGAGCGTTTTTGACGTTTACACCAAATCCGAAGGCACCGCCTTGGACGGCACCAAGTACAAGACGTGGTAATTTTCAGGGCACGACCATGACCCGGCGCGGGCGACAACGCGGCTTCACTTTGATCGAGTTGATGGTGGTGATCAGCATCATCGTCATCCTGCTTTCGCTCGCCATCCCGAATTATTCCTCGTCCATTCTGCACGCCAAAGAGACGGCGCTGCGCGACGATCTCTACACCATGAGGTCGCTGATCGATCAGTACACGCTCGACAAGCAGAAGGCCCCGCAATCCTTGCAGGACCTGGTGGATGCCGGATATCTCAAGCAGCTCCCCAAGGACCCCTTTACCAACTCTCGCGATAGCTGGGCGCCGGTCACCGACGAGAGCATCATGTCGCCCGATCAGACTGAGCCGGGGATCATCGACGTTCACAGCGGCAGCGATCAAACCTCCAGCGAAGGCACCGCCTATAGCACGTGGTGACGACGAGCCATCACCTATCAGCTATCAGATTAAGCACTGCTGCCCCAGGTTCGCGTCCGCTCTTTTGGACGCTAACCTGGGCGGAGGAAGGTCTCGGGGCAAACCGGCGAAGACCACTCGGGATGCCGCCTATTTCGTCGCTTCGCTGAACATGAATTTCCCAAGGTACATGGGATACGACTTGGGCGGGACGGTTCTAGCGTTGTCGATCGGGTATGGGCCCTGCACCGTGGTGGGAAATCCCCAGATGTCTCCGGTGCGCATGTCGACGGCGACTTTGCCATATACTTGCGAGGTCCCGTCGGGCTTGCGCAGCAGGGTGTAACCGGGTTCGATGTAGAAGGGATAAGCCTCACTGGCTTGTGCCTGTACCAGCGTCGGGTGAACGACTGGGCGAAATGCAATCATCCCGAGAAAAACTGCAATAACGACTAAAATTGCTTTCGTAAAGCGGTCGAGGGTCATAGTTCCTCCCAATTCAGCTTCACAGATCCGTTGATCTTCCCGTCAGGCTTGTCATCACGAGCGCAGCGAGGGTCCCCGGCGAGTACCGGTTTTGCACTCGCTGGGGTGGAGGAGCGAGCGGCCTGCTTTCGCGTGCGTGTCTGGCAAAAGCAGACTTTTCTCGCCAAACCCGGCGCTTGTAATGACAAGTCGTAATACGATCCTGCCCACCCGTTGAGGGAGTCCCCGACATAGACTTGCGCAAGATCCACCGTCGCTATTTCGTTCTCACCGATGATCGAGCTTGCGGCTTGTGGCGATGGGACTCGACGGCCTCTTTAGCCAGGCGAATGAAGTCGGGCATGCGGCGGGTGGCAATTTGCGACAACTTCTGGCCGGGATCGAACGACCATCCTGCCATGGCGATGCTCATGGCAAAGGGAGCGTCGCCATAAAGCTGTTCGGCGGCGGTGAGCAGCGAGACGGGAGTGAAATGGCGACTAAAGCCAGCGGAACCAGGCTCCGGCGAAACGGTGGTCCGCCTTATGGTTCCCGGCGCCTCCCCGGACGAGGCCTCGAGAAACAGCACGAAGTCGCGCTGCAAGATGTCGTCCACCATCTCCGGGGTGAGCTGTTGGGCGGCGATCACTTCCACGTCCGGATCGTTCCAGAAATACTGCTCCAAAGCGCGAGCGGCGTGACAGCCGATGGCGTCATCTCCGCGCACAGGATTTCCATAGCCGATGATCAGGGTTCCGGGCACTTCGTCCTCTCCAGGCAGTGGCGCGATGGCCTGGCCTTGCCCTCTGACAGGAATAATCCTTTCGCGCCGCGAAGGATGTGAGACACCTCACCTTGCGCCGTGATGAGAAATCATTCACCACAGAGACACAGAGGACACGGAGGTTTGCCTTTGTTTTTAGTCTTCTCTGTGTCTCGGTCTCTCTGTGGTTCGATCTCACCACTTCCCCTGATCTCCGTACCTTCCGGGTTCGACTTCACTCCAAGATTCTTCTCTGTGATCTCTGTGTCTCTGTGGTTCAATCCCTCTGCCTTTGCGTGCCTCCTTGGTTAATCTCGATCGCTATCAGTCTTTTTCCCCGGCAACCCAGCCGGGTTCTCGTGGGTGCGTTCGCGGAAGCGCGCCTTCATGCCGGTCGCCATGGAGACGGCGTGCTCGCCAAATTTTTCGCGCATGCGGTCGGCGGCGGAGAGCGCCTGGTTCCATTTTTCATGATTGCTCCTGCCTGGCAGGCTGAGCTGCTCGCTCTCGGCTGCAAAATGCGACGCGCAGACCCCCAGCAACCGCACCGCCCCGCCAGTCCAGTTTGTCCGGAAAAGTTCACGAACCGTGGCCAGCACTTCGGCGTCCACCGAACTGGGCTGCTCCAGAGTGCGGGCCCGCGTGAGGGTGCGGAAATCGGAATAGCGCAGCTTCAATTGCAGAGTGCGGGCGTGCAGCTTCTGTTCGCGCAGGCGGCGGCATACCATCTCAGTGAGCCGCGCCAGCGTCGCTTCCAACTCTTGCGCGTCGTTGCTATCGACGGAGTAGGTATGCTCGTGGCTGATGGAGCGGGGCCCGTCATCCTCGCCAATATCGCTGTCGAACCAGGCGCCGGCGTCCAAGCCGCGAGACTTGCCTGCCAGCGCTACACCCAGCGCTCCGAAGTTCGCTTCCAGCCAGGGTTCGTCATATCGGGCAAGGTCGCCAATCTTCCGGATGCCCTGTTCGAGCAGGCGCTTCTCCATCACCTTACCGACGCCCGGAATCTTGCGCACATCCAGCGGCGCCAGAAATCCCGCTTCCCCGCCCGGCACGATCCACAGCACGCCGTTGGGCTTGGCCTGGTCGGAGCAGATCTTGGCCAGCAGCCGCGACGTGCCGATTCCGATGGAGCAATTCAGTTGGGTCTCCGCTTTCATGGCGCCGTGCAGCGCTTGGGCGGCGCGCATCGGCGGCCCGTGCAGGCGCTCGGTGCCGGTCATGTCCACGTAGGCTTCGTCGATGGAGACCATCTCCAGCTTCGGAGAAAAACCGTCCAGCACCTGATAAACCTTGGCGGAATAATCGCGATAGCGCTCGGGATGTCCGTCCACGAAGACGGCCTGCGGACACAGTTTGGCGGCGGTGCGTAGCGGCATGGCCGAATGGACGCCAAACTTGCGTGCCTCGTAGGAGGCGGCCGACACTACGCCGCGCTCTTGGCGCTGGCCGCCGACCACCACCGCCTTGCCCTTCAGCGAGGGGTCGAACAACTCTTCGACCGACACGAAAAAGGCGTCCATGTCGACGTGAAAGATGGTGCGGCGGGCCGGGAGCATGGCTGTGCGCAATTTTATTCCACAATCAGCAATTGGCAAGAAGCTCGTTAGCAACTAGCAATTAGCAACGCCCTTCCCGATTTGAGCTTCGGGTACATTTTCCTTCCCCGAACAGGAAACCCTCGAAACCCTGACGTAAGAAGGACTTGGACTTCTATCCGGCCGGGACCGAGTTTCATTCTGGAACTGGAGCCGTGGCGACCGTGGTCCCGGCTGTGCAAGGATCGGGAAATTTTCCAAAAGAATCAACGCCTTAAACGCGATTGGAATTTTGGCAGCAGCCGTGCTCTATACGAGTGCGTCTGCAATCGGAAACCAAGCGAATCTGGATCATGAGCGGGGCCAGCCTCAACCCGGGCGGTAGCGTAAGGCGAACGGAAGCTTTGGCAGAACAACTCGACCGCCTTTCGGCCCCCTGCGACCCTGAAAGCAGCCCGATTTCCTCCGCCGGGCAGGGGCGCGAGGAGCGCGATCCGGGAAATCTGCGCTCCCCGCGCGCCTTCAACGGCGACTGCGCCGACCTGCTGCATGAGCTGGCGAACACCACCACCGCAGTGCTGATGAATGCGCAAGTGCTGGGATGGAAATTGCCTCCCTACAGCCATCTGAAACGTCCGCTGCGGGAAATCGAGCGCAACGCCCAGCGGGGCAGCGAATTGATGAAGTGCCTGTTACGTCGACTGGGGAGCGATGGAACGGACCCGGCAAACGAACCGAGGCGATGTGTGCAGGACGGCGAGTTGGGGTTGATCGATTCGGTGACGGCCCAGGAGCCGCGGGCTCACTCCGGGAGTGCGGAGAATCTGCCGCCCCGGACGAAGGCCCGACCGGCTTCTGGCTTTTTCTCGGTTCCGGAAGTTGAACTCACATCATCGTGTGATGCTTGTCCTAGCGCGTTTCCCAAAAAGGGATGATGGTAATGAGTACGAAGGCCCAAATCAAGTTCCGCGCCGCCACTTGGGGGCGAACTGACGGGAGAAGGGATGTCCCACGTGCATGCCATTGAGACCGTGGCAGTTAGCGAACCCAGTTGCGAGACCAACGGAATCAACCTGTTGATCGTCGACGACGAACGCTCAATGCGGGAGTCTTGCCGAGAAGTCGCCCACGCGCTGGGGTTCAACAGCCGGGTGGCGGACACCGCGGAACAGCTCTATCAGATCCTGGAAAGCAGCAGTACGGATGTTGTGCTGCTCGACCTTCGCCTGCCGGGCAACAGCGGTCTGGAGGTTTTGCGCGAGATCAAGCAACGCCGTCCCGATACCCTGGTGATTGTCATGACCGGCTTTGCCACGGTGGAGTCGGCGGTGCAGGCGATGAAGCTGGGCGCCTACGATTACGTCACCAAACCTTTCAACTTCGAGGAACTGCGCCTGCTGCTGGAGCGGGCGGCAGCCCATCTGAAGCTCACTGCCGAGAACCGGCTGTTGCGCGAACAGGTGAAGTCCAGGCGCGGCTTCGGTTCCCTGGTGGGGCACGCGCCGGAGATGGAGAAGCTGTACCGGATTATTGCCAAGGCCGCGCACAGCACCCATCCCGTGCTGATTCTGGGGGAAAGCGGGACCGGCAAGGAGCTGGTGGCGCGCTCCATTCACTACTGCGGGCCCTTCCGCGACCGTCCCTTTATTCCGGTGGATTGCGGCTCGCTGGTACCGACCCTGATCGAGAGCGAGTTGTTCGGCTACGTGCGCGGCGCCTTTACCGGCGCGGTGCGGGCCAAAGATGGCTTGCTGGCCACCGCCGAGGGCGGGACGGTGTTTCTCGACGAAGTGGGTGAGCTGCCGGTGGACCTGCAAGCCAAGCTGCTGCGCGCCATCCAGGAAAAAGAAGTGCGTCCGGTGGGCGGCACCCGCGCCATACCCATCAACGTGCGTATCCTGGCCGCCACCAACCGCGACCTCGATGTGGCGGTGCAGCAGGGGACCTTCCGCCGCGACCTCTACTTCCGTCTGAACGTGCTCACCCTGCGCATCCCTCCCCTGCGCGAACGCAAGCAGGACATTCCTTTGCTGATCGGCAACGTCCTGGAGCGCATCAACCACTCCACCCAGATGCAGCACAGCGTGGGGGACGACGCTCTGCGTCTGATGCTTAACTACGATTGGCCGGGCAACGTGCGCGAACTGGAGAATTGCATCGAACGCGCCTGCACGACCTGTTCGCTTCCCACCATTCACATTGCCGATCTGCCGACCCAATTGCGCAGCTTCCAGGCGCAAGCCAAGGCGCCCATCCCGATCTCCGATCCGGAGGCCATCACTCCCATCGCCCAGTTGGAGAAGCAAGCCATCCTGCGCGCTATCGAAGTGCTGCAAGGCGATAAGCTGGAAGCCGCGCGCCGTCTGGGCATAGGTAAGACTACGCTGTATCGCAAACTGAAGGAATACGGCTCGGCGCCCTGAGGTTCATGGCGATGTGCGCCAACGCGGCGCGCCTTGCCGGAGAAAAGCCCGAGCCCAAGCGGTTGGACTGATCAGCGCCGCCCCGGCGCCAGTGGCAAAGTGTGCCGGGCGAGGGGCGGCAGGGAGGGACCTATGATCCTGTTGGTGACCACATCTTCTCGCGCCCAGGAATGCGCGGCCACGCTGCAACAAGGCACCGGGCAGCCAACCCAGGTGGCCAACTCGGTGCCGCAGGCGGTCACGCGGCTCCAGACCACCGACTACGACGCCCTGGCCATCGATCAATCGCTGCTGGAGGCTGATTTCCGCGCCCTCGACACCCTGCTGAACCACGCCGGCACCGCCCTGCCGATCTACGTCAACCTGGCGCTGCACCATTCTGACCGGGTGGTGCGCGAGGCACACGTTGCCCTGCGCCGGGCCGAGCGAGAAAAGCAATGGGCGATGGGCTTGGCGGAGCGGATCCTGCGCAACCAACTGCGGGCTGAGGTGACCGGTATCCTGCTCACCTCGGAGCTGGCGTTGCGGCAGCCGGCCATTCCCGCCGAGGTGGTGGACAAGATTCGCCTGGTGCAGAACATGGCGGAGAAGATGCGCTCGCAGCTGCACGTCTCCTAGGCTCTTATTGAAGACTTATTCACCACAGGGACACAGAGGGCACAGAGTTTTGTTTTCTTTCAAACTTTTCCTGACTCCGTGGTTTGATTTTGTCGAAAACTATTCACCACCCTGCGGGTTTGATTCCACGCTTCTCTGTGATCTCTGTGCCTCTATGGTGAAGCCGATGCTCTATCGCACGGCCATTACCAGCAGCCTGCGTTCAGTCATGTCCTCGATGGAGTAGCGCAGACCTTCGCGGCCCAGACCTGAATCCTTCACTCCTCCATAGGGCATCTGGTCGACGCGGAAGCTGGGAACGTCGCCCGCCATGACCCCGCCCACTTCGAGTTCTTCGAAGGCCATCTGGATGAGCCCGGCATCGCGCGTGAACACGCCCGCTTGCAGCCCGTAACGCGAGTTATTGATCTGACGCAGCGCCTCGGGAAAGAACTCGTACGGCTCGACCGTCACCACCGGCGCGAAAACTTCGGCGCAGTTGACCCGCATTTCCGGGCTGGTGCCGGTGAGCACTGTGGGCTCGACCGTGGCCCCGTGGCGTTTGCCGCCGCACAGCAGTTTGGCGCCGCCTCTCACCGCCTCGTCAATCCATTCCGTGGCGCGCACCGCATCTTGCTCGCGGATCAGGGGAGGAACGTCGGTCGTCTCCTCGGTGGGATCCCCCGTCTTCAACTTACGGACGCCGTGCAGCAGCAGCTCGGTAAATTTATGGAATACCGGTTGGTGCACCAGGATGCGCTGCACGGAGATGCATGTCTGTCCCGCGTAAGAGAAGCCGCCAGCCACGCAGCGCTGCGCCGCATGCCCCAGGTCGGCATCGCTGTGCACGATGACGCCGGCATTGCCGCCCAGTTCCAGGGTCACGCGTTTCTTGCCGGCGCGCAACTTCAGTTGCCAACCCACCGCCGCACTGCCGGTGAAGGTCAGCAGTTTGATGCGCTCATCGGCCACTAGCAGGGCGGCGTTTTCATTGGACAGCGGCATCACCGCGAATGCGCCCTCGGGCCATCCCGACTCCTGCACGATCTCGGCCAGCAGCAATGACGAGATGGGCGTCTGCGGCGCCGGTTTCAGGATGAGCGGACAACCGGCGGCCATGGCCGGCGCTACTTTGTGCGCCGCCAGGTTCAGGGGAAAATTGAACGGGGTGATGGCGAAGACCGGCCCCAGCGGAAAGCGCCGCACCAGGCCCCAGCGTCCGCTGGTCGATTCCAGCGTGTCGAGCGGGATGTATTCGCCATAGATGCGGGTGCTTTCCTCGGCGGCAATCTGGAAGGTGGTGATGGCGCGCTCCACCTCGATGCGTGACGTCCTGATCGGCTTGCCGGCTTCCTGGCAGATGGTGCGGGCAAATTCCTCGCGCCGCGCAGTGATGCCGTCGGCGACCTTGCGCAGAATGTTGGCTCGCTGGTGCGAGGTCAGCTTGCGCGTGACCGCGAAGGCCTGCACCGCCGACTCGATGGCCACCTCGACGTCGTCGCGCTCCGCCTCCGACACCACCGCCAGCACGCTGCGATCGTAAGGCGAGGTCACCACGACTTCGCGCCCGTGCGTGCTCCAATTTCCGTTCAGAAAAAACCCGAAGCTGCGAGTGGGAGTTATGGTCTGGCTCATGTTCGATACCTCCGGCGCCCTGCAGGCCCGCTGGCAAGGATTGTAGCGCCGTTTTTGGGGGGAAGTTCAGCCCGCAAGGGATCTGCGTTTTAGCCGTCAGCTCTTAGCCGCCAGCCGTCAGCGATTCGCACTTGGCTTTTGTCAGTGAGATGGGCTAGTGTGCGCAGCCGCAATCGCCGCAACCTTCGCCGCGCAACCCTTGCACGCCTTCGCGCGCGATGATGGGCGTCATGACCAGCGCGGCAACCGGATCGGCCCACCACCAGCCCAGCAGCGCATGCAACAGCAATCCCGCCAGCAGAATCGCGGAGAGATAAGCGCAGAAGTCCGCCTGGCGCGAGTCGGCATGAAGCGCGCGGCTGCCTATCTGCGCGGCCACGCGACGCTTGGCCCGCCCCAGCAGCGGCATCACCACTAACGCGGCCAGCGCGATCAGGATGCCGGGGATGCTGTGCTCTGGCTGGGCTTTGATCCAAAGCGCGCGGAGCGATTCCACCGCCACGTAGACTGCGAGGGCAAGAAAACAGATTCCAACCAGACGATGCGCCGAGCGTTCGGCGCGCTCGCGCCGCAGTGGATCATCTTCGGCGTGCAGCCGCCACAACAGAATCCCCGCCGAGATGGTTTCGATCACCGAGTCGAGACCGAAGCCCACCAGCGCGATGCTTCCGGCCAGGAGCCCGGAGACGAGCGCAACCGCCGCTTCGAAACCATTCCAGGCAATCGTGAAATATTCCAGGCGCCGGCCGCGCGCAACCAGGACGGTGCGATCAGGTGTCACGGGCGCACTTGCGGGATGGGCCGCGGGCTCCATTCGTGAGAAAGTATAAGCGCGGCGTGATTCGGTTGCGTTGATCGTCAGAGAACCGCAGGTCCTTCGACTCCACCGAAAGTCATTAACCACGGAGGGCACGGAGAACACGGAGTTCTGTTTGGACGGGGAATCGTATTTGGCTGGCTAATAGTTGCTGCTGCTGAGTGCTGACTTCTGACAACTGGCAACTGGCTATTGACAACTGCCCCTAGTCCAGCCGCACCAGAAATACTCCGCCCTCTTTCACGTGGGTCTTGCCGGCGACTTCTTGCGCCTTGCGTTTGTCGTCGCCCGGAGGGCGCAGCCGCACCCACTCTCCCGTAGGCCCGGTGAACTGGATGACATCGGCGCCTTCGTAATGGTCCTGCAGCTTCTCTTTCAGCTTGCGCGCTTCGCGCTGGCTTTGGAATGCGCCAATCTGCACGCACCAGCGGCCACCCTCGGCAATCGGCGCCGGCGCGGACAGCACCTCGACCCTCACCTCCGCCGTGCCCGGCCGCCAAACATCCACCGCCTTGGCCGCCGCCAGCGACAGGTCAATGATGCGGTCTTCGATGAATGGCCCGCGGTCAGTGATGCGCACCACCACGGCATGTCTCGTCGTTAGATTGGTCACGCGCACCACGGAGTTCATGGGCAGCGTGCGATGCGCCGCGGTCAACGCGTTCTGGTTGTAAACTCCGCCATTGGCGCCGCGATGGTGATGATAGGGAGGCCCGTACCAACTGGCCAACCCGGTTTCCACGTAGATGGGTTTGGCGCCGCGCGGAATCGGCGCTGGCCTGGCATGTGCTTCCGTGCCGGCGGACGGCGCAGTTTCTGACGGACCAAGCGTGGGCGGAGGTGGAACCGGACGAGCGCGCGCGGTCTTATGCCCGCCGCAGGCCGAGAGCAGCAGCAGCGCCGTGCCCACGAAGATGAGAAGCGGGACTCGCGTGGTCAGCCCTTTTTCTTCTTGCCGGCATCCATCATGTCAGCCGCCTGCTTCAGCTTTTCGCTGGCGATGCGCAACCCAGTGCTGGAGTGCTCGCGAATAGCGGGCACCAGTTCATTGTTGATGTAGGCGATGAGCGTCTTGGTTTCCTCTTCGATGCGTTTCGAGGCATCGCCGAATACGTCGTCTAGCTTTTTGCCCGCTGTCTGGAACGGGCGGCCAGTCTTTGCGCTTCTTTTCTGAACCATGGGCCACCTTGCGACCGCAGAATTCCTCAAGCACAGAGATTATGGGATGGATGGTGGCCAGGGTCAATTGGCAAGGACGGCACCTGGGCAGTTGCCAGTAGTCAGTTGCAGCATTCAGCACTCAGCATTCAGCCGTCAGCATTCAGCGTTACGTCGTACATGTTTGGCGTCAAAAATTTGATTTTGTCATCCTGAGCGGAGGCGGCGCCGGGGTTGCGCTGCCGGAGTCGAAGGACCCCTATCGCGAGCAGTCATTCTCACTGTGCCATCCAACTTCCTGATGCGAAGCCTTGTTTGCCTGAATGCTGACTGCTGAGTGCTGAGTGCTCACTGCTGTTAGAATTTCCTCATCCCCTATGCCCGTCCGCAAGCTTTCCGGTTCCGAGGTTCGGTCCATGTTCCTGCGCTATTTCGAGCAGCACGGGCACAAGATTGTGCGCTCGTCGTCGCTGGTCCCGGCCAACGATCCCACGCTGCTGTTCACCAACGCCGGCATGAACCAGTTCAAGGACGTCTTCCTCGGCATCGAGAAGCGCGACTACGCGCGGGCCACCTCGTCGCAAAAATGCGTGCGCGCCGGCGGCAAGCACAACGACCTGGAGAACGTCGGCTTCACCAATCGCCACCACACCTTCTTCGAGATGCTGGGCAATTTCAGCTTCGGCGACTACTTCAAGAAGGACGCCATCGCCTTTGCGTGGGAGCTGGTCACCTCGTCGGAGTGGTTCGGCATTCCGAAGGACAAGCTCTTCGCCACCATCTTCAAAGGCGAGCAAGGCATCGCGCGCGACGACGAGGCCTACGAGCACTGGATCGCAACCGGCGTCGCGCCCGAGCGCATTTACGAGCTCGGCATGAAAGACAACTTCTGGATGATGGGCGACACCGGCCCCTGCGGCCCCTGCAGCGAGATCCACTACGACATGGGCCCGGCCGCCAGCGACGCCGGACACGCCGACTGCCAGTTTGGCTGCGAGTGCGGGCGCTATGTCGAAATCTGGAACCTGGTGTTCATGCAGTTCGACAGGCAGCCGGATGGCACGATGAGGCCGCTGCCCAAGCCGTCCATTGACACCGGCGCCGGGCTGGAGCGCGTGACGGCGGTGCTGCAGGGCGTGATCTCGAACTACGACACGGATTTGTTTGTGCCGCTGATCAAGCGCGCAGCCGAGTTGACCGGTGCGTCGCTGGAGAGCGAGCTAAAGAAAGAGGACGAAGAGGAGCGGCATCATCAGGCGGCATCTCTACGCGTGATTGCCGACCATGCTCGCGCATCAACCTTCCTCATCTCCGACGGCGTGGTGCCCTCGAATGAAGGTCGCGGCTACGTGCTGCGCAAGATCATTCGCCGGGCAATTCGGCATGGGCGGCTGTTGGGACAGGAGAAACCGTTTCTCTTTGAGATGGTCTTCGCGGTTCGCGATCTGATGAAGGATGCGTATCCCGAGCTGATCGAAACTGCGAACCGCGTGGCGGAGACGATCAAGGGCGAAGAGACCCGGTTCGCGCACACGTTGGAAGTCGGGTTGAGACAGCTTGAGGCTCTACTGAACCAAACGAGGGAATGGTACGAGCGGAAGGTTGCCGAAGATATTTACGAACTCACAAAGGTGCATTGGGATACTAAGGCCGCCGAGATGGCCGACATTCATGCACTCAAATTCGCGAGACAGAAATACGGTCCGCGGCCCAAACTGCCGGGGAATGACGCCTTCAAACTTTACGACACTTTCGGTCTGCCCCACGATTTCATCGAAGATGCATGCAGAGATCAGGGAATCGACTTCGATGGTGCCGGCTTCGATGCCGCCATGGAAGAGCAGCGCCGACGCGCGCAGGCTTCATGGAAGGGCGGCTCGAAAGTCTCGGCCAGCCCTGTTTATCAAGCTCTGCCGTCGACCGTCTTTGAAGGCTACCGCAAGACGCTCTCCACTGGATGCGAAGTGCTGGCCATCGTACGCAGCGAAGTAAGTCGGCTACGGGCTGGCCCATTTAAACCCGGCATGCCATTCGATATCTCACCACCACCCGAGGACCTCGGATTGGGTGCTCCTCTGATCACAAGGGGACAGGAAGGCGAGATCATTCTGGATCGGACGCCCTTCTACGCGGATGCCGGCGGGCAGGTTGGCGATGTGGGTTGGCTGTACGCCGGCGATCACAACACTGT
Source organism: uncultured Acidobacteriaceae bacterium (assembly GCA_963710585.1). Classification (GTDB taxonomy): domain Bacteria; phylum Acidobacteriota; class Terriglobia; order Terriglobales; family Acidobacteriaceae; genus Bog-257. Next base: position 297,598 of record CAVQAM010000001.1, on the reverse strand, counting down.
TGTGGCCGAAGTCCGCGGATGTTACCTGCCCATTCAGGGTATTCGAGCTCACAAGATCATCGCAAGAGAAACGATTCACGTCGGCGACAAAGTGGATGCGATGGTCAACGACGAAGTTCGCCGCGCCACCATGCGCAATCACACCGGCACGCATCTGCTGCACGCCGCGCTGCGCGAGGTGCTGGGCAAGCATGTGAAGCAGGCGGGCTCACTGGTCGATCCTGCGCATTTGCGCTTCGATTTCTCGCACTTCGCCTCGCTCGGCGACGAAGAGTTGCAGGACATTGAAGACCTCGCCAACCGGGAAGTGCTGCGCAACGACCGCGTCGAGGTGATCGAGGACGTGCCCATCGACGTCGCCGTCAACGAGTATCACGCGATGGCGCTCTTCGGCGAGAAGTATGGCGACCGGGTGCGCGTGATCCGTATTGGCGATTTCTCGACCGAGCTATGCGGCGGCACTCACACCTCCGCAACCGGCGAGATCGGGCTGATCAAGATTTTGAAAGAAGGCAGCGTCTCCAGCGGCGTGCGACGACTGGAGGCCGTGACCGGCGAAGGCTCGCTGCGCCACTTCCGCAAAGATCATCAGCTCGAAAATGTCGTCTCGACGTTGGTGCGCGGCGGCGACGATCAATCGCCTGCCGACGCTCTGAAGCGCGAACTGGAGCGCCGCGAAGACGAACTGAAAAAGCTGCGAAGGGAGTTGGATCAGGCGCGCCTGAACGTAGCAGCCAGCGGGATAAATCTTTTCAAAGGAGACATGACGCTTCCAGGTTTGAAGGCATCTGGTCAGATCGTAGAATTCCCGCCGGGTACTCGCGAGGTGAAAGATATCAAAGTTCTTGCGAGGCGCGTCGAAGCCCTTCCGCGTCCTCAAATGCGCACACTCGTCGATCAACTCCGCAACAAACTGGGTTCGGGCGTGGTCGTGCTCGGCTCGGTCAGCGATGGTAAGGTAGCACTCATCGTGGGCGTGACCAAGGACCTGACGTCGCGCGTGCAGGCGGGGAAAGTCATTGCGGAAGTCGCGAAGAAGGTCGGTGGCTCCGGTGGCGGGCGGCCCGATATGGCCGAGGCCGGCGGCAAAGATCCTGCCGCGTTGGATGCGGCGCTGGCCGAGAGTTACAACGTGGTGGAACGTTTATTGCAGTAAGAGTGGCTGCAAGAAGCAGCCGCAAGGAGGGTTTTGTGCGCAAGACGTTGATGCTTACTCTGATCCTGCTGACCACTGGCGTTTGTTTGCCAGCGCAAGATGCCGGCAAGGCGAGCGGCAAGACATCTGGCCTGGAGACGATTCAAGGATGCCTGCACCGCTCGGAGGGTGAATACACGCTCATCGATGACACCAACACCATCCATCACCTTGTAGGCCTCGCCTCCAAGCTCAGCCACCATATCGGCCACCAGGTGGAAATCACCGGTAAGCCCGGGGTGCGGACGCTGGACGCCACCCCGCAGGGCGGTGCATCCGGTGCGGTGGTGCAGGCGATTATCGAAGTAAAGACTGTCAAGCATATAGCGGACACCTGCCAATAGGCTGGCAACTGACGTGGGCGCGCCGCGCCGCTAATCGTCGAAAACCGACTTCGCTTTGAGCGCAAGAAACGGGGAGACGCCCGCAGGAATCAAGTCTAAGGTGACTTTCAGGCGAAAAAAGACTGCATCCAACGTTTACTCATAACCCTCTAAACGGTGTAAGGTGGTTAGCCATGGCGACGGGAGAAACGACTTACGTGAATAGCGTCCGCGAGCAGTTGCTGGCCGGGCGCGCGCGGCTGAGCGACGTGCTTGCCGGCCACGAGAGCGAACAGATGCTGCGCCTGCTAGCGGAAGTGGACAGCGCCTTGCATCGCATTGAGCATGGCTCTTTCGGGGTGTGCGAAGAGTGCGCGGGTGTGGTTCCCAGCGAAGTGCTGATGGAAAACCCGCTGGCCCGGGTCTGCCTGGAGTGCCTCACGCCTAAGCAGCAGCGCGCCCTGGAGTACGACCTGGAACTGGCCGCGCAGATCCAGAAAGGACTGTTGCCGTCGGCCGATGTCGCCATCGCGGGCTGGGAGATTTCCTATCACTATCAGCCCGCCGGCATGGTGAGCGGCGATTACTGCGACGTGATCAAGGACGACGGCCACCTCAACTTCATTATGGCCGACGTCTCCGGCAAGGGCGTCGCGGCCGCCATGTTGGCCTCGAACCTGCGGGCGGTCTTCCGCTCACTGATACCGCTGCGCCTGTCGGTTGAAGAGTTGATGGTACGCGCCAATCGCCTCTTCCACGAGAGCGCCCTGCCCAACCAATACGCCACCCTGGCGTTTGGGCGGACTTCGAACCAGGGTGAGTTGGAGCTGGCCAACGCCGGTCACCTGCCGGTGCTGCTGGCTAGCAAATCGGGCGTCACCACGTTCGAGAGTAACTGCAAACCGCTGGGATTCTTCTCCGACGAAAGAGTGAATGTGGTGAGGGCCGTCATGTCGCCCGGCGATACCGTAGTCCTTTACACCGACGGGGTCAGTGAGGCCAGCAATGCCGAGGGCGAGGAATACGGCGTCGAAGCCTTGCGCCGGCTCATTGCGGAACAGCATCCGGCGTGCTGCCCTGCGAAGCTGGTGCAGGCCTGCAAACAGCGGCTGGCGGCGTTCCGGGGAGCAACGGAGCGCGCCGACGACGAGACGCTGATGGCCATTCAGTATGCGCCAGTGGCCTCGCAATTGACCAGGGCCGCTACGGCAGGAGCGTTAACGGCTAAGGAAAAAGTGTAAGAGGAATGTGGCTGGCGTAACGCTCGAAGTCGCGGTCGGCAGTATAGATCGCCCAAGCCCTGCGCACGGCGGCCGAGCACAACAGGAAATCGATGGGGCTTCCGATAATGCCGTGGGTCCGGCACGCATGGCTCATTTCGGCTGCGCCTTCATAGTCCTCGATTTCAAGGGGAACATCCGGAAAGGTACGCAGCTGCTTTTGCAAACGGGCAAACTGCTCAGGAAATCTGATCCCTGACAGCAGTTCCTGCCGAACCGGGCCTAACAGCCGCACCCTTCCTTCGGTGATGATTTCGTCGAGTTTGTGGAGTTGCTTAGCTTGGGTGAGAGAAAGCTGACGCGGAGCACGGCGAAGGGCCAAAGACCAGATGGAGGTATCCACCAGCACCATCATGTGCGTTTCCGCCGCCGTTCAGCTTTGTAGTCATAGCGCGGGTCGTAGTCGATCGTACCAAAGAGCTTGATGATGCCCATCTGCTTGCGGCGCTGAACATACTCCGCCAAAGCTGCCGTGACAGCCTCTTTCTTCGTCTTATGTCCGCCGATGGTGCGGGCTTCCTCAATTAGCCGGTCATCCAATGCAAGATTTGTCGCCACGAAACACTCCTCGTCAAATTATCACACACAATAGTGTGTAAATCAATGTGTAGCGACCGCGCTGAAATCCTTTGGAGTGCGAGCCGGCTATTTTGCGGCCGGAACGATTTGATAGGCTCCCTCAATCTCAAATGACATGCCCCCGCTAGCCGTCGGCTTGGCAGTGTAGGTACCGCCGCCGCTAAGGCCGCGCAGCTTGCCCGTCCCGCCGGTGTAATGCCAGCCGCCTTCCAGGTTGAGGGGCACGCCATCTTTCAAGGTCGCGGTTCCCTCATAGCGCAGAAAATATTTGTCGCCGTTCGAGACCGTGCCAACCACATAGCCCTGATCGCGAGACTTGTCGAACTGAACGTCATCCACACCCGTGGCCGTGTATTCCAATCCCGGCAAGCCAACCAGCACAATGGGCTTGTCCCACTTGCAGGTACGCTGATCTAGGCTGATGGAATGCTGGCCTTCATCGGTGACCGCAACCGTCTGGTGGACAGTGGCCACTCCGCACCTGGAAGCAGCCGAGACGCTTCCCTGTAGTTGTGCAAGTGCGGCAGAGCAGAGAAAAATTGCCAAGAGGAGACAGGACAGGAACGTTCTGATAATGAGAAAAACTTGGTGCCGAAGAAGGGACTCGAACCCCCACACCCTTGCGGGTACATGGACCTGAACCATGCGCGTCTGCCAATTCCGCCACTTCGGCGAGTGGATGCGAGCCAGACATTCAGCCCGCCATCAGGAAGCATAATTATTGTAAAGGCGGGGTTGGCGAATTAGCAATTCGCTTTTCGCTGTTCGCTCTGCGCTAGAGGATCAGCGGAGAAGCGCGTGACTGCGAGCAGGCCGCCAATCGTGAGTTGCTAAGGGCTAAGGGCTAAATGCTAACGGCTAATTGCTAGCTGCTAGCTGCTTCTTCTCAGCTTGCCGCCTCAGCGGCCTCGCTGGCGCCATGGGCCCCGTATTCCTTCAGCTTGTTGTGCAGAGTTTTCAGGCTGATGCCGAGGATGTCGGCAGCGCGCGTCTTGTTGTTATTGGTAGCTTCCAGAGTTTTCAGGATGAGCAGGCGCTCGGCTTCGTCCACGGTGGTGCCGACGCCGAGACGCACCGCATTGGCCTCCAGCACAGGAGCGCGCGGGGCCACGTGGCCAAATCCCGGGGGCAAGTGCCGAGGCTCGATCAGCGCGCCGTCGCACACGATGACGGCCCGCTCCAGGGTGTTGCGCAATTCGCGAACATTGCCTGGCCAGGCATGCGCGTGGAAGGCGCTCGCCACCGCATCGTTAATGCCGGCAACGGTGCGGTTGTGCTTTTCGTTCATGTCGGCGAGCAACGACTGCACCAGGTCGGGCAGGTCGTCCTTGTGCTCGCGCAGTGGCGGCAAGTGAATGTTGAATACGTTCAAACGATAATAGAGATCGTTGCGTAAACTGCCGCGCGCCACCGCTTCTTCCGGCGGCTGGTTGGTGGCGGCGAGGACACGCACGTCGACCGAGGTCTCGCTCTTACTGCCCAGGCGGCGCAGCTTGCGGTCTTCCAGCACCCGCAACAACTTGGCCTGGGTGCCAATCGGCATTTCGCCGATTTCGTCGAGCAGCAACGAGCCGCCTTCGGCCAACTCGAAGCAGCCGGTGCGGCGTTCCAGCGCGCCCGTGAAGGCGCCCTTTTCATGTCCGAAAATCTCGCTCTCGATCAGCGTCTCGGGAATAGCGGCGCAGTTGATGGCGACAAACGGTTTGGGCTTGCGGTTGCTGAGCGAGTGGATGGTGCGCGCCACCAGTTCCTTGCCGGTACCGCTTTCGCCGGTGATCAGCACCGACGCGGTGCTGGGCGCCACCATCTCGATTAAGCGGAACACCTCCTGCATCTTCTTGGAGGGGCCGACCAGCGAGCCCAGTACACCGACGTCTCGCAGCTTGCGGCGGCTGGCTTCCAGTTCGCGCTCGGTGCCTTGAATGCGCGAAGCATTCTGCAGAATGTTGCGCAGGCGGGTGGGATTCACGGGCTTCTCGATAAAGTCGAAGGCGCCGATCTTCATCGCATTGACCGCGGCATCCACGCTGCCTTGGGCAGTGAGCAGGATGACGGCGACGGCTTGCGGCTGGATCGCGATTTGCTGCAGCAGCTCCATGCCATCCATGCGCGGCATTTTCAGGTCGGTGATCACGATTTGCGGATTCCACGACTCGACCTTTTCCAGGCCCTCAACCCCATCCACAGCGGTGGCGGTGTCATAGCCCCAGGCGCGGAGCAGTTCCGCCATACCCGTGCGCTCGTTTTCCTCGTCCTCTACGATCAAGATCTTTTCACGCAACATGGGGAACAGGCGCCTCTTGCACCTCGATTGACGAACCTACAGCCTGTCGGCAAAACACCAGCTTAGATGCGAACCGGCGGCTCTGGGTCGAAACGCGAATCCTCCCGCTTTCGCCCGGAAGCAGCGCGGTCATGACCCACTGCCAACAAAAGTAACATCTTTCGGGCCACTTTTGCTTGAGCCGTGTAGCTTGGCAGCCGGGATTCTAAAAGATTCAAACCGAACGCTGAGGGCGGTTGCCAAAATCGCTAGCAATGCACGTCGGAGTTGGCTGGATCATGCTGGGCCAAGAGTTGCAGGCCCTGTTGCCTCGGTTTTAATGACGATTCCCGATTCAGCGCGGGGAATGGTTGCTTGCGAGTTGGCTTTGGAGGCCAAACCAAGGGTATTGACACCAAAGCGGTTGCTTGGATCTGGCAACCGTCGACAAGGCTGGTTCCTAGGGCCGGGAAATGGCACTCCCGCGCGCCGCCTGGCCCGTATCTGTAGGGGGCTAGGCCGCTGCCGGCGCCGCCCGCTGGGTCGAGAGCCTCGCACCCGTCTAGTGGCCTGGGAAACGACTCCGGAACGTGGCAAGGCGGATGATTTGGAGGTGCTAAGTCAGTAAACATCTCCCCGGAATAAACAGGCCGCCACAAGAGATGCTTTGTTAATCTTCTGTGTTGCTGTACAATCAAATGCGGTTGCGAGCAGGGAAGTTGCCTGCACTTCTACTAATGACGATTGAAATTGAATTCAACCTAGATCACTTTGCTTACGGTACTGCTAGAGTTCCGGAGGATTACGCATGTCTTCTCGCATTGGAGTAGTCCCGACACGCATCATTGCGTCATCGATTGCGCTGGCGTTCGCGCTGTGCCTATTGGGCGTCCTTGCTACAGCGCAAACTGATATTCAGCCCAAAGACGAAGTCTTTGGCGGTTATTCCTGGTTACATCCTAACGGAAACGTTGACTTTGGATACAGAGTCGATGATATTGCAAAAGGCTTTGACGTCTCGAACGTCTATTACCTTCCCGCGTGGCATAATCTGGGCATCCTTGCCGACGGGAGCGGCCACTTTAATGGCAGCGAAGATACCACCGTAGGTTATCTTCTGGGAGGATTGCAGTACAAGTATCATACCGACACCTTCTCGCCGTTCGTGCGGATTTTTGTCGGCGCCGCCCGGATATCACCCCCCACCTACGTAGATGAGTGGCAGGCCGCAGCAGGCGCCGGCGGCGGTTTCGACTTAAACATAACCCATCGGTTTGCCCTGCGTCTGGCGCAGGTGGATTACATTTACAGCAACTATCGCGCAAAGTATTCGTTTTTCGGTTCTCCGCAGTGGAATAGCATTCGCCTGGGCGCTGGCGTTGTCGTGAACTTCGGCACCTACTACACTCCAGCGCTGGCTGCGACCTGTACCGCCCAGCCTACCGAAGTGACGGAAGGCGAGCCGGTAACGGTTACGGCGACGGGAGCGAACTTCAATCCTAAGCACACCATCACTTATGCCTGGACGACCGACGGTGGCAAGATCGATAAGGCGGATGCGCAGTCTGCTCATATTGACACCACGGGCGCATCCGCAGGTCCTCACACCGCCAACGCGACGCTTACCGATGCCAAGATGAGGAAGATGAACTCGGCGACGTGTAGCGCGCCCTTCACCGTCAAGGCGAAGCCGATGAACCCGCCGCAGGTGACCTGCTCGGCCAACCCGACCACCGTACGTGCGGGTACTCCGTCCACCATCACAGCCAACGCGACCAGTCCGGATCCCGGCGTGACCATCTCTAGCTATTCGTACACGGCTTCAACCGGAACGATTAGCGGAAACGGTACGACCGCGACCCTGGACACTGCCGGCACACCCGCTGGGCCGATCAATGTCACCGTCACGGCGACGGATTCGCGCGGGCTAACTGGAAACTGCACTACCACGGTTACGGTCGAGGGCGCGCCTCCGGCCCCGGAGGTGAGTGCGCGTACGCCGATTCAGTTCATAAAGCGTCCGCACCAGCGCTACATCCCGTGGCGCGTCGATAACGAAGCCAAAGGCATACTGGATGACGACGCCTCCGCGTTGAAGAACGACCCCAATGCGAAGCTGCTCATCGTTGGGTACGCCGATGGCGAACCGCAGCCGATGACCGGTATGGGCAAGAAGAGACACAAGATGGATCTGGCTGCGCAGCGTGCGGTCAACGCCAAGGCTTACCTGGTACAGCAGCAGGGCATCGACCCGGGCCGTATCGAGGTACGCAAGGGCACCGGCAAGGACCACGTCGCGGATATCTTCTGGGTACCGCAGGGCGCGGACACCGCCACCTCCTCCTTGCTGCAAGGCACAACGCCAGTTGACGAGTCGGTGGTGACACCGAGCGAGAACGCCTATCCGAAACCAAAGACGGCGGCTCCGATGCACCATCACAAGAAGGCAGCGGCGGCAGGTGCGGCTGAAACCACGGGCAACGCCGTGGCCGAGGGCACCGAAACTGCAGGCAAGGACGTAAAAACGGCGGCCAAGAAAACCGGACACGCTGTCAAGAAGGGCGCCAAGGCGACAAAAGATACAGTAACGCCTCACTGAGCGCATAATTTGGCTGGAACTCTAACACCGGTGAGGGCGCAACGCTCTCACCGGCTTTTTATTTGAGCGACAAAGCGGTTTCTTTCGGTGATGGATGGGTGCGCCACTTGCCATGTCCGCATCGAAGCAGATTGACGGCATATTTTCGCGAGTCCGCCCAGGTGCGGTAAACTTTCGAGTGCCGACGTTACCGTGCGGATACTGGCAGATTTAGCAGCTACGCATGCCGCCTACTCCGAGGTATGATTTAGCAAGTAGCTCTTTGGGTGTCTGTTCTTGTTATGCGTAAGATTGTCTTGCCCCTGGTGAAGCTCTTCCTCTGCGTTGCCGTGTTGTTCAGCGTCGGGTGCTATGCATCGGACTGGCGTCTGATCGGCCCCGAAGGTGGCGACGTGCGCAGTTTGGCCTACGACCCGGCCGATCCCAGCCACATCTTGCTGGGCACCAGCGCCGGGCAATTATTTTCTTCGCAGGACGGAGGAAACTCCTGGGCGCCATTCGCCCACCTTGGCGCCGGCGATGATTATGTTCTGGACCACGTCATCTTCGATCCCACCCACCCGGCCACGATCTACGTCGCCGGATGGAGCCTGTACAACAACGAGGAAGGCGACGTCTTCCGTTCCGATGACGGCGGGCGCACCTGGCGCGCCTTGCCGATGGTGCACGGCAAGTCCGTGCGGGCCCTGGCTATGGCGCCCAGCGATCACAACACCCTGGTGATTGGCGCCCTCGACGGGGTCTTCCGTTCGCGCGACGGCGGCGCCACCTGGACCCGCATTTCGCCCGAGAACGATCCGGAGATCAAGAACATTGAGTCGGTGGCCATCGATCCCGATTACCCCGACACCATCTATGCCGGCACCTTCCATCTGCCGTGGAAAACTGAAGATGGCGGCCAAACCTGGCACAGCATCCAGCAGGGAATGCTGTTGGATTCGGACGTTTTCAGCATCATTATCGACCCGAAAATGCCCACCATGGTCTATATCAGCGCCTGTTCGGGAATTTACAAGAGCACCAATGCCGGTAATCTTTTTACCCGCATCAAGGGCATACCCCACTCGGCGATCCGTACCCGGGTTTTGAAGCAGGATCCCAAGCGGCCGGCGATCCTCTACGCCGGCACCACCGGCGGTTTGTGGAAGACCTTTAACGGCGGCGCCACGTGGGAACTCTACTCGGCGCCCAACGTAATCGTTAACGACATCCTGATCGATCCCCGCCAGCCGGATCGCGTGCTGCTGGCCACCGATCGCGGCGGCGTGTTGGTGAGCGACGATGGCTTTGACCATTACACCAGTTCGAACCGCGGGTTTTCTCATCGTGTGGTCGGTGGCGTCGTCATCGACCGCAAGGACCCCAGCTATCTGTACGTCGGAGTGGTCAACGATAAGGATTACGGCGGCTTCTTCTTCTCCGATGACGGCGGGCAGAGCTGGCGCCAGTCGAACCGCGGACTGGACGAGCGCGACATTCTGAGCCTGCAACAGGCGGACAGCGGCGTCATCTTCGCCGGCACCAATCATGGAATCTTTTATCTGCCTTCCGTAAACGGAACCTGGCTACCGGCGGCGATGATTATGGGCAAGCGTCCGCCGGAAATCGAGAAAGCCGCGCCCCCCGCGCTCCCTCGCTCGCGGACTGCCCAATCGGCTGCGAGGACGAGATCAAAACGCAAGCCGGTGAATCACGTGTCCAAGGCTTCGCTCGAGGCCGTGATCGCTCCCGCCAAAGCGCCGCGGGCGCTGGCTTTCGAATTCGGCGAGAAAGTGTGGTACGCCGCCACCGACGAGGGACTCTTCCGGAGCGTCGATCAGGGGAAGAAATGGTATGGCGAGCCCGTGGAAGGCGAGAGCGATTTCATCGCCGTGAACCATTTCGACCAAGCTACCCTTACGCTGGTTAGCCCCAAGCATGCGTTTCTTTCCAAGGATGAGGGCGAATCCTGGAGCGAGATCTCTTACCCTCAATACATCACTGGATTGTACAACCTGACGATTGTTCCCGACGGTTCACTTTGGCTGGGAACGCGCGAAGGGGCGCTGCACTCGACCGATGGCGGAAAGACCTGGAAACACCTTCTCGCCGGCCTTCCGGCGCGCCACGTGCTCGCCGTGCGCTATGACGCAGACGGGCAGCGGCTGCTGGCGACCGCGCTTTTCGCCCATGGTGTGTTCGAGAGCAAGGATGGCGGACAAAGCTGGCAGAGCACATCCGATACCGGAGTCTCTATTCGCAACGCTGTGAATTACCGGGGCCGACTGCTGGCCGCCTCTTCCTACAACGGCTTGTTGCTGGAACAAAGCAAGATTGTGGAGGCGGCGGCGGGCGCGGAACATTCCGGCGAGCGAACTCCCCCGGTGAACCAGCAATAGCGGGATAGCAGTCAGTAACTTAGCTCCCTTCCCTGCCCCGGCACCGCTAGCTTGGCAGCCACGGTTTCCTTGTCCTCCTGCCAGGTGTCATCCTTGGAGACAAAGCTACCAGCAGGTCTATTGTCGTATGACATGGTAATTGCGAATTGCTCGTTGCTCCTCCCCTTTTCCGCTATTCTGATAGGCAGCAATTGCGATTCTGCCTATGAGACGCAAACAATTACGTTCCTTCGACCGCAAGTTCGTTCCGCTCTCCACTCGCTTCGACCACGCTTTGCTCTTCGCCGCCCAAGTGCATCGCGATCAGGACCGCAAGAAGAGCGGCATCCCTTACATCTCGCATCTGCTGGGCGTGGCCTCCATCGTGCTCGACTACGGCGGCGACGAGGAGATGGCCATTGCGGCGCTGCTGCACGACGCGGTCGAAGACCAGGGCGGGCGCCCCATGTTGAAGATCATCGAGCAGATCTTCGGGGCGCGCGTGGCGAAAGTCGTGGACGGCTGCACCGACTCGTACGTCGAAGATCCGAAGAAGAAGGAAAGGTGGGAGCAGCGTAAATTTCGCTACCTGCGCCGGGTGCGCCATGAGGACGCAGAAACTCGATTCGTATCCGCGGCCGACAAACTGTACAACGTGCGCGCCGTGCTGCGCGACCTGCGCTACAACGGAGACCTAGTGTTCGCGCGCTTTTCCGCTCCCAAGGCGAGAATTATTTGGTACTACCGCTCGCTGGTGAATGAATACCGCGCCGGGGGCGTGACCCACCTGTTGAAGCCGCTGCTCGACGACCTCGATCGCGCAGTGGTCGAAGTGGAGCACCTGTCGGGATTGCTGGCGGCTTCGCCAAGCCCGCATCGCCGGCTGACCACAAAGTTGAAGGCCAAACGCTAGCGCGAGCTCCAACTGGACACGTTACAATCGCATGTTCGATGCCAGGAGCTGAACGTGTCTGCAAACGAAGCTGAACGCATTTCGGAACTGCTCAAATCCGCTAAGGTCATCGCTGTCGTGGGACTGACCAACACTCCCACCCGGCCCAGTTACGGCGTCTCGCACTACATGCAGTCGCAGGGCTATCGTATCATTCCGGTCAATCCCAACATTACGGAGTGGGAAGGAGAGAAGGTGTACGCCTCCTTGCTCGAAGTGCCGGAGAAGATCGATATCGTGAATGTCTTCCGCCGGCCGGAGGCGGTGCCCGAAGTGGTCGAGCACGCGATTCAAATCAAAGCCCCGGCGATCTGGATGCAGGAAGGCGTGGTCCATCGGGAAGCGGCCGAAAAGGCGCGCCAGGCGGGCATCTTCGTCGTCATGGACAAGTGCATTCTCAAGGAGCACATCAAAAGGCAATGAACCACAGAGACGCAGAGGCACAGAGAAGTTTTTCTTTTTTTCTGTGTATCTGTGGTGAATCGTTTTAAGATTGTTTTTTCTGTGTATCTCTGTGTCTCTATGGTGGACTCTTCTTTGCCTGCCTGATCTCTTCCAGCCGCGCCTTGATGCGCTTCTCGACGCCCTCGTCAGTGGGATGGTAATACTTGCGGTCCTTCAAGCCGTCGGGCAGACACTGCATGTCGGCGACTTTCGACTCCAGATCGTGTGCGTACTGATACCCCTTGCCGTAATGCAGGGCCTTCATCAGCCCCGTGGGCGCGTTGCGTAAATGCAGCGGGACGGGCTCCTGCGCGGTGCGCTCCACGTCTTCCTGCACCGCACCGTAGGCCGTGTACACCGCGTTGGACTTGGGAGCAGCGCACAGATACACGACCGCCTGGGCCAGTGCCAGATCGCCTTCCGGGATGCCGAGAAAATCGAAGGCATCGCGAGCGGCCAAGGTGACGCCTAGGGCATTAGGATCGGCCAGTCCGATGTCCTCAACCGCCATCCGCACCACGCGCCGGGCCACGTAGAGCCGGTCTTCGCCGGCCTCCAGCATGCGCGCCAGCCAATAGAGCGCGGCGTCGGGATCGCTGTTGCGCACGCTCTTGTGCAGCGCCGAGATCAGGTTGTAATGCTCTTCGCCGGCCTTGTCGTACATCAGCACGCGCTTCTGCAGCGCATCGGTGACGATGGCGTCGGTGATGCGAGGCCTCGCACCTGCCTTTTGCGGCTCGGCCGCCAGCGTGGCGGCCACCTCCAGTACGTTGTAGGCGCTGCGGGCGTCGCCACTGGAGTAGGCCGCAATCTTGCGCAGGATGTCGTCGTCGGCTTCAAGCTGCGCTTCGCCCAAGCCGCGCTTGGTGTCCTCAAGCGCGCGCCGCAGTAAGAGCACGATCTGCTCCTCCGACAACGGCTGCAGCACGTAAACGCGGCAGCGCGACAGCAGGGCCGAAATCACTTCAAACGATGGGTTCTCGGTGGTGGCGCCGATCAGGCGGATGCTGCCCTTTTCGACGTACGGCAAAAACGCATCCTGCTGCGCTTTGTTGAAGCGGTGTACTTCGTCCACGAAGACGATGGTCCGCGTGCCGTACTGGCGCGCCCGTTCCGCGTCGGCCATGACCTGCTTGATTTCCTTGATGCCCGTCAACACGGCGGAAAATTCGACGAACTCCGCATGGGTCATGCGCGCGATGATTTTGGCGAGCGTGGTCTTGCCGACACCGGGAGGGCCCCAGAAGAGCAGCGAGCCAGTGTCGTCGCGCTCGATCTGCACCCGCAGCGGCTTGCCGGGCGCGAGAATGTGCTCCTGTCCGACAAACTCATCCAGGCTGCGCGGACGCATGCGATCAGCCAGCGGCCGCGACTTGTCAATGGCGTCGTCAGAGGGCGGGATTTGCTGGAACAAGTTCACAAGAACTTCTACCACAGAGACACAGAGGCACAGAGAAAACTCAATTCATAGAACACGTCGACGAATTCCGTTTTTCAGCGCCGCGACATTGAAGTTAATCAAGAGCCCGATGCGCAATCCCGTAAGATGCAGATGAGTCAGCAGCTGCGCCTCGTGTACCGGCAGAATTTCTTGCACCGACTTCAGTTCGAGGACGACTTTTTCGCAGACGATCAAGTCAATCCGGTAACCGCAGTCAAGTTTGACACCTTTGTAAGCGATCGGTATTTCGACCTGCTGCCGAAATGGAATTTTTCGGAGTTCCAGTTCATGACACAGGCAGGCTTGATAAGCTGACTCCAGCAACCCAGGTCCCAGGGTCCTGTGAACTTCCAGTGCCGCTGCAATAATCTCTCGGGTGAGCGGCTGCTCAGCATCCGTAGGCAGATCGGTCTTGCACGTCAGTCGAGGCGTTATAACGCTTGACTCAAATGTTCTCAATGGACCCTCTTTCTACCCACCTCAAGAACCTGAGAGTCGTCTGAAAGGAATTGTAAACCTCTGTGTCTCTGTGTCTCTGTGGTTCAACGTCTTTGTCTCTGCCGCGCCGCCTCATACAGCACTATGGAAGCAGCTATGCCCGCGTTCATCGATTCCACTCGCGAGGAATGCGGGATCGCTACCACCTCGTCGGCATGCGCCAGCACGTCTTTGGGAACGCCCGCGCCTTCGCTGCCGACGATGAACGCCACCGGAGCGCGCAGGTCAACTTTTGCAATCGCGGCGCCTTTGTGCGAGGATGTCGCCAGTACGCGCACGCCGCGCGCTTTCATCTCGCGTAGCGCTTTCGCCAATTCGACCTTCAGCGCCGGCAATCGGAACACCGAGCCGGCGGAAGCCCGCACCGCTTTCCAGTTCCAGGGGCTTACGGTGCGCTCGCCCAGCAGCAGGCCGGTGACCCCAAACGCTTCGGCCGAACGCGCGATCGTGCCCAGATTGCCTGGATCCTGCAGGCCGGCAATCGCCACCAGCAATGCGGGCGCGGGAACGAACATTTCGTCCCAAGCAAACGACTTCACCCGCACCAGAGCAGCCACGCCTTGCGGAGTTTCGCTGGGTACGGCACTGGCAAAAACTTCATCCGGCAGCAGCAGCGCCTCGGTGTGTGACGACAATTGCGGCAGCAGCTTGTGGGCGCGCTCTTTCGCCGATTCGCTGAAGAAAACCGTGGTCAGCCGCAGTCCGCTGCGGATTGCCTCTTCGACAATGTGCAGGCCCTCCACTGCAACCTCGCCCTCGGCATTGGGCGCGGCCTCGCCGAAAGCGCGGCGCAGTTCCTTCACTCGCGCATTCTGCCGGCTGTGGATGCGGCGTAATCGGTCGTCCATTTTGATGGGGCTGGCCATGGCGCTCAGGACCGGGGTCTATCCTACACCGGCCAGCACCGCTCTCCGTGGCCGCGACGTGGTAATCTGCTCAGTTGTCGTTACACGGGGCGATATGTTACGTTTCGCTCTATCAGCTCCAGTTACTAGAAAGAAGAGGTCTGGGTGCGTCCCGAAATCGTCAAGATCAGCAGCCAGGAGCCGGAGACCTCGCTGGTGTCGTATGTGGCGGAGAAGATCCGTGCCGGCGAGGTGTTAGGCATGCCGACCGACACGTTTTACGGCCTGGCGGCCGATCCCTTTAACCTGCACGCCGTGGACCGGGTGTACGAGATCAAGTCGCGCTCGCGGCATAAGCCCCTGTCGCTGCTGATCGAATCGGTGGACCAGGCTGCCGAGCTGGCGTGGCCGGTCCCGGAAATTTTCTACCTGCTGGCTCGCCGCTTCTGGCCGGGACCGCTGACCATCATTGTGAAGGCCGATCCCAAACTTCCGCTCAAGGTTACGGCCAATACCGGCAATGTCGCTTTGCGGGTGCCCGCCGCAGAAATTCCACTGGCCATCATCCGCGCCGGAGGCCTGCCGATCACGGCCACCTCGGCCAACCTGAGTGGCGAAAGCGAGTGCACCTCGGCCTTACAGGTGCGCGATCAGTTGGGCGATTGTTTGTCCATCATCGTGGATGGCGGCCAATCCCCGCGCGAAATGCCTTCCACCATCATCGACCTGACCAGCGACGATGGCACCTGGCGCCTGCTGCGGCATGGCGCCATTCCGGAAGAACAGATTGTCGAGCTTTTAGGCGGCCAGGAGTAGGCGCCACGGCGGCACAGGACCCCAACTTTCATCTCTCCCGCTGGATCGTAGCCCTCGCTGTCGTTTTCGCCGCCGGGTTTCTGCTCTACACCAGCCGGCAAATCATGCGTGAAGCCGGGGTGGATGAGCCCCATCCCGCCGATGCCATCGTGGTGTTCGGCGCGGCGGAGTACGTGGGCCATCCTTCGCCGGTGTATCGCGCGCGCCTGGACCATGCTTACGACCTTTTCCAGCGCGGATTGGCCCCGGTCATCATCACCACCGGCGGCGCCGGCAAAGATCCCCGCTACAGCGAAGGCCAGGTTGGCCGCGATTACCTGGAGGCGCGCGGCATCCCGGATATAAACCTGATCGCCGAAACTCAGGGCGGCGACACCGACGAGTCCACCCAGCGGGTTGCCGTGATCATGCATGCCAACAACATGCACAGCGCCCTTCTGGTCAGCGACGCTTACCACCTCTATCGGGCGAAGCAGATGATGGCGCGCGAGGGCGTGACCGTGTACATCTCGCCGCGTCCCGGCTCCATTCCGAAAACTCCCTTCGCCCGCTGGATGGCCGCGCTGCGCGAGAGCTTCAGCTACATGCTGTATCGCACGCATGTGAGGTGAAAGCATTCAGTAGTCAGCACTCAGCATTCAGCTTTGTCGCGGATACTCAAGCCCTGAGGCAAGGAATAACTAAAGTTCGTATTCTGAACGACCAGAAAATCCGCGATCTCGTTCGAGATGGCAGGAGGGACGGTTTTGCTGAGTGCTGAGTGCTGAATGCTATTTCACCAGCGCCATCACCCGTGCCGGGCCGCCGGAGCCGCCTTCCAGCTTGATGGGGGCCACTACCACCGTCGCTCCGGACGCTGGAACCAGGCCGAGGTTGGCAACATTTTCCAGGTGGTAAACGCCCTGGTTGGATGTGAACAGGTGAACCGGATACGTCCTACTTGCGCCGATATCCACGCTCATGGTGTCAATGCCCAGCCCCACCACGCTGCGGGCCTTCACCAGGAACTTTGCAGCCTCCAGCGAGAAGCCGGGATAGTGCGACAGGTGATCGCTCCCCACGTTGCGAAACTCTTTTTGCGAGTTCCAGCGCTCATCCCAGCCGGTATAGGCCATCACCACGGCGCCAGTGGGAATCTCTCCGTGCGCGCTTTCCCAGTCAGCAATGTCCTGCACGCCGACCTCGTAATCGGGGTTTGTCCTGACCTTGCTACGGACGTCGAGCACCACCAGCGGACGCACCAGCCTCTCGACCGGAATCTGGTCTACCGTCCACATGCCTTTGGCGAAATGCGCCGGTGCGTCGAGGTGGGTGCCGTAATGCTCGTCGGTGGTAAAGTTGCGCGAGTAGTATCCGTCGCGCTCAATGTTGCCCGCTTCCCTTGCCTGGAACGGCGACTGCTCGCTGCCCTCCCAGTTGGGCGAATGATCGTTCAAGTTGTGCGTGAGATCGATGACCGCGCGATAGACATTGGGATTGGGCATGGAAGGCTTATGCTGCGCGATCAACAACAGCGCCAGCGCCAGACTACAGCCTATCGCAAATGTCTTCCACTTGATCATCGCAAAATAATTGCTGCGAACCTATCCGATGCTCCGAAGGGACCGGGCGCTTCCTGAATGTTTAACGAAGAGAACCCCACGCCGTCCCATTTGATGCGGCCGCATAATAAATCGACAGCGCAGTCGAGGAGCTTGCGAATCGAAGTATCCGCCCCGGATATCCTCTGGCGCCCGACAAGAACCCTTCGTAGTGCGGCGACTCTTACGTCCCCACACTTCCCATCACCATCGCCACAGTCAGCGCCAAGTCGGCGGCGAACACTGTGCTCACAAAGTTGACGGAATCGTTGCCCATTTTGCCCGAGTTCTCCCAAGTCGCTCCCAGTAGGCTGTCGAGAAACATGCCGCCAATTCCCGCCAGGGCAATCACCGGCCAACCCCAGCTTACGACGCCGAACAATGCGCTCACCAAGGCCACCAGGCAAGCCGCGACGCACCCGGCCAAAGTGCCTACTACGCTGACTGCGCCATTGCTGCCGATGGGAGCTTGGCGGAAGTCCGTGATCATGTATGCGGCGCGGGCAGTCGCCTGTCCGATTTCGCTGGAAGCGGTGTCGGCAGCGGCTTCAGCGAGGGCCGCCATGGCTCCGGTCAACAATATGCCGCTCGACCGCGGAAGCCAGATCACCGGCAGCGCGCACAAAGTGGCTGCGCCCAGATTGGCGAGGACCTGCGACGCGCTGCGTCCGGGTCCGCGCTCGGCCACCCCGAGCTGCTGTTTACGCGCATGGCCCAAGCGGGTGGCCAACACCGTGATCACGAATACCGTCAGCAGCGGAACAAACCCGGCCAGTCCGGCGGCCAGCATCAGAACGAACGCCACCAGCACGCCCATTAGCGCTCCACCGTCGGTCACGGCGCCCAAGGTCCGGGCAACAACCGCAAAGCCGATCGCCACCACCGCGGCAGGCAAACCCCTTGCATGGAAGAGACTTGTCACTTGTCCTCGGCCAGTATCGCACGAGCCGGAGATCCATCGCTGGAGATCGGGTCAGTGCTTTCTAATCGAAGAATAAGCCCTGAAGGATGAGGAATTATCGATCGCCAGCCTAGTACAGTGGCGGCTCGCCTGGCGGCCTGGTCTTCCATCGCCGATGCACCCAAAGCCACTGGTTCGGATAACGGCGCACGTGGTCTTCAATGATCTTGTTGAAGAGCGCGGTATTGGCAACGGCATCGGCTTCAGGATCGCCGGTGCGTATCAAATCCACTGCGCGGTCGAACTCCACGCGGTATTTGCGCAGCACCGGGTCCCAGATGGTGAACGCCGGAACCACCGCCGCCCCGGTATGCAGCGCCACCCGCGCCACGCCGCTGGCGGTGCAGGCGGGAATTCCAAAGAAGTTCACAAATACGCCCTGGGGGAGGGTCATGTTGGTGTCCATCAAGACGCCCACGGTTTCGTTGTTGCGCATGGCGGCCAGCAAGCCGCGGGCGAATTCATCTTTGCCGAGCATCTGATTGCCGTGGAGGCCGCGATAGCGCGCAACCAAGGCGTCCACGTAAGGATTGTCGAGCGGCCGCACCACCATCTTCATGGGGTGGCCTTGCAGCGAGTGGAAGAAGGAACCAACCTCCCATCCTCCAAAATGGCCGGTGAGGAAGAGCACACCCTGGCCGCGCTTCTCGGCCGCTTCGAAATTCTCGAAGCCTTGATACACAGCAACTTGCGAGACGTTTTCCTTGGTGTAGCTGGGAAAGAGGCAGGCTTCGCCCAGCAAGCGTCCCAACGAGACGTAAACGCCGCGCAGAATCTTGCGGCGTTCTTTCGCCGGTTTCTCCGGGAAGGCCAACTCGAGGTTGCGCATCCCGACGCGGCGCAATCGGCGGTGCAGATGGTACACCGCTCCGCCCAGCAAGATACCCCATCCACGGGCCAGCGGGCGCGGCAAGGCGCCGATCAGGCGCACCACCAACGCGACCGGAACATACTGCAACCTGTGGCGCATGAGGAGTATCGGTTTGACGGTAGCACCGCGAAAAAACCAGGTCAAACCGACTGCTGAATACGGCTTCTCGCATCAAGAGAAAAGCGGTGGCCGCAGCCACCGCTCCGTGCGCCGCTGTGTTTAAGGATTGACCGTTCCGCTGCTAGCCGGCGTCGTCACCACGGGTGGCGCCGGGGTCGAACTTGGGGTCGCAGCCGAAGGGGCCGCTGGTCCTTCGTCCGTCGTCGAATCCGAAGTTCCTGAATCCGATGTCGCTGCCGGCGCTTGCGCAGGGTCCGCCGGTGAGCTTGTCGCAGGTGTCTCGACTGGCGTGGCTGCAGGCGACGTCACGACAGGTGCGGGTGCAGCCTGTGCGCGAACTCTGGGCGTGGGAGCATACTTCTCAACCGTGTTCAGCAGGACCAGAGAATCCTGCGGGGCCGGAATTTGTCCTCTGAGCAGCGAATAGAACGTCCAGTCCTTGCCGCCATAGAAGGCGCGCGTGTCGCCATCGTCCTGACGAATCACACCGCCGCTCAAAGAGACACCGAGGAACAATCCGCGCGAACGCGAATAGGTCAGCACCTGGGCGCGCAGCGTGAGGTCGGTGGAAGCCTGCGCATCGCGGCCCACCGGCCCGGCTGCCGCCGAAGCGTCCGCTCCCAGCTTGAACTTACTTTGTAGCAGGTGCTGCATGCCTTCATCGGTGCGAATGATTAAGACCAGATCGGAAGCCTGACCGCCCGCTTGAAATCCGAAACTGCCGCCGGTCACTTTGAAGAACACCGGCGCGCTCCAGCCATGCTCGGTGCGGCAGGTGGCCACGCCCTTGCCATAGTTTGCGCCGAATATGAAGCTTGCCTTCAGCATGGAGGGCACGATCGCAATGCATTTGGCTCCCGAGAGGATTCCATCGGGAATACCCCGATCGGGAGCAGACATAATCTGGTTGAGCACGGTGCTCGCCGTCTGGACGCGATCCACTTGCGCATTTCGGTTCTGGCTCCAAGCCCAGGTGGTCATGAAAACAATCAACAACGCTGCCGCAACTATCTTTTTCATCGCTCAACTCCGATCAAGAACGGTGTGCTCGCCAGCCTGTGCCGGCTGCACTCATCTTACGAGTGTTGGATGGAATTTCGCCCCTGAAGAAAGCTGCGGACTGGTTACTCTTTAGATTCCGCCGAGTATCGCAGGTTCACAAATCTCGTGGATCACTTGCTGACGGTTTCGCACGAAGAGATCAAGCGGCGAGAAGCGGAGTACCGAAAACAGGTGGACGCGAATCCCAATCGCCCAGGCCCCAAACGCGGCACGAAACGAAAAAAGCGAAAGACGGTCATGCCGCCTTCCGCTTCCCCCGGCCCTGCCTCTTAAAAGGCAACTTCCGGTTTTTTATCCTCCTTTGCTGTCAGTTCCGCGTAAGTCAACCGCTTGCCGACAATCTGCGAGCAGAGCAGACTGAAACGGTCGGAATCAGTAATCTTCTGCTCCTTTGTAGCGCGATTGTTGTAGCGAAAAGCCTGCTCATCCACGTAACGGAAAAGATGGAACGGCTCAACACTGACGTAAGTCCCACCCAAGCCGCGCTTGAGCAAACACCAGAAATTTTCAATCCCGTTGGTGTGAACCTGTCCGCGAACGTACTCTTCCGCATGATTGATGACTTCGTGTGCGTACTTCTCGTCGAGTCCCCAATAAGGCCCAAACTCATCCGTGAATACCTGAGAGCCTTCCTCAACCGAAGCCAAGATGTGTCCGTGAAGAGTTTCGCGAGTGCGATCTTCAATGACTCGTGCCTTTACCTTGCCAGCGCGTTGCAGCATCCCCATTACAACGGTCTTTCCAGTGATGCCGCGCTTCTCGAAGCCGCGCCCGATCTTCTTGGACTTGTGCATATTGCGGGCCTTGCCGCCGATAAAGGTTTCGTCAACCTCAACCTGTCCCGACAGGGTTCCGCCGCCGCCGAACGTGTCCTGCATCCCCAACCGGATGCGGTGAAGCATGAACCATGCCGTCTTTTGCGTAACTCCGAGCGAGCGGTGAATCTCCCAAGAGCTAACGCCGTTCTTGCAGTTGGCGACCATCCACATCACAGGCAGCCACTTTTCCAGACCAAGCGGAGAGTCCTCAAGGATAGTTCCCGTCTTGATGCTGAATTGCGACTTCGGATGGCGGGTCTTGCACTGCCAGACGCGGCGAGATGGAACGAAGGTAACGTCCGCACGACCGCATGTCGGGCAGGTCACACCGTCCGGCCAGCGCCGCACGGCGAGGTAATCGAGGCAGTTGTCAAGGTTCGTAAAGTAAACAACCGCTTGGGTCAAAGTCTTAGGTTCGCTTGCCATGATTCACATCATTGCACGTCCCGTTTGATGTGTCAAGTATATTCGTACCCTCTTTAGTGACCCGATGGCCATGAGGAAAACGGAAAGGGGGATGCCCGGGATGTTCTCGCCAGTTCAGATGGGGTTGATTACAAATACAAAGGGCTGGAAGAGGAGACCCTCGTAACCTCTTCCAACCCTGTCTCCCAGGTTCTGTGGTAGGTGAGTGCAGTATGCAGTTGTAACCAGATTCGCGCAAGTAACGGAAGGTCATGCGGGGTAATTGGACTTTAGTAACATGAGATCGCCAGGTAACCAGGGGGAAGTGCAGGTAACCCGCCCGCGGAACCTGGATTGGCTGAAAGATCGAGCGGTTGGCGAACTGGACTAGGGACGCTCCGCAAGCAGCGAATGCGTAATGGCGTGGACCGACAAAGCGATGCGGTTCTGCACTCCAACCTTGCGCATGAGCTGGCTGACATGTGCCTTGACGGTGCGCTCCTCGATACCGAGCGCGTCCCCGATCTCCTTGTTGGAGCGGCCAGCGACCAGCAACTTCAACACTTCCCGCTCACGTTCGCTGATCTTGTCTGCCCCTTGAGGCCGCACCCTGCGAGGCGATGCGGTGGCCCGTTCGATGAACAGGCACAGCACCCGCCGGGGCGCCCACACCGAACCGTTGTGCACCTCGCGGATCGCGTGCTTGAATTCGCCGGGGGTTGCATCCTCTGCTATATAACCCTTCGCGCCGGCCGCAATGGCCCGCAGAATCTCTTCCTCGCCGGTGCCTGCCCCGGTGACAATAATGCGAATACTAGGACGCACGGCCTTTAAGGCGGCCATGGCCGAGGAGAATGCGGCCGCGCCACTGGCGGTCATCAGAATGACGTCGTCGTCAGCAGAACTCATGACCGACAGGACGGAGGCAGCGCGTATGCGAAAGCCTTCTTCGGAGGAGAATATCGCACGAAATCCAAGGAAGCGAAGCGGATCGCTTTCCACCACGGCAACGCGGATGGCGCCTTCAGGCGGCGGTTTCATTCGGCCAGTCAAGATGCCCGTAGAATACCGCATGGCGACCTTGGTGCATAGCCAATAGCCGAATCGTGCTATTCAGCAGGAAAGGTCGGTTGCCCCTCGCCGCAAATCATAAGGCGGCGGCCGACGGCCTCACGCAGCGGACTTGCGGCGCGGAGCCTTCGCGGACTTCTTCACCTCTTTCACATCCGACTCCCCTTCCGCTGCGGCTGCGCGTTGCGGAGGCTTCTTCGGCATTTGTGCCAGGCTCTCCTTGAGCGCAGCCATGAGGTCAACCACGGGAGCAAGCTTGCGGGGCTTCTCCGCGGCAGTCACCTCACGCCCTTCCAGGTGCGCCTTGATCAGCTCTTTCAGATTTTCCTCGAAGGTGTCGTGATACTTCTCCGGCTCAAATTTGCCGGCCAGCGCTTCGATCAATTGATGGGCGACCTTGACCTCGGCGTCTTTCAGTTCGACGTCGACGGGCCCGAAGCTCTCTAATTGCCGCACTTCATCGCTGTAGTACATGGTGTGCAGCATGAGCCCGCCGACATGAGGCCGCAGGAACACAGTGTATTCGCGGTTGTGCATGGTCAGCTTGGCGATGGCCACGTAGCCGGTCTCTTCCATAGCCTTGGTCAGCAGCGCGTACGGCCGGCGGCCCGCTTCATCCGGCACCAGATAATACGACGACTCGAAGTAGATAGGGTCCACTTCCTTGTACTCCACGAACTCCAGGATCTCCATCGCCTTCGCGGTTTTGGGCTCGATCTTCTTGATCTCTTCCGGCTCGATAATGACGTACTCGCCCTTGCGGTACTCGTAGCCCTTGACGATCTCGTTGCGTTCCACGACGCGCTCGTCATGCGGGCACCACAGCTGCTGTTTGAGGCGCGTGTTGTCATCGCGGTGCAGCATGTTGAAGGAGATGTGATTGCTGCGCGCGCCCGAGAACAAGCGCACCGGCATGGAGATGAGGCCAAACGTTAGATATCCTGACCAAACGGAAGACGCCATATTCTTACCATTCCTGGCTACTGGGATTGCACCAAATCTGCGACAGCATAGTGCTGTGTCTGCCGCCGAATGTCAAGTCCCCCAACCGCAGAAGCCAGCCTCAGTGGGATGCGTTGACGTGCCCGCGAAGCCGCATCGCGGGTACTCCTGGTCTTGTGCGGGCTAGGATACTCGATTTTTCTATCCACTATCCACTATTCACTCTCCACTGCTATAACAACTTCATGCACCAAACTCTGCAATCGCTGGCAGAATTCACTGCCGCCCGCTTGATCGGCGACGGGAGCCTCGAGATCACGAACGTCGCCAGCATTGGGCATGCGCAACCGGGCGCTCTGGTATTTGTGCAGGACGAGAAACACCTGGCGCAGGCGCTGGCTTCTCCGGCGAGCGCCGTCATCGCTGGAGAGTTCGCGGCCTCGTCCGCCGGACGCAAACCCTTGCTGATCGCAGCCCATCCCCGGCTGGCTTTCGCGCAGGCCGCAGCGATGCTCCATCCGCCCAGGACCTACGCCGCCGGCGTTCATCCCACGGCGGTCGTCCATGCTTCGGCGACGATCGCCGCCAGCGCGGCCATTGACGCCTGCGCGGTGATCGAGGCCAACGCTGTAGTGGGAGAGCGCTCGCACGTCGCGGCGGGCTGCTTCATCGGCGAGGGTGTCGTGATTGGCGACGATTGTGACCTGTATGCACGCGTCGTCATCTATCCGGGTACGGCGCTGGGCCGCCGCGTCGTGGTGCACGCAGGCACGGTGCTGGGCGCTGACGGCTTCGGATTTGTACGCGACGAACAATACGGCTGCTATCACAAGTTTCCCCAGATCGGCGGGCTTCTCATCGGCGAGTACGTCGAGATCGGCGCCAATTGCACTATTGATCGGGGCGCGCTGGACCGCACTGTGATCGGCGCGGGTACGAAGCTCGACAACCTGATCCACATCGGTCATAACGTCACCGTCGGGGATAATGTCGTGATCGCGGCGCAGACCGGCATTTCGGGAAGCGTCAACATCGGAGACGGCGCGGTCGTGGGCGGTCAGGTTGGCATCGGTGACCACGCAACCGTCGAGCCGGGCGTCATCCTCGGATCGGGCAGCGGCGTGCTGTCGAATAAGATAGTCCGCGGGAGGGGCGTCGTCTTCTGGGGCAGACCAGCGCGCCCGCTCAGCGAATACTTGAAGCAGTTGGCCGCGCTAGCGCGCCTGGCGCGAAAAAGCAAAGATGGCAGTTAGCAGTTTAGTATTCTGCATCTAACGCTTTTGCTAAGTGTTAAGTGCTAAGTGCTAAGTGCTAAATGCTAAGTGCTAAATGCCAAGTGCTAACGGCAGCTTCACTCATGGCCCTCATCGTCATCGGCGGACACTCTCGCAGCGTGGGCAAGACCAGCGTGGTTGCCGGCCTGATTGCCGCGCTCCCCGAGTTTCACTGGACGGCCATCAAGATCACGCAATACGGACACGGCATTTGCTCCGCCAACGGCGAACTCTGCGACTGCGCCACCGACCACCACAGTTGGGCGGTGACCGAAGAGCGCGATCGCAGCGGCCAGAGCGACACGTCGCGCTTTCTCGCCTGTGGCGCAGCTCGCTCGCTCTGGGTGCGGACCCGCCAGGGAATGCTGGCCGAGGCCATGCCGCGCGTCCGCCAGGAACTTGCTGCCGCCGAGAACGCCATCGTCGAATCCAACTCGGTAATGCGCTTCCTGCGCCCGGACCTGTACCTGACGGTGCTCGACCCCGCGACCGCCGACTTCAAATCCTCCGCGCAGGAATTTCTCGATCGCGCCGACGCCATCATCGTGCACGACGGCAGTGACGATGTCGCCTGGACGAACGTCTCCTTGAAGCCAGTCGCCGCCAAACCGAGGTTTTGCATCCGCCCACCGCAGTATGTCACGCCCGAGCTGATCGAATTTGTGCGAAGACGAATTCACCACAGAGACACAGAGGTACAGAGAACTTAGAGCATGGAAGCGGGCCTAAAGAGGGGTGTATGGGAACTCGTTTTGGGTTGTCGCGGTGGGACGATTGCCCAAAATCCAGCTCCGCAGGAGCGGAACTGATTTTAGCCCAGGGCGGAAGCCCTGGGTAATGTCGGAAATAAGATCGAGTCCCGTACCGGGGTCCCCAACGAGCGCCGTTGTTGCGTTCGTTGGGGTGGTTGAGGGACGGCACAGCACCTTCAGATGGCCGGCCCTACCCGCACAGCTAGATACATCAACCCAAGAGCGGGCTCCGAACAGCCACATCGGTATAATTAGCTTTCGCCATGAAAGCCTACGTTTACGTCTCGCTGAAGAAAAGTGTGCTCGACCCTCAAGGCAAAACCATCCACGGCGCCCTGAAGAAAATGGGATACCGCGGCATCGACGACCTGCGCCAGGGTAAATACTTCGAGATTGCCCTGGACAGCAGCGTCACCCGCGAAGCCGCGCAGGCGGAGGTGGAGCGCATCGCGCGTGAAGTGCTCACCAATCCCGTTATCGAGGAATACAGCTTCAAGCTCGAGGATTAGCTTGACCAAGCTGGTGATACGGGGATTTGTCGCCAACGACAGATGTATGCTCCCGTTAAAACGGCGCTACAGAGCCGTCCTTCAACAGGTCAAGGTCATACTTAATTTGCCGTAGACCCTCAGATTCCATCACAAAGTAATTGCGCCCGCACTGCTTACCGTCAAGGCAGCCCTCGATAATGAGCAATCGACTATTCACGTCGTAGGTGAGCGTATCGGAATAGCACCACCATCCAAAATCGGAATAAGGGTCTGAGGGGTAGTGATAATCAACGTCACGAAACCTCGTGTCGTAAACCTTCCCGGTGTTCACATCAACGACGACGAAACCTCTGCAGCCAGTTCCACAGCCCCATTGTGCCACTACGTAGTGACCCGCGAAATTAGGTCCCCTTGCCGCAGCGTCCTCGATAGCGGTGCGGTAGAAACGATCACGGGCGGTAGTCAGTACCGGGGGCTTCGGTCGGGCTACACTGGCTTCTTGCGCCTTGAAATCGGCCTCGGTCGGAAGGTGTTCACCTCTGAGGCGTGACGTGCATGGCTTGACCGCATCTGTCGCTTGCTGATTCGGCTGCGCGCCCAATTGGGGAGAAAACATCGCCGCAAACACCACCAATGCACAGAGCTTCACGTTGTAAGTATTTGCCGATTGACGATTCCGGTCAAGGTTGCTGGCGCAAACAGGCGTTATCGGAAGTGACCGCCGCAGAGTCCAGCGGCCCAAATTCGCAGGCCCGCCCTTTCGCATCAGCACCTCCCACTGGCTCATCAAATCAGCTAAGATTAACTGGCTACTGACAACTGACTACAGGCAACTGACAACTATGTGCGGGATTGTTGGATACGTCGGGAAAAAGCGGGTTGTGCCGGTCATCCTTGACGGCTTGCGCCGCCTCGAATATCGCGGCTATGACTCGGCCGGCATCGCTGTGGCGGGTAACGGCGATGGCTTGCAGGTGCGCCGTGCCGAGGGCAAGTTGCGCAACCTGGAAGAGGTCATCCGCCTCAAGCCGCTCGACGGCACCTACGGCATCGGCCATACCCGCTGGGCCACGCATGGCCGTCCCACCGAAGAGAACGCGCATCCCCACCGCGACTGCACCGGCAAGATCGTTGTCGTGCACAACGGCATCGTGGAGAACTACGTCGCGCTGAAGAAGAAGCTGATCGATGAAGGCCACAAATTTCGCACCGAGACCGACACCGAAGTGATTGCTCACCTCATCGAGAAAAATCTCTCCGCGCCCGACAAAGTGCCACTGGAAGAAGCCGTGCGCAAGACGGTGAAGCTGCTGACCGGGGTGTTCGCCATCGCCGTCATCTCGGCCGACGAGCCCAACAAAATTGTTGCCGCCCGCAATGGCCCGCCCGCCGTCATTGGACTTGGCAAGGACGAGTACTTCGTCGCCAGCGACGTGCCCGCCATCCTGTACCACACCCGCGACCTGTTCTTTCTCGCCGACGGCGATCTGGCCGTCATCACGCCCTCGGGCGTACAACTCACCGACTTCGATGGCCAGCCCATCACCCGCCAAGTGCAGCACATCACCTGGGACCCCATCATGGCGGAGAAGGGCGGCTTCAAGCATTTCATGCTGAAGGAAATCTACGAGCAGCCGCGCGCGGTGCGCGATACAACGCTGGGCCGCGTCTCGCTCGACTCCGGCAAGGTGTTCCTCGACGAGATGGACATCACCGACGACGATTTTCGCAAGCTGGAGAAGGTGTACATCGCGGCTTGCGGCACCAGTTGGCACGCCGCGCTGGCGGGCAAGTTCATGATCGAGCGGCTGGCCAAGCTTCCGGTGGAGGTGGATTATTCCAGCGAGTTTCGCTATCGCGATCCGTTGACCGGTCCGGGCGATCTGACGATCCTGATTACGCAGTCAGGCGAAACCGCCGACACCATCGCGGCCATGCGCGAGTCGCGCGCCAAAGGCTCGAAGACGTTGGGCATCTGCAATGTAGTGGGCTCCATGATCGCGCGCGAAGCCAACGGCACCATCTACACCCACGCCGGGCCGGAGATTGGCGTGGCCTCGACCAAGGCTTTCACGGCGCAACTGACCGCATTGTTCCTGTTCGCGGTGCACCTTGGCCTGCTGCGGAGAAAACTTGATCTCGACCACTCCAAGCAACTCCTCAACGACCTCACTCTCATGCCGGGCAAGCTGGAGACGCTGCTCACTCGCGACGAAGAGACCGAGGATCTTGCCAAGGAATATCACCGCGCCCACGACTTCCTGTTTCTAGGGCGTGGCATTCACTACCCGATCGCCCTGGAAGGCGCACTGAAGCTGAAGGAAATTTCCTACATTCACGCCGAGGGCTATCCCGCGGGCGAGATGAAGCATGGCCCCAACGCGTTGATTGACGAAGATCTTCCCGTGGTGATTCTCGCTACCCACGACAAGACCGATCCCGGCTCGGTGCTGCGCTACGAGAAGACGCTGTCAAACCTGAAAGAAGTGAAAGCGCGCTCCGGCACGGTGATTGCCATCGCCACCGACGGCGACGAGGAAATTCGCGAAGCCGCCGACCACGTCCTCTACGTTCCCGATGCGCCCGAACTGCTCGCCCCCATTCTGGAGGTGGTTCCCTGCCAATTGCTGGCGTATCACATCGCCGTCCGCCGCGGCTGCGACGTGGACCAGCCCCGCAACTTGGCGAAGTCGGTTACGGTGGAGTAACGACCCGCAAAAGACGCGGGAAGAAATTCGTTGCGGGCATTCCGCTCTGGTCTTAGCTCGTTTCGACCACCGTGGTTTCCGATTCGGCTGCCGGTTCCGCTAATCTGCGCCGCCTTGACCAGAAGAAAACCGGAAGTCCAGCCGCAATCAGCAGACAACCGACCAGCGCGGTCTTGGGAGCTCCCACAACCGCGTTGATAACGATTGCGGCGCAGGCGATGACGAAGATAGACGGGGCCAACATCTTGAGCCAGAGCCTCGGGTTGGATCGCAATTCGTGTCGCTGCACTACGAATAGTCCCGCCACCGCAGCGCCCGATGACAGCAGAATCGTGAATCCGGTGTACATCAGAATCTGATAGAATCCGCCGGCCATCACCAGCACGACGCACCACAAAGCTTGCAGCGCAATGGCCAGCGCGGGCGTTCCGAATCGCGGGCTGGTGCGGTCGAAGCCGGGCACGAAGGCCCCATCGCGCGCCATAGCAAAATACACGCGCGGCCCCGCAATCGTCATAGCGCTGATTGCGCCCAGCAGAGCGACGATCAGCGCCGGAGTCACGAAGTTTCTCCCCACTCCGAACAACGCGTGCGCCGTCACGTCGCCGACATTGATGGCATTCTGCATGGCGGCCGGCGGAATCGCATACAGGTACAGCGTGTTCAGAAGGAAATAGAGTCCGACGATAATGGACGTCCCAATCAGCAGCGCGGGACCGATCATGCGCCGGGTGTCGTGCAGCTCCTCTGAGATGTACGACGCGGCATTCCAGCCGCTGTAAGTGAACATGATGGGAATGAGGGCGAGCAGCCAGTTCATCGGACGCATCGGTATGTGGGCCGATTGGAAGTGCGACCACGAGCCTGTTCCCACCGCAAAGCCAAACAGGCAAAATCCCAGCACGATCACCAGGATCAGGAACGCCAACGCGTTTTGCGTCAGCTTGCCGGCTCCCAGGTGGCAGGCGTGTAAGACGGCGAAGACGATGACGATGGCAGCCGCGGTGAGCGCGCGTGGCGAAAACGTAAATGCACCGACGTAGAAGTTGATGGTCAGCAGTGCGTGGTCCGTGGCCAGCCTGGGGAAATACTGCCCCAGATAGATGACCAACCCCACGGCGCTGGCGGCCACCGCCCCAGAAAAACCGGCGATCAGCGAGGTCCAGCCGGAAAGAAAGCCGGCGGTGGGGCCGTAGGCCTTGGCAAGGTAAATGTATTCGCCTCCAGCTGACGGCCATCTCCGTCCTAGTTGCGCGTACGACATTGCCCCAGCCAGGGCGAGGCATCCGCCGGCAATCCACAGGGCGAGCATGGCGCGGGGTTCGGGCACCAACTTGGCGATGATGGCCGGGGTGGTGAAGATACCTACACCCACCACGTTGGAGATGATCAGGGCGACGCCGTCCCGCACGCGAAACACCCGGCGCAATTGAGTGCGTTTCGCAGCTCCGGTAAAGCCATCGTTGGCGGCAGAGGGATTGGCGACTTTCGACGCGGCGATTGGCAAACTGTTAGCCAAGTTGTTTCCTGACCCGTGCGGTGAGTTTTACAAAGTCTACATGGAATTTGCGGTTTGCGGCATGAAACGGCAACCACAGAGGCGCAGAGACACAGAGAAGAAGGACCTTGTCACGGAGAGCACGGAGGCCACGGAAAAAAACAAGAATTACGAAAGAGAAACAAGAATCAATTTCCGTGATCTCCGGGTCCTCCGTGGTAATAAATCTTCGCTGTGCCTCTGTGCCTCTGTGGTGACGGAATCAACTCCGACACCGAACTCACGGAGCCGTCCACGCGTTGGCTTCAAACTGGCGGAACTCGGTTTCCAGCTTCCACTGCAACCGCGCCTTTTCGCTTCCATCGAGAAACTTCTGGCATGACGTCGATGGTTGCGTCGCACCCGTCTTCTCGCTTTCGCATTCCTTAACCGTGATGAACGCTTTGCCGTCGTGCCACAGGCTTCGGCCCCCGATGAAGGCGTGTTCCAGGCTGGTGCGCGCCATCTTCTTCAACTGCAAGTAGCTGAGACTCTGTTCCTCTGCGCCCTTCAGATATTCGTGGGTCATGTCAGAGCGTGCGACACCCTCGTCGTCGGTTGCTAGCGCCACCGGCACGCCCGCTCGTATGTACTGGCTTAGCGGATGCTGCGGCCCGCGCACCCCGAGGATGACGTCGTTGCTGGTGAGGCAGATTTCCACCATCACATTGCGATCCGCCATCTCCCGCAAAAGCTCGAACGGCCGGCTCTCGTTCATCACATCAACCCCATGTCCAATGCGTTCGGCGTGTCCCATCTCGACCGAATCACGCACATGAAACTGCAAGTCTTTGGGAGGGACAAGGCCCTCGACCAGTTCGCCCGCATGCAGCGCGATGTGCACTTGTGGATAGCGCTCGTGAAAGTAACTGAGCATGCGCATGTGCAGCGGAAAGTCTCGCATGGGGACATACCAGTCTTCCGCCATAACCAGGTTCAGGCCGACCATGTGCGGGTTGGGCGCAACCAATTTCGGGTCGGCCCCCGCCAGCAGAAAGCCGGCAAGAATCTGGGCGAAGACCACTTCTTTCGCCTTTCCCCGTGACACCTGCGCTATATAGCGCTGCACAACCTCGCATCCCGGATCGGCGGCGGGAACGCCGCAGTGCACAAGGCGGTCTCGCGACACCTCTGCGGCACTGAGCTCCTGACTGGCAGCAGCCAGAATCCGCGGCAACCCGCCGTCCAGCAGCTTTTGTTGCAGTCGGCCAAAATCGTCGTCCCAACCGGCCGACTCGGCCAGCGTCTCCAGATCTTTGCCGGTCGGCGTAAGCATCAGCTCCTGATAGATCTCGTGCTGGGACGCGGCGCGTGCGGCGGTCTCCGCCAGCGCTTTGTCGGTGGTGCCGTTCGTCGCCTGGAAGTACCTGCCGAACACCGCGAAGAAGTGGTCGTGTCCGGATTGCCCCGAGTATTGCCAGTTGCGCATCGAGATGGCGTCCACGATGTGGCCATAAAGCTCGCTATCGGCGAAGGCATTCGCAACCGGCACCGCAGGCGCGTTGCACGGTGGCGCGCTGAAGGACAAGGTATAGGCGTCGACGCACTCCCCTTGTTCCGCTGCCCACTGGATGTACGACTCCGCATAAACCGAGCCGGTGAGGTGAATGTGCAGATCGCCCCCCTTGGGCATCTCCCGCAGAAAGGCCAGCAGCAGGTTGGGGTCCTTGCGGATGCTCTGGAAGTAGCGTTCGGTGCGGGCCTCGTCGGACTGGGAAACCTCAGGCCGATTGGCTGCGAGCGCGACTGGCGGCCCCATCAGCGCGGCTACAATTGTCAAGCTTGCAACTACCGTGGTGAAAGAACGCGAACCGCGCCGCATACGCAGGCCTCCGTTAAAGAGCTTCCGGTTTCCAGTCCCGGGTTTACAGTCGCAGTATTGCGCAAACGCTCGAACCAGCGACAGTCGCAAGGACTCGTAGCGGCCGCAAACTGAAAACTCCAAACAATCGGAACTGGCGGCATCATACCAATGGACCCAGCCCCCACCTAGCTGTCTTGCTCTATTGCTGCGAGATCGCGCTGAAGGTCTCCAGAGCCGCTTGGCGAACCCGCAACTCTCTCAGCTCCTCTTCGCCGAGCTTTTCGGCGCAGCCTGCCACCGTCCGCATTCCCTGCTCGACGAGTATCCGGCGGAATTCCTCATCGGGCGTCGCCGCGGCGATGTCACCCAGGGCCCGCAGCAATCGCAAGCAAACGGCGACGTCCGTCTTCGAATACATGCGGATCTGCTCAAAGGCTGCATCCAGCAGGCGCTCGAAGTGGATCCATCCAATGCTGGCACGAACGATGCCCGGTGGATCAAAGAGCAGTTCCTCGGGCGGCTCTCGGGACGCGAAGCGGATCAGAATGCGGCTCAACTGATCGACGCAGCTAATGGCGGTGGTGGGATCGTTGACCGCGGGCGAGATCGCCTTCAACGCCACATCGACAATCTGCAGGACGCCAAACTCCACGTCCTGCTGCAAGGTTCTAGTCGGGCCGCAATCGAAGGCGGCCAGCAGTTCGGAGGTGCCTTCCGGGGCCAGACGGTCCCCTTTTGAGACCATCATCAGCGGGATGCCCGCGGGAACGAAGTGGCCGACCCGACGCAGAACGGGGACACTGACGTGATAATGCTTCGCAACCGCGACCAGCCGTCGCTTATCGACGAAGCGGATGTAGCCGGAAACAGCGCTCAAGACGGCCACCTCGCTGGGGTTGGGTCGGAGCGGCGCAACCTCCTTCAGATGGTTCGGGTAGTTCGGCTGATGCGGCCGGGGCATCATCTCGTCGATCATGGCTTCGGTTTCTTCCGCGATTCTATCGACGATGTGATTGACACTGATGGCTTGCGAGATGTGGTGAATGAAGAAGAGCAGCAAGCCGACGCAAGCCAGCGCCAGCACCATGGCTCCCAAGACGGTGGCCACGGGAGCGAAAGGACGAGGAAACGAGCGTGCCGTCGGAAGCGCCGCCATGCAGTAGGAGAAAGTGCCCAGGAAGATGCCGAGCGTCCATTGCGTCACCCGGTCCCGGGAAAAGCTGACGATGATGCGCGGGGAGAACTGCATCGATGCCAGGGTGAGCGTCATCAACAGGATGGCAAACACGATGGACACCACCGTCATGATGGAGCCGGCGATGCCCGCCAGAATGACTTGGGCGACTTGCGGGTCGGCGTGCGAGGGGAATAGGACCGTGGGCACCCACGCGCTTACAACCGGAAACTCCTCTTCCAACCACGACAGGAATGCGCCCGCGCAACCCAGCGACAGCGCAATGGTGAGCGGGCGAATCAAAAAGCCGCCACGCAGGTTGTACATAGCGTGGCGAAGCAACAAAGGCAGACTTTTGCTCACGGTTCTCTCGGTTCAAGTGTAGTGGGGCAGGCCCGAGCGTACAAAGAAAAACGGAAGGCCGCCCTGGCCCGCTGCTTCCTCGGATACTGGCGCGGCGGGCCATCCAAGCTGCGCCAAAACACGCGCGAGGGATCGAGCACTCGGCGAAGGGCCTGTAGGAGGGAACGTTGCAATGATCGTTGAAATGCGCACCTACAAAACCAAGGCGGGCAAACGCTCCGAGTTCCTCGAGGTGTTCCGCTCGCGGTCGATTCCGGCGCACACGGAGATTGGAATGAAGATATTGGGCCCATTTCTTTCCATTGAGGATCCCGACACCTTCTTTTTTATGCGCGGCTTTCCTGACATCGCTTCGCGCGAGCCGATGAAAGCAAAGTTCTACGCAGGCGAACTCTGGAAGGGTGAACTGGAGAACGTCCTGATGCCCATGATAGAAAAGTACGAAGTCGTCCTCGTGGAAGATACTGACAATCTTATTCATTGGATATAAGCCGTCGGGAAGGATCCTGGCGGCGACACCAGGGCGACCTCGGATTTGGATGTTTGTAATTCAGCTATCACTTCTTGGTGCGTCAACGGTCACTGACAAACGCCAATCGCTCTAGTGAGAATCTCCTCGTGACCCGGAGAGGGACCCCAGGCCTTTTTCTCATCCACCGTCGTAGCGCCCTAAGCAGCGAGCAGCCGACCCTGGCGTTGCCCTCTTCCCGCCACCCGTCCCATAAGTTGATTCGATTCCGGCCATACACGGCCAAGGAGAACAAGATGAAATTTGCAGTGGTTGCTTTCATGTCGCTTGCTGTTGCTATGCCGGCGTTCGGTGCTGGCAACAAGACTTACAAGACTACCTATCCCGTTCCTTGCAGTGAAGTGTGGGGCGCGGTCAAAGTTGCCCTTGGCAATCCGGACAACTACAAAGACGTGCAGAGTAACGAGGACAAAATGACTGCGGACTACAATGTAAAACACTCCGTTCATTGGTCCGTTATCGGAGCGGTCAACCAGGGCAAAAACCGCGTCAGCTTGTTGCCGACTGGTACCACGTGCGAGATGAGTGTTGTGTCGATGTATAGCGGGCTTTCGCACAACGACCAGGGTGACTTTAAGAAGCGTGTGGATGAAGCGCTGGCCAAGCTGAAAGCCGCGACACCTTCCCAGCCCGCTAAACCGGCCGACGCAACCAAGTGATCTTGGCAGTGCCTTTCTGGTTCGCGAGCGGCCGGGCCTTGTAGCGCCGCTCGCAGGGGCCCAGGCAAGCATCGTGAGGTTGCCCCATCCAGGCTGGTTTCCCTTGGATGGGGATTTTAGTTTCCTGCCACGGCGTGCGATGTGAGAATGAGTAAACCAGTAGCCTCTCACTGCACCGCTAATCGGGCCCGATCTTGAAGATCCCCTTGGACGCAGCCGAGTCCAGCAGCCCAGGACTCCTGTTCGCTCGTGACGTTTCTCATTTTCATACCACCATAAGCAGCATTGGAAGCTTTAAGGAGGCTGCTCGGCAGAAAAAGTTGGAACAAGAACAACCTCCACCTCTGCCGCCTGCCTCCAGGGCCTCCAAACCCGCCGCGGATGAGGGAACTCCAGACCCATAGATTATCGCGTCCAGCAACTCCCTGTTAGGACCCTACCGGCAGGTAGACGACCGCCGCTTGACATGGTAACGT
Organism: uncultured Acidobacteriaceae bacterium; assembly: GCA_963710585.1. Taxonomy (GTDB): domain Bacteria; phylum Acidobacteriota; class Terriglobia; order Terriglobales; family Acidobacteriaceae; genus Bog-257. The sequence goes on along the minus strand of CAVQAM010000001.1, from coordinate 262,409 downwards.
AGTCGCCCAAAGCCGTTCCAGGATATCTGGGAGGATCTCGATGAAACGCCACTCGTCGATCGCCTTCGTTTCCCTGCTGCCTAACGCACGATTAGTCCAGACCAGCGAGATCGGCAGTCTCAGCCCACGAGCCGTGCCTTGTTCCAAGACGAACCGGTTCCGGTTTTTGGCATTACTGCTGATCGTCGGGACGTCTCTGTCGACGGGCGCGAATGCTCAGATGAACATGAATGATGAGATGGGGACAGCGCCGCCAAAGCAGTCGGCGAGGGCGCTGGGATTCACGATTGTTCCCTGTGGTAAGGCTGGGCAAGAGTCGCTGCCCGCCGGGGACTACACATCAGACCTGCATGTCGTGGGACCGTGTGTGGCTGACGGAAAACTGGGAAATGGGAAGTACAAATATCACTGGGTCTTCATCCACAAAGGTGGAACGCTGGCCTTCAATGACGCCAAGCTTGACCTGTACGCATCCTCCATTCTGGTATTGAATGGCGGCACGCTAACGGCGGGGAAAGCCACCGTCGACGGGTCCATCACCGGGCCTATCACAGTTCATTTGTGGGGAGCTGCCGCTGATCCCGCCATTAACTGCCAGGATGCGGAGGGCAAAGACGATCCGACGTGCGGCGTTGACCCGACGATTTGGACGTCGAACAAGATCGACTCCTCCAAGTACTATCCCACCAGTTGCGTTCCCAATCCGCAGGATCCACGGGGAGACTGTTTCTACCAATACGATCTGGATCCGGCCTCGGGCAGCTATTTTGGACGAAAAACTCTGGCGGTCTCCTACGGTGGCACGCTGCAACTCTTCGGAAAGAAAGGCTCAACCTTCGATGGTCTTAATCCCACGGCCAGCAACACGGGGAAGAGTTGGAGACGGCTGGCCTCAAACTTAAAGGCTGCTGACACTCTATTGGACGTGGATGGCGTAGTCGATTGGCAGCCCGGCGACCATATTGTCATCACCTCAACCGACTATCTGCCGGGTCACGCCGAAGAGGCGATCATCAAGAGCGCCACCCCAAACGACAAGACCACGGAAGTAGAAATCAGCGGCGTCGTCCTCGATGATGGAACTGTGCAGGATGGAGGAGTCCGGTTCCCCCATTTTGGAGACACTTACAAGATCCCAAAACCCATCCAGGACAAACTCAAACTTGACCGCACCGAGGTCGACACGCGCGCTGCTGTGGCGCTGCTGTCGCGCAGCGTACGAATCGTGTCAGAGGGCGACACAGGTCCGGAGCCGTCCGATCTCGCTGCCTCGTTCCCGCCCGATCCGGGGAACTACTTCGGTGGTCACGTAATCTTCCGCCAGGGTTTCAAACAGATTCAAGTTCAGGGAGTCGAGTTCTATCAATTAGGGCAAGGAGGATTGAAAGGCCGCTACTCCGTACACTTTCACATGGCGCGCAAGGTGCCGCTGGACACTTTCGTGAAAGACTGCTCCATCAACGAGTCTATGACACGTTGGATTACCTTGCATGCCACCCAGGGCGTGTTATTGGCCCGCAACGTGGGATGGAAATCGATCGGCCATGGGTTCTACATCGAGGATGGCACGGAAACCGACAACCGCATCTACGCGAATATCGGGATTTTAGCCCGCGCGGGGGTGAAAAATAGTCAGAATCCCAGGCAGGTGCCAGGAATTCTAGCCCATCCGGATATCTCCGATAACCGAGATCCCTACGCTACAGACTGGCAACATCCCAGCGTCTTCTGGATCATGAATGGCTGGAACGATTTCGAGTACAACATGGCGGCGGGGGCGGGCTCCTGCGGGGTTTGCTACTGGCTTCCGGCGGGCGCAAACAGTGGAGGCTCTCGGCACGAGTACTGGACCGGATATGCCTCGCGCCAGCGCGGGTTGCAAAACCTTCCTGGGCTTCGCGATTTTAATTCCGGCACCTCTCCACTCCAGACCTTCGTCGGTAACGCTTGTTCCTCGGCGATGTTCTCCTTCATGGAGATCGGTCAGCTCAGCAGCGGCTGCGACGGCTTCGGGCCAACCTCTGACAAAACCGTGGCAGCCATTCCCGGACTTGGCCCCGACATACCGAGGAACCCACCGTACGGGGACGAAGTGTACAACTATTATCCCCTTGTCACCGGCTTACGCGATCCAACCAGGTGCAACAATCTTGCTGGTGACTGCGGGAGCAATACGGACGCGAAAAATCTAAAGTGCAACGGGACGGGTGCGATTGACGAAATAAACTGCATGCCCACGGTCCTGGACCACTACACCACGTCCTTCAACTTCGCTCAGAAGAACTTTTCCGCCATCTGGCTGCGTCCCTGGTGGAAGCTGGTAACGGATAGCGCAATCACCGATCAACTCGGACCTGGGTTGACCTTTGTCACCGGTGGAGGCTACACGCGATCGGATAGCGCTCTGGGGAACTGGGACGTCGGCCTCCGGAACGTTTTTGTAGGACAAACCCAGCCTGAGCCGAGCGGAGAGAAGCCGCAGACGTTCTTTGCCTCAGACCTTGGGCCGTTTACTGCCAATGGAATTCCCCAGTGCGATAACGGACAACAGCCCGGCGGCTATTGCCTCTCGAAGAACAACGGCATCAGCATTCCCATCACGAATTTCAATGCCGGCCAGCGCATGTTTAACATTTACGACGGCCCGTCCTTTCAAGACTCCAGCGCCTATCTGCAGATAACAGCGAGAATAATTCCCGACTGTAAGCCGGCGGACCGTGATTCAGTGACGGGCGTCTGCAACGATAGCCAATACATGTATGGACACGCTCAGGGTCTGCTAAAGGACCCCGACGGCAAGTCGTGCTATATACCCAACGCGGCCATCGCTTGGAAGCAGGAAAATGGCTTTTACTATCCTCCCTCCTTTCACTCCAGGAACTTGGTGTTCAGTAAGGTGAATATCCGTCACTTCGTGATTGAGCCACTGTTCAAGCTGAACACCTTTAACTTCGATCAAGCTGCTACCGAAGCTCGTTATTGCACCTGGAAAAGTGACCTGTTTGATCCTTTTAACGACATCGATCGCCAAACTGTCTTGAACGACGATGACGGTTCGCTGACCGGGCTGCTTGCCGATACCAAGCCGGCTCCGCGCGAAACATTGTCCATCAACCTGGATGAATTTTTCCGCGCTCCTAAAGTTGTTCCCGAGTGCTCATCCGACAAGCACACAGGGATGGATCAAAAGGGGAAGCCTGCAACTGCGATCACCAGTCCGTATGAATATGTGAGCTCAGCGATTATCGCCGATTGCGGGTTGCGATCGGTAGTGGACAAGTGTCCCGATGAGGACCATTGCGAGAGACTCGCAGAATGCGGGCTGAATGAGGATGATCATCTGAGAAACTGGACGTGGTCCTGCACTCATTGCTATGGTGTGCCCTTATTCCGCCAAAACTGGACGGCGCAGGACAACACCGATTGTGACAATGATCCCCTCTGCAAGACCGATCCCCTTCACCGGCCGGGACGGATCACCATGATGGGACAGAGTACTGGCCAGCGCAGCACACTTACGGCAAATCATGGCTGGTATTACATCGACACGACCGTGCCTCCGGATAAACAGAAGGGTATTCCTTTCCAGGATGGGAGAAGCGTGTTCCTGTCGGGGCATACCTATTACGTGTACCTCATCTATGGGAAACCGAGCACCCAAATGGAGTACTGGATGTATGTCGGATCGGGTGCCGATGAGAAGACCGTCGAAGACCAGGTCGGCAGGTATCGGGTTAACGTCAACAGCCAGGTATATGGCTTCGCTCCGAAGCCGACAGGCGACTCTTATTTCCTGACCAAGGTTTTCTACGATAAGGTGAGCGGGTGGTTGCAGGTCAAAGTTAACTTGTCGGGTTATCAGTCTGAATTCGACGGCGACAAGCAGAATTTCTGCAGACCCGAGAGCTATTGCTCGTGGAACAAGGACACTAAGAGTTGCGGCTGCGCAGCAGGCTCTTCGTGTAAGGACAATTCTGTCTGCACCTGGGGAATCAAGGACTTTGACTGTCCAAGCAAGGGATGCTTTGGATTCAGCTTTAAGATACAACCGGAATTCGACAAGTATGCCAAGCCCGGTCCACCTCCGGTAGCGGCGTTTCCGTCTGACTCTTACTGGAACGTCGCTTACAAGCTGGTGGACGAAGGCACATCCGGCGCTGAGTGCCACTACACTTCCCAACCGAAATAGAAGAGTTTGCGAGTAGGATTTCCCGCGCCGCGTGTAGTTTATGACGCGCACGTTCGGCCTGTCCGCTGTTGGGGCCGTGATGCTCAATCGCTTTGTCCAGCTTGTGCGCGGCGTGCGCCGTGCGGTGCTGGCAATCATCGGCGGCCAGCCGTGGCGCCCCGCTGAACATTAGAAAGGCAGCCAACGCGTCTGCAGCAACTGTCGTTTTCCCGAAGAGAGAAATTGTTCAAGCGGAATCTCCTTTTTCTGACCTCGCAACAGGACGGGATGATTGTCCCCATCTCGCCCGCTCACCCTGGCGTGAAACAATTTTCAGGCGGTTGCCCCATCCAAACTGGTTTGGCTTGAATGGAGATTTTGCTTTCATGTCACGGTGTGCCCGCCGCGGCGGGCGAGAATGAGTCGGGGCGGCGTACGCGCGGCCTTCGTGACTATGATCCGTGGAAATTACAGAATTGTCCCACCCAAGCACAAGAAGCTTGGACGGGCACGCTCGGAGTGCTAAGCCGGGCCACCCGCCAGGATCGTTAATGATCTATGTTATGAATCCTCAGCCCAACAATGGGCTTCAGGGTTCGGAACGACCAGGAAGCGCCCCGTCTCATTATCGCGCTCGTTCTGCAGAAACGCGGGACGACGCAACCGGGGAGATGCAAACGCAGGTTTCCAGACTGGCGACTGCAGTGCCGGCATTGGCTCTGCCTGGAACAGCTTCCTGCACTGCCTGGCCGTCCACCGGGCCCAGGTCTTGGACTTCTTCCTGCGGGCGCTATCGGTCGAAATTCCAGTTCCCGCGTACATCTGCCGGTAGAGCTTCGAAAGGAACATAAAAGCGATCCTGGCCCGCAGAGTGGGAGTGCAGGCTGACCTTTGCCAGATAGCGCTCCAGTTATAAAATCTGTCCCAAACCTTCTGTGTGCGCTCACGAATCTCCTCCGAGCTCATCGAAGGATGCGGCGTAAACATCTTGGGACGAACATCTGTCGGAATCAGCCAGTACCGAGTAATCGGCACATCGCCCACCAGCGTGGGATCGTTGGCCTGCTCCTTTTCCCAGCGCGCAAAATCCACGGTGCCCGGAAACGGCGTCATCATCACGAACTGGGCAAAAGTTACGCCCGCCTTCAGTGCCATCTCTACCGTTGCATCGAACGTTGCCGGCTTATCTGTGGGCAAACCGAAGATGAACGAGCCCAGCACATGGACGCCATGCTGTTTAAACGTCTGCAACTGCTTCACCAAGGCCTCGCCAGACTGGTTGAAGTCTTTGAAGACCGCCTTGAGTCCTTCCGGTGTCACCGCTTCGACGCCCACCAGCGCACCCTTGATATTGGCCTTCCGCATAGCATCCAGATACTCGCCGTCCTCACCCGCCTCCATCGTGATCTGGGTGTAGAACACCATATCTTTCGGCAGTTTTGCCAGCTCTTCCATCAGTTGGAAACGCTCGGCGCGGATCGTCGTCAACTCCTCCAGTTTGGCGATGTTGTTTTGCTCCCGGGCCAGCCGCAGATCGGTCAACGTCACGGGATAGAAATTATCGTCGGCGAGGGCAATAAACCGGAAGCCCATGCGGCGCAGTTCGACGATTTCGTCGATCACGCTCTGATACTGGCGCTGCCGCGGCCTTTGTCCATCGGTCCGCCACACACTGCAAAACGAGCAATGCTTCGGGCATCCGCGAATGGTCTGCACCGAGGCCCACATATACTTGTCGCGCGGCATCAAATCCCATCGCGCGGCCAGGAACTGGCTACCTTCGATCCGTCCGCCCTCATAGATGCGGCTCGGCTTGCCAGCGAGGCAATCGGTCACGACCCTGCCCCACGCAATGTCACCATCTCCCTTCACCACGGCGTGGGCGCCACCGCGTTCCAAAGCCTCTTCGGGATACAGCGTGGCGTGGATGCCGCCGTAGATTACCCACGCGCCGCGTTCGCGCGCCATGCGGCCGACTTCATATCCACGTAAAGCATTCCCGGTGTGCACACTAATGCCGACGATATCTCCCGGCATGATGCTTTCCGGCCCCATCGGCTCCAGCGACTCATCGACGAGAATGGGATCCCCCGCTGCTTGAGGTGTCGCCGCCGCAAGGACGAACAACCACCTTGGTGTAATGACAGCGGTACCGAAAGAATTGTCGCTGGGATTTACGAGATGAACACTCATGGATTCGGCCCTTTCCCGGTACAAGCACGGCGACTCCGCCGCGGGACTCTGGCTGTCAAGACTAGCATGGCTATCTGGTTCCTGCTCCTCCATCCGCCCGACCGTCGGAACCCGGGCAAACGAACAGATTCGCAAGCAGGTGATGTTGCCAGCCCGCGAAAAAGAAAACTGCGCAAAATTGAAACAAAGGGCAGTGATCCCGGTCACATTATCAGCCGGGTGGTCCATCCAAGCTGGTTTTACTTGGATGGGGATCTTGGTTTCAGGTCACGGCGTGCCCGCCGCGGCGGGCAAGAATGAGTAAACCGGGGCGGCGTACTCGCAGAATTCGTTTCTATGGTCGTGAAAGTTACGGGATACCCAAGCCGGGGTGCCCCACCCTTCTCGCCGGTCTTTGGCGAGAGGGTGGGCACACGCCTTTCACGGCCGTCACCCCTCAGTTGAGTTTCCGCCGCGCTTTCTCTACCATCCAGAGTTCTTCATCCCTCATCAGGCGGAATAAACGTGGACAAGCTTCGAGTGCTGATCGGGCGGGAACGCATCGCGGCGAAGGTGGCCGAGATGGGGCAGCGCATCAGCCAGGATTTCGCCGGTGAGCCGGTCGTGCTGATCGGAGTGCTGAAGGGCGCAACCGTCTTTCTGGCCGACCTGGCGCGGCAGATCACGCTCGACGTCAGCTTCGACTTCATCGCGGTGTCGAGCTATGGAAACGCCAGGCAGCACAGCGGCGAGGTCAAGCTGGTAAAAGACGTGGACCGCTCGATGGCGGGCCGCAACATCATCCTGGTGGAAGACATTCTGGACACCGGCTTGACCTTGACGTTCATCCAAAACATGTTACGCGCCCATCAGCCGAAGTCGCTGAAGATTGCGGCGCTGTTGGACAAGGTGTCGCGGCGCACCGAGCCCATCCACGGGGATTACGTGGGTTTCGAGATTCCTGACGAGTTTGTGGTGGGATACGGGCTTGACTTTGCCGAGCACTATCGTAATCTGCCGGATATTTGTGTGCTGGAGTCCGGCCCCGAATCGGAATAGAATCTGTCGTGCTCATGTCTGGGAACCTTTCTGTCGTAAATGGCGCGCCGTCCATTCTCGTGAGCGACTGGCGCAGCGCGGCCAGCCTCATCGATCACACCCTGCTTAAGCCTGATGCCACGCGCGACCAGGTGATCGCATTGTGCGACGAGGCCGCCAACTACGGTTTTCATGCGGTCACGGTGAATCCGGCCAACGTGGCCCTGGCCGCGGCTCGACTGCGCGGCTCGCCGGTGAAGGTAGGCACGGTGATTGGCTTTCCTCTCGGCGCAAATCTGACCGTGACCAAGCTGGCGGAGGCGGAAGCCGCTTTGCGCAATGGCGCGCATGAGCTGGACATGGTGCTCAACATCGGGGCGCTGAAATCGGGCGATCGGGTGATGGTGCAACAAGAGATGCGGAGCATGGCGCGACTGGCGCACGGTCGGGGAGCCATCCTCAAGGTGATTCTGGAGACCTGTCTGCTGAACCACATCGAGAAGATCCTGGTTTGCTCGCTGGCGCTGGAAGAGGGCGTGGACTTCGTCAAGACATCCACCGGATTCGCGGATGCGGGCGCAACGGCCGCTGATGTGGTATTGATGCGTGGGGTGGTGGGACACAAGATCGGGGTGAAGGCGGCGGGCGGCATTCGGACCGCGGCCCAGTTCATGGACATGCTCGATGCCGGCGCCAACCGCATCGGCAGCAGCGCCAGCGTCGCGATTGTGCGCGAATTGGGCGCCGCTTCGGACGATCGATCCAATGGAAACCATTAGCCCTCGTTCGCGACTCACGCGGGAGTTCGCATGGCGCGTCTGACCGGCGTGCTGGGCATCCTCGCGATCCTGCTGTTTGCCTACCTCTTCTCCACTGACCGGAAGGCCATCCGCTATCGCACTGTATTCGTCGGACTGGTGCTGCAATTCGTGTTCGCCATCCTGGTGCTGCGGGTGAGCTTCGGCGTGCGCGTTATGACCGTCGCGGGCGACGCCGTCAACCGCCTGCTCAGCTATTCCTTCGCCGGATCGCAGTTTGTCTTTGGCGAGTTCGGGGCCAAGCTCTCCCGCTTCGGCGTGGTCTTCGCCTTCCAGGTGCTGCCCATCATCATTTTCATCGCCGCGTTTTTCGCCATCCTCTACCACTACGGCGTGATGCAGTTCATCATCCGGCAACTGGCGAAGGTCATGATGCGCTTCATGGGCGCAAGCGGGGTGGAGTCGCTGGACGTCGCGGCCAGTATTTTCATGGGACAAACGGAAGCGCCGCTCACCATCCGCCCATTCCTGCCCAAGGTCACGCGCTCCGAGCTGATGACCATCATGACCAGCGGCATGGCCCATGTTTCCGGGGCGATGCTGGGCGCCTACATTCTGCTCGGCATTGAGGCGCGACACCTGCTGGGAGCGGTGATCATGACCGCACCGGGGACCATCCTGATCGCCAAGATGCTGGTGCCGGAGACCGAAAAGCCCTTGACTGGCGGGACGGCCAAGATCGATTCCGTCGAATTTGGCGAGCGCGCCAGCAACGTTCTTGACGCAGCTGCGAAAGGCACGACCGATGGCTTGCACCTGGCTCTGAACGTGGCGGCAATGCTGATTTCATTTCTGGCGCTGATTGCGCTGCTGGATGGCGTCCTGGGCGGAACTCACAATCTGCTTGCGGCGCACGGTTTTCCCTGGTTCCCGTCGAAGCTGGAGTCGATATTCGGCGTGATCTTCGCGCCCGTGGCGTGGCTGATCGGCGTGCCCTGGCATGACTGTTTGGCGATCGGAAACCTGCTGGGCACGCGCATGGTGCTGAATGAGCTGGTCGCCTTCACCATGTTGAGCGCGCAGAAGGCCGCGCTCGATCCGCGGTCGTTCACCATCGCTACATTTGCGCTCTGCGGATTCGCGAACTTCGGCTCCATCGGTATTCAGATTGGCGGGCTCAGCGCCCTGGCGCCAAGCCGGCGGAGCGACCTGGCGAAGCTCGGCTTCCGCGCCATGATCGCCGGCACCCTGGCCAACCTGATGTCGGCCAGCATTGTGGGCATCCTGCTAAGGGCGTAAGGCAGGGGCTAGGGGCTAGAGCCTAGAGGCTAGGGGTTACGTTCGGGGATTATGTGGGTCGTTTGGAATTACGGTTCACATCTGAAATTGTCATTACGAGCAAAGCGAGGAATCTGCTGTTGTTTGCGCCTGGAGCGACAAATGGGAAGAACAGCATATCCTTAATTCTTGTTATCCGCTGTCCACTGGCCCGTTGCCACTATCCACCGCTTTGTGCCTTTCCTCACAATCCCTTGTGACTTCCGCACTATTGCGTGAGCCGAAACAAGCCCATGCTTAAGTTGCAGAGGGCCTCTTCCGGCTCTCGAGAATTCGTGTGGGGCGACTTCGAAGGCGCATTGTTACCGCCATTTGCGAATGCCTGCCGCTCCGTTGCTAAGCTTTGCGGGCCGTAATGGCGATGGAGTTGTCGTTCCCACACGCGCTATCATACGTTCACTCATTTCGGAGGCCGTAAATGGCAATTACTAAGCAGGATGCTCTCGACTACCACTTTGGGTCACGGGCGGGGAAAATCGAGGTCGTTTCCACCAAGCCTTGTCTTACGCAACGCGATCTTAGCCTGGCTTACACGCCGGGCGTCGCCGACCCCTGCCTGGAGATCGAGAAGAACCCGCAGGATGCATTCAAGTACACCGCCAAGGGCAATCTGGTGGCGGTGGTAACCAACGGGACCGCGGTGCTGGGACTAGGCGACATCGGGGCCCTAGCCGGCAAGCCGGTCATGGAAGGCAAAGGTGTCCTGTTCAAGCGGTTTGCCGACATCGACGTGTTCGACATCGAGCTGGATACCCATAATCCCGACGAGATCATCAAGACCTGCCAACTACTGGAGCCCACCTTTGGCGGCATCAACCTGGAAGACATCAAAGCGCCGGAGTGCTTTTACATCGAGGAGACGCTGAAGAAGACGATGAAGATCCCGGTCTTCCACGACGACCAGCACGGCACGGCGATCATCTCCGGCGCGGCGCTGGCCAACGCGGTGGAACTGACGGGCAAGCGCATGGACCAGATCAAGGTAGTCGTTAATGGCGCTGGCGCTGCCGGCATCGCCTGCGCTGAGCACTATATCTGCATGGGCGTGAAGCGCGAGAACATTACCCTGGCTGACACCAAAGGCGTCATCTACAAAGGCCGCAAGGAAGGAATGAATCCCTACAAGGAGCGCTTCGCAAAAGAAACGTCAATGCGGACCCTGGCAGAGGCGGCGAAGGGCGCCGATGTGCTGTTCGGACTTTCCGTAAAGGGGGCATTCACGCCGGAGATGATCGCCTCCCTGGCCCCGCGGCCGGTGGTGTTCGCCATGGCAAACCCCGATCCGGAGATCACCTACGAGGAAGCCCGCGCGGTCCGTGACGACATCATCATGGCGACGGGCCGCTCCGACTATCCCAACCAGGTCAACAACGTCCTGGGATTCCCCTTCATTTTCCGTGGCGCTCTGGATGTGCACGCCACCACTATCAATCAGGAAATGAAACTAGCGGCCACCTATGCCCTGGCGGCACTGGCGAAAGAAGACGTTCCCGACTCCGTCTGCCGCGCCTACGGAGTCGAGGCCCTCAAGTTTGGCGTTGACTACATCATTCCCAAGCCGTTCGATCCGCGCGTACTGGTTTGGGAGGCATCAGCGGTTGCGAAGGCTGCCATGGACACCGGCGTGGCGCAAATTCCGGTGGACATCGCCGAATACCGCGAGCAGCTCGAAAAACGCTTGGGCAAAGCGCACGAACTGATGCGCTCCATGATTCACAAGGCCCAGTCCCATCCCAAGCGGGTGGTGTTTCCCGAAGGGTCGCATCAGAAGATCCTGCGCGCCTGCCGGGTCCTGATCGAAGAGAAGATTGCCATTCCGATTCTGCTGGGTCACGCCGATGAGATCCGGCGCAAGACAGCGGAGTTGGGGCTGCAGCTCAACGGGATCGAGATTGTGGAACCGGAAACGGCCCCGCGGCGGACAGAGTATGTCCGCGAGTTGTATCGCTTACGGCAGCGCCGCGGTATCTCCCAGGGCGATGCCAACGAATTGATGAACGATCACAACATTTTTGGCTCCATGATGGTCCGCATGGGTGACGCCGACGCTCTCGTCTCCGGCGTGAGCCAGAATTACCCGGACACCATTCGTCCCGCCTTGCAGGTGATCGGGGTCCGCGAAGGGATCCACAAGGTCTCAGGTCTCTATCTCATCATCACCCGCAAAGGCGATCCCTACTTCCTGGCCGATGCCACGGTCAACATTGAACCCACCGCCGAGGACCTGGCCGAGATTGCGCTCTGTGTGGCCGAAGAGGCCCGCCGGTTCAACATTGAGCCGCGGGTGGCCATGCTCTCCTTCTCCAGCTTCGGCAGCACCAAGCATCCGCTGTGCGACAAGATGCGGCGGGCGACGGACTTGGTGCGCTACGCCGACCCCACCCTCATCATCGATGGTGAGGTCCAGGGCGACATCGCGGTCATTCCCAAAAAGATGCAGACTGCATTCCCCTTCTCCCCGTTGCAGGGGGGAGCCAACGTGCTGATCTTCCCCAATCTGGAGGCCAGCAATATCGCCTGCAAGCTGCTCATCGGCCTCGCCGGGGCGGAAGTAGTTGGCCCCATACTTCTGGGCATGGCGAAGCCGGTGCATCTGCTGCAACGCGGAGTCGAGGTGGAAGACATCGTGAATATGACCACCATTGCCGTGGTTGACGCACAGGACAGCGCCGTTCCGGCTGCCTCACGGGCCGAACGCGCCGTCGCAACGGCTGACTGAAACTGGTCCACAAACGGCAGGAACCACGAAGAGGCGCGCCCCCAATGGCGCGCCTTTGTGATCGCCGGTCCCACGCTGCCATGCCGATCACCAAGAGCTTGGTATGATGGCCCGTGGCCTAAGCCCCGTGGCCAAAGCCCGAAGCCTAAATCCTAGACCAAAGATGCGCGGCAGGTTCATCACCTTCGAAGGGCTCGACGGTTGCGGCAAATCCACGCAACTGGAGAAGCTTGCCGCAGTCCTGCGCGTGCGCGGAATTGACGTAGTCACAACCCGTGAGCCGGGCGGCACCATTATCGGCGAGCGCATCCGCGCGGTGCTGCTCGACTCCCGCACCGCCGGTCTGGACCCGCACGCCGAGATGGCGCTGATGTTTGCCTCGCGCACGCAACTGATCGCCGAGGTGATCGCGCCCGCGCTCGAAGCCGGCCAGTGGGTGCTGTGCGATCGCTTCACCGACTCCACCGAGGCCTACCAGGGCGGGGGAAGGCAACTGGGCAGCGACGCCGTGCTGCAGTTGCACCGGGCGCTCTGTCGCGGATTGTGGCCCGACCTCACCATCTTGATGGACTCTGACGTAAGCGCCAGCGTCAGGCGCGCCCGCCGTCGCAACCTGGCCGCCTCCGAGGAAACGCCGGACGAGAACCGCTTCGAGAAAGAGAGTTATGCTTTCTTCACCCGGGTGCGCAATGCGTTTCTGCAGATCGCCCAGCGCGAGCCGCAACGGGTGGTGCGGGTGGATGCGCGGCCGCCGCTGGAAATCGTACATCCACAAATCGTGCGCGTGGTATTCGATAGGTTGCTGGAAGGAAAGGTTCGCATTTGAAGGGGCGCACCTTTAGGTGCGCCGGCTGGCACTTGTTATTCTTCGGGCTTTTAGAACGTTTGCATGTGAAGAAACTCGGTCTTCGCCGATGAAATGTCCTGACAGAAAATCCAGCGCCGTAGGCGCGGAACAGTTTAGCCCAGCACGGAGCCGCAGGCGGAGTGCTGGGTAAGGTTGGAAACTGGTCCGAGTCCCTTCAGGGACGGCACAGTTCTCACACACGCTCTTCAGCCCCTGAGGAAACTCGGGGTTGAGCCCGACTCGAACAACAAACACGGCCCTTGCACAGAAGAAAGATGGCCATATGCCTTTCTCCGATTTTCATGGCAATGCCGAGGTGGTCCACGCCCTGCGCGAGATGTTGGCGCACCAACATTTCCCGCACGCCGTCATCCTCTCGGGCGCGCTGGGTTCAGGCAAGTTCACGCTGAGTCAAATGGTTGCGAAAGCCATGAACTGTCTGGAGCAACCGATCACCAACGGACTGCCGGATTTCTGCGGCCATTGCAGCAACTGCGTCCGCATTGCCGAGGCCGACGCGCTGGAAGAGCGTTTTGCCGAGGCGGTGGAGGCGCGCGAGAACCTGCGCGAGGTTGACAAGCGCGACACTCGCTTGTTCGTGCAGACCCATCCTGACGTGTTGATCATCCCGCCCGACCCGCCGCAGATGCTGGTGAAGGTGGACCAGGTCCGCCACGTCATTCACGAGATCTACTACAAGCCGGTGGAGGGCCGCGAGCGGGTTTACATCTTCAGCGACGCCGAGTTCATGAAAGAAGCGGCCAACTCGCTGCTGAAAATTCTGGAAGAGCCGCCGCAATTCGCCACCCTGTTTCTGCTGACCGACAATCCTGCGGCGCTGCTGCCCACAATTCGTTCGCGCTGCATGCACCTGCGGCTGGCGCCGGTTGCCGCCCCCGACGTCGAGCAGTATCTTGCCGAGGTGCGTCCGGAATGGAAGGCGCGCGAACGCGCGCTGGTGGCGCGGGTTTGCGGCGGAGGCCTGGGCCGCGCTCGCAGTTTCGATCTGGCCGCCTATGTGGCCGCTCGCCAGGACGCGCTGGCGCTGCTGGGCCCCGCCATGGGCAGCGCCGACCACAGCGCGCTGTTCCGCGTGACCGATGCTTATCGCGCCGGCGCCGACGGCAAGGCCAAGACGGAGTTGTTGATCCGCACGCTATATTCCCTGCTGGAAGATTTGCTGTTCCTGAAGTCGGGAACGGGGGAGTTGGTGCGCAACCAGGACCTGCAGGCGGAGCTGGAGAAGATGTCGTCGCAGGTTGAGTTTGCCTGGATTGTGAGCGCGACGCAGCGGCTGGGAGAACTGGAGAGCGGCATGCGCAGGAATTTGCTACGCTCGCTGGCTCTCGATACCTTTGCGACCTCGCTGGAGCGCTGACTTGCGCCATGCGGCCATGACACCAAAGTAGTATCCATAGACAGAATGGATTGTTTTGCGCAATCGCCTGTGTTAGGGTATCTGCAAGTTCACACACCTTTAACAGCCTGGGGCAATTCAAGCCGGAGTGTCCGCGGTCCCTGCATTGAGTTCACGCTTGAGGTGACGGCGTCCATAAGGCTGGTGTGCAAACCACCATAGGAGCAAACACCATGAAAGATTCCATGGACTCCACCGCCGTGGGCCGCGCTCTCGACTCCGAAGTGTTTGCCAACCGCAAGCTGATTCGTCCCGCCCTCAACCGCAACGACCATCCGCGCCAGGAGGCCCCTGAGCGCCGCCAGCGCAGCGAGCGCCCCAGCTCCGCGAACGGCGGCAAGAAGATCCCGCCGCCGGAACAGACCCACGCCGAGAATTTTTACTATCAGAAGCAGATGCAGACCAAGACACCGATGGTCCTGGTTCTGCACGACGGCGAAGAGATCCACGGCGTCATCGAGTGGTACGACAAATACTGCCTGAAGGTGAACCGCCCCGGCGCCTCCAATCTGCTGATCTACAAACCCAGCATCAAGTACATGTACAAGGAAAGCGAAGCCGGAAGCCGGGGCTAGATCAGGGGTTAGGGTTCAGGGGTTAGGGGTCAGAGGTTAGGGGTCAGGGCTGAACAGTCAGCACTGAGCAGTCAGCCGTCAGCAGCTCTTGCTAGCCTACGTTGGCATCCTACCCTAGTAGTGCGAATGAATTTGTTTTAACTAACCACTATCCACTAGTCACTATCCACTGTCATTGTCATCCCGACCGAGCCCGCCGCGGGCGAGCGGAGGGACCTGCTTTTTCCGTCAGCTTTCAACAGCTAGCGCGGCTGTCATCCTAATCGCGTCCGAATCGAAGCAACCCCTCTCGCGCGAATGAACGCTTCACCCAGCCCCTAACCCCTGACCCCCTAGCCCCTGACCTGCGAGTCGTTTACAATCGCATGAGTTGCCGCAGTCTGGGTGTTCTGTCCCTGCGAGCGGAGATAGCGGAGCCACTTGTGATCAAACTGGACCTGATCAACGAAGTCGTCACCAAGACCGGTGTCACCAAAACCAAGGCCGAAACCGCGGTGGAAACCGTATTTGAGAGCATGAAGAAGGCGCTGGCGCGCGGCGATCGCATCGAGTTGCGCGGCTTCGGCGTCTTCACCGTGCGGCCGCGCAAGACTGGCATTGGACGCAACCCGCGCACCGGCGCCGAGGTCAATATCCCCCCCGGCAAAGCGGTTCGCTTTAAGCCCGGCAAGGAACTGCAATCGATCGAATAGCAGCTCCGGCCAGGTTCGCGGCGTCGCCGAATGCTGCGGCGCGGAGCCTGTGTGCGCGCTGCTTTGAACCGAGGTGCGCGCCGGTCGTTGGTTTTGTGCGCGCTTCGTCTATCATCCAAGTACACGATGTCTGATCCCACGCCTCCCATCTCTTACACATTCGAAGTGCCGGCCCGCCCGCCGGTCTATGTCGTCGCTCCTCGCCCGCGCCGGCCATACTGGCTGCACATCCTATTGCTGCTGATCACACTGGTCACAACGCTAACCGTGGGAGCGCGCCTGCAATACAACTTTCTGCACAACCTGCCGGCATTTGGCGACGACTCGGTTGTGCTGCCGCTGTTTCATTTGAGGTGGCTGCTTCAGCACCCGAGGAACCTGGTGCTGGGAATTCCCTTCTCCATGACGCTGATGGGCATCCTGCTGGCCCACGAGTTCGGCCATTTCGTCGTCGCCCAGAGAAATGGCGTTTACGCAACCCTGCCATACTTCATACCGGCCCCGACCTTGATCGGCACCTTCGGCGCGGTCATTCGCATCAAGTCGCCGATTCGCTCGCGGCAGGCGTTGTTCGACATCGGAATCGCCGGACCGATTGCGGGGTTCGTCGTCGGGCTGCCAGTACTGTTCTGGGGCCTCGCGCTTTCCAAGCCGATGCCGCCCGAGGCGGCCGATTCGGCGCTCAACCTCGGCTATCCCCTCATCTTCAGTCTCGTACATCGTGTTTTGGCGCCGCTCACGCCGCACGCGGTTCCACTCCGCAACCTCTACTTGCACCCCGTCGGAATTGCGGCCTGGGTTGGGATGTTTGCCACCGCCCTGAACCTTTTGCCCGGCGGACAACTCGACGGCGGTCATATCATCTACGCGGTCGCGCCGCGGGCCCACAAGTGGGTGACGCGGGCCTGCATTCTCGTGCTCTTGCCTCTGGGCATCTTCTTCTGGCCGGGATGGCTGGTGTGGGCGGTGATCCTGGCATTCACCGGCCTGCGCCATCCCAACGTCCCCCAGTGGCCTCCGCTCGATAACAATCGCCGCTGGCTCGTTCTGGTCGCGGTGCTTCTGTTGGTGCTGACGCTTGCGCTCGCGCCCATTCGCGGCGGCTCGCTGTTTGGAAGTTAGCGCCTAGCACAGCGATCGCTGCTTGTCCGCCGGTGGACAACCCCTTCTGATTCCGGACGCGCACCTCCGCCACAGGGCGCTTCCTGCAATCGTAACCATAGTTGCCGCAAGCACTTGCGGAGAGCCGGCAATGGCACCCCACATGTACTTACCTGACCTGACGAACGCCGATCCTGGGACAAGAAAAAGTCCTAACCATCGAACGGCTCTCGCGTCTTAAAGAAGTACGAGGAGGCAGTATGGAGCGCACATATCTGGTGGCGGCCCTGGCGATCATTGCGACCTTCGCGGTGTTCTCCCACGGATTTCGCAGACTCGAACAGGTTTCGCTGTTGTATGGCCACCACGCCGGAGTGGGACTGACGGCGAAGTGCAACTCTGGGGCCTCCGCCGCGTCCCGTTCCATGGACAAAGTGCGGACCCACCTGCGTCCGGGCTATCCGGAAGAAGCGCAGTTGTTGGCCGAAATGAACCTGCCTATTGCGATGGCACAGGCCAAGGTCGCCGAGGAGGTCGCGCGGCAGAACATGGCGGCTGCCCGGTGTGCTCGCGAAACAGCGCTGCGTGAAGCCCAACGTGCCCGGCGTGAACCAGAGCGTGCCCAGCGTGAAGCCACGAGAATGCGCGAGAGGATGGCCCACGCCAACGCTTCGGCCGTGCCAATTGCGAATGCGGCTGCCGATGTGGACCAACGAGACGAAAATTGACCACCACGAAGATCACGGGAGTTCCAGGGAGAACGATGCAACCGAGTGCCACAAGCACCTACGGCCCACCCATCGGGATGAAAAACTTTTCCCCGCTGTCATCCTGAGCGACGAGCGCAAACGGGGTCCCCAGCGAGCGCCGGGTTTGTGCTTGCTGGGGTATTGCAGCGAGGAGTCGAAAGACCCCTATACCGCCCACTCACTTTCGCCTGCCACGTTTTTCGACAGAGCGAAGCCGAAGAGCGGTGAATGATTTTCGATGGACCGTCGTACTCACCGACGGGCACTCTGCCGCGCGGTTGCCGCCCCACTCCGCCGGCTGATAGACTCGTGGGTTAAATAAGGCGTCCGCCTCACCTACCTTACTACCTATGGCGAACACAATGGATATTGCAATCGTCAATGGGGCCCGCACACCGATGGGCCGCTACTGTGGAAAGCTGCGCGACTTTACCGCCATGGACCTGGGCGCGATCGCGGCCACCGAGGCCATGAAACGCTCGGGGGTCGGGCCCGCCGAAATCGATCACGTGGTCATGGGCAATGCGCAGCAGACTTCGGGAGATGCGCTCTACGGCGCGCGTCACGTGTCGCTCAAAGCGGGAATTCCCATCGAAGTTCCGGCGCTCACCGTGAACCGGCTGTGCGGCTCAGGCATGCAGTCGGTCGTGAGCGCCGCGCAAATGATCCAACTCGGCGAGTCCAGGATTGTGCTGGCCGGTGGCATGGAATCCATGTCGCAATCGCCGCACGTCATCCGCGGCATGCGCTGGGGCGTAGGGCTGGGCGAAGGCAAGCTCGAGGATTCGCTCATGGTGGCGCTGCTCGACACCTATTGCGGCCTTTACATGGCCAACACCGCCGAGCTTTACGCCAGCCAGCAGGGCGTCACCCGCGAGATGCAGGACGAATTCGCGCTGCGCTCGCAGCAGACGGCCGATGCTGCTTACAAGGCTGGACGCCTTCAGGAAGAGATAACGCCAGTCCCGCTGCGCAATCGCAAAGGCGAGCCGACCGGAGAGATGTTCACCGAGGACGACCATCGTCGCGCGGAAACGACGCTGGAGAGCCTGGCTAAGTTGAAGCCGGCGTTCGGCAAGAACGGTTCGGTCACCGCCGGCAATGCAAGCGGAATCGTGGATGGCGGCGCAGCCGTCGTCGTCATGCCGCTCGACGAAGCCGAGAAGCGCAATCTGAAGCCGATGGCCCGCATCGTGAGTTGGGGAATCGCCGGTGTCGATCCCAAGATCATGGGCTCGGGGCCGGTCCCATCCACCCGCATCGCGCTGAAGAAAGCCGGGCTGAAGCTCGAAAACATCGATCTGATCGAGGTGAACGAGGCCTTCGCCGCCCAGTATCTTGCCGTCGAAAAGGAGATGGGGCTGGATCGCAACAAGGTCAACGTGAACGGAGGCGCCATCGCGCTCGGGCATCCGCTGGGCGCGACCGGCACGCGCTTGCTGATCACGCTGATGAACGAACTGCGCCGCCGCAAAGGCAGGTACGGATTGTCAACCGCGTGTATCGGCGGCGGCCAGGGCATCGCAGTGATCATCGAGAATCTGCAAAGATAAGAATAGGGACGTCGAAGGTGACAGGCGAAGAACGGGCGCTGCACGGGATGGTGTATCAGTTGGAGGCCGCGTGGAATGCGGCCGACAGCGCCAGCTTTGCCACGCTCTTCGCCGAGGACGCCGACTTCATCCACATCCTGGGCGGCTACTATACCGGGCGCGCCGCCATCGAAGCCGGCCACCGCATGATTTTCGGAACCATCTATAAGGGCAGCAGCGTAAGGTATAGCGTCGAGAAGATTCGCTTTCTCCGGCCTGACGTTGCCATCATTTTCGTGCGCCAGTTCTTGCAGTTTCAGGAGGGCGGTGCCACGACTGACCTGGAGGCGCGCCCCACCGTCATTGCCGAAAAAGCCGATGGGAGCTGGCGGATTGCGGCGATGCAAAACACCAGAATCACGGAAGCGGGCGCGCCGCAGAAGTAAGCAGGTTGAAGGTTTAACCGTGAGTATCTGAGAATTAGGTTTGTACAAAAGAAAGGCGCAATCATGGACATCAAGAAAGTTGGCATACTGGGTTGTGGGCTGATGGGCTCGGGCATCGCGCAAGTGACGGGCATGGCGGGCTTCGACGTGGTGGTGCTCGAACAGGAGCAGAAGTTTCTCGACAAGGGCTTTGCCGGCATTGAGAAATCGCTTTCGCGGCTGGTGGAACGCGGCCCGGAGAAAGGCGGCTTGACCGCCGAGCAAAAGAGCCAGGCGCAGTCGCGGCTGAAGGGCACGACCAAAATGCAGGACCTCGCCGACTGCGACATCGTCATCGAGGCCATCATCGAAAACGTCGAAGAGAAGCGCAAGACCCACGCGCAGCTTGATGCGATCGTCAAGAAAGACGCCATCTTCGCCACCAACACCTCGTCGATCTCGGTCACCGAGTTGATGACTGCGACCAAGCGCCCGGAGCGCTTCGTCGGCCTGCACTTCTTCAATCCCGTCCCCATGATGAAGCTGGTGGAAGTGGTGAAGACCATCGCCACCGCGCCGGACGTGTACGACACGGCTTATGAGTTCGCCAAGAAAGTGGGCAAGGTGCCGGTGCGCACCAGCGATAAGACCGGCTTCATCGTGAACCGGCTGCTGGTGCCGTACTTGCTGGACGCAATTCGCGCTTACGAAGAGGGCGTCGGCTCCATCACCGACATCGATGAAGCCATGAAGCTGGGCTGCGGCTATCCCATGGGGCCGTTCACCCTGCTCGACTTTGTCGGCCTCGACACGACGTACTACATCACGGAAGTAATGTTTGAAGAGTTTAAGGAGCCGCGCTTCGCCTCGCCGCCGTTGTTGCGGCGACTGGTGCTGGCGGGCTGGTATGGCCGCAAGACAGGCAAGGGTTTCTACGACTACACCGACCCGAAAAATCCGGTGCCGGGAAAGTTTGTGTGAACGTTGCCGTTGACGACTTTGTATTTCGCGCCTCCTTTTCGAGAGTTGTCATTACGAGCGAAGCGAGGAATCCGCTTTCCTGGCCCTACCGAAACAGCAGGTCCCTCGCGGCCTGAACTTTACCCTAGTTCGGCCGCTCATAATGGCAACTCATCAAGACTCCGTCCTTAGCTGAACATGCGTACAAACGATCGATCCCACGAGAGGACATATGAACGACTTCCAAAACATTAAGTTTGAAAAGAAGAACCATATTGCCTACATCACCATTGACCGGACGAAGGTGCTTAACGCGCTGAACATGGCCACCATGCAGGAACTCAAAGACGCCTTCGCGTCCATTAAGGATGACGCCGACGTGCGTGTCGCGATCCTGACCGGCGCGGGCGAGAAGGCATTCGTCGCAGGCGCCGATATTGGCGAGCTGTCGCAGCAGACGCCGGTGTCCGCCAAGGAGTACACCCATCGCGGGCAGGCCGTCGTGGATGCTATCGAAAATCTTGGCAAGCCGGTGATTGCCTGCGTCAACGGCTTCGCGCTCGGCGGCGGTTGCGAGCTGGCGATGGCCTGCACCATGCGCCTGGCGAGCGACAACGCCAAACTGGGCCAGCCCGAGGTGAAGCTCGGACTGATTCCCGGCTATGGCGGCACGCAGCGGTTGTCGCGGCTGGTGGGCAAGGGACGCGCGATGCAGCAGATCCTGACCGGCGACATGATTACGGCGCAGGAAGCCTATCGCGTTGGCCTTGTGAACGAGGTGGTTCCGCAGGCTGAGCTGATCGCGCGCGCCGAGGCGATCGCCGCCAAGATCATCGCCAACGCGCCGCTCGCCATCCAGTACGCGATGGAGGCGGTGAACCGCGGCTTCGATTTGACCCTGGCTGATGGGCTATTCCTGGAGGCCACGCTGTTCGCCGTCTGCTGCGCCACCGAGGACAAGAACGAAGGCACGCGCGCCTTTTTGGAGAAGCGCCCGGCGCAGTTCAAGGGAAAGTAATACTAAAGCCCATTTTCGACAATGAGTCTTTGAAGGGGCGCGGCTTCAGCCGCGCCGTCCCGCTTCGTATAAGTTCTGGGCTTTAGCCCTTGGGAGCAGACTCTTCCGCTGCAGGATTTTTGAAAGATACTGTCGGATGTCGCGATAATGCCCATAACAAAACCGGCCGCTGGCGCGACCGGCTGTTACTAACCACTATCCACTATTCACTATCCACTGACTAGTCTCCGTACACCGCTTCCCTTTCTTCCACCATGGGCTCCGCGGGCTTGATGCCGCCGATGCTGCCCAGCGGGATGAAGCCGTCGTTCACCACCGGCTTCTCGCCGAGGACGTGCTCCTTGTAGAGCGCCAGCATGCGGGCCTTCTCGGCCTCGGCTTTGACACGCTCGTCGCGGGCTTTGAACTTCTCCTGGCGGGCGTTCTTGGCGATGCCGAGATCGTCGAGCGTGTGGTTGGCTTCGGCGTTCACGTGCTCGTCCACCAGTTTGAGCGTGTGCGCCGTGGTTTCGAGGCCGACCTTCTTGCCGCCGGCGAAGATCTCGTGGCGGCCGTGTTCCTCGTACCACTTTGTCAGGGTCGCCGTCATGTGCATCTTCTCCACGATGTTGCGCCAGCCCACGCCGGTGTTGTAGGCGCAGAAGCTGATCTCGCCTTCCTGCGTGGCGTAAGGAATGATGCACTGCTCAGTGCGGCGGAAATCGTAGTTGAACAGGTCCTGGAACCACATGCCGGCGATGAACAGGAAGTTCCAGCGATCGCGGCGGCGGCGCTCGATATCGGTCTCGGTGCGCTCACCGCTGACCTTGCCGTAGTCCGTGCCGGTCGCGCCGAAGGTCTTGTCGAACTTCTTCAGCAGGTCGGTGAACTTGAAGTGCTTGGGCGACTTGAAGGGATCGTAGTTCTTCAGCAGGGCCAGCGTCATGCCGGCAATCGACATCCACTTGCCGCGTGCGGCGTCGTTCACCTTGGCAATGTCTTTCGCGATGGTGTCGCCGTTGAGGAACGCGGTCACCGGAACCGCTTCCTTGGTTTCCTTGTCGATCATTAGAGCCATGCCGACACCGCAGTTGGGGTGGCAGCCGCAGCTCAGCGCTCCCCAGTCTTTATCGGGCCCGTGAACCAGGTCAGCCCAATCGGAGAAGGTGCTCATGAACGAAATGGGGAACCAGTCGCGGACCGGTTCACCCAGTCCAGTCTGGCTCTTCACGTCGTGCGCGAGATGAGACAGCGTGTAGCGCTGCGCCTGACGGCGCTCGTCGGTGATGGCTTCGTCGCGTCCGGTGAACGATACCGGTTGGAATGAGAGGAACGAGATGCGCTTGGGATTGTCGAGTGCGAACTGAATGATGCGGCCGACCTGCTCGTTGTTCAGGTCGTTCACAATGGTAACGACCGGGACGATGTCCACGCCGGCGTTGTGCAGGTTCTCGATGGCCTGCAACTTTACGTCGAACAGATTGCCGACCAGACGGTGCGAGTTGGCGGCATTGCCGATGCCGTCAAACTGCAAGTACGCATAGCGCAGACCCGCTTCAAAAGCCTGCTTGGCAAACTCGGGACTCTTGGCGAACTCGATGCCGTTGGTCGCCGCCTGCACGCTGTTGTAGCCGACCTTGCGCGCGTAAGCCACCGCGTCGAGGAAGTACGGCGACAGCGTAGGCTCGCCGCCGGAGAATTGCACCGACATCTGACGGCGCGGCTTGATGGTGATGGCGTTGTCGAGCATCGTCTTGATCTCGTCCCACGTCAACTCATGGACGAAGCCAACCTGGTTGGCGTCCATGAAGCAGGGATCGCACATCATGTTGCAGCGATTGGTCAGGTCGATGGTCAGCACCGATCCGCGGCCATGCAGCACCGTGCTGCTGCCGTGATGATGCAGCTTCTCGTCGTTGTGGGCGCGGATGTCGCGGCCGGGGAAAACTTCCTCCAGGTGCTTGAAGAATGCAGTGTCGATGGCCATCACGTCTTCGAAGTGGCCGTGCGTGGGGCAGTCCTTCACCATCAGGATTTTGCCGTCGCGCTCGACGATTTGCGCCTTGATCTCGCCGGCCTTCTCGTTCATCAGAACTTCGAGCGGCAGTTTGCCGTCGATGATCTCCTGGCGAATCTGCGGGACGCATTTGGGGCACAGCGAATCGGTCGAGCGGGGCCAGCCCAACGGCGGCTTGGACTTCTGATACGACTTCAACAGCGGCTTATCGGACCACTTGGGCGTAAACGAAGGATTGGGATGGATGCTATTCAACTTGTCGAAGACGGCCCATGCGCCTTTGGCAGCAACGGTGACCGCTTTCTCAACATATTTAACCGGCTTGTGCATTTATCCCTCTCGTACGGATGAATTGAGGATGGCCCACCCCACAATCACGGGCCAAGTTCCACACTTCTCTGCTTTTACTAAGTTAATTGGTGAGCGGCGAAAGAACCAACCAAGATGGAGCAAGTGGGCGGATTTAGCGGGCCAGCGGACAGTATCGAACATTGAATGGTGACCTGGATCACAGGGCTATGTTATTGAAAAGCGAGGTATCTCCGGGCGAAAGCGGCATCGAGTCCAAGGCTTGTCGAACTCAAACGGTTTGAACTTCGGGAAGTCAATGGCACGGACCGGGAGGAGGGCCAACCAACCATGTCTTACTTCTCATGTTAGGATGTAAGACATGGAACAATTCGAAGGTGTGATTACGTCCAAAGGGCAGTTGGTGATCCCAGCGAAGCTGCGCCGGGTTTTTCGAATCGGGCAGGGTACTCGAGTCCGCTTCGCGCGCATTCAAGGCGGAATCGCCATCTATCCGGAACGCGAAGCTGACATTGACCATTACCGTGGCATTTTGGCCGGTCTAGGCCTGCCGCCCGACATCGAACACGACGCGGACCGGGAGATCCGATGAGGATTTACGTCCTGGATGCCAGCGCGCTGTATCGTTACCTCTCCGAAGGCGACGGCGCCGACATCGTCGCGCGCGTGCTCAAGGAAGCCGCGGCCACTGACATGGCGGTCTTGATGTCAGTCATTAATTGGGGCGAAGTTTACTACACACTGGTCAAGCACATCGGTCTCAACAAGACGGACCGGCTGATGACAGAGTTGCTGGGGAAGATCCCGCTTTCGCTGATCGGGGTGGCGCCAGACGATGCGGTGCGCGCTGCGCGACTTAAAGCTCAGTACCACATACCTTATGCCGACGCTTTTGCCGCTGCGCTCACCCGAGGTCAGCATGTGCTGGTAACTGCCGACGTCGAGCACTTTGAGCGCGTTCCCAAACTTCGCCTGCTGAAGTTGCCGCGTGCCAAGAAAGCGGACGCCTGATATAGCTGCACCAGGCATGAAGGTTTGGAGACGCTCGATAGCCGACAGGTGGGGTGGCTTTTTCGCGCGAAGGGCGCAACAATAAACAATAGTGGCTAGGGTGTCAGCGCCTAGTCTATATTCCTAACAACTTTATCGGAAACCCTGTATCGTGCATTGAGGAGGAGAATTTCTGATGGGCGCTACCGGTATGTGGATGCGTAAACTGGACTCCGCATCCACCGGCGATCCGCTGGTGTTGGTGGTGGTGGAAGGCGCCGACCGCCGCACCCTGGTGCTGGAGCATTTTCCCTTCACCGTCGGCCGCCGCACCGACCGTGACCTGGTGATGGCCGATCCGCGGGTCTCGCGCGAGCACGCCCAATTCATCCACGAGCCCGACGGCACCTACATCGTGGACCAAAACAGCCGCCACGGCACGTTCGTCAATGGCGAACGCGTCGATCGGCGCAAGCTGGCGCGCAACGATCGCGTGGAATTCGGCGTGCAAGGCGCCGCCTACGCGCTCTTCAGCCCTGAGCGTTCGCCCTCCAGCGCCGCGCAACAGTTCCTCAGCCAGTTCTCCAGTTGGAAGCCGGCCACCGGAGCGGGCTCCGACCTCGAAATGCTCAACGTGTTTCTGGAGGCGGCGCGCAAGCTCAACACCAGCGGCGTGCTCGACGACGTGTTGCAGACCCTGCTGGAAGCCGCCCTGCGCTTGACTCACGCCGAACGCGGCTTCGTCTTCCTGCGTGCTCCGGATGGCGAACTTCGCCTGGCTGCGGGGCGCGATAAGAAGGGCGAGAGCATCCACGACGACAGCGGGATCTCGCGCTCGGTGCTGCGTGACGCCGCCAGGAGCGCATCCGAGTTTCTGGTCACCGACACCGAAGACACCGGCAAGCTGGCGGGCCGCGAAAGCATCGTGGCGCACAACCTGCACAGCGTGATCTGCATTCCGCTGCGCAAGACCGTGATTCAGGACAAAGCTAAAGAGGAGACCAAGCCGGGAGAGCAGGATATCCAGGGCGTGTTGTACCTGGACGCCCATTTTTTGTCGGGCAAGTTGTCGTCGGTGAGCCACGATATTCTGCGCACCATCGCCAACGGCGCGGCCACTCTGGTCGAGAACGCCGCCCTGGTGCAATCCGAAGATGCAGCCAAGCGCTATCGCCAGGAGATGGCCATCGCGGCGGAAATTCAGCAGGGCCTGATGAAGGTAACCGTCCCCGAGGTGCCCTTCGCCAAGGTCAACGCCGTTAGTTATGCCTGCAAAGATATCGGCGGAGATTTTTTTGACCTGGTTTACACCGAAGGGGGACTGTCGCTGATCGTGGCCGATGTTTCCGGCAAGGGCGTTTCCGCGGCGGTGGTGGCGTCGATCTTGCAAGGAATGTTGTACTCGCAGTTGGCCCGCGACTCGCCGCTGCCCGAGATGATTGCCGCGGTCAACCGCTTCCTGTGCGACAAGGTGGGAGGCCAGAAGTACGCCACCCTGGTGATCGCCCGCTTGTTGGGCAGCGGGGAAATGGAACTGATTAACTGCGGGCACGTGCCTCCGCTGCTGATTTCAGGAGATACCATCACCCGGCTCGAAGACGGGAACCTGCCCGTGGGGCTAGTCGCCGGCGCCGAGTTCCAGGCTACCCGCCTGCAACTGAAGCCGGGAGATCGTTTGCTGCTGGTGACCGACGGCGTCACAGAAGCCGAAGATGCGGCGGGCGAATTCTTCGGCATGGAGCGGCTGGAAAGCTGCGGCAAAGACGGGTTTGCCGCCATCGAGCAGGCGGTCACCGATTTTCGTGGCGAGACGGCACTGACCGACGATTGCACCATCACCGAGATGCTCTATCGCGGGCAGGCGTGAAAAGGCGAAGGGTGTTGCGTCAGTAATGTCCCATATGGATGGACCATTCGCCTTTGGAGTTGTCATTACCAGCGAAGCGAGGAATCTGCTTTCGCTTGCCCCTGGAACTGTAGTGCGTCGTTCTGGCACGCCGCAAACCTGGTTTGCGCGACTGTTTCCCATTCCACTTTCGGGCCAGAGATGCCAGGTAGGGATTGGCGAAAAAGCTTCTTCTGCGACCCATTTTATGGTGTAATGCAAGAGTCGTTATTGCTACGGATATTAGTCCCAAGTTCATTACGGAATATGCCAGTTTTGCCACTTTTTAGCTCCTGCTCAGCGGTCCGCATGGGGGCCGAATTCGTTTCACACGGTTCACGCCGCAAGCTGGCTTCTACGCTGGTCCTGTGTCTGCTGGCCTTGCTGGCCGGCGCTCCCGCGTCCGCGGTGACGCACTCCAGGGTGCACAAGACCCGTCACTCCGCTCTCAATCCCAGCCCACATTGGCGTGTGCGCGGCTGGGTCCCCATGTATCCCGGCTCGCATGACATGCTGGTGAATGAGAACGCAGAGCTGAACCGCCTGCAACTGCCTCGCATCGCCGATGAGGGAGAACTCATACGCTACGAGGTGGCGCGGGTGCTGGTCCCGGTGGACGAGACTGACGCGCTGAAGCTGGCGGCCGACTTGCCGGAGAGCCGCCGCTACTGCCGGCCGTGGACACGCGATTTCCTGCAGGATTTCACCCAGGCCTACTACGAACACTTCCACACTCCGTTGCAGGTTAATTCGCTGGTGCGCACCATGGAGCAACAGGGGCGGCTGCGGCGTCACAACCGCTACGCCGCGCCGGAATGGGGCGACACCGCTTCCACCCACTTGACCGGAGTTACCTTCGACCTGTCGCGCCGCGGCTTGACCGGCGAACAGTACGGCTGGATCCTCGCCTACATGTTGCCCCTGAAAGAGTCGGGCATGATCGACCCCATCGAAGAGAGCCAGCCTGTCCTGCATGTGGTGGTTTTCGAGAAATACTCCGAACGTTTTGACGTAAACAACAGTTGGTCAGAGGCCAACGAACCTACCGAGGCCAGTATGCTGACCAGCGCCGGCGCCAGCCAACCTAGCCCCTAGCCCCTGACCCCTAGCCCCTACTCCGTCCGCAGCGCCTTCATCGGATCTACCAATGCCGCTCGCCGGGCGGGAATGAGAGCTGCCAGAGCTGCCACCCCGCCGACCAGCAAAGTTCCCCCCAACAGCGTGAGTGGATCGCTGGGGCTGACACCGAATAGCTGGCTGCGCAACAGCCGCGCCAGCAGCAGAGAGACCGGCAGACTTACGGCGATGCTGATGCCGGCCAGCCACAGCACATCCACCAGCACCAGCCGCATGACGCTGCTGCGCTGCGCTCCCAAGGCCATGCGAATTCCGATTTCGCGGGTGCGTTGCGCGGTCGCGTAGGCCAGCACGCCGTAGAGGCCGATGGCGGCCAGCAGAATCGCCAGCCCGCCGAAGCTGATGGCCAGCAACGCAGTCAAGCGCTCGACGGAGAGGTTGTCGGCAATCTGCGCGTCCATCGTCCGCAGATTGCTCAGCGCCAGTTTGGAATCCAGTTGCTGCATGGCGCCGCGGATACCCGACAGCGCCGCGTCTGGCGGCTGCCAGGTGCGCACCAGGAAAACCAGCCCGCTGGGGTTGTCCAACTGAAACCGCGGGCGGTACACGGTGCGCTTGATGTCGTCGCGCACCCGCGCGTGACGCGTGTCTCCGACCACGCCGATGATCTCGGTGTCCTTCTTCCCTCGCGAACCGCCAAAGCCGATGAAGTGGCCAAGAGCATTCTGCGGAGTGCCGAAGAAGTGGCGCGCAAAGGCGAGGTTCACGATGGCCACACTCGGTTTGCCGATGACGTCGTCATCGCTAAAGTCCCGCCCGGCCAGCAGCGGCGTCTGCATGGCTGCTAAATAGCCGGGAGTCACGTCGGGCTGCTCGACGTCCATATCTTCATCTTCGCGCTCGTTGTATCCCGCGATCACGATGTTGCCGCTATCGTCAGTGTCGGCGAGGTCGGGATCGTCGGTTCCGGCAACCGCCCGCGTGCCCGGCAGCGCCGACAGCGTTTGCAGGACGCGGCGATACAAGGGAAAGACCTGCTCGGTCGGATAACCAGCCAGGCGCGGGTTGATGCCAAAGCTGACCAGGTGATCGGTGGCAAAGCCGACATCCAGCGTGCGCAGGTTGTGCAGAGTGCGGACGAACAAGCCGGCGCCCACCAGCAGCAGCAGGCTGAGTCCGATCTGCACCGCAACCAACGCGCGGCGAAAGCGCAACTGCCCGCCGGCGGAGGTCGTGCTCTGCTGCTTCAGCGAATTGGCCAGGTCGGGATGCAGGAAGCGCAGGGCCGGCGCCAAACTAAACAGCAAGCTGACTACCAGCGCCAGCGCGAACGTGAACAGCAGTATGCGCCCGTCCACGCTTGACGAGAACGGCAGATCAGTCGCGCTGTCGCCGGCAATCCGGCGAATGAGCAGGGAAGAAACCGCTGGAGCGATCAACAAGCCCAGCGCTCCGCCGAGCAGGCCAAGCAGCAGCCCCTCGGCCAGCAGTTGGCGGATAATCTGCCAGCGCCCCGCGCCCATGGCGTAGCGCACCGACATCTCGCGCACCCGCCCCGCCGCCCGCACCAGCAGCAGGCTCGATACGTTCACGCAGGCCATCAGCAACAGCAGCACCACCATGCCCATCACGATCATGACTGGCGTGCCGATCTGCTCGCGCAGCGGCGAAAAACCACGCGCGCTGTCCAACACCAGGAGGTGCGATTCATCCAGATACGTGCGGCGCAGTCGTTCGGAAGCGTTAGGGATCTTGGCCAACTCAGCCGCACGCAAGGCGTGCCACAGCGGCTGCAAGCTGGCCTCCGCCTGGGTGCGACTGACGCCGGGCTTCAGCCGTCCCACCACCATCATCCAGTGCGAGTTGAAATCGTCCAGGTCCTGCCAGCGCGGCGTGATGACGTTCTTAGTAGTCAGCGGGACGAAGACTTCTTCGCTGGCGCCGGCGACGATGCTGTGGAATCCCGGCGGCGCCACGCCCACGATGGTGAACGGATGCGTATTGATAAGCAGCGTCTGATTGATCACGCCCGGATCGGAGCCAAACTGCCGCTTCCAGTAATTGAAGCTGAGCACCACCACCGGGCTGCTGTTGAGCACATCGTCGGCAGGAACGAACAGGCGCCCCATCGCAGGCTGTAGCCCCAGCGCCTGGAAGTAGTTGCCGGAAGCCAGCTCGCAGCCCACCAGGTCGGGCTTGTTGTTCCATTGCACGCTCACGTTCTGCAGGTCGCTGGCGATCAGGCTCTCGAACACGCTGTTCTGGTCGCGCAGGTCGCGGTACATGGGATAGGAGAAATAGTCGTGATCGTCGCCGCCGAAGGTGTTGAAGTGGCCGCGTTCGGAGCCGGTGAATTGCAGCCGCACCAGTTGCTCGGGATGACTGACCGGCAAAGCGCGCAGCAGCGCCTGGTCGAGCAAGGTGAAGATGGCGGTGTTGGCGCCAATGCCAATCGCCAAAGTGACGACGGCAACCAGAGTGAAGACGGGCGCCTTGCGCAGTTGGCGCAGCGCGAAACGAAGATCGTGGAGAAGCTGCATGATTTGGACCTTTTTAGCAATTAGCAACTAGCAATTAGCACTCATGTCATCCTGCGCCCTTCATCGCCTGTCATCCTGAGCGACGAGTCGGTCGCCGTAGCGACCGGACGAGGAGTCGAAGGACCCCTATACTACCCACCCACTCTCGCCTGGCACGTTTTTTCGACCCATCGGAGCGCCCGCAAAGAATTCCCGACCAAACGAGTGCCGTCTTTGAAGCATCTCACTGCTAATGCCCACACTATCCACTACCCACCATCCCCTACTCCATCCGCAGGGCTTGCATAGGTTCAATCGACGCCGCCCGCCGCGCCGGCAGATAACTTGCCAGCAATACTGTCGCAACCAGGATCGCCATGGCCGCAATCCACGCCAGCGGATTCAGCATCCCAACCTTGAACAACAGGCTGGCGAAAATGCGGCTGGACGCCAGGGCCGCCAACGCGCCAAACAGCACTCCAACCCCGGCCAGCCGCAGGCCTTGCAGCAACACCAACTGCATCACCTCGACACGCTGTGCGCCCAGGGCCATGCGCACGCCCAACTCGCGAGTGCGCATTCGCACCGAATAGCTGATCACGCCGTACAGCCCTAGTGCCGCCAGCAGTAGCGCGAGGCCTGCGAAAGTCGTCAGCAGCAGCACCACAAAGCGGTGTCCGATGAGCGATTCGTCCACCCGCTGCTCCATGGTCTTCACGTCGTAGATGGGGACGCTGGAATCCACCGCGCGTACGGCTGCGGCGAGGTCGCCCTTCAAGTCCGCGGGCGAGCGCGAACTGCGCACCACGATCGCCGTTGACAACTGCGGGCCCTGTGCGGCGTCAAGGTAGTAGAAGCCCTCATTGGTATCCGACTCCAGCGACGACGCGCGCGCGTGCGCCACCAGCCCGACAATCGTGTACCACGGACCATTGGGATTGAAGCCAATATGTTCGCCCACGGGATTCTTCCCCAGCCAATACTGATGTGCCAGCACCGTGTCAATGATCGCCACCAGTTCGGTCCCCTGGCGATCTTGCGGCGCGAAATCCCTTCCCATCACCAGCGGCACGTGAAGGGTGGAGAAATACTCCGGCGACACCACGCGAATATTTCCATGCGACCCCGGCTCATTGGGTGGGACCGTCACGCCCTTGATGCGGAAGCTGGCCGAGCCGCCCTGGTTGTCAAAAGGAACAGAGTCGGCGAGCCCTGCGCTGCTCACGCCCGGAATGCTGTGCAATCGATCTTGCAGCGCGCTAAGGAAAGCTGCAATTTTGGCGTCGCTGGCGGCTTGCGCCGCCGCACCCCCCTCATCAGCAGCGGCTTTCCTGAAGGCTGCGTGCTTGACCGCCGAAGCGCTCGTCACCGGCGTCGTCACACCGTAAATCGACTGCGGCAGCGAGAAGCGCGCCGTGAGCAACCCCCCGGGCTGGAAGCCGGTCTCCACTTGCTCCAGCGCCTTCAGGCTGGTCAGCAGCAGGCCCGCGCCCATAAGCAGCAACAGCGAGAGCGCGATCTGCCCCACCACCAGCGACGCGCGCGCGCGCTGATGCATGATGCTGCCGGTGCCCGAGCGGCCGCCGTCCTGCAGCGCGTTGAACCAACCCGGCTGGGTGCGCTGCCACGCCGGAACCAGTCCGCACAGCAGCGAGCACAGCACCGCAATGCCGGTCACAAACAACAGCACCGGCCCACGGAAGGAAGGCTGAATATGCGTGCCCAACATGTCGGGCAGATAGCGCAGCAACAGCGGGGCAGTCGCCATCGCCACCACGAAGCCAAGAGCGACTCCGGCCACGGCCAGCACGATGCTTTCCACTAGCGCCTGCCGCAGCAGGCGGACCCGCTGCGCACCCAAGGCCACGCGGATGGCCAAGTCGCGCTCCCGCGACGAGGCCCGCGCCATCTGCAATCCCGCGATGTTGGCGCAGGCGATCAGCAGCACCATGCCCACCGCGATCAGCAGCATGGTGAGCGGCTTGCGCAGATTGCCGCCGATGAATTCCGTCAGCGGCATGGCGAACATGCCCCATCCGCTGGCGCGCCCGAAACTCTTGCCGCCTTCCGAGGCGATGTTCTCTTGCGCTTTGCGATCCAGATAGGCGTTAGCCTGCTGCACGGTCACGCCCGGCCGCAGCCGCGCCACCGCAAACAGGTTTTCGTTGTAGCGATAGTTCGCATCGTGATAGCGGGCCGGCGGCAACGCGATCGGCACCCAAAGCTCTGCCTGGTTGGGCCAGTTGAACGACGGTTCCATCACCCCCACCACGCGAAACGACTGGTTGTTGAGCAGCATCGTCCGGCCAACGATGTTGGGATCGGAGGCGAAGCGCTTCTGCCACGCGCGATACGACAGCACGGCTTCGTTGGCGGCTCCGGGTTGGTCTTCTTCCGGGGTGAACACGCGCCCCAGGTAGGGCCGGACATCGAACGTGTCGAACCAGCCGGAGGAAACCTGGGCGCCATTCAGCAATTCCGGATTGCTATTTTCGCGGGCGTAGTTGAAACTGCCGCCCTGCATGACCGCGCCCGACGAAAAGATGTTCTTGCCCGCGGCCGCATCGCCAAAGTCCGGCGCCGACAGGCTGATGTTGTTGAGATCGGGCATGGCGCGGTAGCGGGCGCGCAGCGCCACCAGTCCGCTGGCATGGGGAATGCCGCTGGGATTCAGCAGCACCGCGTTGGTGACCGAGAAGACCGCGATGTTGGCGCCGATGCCCAGGGCCAGCGTCAATACCGAGACCGCCGCGAACCCGGGCGACTTGCGCAGTTGGCGCAACGCGTAACGAATTTCCTGCAACATGGTGTGCATAATCTTTGCCTACTCAGCGACTAGAAGCTATCCGGCTCTGTTGACATCGCAGTCTTGAAGGGGCGTGGCTTCAGCCACGCCGAAGAAAGCGTCCTCATCGTGTTGTCATCCCGAAGGAGCGAGGCGGAGCTTTGCGACTGAGCGCGACTGAGGGACCTGCTGTCTCTTTCCGTCGCAGTACCGCTCGACATGCTAAGAGTTCCTCACGGATGTACTGATAACTGACAACTGGCCACTGACAACTGCTTTTTATGCTAGTGCAAGGTGTTGGCCACGCGGGGAGTCTAATTATCAACAACTTAGCGGCGGTGGGCTGGTTTGCGATGTCCGCCAGCGCAACGCCGATGTCCGCAGGCGGACAGCAGTTATCGCCAGAAACACGAAAGCCCAGCGGTCGGCTGGGCTTCTCTCAATCTCAATTCTAAGTACAGTATAGCACATTTCACGGGGCAATGAACACGGATTTGGA
The DNA here is from genome assembly GCA_963710585.1 of uncultured Acidobacteriaceae bacterium. Lineage (GTDB taxonomy): Bacteria > Acidobacteriota > Terriglobia > Terriglobales > Acidobacteriaceae > Bog-257. The sequence continues at coordinate 228,840 of CAVQAM010000001.1, read as the reverse complement.
ACTTTATATCCGGCTTTGATTCATGCATTTGCGAACGATTGTTGTGTTTCTCCCTATTGACATGTAAGAAGTACACTCCAAGGCGCGACAGTAGTTACACTACTTGCTGCCAAAGGCCCAAAAACGGAATCCTCGCCGAGCCAAGTGGCAGGGAAACGTCGCCCAGGCGAGGCCGCGCAAAAACCAGGGCAAGCGAAAGAAAAGCGGCTCTCCGTTCGCCCGCTGCGCCGGACCGTCGGGATGACAATCGTCGCAAGCGGCGGCAATCTCAGTCAACACCGCATAGTATGATGAGAAAGTGGCAACCACATTCCTGCCGACTTCTGCTGCGGGGCACGCCTAGTACCGAGCCCTATGCCCAGCAAAATTACTAAGACCCTTGCTGTAGCCCTGTTCTGCCCTCTTACGCTGTGTGCGGCCCTGGCGCAGACTCCTCAGTTTGTTCCCTTCGCATCGGCCCAGCCGGTTCTTTCGGCCATGCGCGACGCGCTGCCGCCCGAGCTGAAAACCTCGGGTCCAGTCACCGCCGACGCCTGGAACAAGTGGGTGCGCGACCGCGACAAAGAAATCCGCGGCCGCATCGAAGGCGGCGAGGCCGACACCCTCACCAATTTGCTGCGCCTGGGCGTCACCTACACCAAGCAGCCGCGCATTTCTTTTGTGGACTTGCAGAACTACGGAAAGAACAGTGCGGTCGATTCCCTCGCCGAAACGCGGGCCGACGATCTTGTCCGGGCGCTGGCCGGCCCGCGCCTCAGTGAAGGCATGCTGGAGATGCGCGTCTTCCTCGAAAAAAAGGGTCTCAATCCGACCCGCCCCGACGGACGCAAGAAAATCAAGGCCTACCTGCTGGCCAATCTGGCGCGCCAGCGCGACGACGTGAACAAGTGGGTCGCGGAATTATCCGCCAAGAAGATCAGCATCTACCAGGGCTTCAAAGACCGGGGCATTTCCACCGACAGCAATCTTTATCCCGACTACACCATCGAGCTGCACTTGCGGAAAATGATGGAACAAGGGCTGCTGAAGCCGGGCAGTGTGCACCGCGTGGCGATCGTCGGTCCCGGTCTTGACTTCGTGAATAAGAACTTCGGCTCCGATTTCTATCCGCCACAAACCACCCAGCCGTTTGCGCTGATCGACTCGCTGGCCCGGCTGGGCCTGGCCGATCCCGCTTCGGTTGACGTCTACACTTTCGACATCAGCCCCCGCGTCAACCGGCACATTGAGCGGGCGCGCAAGACCGCGGCTGCCGGCAAGTCCTACACCATCCAATTGCTGTGCACCCCCCTGGACCAATGGGAGGCCGCCTACCGTGCCGGCTTCCTGGAATATTGGCAAAAGTTTGGCGACCGGATCGGCAAGCCGGCTACACGAATTGCGGTGCCCGCGGCGGCGGCCGAAATCTGGAATCGCGCCGTGACCATTCGTCCCGCCGTGGTGATGCGAATTACTCCCGTGGACATGAACGTTGTGTACCAGACCCTGCCGCTGCTCCCGGAACAGCAATTCGATCTGGTGATCGGCACCAACATTTTCGTCTATTACGGCGGTCTGGAGCAGGCGCTGGCGCGCGCCAACCTGGGCACGATGATCAAGCCCGGCGGCTTCCTTCTGACCAACGAGGTTCTGCCGGGTGCCGCTCCCTCCAAGCTGGCCGACTCGCTGCAAACTTCCCTCTTGGTTGCCCAAGGCGACACCGAGTACGTGTACGGCTATGTGCGCCAGAAGTGAGCCGTAGCTCGACTTGACGGGGGCCTCGACCTGGCCGTTCACGCAAAAGTGGTGGACTGGGGACTCCGTTACAATCGGAGATGGCGCACGAATGGAGGAAGTACAGATGGCACAAGTGAAAATCACGGTCCGCAGAAATGGCCCGTTCCGCGTGGAGGCGCCCGAGGGCGCGATCGAATTGGTGGATGCCGACGGCAATCCCTACGACTTGACCGGCAAGACAGCGTTTTCGCTGTGCCGCTGCGGCGGATCGGTGAACAAACCCTTCTGCGACGGGACCCATTCCAAGATTGGCTTCCAGGCCGCCGAAGCCGCCGTGAAGAAGGCCGATGAGACCGCGCCGCAAGACCCGAAACCCGGCGCCTAGCTGGGACTGTAGGCTGGCGTCCAGTTCAGAAAGAGTTCACGAGCGATAAAGGACCGCGCACCAGCGGTCCTTTTCGTTCTTTACCGTCAAGACATTTTGCGTTGGCTGGATCGGAGTGTTTCCTGATCTCGATCCAGGTCTTGAATGTCGTAAGCATGTTCGTAAACGTTACGTTCCTTGAGAAAGCCGTCAAATTCAAAGCGTGAGATTCCCAGTAATTGGCTGGCCTGGTAGTGAGAGAGCGCCCCGGAGCGGGATGACAGCACTAAACTAGATCGCTGAATGCTGAGTGCTGAGTGCTGAATGCTGACCACTAGCCCCTAACCCCTAACCCCTGCCTTTCAATGTACCGTCTTGGTCTTGCGCGACATGTAGTCCATCAGCAGATACTGGCCCAGGGTGTAGGGCGTGGTGAAGTAGGCTTTGCCCCGGCACATCTCGGTGACCTTCTGCACAAACTGGATGAGCCCGTAGTCGGAGGCCAGCATGAAAGTATTGATCAGGATTCCCGCGCGCTTGCACTTGGAAACTTCTTTCAGCGTTTCGCTCACCACCAGCGGATCCAGTCCGAAAGCGTTCTTGTAGATGCGGCCATCTTCCAGGGTCAGCGCCGACGGCTTGCCGTCGGTGATCATCACGATCTGCTTCATGTCTTTGCGCTGGCGTTGCAGGATGCGCTGCGCCATGCGCAGGCCTTCGCGCGTGTTGGTGTAGTAGGGCCCCACCTTGACGCGCGCCAACTGCGATAGCGGCAACTCCTCCGCCGAGTCGTGAAACAGTACCAGCGACAGCGAATCGCCGGGGTATTGCGTGCGGATGAGATGCGAAAGCGCCATCGCCACTTTTTTTGCAGGCGTGAAGCGGTCCTCGCCATACAGGATCATGGAGTGGGAACAATCGAGCATGAGCACAGTCGCGCACGACGACTGGTACTCGCACTGATGCACCTGGAGATCGCGGTACTCGATATTGAGCGGCAGGTGCAGGCCTTCGCGCTGGATCGCGCTCGACAATGTTGCGGTGATATCCAGGTTCAGCGTGTCGCCAAATTCGTAGGTCTTCGATGCGCCGCTGGCCTCGATGCCGGTGGCCTGGTCGCGGGTGTCGTGGCGGCCGAAGTTCGATTTGCCCAGCGAGCCCAGCAGGTCGCGCAGCGCGCGAAAACCGAGGAAGTCGAGTCCCTTGTCAGTGATCTCGAAGCGCGCCTGGGATTGCGCGTCGCCGACCTGTCCGCCGGCAGTCGAGCTGCGCGAAGGATCGTGCGGCTGATCGACACTGATGTAGTTTTCCTGCTCCATGCGCTCGATGAGCTGCTCGATCAGATCTTCCATCTGCTCGGGACTCATGTTGTCGATCTGCTCGCGCATCTGCTGGTCGAGCATGTCGCTGTTGAGCAGCGCCTCGGCGATGGCCTGGCGCAGATCGTCGAGCGTCTGCTCCGCGTCTTTGAGGGCGTAGAAGTCCATGTACTGCTGCTGGAATCCGCTCTGTAGCAGGTAGTCGGAGAGCGCCTTGAGCAGGTCCTCCATGCTCATCTCGGAGGCGGGCTCGGGAACGTATTTTTTATACTTGATGAATCTGGCCATTAGCCGTTAGCTCTTAGCAATTAGCCGTTAGCAATTGGCAACCGCAGACGGACGCGCGGGATCGCTGAAGTTGTTCCTAGCCCCTAGCCCCTAATTAAACGGTCTTCTTTGCCTCCGAAACTCCCGCTCCTCGTCCTCTTCCTCGCGGACGCGTGGCTTCTCCCGCGGCGGCTGCTTCTCGCCCGCGGTAAACATGCGCTCCTCGCTGCGTCCAATTTTCTTGTGCGCGTACAGGCCTTCGAGGATGAACTCGGCGCCCGAGACCAGCACTTCCGACGGCTCTTTTCCGCTCAGGCCCAGGCCGCTCAATTTGTCCAGCAGTCCCTGGATGCCGCGCAGTTTGTGCAGCATCTCCTGCGCGCTGGCCGAGTCGCGCATCTGGATCTCGCCGCCCAGATCGAACCACTGCACCACCTGGTTCATGTTGCTGTTGCCGTGAAAATATTTGTCGTAGGTGCGGGCGACTGCGGCGCGAATGATCTCGCGCACCACATTGTCGGCGCCCTTCAGTTCGCCTTCATATTCCAGTTCGAGTTTCCCGGTCATCGCCGGCAGCGCGGCGTAAATGTCGCCGATGCGTGGGACCACCAGCTTCTCGCCGGAACGGATCGCGCGCCGCTCGGCATTGGAGATGACGTTCTCCGTGGCGCTGATGGGCAGCCGCTGGCTCACCCCGGAGCGCTTGTCGATGCGCTTATCCTCGCGGGCGATGAATGCAATCTGTTCGATCACCTGGCTCACGAATTCGGGAAGCTGCAGTTGCAGGCCGCTGCGCGCCGTCCATGCTTCCTGCTCGGTAATGGCGATTCCCTCTTCGATGGTCGCAGGATAATGGGTGCGAATCTCAGAGCCAATGCGGTCCTTCAGCGGCGTAATGATTTTGCCGCGCGCGGTGTAATCCTCCGGGTTGGCGCTGAAGACCAGGGCCACGTCGAGCGGCATGCGCACCGGATAGCCCTTAATCTGCACATCGCCTTCCTGCATGATGTTGAACAGGCCGACCTGAATTTTGCCCGCGAGATCGGGCAGCTCGTTGATGGCAAAGATGCCGCGATTGGCGCGCGGCAACAGTCCGTAGTGGACGGTGTACTCGCTGCCCAGCTCGTGGCCGCCCTTGGCCGCCTTGATGGGATCGATGTCGCCGATCAGGTCGGCGATGGTGACGTCGGGGGTCGCCAGCTTTTCCACGTAGCGATCGTCGGCGGCCAGATAAGAAATGGGCGCGTCGTCGGGATTGTTGGCCAGCAATTCGCGGCAGCGGCGGCAAATCGGCGCGTAGGGATTATCGTGGATTTCGCAGCCGCTCAAGTAGGGCAGGTGCGGATCGAGCAGTCCCGCAAGCGCCCGCAGAATGCGGCTCTTGGCCTGGCCGCGCAATCCCAGAAGAATGAAATTATGCCGGGACAGCACCGCGTTCACGATCTGCGGCACCACGGTATCGTCGTAGCCGACGATGCCGGGAAAGATGGGCCCATTGTTGCGCAAGCGCGCCATCAGGTTGTCGCGCATTTCGTCCTTGACGCGGCGGTTGCGCACCCGCTGTTCGGAAAACTGCGAGCTGCTGCGAAGCTCGCCCAGGGTCTGCGGAAATTTGCTCAAAGGCTGGATACCTCCAGGGTCACGGCCGCCATCCTCACAGACGCGGACCGAATGCTGCCGAATGTTGGTATTCTACGCCAGCGGTGATCACGCCCGCGCCCGACAAGCGTTACAGCTGTTTGGATTACTGCAGCAGGAAAGAGATGCGGCGCAGGTGCGAGCCGGAGTATTGCGAGTGAGCGGCATCACTTGCGTTACGACGCCGACGACCATGGTGGAAGGCCCCGCATTTATGCGGGGGGAAGGAGCGCTTCAGCGCTCCGGGAAGGGTTTAGCTTGGATCACGCGCTTTAGCGCCGGGCGACAACGAGGGCCCAGGGCTTAAAGCCCATTTTCAAAATCGTCCCGCTTTTCGCTGGACTAAAGTCCAGCTCCCCCTGCTGAAGCAGGGGGCTTCCACCGGATCTTTCCTCTGACTTTTCGGCAGCACTCCGCAGAGTTTCAGTTACGGCGTGATCTCGAAGACGGTTCCACCTCCTCCTTCGCGAATCGAAGCTGTGCCATAGAGGTTGCCGTTGTGATCCAAAATCAAGCCGTCGTACGGCTGACCGCCATCTGTGCCGCCGGTAAAATCGTGGAGCAAGGTGTAGGCCCAACTGCCAGCCGAGGGCGTCAGCTTAAACACGGTGCCGCATTCCCCGTAGCAATCGCCGATGCCACCCTGATTGGTCGTGCCGTAGAGGTTACCGGCCGCGTCCATCGCAAGCGTGCCGAGAGGGCCCCCAACATTTTGTCCGCTCATTAAGCTGTAGAGCAGCGTGTAGGTCCACTGCCCACCCGAAGGCGTGAGCTCGAAGACGGTTCCGTTACCCGACTGGCCAAACACCGTGGTGCCATAGAGATTGCCTGCGTTGTCGAAGATAAGCCCGCCGTCGGGGACAGCTCCGTCGTCCCCAAAGGTAAAACTGTGAAGAACAGTCTCAGTCCAGCCGGAGCCGGAGGGCGTCAGTTGGAAAACCGTGCCGCAACCGCCCAGGCTGCAGCGAGTGCCGCCGCCATCGGTCGTGCCGTAGAGATTGCCGGCGTGGTCGAAAACCACGCCACTGACTGGATAGGCTCCGTCCGGCGAGTCGTTCCGGAAGGAATAAAGTACAGTCTCCACCCAGCCAGACCCCGATCGTGTCAGCTTGAAGACGACACCGCAACCAAACCCCTGGTAGCAAGTGCCTGTACCACCGAGGTTCGTGGTGCCATAGAGGTTGCCGGCGGTGTCAAACACCACCGCACCGTAGGGAAAAATCCCATCGCTGCCTCCGCTGAAGCGGTGCAGAATGGTTTCGGTCCACGGGCAAAGCGTGCTTCTGCACACCGAGGCTGGAGGTGAGAGCTTGAATACCGTGCCGTAAGCAGCACTGCCGCCGCCGCGAGTGGTCGTGCCGTAAAGGTTGCCGTCCGGACCGATGGTGACCCCGGCATAGGGTTCAGCGCCGTCATTGCCTCCCCCATTATTGGGAAAGCTGTAAAGCGGGTGCAGAATCCAAGAGCCACCGGTATGCACCAGTTTGAAGACCGAACCGTAATCGGCCGTGCCGCCGTATTGGGTGGTGCCGTAGAGGTTCCCGGCTCCGTCCATGGTGAGTCCGGCCGTTGGCATCTCGCCGTCTAAGGTACTAAAGCTGTGCAGTGTCCTGAAGGTTTGCCCCTCTACACGTTGTGAGGCTGTAACGATCAGCAGAATCGCGGCTGCCACGAATGCGACTGTCGTCCTCAAGCTCATCCCGCCAATCCATCTGCGATGTTGCATAGACGGCTCTCCTTGTGCGGCGGAACTCTATCACCGCAAAAGTGGGATGTAAAGTGGGGCCGCCCGGCTCGGGCAAGACGCGTGTGGTGGAAGCCATGGCGGAGTCGCTGTTCGGCGACCCTCATGCCTGCATCAAGATCGATTGCGTCGAGTTCCAGCACTCCCCTGAGATCGCCAAGCTGATCGGCTCGCCCTGCTTAGCTAGCTCTGCCACTGCGCAATCTGCACGAACTCCGGGACCGATCGCGCCGACATGGCGCCGGGCGCGTGTTTCGGCAGGGTGCCGAGGTACATCGCCGTTTCGTCGCAGGCATGCAGCCGCGGGCACTTCAGGCAATCTTTGTGCATCTTGTCGGGCAGCGCTTCCTTGTCCACCACCTGGAAACCCATTTGCCCGAAGAAGTCGGGGATGCGCGTGAACAGGCAGATGCAGGTCACGCTCTGCCGTTTCGCCTCCAGCAACAGCGCGTCAACCAGCACCCGGCCAGCGCCCTTGCCCTTCGCTTTGGCCGTCACCGTGATGGAGCGAATTTCCGCCAGGTGCATGCCGTACAAATGCAGCGCGCCGCAACCGATGACCTCCCCATCGTGCTCAACCACGATGAAGTCGCGAATGTTCTCGCAGATCTCCGCCAGCGAGCGCGGCAGCAGGGTGCCGTCGGCCACGTGGATCTGAATCATTTGCTCGATGCCGATGGCATCGGGAAGGGTTGCGCTACGTGCCTGCATGGGCGGCTCCTGCGTAGATGGCTAGCTTCTCTTTGATCGCTGCTAATGCCGCCCGGACCCGCAACGGCGCGGTCCCTCCCGGCACATCGTGGATCGCCAGAACTTCCTCCAGCGACAACGCGCGATAGAGTTCGGCATCGGCTGCGATGCCACACTGCGAGTAGTCTTGCTGCAACAGTTGCTCCAATTCGCAATTCTTCTCCAGGCCAAGACGAACGGCTTGCCCCACCTGCTCGTGCGCCTGGCGAAACGGAACTCCCCGCCGCACCAGCAGCGCCGCAAGGGCCAGCGCATTCATGAATCCGCTGCTCGCCGCCTGCTGCATCCGTTCCTCGTCGAATGAAACCGTTGCCAGAAATCCCGTCGCCACGCGCAACATGTTCGACACCTGCTCAGCCGCGGCGAAGACCGGCTGCTGCGTCTCCTGCATGTCCTTGTTGTAGGCCAGGGGCAGCCCCTTGACCGCGATCCACAGCTCGGTCGCATTGGCAAACACTCTGCCCGCTTTGCCGCGAATCAGTTCCAGCGCGTCGGGATTTTTCTTCTGCGGCATGGCGCTGCTGCCGGTCGAGAACTGCTCCGGCAACTTCACAAAGCCAAATTCGGTGGTCGAGTACAGCACCAACTCCTCGGCCCACCGGCTCAGATGCAATGCGACGACCGACAGCGCCTGCACAAACTCAATCGCAAAGTCACGGTCGCTGGTGGCGTCGATGCTGTTGGCGGTCGGCAAACCGAATTGCAACGCGTTCGCCATGGCCTCGCGATCCAGCGGCAAAATTGTGCCGGCCACCGCTCCCGACCCCAGCGGACATTCGTTCAGCCGCTTGCGGCAATCGGCCAAGCGATCCAGATCGCGCAGAAACATCTCGACATAGGCGAGCAGCCAATGCGCCACCAGTACCGGCTCCGCCCGCTGCAAATGCGTGTAAGCCGGCATGGCGTTCTCGCCGGCATTTTCCGCCTGCTTCACGAATTCGCCCAGAAACTCCAGCAGCGTTTGCGATAGGGCGTCGATCTGCTCGCGCACATACAGCCGCAGGTCGGTGGCAATCTGCTCGTTGCGGCTGCGGCCGGTGTGCAGCTTGTAACCCACATCGCCGGCCAATTCCACGAGCCGCTTCTCGACAAAGTGGTGCACATCTTCAATCGCCGGATCGTCATCTTCGGGTACGCCCTCACGCCCGATCCGATCCAGAGCGGACAGCGTTGCCGCCAGCTCACGCTCGTTTAGGACGCCCGCCGTTGCCAGCGCGACCGCATGGGCGCGGCTGGCCGCCACCTCGTACGGCAGCAGCGCGCGGTCGAATGGGAACGAGCGCTGCCACTGCTCGAAGTCGGGATTCTGCGCCTGGCCGAAACGGCCGGACCACATCTTCATTTCAGACTCTCCGCGTGGACCAGGGCCCGCGAGCGCGCCGGCAGCCCCAGGATGCGAATGAACCCTTCCGCGTCCTTCTGCTGGTAGCCCGCCCCCATGGTGAAGCTGGCGATATCGGGCCGGTACAGCGAGGTCGGCGACTGGCGCCCGGCGACTTCGATGTTGCCTTTGTAAAGCTCCAGCGTCACCTTGCCATTGACATCGCGCTGCGTGCTTTCCACGAAGGCCTGCAGCGATTCGCGCAACGGCGTGAACCACAGGCCGAAGTACACGATCTCGGCGTACTTCAGGCCGATGTGCTGTTTGAAGTGCGCCAGGTCGCGGTCCAGGCACAATGCCTCCAGCTCGCGATGCGCGGTGAGCAGCAAGGTGCCGCCGGGCGTCTCATAGCAGCCGCGCGACTTGATTCCCACGAAGCGGTTTTCCACCAGATCGACGCGGCCAATCGCGTTGCGCGCGCCGATTTTATTCAGCTCTTCGACAATCGCGACCGGATCCAGAATGGCGCCATTCACCGCAAAGGGCACACCGTAATTGAATTCGATGGCCACCTGTTCAACTTCATCGGGTGCCTCCTGCGGCGATTTCGTCCACGTCCAGGTAGTCGCCAGCGGCGCGTTATCTGGATCTTCCAGTTCGCCGCCTTCATGGCTGACATGCAGCAGATTGCGATCGCGGCTGTGGATTTTCTCGCGGCTTTGGGCCACGGGGATTCCGTGCTGCTCCGCGTAGTCAAGACAATCCTCGCGCGACTGCAGCGTCCACTCCCGCCACGGAGCCATCACCTTCAGCTCGGGCGCCAGCGCCTGGTAGGCATGCTCGAAGCGCACCTGATCGTTGCCCTTCCCGGTGCAGCCGTGCGCCACCGCGGTCGCGTCTGCCCGCAACGCGGCCGCGACCTGGTACTTCGCAATGATCGGCCGCGCCAGCGATGTGCCCAGCAGGTACTTGTGCTCATACACCGCGCCCGCCTGGATTGCGGGAAAGACGTAGTCGGTCAGGAACTCGTAACGCAAGTCCTCTACGATCGCCTTGCTGGCGCCCGTTGCGTATGCTTTCTCGACCACGGCGTCCAGGTCGTCGCCTTGGCCCACGTCGGCGATGTAAGCGATGACATCGCAGTCGTAGTTTTCTTTCAGCCACGGGATGATGATGGAGGTATCGAGACCTCCGGAATATGCCAGTACGACCTTCTCACGCATAGGAACTCCTCGGCGGAAAGCGGTGAGCGCCGCCTTCCAGCAACAAAACCATGATGGCTTTTTGAACATGCAGGCGATTTTCCGCCTGCTCGAACACCACCGAGCGCGGCGAATCGATCACCGCCGCCGCCACTTCATCTCCGCGATGCGCCGGAAGGCAGTGCATGAAGAGCGCGTGCTTGGCGGCATAAGAGAACAGCTTCGGGTCCACCTGGAAGGGCACAAAAATCTCGCGCCGCTCGGCGGCCTCATCTTCCTGGCCCATGCTGGCCCACACGTCGGTGTACACCGCGTCGGCCCCCGCGACCGCCTCCATGGGATCGTTGACCACCTGCACTGCCCCGCCCGACGCCGCCGCCAACTCTTGCGCCGCGTTCAGCATGGCTTTACTCGGCTCGTATCCTTTGGGCGTTCCCACCGAGATGCTTGCTCCCAGGCTGGCGGCTGCCAGCATCAGCGAATGTGCAACGTTGTTGCCATCACCGACATAGGCAAGACGCACATTGCGCAGGTCGCCGAAATGTTCCTGTAGCGTCAGCATGTCGGCCAGCGCCTGGCAGGGATGCTCCAATTCGCTCAGCGCGTTGATCACCGGGACCGACGCGTGCGCGGCCATGGTCGTGACCGTCTCGTGAGCAAACGTCCGCAGCACCACGCCGTCAACCCAGCGCTCCAGGTTATGGGCCACATCGCTGAGGCTCTCGCGAGCGCCCAGCCGCGACTGCGTTTGATCGACGAAGAACGACACGCCGCCGAGACTGTTGATGCCGGCCTCAAACGTTAAGCGCGTGCGCAGCGAAGGCTTCTCGAAGAACAAGACAATCTGCTTGCCGGTCAGAGTCCCGCGATAGTTCGCCGGGCGCGCTTTCATCGCCGCTGCCAACTCGAGCGCGCAGGCCAGTTCCTCCGGCGTGAAATCCTGGATCGAGATCAGGTCGCGTCCGGAAACGCTCCGTTGCGTGTAGGGCTGGGGGCTTAGGCCCGCGGGAATTGAAGTAGCAATCATGTCGTGCCTCCGTTAGCAAACAGCAATCAGCAATTAGCCTTAGCAACCAGGCGCTGGCTGCTCGCAATGACCTCGGTGCCGCACTCAATCGGATCGCTGAAGAAACCGGGCAACACCTCCGCCTGTTCCGCCGGCAGAATGCGAACTCGCGCCACGCCCCGCTTCAGCGCCTTGATGCAGGCTTCCAGTTTGGGCAACATGCCGCCACTGACCGTCGCTTGTTGCACCATGGCCGCAATCGCTTTCACGTCGAGCCAGCGAATGACGGCGCCTTCGGCATCTTTGACGCCGGCAACATCGGTGAGATAGATCAGCGCATCCGCGCCGCAAGCCACCGCGCAGGCCGACGCCATGTGATCGGCGTTGATGTTGTAGTACTCGCCGTCAACGCCCAGCGCCAGGCTCGACACCACCGGCACGATGCCGGCGTTCCACAATCGCTCGATCCACTGCGCGTCAACCGAACAGATTTCGCCGACATAACCGAGGTCCGGCTGCTTCTTTTTCGCCGCCCGAAACATTTGCAAGTCGCCGCCGCACAGTCCCAGCGACGGCTGTCCGGCCGCGCCGATGGAGGCCACCAGCCGCTTGTTGAGCTGTCCGGCCAGCACCATCACGGCCACGTCGCGGGTCTGCGCATCGGTGACCCGCAAACCATCGACGAAAGTAGTTTCACAACCGAGTTGCTTCAGGGTGCGGCTGAGCGCCGCTCCTCCGCCGTGAACAATCACCAGCTTGTGACCTTCGCGCCAGAGACTGGGGATGGTCTTGGCAAACTTCTTAACCAGCTCTGTGTCATCGAGCGCCGCGCCGCCAATCTTGATTACCAGTTTCATTGCAGCCCTGCTTTCTCATCGAAGCCGAACATGAGGTCCATGTTCTGCACGGCTTGGCCGGCGGCGCCCTTCAACAGGTTGTCGAGGCACGACACCACGACCGCGCGCTTGCCGTCGGGCGCGAGCGAAAAGCCGATGTCGCAGAAATTGGTGTGGCGCGAAAACTTGATTTGCGGCAGCCGCGCCGCGCCGAAGACACGCACCCAGGGCTTGCCGGCGTAGAACTCGTGCAGGCATTGCTCCAATTCTTCGGCAGGCACAACCTTAGCCAGCTTCACATAAATGGTTGAGAGGATGCCGCGCGGAATCGGCAGCAGATGCGGAGTGAACTGCAGCGATCCACATTCGAGCCCAAGCTGCTCCAGCATCTCGCCGGTGTGCCGGTGTCCGAAGACGTTGTAAGCGCTGAAGTCGCCATCGACTTCTACGAAGTGCGTCTTCGCCGACGGCGTCTTGCCCGCCCCCGAAACCCCGGACTTCGCGTCGCATATAATACCGTGCTCAACGTCCACGTAGCCGGCGCGAATCCACGGCGCCAGGGCCAGAATGATCGACGTCGGATAACATCCCGGATTCGCCAGCAAGGCGGCGTCCTTGATCGCCGCAGCGTGCAACTCGGGCAATCCGTACACCGCGACTTGGTCGAGAAGCGATGCGTCGTGTGCGTTGGCATCGCAAAATCCGTACACCTCGCGATTCGCCGCTTGCTTCAAACGCCACGCTCCGCTCAGATCGATCACGCGCAAGCCGCGCCCGATCGCCTCCGGGACCCACGCGCGAGAGAACTCATGCGGGGTCGCCAGGAACACGACATCCACTCCGGCATCTTGCATCCGCTGCCACGAGAACGCCTCGATGGGAAATCCTCCATTGCCCGCCAGTTGCGGATACACGCCGCTCAAATCGGCGGACTCCGCATTCTCCCCGTTGCGCTGCAGGAAGAAGAGCAGTGGCTTTTTGGCGCCGGGATGATGCGCCAGCAAACGCACCAGCTCCAGGCCGGAGTAGCCGGTCGCCCCAAAGACAGCGGGTTGTAGAGCGGCCTTCATGGTTTCAATCTGACCATCCGACTCCTACGCGAAATATCCCCGAATTCGCCGGGCCAGCTTTTGCGCAACTCTGGCGTCATGCGCGATGACCAGAATGGTGTCATCGCCACCGATGGTCCCCACGACCTCCTCCCACTGCTCGGCGTCGATGGCCGCCGCCACTGGCTGCGCGCTGCCGGCGCTGGTCTTCACCACCACCAGGTTTTGCGCGGTCTTCACCTCGTACACAAACTCGTGAATCAGCCGCTCGATGGACGGCAGAAAGGCTTCGGCGACCTCGCCCGGAGGCAGCTTGTAGCCTTCGGCGGTCTTCACCAGCCGCAAATCATGGATGTCGCGCGACAGGGTCGCCTGGGTCACCCGGTGGCCGCCCTTGTAGAGCAGCCGCCGCAGCTCTTCCTGGCTGGCCACCTTGCGGTTGGCCACCAGGTCGCAGATGACGGTATGGCGCGCGAGTTTCGACATAGCATAAATATACAGACATATGCATATTTATAATATCGAGCGCGGGATGTCAAGGGAACGATGCGGTCCTGGCGGGAACGGGCCGGCCGAGGGGAGGCCGGCTGCGGCCAAGGAAGCGCGCCCCGGCCAGGCGCGCCGCCGTTGAAGTTCGAGCCGAGAGAATCTGGCGTCAGCGCCTGCCCGCCGCCGTGCGCCCACAGCCGGTTTCACGTCTTGGCCCGCGGGATCAGCCCGGCATCACGGATTCAAGTCTTCGCGCGGTCACCATTGCACGTCCGGATAGAGGCTGGGAAGGTGAATGGTGCGGTACGAGTTCTGGCCGTTAACGTCCAGTTGCCAGATGATCTCTGAGTTTGGGTCCTGCGTGAGCTCCAGAACGCGCGCCCCGGTTGGATTATCCTCGGGTGTGGTCACATCGACGAAAACGTTGGCGTTGGGAAGCACTTGCGTGACCCCGCCCCAAAAGGAGTACGGCAGAGTGTAGGCCCAAGCCACGTTGGCGGTCCGGGTGTTCTCGTTCACCTCAAAAATCGCCCCCCGGCTGTAGCAGCCGGGCGTCCCGGGTGAACCACAGGTTATGCCGCCATCATCCAACACGCGATTATCGCCGTTGTCGAAGACGGCCAACTGCACATCTCCGGTGGTGTTGGGGCTCGCGATGTTGGCGTCGTGCTGGGCGTAGAACCAGTTGGCGGGCGCTCCTGAACCGAGATCGAAGTCTCCCTGGTAGCCCAGCTTCCAAAGCACGTCCCCGGAGCCCTGGCCGTTGCGATAGTCGAGCTTCAAAACCCAGTGCTGATGCCGCAAGGAGATCAGCACATTGCCATCGTCGGCGGTATAGAAGAGGGAGTTGGCATGGGTCCAATCCGGAAAGTTCAGCGGGTGGCGATTCACATCCAGATGATCGAAGGCATCCCATACCCACACGGGATTATTGTTCTGGTCAAGATCGATGACGGCGTTGCCGAGGACCGTGGTCTCCCCGGGATAGCCAATCAAATCCGTGAAAACTCTAGTGTTGGTAACCAGGAGAATCAAATGACCATTGGGGAGTAACAGAATGTCGTGGTCTATGGAGATCACATTTAAATGGTAGCCGGCATTCGCCAGAATTTGGCCTAGGTCGCTGAAGTTAAATTGGCGGACAATGTTGCCGGCAAGATCGAACTCCCGCACGGTCCCCGTGTAGCCCCCCCCCGGCGGAGAACACCGCCAGCATGTGGCCGTTAGGCAGCAGCTTGATGGGCTGAGCGAGGCCCAGCGCAGGATCGTTGTCGTAGTACCAAATAACATTACCCGCTGGATCCAGGGCCAGGGTCATGAGCTGGTTTGCCGTTCCCTTAGTCAGGCTAAGCAGCTCAACCCCGGGGGCGGGAGTCGAGTTATTCGGATTCGTCACCACGACTTGGGGCAGGCGCTCTGGGGGAATTGATCCGGTTTGGAAGCTGTGGTCGCCGTCGAACTGCTGCGAGCCATCCCCATAGGTCGCGACGGCCCGCATGTGGTACACCGTATTCTGCTTCATGCCCGCGACCAAAAAGGTGAGGGCCCCTCCGTCCGGAGAAGCCGCCTGCGCGGAGGTCCGGAAGGGATAGGTCAAGTTCGGGCCGAACTGAATCGCCACGCTCGATTGCGCGGGAGGGGAAATGGTGTATTGGGCCACCAAGGGATTGGCGGTCTGCGAAACCGTACCCGCCTCCAGCTGGCGAGCCGGCGGTCCACCGAGGGACGCAGCACCTCCTCCACAGTTGACGGTCGCCAGCATTTGCAAACAAACCAGCACCAACAGCCCGGTCCTGGCACAGAACTCATACTCGAAAAAACCTTTCTTCCCGCAATGCTTGGTCAAGGGTCTCTCCCGGGTGAAGAACTCATGGCCTTCCACAAGGTCTTAAGGCGGCCGCCCCAGATTATTGGCGATCACGCTCTCCAAACGCGTCAGGCGGGCCGACCGCGAGGTAGGTAGTCTGGTCCGCCTACGGGGCGTCGTCGCCGGACGCAGAAAAGACACTGCGAAAGGTGCGCTGTCGTAGAATACCCTTTGCTTGCGAATCCACAAAGGAATTTCCTGCTGCAATGAACTGGCTGCGCTTCGTCGATCTCGGCGTTTACCTGGTGCTGGCAGTGGTAACCGGCAAGCACTGGCACAACGATCACCATCAGTGGATCGGCGCCGCCATTTCCGTGCCGGCTTTTGGTTTGTGGATGCTGTCTCGTTATCAGCTTGGCTCATCCTTCGCGGTGCGGGCCGAGGCCAAAAAACTGGTGGCCCATGGACTTTATTCCAAGCTCCGCAATCCGATTTATACCTTCGGCTTCCTCGCATTCGTGGGAGAGTTCGTGGCGCTGGGCTGGTACATCTGGGCGGCTGTGTTCGTGGTCATTAACCTGGTCGGGCAACGCTTCCGCGTGAAGCGCGAGGAGCAGGTGCTCGAGGCGGCCTTCGGGGATGACTATCGCGCCTACAAATCTAGAACCTGGTTCTGATTTTGCACCCGCCCATGAAGTCGTGCCCCTGATACAAAACTGTAGCTGTTTGGGATACAGTTGCAATTGCCGGCCTCATGACTATTGCTGAAGCCATCCGCGTGGCCCTGCTGTCGCTTTGGGCCAACAAACTGCGTTCCGTGCTCACCCTGTTGGGAGTGGTCATCGGAGTGGCGGCGGTGATTGCCGTGGTCACCTTCGTCAACGGCATCAACGGCTATGTTGCCGAGAAAATCTTTAATCTCGGGGCCGACGTGTTCATCATCGGCAAGACGCCCAACGTGGTCACCGATGTTGACCAGTTCATCGAATCGCAGAAGCGCAAAGACATGACCATGGAGCAGTACCAGGCGGTTGCCGAGGGCTGCGACGCTTGCAAGATCGTGGGCGCTTCCATCCGCCAGTTCAATGGCAAGGTGGTTTACGGCACGCAGAGCAGCACCGACACCATGGTGCGCGGCTGGACGCCCACCATGGCGCAGATCTACGACCTCGACCTGGTGGCCGGGCGAATGCTTAACAACGCGGACGAGAACGCGACCTCGGCGGTGGCCATCATCGGACAGGACATCCGCGAGAATTTACTGGGCGATACCGATCCGCTGGGCAAAGAAATCCGCGTGGATGGCACGGTGTTCCGGGTGGTCGGCGTCGGCAAAAAAGAAGGCAAGACCCTGGGCATGAGCCGCGACAATTACGTGATCATGCCGATCACGACGTGGCTCAAAAATTACGGGGCCCACAACAGTGTTTACATCTGGGCCAAGGCCGATGACGTGGGGACGTCGTTCGAAACAGCCATCGACCAGGCGCGGGTGATACTGCGCTCGCGACGACACGACCGGGTGGGCGAAAAAGACAGCTTCACCATCGAGACCAATGCCAGTTTCCTTTCCATTTGGTCCGACCTGAGCAGCACCTTTTTCATCGTGATGATCGTGATCGCCTCCATTTCGCTGATCGTCGGCGGCATTGTGATCATGAACATCATGCTGGTGTCGGTGACCGAGCGCACGCGGGAAATCGGGATTCGCAAGGCCCTGGGAGCGCGGCCGCGCGACGTGCTGCGGCAATTCCTGATCGAGTCCATCACCATGGCGCTGATTGGCGGACTGATCGGAGTGGCCGGCGGCGTTGGCATCGCCAAGCTGGTGACTTTGGCGATCGGGATGCCATCCGCCATCAAGCTGTGGGCGGTCTTCGCCGGTCTAACGGTGGCGGCCTCGGTGGGCGTTTTCTTCGGCGTGTATCCGGCGCGCAAGGCGGCCAAGCTGGACCCGATTGCGGCCCTGCGGTTCGAACTGTAATTGTTGGCGAGGACAAAGCAGGCTGAGGTTCTACGGTAATTTATGCGGCGAAGCGACTATAAAGAGATCCTGCGCATGGCGCTGCAGACCATCGCCAAGAACAAGATGCGCTCGGGCCTGACCGTGCTGGGCATCGTGATCGGCGTCATGATGGTCATCGTCATCTCGTCGGTGGTGCGCGGATTGAACTCCAACGTCGAGGGCATGTTGAAGGACATGGGCTCCGACCAGGTCTTCGCCTACCACTTTTCACCGTTCACTTTCGGCCGGCCGACCACCGAGATGCTGACCCGCAAAGAGCTGACGCTTGACGATGCGCTGGCCATGCGCGACCTGCCCCATACCAAGGCGGCCACCGCCAGCCTGCGCATCATGATCCCGGAATTCGGAGCGGGGACCTACGCGGTGAAATATGAGGGACGCAGGACCAAGAACACCATCCTCGACGGCGACCTGCCTGCCACCATCCAAACCGACGATCTGAAGATCGTTCACGGACGCTGGTTCACGGAAACCGAGAATGAGCATCACAGCCTGGTGGCCATTCTGGGCAGCGACGCCGCCGACACCCTCTTCGAAGATGCGGACCCCATCGGCAAGGAAGTGAACATTGAAGGCGAGCTGTTCCAGGTGATCGGGGTGATGGCCAAGCGCAAAGCGGCCTTCGGCAACGGTTCCAATCCGGAAGACAACATTGTGCGCATGCCCATCGCGACGTTGCACAAATTGCATCCTGAGGAAAAGAAGTACTGGATCACGGTGAAGTCCACGTCGCACGCCGACATGGACACTACCATGGACGAGATGCGCGCGCTGCTGCGGCGACGGCGCCACCTCAATCCCGATCAGCTGGACAATTTCGCCGTCTTCAGCCAGGACGCGCTGAGCGATACCTGGAACCAGCTCACCGGGGGGATCTTCATTTTCATGTTTGCGGTGTCGAGCGTGGCGCTGATCGTGGGAGGGGTCGGCGTCATGAACATCATGCTGGTGTCGGTGACCGAGCGCACCCGCGAGATTGGCGTGCGCAAGGCCATCGGAGCGCGCAAGCGCGATGTCCTGCTCCAGTTCACTCTGGAAGCGATCACCCTCACCGGGATCGGCGGCATTCTTGGGATCGTCATTGGCGGCGCATTGACGGCGCTGGTCCCGCTGGTGTTTCCTTCCCTGCCGGCGAGCATGTCGTTGTCGTGGGTGCTGAGCGCAACCGCGGCTTCGATCATGATCGGTCTGGTGTTCGGAATTTATCCCGCGTGGAAAGCGGCTAATCTCGATCCCATCGAAGCGCTGCGCTACGAATAAAAAGCCGCCTGCCGCCTTACTGCAGCACGTGGCAGGAGTAGGTCTTGACCACCAGCCACACTGGCGCCCCGGGTTTGAGTTGCAGCGACTCGCGGGCGCCCAGCGTGAGATGCACTTCAAAGTCCGGGCCGCAAGTCACGACCGCGATCACTTTCATATCGCGCTGCTCGAGCGAGGCGATCGTCCCCGCAAGCACATTGCGGGCGCTGAGTCCCTGTGGCTTGGACGACGCCAGCAGAATGTCGCCCGCGCGAATCCCGACGCGCACCGGCAAGGCGGCATTCACGCGTACCAACGGAACTTCCAGGTCGAGGGTCGAACCGGCGATGCGGCACGTCATGGTTCCCTGCTCCAGATGCGAGCCGGTCACCGAACCATCGAAGATGTTCTCGAAGCCGGCAAGCTGCGCGACAGTTTCCGATTGCGGCCGGTGCAAGACTTCGTGCGGCGAGCCGCGCGCCAGGATACGGCCTTCCTCCAGCACAATCGCGCTTTCGCCCAGCGCGAACACTTCTTCGCGGTCATGCGTGACGTAGAGGATGGGAATGCGATGCCGCCGGTTCCAGGCGCGTAAATCGTCGAGGATGCGCGCTTTGGTGACCGCATCCAGCGCGGTGAGCGGTTCGTCCAGTAGCAGCACTCGCGGACGCGTCACCAGCGCGCGCGCCAACGCAACCCGCTGGCGTTCTCCCGAAGAAATTTCGCTGGGATGCCGCCCGACCAGCGAAGAAATGCGAAACGATTCCAACACCTCGCCGCTGCGAGCGTCGCGATCTCGCTGGTTGAGCGCGGCCAAGCCGTACTGCACATTCTGCTCGACCGTCATGTGCGGAAATAGCGCCAGCGATTGCAGCAGGTAGGCGACGGTGCGGCGGCGCGGCGGCAGATTCACGCGCGAGTGCGCGTCAAAGAGGACGAGCTCGCCGATTGCAATCGTACCTGCGTCGGGGGTTTGCAGCCCGGCAATGCAGTTGAGCAGCGTGGTCTTCCCGGCCCCCGAGGCCCCGAACAGAATGGTAAAGCCGGCGGCCCCCGCCAGTTCGACGTCGAGCGTGAACCGGGAGCCGCTTTCGCCGCGAAAGCTTTTCTTGAGGCGGACCGTCAGTTGCTCAGCGGCTGGCGAGGCGGTGGCGCCGCTCATCTCCACTCCCACACATTCCATGCGCCGCGGCGGCGCAGGCCGTAAAGAACCGCCAGCATGGTGAAGCAGAGCAGCAGGAGAATGAGCGCAGTGCGGTTCGCGGTGGCATAGTCGAGCGCTTGCACCTGGTCATAAATCAGAATGGAGACGGTCTGGGTCGCGCCGGGAATGTTGCCGCCGATCATGAGCACGACGCCAAACTCGCCCAAGGTGTGGGCGAAGCTCAGCACCACGCCGGTCAGCACGCCCGGCAGTCCCAGCGGCAGCACAATGCGCCAGAAGGTGCGCCAGTGGGAGGCGCCCAGGAGCGCGGAGGCATCCAGCAGTGTTCGGTCAACCGCGGCAAAGGAAGTCGCCATGGGCTGCACGGCAAAGGGCAGGCTGTACAAAACCGAGCCAATGACCAGGCCCTCGAAGGTAAAAGCGAGAGTGTGGCCGGTGAGCGCCCGATACCAGCGTCCCACCGGGCTGAGTGGGCCGAGAGCGATCAGAACATAGAAGCCCAGGACCGTCGGCGGCAGCACAATGGGCAGCGAGACCGTCGCTTCCACCAAAAACTTCCATCGCCGGCGCGAAAACGCCAGCCAGTACGCCAGTGGAACTCCGATGACCAGCAGAATGGCCGACACCATGATGGCCAAGCGCAACGTAAGCGTGAGTGCCTGAACGATCATTTGCTTGGAGGTACGTGGAAGCCGTATTGCTCAAGCACCCCCGCGCCTTCCGCCGAGGTAACGTAATCCAGAAAGGCTTTTGCGGCTGGCTTGTGCTTGGAAGCTGCGAGCAGCGCGACTCCCTGTTGCAACTCGGGATAGGAATCGATTGGCAACTCCCAGTATCGCCCGGACTCCTTCATCGCCGGAGACACAGCCAGCGCTAAAGGAATCAGTCCAGCCTGAGCGTTACCCGACTGCACAAATTGTGCCGCTTGGCTGACGTTCTCGCCGAAGACCAGTTTGCCGGCCACTTTGTCCTTCAACCCGAAATGCTCGAGCGCGGCCATCGCAGCCCGGCCATAAGGCGCATGTTGCGGATTGGCGATGGCGATGCGTTGCACCGCAGGCTGCAGCAGCAAATCCATTTTAAGCTTTTGCGGATCGAAGCTGGAACCGTTGGGGACCCACAGCACCAGGTGGCCGATGGCGTAGGTGCGCAGCGAAGAACTGTCGACCAGGCCGGCGCTGGCGAGCTTTTGCGGATACGCGAGGTCGGCGGAGAAGAACAAATCGTAAGGGGCGCCGCCCTGAATCTGCGAATATAGGTTTCCCGAGGAGCCGAACGAAAGGGTGATCTTGTCGCCGGTCTTTTTCTCGAAGCGCGAGGCCAGGTCCTTCAGCGCGTAATTCAGGTCGGCGGCCGCCGCAACCGTGATCTCCTGGGCGCGCACCGCGGAACACAAGACCGTCGTGAGGAGCAGCAATATTGATATCGTTCGCATATCTTTGCCAAAGAGGGATATATCGCAGCCGAACTAATGCGTTATTAGCCTACACGAAACGAGAAATCGCTGCGATTTTAGACGATTGACGGAGGGATTTCCTCTAAATAGGGGTTCCAGCGCCAGCAAAAGCAGATTCCTCGCTTCGCTCGGAATGACAACTCGGGGGGACGAATCGGCGATCCCGCATGGGGCATTACTTACACAGTGATCTATAAAGCTCGGGATGACAACCTGCGACGGCTGACGGCTTCTTCACTCCAGCCCAAACTCCTTCCACCGCTGGGTCACTTCCGCCTTGGTTTTCTCGTCCATTCGGATTTCGTCGGGCCAGGGTCGAGTGAAGCCTTCGCTCGGCCACTTGCGGGTGGCGTCAACGCCCATCTTGGAGCCAAAGTCGGGCAGTCGCGACGCATGGTCCAGCGAATCCACCGGCCCCAGTGTGAACTGGATGTCGCGCTCGGGATCGATGTTGTTCAGCACCTTGAGAGTGACGTCGCCGATGTCCTGCACGTCCACGTCTTCATCCACCACCAGAATGCATTTTGTGGACATCGCCTGCCCCAGCGACCAAATGCCGTTCATTACCTTGCGCGCCTGGCCGGGATACGATTTCTTGATCGAGACAATCATCAGGTTGTGAAAGATGCCTTCGATCGGCAGGTTTATGTCCACAAGCTCGGGAATGGTGACGCGCATCAGCGGCAGGAATATCCGCTCCACCGCTTTGCCCATCCACCCGTCCTCCATCGGGGGCTTGCCCACGATGGTGGTCGAGTAGATCGGGTCCTTGCGATGGGTGATGCAGGTAACGTGGAACACCGGGTAAAGATCTTCCGGCGTGTAGAAGCCGGTGTGGTCACCGAACGGTCCTTCCATGCGCAGTTCATCCAATAGCACGTAGCCCTCGAGCACGATCTCCGACGTGGCCGGCACTTCCAGATCGACCGTCTCGCACTTCACCAACTCAACCGGCTTCTGCCGCAAAAACCCGGCGATCATGTATTCCTCGATGTCAGGCGGCGCGGGCACGATGGAGGAGAACATCATCGCCGGATCGGTGCCGATGGCAACGGCCACATCCATCTTGCCGGCGACCTGCTTGCCTTCTGCCACGCGCGAGCCCCCGCCGGACCGCGCCATCATGTCCAGGGCTGCGGTGACGGGATGCGCCTCGCCCGCCGCCGCGGCCTGGCGCATTTGTTGACGGTAGTTCTCTGCTCCTTGCTTCTGGCGCTGCCAATGCATGCCCGCGCTACGCTCGTCGTACACCTGCAGGCGATAGGTGCCGGCATTGCGTTTGCCGGTCTTGGGATCCTTGGTGATCACCGAGGGCAGCGTGATGAAGCGTCCTCCGTCCTGCGGCCAGCAGTGCAGGATGGGAAAATCCAACAGTGAGAAATTGTCGCGCTTGATGACTTCCTTACAAGGACCGCTGGAGACTTCTTTGGGGAAAAATTTCCCCATCTCCGCCAGCATCGGCAGCATTTTGATTTTGTCCAGCAGTCCTTGCGGCGACTTCACGTCCATGAAGTACTTGATCCGTTCGGCGACCTGGTCGAGCGAATCCACGTCCAGCGCCAGCCTCATGCGGCGCTCGGAGCCGAACTGGTTGATCAGCAGCTTGGCCCCGGGGTAACCCTTAATGTTCTCGAAAAGCAAAGCTGGTCCGCCGGGACCATGTTTTCCCCGAGGCCCCCATTTGGAGACCCGGTCCGTGATCTCGGCAATCTCCAGCACCGGATCGGCTTCCGCTTTAACGCGCTTCAACTCTCCGGCTTTATCCAGCGCGGAGATCCAATCTCGCAGGTCGTAGTAGGCCAAACCCACCTCGCTTCAGCGGTCGCCGCCGCAATGCGGCCGGGACACTGTTGGTCGTTCAGGATTCGAGTAACTGACGATTATAGTGGGCGAGCAATCTAAGGCACTGCGCGGCTTGTGCGAAGTCTATCTGGAGGCTGGTTTTAATTGCTGCTGACCCAAGTAACGGCACTTATTTTTCACTAGCACCGAGGTGCCGCACCGGTGATTTCTGCGCTAGCAAATTAATTGCCAACAATTTTCTTATTCCGCTTGAATTTGTGCGGTCGGTTGCATAATCTCAAAAGTATTGGGGAGAGCGGCAACGCAAGTCTCTTGTTGCTCGTCGGTGTTCTCAGTAAGTAGTCCGATTTTGCAAAGATAGTTTTTGCCGTGAGAGTTTTCACCCGCTTCGGCCATCTCTGCAATCCTCACACTCCCCGTCTGTCCTCTTGGCCGCCCACCGAGAAGCATACAATCAACTGTAGGCAGCCCATAATCATTCCGCTCACAACAGAGGAAGGTTACTAATGCCGGTGACTCGCATTGATTTCCCGATAGATGAATTGACGCGTCCTCAATCCCAATCCGAAGCAGAGATTCAAGGGAAATTGGCCCAGGAACGCGCCCGCCTGGCCAGCATGATGGGGCTCGACAGTGGCCCCGTGCGCCACTTCCGTCGCCCCGCCGAGCGGCCCTTCACCGCGGAAGAGCGCAACCAGGTGACCATCCTTTTCGGTGGTCTGACCTGGAAACACGAGCGCGTGATCCAGGCGGTGTTTGAAGGCTGCGGATATCGCTGCGAGATTCTACCCGTGCCCAACGTCTCCGCGTTTCAACTGGGCAAGGAATACGGCAACAACGGTCAGTGCAATCCCACGTACTTCACGGTTGGCAACCTGGTGCAGTACCTTCAGGGCCTGCAAGCCCGCGGGATGACCAAGGACGAGATCATCAACAACCACGTCTTCTTTACCGCCGGCTCATGTGGCCCGTGCCGCTTCGGCATGTACGAGTCGGAGTATCGTCTCGCTCTGCAAAACGCCGGCTTCGATGCCTTCCGGGTATTGCTCTTCCAGCAGAATGACGGCGTAAAGGCGGCCTCAGGCGAAGCCGGGCTGAAGTTCACGGTGGACTTCGGCATGGGCATGTTCAATGCCCTAAACCTGGGCGACATCATGAACGAGATGATCTACCGCATTCGTCCCTACGAAGCCGAAAAGGGCAAGACGGATGAAGTCTTCCAGGCGTCCATCGACACGCTGTGCACCTTGCTGCGCGATCGCAAACCGTTCGAGGACCACGAAGACCTGCCGGAATGGATGGCCAAGAAAGTGCGCGCCAACAAGGGCAAGAAGTGGGAGATCTGGGTCAACTCGCTGGCCAAGGTGCGCGAGCAGCTTTACGGCAACCCGTACAAAGAGGCGCTGGCGGCGGTCCGCGAGCAACTAGCCACCATTGAGGTGGACCGCCTGCGCGTGAAGCCGGTGGTCAAGATCATCGGCGAGTTCTGGGCGCAAATCACCGAGGGCGATGGCAACTTCCACATGTTCGAGTTCCTGGAGCGGGAAGGCGCGCAGGTGCTGGTCGAGCCTATCGGGACCTGGGTGATGTACATGATGTACCAGGCCAAGGCGCGCGCCGCCGCCCGCCGGTCGCTTGACGCTCCCTACAAGAAAGTGAAGTGGCATGAGCTGCGCAAGCTGGCGGTGAACGAGTGGAAGTTCCGCCGGAAGCAGTGGCTATGGGACGTAGGCGAGCACTTCTACGCCCGCCAATACCATCGCGTGGTGGAAGGACTGGGCAACATCGCGCACCATCTGGTGGACCAGAAGGAAATGGCTGCGATGGCCAACCCGTTCTACAACGAATTCGCCCGCGGCGGCGAAGGCCATCTCGAAGTGGGCAAGAACGTCTGGTACACCAAGAACCGCCTCTGCCACATGGTGCTGGCGCTGAAACCGTTTGGTTGCATGCCGTCGTCGCAGTCGGATGGCGTCCAATCGGCTGTGGCCAACCACTTCAAGGAGATGGTCTTCCTGCCGATCGAAACTTCGGGTGAGGGCGAGATCAACGCCCACAGCCGGGTGCAGATGGCGCTGGGCGAGGCCAAGGTCAAAGCTCGCATGGAATTTGAGCAAGCGTTGAAATCCACCGGCAAACGGCTGGAGGACATCAAGGACTACGTTGCCAAACATCCGGAGTTGCGCAATTTGTTTTATCCGGTGCCGCACGTTCATGGCTACGCCGGCGTGGCTGCCAATTTCGTGCTGCATGTCAACGATCTGATGAACGGCAAGAAACGCCTGGCGCGCGTGCCGGTGACTCCGCCGCAGAAACTGACGGTGGCCGCCGCATACGGCGATTAGTGGCACGTTGATTCTTTCAGTTGAATGATAAAAGGAAGGAAGGTCACTCCCCAACATGCCGGAAGTGCAAGTACCGGAAGGTACGCAAGCTGCCCCGACCTATCGTCTCGATGTGCAGCTACACGACCTGCTCATGAAGCCGCCCGAGCAGCCGCGGCTGTTACCACCGCCTCCGAGCGGCAAAGAGCAGAAACTCCCGACGCCGGTGTTCCCGCAGTTTCCCGAGCTGATGTCGGCCGCGGACGAGGATTTCTTCCCCAACAACGGCCGTCGCAAATACAAAGTCAAGCACATTCACCGCGCAGCCAAAGGCTGGGCGTTCCCGTTCTTCCGTTCGCGGATCATGCCGGGCGAGTTTCATCCCATCATTGCCTACCTGTTCAACGAGTGGAAGTGCAACCTCGATTGCCACTACTGTTGGGCCTTCGACAACAGCGTCCGCGGCATGACCGAAGATGTGGCCAAGCGCTCCATCGACTGGCTGCACGACACCGGATGCCGGGTGCTGGCGCTGATGGGCGGTGAGCCCCTTCTGCGTCCCGACCTCGCCCACAAGATCATCTATTACGCGGCGAAGAAAGACTTCTGGATCTATCTGCCGACCAACGGACGCCTGATGCGGCCTGAGGTAATCGACAAGCTAGCTGACGCTGGGGTCGCCACCTTCAACCTTGCCGTCGACGCATGGGACATTAAACCGGGACTGCCGAAGGCGATGGTTCCGATCCGTTCGTACTTCGATTACCTGGTCAAGAAGCAGTACAAGTACGGCTACAGCGTCTTCCTCAACATCAACATCTGCCACAACAACATGGACGACGTGCGGCAGCTAACGGAACTGGCGCACGACAGCGGCATCGCCACCGACTATCACATCTGCGAGTCCCCGATGACTGAGCAGCCACACTTCAAGCACCTGTACACCAACCCAACGTTCATCCGCGACGAAGACCACCCCATGGTGTGCGAACTGGTCGACTGGCTGGTGGAGAAGCAGAAGGCCGGCTACCACATGGTCAACTCGGTGGAACGGCTTTCGCAGATGAAAGAATTCATCAAGGGCGAACTGGAAGACTGGAACTGCCGCGCCGGCCACAATTCGCTGATCGTTCGCGTGGACGGCACGCTGGCGCCTTGCTTCCCCATGTACTCCGCCGGATACGACTGGGGAACTATCGAGAACCACAAGTTCGAAAGCAAGCAGTTGAAGGACATGAAGAAAGAGTGCCAGAAGAGCTGTTTCTCTACCCTGAACCATATCCTGGCGTTTTGCTATAACGATCAGCGAGTGATTCGCTGGCTGTTCACGCAGGCCAAGCGTGGGTTTCAGGGTGTTAGCGGAAATTTCGGCGACTAAGGTTTTCATCACCGGTTCGGTTTTTCGGAGGCCTAGTGGGTCCGCATTTTCACCAGCAAGGTTCGTGCAGTAATGGCGAGCAAAACGTTGACGTCCAACTGGACGCACTTCTGGGCTCGCCGCCCGTTGAAGACTCGCTTCCCGCGCGCGTTCTGGCCCGTTCGCGCGAAGTGAATGCGCAGTCGGGCTTCAAGGCGGTCTATACCGTCGGCATGGATGTTGGCTCGACGACGGTGAAGGCGGTGATTGTCAACGCCGAGACCGACCAGATCATCTGGCAGGACTATCAGCGTCACGAAACCAAGCAGCCGGAGAAATTGCTGGAATTCCTCAAGCGCATGGAGGAGGAAGTCGGCATTGCTCCGCACAACTGCCGCCTCTTCATCACCGGCTCGGGCGGAGGCGCGTTGGCCAACCTGGTCGGCGCGAAGTTTGTGCAGGAAGTCACCGCAGTGTCGCTGGCGGTCGAAAAGCTGCACCCCGAAGTGAACTCCGTCATTGAATTGGGCGGGCAGGATGCCAAGATCATCGTCTTTAAGGAAGACGGGAATACCGGCCGCAAGAAAAAAATCCCGTCGATGAACGACAAGTGCGCGGGCGGCACCGGCGCCGTCATCGACAAGATCAATGCGAAGCTCAAGATTCCACCCGAAGAACTCTGCGACCAGGGCTATACCGGCATCAAGCTGCATCCGGTCGCAGGCAAATGCGGGGTGTTTGCCGAAACCGACATCAACGGCCTGCAAAAGCAGGGTATTCCGCCCGATCAGTTGATGGCATCGCTATTCGACGCTATTGTTCTGCAGAACCTCACGGTCTTGACCCGCGGACATACTCTGCGGCCGCACGTGCTGCTGCTGGGAGGGCCGAACAGTTTCATCCGCGGAATGAAAGAGGCGTGGCAGCAGAACATTCCCCGTACCTGGGAGGAGCGCAAGGTCCAACTTCCGGAGGGCGCCAAGCCGGAAGATCTGATCAAGGTCCCAGACAACGCGCAATATTTCGCAGCGCTGGGCGCCGTCGAGTTCGGCAAGGACGAAGAGTCCGAGGTCGGCACTTATATGGGTACCGAGTGCCTCGAGGACTATATCTCGGTCGGCCGGCAAGCGGAGAAAGCGAAATCGGGCGCCGCCGGCCTGAGCGCCTCCGAGGAAGAACTCGCCGCGTTCAAGCAGAAGTACGCGGTCCCGAAGTTTGTCGGCGCGAAGTTCGGCGTCGGCGAGACGGTGCGCGGATTCGTCGGCCTGGACGGCGGTTCGACTTCGACAAAAGCTGTGCTGCTCTCAGAAGCCGGCGATGTGCTCTGCAAGGCCTATCAGCTCTCGGGCGGTAATCCCATCCAGGACACCATCGACATGTTCGTTGCGCTTCGCCAGCAGGTGGAGTCGCAGGGCGCGACACTGGAAGTGCTCGGGGTCGGCACCACCGGATACGCCAAGGATGTTCTGAAAGACGTGCTCAAGGCCGACGTGGCGCTGGTGGAGACCGTGGCGCACACCGAATCGGCCATGAAGTTCTACAAGAATCCCCACGTCATCGTGGATGTGGGCGGCCAGGACATCAAGCTGATCGTGTTGAAGGACGGCCGCGTCAAGGACTTCAAACTCAATACCCAATGCTCGGCCGGAAACGGCTACTTCCTGCAAGGCACCGCCGAGTCGCTCGGCTACAAGGTGGAGGAGTACGCGGACATCGCTTTCTCGGCCAACACCATGCCGGTCTTCGGCTACGGCTGCGCGGTGTTCATGCAATCCGACATCGTGAACTTCCAGCGGCAGGGCTGGCGCGGCGAAGAAATCCTCGCCGGTCTGGCGAACGTCCTGCCGAAGAACATCTTCCTCTACGTCGCTGGCATTCCGAACCTCGCGAAGCTGGGATCGCGCTTCATCTTGCAAGGCGGGACGCAGAAAAATTTGGCTGCGGTGAAGTCGGAAGTCGATTTCATTCACTCCCACTTCCACGGCGTGGAGCACGAAGCAGAGATCATCGTGCACGAGCACTGCGGCGAATCGGGCGCGATTGGCGCGGGTGTGGAGGTCATTCGTCTCTACAAGAACGGCCATCGCACCACCTTCATGGGACTGGATGCGGTGCAAAAGATTGGCTACCGCACCACGCGCAACGAAGATACCCGCTGCTACTTCTGCAAGAACAACTGCCTGCGCACCTTCATCGACGTGAATGTCGGCGACCATTTCGAGCCGGCTTCGCCGCTGCCGGTGTTTAAGTCGAAGGTCCCGCTGCAAGCCGGAGAACGCCGCCTGATCATCTCCACCTGCGAAAAAGGACAGGTCGAGGACGTTGGCGCCATGCGCGGCATCAAGGCGGGTTTGGACGCGATCAAGAACGCGAATCCGAATATGGTGGACATCGCCGCCCGCGAAGCCTGGCGCTCACGTAATCCGCAGAAGGTTGCCGATCCGCTTCCGACACGCGCCTGGACGTCGGCTGCCAAGCAGCGCATCGCGCTAATGAAGAAGCGCTCCAGCCTGCGCGTCGGAATGCCGCGCGTACTGAACCTGTACCTCTATGCGCCTCTGTTCAGCGCGTATCTGGAGAGCCTGGGCCTGGAGCCGGAGAACCTGGTGTACTCCGAGTTCACCGGCCAGGACATGTACCGCGCCGGCGCAGGCCGCGGCGCCATCGATCCGTGCTTCCCGTCGAAGGTCGGCATTCCGCACGTTTACAACCTGATCTTCCAGAAGCACCAGAAGAAGCCGCTGGACGCCATCTTCTTCCCCATGATCGACACGCTGCATCAGTCGCTGAAGAATTGCAGCGGCAGCAACGCCTGCCCCACCGTGACAGCCACGCCGAATGCGGTAAAGGCGGCGTTCATCAAAGAGAACGACGTCTTCAAGGAAAACGGAATCCAGTATCTCGATCCCATCGTGAACCTGGACGACAAGAAGCTGTTCACCTTGCAGATGTACCAGGCATGGGCGCCCATCCTGGGGCTTTCCGAAGAGGAGAACGAGCGCGCCATCGAGGTTGGCTACAAAGCTTTTGAGGATTTCGACGCCAGCCTGCGCAAGCGGGCCCGCGAGGTGCTGGACAGCCTGGAGCGCGAGAACCGGCTGGGCATCGTCATGCTGGGGCGCGTCTATCACCACGATCCCGGCCTCAACCACGAGATCATGGAAGAGTTCCAGAAGCTGGGCTATCCGGTGTTCTCGCAGAGTATGCTGCCGACGGACGACGACCTGCTCGACCGGCTCTTCGGCGAAGAGGTCCGCTCCGGCGCCATTGCCCACGCGCTGGATATTCGCGACGTGTGGAAGAACGCCTACTCCGCCAGCACCAATCAGAAGATCTGGGCGGCGAAGTTTACCGCGCGGCATCCCAACCTGGTGGCGTTGGAGGTCAGCAATTTCAAGTGCGGACACGACGCGCCCATCTATAGTGTGATCGAGGACATCATCGAGAACTCGGGTACGCCCTATTTCTCCTTCAAGGACCTCGACGAGAATAAGCCGACCGGGTCCATCAAGATCCGCGTGGAAACCATCGATTACTTCCTGAAGCGCTACCAGGAAACCCTGCTGAAGAAGGCGGAGGCGGCGAAACAATTGGAGCAGCAGCTCGCCGCGTACGAGCGTTCCTTGCGTATGCCCTTGCCGCAGAAATCGCGGGCGCAGGAAGATATTCCGCTAGGGTTCCCTCACCTAGCAGCCGAACGGGAACCTGCGACGGCGGCCGGAGACGATTAGAATGCCTCTGATGACCGACACAAAGAAGGTGATGTTCGAGATCTATCGTGAAGCCAGTTACAGTGGCCGCTACAAGGTGGTGTACTTCACGGAGCTGGGAGAACACGACAAGGAAAGCGAAATCCAGGAGGCCATGCGCGGGGAGCACGTTTTCGATGGCTTTCTGTTGCACCGCGAGCGCAACCAGGCCAAGCAAATGGTGGACGAAATCCTGGAGCGGCTCAACCGCGGCGAGGATGTTGACGAAACTACCATCGAACAGAACTTGCAGCCCTATCTCGCCTAAGTCTGTATTCCGATCGTCTCTGCAGAGCGCAGAGCAATCAATTCCGTTTCCGGCTGGAAGTGTGTCTGCACACGGTACGTACTTTGGGGTGGGAAGACGATCGCTTCTGAGGCGGTCGATCTTGCCGCCCGTGAGACATAAAGTCGCCCGGCATGGCCGCCAGTGCGGCAAACGCGCGGGCCAAATTGCTTTGTGGTTCTCTCAGAACAACCTCGTTTCCACCCGGAAGGATTTCCACCTCGTTGACATAGAAGAGAACTTGCTTTGGCAAGCGCACTGCCTGCGGCGCCACAAGACTGGCACAACTATTTCTTCTTCTTCGCCACTTTTCTTGTAGGCTTTTTGGTTGGGGATCTCTTTGCCGCCTTCTTCGCCGGTGCAGTTTTCTTGGTCGGTTTTACGGGCTTCTTGCGAGCCTTCGCTGGCGCCGCCTGCTTGGCGACGGCCCGCTTAGCTGACGTAACCTTCTTCGTTGCAGGCTTGACGGCAGGCGCCGCTGCCGCCGCCTTCTTCGGCTCGGGCGCCGCTACGGCCTTCTTGGCCGCTGAAGCCGGTTTCGTTTCCGTAATTGCTGCAGCTATGGCAGGCATCGGCGCAGGCGCGACCGCTGGCGTCTCCGCCGCTTTCGCTTTGCGTCCCCGCTTCGCCGGAGCTGGCGCTTCACCGGCGGGTGCAATCCCTTTTGCCGCCGCGGCTTTGCCGCGTCCTCGTCTGGGCGGCGGTGGCGGCGGTGGCGGCGGCGGTTCATACGGTTTCAAGAAGCTCATAATTTCCGTATGCGACCGCAGCTTGCCGTCAAGCAGCAACAGAAAAGCCTCTTCCATCGCCTTTTGGTATTCCGGCAGTTGTGGCGTAATTCGCAATTCCGCCATCTCGGGGAACGGCAGCTTCTCTTTCATCTGCCGCCATTTTGTGAAGAAGTTCTTCAGTTTCTGATCGACCGCCTGTTGTTTGGTGGTGAGGCTTAGGAACAGAATATTTTCCGGCGAGGCTTGTGACAGGACCTTCCACGATCTGGAGGGTGTGCCCGCCTCCTTGCTGGCCAGCTTCTTCGCCAGATCGCGGGCCCCGCTTTCCGAGCGCTTCCACTTATCCACGAAATCACGGCGAGGGATCATGCGCTGGATTTCGGAGGTGTCCTTGTCGCCCATGCGCCGGGTCAGGAAGTACATCACGATCGGTCCGGTTTCCACCGAGTAGCCGAGGTCGTTCATCATCTGGCGCGTCTTCACCACCTGCCCCAGTTCGCTGGCGTCCACTTTGGCCATGCTCCAATGCGGATGCAGCACCTTCAGCCAGCCTTCCTTGTCCAGCGCGCGCATGCTGTGCAGTGGGTCGTCTTCGTGCGCCAGTTGCTCCAGTTCGTAACCCACGGCCCGCTTACCGATATTCTCGATGTAGTTGTTCTCTTTGGCGGTGTTGTACCGGGCCTGCGTGCGCTCTTCCAGGGGCCAGTGGAAACGCGCGCTCAAGCGTGTCGCCCGGATCAGCCGGACCGGTTCTTCCAAAAACGCGTAATTGTGCAGGACGCGCAGCACCTTGGCTTCAATGTCGGCGACCCCGTTGAAGGGATCGAGCAGCAATCCGCGCGAGCCCGGATTCAGCGATAGGGCCATGGCGTTGACCGTAAAGTCGCGACGCCTTAAATCTTCATTGATGGTAGCGGAGGCGATGGTGGGAGGCTTGCCGGGATTGTCATACGTCTCGGCCCGCGTCATGTTCAACTCGGCCCGCACGTTGCCCGGCATCAGCAGGTAAAGAGTTCGCAGCTCCTCATCGACACCCTGCACCGAGATGCCAGCTTTTTCCAGTTCCCTTTGCAGCTTGAGCGGATTGCCTTGAATGCTGAGATCGATGTCGCGGATGGGAAACCCGGTGATGAGGTCGCGAATCGTGCCGCCAGTGAGATAAAGATTCAGCCCCGCATGTCGGGCAATTTCCTGCACCAGGTTCACACCACTTTGTTGGTCCGGTGTGAGCCGGGTCTCCATGCTATAGATGTAGTCTGCCATCTAAATGTATGTTTCTAAAGGCGAACTCCAACAACGAAGTAGTCACTCACAGAGGGCGCCCGAAACACCAAGCCGCTTGAGCCGATGCTTCCCTCCCGCCACGGAACTCCTTCGTATCCAAAAACCGGCCTAAGAACCCTCCCTAGCCCTGCAACTCGCTCTTTTGACGTAACTTAAGGGATTCTTGCACCTGGGGTCGCCGCACAGCGAACAATAACACAAAAGTTGACGATTTGGCTACAGGGTAGCTTCCGGAGGGCACATTTTGAGCAAAAGTGCGACAATCGGCTGAGCGCTTCGATTCGGCCTATGTCCACCACGCACAAGAAAGTGATCGTCCGCAAGATGGACCGCGACACCGTAAACGGTTACGTTAGTGCCGCGTTTATTGCTGATGGGAAGTTGGAGTTATTGAATACCGCCGGCAATGTAGTTTCCATCGAGCTGCGCGAGGTCAAAGGCGTTTACTTCGTTCGCGAATTCGGTGATTCAGAATCGCTCACCCGCAAGACCTTCACTTCGCGGCCCCGCATGGAAGGACTGTGGGTCCGGCTGCGCTTCCGCGACAACGAGACCATTGAGGGCATGATGCCCAACGACCTGCTGCAGGAAGGGAGCGAGGGCTTTTCGGTTATTCCGCCCGATACTCGCTCCAACACGCAACGGATTTTTGTGCCCCGCTCTGCGCTGGCAGAGATGACCGTGCTAGCTGTCATCGGCGACAAGAAGTCACAGCGCCGCGGCCGTCGTCCCGAAGACACGCGCCAGGTATCGTTGTTCGGTTGAAGGGCTGGTCAGCGGCGAAGTTCCGCGACGTCAAGATATGCCGACTATGAAACTTGCCGAAATCGCGTCTGCACTGGGCGCCACGCTCGAAAACGCTGACCCCGGCACCGAGATCGTGGGCGTTGCCGGAATCGAAGAAGCCGGCCCCGGGCAGATTACCTTTGTCGCCAATCCCAAGTATGCGGCCGCCGCCAAGACCACGGCCGCTGCCGCCGTGATCGTTGCCGACGACTTCCCTGCTATCGCGACCGGCATGTTGCGCAGCAAGAATCCCTACTTGGCATTCGCCAGGGCGATCAATCTTTTTTACCGGCCGCCTGTGTATGAAGCCGGCGTGCATCCTACGGCGGTGATTGCCCCCACTGCCAGAATTGGCAAGCAGGCCCACATTGCGGCCTACGTGGTGATCGACGAAGACGTCGAGATTGGCGACGATGCTGTGCTGTTGCCGCACGTTGTCATTTACCGTGGCGCACGCATTGGCAACCATTTCTTCGCGCATGCCCACGCGGTCGTGCGCGAAAACTGCATCCTGGGCGACAACGTCGTCCTGCAAAACGGCGCCATTGTGGGATGCGACGGCTTCGGTTTTGCCCGCGACGGCGATCGCTGGGAGAAGATCACCCAATCCGGCCCGGCGGTGCTGGAAAGCGACGTTGAAGTGCAGGCGAACGCCTGCGTGGACCGCGCCAGCGTTGGTGAAACCCGCATTGGGCGCGGGGTCAAGATCGACAATCTGGTCCAGGTGGGACACGGCTCGGCGGTCGGCGAGCATACGCTGCTGTGCGCGCAGGTTGGGTTGGCCGGATCGACGGGGGTGGGCAAGAATGTCATTCTCGCCGGCCAGGTGGGGGTCGCCGGCCATTGCAATATCGGCGATGGCGTCGTGGTGACCGCCCAAAGCGGGACCCATGGCGATATTCCGGCAGGGGCCATGGTCAGCGGATCTCCCGCCTTCGACCACAAACAATGGTTGCGAGCGGTCGGCATATTCAATAGACTCCCGGAACTGGCGAAAGCGGTCCGCGCGATCATGGCGGGCCAGAAAAGCGATCCTGCGGCTGGAACCGACAAACCGTGATCTCGGCGCCAGCGGGCAATCGCCCACGGGCTTCTATCGGTATTAACGGCACGCCGGGTTACCGGGAAACCCTGAGTTGCTTCTAACTGCTAAGCGATGAACGAAGACATCTCCAATTCGGTAGTGCCACAGGCGGCCGGTCCGCAGGTGGTGACCGTCACGCCGATCCGCGTGTTGCTGCTGGACGATCGCGAAGATAACCTGGTGCTGCGCTCGGCCATACTTCGGCAAAAGGGCTACGAGGTAGTGACTTCCAGCTCTATCGAAGAGGCTGAAGCCAAACTGCACGGCATCGATATTGCCGTTCTCGATTACCACCTGGGATCAGGCAAGTTTGGGACCGACGTGGCCGAGACGCTGCGCCGCAAACGTCCCCAGGTCCCGATCATCATTTTGTCGGCAACCCTGGAACGCAAGTTCGGCGGCATCGCCGATATGCACCTGCTCAAGGGATACAGCTCGGTGGATGACCTGGTTTCCGCGCTGCGTTCCTTCGAGGCCAAGAAGCGCGGCCGCCCGGTCGTGGTGGATGCGCGCGATTTTTACTATTCACGCATCTCGATGGCCATGGGCGACGACATTGTCCTGGAGGTCCTCGATCGCGACGGGACTTGGCAGTACGTGAATGACTACTTCGCGGCCATGAATGGACACAAGCGGGCTTGGTTTGTCGGCAGGAACCTGTTCGAGCAATTTCCGCAGATGGGTGACGAATGGCGCGACATCGTGTGCACCGTGGCCGATACCCGCGAAACCTACATTGACCGGCGCGGATTTCAAGGCGCCTCTCATCTGCCTACTCAGAGCCCGCACTGGAACTGGAACGTCCTTATCTTCCCCATCAAGCTGCATGACGACCGCGACGGTGTCGTGTTGACGGCGCGCCTGATCGAAAAGAAATGATTCCTGAGCACGTCTCCTGGGCGCCATTCTAGAAGGAGTAATAATGCAAAAACGCAAACTTGGAAAAAGCAATCTGCAAGTGTCTGCAATCGGCCTCGGCTGCATGGGAATGAGCTTTTCCTACGGCCCGCCCAAAGACAAGCAGGAGATGACCTCTCTTCTCCGCGCCGCCGCGGATCGTGGCATCACGTTCTTTGACACCGCCGAGGTGTACGGCCCGTTCATCAACGAAGAGCTCGTAGGCGAGGCCCTCGCCCCGTTCCGCGGGCAAGTGGTGATCGCCACCAAATTTGGGTTCGACGTCAGTCCTAATTTCGATCCTCGGGGAATGAAGGGTGCGCCCGGCCTGAATAGCCGGCCGGAGCACATCAAGCAGGCCGTCGAAGGCTCGCTCAAGCGGCTCAAGGTGGAGACAATCGACCTGCTGTATCAGCACCGGGTTGACCCGAAGGTGCCGATCGAGGACGTCGCTGGCGCGGTGAAGGAACTGATTCAAGCAGGCAAGGTCAAGCACTTCGGACTTTCCGAGGCAGGCGCAAAGACGATTCGCCGCGCACACGCAGTCCAGCCGGTCACTGCTCTCCAGAGCGAATACTCGCTGTGGACGAGAAGCCCTGAAAAGGAAGTAATGCCGACTCTTGAAGAACTCGGAATTGGTTTCGTTCCCTATAGCCCCCTCGGTAGGGGCTTCCTCACTGGGAAGATGAGCGAGAACACTTCGTTCGACAGTTCCGACTTCCGCAGCGGCCTGCCTCGCTTCACGCCGGAGGCTCTCAAGGCAAATCAGGCCCTGATTAAACTGCTCGGCAGCATCGCGGAACGTAAGAAGGCGACTCCTGCTCAGATCGCACTCGCTTGGCTGCTGGCTCAAAAGCCATGGATCGTTCCGATCCCAGGCACGACGAAGCTAAACCGCCTGGAAGAGAACATCGGAGCAGCGGCAGTCGAACTGACGCCTGCCGACCTCCGTGAGATCGACAGCGCCGCCTCAAAGATCAAGGTAGAAGGCGCTCGGTACCCGGAACGCCTGGAGAAAATGACCGGTCTCTAAGCGGCAAGATGAAAACAAAAGCGAGATAGACCTGTAGGCGCGCGTGCCCCACTCAAGCCGGTTTTGCTTGGGTGGGGATTTCTGTTGTGCGGACGAAAATCCCCACCCTAGCCAAAAGAGGGCTAGGATGGGGCACCCGGCTCATTTGATACGGGCAATTTAGACTCCCCCGTTTTGACTCCCAGAGTGTGGAAACAAAAAACCCTTGGTCCGAGGCGCGATTTTCGGTTTTAAACCGAACGGAGCTTTCGCTCCCGCGCACCCGACAAAAGGCTTTTTATGAGTGGGGCGCTTCGGACATCTCCTCGTGGAGATAATTTAAGCGTAGCGCATCCACGTAAGAATGGAAGGGGTGGCCTGGGGATAAGTCGATTACTCAAGTTTTGGTGCGGGTCGGCCTGGCTTGCGCGACTGCGCCCATGAACTGATCGTGGTGCCAA
Source organism: uncultured Acidobacteriaceae bacterium (assembly GCA_963710585.1). GTDB lineage: Bacteria > Acidobacteriota > Terriglobia > Terriglobales > Acidobacteriaceae > Bog-257. Next base: position 191,672 of record CAVQAM010000001.1, on the reverse strand, counting down.
GAACGGCGGCGAGGATCAAACCTATGAGCCACTTATTGAGGTCGTAGCTTCTAGCCATTTCACCTCGGAGGGAATCCAGATCGCGTTGATTTGCAGTCTTAAGATCCTCTATGTCCTTCCGCATGAGTGGAATGGACATTGCTTTTTCTGGATTTGTACCGATAGCGTTGTTGATGGTATCGAGAGAGTTATGTAGAGCGGACAAATCAGAATGAATCTCACTAATATCTCCTTGTAGCAGGAGTATGTCGCGATTGTGTGAAGAGTTCTTGATATTGGCTCTGATCTGTTGAAGCACCTGGGCTTGCTCGGCTACTGATTTGCTGAGTTCATCTTTTGCCCGCTCAACTTGTTTCAGCACCAGCTCCACCTGTTCAACTAATCCCTCCCTCTCCCTCATACTCCTTTGTCGCTCAATAATGGCATTCGTAAAATATAAACCCGTCGCCAATATTGCGACCAGAGTAGAAATCCCCAGCCCGAGCTTTTGCGGTGTCAGCATTACAAACCTCCATGAGGTACGGGGTGAAAGCACGCAATATAGCATATGGGCGGGTGGCCCAGGTCTCGCGCCTTTCGAGACCTGGGGAAGTACGAAGCGTCACTGCCGGGGAAGTTGTCACCGGCACCCCTGCAGCTGCGTACTTGTGAGCATACTGTCGACGTGATCGAATTCCCGGGTCTCGAACACCGCGAGACCCGGGGCACCCGGCGCTTTCTTCTCGGCCCGATTCGGTTCCGATTGCCGTGACAGGGTGGGCGCTCCCGCGCCTACGTGGGTCTGTTCAGAAATGGAAAGGTGGGACGCATCAACTTTGCTTCCGACGCTCGGTACACCATTGCGAAGGGAGTAATCTTGAGGTCTTTGACCTCCTGAGCGTCCTTCCCGAAAACATCCCAATACGAAACGTATCCGCAGGCCCAGAGATACAGTTCCGGCGGATTGGCTGCAATTTTTTCGACCTCCTCTTGCGTCGGGTAGATCGCGAATGGGGGCCACATGTCAGTGCTGCTGATCTTAAGCGGCTCGCCATTTGGCGGAACAATTGGATCGTCCCCGCGCCCTCCGCTCCCTTCCATGAAACTGCGGTCGTCTGGAATCTCGTCGCTCGCACTGATTTGACAATATGCCCTGTATCCGTGCACCTGCGCTGGCGTCCTTCCGTAATTCACGACTCGGAAGGAAAACTGCGGGGCCCGGATGAAGTTAATCGCACCAGCGGTAATGTCTTCGACCAGCAACCAAGCTCGCTCGCCGACGATGAGAGCGTTGGCGCTCGTTTGGGCAGCACGGGCAGCATCCTTCGTGGCGGCGGTTTGACGCTCCATCTCCGCGAGCTGGCCCTCCATTTTCTTGGTCTGCTCCTTCATCGCCTTCCACTGGAGCCCCATATAGAAGCGTTGACGCCTCACCTCGCGAGCTTGGCGTTCGGCGATTTGGGCCGACTCTCTGATTTTGCGGAGAGTAAAGTACGACACGAGTGCATAAGCACTGGTGGCTACGAGGATAAGGAATGTACTGATAGCGGTGACCCATTCGGGGTTGGGCAAAAAGCGATGCTCTACGCGCTTGCGGGCGGAGTCCTGCTGATCAGCGGGTTGCTGGTTGGATTGCGATTCAATAACAACCTGGGAGGTTGGATTTTGGGGGGTTGTTGCGTTCTGGCTATGTGTTGTGCGGCTAGAGGGTCGTGGCTTGCTGTTCTGGCCGACTACATGATTCGGCAATAGCGCGATAAGTAAACATAAGGCGAAGAGACGCATAATTTGCAGATGGCGAAACGTAAAGCAGAATACAACGAGGGGCCGAAAGCAAGTAAAAACTTTGAAACCGCGATGAAGGCGGCGTTTCAGATTCCAAAGGAAAAGGCTCCGGGCGGGTGGCCCACCTTCGACGACTCTTGTGTACACCATTCCCACTGAAGGTGCCCCACCCTTGCGTTTTTGCGAGGGGGGTCTGGGGCACCAAAGCGCAGCGCCGAGCGCAGCCGCCTATCCATTTTGGGAATTGGCGGTTACCTTCGTGTTCTGGAGTGCGTTTTCTGGCCGGTCCAACTCGCCTCTGCATCGTACACTGGGAGTGCGGGAGCCAGTCTCCCGCACCGCCAGTCGGCTATTCGGGCAGCGGTACCCGATCTTTCAAAACTTGGTCGGTTGTCGGCAGAGACGAAGTGTGCGTCGGGTAAGTCATTATTTCGGAATACTTTACTTGTAACTCCTTTGTACGTGATACTTTGCGAGGAATCCTGCAAAGTATTGAAAGGCAATGGTTTACGCTGACACGTAAGTCGAATGCACACAATACTTTGGGGGTAAAGTATTGAAAACAAGGATGCCAAAATAAGGGGGGAGGGGTGCTTGGAAACCGACTTGCGATCCCACCTGGGGCCACTCTGAGACGATCTGGTTCAGGAGCTAGTCCATCGGGCAGTTCGTGCACCGAGGTCGTATTCTAATCTTCTCGGCGGCGCTCGACCGGCAGTGCGCTTTCTATCGTCTCAGCGGTAGCCTTCATCAACGAATCCCGATCAGCATGACTGCGCGGATCGATTGGCCGGTGAAACACCACAGCTACCGTTCCCGGCCGCAAGGCAAAGCGGCTCTTCGGCCAGAGCTCATAGGTCCCCAGCAAGGTGACTGGAACGACAAACACTCCTGAATCGATCGCCAGATGAAAGGGCCCCTTCTTGAAGGGCAGCAGGCGGCCATCGCGGGAACGCGTGCCTTCGGGGAAGATCAGCATGTGCACTCCCTGGCGCAACACGGCGGTGGCCGCGTTCACGCTCTCGATGGCGGCCTCGCGATCGCTCCGATCTACCGGCACCAGTGATGCCATCTTCATGCCGGTGCCAAGGACGGGAATGCGGAAGAGTTCCTTCTTCACCAGCACGGAACAGCGGCCCGGAATGGTGGGGAGCAGGACTGGCGGATCAAGGTTGGAAGTGTGGTTCGCCATGAAAATGTAGTTGCGCCCCGCCTCCAGGTTCTCCATCCCGCGAATTTCGATCTTCACCCCGACCAGGCGAACGCCCCATATTGCGAGCCGGTTGGATATGTTGTAAAGCGGGTTAATGTCACCACTGATGATCGCGTACAACAATAGCGCCGGGCCGACGATGAAGATCGACACGCCCCAGAACGCCAGCAGGACCAGTGTGCGGATCAAGGCGTCCCTCGGCTCTCATCGTCGCCGTGGACCCATGCCCTGCGATGAGCACGTTGCTCCGGGCTGACCGACGGCACGTCCTGAAGTTTATATGCTTGCCGCTCACGCAAACCCAGGTGAAGCTTTACATTCCGTTGGCCTTTTCGATTCGCAATGCGCAGATGCACGGTCGTTCCCGGCAGCATCTGCGAGAGCTGGTCATCGAGCGAGGCGTCGGCAGGCTCGCCATCGATGGCAATCACGCGGTCTCCCGCAGCGATCCCGGCGCGGTGGGCATCGCTGTTGGGATCAACCTGCACGACTTCTGGTTGAGCGCCCAGGTTCGCGGTGGTGGTAAACCCCGCCGATCCTACCAGTACAGTCTGGCTGACCAGATGCAATCCCGCGAATTGAAAAAAATCGTCATAGGAAATCTCTTTCACGCCCGATACGTAGTCGCGAAAGAACTCGCCAAAGCTCTTCCCCGTAACCGCCTCCGCCGCCTCCTCGACACCCTGGGAATCGGGAAAGAAGCGATGCTGCCTGGCATAGTGTTCATTCATCCATTGCAGCAAATCGCGCAGCGACTTTTCGCCCTGCGTCATCTGGCGAATTCGCAGATCTAACAGGACGCCCAGAATCTCGCCCTTGTTGTAGTAACTGATGCTGCGCTCCGGTGAGCGATAATTCGCGTCGCCCTCAAACCAGGCGTCGAGGCTGGAATCTTCCGCCGATTGCCAGCGGTGCGCAGGACGCTGTTGTAATTCCGTAATTTCATCCGATAGGTGCTGCAAATAAACTCTTTCATCGATCAAGCCCGCGCGCGCCAGCAATATGTTGCTCACTGTGCTGGTTACGCCCTCGCTGAACCAGAGGGCGCGGGTATCGCGCTCGTGCTGGTAGCCGATTGGCTCCAACGACTGAGGCCGAATTCGCTTCACATTCCACAGATGAAAGAATTCGTGCGCGCTCAAGCCTGCAAAAGGCAGCAGGGACGCATGCATCCGGTCCGCGTTCACTTCGAGGGCAGTGCCGTAAGCGTGCTCCATGCCTCCGCCGCCGGGTCCGCGAGGCAGGTGAAAAAGGAAGGTGTATTCGTCGTAGGGGCGGTCCTGCATCCAGTCCACAGCCGCGTGGGTGATCCGGGCCAGCAGCTCGTCGAGCTTTGCCATATCGTAGTCAGCTGGATCGCCATCTACCACAACGTGGTAGGTCGCGCCGTCCTGCTGAAATTCCGTCTGGCGAAACACTCCGATCTCAGCCGGGCTGTCGGCAAGCTCATCGTAATTGCGGGCCACGCCGGCCACCTGCTCGACTTTCCCCGGATCAGCGCCTCCTAGCACATGAACATCGCGCAGGCCCCAGGTGGCAGGAACATCCAGCAGCCGAAGGCTGACGGGTTCCGAGCGCAGGGAGGGAGCGTACATCAGCACCATGGCCCAATTGAAGAAGCCCCGGTCTGCGCTCAGCGAGCTGCCGAAGGGGCCGGGGACATCGAGGTGGACATCGTAGCTGATCACGACGCAACCCGGCGGCGCCGTGATTGTCCACTCGCTGGTCGCGGTGTTGCGGACTTGCGCCGCGGCGCCGGAAGCATCCTGCGCGCGGACATCTTCCACATTGGCGGCAAAGTTGCGCACCTGGTACAACGCATTCCAGACCGGCATGGCGAGCGTGCGCGTCCCTTCACCTTGCGGCAGTCGGATGCTGACGTGGGCTAGGTGCGCGGCAGGATCGGCCAGGGAGACGAAGTACTCGGTGGGTCCAGGTTGAGCGCTGGCTGGCGAAGCGCAAGTCACCGGCGTGGCTGCCCAGAGGCGAGCGCCGCCAGCGAACAAGAATCCGCAGCCCAGTAACGCCATCGCGAGCACGGCAAAGCGCGGTCGGGTCACGCGGGCGTCGAGACCTCATGGAGGGCCCGGAGTCGCGCGGGCAGCTTCTCGTAGATTCCAGCGAATCCCCCGTTGGACAGGATGGCGACGACGTCTCCGGTTCGCAGCTCGGGCGCGATCGCATCCACGATCGCATCGGCAGTGTCCAGCAGCCGCGCCGGCTTGCCCGACGCGCGCAACTTCGCAATCACGGCGGCGGCATCCAGTCGCTCATGCTCGGGAATGGCTTCGGACTTGAAAATCGCCGCCACCACCACTTCATCGGCTAAGGAAAGACTCTGCGCCAACTCGTTCTGCAAGACCTTGCGCCGAAGTGTGTTGGAACGGGGTTCGAGAATCGCCCACAAACGACGCCCTGAATAACGAGTGCGCAGCGCCGTCAGCGTCTCCGCAATGGCGGTGGGGTGGTGGGCGAAATCGTCAATGATCGTGATCCCGTGAATTTCGGCTTTGACTTCGAGCCGCCGCTTCACGCTGCGGAAAGTGCGGAGACCACGGGCAATCGCGTCCACTGCAATGCCGTAGTTCGCCGCCAGAGCAGCCGCCGCAGTCGCGTTCAGCACGTTGTATTCGCCCGCCAGAGAAAAGGCGAATTCGCCCCACGGCTTACCGTCGCGCAACACGCGCCAGCTTGTCACGGCAGGCGTGTATTCGACATCAACCACCCGCCATTTCGATTGCTGCTTGAATCCATAGCGCTCGACCCGGCAGAATGCGCGGTCCACACATTGGTCAACGTTCGGATGCCCGTCCCATGCGACCAGCAGTCCGCGGCGTGGAACCAGGTTCACCAGGCGCGCGAACGCCGTCTTTATTTCGTCAAGATTCTTGTAGATATCGGCGTGGTCGAATTCCACCGAGGTGAGAATGACAGCATCGGGAAAGTAGTGCAGAAACTTCGGTCCCTTGTCGAAGAATGCGGTGTCGTATTCGTCGCCTTCCAGGATGAACTCCTGTCCCGAGTCCAGGCCGAAGGAACTGCCAAAATTGTCCGGAATTCCCCCGATCAGAAAACTGGGAGCACGTCCCGCGTGGTGAAACAGCCATGCCAGCATGGAACAGGTGGTGGTCTTTCCGTGGGTACCCGCCACCACCAGCTTCTCTCGCCCAATCAAGAATTCGTCGTGCAACACCCGTGACATGGACTCGAAGGGGATGCGGCGATCGAGGACGTGCTCCAATTCCGGGTTGCCGCGCGATATGGCGTTGCCCACCACCACAAGGCCGGGCTGAGGTTGCAGGTTGCGTTCACTGAATGGCTGGGAGACGGGGATGCTAAGCGACGCCAAAAAATCCGACATCGGAGGATAGGCGGCATGGTCGGAACCGGTGACCTGAAAGCCGCGCTGCTTGAGCATTCCGGCGAGCGAGGCCATCGCGGTGCCGCAAATCCCAATCAGATGGACATGTTTCGGCTTCATGCGGGCGACACTCGGGCGGACGGGGGTGCGGACTGCACAGCGGCGTCAATCTTCAGGGCGACGTTTTGTCGGACAATGAAAGTCGCATTGACACCAAAGGGCAGCGTAAAACTTTTGCCGGAAACGTGGCCGGACTTCAGCCCAAACGCGATTGGGACCTTAAACTCGCCAAGAATACGGAGCACGAGATCGTGAAGGGTCTCGTCCGCAGCGCGCCGTTGGCTACAGTCGAGCATCTCGCCAAAAATAATTCCAGCCACTCCGTCGAACTTGCCGGCCAGTTTCAACTGCATCAGCATGCGGTCGAGCTGGTACGGCTTTTCTGCGCGGTCCTCGAGAAAGAGAATCGTGCCCTCGGTGCGGACCTCATACGGTGTGCCCAGCGAGGCACAGAGCATCGACAGGCAGCCGCCGTAGAGAGTGCCCTCGGCATCGCCTTCCATCAGCGGCCGCACATCATCACGGACAAACGCCACCGGATAGGACTTTCCGGACGACACCGCCGCCGACCATGCTTCCACATCAACACCGCCGGACCGGGAAAAATCTCCCGCGACCATGGGCGCATGAAAGGTGACCAAGCCGGCGCGGTCGCACAAGTAGGTGAGCAAGGTGGTCACATCGCTGCAGCCGGCAAAGATCTTTGGATTTGCGCGGATAAGTTCCAGGTCGAGGTGCGGCAGCAAATAGTTCGAGCCATAACCTCCGCGCGCGCAAAGAATGGCGCGCACTTCAGGTCTGCTGAACATCTCGTGCAATTCGGCGATCCGCCGCTCCAGGGAGCCGGCAAAATAAAGGACGCGTTCAAAGATCGAGGGTAAATAGAAGGGTTGGTAACCCAGCCGGCGCAAGGTGTCGCAACCTGCTTCGAGGTCCTCCTTACGGAACCCGCTGGCCGGAGCAATAATGCCGACCGTGTCACCCTGCTGTAAGGCGGGAGGACGCAGGCGTTCAGGCTGTGCGGAAGAATTCATCAGGATGGCTTATTTTCTCATCTTAAACGAAAAACTCACCCCGGCAGAGTAGCGTTGCCGGACCGCAGAGAAACACTTCTTCGTTCCATTCCACAGTTTGCACCCCGCCGGGAGCATGCACGCGCACGGGCGACTGCACTTTGCCGGTGTGAATGGACGCCACCGCGGCGGCGCAAGAACCGGTGCCGGACGACATGGTCTCGCCCACGCCGCGCTCACAGAATCGCACCTCGATCTCGCTTTGATTCAGTATCCTTACCAACTCAACGTTCATCCCATACTTGAAGTCGTGATGGGTTGTGATTTGTTGCGCCACCGCCTGCCAGCCCAGCTCAAACTCGGGCACGTAAACCACGAAATGAGGATTGCCCATGGACACCGGAATACCGGAAAACTCTCCGCAGGCGAGCTTGATGGGAAACTCATCCCCCACCTCCGGCCCACCCATGGAACTGCGAAACTCGAAACTGTTGCCCGCGCGCGCGGTCAGGTCGCAGGTCTTCAGGCCGGCGCCCGTACGAATGACGACCGAGCTGCGCTTGTTCTCGGCGCAATACCATGCCGCCACGCAGCGCGTGCCATTGCCCGAGATTTCCGCCTCGGAACCATCGGCGTTCAGCAGCCGCACCCGCAGGTCGGCATCGATGGCGGGCAGCACCCATTCCACCCCGTCGGCGCCGACGCCATTATGGCGATCGCAGATGCGCCGGCTGAAAGAGTGGATATCGCTGGGCGCGTGGGCGAAATCCACGATCAGAAAATCGTTGCCGCAAGCCGTCGCCTTAACGAACGGAACACTCGCCATATCAGTCGCGCTCAATGGGCGGATTGTAACAAACGGCGAGGTTATAGGCTGTTAACTGCAAGTGTGCGGGCGGAGGATTCGCAAGCGCGTTCATTGCAAGGTCAACCGCACCGTCGGTTGGAGACGCTTGCGTGATAGACTGTGACGAAATCGAGAGCCCGCCGTGAAGCTTGAAGACTACAAAACCGTCTTGTACCGCCAGCCAGACGGCGCATGGGTTGCTGAAATTCCCGCCATCCCGGGCTGCTACGCCCTAATGCCGACGCGCGAAGAGGCACTGAGCGAGTTGGCCTGCGTTTTCCAGATGATCGCGGAAGAGTATCTGGAAAAACGCATTCCCTTGCCTGCCGACACCACCGAAATCGTACATGCCTAGCGGTACCGCTTGTAGAGGGTGCAGCGCGATTGGCCGGGAACGCTGATGGACAGCAGTTCCGTCAATTCGGCGCGCTGTGGCCGTACCGCCGCCCACACCGGATCGCCCTGGCAGGCAACCATGTAGTCGGCATGCCGCGCCGGATCGAGCAGCGCCCAATCCCAGTCGGGATGCTCCCCTTCGGAAATGACGCGGCGCCACGAAATCCCTGCCTGCTGTAGTGCGCCGGCGTGCTCGGCTCCGTACATGAGCAGCGTGGCCGAGCCCGGCAATTCCTGCAGAGAGTTGGCCAGCGCGCGGTCCATCACGATGCGGCCAGCGGAATTCACTTGCGCCTCCCGCAAGGTGATCGGTGTTTGGCTATAGATCGATACGTAGCTCGCCGCCACAAAGCCAATCACGATCACCGCCGTCGCGATCCGCGCCGCCGGTCCGCTCAACCGTTCCAGGATGAAGTCCATCAATACAGCGAGAAAAACTGCGAACACGAGCAACAGTTCAAGCCCGTAGCGCACGTTGTAATACGAGAAGGGGTACCACACCGGCAGATAGATGGGCACGCTGCCGTAGGCGATGGAAAGCGCATAGAACGGCAGCGGGAGCCAAAGGAGCAGGAGGACTCGGTAGCGGCGGAACTTCCATACTGCTGCAACCGTTCCGGCCAGGGCCAGGGCAAAAAGCGCCTGTCCGCAGAAGCCGGCTCCCATGTTCAGCTTGGCCGATTTCAGAAAGTAGAGTGCGGCGGTGAATAGATCATGCTGGCCGGGATAGGGAGGCGCACCCCGGGCCGTCGTGCGCAGCGCAATCGCTTTGGCCGAATACGGGCCATTAAGGAAATCAAGTCCATGCCCTGACACACAGTAGGTATAGACAAACCAGTAAACCGGAACCAGCGCGTTCAGCACTAAAACTTCGATCAGCGATTTCGCCATCGACTTGCGCTGCGCGCTGTCGGTCACCCGCCGCCACCAGCGCGCGAAGATACACAGAATCACGACAATCACGACGGTGGCGACAGACCATCCGTCGTAGCGCGTATAGGCCCCGCCAGCCAAACTCATTCCGCAGGCTTCCAGCGCGTGCTCAGGCTTTATCTGCGCCGGCATTCCATGCGCGCCGTTCGCTGGCGGCGAGGCAGCGCGCAGGAACTCGTCGAGATAGACCAATGTCCAGACGAAGAAGGCGAGGAAGATGGGCTCGTTCATCGCCGTGGTCTGCAGGTAGAGCAGATTTGGATTGAGGGCGTAGATGGCTGCGGCGAAGCAGGCGGCCGGGACGGATGCTCGTCCTCTCACCAGGCGAAATATGCCCAGCGTGCCCACGATATACGCCACCATGCTGGGAATGGAGCCAGCGATCCCGCTGCGCCAGAGCGCCTCAATCCACACGAACGGCAGCATGGCAACGTGTTGCAGGGGGAGCCAGACCGTGCCCAGTTGCCCGTACGACGTCAGCGGATGCCGGTTATCCACGACCCGGCGCGCAATGTTGATGTGCGCCACGGCATCGCCGTAAAGCAGCAGTTCTCGTTTGAAGTAATAGAAGAAAAGCGCTGCTATGGAGAGGCCGCCAAGAAGCAGCGTGAAGCCTGCTTCACTGCGCTGTGGGGTGGAGCGCTGTTGGAGGACAGCGCGATCAGCGTCTTTCACGGAGGATGGTTTCCGACAGCGGCTCGCCAGAAATGTCGATAGGGCGAAAGTCTTCGGCGGGACTGCGCGTCTGGCCCGAACCCCGCTGTTGGACCCACGCACGTACGTCTTCGTCCGGAACCGTTTCGCCCCGTTCCGCCGCCGCTAGACTGTGCTTTATTTTGCCCTCGAACCACTCGTTATATGCAACAAGACAACTTACTGCTTCTTCCAACAGCTCATCCTTGCTGCGATGGGTGCGCTGCGCCAGTTCGTTCAGCTTGGCTTCGGTTTCGGGCGTCATGTGAGTTCCTTGAGTTGAAGTGTATCCCTTGTGAGATGTCATCGCGACATGAGGTGTTCGCTTAGTCCAAATGCGTCAACTCGCGAAAAACCTCAAACCGCTCATCGATCTCTTGGCGCGTGAGCGCTTGCAGCCGCTCGGTGCCGAAGCGCTCCACCGAGAAAGAGCCCATCACGCTGCCGTAGAACATGGCGTGTTTCAGCACGCGGCGGCTGACCTCGCCCTGCGAGGCGATGTAGCCCATGAAGCCCCCGGCAAAACTGTCGCCGGCGCCGGTGGGATCGCGGACCTCGTCGAGAGGCAACGCCGGGGCCCGAAACGGATGATGCCCTCCGGCGAATTCCCCATCGCGAAAGAAAATGGTGGCGCCATATTCGCCATGCTTGATGACCAGCGCGCGCGGGCCCAGTTGCAGCACCTTGCGCGCCGCCCGCGGCAAACTGCTGTCGCCCGCCAGCATCTTGGCTTCGGTGTCGTTGATCAGCAGCACGTCCACTCGCTTCAACATCTCGCCCAGCTTCTCCCGATGCCCGCTGATCCAGAAGTTCATGGTGTCGCCGCCCACCAGCTTCACGTTCTGCATGGCGTCGCGCACCCGCATCTGCAGCACGGGATCGATGTTGGCTAGAAACAGGAAGTCCGAGTCGTTGTACGCGGCGGGGATTTGCGGCTGAAAGCTTTCGAAAACGTTCAACTCGGTATTCAGCGTTTTCGCTTCGTTGACGTTTTCGCCATACTCACCGGACCAATGAAAGGTCTTCCCTTTGGCATGCTGGATTCCACGCGTATCGACGCCGCGACTGGTCATCACGGCTTCGTTCTCGGCGGTAAAATCTTCGCCCACCACCGCGATCACCCGCACATCGGCAAAGTAGCTGGCCGAAAGCGAGAAATAGGTGGCCGCGCCACCCAGAATCTTCTGGCGCTCGCCGTAAGGAGTTTTGAGGGTATCGAATGCGACCGAACCGACCACAAGAATGGACAAATCCTATATTCCCGCTTTCTCTTCGGAGTTGAAATATTTGCCCACCAGCAACCTCAAGCGCTGCAGCGTGGCGGCAGGTACAGCGTCCTTCTGCGTGATGATCGCGTTCTGCAACGCCGAACCGCACTTGCAACCTGGCGTCTTGGGCATCGCCGCCACCGCTTCTCGCACCACGTTACATGCGTGCTCCGCGTTCTTCAGCAGCACGGCGATAATCTGGTCCACGCTGACGTGATCGTGTTCCTCGTGCCAGCAATCGTAATCCGTAACCATGGCGACAGTGACGTAGCACAGCTCGGCTTCACGGGCCAGCCTGGCCTCCGTGAGGTTGGTCATGCCGATCACGTCCATGCCCCAACTGCGATACAGATTGGACTCAGCTTTAGTCGAGAACTGCGGCCCTTCCATGTTGAGGTACGTGCCGCCCTGCTTTACATTCACACCGGCGCGACCGCAAGCCTGCGCGAGCACTACCGCCTCTTCCTCGCAAATGGGATGTCCAAGTCCAACGTGTGCGACCAGTCCATCGCCGAAGAAGGTGTTGATCCGATGGCGCGTGCGATCGACAAACTGATCAGGAATGACGAAATCCAGTGGCCGATGCTCTTCCTTCAGAGAGCCGACGGCGGACAGCGAAATGATCCGCGACACCCCAAGCTGCTTCAAGCCGTGAATGTTGGCGCGGTAATTGATCTCCGTCGGCATGAAGCGATGTCCGCGACCGTGACGCGCCAGAAAAGCTACGCTTCGACCGGCCAGTGTGCCCAGAACGTAGGCATCGGAGGGCGGGCCAAACGGCGTATCCAGCGCCACCTCGCGCACGTCAGTCAGCCCCACCATGGAGTAGAGACCACTCCCGCCGATGATGCCAATTTCCGCCTGTTGCAACAGATTCTCCTTCAGCATGGTGTGCAAACCAACGATTATACAAAACGAAGCGGGATGACCGGGCGAGGAGTCAGCGTCAGTCACCGGAGTGCTGAGCCGCTAATATCCCTTTTTCTTGTCCACCACCCACAACAGCGGCTGCCCCTCTAAGAACCGCCGCAGGTTTCCCGTGTAGTGGGCGTAGTGGCGCTCCCACATCTTTTCCGTCAACCCGGCAATGTGAGGGGTAATCAAAACATTTTCCATCTCCCACAGCGGAGACTCTGCTGGAAGCGGCTCCTCAGTGGTGACATCGAGCGCCGCGCCGCCGAAGCTCCGGGCGCGCAGCGCATCTACCAGCGCGGCTTCATCAACGAGAACACCTCGGCCTACGTTGATCAGATAAGCATCCGGCTTCAGCCGAGCCAGACGCTCGGCATTCATCAAGTGACGAGTCTTGGGGGTGACCGGAACCGCCAGCACGATGAAGTCGCCCACGCTCAATGCCTGGTCGAGTTCGTCGAAGCCATAGACGGCGTCAGCTACCTCGCTTCCCCGCTCCGGGTGCTCGCGCACACCCACCACGCGCAGGCCCAGGGACTTCGCCAGTCGCGCCAGTGGAGCGCCGATCGCGCCCAGCCCAATGATTGTCATGGTTGCGCCGTTGAGTTCGCGAGGACGAGGCCGCTGGTTCCATAGGTCATGCTGCGCCCAGTGCTTCTGCTGCTGATACCGCACGGATTGCGGCAATCGCTTGGCGAGTGCGAACGCCAGTGCGATCGCATGTTCGGCAACGACCGGCCCGTGGACGTCGCGGGCGTTGGTCACGACGATGTCGCTGGCCAGCAATTCAGGTGTCATGAGGTGATGGACCGCCGCAGCCGTGGAATGAATCCATCGCAGTCTCTCTGCCGCCTTGATCTGCTCTCCGCGCAACGACCAGGCGATCGCAATGTCGGCATCGGCGATTTCTTCCGTCACACGGTCGTAGTTGGGCAGATGGACCACTTCGAGCTGGGGAAAATCGCGGCGCAGCCGCTCCGAGAACCATGGCGGGACCTGCCAGAGAGGAAAGCGGTGATGGAGAGCGATAAGAAGCTTCACGAAGACAGTTTCGAGTTTCCAGTTTCAAGTTTCAAGTTGTCGAAACAGCGATTCACCACAGAGGCACAGAGGACTTTCTGTTTCAATGCCATGAGATTTTCAGGTGAGCGATTAAGATATTTAGTTAGAGCGTGTTTCAAAAAGCTCGTTTTGCTAAACCAGGGCTAAAGCCCTTTTCTTGGAGTCGCGATTTTCGCGGGCCTAAAGGCCCGCGCTTCCACCCAGAACACTGCAGGACATTTTTGAAACAAGCTCCAGTCATTGTTGGCGGATTTCCCGAGCTCTCAAAATTGAACGCCTCTGCGCCCCTGTGTCTCTGTGGTGTCCTAGTGTTTCACCTCAGTTTCGGCCAGCACTCGCAGATCGTGTCCCGTCATTTCCTTGGGTTGCGGGATACCGAGAATCCCGAGCATGGTAGGCGCAATGTCTTGCAGCGCGCCATCGGGACGCAGGGTGAAGCGGCGCGCATCTCCCTTGAACTGCCCCGGCGTGACTGCATGCTCCGCCACCACGATGAAGGGCACGGGATTCGTGGTATGCGCCGTCTGCGGACCTCCCGTAGCCGGATCGATCATCTGCTCGGCGTTGCCGTGGTCGGCGGTAACGATCATGGCGCCGCCGCGCTGACGTAGCGCCGTGTGAATCTGACCCAGGCAGCCGTCAACAGTTTCGACGGCGGTGATGGTCGGCGGAATCTTGCCGGAGTGTCCCACCATGTCGGCATTGGCAAAGTTCACCACCATCACGTCGAAGGTGTTATTCGCGATCGCTTTGATTACCGCATCGGCCACTCCCTGCGCCGACATTTCCGGCTTCAGATCGTAGGTCGCGACCTTGGGCGACTGCACCATCACGCGGTCCTCGCCGGGAAATGGCTTTTCGACGCCGCCGTTGAAGAAATAGGTGACGTGAGCGTACTTCTCGGTCTCGGCTACGCGCAGATTGCGCAGGTGGCGGTCGGCCATCACGTTCGCCAGAATGTTGGTCAGCGACTCGGGTGGCGAGACGACCGGCAGGGTAAAGTTTTTGTCGTAGCGCGTCATGCAGACGTAGGTCAGATCTTTGGGAACGCGGTCGCGCGGGATGATGCGGTCGAGATCTTCCCAGCCTTCAAGTTCGCGGCCGTCCTGTGGCGTGAAGTGGCTGTTGCGCGCCAGGCAGCGGGTGATTTGCCGCGCGCGATCGGCGCGAAAATTAAAGTTGATGCAGACATCGCCGTCGCGAATCGTGCCCACCGGTTCGCCGCGATGGTCAGTGACTACGAACGGAATGATGAACTCGTCGGTGACGCCGCGGTTGTAGGAGTCCTTCACGCCCTGCACCGCGTCGGTGTAGTGCCCGCCCTCCGCGTCTCCATACACCATCGCGTCGAAGGCCTTCTTCTCGCGCTCCCACTTTTTGTCGCGGTCCATGGCGTAGTAGCGCCCGCTAACGCTGGCGATCTGCCCGACGTTGTACTCGCGCATCTTTTGCTGCAACTGCTCAATGTAGCCCGCGCCGTTGGTGGGCAGGGTGTCGCGCCCATCCATGAAGCAGTGCACGAAGACGCGGTCCACCCCGTTCTGCTTGGCCATGCGCAGCAGCGCATAGAGCTGGTTCTGGTGCGAGTGCACGCCACCGTCGGAGAGTAGTCCAAAGAAGTGCAGCCGCCGGCCGCCCGTGAGCGCCTTCTTCATCGCCTCTAGCAGCGCCGGGTTGGAAAAGAGCTCGCCATTCTCAATCATCAGATCGATCTTGGTGATGTCCATGTACACCACGCGCCCGGCGCCGATGTTGAGATGGCCGACTTCGCTATTGCCCATCTGTCCGGTGGGCAGGCCGACGTAGCGCCCGCTGGTGTGGATCAGCGTATTGGGAAATTCGGCGAGCAGGCGATCGTAGTTGGGCTTGCGCGCCAGCGAAATGGCATTGGCCCCCGACGGCGGAGCGTAACCCCAGCCATCGAGGATGATGAGGATGAGCGGTTTGGGGATGGTGGACATTGGCAAGTAGTGAATTCGTCCGAACCGCAGATTCCTCCGCTCGGTCGTAGCAGCGACCTCGGTCGGGATGACAAATCAGGGGTGTGCAGCTCGAAACTTGAAACTCGAAACTTGAAACTAGCCACTATCCCCTAGTCCCTAGCCCCTGCCCTCCCCGTGATAGTTCAGCGCCTTCAATCCCAGGAACCGTGCTGCCGGTCCGAGTTCTTCTTCAATCCGCAGCAACTGGTTGTACTTGGCGACGCGGTCGGTGCGCGAGGCCGAGCCGGTCTTGATCTGCCCTGCGCCGGTGGCGACGGCAAAGTCCGCGATGAACGTGTCTTCCGTCTCGCCCGAACGATGCGAGATCACCGCGGTGTAGCCGTTCTGGCGTGCCAGGTTGATGGCGTCAATGGTCTCGCTCACCGAGCCAATCTGGTTCAGCTTGATGAGAATCGAGTTGGCCACACCAGCGTCGATGCCGCGCTGGAAAATCTCGATGTTGGTCACGAAAATATCGTCGCCCACAAGCTGGATCTCGCCGCCCAGTTCGTCGGTCACCAGCTTCCAGCCCTCCCAGTCGTCTTCGGCGAAGCCGTCTTCCAGCGACACGATGGGATACTGCCGCACCCAATCAGCCCAGAACTTCACCATTTCCTCGCTGGAATGCTCGCTCTTGTCGGACTTCTTGAAGACGTACTTCTTTTTTGCGCTGTCGTAGAACTCGCTGGCCGCCGGATCCAGCGCAACCGCGATTTGTTCACCCGGCTTGTAGCCCGCCTGGGTGATGGCTTCGAGGATGACTTCAATGGCTTCCGCGTTCGACTTCACCGACGGCGCAAAGCCGCCTTCATCGCCGACGGCAGTGTTGTAGCCGCGCTTCTTCAGCACGCCTTTGAGCACGTGGAAGGTCTCGACACCCCAGCGCAGGCCTTCGCTGAACGACTTTGCGCCCACCGGCATAATCAGGAACTCCTGGAAGTCCACGTTATTGTCAGCATGCGCGCCGCCGTTCAAGATGTTCATCTGGGGCGTAGGCAGCAGGCCGGCCGTGAAGCCCCCGAGATATTGGTACAGTTCGATGCCCAGGTGGTCAGCCATGGCGCGCGCGGCTGCCATGGACACCGCAAGAGTCGCATTGGCGCCCAGCTTGCTCTTGGTGGGCGTACCGTCGAGCACCAGCATGGCATTGTCGAGGCCGCGCTGTTCGCTGGCGTCCATACCCTCCAGTTCCGGCCCGATGACCTCGTTGATGTTGGCGACCGCTTTCAGGACGCCTTTGCCGGCATAGCGGGCCTTGTCGCCATCGCGCAGCTCCAGCGCCTCGTGCTCGCCGGTGGAGGCCCCGCTGGGCACGGCCGCGCGCCCGCGCGCTCCGCTCTCCAGGATGACATCCGCTTCTACCGTAGGATTGCCGCGCGAGTCCAGAATTTCGCGGGCACGGATCAGCTCAATTTGGGTCATGGGAATGAATCCTAAGCTCTCGCCGGTGGATTTGCTTGCGCGTCGGCGGGAGGTATGAAACCTGCCATTATACGGGAGCCGGGAAGCTGATAGCGGTGACGGCTACCCTGTGATTGCGAGCCCTACTCGGACGACCGCCGGGAGTCGCCCGAAAATCGCCTTATTTTTCGGTTTGTTGGCAAAATTGTTTGCGGCTACGCTGCCAGTTGGGTATGCTCTTGCCAGCGGTTTAGGCGCACCCGACGAGGGACGCCGCGGACGCCTGCTGGCCGGCGCTGCGACCGCGTGGAGTTCAACCGTATGTGGAAACGCAAAGAAGACGAACACACGATGCCTGTTCCTGAGCCGGGCCCGGCAGTGCCAGCTTTTAATCCGCCTCTTGGTGCGTCCCCGCGTCAGGCCGAACCCGCCCGCAGCGATAGTTTGCGGAGCAACGAGGTTGCCACCATTGGCAAGTCGGTCGTCGTGAAGGGTGAACTTTCGGGCAGTGAAGATTTAATTATCGACGGCGAGGTCGAGGGCTCTATTTCGCTGCGCGGTCAAAGCCTCACCGTCGGTCCCAATGGACGGTTGCGGGCCAACATCGAAGCCCGCAATGTGATTCTACATGGCCGGGTGGATGGCGACGTGCACGCCACCGAGCGCGTCGAACTGCGCAAAACCGCGTCCTTGGCCGGAAATATTTCCACCGCGCGCATCTCGATCGAAGATGGAGCTTTCTTTAAGGGGACGATTGACATCCAGAAGCCCGAACCTGCCGTGAAGGTGGAGACGAAACCGCCAGCCTCCGCGCTCGCCGCGGCAGCTCCCGTATCCGCCAGCTCGGCGCAAGGATCGCTTCTGGAGCCCAAGAAGTTCTAGAGGCCAATTGCT
Organism: uncultured Acidobacteriaceae bacterium; assembly: GCA_963710585.1. Taxonomy (GTDB): domain Bacteria; phylum Acidobacteriota; class Terriglobia; order Terriglobales; family Acidobacteriaceae; genus Bog-257. The sequence continues at coordinate 173,873 of CAVQAM010000001.1, read as the reverse complement.
TCGTCTAGGGGCGCTGCCCAAAGCGCCCCGTAATCGTTCTCGCCACCATCCTGACCGTCCTGACTATCCTGCCAGGCCTTTCCCGCTGCGGCCAGCGCGAAAAGATTGATGGCAGTGACGTTTGCCCATACAATGTTCGCGGTGGCTCCTGGTATCTTCAGCAGGCTATTCGGTGGCTCTGTCCGGCAGAGCACGGATGACGAAATTGTTCCCGGGCAAAAGGTGAGCCGTCGCTCCACCGGCTTCAGCGAATTTATCCGCTCGATCTCTGGCGAAGAAGGTCTCACGGTCCTCGACCTGGGCTCGACATCGCCGGCCAGCATCACCTTCATGACCGGCTTGGGACATAGGTTTCACCAGGAAGACGTACTCCGCACGGCCAGCGACAAATCCCTTATCATCCCCAATGGCGATGGCGGCGCCACCTTCGATGTCGAGCGTTTTCTCCGTGAAAACCTCGTTTTCTCGAGAGGGGAATTCGATGCGGTCATGTTCTGGGACCTGGCGGATTTCTTGCCCGAGCCTGTGGTGAGGCCCCTGATCGAGCGCATCCAGGTCGCCATGAAACCGGGCGCAACCATGCTGGCCTTCTTCCACACCAAGGACGCCGGCCCCGACGCTACGTTTTACCGCTACAACATCGCCTCCAAGGACACCCTGGAACTGCAGCCCGCCCGCGCCTACAAGCTGCAACGCATCTTCAGCAGCCGGCATGTGGAAAACCTCTTCCGCGAATACTCCTCCATCAAGTTCTTTCTCGGCCGCGACAACATACGTGAGGTGCTGGTGGTACGGTAGAAGTCCCGTGTCAGCTTTCCGCGGTCGCCCCCGCACCTTTCGCGCGAACTCTTCCTTCTCCTGGGGCAAGGCCCTTGCGCAAGAACTGCGTAGGTCTGCCGGCGATATGCTCCGGGCGGATTAGTTGCGGGCTCAACCATTCGATAACCGCCGCGTAGCCGAGGCTTTCGGGATCGTCGGTTAGATAATGCGGGACCACCGCCAGAACATGAAAGCCTTCCTGCAACTGAAAACTGAGGGTTGGATCGTACTGGAGACCCTCCACGACTTCGGTGACGTACTCTTCGGGCTTCAGCGTGGCGGCCCATTGGTGATAGCCGCGCAACCGCGATCCAGCCCGGATCCGTCTTAGCTGGAGCGACTCGGTCAGGCTGCGCCGGGAGCTATAGAGCTTGTCGCCGATCCCATGATGCTGCAGGGTGGAATCGACGATCACTTCAGCGCCATACAGCGTGCGTCCCTTCCGCGGATCGTGATTGGTAAACATGCCGTCAGCGGTAAACTGCTCCCAACTGTCGAGCATTTCGTAGTTGTCCCAATCGACGATCAGGCTAGCCGTCATTCCCACAACAGTTTCGTCGGGACCATACACGGCCACGAACTGGCCTTCCGGGAAGACCCGCAGGTGGGACGAGAGCTGGTCGGCGTTCCAGGGCGGCGTCTCCGGATAAGTTCTCTGGCAGAGGTCGGTAATGCCATTGAAGTCGCGGGGAGTGGTGTTACGGACGGACACTTGCAATGTCGGGTCGGCCATTCAATCTGCCTCCTTGGGTGGCTTGGTAAAGTCTGGCGACTGTGGCTTGTAGTTTAGATCGAAGGCCTCTCAATTGGCACAGGAATCACACGGCGCGACGGGTCTTGCGAATCACCCAGGGTAGTAGGCCGGGAAATCGGAACAACTCGAATACTGCCGATTGGGCGAAGGGCGGCAACGACAGCAGGTAGCGCACCCGCGAAGCGGCCGACAACAGTGGCGCAAATTGGCGGGAATACTCTTGCTGGTAAAGGTCCACCGCTTCGCCCAGCGCAGCCCGGCCCAGCAGAAAGTTGCAGATGCACTGCGCGGCCACCCGCCCGCTGCGCAAAGCGATGGAAATACCGTCGCCGGCAAAGGGATCGATAAACGCGGCTGCGTCACCAACAAATAGCGTGTTCCCTCGTGCCGGCTGCGGCTGGCGGTAGATCAGCGGAGCCGTACTAACGGGCTGCATGATCGCGCGCCAATGCGCCGCCCGACGCGCCAAGCTTGGATGGAGCTTGAAAACGTCCTCAAGCGAGGTCGCCCGGTCGGAGCGGACCATGGCACAGGCATTCACCACACCGTCTGACACTGGTTGCACGCCGCAGTAGCCATTGGCGAAAAAATAAAGATCGGTACAGGGCTCCGCCCAGGGTTCCTGGAAGTGCGCCTTGAGGCCGATCCATTTGGGGCCCGCGGGGACCGTCCGGTCAGCGGTGAACTGCGACCATCTGCCGGCGGCGACGATCAGCGCTTTCGCCCTAACTGTTCCGGCAGACGTTCGCAGCGTGAACGGACCGTCACCCTCGTTGCCAACCACCTCACAGTTGGGATGGGCCACCGCTCCAGCCCAGCGAGCGGCTTCCCATAGCGACGCATCCAGGTCGTAGCGGGAAATGCTCAGGGCCGGAGGAGCGACGGGCGCCTCGATTACCCGCTGGCCCAGCAGCAAACGTGTGCGGCCGATCACCGGCGCGGTTTGAAACAGCGTTCCGGCCGCTGGCACATCTTGCAGCAGGCCGGCCAGAACATCCAACGATTCCGCCGAAACGAATTCTCCACAGACCCGGTGTCGCGGGAAGTCTTTGGCGTCGAACAAGCCGACGCTGGCACCCAGTCGCGCCGCCGTAATCGCACACGAAGTTCCCGCTGGGCCTCCGCCCACGATCGCGAGGTCAAATTCGTTCGTGGCTCTCACTTCCACAGCAGCACCCCCATGCGAAACAGGTAATGCCGCGAAACCTCAACTTTTCTGGCTGCTACGTGTGCCAGCAAGGCCCGCAGCTCGTCGCAGGTGTAGGCCCGGCGGACCGATGCCGGTGCGTCGTGCCAGGTGATGCGGCTGCGGAAGAGCGGCAATCCCAGATAAACCAGCAGCAGGTGCAAGCGGCTGCGGATGAGATCGTTGATCAGCACCGCCTGCCGGCAGACGCGCAGGGCCTCGCCGGCAAACTTCACCAGCGCGTCGGGTTCAAAATGATGGGCCAGCAGCGAACAACTTACGACATCGAATGCGCCATCCCGAAAGGGCAGGCGCAAGGCGTCGCCGGCAACTGAAACTGCGCCTCCGCGTGGCAGATGCGACCACCAGCGGTCCAGAAGGGTCACCTGTAACCCAATGCCGGATTCTGCGAGCACCCTCTGCGCCGCCAAAGCTACGTCGCCGGCCCCCGCGCCCACTTCCAGTAGCGAGCGTTTGCGGCAGCCGCCCTCGCGCGCAACTCGACGAAGTAACTCGGTCGTCGTGCGCATTCCGCCGAACCACTGATTGATATGCCGCAAATCGCTTAGCGTTGCCGCAATCTCCGCGGCGGTGCCGAGATCGTCGTCGAGCAACTCGGGAATGACAGTTCGTCGCATCAGGAATGGAGCGGTGAGATCGCCGACCGATGGCGGACCGCTCGGCTGAGGCTGACTCTGCCGGTTCAGCGCGGCGTATCCGCTTCACAAATTTATACCCGCTGGATGAGAATTTGCCGACTCTGCGAAAGAGATGACAGAGTGAAACCAACGGGCAGCCTGATCGCAAACTTCTTGGACGAGTGCGCCAGACCTGCCGCCGGAGCCGACACCTAGCTGGAAGATGCTGCAACTACGGGTTTTCCCGGCGCAACCAGCAAGCTTGTCGAAAAAGCAACTAAGACGCACAGGGCTTCGTCTAATTGGTTGGGAGTTATCTTGCGGTTGAGCGCAGAGCACGTGTATCGATCGGGAAAGCGTATGGGTCGGATTGTAGCCGTATTGCTGTGTGCGTTGACGATCGGCGTGCCGGGTCGCGCCCAGCAGAAGGCAGCTATTGACCCGCTCGAACTGGTGCACCGCGCTGCCGCGAACGAGATCAAAGCCAGCAACTCGCCGGTTTATTTCATGTTCAAGGACCGCGACGAGGAAAAGGGCCGTTCGATCACGAAAGCAGTAATCCAGACGCCGCAGGGGGGACTGCTAAGAACCATAGCCATCAACGACCAGCCGCTGACGCCCGAGCAGCGGGCCAAGGACGATCAGAAGCTGCAGAAGTACGCCAACGATCCCGAGGCGCGCCGTAAAAGAAAGCAGGCCACGAAGGAGGAAGACCAGCGGGAGTCGGTGATGTTAACCAGCCTGCCCGGCGCCTTTCTCTACACCTATGCGGGAGAGCAGCCCGGCCCTAACGGTGAACCGCTCGTGCACCTCACTTTTAAGCCCAACCCGAAATTTAATCCCCCGAACCACGAAACCATGGTGTACCAGGGCATGCAAGGCGACATGCTGATCGATCCGCGGGCGGCGCGCTTCACCAAGATTGATGGCACCCTGTTCAAGGATGTGGACTTTGGCTGGGGCATTCTGGGCAGGCTCTACCAGGGCGGCAAGTTTATCATCGAGCAAAGGGAGGTGGGCGGAGGCCGCTGGGAGATGGTGCGCCAGACCCTGCAGTTCAATGGCAGGATCCTGCTGGTTAAGCCATTCACCATTTCGTCCACGGAAACGACCTACGATTTTCGTCCGGTTCCCGCCAATCTCACCACGGCCCAAGCTTTGGAGTTGCTGTACAAAAGCGATGCCGTAGTGGCCGAAAATGGCGGCGGCGTGAAGGCGGAAAACAGAAGACACAAGTGAAGCGGGACGGAACCGGAACCCTGCTTTTCTGTCTGTCATCCTGAGCGAGCGAAGCGAGTCGAAGGACCCCTATAGCTGCAAAAAATCACATGCTTAGCGCAGCAACAAATCTGGGCTTGCTTGGCGGCCAAAGGGTTCCTTCGACTCCTCGCTACGCTCGTCGCTCAGGATGACACTCCAAGAAATCACATGGGCTCATCAATAGTCCAGCTAAAGTAGCGCTCCACCCGGCTACGCCAGCTTCGAATCCGCTCTAGTTCTTCAGCACCTTTTTTCGCACGGTCAGCTTGTCAATTAGGTCCTTGCGCAACGCATAGCCGCGACCGGGCTGGTGGCTGACGGCGATCGTTCCCTGCGGTGAGACCTCGACCTCGGGCTCGATGATGTCTTCCTTCCAGTATCGCTTCGAAGCCGAGATATCGCCCGGCAGGGTAAAGTTGGGCAGCGTTGAAAGTGCCACATTGTGGGAGCGGCCAATTCCCGACTCCAGCATACCTCCGCACCAGACCGGCACTTTAAAAGCCTGCGCTACATCGTGCACCAGGATGGCTTCGGAGAAACCTCCGATCCGCCCGACCTTGATGTTGACGATGCGGCAGGCACCAAGTTCCAGGGCGGCCTCGGCGTCACGAGCGCTGCGGATGGCTTCATCGAGGCAGATTGCGGTCAGCAAATGCTTCTGCAGCCGCGCATGGAAGTAGAAATCGTCGCTCCACAGCGGCTGCTCAATCATCAGCAGATTGAAGCGGTCGAAGTCCTTGAGATGGTCGCTGTCGGCCAGCGTGTAAGCGGAGTTGGCGTCGCAGCTCAGCAGAATGCCGGGCCAGCGGGCGCGAATCTTCTCCAGCACCTCGATGTCCCATCCCGGCTTCACCTTGACCTTGATGCGCTGGTATCCGGCGGCCAGCTCGGTTTCGATCTTTTGCAGCAGTTGCGCGTGCGAATCCTGGATACCGATGCTCACGCCACAAGCGATTTCGCGCTGCGTGCCGCCCAGCAGCTTCCACAGCGGAGTTCCCTTCTCCTGCGCTTCAGCATCCCAGACCGCGTTTTCCAGCGCCGCCTTGGCCATGCGATGCTCGCGAATGCGCGCCAGCAGAGGGGGCACCTCGCATCCCGACTGCACCGTCTTGCCGAGGAGGGCGGGAGCCAGATAGCGCGCACTCACATCCCACGCGCCCTCAATGTATTCCTCGCTGTAAAACGGCGCTTCGCCGACCACGCACTCGCCCCAGCCTTCCAGTCCGTCGGCGTGCACGGTGACCAGCAAAATGCGCCGGGTAGTGGTGCGGCCAAAGCTCGTCTCAAAAAAGTGGACGAGCGGAATTTGCAGCTCGCGCAGAGTGATGGCTTCAATCTTCATCGTTCACTTGCTCGCATACGACCAGTCTTCCTCCCAATGTCCCAGCAGGAACCTGCCATTGCCGTGCACATCGCGCTCATAACCCAGGCAGGCCAGCCCGCGCGAGAACGCCGACAAGAATGCCTCGCGGTTGCGCAGTTGCACCGCCGCGGCTTTCTGCCGCGTGTCGGGCTGTTCCTTCCAGGCGTAGATCTCGGCGGGAACTTCCACGCGCGCCGCCTCCAAGAATTCGGGATGCTTGCCGGTGGAGAGCAGCGTTTCAACCCGCCTCGAAGTCAGCCACCACTCGGCAACCAGACGGTCCGTAGGAAGGAAACCCTGCAGCGGCGACGACGTGATCCCGTACTGATTGAGGTTGTAGCGGCGAGCGATGGCCCCCAGGCGCTCCAGATTGAGGTAAGCGTTCTTAATCTCCAGAGGATCGAAGGTCCACTCCAGCAGTTCGTAACCGTGCGCGATGGCGTCCTCGCGCTGAAACAGCTTGGTGCGGCGGCCCAGGCCGGTATTGCGGTAACCTGCCTTGACCGCGAGCATATGCGAATGCAGATAGGGATGCCCATTGCGGATTCCCGGAATCGAGAAGGCAAAGCCGACCAGCGTTTCGCCATCCCAGGCGCCGATCACCTGCCCGCCAATTTTGGGCGCCAGGGAAAAAATTCGCAACGGCACTAACTCATTGTCGGCAAATCCCCAGACTTCCTTCTGCAAGGCCAGGCAGGCGCGAAACTCCTCCAGCTCGGTGCAGTTGCGGAGCGCGATGGTGTTTGCGGTCACGCTTTTTCCTGCCGCTTCGATTCCTGCCACAGCGACTCCATTTCGTCGAGTGACGCCCCAGACGGCTTGCGTCCCTGCTCGCGAAGCCTGTCTTCAAGATACTGGAAGCGCCGGCGGAACTTGCGGTTGGTCTGGCGCAGCGCCGACTCGGGATCGAGTGCGAGATAGCGTGCGATGTTCACCAGCACAAACAGCAGGTCGCCAACCTCGTCCTCCAGGCGCGAGCGCAATTCCGGAGAAATCTTCGCGCCGCGCGCGCCCGCCACGCCTGCGGCCGACTCCGGACGCGGACCCGGCGCGGGATACTCTTCCAGGTTCTGCCGAAGTTCCTCGGTCTCCTCGCTCAATTTATCGAATAGCCCCTCGATATTGGGCCAATCGAAGCCCACATTGGCCACGCGGGAGCTGATCTTGTGGGCCTCCATCAGGGACGGCACTGCGGAAGATATACCGGCGAGTACCGACTCGGGATGATCTTGCTTCTTCCCCTTTTCTCCGAACTCCATCTCGCGTTTCTTCTTCTCCTCGGCTTTCAGCGCGTGCCAGTTGCGCAATACGTCACCCGGCGTGTCGGCTTTCACGTCGCCAAACACATGCGGATGCCGATCGATCAGCTTGTTGGAGAGTCGGTCAAGCACGTCGTCGATGGAAAAACGTTTTTCCTCGGCGGCCATCTCCGAGTAGAAAAGCACCTGCAACAGCAGATCGCCGAGTTCGCCAGGAAGCTCATCCCAGTCGCGGGCGTCGATGGCTTCCAGCACCTCGTAGGTTTCCTCCAGCGTATAGGGTTTGATCGTGTCGAAGGTCTGTTCGCGGTCCCAGGGGCATCCGCCGGGACCACGCAGCCGCGCCATGATGGATACGGCACGCTCAAATCGTTCACCTGTTGTCGCCATTCTTCACAATCTAAATGACGGCGGACAGCGACGCAAAGGTTGCTATTTGCCAAACGCCAAGTCAGCTTCTGGGCGGCCGATCACATCCACACTCTTCCGCTTTTCATTACAATATGCGCATGGACTCATTCAACCTCACTATTGCAGGCAGGCAGTTCCGTTCGCGGCTCATCGTGGGCACGGGCAAATACAAGTCGGGGCCGGAAACGGCGCGCGCCCTCGCGGCCAGCGGCGCCGAGATGGTCACCGTTGCGGTGCGCCGCGTCAACCTCGACCGCAGCAAGGAGTCGCTGCTCGACTACATCGATCCCCAGCAATATTTCCTGCTGCCCAACACGGCTGGCTGCTACACCGCCGACGAGGCGATCCGCACCGCGCGCCTGGGGCGTGAAGTCGGACTCTCCGATTGGGTGAAGGTCGAGGTCATCGGCGACCAACAAACTCTGTTTCCCGATGTGCAGGCCACCATCGAAGCGACCCGCGTATTGGTGAAGGAAGGCTTTATAGTTTTGCCGTATACCTCTGATGACATTGTAGTTGCCAAGCGCCTGATTGACGCCGGCGCAAGCGCGGTTATGCCCCTCGGTGCGCCGATCGGCAGCGGCATGGGAATTCAAAACCAGCCGAATATTCGCATCCTGCGGGAGATGATCACCGAGGTGCCGCTCATCGTGGATGCGGGCGTGGGCACGGCGTCGGACGCGGCCATCGCGATGGAACTCGGGGTTGACGGCGTGCTGATGAACACCGGCATCGCCGGAGCGCAGGACCCGGTGCTGATGGCCGAAGCCATGAAGAACGCGGTGCTGGCGGGACGGCAGGCCTATCTGGCGGGCCGCATGACGAAGAAACTGTATGCGACCGCAAGCTCGCCGCTGGAAGGCGTGGTGCGGTAGTTCGCAGGCTCAGCCGGCACGTATAATTTCGCCATGGACGAACAAGATTTTCGCCGCCGCGCCGATACGGCCTTGGAAGCGTTGAAGCGCAGCCTCTACGCCGCGGAAGGCGATGCCGACTTCGAGGTCGAAGAAAATTCCGGCGCGCTACACATCAGCTTCGAAGAGCCTCCTGGAAGGTTCGTTATCTCACCGAATTCACCGGTGCGGCAACTCTGGATCTCGGCGCTGTCCACCAGCTTCAAGCTCGATTGGTCCGAGGAGCAGAAGGACTTCGTGCTCAGCAAAACCGGAGAAGGTTTGAAGCCGCTGGTGGCGCGCCTCATCAACGAACAAATAGGCGGGGGGACGGTCACTCTGAAGTAGATTGATCTCGCCGCATCCGGCAACTTTTACGCCGACACGGCTTCCGTTTTCAGCTTCTGCTTCAAGTCGGCGGCGATGAGTTGTCCGTGGAAGCGCCCGTTCTCGATGAAGATTTCGCTGGTGCGCATGCCGGCGACAATTACGCCCGCCAGATAAATTCCCGGCACATTGCTTTCCAGGGTCTGGGAATTGACGACCGGCCGCTTGTCGGCTTCGCCGCTCAACTTGATGCCGAGCGCGCAGAGAAATTCGAAATCCGGATGATAGCCGGTCAGCGCAAAAACGTAGTCGTTCTCCAGCATCACCTCGCCTTGCGGTGTATCGAGCACAACATGCTCCAAAGTGATTTCCCGCACGCAGGTGTTGAAGTAGGCGGTCACCTGCCCCGCCTTGATGCGGTTCTCGATGTCGGGCTTGATCCAGTACTTCACCGAATTGCTGATGCCCGGCCCGCGATGCACCAGGGTGACGCGCGCGCCGTGACGCCATAACTCCAGCGCGGCAATCGCCGCCGAATTCTTTCCGCCGATGACCAGCACGTTAAGTCCAAAAAAGGGATGCGGCTCGCGGTAGTAATGCATGACCTTGTACAAATCCTCACCCGGAATGTTCATGTAATTCGGCCGATCATAATAACCGGTCGCTAGGACCAACTTGCGGGCGTGATATTCGCGCGCGTGGCCGTGCAGGTTGGTGGTGTGCACGACAAAATGATTGTCGCTGCCTTCGATCTTCGATACCGGCTCGTACTGCCGCACATCGAGCTCGTAGTGCTCGGCGGCCTTGCGGTAGTACTCCAGCGCCTCCTGACGGGTGGGCTTTTGGTTGGGGCTGGAGAAGGGAAGGTCGCCGATTTCCAGCAGTTCAGGCGTGGTGAAGAACGTCATGTTGCTGGGGTAGTTGTACAGCGAGTTGACCAGGCAGCCTTTGTCAAGGTTGGCCACGGTCAGGCCGGCGCGCTTGGCGTCAATACCACAGGCGAGGCCGGTCGGGCCGGCGCCGATCACGATTACATCGAAGGAGAAACTTTCCGCCACCGCTGACAGTCCGCGATCCATATGGAAAGCATACCCTGTCCAGCGGGTTATGGGCGTCCGGAGCAAGGCTTACGGTAGTTCTTGGCTGGATTATTCATGAATGTGAGGTGTCATGCTGAGCGGCGCGCCCGCAAAGAATTTCCGACCCGCCTCTGTTGCGGGTCGGGCGGGTGCGTAGTCGAAGGACCCCTATAGCTGCAAGAAATCACAGAGTGGATGCTAGAGCAGTTCCATAGTTACTGTACCCCGTAGCCACAATGGCGAAACCAAGCGGCGGCGTTGTCTGCGGTGATGGCGGCGATGGCCGCAGCGGCGGCCTGTTCCAGGGCTTCTACCAGTCGGGCCTTGGCCGCACGCAGTAGCTGTTTGATCTTCGACCAAGCTTGTTCGATGGGATTGAAGTCCGGCGAGTAGGGTGGCAGATAGAGCAGTTGCGCGCCGCGAGCCTCGATCAACTGTCGCACTCCTGCCACCTTGTGCGCCGCCAGGTTGTCCATTACCACGACTTGTCCGGGCTGCAGCCGGGGACCCAAGACCTGCTCCAGGTAGGCCAAAAAAACCTCGCCGTCAGTAGGCGACTCGATGGTCATGCTGGCCAGCATGCCTTCGACCGTCAGGGCTCCCAGCACGGTCAAGGTTCGCCAGTGTCCCGCCGGGGTGGCTTCGGCCACACGCTGGCCGCGTGGGGCGCGGCCATAACGCCGCGTCATTTCCGTGGTCACGCCGCTCTCGTCCAGAAACACCAGCCGCTGGGGATCGATCCCACTTATCTGCTCACACCACGCTTGCCGTCGCCGCTGCCCGGCTTCGGTGTCTTGCTCTTGGGCGTGGAGCGACTTTTTTTCAGCTGCAATCCCATCTGCTGCAAGCTCAACCACAGCCGCGACTTGCTGAGCTGTACCCGGGTGGCTTTCTGCAGCCGCTGCCCTAACTCCCACAAGGTCAGGTCGGGCTGGGCCCGCAGTTCGACCCGCAACTGTTGTTTGACTTCCGCCGTAACCCGGCTGATCGGACCATGGCGCGTCTGCGGCACCCGCTCCATTTGCCCGTAGCGCAACTGATGTTTGCGGATCTTCTTCACGTAGTCGCGGCTCACCCCAAACCGCCGCGCCAACTCTGCCAGACTCAGCTCGCCGCCCTCATAGGCCTGCAGAATTCGACAGCGCAAATCGTCGGAAAACGCTCGTGCCATCCCCTATTTGCCGCAGAGAATCTCGCCATTTCGAGTTTACTCCGCATTCCTCTGCTTAGGGTATATCTACTTGGGAACCGCTCTAGGCGCGGCGACACGTTTGAGATTGTTGGCGACCAAAGGGGTCCTTCGACTCCTCGCTCCAACACCCCAGCAAGCACAAACCCGGTGCTTGCCGGGGACCCCGTTTGCGCTCGTCGCTCAGGATGACACCCACTGCGCCCCGCAGGCCTAGTGCTTACTTCACAACCCGCAATTCATTGCGGACCTGAAAAATACCATGCACCTGGTTGGCGGCTATGGTAGCCAGGTTCTTGTCCATCTCGCTGTTCACGAAACCCTTCAGCGTGACCCGCTGATTCTCGACCACAATGTGAATACTGGGCGCTGCCTCCCAGAAATACCGGGAGAGCGATCCCGTGTTTGCCAGATGTCGATACACCTGGACGCGCGCCCGCTGGTCCATCGGCGACGGTGGCAAGATCTTTAGGTTGTTAATGACCTTGTCCACGCCTTCGATGCGCTTCACAACGTTCTCAGCCTGCGCCTTGGTTATCGCGTGCTCGCTGGTGATACTGCCGCTCAGGGTCACCGTGCGTCCCTGCACGGTATACTCCAGATCGTCGAACAGGGAGTAGTAGGGCAGCATCAGCAATTCGTGACGAACTTCCCGGGCGATGTTGTTTTCCACCGGGTCGCTGGACTGTGGTTGTTTGCCGTAATCGGCCACCACCGGCCCATCGCTCGACATCAGAACCGCCGAAGTCGCAGCTGGCTGACTCGCGGCCGCCGCGGAAGATGTCTGAGCCACCGCTGCCGCGCTCATGGTCAGCAGCAGGCTAAACAGCAGTAGTCTTCGCATAATCTTGGCCTCCTCTTGCCTAATTGTTTTGATGTCGTTACTAACCCCGCGGGCGCAACGCTCTCCCCATGCATTACAAGACTTAACAATTATCGGCGCGCACGAAGGCAGGGATTAGGAGGCAACCTCCGCCTTGGCAGTCCCTTTCAGCTATGGTTTGGGGGGCACAGCTTGCGCTATGATTCTCTTAGCGGGGTAGGAGTCCGATGTTCAGGGTGATTACCGTGGAACGCGAGTACGGCGCCGGTGGCAGCCTGGTGGCCGCGCAGTTGGCGCACCGCAAGGGATGGCAGCTTCTGGACCAGCAACTCACCTGCGAAATCGCCAAGCTCGCGTCCGTGGACGAAAAAGCGGTCGCCCATTGTGAGGAGAAATGCGACCCGCTGATGCATCGCCTGGCCAAGGTATTTTGGCGCGGCAGTTACGAGCGCTCGCTGCCCATTTCAGATGACAAACTGTTCGGCGCCGACGAGATGGTGGAACTGGCCACCTCCATCATCGAGAAGAAGGGCGAAGAAGGAAACTGCGTGATCGTGGGCCGGGGTGCGCCCTACATCCTGAGAAACCGGCAGGACACCTTTCGCGTGTTCGTGTATGGCTCGCGCGAGGAAAAGGTCCGCCGCCTGGTCAAGTTCAAGATGGACGAGAAATACGCCGAGGAGATGGTGGACACCATCGATCGCGAACGCGCCGCCTTCATCCGCAAATACTTCAATGCCGAGTGGCCCTGCCGTCGCCTTTACCACCTGATGCTGAACTCGGACCCGGGCATCGACCTGGTCACCGATACCATCCTGGCAACCATGCAAGCGCTGGAGCGGCAAGCGCAACCAGTTCGGTAGCTGAGATAGGAAGCTTTGAAGGGGCACGGCTTCAGCCGTGCCATTACCTGTGCGTGGAGAGTTGGGCTTCAGCCCCTGAGGGAACTCGCACTTCGTTTCAACACCGAAATCCTCCGTGGCTAAAGCCACGACAATGACAGCCTCTTACGGCACGGCTGAAGCCGTGCCCTTTCAAAGTGTGAGATCATCATGAATAATTCAAGTTCAGCGCCGCTCTACCCTTCCTCGCCTTAATACGCCGTCAAAATTCGAAGGTCCCGCACATTGTTGCCGGTCGGTCCGGTCATGATGCGGTCGCCGATGGCGTCCAGCAGTGGGTAGGCATTAAACTGCGTCAAAGCCGCGGCGATGTCCAAGCCGCGTTGCTGGGCCCGTTCGGCCGTGCTTCCATCCACCACCGCGCCGGCCGCATCGCTGTTGCCATCGATGCCGTCGGTCCCCGCGCTCAGCACGGTGATGTTCTCGCCGGCAATTTTTTGTGCGCAATAGAGCGCAAACTGCTGATTGCGTCCGCCAATGCCCGCCTTCGCTCCCACCTTCACCGTGACCTCGCCACCCGAGATGAGGCAGGCGCGGGATACGCCTCGGCGCAGCTCGCGCAGCCGTCCTAGCAGGTGATCGGCGGCGCGTTGGTAGTCCCAATCGTCGCAGCGGTTGTCCACCTCGACGGCGAAGCCGCCCAGCACTGCGCGTTCCACCGCAGCGTTGACCGCCGTAGCGTTGGAAAGCACCGTGGTGTAGCGGGAGTGTTCAAACACCGGATCGTTTTGCTTGGGCGTCTCCTCCAGCTGCCGGCGTTCGAACAACGCGCGCACCCTGGCGGGAAAGTTCTGCAGCAGCTGGTAACGCTCCGCGATGGCGTAACAGTCGGCGACCGTAGTGGTGTCTGGCATTGTGGGACCCGAGGCCAGCGCATCCAGGGCCCCCTCCGGCACATCGGAGACCAGCACCGACGCCTGATAGGAAGGCGCGGCCACGCGCGCCAGCCGTCCGCCCTTCAAGGCCGACAGATGTTTGCGAATGGTGTTGATCTCGGCGATGGGCGCCCCCGACAGCACCAGCGCCTTATAAGTCTCGACCACATCGGCGAGCGAAATACCCGCGCTGATGGGCTTCTCGGCGATCGCCGAAGCTCCTCCGCTGATCAGATAGATGACCAGCGTTTGCGGCGATGGCGCGCTAAGCAGCCGCAGGATGGCATCGCCGGCCCCGAGGGACTCCTCATTGGGCAGGGGATGTCCGCCCCGGAAATAGCGAAAGCCAGGCAGTTGCGCTGGCGGCGCATTGGGACAGGCAATGATTCCCGTGAAGCGGTTTCCGACGGCATTGGCGAGCGCCTCAGCCATGGTGTGTCCCGCTTTGCCGATGGAAACCACCAGCGTCTGCGAGAACGCCCCCAGCGCATAGGCATCGCTTCCCAGGCTTAGCTGGCCGCAATCGTAGAGCACCTGTTTGGAAAAGGCCCGCGGAATACTGCACTCCGCCAGAGCGTACTCGAACATCTCGCGCGCGCGGCCGCGCATTTCGCGCGCTAATGCTTCACTCGCGGGAGTCGAAGATGGCGGCAAGGACTCGGACATGTAGGGAGATTATAAGCGAGTGAACTGCAGTAGCCAGTTGCCAGTAGTTAGAATACCGGAACTGGCAACCGACAACTGACCCACTGGCAATTACTGACTACCGGCCACTGCAATAAAAATCGGGGAGCGGCTGTTTGGCCTTCTCCCCACTCTCTCCGATCAGGTTTGCAATTGAAGACAGCTTACCTGCAACACCGCTCGCCTACATCAGAGGACGATGAACAGAGCGTGAATAGTTGGTGAATTCCGCATCCTGTGGCCAGTCCCGATGGATGGCCAGTATTGCGTGTTTCAAAAAGCTCATTTCGCGACACCGGGGCTAAAGCCCTTTTCTTGGAGTCGCGATTTTCGCGGGCCTAAAGGCCCGCGCTTCCACCCAGCCGACTCCGAATCTACAAACCAGCTGAACGCCGGCCTAAAGGCCAGCTCTACCCAAACTGGCAACTGACTACTGGCAACTGGCTACTGGCTGCTGCTACCATCGTGCTGTCATGCCAGTCGCAACCGATATATCTACTTCCTCTTATGTCCCCGTGAAAGCGCCGCGCGGCAATCAGCTCTCCTGCAAAGGCTGGGGCCAGGAAGCCGCCATGCGCATGCTGATGAACAATCTCGACCCCGACGTCGCCGAGCGCCCGCAGGACCTCGTGGTGTATGGCGGCACCGGCCGCGCCGCGCGCAACTGGGCGTGTTACCACGCCATCGTCAACTCGCTGAAGGCGCTGGAAAACGATGAGACGCTGCTGGTGCAATCGGGCAAGCCGGTCGGGGTCTTTCAGACGCACGAGTACGCACCGCGCGTGCTCATCTGCAACGCGAACCTGGTGGGCCACTGGTCGAACTGGGAGAAATTTAACGAGCTGGAAAAGCTGGGCCTCATCATGTTCGGGCAAATGACCGCCGGCTCGTGGATCTACATCGGCACGCAGGGGATCATCCAGGGCACGTTCGAAACCTTCTCCGCGGCCGGCGAAAAGCATCTCGGCGGCGAGATGGAAGGCAAGCTGATCGTCTCCGGCGGCATGGGCGGCATGGGCGGCGCGCAGCCGCTGGCCGCCACCATGACTGGCGCCTGCTACCTCGGC
This sequence comes from uncultured Acidobacteriaceae bacterium, assembly GCA_963710585.1. Lineage (GTDB taxonomy): Bacteria > Acidobacteriota > Terriglobia > Terriglobales > Acidobacteriaceae > Bog-257. Next base: position 158,344 of record CAVQAM010000001.1, on the reverse strand, counting down.
CTCGAGGTCGATCCCGAGCGCATCAAGAAGCGCCTGCGCACCGGCTATTGCGACTTCATGGTCAACTCGCTCGATGAGGCGCTCCGCATCCTGAAGAACGCGGTGCGCAAGAAGGAGAACATCTCCGTCGGGCTGGTGGGCAATTGCGGCGATGTTATTCCCGAGCTGGCCGAGCGCGGCGTGGTGCCCGACATTCTCACCGATCAGACTTCGGCGCACGATCCGCTGAACGGCTATGTGCCCAGTGGTATGTCGCTGGAAGAGGCGCTGGCGCTGCGTAAGAGCGACCCCAAGGCGTACGTCGAGCGCTCGCTCGACACCATGGCGCGCCACGTCGAAGGCATGCTCAAGTTGCAGAAGATGGGCTCGGTCACTTTCGACTACGGCAACAACATTCGCACCTTCGCCTTCGAGCACGGGGTGAAGAACGCTTACGATTTCCCGGGCTTTGTGCCCGCCTACATTCGCCCGCTGTTTTGCGAAGGGCGCGGACCGTTCCGCTGGGCGGCGCTCTCGGGTGATCCGGCCGACATCCACACCACCGACGACCTGGTGTTGGAGATGTTTCCGCAGAATAAAATCCTGAGCCGCTGGATCGATCTGGCGCGCAAGCGGATCAAGTTCCAGGGATTGCCGTCGCGCATCTGCTGGCTGGGCTATGGCGAGCGCGCGCAATTTGGATTGGCGATGAACGACCTGGTGAAGAAGGGAAAAATCAAGGCGCCGATCGTGATGGGCCGCGACCACTTGGATTGCGGCTCGGTGGCGTCGCCCTTCCGCGAAACCGAGTCCATGAAAGACGGCAGCGACGCCATCGCCGACTGGCCGCTGCTGAACGCGCTGCTGAACACGGCAAGCGGCGCGTCATGGGTGTCGATTCATAACGGAGGCGGCGTCGGCATCGGCTATTCGCAACACGCTGGGCAGGTGACTGTCGCTGATGGTACCGATGAGATGGCGAAGCGCATCGAGCGCGTGTTGACCAACGATCCGGGAATCGGCGTGGCGCGGCATGTGGATGCAGGGTACGATGAGGCGAAGCGGTTCGCCAAAGAAAACAAGATTAACGTTCCAATGATGTAGCCATTCTCAGCAGAGGTCGGAGCCACACCACGAGATGATATGTGCCGGCGCAGCGAGCAATATATTCTTTAGCGTCATCGGTGGTGTTTTAACGGTTGTCGCGACAGGCGCTTTCCGGTGGACCCTAAAGAGAATTAGACATAGGGAATTCCGGTCAGTCTTTGGAACAAAAGTCTCGCATTATAAGTTGACGTACGGAAGTCTTGTTGTCCAACCTACAATCATCAACCTCACGCCTTCCGAGCAAAGGGAGCGGTTCCGGAGGTTTCCTTTCGCTAAACTGTCTCTGCCTGACAAAAGTTATTCTGCACAGAATGTCGGCAGCGGATGCGAGATTCGCGCTGCCGCTTACGTTGCGGCTGCCCTGGGCAGGTCAAGCAACATCTCATCCGAGGTGGTTCCAGACGAAGCTGTGAAGAGCAAGCTAGACCTTGATTTCTTATCTCTCGGAGCGACGACAAATTTCAAGACACTTGACATTTTCAATAATGAGGCAAATCTATTCGGGATTTTCGACGATCGCAAGAGCGCATTTGTGGACAAACAAACGGGCGATCGGCTGTGTAACCCTTCGTCAGGATCAGATTACGGAATAATCATAAAAATTAATCCGTTTCAATTTCCCGACCGAACTTGGATCTGTTGTGCCGGATACGGGGAAAGCGGAACATCCGGATGTGCGTGGTTTCTTTCAAATAAATGGAACCACATTGCGGGTTATTTGCCGACTCGTGACGTTCCGTTCATGGCAGTCATCATTGTCGAAGCCGATAGAGATGAATCGGCATTCCTCTATGAGCTCAAGGTGGCGAGGGACAATAAGGTATTCACCGTGTACAAAAAGGAAGCATAGGAGTACTAAAGTTTGCTGCCCAGGTCGACCGATATTTGGAACGCATCGGTATTCACGCACGCCACGCAATTGCTAACCCTGCGCGGCCCCTCTGCAAACACGGGCCCACGCCGCGGGCCGCAGATGCGCGAGCTGGGCGTTATCGAAGACGGCGCGGTGCTCATCGCGGATGGAAAGATCGTGGCTGTCGGTACCACTGACGAAATCGCGAAGCACGAACTGCTCACCGCGAAAGTGGCACACGTTGACGAGATCGATTGCTCCGGCAAGGTCGTACTCCCTGGCTTCGTTGACTCGCACACCCATCCGGTCTTTACCGCACCGCGCCTGATTGACTTCGAGAAGCGCATTGCCGGCGCCACCTATGAAGAGATTGCCGAAGCCGGCGGCGGCATTCGCGCCAGCCTGCGCGGCGTGCGTGACGCCCGGCGACAGGAACTTGCCGCCCACGTGGTGCGCGGGCTTGACGAGATGGCGAGGCACGGCGCCACCACGGTGGAATGCAAGTCCGGCTACGGCCTGAACTTCGCTGCCGAGATGAAATCGCTGGAGGCAATCCGCGAAGCGTCACATCAGTGGCCGGGATCGGTGGTGCCGACGCTGCTGGCGGCGCACGTGGTCCCGCCAGAGCATCGCGAAAATCCCGAGGAGTACGTCCGCATTATCTGCGAAGACATGGTTCCCACCGCCGCAAAGCTGAAACTCGCCGCTTACGTTGACGTCTTCTGCGAGCGCGGGGCGTTCACCATGGAGCAGTCGCAACGTATCTTGCGCAGCGCGGTCGATCACAACCTTGGAGTGCGGGCCCATGTGTGCCAGCTCACCACTGCACAACTCGCGCCGCTGATGGAATTCCATCCCGCCTCGCTCGATCATCTCGACTTCATCAGCGACGAAGACGTTGCGGTTTTGTCGAAGCTCGACACGGTTGCGACCTTGCTTCCCGCAGCCAACTATTTCCTCGGTCTCGACAGCTTTCCGCCGGCGCGAACATTGCTGGATGCCGGCGTCGCGATCGCCTTGGCGACCGACTACAATCCGGGCACCTCGCCCACTGCGTCGATGCCGTTCGTGCTGTCGGTAGCGTGTACGCACATGAAGATGTCGCCGGCGGAAGCGCTCGTCGCCGCCACCTTCAACGGCGCTTGCGCGCTGCAACTGCAGGGGAGGAAAGGCAGCCTCGAGCCCGGCAAAGATGCCGACCTAGCGATTTTCGATGTGCAGGATTATCGCGAGCTGGCGTATTGGTTTGGCGTCAATCGCTGCCGCGAAACCATTCTGAATGGGGTCCGGCAGACGGCAGCATGAATCAGCCGGTATCGACCTTAAGCTCGCCAAGCCCCGCGCATGACATCATCGCATGGTGGCCGATTGCGCGCCCCAAAACCTGTTAAAATCTGTCCCTCACGCTCGTCCTGATGAGTTGAACTGACGTAAACGGGCACTATGCGTAACGGTCTCAAAGCGCTGTGGCTGGGAATTGTTCTTCTCCTGATCGTTCTAACCATCAACAGCTATGTGACGTTCTTGTCGTTTCAGCGGGTAAACAGGAACAACGCCCTGGTGGAACACAGCCAGCAGGTGTTACTGGAAACCGAGCGGCTGAAATCCTTGCTGGTGGATGCTGAAACTGGGCAAAGGGGATACCTCTATACCGGTGACCTGCATTACCTGGAGCCCTACAACCGGGCGGCCCGCGAAGTGGATGCTCAACTGGATCGCGTCGCCGCCCTGACCGCCGACATTGCGCTGCAAAGGACCCAGGTACAGCAACTCCGCGACCTCAGCCACGCCCACCTGAAGCAACTCGCCGACACCATCGCCATGGCCCGCGCGGGTCAACCCGAGGAGGCCAAAGCCCGGGTGCTGTCGAACGGGAAGGACATCATGGACGACATTCGCACTTCGATCTCGGAAATCGAAGGCGTAGAGGCGCGTTTGCGGGCCAGCCGGGTGGCGGAGATGAAAGCCAGCACGCGCTCGGCGACCTTGGCGTTTGCGATCGCCACCGCAATTGCCGCCGCAGCCTTGCTGGTTTTCGGCGGACTGTTGACCGGCGAGATGCGCAAGTCGGATGCCGCGGCGGCGGCGGTGCTGGAGCAGAAGGAGTGGCTCGATACCACGTTGCGCAGTATCGGCGATGCCGTGCTGGCCACCGACACCTCCGGGCGCGTTGTGTTTCTCAATGAGGTGGCGGCGGCGCTGACCGGGTATACCAGCAGCGAGGCCCGGGGCCGGCCGCTCGGGCAAGTCTTTGCCATCTTTAACGAGGTCACGCATGAGCCCGCAGAGGCTCCGGTGGCCAAGGTGGTCCGCACCGGCGCCATCGTCGGACTTGCCAACCACACGGTCCTGCGCCGGGCCGACGCTACCGAGATTGCCATCGATGACAGCGCAGCGCCCATTCGGAATGCACAAGGGGAGCTGATCGGTGTGGTGCTGGTGTTTCGCGACGTTACCAAACAGCGCGAGGTGGACGCCGCCCTGCGCAACGCCGAGAAACTGGCCACGGCGGGAAGATTTGCGGCCACCATCGCTCACGAAATCAACAACCCGCTGGAAGCGATCATGAATCTGCTGTTCTTGCTGGACCGCGATCCCGGGCTGAGCAGCGAGGGCCGGGGATATTTGTCGCTGGCGGAACAGGAACTGGGCCGGGTCGCAGCCGTGGCCCGGCAAACCCTGGCTTTCTACAAAGACAGCACCTCGCCTGCGCCCGTGAACATCCCCAACTTGCTCGACGAAATCCTGACTTTTTACGGCAGGCGGATCGAAGCCAAAAAGATAGACGTCATTCGCAACTATCGAGACCACTCTCAGTTTGTGGGATCGGCGGGAGAAATAAGGCAGGTCTTCTCGAATCTCATTCTGAACGCGATTGATGCTCTTTCGCCCGATGGTGAGCTTACGCTCAACGTAAGCGACGACCAGGACGGCCGCCCGGCGGTGCGGGTGGTGGTGGAGGACAATGGCAGTGGCATCCAACCGGACCATCTGAGCAAGATCTTCGAGCCGTTCTTTACCACCAAGAAAGATGTCGGCACGGGTTTGGGCTTGTGGTCGGCAAAGAACCTGGTCGAAAAACACGAAGGCCAACTGCTGGCCGAGTGCTCCGGGGGGAAGACCAGGCTGACCGTGCTGCTGCCGGTCCTGGGCGACGGGGCCGATCACGCCGGCGCGGGCCGATAAGCGCCGTATTATTCATGAGCGCAGGGAGTTTTTGATTGTCATCCTGAGCGACGAGCGCAGCGAGGAGTCGAAGGAACCCTTTGGCCGCCGGCAATCTCAGATTCGTTGCTGCGCTACACTGTGATTTCTTTCAGCTATAGGGATCCTTCGACTCGCTCCGCTCGCTCAGGATGACACCTCACGTTCATGGGCGATCCAGGTTAAACCGCGGCCTTCAGTGCAGATACACAACCGTAGGTGGCATCGAGAAGCGCATCTCAACGGTGAAGCCGGCTTGCTTCACCTGACTCAGGATGTCGGGCGGCGGTTCAATCAATGCGGCTTCTGCGGCATGGTTTCGGAGGTCGTCGATCCTCCAGAATTGCATTGGATAGTATTGCGACAAGTTCAACTCCAGGCGCTGGTGCAGGTAGGGATCGGGGGTGGTGCGCCGGGGATCCACGTTGCGGGTGAAATCGGAAGGCAGCAGCAGGATGCACTGCTCGGGATGATTGGAATAGTACTGGGCCTCGAGGAAAAGCAGCGGATTGGAGAACACAATGTAGCGCTTGCCCTCGAGCGCCAACATGCCTTCCAACTCCAGGTACGGCCTTATGCCGGTGGCCTCAATCGACTCCGGGTGGCGCACCACGGACATCTGTGTCGCCATTCCCCACCCCGTGAGGAGCAGGAATATTCCCACTGACACCATCGCAGCTTGGCGGAAGTGCCGCCACACCCAACAGGAAAATGCAATGGCAACGCCGGGAAGCACGCCAATGAAATAGCGGCTAAAGAATGCATTGGTCTTCCACTCCGCCAAAAGGAAGCCGATCAACGGAATGCAGAGAAATAACCAGCCGATGGCTTCGCCCGATTGCATGGGCTGCAAAGCGACGTTCCTCTTGTCCGAGTCGGCCAGCACAACCCAGAGCACAATCAGCACCAGCAGAAACAGCCCATCGGGAAATAGCTGCGGGAAGATTGCCCTCAGTTCGCCGAGCGAAGGACGGTTCCAGAAGCCGGTGGCAAATTTGCGGGAAAACGACAAGATAATTGGCGACAGCAGCGCGGCCGGAACGATGGCCCCCACCAATCCGGCAATCAGTTTTGGCGAGGCCAGTTGCCCGCGCTTGCCGCGAAGAATCTCCCAAATCGCAAAGGGCACCAGGCACAGGACGAAGTAATAGTGCATGGTCACGCCCAGGCACAGCACCACGCCGAAGAAAATGGCCGACGATTTCTTGTCGTCGCGGGTGCAAAACCACACCCATAAGGCGAGCGCCGAAAGCATGAAGTAGAGGGCGTAGGAGCGGGCTTCGTAGCCGTAGTAAGGCAAAAACGAGCAGGTGGCCACCGCGAGCGCGATCAATCCATGCAAACCATCGGTCAGGCGGCGGGCACAATCGAAGATCAGGAGCAAACCAGCCCCCAACGCCAGGGCGGATGGTAATCTGGCAGCGACTTCACTGTTTCCAAACCAGCCGCCAAACAACCTGACCACCATGTAGTAGGCCGGAGGCAAAGAATCGGCGCCATGACTGAGAGCGGTCCAGATAGCTTTGATATCGGGCAGGCGCGCGATATGGATGGTGAAGAGTTCGTCGAACCAGAAAACGCGATGGGACGCGATATAGATACTGGTGGCGAGGTAGAAGGCGGCCAGAATCGCCGCCGCGATGAAACTGGCGGCGGCGCGCGGGTTTCGCGGATCTTTGGCTTGAGGTGAGCGGGCGGTTGGTACCGTTTCCTTGCTCGAAGTCTGCATGTCTCCTCTCGAGTCGGGCGCGCTGGCAACCCCAACAAGCGCAAATAAGTAGAATCGCCGTCTGGATTTCGAGTATGACAGGAATCGCTTTCGACGACAAAAAAACTAGCGTTTACGAGGTGACTTCCGGGGCTATTGATCACTGCATAAGAAATGTCCTCGACTTCGGTGGAAGCGACGGGCTTCAGCCCGGCGAAATAGATTGGCACCTCAAATGGCTTTAGCCAGGGTGGGCCAGGGCTAAAGCCCGCCTCCCGATGCAGGCTTGCGGCACGGCTGAAGCCGTGCCCTTCCACCGGCTTTGCAGTTGTCAATAAAGCTTCTAGTGATATAAACGGCCTGGACGCGGGCCTGAAGTCCCGCACTACTAGAACGTCACACTTTCCCTGCGGCAAGGTATGCTGGATTCAATGATGGACAAACGTAACCCCGTGGTAAGCGAAGCCAGCTCAGCGGAGCCGCCGACAGTTGGGAGACGGCCGATCGGGCGTCTTGCGCCATACTCAGACGTTCTCGCGGTCCTGCTTATTGTCTTTGCCTCCCTACCGGCGGTATGGCTGTCGCCGCGCACGGTGACCCTAATCCCCAACCCGGGCTTCATCGACGACAACTGGCATCTCGACGCGGTCTTCAAGGCTTCGCGCGGAATTTGGATCGGGCGCGATGTCGCCTTCACCCATGGTCCACTGTTCCAGTGGCTCGCCAGCGTGCCGGGACGTTCCATGGGAGTATCCGCGGGAGGCATTTATCCGACGTGGGACACGGTGCCCTTGTGGTGCGCCGTGCTTTTCGCGTTTTTCACACTGCGACTCTTGCTCCCCGAACAACCTCCCTGGAAGCGCTTTCTCCTGCTGCTGTTGTTGTGCATCTTTTGGGGACCGTCCTTGCGGACCACCTTCGCGCTGCTCGCCTTCGCGGTCTTCCTGCGAGGCTGGTACGCGGTCGCCGAAGGCCGCACCAAGCCATACGTCTTCGGATGCGTCGCCGCCCTAGTTTGCGCAATTGCATTTCTGCTGGCTGCCGACCAGGGGATCTACGCGATGGCGGCGCTGTTGGTTACGCACGCTGCGGTGGCAATCGAGACCCGCAACAGAATGCAAGGCGTCAGGAAATTTTCGCTTGCGGTGTTGGCGTTTGCGGCCGGCTCAGCGGCACTGGTGATCGTGATTAATTCGATATTCGCCAAACCGTTCGATCTGCGCTTTTGGCGGGAGTCTTTCGCGCAGGTCTCCGCCTATCGCTGGGCAACGCCGTTTCCCATGACGACCGTGGGAGAGGTCCATCTTTTCGCGACGCTGATAGCCGCAGCCGTCATTTTTCTGCTTCGCGCCTGGGTCCGGCGGAGCGGGAATTCTGCCATCACGCAACGCACCGGCTTCCTGCTTGGCGGTTTTGTCTTCGGCTTGATCGTGATGCAGAGCGGCCTGGTGCGCGCCGATACCGGCCATATCGTTTCGGCCTGCTTCGTCATGATTTTCCTGGCAGGCGCAATCCTGTTCTCCTTCGAATCGCCCAAGCTTTCCCTGACTGCCGTGCTGGTCGCGCTCCTGTGTTCCCCGTTCCTGGGAGAGGCGGCGTTCCGGCCCTCCAGCCTGACGCAGCTCTATGCGCAGGTGCGACATCCTTTAACCAGGTGTCCCGCGGGCTTCAGCGAATTCGACCGCACGTGCTATGCGCCGGCATTTACCGGAATGTTGCGCTCGGCCGCCGGCTACCTGCACCAGTACAGCGGAGGCAGCGACTCCATCGTGGTGTTCCCGTACCAAACGAGGTTCGGAATCGCTTCACGCCGCAACGTGGCGGGCGGACTGATGCAGCCCTACACCGCCAGCGGCGTGGACCTGGCGCAACTGGAGATTGCCGGATTGGAACGTGCGCCGGCGCCGGCGGGACTGTACTTGCCCGATCCCGACCTGAGTCACTGGTCCAATCAAGAGCTAGCCTACTGGCGCAATCTTGACCTGAGCCTGCCGGTGGATGGTGTCGCTAATTTCACGCGCACGCCAGAGGTTTGGTTCTGGCTGCTGCATCACTATCGCTCGGAGCAACCGCTCAGCCTGGGAGTTGTCGGACTGCGCCGCGACGACTCGCGCGCCCCTCGAATCTCGATGCAGTCGCAGCCGCTCGGGCTGGCGGCGCAAACCTACCCCATAAACGAACGCAGTTCGACGATTGATCTGGGTGTTCCCAACTGGCCCGCGAATGCAGACTTTCTGCGGCTGCGCCTCACCGTGCGCTATGGCGCCTTATGGAAGCTGCGCAAGCCGGAGCGCATGCAGGTGGAAATCACGCGCGCCAACGGCAGCCAGACCCTGCAATGGTTTGTGTTGCCGCCTAATGTCTCGACCGAAGTCTGGTTTTATCCTTGGAGTTCGCCGGACCTGGCTAATTATTTCAAAGTGGACGAAAGCAGTTGGCGCCCCAGTCCGCGCTCTGCCATTACCGGGCTGCGCTTGGTCGCCACGCCGCTGGACTGGGTCTCGCAAACGCCGGACGCGATCACGCTCGAGTCAGCCGACGCGGTCTGGCTCACCATGGCCCCGCAATAGTTAGCCGCCGAGACACCGAATCCTGTAGGATTGCCGATTCTGCACATGATGGACGCATACTTAAGGCCGGCCCAATGCTGATCATCCCCACCTATAACGAACGAGGAAATATTGCGGTCCTCGTGACCAGGATCCGGAAGGCCGTGGGAAACGAACCGATTTTTTTTGTGGACGACAACTCTCCCGACGGCACGGCGGATGAGATTCGCCGGCTGCAAGCGAGCGATCAGCACATTCACCTGATGGCACGGCCGGGCAAAGGTGGTTATGGATCGGCGTGCCGCGACGCCATGAAAGAGATCCTGCGCAAGGACCTTGCCAGCTACGTGATCCAGTCCGACGCGGATTTGTCGCACCCGCCCGAATTGCTGCCGCGCATGATTGAGCTGCTGCAGGTCTGTCCGGTGGTGATTGGTTCGCGTTATGTGGCGGGCGGCGGCGCGAAAAACTGGAGTTTATCGCGGCGGTTTCTCAGTTTTGGCGCAAATCTTTATGCCCGAACTCTCACCGGGGTGCCGGTCCATGACATGACCGCAGGATTTGTCGGCTACCAGGCCGCCGCCCTGCGCGGCATCGACCTGGACCACATCCGTTCCGAGGGCTACGCCTTCCTGATGGAAATGAAGTTCAGCCTGCACCGGCGCGGCACCAGTTTTTGCGAATTCCCCATCATTTTCTGCGAACGCGAAGCCGGTAAGTCCAAGTTCAGCCGGAAGATTTTGTTCGAAGGAATCCGGTTTCCGCTCAAGGCGTTGGCGCAGAGAATTGCCGGAAGGCCGTAGTGCGGGCCATCGGCGCGGCAATCTTTCTCACGTTTTTGTGAACTACTGGCGGTCCACAAGAGAAGATTGAAGAAAGGATTGCGCGGCCATTGACCGCAATCTATCGCGAGTGTCGTAGCTGGTTGCGCATTTCATGCGCCCGGCATTCTTTGTATAATGAGGACGCGAGCGGGCCTCATGGCCGCACGCACTTCCCTTGTTCTCAACCCTTGTGGGGCTATAGCTCAGCTGGGAGAGCGCATCGTTCGCAACGATGAGGTCGTCGGTTCGAGCCCGACTAGCTCCACCAAAAGTATTCAACAGCTTTAGCTGGTGTCCAATTGTGAAAACTCGGGCCAGATGGCCTTCCATTGTGCTTCGGGATGCGCGGGTGGCAGGTTCCACGACACAGTTGTCGGCCCGCATGGAGACTCATCGGCTCCGGGCATACATAAGAACCAGCGATCGTTGAGCAAATGGCATATATACGAGTGCGGCGGTCATTCCCAGCGCCAGCCCCAAGCTTACGTGATGAACAAGAAGGAACGGTGACAGCGCCCACAAAAGATCCATACACAACAACACAGGAAAGAGTTTTCTGAACTTCGCAGGAAGCTGCTGATAGTCGAACGCGACCGCTGCGAAAAAGAAGAGACGAACTGGGATCATTACTACGGCGGTCGTTACCAGCAGCGCAATGAGCGTCGACGGCGACAGCAGGTGTGCATCCGAAAAGATATCCAAAATCTCCGGAAGGTTCCCAAGCGCCCCCAGGTAGAACGCCAGATACATTGCCTGAATAAGCAGCAGCAACGTCCGTACTAAGATTCGAGGGGCGTGAGGCAGTTCGTGAGGAGCCGCGAGAAGTGTTCTGCTAAATGTCCCCAGCCCATCGTCCGACGGGGTGGCGGGTGATGCAGGATTACTGAGTGCAACCGACGAAGCCGCGTTGCCCGCGCCGCCGACTGGCGCCTCGGACATTTTCGGAACCGGGCCTGCGAGCGTCACCGGCGCTATGAAACGATAGCCTCTGCCCGACACCGTCTCCACCTGCCGGGGCTGGGAGGCCAAGTCGCCCAAGGCTTCGCGAAGCTTGTTGACTGCGGTGTTCAGGCCGTGGTCGAAGTCCACGAATGTGTCTTCTCCCCAAAGCCGCTGTCGCATCTCCTCGCGCGTCACCAACTCCGAGGGCCTTTCGAGGAGCATCACCAGTATTTGAAATGGCTGCGAATGCAGCTTGATGCGGATGCCCTGTTTACGCAGCTCTCCCGTGGCCTCGTTTACCTCGAAGGCCCCGAAGCGAAACACGCGTCCTGTTATTCCCGGTGTCATTGGCACCGTTCCAGTCTAGCTGCCTTTGGCGGCCTGGAGCCAGAGGGACGACCTCTGAAGGGGTGGCTTGATTAAATTGCCGCCCCACGTGCTCCGCTTGCGCCGGTCCGCGCCAGTGAACACGTTCCAACCCCGAAAGATATCTTTTTGTAACCGTCGGCTGTGCAATCGATTACACGATGATTCGCAAGTGAGGAAGGTTTGAGCTGTCATGCATTGCGCTTGTTGGCCGTGTCGAGCATCCTTCCGCTCACGAGGCGAAGGATGCGACTGCGGATGCTGGCAATCATGCTCTTACTTGCAGCCCCCTGCCCGGCGGCCCAGTTGACCTTGTCGGCCCGGCAGGCATTTGAAAATTATGCAGCCGCTTTGGAGAAACGATTGGCCCAGCAGCACGCCAGCCCTGACACCTATCTTGCAATATTCAATCTGGGAGCGGCCCAGCGCAGTGAGGTGGAGCGCCAACTGAGATCGGGCGCCATGCGGATAGAACCCGTGGATGGCGGTACACAGCAAGTCAGCGGTGGTCTCTTGCACCACTGGCGCGGCACGGCTTTTGTCACGGGTGGAAAAGCAAAAGACATGCTGGCGTTGTTGCGAGATTACGACCACCTAGCCAGGTACTACGCCCCGGAAGTTGAGTCCTCGCATGTCTTGTCGGACCACGGAGGGGTGGCGAACGTCGCCATTCGCATGAAGAAGCGGAAGGTTGTCACGGTTGTGCTGGATACGGAGTACGACGTCCAGACAGAACTGACCGGCGTCAGCGGCTATGGCTTCTCGCGCAGCACCCACATTTGGCAGATTGCGGGTGTGGGCACGGCGCACGAGCGCAGGCTGCCGGAGGGCAACGACGACGGCTTCCTGTGGCGTTTGAATTCTTACTGGAGTTTTCTTGAGCTGCCGGACGGACTGCTCATCGAGTGCGAGGCAATTTCGCTGACACGCGATGTCCCGAATGGCCTGGCCTGGCTGATCATGCCGATCATCAAGAACATGCCGCGGGAATCGCTGCAGTTCACCTTGAGCGCTACCAGAAACGCGCTCCTATCAGGCCCTCTCCAGGGGGCACAGCAATGAACGAAGAATGCGAGGTCCACGTGAGAGAAGCAACGCTTGCCGATAGGAGACAGGGTGGATTTGTGAACGCGCTGCGAGTCCACAAGTCACTCACCGCTGAAGTTGAAAAGCGCGTATTAGTGTGGATGGCCGAGCGCGCACCGAAAGCTATCAGTTCGGACGATTTGACCGCGCTAGGTTTTATTTCGCAGCTCTTGGCGGGCGCTGCCTATGCGCTCGCAGCCTGGGACCCGCAGGCCCTGTGGCTGGTGAACTTCTTCCTGGTTCTCAACTGGCTTGGCGACAGTCTCGACGGCACGCTGGCGCGAGTCCGCGACCGGCAGCGCCCGCGCTACGGTTTCTATGTGGACCACATGGCCGACACCTTCGGCGCGTTGGCCTTGATGGCAGGACTCGCGGGCTCCGGCTACGTGCACTGGCAGATATCGGCCGGAATGCTGGTGTGCTTCTATGTGCTCTCCATTGAGAGCTACCTTGCGACCTATACGATGGGGCACTTCCATCTTTCGCACGGCATCTTTGGTCCCACCGAGATTCGCATCCTGCTGGCGGTGGGAAATGTTGTGCTCCTGGTGCATCCCTACGCGCATATCGCGGGCCGGCGTTTCCTGCTGTTTGACATCGGTGGCGCTGTGGCCATTGCCGGAATGACATTCATGGCCGCAGCGGCTGCAATTCGGCACACCCTCGTGCTGTACCGGGAGGAAGAACTGCCATGACGAGCGCCGGGCGACTGTTGGCGCGGCTCGGCAAATTCAACCTGGTTGGCTTGCTAGGCGCGGCATTGCAGTTGCTTCTGCTTTACGTGTTAACGAAATGCTTCCAGATGTCGGCGGTTGCCGCTACGCCAGTGGCAGTGGAGATCGTAGTGCTGCACAATTTTGCGTGGCACGAGCGGTTCACATGGCGCGATCGTCAACTCAAGAGCTTGCGGCAAAGGGCAGCGCGGCTCTGGCGATTTCACGCCGGCAACGGTCTCACCTCGCTGCTGGGCAATACGGCGCTGGCCTACTGTCTCGTAGAACGGCTTAAGGCTCCGGTAGTGCCGTCGGCCATGCGAGCCATCGTTATCTGCTCGCTAATTAATTTTTTCGTTGCGGACCGGTGGGTGTACACAACCACGTGACACCCACAAACACCGATCCCCTGATGGGCTATCGAGCCTGCCTATTCAAGAGAGGCGGATGCGGCCGATTTTGAGACGCACCGCGCGATGGGCCTCCCCCTCTGGTCTTGGCCCGTCTGCCGTTTCAGCTCAGGGTAGCGAGCCGATAATCTTGCGGTACTCAGCTTCGCTAAAGGCCTTCATGGTTTGAGTGGTCACGTTGCCCATTGCTCCCGTGGACAGCATGAATCGTGCCGCCGCCTCGTCAGTGGGAAACTCCGAGACCAGCACGGCGTCGTACTTTCCCATGGTCAAGTACCAGGTGGTTATCTTTCCTCCGGCGGCTTCGGCGGCTTTCTTGGCAGCGTCGAGACGCTTGGGGCTTTCCTTGATTTTCGCGGCGCCTTGCGGCGTGTAGCGGAGCAGGGTCACGTAGTGTGGCATGAGATGTCCTCCATGGAGTTGGAACAATATGCCGCGGCCACTCTGGAGTCAAGCCGTTGCCCGAATATCTCAACCGGACATATCATGTGCTAACGAAGGGGGGACTCTTCCCTTTGCACCCGACTTTTGTGGTACAAGTCACTGACAAGACCATTGCCTGCATTGCGCGCAAGCGAAGTGGCGAGGAGGAAAGCCCATGAACTGTAAACGCCAATCTCAGAGTTTTATTGGCGAGAACTCGCCGGCTGCAACCGCCGTGCTGGCGATGGCCATTGGGTTCGCGCTGACATTCATCTTGTTGCCGCCGGCGCAGGCCCAGACCTACCAGGTGATTCATAACTTCACCGGCGGGGCAGACGGGGCGTACCCGGAAGCGGGCTTAGCCGCGCGCGGAAGCGCCTTCTACGGCACGGCGTATCAGGGTGGCGGTTCCAATCGCGGCACCGTGTTCAAGCTGGCACGCAACGGCTCGGGGTGGATCTTTAGCCCGCTTTACAGCTTCACCGGAGGCACCGACGGCAGCGCTCCCATTGCCGGAGTCGTATTCGGCCACGACGGGACCATTTACGGCACCACCGAATTCGGAGGCCACAATTGCGGCGTGGGCTGTGGCACGGTATTCCACCTGAGGCCGCCGTTATCCGTCTGCAAGACCGTCCTGTGCGCGTGGACGGAAACCGTGCTGTACCAGTTCAGCGGCCCCAGTGACGGCGCCAATCCCGGGTATGGTCAGCTCACATTCGATCAGGCGGGCAATCTCTACGGCACAACCTACTTCGGCGGCATGAACGCTCAGGGCGTTGTGTATGAACTGACGCCCTCGGGGGGCGGCTGGACGGAGCGCGCCATTCACACCTTCAGCGGCGCAAGCGATGGCGAAAACCCCTACAGCAACGTCGTCTTCGATGCCGCCGGCAACCTCTACGGCACGACCTATGCCGGTGGCGCCCACGGGTATGGGACAGTTTTTCAGTTGATGCCTTCTGGGTCCGGCTGGACAGAGAACACTCTGTACTCCTTGCAAAGCTCAAGTGACGGAGGCAATCCATTTGGCGGCGTTGTGCTCAACAGTGCGGGCAATCTGTACGGGACCGCCAGTGGCGGCGGGCCGGGTAGCGGCGGCACAGTGTACCAACTGATTCCCTCCGGGGGCAGTTGGACATTCGGCGTGGTTTACAGCTTCACCGGGTCTGCCCACCTGCCGGGGCCCTACGACAGCCTGACCATGGACGCCGCAGGCAGTCTTTACGGCACGACCAAGCAGGACGGCGCTCATGGGGCCGGTTCGGTTTTCAAGCTGACGCCTTCCGGCGGCGGCTGGACGGAAACCGGCCTTTACGACTTCACCGGCGGTAGCGACGGAGGCGTTCCGTACGGGAGCGTGCTGGTTGACGCCAGTGGCAATCTGTACGGCACCGCATCGCAGGGTGGGACGCATGGCTACGGCGTTATCTGGGAAATCACCCCGTAACGGAAGTTTCGTTCGTCAATTTGGCCGGCATCCTCAGTTGGATGTGATGGCCACCACGAAAAACTGGGCCTCACACCGAACTACCGGATGTAAGGCCCACAACCATTGTTGAAGCACACTCTAGGGAAGCTCGTGCCCAACCAACTGCTGATTCGCGTCCCCCATAATGACGTCAAGACCAATCGGCAAGCCCAGCAGATTACTCTGAGTGACGACGAGTTCGACCATGCGGACTTCCGCGCTGTGCGGATTGGGGAAGTTGTTGATGATGCGATACAGGTACAACGTCCCCAGTCCTGCGATTGACACCGTGGTATTCGGAGGCACGTTATCGTTGATTTCCGGGTGACCCGCTACCGAGAGACTGGTGAAGTGCCCCGCCCCGCTTAGCACGTAGTGGGTCGTACCGTTGATGAAGGCATAGGTCTGGGCCCTGATCACGCTGGCCGACACCAGACCACTTAACAGATTCAGGTTTTGCACCGTGGAGGTCGTTGTCCCAGTTGACGTTGTACTCAAGTTAGATTCCGCGGTGTCAGTAATCGTCCCCGAGGTCAGAACGCTGGGAAGGTTGAGGCTCGCCAGCGTGTTGGTCAACACTCTGCCACCCGTTCCCAGGCATGGCAAAGTCTCAGGCGCGGTGGCAGCCGAAGTCAGCGGTTGTCCAGTCACCTGCGTGGCGAACGAGCCGCCAGTGACGATCGCGGGCGCGAAGACATTGATGATACCGCTGACAGCATTGGAGACAATGATTTCCGTGCCAACCGGGATATGCAGCAGGTTGAACCCCGTAACATGCACGTGAACCATGTTAATAGCGAGGCTCGCGGTCTGGCTCCCGACATTGGAGGTCTGTTCATTGAGCACCACATAGCCCAGCAAAGGTAGAGTGATTCTGGTGTTGGCTGGGACAGTTCCGTTGTACACGTGCCCCAGCACAACCAGATTGTTGAAGGTGGAACCGCTCGAACTGACGTGCAACCCACCACTGCTATCGATGGTGGTGGTGGTGACCGCCTTGATCTCCGTCGCGGAAATCAGTCCACCCAGCAAACTAATGCTGGCAGTATCGGCCACCGCTTGCGCCACGTTCAGGGAGCTGGAGGCGTTGGTGTTGGTGGCGCCACCACTCACGATCGGCGGCAGCGAGACACCCACGGAGTTGCCCGTAACCATGACCGGCTGTCGCGGCGTGCCGCACACGCCTCCTAGGGTGACGGGCGCAGTCTGTCCGACCAGAATAGTGGTTCCGACAAAGGCGGATGTGCCGTACGCGGAGCCCTCATAAGTGAGGGTTTCCGGCGTCGTGGCAAGACTGTTAACGGGAGTGCACAGGATTACCAGCGCCAGCAGCAAGCTGGTCGCAAGCAACGGGCGCAGAGTTACCAAATTGAAGCGTGTGTTCCCTTGGCGGTGCAACATAGTTGTTACTCCTTTCCAAAAGGGGCCCAGCTAGCTACGCGCTAGTTGCGTTGTGACGAAGGTCGGTGCAAATAGGATTGCCAGGGTGAGGGCCGCGGCCGTTGCCGTGGAAGGGCCAAGGGTAAGAATGCGAACGCGAAGCTGACTTGGGGCGGGTCATGAAACGTCCTCCCCCTAGAACTGCATGGCTGAAGAGATGAAAGCCGCCGCTGGAAGGTTGCCTGTTGGTCTTCAATACCGCAGGGTGCGGCAGGTTGTGACCGGCGTGGGACTCCGCTTACCCCATGTTAGTATCGAAGGCAAACCACGATGTTCCATAACGCCAACCCCGTTGACATCTTTTTTCAGATCATCGTGCTGCTGTTTGCCATCTGCGTGCACGAGTCGGCGCACGCCTGGATGGCCAATCGCCTGGGCGATCCCACCGCCAAGATGCTGGGCCGGGTTTCGCTCAACCCGCTGATGCACATCGATCCCTTCGGCACCATCTTGATGCCGCTGATCCTGATTGTTCTGGGGTTTCCGCCCTTCGGCTGGGCCAAGCCGACGCCGGTGGATCCGCGCAACTTCAAGAACCCGGTGCGCGACGATATTCTTACCGCCGTGGCCGGGCCGGTCAGCAACTTTCTGACCGCATTTGTATCCGTGGTTGTTCTGGCTATCATCGTGCACGGCTCCAATACACCGATCGGCAGGTATGCACACACGGGTAGTACTGCCGCCGCGCTGACCACGCTGTTCTATGACGCGATGTGGATCAACGTAATCCTTGCCGTTTTTAATTTGATTCCGCTGCCACCGCTGGATGGCAGCCATGTTATCCGCCATTTTCTTTCTTACAATGCGCTGCGCGTCTATGACCGCATTGGTTACGCCGGGCTGGTGGTGGTGATCTTCATCCTGCCGATGATTGGTTTCGACATAATCGGTATGCTGATTACGCCTTTCATGGCACTCTTCCAAGCGCTCCTGACGGTGTTCCTGGGTTTGCGATGAGCGATACGGACCGAACCAAAAAAGGCCGCGTGCTCAGCGGCATGAGACCTACCGGAAAGCTGCATCTCGGCAACTATGTCGGCGCGCTGCGCAATTGGGTGGGCTTGCAGGACCAGTATGACTGCTTCTTCTTCATTGCCGACTGGCACGCCCTGACCACAGACTACGCCGACACACGCAGCGTTAAGCAAAACTCGCTTGAGGTCATGATCGACTACCTCGCGGCCGGGCTCGATCCCGAGCGCAGCACGTTGTTCATCCAGTCGCACGTGCTGCAGCACGCCGAGTTGCACTTGCTGTTCAGCATGATCACTCCGCTGGGATGGCTGGAGCGCGTGCCCAGCTACAAGGAGCAGCGCGAAAACCTCAAGGACAAGGACCTCGGCACTTATGGGTTTCTGGGATATCCGCTGCTGCAGTCGGCCGACATTTTGATTTACCAGGCGGATTTTGTTCCGGTCGGCGAAGACCAGGTGCCGCATGTGGAGTTGACGCGCGAGGTGGCGAGACGCTTCAACCAGTTCTATCCGCGCAAGCTGCACGCCGGCGATCGCGACCCGCAGCGTGGCATGGTTTTTCCCGAGCCGCAGCCGCTGCTGACGCCATCGCCGAAGCTCCCCGGCACCGATGGCCGCAAGATGTCGAAGTCATACGGCAACACCATCCTGTTGAGCGAGCCGGAAGCTTCACTGCGGCAGAAGCTGAAGACGATGGTGACCGATCCCGCGCGCATCCGGCGCACCGATCCTGGCAATCCCGACGTGTGCCCGGTCGGCGACCTGCATAAGATTTTCAGCAGCGCCGAGACCATGGCCAAAGTAAATGAAGGCTGTCGCACCGCAGGTATCGGCTGCATCGAGTGCAAAACGTGGGCGTCGGACAGCTTGTGGCGCGTGCTCGGCCCCATGCAAGAACGCAGGCAGAGGTACGAAGCGAATCCCAAGCTGGCGTGGGACATTCTCGAAGAGGGCTCGACCAAGGCGCGAGCGGTTGCGGAAGCAACTATGGTGGAGGCGCGCGAGGCGGCCAACCTGTCGCATGAGTACGAAGCGCCGGCGCAGAGCGTGAGCGAGGACAAATAGCGACATTCACCACAGAGACACAGAGGCACAGAGAACTTCTTAATCTGTCATCCTAGACGAACAACGTTTTTGATTTGTCATCCTGAGCGGAGCGAGTTTCCGGAGGCGAGCGAACGAGTCGAAGGACCCCTATAGCGACAATAATCTTTCCATGCCCGAAGATCCCCAACCCGCACCGACCACCGCTCAGACTGCGCAATCCCCTGTGCCACAGGTGATGCCGCGTAAGGACGGCGCCGACCAGTCGTCCTTCTCGGTGATGGTGGGCCAGGTGTACGATGGCCCGCTCGACCTGCTGCTCGATCTCATCCGCAAGCAGGACATCGACATCTATGACATCCCGATCGCCAAGATCACCGAGCAGTACCTGAAATATGTGGAGACGATGAAGCAGTTCGATGTGGACGTTGCGGCTGAGTTCATCTACACCGCGTCGCTGCTGATCCACATCAAGTCGAAGATGCTGCTGCCGCGCGATCCCGCCGGCCCTGACGCGGAAGAAGATCCGCGACTGGAACTGGTCAACCGGCTGCTGGAGCACGAGCGCTTCAAGACGGCGGCGCAGATGCTGATGCAGAAGCAGCAAATCGAGGAGGCGGTCTGGTCGAATCCGGCGCTAAAGGAATTTTGCGATGCCGAGGGCACGGAGCCGGAAATGGCCGCCGATGTGGTGGACCTGGTCAGGACGTTCCAGCAAATTCTGGACCGGGCGCGGCAGAAGCCGTCGTTCAACGTGGATGACGACACGGCCACCGTTTCGCAAATGATAGATTACGTGCGCCGGCGGCTTTCGCTGGAAGACCGGCCCATCCGGCTGAAACAATTGCTGCGCAACATGCACTCCCGGTCGGCGCTGGTGTGCGCGTTCCTGGCGATTCTGGAGCTGATTCGATTGCAGGCGGTGCTGGCGCGGCAGGACAACGTCTTCGGCGAGATCGTGCTCAAGAAGCACACCGGCTTCGACGCGCTGATGGCGGAGAACCCACCGGTGCAGGATGATTGGACATGAGCCTGAAAGCCAAAGTCGAAGC
The DNA here is from genome assembly GCA_963710585.1 of uncultured Acidobacteriaceae bacterium. Lineage (GTDB taxonomy): Bacteria > Acidobacteriota > Terriglobia > Terriglobales > Acidobacteriaceae > Bog-257. Next base: position 138,199 of record CAVQAM010000001.1, on the reverse strand, counting down.
CATCATCTACGCCACCGAAGAACCGGTGACGCTGGACCAGCTTGCCACGCTGTTACGCGACGAGGTTCTGGCGGAGTTGCACGCAGAGGAGGATGCCCGCCTCGCGCTCAACGAAATCATTTCCGATGGCCCCGCACCGGCGGAGAGCGACGAGTTGGCGGACGACGCTGCGTTCGACGATACGCCCGCACCACTTGAAGCCGCCCAGAATGCGCCCGCGGAAGCTCCGCCTGCCGCTGAGAGTGCGCCCCTCAGCGAGAAAGACAAGAAGGCCGAGGCCAAGGAAGAGCTGAAACTCATCAAAGCGCAGCTCAACAAAATCCTTGACGAGCTTACGACTGAGTACGCCTCCGCTGATCGCGGCATGGAGATTCGCCAGATCGCCGGCGGCTACCGCATGGCGACCAAGCCCGAGCATCACGATGTGGTGGTGAACTTTGCCAAGAGCCTGAAGCCGCCGGTGCGCCTGTCTCTGCAGGCGCTGGAAACACTTGCGGTGATCGCCTACAAGCAGCCGGTCACGGTGCCGGAGATCAGCGAAATTCGCGGGGTCGATACTTCCGGCGTGATCGCCACTTTGCTCGATCGCAAGCTGATCACCACCGCGGGGCGCAAGCAGGTCATCGGCCGCCCAATTCTCTACCGCACGACCAAGGAGTTTCTGCTGCGCTTCGGACTCAACGATGTCTCCGAATTGCCCAGTATGGAAGAGTTCGAGAAGCTCGGCGATCCGCAAGCTGACTTGTTCGCCGCAGGCGCGGAAAAAGCTGAGCCAAGCGACGAGCTTCCTCTCGAAGTTTCACGGTCAGATGAATCAGAACGGGTGACCGAGGCCGTTCCTGAAAACTCCAATGCCAGCTCCCTCAAAGGCGACAGCACAATACCCGCCGACGGCACCTACGCCACCGAAGCCGAAGCCGGAAGCTCGTCGGAGAAGCCATAGCTGACATGCCTGCTGAGCGACTACAGAAGATCATCGCCGCCGCCGGAATCGCTTCACGGCGCAAGGCCGAGGAACTTATCACCGGCGGACTGGTGTCGGTGAATGGACAGATCGTCACCCAACTGGGCAGCAAGGCCGACATCGAGCACGACCACATCAAAGTCAACGGCAAGTTACTAAAAGGGCCGGAGCGCCCGGTGTACCTGCTGCTCAACAAACCCAGGGGTTACGTGACTACGGTCACCGACCCGGAGGGCCGTCCGACAGTATTAGATTTGGTGCGTGGTGTGGGAGCGCGCATTTATCCGGTCGGCCGTCTCGATTACCTGAGCGAAGGCCTACTGCTGTTAACCAACGACGGCGAGCTGGCGCAGAAGTTGATGCACGCCTCGTCGCACGTGGCCAAGACGTACCTGGTCAAGATCAGCGGCAAGGCCACCGAGGAACAGATCGACAAGCTGCGCGCAGGCATTCTGCTTCCGGCAGAACGTAAGTCGCTGAAGACCCCTGCTGACCGCGCACCAAAAGCAGGTTGGAAGCGCCGCTCCACGGCAGTGAAGACCGCGCCGGTACAAATCAAGCTGATGCGCGAGGCCGCCAATCCCTGGTACGAGGTCACGCTGGTGGAAGGGCGCAACCGGCAGATTCGCCGCATGTTCGAGCAAATCGAACATCACGTGGAAAAAATCAAGCGGGTGCGCTACGGGCCGCTGGTGTTGGACGTCGAACCGGGTGAGTTCCGGCATCTAACGGCGCGGGAAGTGGCGCAACTGAAGGGACCGACGCGGGAGAAAGCGAACGCGCTCGCGCAGAAAAGCAGGTTCCTCCACGCTCGGACGAAAAACGCACGACGGGAGAGTGAGTAGGCAGTATAGGGGTCCTTCGACTCCTCGCTACGCTCGTCGCTCAGGATGACAGAGGTTGGGGGATGACAGGGTGATGGGTTGGGTTGACAAGGCGACGGTGAGCAGATTGAACTCCTGGAGAGCGAATGACGGAATTTAGCAAGCTGGTGCCGGCGCACGTGCAAAAGCTGGCCAGCTACAAGCCTGGCAAGCCCCGGCGGCAGGCGGAACTGGAGAGCGGCATGCGTTGCATCAAGATGGCTTCCAACGAGAATCCCTTCGGCCCCTCTCCGCTGGCAGTTGAAGCGATCAAGGCGGCTGCCGGCGAGGTCAACTTTTATCCCGACAACAGCGTCAGCTCGCTGACCGCGCGCCTGGCCGAGGTCCATGGCATTGAGAAGGGGCAGATTCTGGTAACCGCGGGCTCCAGTGCCCTGCTCGACATCATGGCGCGAACGTTGCTGGGGCCGGGGTTGAACGCCATTACCAGCAAGCTCTCTTTCATCGTCTATCCCATCGTCACCCGCGCCACTGGCGCGCAATTCATCGAAGTGCCCACCCTGAACGATGGCTACGATCTGGATTGTATTCTGGCGACGGTTGACGTTAATACCCGCCTGATTTATCTGGCGAACCCGAACAATCCCACGGGAACCATTCTGGATGCCAACGCGATTGACCGCTTCCTCGACCGGCTGCCGTCGCACGTGATCACGGTGCTGGATGAGGCCTATTGCGATTACGCCGGCTACTTCGCGGCGGAGCGTGGCTTGGCGTATTCGCACGCGCTGGATTATGTGCGCCAAGAACGCCGGGTGGTGGTGCTACGCACTTTCTCCAAGGCCCACGGACTGGCTGGACTGCGGGTTGGTTATGGGATGGGTCCGGCGGAGTTGATGGGCTATTTCGCGCGCATGAAACCGGCATTCATGGTTTCTTCGCTGGGCGAGGCGGGAGCGGTAGCGGCGGTGGGCGACACGGGCCATATCCAGCGAGCTGTGAAAACCAATGCCGCCGAAGCCAAAGTGTTGCTCCCGGCCATCTCAGAGCTGGGGATTCGCGCAACTCCCACGTGGGCGAACTTCCTTTTTTGTCGTGTGGGCGAAGATGCGGCCAGCCTTTGCCGGGCCCTGCAGGACAACGGCGTCATCGTTCGTCAGATGAGCGGTCCGTGGGGAGCGCCCGATGCCTTCCGCGTGACCATCGGCACTCCGGAGCAGAACCAACAGTTTCTGGGAGCGCTGAAGCGGGCCATGTCGCGGATCCCAGCCTAGCGGTCATTTCATTTAGGCTCTGGCCGCAAAAAAACCAGGCAACAGCAGGTCCCGCGCTGCGCTCGTGATGACAAAACCGAAGGCGGAAAGAATCTTGCCGCTACCTAACACGCCCAATCCAAAGCCTACGCTGTCTCGCGATCTCGGTGTCAGTCACGCGACGGCCCTGGTTGTGGGAACGCTGATTGGCAGCGGAATCTTCCTGGTTCCCGCCGAGATGATGCAGGCGGTCGGCTCGGCTGGGCTGGTGTATCTGGCGTGGATGGTTGGCGGCGTGCTCTCGTTCGCGGGCGCGCTCACCTACGCCGAGCTGGGAGCGATGAAGCCGCACAGCGGCGGCGAATACGTTTACATCCGCGATGCTTACGGCCCGTTGCCGGGATTCCTCTACGCTTGGACAACCTTTGCCATCTCCAAACCGGCCTCGATTGCGACCATCACGACCGGGATTGTGCTCGTCCTCGGCACCTTTCCGGGGCTGGCCTTCTTGAGTCACGCCGCCATTCGGTCGCCCTGGCTCATCACCTATGGCCAATTCGTCGCCATCGGCGCCGCCATCTTCATCACCTGGCTGAACTACATTGGCGTCAAACGGGCAGGCGAGTTTCAACTGCTATTCACGCTGCTGAAGGTTGCCATGATCGTCGCCGTGGGTCTGCTGGGCTTCAGCGCGGCCAGCGGCACGTGGCGGAACTTCGGCACCCATTTTGCAGGCGCGACCGGCGGCATTGCCGGCTTCATGGCCGCGCTGGTGGCGGCGCTGTGGGCCTACGATGGCTGGAACGATTTGAATATGGTCGGGGGCGAGATTCGCGATCCGGGACGTAACATCCCGATTGCCCTGATCGCCGGAGTCGCGACGGTTGCCGGCCTCTACATGCTGACCAACGCGGCGGTGCAATATGTGCTGCCGGCCGCCAGCATCGCAGCATCGCCACGTCCTGCGTCGGAGGCAACCGCCATCGCCGTGGGACTGTGGGGCGCGGCCATCGTGTCCGCCGGCATGGCACTCTCCATGCTCGTCACCTTGAACGGCACCACCATGAGCGGCGCGCGCGTGCCCTTTGCGTTAGCGCGTGACGGCTATTTTTTCAAAGCGATGGCCGAAGTCCATCCGCGCTTCCATACACCGTCGATCGCGCTGCTGGTGCAACTGGGCCTGGCCATATTTCTCCTGCTGTTTGCCGGCAACTTTCGGCAACTCTTCTCGCTGGCCATCTTCGCGGAGTGGCTCTTCTACATGATTACCGCCAGCGCCGTTTTTGTGCTTCGCAGCAAGGACCCAAACGCGCCGCGGCCCTTCCGGACTTGGGGATATCCGCTGGTTCCCGCGATGTTCATCGCAGCCGCGGCGGTGCTGCTCTACTACACCTTCACCGAAAACCTGCGCAACTCCGCCTTGGGAGTGGTGGTGATTCTGGCAGGCATGCCGATTTATTGGTACTTTGCGAAGAGGAAAGCAGGGGCTAGGGACGTAAGTCCTGGGTAGGCTGGTTATATGAATCCTCAGCCGGCTTCAGCCGGCGGCACCATTGCGTGGGCGTGATTACCAGCGGGGCTCATCGTCCGCTCTCATCCTGTCCGCAAAAACAGCGGACAAGGATGGGGCACTCCCGGCGTAATCATCTCAGCCGCCAGGGCTTTCTCGTGCGATTCCGTCCGCAAAGCCAAAACGATGACACCCAACTTGCGGCGGAGCCGAGGGAGGTCGCGTGAGAAACAGTAGTCAGTAGTCAGTAGTCAGTAGCCAGTTGTCAGTTGGAAAGAACGCAAGGAACCGAGATGACAGAGCTGATGAGACGAGAACCGCAGGTCCCTCCGCTTGGTCGGGATGACACGGCTGTTTTAGCAACCGCGGCGGGAAGCGATAACAGCGAGTTGACCGAGCGCGGAGTCGGTGACTTCGCCTTGTGCGTGAGAGCTACAGAACCGCCCCGCCCAAGCAAAAGCAGCTTGGGTGACCAGCCCTCCAGAAAGGATTCCCCATGGCCGTAGATCTACAAGAACTCACGGCGAACCTCGTCCGATTTTATGACTTCAAGGACAAGATCGTGCTTTTTGTCGGGGCCGGAGGCAGGCAACTTCTCGATCCATCCGTGGGAACCAGGAAGCTGATCGCCATTGATCAGGATGCGGAATCTCTCCAGGAACTGAAGGCCAATATTGTGGCAAGGGGTTGGCAGAATTCCATGGAGGTTGTGGCCGCAAACTTCGAAGATGTCAGATTGTCTGGAGACGTAGTTTACTTCGAGTTTTGCCTGCACGAGATGAACGATCCCCAGAAGTCATTGGGCCATGCTCGCACCCTGGCGTCCGACATTGTGGTATATGACCATTCGCCCGATTCCGAATGGATTTTCTATGGAGCTGAGGAGGACAGAGTCGCGCGCAGCGCCGCGGCCATGGAGCGCTTTGGCATTCGGAGTCGTGCGGCGTTTCACGCTGAACAGCGCTTCCAGGACCACGCCGAGCTACTCGCCAGGCTGGCCGGGCAAGGAGACCTGGCAATCCAGCGCGCACAGCGCTTCTCCGGCGCCACCAACATTGCGATTCCCATGGACTACGAGGTGGTCCTGCTGTAGCGAAGTGACGGTTGCAGTGCGTTTCGCCTTGAGAGCTGCGAACTGATGACGGATAGCCACCCATTAACTCGGCTTGCGCTGCACGATTTCTTCATCCCGGATGAAGAACTGGGCGGAGCATTTCTCGGAACCGCAAATGACCGTCATCAAGCCGGCGATCTGTTTGCGAGTGACCAGCCCGAGCTGGCCGCATTTCGGGCACGACAGGACCGCCCAATAAGGATCTTCTTTTTCGCCCACCTCGCCGGCGTTTTCCAGGACAAAGATGGTTCCAGGCTCCATCTGTTCGGGGATCCACTCGCTCAACACGCTCAGTTCTCCGATCATGTGCCCTCCTTCAGGCCGTTCAAGAAGCCCTACTTCGCCTTACAGTTGGATGACGAACGGAACCGCTGCGCTTTCTCGCTCCCCGCACCTCGGCGCGGACCCGCTGGATGGTGTCGCTCAGGCACACCGATAACATCGGCTGGCGGGCGTTTTTTAGCAGATCAACCACCGCGCGGGCTGAATCCTCCAGGTAAATATGCCGCCCATCGGTCAGCAGATGGTATTCGGAGGCGGCGGAAACCGTCTCCACCAGGCGCTTGCCCAGCTCTTTTTGCAGGAAGCGGACGACCCGGCGGATCTTCTGCAGGGAGAAGCCGCGCTGGCGCAGATCGCAAATCACGGCCACCTCGGCCAGATCGTCCAGCCCATAGACGCGTTTGTGCCCCTCGCGGGCCGGGACCACAATACGGCGCTCGTCCCACCATTGAAGCTGGCGCGGGCTGATGCCCGTCAGGGCCACCACTTCTTTGGATGTGAACGTCTGCTGCATCGCAATCCACCCAAAACAAATCCCACAAGAAATGTTTAAAACATCATAGTGCACATCGGTCACCTGTCAAGATGAATTGTTCATTAACATGGTTACTGGAAGATGAACCCCTGAAGAATTTGCCCGGCTGTAACCATTCGTTGCCGTCGCGGCTGATTTCCAGGCGATCGGACTCTGGCCGCGCCCCGCTCCTCGTCACTCCGCGCTGTGAGCCCCGACCTTTCCCCGCCTGCTGCGCTGGCCTGAAAATAAACTGTAATAGTCCAATGACTGACAACTGGCTACTGAATACTGGCAACTGACTTTGGAGGTTTCCGTGGAACCGTTTCGTCATCATCTCTTCGTCTGCACCCAGGAAAAAGCTGAAGGAGTTCCCTGCTGCTCGGCCGCAGGTTCGTTCCGCGTTCTCGACACGCTGCATCGCGAGCTCGGCCGCCAAGGACTGAGCGACGATGTCCAGGTTTCCAGTTGCGGCTGTCTGGGAATCTGCGACAGCGGACCCGTGATGATCGTTTATCCCGAGGGCACTTGGTACGCGAAACTGGCGCCGAATGACGTGCCGGAGATCGTATCGTCGCACCTGAAGGCCGGACAAAAGGTCACGCGCCTGGAGCGAATCCCCGACGCCGAGATGAAGACCGAGATCCTCGACCATCGCAACAAGTATCTCGCCATGCTGAAGGGCAAAGACGCGGCCGGCGTGCTGCCGGATGACATCCACGACATGATCCGCAGCTTCATGCCCAGCCGCGCCCTTCTGACCGCGCTGGAACTCGACGTGTTCACCGCCGTCGGCAACGGAGGCAACGCGCAACAGATCGCAGCCAAGATTCAGGCTGCCGTGCGCGCCACCGAGATGCTGCTGAACGTCCTGGTCAATCTCAAGCTGCTGGAAAAGCATGATGGGATTTATGCGAATACGGCGGTCGCAGCGCGCTTTCTGGCGGAAGGCTCTCCCGACAGCGCTCGCACCGCGCAATTGCACATGGCAAACATGTGGCGGCGCTGGTCCAAGCTCACGGAAGCCGTGCGCACCGGCACCGCGGTTGAGTCGGCCCGCGACGATGGTTGGGTCAAATCGTTCATCGCCGCCATGGACCACACCGCTCGTGGCCGGGCGCGCGCCGTGGTGCAGGCCGTCGAATTGAGCGGCGAGAAGCGCATGCTCGATCTCGGAGGAGGTTCGGGCGCCTACTCCATCGCGTTTGTCAAAGCCGCGTCAGCGCTGCATTCGGAGATCGTGGACCTGCCCGAAGTGCTGCCGATTATGCAGGAGCACATTCGCCAAGCCGGACTGAGCGACCGCATCAGCACTCGCGCCGGCGACATGTTGACCGTTGCACTTGCACCGGCAAGTTACGACCTAGTCCTGCTTTCGGCGATCTGCCACATGTTCTCGCCGGAAGAAAATCGGCAACTGCTGGCTCGCGCCTACGCCACGCTTGCGCCGCAAGGGCGGCTCGTCATTTCCGACTTTATTCTCGATGCGGACAAAACCTCTCCTCGCTTTGCCACGCTGTTCGCGCTGAACATGCTGGTGGGCACTCGCGCGGGAGCCAGCTATAGCGAACCGGAGTACGAAGAGTGGATGAAGGCCGCAGGCTTTGCCAGCAGCAAGAGGGTCCGCATACCAGGCCCCGTCAATCTGATGATTGCAACGAAGTAGTTTTAGAGAGTTTCGAGTTTCGAGTTTCGAGTTTCGAGCGTGCCGCCGCAGGGCAAAGAGCTGACTATGTATCCCAGGCCCTGTAACTGATTGCCTGAGAATTTGCGCAGATGGTACACTTTGCACACCACCGAGCTGAGCGGGGTTAGTTCAGCGGTAGAACGCGAGCTTCCCAAGCTCGATGTCACGGGTTCGATCCCCGTACCCCGCTCCAATTCATTCGGACCGTCGCGATCTATTTTGAAAGCGCTGCGATCTTTTCTTTTGCCAGTGGCCGGGCAAACGCGTTGGTCGGATTATGCGTGTTGATGGTTAGGACCTTGCGGTAATAGTCCAACGCTTGGGTCCGATCTCCGGATTTTTCGTAGGCTTGCGCCAGCAGGCTCAGAACGAAGGGGTCGTGCTGGTCGCCCTTCTGCAATTCCGCAATCGTGGTCTTATAGTCGTGCAGGTAGAATGCGACGTAGCCGCTGAGGTAGGGATAGAAGCGCACCTGGTCGGGATTGTCACCCTTGTCCAATATGGCTTTGGCAGCGGCCAGGTGCTCCGGCGCTTCGGCACTCCTGCCGAGCTCCCGGACACGGATGCGCGCCAGAGCGCTCTCCCAACGGAACTCCCACAGGTCCTTCTCGGCGGGGCTGAGGTTGGACCAGTGCAGCGCGGTAAGGCGCCCGCTCTGATACCACTGAAAGGCGTTGTCCGTGTCGCCCGATTCGAGATAGATGCGGGCGAGTTCATCGGCTGTGCCCGCCGCGTCCGCGTATTGGCGGGCCTTATATTGCGCATCGAAGGCCTGCCGCTCGTACTTTGCCGCCTCATCTGCGTTGTGTTCGAAGGCGTAAGAGACGGCCATTGTCCGCAGCGCCCGGACCTTGGAATCAGGCGGGGCTTCATCAATCGCCTTGGCCAGATGCTGGCGGGCTTGCTGGTACTTGCCCTGTAAATCCAAAGCCATGCCTGCCGACAAGTCTGCCTGGAAGAGATTCGGGGAGAGCTGCAGGGCACGCTCGTAAAGCGCCAGGGCCTCATCCTGCTTGCCTTCGCTATTCAGCTTTTGGCCCTGTTTGACAAGCTCGAGGGCATCGTCGGTTTTTGCGGCCGTCTTTGCACTTGGGGGAGTCGCCTGCGGTTGTGCGCAGAGAAAAACGCTCGAAAGGAACAATGCTGTGACGGAGTAATAGAGGAAGAAAGTTCTCAGCTTCATAGACGCGCCATTATTGCACATTGCGCGCCCGGCGAGGAATGGACGAACTGCGCTGCAAATTCGGGATACCGCAGATTCCTCGGAGCTGAACTTTACCCCACCAAGCCCGCCACAGCGGGACGCTTGTCGGGGACCCCTGTTCGCCCCTCGGAATGACAAGAATAAAGAGTTCAGCGGCACGGCTAAAGTGACTGCGTGAGAACGGTGCCGAGCACTCGCGCGCATTCTCATGACTCTGTGGACCTGATGCGGAGTCCCATTCCGCCGCGGCTTATCCGCGGCCCCGGTGGTACAACCGCGTCAGGTTGTAGGCCAGAGCCGCCAGCGTGAACTCCACCGCTACCTTTTGCAGACCGCGCGTCCGGAACTGCCGCATTCCTCGTTGTTGTTTCAGCACCCCAAACACCGGTTCCACCACCGCCTTGCGCCGCGCATACTGGGCGCGGCCGGCCGGACTGCGCAGTTTTTGTCGCATCCGTTTCTGCACCGCGTGCCGCGGGCGGTTGTGCGCCGGACAGCGCTGCCCGATATTTAACTCGCGCGCCAGATTCGAATCCGGCACCCACGCTTCCATCCCCCTGCGCTCCAACTCCGTCACATTGGCCAGCGAGAAAAAGCCGCTGTCGGCCAGCACCTGTTGCGGGCTGCCGTGACACTGCTGCTCCACCGCTTCGACCATCGGCAGCAGACTGTGCACATCGTGCGTCTGCTGCGTTACCCGTTGGGCCACGATGAGATGGTCATCGCTGACCGCAATCTCGCCGGTGTAACCCAGCACAAACCCGCCACGCTCCCGCAAAAAGCGCGCATCCTCGTCGGTGCGCGACAGCTTCTTCAGGCCGCTCTTGCGCAGCTTCTCCAGCCGGCGGGGCATCTCCGCCAACCGCTCTTCCGCCTGCGCCACGGCTAGCTGCAATCCCCCCGTTTCCTGGTCGTCCGCCTCACAGGCCTTCTGCCAGCGCCGCACCTGACGCCGCAACTTCACCCGCTCGTTGCGCAGCTTCTGTTCTGTATCCACCCGGTCCCGGCACGCGTTCGCCTTCAGCCGCGTCGAATCGATGGCTACCCGTCCCCACTTCCCCAGCCCCAGATCGCACGCCAACTCCAGGATCTGCGTGAACACGTCGTTGAGCGCGCGCCCATGCCGCCGACGAAACGCGCTCAGCGCCCAGTTGTCCACCCGCTCGCCCCCCGCCAAATAGCGGAAGGCCAGGTCTTCCACCAGCCGCTGCTCCAGCCGCCGCGCACTGGTTATGCCCAGCGCATAGGCGTACAACCACACACTCAACATCAGTTCCGGAGCGTACAGCGCCCCGCCTTCTTCACTGTAAGCCTGCTCGAAGCCGCTCATATCCAGCCGCGCTACCACCTTGCGGATGAAGAAACAGAGATGGTCATCGCCCAATTCGTCCTGCACGCTGGGGGGCAGTAAGTACGCCTGCTCGGGGTTGTACGTCAGAAATCGTGACATACCCCTTTGTGCATCATTTATCCTTGCAACGCAAGTGAGTTCTCACGCACTCACTGAAGCCGTGCCCTTTCAAATCACATGCACGCGCGGAGTTTTTCCGCAGCCTGCTTAGAGTGTTCGCGGAGGCTGGGGCGGAGGCGTGTTGCGCCGCTTGGCCTCTTGCAAGGCTTCGGCTGGATCGCGGCCTGTCACCGCTTTGTACCAGCTAGGATGGTGCGTCCAAGCCCAACCTTCACTCACTGTGCCGCGCGTCATCGCTTGAATCGTTCCGGGCTCGCCGAAGGTGCTGAGATAGACGTGGAAGAAAATCCCAAACAGCATGATGAGCGCAGATATGTCGTGGACCACATACGAGATGGCCACCAGGATGCGCCCAAAAATCTCCGGAAGCCACATGATTACGCCGGTAATGACGTAAGCGATGCAGCCGCAAACAATCTCCCAGAACTGCATCTTCTGGCCGGCATTAAAGAAGCCCGTCTCAGGGAATTCTACGGAGTCGCTGCGGGAGACGTACTGTTTAATGTGCTTCATCCAGCGGGAGTCGTCGGGGGTCCAGCGCATCACTTGCAGCCAGTTGATCGCCTGCAGCGCAAAGAAGAAAACGAAAGCCAGGCCAAACCAGGGATGCAGAAAGCGGGTGGTGGCTCCGCCCCCGAACAGCGGCGTGAAGAAGCGGAAAATCCACGGCAGATAGATCCCGAAGCCCGACAGCAGAGCCAGGAAGAAGAAGATCCCGACCATCCAGTGGAGAAAGCGGGTGTACACGGGATGACGCAGCAATTCACCTGTGTAAACAACCGTCCGTCCCATGCGATCAATCGGGTTGGTGCGATGTACGAACCGATCGGCCGAGGTCGCCATCTAGTTCTCCTTTCCCGCGGGAGGCGGTGGCGGGTCAATGCGCACCACCGGAGGGGTGGGCTGCTCGCGCCGTGGACCCTCAAATACATAGTGCATGACCACACCCACAAAGCCCAGCATTGCGCCAAACAATCCAATCGGTTTAAAGATGTCCTTCCAAACCGTGAAGCTGAGCGGAATGCGCGGCTTGGAAGGCAAGTTGCCGTAGCGCTCGGGCTTGGTGGCGTCGTGCAGCACGTAGATCACGTGCGTACCGCCGATGGTGTCGGGATCGTAAACCCCTGCGTTCTGAAAGCCGGAAACCTCGCGCAATTGTGAAGCGCGATTTTCCGCCAGGAACTTCATGTCATCCTTGGTCCCGAAGTGCAGGCAGCCAGTGGGACACGCCTTGATGCAGGCGGGCTCCAGACCAGCACCCACTCGGTCAGAGCAGAGCGTGCACTTGTAAACTTTTTTCGTGTTGGGGTTGAACTTCGGAATATTGAAGGGGCAGCCCGAGACACAGAACTGGCAGCCAATGCAGTTTTCCTGCTGGAAATCGACGATGCCGTTGGAGTACTGCACAATGGCGCCATCGGCCGGACAGGCGCGCAAGCATCCTGGGTCTTCGCAGTGCATGCACTGGTGTTTGCGCATGAGCCAGGCGAAGCTGCCGTTGTCGTGCTGGTCCTCGTTGAACTTGATGAGGTTCCAGTAATTCCAGTCGGTGTCGGGCATGGTCTGGTAGGTGTTGTCGAAGTAGGTGGTCTGGAACGGCATGTCGTTCCATTCCACGCAGGCCACTTCGCAGGCCTTGCAGCCGATGCAGGTGGTGGTGTCGATCAGCTTGCACACCTTGTCCTGGCGTTGTACGCCTTCGCCGGGGACCGGTCCAGGATGGGCCGAGATTTGCTGGATTCGTAATGTACCGCGATCGCTCATCCCTTGCCTCCTTTAAACCTTCTCCAGCTTTACCAGGAATCCCTTGAATTCCGGGGTGTAAGCATTGGGATCGATGACCGTAGGCGTCAGCAAATTTGCAGGAGTCTTTGCAGTCCTGCCCTCGCCTTCGGAAATTCCCAGGAAGCCCCAGTGGATCGGCATTCCGATCTGGTAGAGCTTCTTGCCGTCCACCGTCATGGGCTTGATGCGCTTGGTCACCATCGCCTTGGCAATGTAATCGCTGCGGGCGCTGGTCACCTTCACCTTCTCGCCTCCACGTATGCCCATCTGATCGGCCAGTTCCGCGGGGATTTCGACGAACGGTTCCGGCACCAGTTCCACATTCATGGGATTGTTCTTTGTCCAATAGTGATAGTGCTCAGTGAGACGATAGGTGGTGCAGATGATGTTGTACCCTTCCTTCACCGTGCCGTACTTGTCCATCTTGGTTTTGTACTTCTTTACCACCGGATTGTTGGACTGGCCGGGGTGCAAAGGATTCTCGATGGGACTCTCAATGGGCTCGTAAAACTCCGGGAAGGGACCGTCGGCCATGGCGAGGAGCGGCACGAAAATGCGGCCCACCCCCTCGGGATTCATGATGAACGGGCCCATATGTTCTTCCGGCTTAGAATCGGGCTTGAAGTCAGGAACGTCGTTGCCCACCCACTTCTGCGCGGTCTCGTTCCACCAGACTTGGCTGCGTGTCGGGTCCCACGGCTTGCCCGCAAGATCGCAGGAGGCCCGGTTGTACATCACGCGGCGGTTGGCTGGCCACGACCAGCCCCAGTTCTGATAAATGCCCAGACCAGAAGGATCATCCGTACCTCGCCGCTGCATCATCGGCCCCGCCTCGGTCCAGGAGCCGCAATACAGCCAGTTGGCAGACGAGGTTGTGCCGTCGTCGCGCAGCATGGCGAAACCCGGCAGTTGCTGGCCGGCCTTGAGTGAGACGCCAAGCTTTTCGTCGCTGATGTCGGCCAGCGCCTTGCCGTTGATTTCCTTCGCCACTTCCGAAAGTGACGGGTGCTCTGGCAGCGTGTAGACCCATGACGCCTTCAATATCGGATCGGGAAACTTTCCGCCCTCTTTCTGGTACAGTTCGCGGATCTTAAGGAAGATCTGGGCCAGAATGTCCTGGTCGAGCCGGCAGTCTCCCGGGGGCGGCAGCGCTACATGTTTCCATTGCAGCCAGCGCGCCGAATTGACGAAGGTCCCATCTTTCTCAGCGAAGCCAGCCCCGGGCAGGCGATAGACCGTCGTATTGATCTGCTTCATCGCCTCGGGCGTGGTGCCGGGCGCCTGCCAGAAGGCGCTGGTCTCGTCGGGGTAGATCTCGCAGACCACCAGGAAATCAGCCTTCTTCAGCGCGTCGATGTTCTTCTGCGAATCAGGGCCGATCATCACTCCATTCATGCCGAAGGCAAAAAGTCCCTTGACCGTGCCTTGGTACATGTCGTTCCAGATCTCGACCCACGAGTAGTTACGGTCAACCTTGGGCAAGTAGTGGAAAGCGAAATCGTTGTCTTTGGTAGCGGCGCTGCCATACATGGCCTTCAGGAACGACACCATAAACTTCGGAGTGTTCGACCAGTAGTTGAAGGACTCCCATTCGTTCGGCTTCGCCGGCTTAGGGGTGATGCGGTCGAAATAAGTTTTCAGGTCCTTGTCAGAGGGCGCCGGTACCTTGAGGTAGCCGGGCAGGATATCGAAGATGCCGGCCATGTCGGTCGCGCCCTGAATGTTGGAGTGGCCGCGCAAGGCGTTCACTCCGCCACCGGCGCGCCCGACATTTCCCATCAGCAACTGCAACATGGCGGCCGTGCGGATGATCTGGGTCCCGAAACTATGTTGCGTCCAGCCCACCGCGTAGATAACGGTGGCGACCTTCTTAGTGTCTCCATTGATGCGAATGGAAGTAAACAGGTCGGCAGCTTTCAGAAACTGGTCTTTCGGTATCCCGGTAATGCGCTCGACCATTTCGGGGGTATAGCGGGAGTACTGCTGTTTCAAAAGCTGATAGACGCAGCGCGGATGCTGCAAGGACAGGTCGTAGGCGACGTTCGGCGGAAGCGACGGCGGCGGAGGTGGAGTACTGGCCGCGCCTTTCGCAGCCGCGGACACCGGCATAACCGCAGCCTTCGCTTCGTGACCATGGGCCGGCTGTTCGCCAGCCACGGCCGGCAGGGCTTTACCGGTCTCGTTACCGCCTTCCTGGTAGTTCCAACTGCTCTTGTTGTAGGTCTTGGTGGCGGCATCGAAACCCGAAAACACTCCATCTTCCGGCAGCTTAAAGCCTTCTTTGACGATGAACGCGGCGTTGGTGTAGTTGACGAGGTAGTCCTTGGCAATGCGATTGTTCTCGATCGCGTAGTTGATTAATCCGCCCAGGAAGGCGATGTCGGCGCCGGCGCGAATTTGCAGAAACTGGTCAGCCTGCGATGCGGTGCGCGTAAATCGCGGATCGACAACGATGAGCTTGGCGTTGCGCTTCAGCTTGGCTTCGACCACCCACTTGAATCCGCAGGGATGGTTCTCGGCCGGATTTCCACCCATGATCAACATCATGTCGGTGTTCTTGATGTCGATCCAGCCGTTGGTCATCGCCCCGCGCCCGAAAGTTGGTCCCAAACTTGAGACCGTAGGGCCGTGTCAAACTCTGGCCTGGTTTTCCAGGCGGACGATGCCCATGCTGCGCATGGTTTTTACAGCCAGGAAATTGAACTCATTGGTGTCGGTGCAACCGCCGGTGAAGGCGAGCGACTCGCAGCGGTTGACGGTCTGGCCCTTGGCATCCGTTTCGATGAAAGTCGCGTCGCGGGTCTTCTTGGTCCAGCGCGCGATCTCGTCGATCGCTTGGTTCCACGAGATGTCGTCCCAATGATCGGAGCCGGGCCGCCGCACCTGCGGCTTCAAGATCCGCCGCTCGTTCTGAATGTCCTGCTGCAGCGAGGAGCCCTTGGGACAAAGCGTACCGCGGTTGATCGGGTGGTCGGGATCGCCTTCCACGTGGATGACCTGCGGCGTGACGTTCTTGGCTTTGTCACCGATGGTGTGGATGATGACGCCGCAACTGACCGCGCAATAGGGACAGGTGCTGCGCGTCTCGGTGCTGCGCGAAATCTTCAGGCCCGAGGCCTGCGCCAGCAGCGGCCGCGCATCGAAACCGAAGACCGTAATCCCAACCGCGCCGGCGATGCCCGTCTTGAAGAATGCTCGTCTAGATACATCCATAACGCAGCCCTCCATGGCGAAGGATTCGAAACCGTGAATTGGTGCAGGGATGGAACGGAAGCGCTGGAGAAGCGCAAAGTCGAAGCGACGAAAAAAGTGCGTGCCGTGTGGTCCACATCTCTACCATGCCGTTTCCCTTGCGACCAGGAACCAACAGCGGGACCCAAACAATGCGAAAAAGCGTATACCCGGGAACCCGTGCTGGTCAAATGGATTCACCGTCTGCAAAGAACGATGTCTGCGGAGTGAACCGGCGGGCTAGAACCCCATGAGGTTTGGGCTAATTTTGCGAAGTCCCTGGTCCATTGCCCACACGTCAAGCGCCGCCGTGGCCACCTCGTCCACGACCGGAACTGCAAGGCCATCAATGGTCATGTCCACAGACTTCAAGTAATACTTGCAGGTATCGCAAGCTTCCACCCGCACCGCAGACATCTCCTCGACTGAGAAACGCGGAAGTTTTTTATGATCGACTTCGCCGCACACCGGACACAGAATCCGCCGGAACTCCCATTCGGTCGAACAAAAAGAACAGACCAGAAAGCGCTTTCCGCCATCGCCTTCGGGACGAAGCACCGCGACCTGCGGCCTGGCGCCGCAGACGGGACAAACCGAAGCAGAGGAATCCACGGATTGTGCATTCTCTGTTCCAGCAAGATGCTCGGCCTGGAGCTGGAACAAAATCCGCGCGAAGAAGTGACTCGATTCCGGCTCATGGCCGTCGGTGGACAGCAGGAAACTGCGAAGCATCTCGCGTTGCTGCTCCGAAGAGGCGCGGGCGATTTCCGCAGCCTCTTGCGCCAGCTTTGACGGCCCTTTCCGCTGCACCAGGGCGAGCAATGCCGGCAACTGCCGAATTGCGATGTCCAGGTCAAGCCGCTCACGAAAAGCCGCTTTGCCGCCGGCAGCAGGAGGAGACAGAGACGCAAGGTCGGCGCACAACGTCTTCTGAAATTCGAGGACGTGCCCATAGAAGGAGAGGATCTCGGTGGCGCTGGGGTAGCGCTCGGCAAGTTTTATTGCCCGCTGAATGCGTTTGTCCCAATCAGTGTTTTTCATCGCAGGAGCTAACGGCACGCCGGATCTTATTCGTGGCGACGAAACAGATGATAACCTATTGCTCCGCGCCGTCAACAAGTGGACAACCTGGCAGAGACGATGTAAGGTCTGCGTGTGATAAGCCGCACCAGTCGCCTTCCGCTGATCGCTCAGGCCGAGCAGCATGGCGGACGCACTGCGGTCGTCGATTCGCAGGGTGCCTTCACCTACAACGATTTGCTCGATGCCTCGTCGCGCGTGGCGACTGCGCTGCTGGCTGGCCGCGAAGACCTTCAGGAAGCGCGTGTGGCTTTTCGTCTGGCGGCGGGATTTCCCTGGGCTGCGGTGCAATGGGGAATCTGGCAGGCCGGCGGCGTTGCCGTGCCGTTGCCTCTCAACGCCACAAGATCGGAACTGGAATACTTCATCGACGACACCGGGGCATCGACAATGGTGTGCGATGCTCAGGCGGAGTTCCTGCTGGCGCCCATCGCGGAGGCTCGTGGCATCTGTGCTTTGCGGTATGGCCAGCTTCTCGCTTGCCAACGAGCGGAACTGCCGGACGTCGCCAGCGAGCGGCGCGCCATGATCCTCTACACCAGCGGCACGACGAACCGGCCCAAGGGCGTGGTCACCACCCACGCCAACATTACTGCGCAGATCGCGAGTCTGATTGAGGCGTGGGCGTGGTCGGCCGACGATCATATCCTGCTGTGTTTGCCGCTGCACCACGTGCACGGAATCGTCAATGTTGTT
The DNA here is from genome assembly GCA_963710585.1 of uncultured Acidobacteriaceae bacterium. Lineage (GTDB taxonomy): Bacteria > Acidobacteriota > Terriglobia > Terriglobales > Acidobacteriaceae > Bog-257. The sequence goes on along the minus strand of CAVQAM010000001.1, from coordinate 120,584 downwards.
TGTTGTGCGCTGTGGTCCGGCGCTACCTGCGAGATGCTGCCGCGCTTCGACGCGAATGCCGTGTGGGAGCGCATTGCCAGCGGCAGCCTGACTCTGTTCATGGCGGTGCCGACCATCTACGTAAAGCTCATCGCCGCCTGGGACGCGGCTCCGCCAGAGCGCAGCGCCATTCTCAGTCAGGCGTGCGCGAAGTTACGTTTGATGGTGTCCGGCTCGGCAGCGCTGCCGGTGAGCACGCTCGAACGCTGGAAGGAAATCAGCGGCCATACTCTGCTGGAGCGCTACGGCATGACTGAGATTGGCATGGCGCTGTCGAATCCGTTGCGCGGCGAGCGCGTGCCCGGCAGCGTCGGCACGCCGCTGCCGGGTGTCGAGGTACAGCTTGTCGGCGAGAACGGCCAGCTGATCGCGTCCGGAACACCGGGCGAGATCGAGGTCCGCGGTCCCAGTGTGTTCGCGGAGTACTGGGGCAAGCCCGAGGCCACGCGCAACGCCTTCCGCGATGGCTGGTTTCGCACTGGCGATACGGCGGTCGTCGAGAACGGTGTCTATCGCATCCTGGGACGGACCAACATTGACATCCTCAAGACGGGTGGGCACAAGGTGTCTGCGCTGGAGATTGAAGAAACGCTGCGCGAGCATCCATCGGTCGCCGAGTGTGCGGTGGTGGGCGTCCCCGATCTGGAGTGGGGCGAGCGCGTCGCCGCGGCGGTGGTGCTAAAGGATGGCGACGCACTCGATCTGCTGTCGCTTCGCGCCTGGGCCAAAGAATTTCTCGCGGCCCACAAACTTCCCTCGCGACTTCTCGTGCTGGACGCGCTTCCACGCAACGCGATGGGGAAAGTGACGAAGGGGGCGATCAAGGCGATGTTTCGGAGCGCGGGCGGAGGCGATTGATCCGCGCCGAGATTCCAGCTTGGAGATTGCGTGGGGTAAGGGCTGTTATCGCCAATAATGAATCATGCAAACGGCAGGGCTACGATTGACGGATGAAGGCCGCACTTTTTCTGGACATCGAATCTCGGATGGCCCAAGGAACTGCCTTGAAGGGCCGAGAAAGTAGTGGAATGATTGCGGAGGATACTGCCAGGGTGCGAGGTATTCCTCAATGTCCTTCCTAACATGCTTTGGCCGCGGCCACCGAACGCTGAACGTGCTAAAACTTGCAACCTCGATCCTTTCTGTGCCTCTTCTTGTCACCTCTTTCGCAGCACAAGAACCTAGGCCGAATCAAGCCGTGTCGAACATTCTCGAAGAGAACTTCGCGTTTCCACCGCCGATTCAATGGAGGATGGGAGAAATGGAGGTTTCTCTGATCGCTCTTGCCTGGGGCCCGGCAAACTCGCCGGAGATGATTGCCAAAGGGCGCGAGGTACGCGCCCGAGAGAACCCGGAATTTTTTTCTGCTCGGCCCTATGCCTTGGCAATGCGTTTCCGGGCAACGCTAACGAGCCCGAGATTTCTCGAGATGTCTACGACGAGTGGACTCGCCCAAATCAAGAATGTCGAAGGAAATCTCGAGTATCCGTCGGATTTGACGCCCTCCGGCTTTGTACCTGGCACCTACGATCTTCATTTCACGCAGAACGCCAAAACGACGGAGTACTGGGACTTCTTTCCCGCGTCGCCTGCGCAAAAAGAATTCTTGTTCCGAGCGGTTCCGCCTTCGAATCGGGCAAAGCTCTCTTTTAGAATCATTGTGAAAGACAATAGGTTCGTCATCATTAACGTTTCACCCGGCGCCGAAGCCAAAGCGCTGCAATTTAGAAAGAACTTTAGCGGCACGATCGGAGCCGAGTCCAAGGTCAATTTGCAGTTGACAGGGAAAGGACCGGAACTTTCTGGCGCCGAGCAGTATGCGGGGGTTGGCAAAACACTATGGCTAAAGGGTATGGTCGATTCTCTCGATAATTTCATCCTCAAGGAGTATTACCCGAAGGACCAAGTGACGGGAATCTTCCAAGGAAAGTTTTCCTACAACTATGGGGTAATGACCGGTTATTTCTCAAAGCCTGACGGATCTAGACTGCAGCCGTTCGAATTCCGTGAAGTAGTGGCACCTTCGCGGAGTGGCAAAAATGGAACCGACTCCCGACCGTAGTAAAGCTTTTTAGCAAATTCTCAGCGAGCGCCACGCCAACCTTCTGTTGGTTGGGCGGGACAATTAAGGTCGTGTCCCTTGTCCCGCTTCTCCGTCGAGTCCTCAGATTGTGATCTCCCACACATCCGCAAAAAGCGCGAATGTGTGGGGCACCCGGCCAACCTCCCCTACCGCGGTAGAGCGGCCCTGTACCTGGATTATCCGTCAGCGCAGGTTAGTTTTTTGGGTGTCATCCCGAGCGACGAGCGCAGCGAGGAGTCGAGGGACCCCTATAGCCGCCAACAATCTCGGACTTGTTACTGGGCCGCGCGGCCACGCTGTGATTTCTTGCAACGATAGGGGTCCTTCGACTCGCTACGCTCGCTCAGGATGACACTCTTGTTTTTCGGTGCTGATGAATAACGTAGATTTAGGGCCGCGTTCGGGCTCAGGACAGGCACACCGGCTCTGCAACCGCTCTGAGTCGTCACACATAGTCAAACAGCGTCATGAAGCCAAAATCCATGTGCAGCTGCTGATGGCAGTGAAATAAGGTCAGCCCCGGATTGTCGGCAACAAAATCCACTGTGGCCTCTTGATAACCTCCCAGCATGACCACGTCTTTCAGAATTCCGGCCGTCGGTTTTCCCGCCAGGCTGGTCAGCTCGAAACTATGGCGGTGCAGATGAATCGGGTGGATGTCATCACTGGCATTGCGCATGTGAATTCGATAACGCTGGCCCTGTATTAAGTGGAACGCGGCCGGGGCCATTTCGTTGGACATGGGATAGGCAACTCCGTTGATCGTCCAGCGATTGGACCCTTTCTCAGCCGCATTTTCTTTGACAAAGGTCATTTCGAAAGTTTCGGCGGGCGGCATTGCGGTGGCACCCGGCTTGGCAAAGTGCGCGTAATTCCAGCGGGACCGCGGTGGGGCGATCCACTGCGGTTTGCCGACATGTCTCGCGTATTCCACAACCACGCCCATGCCGTGGCGACGGTCATCGTCGGCAAGATCGCCCATGATCCAGATTCCCGGATGGTTCATTTCCACTATCGCAGAGACGCGCTCAGCCGTCCCCAGCCACAGTACGGGAACGGTCGCCGGATTTGGCACCGGATTCCCGTCTAATGCGACCACTCTGAAGGTGTGGCCGGGCAGCGCCAGACTGCGAATCTCCGTGGCGCTTCCGTTTAGCACGTGGAATAGCACGCGCTCGCCTTGCTTTACGCGGACCGGCTCTCCGTGCCCCAACATGCGGCCATTGATGGTGAATGCGCCATAGCCGACTTCGTATCCCCTTGGCATGCCTTTGGCCAGCGATGCTTTCATCGCCGACTCGCCCTGCTGTTCGAGAGACTTCACACGAGTTGCCGGCGACAGGAAGTCCAGCGCCATATCTCCGCCACGGCTGAAGGCCGGCTCGAATTCCTTCAGCACCAGAAAGACCTGGCGGTCATAATTTCCGGGCTCGTGCGCCGGCTCGATGTACACCGGGCCAACCTGGCCGCTGTACTGGCCGGCCGACAGATTTGCACCTGCTCGATTGTGGGTGTGGTAGAAACGCAACCCTGCTGGTCTCGGAGTAAACACGATGCGACGCCTCCCATTCGCGGGAATGTAAGGCGTGCCTTCTTCGGCTGCGCCGTCCACATTGACCGGGACCATCTGGCCATGCCAATGCAGTTGCTCCGGGGTATCGGTGTCGTTGTAGATATCGACTGTGGCCTGCCGCCCTTCCCTAAACCGGAGTAATGGCCCGGGGAATTGGCCGTTATAGGTTGTGGTGGAGATGATACGCTTGGGCGCAATCTCGATTGGGCTCGCGGCGATCCTGATGGTGTACTCGGCGGCGCCTTCAGTTTGCGTTGTGGAGCTCGTTTGCCGCGAGGCACCCGTTTGAGCAGCCATTGCTGGAAGCAGAGTGCTGCCGGCCAGTACGCCCGTCATCTTCAGGAAATTGCGGCGGGAAAAACTCATGACTCCCCCAATCCTACTCTTCAAGAGTTGGCCGTACAGCGCGCGAACCCTCTCTTCAGGAAATCCAGCGCTCTTCGTCCCTTCGGAGTGAGCGGGAGCCGTTATCGAAGGCCGATTATAATGCTGCTGTTGTCCGCGGCAAGCATGGAACACCAAACCGATCGATCGCTGTGGTCCAGGTTGATTCGGCCAGGGTGGCGTTCGCAAACGGTATTGTTGATTCGCTTGGCCGTCGGCCTGACCTTTTTCACCCAGGGCGTTCTCAAGTACATCGATCCCAACATGGGAGTCAATCGCTTCGCGAAAATCGGATTTGCCCATCCTTACTTCACAGCTCATTTTGTGGGCGCTTTCGAGATGGTGTGCGGGTTTCTAGTCCTGATTGGCCTGGTGACCCGCATCGCCGCCATTCCACTACTGATCGTCATTTGCACCGCAATTGCCACGACCAAGGTCCCCGAATTGTCGAGGCCCAACCAAGGATTCTGGTTTATGGTCAGCGATGCGCGGACGGATTTCTCCATGCTGATGTCCTTGCTGTTTCTGATCGTCGTGGGCGCCGGTTCCTGGTCCGTGGACTCACACCTTGGAAGCTCAATTTCCGCGCAAGAGAAGAATCGATAATGGAAGGTCAGGAAGCAGGCCCAACTACTGCCGCCGGCGCGTCCACGGCTCCGGCTTCGCTCAAAGAGGTGGCCCTGGTGTTTCTTAAGCTGGGTACCGTCGCATTTGGCGGCCCGGCAGCGCACATCGCGATGATGGAAGACGAGTTCGTTACCCGTCGTCGGTGGCTTACGCGCGAGCAGTTTCTCGACCGCCTGGGAGCAGCGAACCTTATTCCTGGGCCGAGTTCAACCGAAATGGCCATCTTCATCGGCTATGAAAAGCGAGGCTGGCCTGGTCTCCTGGTTGCCGGCTGCACTTTTATCCTTCCGGCCACCATCCTGGTGGGCGCCATCGCCAGTGCCTACGTTCGATATGGCACTCTCCCGCAGGTGAATGGAGTGCTGTACGCCCTGAAGCCCGTGGTGATCGCCGTGGTAATCCAAGCCTTTTGGAAGTTGGCGCGCACCGCGATGAAGTCAATTTGGCTGGGGACCGTGGGCGGTGTTGCTGCTCTCTTGTATGTGCTTCGCGTGCACGAGGTGCTCATCCTCGCCATCGCGGCCGCGTTGGCTGGAGCACCGATCCTGTATCAGAAACTGACCGCCTTGCGCAAAATGACGGTCGGAGTCCTCATGCCACCGAAACTGGCGCTCTTGCTGGGCGCCGCTGGCGCGGTTGCGATACCTGTTGGGCTATGGCGACTGTTCCTGGTTTTCGCAAAAATTGGCGCCGTGCTCTTTGGCAGCGGCTACGTCCTGCTGGCCTTCCTGCAAGGGGACCTGGTGGACCGCCTGCACTGGCTGACCGAACGACAGTTGCTGGATGCGGTCGCCGTCGGTCAGGTTACACCCGGTCCGGTGTTCACCACGGCCACGTTCATCGGGTACCTCATCGGCGGAGTTCGCGGGGCTGTCGTGGCCACGGTTGGCATCTTCGCACCCGGCTTCGTGTACGTCGCGCTAAGCGGATTGCTGATTCCGCGGATTCGGAGGTCGCGCGTAGCGGCTTCCATGCTGGATGGTGTGGTGGTGGGATCGCTTGCGTTGATCGGCGTAGTCGCCTGGCAGCTTGGACGGGCGGCCATCGTCGATGTGCCGACGCTAGTGATTGCAATTGTGAGCACGGCGCTATTGTTGAGGTTTCGTGTCAATTCGGCATGGCTCATCGTGACGGCCGGCGCGTTCGGATGGCTCTATCGCGGGTGAGGACCGTTCCGCAGACTCTTTGTGCGCGGGTTGGCCACGATGGGTTCGAAGAATTATTGGCTGCCCCCCAGGGATTCGAACCCCGATATGCTGATCCAGAGTCAGCTGTCCTACCATTGAACGAGGGGGCAACAGAGCGGCCACGGTGAACGCGCTTCGATACGCATGCACTAACCGGATTGTATTGGTTGCGCGAATGGAGCGTCAACTTCGCGGCACATGCACGTCAGCCGCGAAATTCCAGTGTCGCGCACCCGCTGCAGACGAGCAACGCGCTAGAATGAACATCATTCCATACTGCGGAGGAAGTTCTATGTCATCGGCGATGGGCACCGTCGCATTCTCAACCGACTCAACCGAAGTCGCGCGCCGCCCGCTCGAGGCCGAGCAGTGCGCCTTGATCGTGGTCGACATCCAGCAGAAGCTGTTGCCTCCCATCTTCAATAAAGAAATGCTGGTCAGGAACGCACAGCTACTGGTCCGCCTGGCAAAGATTCTGTCCATTCCGATCTTGATGACGACGCAGTACAGCAAGGGGCTGGGTGCAACCGTTCCGGAAGTCGCTTCCCTGCTGCCCGACGTTACAGCCATCGACAAACTTGAGTTCGGTTGTTTTGGTAGCGATGCCTTCCGTTCGGGACTCAAGTCCTTTCCCGGCAGCCGCAACACCCTTCTGCTATGTGGCATGGAGACGCATATCTGCGTCATGCAAACAGCGCTGGGCGCACTCAATGACGGATACCTGGTGCACGTTGCCTCCGATGCCGTCAGCTCACGCTCGGAATGGAACTGGCGCATCGGGCTTGATCGCATGCGTTCGGCGGGCGCAGTCATCTCTTCCACCGAGATGATGATGTATGAACTGTTGCGTTGCTCGGGGACCGCGCAATTCAAAGAAATGCTGTCCTATCTGAAAGACTAGCGCGGGTCGCCGGTCGCTACGAAGGGCCGGTACCCCGCGATTGCGAGACAGGTCTTAAGGTTCGTGTTTATGTTCGTGTTTCGAGTGAGAATGCAAATGCGGATGGGTGTGCGTAATCGTCCCATGCGAATGCCGGTGGGCATGCACCAGATTGGCCCGCAACAATAATTCATAGTTGGCCAAAATCTCGGCAGGCGTGCCCGTGGCACCGACTCGTCCCTCCTCCAGCACAAGAATCCGGCTCGCGATGTCGTCCACAATTTCCAACTGATGGGTTGCCGTGATCACCGTTTTCGACGAGCCTTTCCATTCCTGAATCAAATCAATGACCTGGCTTTGACTGCGGGGATCGAGGGTCGAGGTCGGTTCATCCAGCAGCAGCACATCAGGATCGAGCACGATCACCGACGCTAGGGCGACTCGCTTCTTCTCCCCTCCGGACAGCCGGTAGGGCGGACGATCGCGCAGATGCGCGATGCCCATCAGTTCCATGGTTGCAGCGACCCGTGATAGCACCTCTTCCTTCGACCATTGCATTTGCAGTGGACCGAATGCGACCTCGTCGAACACCGTGGGATTGAATAGCTGCACGTCAGGATTTTGGAAGACGAGCGCCACCCTCCTGCGAAACGAAAGAGAGAACTTCTCCTGGTGCAACGCTTCCGGCGTAAGCGGCTGACCGCTGAAACTAACTTGACCGCGCGAAGGAAAATACAAGGCGTCGAGGATTCTTAAGAGCGTGGACTTGCCTGAGCCATTCGCCCCCAACAGCGCGACGCTTTCTCCTTCTGCGATCTGCACCGAGAGACCGTGGAGCGCTGGAATGCCGTCGTACTCGAAGTACACGTCGCGCAGCTCGAAGACCGGCGGCATGGCCATCTACCTTCCTATCTTCCTATCCAGGCGGACAGGCTCCCCGCCGCCAGGAACGCTGCCAGTCCGAGATAGTCCCACGCACGCATGTGGAAGTCAGTCAGGATTCGAATCTCGCCGCGGAATCCTCGCGACTGCATCGCCAGATACACCTCGTTGCTCAACTCGATGCTTTTGCTGAGCAGCACGCCAGCACTCCGGGCGGCAATGCGGCGACCGGCGGCGCCCTTCACAAGGCCCACCGTTCGGCTCTGGCGCGATTCAAACATCTGCCCCGCCGTTTCCACCAGAAGGAAGATGTAGCGATGCGTCATGGCCAGCATCATGACCGCCTCTTGCGGCAGGCGAAAGGCGCGCAGCGCTTTGAGCACATGCGTCCATGGAGTGCACAGCACCAGCAAGGACGTAAACGTCACCGCGGTTTCCACGCGCGCGATCAGCAGCGTAGCGGTTTGCACACCTTGTACCGTAATGCGAAACGGCCCGCCCGCAAAAGCGGCAACCGGATCTCCCGGAGTAAGAAAGACCGCGGGCAGCGCAATCACTCCGGTGAAGCCCAGCACGACGAGCCACACGCGCTTCACCAGCATCCCGATACCGACCTTCGACAGGACCGCGATAATTACTGCGACCAAGAACAAGGCACCGACCACAGCAATCTTCCGCGAGAGCACGGCTGCCAGGACCATGGTGAAAAGCCCGATGACGCGAACCCGTGGGTCGAGCGACTGCAAGAGTCCGGCTTGGCGGGCGATCTGTTCGGACGCCATGGCGCGAGCCAGCGCACGCGTGAACCCGATCATCGTGGAAGCAAGGAATCCACCGCGCGCCATCAGGAATGCCCCACTTCCCGTCGTCGCTGGACCCAAAGCTGTGCCACCAGGGACCCCAGCAGCAAAACGCCGACGGCGAACATTGCAGAAAGAAAATAGCCGAAGCGTGCGCTCTTTACGAAGGTGGGCGCATAAGCCGGAAACGGCGCGGTCCAGAGCTTGGCGAGCCGCTGCATTCCGGCAGGAGGGGCCGACGGCCTGGCGGAATTGCTCGCTGCGGCGGCAGCTTGCCCCGCGCTTTGCCGCAGGGCAAGCTCGGAGGGAGACCACTCGCCCCAGGCTTTCCCCGCCGCTAGGATTCCAAGCGGAGTGAGCACCATCAGCAGAGCGACCGCCATCCAGAGCTTTCGTAGCGAGTTGGTTGCAGCAGGCGCCATTGCCGACGCTGCTTCCGTGGCTGGCAGCATTCCTGCCGTACTGCGCAAGAGAGCCGGATCGGCGGCCTGCAAATAGGCGACGAGACCTGCGGAGATTGCCGCTTCGGCCGCACCTGCCAAAGTCAGGTGGCCGATCATCATTGCGGGCACCGCGATACTCAGCGGATAGGGCGCGTACAGCGGCATCCCTCTGGCATCGTGGAAGAGCGCGGGTTGAATGCCAAACTCGATGGCGGCGACAAACGCTGCGGCATTCACGGCGAGATACCCGGCGATGGCGGCCGCCGCGACTCGGCGCTTGGATCCGATGGCGGCGCCGGCGGCAATCAATCGGTAGCTCGCATAAGCGACCAGCGAAGCCATGATCGCCATGTTGAAGCAGTTAGCTCCCAGTGTGCTGATACCGCCGTCGCCAAAGAACAGCGCCTGGATTGCCAGGGCGATGGAGATGGCGAGAATCGCTCCTGACGGACCCAGCACAATGACGGCGATGGTAACGCCCAACGCGTGGCCGGTGGTGCCGCCGGGCAGCGGCAGGTTAAACATCATCACGACAAACGAGAATGCGGCAAAAACCGAGATCAGCGGGACCACCCGACTGAGCAGCATGCGCTTCAATCGCTTCAGCGCGGAGTACCACCCGGCGATCGCGGCGGCATACAACACCGCGCAGGTGGACGGACTCAGATAACCGTCAGGTATATGCATGACGAGGTGCGCCTTGGCTCGGCGTATCTCATCCTAACTTATACCCGGCTCAATCTGGCTGCGAAGGCAAGGGTGGATAGGGTCTTTCGACGCTGCCGGCTGGATCCCTACTCAGCATAGATAGAAAAGGCGCGATCACTCGCGCCTTGCTGCTGAAGCTGTTGCGAATCGCCGGGACGGACTACTTCTTCGGCCGGCTGGCCGGAGGGATGATCCCATTCATTCGAAGGTATTCCACCATCTGGCCGTAATGATCGAAGGGGTGGCTTATAGCGCCGATGGCCAGTCCGAGCCGCGAGACCTTGTTGGGTCCAAATGGGCTCTGAACCAGTCCGAGAACGTTGTTCTCGTCGATGCTGTTCATCGCCTTGTGCAGGTAGGTGAACGAATCTTTCAAGAATTGAACCACATCTGCCTTGGACGTGATCTTGGCGGGCCCGTTTTCACCCTCTAAATCCAACGGTGGTTTTTCCGCGAGGATTCCCGAGCCGAGCAGGTAGTTGGCAGCCGCAATGTGTTTCACCTGCTGGGCGAATGTCCGCACGGTCTTAAACTCGCCCTGGGTGGGCGCGAAATTAAATTTGTCCTCCGGCATGGCTTCCGCAGCCGGAACCACTTCGTGCTCGACATTGCTCAGGGAGCGGTCAAGCACCATCGCAAAGGTGGGTTTCTGGTCGGGTTTAGCTTGCATGGCGGCTTGCGGATTTGCCGCAGCCGCACTTCCTACTGGGCCGAGCGCGAGCAACAAAATTCCCATTGCAACTTGCTTGTTCATCGAGAAAGCCTCCACTGTATTCGCATTTATTTAAAGTCGTGGCCGAAGTGCGTATTGACGATTTTAATCCATTGCCAGGGCGTTGGAGTGGATTTCGACACAACGGAGCCGGAACCAAAAGGTCGCCAGCATCCCAACTGCCAGGCCAATGGCGGCGTAGGACAAAGAACGGCCCATGCCCACGCGTTCGGCAATCTCCCCCCAGAGTGCAGCGCCGCCTGCCAGTCCGCCCTGCAAAACCAGCAGGTACATCGAAATTGCACGGGCGCGCATGTGACCGGGCGACATAGTTTGCGCCGACACGTTCAAACTGGCGAGGATTTGAATCCACGCCACACCGCCAATCAGCATGATCGCCGACAGCACCGCGAAGCTCTGCCATCTGCCCGCTGCGAACGTGGCAAAAGCGAAGAGTGCGGTGGCAAGCGAAACCAATACATCCGCCGAAAGTCGGTGCCGGAAGAACGGCAGCAGTGTCGCTCCTAGCAGCGCACCCAGTCCAAAGAAGCCCAGCAACAGACCATAGCCTTGCGATCCGAAGGGATGCGCCAGCAGCGGTAACAACGCCGGTAACGCGCTCGCCGAAATGCTAAAGACCGCGCTGCGCACCAGCACCGCCTTCATCGGCGACGAGGTCCGCAGGTGCCGGAAACCTTCGAACATGGCAAGGAACATGTGGCCCAGTCGCAGAGACGTGCGTCCGGGCTTGCGCCTCCATTGGTACAGGAAATAGATGACGCCGAAGAACGAAAGCGCGTTCAGCAGGAACGCGATACCAGAACCTGCCGCAGCAATTACCAGGCCACCGAGTGCAGGACCAATGGAGCGGGCCACGTTAAATCCCGCCGAGTTCAGGGCAATCCCGGCGGCAAAGTTCTGGTGCGAAACGATCTCAGGCGTGATGGCCTGCCAGGCGGGATCGTTCAGCACCGCGCCAAAGCCCATCAGCAGCGTAAACAGCAAGAGCAGCGACGGAGTTACCTTGCCCGCGATGGTGAGAACGCCGAGTGCCGCCGCCGCCACCACCATCCAAGTTTGGGTTAAGAGCAGGAGCTTGCGACGGTCCACCACGTCGGCGATCGCGCCCGCCGGCAGGACTACGAGGAACACGGCAATGCTGCCGGCCGCCTGCACCAGTCCGACCATCAGCGGCGACATGGTCAACGAGGTCATCAGCCATCCGGCGCCCACGTTCTGCATCCAGGTGCCGGTGTAGCTGACGACCGCAGCAACCCATAGAGTCCGGAACAGAGGTTCATGCAAGGGACCGAACAGGCTGCGCCGTCGCGGCGGCGCAATGGGAAGCTCGGGGATGGACCCAAGTTCGGACACGGGTTCAGAACCCTCGACCGTGGCCGGCCCAGCAACCGTGGGCACAATTTGTGGCTGCCATGCTCCGCTCGTGGCCATCGAGAATCTGACCGCAGGGCGGCATAATCGTAAGCCGGTTGCGTCCAGATTTGGCCGCCGACGTTGCGAGTCGCTGGCAAAGCGTGACCAGTTGCGTTGACCCGGCTGCCGTCATCCCGCGGCCCCCATGCCCGCCGGATGGGCTGCGAAAGGCCATTCGCCGCGCCGCCACGAGCGCACAAAGTAAATTGCCAAGCCGACGACAAGAATGATGACTGCGTAGCGGATTTCGCGCAGAAAGTTTTTCCGCGCCACCAGAATAAAGATGAAGCCCGCGATCGCCAGCAGCGCCGGCAGCGGATAAATCCACATGCGAAACGGCCGCGGCATGTCGGGTTGGCGTTTGCGCAGCACCATCAAGCCAACTGCCTGCACAATGAACTGCAACAGGATTCGAATGACCACCAGGGCCGCGATCACATCAGCCAGGCGCAAAAAGCAAAACAGCATGGCGACTCCGCCCAGGGCAAGCAGGGAAACGGTGGGAAAGCGATGCTGCGGATGGACCCGCGCAAAAGCGCGGAAGTAGTTGCCGTCGAGCGCCGCCGCGTAGGGCACCCGCGAATAGCCCAGCAGCAGCGAGAACACCGACGCGAACGCGGTCCACATGATCAAGCCGGTTACCGCCCGCCCGGCCCAGCTTCCGTAGATGCGCTGCATGAACACGGACATGACGTAGTTGCTTTGATCGCCGGAGTGCTGCGCCAGTTCCCTCCACGGGACCACGCCCAGCACGGCAAGGTTCATCAGGATGTAGAGCGCAGCCACCGCAAGAATGGAGAGGATGAGAGCACGAGGAATCGTGCGCCCCGGGTCCTTCACTTCCCCACCCAGAAAACACACGTTGTAATAGCCCCAATAGTCATAGGTAGTGAGCAGCATCGCCGCACCCAGGCCGGTGAAGAACTCGTGAGACAGGTGAAAGGCGCCTGGCGGGAAATCGAATGCCAGGCCCGGACGGAAATGCATAAATCCGGCAACAATGATCCACGTCATTGCCAGCGCGCCACCTACCCAAAGCAATTCGGCGATTTTAGCAACTGCGGTGATGCGCCGGTACAGAAGGAAGACTACCAACGCGCAGGTGGCGAGCGCGACGAACGTACCCGGCATCACCACCACCCGCGCCTCCAGCGCGCCGAGTACAGGTACTCCGAGATGAAGGGTGTGCGCCGCTAAGACGCGCTCCAGTCCGGGCCACAAATATCCGGCATAGTGCGCCAATCCGATACAGCCTGAGGCAACGGACAATGGCGCACTGAAGGAAAGCTGCCAGATAAACAGGAACGACAGCAGCCGTCCCATGGTCCGCGGTCCGTAGATTTCTTTGAGGTAGCGATAGGAGCCACCGGCGCCTGGCATGGCCGCGCCCAACTCGGCCCAGACCAGTCCATCGCAGAGGGCGAAGAATGCTCCCAAGATCCAGCCCAGCATGGCTTGCGGTCCGCCTGCCGCGCTCACGATCAGCGGAATAGTGATGAACGGCCCCACGCCGATCATGTCAATCATGTTCAGCGTGGTTGCGCCGGCCAGTCCTACCCCGCGAATCAGTTCGGGCTGCTCAGGCGGACTATTGGGGCCCATGTCCCACGCTCAGCAGGTTCACGTAGAGACGGATGGCTCCGGGTACACCGAACGGCAACTGGCGGAAGAAGGCATATCCGGTGTACAGGTAGTGGCCCTTGCCATATTGCGCCAGCACCAGCCCACCCTTTTGCGGCGATTCGCCGGGATCATTGCAAGCCAGGAGTGGGGTGAAGTGCGAGTCCCACTGGTCCATGAAATACAAGCCACGCTCCTGCACCCAGCCGTCAAAATCGCGCGCCGTAATCTGGTTTGGGTAATGGAACAGCGGGCTTTGCGGATCGAGGATGGTGACCGGCGCCTGTTCCACGGTCACGCGTTCGCGGCTAAGTTGCGTGGGAAATGGAGTGTAGTGTCCAGCGTTGAATTCGCTGGGCGAGGTGTTGTACTGCACCAGCAGCGTGCCGCCATCGCGCACATAATCAAGGAGCCGCTGATTGTACTTCTTCACGTCATCGCGGGTGTCGTAGGCCCGGATGCCGAGCACGATCGTCCCAAAGCGTGTCAGATCGCCATGCCCAATGTCATCTGGAGCCAACAATGTCACATCTAAGCCAAGTTGTCGCAAAACAATAGGAATGTCATCCCCCGCTCCCATGACATAGCCAATTTTCAGACCCTGAGGGACCTTCACTTCCACGACGCTGGCGCGCTGCAACGCCGGTTGGTAATAGAAGAAACCGCCGAGATCGGGGCGCGTGACCAGGCTGTAGCCTTCGCTGTAGTGGCGCTCATTGGCGCTCAGCAGTGCGCGCACCTGGTACCGCGACTCTTTCGCTCCATCCGGCAGAATTTTGAATTCAGCGGCCCGCTCGCCGGCTTTGCTGAACTCGACCGTCGCCGACTGCGGTTCGACCTTCCATCCCGCCGGTATTTCGGGATGCACGGTTCCACTGGCCTCGGCCACGGTTGAGCGCACCACTACACTCAACTGCGCGGAAGGATTCGAGCCGGCCGGGATGACCTGGGTGCTGGGCGCGGTCTCTACCGAGAACGGCGGCACCACAGCCAGCGGCATGGACCAAGCCTCGCCGTGAGTGTCGTGTACCGGAGTGCGCGCGAAGCTGCGAATTTCACCTTCCTCGCCGTTGACACTGTACACCGCATGCGCTGCAACCGGCGGCGGCGGCAGGGCGAGGGTCACATACTCGGGCTCGTCGATCTGATAGATGGCATCGGTCTCGGGATTATCGCGGTGAAAATAAGCCTTGGTGAGCTGTGCATTCGCGGGCGGCGTTACCCGAAATGTCAGCGCGCAACCATCGCCCGGCCCGACGCGCTTGGGAACCTTGTCCATGAACAGCTCCGCTTTCCAGCCCGGGGGAACGTCAAGCGCAAGCTGCTTCAGATCCATTGGAAGCGGGCCGCCGTTGTGCAGCTTGGCCAGCAGCAGAAACGACTTCCCTGCCGTGATGACTGCCGCCAGCACGTCGCCATTCGGGGTAGGCAGGGTTTCCGCCATGGGACGCCCGTCGGGAGTGCCCGGACCCACGGCGAGATCGAGGCCCAGCGCCAGATCGGCGGCCTGCTCAAACTGCTCTTGCTTGGTACGCAGGGAGGCCAGCAAATCGGCCTTTTCGGCAGCCTGCAAGTCCGATCGCTCAACCTTGCTGACCAGTTCTCGCGTCAGGCTGAGGCCACGCAGCAAGGGCTTTGCCGCCGACTGGTCGCTTGTTTGTGCCGCTGTAGTCGCCTCATCCACCGTTTTCGCAATCGCCGCAAGCTGCGGGCGCAGCCAGGGAGCCTTCGTTTGATCTGTGGCGAGCCGCGCTGCCAGGCCGGGCAACGAGGTGTCGATTCCGTCGAAGAAGTCCTTCTCGTGCACCCCTGACGCTGGCGCATTGGGTAACACGGAATCGATCAGCTTGTAATAGCTGGTGCGCCGGCGCTCGGGAAAAGTCCATGCGCCGGCGCCCTGCGAGAGTTGGTGTTTCAGGCCCTTCCAGGCGAATTGCGCATAGGATTTGCCCAGCAGCGGGTCGAATTGCGAGGTGTCCAGTTGGATCGTCCAGTCTTCGGTGCCACGAACATTGTCCATGTACAGCTTCTTCGCCTGCCAGGGTTGCAGCCCTTCGCGAAGCTGCTCGGGAAAGCGCGCCGGATCGGCAGCCGCGCGAAACGCTTCCCGGGTGAGGATTCCGGAGGCCTGATGATGGCCATGCCCGTCGCGGCTGTTGCCCTGGAAGCGACTGCAGATCACGTCAGGATGGAAGGTGCGAATCACGCGCACCATGTCGCCAAGCGCGACGTCGTGGCCGTGCCACATCTGGAAGGTTTCTTCCGCCGTCTTGGAGAACCCGAAATCGGCAACCCGGGTGAAACGCTGTTCGACCCCGTAGTAACGGTCGGCAGCTAGCAACTCCAGGGTGCGAACGATACCGAGTTCATCCAGCAGATTGCTGCCGATTTTGTTCTGGCCGCCTTCGCCGCGATTCAGGGTCAACTGCAAGGCGGTCACGCCGTGGCCGCGAGATTCCAGCGTGAGCATTCCGCCGTCTTCGTCGTCAGGATGCGCCACCGTGTGCATCAGGCGCGCCGTGGTATGCAGACGGCGCAGCATCTCTTTCAGCCCGGCGTCGCCGGTATCGACTGGGAGCGGCTTGGTATCGACCCACGGGGATGGAACTTGCGCGAAGGCGGTCGTCGCCAGGAACGCGATGAGCAGGCCGAGCCTGACCCGCGCACCTAAATGACGCAGTGAATTGGTTCGGTTAGACGATGGCATCGGTTGTCACGAACAGAATTAGCAGTTCAACGGCTGACGTACAGATTACACAAACCTGCGGCCCGGTGCGAAATGCAAGCCGGGCCCGTCAGGCAGTCGTCGCCGAATCAGACGTACGCCTCGTCCACATAGCACCACTTCCAATCGCCCGACTTGAACGCCTGCATTACGGGATGTGCCGTCTCCTTAAAGTGCTTGTTGGCGTGCTGACCGGGAGAGGAATCACAGCAGCCGACGTGTCCGCAGCTCAGACATTTGCGCAGTTGCACCCAACGCTGACCAGTCTCGAGACATTCTTTGCAGCCCTCGCCGCTGGGCGCGACATTCGGATTAGCTTGCTTTACGTGCTCACACTTCACCATGAGGCCTCCTCCTCCTAAAGATATTTTTGTTGGATGAACCGGCGCGACGGTCAGATTCCCGCAATCCGGGCGCCGGACCACAACAGCGAATCACAGCGGCAGCGCAACCGCGTGTCTATAATGGAATTTCGCGACGTTCGTTATCGCGGGAGCGGCAAATTAGCTCCGTCGGCGTATTTGGCGGCGGTCGCGCCGGATTCCTTCATGATTCAAACCCTGTTTGGCAGCACCGAAGAAAAGCCCAGTTTCCTCCAACGCATGAAAGAGGCGGTCACGCGCACGCGCGAGACCCTCAGCGAGCGGATTGAAGAGGTGGTCGCGATCCGCAAGGAGATTGACCGCGACACTCTGGACGGCCTGGAAGCCACTCTGCTAACCGCCGATCTCGGGACGGCCACGACCTCGACCGTGCTGGCGGCCTTGCGCGAGAAAGTCGATCGCAAGCAGGTGGGCAACGTCGAGGAGTTAAAGCGTGTGCTGAAAGACGAACTGCTCGCCATCTTGAATACCACCGACAAGAGGCCCGTCCAGAAAGTTGACGGCGAGCCGGAGGTCATCCTGGTGGTCGGGGTCAATGGGGTGGGCAAGACCACCACCATCGGCAAGCTGGCGCACACCTTGCGCGGCCAGGGTAAAACCGTGCTGCTGGCGGCGGCGGACACGTTTCGCGCCGCGGCCATTGAGCAACTCGAGATTTGGGGCGATCGCACTGGGACCGAAGTCATCAAGAACAAGCCGGGCGGTGACCCGGCGGCGGTGCTCTTTGATGCCATGAAAGCTGCCAAAGCGCGCAACATTGACTACGTCATTGTGGATACCGCTGGCCGTCTGCATACCAAAACCAGCCTGATGGAGGAACTGGCGAAGATGCGCCGCACCGCGCAACGCCTCAGCGCCAACGCTCCTCACGAGACCTTGCTGGTAATGGACGCAACCACCGGCCAAAACGGCTTGCAACAGGCGCGGCTGTTCACGCAATCCGCCGGCGTCACCGGAATTGTGCTCACCAAACTCGACGGCACTGCCAAGGGCGGCGTGGTGGTGGCCATCTCGAAGGAACTTGGCTTGCCAGTGCGCTACGTAGGCGTGGGCGAGAAAGTCAGCGATCTTCTGCCCTTCAACCCGCAGGACTTCGTCGACTCGCTGTTCAATTGAAATGAGCGACACCTCAAGCGACGAAGCTTTCATGCAGCAAGCGCTGGAGCTCGCCCGTAAGGGCATCGCCCTGGCTTCTCCCAACCCGTGTGTCGGCGCGGTGCTGGTCAACCCAGAGGGCAAGGTGGTTGGTCAAGGTACGCACACCTACGAGGGCCGCAAACATGCCGAACTGCTGGCGTTGGAAGAAGCGGGCGACCGTGCGCGTGGCGCTACGCTCTATGTGAATCTCGAACCCTGTTCCCACGTGGGACGAACGGGCCCATGCGCAGACGCCGTCATCGCGGCCGGGGTGAAGCGCGTGTTCGCAGCCATGCGTGATCCTAATCCGGCGGTCGCGGGACAAGGATTGGCCAGGTTGCGCAACGCCGGGATCGAAGTGCAGGAAGGCCTTGGTGAAGCCGAAGCCAGGAAGCTGAATGAGTCGTTTGCGAAATATGTACGTCACAAGACCCCGTTCGTCACCCTCAAGACGGCGATGACGCTCGACGGAAAGATCGCTCCGCCTCCGGGAGAAAACGCAACTCCGGGCGCCCTGGGCCCACTAACGGCCAGTGGCGGCTGGATCACCAGTGAAGAAGCGCGGGCGCACGTGCACCAACTGCGCCACGCCAACGATGGCATCATGGTCGGCGTGGGAACGGTGATCGCCGACGATCCACTGCTGACCGATCGCACCGGGTGTCCCCGCCGCAGGCCGCTGCTGCGCGTGATCCTCGATTCGCGCTTGCGTTTGCCGCTCGACTCCCGTGTGGTCAAGACAGCGCGGGAAGATCTGATCGTCTTCTGCTGTTTCGCGGAGGAGAACAAGCGACGTGAACTGGAGGCGCGCGGCGTGACTGTGGAGCAGGTCCCGATGCGCCATCTCGTGGAAGATGGCACCATTCCCTTTCCCGGCAGGCCCCCGGCAATCGATGGCCGGCCCGATCTCGAAAGAGTGTTGGCCAATCTCGGCGGGCGTGAAATCACCAGCCTGATTATCGAAGGCGGAGCCATGGTGAACTGGGCTGCTCTGTCGGCAGGCGTGGTGGACAAGATTTTCTTTTACTATGCTCCGAAGATTCTCGCGGGCACGGGTTCCATTCCGTTTGCGCTGGGCGCGGGATATCGCCGTATCAGCGAAGCGGCATACGTAAAATCGCTGGTGCTGCATCGCTTCGGAGAAGACTTTGCCGTGGAAGGCTATCTGCGCGATCCTTACGCGGATGACAATCCCGTGGTGCCTGCACCAAGATAGGATTAATAATCGGCCTCGTCAGCGAGGCTAAATGTGAGGTCATCATCATGTTTACCGGACTCGTCGAAGAAGTCGGAGCCATTGCCCGCATTGTCGAACGCGGCGGCAATCACCGCATCACCATCAACGCCCCGGCCACCGCCAAGGAGTTGCAGCAGGGGAACAGCGTGGCCGTCAGCGGCGTCTGCCTGACCGCGCTCGATATCACGCCGCAATCCTTCTGCGCCGATCTGGCAGCCGAAACCTGGCGGCTGACCTCGCTGTCTCGCATCACCGAGGGGGCGCTGGTAAACCTGGAGTTGCCGCTGAAGGCGGATGGCCGTATGGGCGGTCACATGGTGCAAGGACACGTGGACGGCACGGGCCGTTTCGTGGGCTTGCAGCCAATTGCCAACGCGGACGACTTCTGGCTGCTCCTCGATATCCCCGAGGACCTCGAAAAGTATGTTGTGTTCAAGGGCTCAATCGCCATTGAGGGCATCAGCCTCACGGTGGCTAAGCTGGAAGGTCTGCGGCTTACCATTGCCATCATCCCGCACACCGTGAAGATGACAAATCTCGGTTCCCTGAAGTCCGGCGATCCAGTGAACATCGAGACCGACATCGTCGCCAAGTACCTGGAGAAATGGACCAAACGCGATGAGCAGAGCGGCGCGCTCACCGTAGAGCGGCTGGTCGCGCAAGGCTTCTGATTCCGGCCGGAACGCCTGGATTGTTTACACCCGCGGTTCGTGCGGCGGACGTTGCGCCCCGAAGTAGTGCTCGAAGTCCAGCGAGTCGAGTTCGAGGAATTCCTGCACGATGGGCTCCTTGCAGTTAGCCATTTCCGCGAAGGTCCCAAAGAAGATGGCGCGCGCCTCGTGCAGAAACAGCAGGCGGTCAGACAGCTTCTTGGCTAGGGCCATGTCGTGGGTGACTACGATGCTGGTCAGCTTCAACTGCTTCTTTAGTTTCTTGATCAAGTCGCCCAGCAGGTGCGCCATCAGCGGATCGACCATGGTGGTTGGCTCATCGTAGAGCACCGCGTCAGGCTGTGCCGCCAGCGCGCGGGCAATGGCTACGGAACGCTTCATGCCGGTTGACAGGTCGGACGGCAGCAGGTCGCGGAACTCGCGCACGCCCACCATTTCAAGCAGGCCGTCGATGATCTGATAGATTTGCTCCTCCTGCAAACCACCCCGTTCGCGCAGAGGAAAGGCAATATTCTCGCCAATCGTCAGGGAATCGAAGAGCGCTCCATTCTGAAACACCATGGTCACCTTCTTGCGGATGCGCTCCATGTCCTCTTCGCCGTAATCGGTGATGTCTTCGTAGGCGACCCAAACCCGTCCCTTGTCGGGCTTCAGGAAGCCCATGATCTCGTGCAGCGCGACCGACTTCCCCACCCCGCTTCGCCCCAGGATGCAAACCGTCTCGCCGGGCATGACATCGAAACTCACGCCATTGAGCACGACGTTGCTGCCGAACGCCTTGTGCACATCCTGAAACTCGATATAGGGTTTGCGCTCGTTCATTCGGCGTTGCCTCTCACTCGCAAGGCATCTTCCTGCTGTACCAGATCTGCATATTCTTCCAAAGTATTCACATTGCGAAAGAGCGTCGGCGAGAAACCCGCCGCACGGATGTCAGTTTCGGAGATATAGCGCGTAGGCGCAAGTGAGAACAAATGTCCGATCTTATAGTCGCCCCTTTTCAGCGCCTGTTCAGCCACATCTCGCATAGAGCGATGGTAAACCGCGGCCAGCGGTTGCAGCCCGCCCAGTGCTTCGGGAACCACGATCAACTCGTTGCTGGCGCGCGCCTGTTCCAGCAGCCAGGCGAGAAAATCTGCCCCTATCGAGGGTGTATCCACCGCAAGCATCAGATTGAGCTCCGTTTGGGTGATACATAACGCAGCGTGGATTCCACCAAGCGGGCCGCAATCGGGGAAGACATCCTCTACCACATCGCCGTATTGCGCATAGCGCTCGCGCGAACCGGCGATAAAAACCGCGTCGGCAACGGCCGCCGCAGTGCGCAAGGCGCGTTCCAGCAGCGTCTGCTTGCCAACGGTAAGCAGCGCCTTGTCCGACCCCATGCGCGAGCTGTGACCGCCCGCAAGAATGAAAGCCGTTACATCGTCCACGCCGACATCATACCCGACTTCAGCTATTCGCTGTTCGCTCTTCGCTTTTCGCCAGAATAGCAACCCATGAACTGAGTAGCTGACCGTTGTGACGCTAGATTTAATCCATGGCGTTTTCGTGGAGCACGCCCGGTGATGCACCAGTTCTGATTCTTTCCGTAGATTTGCCCATTGGCGAACAGCGAAGAGCGCAGAGCGACAAGCGGCATTATGCGTGGCCGGGGCGAAAGGTGCTGGTCGTGGGAATGCAGCCGTTGATTTCGATGGCGACAATGCGGCCGGCGTGGTCCAATTCGAGGGTCGCTGGGGCGTTGAACACCGCATCGCCATTCAGCCCCGGCAAGGCAATAAACACGCGGTTCTCCACGCAGGCGGCCGTGGGATCGCGTTTCAGGAAGGAAAGGGCGTGATCGTTACGGCACATCTTGGGCAGCATAAAGCTGATATCGGCCACATCTCCCGTTTCCGACACGGAGAGCGCCGCCTCGATGGAAATCCGCGACTCTACTTCGTCTCCCTCGACCTCGGTCGGCGGTTTGAAGCAAATGTAATACTCAAACCCTGATTCCGGGTCGAACGGGCTACGATCAACCTGAAAAGCCATACGGCCGCCTCCTGGCGTGCCGATCCAAGCTAGGCATTGCATAGTAAATGAATGCGCTGCGGCACGCAAAGTATCGAATCGGGTGCGCTTTCACTCGGCAGTGAGATCAATCTACTACGCTGTATTGGCTGCCGGTTTTTCCCTTGGGATGGACCGTTCCGAGGCCCATCGCCCTCGGAAACCCAGCCCAGCCCCGCCGCTCTGATATATTTTCGTTGGTATCGCTTTTTCGGAACCTAGCATGCCAATTTTCTCACCGACGGAAATCGCTAAGGAGCAAGTGGAGGCGGTGCAGGATTACTCCCTGCTGGCCGGCCGCTCGCTTACCAACATCTTCGGGCACCCGCGCTACTTTGCCGACACCCTGTTGCAGGCCGATTCCATCGGGGTGGGATCGCTGCCCATCGTGATACTGACGGGTTTCTTCACCGGGGCGGTGCTGGCCTTGCAAACCTCCAGCACGTTGCAGCAATTCGGTTCGTTGTCGCTGACCGGCAAACTAGTTTCGCTGTCGATGGTGCGCGAGCTGGGGCCGGTGCTGACGGGACTGATGGTGGCCGGCCGCAACTCCAGCGGCATGGCCAGCGAGCTGGGCTCCATGAAAGTCACCGAGCAGATCGATGCCATGCGCGCCATGGGAGTTGATCCAACCAAGAAACTGGTCACGCCGCGGGTGGTCGCCAGCGTGGTGATGCTGTTCTTCCTCAGCATCATCTCCGACCTGGTGGGGCTGACCGGTGGATTCATGATTTCGTACCTGTTGTTGGGGCTGGACCCCAACCAGTACTGGACCACCGCCTACCAGGCGCTGCGCTTTGGAGACGTGTTCATGGGGCTGTGCAAGCCCGTGCTCTTCGGCTTCATCATCGCCAGCATCGGCTGTTATTACGGCCTTTCCGCCAAGGGCGGCACGCAGGGCGTGGGACGAGCTACCACGCAGGCCGTGGTCGCCGCGTCGGTGCTCATTCTGGTCAGCGACTTTTTCGTCACCCGGCTGCTTATGGGGATCTTCCAGTACTAATGTCCAGCCTCGCACCGCCGCTCGAGCAGCGCCAACCAGCAGCCACCTCCAAGGCTGACGTGGCCATTCGCTTCGAAAAAGTCGAAATTGCTTTCGATCACCCCGTGCTGGGAGGAATTTCCTTTCAACTGCCCCACGGCGAAACCAAGATCCTGATGGGTGAGGCGGGCACGGGAAAAACCTTGGTCCTGAAACTGGCCCTCGGATTACTGAAGCCTGACGCCGGACGCATCACGGTCTTGGGCGAAGAGATCACGCAGATGCGCGAGGAAGACCTGTTCGACCTGCGACGCAAGATCGGCATGGTCTTCCAGGAGAGCGCGCTCTTCGATTCCTTGACAGTGGAGGAGAACGTCGCTTATCGCCTGATGGAAGAAACGGGCAGGCTGACCGATGAAATCCATGGCCGGGTGCTGGAGGCCTTGCGCTTCGTCGAACTGGAGCACACCTTCAGTCTGTTCCCGTCCGAGCTTTCCGGCGGCATGCGGCGCCGGGTGGCGATTGCGCGCGCCATCATCACGCGGCCGGAAGTCATCTTTTACGATTCTCCCACCGGCGGCCTCGACCCCGTGACCTCGGACACGATCATCGAACTCATTGTCAAGCAGCGCGACGTCTATGGGACAAGCTCCCTGCTGGTGACCAGTCGTCTGCAAGACGCGTTCACCATGGCGAGCCACTGTTTCGATCAGAAGCTGAACAAGATGGTGCCGGTCTCTGACGGTGGAGTCCGCGACCTCCACACCAGGTTTCTGATGCTGCGGGATGGACAGGTCATTTTCGAAGGGACCGCCACCGATCTGCTGCGCAGCAAAGATCCTTATATTCGCGAATATCTAAGCTAGGCGTCTATCGGGCCGCCGCCGCAGCCATCTCCGCCTGCCGCTTCTGCACGCGCGCCAACCGCTCGCGGCCCTCGGCAGAACCCTCCACGACTTTTTGCAGGTTGGAAAGGAA
Organism: uncultured Acidobacteriaceae bacterium; assembly: GCA_963710585.1. Lineage (GTDB taxonomy): Bacteria > Acidobacteriota > Terriglobia > Terriglobales > Acidobacteriaceae > Bog-257. The sequence continues at coordinate 97,044 of CAVQAM010000001.1, read as the reverse complement.
GTCTGGCATTCCCGACTTCCGCCGAAACTCCTCCAGGAAAGGCTGAATTTTGCCGTACGCGAAGTACATCTCCTGGCAGGTATCGTAAACCAGCAGCGCGTTCAGGGTCCCATGGACCACCAAGGCAGCCACCATCTCCCAATAACCGTACACCTGGCGGAGATACGCATTTTCCTTGCTGCCAAACGCGTTAGTGACGGCGAGAATCTCATCCACGGACTTGGGCGCAAAGCCAACTACGAAGCTCCGGGCTTCGCGCATGACCGGCTCACGTCGTAGATCGTAAAGCTTCAGGATGAGTTCGGCATCGTGGTGGGTGGCTTGCGAAGTGTTCATGGATTCTCCCTATGGTTAGGTTCGAAGTCATTCCTTGCCAGCATTAACAGCGTGATGGGGCCGATGTTTCGTGGCGCCCCAAGACGACTGAGTCTGCCGGCAGTCTATTTTGGGCCGCCGGGTTTCGCCATCTGAGCAAAGATTTCGCGGGCCCGCCGCTCCATCTCCTCCGGCGCAACGTCCTCGATGTGCTGGCCCAGCGCCCAAGTGTGGCCGAACGGGTCTTTAAGCTGTCCGTAACGGTCGCCCCAGAACTGGTTCGCCAGCGGCATGGTCACGGTCGCCCCAGCCGCGACGGCTTGGTTGAACAGGCTGTCGACGTCTTCCTGAACGTACAGATTCAGCACCACTGGGCTGCCGCCCAGCGTCTTGGCCGAGCCAGATCCCATGCCGGGAAATTCGTCCGCCAACATAAGCCTGGCGCCTCCGACGCTCAACTCCGCGTGCATTACCTTTCCGTCGGGCGTTTTGTGCACGCCCAGGATTTCTGCCCCAAATGCCTTCTTGTAGAACTCCAAAGCTTTGGGAGCGTCATTGACGATCAGGTGGGCAATGATAGTCCCGCCTTTCAATTGTCCTGCCATGTTTCACTCCTTTTCACAGGAATGCCCGGCTCATGGCCGGGCGGTTTGGATTGACAATCGTTCCATTATGCAACAGCTTCCGGCTGAATTTCCCGCGAGTAGTCACATTTAACTGTACTTTCATCCCCGGCTTTCTTCTTCCCGCGGCTTTTGCCGGAGCTCTTGGGTTCGTCGCTCTCGGTGCGTTTGTTGTTGGGACACACCAGGAAGTTGCCCGACTTCAGGTTCTTCTCCAGCAGATACGGGCTGCCACACTCGGGACAGGGCTCAGCCACCGGCCTGTAGGCCGACGTGAACCGGCACTTCGGATAGTTGGAGCAACCGTAAAAGAAATTGCCACGCCGCGCTTTTTTCTCCGCCAGCTCGCCCGTCCCACACTGCGGACACTTCACGCCGATGTAGTTCTGCTTTACCCACTTGCACTCTGGATAGCCGCTGCACGAAATGAACTCTCCATAGCGGCCATGCCGCAGCAGAAGGTTGCGTCCGCACTGCGGGCACTTTTCATCCAGCGGGATGTCGGGGACCTTCTTCGCTTGGTCCAGACGACGCGTGGTCTTGCAATCGGGATATCCGGTGCAAGCCATGAACTGCCCAAAGCGTCCGCGTTTGAGCACCATGGGCCGGCCGCAGTTTTCGCAGTATTCCTCCTGCGTGGTTTCCTGCACATCGGCGGAGTCCAGGTCGGGCAGGTCGATGGGATTTTCCTTGGTGAACGTGCAACTGTTGGGATCGGTCTTGTCGTACGCGCTGCACGCATAAAACGACCCGTGCTTGCCCCACTTAATGACCAGCGGCGAGCCGCAGCGCTCGCACGTCTCGTCGGTGGGCTTCTCCATCCGCTTCACGTTCTCCATGTGCTTTTCGGCGTAATGGAGATCCTTCTCGAACTTTTTGTAGAACTCGGCCAGGGCGTCGGTCCAACGTTCTTTGCCGTCCTCGATCTCGTCGAGCTCCTCTTCCAGCCGCGCCGTGTATTGCAGATCGAAAATGTCTTTGAAGTTGGCCACCAGCAGATCGGTGACCACAAATCCAATTTCTGTGGGAATAAACTTCCCGCCGATCTTCTGCACGTATTGCCGCTCCTGGATGGTGCTGATAATGGCGGCGTAGGTGGACGGACGCCCAATGCCGCGCTCCTCCAGTTCCTTCACCAGCGAGGCCTCGTTGAAGCGGGGCGGTGGCTCAGTAAAGTGCTGTTCGGCATCGACCCCCTTCAAGGTGAGCTTTTGGCCTTCGGTCAGCACCGGTAGCTTGTGCTTTAGCGCCTCGTCCTCTTCGTCCTTGGCATCCTTCGACTCTTCGTAGACCTTCAGGAAGCCTTCGAACTTGAGCACCGAGCCAGTAACCCGGAAGCGGTACACGTCGTTGCCGTTCTTCGCGTCGATGTCCACCGTAGTCTGGTCGAAGACGGCTGGGTTCATCTGCGAGGCGACAAAACGCTGCCAGATCAGCTTGTACACCTTGTACTCGTCTTCGTGGAGATACTTCTTGATCCGCTCCGGATGCCGCGAAGCCGACGTGGGGCGAATGGCTTCGTGCGCCTCCTGAGCGCCTTTCTTCGACTTGTAGGTGTTGGGCGTTTCCGGCAGGAACTCTTTGCCGTATTCTCTGCCAATCAGCTCGCGCACCTCGACCTTGGCATCGTTCGATACCTGGGGCGAGTCGGTGCGCATGTAGGTAATGAGTCCGACCGTGCCTTCGTCGCCCAGGTCAACGCCCTCATACAGGCGCTGGGCGATCATCATGGCGCGTTTCACGCTGAAGCGCAGCTTGCGCGAGGCATCCTGCTGGAACTTGCTGGTGGTAAACGGCGCTGCCGGACTGCGACGGCGCTCGCGCTTGTCAACCGAGCGAACGCTCCAGTCGGCGGTCTCGATCGCAGCCTTGATTTTGGCGGCATCTTCGCCGTTGGTCACGGGCGTTTTTTCGTCGCCGATGCCAATGAACCGCGCCGCAAAAGCCGGTGGCTTGGCCGCCTGCAGATGGGCGTCAATGGTCCAGTACTCTTCCTTGACGAATGCTTTGATATCGCGCTCGCGCTCCACAATCAGTCGCAAGGCCACGGTTTGCACCCGTCCGGCGGAGATCCCCCGGCGCACCTTGTCCCATAACAGCGGCGACACCTGGTACCCGACCAGGCGGTCGAGAACGCGGCGGGTCTGCTGCGCATCCACCAGATTGCTGTCGATGTCGCGCGGATGCAGGAAGGCTTCCTGCACGGCGCGCTTGGTAATTTCGTTGAACGTGACGCGGCGGATCGCGACCGCGCCCTTCTTGCTCTTCTTCTTGCCATCAACCGAGTCACCACCAAGTTCTTCGGCCAGGTGAGCGGCGATGGCTTCCCCTTCGCGGTCGGGGTCAGGCGCCAGATAGATGGCATTGGCGGTCTTCGCCAGCCGCTTCAGCCTGGCGACGACCTTCTCCTTGCCCGGAATGATGACGTACTCGGTCGCAAAATTATCGTCGAGATCGACCCCCAGCGACTTCTTGGGCAGGTCCTTGATGTGTCCGAGCGAGGCTTCGACCTCATAGCCCGAGCCAAGATATTTTTGGATCGTCTTGGCTTTGGTGGGCGACTCGACGATGACTAAACCTTTTGACAATGGAACCCCATTCTTGTGAATTACGTTTACGAAGCTAGCACGGTTTCGCCCTTCGGCGAAACTGCGCCGTCAGCCCTCAGCCGTCAGCTGTCAGCTAAACCATGTTAAGTGAGCTGCTTAGGCAAGCGTGGGGCAGCGTTGATTGGGTGTTTCGCTTTCGCGGCCAGTTGAATCTTCTTCAACAGAGAACTCAGCATGCGCTTCGTTTCTTCAACCCGTGTTGTCAAGCGCTCGTAGTCTTCCGGATTGACGAAACCCAAGTCACGAGCGAGAAGCAAGTGACATTCCGATTCGCTCGCTGATCCAAACGCAATCTGAATGAATTTAGCAAACTCAAGCTGCGTTCGACCGCACCCTTCCGCAAGATTTGCAGCAATCGAAGCTGCTGCGCGGCGAAGCTGGCTTGTCAGGCCGAATATTTCGGTTCGCGGGAAGCCTTCCGTAATCCGGTAAACCTGCAACGTGAGTTCGTGAGCTTTATCCCATACCTCGAGATTTCTGAAATTCTGCACGGCCTGCCTCACTTTCGGTTTAGCTGACGGCTGATAGCTGACGGCTGACAGCTCAGGCGGCGCTACCGCGCCGCCTACATCGTCCTCACAAAGTACTTGCCCGGCATTTGCCGGATGCGGCCGCTCAGCTCCAGCTCGAACAAGGCGCTGAAGATCTCGGACGACGAGAGGTGCGACGCCAGGCGCTCGACCACTTGGTCGATGTGGATGGATTCGTCCGCTCGCATGAGCGCATACTCTCTTTTTTCGCTCGGCGGTAACTGCTCCGCCTCAAACAGTGATGACGCAACGCCCTCTTCCGATGCAGCCGGGGCCGGGGGAGTCAATGCCAAACGGACATCGGCGGGCAGCGCTTCCCACACATCCTCCCAGGTGGCTACGAGCGCGGCGCCCTGCTTGATCAACGTGTTAGGCCCCCAGGAGAGTTTGTTGGTGACGTTGCCCGGCACGGCGAAAACCTCCCGCCCCTGCTCTAACGCGCAGCGGGCGGTTACGCGGGTCCCGCTGAATTCCCCCGCCTCAAGCACCAAAACACCGATGGCGATGCCGCTGATCAGGCGATTGCGGATGGGAAAATTCTGCGGCGCCGGAAACGTTCCCAGCGGAAATTCGCTGAGAATGGCGCCGCCCTCAGCCAGTATCTGATCGGTGATTTTGCGGTTCTCCGCGGGGTAAACCACGTCGATTCCGGTGCCCCAGATCGCCACGGTGTGCCCGTGTGCCTGCAAGGCCCCACGATGCGCGGCGGTATCCACACCTCGCGCCATCCCACTGAATATGATGAGTCCACGGGCCGCAAGGTCGCAAGCCAGCCGCTCCGCCATGCCCGTGCCATAGGGGGTGGGATGTCTTGTCCCAACGATAGCAATCCCAGCCTTGTCTATAACTTCTGCATTTCCCTTAAGGTAAAGCACGAGAGGCGGATCATAAATTTCCAGTAGGCGTCGAGGAAATTCCGCGTCCCCGGGAACGATGACTTCAGCGCCCAGTTCCCGGGCATGGTCAAATTCGGTATTGGCCAGTTCCATGGACTTGCCCAATGCCAGACTTTGCGCCGCCGCACTGGCGAGGCCCGCCGCTTCCAGTTCGGTCAGCGACGCGCTGCACAACCGGTCAATGCCTCCGAACATTTCCACCAGCTTGCGGCCGCGTCCGGCGCCCACGCCGGGAGTCAACGACAAGGCCAGCCATTGCAGTTTGCGGGTCACTGCGTGATCGTGAGCTCTCATCGGCGTTTCAGCGTGCATATCAGCCCCCAGGCGAAAAGGTGTCCACACAATCGGACAGTAACCATCAACGTGGTTACCGTCAAGGGAGCCTGTCACTAGTGCAGGTGAGGTCTGCTTAATTTGAAGGCAGGCTTAATGGGCGTCGGATCTCATGGTAGGTGAGATTACTTTGGCATCCTCGAGGCGACATGCACCAGTTCCAGCTTGAATGGTCCAGGCGTAACGCTTGCCACGCCCGAATATGGACTATCCAGCGACCATACTAGAAACAGGCTGAAGGCCAGGACCCCCGCCAGCACCGCACTCATGGCGGCCTGTGCCCAGACGCTCTCGTGACCGACAAAATACGTAAAGAGAACCAGCAGTACCCCGCCGCTAAGCAACAGGTACCATAGCGTGGAGGGGACCGTGCCATGACTGGCGAACAGCCGGGTCCGGCGATCGTCCGAGAGCCGGGTCAAGTGCTTCAGAGACTCCGCGAAATAGATTTGCATCTGTGGTGTTTCGGGCTGGATCGCCCCATACACATCCCACAGATTTTTTACCGCGGTCCAAGTGCGCTGGCTGTCGCGACCTTGCTCCATACCCGGAAACTCATCTTCCACTACGGCGTTGAGATACTCCATGAGCGCTGGAACGATCTTTCTGCGTATTGGGTCAGGCATGGCGGTCGACAGATGAGACATGTCGGCTACCTCGGCCGCTTCGCGTTCCAGGTTCGTGCCCGCCTCCTTGGACGCGCTCCAGACTACGTAGATGGCAAAGGCAATCAGCACGGCATAGAGCGTTCCAATCATCAGGAAGAAATAGCTGGCAACCTCGTGATGCCGCTTCAGCCAGTCGACGCTCACGTAGCGACGCACCACTAGCAATCCTGCGACAGACAGCAGCATTGAGGTGACAATGATTATCCCAGCGCTCATCGGAGTGTCCATCCGGTCTTCTCCCGTGCGGCGTTCATTAGTATGCAATGATGGGGCTTGGACTGGGCGATGAATAGATTAACCGTCACCCATCGGCGTGATTTGCGCCGCCGCGCAGATTATAACCGCACGCAGCGACCCACAGCACCGACACGACCACCCTGGCTTTGCTAGACTCAATTGTTTATGGCCCCGCTGCGCATCTCCGCCATCTCCTTTCTGAATACCGCGCCCCTCATGTGGGACTTCGAGCACGGAGAGGCGGCCCGCGATTTTGCCATTGAATACACCATTCCCTCCGCGTGTGCGGCTGCTCTGGCGGCGAATCAGGCCGACATCGGCATCATCCCGGCGATCACGTACGCGGCGATACCGGGGCTGGTGATCCTGCCGAACATTGCGATCGCTGCGAAGGATTTTGTCCGCTCGATCCTGCTGGTCAGCAAGAAACCCATCGAGCAGGTAGAGACGGTTGCCACCGACACTTCATCCCGCACCTCGGTCGCGTTGTTGCAGGTGCTGTTCGCCAAGTTTTTCGGAGGTCCCCGGCAGCTCACACCGCATGCTCCGCAGCTTGACCTCATGCTGCGCGGGCATGACGCGGCGCTGCTGATCGGCGACGCAGCGCTGGAGATGACCGTCGGCAAAGAATACTTCGTGTATGACCTGGCGCATCTGTGGCACGAACGGACGGGCCAGCCGTTTGTGTTTGCCTTCTGGGCGGTGCGGCTCGACTCCCTGGACCGAGCGCCCCGCGATCTTGACCTGGTGAAAGTGTTTCAGCAGTCGCGAGACCACGGGCTGGAGCCGGCGAACCTTCGCACCATCGCCCAACAGTGGTCGTCCAAGCTGAGCCTGAGCGAAGCCGACATTCATACCTATCTCACAGAGAACGTTCATTACTATCTCGACCGCCAAAACCACGCCGGCCTGCAACTCTTCCTGCGCTATTCGCAAGAAATTGGGCTGATTCCAGCAGCCCCCGAGCTGCGCTTCCTGGGGCCAGTGGCATTCGGGAGTCCGCGCAAGTAGCGTGCGCGATGCCGCGTGACACCCGGCCATCCAGCGCGTAGCATCCGACTGACAGCCTAATGGAGGGGCACTCCCCATGAAACTCCGCAGCCGCGCACTTTATCTATTTTTAACGCTCGCGCTAACTACTTTACCGTTGCTCGCGCAGAGCACGGCCTCCAGCGGCACGGCTGGCGGCAAAGCTGCGCAGACCAGCAAGCCGGCGAGTTCGGCCACCTCGCCGTCGGAGAAACTCGACATCAACCGCGCCACCAAAGATCAACTGGAGGCGCTGCCGGGCATTGGCACCGCCTATTCGCAGAAAATCATCGACGGCCGTCCCTACCATTCCAAGCGCGACCTGCTGACTCGCAAGATTGTTCCGCAGAAGGCTTACGATGGCGTACAGGACAAGATCATCGCCCATCGGGTTACGGCCGCGAAAACGAAGACTAAGAGCAGCACAGGCACGCCGTCAAAGCCGCAGTGAAGACGGATCACCCAGGCCGGTGATCTGCCGGCCTTTGTCCCGTCCCCGGCCACAATGTCGCGAATCATTCAAACTTCCAGCGCGTGACCCCTTTGGGAAACTGCTTTTCAGGCATGGCAAAGACCACCCGTGGTCGCACCTCGAACACCGGCCCCAGCTTCGGGTCGAGCTCCCAAGCGTATTTCGCTTTGTAGTCGGTGAACGCTTGCGGCGGAATCTTGTCGTCGTCCAGCTTGCGCGCCACGCCTTCGGTAATCACAGCTTCTTCGGCGTTTTCCGTGCATACAACGCAATTTGGGTTCTGCTGGAGATTGCGGCCCTTGCGGCTGCTGGCGCTGGTGCTGAAGTAGTAGGCGCCGTCGAGCCAGATACCCCACACAACCATGGTATGCGGCGCGCCGTCGGGCCGCACCGTTGTCAGCCAATAATTGTGCGATTTGCTGATCCGCCCGCGGGCCCATTCCCAAGGCAGGCTGCCGTCCAGGGACTCCGGAACACCATAACCTGCCATGTGAGGACGTGAGGCTTTCGGTTCGGAGTTGCTGGTAACCCCGGCTTCATCCACGGCTCTCCTCCAGTTGCCCAATTCTAAGCCAGGAAAGCCTTCAGAACGCAACGTAAGGCCCAGCGCCTCCCGGAGTGCTCAAGTTCTCGATAGCGGTAAAGACATTGCGTCCAAAGAAGAATGTCAGGCCCCAATCGAAGGCGCAATTTGACCCACCAGCGCTGCAATCGCTTCCACCCAAAGTGCTGAAAGCCGTATTGGAGCCGTTATTGTTTTGAAACAGCGTGTCCGCGTTTTCAATGCTGAAGCTGACCGATACCGGAGAGCTCATGTTCGTGCCCTGGTTTTGGGCGCTGAGATTGTCGGGCGAGGGGGTTGGGCAGTACCAGCCATTCTGATCGCTACACGACGGAGGTACGCCCGCCATGCTACTGTTGAGAAAGAACAGTCCGTTCGAGCCGCTGTCGAGGAAGCTGGCAGGGTAGCTTATTCCGTTGAAGATGGTGGTGAAATCTCCGGCGTTGTTCCCGCTGGCGGGCACGGCATAGACCGTGGCGCTACCCAATCCGTTGTTGGATTGTGTGCCAATGCCGAAGATCAACGAGCCATTCACGTCCGCGGAGCCCCCATTGGGCACGGCGGGCAACTGAATCAACACGCCGTTATTGTCGGTGGCAAACATGGTCACCGGATTCGGCACCTGCTGCGCCAGGGTCACGTACGTCGGATTGCATCCCGAAGAAGGGCAGTCATAATAGACCGCCGGGATGGTTGAATTGGCGGTGGTGCAAGCGAGGCCGCAATCCTGCTGGAACAGTCCCACACCCAGGATGCCGTTCGCGCCAAAGGCGCTCAGGCTGTCGCCCTCGTTGCCGTTTCCCCCAGGAGGATTTTGGCTGACACAGCTCTGTGGAGGCGCGGGTGTGGCCGACGAGGGGACGACGACATGCACGGGGGCCGAGGCCGCGTTTTCGCCTGCCACGGTGATATCGGCCTTCGCCACTGGGCCCCAGATATAACCGTCGAGAAACGCCACACACTCATATAGCGGGTTTCCACCGGAGTCCTTCGCCTGCGGGAGGGAAAGGCCCAGCTCGCCCCCGCCCGCCGAGGACAACAAGCGCAAGCCGGAAGATCCGGTGTCCACAAGAACGTGATCGATGGTCTGGCACGTGCTGGTGCCGGGCAAGCACACTGTGACACTGGTGAAAGCCTGGTTCACCGTGAAAAAGCTCTGCGGCGCAGGGCCCGAGTCAATCACGATGGGCTGCACGTTGCTCATCTGCTGCGCCGGATTCACTGTCACCGTGGCCGTCCCCGCTTTGCTGGTGTCCTGCGTCGAGGTCGCGGTAATGGTGACCTGCAGCGTGGCATCTCCTCCGGAGGGGGCGCTGAACAAGCCCGAGGCGTCGATCGTCCCGGCACTCGCCATCCACGTCACGCCCGAGCTGAAGTTGCCTGTTCCCGTCACGGTTGCCGAGCACTGGGTGATTTGGCCAAATATGATGGTTGAAGGCGAACAGGTGACCGTCACCGACGTGATCGAGGATGAGCCGCCACCGCTACTGCCGCAGGCCGCCATCAGGGTCAGGCCTGCCAGCACGAGCAACAGCCATAGTTTTCGCACGATAGTTCTCCCTTAGCGGATATCGCTGGCTTGAACGCCTTGCGGCAGCAATTGTGGAATGTAAGCTTGACCGTGAAAAGTTCGCGGATGGCCGGTTTCTTGGAACACCAGACCCGGCGTGGCGATGACAATCGGGGCGCGCCTTGCACGCGGCCGCTGAGACGCGGCCTGGTTCGCCTGCTCATAATACGGGCCCAGAAGGTGCTGGAAGTCGGGAGGAAATTGGCCTTCCCAGGCGACGCCGAAAACCGCTCCGCTGGGGGAGACGAACTCGCGCACCGCACCTGTGGTCGTGCTGATTTCATGCATGACATAAGCGCCACGGTCCACGCTGCGCAGCGTTCCCTTCATGCGGGCCTGGTCGGTAAGGACCGAGGCGGCGCTATCGCCCAGGACCGCTCGGGCAGGAAACGGCATTGCCAAGAGCAGCGCAGCCGCCAGAATTCTCGCGCATGTTCTTAGATCACATTCCGGCAAGTTCATTCGATTCACCGCCTCCACCCGGCGCTACGTTTGAGGAGCACTCCACTATAAACGCCTTTTGCGCTGCATTGTTGCGCGGCAGGCACCGCAAGGTTGGATGTGCCAGCCTGCGGTCAAGGTTTCCCGCCACCCGCGAATAAATGACTGGCTTCCCTGCCCTCTGTCTGCCCGGTTAGAATGTCACTGTGGGTTGTGACGTCCTATGTCGTTGACCAAAGCGGAAGCCCTGGAAATGTTTCGCTCCGATGACCTCATCGGCATCGGCATGGAAGCCGACGCGCTACGCCGACACTTGCACCCCGACGGCGTGGTGACCTACATCATCGATCGCAACATCAACTACACCAACTTCTGCACCGAGTACTGCACCTTCTGCGCCTTCTACCGGCCGCTCAAAGGCAAAATGGCGAAGGAGGGATACCTTCTCGATTTCGAAACCATTTACGACAAGGTGCGCGAGACGGTGGAGTTAGGGGGGACCGGCGTCCTGCTGCAGGGCGGCCTGCATCCCGATCTGAAGATCGAGTGGTACGAAGCCCTGTTGAGCGGTATGAAGCAACGCTTTCCGCAGGTCCACCTGCATTGTTTCTCGGCGTCGGAGATCATCTGCATTGCCGAAGTCAGCGGCCTCAGCATCGAAGACACCATCAAGCGCCTGCGAGATGCCGGACTCGACTCCATCCCCGGCGGCGGCGCCGAAATCCTGGACGACGAAGTGCGCTACAAGATCGCGCGCTTGAAGTGCCTCACCAACGACTGGCTCAATGTACACCGCACCGCGCATAAACTGGGCATGAGAACAACGGCAACCATGATGTTTGGCGTCGGCGAAACCTACGAGCACCGCATCAATCATTTCCAGCACGTCTATGACCTGCAAGAAGAGACCGGCGGCTTCACCGCATTTATCCCCTGGTCGTTTCAGCCGCAAAATACCGCGCTCGGCGGACGCGGTTGGGACGAGGCCACGGCGGTCGAATACTTGAAGACGCTGGCGATCTCGCGCCTTTTTCTCAGCAACTTCCAGAATGTGCAGTCGAGCTGGGTGACGCAGGGCCTGAAGGTCTGCCAGACGGGCTTGCGCTTCGGAGGCAACGACGTCGGCTCGGTAATGATCGAGGAAAATGTGGTGCGCGCGGCCGGAGTTCGCAACTGCACCACCGAAGAGGAGTTGCGCCGCATCATTCGCGATGCCGGCTTCCGTCCTGCGCAGCGGGACACGTTGTACACCAAGTTCTTCTTGAACTAGCTGCCACCTATCCGCGCTGCGTTAATGTTTGTGAACAGGCGGTCCCTTTCCTTGCTGGCTTTCCATGGTCTCGCCAGGACGAAGCAAGGTTGGACGGGTCGCTGGTGGAGTGCTGGATGGATTGCTCTCCGGCTGCGAAGTGCCACCGGAGGCTGTTCCGCTGGAACTCGAGGCTCCATTCTGGCCATCCGCAGTCGTCGAAGCCGGGCTGTCTACCGTCGAGCCGCCGCCGGGTAAGCTTGCGCTGGTTGCGGGGGCGGAACCGGCAGCCGGTTGCGACGTTGCGCCTGGAGCAGGATTCGCAGTTGCTGTTGCAGCCGCAGCGGCCTCCTTGCCGGGCGCCTCCCGGCTTCCCGCTTTCGCGGCGGCGTTCTCGGTCGCCGGCTCCGGATCGAATCCGGCCCTCGCTTTCAGCAATTGGTCCAATTCGCTGTCATGAGGAGCGGCGAAAAACCAGGTCAGCAGGTAGCCTCGCCGTTCGGTAATAGCCATCGCCACCGATAACCGCCGCGAGAGTTCGTCATTGGGAATTTCGAACCCGACGGTTCCACGCAGCAAGAGGAAGACCATGCCCTGTGAGTTGAAAATTTTCCCCTCGCGCATGTCGTGCAGGATCGGATGGGTAAGTTCGAGCCGCAGCAAAAAATCCTGGAGGGCTTGGCGGTCGGCCGAATCTGCCGGAAACTTCATACCAGGCAAACATTCCGCCGATAGCGCCGAGAGCGTTACTTCACCAAAATCATCGTAAGGGATCTGTCCATCCGCTCCCGCTCGCTTCGCCCACACCGAAAACAAAGTGCGGCTGCACGCTTTCACCAGTTGGCGCTCCGCAGAACCTGCACTGGGTGTACCGCCGTCGAGCGCCGCCCACGAGCCCGTCGCGCGCGCGCGTTCGATGGCCGGCAATACCGCTCCTTGCGGTTCCACAAACCATCCGGGCGGAAGCTGGTAGCTGAATCCCAGCGCGGCATTGCGATAGACCCTGTCCTCGAGTTTGCCAGGATCAATGTGGCTTTCCGGCGGATCGGCTTTCAACTGGGCCAGGCGATGCGATGAGATCGCCGGGCCTTCGTACGGCTGCGCGTCCGCCGCGATGTACTGCCGCACCTGCTGAGGGGCGAAAAACACGACGTGCTGGAAGCACGACTCCAGCTCTTTCACCATCTTCTCGTTGTGGGCGCCCAACTCCACCAGCACAACATAGCCGTCGAGATTGGCCGCGGCCAGCATGTGCTGGTCAATCCCGCGACGGGTTTCGTAGAAATAAAACTGGTGGCCCGCCAGCATGGTCTTCGACAGGGCGTGAAGTTCTTCCACTCCCCTGAAGAGTTCCTGGTCGAGCGCCTTGCGAAGTAGGGCCTTCGCCTCCGGGGCCTCCTGCGACCGTGGCGGAAAAGCGACGATCGACACCGCTGCATCGGCGGGCGGAGGGCCGCCCAATTTCAGCAGTTGAATCCGTCCGTCGGCGGCGACTGGCTGCGAAAGGGGCTCCAGATGCGTCTCGGCCGGAAGCTCGAAGGAAAAGCCGAAAAAGCTATTGGTGTAACGCGTGGGAGACAGATAGGCCTGTTCGGGATAAGGTTGCTCGGCGGAGGCGGCGCCGGTTATTGACCCAGGCGCCGAGGGAGGCGTTTGTCCGCTCAAAAACAACGGGTAGCTCAGGAGGCAACCGAGTACTGCCGCAACTATGGCTTGCCAGCTCATCGCGTTCCGCGTGGTTTTATTGTTAGCCGTTCGCGGTTAAGAGTCAATGCAGCGGGACTGAGTTCATCGCGAATGTTTATTTTGCTCGCCGTACCGGTTTCACTAATACGCGCAGCCGAGTTCCCGCTGTTGCCCGCCGCGCTGTCGAGTACAATCAACCGGTAAGGGTGCGCGCCACGTCCGCGGCTGCGGACGTGGCCTGCCATCTGCAAACTTTCTCGCGGAGAGTACCTTCCTGAGCGGCGTTTTCAGTCTGATATGCAGTCTGCTGGTGGAACCGCATGGGGTGCGCCACTACCTGAGATCTCATTTTCTGGATCCGACGTTTAAGGGCCTCTATCACGCCAACGCCTTCGACATGGCGTTGCTGATTCCTTACTTCGTCGTGCTGGTGCTGCTGGCGCTTTATGGCATGCACCGCTATCGCCTGGTTTACCTGTATTACAAATACCGCAAGAATAAAGTTACGGAACCTGAGTCGCACTTCGCCGAATTGCCCCGGATCACCATTCAACTGCCAATTTTCAACGAGCAGTACGTTATCGACCGCCTGGTGGAGTGCGTCTGCAAGATGGAATATCCCCGCGAAAAGCTGGAAATCCAGGTGCTCGACGATTCCACCGACGAAACCGTGGAAGTCGCGCGGGACGTGGTGGAGCGCTACGCCGCCATGGGCCATAACATCAGCTATCACCACCGCGACCACCGCGAAGGCTTCAAGGCGGGTGCTCTCGATGCCGGCCTCAAGCTATCCACCAGCGAGTTCGTGGCCATCTTTGACGCCGATTTCACGCCCCAACCGGAGTGGCTGATGAGGGTGGTCCACCACTTCGCCAACCCGGCCATCGGAATGGTGCAGACGCGCTGGACGCACCTGAACCGCACATACTCCAACCTGACACAGGTCGAGGCCATCCTGCTCGACGGCCATTTCATCCTGGAGCATGGTGGCCGTTCACGCGCGGGAGTGTTCTTCAATTTCAACGGCACGGCGGGGATGTGGCGGCGCCAGGCCATCGACGACGCCGGTGGCTGGGAGCACGATACCCTCACCGAAGATACCGACCTGAGCTACCGCTCGCAGTTGAAGGGATGGAAATTCCGCTACCTGCAGGACGTGGAGTGCCCGGCGGAGCTGCCCATCGAGATGACCGCGTTTAAGACGCAGCAGGCGCGCTGGGCCAAGGGTCTGATCCAATGCGCCAAGAAGGATTTGCCGCAAGTGCTGCGGGCGAAGATCTCGTTGCGCGAGAAGATCGAAGCCTGGTATCACCTGACCGCCAATATCAGCTATCCGCTGATGATCGTGCTGAGCACGTTGCTGCTGCCGGCCATGATCATTCGCTTCTATCAGGGCTGGTTCCAGATGGTGTACATCGATCTGCCTCTGTTTCTGGCGTCCACGTTTTCCATCTCCAGTTTTTACCTGGTTTCGCAAAAAGAGCTGTTTCCCCGCACCTGGTATCGCACCATTTGGTATCTGCCGCCCCTGATGGCATTGGGCATTGGATTAACCATCACCAACAGTAAGGCGGTGCTGGAGGCGCTGGTCGGCCATCAGAGCGCATTTGCACGCACCCCGAAATACCGTGTCGTCAACAAACGCGATAGGGCCATCGCGGCAAAGAAGTATCGCAAGCGCCTGGGCTGGGTGCCGTATATCGAGTTGCTGATCGGCGGGTATTTTGCCCTGACGGTTTGGTATGCCGTCGCCAATGAAAACTACATCACGGTGCCGTTCTTGCTCCTGTTCGTCTTCGGATTTTGGTACACCGGCCTGATGTCGTTGCTCCAGGGCCGCTTTGACAGCCTGGTGCGCGAGCGCGGCGAGGAGCACAGCGCCAAGCCGTTTCCCGTCGGTGTGTAGCCGCCGGCTGTCGAGATATTTAGAGGAAGCGCATCGGCCGCCCAATCTGGAGTTCAGGCATCTCCGATCTGATATTCTGAGGTGCGGTGGTGATTAAACTATTTTTTGCACTTCTGGTTCTGTGCACTGCAGCGCTCGTCATCGTGGCACTGGCAATCCATTTTCGCGTCAAGCGTCATCTCCGGCAAGAGCAAATGGAGGCCCAGGTCCGGGCCGCAATTGAAGACGCCGTGGACAGCACTACCGAAGAGAAAACGTCATAATCAGGTTGTCTTGGTCGCGAGGAAGAAATGTTAAAAGCTGCCCTACCTGCCGACGCCAATGTCTCCGAATCATCTTCCAGCTTGCTTAAGCAGGCGGGCATCGTGATTGGCGCCAGCGCCGTCATCGCCGTCTGCGCCCGGCTGGTTTTGCCTCTTCCCTTCACCCCGGTGCCGTTGACCCTGGCGAACTTTGGGGTGTTGTTGATCGGCCTCACGCTGGGAAGCCGGCGCGGGTTTGCCGCCGCCGCGTTGTACCTGGCATGGGGCGCCATGGGCTTGCCGGTGTTCAGTACGGTCGGTCCAGGAGGCTTGGCGCAGATGTTCGGTCCTACGGCGGGTTACTTGTGGGCATATCCGGTTGTCGCCTTCGTGGCAGGATGGATCGTGGAACGCGGCCCATTCGGATTTGCCCGTAACGTGATGGCTGGCGCGATGGCCGAGCTAGTGCTGTTCGCGGGAGGCCTCAGCTGGCTGGCGATTATGACGCACAGTTGGCAACGCGCTGCGTTTTTCGGTTTGTATCCGTTCCTGGTGGCTGAACTTCTGAAAGTGACCGTGGCCGCCGCCGCCGCTCTTCGTTTGCGTCGCAGCTTGTAAATAAAAAGCTTGGACGCGGACCCTTCGGAGCTCAGAACAGGCCGTGAAGGTCCGCTCAAGAATGTAGGCCAGTGTCACTATTTCTATGAACCTCAATTCCGCCGAGCACGTTCGCGAAATCACGGTCGCGCACAGTCCCGACTCCGACGATGCCTTCATGTTTTACGGCATGGCAACCAACAAGATTCGGGTCCCGGGGGTGAAGTTTACCCACACGCTCTGCGACATCGAAACTCTCAATCGCAAAGCCCTGGACGGCTTCTTCGACATCACCGCGATTTCCTTTCACGCCTATCCCTACATCCAGGACAAGTACACCATCATGCCCTGCGGCGGCAGTGTCGGTGAGGGCTACGGCCCCATGATTGTGGCTTCGCGCAATGTCCCATTGGACGAGATTACGCGTTGCAAAATCGCCGTGCCGGGCGCCATGACCACTGCGTATCTGACGCTCAAGTTGTTTGCGCCCGATATCGCCACCGAAACCGTCCCCTTCGACGAGATCATTCCCAAAGTGCTGGAGGGCAGGTACGAAGCTGGACTGATCATTCACGAATGCCAGCTCACCTTCAACCGCGAGGGACTGCACCGCATCCTGGACATGGGCAAGTGGTGGCGCGATGAAACTGGGCTCCCCCTGCCTTTGGGCGGCAACGCCATTCGTCGCTCTCTCGGCCCCGAACTCATCGATGCCTGCTGTACTGCTCTGCGCGACAGCATTCAGTACGCCCTCGATAACCGCGAAGAAGCCCTGCAATACGCCATGCAGTTTGCCCGCGACCTGGATCCGCAAATGGCGGACAAGTTCGTGGGCATGTACGTCAACGAGCGCACTCTCGATTACGGCAAGGATGGCCGGGCGGCGATCGCCAAGCTGCTGGAGATGGGCCACCAGGCCGGCATCATTCCGCAGAAGCCCAATGTCGAGTTCGCCGGCGACGCCGCAGTTACGGCCAACAGCTAGGGTCCTTTCGGGTAGGATCGCGCTTCAGCGCCACGTCAGCTGCGGATAAACGAACCGCTTAAGGGACCGGGGTCACCCAGTGCCGGTGTCACCCGTCACAGACAGGCGATGAAATCTGCGCTAATTTGGTCTGTAATGGGGAGGTGTGGTATGGCCGCGCCTTGGGCACATCGTTACGCGCAACGCACAAAAACAGCCAAGAGTTCCATCATCCGCGAGCTGCTGAAGCTCACCCAGCGTCCGGAGGTGATTTCCTTCGCCGGCGGCCTGCCCGCGCCAGAGATTTTTCCGGTGCAGCGTTTCCGCGAGGCTTGTCAAAAAGTTCTGACAACCAACCCCTCTACCGCGCTGCAATACGGGCCAACCGAGGGCTACCGTCCCCTGCGTGAACTGATCGTTGCTCACATGGCGCGATACGGCATTCTCGCCACCGTCGATAACATCCTCATCACCTCAGGCTCGCAGCAGGCGCTGGACTTGATCGCCAAGCTGCTCATCAACCGCGGCGATCGCATCCTGGTGGAGTCCCCGACCTACCTGGGCGCGTTGCAGGCCTTCGACTTGATGGGCGCGGAATACGTGACCGTGCCCATCGATGACGACGGATTGCAGACCAGCGAGATGGACCGCGCGCTTCGTTCCGGGCCGAAGTTCATGTATATCCTGCCGAACTTTCAGAATCCCGGCGGTACCACCCTCTCGCGCCCACGGCGTGACGAACTGGTGCTGCTCTCCGATAAGTACGGCATTCCGATCATCGAGGACGATCCTTACGGGCAATTGCGCTACGAGGGCGAGCACATTCCGCCGCTGGTGGTGCTGGATCGCACCAACTTGCTGCGCGATAACGGATACCTACTGGGAAATGTGATCTACCTCAGCACCTTTTCCAAGGTGCTGGCGCCGGGGTTGCGGCTGGGCTGGATCGTCGCCCCGCCCGACGTGATAACCCACCTGGTGCAGTTGAAACAGAGCACCGACCTGCACACCAGCAGCTTTACGCAAATGGTGGCCTACGAGGTGGCTCGCGACGGCTTCCTGGAAGAGCACGTAAAGCTGATTCGCAGGGTGTACAAAGAGCGTCGCGATGCGATGCTCGAGGCTTTGCACGACTACTTCCCGCCCGAAGTCTCATGGACGCACCCGCACGGCGGCCTGTTCCTTTGGGTCACGCTGCCACCTGGAATCGACACCATGAAGCTGCTGGACACGGCTTTGCGCCAGGACGTAGCGTTTGTGCCCGGTGGGCCATTCTTCCCTTCGGGACAAGAAAAGGGCTCGCACATGCGGCTGAATTTCTCCAACGCTCAGCCAGAACAGATTCGCGAGGGCATCCGCCGGTTGTCGATCGCGGTTGCCCATGAACTGGAGCATTGTGTAGCTACGGCGTGTTAACACTAAGGGGCAGCGACCCGGCGCTCACCCTCCCCGCTCGCCCTTCGCATGAGGATGCGTCCTGTCGTAAACCTCCATCACGTGCTTGACGGTGAGCTGGGTGTAACGCTGGGTGGTCGAGAGCCGCTCGTGGCCGAGCATCTCCTGGATGGCGCGCAGATCGGCGCCTTCCTCCAGCATGTGCGTGCCGAAGGCGTGGCGCAGCGTGTGCGGATGCACGTCGGGCGAGAGTCCGCGCGCCACCGCGATTTGCTTCACGATGCGGCCCACGCTGCGAGTGGTCAGCCGCGACCCGCGCAGGTTGATCAGCAATGCTCGCTCGGTCGTGCGCTTCGTTTCGCCCAGCACCCGCTGGCGCGCCGGCAAATAGGCTTGCACCGCCGCCTTCGCCGAGTCGCCGAACGGAACAAATCGTTCCTTGCGGCCCTTGCCTCGCACCAGAACGAGTTCGTTGGACCACCGGATATCGTCAACATTGATGCCGATGAGTTCCGAGTTGCGGATGCCGCAGCCGTAGAGCAATTCCAGAATCGCCTGATCGCGCTCCGTGAATGCCGAGCACTCGGGCATGGCCGCATCGAGCACGGTGTTGACCTCCTCGATGGTGGGCACACGCGGCAATCTTTTCGGCAGCCTCGGCGTGGCGACCAAGGCGGCCGGATTGTGCTCGACCTCGCCTTCCTGCGCCAGCCACTTGTACAGCGACCGCAACGCCGCCAGCGCGCGCGCCACGGACGTTTTACTGAGCCCCCGCTCGTAAAGGCTGGAGAGATAGCCGCGAATCAGCACATGGTCAATGTCGCGCCAGCTCTGCGGGCCGACGTAATCCGCAAACTGCGCCAAATCCGTGCGGTACGCCTTGATGGTGTGCGGCGAAGCATTGCGCTCTTGCAGCGAACGAAGGAATTGCGCCACAGCCTTTTCGACGATGGTTGCTCTGCGCTTGGTCATTGGGCTTTGAAGGGGCGCACCTGTAGGTGCGCCGTTACGTCTCTTCATTTTTTATCATCCCGAGCCGACTTTAGTCGGCGAGGGACCCGCTCCTCGCTTGCCACGCGGATGATGCTCCTTGTACACCCGATTTAGCCGGTCGAGCGCCAGGTGCGTATAAACCTGCGTCGTCGAAATATCGGCGTGGCCGAGGATGGTTTGCACCGTGCGAAGGTCGGCGCCGTTTTCCACCATGTGGGTAGCGCAACTGTGGCGCAGCATGTGCGGGCTGGCGTGCCGGGCCGATTGCGCCGATGCGTCATTTACCATCTGCCACACTCGCTGCCGCGTGATCGGCCG
Organism: uncultured Acidobacteriaceae bacterium; assembly: GCA_963710585.1. Classification (GTDB taxonomy): domain Bacteria; phylum Acidobacteriota; class Terriglobia; order Terriglobales; family Acidobacteriaceae; genus Bog-257. Next base: position 77,409 of record CAVQAM010000001.1, on the reverse strand, counting down.
TGCCCCGCGTGCGATGAACAGGCACGGAGACGACTTCTCCGCTGCCAGCACCGGGCGCGCCTGCTGCAAATATTGCTGCACCATTTGCTGCGCCGCATGACCCAGCGGAACGATGCGCTCCTTGTCGCCTTTGCCTCGCACCAGGACGTAACCCAGCTCCAGCTTCAAGTCTTCCAGCTTCAGGTTGATGACCTCGGAGACCCGCAGCGCGCCGGCATAGAAAACTTCCAGCATGGCCCGATCGCGGACGGTAAGCGCTTGCGATTGGCGATCGTCTTTGCCCCGAGGCGGCCCTTGCAACACGCTCTCGACCTCGTCGGCGGCCAGCGATTTCGGCAGCACCTTCCATTGCCGCGGCGAATCGATGTTCAGCGTGGGGTCGGCGGTGATGTAGCGGTCGAGCAGCAGGTACTTGTAAAAGTGCCGCAGCGCGGAAAGCTTGCGTGCCACACTGCGCCCGTCGACGCCGTTCGATAGCAGCTCATTGAGGAAGTCGCGCACATCCTGCCGCCGCGCCTCGCGCAGCGCGCGCTTGCGCTTCAGCAGAAACTCCGAGTACTGATCGAGGTCGGAGCGATAGGCCGACACGCTCAACGGCGCCAGGCCTTTCTCCACCTTGAGGTAGTCGAGAAAGGAATTCAGCAGCCGCAGATTAGGATCGGCACTCTGCACGAGATGAGTATGAACGCGCGCGGGCTGCACGGGAATAACGAGCGAGGTACGGGAGAAGCCGTCAGCACTCAGCATTCAGCATTCAGCCCTTAGGCAGCAGAGGTTTATGCCGAGGGGCCGAACTCAGTTGGCTGAAAAAAGGGGGGGCGCTGACACTGGCGAAACTCCCTCATTGGCTGAGTGCTGAATGCTGAGTGCTGCTCAGCCTGACTCGCTGCCTGACTTTGTTTGCGCCGAATTCAACACTTCCACCGCATTGTGCGGGCTGCGCGGATCTTCCTCATGCTTGAAGAACGCGTACGTCTCCAGGCCATCGGCGACGCAACGTCCCACCCGCTCGACCAGCTTCTTCAGATCGTCTGCCGAGTAGCTCGGCTGGCGGAAGCGAAAATAGATGTAGTTGGCGGTTCGGACCTCGGGTGTGCTGAGCTTCTCGGTTTCGGCGATGCACAACGTCACGTTGCGGTCGTGCAGGGCCTGATAGACCTCGTCGCTGAACCATGACGCGTGACGGAACTCAAATGCAGCTTTGAAATGGGCTGGCAGCAGCGCCAGAAAATCGCGCAGCACGGCCACATCCGCCTTGGCGGTGGGCGGCAACTGGAACAGCACCGGTCCCAGTTGCGTGGCCAGCGGCTGCAGCGTGGGCAGGAATCGCTGTATTGCCTCTTCGACGTTCTGCAGCCGGCGAATGTGGGTGATGTACTGGTTGGCCTTCAGAGCGAAACGGAAATTAGGTCCGACATCCGCCATCCATCCCATCGCAGCCTTCTCCGACAAGTGGCGGCGGAAGGTGTAGTTCACTTCGACCGCCGTGAGCTGCGTCGCGTAGTACTTCAGGAAGTTTTTCGACGAAACTTCCTTCGGGTAGAAATCGGGCTTCCAGATGGTGTATGCCCAACCCGAGGTGCCGACGTAGAGCGGAAGATTGGGAGGGTCGGGAGCCGGAGTTGCCGCACTGATTGGGTCTAAAGCGGCCGGAGCGTCGGTTTTTTTCTTGCTGGCTGGACTCATTGCGCTGCAAACAATATCACACGTGTTTGCGTCCAGGAGATGCCTTCTTGGCCGCGCTGGCTTTGCTCTTCGCGCGTGGGGTCGCTGCTTTCTTCTTTGGCTCGCTGGGCGTCGCAGCGCGCTTCAGCGCAGCTTCGGGCTTCGCCGACGCGCCCACCTCCAGCTTCTGCAGCGCCTCCACCGGCGGCATCTTCTGCTTCAACTTCAGCACCGGCTCGAACAGGTCGCCGTACTTCTTGGCTCGCGCCAGTACTTCCTCCGATTCAAACACCAGCAAACTCGGATCGCCTTTCTTGAGGCAGCTCTCAACTTCGTCCCACTTCACCGGCGTGGAAACCGTCGGCCGTTCTTTGGCGCGCAACGAGTACACGCACACCGTCGTCTTGTGATCGTCATTCTGGCTCCAATCCACCAGCACCTTGCCGGTGCGCAGTGCCTTCTTCATGTCCGAGACGACCAGCTCCGGATGCTGCCGCTCCAGCAATCGCGCCAGCTCATGCGCAAAGGGCTTGGTCTGGTCGTAGGTAACGGCGGTGTTCAGCGGGACGTAAATTTGCAGGCCTTTGGATCCTGAAGTTTTTGCGAAACTTTGCAACTGTAGCTGGGCGAAGATGTCGCGCACCCACAGCCCAACCTGGCAACACTGCACAATATTGGCAGGCGGGCCAGGGTCGAGATCGAAGACGAGAAACGTAGGCCGCAAAATGTCTTTGCCGAGCGACAAACTGGTGTGCAGTTCCAGGTCGGCGAGGTTGGCCGCCCACACCAGCGTCGGCAGGTCCTCGGCCAGGCAGTAGTTCATCCACTTGTTGTTGCCCTCATTCCACACCCGCGCGGTCTGCACCCACTCCGGACGATGCTCCGGGCAGTTCTTCTCGTAAAAATACGGGCCGCTCACGCCGTTGGGATAGCGCTTCATGGTCAGCGGCCGTCCGCGCAAGTGCGGCAGCAACGCCGGCGCGATGCGCACGTAATAGTCGATCACCTGCCCCTTGGTAAATCCGGCTTCGGGATACAGCACCTTATCGAGGTTCGAAAGCTTCAGGTGCTTTCCCTCGACGTCAACCACCATCTCTTTGGCCATTGTGCCCTCGCTCGCGCTGCACAGAAATCATGCAGGTTGGGCGAGCAAGTATGCAACCTGCGAAAGCGGCAGTCGCGAAATTCCATCTGGAATGCGCTGGTGCCCCTGCTCGCCTCCGTTTGACTTGCGCGTCCTTACCTGCGTAACTTTTTAGCTTGTGCATAGTCACGTCTGCCCTTGGAGGCACGATGAACCGCTGGTTTACCAAATTGACTTGCCTGCTCCTGCTCGTGGCTGCTTTGCCGCTGGCGGCCCAGGACCTGGCGTCGTACGAAAAGCGCGTGTCGGTAAAGACCCTGCCCAACGGCCTGACGGTCGTCCTCTGGCGGCGCCCCGAAGCGCCGGTGTTTTCGTTCTTCACCCTGGTGGACGCCGGTTCCGCGCAGGATCCGCTCCACGCGACCGGCCTGGCCCACATGATGGAGCACATGGCCTTCAAGGGTACGCCCGACATCGGCACCAAGGATTACGCCGCTGAGAAGCCCGCGCTGCTTAAAGTCGAGCAGACCTACGCGGCTTACGAAGCCGAGCGCACCAAGCGCGTGGGCCAGGACTCGCAGAAGCTGGCGCAACTGAAAGACGCCTGGAAGCAAGCGAAAGACGCCGCCGACAAGTACGTGGTGCAGAATCAATTCGGCGAGATCGTGGAGAGCCATGGTGGCGTGGGCGTTAACGCTTTCACCAGCTACGACGAGACCGCCTACATGTACTCGATGCCGTCGAACATGATCGAGCTGTGGGCGGCGCTGGAGTCCGACCGCCTGCTGCACCCGGTAATGCGCGAGTTCTACAAGGAGCGCGACGTGGTGATGGAAGAGCGGCGCATGCGCACCGACAGCCAGCCAGTCGGGAGGCTGGTCGAGCAGTTTCTGGGCACAGCCTTTATGGCGAATCCCTACCATCGGCCGACCATCGGTTATGCTTCCGACCTGCAAAGCTTCTCCGCCAGCGACGCGGCGGAGTTCTTCAAACGCTATTACGTGCCCAGTAACATGGTGATTGGTGTGGTCGGCGATCTCGATCCCGCGCAGGTCTTCCCCCTGGTGGAGAAATATTTCGGCCAGCTTGCGACCACGCCCAAGCCGGAAGAGTTGTTTACCGACGAGCCCGCGCAGAATTCGGTGCGCGAGGTCACGCTGCACGATCCTTCGCAGCCGTTCTACCTTGAGGGCTACTACCGGCCCAGCTATCTCGCGCCGGATGACGCGGTGTACGACGCGATCAGCGATATTCTGTCGAACGGCCGCACCTCGCGCTTGTACCGCTCGATGGTACGCGACAAGAAAATTGCCGCCTTCGCGGCGGGCTTCACTGGCTTTCCCGGAATAAAGTACGGCCACCTGTTTGCCTTCTATGGCGTTCCCCTGCCCGGCCATACCAACGAAGAGATGCAAAAAGCGGTGCACGAGGAGATCGACAAGCTGAAGACGCAGGACGTTAGCGACGAAGAGTTGCAGATGTTTAAGACGCGCACCAAGGCCGATTTGATTCGCGGGCTGGCCAGCAACGAGGGGCTGGCGCAGCAGCTTGCGACCTACCAGACGCGCTACGGCGATTGGCGCGAACTGTTCCGCTATCTCGACCGCGTGGACAAGGTCAGCAAGGCCGACATCCGGCGGGTTTCGAACCAGGTTTTCGCCGAGACGAACCGCACGATTGGAATCATCCAGACCCAGACGGCGAGCAGCCAGCCGGGGCCCCCGACAGGCGCCGCAGTTGCGCCTGGCGGGGTGGAGGCGACTCCGGCGGCAAGCAAAGGAGCGGAACAACAATGAGCGCGTGTGAGAACTTTGTCCTCTCTTGTCATCCTGTGCGAAGCGCCCGCGCGGTGTTTCCGACCCGCCGCTACGAAGGGGCGCACCTTCAGGCGCGCCGTATGCCGCCATTATTCTTGTCATCACGAGCCGACTTTAGTCGGCGAGGGATCTGCTTTTCCCCTTTGCGTTTCCTGCTAGCGCTCTCCTGCTTCCTGCTGTTGCTGACCGGTCTCAGCCCCGCGCAAATCAAGCCCTGGAACCAGATTCAGCCTCCGCCCCTGCCGGCGTTCAAGCCTCAGGAACCCATTCGCGTTCCCTTGCCCAACGGCATGGTGATCTTCTTGCAGGAAGACCATGAGCTGCCTCTGATCGACGCAACCGCGCGCATCCGTGGCGGCTCCATCTCTGAGGCCGCGAACAAGACTGGGCTCACCGATCTCTATGGCGAGGTTTGGCGCACCGGCGGCAGCAAGACGAAGGCCGGCGATCAGATGGACGACTTTCTGGAGGCGCGCGCCGCCAAGATCGAAACCGACAATCAGTCGGACTCGACGACGATTTCGCTGAACTGCCTGAAGGGCGACTTCGATGCCGTGTTCGACATGTTCCTCGATCTGCTGCGCAATCCCGAGTTTCGCCCCGACAAACTGGATCTGGCCAAGGAGCAGATGTACACCGAGATTTCCCGCCGCAACGACAACGTGAATTCCATCGTGCATCGCGAAAGCCGCATCATCGCCTACGGCAAAGATAATCCTTACGCGCGTGTTGCCGAGTATGCGACGGTTGCCGCGGTCACCCGCGAAGACCTGCTGAACTGGCACCAACAGTACGTGTATCCCAACAACATCATCTTCGGCATCACCGGCGACTTCGATGCGAAGGCCATGGAAGCCAAGCTGCACCAGGCATTCGATTCCTGGCAGAAAGGGCCAGACGCCAAGCCGCCCAACATCAAGTTCACCGGGCCGAGGCCCGGCCTGTATTTCGTCCGCAAGAGCGACGTGAACCAGAGCAGTATCGAGATGCTCGACCTCGGCATCGAGCGCAGCAATCCCGACTACTTCGCCGTCACCGTGATGAACGAGCTGTTTGGAGGCAGCTTCTCTTCGCGGCTCTTCAACCATCTGCGCTCCGCAAAAGGGCTTGCCTACAGCGTGGGAGGAGGTGTGGGTTCTGGCTGGGACCATCCCGGCGTGGTCAACATCCAGATGCAAACCAAGAGCGCCAGCACCGTGGAAGGTATTCAGGGACTCGACGACGAGATCGACGGCCTGCTGAAGAACGCGGCCACGCCAGAGGAGCTAAAGCGCGCCAAAGACGACATCCTCAACTCGTTTATCTTCCAGTTCGACACGCCGGAAAAAGTTCTGCGCGAGAAGATGGCCTACGAGTTCTATCGTTATCCGCTCGATTTCCTGGAGCGCTACCGCAGCGAAGTGGAAAAGGTAACGGCGGAGGATGTCGCGCGGGTGGCGCGCAAGTACGTTCACAAGGACCGGATGGCGGTGCTGGTGGTGGGCAACGACACCGAGTTCGGCAAGGCCCTCAGCACGCTCGGCCCGGTGCAGGAGGTGGATATCACCATCCCTCCGCCGCCGGCGAGCTTGATGCAGCAAGGGCCGGGCAGAGAGTAGATAGATTCATGTCCCCCGAGCATCGCATTCCGCCCGGCCAACACCTCCTGATCGACGCCGACGACACGCTCTGGGAGAACAACGTTTACTTCGAGCGGGCGATCGCCAACTTCATCTCCTTCCTGAATCACCACGAGTACACGCCCGACCAGGTGCGCCAGGTGCTACACGACGTGGAGCGCGAAAACATTCGCACCCACGGCTATGGCATGCACAGCTTCGCGTTGGCGCTGGTGCGATGTTTCGAGCGGTTGTCGGTCGAGCCGCTGACGCCCGCGCTGCACGAGACCATCCGCGGCTTTGCCTATGCCATCGCCGAGCATCCTATGGAGATCCTGCCGGAGGTGCCCGAAACCCTGGCCGACCTCGCCCAGCGCCATCATCTTTTCCTGGTGACCAAGGGCAATATCATCGAGCAATCGGGCAAGGTCGAGCGCTCCGGGCTCAAGCAACATTTCACCGCCGTCGAAGTCGTGGCCGAGAAAGACGCCGCCACCTACAACGCGGTGGTCGAAAAGTACGGCTTGCGGCGCGAGCGCACCTGGATGATCGGCAACAGCCCCAAGTCCGACATCAATCCCGCGCTGGAAGCCGGGCTGCACGCCGTCTTTGTTCCTCACCGCGATACCTGGATGCTGGAGCGCGACGAACTTCGTCCCGAGGCCGGCGATGGCCGCCTGTTACAAGTCGAGAGCTTCGGCCACCTGCGCGATCATTTTTGATTCCTGTCCGCCTGAACCGCTCCACGCCGCTCAATACACCTCATACCCCGGCGGCGGCGAGTGGAAGCCGGGTTTGCGCGCCATCAGCAGCAACGCGCCAATGCGCTTGAATTCCCGCAACTCTTCGGCATTGTTGAACCATTTGCCGCTGTACTCCCCCGGCGTCGAAGTTAAATCGGGGATTCGCGCCGCTCGCACATCTTCAAAGGTATGCGCCTTCAGCAACTGGATATACTCCTGCTCCGAGCGCGCCTGCACCGGCACCTTCAGCTCCTCCACCCAGCGCAGCGAGTAGGGATTGTCCTTATAAAGATTGATCAGGATAAACAGCTCGCCATGCGGCGCCAGCACGCGGAAGAGTTCGGCGAGGGCGCGGTCCTGGTCGGCGTAGTAATAAAAACTTTCCACCGACAGCACCTTGTCGAAGAAATTCTCCTCCCAGGGAATTTGCTGGGCGGAGCCGATGACGAACATGAGGTTGTCATAGGCGGTCGAGCCGGCACGCGCGCGCCGAATCATTTCGTCCGACACGTCGAGCCCGATCACCTGTCCAGGCTTGTCGCCGTGGGCCACGGCGTCCGCCATCAGGCGGCTGGCCCATCCCGCTCCGCAGCCCAGGTCGAGCACCCGGTCGCCTGGCTTCAGTTCCATCCGCGCCAGCGTTTGCTGGGTGATGCTGATGTGATGGTTCTCCATCTCCTCGCCGCGGCCCTGCTCGGCCCACTGGTTGAACTCCTCGCGCAAACGCTCGTCCGCGGCAATGGTCTTCTTGTCGATCATGGGGTCCTCGGGGATTTCGAGTATAGGCTTTCAAAAAAAACAAAGCGTCGCAACTCTACAAAAGAAAACCGGGGTCACTGGCTCACTTCTCGCCAGAATTGAATCAGCTCTTGGATATTGGTCGCTTCCGTATCTGTATTTGCTACTGGCTGACCCCTGAGGAATTCGTTGACCTTGACCTTAGCATCGTGTGTCATTTGAGTCACTTCGTCCACGTTCAGCGAACTGCTGAGCACGGTTGCAGCCTTCAACACCGTACATCCGGCGGCGACGATGCACCCCATGTTGGTAAATGTCAGCTCCTCATGTCTGCGTACGCCGCCTACGGAAATACCGATGTGCAGCGTTGGTGAGTTGTTTTTCTCCGCTCTTGTCCGGCGCTGAGCCCCTGTAAAGGTCGCATGGGTTCCATGTTTAGAGAGATGTGAGAAGAAAAGATCTCGATCTACCTTTCCAAGTTTCTTGCGAACTTCTCCAGGCCTTAGATCTTTCCATGCCTTCGCTTCGTCGCCAGACGCCCAAATTTCAGCCCATTGGGGCTGCTGATAAAACAGGTCCACTTTGTCAAGGATCTCAACGACCGTTCGAGCGTGAGCGTTTGCCTGCGTGCAGAATGTACAGCGGGCAAGATGAAAAGCCGCGAGCAATTCATCTACTGCCCAGTAAAGCAAAATTGCAATTGCAGCCTGTGCAACGCCGTTTAGGTCATTCTGAGTCAAATCGTGGAGCATATCGAGGGTGTTCTGCACGAGTTGTAGAAACAACTGCTGAAGTTCATTTATCGGCTTTGCCTGTTCTGAATTCGAGTAGGTCAGCTTGCCAAGATAGCGTTTTGCATCGGGATGTTTACCTGCTGCAGACGCGATCATACGTTTAGCTTTGCGCTTTTCAACACTGTCAGGTTTCTTGTCGATAGCTCGACCCCAGGAGTCTACTAAACTCTGCCAAATCGAATCGGCATATTGGCGGGCTTCCGTTGTGAGGTCGCTTTCGTGCGATGCAACGAAATTGAGAAATTCCAAGTATTTGTGAGGAAAGCTTCTGCTGTCGGAGGTGTTGCCCATCGTACGAGACGCTAACATCATCAAGTCATTCTTACTTACTGGCATCCGCATTGTCCTCGTTACATTCGTCCCCTATTGTCAGCCGCAACCGCCTCAAAGTCCGATTCGGCTACTCTGAAGCGAATTTCGTCCCGACAAAGTTTCTCGTGCGCCCGCAAGAACGTGGCACCTATTTCTTCAGTAAGGAGCTCCATTGCGCGCAGGGCGACCTGATGATCGAAATTGGACGCCAACAATGCCAATGTTGCGGATACAGTTGTGAGCGACAGAGCCGTGCTATGGCCAGCATCCGCCAAACCTGCATTACTAGGCCCCACCAGCAACATGTCAGTGGGAAACATGGACGTCACACTGAAGAAAATACCTTTAGGGTTCGCATGAATCCCGTGGCTTGCCATTCGATAATGTCCCCGAAAATGATCAATTCCAACGGATTCCTCGATGTCTTTAAAAGTTGGCTTTTTCATTTTGAGATCCTTTGCGGCCCAGCCATATTGACTTGCGAAGCTACGGCCATGCTGGCTTATCATGCGATCATATTGCTCACGAATCTCATTCAACTCGTTCTCAGGAATCGCGTCATACCCCAGTCTCACCCGGATTGTTTCATATTCCTGTGCAGCTTTATAAGATTCGATAATCTGGTGCTCCGTATATCGCTGTGCACAGCCTGATCCGTGCGTCGAAATGAAAGCAGCCGTGACAGATATCTCATGCATCGTTCTCCACCGCGCCATTGCGCCGTTCGCAAAACCTGACTCGAGTAACGTGATCACTTCCTCAGCTACCTGGCAAGCCCTTGCGTGAAGTCGGGTTATTACGTCCACAAGCGTTATTCCGGCTGGGCCCGGCTCGGAACGTGACCTTCTGTTTATGTCGCCTCCCAAGTCTCTGGCCATTGTTACCAGCATTCGGAGTTTGCTGATTGCTCTGCCCCATCGTTCGCGCAGCCTCTCGCGGAAATCGGCCATTTCCTTCGCTTGCCTGCGACGTTCTGCGGGCCATCTCTTCCTGAGGCTGCTAAGTATGTGTGGAGCGGCGTTCTCCTGTGTTTTAGTTAGAACGGCCGATAGGTCTCTCTCGAGAAAGACGTTGATTTTTTCGAAGATTCTTGCAGTATCTTCATCTGTGATAGTGATCTTTGCTGGCACATCCTCCCGTCCTGCAATAGAAAAGGTCGTCTTACCTCGAAGTATCTGTAGCGCAATAGTCTGGGCGCGACGAGCGGAGATCTTTATTCCGTTCTCAAGAAGCTTGGCTCTTATCAAAGGAGCTAAAAACAGTGAGGGTATATCGAGAAGACTCTTCTCGACCGCTTTCTGGAGACTGTCCATGCATGAACTCCCTTTGAAGACGACCGGTCGAGTTGTTTCTCCGCGACCCATCTATGCTACAGTCTCCGGAACATATGGCTCAAACTCCCGAATCACCCACCAACGACTCGGCGTATTCCCCGGACTTGTATTGTCCCAACTGCGCGCTCGAGGTGGACGATCCGCTCACCGCGGCCCGGCTCGGCCCACTGATTGAACTCCTGGCGCAATCGCTCGTCCGCGGGAATGGTCTTCTTGTCGATCATGAGGTCCTCGGGAATTCGAGTATAGGCTTTCAAAAAAAACAACCCGACGCAACTAGGGGCCTGTGATCCGTCGGTAGGGGATCGGTTTCCGACTAGATCGTCAGTCCGGGGCAATCGCCAAGGTGCTTCTCGGCGTAAGCATCTGCAAAAAAGAGAAGCCACCCGGAACTCAGTCAGGGGAGGCTTCTGTGCCACTTAAATCATCCCCTAAGAAGGGGACTTCATTCTGACGATATTCCGCCCTACGTTCGGATGTCTGGTCAATCTTGAACAAACCAGGATTTCAAAGGCTACGCGGCGCCAAGTGGAAGATAGCGGGCCTTGAATATGCGCTGAAGCCGTTTCTCGGCCGCTGAACCTGGAGACTTCTAAAGGAGCGGTCCTTCACATGGAGGTTCGCACAAAAATCGCAGCGCCCTCATTCCTGAAGAAAGATATTTAGGAGAGAGTTGTGGACCCGAATCTCGCCGTTATATTCGACGAAGCCCAACTTTCTGAAGCGATTCATAAAAAAACTCACGCGGGACCGGGTTGTGCCAATCATCTCCGCCAGGATTTCCTGGCTGATCTTAGGAACCACCGTTTCCGGTTTGCTCTCCTTGCCGAACTGGGCGAGCAGTAACAGAATTCTCGCCAGCCGCTTTTCGCTGGAATTGAAAAGCTGATCGACCAGGTCCGCTTGGATGCGAGCGTTGCGGGTAAGCAGAAAGGAGACGAACACATTCGCAAATGCGGGTTCTTGATGAAGTGCGCGGACCATTTCCGGCTTGCTAATTCTGAGCAGTGCACACTCGGTCATCGCGGTAGCCGTCGCGAGTCGAAGAGGATGAGCTGAGACCATGCAATCCTCCCCCAGGAATTCCCCGGCGCCCACCAAGGCAAGGGTCGCTTCTTTTCCGTTGGCGGAGGTGACAGTAATTCTCAGCCGACCCGTCTGCACGTAAAAAATCGCGTCGGTAGGGTCGCCTTGCGCGTACGCCGTGTCATTCTTTTTCAGATTGAGAATCTTCCTGCCCAACCCAGCTCTCGCGAGAAAGGCCTCGGGATCGAAAACCGTACCGCCATTGGTGGGTTGCGGCTTGGGGGTTTGAAGCCGGGAAGGCTTTGCAATTTCGTCGGTGGCCAGTTTTGCGGACCGCACCGAATCAACCCGTTCGGCCGGACGGCCCTGGCTGCGGGTTGGAATGCCCCGGGCGCTCATTTTATACCTCCGAAAGGGCAGCGCTGGCACTTCGACATTAGACCTGTTGGAGGCGCTGAAACAGAATGGAATTCCCGTGGTTATCTTGGTCGGCGATAACCACGGGGACCCATATTACTTCCCCCTGTTGCGGTAATATCACATGCCAATTTTGCTGGTCGGTTGGGCATCTTACATACGCAAGAGATTCTTGTCCGTTCGCATACCTGATTTCGGGGCCTTCTTTTGAAGTGGCGGAATCGCTTAAGCGTGGATTACGTTTCGTGCGTCGCGATACTTGCGCGTACCAGCGGTAAAGCCAACGTAGGATACCCTACAGGAGCGTTGCGTTTGGGGGAACACTGTATAATTTTCCGAGTGGAGCGAATAAACAGGGTTCCTGTGTCGTGACGACTCGGAGGTCTTTGCGTGCCACAAACCAGAACCGAAAACCATCCCAGATGCGGGAATGGACTAGCCCTCGTGGTCTTGCAGTCCGGCGAGCGGACGAACCCCAACGGGAAACCAGTCAGCAACATAATTCTTTTATCGATCTCCGATAGCGACTACAGCTCACTTCGTCCTCATCTCGAATACGTCAGCTTGCCAAACCATCGAGTTCTCCACGAGGCGGGTGGAAAGCTGGAATTTGCGTATTTCCCGAATCGAGGTTTGATTTCTCTTGTAGTCGTAATGAAAGATGGAAAAACGGCCGAAGCTGGCATAGTTGGAAAAGAAGGCTTTACAGGGACCCTGGCGGCGGTTGGCCTGAGCAGCAGTCCGTTTCAAGCGGTGATGCAAATCACGGGGGATGGGTTTCGGGTCGAGATCGGAGCTTTGCAAAACACTTTGGAATCCGCTCCCCACCTTCAATTGATGTTGAGCCGCTATGCTGCAGTTCGGGGTATGCAGGTTGCACAAACAGCCGCGTGCAATCGCCTGCACGGTATTGAGCAGCGCCTGGCGCGGTGGTTGCTAATGACTCAGGATAGAGTGGATTCAGGGTCGCTGCCCATCACTCATGATTTTCTCGCAACCATGCTAGGGACAGACAGGCCTACCGTGAGCGTGGCGGCTGGTGTTTTGCAGAGGAAGAAGCTCATCGAGTACACCCGTGGTGCAGTGAAGATCGTGAACCGCAAGAAACTTGAAGACGCTGCCTGCGAGTGCTACGGGGTCATCCAACAGTACGATGGCGAGCTTGGCTTGAGATAAGCCCGGAAGTGAAGACTCGCTGGGGTGCCCCATGCTTTCGCTTCTTTGGCGAAAGGGTGGGAACAACCGATGACCCTCCGGTACTGTCGGTTCGCTAAGCGCGATCCGGGGTACTGATACCGTATGAGTCCAAGACATCGCGCAGGGTCACGATGCCTTCCAACTTGTGCACATCGGCACGGCTGACTACCGGCAGGACTTCGATCTGGTTTGTGCCCATGCGCTCGAGCGCCAAATCGAGCCCTTGGTCGGAATGAACGTGGGGAAAAACCAGCCCCTCCACAAGCTCACCCAGCGGCTTGTCAGCACCTTCCGCTACTCCTCGTTCGAGCGCCGCGAGGTTGATAACGCCAATTACACCTCGTGGATCCGTCACCAGCCAACTTCGGGACTCACTCGCACGGACCCGTTCCAGGGCTTCCCGGACCGTGATCTCGCTTGGCAGCAGCTCGGCAGGAGCGCGCAGGAGGCGAATTACCCGGCGCTGACCATGCCGGTGGCGCATTTCCGCCGTAGGCAGATGTATGCCATCTTGTACGGCCAGGGCCTCGTAGATGGGCTGGCGCTGCAATCGTGAGGAGATAAAAAGGCTCACCAGGTTCGCAATCATCAGCGGGACGATGACCGCATAGTCCTGCGTCATCTCGAAGATCATCACCACGGAAGTCATAGGGGCCCGCACGATACCCGCGAAGACTGCTCCCATTCCCACCAATGCATAAGCGCCCGGCGTCGCGGTGTATGCGGGCAGCAAATGATGCGCCACGGTCCCTACCGCACCTCCCAACATCGCACCGATGAACAGTGCAGGGCCAAAAATACCTCCCGCATTGCCCGATGCATAACTTGTGGTCACGGCGAAAAGCTTCAGCACCACCAACAGGACCATCAGGTTGAGTGCCATCCGTCCGTTCAAAACATCGCCGACATAAACATAGCCCACGCCCAGGACCTGCGGCACAAACAATCCCATCAAGCCCACCAAAAGACCGCCGGCTACCGGTTGGAACCAGACCGTCTTCTGGGAGAAGCGCAGGAAGCGCTCCCGCATGTCCAGCAGGAGCTTTGTGAAGGCTACGGAAACCAGACCGCCGGCCACGCCCAGCAACGCGTAGATGGCAAATTCCAGCGGATGAACCAGTTGGTATTGCGGAACTTTGAAGAGAGGGTTATTTCCCAGCAGGAGGCGAAGTACTACCCACGAGGTGGCCGAGGCCAACACCACCGAGCCAAGAATCGGCGCGTTCAGGTCGCTGACAATCTCCTCCAGCGCAAACAGCACTGCCGCCAGAGGCGTATTAAACGCGGCCGCAATGGCTGCCGCCGCACCGACTGGCAGCAGCGCCTTAACCCTTTCGGGGCTCAGTCCCAGGCGTCGCCCGAGCACGGAAGCAATACCCGCGCCGACTTGGACCGCAGGCCCTTCGCGCCCCAGCGGGATTCCACTGGCCAGCGTTGCCGATGTGCAAAAGAACTTTCCCAGCACGGTGCGCAGGGTGATGCGGCCTCCGCGGGCGAACAGCGCGGCTTTGGTTTGCGGTACTCCGCTGCCTCGCGCGTTGGGAAAATAGCGGTACAGGAGGTAGCCGATTACCAGTGAGCCTACGACCGGGAACAGCAGACGTCGCGCCGGAGCACTCCCCACGGGATACAGGCGTATCCCCGCCCGTTCCGTCAGCAAGATGAAAGCGACAACCGCCAAGCCGGTCAACGCGCCGATCACTAGCGCCAGAGCCAGAAAAACCTGGTCCTCACGCTGCTGCAACTTGGCCACGAGATGTGACAGCGGAGTTCTCCACCAACTCCGGCTCGTAGTCTGGTCGCGTTCGCTCATCTCGTAGGCTGCCATCTATGCTACAGTCTCCGGAACACATGGCTCAAACTCCCGAATCCCCCACCAACGGCTCGGCGCATTCGCCGGACCTGTATTGTCCCAACTGCGCGCGCGAGGTGGACGATCCGCTCACCTGCGGCGACTGCTCGGCCGTAATCTGCCGGGTGTGCGGCACGCCGCTGGAAATGCCCGAGGACCTCGGCATCGGCTGATTCATGGCGCAGCCCAGCACAGCGCAGCCCGCCGTCGCCGCCCATCACGAGCCCTCGCTGGTGCGCGGCCTCTCGCTGACCGATTCCGTGATGCTGCTGGCCGGCGGCATCATCGGCTCTGGCATCTTCCTCACCGCCGGACCGATTGCCTCCGCCGTGCGCACGCCGTTGTTCTTCCTGGGAGTGTGGCTGGCGGGCGGGCTTATCTCGCTGCTGGCGTGCTTCGCCTTCGCCGAGATGGGAGCGATGTTTCCCGAGGCAGGCGGGCAATATGTGTATTTGCGCGAGGCCTACGGCGAGTTCCCGGCTTTTCTCTACGGCTGGATGATCTTCACCGTCGGCCAGAGCGGCACCATCGCCGCGCTCGCCGTCGGCTTCGCTGAATACTTCGGCGCGGTGCTGCCGTTTGCGGCGGCTCATGTTCCCGTTGCGACGATTTTTGGATGGACTCTGACGCGCGGGCACGTCGTGTCCATCTGCGCGATTGTTCTGCTGACCACAATCAACGTGCTCGGACTGAAGCGCGGCTCGGCGCTGATCAACGTGGCGACCTGGGCGAAGTTCGCCGCCATCGGGCTCTTCATCGTGCTCGGCCTCGCCATTGGCCACGGCCATTGGTCGAACTACGCAGTCAGTATTCCCGCTGGCCAACCGATGTCGCCGGCCGCCATGATCTCCGGATTTGGCGTCGCGCTGATCGGCGTCTTCTGGGCGTTCGATGGCTGGGTTTACATCACCTGGGTGGCGGGAGAAATCAAGAATCCGCAACGCGTGCTGCCGCGCGCCATGGTGATGGGCGTGCTTTTAGTCGGCGTCATCTACCTGGCGGTGAATGCGGTTTATCTTTACGCGCTGCCGATCACCGCCGTGGCCAGGGAAGAGACCGTCGCCCACGCTGCCGCGGCCACGCTCTTAGGAGGCAGTGCCGCCCGCTGGCTCAGCGCCGTGATCGCGCTGTCGTGCTTCGGAGCGATGTCGTGCGCCATCCTCAGCAGCGCGCGGGTTTCGTTTGCCATGGCGCGCGACGGCGCCTTCTTTCATGCCATGGGGCGCGTGCACCGGCGCTACCGCACCCCGGCCTTCAGCCTGATTTCGCTGAGCGCGTGGGCGGCGGTGCTGGCCCTCAGCGGCAGCTTCGATCAGCTCTACACCTACGTGATGTTCATGATGGTGCTGTCGTACACGGCGGCCGTGGCGGGATTGTTCGTGCTGCGGCGCACTCACCCCGATCTGCCGCGTCCGTACCGCTGCACCGGCTATCCCTATTTGCCCGCGCTCTACGTGCTGGTGGCGGGCGCCTGGGCGCTCAACTCCGTGGTCACGCGCCCCAAAGAAACGCTGATCGGCATCGCCATTGTCTTTCTCGGCGCGCCGTTCTATTTGTTCTGGCGGTGGCAGTTGAAGCGTAATCCGGAAGAATTGAAGGAGTTTGACTGAAGGAAGTCGATGACAGCAATTAATTTGTTTCGGAAGTATGTGCTTTAAGCAACCCCGCCAACTTCGCCCGAATTTGCACGACTGTCCGTTTATGCGGAAGTGGCTGTTTGCGCCTTGACACGCCTCATTTGATATTCGCATACAGGGAGCCAATGGCGAATCGGAGTGTACAATCCTAGGCGAGATACCCAAGAGAGGACAGGAGGAGTTTTATGAACAAACTTCCACGGGGACACTTTTTGTTCAACATCTTCGAGAAGTGGGAGGAGAAGGACGACGTGGCCGACCCCTTTGACATAGAGGCCTTTGGTGAAAAGATCGAATTGGCAAAGAGCGCCAACATTGATGCCATGAACTTCTTCGACCGATGCCATAAAAACGGCCTCTCGATGAAGGACTCCCTCGCCGCCTTTGACGCGGAGATTGCCAAGCTTCCACCTAAACCTTGATTTTGCCAAGTATGTTATTACCCAAGAAAGCGGCAAAGAAGAAGGCCACTCCCGGTCCCAAGCCAGATATGCTCAAGTTGTCCGGCAACTTCCGATTTGTTTTTATATCATCGTATATATCACTTTGGATTGGAGAGGCGGCATCATGTCCCGCACTGCCAAACTCTTTCGCAGTGGCCGCAGTCAGGCGGTCCGCCTGCCCGCGGATTACCGCTTCCAAGGCTCTGAGGTATATATCCGTCGCACGGCGACGGGGGATGTCATCCTGTCACGCAAACCAGAATCCTGGCAGGATTTTTTCGAGTTGATGAAGACGGTCGATGTGCCTGAGGACTTTCTCGCCGACCGCAAGGACGCACCGCCTCAGACCCGAGATTTCTCCTGACTTGCGAACGGGACATCTCACAAACCGTCTTGTATCAGGGCATGGCTTCAGCCGTGCCACGAGGACCGCTTGAATACCGGGCTTTAGCCCCTGAGGTGACTCTTAAGTATTTCCGAATCTCATGCTCACCCTCACTGAAGCCGCGGAACAGATTCGCACCCGCCAACTTTCGCCCGTGGAGCTCACGCGCGAATGCCTCTCGCGCATCGAGCGGCTGAATCCCACTCTTAACGCTTTCATCACCGCCACGGCGGAGCTTGCGCTGGAGCAAGCGCGGCAGGCTGAAACAGAAATCATGGCAGGCCGCTGGCGAGGGCCCCTGCACGGCGTTCCCATCGGTCTGAAAGATCTGTTCGATACAGCAGGCGTTCTCACCACCGCGGCCAGCAATCAGTTCCGCGAACGGGTTCCCACGCAAGACGCTGTATTGGTCCGCCAGTTGAAGCAGGCGGGCGCGGTCCTGGTCGGCAAGCTGAATCTGCACGAGTTCGCGTTCGGTGGCAGCGGCATCGTGAGCGCGTTCGGGCCGGTGAAAAATCCTTGGGACCTGCAACGCATCACGGGAGGATCGTCGTCCGGCTCGGCGGCGGCGGTTGCGGCGGGGCTTTGCGTGGCAGCGATCGGAACCGATACGGCGGGCTCGATTCGCTGTCCGGCAGCGCTCTGCGGAATCGTCGGACATCGTCCGAGCGCGGGCCTGCTGAGTTGCAAGGGAGTGGTTCCGCTCTCCACATCGTTCGATACGCCGGGGCCGATGACCCGCACGGTGCGCGACGCGGCGCTGCTGCTCGGGGCGCTGGCGACCGAACCCGGCTCCAGCGCGCCCAGCGATTGGGCTGCACTCGACGACAGCGTGGCCGGGCTAAGAGTCGGAATTGCTCGCAAGAATTTCTTTTTCGACCTGCAGCCCGAGGTGGCCGCCAGCGTGGAAGAGGCCATCGCCGTCATCAAGACTCTGGTGGCGCAGGTTGCGGATGTGGAGCTCGAGGCCGGTGGACATCGCACCATTTTCAACGCCGAGATTTACGAGTATCACGAAGCCATGGTGGCCAAGACTCCGGAACTCTACCAGCCGCAGACGCTGCCGCGAATTCTGAAGTGCGCCGGTATCAGTGCGACCGATTACATTCGCGACTGGCGCAGCCTGCACGCTGAGCGGAACCGAGCCGAGCAGCTATTCCAACAGGTGGACGTCGTCATCACGCCCACGGTTCCGGTGGCCGCTCCGCGAATTTCGGGGCTCCAATCGCTGGCCATCAATGACCTGCGGCAATTCGAGACGAGATACTTGCTGCGCAACACTTCGCCCTTCAGCGTGCTTTATTGGCCCAGCGTCTCGGTGCCCTGCGGATTCCAGAGGGAAGGACTGCCCGTGGGATTGCAAATTTCCGGCAAGCCCGGAGCCGATGCGACCGTCCTGCGGCTCGCTCATGCCTACCAACAGGCGACACCGTGGCACAAACGCGTGCCGAGCGAGTGAACTCATTGGCGTGCTGTCATTCTGAGATCAGCGCTGTCATCCTGAGCGAAGCGAAGGACCCCTATTTTTGCCAGCAAGTCTCGGGATGTTGCATATCGGAGATCCCCTCGACTGGGGATAATCACCGACTTAATGCACGATCGACTCGTTCCACTTTGTCGAACAGGCGCATGTCCACCGCAACCTTCCCGTTCTTGCCTGCGCCGTCGGTGAACTGTTGCGTGGCGTCCAGCATGAAGGCATTGGCGAAGCGCGCCCCACAGATGATCTCGTCGGGTGTGTACGAGGTGCGTGTCTGGACGATGGTTGAGAAAATCTCGTCGAAAGCGCTGAGCAGCACCAGAAACTCCGATTGCGATCTGCGCATCGACTCCTGCGTCTCCCCGTGCAGCGGGCTGGTTTCGTCGATCGGGTGCACCACCGTCCAGGTGAGCGGAAGAAATACGACCTTCTCTCGCTCCAATGGCAGCGGGTAGTACTGGCGGGTATGCACGCCGCTAATCTCTTCGAAGCGGCTGAGCAGCACAATGGCGGAGACCTGGATCAATTCGCTGGAACGCGCGTTGGCCACCCGAAACTCGAACGCGGTGATGTCGCGATAAGGCGCAATAACAGCATGATGGCTGAACAGCACCTTCGCCGTGGGCCGCGAAAGGCGCGCGAATAGAAGTCCCGTCACGATGGCGAACCCCGCCAGTCCGGCCAGCGCCTCAATGGTGACCACCACATTTGCGGCCACGCCGGTGGGCACAATATTTCCGTAGCCGATGGTGGAGAGAGTTTCTACGCTGAAGAAGAACGCGCGCAAGAACGCATTGTGCTCGATACCGGGAGTGGTGCTGGCCAAGGCGGCGGGACCGCAAGCCACGTAAGCCAACGCAAACACGGTGTTCGCCAGCGCGTACCAGCCCACACCGGCCAGCAGAAACTGCCACCAGGGCATGGTCAGCAGCGCGTGATACAGGCTGAACGACGACCAGAAGCGCAACCCGCGGCGCTCGACGTTAAAACTGCCATCGCGATTGAGCAGGCGCTGGCGGCTTTCCCGCGACACCACCGCGCCGAAGCCCAGGTCCCGCAAGTCCTGTTCGCTCAGAGATTGTGTCCGGGTGGCCATGCAGGTTCGATGCAACAGCAATCGCGTCGTTGCAGAAGTATAACGGCATCGCCACGGTATTGGCTGGTTTCCGCAACTGCCCTTTGGTATCTTCGTGGCATGGCGATGTCTCCCAGTATCTGCGGAGTGGTCCTGGCGGCGGGTTTTTCCACGCGCATGGGCCGTGACAAAGCGCTTCTGCCGTGGCCGCCCGTGGCTGAGGGAACGCCGGCGGCCAACACCTTTCTCGGCGCTACCATCGATCTGCTGCAGCCCATCACCGATCTGGTCATCGTGGTGGCCGGGAAGAACGCGGCCTCCATTGGGCCGGTCACGTACGCGCACGGAGCGTTTCTGGTGGTGAATCCCACTCCCGAGCTGGGGCAGTTCAGTTCCCTGCGCCTGGGCGTACGGGAGGTGCTGAATCACGGACGTGATGCCGCTTTCCTCGCACTGACGGATCGCCCGCCGGTGTTGCCCGCTACGCTGCAAAAACTGCACGACGCTTTCCTGAGCGCGGATCCAGAGGTGTGGGCCATCGTACCCGAAGTCCAGCGCGGGGAGGAGCGGGTGCATGGACATCCCATCCTGATCGGCCGGGAGTTGATCGAAGCGTTCCTCCGCGCTCCGCTGGACGCGACCGCCCGCGATCTGGAGCACCAGCAGCAACGGCACATAAAGTACCTGCCGGTGGAAGACGCGCGCGCCATCACCAACATTGACACGCCCGAAGATTATGAACGCCTGTCGCGATCGGACATCATCTTCTCGGAGAAGCAGTTTTGAGTGGAACGGAATGCCGCAGCGCAGCATTGCAGTTTATCGAGTCGGTACTTGCGCTGCGACCGGCCATCGCGGTCTTCGATTGCGACGGAACCCTGTGGAGCGGCGACGCCGGGGCCGATTTCTTCTATTGGGAGATCGAGCGTGGCATTGTCAGCCGCGACGTTGCGCAGTGGGCGCTGGCGCGCTACAAGCAGTACAAAGCGGGCAGAGTCAGCGAAGAACAAATCTGCGGTGAAATGGTCACCATGAATCACGGTGTCTCTTGCCGGCTGTTACGGCGGGCGGCGAGAGAGTTTTTCACCGAGATCGTCAGCCCGCGGGTGTTTCCGGAGATGCAGGAGTTGACGCGCCGGCTGGCGGCGCAGGGGTGCGACCTCTGGGCGGTTTCCTCAACCAACAACTGGCTGGTGGAGCATGCCGCCAGGCAATTCAGCATTCCACGTCAGCACGTGCTGGCGGCCTGCGTTCAGGTGGAGGGCGGATGCGCCAGCGATCGTCTGATTCGCGTTCCGACCGACGAACTGAAAGTAGCGGAAATTCGCAAACACATTGGCCAACCCATCGACGTGGCCGTGGGCAACTCGATACACGACCAAGCCATGCTGGAGATCGCAAGGCACCCCGTGTGCGTCAATCCCAACGAAGATCTCGAACAGGTTGCGCGGCAGCGCGGGTGGCCTGTTTACTGGCCGGCGGGGACCAAGCGTCAAGCCGACTCACAGACCTAGCAGGCTGCGGAAGGAGTCTGTCCGAGGCTGCTTTGAAGGGGCGCACCTTTAGAGCCTGCCCTGAGCCTGCCGAAGGGTGCGTCGTTGCAAGTCCTTTATTATTGTCATCACGAACCGACGAACCGGGGTCCCCGACAAGCGCCGTTTTTGCGCTTGTTGGGGTAAAGTTTACTCGGTGAGGGGCCTGCTTTTCCGACTTTTTCCGTAGCCTGTTAGAGCAATTCGTGCGGCACAAAGCCGTAGAGGTTGTTCTCCAGCTCTTCCTCGGGAACCGCAAAAAGATCGATCCAGCCCTCCAGCGGCAACGAGTCCACCGGCAGGTGATCGCGCCAGATGGCGAAACGCAAACGGATGCGGCTTCCCCGCTGCGCCCCCAGCAGGGCGAAGGGAATGCGGAATTCGAAAATCTCGCGCAGCGCCACTTCGACGCCGTTGCCGGTTGCTTTGCCACGGTCAGACGAAAAGCTCGCCAGCTTACGGCGCTCTTCTCCGTTGCTCAATACCCACTTTTGAATCGCGTGTCCCTGCGCATCCACGGCCAGCCGATACCCTTCCATCGGCGACTTGCGGTCGCGCTCGTCGCGGTGAACCTCGAGGTTAACCATCAGGCGATAGGCGCCTTCGGGCACGCCATGCTGGAAGTCCAAACGACCCGACACGGAATCCGCGTCCAGTCCGGCGAAAACGGCGTCCAGCAGAAACTGCCTGCCGTGCATGGCCCCGGTGCGCTGGTCCGAAGTGTAGCTGGCCGCGCCCATCCACTCGAAGTATCCGCTGACCAATCCGTCCACCCGGGCGCGCACATACGCCGTCTGCGGAATATAGCTGGGGCGCAAAACTCCGCTGATAATCGGGGTGTTCAACTCTTCCGGCGGAACTCCTTCCAGGGCGTGGTACACGTTGGAGAGATGCCGGCGATACAGTTCGTCGAAGTCGCGATCGTTGGCCGAGTGATGTTCCGGACCGTACCACCAGTTCCAGTCGCTGCCCTCGGCGATCAGTAACTCTTCCCACGCCAGTTTGCGTTGCGCCGCAGAAACTTTTTGCGCATGGCGGTCATAATAGTCGCGGGCTTCCGAGAGCAGGTCCCAGGCCCGATTATCTTCAGGAGAGCCAATCCAGATGTTGAAGTTGGCATTGATCCACGAGCCCGGAACCAGCCGCTGCAAGGGCCGGAAG
Organism: uncultured Acidobacteriaceae bacterium; assembly: GCA_963710585.1. Taxonomy (GTDB): domain Bacteria; phylum Acidobacteriota; class Terriglobia; order Terriglobales; family Acidobacteriaceae; genus Bog-257. The sequence continues at coordinate 55,119 of CAVQAM010000001.1, read as the reverse complement.
TTGTCGGGTTGGTGCCGGGCGATGGCCTCGCCAATTGTAACCGCTTCCATTTGCGGGTCACGCTGCAAGGCATCGTAGAAGCGGCGCAGGAATTCGCGGCCAGATTTCGCGTAATACTCCCACGCATTTTCTCCGTCGAGAATGATCGAAACCACGGGATCTCTCCCGCGTTCGAGGACCGGCCGCGCCGAGCTCTTGATGTTCTCGAGCAGATGATTGGCGGCTTCTTGCGCGGGCATCCCCGAGTACACAAACCCGATGAGATCGGAGAGGCGATGGTTGCGAAACACCATATGCATCCGCGTGTCATGCTTCTCGTAGCGATAAATGCCATACAGGCGTTCCGCGGCGTCGGCAGAAAGGTGGCCATTACCTTCGCGCGCAAAATTGAAATCGAGCGAGCGTCCCAGCACGCCTTCATCGGTTGCCATCCATTCGATTCCCTGCCGGGCCGCCAGCATGACGGCCTCCTCCGAGACACTTCCCTCCGAGGGCCAGAGTCCCTTGGGGCGGACCCCGAACAGCGCCTGGTGCGAATCCAGGGCGCGTTCAATCTGCAGACTGGCGTCTTCCGGACGGCGGAAGCGCCGGGTTGGCAGACTCAGTCCGGGCGCGGACTGCTCGCCCACGCTGCTATCGCACAGCAGCGGCAAAATAGGGTGATAGTAGGGCGTAGCAGAAAGCTCGATCGATCCGCGCTGCGCGGCCGCGGCGTAAGCGGGCAGCACCTTGGCGAGAATTTCGCGCTCTTTGGCAATCACCAGTTGCTGGTCGGCGCGGCTGAAGTCCTCGCCCTTTTGCACCAGCGCGGCGATGTCCGCTTCCTCCAGGAAGTACTCGTCGAACCAGGCGAGTTGCGAAAGCACCTGGAGATCGGCATAATCGCGTGTTCCAAAGTAGGCCTCCGGCCCTTCGGGGCGATCGCAGGTCGCGCGATAGCGCTCCCACAGCTCGCGATAGCGCGGATAGCGCCCAATCATGTTGACCGGGTTGGCCTGGAACAGATATTGCAAGGCAAAGTGCCGCTCTGAGGGAGTCAGCTCGGCCGCAGGCTTGGACACCAGATCGAAAAATGGGTCGTGCGCCTGACCTGCGACGTAATCCTGGATCTGGGCCACTAACGAAGGCACAAGATTGAAGTTCTGATGGACCTGGGGGAACTCGTCCAGTAGTTTCACCATCCCGTAGTAGTCTTTGAGCCCGTGGAGCCTGACCCAGGGAAGGCGATACTCGCCGGTGACCATGTCTTTGTAGAAAGGCTGGTGCATGTGCCAAAGCAGCACCAACCGAATCTTCGGGGAACCGTTATGACTCATTGAGGAGAATTAGCCGACCAAGTGTATCAGGGCCGGGGCCGGCTTGGAACCGGTAAAAGCGTGACCAGATTTCCCGCCGTAAAAGCTCCGGACGTCAGCATCCCTGTTCGCTTCGCCGCCCTTCCGCTAAACTAGAGTTCCGTGCGTATTCTGACCCGCTACATTCTGAAGGAAGTGGGCTCGCACGCCTTGCTGGGCGTCGGGTTATTCACCTTCATTATTTTCATGCGCGACCTGGGGCGGCTGCTGGATCTGATTGTCCGCAACAGCGCTCCCGTGCCCAGTGTAGGCGAAATTTTTCTCTACACCCTGCCGACCACCTTCACTCTGACCTTGCCCATGGGTGTGCTGGTGGGCATTCTGGTGGGACTCAGCCGGCTGGCGGCTGACAGCGAAGTCACTGCCATGCGCGCTAGCGGCATGGGTGTGGGGATGTTTGTCCGCGCCATCGCGATCTTCGTCCTGGGCGCCTGGGTGCTGGGCATGGTCAACAACATCTACGTGGCGCCCAAGTCGGCGGTGGCGCTGAATCGTTTGCAGGACAAACTGAAATCGTCGCAAGCCTCCTTTGAAATTCAACCGCACGTCTTCTACGAAGAGTTCAAGAACGTTGTCCTTTACGTGCAGGACGCGACTCCCTTCCATGGCCGGTCGTTGTGGCAGGGCATCTTCCTGGCCGATGTCAGCGACCCGTCCTCTCCGAGGGTCACTCTGGCCAAGCGCGGCGCTCTGTTAAGCGACTCGCCTGACAAGTTGCGTTTGCATCTCGAGGATGGCACCCAGCAGGAGAGCATACCGAGGGCCAAGGACCAGTACTCCATCACCACCTTCGACAGCACCGAGATCCCCATCCAGCTGCCCAGCAGCGCGCAGCATGCGCACGACTTGCTTCCAGTCGCCGAATTGGGACTGCAAGCCCTGTTGCGCAACGCCGCACGCGAACGCCGCGCCGCCGCGCCGCTGCAAACTATCGATCCCGGAGCCTGGAATTACGACCTGAGCAAAGCGCGCTACTACGAGATTGAATTCCATCGCCGGTTTGCGCTTCCGGCCGCCTGCCTGGTGCTGGCGATGGTCGGCATCCCGTTGGGACTCTCGGCCCGCAAGGGCGGCAAGAGTACCGGCTTCGTGCTCACCATTCTGCTGGTGTGCGTGTATTACTTCTTCTCGCTGACCGGCGTCTCCATGGCGCGTCAGGGGAAGATGCCTCCGTGGGCAGGCGTTTGGATGGGCAACATCTTCTTCTTCCTGTGCGGCCTGCTTCTGCTATGGCGCGTGGATCGGATGCCGATTGAGATCAGCAACTTGGGCGCGCACTGGAAAGGGATGTGGGAGAAGCTGCAAGAATTTTGGATGCGCCGGCGTCACCTTCCCACCAGCGCGCATGCACTGCAAGATTCTTCGCCTCACCGCAAACGCTTCAGCGCAAGGTTCCCGCTCATTCTCGACGACATGATCCTGCGCGACTTCGCCTTGTATCTGGGGATGGTGCTGGCCACGTTCCTGATTCTGGCGCTGGCATTCACCTTCTTCGAACTGCTGACCGACATCGTCCGCAACAAAGTGCCGGTGATCATGCTGATCGAGTACCTGCTGAACCTCAGCCCGTCTCTGCTTTACCTGATGGCGCCCATCGCGGTGCTCCTGGCCGTACTCATCACCTTCGGGTTGCTGGAGAAATCCAGCGAGCTGACCGCCATGAAGGCCACCGGCATCAGCATCTATCGCGCCGCGCTTCCCGTGATTGTGGTGTGCGCCATCTTTGCCGCGGCCATGTTTGTCTTCGATCAGCTCTACATCCCGCGCACCAACCGGGAACAGGAAATCCTGCGCAACCAGATCAAGGGTAAACCGCCGCAAACCTACCTGCAGGCTGACCGCAAGTGGATTTTCGGACAGAACAACGACATTTTTTACTACCAGGTCTTCGATCCCGACACCAACCAGCTCGGCGGGGTCTCGATCTTCGAGTTTGACCCGAATACCTTCCAGCTCACGCGCCGCATCTACGCCGCCCACGCCCATTGGGACGAGGGGCTGAACAAGTGGATCTTCGCGCAGGGTTGGGTACGCATTGTGTCGGGCACTTCCATCCAGGATTATCGGACCTTCGAGGTGGCAACCTTCGATGAACTGCACGAGGACCCCAGCTACTTCAAGAAAGAAGTCAAGCAGTCTTCGGAAATGAATTATGAAGAGCTGCAGCGCTACATCCGAGACCTGGAACAGAGCGGTTTTGCCACCGTGCGGCTGAAGGTGCAGTTGCAGAAGAAGCTTGCCTTCCCGCTGATCACTCTGGTGATGGCGGTACTGGCGGTTCCCTTCGCAGCGTCCGGCCGCAAGGGCGGGGCCCTGGGCAGCGTGGTGATTGCGGTCGCCATCGCTGTGGTGTATTGGGTCACCGCCGGCTTGTTCGAGGCCATAGGCAATGCCGATCAACTGCCTGCCATGCTGGCCGCCTGGGCGCCCGACCTTATTTTTGCGCTGGCCGGAGGTTACTTTCTGTTGCGCGTCCCGACGTAGTGGCTGTGCTTTGAAGGGGACTCGGCCCTCAGGGAAGGGCACGGCCTTCAGGAAGGGCACGGCCTTCAGGAAGGGCACGGCCTTCAGGGAAGGGGACGGCCTTCAGGCCGTCCGTTGAATGCATAATATGAGACCGGGGCTTTAGCCCCTGAGGGATGTCCATTGGAATTGACGGTCCGCCTTTGAAATTGTCATTACGAGCGCAGCGAGGAATCTGCTTTTCCTCGATGCTGGAACGACGCCGGAAAGAACAGCAGGTCCCTCACGGCCGAGGCCGTTCGTGATGACAACTCAATAGAGCTAAACTCCAACCGCCAACATCTAACTTCTGTCCACTCATGTTCAAGGACCTAAGCCCGCTGTTTCCCTATCTCCGCAAGTACCGGCTGACCTTCTGGATCGGCGCTCTGTTCGTGCTGTGCAACAACGGGATCTGGATTCTCTTCCCGCTGGTTATCCGCCGTGCTATTGACGACCTCAACCGCGGGGTCTCGCGCCACAAGCTATTCACGTATGCAGCCATGCTTTTGGCAGTCGCGGGCACTAAAGCCATTTTCCAATTCCTCACCCGCTGGATCCTGATTGGGGTGTCGCGCGATATTGAGTTCGATCTGCGCAACGACCTGTTCACCCATCTGGAGCGGCTGTCTTACAGTTTCTATCAGCGCACCCGCACCGGCGACATCATGGCCCGCGCCACCAACGACCTCAACGCGGTGCGCATGTTGGCGGGGCCCGGCATTATGTACAGCGCCAACACCGTGGTGTTCACCGCGGGCGCGCTGGTGTTCATGCTCAGCATCAGCCCCCGGCTCACCCTGTTCGCCTTCCTGCCCTTGCCCGTGGTCAGCATCGTGGTGCAGTACTTCGGCCGCAAGATTCACGAGCGCTTCGAGCGCATCCAGGCCATGTTCTCCAACATCTCGGCCAAGGCGCAGGAGAACTTTTCCGGAGCGCGGCTGATTCGCGCTTACGTGCAGGAGCAGGCGGAGATCGAGAGCTTCGAACGCGAGAACACCGAATACATCTCGCGCAGCCTCAAGCTGGTGCGCCTGATGGGCATGTTGTGGCCGACCCTGGAAACCCTGCTCGGCGTTGCCATCGTGATCGTGCTGTGGATCGGCGGCCGCGAAGTCCTCTTGCATCGCATTTCCGTAGGCAGCTTCGTGGCCTTCAACACCTACATGGTGCAGCTCACCTGGCCCATCGTTTCCCTGGGCTGGGTCCTCAACCTCTTTCAGCGCGGCACCGCGTCCATGGGCCGCATCCAAAACATTCTCGCGGAACAGCCCGAGGTCACCGACGCCACCGTGCCCGCCCCTGGCGCTCCCACCGAAGTTGGCGGAGAGATCGAGTTCCGCAACCTCAGCTTTCACTACGGTCACACCTTGATCGCGGCCGAGCGCGGCATGGGGCAAGTGCACGGCGATGAAGCGGTGCTGAAAAACATCAACCTGCGCGTGCCCGAAGGTACCAGCCTGGCGATCGTCGGCCCCACCGGATCGGGCAAGTCCACCCTGGTATCGCTCATTCCGCGCATCTACGATGCGGCGGAAGGCGCGGTGCTGATCGATGGGCGGCCCATTCGCGAGTTCCCGCTCGCGGTGTTGCGCAAGAACATCGGTTTTGTCCCCCAGGAGACGTTCTTGTTCAGCGACACCATTCGCGAGAACATCGCCTTCGGGGCCGAGCACGCCACCGATGCAGAGATTCGCCGGGCCGCTGAGGCCGCCAATATCGCCGATGAGATCGACAGTTTTCCCGATGGCTACAACACTCTGGTCGGGGAGCGCGGCCTCACGCTTTCCGGCGGGCAGAAGCAACGCACCGCCATTGCGCGGGCCTTGATCCGCAGCCCGCGCATCCTAGTGCTCGACGACGCGCTCGCCAGTGTGGATACCCAGACCGAAGATCGCATCTTGAACCATTTGCGCCAGATCATGCAGGGACGTACCACCATCTTCATCTCGCACCGGGTTTCCACGGTGCGCAACGCCGATCGCATCGCCGTGCTGCACGACGGCCAGATCGTGGAGTATGGCACCCACGAAGAGCTGATCGAACGCAGCGGCTACTACACCGAGCTGTACAACAAGCAACTGCTGGAAGAAGAGCTGGAAACGGAGACGGTGTAGAGCGGTTCCAAGTGTTATCCGGTTTGCACGGGTAGAGCCAACCTTCAGAGCCTGCCCTGAGCGCAGCCGAAGGGTCCGCCTCCACCCTCCCCACCCGGCTCTTGACCAATCCCGCTAAAGCGCGGTTCTACCCCTTGCTCGCAGCGACCGTAACGTGGGATCCCTCTACGGCGCGAAGTTTTCCTGCCCTATTCCAGCGTCAAACGATCTCAGTCGTAATACTCCAGCCCCAGGTGCGTGATCATCTCTTCGCCCTTGAGGTGGCGCAGCGTGTTTTTCAACTTCATGGACTGGATGAACAGATCATGCTCGGGATACAGCCCGGGCGCCGTCATCGGCGATTTGAAGTAGAAGCTTAGCCACTCCTGAATGCCGATGCCGCGCAGCTCCGACGAACGCTTCGCCAAGTCGAGGAAGAGCACCAGATCGAGCACGATCGGCGCCGCCAGGATGGAATCGCGGCACAGGAAATCGACCTTGATCTGCATCGGATAGCCGAGCCAGCCGAAGATATCGATGTTGTCCCAACCCTCTTTGTTATCACCGCGTGGCGGGTAATAGTTAATGCGGACCTTGTGGCAGATATTGCCGTAAAGCTGGGGATAAAGTTCCGGCTGCAGAATGTGCTCCAGCACCGACAGCTTGGACTCCTCCTTGGTCTTGAAGGAGCCGGGATCGTCCAGCACTTCGCCGTCGCGATTGCCCAGAATGTTGGTGGAGAACCAGCCATTCAGCCCGATCATGCGCGCTTTGAATCCCGGCGCGAGGATGGTCTTGATCAGCGTCTGGCCCGTCTTGTAGTCCTTGCCGCAGATGGGCGCTTCCATTTGCTTCGACAGGTGGTGCATAGCGGGAATATCGACCGTGAGGTTCGGGGCGCCATTAGCGAAGGGCACGCCTTCCTTCAGCGCGGCGTAAGCGTAGATCATCGAAGGAGCGATGTTCTCGTGATTGGCGCGCAGGCCCTTCTCGAACGCCGCCACCGATTGATGCACCGGACCCGCCTCAATAAAGGTCTCGGTAGAGGCGCACCAGATCATGACCAAGCGGTCGGCGCCGCTGGACTTCCTGAAGTCGCGGATGTCGTCGCGCAGTTGCTCGGCCAGTTCCATCTTGTTCTTGCCCTTTTTTACGTTGGGCCCGTCGAGTCTCTTCACGTAGTTCTTGTCGAACACGGCTTTCCGCGGCTTGATCTTCGAGAGAAACGGTTTGACCTGGTCCAGCAGCGAGACCTCCAAGACGCCCGCATTGCGCGCGGCGGAGTACATGTTGTCTTCGAAGATGTCCCAGCCGGTGAAGACCAGATCGTTCAGCCCGGCGAGTGGTACGAATTCGTTGATCTTGGGAAAGCGGCCTTCGGTGCGTTTGCCGAGGCGGATGGTGCCCATCTGCGTGAGCGAGCCGATGGGGACTGGCAATTCCTTTGCGCACCGCTTCGACGCCCGCGACAAACGTGGTGGCGACCGCGCCCATGCCAGGAATCATAATCCCCAGCTTTCCTTTGGCCGGGGCGATCTCGCCTTGGGCGGTATTCGTGTTTCTCTGCTTCTTAGTTGTCGGCATGGCTATCAGTCCGTTTCATGAAAGAATGTACAAACCTGTTATCTTCTCGTACCGCCGCCCGCATTGCAATTGAACGGGCGCGAACGGACGCGTTTGTGCCCTGTGCGGCAATTTGCAGGATTCGATGGAAAGCATGGCTGAAGAAAAAGTTGCACTCGTAACCGGAAGCTCTAGCGGCATTGGACTGCTGACCGCTGTCGAGTTGGCCCTCAACGGCTATTGCGTGGTGGCCACCATGCGCAACCTCGAAAATCGCGGTCGACTTGAGGAGGCAGCGCATAAGGCCGGAGTGCGCGATCGGCTCGGCCTGCGCCGGCTCGACATCACCGAGTTCGACGCGCTGCCGGGCGCGGTGGACGCCATCGTCCGCGATCACGGCCGGCTTGACGTACTGGTAAACAACGCCGGTTTCAGCAGCGCCGGTTTCGGCGAGGACATGCAACTGCGCGAGATTCGCGATCAGCTCGAAACTAACTTCTTCGGCAATGTTGCCATGACCAAAGCCGTGTTGCCTGTTATGCGCGCGCAGAAGTCGGGCCACATCATACAAGTGAGTTCGGTTGGTGGACGCGCGGCGCCGCCCATGCTCGGCGCTTATTCCGCCTCAAAATTCGCGCTGGAGGGCTGGAGCGAGTCCGTGCGCATCGAGGTCCACTCGCTGGGCATTCGGGTGGTGCTGGTCGAGCCCGGTTCGTACGACACCGACATCTGGACGCGCAACGTCAAGGTTGCGGCCGGCGCGCTCGATCCGGCATCGCCGAACAAGGAGCGCAGCCAACGCTTCGCCGAATTCGTCAAGAACAGCGCCAAACACCGGCGCCACGCCCGCGAGGTGGCGAAGTTGATCGTTGGCATCGCGCGCGACCCCAATCCCAAGCTCCGATACCTGATCGGCGCCGACGCTAAGCTGCAAATCTGGCTGAAGAGAATCCTGCCCTGGCGGACATACGAACGCATCATCGCCAAAGCCGTGAAGATCGATCAGTGAGCGCTATTCTGCCGCTTCGCCCGCTTCCCTGCCCACCCGATGCTGCAGGTGTGACCACACGAAATAAACAACCGCGACGATGATCACCGCCAGGATCGCGGCGTCAAGCCGGTGGAACCACATCTTCAGCCGCGGATCTTTGTCCCATTGCTCGCCCAACCGCATGCCGACATACGCCAGCGCAAAGCACCAGGGCCACGATCCCACAAACGTGTAGATGTGAAACTTTAGGCGCGGCATGCGCGCGATTCCAGCGGGCAGCGCGATGAAGGTGCGGATTACCGGCAGCAGGCGAGCGATCAGTACCGCCAACGAGCCTCGCCGCTCGAAGAACCGGTCGGCGATGCTGAGCTCGCGATGGCTGAGGAAAATGTAGCGGCCGTAGCGCTCCACCAGCGGACGGCCACCAAAGTAGCCAATCTCGTAGGCCAGCACCGAACCCAGGTTGCAGCCAATCGCGCCCCAGGTGGCCACCGCCAGCAACGAAAACGGTGCGCCGCGATGATACAGAGCGGCGACGGCCGGAACAACTAGCGCCCCCGAGAACGGCATGATGATTTCCGACGGCAGCGGAATGCAGGCCGACTCGATGGCCATCAGCAGCATCACGCCACCATAGCCGCCCGCCGAGATGACGCTGATGATCCACGCCCCGACTATTTCAAGAATGTGAGCAACCATGCTATTTTGGCAACCTTCCGCTCAGCCATTCCTCCAGCTTTTGCACCGGAAGCCGCACTCCCAAGAAGAACTGGCCGAAAACCGCATACACCGCACTGACTTCGTCAAAGCGCATTTCGTAAATCAGTTTCTTGAAAACCAGCGGATCGGGAGCAAACAGGTCCACGCCCCACTCCCAATCGTCGAAGCCGATGGAGCCGGTAATAATCTGTTGCACCTTGCCGGCGTAGCGGCGGCCCACCATGCCGTGCTCTTCCATCTGCCGCTGGCGCTCCGCAATGGGCAGCATGTACCAATTTTTCACCTCGCCGCGCTTGCGATCCATGGGATAAAAGCACAAGTAGCGGCTGTCGGGAATCTTGGGATACAGCCGCGGACGCATGGCCTCACGCTGGCGCTCCAGGGTCTCTTCTACCGCGTCGTTCCATTCCTTGGAAAGCGGCTTCACGCCGCGCTCGGCGAGCTGCCGAAACAGCTTCACGCTGGAGTCGTACAAGCCCAGCTCGATCACCGACAAATAGGAGTGCATGGGCTCGAGAAAATCCTGCAAGGCGGTCCGGTCCAGTTGCAATTCGGCGGCGTTGAGCTCATCGAAGGAGTCGCGGAAGTGGACGATCATCAGATCGCCCTTGTGCCCCAGCATGGAATAGACGGCGCTCTGCCCACGCTCTTCGCTGGCGGCAAACACGGCGGCGGCTTCGCGCGCAATGTCCGCCTGGCGCGATGCGTCCAGCTTGCGCCACTCCGGCCAGCGGAACCGGAACATCTGATGCAGCACGCTCAGCCCTTCAAGGGTAAGCGGCATCGCTGGCAGTTCGGCGGACACAGTCTGTACGATGGCATTGCTGGAAGACATTGCGAAACTCCGCGCTGAATTGATGCTGATGCTTGTCTCATTGTAATCTGCCGACAGGAGAATAACTCATGCCACGCGGCGTCACCCCTCGCCAGCCTTCACGTTCAGGACGTCAGGACAAAATTTCGAACAGCCCACTGCGAGCCAGGGTCAAGGCCATCATAGTCGCGCCCGTCCGGAAAAGAGGGTCTAAGGCTGCTGCACCGGTTGCCGCGAGAATAGCTGCGCCGAAGAAGCCCGGCGCTAAGACTAAGGCCACCACAGTTAAGGGCTACAATCCGCTGGCGCCGGAGCGCGTCAACGAGATCCTGAGGCGGCTCGACAAGCACTATCCCAACGCCACCTGTGCTCTGCATCACAACAGCGCGTGGGAGTTGTTGGTCGCGACCATTCTCTCGGCGCAATGCACCGACGTACGCGTCAACATGGTCACGCCTGTCCTTTTCGAGAAATACCCGACGCCAGAGGCATTTGCCGCGCTTCAGCCGGAAGAGCTGGAAGATGACATTCGCTCCACCGGATTTTTCCGCAACAAATCGAAGTCGGTCGTGGGCGCCGCGCGCAAGCTGATCGGCGAATTCAGCGGCCAGGTGCCGCGCACCATGGACGAACTTCTGCAACTGCCCGGCGTGGCGCGCAAGACCGCCAACGTCGTGCTGGGCACGTGGTACAAAATCGCCGACGGTGTGGTGGTGGACACGCATGTGCAGCGCATCTCGCGCCGCCTAGAGCTGACCAAACACGACGACCCGCAAAAGATCGAGCAAGACTTGATGAAGGTGATACCGCGCGACAAGTGGATTATTTTCGCGCACCAGATCATCCTGCACGGCCGCGCGCTGTGCATCGCCCGCAAACCCAAGTGCGCCGATTGTCCGCTGGAGGACCTCTGCCACGCCGCCGACAAGACCTGGAGCACGGTGGAGATTCACAAGGCGGCAAAGGCGTAGGAGCAGTTGTCAGTCGCCAGTGGTCAGTTGGGCTGTGGCTCTGCTATCACTGACAACTGGCCACTGACAACTGTTGTTGCGCGGTGTAGAATCCAGCCAGAATTAGTTTCAAGGTGATCTTGTGAAAAAAGTCGCAGCTTGTGTCCTGTTTGTCCTTCTCGCTTTGGCGCTGTCCGGGCCGGTTGCTTATGCCAGCCCGCAATCCGCTCAAGACGCGCAGAAGCGGTCGCAGAAAAACTGGAAGAAATACGGTAAGCAGCAGCAGAAAGCGCAGAAGGAACAACTAAAGGCCCAAAAGAAAGCGACGAAGCAGTGGAAGAGGGACCACCCCACGACGATCTCGACAACTGGAACTCTTTGATGGCGACGCGACCCGCGGCGCAGAGGTAATTGTCCCAAGGGTGCCCCGCCCAAGCCGATTTTGCTTGGGTGGGCATTTTCTTCTTCGCTCATTGACGAATTGCCGCCTGCCACATCCTTTCGCTTCTTTTGTGAGAGGATGGAAGCGAACCCATGGAAAGACCCGCAGATCGAGCCACCCAGTTTACCCGCCTCTACACATCCCTCAACTGCTCTTCCGTCATTCCGAAGTAGTGTCCGAATTCGTGGATGACCGTCAGTCGAACTTGTTCGCGGACCGCGGCCTCGCTGGGACAGACCGCCTCGATGTTCTTCTGGTAGAGCACGACATAGTCAGGACCCGTCCCCAGCTGGAAAACACTCTTGTGGGTCATGGGCACGCCGTGAAACAGACCCAGACGTAAGCGCCTCGGTTTGCCCGGCTCGGGTGGTTTCTGGCCTGGAGGTAGGTCCTCGACCAGAACGGCGACGTTGCGGATCCGGCTGCGAAACTCCTTCGGCAGAGAATCCAGCACCTCTTCGACCAGCTTGGTGAACTCTTCGCGCTTCATGCTCCTCGACACAATCTACAATAGAACCCGGTAATGAAACTGGAAACTCGAAACTTGAAACTCATCCCCCTAAGGGCCTTGGGCTTATCACTGTGCTGCGTGACTATCTGACTTGGGCCTGGCATACTTCTCGCCGTACAATGAGCGTGGACGGGATGCCTGAGAATTGTGTCCGGCGAGGCTCCAAGCGTGGCCGTCCAGATCGGGGCTCTGTGGCTCGACCTAAGCGTTGGTCTTTGAATCGGCTGCTATCCAGAGTTTTCCCCACCCAAACCGGTTCTCGCCCTCTTCATTTGGCGGTTAAATCCTTATTTTGCAATATTTTGCCTATAAGTCTTTTGAATGCAATATTTTGCGGGGAAAAATTATACTTGTTCCTGTATTTTCAATATTTTGCGATGATAGGGGGGGAGGGGGGTGCGCTAGGACCGCAGCGCAAACGCTTCGCATCTCATGTTCGGTATTCTGAGTCCGATACCGTGGCGCTGCTCGTTCCCGTAATTCTTCTCTTTATGACCTTACAGGTTATGCCCCAGCAAGCCGTCGCACAGCAAACGCTAAATCCGCCGCAAGCCATCACCGACCCCGCCAAGCTCCAGAGCAAGACCCTCGCCGACATGCAGACGTTTTCCATCGAGAAGCTCTACATGACGCGCGCGATCGGCGACTCGACGTGGTCGCCTGACGGCAAGCAGATCGCCTTCATCTCCAACATCAGCGGACGCAACAATCTCTGGCTGGTTCCCGCGAGCGGCGGATGGCCGACGCAGTTGACCATCAGCGATCAGCGCCAGGCGCAGCCGCTGTGGTCGCCCGACGGCACCTGGATCGCATTCATGTCAGACCACGATGGCGATGAGCAGTGGGACATCCTTCTGCTGTCGCCCAAGACCGGCGACGTGGTCAACCTGACGACTTCTCCGGAGAGCGCGGAAGAAGAGCCGGCGTGGTCGCCCGACGGGCGGCAGATCGCCTACATCACCAAGCCCAAGACCAGCTCAACCTTTGAGATCGAGCTGATGGACGTCGCCACGCGCCATGTGCGTCATCTGACCAAGAACACGCCCAAGGAACTGAGCAACTGGAAGCCCATTTTTTCGCGCGATGGCAAGTTCCTGGTTTACACGCAGGCCCACGCCGGCGGCAAGGACTCGAACATTTTCGCGCTCGACCTCGCCAGCGGCCAGAGCGCAAACCTGACGCAACATGAGGGCGAGCACACCTATGAAGCGCAGGACATCTCGCCTGACGGAAAGACGGTCCTCATCACCTCGGACGCCGAGAACGGCTATGACAATGTCGGCCTGCTCGACATCGCAAGCAAGAAGATTGCTTGGCTGACTGCAGAGAAATGGCGGCTCCGGGCCGGAACGTTTGCGCCCGACGGCAAATCGCTGACCTGGACGGCCAACGTTGACGGCGACACTGACATTTATCTGTACGACGTGGCGAAGCGGCGCGCGGACGCGTTGCCGCTGAAGCAGGGCGTGAACTCGCTGGGTGGCAATCCGCTTCCCTACAGCCGCGATGGGTCAAAGTTTTTGTATTACCACAACGGCGCCGACGCTCCCCACGACGTCTGGGTCTATGACATCGCGTCGAAGCAGTCGCAGCAGGTGACGCATTCGCTGGTCGCGGGGGTGAACAGCGCCGACATGGTCGAGCCTTACCTGGTGCACTATCCCAGCCGCGACGGCAAGTGGACGCTCTCGGCCTTTGTCTATGTGCCCAACAACATCCAGCGTAACGGCAAGTTTCCGGCGATCGTTTATATTCACGGCGGACCGGCCGCGCAGACGGTCAACTCGTTCAACCGCTTCATCCAGTACATCGTGAACCAGGGCTATCTGGTGATTGCGCCGAACTATCGCGGGTCAACCGGATACGGCAAGGAGTTCACCGACGCCAATCGTGGCGATGCCGGCGGTGGTGAGTTGCACGACGTGCTCGACGCGGCCCGGTGGATCGAGAAAAGCGGCTTCGTCGATCCCAAGAAGCTGATTGTCATGGGCGGAAGCTACGGCGGCTACCTGAGCATGATGGCGGTGACCAAGGCCCCGGACATGTGGGCGGCGGGCGTGCCCATTGTGCCGTTTGTGAACTGGGCCACCGAGATCGCCAACGAAGACCCGCTGCTGCGCGAGTATGACCTGGCGACCATGGGCGATCCGCTGAAGAACAAAGCGCTCTACGACGATCGCTCGCCCATCAACTTCGTGGACCAGATCAAGGCCCCGCTGCTGCTGCTGGCTGGCGAGCACGATCCCCGCTGTCCGCCCGAGGAGGCGCAACAGGTCGCCGATGCCGTGAAGAAACGCGGTGGGTCAGTGCAGTTAAAGATTTACGAAAACGAAGGCCACGGCTTCGCGCGGGTGGAGAACCAGATTGACGCTTACCAGCGAGTGTCGGATTTCCTGAAGGTGCATGTGCCGTCGCCGGGATGCGGGTGCTCGATTTATGAGTAGCTGTCAGCCATCGGCCGTCAGCTCTTTTTGCCGCGCGGCTCGAATCCGACTACTCGCCTCCATGATCGCTGCAACCATTCCCGGAATGGTGTACTTCTTGGCTTCGATGTCCACCGGCAATCCGAACTCACGCAGCGTGGCCGAGGTTACGGGACCGATGGATGCGGTGTGCACGCCGTGGTAGCGCGCCGGCTTCTTCAAGGCGGCACGTGCGCTGCGCAATCCCAGCAACTCGACGAAATTCTTCACGGTGGACGAACTGGTGAAGGTGATAGCGTGCGGCCTCAGTGTTCGATTGGCCAGCAGGGCCCGCAGCCGCTGCTCGGACGATCTCGGCGCGACCGTCTCATAGGCTTCGACCACGTCAACCTCCGCCCCAGCTTTGCGCAATTCGCGCGGGATAACGTCGCGCGCAATTTTTGCTCGCACCAGCAGCACCCGCTTCCCTTTCACCCTGCGCTGCAGCGAGGCAACGACTGACTCGGCTACGTATTCCTTCGGCGTGACCGCCACTCGCAAACCATGTTGCTCGATGGCTTTCCTGGTCGCAGGACCGATAGCGGCAATCTTCAGCTCCGCCGGCGCCGCCACATCGACCTTCTTCTTTGCCAGCCGTTCGAACAGCGCCTCAACCCCATTCACGCTGGTGAGAATCAACCAATCGTACGTGCCGAGGTTCCGCAATGCTGAATCCAGCGGTTGGTAGGAACTGGGCTTACGAAGCTCGATGAAGGGGATTTCGATCACCTGGCAACCCAATTCTCGCAGCGCCGAAGAAAGAGCGCCCGCCTGCTTCTTCGCGCGCGACACCAGAATGCGGCATCCGGCCAGAGGCAAGACGCTGCGTGAAATGTTTGTACGGGGACTGTTTGCCAAAGTAGGGGTCCTTCGACTCCGCTTCAGGATGACACCATGACCTGATGCGAACTGACTACTGACGACTGGCAACTGACGACTGCTTCTTACGGCTGCTGTGCCACCGCTGCTGCCGCGCCATACACCTCTTCGAGAATCCTGGTGGCGCCGCGGCGCAGCAGTGTGTCGCCAACTGTTTCGCCCAGCGTGACCGGATCGCTGCCGCTCTGCTGCTCGCGCAGGACCTCAGTACCGTCCGGGCGCGCAACGATCGCGGTTAGCTGCAACTTGCCATCCTTCATCTCAGCGAACGCACCAATGGGGACCTGGCATCCGCCGCCCAGCTTGTTCAGCAACGCGCGCTCGCAGGTCGTAGCTGCATGGGCCGCAGAGTTGTCGAGAAACGCGAGATGTTCGCGCATCTCCACATCGCCCTCGCGGATCTCGATGCCAAGCGCGCCCTGTCCTGCCGCAGGACACATGAACTCCTCCGAGAGGACTTCCTTCACCAGTTCGGTTTTGCCGAGCCGTGTGAGTCCGGCGGCAGCCAGAATGATGGCATCGTATTCGCCTTCCTCCAGCTTGCGCATCCGCGTGTCAACATTGCCCCGCAATGGATGGATCACCAGGTCGGGCCGTGAGGCCTTCAACTGCGCCTGGCGGCGCAGGCTGCTGGTGCCCACGCGCGCTCCATGTGGCAGCGCTTTGACGCTGTCGTACTTGACCGACAGAAACACGTCGCGCGGATTGACCCGCGTGGTGATGGCGACCAGCTCGAAACCGGGCGGCAGACGCGTAGGCAGGTCCTTAAGGCTGTGCACCGCGAGATCAACCCGGCCTTCGGCCAGCGCCTCTTCGATCTCCTTGGTGAACATGCCCTTGGTGCCGACCTGGGCGAGAGCCACGTCGGTGATCTTGTCGCCCGTGGTCTTGATGATCTCGAGCTCGACCTGGTGGCCGCGCTCGCGTAGCAACGCCGAGATGTGATTGGCCTGCCAGAGAGCGAGTTGCGATCCGCGGGAACCAATTCGGAGGCACGCCATCAGTCTCGCGCTCCCGGTTTTCCGCCGCTGACCGCGGTGGCATCTTCGTCGGCGGCCTTCCGAGGCTCGCGCAGGCCGAAGAGCTTGCGCACCAGATCGACCACGGTGGTGGCTTCCGACGACTCGCGCGCCGCACTCTTGAGAGTAGTAATGGGCGTATGCATGATTTTGTTGATGATGCCGCGCGACAGCGCTTCCACCGCCAGCTCCTGTTCCGGCGAGAGCGCTCCCAGCCGGCCGCGCACGCGGTCAATCTCGGCCTGGCGGACCGTTTCCAGGTGTTCCTGCAGCGAAACGATGGTGGGCACGACATCGAGCGTTTGCAGGCGCGATTCGAACTTGTCCACCTCCAGCTGCACGATGGCTTCGGCGCGGTCCGCTTCGGTCCTGCGATCGGCAATGTGCGATGAAACCACCTGCTGCAGATCGTCGATGTCGTAAACGAAAATGCCGTCCAGCTTGTTCAGCTCAGGATCGACATCGCGTGGGACCGCAATGTCGATGAAGAACATGGGGCGGTTGCGGCGCTGACTGAGGAACCTTTCGCCGTGCTCCTTGCGGAAGATGGCGTGCGGCGCGCCCGTGGAGCTGATGACGATGTCGGCATTGGGCACGGTCTCATAAAGCTTTTCGAAGGGGACCGCCTGACCGTTGAACTTTTTCGCCAGCGCTGCGGCCCGCTCGAAGGTCCGGTTGGCAACGTAAATCTGCTTGGCGCCGTGCGCCAGCAAATGGCGGGCCGCCAACTCGCACATCTTCCCCGCGCCCACCAGGTAAACGCTCTTACCCTGCAAGTTGCCGAAAATCTTCTTCGCCAGGTCCACAGCCACCGACGCGATGGACACCGCCGAAGTCGCAACCGCGGTCTCGTTCCTTACCCTCTTGGCGACAGCGAAGGAACGAGTCAGCAAAGCGTCGAGTTGCGAGTTGATCGCGCCAACCGCGCGCGCCGTGGCATAAGCTTCCTTGACCTGTCCCAGGATCTGGGGCTCGCCCACAATCATGGAATCCAGGCTTGAGGCCACGCGAAAAATATGACGCACCGCATCGCGCGCCCGATGTTCGTACAAATACTTGCGATAGGGTTCGGGATCGAAGCCGTAAAACTGGCGCAAGAAACCTTCGAGATCGGCGGAGCCGTTGGTGGTGCGGGCCAACATCTCCACCCGGTTGCAGGTGGAGACGATCATGCCCTCCTCAATGCCGGGATAGGTCGCCAGCGACTTCACCGCTTCCGGCAGCCGCGCCTCGGAAATGGCAAACTGCTCGCGCACTTCGACTGGAGCGGTCTGGTGGTTCACGCCGATGACGACAAAGTTCATGAAAGAAACCTGTGGGTACGGCTGAAACTATTCGCCGCCCAAGCGCCTAGGGCGATGATGAACGCAAACGTCGCCAGAAACGCCGCGCGGCGGCCGCGCCACCCAGAACTCCAGCGGGTGTACAGCAGCAGCATGTACACCGCCCACATGGTGAACGACAACAAGATCTTCGGATCGTAAAAAAACAGCGGGCCGTACTTGTCGATGGCCAGCACGGAACCCGCGATTAGCCCCAGCGTCATAAACGGGAAACCGAAGAGCAACGAACGATAGCCAATCTCGTCCATGGTCTGTAACGGAGGCAGCCAGGTGAGCAGCGCGGCCGAGCGCTTGGACTTCAACGCGCGCTCTTCCACCAAGTAAAGCAGGCTGGCGCCAAAGCTGAGGAACAGCCCCGCGTAGCCGGTGAAGATGAGCACCACATGCACGAAGATCCAACCACTGCGCAGCAGCGGCGACGTCAGCGTGACCGGCTTCTGCCCAATCGCGGACAGGAACGTCAAGATGAAAACGATGGGAAAGATCACAATGCCGGGCGAGACGGTGCGATAGCCCACGAAGAACACAAAAAACACCACCATCGCCAGGAACGCCAGGATGGATTCCGAATTGTGGATCGAAGCCAGGGACAGGCGTCCGATCGCAACCGTGGACTCGACCAGAGAAACGAAGTGGAAGATAAGCCCCAGCCCGACGGCCGGCTCTACCACCTTGGCCAAAACGTTGCCTCGCTTGCTCAGCAGGAGCAGCGAATAGAGCAGCCCCACGCCATAACAAACCACCGCGACTCGGAGCCAGATTAACGGCATAAACCCCACGAATATAACGCTTCAGCTCGGTCAGTTCTTCTACGGTTAAGTATAACGGGGTGGGTTGCAAGAAGGAGTGTAGTTATCACGTCCGCCTGTGATATGCGTCACAAAGGGGTCGGGCGGTCCCGCTATTCCACCCCGATGGAGTCCAGCAACACCGGCAGTTCGTCGATCTCCAGGCGCAAGCGGCGACCGTGGTTAAGCATGTCGGGGACCTCATCGAAGGCTTGCATCAGGCGCAGTTTCACCGCGGCGTACTGTTCCGACTCGCCGAGGGTGCGGCCCCGGCCCGCCGCCCAAGCGGAGAGCGCCTCTGAATGCAGAAAGATACTGACGGCGAAAATTGTCTTGCGGTCGGAGGTCACGTCGAAAATGTATTCGGTGGAGGGAGCTTCAGGATCGCTGTCGAGCGCCGGCCGCTTGCCAACGAAGTAGTACTGATAAACGTAGCCGGTCTGTCCGGTGTAGGTTTTGACGCGACGAATGGTCATACGTGGATTGCCAGCGAAGAATATTCTAGTCCGACCGCGGCTACCGCTCCGTTGGCCGCTCGCGCAGGATGGCCGCCGCCGTCTCCGAGCTGACCGGCGAGTAATACACCTCTTTGAAGGTGTAGGACTTTGCCTTGGCGCCAAGGATAGGCAGAATCTCGATGTGCCAGTGGTAGTCGTCTTCGATGGTCTTCCAGAACCCGAGCGTCTCCGAGCGGTGCGTGGTGTTGGGCGAGGTATGCAGCACCATGTGGAAGCCGTCGGCGATGGTGCGAATGCGGTACAGCGTGCGCCGCAGCAGGGCCGCCAGGTCGCGCATGGCTCCGGACTTCAGCGCCATGCGCTCGAAGTAAGCCTCGTGGGTGTGGGGCGCAATCCAGGTTTCGTACGGCACCCGCGGCGCGTAAGGACAGCAGGCGATGTAGTCGCCGCGGACTTCGATGACGCGCAGCTTTTGTTCCTGCTCCTGCCGCAGAATGTCGCAAAAGACGCAGCGCTCCTTCACCTGGTAGTGTTGCCGCGCCGCCCGCAACTCGTACAGAACCCGCCGCGGAACAAACGTGGTAGCCACCACCTCCGAGGTGGGATGGTCAAACTCTTGCCCCGACTGGGCGCCGAAATTCTTGAAGACGCTGACGTATTTGAAACGGACATCGCCCTTCAGGTCCTGGATACGTTGGCCGCAGAGCGCCAGGTATTCCTCGATCTCGCGGTCGTCGGCAATCCACAAATGCCGGTCGTGGCGGGCATTTTCGACAATCACTTCGTGGGCGCCCACCGGGCGCATCTTGTCGTACAAACCGTTGCCCGTGCGCGACGGCTCGCCATCGATGCCGTACAGGGGATGAGGATGGACCACGGCGCGCGCCGACCAGGGAGTGCCATTCACGGTCGGCGCGGTAGCGACCACCTGCAACGGCAGGCCGGACTCGGGGCAGAAGGGGCAAAAGGAGTCAGGCGAAGGGCCAGCTTCGGGCTCGTCGCCACAAATGACCCAGGAGCGCGTAATGGGGTCCTTGCGTAATTCCATCGCTCTTTTACTTTACGTCTCGGGACGGGAAGCAAGCAATGAGCAATGCTGGCTGCTGCTAGAATGAGACCATCGTGCCACGCTCCATACGCCTCATCGCCATCGACCTGGATGGCACCCTGCTGGACTCCAATGTCCAGATCCCGGAAGCCAATCGGAAGGCATTGCGGCGGGCCCATGAAGCCGGCATTGAAATCGTGCTGGTTACGGGACGCCGGCACCGATTCGCCCTGCCCATGGCGGAGTCGCTCGGCTTCGACCTGTGGCTGATGAGTTCGAATGGGGCGGTAACCCGCTCCACCCGCGGAGAACTCTTCCACCAGGACCTGTTGCCCATGGAAACGGCCATCAAGCTCTGCCGGCACATGGCGGAGTATCGCAATCACATGGTCCTGACCTTCGACCGTGAAGGGATGGGGGCAATTGTGTGCGAAAATCGCGAGTGCCTGTACGACGTCATCCAGCGCTGGATGGAGAAGAATGCGCCCTATATCGAATATGTCAGCCCCATGGCAAAGGCGCTGACGGAAGATCCCATTCAGGCGATGTTCTGCGGCCCCATCGAACTGATGCAGCAGGCGCAGCAAGCGCTGCTGTCCTGCGATTTCGCCGGCGAGTTCACCATGCTGCGCACGCAATATGATGTGCGCAACTTGTGCATCGTTGACATCCTCAACGCCGGCTGCTCGAAGGGACACGCGCTGCAGCGCTGGGCCAACTATCGCGGCCTCGATCGCTCCGAGGTGATGGCCATCGGCGACAATTACAATGACATCGAAATGTTGATCTTCTCCGGCCATCCGGTGATCATGGGAAATGCATCCGACGAGTTGAAGCAGAACGGCTGGACCATCACCCTGCATAACGACCAAAGCGGAGTGGCGGCGGCCATCGAACAGGTACTCGACGCCAATACCGCGAGCGTGAATGCGTAAGTTCTTACAACTCGGCTTGCTGGGCTTGCTGATGGCGTCGCAGATGAACGCCGCCGAAATTGCCAACCTCCGCAACGGTTTCAGCATTCGTCACGAACGTCATGAAGTGAACGGCGATATCACGCGCCTGTACATAAGCGCGGAACCGAGCAGTGGATATGTTGACGTGCCCAGCGCTCAGATCGAGAGCTTTGAACCGGCGCCGCCTGAGCCGCCAGCGGCCACGCCGCAGGGGCAGACCCGAGTCAACTTAAGCGCCATCGTCAGCGAGGCCAGCACGCGCAGCCAGGTGGACGCCGACTTCATTGCCAGCGTGATCCGCGCCGAGAGCGGCAACAATCCGCGCGCCATTTCGCGCAAAGGCGCGCAGGGATTGATGCAGCTCATGCCGGGCACGGCCAGCAAGTTGGGGGTGAAGAACAGCTTCGATCCGGCGGAGAATGTTGACGGTGGGGTGCGTTACCTGCGGGAGCTGCTGCTGCTTTACAACAACGACATGATCAAAGCGCTGGCTGCCTACAATGCCGGTCCGCAGCGCGTCCAGCAATACAAGGGCGTGCCGCCCTATCACGAGACCCATGCTTACGTGGCGCGGGTTATCAACGATTACAACCGCAAGAAGCTGGCCCAGCGCAAGCGCCAGCGGAAGCCACCGGCGCAAGGCGCGGCAGCGAGCAAGCCGGAGATTGCGCAAAGCGCGACCGCTCCCGCCGCGGGCACCGAATAGCCCTGAGGTTTGACCCCACGGATGCTGTCATATACCTTGACGACTGGGCCTCAGCCGCAGGTCTTGGTCCCGACCCACGAAAAAGGCGACACATGCCGGCCGGCGCTGATTCTCTTCCATGAACAAGAAACGCACGCTCATCTTCGGCCTGGTCCTGATCGCGTTGTGCCTGCTGGTTTACCTGCAGATTCGCGCCTGGAAGACGTTCGATTGGCACATGTTCTGGAGTCGCACCGAACACATTAACTGGCTGTACTGTTTCTATGGTTTTGCGCTGACCTACTTCGCCTATGTACTCCGTGCCATACGGTGGCGCATCTTCCTGAAGCCGGTCCGCCAGACGACTACGGCCCGTCTGCTGGCGCCGCAATTCGTCGGCTTCGCCGCTCTGGCGCTGCTGGGCCGCGCCGGCGAAATGATTCGGCCCTACATCATCGCCAAGAAAGAGCGTCTCACCTTTACCTCGCAGATGGCGGTCTGGGGAGTGGAGCGCATCTTCGATATGGGGGCCTTCGCGGTGCTTCTGGCGCTCAGCTTCTTGTCGCCCGATCTGCGGGCGCTTCCCTTCTATCACGGCTTGCGCAAAGCCGCGTTCGCGCTGATCGTGCTGGTGGGCGGGTTGTGTGTGGGAGCGTTTGTAGTGCGGCGCTGGGGCGACCGTGTGGGCCAGTTATTGCACGACGGCTTCGCCGGCTTCGCACCCAACTTCGCGCACCACGTGCGCGAGAAGGTGCGCTCCTTCAGCGCTGGGCTGGCGACAATCCATGACCTTAGCTCAGCCTTGCAGTTGACCGCCCTTTCGCTTTTCATGTGGGTGCTGATCGCTTTCGCTTACTACGCGGTCACCCACGCCTATCCCGGCGAACTTCGCAGTCTCACCCTGCCTCATCAAGTAGTGCTGCTGGGCTCCAGCATGGTGGGCTCCATGCTGCAATTGCCGGCCGTCGGCGGCGGCTCGCAACTGGCCACCATCAGCATGCTCAGCTCCGGGTTCGGCATCGAGAAGGAACTCGCGGTCAGCTGCGGCATGCTGCTATGGGTGGTTACCTTTATGTCGGTCATTCCGATGGGATTGCTGCTGGCGCGCCGCGAACATGTTTCCATTCGAGCGGTGGCCGCGGCCGAAGAGAAGGAAGCGTCACTGCTGGAGTGAGCCGGCAACGGACTTCGGGCTGTGCATAGCAGAAGCGGAGGAGCAGTTTGCGGAAAGACTAGAGCGGTTCCCAAGTAGATATACCCTAAGCAGAGGAATGCGGAGTAAACTCGAAATGGCGAGATTCTCTGCGGCAAATAGGGGATGGCACGAGCGTTTTCCGACGATTTGCGCTGTCGAATTCTGCAGGCCTATGAGGGCGGCGAGCTGAGTCTGGCAGAGTTGGCGCGGCGGTTTGGGGTGAGCCGCGACTACGTGAAGAAGATCCGCAAACATCAGTTGCGCTACGGGCAAATGGAGCGGGTGCCGCAGACGCGCCATGGTCCGATCAGCCGGGTTACGGCGGAAGTCAAACAACAGTTGCGGGTCGAACTGCGGGCCCAGCCCGACCTGACCTTGTGGGAGTTAGGGCAGCGGCTGCAGAAAGCCACCCGGGTACAGCTCAGCAAGTCGCGGCTGTGGTTGAGCTTGCAGCAGATGGGATTGCAGCTGAAAAAAAGTCGCTCCACGCCCAAGAGCAAGACACCGAAGCCGGGCAGCGGCGACGGCAAGCGTGGTGTGAGCAGATAAGTGGGATCGATCCCCAGCGGCTGGTGTTTCTGGACGAGAGCGGCGTGACCACGGAAATGACGCGGCGTTATGGCCGCGCCCCACGCGGCCAGCGTGTGGCCGAAGCCACCCCGGCGGGACACTGGCGAACCTTGACCGTGCTGGGAGCCCTGACGGTCGAAGGCATGCTGGCCAGCATGACCATCGAGTCGCCTACTGACGGCGAGGTTTTTTTGGCCTACCTGGAGCAGGTCTTGGGTCCCCGGCTGCAGCCCGGACAAGTCGTGGTAATGGACAACCTGGCGGCGCACAAGGTGGCAGGAGTGCGACAGTTGATCGAGGCTCGCGGCGCGCAACTGCTCTATCTGCCACCCTACTCGCCGGACTTCAATCCCATCGAACAAGCTTGGTCGAAGATCAAACAGCTACTGCGTGCGGCCAAGGCCCGACTGGTAGAAGCCCTGGAACAGGCCGCCGCTGCGGCCATCGCCGCCATCACCGCAGACAACGCCGCCGCTTGGTTTCGCCATTGTGGCTACGGGGTACAGTAACTATGGAACTGCTCTAGCGTTCGGTTGCTGCTTGGAAGGGACGCGCCTTTAGGTGCGCCGCTAGACTCTTTATTTTTGTCATCACGAGCGGGCGAACAGGGGTCCCCGCCAAGCGCAGTTTTTGCGCTTGTTGGGGTAGGGTTCAGCCCGCGAGGGATCTGCTTTCCCGGCTTCTTCCCCAGCCTGTTCTAAATGAACATCTCGTCCGAGGGGCCGCCATTGCGGCCGCGCCTCGGACTATTGAAGAACGCGCCAACTCCGACGCTGATGGCCTGCACGATCCCCGAGACCTGGCGGACCGGCGACATCACGGAGTGCTGCACCTTTTCCGAGGTTTCTTCCACACGGTCCAAGGTGTGGGTCACCATCTCATCGACGCGGATCACCTGTAGGCGCAGGCGATCCAGCAGGTCATGCACGGTGGCGTCAACCCGCTCGACCTCGGTGCGCGTAGTGGTGGTCACGTGGGCAAGATTATCCAGGATGACGTCGATCTTGGGACGCGAAATCTCCAGGAAGGACTTCACCTCCTGCTGCATCACCTTGGCGTTGTCCAGCAGGGGCATCAGCCGCGACTGGGTTTCGTCGGTAACCGACCGCAGCTTCTTGCTGAGGTTAAAGATCACCACGCACATGACGAGGAGAATGAGCATCTGCAGCACCACAGCGGCTGCGGTAACAGCGACAAAAAGTGTCAGATTGTCAGACATATTCCTTTCCTGCCCGCGCTAGCTGGGTGACGCAGCCCCCGCCCTAGGGTACGTTGGGCTTGGCGCCCTCCACCTCTTCGCTGGTAGCTTCACGGTAAGCCTGCCGGCCAGCCTCGTAGGCGGAGCGGATCTGCTCCTTTTGCTGGTTCAGGTAGTCGCGTCCTTTGTCCGCCCAGGTTCCCGCCTGTTCACGCGCCTGACGCGTGCGCTCTTTGACGGAGTCTCGGCCCTCTTCCGCGACCTCACGAAGACGCTGGCGCGTCTCCTCGCCCGCCTTGGGAGCATAGAGTATTCCCACTGCCGCGCCGATACCCAGGCCGGCAAGAAACCACAGGAAACCACTTCCGTCGCGTTCAGACATAATTGCCTCCTCAAAAAACCTTTACGAGCCGGATGGTAGCACCCGGTTTGCAGAATTACAAACCTGCCCGTGGCCGGTTGTAAGCTTCTGCGAAGGCAAACCTTCAGCTTTGATTCATCGCCTTCGCCAGCAGGGCGATTTGCCCGGCGTGGTACACACTGTGTTCGATCAACCCGTGCGCCTCATCGTAAAGCGATCGCTTGCCGGCAGCCGACAACACATCCAACTGGGCAGGACCCAGTTTTTGCAGCGCCTCCCGGAATGCTTGGTTGGATGCGCGGAACTGGTCGAGTGTCTTCTGCCAGTTGGCCTCGGTGGCTTCAGGCGCGGCGGGAAAGTTACGGCCTTCCTCGAGCCCGGCGCGTAAACTGGCAAGCCGCTTCGCAGCTACGCCCTCCCAGAAAGCCATATGCCCCACGATTTCCCAGATGCTATGAGCGCTGGCGATAGGCCGCCGGGCGGCCTTTTCAGCCGAGATGCCATCCAGGATCTGCCAGATGGCATCGCCGTGCCAGGCTGCGCCCTTCATCACGCGGTCGTATTGATCGAGTATGCGTTGCGTTTCGGTCATAATTCTTCCTAACCCCCAACTATTATATTACAGGTTAGGATAAAAAATGGAGACCCAGGCGACAAAAATATGCGGATGGCGAACCTGCCCGGCAGCAACATGGGCAGAAACTCCACTCCCCGATTTGCCTGCTAGGGTTTCTGCGTGGGACGCAGTAAGATCTCGCTGATGAACGATTGCGGTTCCTGGGTCACCAGCATGGCGACCGCCTGCGCCACATCGTCAGGCTTCAGCATTTTTCGCGGGTCTTTGCCGCCGCGGCGGGGACTGAAGCTGGTGTCCACCGAGCCGGGACAGATGACGCTGACCCGGATATTCCGCTCCCTCAGCTCTTCCGCCACTCCGTAACTGAGCCCATTCAGTCCCCATTTGGAAGCGGAATAGGCGGCCCCGCGAGGCAGTGGATTCTTTCCCGCCAGCGACGAGATGTTGATAATGTGGCCTGCCCCGGTTGCCAGCATCAGCGGCACGACGCTGCGTATCATGTAATACACGCCCCGCAGGTTGGTATGGAAAATGGCGTCCCAGTCGCCAGGGGCAAGCTCATGCAGCATGGCGGACGGGCCGCCAATGCCGGCATTGTTCACCAGGATATCGACGCGCCTGTAGCTTTTACGCAGATGCTCACCCAGCGCTTCCACGCTGGCCAGATCGGTGACGTCGCATCCCATGCCTTCTGCCCGGTGCCCACGTCCCTGCAGGTGGCGTGCGACCTGCTGGACCCGAGCTTCATCGCGGCCGGTGAGAATGACCGTGGCGTCCATCACGGCCAGCCTGGTCGCAATGGCCTGACCAATGCCGCGCCCACCTCCGGTCACCACGGCGACCGCCCCCGATAGCGAAACCAACTCATTTGGCTGCATAGCATCGTCTCCCATAGGTTGTCTTGCGCCGCCAGCGTTGGGCGCGATTTTGCTTCAGCATCTCCCCGCCGCGGAACTGGCTGCAACCTAGAACCCATCCCAACCTGATTGGAGCAGGCGGCGCGGCGTGGGCGCATGTAATAATGCGCACATCTGAGATTAGGCTTCCCGCATCGCAAAAACACGGGAAAATTGTGTAAAGTAGTAGGTTACTTGCCTTAACTCGCTGCGGGTACTTATAATCCCGTCTCCGCATGATTTGCATTTCGATTCGACGTTCAGGGGCGGTAATGCGGGGAGATGCACCGTTATTATGCAGTCCGAGGGGGATACGTCGGACTGCAATCGCTGCGCGTAACTGAACGTGTCTGGATGAACCTCGTCAGTTGCCAGAACGCCAGAACGAAGGAGCCAAAAGAATGAAGAAGTCGCTAGTCACCATGTTGCTGGTGCTCGCTACCGCGGCGCTGGTCCCGCCATTGGCAGCTCAGGGGGCGGCGCAGCCCGCGCAAGCCGGTCAGCCAGCTCAACCGACGCAGAAGAAGGAAATCAAAGATCCGGCCGAATATAACTCCTACGTCAACGCGATTCAGCAGGCCAATCCACAGTTGAAGTCGCAAGACCTGGAGGCATTTCTGCAGACATATCCCAATAGCGTGATGAAGGAAGACGCTTTGGAGCAGCTAATGGTGGCCTACCAGCAGGCCAACGACGCCAAGAAGACCATTGACGCCGCCAACCGGCTGCTGCAAGTCAACCCCAAGAACATCCGGGCGCTGGCGCTGCTGGCCTACAACTATCGTGCCGCGGCCTCGCAAGGCGGCCCGCAGATGCAGCAGAACCTGCAGCAGGCGCAGCAATATGGCCAGCGGGGATTGCAGGCACTCAGCACTATGACCAAACCTGAGGGCATGAGCGCTGCCGATTTCACCAAGCTGCATAACGAGACGGGCGCCATCTTCGAAGGCGCGGTGGGCTTTGCCGCCTTACAGCAGAAGGACTTCGCCACCGCGCAGAAGGACCTGCGTGACGCGGTAGGGAAAGAGTCACAACCCAACATCATGGACATCTACCCCCTGGCCACGGCCGACCTGGAGGCCAATCCCGTAAACCCGGAAGGCTTCTGGTTCATCATCAAGGCTTCGCAATTGGCCCAGGGAACTGGCCAGGCACAGATCCTGGACTACGGCCGGAAAAAGTACATCCGTTACCACGGCTCCGAAGATGGCTGGAGTGCCCTGGTAACGCAAGCGCAATCGTCGCAGAGCGCCCTGCCGCCGGCGAACTTCACCGTGGCCGCAGCGCCGCCTCCGCCGTCTCCGGCAGAGCAGGCCGCCGACCTGGTCAAGAACAAGGACCCCAAGCAGATGAGCTTTGCCGAATGGGAGCTGGTGCTTTCTTCCGGGAATCAGCAGGCCGCCGACACGGTGTGGAATGTGATCAAGGGCAAAGCCGTGAAGTTGCAGGCCGCCGTCATCAGCGCAACCGCCAACAATATCCAGTTGGCCGGCAGCGACGACGACATCCAAGCCAAGAAGGCCGACATCTCTTTGAGCATGGACAAGGCAATCCCGGCCCGCCTGATACCGCAAGCCGGCGCCATGATGGCGTTCCAGGGTACGGTCTCAAGCTATACCCCTAATCCGTTCCTGATAACCATGACCGATGGCATCCTGCTGGACAAGAATGGCAACCCGGTCTCTACTGCGGCGCCCGTGCACCATCCGGCACGCCGAAAACCGTAGTAGGTTAGAGGCTGATTGTGCGAACAAAGGGAGCAGCGAATGCTGCTCCCCTTTTGCTGGATGCTCGCGCACGCCTGAAACAGGCTGCCGGAAAAAAGCGAATAAGCACACCCAGCCGTATGTCATGCTGAGCGCGCGGCGGCAGTAGTTGGCCGTGCGAGTCGAAGCACCCCTATTGGATCCACGACGTTAGGGCGATTATAGGGACCCTTCGACTCGCGGCAAAAGCGGCCGCTCGCTCAGGGTGACACCACGAAGATTTTTTCCGCAGCCTGTAAAACCCTTTTCGCTTCACCGCGAACTGTAACGAAACGGCTTGCCAACGTCCGCTATCCGCGCCCCCAGCTTCGGCCCTCTCACTTGCGGAACATCTGCTGCCCGGCCCGGAACACATCCACGTAAGCTTTGACGACGGCGTCGCTGGCGCGCAGAAATTCATCGGGGGTGTAGATTCCGCGCAGATTGCCGCTTTCCATCAACCCGATGCGGTCACCCAGCAGCAAGGCTTCGCCGACGTCATGGGTCACAAACACGATGGTCTTCCCCATTTTCTGTTGGAGTTTCCCGAACTCCATCTGTAGCTCGGCACGGGTGATGGGATCGAGCGCCCCGAAGGGTTCGTCCATCAGAAGGATGTGAGGGTCGGCAGCCAAGGAACGGGCCAGCCCGACGCGCTGGCGCTGCCCGCCAGAAAGCTGGTGGGGATAGCGAGCGGCATACTCCGGACCCGGCAGACCCACCAGGTCCAGCACCTCTTTGACCCGCGCCTCGATTTTTTGCCGGTCCCACTGCTCCAGCTTGGGCACCAAAGCCACGTTCTGCCGTACCGTGTAATGCGGAAATAAGCCGACCTCCTGGATGGCATAGCCGATGCTTCGTCGCAGCTTAATCGCGTCCCACTGTTCGACCGCAATTCCGTCCACGCGAATTTCGCCGCGCGTCGGCGCCAGTAGGCGATTGATCATTTTCAGACAAGTGGTCTTGCCCGACCCGCTGCGGCCCAGCAGGGTCAAGGTCTCACCCCGGCGCACGGAAAAGCTCACGCCAGAGAGCAGCAGCTTGCCACCGGTAATGCAAAACTCCACCTTCTTGAACTCGATCGTGATGGTGGCCGCGTCGTTCATCTCATCAGGCCCGTGAGTGCCGCTACAGGGTACCAGAGGCCGCGGCCGGGCATGGGCTCAACTCCATGACGAGATCGGGGTTCACTCCTCCGAAAAAATTACTCTTACGCTAGAAGTCTCTAAGCCTACACTTTTATTTATGCCTTACTTGCATTATATTGTAAGAATGAAACAGACTTACTCTCAAGTCAGCACCAAGGGCCAGATCGTCATTCCCGCGGAACTGCGCGAAGCCCTGCAGATTGCGCCGGGCACCCAGGTGGCGATGCATCGGGAAGGCGACGCCATTGTCCTGCGTCCGGTAACACCGGCGTTCATTCGCAGTCTGCGCGGCTGTTTCGGAAAGGGGAAATCGCTGGGACAAATCCGGGAACAGGAACACAGGCGGGAACGATGAGCTACGTACTCGATGCCAGCAGTCTGCTTAGGTTCCTCGACGACGAAGCGGGCGCCGGGCGGATCGAAGACCTGCTCAACAAAGCCAGGACGGGCGGAAATGAACTGCTGCTTTCGGCCGTAAATTGGGGCGAGGTCGTTTACGTCCTGGCGCGTGCGCACGGTCCCGGAAAAGCCCGACCCGTGCTGGATAGCCTGGCCAGCCTTCCCCTGAAAATTGTGAGCGCTACCGCCGCGCACGCCGAAGAAGCGGCCTGGTTCAAAGATCAGTTCAAGGTCCCCTACGCCGATGCCTTTGCTGGAGCCCTGGCCCGCCGCGAGAATGTCACGCTGGTAACTGCCGACTACGATTTCAAGAGCGCTGGAACAGCCATTAGGGTTGAGTTTCTGCCGGCAAAGTAATCTGCTCTTCCGCGTCTTTACTGCAGGCTGTCAAAAAACAATGCCGGGGCCGCCCGCCAGGGCAGGCTCCGGCATGATTGTCAAAATTACAGTTCTAGCGTCAGCCGATCAGCAGACGGCGAGTCCGACTTTTAGCGTCCCCAGCCGCCTCCACCGCCACCGCCGCCCGAGCGCCCACGACCACCACCGCCGCCACCGCGTCCGCCGCCGCCGCCAAAGCCGCCACGGCCTCCGCCACCGCCGCGAGGGCGATCGGTCTTGGGACGCGCCTCGTTCACGGTCAAATTGCGGCCTCCCAGATTGGTGCCGTTCAAGGCTTCCATCGCCTTGCCGGCCGATTCGTCATCGGCCATTTCGACGAAGGCGAAGCCGCGCGGCTGCCCTGTATCGCGGTCCGTAACGATGCTGACCTTGTCGACTGGGCCATAGGCTTCGAACAGCCCGCGCACCTGGTCTTCAGTCGCATCGAAAGTTAAATTCCCCACGTAGATGTTCTTCATTGGATCCTCACTTTTCGTATGCCGCTTGCTGGATCGAACATCGATCGCGCGGGCGGACGCCGGTTGGGGTGTTCACGACCAAAGACTCAACTGAATTCTAGCCGCGTCAAAACGGAAGGGCAGCATCTGCCGCCCTTCGGTTGTCGTTCTGTTTACAGGACCTGAACGTTTTCAGCCTGCCAACCCTTAGCTCCACGCTTCACGTCGAAGCTGACGGCCTGACCTTCTTGCAGCGAACGGAAACCGTTCGACTGGATGGCCGAGAAGTGGACGAAGACATCTTCGCCATTCTGACGTGAAATAAAACCAAAACCTTTGGCATCGTTAAACCACTTTACTGTTCCTTGTTCCATTTGTTTCTTTGTATATCCTTGTTGTTGATGTTGCGCTGAAGGATCGGAAGGTTGCAGGCAGAAATCGCTCAACTGAGAGGAGGGATGGCTGCTAGACGCGCCGCTCGTACATACGCAAAACCATCATACACGAAACCCCGGCCTTGTGCCATGTAAACCTGTTGGGTCTGAAACCAGACCCTCCGTGATCACCGTGCCTCCGTGGTTAATTTTCATTTCCAATGGGTGGGCCGTAAGCCTTCAGAATGACACGCCGCGTTCGCAGCGCAGGCAAAAATATGCCGGCGCCCAGGGGGGCGCCGGCCCGTCACTTGGTTATTTAGTTGTACTCTGCACCACCGTTATTCGCGGATTCGGATCGGCGGCGCCGCTGGGAGTAGCAATATTGATCGACGCCCACCTATTGTTCGTCCGGTCTATCGTGCCTCCCCCGGTCGGGGTAGGCGCCGCATTGATCATATAAACGATCGCCGTGGGCACCGGATTTCCGGCCGCGGTCAGGATGATTTTGCCTGTGTTATTCATGCCCGTGCCGCCAGGATCATCCCCCAAGGCATAGGGTGACGACAACATCAGATTCATCTGCGGCCCGCCCGGTCCACTGGTGTCGTAGGTCACCACAAGCGTGCCGCCGGGTGGGGGGATTATGGTGAAATCCGACTCGTTGGTCACGCTGGTGGACACGGGTTGGATCGTACCTCCGGCGTAGCTGATCAAGAAAGACGGGAGGCTGAACGGCGCGCCCAATTGCACCTCGAATGATCCCTCGGTGACGGAGCTGTCGGTTCCGATCACAAACCCCCGGTTGGGGCTCACCAAGTACCACACCGGCTGGGGGCCGGTACCGAGGCCGGCAACGGTAACACGACCCGTCGTCGCGTCTACGCTGTAAGTACCTGTGACGGGGGCCGCCGGGATGTACGTGCCGCCTTTGTTCTCGTCCGTCTGAAAAAGGGTGATGTTGCCGGTACCGTCGAACTGACCCACGCCAAGCTGTACGTCGGGTCCGGCGGAGGACATCCCATTGAGTTCCATCACGGCGGAACCATTCAACGAGGCGTCGCTGAAGCCGCCGCCGGTGATGTTGACTACTGGCTGAAGAATGGAGGCCAAACTCAGCGAAGCGCCACTTGAGACCAGGTCCGTCTGCACTGCGATCAATTCACTCTTCGGGTTGACCACATAGAAAGCATAGTCGAGAACGTTGGTGCCCTCGTTCAGGGTGATCGTTCCACGCCCCGTTGTGGCGAAGTCGGTATCCAGTGCCCAAGTGCCCGTGAAGGCGGTTTGGCTTTGCACCACTCCGTTGTCGTTGGTGTCTTCTATTCCGCTCGTCAGGTTTCCGGAGACATCCGCCGCGAAAGCACCCGCGCCCGCAGAACGATTGCCTCCGGGATCGACTCCGAAGAACCCCATGGCATAATTGCCCTTCAGCGACGATACCCCCGCAAGCGCCGAGATGCCCTGTGCCTTGATCACTCCGGAACCGTAAACGTTCGGATGGGTGGAATCGGACAGGATGAACCTTAGGTCCCCAACCAGCGCCGGTGCCAAGTCGTAGTTGTAGGTAACGCCTCCGAAGGTCAAGGTCATGGTACCCTGACCGTTGCTAGTAATGTTGTAGGTTCCCGTCAAGGGCGCTTTTGTCATGACGTCCTGCGTCGCCAGACCGTTCTGGTCGAGGAAGCCGCTGAGGGTTCCGTCTGCGAGGCCGATAAAGCTGCCCGCAGTGTAGAACGGTTGCCCGTTGTCAAAGCCGTTAAACGAGAAGGCAAAGTTTCCCTCTAGTCTCCCCACAATTGCGATGCTGAGGTTGGCGCTGGCCGTATTCGAGTCGGCGTCGGTCACCTGCACCGTAATCGGGAAATCTCCGGAAGGCCCGGTAGGAATTCCCGAGATCGTTCCGGTGCTGGGGCCCAGGGCCAATCCCGCAGGTAGGGTTCCGGTAGTGACGGTCCACGTAAAGGGAGAAAGCCCACCCGAGTTCATCAAAGTGGCACTGTAGGACAAGCCGATGGTCCCATCCGGAAGCGAGGTTGTGGTCACCAACGGAAGCGGGTTGATGGTTATGGAAAAGCTCCCCGTCTCATAGGCCGAGGTCGGCATCTGTGAGTCCGTCACCCTTATCACGAAGCTGTAGGTTTTGGCGGTCCCGTCGGAATTCAGATCGGTGATCGGCGGCGTGCCGCTGATCACGCCTTGCGGACTCAGGCTCAAGCCCGGGGGCAGGGTCCCGGAGTCGAGCGTCCAGGCGAACGGCCCTTGTCCTCCAGTGGCGACCATAGTGACACTGTAGGGAGACTGCACTACCCCATCGGGCACCTTCTTATTAGCGATCAGCAGCGCCCCTGGGCCGCTGGCTGGCGCGTGACCGGCACATGCCGTCAGTACACCCAAGTAGAGTGACAAGGCGAGAAACGCAAGAGGCTTAGACCCTTTCATGCAACTCCTCAACGTATTCTGAAAGCTGGTTCTGTGGACGCCACTCCCGAGAGACCGGCCGACTTTCTGGCGGCGCAGCCTGACAGCATCGTGCGGCACGACACTCTGGGCGGAGCAACGGAAGAGGTCCCTGTTATCCAGCAGGGTAATTCACCTCTGCTTAAATGCAAACTTTTTTTGACCTGAGCACGCCAACTCCGCGCGCCCAAATGTGACTCGATTTTCTCACAGGATACCGGATACCGGCGAGCCTCTTCGCCAAAAGAAGGTGTCAGGCGATCTTCCGAGGGCCAAAGTGGGAATGGCCGCTCGTCAAAAGCTCTGCTATCCTTGCCCTTTCCTCGGAGGCCAGCCGTGAGCTGCAAGATTTTCCTGTTGTCATTCTGTTTTGTCGCCGCCACAACTTTCGCTCAGCAGACCACCAGTCAGACCGCCCCGCCGGGAACCACTCCCGGCCATGCGCCCAATACGGCCCAAGGTCGAGTTGAGCCAACCTTGCCCTACATTCCCAGCCTCGACGTTTCCGCCATGGACCGATCAGTGGACCCGTGCGAGGATTTCTACCAATACTCCTGTGGAGGCTGGAAGCAGAAGAATCCCATTCCCGCCGACCAGGTCCGTTGGGACGTTTATTCGAAGCTCTACGAAGATAATCTCAATTATTTGCGGGGCATCCTGGAACAGGCATCCACGGCCAAGGACCGCGATACCGTCACCCAGAAGATTGGCGATTACTACGCCGCCTGCATGGACGAATCTGCGGTGGAGAAACTTGTCGCCAAGCCCATGCAGGCTGCGCTCCACCAGGTGCAGGCGCTCAAAAGCGTTCACGATCTCGCGCCCCTGGTGGCCCGCCTGCATCTCGCCGGCGACTACCTGCTCTTCAACAGCGGCTCGCAGCAGGACCCCGATAACTCCGATGCCATGATCGTCGGTGTGGGGCAGGGCGGGCTGGGCCTTCCCGACCGCGATTACTACACCAAGGAGGATGCCAAGTCGAAAGAAATTCGCGCCCGCTATCTCTTGCACGTGCAGAAGATTTTCGAACTGCTGGGCGACTCGCCGGCCACGGCGAAAAACGAAGCCGACACGGTCATGCGCATCGAGACCAGCCTGGCGAAAGCTTCGCTGACCCGGGTCGAGCGGCGCGATCCTTACAAAGTGACCCATAAGATGAAAGCGGCCGAGCTGAACGTGCTGGCGCCCAACTTCGATTGGAGCGTGTATTTCGCCACTGCGCAGGTCCCCCCGTTCGAGATTCTGAATGTGGAGGCGCCCGCATTTTTGAAGCAGCTCAATGCTGATCTGACTTCCACTTCCCTGGCTGACTGGAAGAGTTATCTGCGCTTTCATGTGGCGAATTCGCGCTCGCCATTTCTCTCTTCCGCCTTCGTCAATGAGAACTTCACCTTCTATCGCCAATACCTGCGCGGGGCCAAAGAACTTCAGCCGCGCTGGAAGCGTTGCGTGCAGTATGTGGATCGGCAACTCGGCGAGGCGCTGGGACAAGCCTACGTGCGCAAAACCTTTCCCCCCGAGCTGAAGGCCGCCACGCTCGACATGACTCGGGAAATTGAAGATGCCATGGGCTTGCGCATTCAGCAATTGGATTGGATGAGTCCGCAGACCAAGCAGCAGGCGCTCAACAAGCTGCATGCCATTCGTAACAAGATCGGCTATCCCGATAAGTGGCGCGACTATAGCTCGGTCGTGATCGCGCGCGATGACTTCTATGGCAACGCCGAGCGTGCCGAAGAATTCGAGAACCATCGCGAGTTCAACAAAGTGGGCAAGCCCGTGGACCGCGCGGAGTGGGACATGTCCCCACCGACCGTCAACGCCTACTTCAACCCGCAGATGAACGACATCAACTTCCCCGCGGGCGTGCTGCAACCGCCGCTCTACGACGCCAAGCTGGACGACGCTCCCAACTACGGCAACACCGGTTCGACCATTGGGCATGAGCTGACCCATGGCTTCGACGATGAAGGCCGTCAGTTCGACGCCAAGGGCAATCTGAAAGATTGGTGGACCAAGCAGGACGGCGAGCAGTTCGTCAAGCACGCGGACTGCGTCGTGGACCAGTATGCGAAGTACGTTGTTGTGGACGACATCCATATCAATTCCAAGCTGACCGAAGGCGAGGATGTCGCCGACCTGGGCGGCACCATTCTGGCTTACATCGCGTGGAAGGACGCAGACAAGGGCAAGCAACTGACCAGCCGCGACGGCCTGACGCCGGACCAGCGGTTCTTTGTGGGCTTTGCGCAGTGGGCGTGCGCCAACGACCGGCCCGAAGACCTGCGGGCGCGGGCCATCACCGATCCGCATTCTCCGGCGAAGTACCGCATCAATGGAGTGGTGGTGAATGTTCCGGAATTCGGAGCGGCCTTCTCATGCAAACCTAGCCAGCCGATGGTGAAGCCCGCGAACAAAGTGTGCAAGGTGTGGTGAGGGATTTTGGGTAGAGCCGGCCTTCAGGCCGGCGTCGCAGTGCTTTTCTTTATGTTGAAGGGGCGCACCTTTAGGTGCGCCGTTGAGCCCTTTGTTTTGTCATCACGAGTGGGCTTCAGCCCGCGAGGGATCTGCTTTTCCGACTTTTTCAGTAGCCTGTAAAGCCGAATTCAGGCGCAACTCTCAAACGCACCGCTGAAGCGGTGCCCCGACCAGTACACCAATTCAGGATCTGCTCGAGTACGAGCTCGCCTCACCCAAACAGCCGCATCAATCCCTTTGCCGGCAAATCGGGCACTAGGAACTTGAGTTCGCTCAACGCTTCCGCCGCGCCGTAGCCGCTGCGCACCGCGCCTTCCATGGTCGAGGGCCATCCCGTCGCCGTCCAATCCCCCGCGAGGAAGAGCCTGGGCCACGGACTAATGTGTGAAGGACGATACGCATCGCTGCCCGGAGCGGGCGAAAACGTCGCGTGCACTTCCTTGATGACCGTCGCTTTCATCAGCGTGGCTTCACGCACGGCAGGAAAAAATTCGCCTAGTTCCCTGACCGCCATCTCGATGATCTCAGCTCGCGATTTCTCCACCAGCGTTTTCGACGCACTCACCACCAGCTCCAGGTAGCTGCCGCTCTGCGCCGAGTCCCTCCGGGTCGCCAGAATCTTCGACTTCTGGAACATCCACTGAATGGTGCGCTCCAGCAGCACCGCATGTTCCAACGGCGTGACCTCGCGGTCGAACCAAAGGTGTATCCCGGTGATCGGAGAGGAAGTAAAGTTGCGCAACTCGTCGCGCAGAGGTCCGAGTTCTGGTACATCCGGAAGCAGCTTTTCGACTCCATTGAACGGCGTCGCCAGAATCGCGTAGTCGGCGCGCACGTCCTCGCCGCCGACACAAAGCTGCACGCCATCGGCATCGGCGCGAACCGAATCCACAGCAGCCCGCGTATGCACCTTGCCACCGCGCGCTTCGATGTAGTCCGCCGCCGTCCCGTAAAGCTGCGACAGTGGGACCAACGGAACTCCCATACGTCCGGCTTCGGCCGACTTCAGGAAAGATTCGCGAAAGACCTGCGCGGCGTAATGCACGGACATCCGATCCAGATCTTCGTTGAGGGCGCTCACCAGCACCGGCATCCAGAACCGATTGATGGCCTGTTGCGGCTGGCCGTGACGCAAGAGCCACGACAGGAAATTTTCGCCGTCATCCTTGGGAAGCCGTGGGACGAGCGCCACCATCGCGCGGGCGATAGCGAACTTGTCTCTCAGATCGAGTACGGACGAGTCGAGGAAAGATGGCGCGGCATGAAAGGGCGGCGGCAGCGCTCCCGGCTTCAGCGTCGAGGAGCGCCCTCCCGGAAGGATGAACGTGATCTCGTCATACCAGCGGATCTGCTGCTCCACCCCGAGCCGGCGGTAGAACTCGATGAGATTGGTGCAGCAGCCCAGCAGGACATGCTGGCAATTGTCCACAACTTCCGCGGTGCCGGGCAGCTCATACGAGGATGCGCGACCACCCAGGTAGGGACGCCGCTCGAACAATTGAACTTGATATCCCGCCTCGGCCAGCGCGCTTCCTGCGGCCAGACCTGCGAGTCCGCCGCCGACAATGGCGACGGTCGCACGCCGCGGGTTGAGTTCGGCGCTCATGTCAGGCGCTTCCAGAATCCCTTGCCCAGCACGGCCAGCTTCTCCGCAGTGCTCAACCGGACACGCTGCGAAAAGACGTCGTAGTTGCGGGCTGCGATCCTCTCCAGCAGCCGACGATAGATCTCGACCAGCGTCCACAACGCGGGCTGGCTCTCTTCGTCCACCAGCGGCAGCAGTTCGTCCGCCGCGCGATAGAATTGGCGTGCGCGCCCGGCTTCGAACTCCAGCACCGGGCGCAGCGACGCGGATGCCGTGCCATTCGTCAGGGAGCGGGCCTCGACCCCGAAGCGTGCCAGATCCTCCTTCGGCAAGTACACGCGTCCCATCTCCGCGTCTTCTTTTACGTCACGAATGATGTTGGTGAGCTGAAACGCGACCCCAGTTTGCTCCGCCAGCTTCTCGGCGCGCGGATCGCGATAGCCGAAGATGCGAATGCAGATCAAGCCGACGACCGACGCTACGTGATAGCAGTAATCGTAAAGCTGATCGAAAGTGTCGTACTGGAGTTGCGCGGATTCGGCGTCCGGCGCGGGTTTCGAGGCAACGCCCGGCTGAGGCACATCCATTGCCGTGCCGTGCACCAGCTTTTCCAGCAGCTCAATGGGGATTTTGTAGAGCTTCTGCGAATCCGCCAGGGCAAATAACACCGGATCGTCGGTGGGCTCGCCTGCCACGACGCGACGCAGCGCGTTGATCCATTCCTCCAGCTTCTCGCGGCGCTGCTGCGCCGGGATGGAAGGGTCGTCCGAGATGTCGTCGGCATGGCGCATGAAAGCATACACCGCCGAAACGGCATTGCGCTTGGGAGCAGGCAGGACCAGAAAGCCGTAGTAGAAATTCTTGGCGGCGGAGCGCGCGATGTGACGACAAACTCCGTAGGCGGCCCGCAACTGGAGCGGGTGTTTTTTCACAACAGCTTTCCCGCGGCTGCGCGTGCCAGCAGCCACAACTTGCGCGGCTTGGAAATGACGGGCCGCCGCGTCAACACGTCGTAACCCTGGCGCTCGATGGCGTTCAGGATCTCCAGCCCGCCGCGGCTGAACAATTCAATGTCCAGCGCCAGATGTTTATCCACCATCTTCGCCAGCGGCAGTCCCATCTGAAACCATTCGCGGGCGCGGGCAACTTCAAACTTCATCATCTCCACAAATGCGGGCGTCGCTCGACGCTGCGCGATGTCATCTTCCGTCACGCCATACTTCGCAAGATCTTCCAGCGGAAGATAGATTCGCCCTTTGCCATAATCAACGGCAACGTCTTGCCAGAAGTTCGCCAACTGCAGTGCCGTGCAGGAGTAGTCGGAAAGCTTTTGCCGCTCGGCGTCGCGATAGCCGCACACATAGAGCACCAGATGTCCGACGGGATTGGCGGAATACTGGCAATAGCCCAGCACATCGGCAAACGCGGGATATCGAGCGGTCGTCTGGTCCTGGCGAAAGGCCCGCAGCAGATCGGAGAATTCGTGCTGCGGAATTTCCAGTTCGCGCACGGTGGGCCGCAGCGCGACAAAAACCGGATGCCTGGGTTCTCCGGAGTAGCACTGCTCCAGTTCGGCTTCCCATTGATCGAGCAAGGCCAGCGACTGTTGCGGATCGCCGACCTCGTCGCCCAGATCGTCAGAAATCCGGCAGTAGGCATAAACATTGTAGAAATGCTGGTGCAGATGTTTGGGCAGGAACCAGGTCACGACCGAGAAATTCTCGTAGTGCGAGTGCGCCAGCCGCGAACAGTATTGTTGTGCTTCCGCCAGCGACGGAGGGCGCTCGGGAATGGCGTACTCCGGAGGCAGAGCCTGCCAGCCAACTGAAGCATCCATTCTGAGCTGCGCGGGAGATACGCGATTGTCGGTCGGAACAGAGGACATCAAGAGGATTGTACCGGGGACTGCCCTTAACGGGGGACTGGCAACTGACAACCGGCAACTGACGACCCCTTACGTCCCCGGGATGATGGCCGTCTTGATGTCGCCGTTGCGATTCAGCATGTGCCGCAATACGTGCTGCAAGCGCGACAGCGGCGCTTCCCCGGTGATGTAGTCGGTCCCCTTGATCTTGTTCTCGCAGATCAGGGAG
Organism: uncultured Acidobacteriaceae bacterium; assembly: GCA_963710585.1. Taxonomy (GTDB): domain Bacteria; phylum Acidobacteriota; class Terriglobia; order Terriglobales; family Acidobacteriaceae; genus Bog-257. The sequence goes on along the minus strand of CAVQAM010000001.1, from coordinate 15,622 downwards.
AACGCTTTGCGCACCGTCTCTGGCGTGTGATGGAAGGTGGCCTTCAGCGTCAGCTCGTTATAGTGCAGGCGCTGCGTGTCCAGCGCCACCGTGGTCCCGCTGGCGCAACCGCCGAAGAAGTTGACGGTGCCGCCCTTGCGCACCATGTCAATGGTCCACTCCCAGGCTTGCGGGCGGCCTACCGCCTCGATGACCACGTCGCAGCCGCGTGCTTCGGGAGTAAGCTTGCGGACCGCCTTCACCGGATCGTCCACGGAATCGATCTGGACCGTGCTATCGGCCCCCAAGCGGCGAGCCGCACTCACTTGCGATTCACGCTTGACCACCGAGATCACGTTGCAGCCGGTCAGTTTTGCCACCTGCACGAACATCAAACCGATGGGACCGGCGCCGATGACGGCCACCGAGTCCCCAATCTCTATTTTGGTTTCGTGCAACCCGCGCAGCACGCAGGCCAGCGGCTCCACCATGGCCGCCTCTTCGAAGCTGACGTGCCTCGGGATGGCCAGCATGTTGGTTTCCACGATGCGCCGCGGAATGCGAATGTATTCGGCATAGGCGCCGTTGTTGAACAGCAGATCCGAGCAGAGATTCTCCTGGTGCTTGGAACAATAGAAGCAAGTGCCACACGGGGCGGAATTCAGCGCCACCACCCGCATGCCTTTGCGGAAACCCCTAACATTGGGCCCAACCTCTTCCACGACACCCGCCAACTCATGGCCAAACAGGGCCGGAGGCACAATCATGCGCGCATGATAGCCGCGCTGATACACCTTGAGATCGGTGCCGCAGGTCAGGGCCACTTGCACCTTGACCAGCACTTCCCCTTCCCCCAGCGTGGGAATCGGCACCTGCTCGATCTTGACGTCCTCTTTGCCATAGAGGACCGCCGCTGTCATCTGTCTGCTCACTTATTGGTCCTTCCATAAGCTGCCCGGCTGAATGACCACCTTCATGGAGTCCGCTTTGGGGTGGGCAGCCAAGTGCAGCGCCTCTACCGACCCGGCCAGCGGAAAGCGGTGACTGATGAGCCGCTCTAATTCCATTTCGCCGCTGAGCACAAACCGCGCGGACTCTTCCTGCAAGTCCACCGAAGCGCTGTACGACCCCAAGAGACTCTTTTCATCGACGCAAACCGCCGCCGGATCGAGCGTTGCCTCACCGTGCTGGGTTTGCGCAAACAACAACACCCGGCCTCCAGGACGCGTCGCGTCCATGGCCGGTCGAATTAAAGCGTTGCCAGCTACCGCCAGTATGACCGCATCCGCCCCTCGGCCCTCCGTCAGCTCTTTAACGGCCCTTACGGTCTCGGAGGTAGAGGCGTCGATGTTTTCGTTCAGGCCGAACGTCTGAGCTATTGTATGCCTCCGAGGAAACAAATCGGAAGTTATTACCCGCGCCCCACAACGGCGCGCCAGCACCGCCAGAATGATGCCAATCGGCCCCTGGCCGATCACCAGCACCGATTCTCCGGCCGTAAGCCTCAGTGTTTCAATACCTTTCATGCAGGTGTTGATGGGCTCGATAAAAGAAGCCCGCTCGAACGAAATGCCATCCGGAATGCGAATGACCCCTTTGCCAACGATCCACTCCATCACCCGAACATATTCGGCGAACCCGCCCCCGCTGGGCTCGTAGCCCGCGGTGGCGCCGACTTTCTTGTAGGTCGGACATTGGGCGAACACCTTATGCCGGCAGTAGAAGCATTCGCCGCAAGGGATGTGATGGAACACCATCACACGATCGCCCAGTTCGTAGCCGGAAACATCTTCGCCCAGAGCAGCCACCACCCCGGTAGTTTCATGGCCAAAGATGCGCGGGGCGGAATGCGAACCGGTCGCAATCTTCTTCAGATCGGTGCCGCAGATGCCGCAGGTGTGGACCCGCACCAGGATTTCTCCCGGGCCGATCTTCGGCACCGGGACGGTCTCCAGCCGGACATCGTTCACCCCGCGATAAACCGCCGCCTGCATAGTCGCAGGGATGGCCTGCTGGCCGGCGGAACTACCGAGTTGGGTTGCGCTCGACATGTCAGAAATCAGTTGCCAGTAGCCAGTTGCCAGTTGCCAGATCTCAGTTGCCAGTTGACCACTGGCTACTGACTACTGGCTACTGACAACTGGCTACTGCTTTCAATTAGATGTTGCAACTTCCGGCACAGGTTCGCAGAAGCAATCTTGCTGTTCTTCCTCATCTTTCCCAGCGTGGCCCACCACTTCGGGTGAAGCGCGATATAGATCAGAAACTGCCTCGTGTCAAACCTTCCGTTGCCGTCAATAAATCGCGCCAGGGGCGGCATCGGGAAGGCAGCATCATCGGAAATGGCCTTCACCGCAGCGAACTCCAGTCCACGCTCAGTGGCGACTTGCGCTACCGCCGCGCCCTCCATGTCCACCACGTCGGCGCCGTATTTCGTCAGCAAGGCCCGTTTCTCTGCGACGTCGCTTATGTCTTGCGAGCTCGCCAGCACCCACTCGCCTCCACGCGTCGGGTAGCGCTCGCCAGTAGCGACATCCACCACCTCGCGGATCCGGCCACTGTCGCCCACCTTTAGCCGAGGCGAGAGTGCGCCCGCCATACCGGCGGAAACCAGCAGCTTCGGCTGCGCTCGCCCGATCACCACCTCGGCGGCGTGACGCGCGCGCTTTTCGCCGATACCGCCAACCGCAACCATGGCCTCCGGCAGCTCGAATAGCTCAACCCCGTCCACGTATTGCGACTGCATCTTCATTTTGGCAAGAAGGGGCGCCAGTTCCACCCGCATCGCAGCCACAATCGCGATCGGCTTACGCGGCATAGCCATTCGCCTGGAACCACTCCACGGCGCGGCGCAATGCGCCATCGACCGGCCCCGGATTCCAGCCCAGTTCGCGCTCGGCCTTCGCGCTGGTAATAAACATCTTCTTGCGCCCCATGCGCACCGCGTCCAAAGTCACGCGAGGTTCGCGCTGGAGCAGCTTGCCAGACACCAGCGTGTCCACCACGCCCGTGGCATACGCCACTGCGTAGGGCAACTTAATCTTCGGCGAAGGTAGACCTGTGATCGCCGACAATTTATCCAGGATCTGCTTCAACGTCAGGTTCTCGCCACCAAGAATATAGCGCTCACCCGGCACCGCCTTTTCCATGGCGAGCAGGTGTCCTTGAGCGCAATCGGCGACGTCCACCAAATTCAGCCCCGTATCCACATAGGCCGGAAATTTACGGCGGAGAAAATCCACGACGATTCGTCCGGTGGGCGTCGGCTTGATATCGCGCTCGCCAATGGGAGTCGTCGGATTCACTATCACGACGTTCTGCCCAGCGCGTGCCGCCGCGATCGCAAGCTGTTCCGCCATGAATTTGCTGCGCTTGTAATCGCCAATCATGTTGGATAGCGTGACTGGCGTCTTCTCGTCGGTAAGGCGGCCGTTGTTGCCGAAGCCCATGGTGGCAACGCTGCTGGTATAAATAACCCGCCGCACGCCTGAATCTCTCGCCGCTGCCAGGACGTTGCGGGTGCCCTCAACGTTGGAGTCGTAAAGCTCCTGACCGTGGCGCGACCAGAGCCGGTAGTCGGCGGCTACGTGGAAGACAAACTCGCAACCCGACATGCCTCTCTTCAGCGATTCCGAATCGCGTAGATCGCCCACCACGCGCTCCGCCGGCAGGTCGGCGATGTTGTCGAGACGGCTGGTGGGACGCACCAGTAGGCGTAACTCCGCGTCTCGGAAAAGCAGTTGACGGGCAACGTGGCTTCCCAGAAATCCGGTCGCGCCTGTGACGAAACATTTCATCTCTCAGTAGTCAGTTGTCAGTGCTGTCAGCGGACGAGTTGGCAATGTTAGCGACCCGAATCACATCCCGCTCCGCTGGCGTGGGAGGGCCCATCCTCTACCGCCAACTGGCTACTGGCTACTGACCTTGGCGTACGTGGTCAGCGCCAGCAGCGGGAAGTACTGCCGGTACATGTAGTACATCAGGTAAAACACTCGCGGAAATCCCGTGCCGGTGTAGAGCGACTCATCCCACGACCCATCGCGGCGCTGCGTCTTCAGCAGATAGGCGATACCGTGCTGCAGTGAATCATTGCGCGTGTCATTGGCGGCAAGCAAACCCATCACCGCCCACGCGGTCTGCGAAGGCGTGCTCGGACCAACTCCCTTAATGTTGGCGTCGTCGTAGGAGTCGCAACTCTCGCCCCATCCGCCATCCGGATTCTGCATCATGCGCAGCCACTCGACGGCCTGCAACACGAAGGTCTCGTGATAATCCACACCGACCGCCTCCAGCCCGCGCAGCACCTGCATGGTCCCATAGATGTAGTTCACGCCCCAGCGTCCGAACCAGGAGCCGTCCACCGCCTGCTCGCGCTTGATGAACTCGACGGCGCGCCGCACCGGCTCGTCCTTCAGCGAATAGCCATAGCTCGCCAGGCATTCCACCACCCGGCCGGTGATGTCGACCGTGGGCGGATCCAGCATGGCGTTGTGGTCGGCGAAGGGAATGTTCTGGAAGACCATGCGATCGTTGTTCTTGTCGAACGACGCCCAGCCGCCGTTCTTGCACTGCATCGACAAGATCCAGTCCAGTGCGCGCTGCACCGACTTGCTGTGATAGCTCTCGTTGCTGGTCTTCACCCGGCTGAGGGCCAGCATGACCTGCGCGCTGTCGTCCACGTCGGGGTAGAACTCGTTGTTGAACTCGAAATACCAGCCCGCCGGCGCTGCCTTGCGGTTCTTCACGCACCAGTCGCCTTTGCGAGTGACTTGCTTGCGCAGCATCCACTCGCAGGGCCGCACCAGGCGAGGATCGTTGGCCGCCACTCCGCTTTCCGCCAGGGCAAACACGGCATACGCGGTGTCCCACACCGGCGACATGCAGGGTTGCATGCGAAACGTGGCCTCTTCCTCGATGCCGAGTTTCTCGAACTCATCCATCGCGCGGATCACCTGCGGGTCGTCCAGCGAGTAACCCAGGCAGCGCAAGGCGATGATGGAATTCATCATGCTGGGATAGATTGCCCCCAGGCCGTCGCTCATCTCCATGCGCTCCAACATCCACTTCTCGGCGACCTTCAAGGCGCGCGAACGCAGCGGACGAACATGAATCTGCTCCAACAAGTGGACCAGGCGATCGAGCACCAGAAAGAAATTGCGCCAGCTCACCAGCTTGTCGGCCCAGCGCAGGCGTAGATGGCTCCGCCCGCCCACAAAGAGCTCGTCAATTCCCTGTTCCGCGGGAATCTTCTTGAACGGCTTCTTCGCGTACGCAATCGAGAGTGGCACCAGAATGGCGCGCGACCAGGACGAGATCTCGTAGATATTGAACCAGAACCACTTGGGAAACAGCACGATCTCGGGCGGAATTGCCGGGACTGCGTCGTAATCGTATTGCCCGAGGAAGCACAGATAAATCTTGGTAAAGGTATTGACCGCAGTGACGCCGCCCAAAGCGAGAATGCGCTCGCGGGCCTTGCTGAGCTGCGGATGATCGGCACTGTAGCCCGCCATTTTCAGCGCGAAATAGGCCTTGACGGAGGCGCTGACGTTGGAAGGGCCATCGTTGTAAATCGGCCAGCCGCCGTCGGGATTCTGCCGATTCAGGATCTCAGTCGCGCACTTCCGTGTCCGCACCGGATCTTCGGTGCCCAGTAGACGATGCAGCAGGATGTAATCGGAGACCAGGGTTGTATCGGCGCCCAGTTCGCCGCACCAGTAGCCCTCTTCGCGGTCCTGGATGGAGAACAGGTATCGCCGCGAAGCATCGATGGCGGCCGCCACCCGGCTCTTGATGTCATCGATTTTGCCGAAGCGTACTTCGGCACGATCGGAAGGACCTTCCATTCCCTACCTACTCCGCCATGGCTGGCGCAGCGCCAATGGCCTCGACGATCTCGGAGGGCAATCCGAAACGCACGTGCTCGGGCATGACCTCGATTTCACGCATGTTGGTGAAACCCTGCTCTTCCAGGAAAGTCACGGCCTGTTGCACCAGGATCTCGGGGGCCGAAGCGCCCGCCGTCAAACCCACCGTATTGACGTTTTCCAGCCACTCCGGTTTGATCGAGCGGTAGTTCTCGATGAGATGGGACTGCGCGCCCAGATTGCGGGCGACTTCGACCAGGCGGTTGGAATTGGAACTGTTGTCCGAGCCGACAATCAGCAGAAGGTCACATTCGCCGGCGACATCCTTCACCGCGGTTTGCCGATTCTCCGTGGCATAGCAAATGTCCTGTGCGTGTGGCCCTTGGATATTGGGAAACTTTTTCCGGAGCGCCGCGATGACGTGGCTGGTCTCGTCGAGGCTCAGCGTGGTCTGGGTCAGATACGCAATCCGGTTGGGATCGGGGACCTCAAGGGCGTCCACCTCCTCGGGCGAGTCCACAACCTGCGTAACGTCGGGCGCTTCGCCGAGCGTGCCAATCACTTCATCATGGTCGCGGTGGCCGATGAGGATGAGCGCATAGCCTTCCCGCGCAAACTTCACGGCTTCCACATGGACCTTGGTGACCAGCGGGCAGGTGGCATCAATCACCCGCAACTCGCGCAGCTTGCTGGCGTCCCGCACCTCGGGCGCGACCCCATGCGCGCTGTAGATGATGCGCTCGCCGGCCGGGACTTCCTGCACGCTGTCCACAAAGATAGCGCCCTTGGCGCTCAGTTCGTCCACCACATAACGGTTGTGGACGATCTCTTTGCGCACGTAAATCGGCGCTCCGAAGGTCTCCAGGGCTATGCGAACAATGTCGATGGCGCGCACCACGCCGGCGCAGAAGCCCCGCGGCTTCAATAAAAGTAAGGTTTTGGCGTCAGGTTGAGTCATTCTTTTATGCTGTCCAGTATACGGGTAGAAACCCGCTTTTCCCCACGGTTACTCTATTGTATGCAGCAGCGGTGGAATCACCAAGGTAACGACCTGAAGTAGTGCAATTTAGCAGCCTAAGGCGCAAATTTCGCAGTTAATGGGGAACGGGCCAGATCAAGCCCGCGTAGCGGCGAAAGGCCGCTGTACAATCCTTGGGGCAGGAGAGCCCGATCATGACCGGCAGCGAAATTGCGCAGATGTACGAATTCAGCTACGGAGCCATCGAACGCAACCTTGACGATGTCAGCAACGAAGACAGCCTCGTCCAGCCGCCGGGCGCGGGCAACTGCCTGAACTGGATCCTGGGACACATCGTGGTTGCCCGCAACATGGTCCTGAGCCTTGCCGGTGGCGCGCCCGTGGTTGGGGACGAGGTGGCCGCGCACTATGCTCGCGGATCGCACCCAGTTCAGCCCGGCGACAAGGTGCCTGACCTCGCTACGCTCCGTGGATTGCTACGCGATTCGCAGCATCAACTGCTTCCCGCTCTGGCGGCGCTCTCCGACGAGGCCTTGGCCCTTCCCGTGCCGGAGCCGATGCGTCAACCCCCGCTCACAGGTTCCGTCGCGGACGCGCTGGTTCGTCTCCATTATCACGAGGGCTATCACAACGGACAGATGGGACTTCTCCGCAGGCTGGCAGGCAAAGAAGGGGCGATCAAGTAAGCTGTAACAAGCCAGACTACGATCACTGGCCTCTCAGCCGTACCAGTACGGCGTCTTCTTCGTCCACTCCGATCCTGGATACTTCCGGTGCAACAGGTCGAATGCCTCCCGGCTGTACGGGCGAATCGACTTGTCCACGCAGCCGTATCGAGTGGCGCGCACGAAATAATGCAGCGCCTCGGGCACGCGTGGATCGTCGGGATGCGTCTTTGCCCAGTCCAGCACCACGGGGGCGAAATACCTGGGAGCGGCGCCAATCTGCGACAGCTTGCGCCACTCCCGCTCGCCTCGTTCTCTTTCCGCCGACGTCAACCATGAAGGCGCGGGGGGAAGAGCGACCTCGGATTTCGATGGCGCTCCCGATCCGGCAGGCGAAAACATTACGTTTTGATAAACAGGGTGCTCCGGGGTTCCGCCCACGTCAGAGCACCACCAACTATAAGTCCAAATTCCCGGCCTGATCACCGAGCCCAGCGCTCCCGCGTTCACGAAGGGTTGCAGGGCGGAGAAGTGCATCACCATGAACACCAGCGCAAAGCGTCGCGCCTGCGCCGAATCGGCGTGGTCATACTGCTCGATGTAGCTGTGCATCTCGGGATACTTGGCCAACACGTGCGGCTGCAAGGCGCGGGCGGCTGTGGTGTCGTCGAGAATCGCCGCCCGCAACCACGTCCGCGCCGCCAGTTCGTCGCGCAAATCCGCGGGCAGCGTCGTTCCGTTGGCGGCCTGCACCAGCAAACTCAGCGGCAGGCGCTGGTTGAAGATCCTCACGGAATCCGCTTCCAGCCGTTGCGGCGGCGGTTCGATGACCGGTGCCGTTGGCGGGAAAGAACGGCAGCTTCCGTCTTCACACAGGTAGGGGTACTTGCCAATAGTGTCCTCGAGCACCACCGGCGTGCGCGGCGCAAAGCGCAGAAATTCCAGGAAGCTGGTGGCCACGGCGAAGCGCTGGGCCAGGAATGCGTTCCGGTTCGATGGCGAATCCTTCTCGATGCGCGCCCAGTTCGCGTCTAGCAGCTTGCGCGCCTGCTGGTTCTGGTTTTTCTCCTCTAGCAGGCGCACCCGGTGATACAGCGCCGTGTCGTAGGCGGGAGAGTCAGCGCCAATCATCGCCGCCGCTTGCTCCACCTCCGCCGCATGCGGATCGCTCGCACGCATCGACACTAGCGCGCTCAGCAGCCATGGGATCGATTTGGTTGCTTGCCAGCGCTCGAAGCCGTGCTGGTCCGCCGATATGCCGTTGACCTGAGCCAATGTGCCGTCGATCTGAAAGGTGATTACCCAGTCGGTCAGGTCATCCAGGGTTTCCGCCTTGGCTGCGGCCCCCTTCCATGCCTTGAGCAACGTATTGTTCATCGCAGCATGAGTGATCTCGTAGTCAACGTTCCGGTTCTTGCTAGATTGTTCAATGATTTTCTGAAACGCTTTCTGGAGTTCAGCGCTCTGCGCCTGCCGCTCCAGGAGCTGATCCAGCAGAAAGGTGTAGTCAAACAGCCCGCGCTCAAACTGTGGTCCCGCGCCGGTTGCCAGTTGCGCAGCAATCGCGTGCAGCCGCTGCTCGGGATCAAGCCGCGCCTCCACGTAGTCGAGCAGACGCTGCGCCGCCGGATGCATACTTGCCAACGACTTGTCGGCCAGGATGGCCTGCAGACGTTGCTCGGCAGCGTGCATGGGCTCTGGCAAAAACGAGTTCTCGCCCTTCCCTCCGATGGTTGCCTTGCGAATATAGCAGCGCGCCACCAGGTACGGCGCCAGCTTGCGCCAAGGGGAGTCGGGCTCATGCGCGATCTGCTCAAAAGCATTCGCCGCAGCGTCCAGGTCGCCGCCGTAGAAATTGGCCGCGGCCACCTGATATTGCCGGTCGAAGCGCAGCAGGGGACTGTCCAGCGTGACGGCAGGAGGCAGGTGCGGCGCGCGAGGCGGTGTTGGGCCCACCCCCCAGGACATCCTGGGACCGCAGTTCTGGAAGACCACGTCCTGGCCCGCGACCCACTCGCGCATGAACGGCGAAGCAACTCCAAAGCTCTGGGCGCGATCCATCGCCGTGTTGGCGGCATTGGTAAACGCATCGTCACCGCAGTTGGGATAGAACACAAAGTCTTTCCTCCAGTAGCGGTCAATCCCGATCCTCGCTACCCCTTGGAGGCCGAGGGCATAGCTGCGCGCCTTCAGCCACGTGGTCACGGGAGGATCGGGGTCGTAGGGCGTGCCCGGTGGAGTAACGCGGGGCTTGGCGGCATCGTCCAGGCTCTGCCGCTCCTCTGCGGTAAGAGGCTTTTGCTCCAGATAGCGATAGGCAATCACCAGGTACCGCCGCTCGAACTGGGGCCATAGGATGCCAAGCTCGCCTGCATTGAAGGCCTTCGCCGGCCCGTCAGGCCGGTGCTTCAGGACAAAGGTCGTTTCGATCCAGACGCCGGAGGAAAAGATGTTGACCGGAACCAGCAACACGCCGAGGAGCGTCAGCCCCAGTGCGATGCGCGGCATTAATTTCATGGCTGTAACCTCCGCTCGACAGCGGCAAAGCTCTCTTGGGTCCAGGACCGAGGATGAAAGACGTACACATGGCGGCCCAGCAGCGATGCCAGCAGCGGCGCAGGCCAGGGCTCGTCAGTCGAAACGCCGACGCTGCCGCGGCACAGGGGTTGGCGAAAGTCCTGTCCCCAAGCCAGGGATTGCAGGATGGCCGCGCGGTCCGGCCCCATGCGGAACAGCATGGGCACGGCGTCAGTGATGGGCAGCCCGCTCAGCCAGTCATCCCCCATGCACCACGAGCTCAGCGCGGTAATGGATAGCGGCATGGAGGCGGGAAGGCGTCCCCGCACGTCCTTGATCAACGAGCGATAAAAGTCCTGTTGCGAATGGGTGGCGTCGAAGTCGATCTGCAACGCGGAAACCTGCGAAGCGGCGCTCAGCCCCACTATCCGGTCAGCCAACTGGTGGCGATACTCGTCGGAGAAAACCGCGGGAGTACTCTTGGTATTTTCCAGGCGGACAACAGCTGTGACCCGCGTGTGCTCACCTACACGCAGCGGCTGCAGGCGCGGGCGCACGACCGGCTGCTGGTCCAGGTACACCGATCCGGCCAGGAAGGCTACTCCCACCTTGTCAGAGTTGAGGAACCTCAGGTCTTCCGGATGCTCCCACGCCCAGAGCGTGATCTGGGGGTTTGATTTTACGCCGCTTGCGCGCGACGGCGCACTCGCTCCACTGAGCATCAATAGCGCGAGCAATGCGGCTGACGGTACAAGCCAGCGCTGAAGCGCTGGGCTAGGCTCTTTCGCGCCCACGGCGCTCGGATTCTTTGGCATTCACGCGGGCCTGGACCCCGCACTACACTCCGACTGTTCGTTTAAGACTCAACCTGAGACGGCACCTTGGCCCTAATACTGATCGGCAAAACTGACAACTGGCAACTGACTACTGGTTTGCCTTCAGCATCTGCTCGGCGTGCTTCAGCGAGGTGTCGGTCAGCTTGGCGCCGCTCATCATGCGCGCGATCTCGCGCGTGCGTTCTTCGGGATTCAGCGGCCGCACCGAGGTCTTCGTTCTCCCGCCCGATTCCCGCTTCTCGATGAGGTAATGCTGGTCGGCAAACGACGCGATCTGCGGCAGGTGCGTGATGCACAGCACCTGCTTGGTCCGCGCGAGCTGCTTCAGCTTCCTGCCCACCGCTTCGGCGGCGCGACCGCCGATGCCGCTGTCGATCTCATCGAAGACCAACGTGCGATGTGAGCCCACCCTCTCGCCAGAAGAAAGCGAGAAGGGTGGGGCACCCCTGCCGTTATGTGGGGCACCCGCACCGGTGCCTCGTTTCGTCTGACCGGCCTCAACGCTGGTCTTCAGCGCCAGCATCACCCGCGACAGTTCACCGCCCGACGCGATTTCTTCGACCGGGCCCAGCGGCTCTCCGGGATTGGCGGAAATCAAATACTGCGCCTGGTCAAAGCCCGTGGCGCTCCAGTTCCCTTCTTCGTCCGAGCCGCTGACCTCGACCTTGAAGCGCGCCTTCATGGCCAGTTCGTTGATCTCGCTCTCGACCATCTTCTCCAGCTTGCGCGCCGCTTCGTAGCGATGGCGGGAAAGACCGCGCGCCGCCTCCAGATATCTCGCCGCGGCATTTGTCAGCTCGATCTTCAGAGCGCGCAGGACTTCGTCCTTGTTCTCCATCTCGCTGAGTTTGCGTTCCAGTTCGTCGCCCAGCGCGATCACGTCGTCGAGCGTCGGCCCGTATTTGCGCTTCAGCCGATCGAGCAGGGCCAGCCGGTCTTCGACCTCGGCGAGACGCGCGGGCGAAGCCTCGATGCCTTCGGCGTAATCGCGGAGCGCCTGACCGATGTCTTCCAGGGTGATGCGCGCGGACTCAAGCTCGGGCAGAGATTGCCGGAACTTCTCATCAAAGCGCGACAACTCCTCGACTTGCCGCGTTGCCGCACGAATCGAAGCTGCCGCTGAAGTATTGCTCTCATAGAGCGCGTCGTAGGCCGCCATGGCAGCCGTGAACACCTTCTCGGAGTTGGCCAGCACGCGTTTCTCGGCCTCGAGCCTGGTGTCTTCATCCGGCTGCACACGCGCGTCGGCGATTTCTTTGCGCTGAAAGCTCCACAAGTCCAGCAGGCGCAGCCGGTCATGCTCGTCGCGCTCCAAATCGGCGATGCGATGGCGGACCTGGTTCCAACTTTCGAAGGCCGCCGCGGCCGTCGATGTGTCCACTCCGGCGAAGGTATCCAGAAGCGCCAGGCGCGATGCCGCATCGAACGCCAGCACGGCCACATTCTGCGCATGGATCACCGCCAGATGGGGCGCAAGTTGCTTGAGGACAGCCACCGTCGCCGGCTGATTGTTCACGAAGACGCGGCCTTTGCCGCCGGTCGCAATCTCGCGGCGAAGAATCACTTGGCCATCGTCGGATTGGGAATCGGCATCGGAATCCAGGCCGTTGGCTTCCAGGACCGCATCCAGGGCTTTGGACTCAACCTTGAAGACCGCCGAAACCAAGGCCTTGTCGGTGCCGTGACGAATGGTGTCGGTGGAGGCTTTGTCGCCGAGAAGCAACGCAAGTGCGTCAATGAGGATGGATTTTCCCGCGCCGGTTTCGCCGGTCAGCAGATTCAGACCGGGCGCGAACTCCACGGCGACGTTATCAATGACCGCGTAGTTTTCGACCCGCAGTTCCAGTAGCACGTGAGCTCTCGACCCGCCGAAGTTATGCGCAGTGTAGCAGGAAAACAGTTGCCAGTGGCCCGTGAACAGTTGCCAGTAGCGGTCAGTAGCCAGTTGTCAGTTGGCGAATGGGGGTTGTCACGGAGTCTGTGATGCGCGAGGAAAATCCCCACCCAACAAAACCGGCTTGGGTGGGGCAGCCGCCAATTCTCATTCAAGAGTGCACACTCTCCAGAACGGGTGCACTCCAGTTGGCCCTAAAGTTCTCCCCCAAATCAAAAATGAAGTCCTTTACATAAAGTACTTTGCCGCCTTTGATACTGACTAGACTTACCCCACTGTTATTGCCTACCCTTCCCGCTTGGTTCTTGAGGTGGATATTCCAGTGCACAGCGGCAACATTGCTTCCCCGGAAGTCCAGGATGTTCCGCACGCAAATATCCTGAACGTCGAACTGAATTGTCGGGAACTGCTCGAAGAAGCGCCGGAACCAGCCTTCGACGGCGTTCTTGCCCTGAAAAACGCCGCTTTCAGGAATGTCTCCGGGGTAAACGAAGGTCGCGTCATCGCGCCAAGCCAACATGAACTTCGGCAGGTCATGCCGGTTCAAAGCGTCGAAGGCGCCGGCCAGCTTGCTCTTGGCAATAAGTGCTCCGATCATGTGTGCTTCCTTTCTTTTGCTTGTCCGAGGGCCGAGTGCCCCACCTAAGCCCGTTTTGCTTGGGTGGGGATTTGTTGTGGCGTCGCCACAATCGTCAGTGTCACACACCGCTACGCGCCACCATTTACTGGCTGGCTTCGCTGATCAACTGGGCAACCTTCGAGCTGGGGCCGACGGGTTCCACGAAGACGATTTGCCTGGCGTTCAGGTACATGCGATCAGGACCGTGCAGTTCCTTGCCACGCTTCACCAAAACGTTGGTGACCTGCTTGTCGTCGGGATTCGTTTTGCTGAGGATATAGTAAACGTCGGTCAGCACAGGATGGCCGCTACCATAGCCCGACAGCTTGCCGTAATATACGGAACCATTACTCAGCAATACCGCCTGATAAGGTGTCGAGAAGTTGGTGGCTGTGCGCATTCTGTGGTAAGTCACAGCATGCCCGATGAATAGTCCAAGCACTGCTGTCCGGTTAAAACTCGAACAGAATCAGTTGGTTGACGTTTTCGGTGAAATTGGCGCCCTCGTCGATGCCCTGAAGGGCGCATAAAATGGGCGTTTTCTCGAAGAGCGTGAGGCTGAGAATCTGTAGAACCTGGTACAGGCTGGCCTCCAGTCCCAACCGCTTGCGCACGATCGCCACCAGCACATACACCGATACCGCAATCCAGATTTGGGTCTTCACCGCGTTCTCACTGGTGCCGTAGAAAGCTTTGATCCGCAGGTGCTGTTTGATCCATTTGAAGAACAGTTCCACCTGCCAGCGTTGTTTGTAGATTTGGGCGATGGTCAGCGCGGGAAGCGTGAAGTTGTTGGTCAGGAACTTCAGCCGCTTGCCGGTTTCAGCATCGCAGTAGCTCACCTTTCGTAGTGCGTCTGGGTACACCGAGGCCGACTCGAAGGAAGATAGAATCACCGTCTGGTCCGAGCAGACGCCGGTGCTCTTGTCCACCGGATGGGAGTAGCGCCGCTGCAGCAACAGGTTCGACTTGGTGCGCAGCACGAAGAAGGCCGAGCTGAGCGTCAGCACGAACAACCGCTGGAAATCAACGTAGCCTCGATCCATGACATAGAAGGCACCGGCTTCCGGCAGGATCTCGTCGAGCATGTTGACATCATGCACCTTGCCCTCGGTAACGCGAATAAACGTGGGAATGTTGCCGCGCAGGTCCAGCAGGGTGTGCAGCTTGACGGCGGCCTTGCGTCGCCGAAACCGGGCCCAGGGGAACAGCGCCAGACACAGATCGATGGTTGTGGAATCCAGGGCATACAGGCTCTGCTCCAGATCGACGCCCATGGGCTCGCGGGCATACAGTCGGCGTGCGGTGGCAATCAGCCTCTGCGCGAAGTCGGCGAAGATGCGCCAGTCCCGCGATTCATTCGCATCCGCCAGCGTCGAGCGTGCCACCTTGCCACGGAATCCCAAGTGATACAGCTTGCCCTGCAACGAACCCAAACAGGCTTCGATGTCACGCAGACTTTCGCGATAGGTCAACTGCGCGAAGGCCATCGCCAGATACTGGTCCCAGCAGGTGAAGCCTCGCAACCGGAGGTCACCCTGATAACGTTCGACGCAACGACGGAACTCCCGGTCGGGAAGAAAGCTGATCAATTGCGAGAAGACGGTGCGGCCCTGATTCATGAGCCATTGTCTGCTCTCCCCGCATTCAAATCGCGGCAAGCCCAAAATGGCTTCAACTTGTTGCGCAGCTATTACTTGTAGCCAGCACCCTGCAACTTAACCGGACAGCAGTGTAGTCCAAGCAACAAGCAGACTACGCATCCCAGAATCCAAAACATCCGTCCCTTGCTGGTTCCGGTTTCAGGTGTCGCTGGTAGGGTCATACTCTTCTCCTGATTTTCTGGCTAGGAGCCTGTGCTCGGCGGCCTAAGAAACCGGCACGGACCCCCATTCCCTTTGATATTGGGTCCGTGCCGGTTTTGCTACTTTGTCATGCGCCGACGAACACTATAACCCACGAACAACAAGCCCGAACCAAGAAGCAATAAGCTGCCCGACTCCGGAGTTGACGAAGATGGGCCATAGTCAGACGCAATGCTGGATGTAATGCTAGATGTAATGTCAGATGTACCGCCAGATGCGAAGTTGGAAGCGATGAGAGTGGTTCCGTCGTTGTTGGCTCCCAACAGCGGGCCCGCAACCACGTCGAGCGTCAAATCGGTCGGGTTGTATTCCAACACGAAGTGTTCCTCACCGTTGATCGGCAGGCCCAAGACCATCGAGAAGGTCCCCGATTCGCTGGCAAAGTTCATGATGTCAAAGGT